>NZ_OESS01000008.1 GCF_900240285.1 Halobacillus sp. Marseille-P3879
CTTGTAGTTAAGTCATCGATTGATTAGTATCCGTCAGCTGCACGTGTCACCACGCTTCCACCTCGGACCTATTGACCTCATCGTCTCTGAGGAATCTTACTTACTTGGCGTAAGGGGAAATCTCATCTCAAGGGGGGCTTCATGCTTAGATGCTTTCAGCACTTATCCCGTCCACACGTAGCTACCCAGCGGTGCTCCTGGCGGAACAACTGGTACACCAGCGGTGTGTCCATCCCGGTCCTCTCGTACTAAGGACAGCTCCTTTCAAATTTCCAACGCCCACGACGGATAGGGACCGAACTGTCTCACGACGTTCTGAACCCAGCTCGCGTACCGCTTTAATGGGCGAACAGCCCAACCCTTGGGACCGACTACAGCCCCAGGATGCGATGAGCCGACATCGAGGTGCCAAACCTCCCCGTCGATGTGGACTCTTGGGGGAGATAAGCCTGTTATCCCCGGGGTAGCTTTTATCCGTTGAGCGACGGCCCTTCCATGCGGTACCGCCGGATCACTAAGCCCGACTTTCGTCCCTGCTCGACTTGTAGGTCTCGCAGTCAAGCTCCCTTGTGCCTTTACACTCTGCGAATGATTTCCAACCATTCTGAGGGAACCTTTGGGCGCCTCCGTTACTCTTTGGGAGGCGACCGCCCCAGTCAAACTGCCCACCTGACACTGTCTCCGGACCGGATCACGGTCCTGGGTTAGAATGTCCGTACAGCCAGGGTGGTATCCCACCAGCGCCTCCACCGAAGCTAGCGCTCCGGCTTCTCAGGCTCCCACCTATCCTGTACAAGCTGTACCAACATTCAATATCAGGCTACAGTAAAGCTCCACGGGGTCTTTCCGTCCTGTCGCGGGTAATGTGCATCTTCACACATAGTATAATTTCACCGGGTCTCTCGTTGAGACAGTGCCCAAGTCGTTGCACCTTTCGTGCGGGTCGGAACTTACCCGACAAGGAATTTCGCTACCTTAGGACCGTTATAGTTACGGCCGCCGTTTACTGGGGCTTCGGTTCAACGCTTCGCCTTACGGCTAACGCATCCCCTTAACCTTCCAGCACCGGGCAGGTGTCAGCCCCTATACTTCGCCTTACGGCTTCGCAGAGACCTGTGTTTTTGGTAAACAGTCGCTTGGGCCTTTTCACTGCGGCTCCTCGGCAGAGGAGCACCCCTTCTCCCGAAGTTACGGGGTCATTTTGCCGAGTTCCTTAACGAGAGTTCTCCCGCTCACCTTAGGATTCTCTCCTCGCCTACCTGTGTTGGTTTGCGGTACGGGCGCCTCTTTCCTCACTAGAGGATTTTCTTGGCAGTGTGAAATCCGGAGCTTCGGTACTCAATTTCCCTCCCCATCACAGCTCAACGTTGCCGGACGGATTTGCCTATCCGACCGTCTTGCTGCTTGGACGCACTCATCCAGTGGTGCGCTCTCCTTATCCTCCTGCGTCCCCCCGTCGTTCAAACGGAAAGGAGGCGGTACAGGAATATCAACCTGTTGTCCATCGCCTACGCCTTTCGGCCTCGGCTTAGGTCCCGACTAACCCTGAGAGGACGAGCCTTCCTCAGGAAACCTTGGGCTTTCGGTGAAAGAGATTCTCACTCTTTTTTCGCTACTCATACCGGCATTCTCACTTCTAAGCGCTCCACCAGTCCTTACGGTCTGACTTCACTGCCCTTAGAACGCTCTCCTACCACAGATCCATACGGATCTATCCGCAGCTTCGGTGGTGTGTTTAGCCCCGGTATATTTTCGGCGCGGAGTCACTCGACCAGTGAGCTATTACGCACTCTTTCAATGATGGCTGCTTCTAAGCCAACATCCTGGTTGTCTAAGCAACTCCACATCCTTTTCCACTTAACACACACTTAGGGACCTTAGCTGGCGGTCTGGGCTGTTTCCCTCTCGACCATGAACCTTATCACCCATGGTCTGACTCCCAGAACAAAGTCTCTGGCATTCGGAGTTTGACTGAATTCGGTAACCCGGTAGGGGCCCCTCGTCCAATCAGTGCTCTACCTCCAGGACTTTCTATTCTGAGGCTAGCCCTAAAGCTATTTCGGAGAGAACCAGCTATCTCCGTGTTCGATTGGCATTTCACCCCTACCCACACCTCATCCCCGCAATTTTCAACTTGCGTGGGTTCGGGCCTCCAGTCAGTGTTACCTGACCTTCACCCTGGACATGGGTAGATCACACGGTTTCGGGTCTACGACCGCATACTGGATGCGCCCTGTTCAGACTCGCTTTCGCTGCGGCTCCGCTTCTTGTAAGCTTAACCTTGCATACGGTCGTAACTCGCCGGTTCATTCTACAAAAGGCACGCCGTCACCCATGAATGGGCTCCGACTACTTGTAGGCACACGGTTTCAGGTTCTCTTTCACTCCCCTTCCGGGGTGCTTTTCACCTTTCCCTCACGGTACTGGTTCACTATCGGTCACTAGGGAGTATTTAGCCTTGGGAGATGGGCCTCCCGGATTCCGACGGAATTCCTCGTGTTCCGCCGTACTCAGGATCCACTCCGGAGGAAAGAAGATGTCGATTACAGGGCTCTTACCCGCTCTGGCTGATCGTTCCAGATCGATTCATCTATCTTCTTTCTTGGTAACTCCAAAGGAGTGTCCTACAACCCCAGAAAGCAAGCTTTCTGGTTTGGGCTGATTCCGTTTCGCTCGCCGCTACTTGGGAAATCGCGTTTGCTTTCTCTTCCTCCGGGTACTAAGATGTTTCAGTTCCCCGGGTCTGCCATCGCTACCCTATGGATTCAGGTAACGATACGGTTCCATTACGAACCGTGGGTTCCCCCATTCGGAAATCTTTGGATCACAGCCTACTTACGGCTCCCCAAAGCATATCGGTGTTAGTCCCGTCCTTCATCGGCTCCTAGTGCCAAGGCATCCACCGTGCGCCCTTATTCACTTAACTTCTTTGTGAAAAGACGTTTCGTTTTTTGATGTCTTGTCATCAAGCACGCATGTTCATGCGTCCTGATTCGCTTATCCAGTTTTCAAGGTTCACGTTTGAGAAGATCCTTTGATCTCTCAAAACTGAACAACCAACCTGTACGTCCTCCGAAGGAGACGGCTTTTTCGTCCGAAGACGCCAGCCGTTCCTGTTTCCTTAGAAAGGAGGTGATCCAGCCGCACCTTCCGATACGGCTACCTTGTTACGACTTCACCCCAATCATTGGCCCCACCTTCGGCGGCTGGCTCCATAAAGGTTACCTCACCGACTTCGGGTGTTGCCAACTCTCGTGGTGTGACGGGCGGTGTGTACAAGGCCCGGGAACGTATTCACCGCGGCATGCTGATCCGCGATTACTNGAAGACGCCAGCCGTTCCTGTTTCCTTAGAAAGGAGGTGATCCAGCCGCACCTTCCGATACGGCTACCTTGTTACGACTTCACCCCAATCATTGGCCCCACCTTCGGCGGCTGGCTCCATAAAGGTTACCTCACCGACTTCGGGTGTTGCCAACTCTCGTGGTGTGACGGGCGGTGTGTACAAGGCCCGGGAACGTATTCACCGCGGCATGCTGATCCGCGATTACTAGCGATTCCGGCTTCATGCAGGCGAGTTGCAGCCTGCAATCCGAACTGAGAATGGTTTTATGGGATTTGCTACACCTCGCGGCTTCGCTGCCCTTTGTACCATCCATTGTAGCACGTGTGTAGCCCAGGTCATAAGGGGCATGATGATTTGACGTCATCCCCGCCTTCCTCCGGTTTGTCACCGGCAGTCACCTTAGAGTGCCCAACTCAATGCTGGCAACTAAGATTAGGGGTTGCGCTCGTTGCGGGACTTAACCCAACATCTCACGACACGAGCTGACGACAACCATGCACCACCTGTCACTTGGTCCCCGAAGGGAAAACCCTGTCTCCAGGGCGGGCCAAGGATGTCAAGACCTGGTAAGGTTCTTCGCGTTGCTTCGAATTAAACCACATGCTCCACCGCTTGTGCGGGCCCCCGTCAATTCCTTTGAGTTTCAGCCTTGCGGCCGTACTCCCCAGGCGGAGTGCTTAATGCGTTAACTTCAGCACTAAGGGGTGGAAGCCCCCTAACACCTAGCACTCATCGTTTACGGCGTGGACTACCAGGGTATCTAATCCTGTTTGCTACCCACGCTTTCGCACCTCAGCGTCAGAAACAGACCAGAGAGTCGCCTTCGCCACTGGTGTTCCTCCACATATCTACGCATTTCACCGCTACACGTGGAATTCCACTCTCCTCTTCTGTCCTCAAGTTCCCCAGTTTCCAATGACCCTCCACGGTTGAGCCGTGGGCTTTCACATCAGACTTAAGGAACCGCCTGCGCGCGCTTTACGCCCAATAATTCCGGACAACGCTTGCCCCCTACGTATTACCGCGGCTGCTGGCACGTAGTTAGCCGGGGCTTCCTCGTTAGGTACCGTCAAGGTGCCGCTCTATTCGCACGGCACTTGTTCTTCCCTAACAACAGAACTTTACGATCCGAAGACCTTCATCGTTCACGCGGCGTTGCTCCGTCAGACTTTCGTCCATTGCGGAAGATTCCCTACTGCTGCCTCCCGTAGGAGTCTGGGCCGTGTCTCAGTCCCAGTGTGGCCGATCACCCTCTCAGGTCGGCTACGCATCGTCGCCTTGGTGAGCTGTTACCTCACCAACTAGCTAATGCGCCGCGGGCCCATCTGTAAGCGATAGCGAGAAGCCATCTTTCAACCTCCCCTCATGCGAGAGAAGGTGTTACCCGGCATTAGCCCCGGTTTCCCGGGGTTATTCCGGTCTTACAGGCAGGTTGCCCACGTGTTACTCACCCGTCCGCCGCTCATTCCACCAGCGTCACCCCCGAAGGGGATCA
>NZ_OESS01000005.1 GCF_900240285.1 Halobacillus sp. Marseille-P3879
CGAGAGAAGGTGTTACCCGGCATTAGCCCCGGTTTCCCGGGGTTATTCCGGTCTTACAGGCAGGTTGCCCACGT
The DNA here is from genome assembly GCF_900240285.1 of Halobacillus sp. Marseille-P3879. Lineage (GTDB taxonomy): Bacteria > Bacillota > Bacilli > Bacillales > Halobacillaceae > Halobacillus_A. Next base: position 75 of record NZ_OESS01000005.1, read on the forward strand.
GTTACTCACCCGTCCGCCGCTCATTCCACCAGCGTCACCCCCGAAGGGGATCAGCTGGTTTCCTGCGCTCGACTTGCATGTATTAGGCACGCCGCCAGCGTTCGTCCTGAGCCAGGATCAAACTCTCCATAAAAGTTGAGAATGACTTGCTCATTTGCACACCGAATGTGCTTGTTTTACTTCCTTCTATATTATAGAAAGAAAAAAATGACGTACTGGTTGGTTCGTTCAGTTTTCAAAGATCAAATTTTTCGTTTGCTGTCGTTTTAGCGACAAGAACTAATTTATCATGGTTACCATTCTAAGTCAATAACTTTTTTAAAATTAATTTTTTCGCTTTCGGGCTGGCGGATTGAATGCGGCCGCCTTTCCTGACAACGATTAATAATATAGCATACAATTTGAACAGAACGCAATAACTTTTCGTGATTTTTTATTAATTTATTTTCCCCTTCATCTATCGAGATAAACTAATTCCACAAAAATAGACAAAAGCCAGGGCTGTTGTCTATTTAGGAATAGAGTAAATTAGTTCTGTTTTTTCCTTTTAGGCATATACTGCAGACATTCATCTCCACTGGCAAACCTTCTAAATAATCGAAAGAGAACGTCGTATCTCTCCTCCATTGCTCCTTTAATGTTTGAATCGATTCTTTGATCTCCTAAGTCAAGCGTTATTTCTTCCATTTCTCTCTTCAATAAATATTCTAATTCTTGATGTTCCTGCTTATTCAGCATAAGTCCATACATCTGTGACCCTCCCAATCAAGCAACTTCTTTTTATTTTTACCCTTTTTTCAGGATTTATAGCATAGGTTGTCCTTTTTTTCATAGGTATTTATTATAGAGGTTTTATAATAAGGGGTGCGGAGAGATGAGTTTTTTGACAAACAAAATAGATATCATTAAACGCTATGGGATTATTGTCTTTATTGCATTATTCTGTGCAGTTTTAATGTGGGTGGGGCAGAGAACTCAAATTGCTGTTTTTTCCAGTGATGGCGAACCTCGAGCTTTGTCACAGGGAAGTGAGGAACATCCATTTGTTTCTTTAACATTTAATATAAGCTGGGGAAATAACAAGGTCCATGATATCCTAAAGAAGCTGGAAGCTCATGATGCAAAAGCAACTTTCTTCCTCAGCGGAGAATGGGCGGAACGTCACCCTGATATTGTAAAGAGTATCCATGAGGGGGAACATGAAATTGCGATGATGGGTTATGCCTATACTAGTTACTCCAAATTGGAACCTCAGGAAATTACACAGGATATAGAAAAAGCACAAGAGGCGTTTGAAAAACTAGGATTCGAGGATATTCAGTGGATTCGTCCTCCCCATGGGCAATATAACAAAGAAATATTAGAAATCATTGACGCCCAAGAGCTTGAAGCCATCCAGTGGAGTGTTAATCCCAGGGATTGGGAGAACCCCGGAACCAATCAGATTATAGATCAGGTTCTGGATGAAACGAGCAAGGGCGATATTATTTTATTCCATGCTTCGGACTCCGTTAAACAAACAGATAAAGCTTTGGAGGTTGTTTTGCCGGGCTTAAAACAGAAGGATTTAGAATTTGCTACAATTACTGAGTTAGTTAATGGCAGTAAAGCGAAAATTACACAAGTTGAATAAAAAGAGAGCTGCAGATTTTAAGCAGCTCTCTTCACTTTATTTTGCCGGTTTTTCCGAGGTGAGCCGGTGCAGCAATAATAGTTGATACGCATTACATACGACAAGCGGGATTATCATAAGCCAGACATAATCTGCAGAGGCCGCACGTAATGCCGGCACCCATTCCACTGTCGTAACTACAACCATAAAAAATAACGCAGGTATAAAAGCCTGACGATTCGTTTCTTTCGCTTTAATATAAGACACAATTAAAGAAACTATAAGTAAACCAAAAGCTGTGAAAACATAAGGCCATACAGAGCCATTCTCTGCAGCTTGATAGCGAAAATAAATTAAATCAAAAATCGTAAAAGCTACTAAAAACAATTGAATCCACGTCCAGCTTCCACGAAAGACACCTTTACCAAACTGATGAATCGTTAAGTAAGCGAAAAACCCCATTTGACTAACAATACTAAAAATAAACCCTAATCCTGAAAAAAATAACAATAAGCCGAGCAGTTCAAACATCTGGAATGGTTGAAACACTTCAGCATAAGAAGTACTTTTAATAATAAAGCTGGATAACAAGGTTAATACTCCGCCAATTAACAGCGTCGTTAAAAATAACCGTACCCATTTACGACTGTTCACGTTTTTTCCCCCTAATGCTTTTTATTCCCTCTCGTATTTTACCATGAAGGCTTTTGATTTTCCTTAAGCTCGCATATTTTTTTCACATGCGTACATATTAAAGGTAAGGGAAAACAAAAGAAAGGGGACATTTAAAATGTCCATTTTACGAATCATTTGTCCCATAATACTCGTTGTTTTCCTGGCCGCTTGTAATGGCAGTTCAGGTGCCACCGAGCAAACGGATTATGATACCACAAAGAAAATGATGGTCGACATATTAAAAACAGATGACGGACAAAAGGCTTTAATGGAAGTGCTTTCTGATGAGAAGATGAAGCAGGAACTAGCATTGGAGTCAGAAGATGTATCAAGTGCTGTAAAGGAAACCCTTCTTTCTGAAGAAGGAAAGAAGTTCTGGAGCAATTTATTTTCAGATCCATCGTTCGTCCAAGAGTTCAGTAAAGTTGTTCAAGAGGAACAGGAAGATCTAATGAAAGGCCTTATGAAGGATTCTGAATATCAGGCCTCATTAATCGAGTTATATCAAAATCCGGAGATGATGGAAAAAATGCTTGAAGTAATGCAGGGACAGAAGTTTAGAGGTCACTTAGAAAAGACGATCGAAGAAACTTTAAATAACCCTGTATTCCAGGCAAAAATGAGCGAAACCCTTCTAAAAGCCGCTGAAGAAATGCAAAGTGGAGGCGGCGGTGAAGGTGAAGGTGGAAATGGCGGAGGCGAAGAAGGATCTTCTGGACAAGGCGGTCAGGAAGAATAAAAAGCCTTCCTCACCATTAAAACACGCAGCCAAAACTGACTGCGTGTTTTAAATTTATTTAGAGAGTTTATCAACAATTTTAGCTGCCATGTTTCGGTATACCATACCTGTTGGATGATCTTCCTGGTATACGGATGGAGCAAAAACCTCCTCATCCTCATATGGCTGCTGTAGAGGGATGTGCCCTAATACATCTGTCTTCAGTTCATCAGCAAGCTTCACACCACCGCCGCGGCCAAAAACAAATTCTTTATTTCCAGTTTCTTTACTTTCGAAATATGCCATATTTTCAACAACACCTAAGATATCATGTTCCATCTTAATAGCCATCTGCCCCGCACGAGCTGCTACAAAAGCCGCCGTAGGGTGCGGTGTCGTTACTATAATCTCTTTTGAAGATGGCAGCAAGGAATGGACGTCCATCGCCACGTCGCCTGTACCTGGTGGTAAATCAAGCAGAAGATAGTCCAGTTCTCCCCATTCTACCTCTTTAAAAAAGCTCGTCAGCATTTTCCCGAGCATTGGACCACGCCAGACAATCGGAGAGTTATCCTCTACAAAAAAACCCATCGAGACAAGCTTAACCCCAAAGCGTTCAACCGGGATAATTTTTTCTCCACGGACAACCGGGCGTTCTTCCACCCCCATCATGTCCGGAACGCTGAATCCGTAAATGTCAGCATCAATGATACCAACCTTTTTCCCTAAGCGAGTCAATGCTACAGCTAAATTCACCGTAACGGTAGATTTTCCAACACCGCCTTTTCCGCTGGCAATAGAGATAAATTTCGTCCCTGTATTACCGCCCAGCAGAGAGGCTTCCTGCTCCTGTTCCGCAGCCGGCTGATACTTTTCAATTACATCGTCCGGAAGCTTATCAAATCTTAGACCAACAGTAGCTGCTCCGCCACTCTTTAACGCATCAACAATTTTTTTCTGCAGCTCCATTTGCTCAGCTGTATTGGTCTTAGCGATTAGAACCTTCACACTAACGTGGTTCTTCTCTTCTTTTATCTTAATTTCCTCTACTCCGCCGGTTTCTTCTAACGTTTTATGTAAAAACGGATCCTCGACCGAGTGAAGGATCTCTAATACTTTTTCCTGAGTAAGCACATGGGTCACCTTCCTTAGAAAATGTTTCAACAGTGCAAGTATAACATACATGAAACGCTTTCTAAGTAATTTGCACAATTCAAGAAAATTATTCGTCTGTCGTATATTTTAAAATTCCTCTATAGATCGAGGCTGCTACCTTTCTTTGATAATCTTCACTTTCCAGCAGCTCCCTTTCCTGTGGGTTGGAAAGAAACCCTCCTTCTACTAATACACCAGGTGGGTCAGCATGTTTTAAAATGTATATATTTCTTAATCCTGCTGGTTTTCTATTTGTATTCTCCAGATTATCACGAATTTCATCCTGTACGGTTTTAGCCAAACGCTTACTGTCTTCTTTATTTGGATTAAAAAAAGTCTGTGCTCCTCTCCATCCAGAGGACGTACTGGCATTTAAATGGATACTGACATAAAGATCAGCATCCGAATCATTGATAATATCAATCCGGTTACGAATATCTTCAGCTTTGCGGGCTGATAAGCTTCCGTATTTCGTTGATATTGGATCGTCCGATAAGTCACGATCATCCTCACGGGTTAAATAAACAATCGCCCCCGCTTCCTGTAGATAATCCCTTAAATAATGGGACATATTAAGTGTAATCACTTTTTCTTCAGTTCCATTTGATCCACTTGCCCCTGCATCAGGACCGCCATGTCCAGGGTCAATGACAACTACCTTGCCAAACAGTGGAGACGACCAGGATTGCATCGTATCTTTTACTTCCTGTACAGGAATGGCAATCAAACCTACACAGATTAAGATGGCAATAAACCATGTGATTGTTTTTAACCGTCGAGTCAGCATATCCCATACACTCCCTTACCCTTGTAGCTCACTATATGGGACAAGAATTAAATTTATGAATAAAAGCTTGAATGCCTGAAATAAAAACACACCAAAGGACCTAGGTAAACTTGTCGATATTTGTAATATTCTAAAAACTTTGCGACTTATGTGGTATAGACATCTATATTAATATTCATTAACATAGGATTCATAAGGGAAAAAGTCCTTGGTCCTATTGTCGATATCTGAAAGGAGGAGTTTATGAATAAAAAAGCTGCATCGATTATCCTGCCCACCGTCATACTTACGTCCCTGTTATACCCTATTCAAGAAGAGAGGAGTGTCCAAGCGAACGAGCTGAACAAACCTACTATGGAAGAACGAAACCATAAGAAGTCTCAAGAGAAACCACATCCAAACTTTAGATGGAGCGACCCCGGTCCTTCTTCTCCCGTTCTGCACCCTGGTTCCGTAAAAGGAGCTGGATTAATGGCAGAACCCTTGCAGGAGATTGATTCTGTGCTGGAAACGAAAATATCTGAAGGGGCTATGCCTGGAGCTGTTACCCTGGTTGCTCGTAAAGGACACATCGCTCAACATGAAGCCTACGGTAATTCCTACCTCTATAAGGATGATGATGGCACAGAAGCAGAACAGGCTTTAAATATGGAGAAAGACACTATATTTGATGTCGCTTCCATCAGCAAAATTTTCACAGCTACTGCGGCGATGAAGTTATATGAGGAGGGCCACTTTAAATTAGATGATCCCGTAGCCAAACATATTCCCGAATTTGCGCAGAATGGCAAAGAAAATGTAACGATCGAACAATTAATGACACATACTTCAGGATTTGTCGCCTGGGTGCCTTTATACTCTCAAGGCGAATCCAGGGAAGACCGCCTCCAATATGTTTATGAACATCCGCTCGATAACCCACCAGGATCTACATACACCTATAGTGACTTAAATATGATTACACTCGCCTCCATCATTGAACGCATTTCTGGACAACGTTTAGACGAATTTGTAAAAGAAAACATTACAGATCCTCTTGCTATGAGAGATACAATGTACAATCCACCTCAGGAACTTAAAGACCGCATCGCAGCAACAGAATACCAGCCGGTAGTAGACCGCGGAATGGTATGGGGAGAAGTACATGATGAAAATGCATGGTCTTTAGGCGGAGTAGCTGGACATGCCGGTATCTTCTCAACAGCTGAAGACCTGGCAAAGCTTGGCCATATGTACTTAAACGACGGTCGATACGGCGGTAAACAGATCCTTGAAGCTGAAACAATCGAACGTTTAACCGAAAACCGTATCCCTGAGTTCCCCGGAAATGAACACGGACTTGGCTGGGAGCTGTCACAAGGATGGTACATGGATGCTTTAACGGATGCTACTACTCTAGGTCATACTGGTTTTACAGGGACGTCCATGGTATTGAATCCAGAAAACCAAACAATGGCAATCCTTCTAACGAACCGTGTGCATCCAACGAGAGACACTGTTTCCACGAACCCCACCCGCCAGCTTTTTGCAAGGCAAGTAGCGGATGCGATTCCGATAGACATGCCGACGGAAGAAGGGGCATGGTTCTCAGGCTACGGAGATAATTTAGAACGAACCATGACAGCGAAAGTGGACACTACCGAATCCACAACACTCAGCTTCGATACATGGTATAGGATTGAATCCGATTATGATTACGGTTACATTGAAGCGTCTGAAGACGGGGAAACCTGGACAGAAATCACTTCCCCATTCACAGGAAACAGCCAATCATGGGAGCAGCATGAAGCTGAATTGCCGGCAGATACAGAATACGTTCGCTTCCGTTATGAAACTGACGACAATACGAATGGCAGAGGATGGTATGTCACAAACTTGAATATCAACTCGTCGGCTTCTCTCAATTGGACTTCAAATGATTGGGAAAAGAGAGCTTATTAATAAATAAGGGAGCGAAAATGAATAATGAAGCGATTACGACATCGACATTCAATATTATTGATCATTGCAGCGCTTGTTATTAGTCCCCTTGCCCCTCAAAAAGCCTCAGCTGACACTCACGAGGGAAAAGACGATTTAATTTTATTAGAAAATGTTCCGGAGACGGATCCTGAGTTTACAGGGAATGAATTAAAACTTACACCTTTAAATGTTTATGAGGACGGTCACTTTACAGAAGCTGACAACTCGAATGTGAATTGGTCTTCTTCCAATAAAAATGTTGCCACTGTGGACGAAGAAGGAACCGTCACTCTTTCAGGTCAAAATGGCCGCACCTTCATTTCTGTCTCTGACGGCACGAATAAAGATCGTATCGCCATTGACCATAAGCCAGCTAAAGGACAAAAAGGCAAGCCTGACTTTGAAGGACAGATCGTTAAAGAAGATGGGAAACGTTACGATTTGATTGACCAGGCCATAGAAGAAATGACGATCAACGAAAAAATCGGTCAGATGTTAATGCCTGACTTTAGAAATTGGGATGGCGAAAATGTCACAGAAATGCTCCCGGAGATTGAGCAGACCGTGAAGGATTACCATCTCGGTGGTGTGATTTTATTTAGAGAAAACGTCGTCACGACCGAGCAAACTGCTGAATTAGTTGCAGATTACCAGGAAGCTTCCGAGAAATACGGTCTGCTTATGACCATTGACCAGGAAGGCGGAATAGTCACTCGTCTGCAATCAGGAACCGATATGCCTGGAAATATGGCGCTCGGTGCCACGCGTTCTACCGAGATTGGGGAAAGAGTCGGAGCTGCTATCGGGGCTGAACTGGAATCCCTCGGCATTAACATGAATCTTGCTCCAGTGATGGACGTCAACAACAACCCGGATAATCCGGTCATCGGTACTCGTTCGTTTGGTGAAGACCCTGAACTTGTAGCTGATTTAGGGATTGCTTATACGAGAGGACTGCAAAGCACAGGGGTGGCTGCCACAGCGAAGCACTTCCCAGGACACGGAGATACAGACGTGGACTCCCACCTGGGACTGCCTGAAGTTCCTCATGAAATTGATCGATTAATGGATGTAGAACTCTATCCATTTCAGCAGGCTATGGAAGCTGACATTGATGCTGTTATGACAGCACACGTTACCTTCCCTAAAATTGATAACACTACTGTTACTTCCAAACAAGACGGTACAGAAGTCACTCTGCCTGCAACACTATCTCCTAAAGTTCTCACAGACTTAATGCGGGAAGAAATGGGTTACGACGGCTTAATCATTACAGATGCTCTTAATATGAAGGCCATTACTGACCACTTCGGTTCCGTGGAGGCTGTCATACGTGCTGTTAATGCAGGCACCGACATTGTGCTAATGCCGGTCGGGCTTGAAGAAGTAGCTGATGGATTATTAGAAGCTGTAGCCACAGGTGAAATCAGCGAAGAACGAATTGAAAAATCAGTTGAAAGAATTCTATCTTTAAAATTGAAGCGTGGCATTATTAAAGCAGAGTCTGCTCCCGACTTAGAGGAGATTATTGCAAATGCTGAAGAAACTGTTGGTTCCGACGCCCATAAAGATGTTGAAAAAGAAGCCTCAGACCAATCGATTACGCTTCTCAAAAATGAGGACCTTTTACCTTTAGAGGCAGGCAGCAACGAGAAAATTGCTGTCGTAGGCAACACTTATATCAGCAGTTTATATGATTCCGTCCAGAACCACCATAAAAATACGGAATTAATTGAAGCCTCGGGACCACTGAGCGACGAACAGCTGGAGCAAATGAAAGAATTCGATCACATTATCGCAGGTTCATATACTTTCAACGTAGCAGGCCGAGACGAAGACAGCGCTCAAATGCAGCTCGTTAACCAGCTGATCGAAGAATTGGACGTTCCGGTTACCGGGGTAGGAATCCGTAATCCTTATGATGTTATGGCTTATCCGCAAGTGGACGCCTACCTTGCACAGTATGGTTTTAATCAATCAAGCTTTGATTCCACCGCTGCTGTAATCTTTGGAGAAAATAATCCGTCAGGAACTCTCCCTGTTACAATTCCGGGGGAAAATGAAGAACCGTTATACGACTTTGGCCATGGATTGAATTATTAATCGAAGGGAGATCCTTTCCTCCCTTCCCTAATTTTTAAAAGGAGTGTAGATCACGTGAAGAAACCCTTAATCGGTATGCTCATGTTAGTGCTCATCCTCTCTACATTTACGGTCGTTTTTGCAGAAAAAGGACAAAACAACGGAAAGCAAAAAGGTAAACATAAGAACTTCCAGCTTGGTGTTGAAGTTTTACTCGATGATGAAAAAGATTTGATTGACGGAAAAAACGTTGGGTTAATCACCAACCCTACAGGTGTCGATAAAGACTTAAACAGTATCGTTGATATCCTGCATGAGGATCCTGATGTAGACCTGACTGCCCTTTATGGCCCTGAACACGGTGTCCGCGGAAGTGCGCAGGCCGGTGAATATGTAGAATACTACACCGATGAACAAACTGGACTGCCTGTTTACAGTTTATATGGAGAAACACGTAAGCCCACTCCGGAAATGCTGGAAGATATCGACGTATTGCTCTTTGACATCCAGGATGTAGGAACCCGCTTCTATACTTACATCTATACTATGGCTTACGCGATGGAAGCCGCCCAGGAAAACGATATTCCTTTTGTCGTACTGGACCGTCCTAACCCATTAAGCGGCGATAAAGTGGAAGGACCGGTATTAGAAGAAGATTACAAGTCTTTTGTTGGAAACTATGAAATCCCGCTTCGTCATGGTATGACTGTTGGGGAGCTTGCCCAGCTTTTTAATGAAGAATTTGAAATCGGCGCGGACTTAACAGTGGTAGAGATGAATAAATGGAAGCGTGATATGTACTATGATGATACACCGCTTGAATTCGTAGCCCCTTCACCTAATATGCCGACGACAGACACCGCCCTCGTTTATCCAGGAGCAGCTCTTATTGAAGGTACAAATGTATCCGAAGGCCGAGGAACCACTCAGCCGTTTGAGCTGATAGGGGCTCCATTCATTAACAGTACAGAGCTGGCCGCAGAGCTGAACGAATTGGAGTTACCAGGCGTCACTTTTCGTGCTGCTTCATTTACTCCGAGCTTTTCCAAGCATCAGGGAGAATTAAGTAACGGAGTTGAGATTCATGTGACACACGAAGAGTCTTATCAGCCTGTGGAAACAGGACTCCACATTGTGAAGACGATTCACGACATGTACCCGGATAACTTCGAATTCAGAGCTGAAAATTCGAACGGCGTTTCCTTCTTCGATAACCTGATTGGAAACGGCTGGGTACGGGAAGCGATTGAAGATGGAGATTCTGTTGAAGAAATTCAAGCCGAGTGGGAAGAGGAGTTAGACGAATTTAAGAAAATCCGTAAACAGTACCTGCTATATAAATAATTAAGCTGCCCCGGGCGCACAACCAGCCCGGGGCCTTATTATGGGGATGATAGGACTGGTTGGCAAATTCCCGTGACTATAAAAAAACTCTTTTCCTGATGAAAGGAAAAGAGCTTTTTTTCGATAAAAGATATTAACGCTTAGAGAACTGTGGAGCACGACGAGCACCTTTAAGACCGTATTTCTTACGCTCTTTCATACGTGCGTCACGCGTTAGAAGTCCTGCGCGCTTAAGTGGTGTACGGTATTCTGGATCTGCTTGAAGCAGAGCACGAGCGATTCCGTGACGGATTGCACCAGCTTGACCGGTGAAACCTCCACCATCTACGTTTACATATACATCATAGTTTCCTTCAGTTTCTGTAACAGCTAGAGGCTGCTTCAGAATCGTACGAAGTGTTTCATATGGGAAAAAGTCTTCAGCATCACGCTTATTTACTACTACACGACCAGTTCCTGGAACAAGACGTACACGAGCTGTTGACTTTTTACGACGTCCAGTACCGGAGTATTGTACTTGTGCCACTCTCGATTACCTCCCTTTTTTTATTTATCCGCGAAGTTCGTAAACTTCTGGTTGTTGTGCTTCATGCTTATGCTCAGATCCAGCGTATACATGAAGTTTCTTGCCCATTTTGCGTCCAAGACTACCTTTAGGCAGCATACCTTTAACAGCAAGCTCAAGCATTTGCTCAGGGTATTTTGTACGCATTTCGTAAGCTGTACGCTGCTTCAAACCACCTGGGTGATTTGAGTGACGGTAATAAATCTTATCATTGATTTTGTTACCAGTAAGTTCGATTTCTCCTGCATTGATAATGATAACGTGATCGCCAGTATCAACATGTGGAGTATACGTAGGTTTATTTTTACCGCGAAGGATCGCAGCAACTTCGCTTGCCAGACGGCCAAGTGTTTGCCCTGCAGCATCCACTACGTACCATTTGCGGTCCACGTTGTTTTCATTTGCCATGAAAGTTGTGCGCATATCGGTTTCCCTCCTGAATGGTTAATTTCACAAAAACAGTTTCATTGTTTATTTATCTCAAGATACGATTAGTTTCCGGGGCTAACCGTGGTATAGAAATAAAATGCCATAGAATATAATATAACACTCTTGTCCCGGATGTCAAGGGTCTAAACGCAAGGAAACGTTGTTTTTTTCTCTCTTTTCCGTTACCAGGTACCGAAAGGCAATATAAAAATCATAGAACCATATTTTTTTCGGTACCTGGTTCCGATTATAGTACCAATTAATAATCGACTTTCCATAAAAACAAACCATGAGGTGGAGCAGTTTTACCCGCAGCCTCCCGGTTTCCAGCTTCTATTATTGCTTTTAAATCCTCCGGTTTCCGCTCACCTCTTCCGACTTCCAATAACGTGCCTACCAGAATCCTCACCATGTTATAAAGAAAGCCGCTCCCTTTAAAAACAAACGTCAGTTCATCCCCATTCTTCTCAATGGAGGCCTGGTGGATTGTTCTCACTTTACTGCCTTTTACATCGGTCCGTGACGAGCAGAATGAAGTAAAATCATGTTCTCCTTCAATAAGCCGGCATGCCGTTTTCATAGCTTCAAGTTGGAGAGGCATCTTTATGTGATAAGTGAAGTTTCGACGGAAAATATCAGGTTCCTGGCTATTCCATACAAAGTATCGATATTCTTTGCCTGTCGTATCGTATCGGGCATGAAAATCATTATCTACCTGCTCTGCATGAGCAACGTGAATGTCTGGCGGCAGCATGGAAGCAAGCGCCCTCTTCCAGTTCGATGCAGGTATATGGAGGTCAGTGTCAAAATGAATAACCTGGCCTCTGGCATGCACACCCGAATCTGTCCGGCCGGAAGCCGTAACCTTCACCCTCCTGCCTTTGTGCATTTTTGTTAAGGCTTTTTCAAGTTCTTCTTGAACAGTATGTCCATTAGGCTGGACTTGATAACCTGCGTATCGGGTGCCGTCATACTGAACTGTACATTTTAAACGGTGCATCTTGTCTTCCTCCAGATCAAGTCCTAGTTATAAATAATCCGATCAATACGAAGAGAAAAATTCCACTGATTACATAATCAATGCGGCCAATCTGTAACTCTCTTAATTTTGTTCTTCCTTCGCCACCTTTATAACCACGCGCCTCCATGGCCATAGCCAGCTCCTCAGCCCTTTTAAACGCGCTGACGAACAATGGTACTAAAAGTGGGATAATCGCCTTTATACGGTCTTTAAACGAGCCTGTACGGAAATCTACTCCCCGAGAAGCCTGAGCTTTGGAGATTTTCTCTGTTTCCTGCATAAGCGTCGGGATAAAACGCAGTGAAATAGACATCATTAAAGCTAATTCGTGGACAGGAAAACGTACTTTCTTTAAAGGTCCCAATAAGTGCTCAATCGCATCAGTAATTTCAATCGGAGTGGTTGTTAACGTGAGCAAGGAGGTCACCATTATCAGCAGAAAAAACCTAAGGGAAATGGTTGCTCCCTGAAGGACGGCTTCACGATAAAGGTCCCACCCCGCTATCGTTGCGATCACTTCCCCTTCCCTCGTGACAAACAGATGGAGCAGGAACGTAAAAGCAATCAAAAACCAGACAGGCTTTAACCCCTTTAAAATATAGCGGACTTTTATTCTTGTAGCGAAAGCACTTCCTACAGAAAATAAAGTCAACAATCCATAACTCATAACAGAATTAGCAAAAAATACGATCACAACAAACAAAAAGATAATAGCAATTTTCGTCCGGGGATCCAGCCGGTGGACAACAGACCTGCCCGGGATGTATTGGCCGATCATCATCGTACTACTCATGATCGCGCCCTCCTTTAACCAGTCGTGCGAGTTGTTTTGCTAATTCAGTTATTGACTGACCATCATAGGAATATTGAACATTAAATTGATCCCTGACCTTAGCTATAAACTCTATAATCTCTGGAACATCAAGTTGAACATCCTGAAGGGCTTCCTTTTGTTTAAATAATTCAATCGGATCCCCTTCTTTATATATTTCCCCATGGTTAAGAATGATAACATGATCCGCATAGGCAAGGGCATCTTCCATGCTGTGAGTAACCAGCACAGTAGTTAACTGCTTCTCCTGATGAAGACGTGAGAACATGTTCATAATTTCCTTTTGCCCTCTGGGGTCCAAACCAGCCGTAGGCTCATCTAATACAAGCACTTCAGGATTCATCGCCAGCACTCCAGCTATGGCAACACGCCGCATTTGACCTCCACTTAAATCAAACGGCGACCGGGCTAACAGAGACTCATCCAAATGAACCGACTCTATAGCTTCTCTTGTACGTTTTTCAATCTCTGCTTCATCCACTCCAAAGTTTGCTGGTCCAAAAGCGATATCTTTTTTGACTGTTTCTTCAAAGAGTTGATGTTCAGGATATTGAAACACCACTCCTACTTTCTCACGGAGCTCACGAAGCCGTTTGTTTTTTTCGTCAGCTGAAAGCTGGTAAGGACCTATAGCAACTGAACCTTCTGTCGGCTGCAGTAAACCGTTTAAGTGCTGGATCAACGTTGATTTACCAGATCCAGTATGTCCGATGACAGCCACAAAAGACCCGGAGTCGATATGGAAAGAGAGGTCATGTAATGCTTTATATTCAAAAGGGCTGTTTGGCTGATACGTATAGCTTACATTCTTGAACGTAATGTCCATAATTCCTCCAATAACTCCTGGTGATTAAGTGGCTCACGTGTAAGGTTAAGACCAACAGACTGAAGCTCCTCTGCCAGTTTTGTTACTAATGGAGTATCTAAGCCAATCTCTTGCAACTGCTCTTGCTTTGAAAACACTTCTCTCGGTTCGGCTTCAAACCAAACTTCACCCTCGTTCATGACCATTACACGATCGGCTTGGGTGACTTCTGCCAAGTCATGGGTAATTGTTACTAATGCAAGGTTTCTCTGTTCTTGAACATCAAGGACAGTATTTAATATTTCTTTTCTCCCTTTTGGATCAAGCATGGCCGTGGCTTCATCTAAAATAATGTACTTCGGAGACACAGCAAGCACGCTGGCAATAGCCACACGCTGCTTTTGCCCGCCAGAGAGCCGATGAGGTTCATGGTATTCATATTCACTCATACCTACGGCGGATAAACTTTCCGTAATCCGGTCAATCATCAGTTTCCTCGGCATCCCGTGATTCTCCATACCAAAGGCAACATCATCTCTTACCGTTGTACCAACAAATTGGTTGTCTGGGTTTTGAAAAACCATTCCCACGTTTTTACGAACATCCCAAATGGTTTCTTGACTCACCAGCTGACCATCAACATAGATTTCTCCTTCTTGAGGGAAGAGTAATCCATTCATTAGTTTCGCAATCGTTGATTTACCGGAGCCATTGTGGCCGATGATAGCAACCCACTCATTGGCATGAATGGTAAAGCTCACATCTTTTAATGCCCAGGGCATATCGTCTTGATAACGGAAAGAGACATTTTTAAACTCAATCTGACTCTGTTTCATTTAGTATCCTCCGCTCTACTAATTTCCCGGGAAATATATTTCAACATGTATCTATTATTTCCGACACATTTCCTATTTTACTAAATGAAGGCAATAAAAAAAGGGCTGAAGTAAACCTCTTGTAGAGATTCTCTTCCTGCCCTTTACACCCATTAAAAATGGAGATATTAAACGAGTTCAATGATCGCCATTTTTGCTCCGTCACCCTGGCGCTCGCCTAGCTTAAGCACGCGAGTGTAACCACCTTGGCGTTCCTCATAGCGTGGTGCAATGTCAGAGAACAGCTTTTGAAGGGCTGTTTGGTCTCCTTCTTCATTAGCATCAGCTTTATAAAGGAATGATTCAGCTTGACGGCGCGCGTGTAAATCACCACGCTTGCCTAGTGTAATCATCTTCTCTACAACAGAACGAAGCTCTTTCGCTTTAGCTTCTGTGGTCTCAATACGTTCATGAATGATCAAGTCTGTAGCTAAGTTGCGAAGCAGCGCCATACGTTTATCAGTAGTACGTCCTAATTTTCTAGCCATGGAATATCCCTCCCTTTTAGGAATCTCTTAGATGTAACTGATCCATTAGTCTTCTTTTCTTAAACCTAGTCCGAGCTCATCTAGTTTGTGCTTCACTTCTTCAAGAGATTTACGACCGAGGTTACGAACTTTCATCATGTCGTCCTCTGATTTATTCGCAAGCTCTTGAACGGTATTAATTCCTGCACGTTTCAAGCAGTTATAAGAACGAACAGACAAATCAAGCTCTTCGATTGTCATCTCAAGAACTTTTTCTTTTTGGTCCTCTTCTTTTTCAACCATGATTTCAGCTTTTTGAGCTTCGTCAGTCAGGCCGACAAAGATATTGAGGTGTTCCATATAGATTTTTGCTCCAAGTGAGATGGCTTCTTCAGGACGGATGCTTCCATCAGTCCATACATCCAAAGTCAACTTATCAAAGTTTGAAGTTTGACCGATCCGTGTGTTCTCTACTTGATACGTTACACGAGAAACTGGTGTGAAAATAGAATCAACTGGAATTACTCCAATTGGTAAATCATCATGGTTGTTTCCTTCAGCTGGACGATATCCTCGGCCACGCTCAGCCGTAATACGCATACGCAGCGGTGTGTTACTGTCCAGTGTAGCAATATGAAGGTCTGGGTTTAGAACTTCTACATCACTATCGTGCGTAATATCTGCTGCAGTTACCTTACCTTCTGTCTGTACATCAATCTCTAAAGTCTTCTCTTCATCGGAATAAATCTTCAAAGCTAGTTTCTTTAGATTCAGTACCACGGTTGTCACATCTTCAACGACACCTTCAATCGTAGAGAATTCATGAAGAACTCCATCGATTTGGACAGATGTAACGGCGGCACCTGGTAGTGAGGATAACAAAATACGACGTAAGGAGTTACCTAGTGTTGTACCATATCCACGCTCAAGCGGTTCAACGACGAATTTACCGAATGTGGAATCACTGCTGATCTCAACCGGTTCAATTTTTGGCTTTTCAATTTCGATCATTTAAACAAAACCCTCCTTCAAAACGTCGAAACCTCGGTTAGACAATCTGGTCTAACCGAAATTCCTCAGGTAGGCAGTCCCAATTTCAAGACTCATTATGACTGTCTGTGGCGATGCTATTTACAAGCTATAATACCCCATTATAGACAGGGTTACAAATTCTATTCAGAATTTTTATACGCGACGACGTTTTGGCGGACGGCAACCGTTGTGTGGTACTGGAGTCACGTCACGGATTGCAGTGATCTCAAGTCCAACGGCTTGTAGAGAACGAATTGCTGCTTCACGGCCAGCGCCAGGACCTTTAACTGTAACTTCAATAGTCTTCATTCCGTTGTCCATAGCGTCTTTCGCAGCGGCTTCAGAAGCCATTTGTGCAGCAAATGGAGTAGACTTACGAGAACCTTTGAAACCAAGGGATCCAGCACTGCTCCAAGTGATTACGTTACCTTGAACGTCGGTGATCGATACGATCGTATTGTTAAAAGTAGAGCGAATGTGAGCCACTCCGCTCTCAATATTCTTTTTCACGCGACGTTTACGACTACGAGTGTTTCCTTTACGTGCCATATTCTATATACCTCCTTTATAACTAATTACTTACGTTTGTTAGCCACTGTACGACGTGGGCCTTTACGGGTACGAGAGTTGTTCTTCGTCTTCTGACCACGAGCTGGAAGTCCGCGGCGGTGACGAATTCCACGATAAGAACCGATTTCGATTAATCGTTTAATGTTTAGGGAATTCTCACGACGAAGGTCACCTTCCACGTTGTGGTTGTCTAAAGCTTTACGAATCTTAGCTAATTCATCTTCTGTAAGATCACGAACGCGAGTATTTTCAGAAACGCCAGCATCTGCTAATACTTCACTAGCTAATGACTTACCTACACCATAGATATAAGTTAAAGATACAACAACTCGTTTTTCACGAGGGATATCAATACCTGCTATACGTGCCATTTAGTACGTGCACCTCCTTGGTTAATTAACCTTGTTTTTGTTTGTGTTTAGGGTTTTCACAGATAACCATTACTTTACCTTTACGTCGGATAACTTTGCATTTCTCGCAAATTGGTTTTACAGAAGGCCTTACCTTCATCATCCATACCTCCTTTTATAACGGAGCTCTGTTTATTATTTATAACGGTACGTTATACGTCCTCTTGTTAGATCATACGGGGAAAGTTCTACCGTCACTTTATCACCTGGTAGGATTCGAATAAAGTGCATACGAATTTTACCAGAAACGTGAGCTAAAACAGTGTGGCCGTTTTCAAGTTCTACTTTAAACTGTGCATTTGGTAGAGTTTCAACGACTGTACCTTCCACCTCAATTACATCGTCTTTCGCCATCGAGTTGATCTCCCTTCTCTAAATCAGTCACTTCTTCATTGACATATTTTGATACGGCAAATCGAAGCTTGCCATTCGTGACGCGACCAGTTTCCAGAAGGCTGTCTTGGACTTCCGGAGAGACGAAATCCATTAGCTGCACATGCTGCAGGTTCTTTTTCTTTGGTCGATCGTACTTTCGTTTCTCTCCGTCGGCAAGCAGTAAAAAGCGGTCTTCAAGAATATCTATAATGACAGCATACTGTCCTGCCTCACGTCCTTGAACAATACGAACAACTTGACCTATTCGTGGACTCGACTCAGATTCATTCAAACACGATCACCTTCACTTAGGTTGTAGTTAATACTTCGTAACCTTCTTCCGTAATCGCAATGGTGTGTTCAAAATGCGCACACATTCTACCATCTTGTGTCACTACCGTCCAACGATCTGCCAGCGTTTTTACATACCGACTTCCGGCATTAACCATTGGTTCTACTGCTAATACCATTCCAGGCTTTAATCGCGGGCCTTTGTTTGGAGGACCGTAATGAGGAATTTGTGGTGCCTCATGTAAATCCTGCCCAACTCCATGCCCTACATATTCACGAACGATTGAAAAACCTTCAGCTTCTGCATAGCTTTGAATGGCATGGGATATATTTGAAAGGCGCACTCCAGGTTTCGCTTCATCGAGCCCTTTCCACAATGAAGTTTCTGTTACTCTCAGCAAATCCTCAGTGTTCTCATCAACAGTGCCGACTGGATATGTCCAGGCGGAATCACCATGATAGCCTTGGTATTTCGCACCAATATCGATACTAATGATATCTCCCTCATTGAGGACCCGATCTCCCGGTATCCCGTGAACGAGCTCTTCATTGACCGAAGCGCAAATACTACCACGGAATCCATTATAACCTTTAAAAGAAGGGATTGCATCCATACTGCGTATGAATTGATCAGCAATACGATCTAATTCTCCGGTTGTTATCCCGGGCTGGATGTTCTTCTTCATTTCCCGGTGCGTTAAGGCGACGATACGGCCGGCTTCACGCATGATTTCTAATTCCCGTGGCGTTTTGCAAATAATCATTTATTCAGGCCTCCGAGTTTTTCGTCGATATCTTCGAAAACAAGATCGATGTCTCGATCCCCATCGAAAGTAACTAAATAACCTTTATCCTCGTAGAAATCAAGTAGTGGCTGAGATTGCTCCACGTTTACATCCAAACGCTTCTTAACAGTTTCAGGCTGATCGTCTTCACGCTGAATAAGTTCTGCTCCATCATGATCACACTTGCCTTCTTCTTTAGGAGGGTTAAATATGACATGATAGGTTGCTCCACAAGTCGGGCAAACTCTTCGTCCGGTAAGGCGTTCGATGAGTTGGTCTTTAGGGACATCAATATGAAGAACATAATCGACGGACTCATTCATGTCCTCTAAAAGATTTTCAAGGGCATCCGCCTGAGCAATCGTACGAGGAAAACCATCAAGCAAGAAGCCGTCCTGGCAATCAGGTTTACTTAGACGCTCACGAACAATCCCAATCGTTACTTCATCTGGAACCAGTTCACCTTTATCCATAAAAGATTTAGCTTCTTGACCAAGTGCTGTTCCTTCTTTGATAGCTAAACGGAACATATCTCCAGTAGAGATATGAGGGATGTTATATTTCTCGACTATCTTTTCTGCCTGAGTGCCTTTACCGGCACCAGGAAGACCCATCAGAATTAAGTTCAACGTGTTCCCTCCGCTCTCTTTTTCATTAGCTTCTTTCACATCTATTTAATAAAGCCTTTATAATGGCGTTTCACAAGCTGACTTTCCAGCTGCTTCATCATCTCCAGAGCTACCCCTACGACGATGAGCAGTCCGGTTCCTCCCACTTGGACACTTGGCGGCAGATCTGCTACAGCTCCAAGTATAATTGGAAGAATCGAGACAGCTGCAAGGAAGATTGATCCTACGAAAGTTAATCTGTACATAACCCTTGTAAGGTATGTCTCTGTATTAGCACCAGGACGAATTCCTGGAATATACCCGCCTTGCTTCTTCAAATTCTCCGCCATTTGCTCAGGGTTCACTTGAACAAATGTGTAGAAATAAGTGAAGGCGATAATTAACGCAACATAGATAATCATTCCCGGCCAATTCTGGTAATCAAAAATATATTGAATAACAGAAGCTACTTCATTACCTTCAAAGAAACCAGCAACCGTGCTCGGTGCGATAATAAAGGAAATCGCAAAGATTACAGGAATAACCCCAGCTGCATTTACCTTGATCGGAAGGTGAGTCGAGTGACCACCTACAGGAGAACGATTCACAAGCTTCTTAGCGTACTGAATAGGAATCTTACGAAGCGCTTGCTGGATAAAGATTACTCCTACTACAACCGCTACGATGACTAATGCAAGAATTGCAACAATCACTAGATTTATAAATAGCTCCTCACCAGCTCCAGAAATATACTGGTCATACAGTTGATTTGCTCCAGTCGGAATCGCAGCAACGATACCGGCAAAGATTAAGATGGAAATACCATTTCCAACACCGTGGGACGTGATCTGCTCACCAAGCCACATTAAGAACGCTGTTCCCCCTGTTAAGACAAGTGCGATGACAGCGAATTTCATAGGGCCAGGTTCAGCTATAAGCTGGCCTCCAGCCAATGCGTTGAAACCAATTGACATCCCAATTGCTTGAATAAAAGCTAGAACAATCGTTCCATAGCGGGTAAACTGAGCTAATTTTCGACGGCCGACTTCACCTTGCTTTTTCCATTCCGCAAACTTAGGAACAACATCCATCTGCAGCAATTGCATAATAATGGAGGCTGTAATGTAAGGCATAATCCCCATAGCGAAGATGGAGAAGTTCTGCAATGCACCGCCTCCAAATGTATTTAGGAAACCAAACGCATTCTGTTCATCCATGAAGTTAATGGCTTCCCGGTTTGAAAAAGGTACAGGGATGAAAGTTCCCACGCGAAAAACAACGAGCATCAATAATGTGAAGATAATTTTCCGTCGAATATCACCCACGCGCATAAAATTGGAGATTGTCCGGAACATTAAATCACCTCAGTTTGACCGCCCGCTGCTTCAATAGCTTCTTTAGCTGAAGCAGAGAACTTATGAGCTTTCACAGTAAGTTTTTTCTCAACTGAACCTTTAGCAAGTACTTTAATACCGGCTTTCTCTTTGCTGACTACGCCAGTTTCAAGAAGAAGTTCAGGAGTAACCTCTGTGCCCTCTTCAAAACGGTTAAGAGCATCAAGGTTTACGATTGCGAATTCCTTACGGTGAATGTTCGTGAATCCACGCTTCGGTAAACGTTGGAACAACGGCATTTGACCACCCTCGAAACCTGGACGAGTCTTGCTTCCGGAACGTTGACCCTGCCCTTTGTGGCCGCGGCCTGAAGTCTTACCATTACCAGAAGCCATTCCACGTCCTACACGGTTACGCTTCTTATTCGTACCTGATACTGGTTTAAGTTCATGCAGTTTCATGCGAGCACCTCCTTATAGTTGTTTCTGTTCTTATACTTCTTTAATAGATACAAGGTGTGACACCTTGTTAGTCATACCTCGGATAGCTGGGTTATCTTCAACTACGACAGTTTGACGAATTTTGTTAAGGCCAAGCGCTTTAACAGTAGAGCGCTGATCTTGTGGTCTGCCAATCACACTGCGCGTGAGGGTAACTTCTAACTTTTTAGCCATTTCATTTCCCTCCTTATCCTACAGTTCTTCTACGGACTTCCCACGAAGGCGGGCAACTTCTTCTGCTCGCTTAAGCTCTCCAAGTCCAGTAAGTGTCGCACGTACCATGTTAATTGGTGTGTTCGAACCAAGTGACTTAGAAAGGATATCTTGAACTCCTGCAAGCTCAAGCACAGCACGAACAGGTCCACCTGCGATAACTCCGGTACCTTCTGCAGCTGGTTTCATTAGAATGCTGCCTGCACCAAATTGTCCTGTAACTTCGTGAGGAATCGTTGTCTCTTTAATTGGTACTGAAATAAGATTCTTCTTCGCATCATCAATAGCCTTCTTGATAGCATCTGGCACCTCTTGAGCTTTACCAGTCCCAAATCCAACGTGGCCATTTTTATCACCTACGACAACCAATGCAGCAAAACGGAAACGGCGTCCACCTTTAACAACCTTTGCAACACGGTTAATCGTAACTACGCGTTCTTCAAGATCAAGTTTACTAGGGTCAATGTTTGTTAGCATGTATGTCCCTCCTTTAACGATTAAAATACTAGACCGGCTTCACGAGCCGCATCTGCTAATGCTTTTACACGTCCATGATACAAGTAACCGCCACGGTCAAACACAACTACTTCATAGCCGTTTTCTTTCGCACGATTAGCGACTAGTTCACCGACTTTTTTAGCAGCTTCCACGTTACCAGTGTTCTCAAGACCAAAGTCTTTTTCAGCAGTAGAAGCACTTGCTACTGTGTGTTGCGTTTCGTCATTAATTAATTGCGCATAGATGTGTTTATTTGAACGATAAACGTTTAAACGCGGGCGTTCAGCTGTTCCTACAACGCTGGAGCGGACGCGCGCATGGCGTTTCTTACGAACAACATTCTTATCAGCCTTCGTGATCATCTAAAGTCACTCCTTTCTATTCCTACCTAAGAACCTTATTTAGCTGTCTTTCCTTCTTTTCTACGAACATATTCGTTTTCGTAACGGATTCCTTTGCCTTTGTACGGCTCTGGAGGACGGATAGCACGGATCTTAGCGGCAACAGCACCAACTAGTTCTTTGTCGATTCCTTTAACAGTAACCTTGGTGTTTGAAGGAACTTCGATATCAATTCCGTCGCGCTTTTTAACTTCTACAGGGTGAGAATACCCAGCGTTAATAACAACTGTTTCTCCCTGCTTCTGAGCACGGTATCCAACCCCGATGATTTCAAGGCTTTTCTCGAATCCTTTGGAAACACCCTCAACCATGTTACCGATCAGGCTGCGGGTAGTACCGTGAAGAGCACGATGTTCTTTGTGATCACTCGGACGAGCTACTGTAAGAACGTTATCTTCAACCTTCACTGTAATATCCTCATGGAACGTACGAGTTAATTCGCCTTTAGGGCCTTTAACTGTGATTGTATTATTATCCTGAATGATTTCTACACCTTCAGGAATTTCTAATGATTTCAATCCTACACGAGACATTCATCTGCACCTCCTGTCTATTCTGTTTAGATTACCAAACGTAAGCTAGAACTTCGCCGCCAATGGCTTGTTCACGAGCTTCTTTATCTGTTAGTACACCTTTTGAAGTAGAAACAACAGCAACACCAAGTCCGTTAAGAACCTTCGGAAGCTCTTCTGCTTTAGCGTAAACACGTAGACCTGGCTTACTAATACGCTTCACTCCGCTAATTACACGCTCATCATTTTGACCGTATTTTAGGAAGATACGTAGTACACCCTGCTTGTTATCTTCAACGAATTCATAATCACGTACAAAACCTTCACGTTTAAGGATATCTGCAATCTCTTTTTTCACTTTGGAAGCTGGTAGTTCAAGCTTCTCGTGACGCACCATATTCGCGTTACGAATACGTGTAAGCATATCTGCAATTGGATCTGTCATAGTCATAACTTATATACCTCCTTCCCTGTATCGGGTTTACCAGCTGGCTTTTTTGACGCCAGGGATTTGTCCTTTATATGCAAGTTCACGGAAACAAATACGGCAAAGTTTGAATTTGCGCAGTACGGAATGAGG
Source organism: Halobacillus sp. Marseille-P3879 (assembly GCF_900240285.1). Lineage (GTDB taxonomy): Bacteria > Bacillota > Bacilli > Bacillales > Halobacillaceae > Halobacillus_A. The sequence goes on from NZ_OESS01000005.1 coordinate 23,513, forward strand.
ACGTCCGCAACGTTCACAGCGTGTATATTCGCGCACCTGGTACTTTTGTTTGCGTTGTTGCTTCGCGACCATTGATTTTTTAGCCACTATTTTCCCTCCTTATGGTTAGCTCATTATTTCTGAAACGGCATACCGAATTGAGCTAATAGTTCACGTGATTCTTCGTCTGTGTCAGCAGTTGTGACGATAACGATATCCATGCCACGCACTTTATCTACTTTGTCATAATTAATTTCTGGGAAAATCAACTGTTCTTTTACACCTAGTGTGTAGTTTCCACGACCGTCAAAAGCTTTCTTTGAGATCCCACGGAAGTCACGAACACGTGGTAAAGATACAGCAATAAGTTTTTCGAAGAATTCGTACATACGCTCTCCACGTAATGTTACCTTCGCACCGATTGGCATACCTTCACGCAGACGGAATCCCGCGATAGATTTCTTAGCTTTTGTAACCACTGGCTTTTGACCAGAGATTTGAGATAGTTCCTCTACAGCTGTGTCAAGTGCTTTCGCGTTTTGAACAGCGTCACCAACACCCATGTTAATTACGATTTTCTCGATTTTAGGCGCCTGCATCACAGAGTCATAGTTAAACTTGCTCATCATAGATGGCACAACTTCTTCTTGATATTTTCTCTTAAGTTCGTTCATCAAGTGGCCCTCCTTTCGTCACTGGATTATTTATCTAATGCTTCACCAGATTTTTTCGCGATACGAACTTTCTTACCGTCTTCAACTTTATAACCAACACGAGTTGGTTCGCCGGATTTTGGATCAATCGGCATAACGTTTGAGACGTGAATCGGCGCTTCTTGTGTAAGAATCCCACCTTGTGGGTTATCTTGAGAAGGCTTCGCGTGTTTCTTCACTTCGTTAATTCCTTCAACAAGAACACGATCTTTTTTCGGATAAGCTTCAAGGATTGTTCCTTGCTTTCCTTTGTCCTTGCCGGAAATAACCATTACTTTGTCACCTTTTTTCACGTGCATGCTTCGCGCACCTCCTTAACAAGGCTTTTCATTTCAACGATTTATAATACTTCTGGAGCTAGTGATACGATCTTCATGAATCGAGCATCACGAAGTTCACGAGCAACTGGTCCAAAGATACGAGTACCTCGAGGACCTTTATCATCACGTACAATCACGGCTGCATTCTCATCAAAACGGATGTAAGAACCATCCTTACGACGCATACCGCTCTTAGAACGTACAATTACGGCTTTTACAATTTCACCTTTTTTAACAACGCCCCCTGGTGTTGCCTGTTTCACTGTAGCAGTGATAATATCACCGATGTTAGCAGTCTTACGGCCGGATCCACCCAATACTTTGATGGTTTGGATTTCACGTGCACCAGAGTTGTCGGCTACTTTCAAACGAGTCTCCTGTTGAATCATACACTGTAACCTCCCTTCGGAATCTATCCGAGCGAACTATATTAAATAATAACAGACTCTTCTACAACTTCTACTAAACGAAAACGCTTCGTTGCGGATAATGGACGAGTTTCCATAATGCGCACGATGTCTCCATTTTTAGCCTGGTTGTTTTCGTCATGAGTCTTGAATTTCTTTGAATACTTTACGCGCTTGCCATAAAGCTTGTGGAATTTATAAGTTTCAACTAGAACAGTGATTGTTTTATCCATTTTGTCAGACACTACACGGCCAGTATAAACTTTACGATCGTTACGTTCACTCATGTGAGGGTGACCTCCTCTCATCTATTAGTTATTTACGCCTAGCTCACGTTCGCGAGCAACAGATTTCATACGAGCGATAGACTTGCGAACTTCGCGAATGCGCGCAGTGTTCTCAAGTTGACCTGTTGCCAGCTGGAAACGTAGGTTAAAAAGTTCTTCTTTCAAAGACTTTACTTTTTGTTCAATTTCGGCAGTGGTTAATTCACGGATTTCATTAGCCTTCATTGATTTCACCACCAATTTCTTCACGTTTTACAAATTTAGTTCTGATCGGCAGTTTGTGAGAAGCAAGACGCAGTGCTTCGCGCGCAACCTCTTCAGATACACCTGCGATCTCGAACAAAATTTTTCCTGGTTTAACAACAGCGACAAAACCTTCAGGAGCACCTTTACCGGAACCCATACGTACTTCCAGGGGTTTAGCAGTATAAGGTTTGTCTGGGAAGATTTTGATCCATACTTTACCGCCACGCTTCATGTAACGAGTCATAGCGATACGCGCTGCTTCGATTTGACGAGCAGTGATCCAGGCAGGATCAATTGCTTGTAGTCCATATTCTCCAAATGATACGGATGTGCCGCCTTTCGCACGACCTTTTAGGCTGGCACGGTGTTGACGACGATATTTAACACGTTTAGGCATTAACATAATGCTGTTCCCCCTTCCTTATTTTTCGTTTTTAGTTGGAAGGACTTCTCCACGATAAATCCACACTTTAACACCAAGCTTACCGTAAGTTGTGTCAGCTTCTGCAGTTCCGTAATCGATATCTGCGCGAAGTGTGTGAAGTGGTACTGTTCCTTCACTGTAATATTCAGCACGAGCAATATCAGCGCCGCCAAGACGTCCTGATACCTGCGTACGGATACCTTTAGCTCCTGCACGCATTGCGCGTTGGATGGTTTGTTTTTGAGCACGACGGAAAGACACACGGTTCTCCAATTGACGTGCAATATTGTCAGCTACAAGAGTAGCGTTCAAATCAGGCTTCTTCACCTCAACGATGTTGATGTGAACTCTTTTGCCAGTCAGATCGTTCAGCGATTTACGAAGTGCTTCAACTTCTGAACCGCCTTTACCGATAACCATACCTGGTTTCCCAGTGTGAATAGAAATGTTCACACGGTTTGCTGCACGTTCGATTTCAATTGTAGAAACGGCAGCGTCTTTAAGACGTTCTTCTGTATATTCACGAATCTTAATGTCTTCATGCAATAAGTCAGCGTAGTCTTTGCCAGCGTACCATTTTGACTCCCAGTCACGGATAACGCCGATACGAAGACCTACCGGATTAACTTTTTGACCCACTGATTATCCCTCCTTCTTTTCTGATACGACCACTGTAATGTGGCTGGTACGTTTGTTGATTTGGCTTGCACGTCCCATAGCACGTGGACGGAAACGTTTAAGTGTTACACCTTCATTTACAAACGCTTCGGAAACATATAAATTGTCCGGATCCATTTCATAATTGTGTTCAGCATTTGCAATCGCAGATTTAAGCACCTTCTCGATTACTGGAGAAGCGCCGCGCTGAGTTAAGCGCAATGTTGCGATCGCGTCACCTACGTTTTTTCCTCGGATTAAATCAATTACTAGACGAGCTTTACGAGGAGCAATACGAACGGTTTTAGCAACTGCTTTAGCTTGCATTAGAGTGCCTCCTCTCTACTTTAGCGTTTTGTTTTCTTATCGTCACCAGAGTGCCCTTTAAACGTACGGGTTGGCGCGAATTCACCAAGTTTGTGACCTACCATGTCTTCAGTCACGTATACAGGTACATGTTTGCGTCCGTCATAGACGGCAATTGTGTGTCCAACAAAGTTTGGGAAGATGGTAGAACGTCGTGACCAAGTCTTGATCACCTGGTTCTTGCTGTCTTCGTTCAACTTTTCAACTTTTTTCATCAAATGGTCATCTACAAAAGGTCCCTTTTTTAGGCTGCGGCCCATGAATAAACCTCCCTTCGCGATTGAGAGACGGGGATTGTTACCCGTCGTTCAATCCCGTTTATTTTTTACCTCTTCTACGAACGATATATTTATCAGACGGCTTGTTGCGCTGACGAGTCTTGTAACCAAGAGTTGGTTTACCCCATGGAGATACTGGAGAAGGTCGGCCGATTGGCGCACGTCCTTCACCACCACCGTGTGGGTGATCGCTAGGGTTCATAACAGAACCACGAACAGTCGGGCGCTTGCCTTGCCAACGAGAACGTCCTGCTTTACCTACACTGATAAGCTCATGCTCAAGGTTACCAACTTGGCCGATTGTTGCACGGCAAGTGCTTAGTACCAGGCGAACTTCACCAGAAGTAAGACGTACCAGTGTGTATTTTTCTTCACGTCCAAGGATTTGTGCTGAAGCACCAGCTGAACGTACAAGCTGACCTCCGCGTCCTGGCTTAAGCTCAACGTTGTGTACGATTGTACCAACAGGAATATCCTTCAGTTGAAGAGCATTACCAGTTTTAATGTCAGATCCTTGACCAGAGATGATTTCGTTACCCACTTTAAGACCCTTAGGAGCCAGGATGTAACGCTTCTCACCGTCAACGTAGTTAATTAGTGCAATGTTAGCGGAGCGGTTTGGATCGTATTCGATCGTAGCAACGCGTCCAGGTATTCCATCTTTATCACGCTTAAAGTCGATGATACGGTATTGACGCTTGTGACCTCCGCCCTGATGACGAACTGTCAGCCTGCCCTGGTTGTTACGTCCTCCACGTTTGTGAAGCGGAGTAACTAGGGAGCGTTCAGGTTTGTCAGTAGTGATTTCAGCGAAATCAGATACTGTCATGTGTCGACGACCGTTAGTAATTGGTCGGAACTTTTTAATCGCCATCTTTTTTCCCTCCTTCACTTACAAAATTTGTTTTTATACTTCAAAGAATTCTAGTTCTTCACTGTCTTCAGTCAACGTAATAACTGCTTTCTTACGGTCAGAACGATATCCGCCGTAACGGCCCATGCGCTTGAATTTACCTTTTAGGTTCATTGTGTTCACGCCAGCTACCTTAACACCAAAAATTTCTTCTACAGCATTTTTGATTTCTGTTTTGTTAGCATGTGTGCTCACTTCAAACGTATATTTCTTTTCTTCCATAAGGTCAGCAGAATGTTCAGTAATGACAGGGCGTTTAATAATATCGCGTGGTTCTTTCATTATGAGAGCACCTCCCCTGCTTTTTCAGCTGCTTCCTTCGTTAGGATAAGCTTGTCATGCGTTAGTAAATCTAACACACTTACTTGATCTACAGTAGTTACACTGACTGTAGGAATATTATTGGAAGAAAGAACAACATTTTCGTTCTTGTCTGCTGTAACAATCAGAGCCTTCTCGTTCACTTCTAGCCCTTTAAGAATGTTTACTACTTCTTTCGTCTTCGGTGCATCAAGAGAAAGATCTTCAAGTACGATCACATTGTCCTCTTGAACTTTAGAAGAGTAAGCAGATTGAAGAGCTAAACGACGAATCTTCCTAGGAAGCTTGTAGCTGTAGCTACGTGGTGTAGGACCAAATACAGTTCCTCCACCTACCCATTGTGGTGCACGAATAGTACCTTGACGCGCACGTCCAGTACCTTTTTGGCGCCATGGTTTACGACCGCCGCCACTTACTTCAGAACGGTTTTTAACTTTGTGTGTCCCTTGACGCAAAGATGCTTGCTGGGCCACAGCTGCTTCATGTAAAACATGAGTGTTTGGTTCAACACCAAAAACAGCATCATTAAGTTCGATATCTCCAACTTTAGAGCCGCTTTGGTTTAATAGTGCTACTTTAGGCATGACATATCCTCCCTTCCTTTAATTATTTGCTAGCCTTAACTGCACTTGTAACTTTAACGTAAGATTTTTTCGGTCCAGGTACATTACCTTTAACTAAAAGTAGGTTACGCTCTGCGTCTACTTTTACTACTTCAAGGTTTTGTAGAGTCACTTGTTCTCCACCCATTTGTCCTGCAAGGCCTTTACCTTTAAAGACTCTTGATGGGTCAGCACCCTGCCCCATGGAACCAGATCGACGGTGGAAACGGGAACCGTGGCTCATTGGGCCGCGGGATTGGTTATGGCGTTTGATAGCACCTTGAAAACCTTTCCCTTTAGAAGTTCCTGTTACATCAATTACATCTCCAGCTTCGAAAATATCCACCTTGACCTCTTGACCTAATTCATAGTCATCAAGGTTTGTATTACGGAATTCACGAATGTAGCGCTTAGGTGATGTGCTTGCTTTCTCAGCGTGGCCTTGATCGGCTTTCTTCAATCGGTTCGATTTCTGATCAGCAAAACCTAGTTGAAGAGCGTCATAGCCGTCGTTTTCAGTAGTTTTCTTTTGCAAAACAACGTTTGGCTCCGCTTCAACTACTGTTACTGGAATAAGCTCTCCATCTTCAGAGAAGATTTGAGTCATCCCGACTTTACGTCCTAAGATTCCTTTCGTCATCCGTTACACCTCCTATTATAAGTTCAAATTTTTATAGTTTAATTTCAATATCCACACCAGAAGGCAGATCAAGACGCATTAGCGAATCAACCGTCTGCGGCGTTGGATTAACAATGTCGATTAGACGTTTGTGTGTGCGCATTTCGAACTGTTCACGAGCATCTTTATACTTGTGAGTCGCACGAAGCACTGTGTAGACAGACTTCTCAGTTGGAAGCGGGATTGGACCAGATACGTTTGCTCCAGAGCGCTTCGCCGTGTCTACGATTTTTTCTGCGGACTGATCAAGAACCCTGTGATCATACGCCTTTAAACGAATACGAATTTTTTCTTTTGCCATTATTTTCCCTCCTTCTTCGCCCATTTTTTTAAATAGACATTCTCCGCGAAAATTTTCTCGACTCACCAGCCATGGCAAAGGGGCCGGGTGTGTCAACAACCTTTCGCATCATCGCCTTTTATGACCAACATTACTCATTATATAGAAGAAATGTAGTCAATGCAAGAGATTTTCATAAATATTTATCTATGAACACCTCAAAATATTATACTAAGAATTATAGGCAATTTCAACAAGGTTAAACAATTTTCTTTTCAACTTCTAAATAAAGAATATTACTGCATCATATGGAAGGCTTTCTTGTAAATTGGTAAGTAAAAGAACGGAAATTATGAGATAAAAAAACTTTAATTCGGTTGATTAATATATCAAGAGGCTGAAACAAAGAACATACACACGATTCAAACCATCTATCTTTTACCAGGTGAAAAGCATCTTCTTCTAAGCTTAAATAGAATGGCAGTGTGCAAAGGTTTCCCTTAGCCTCTCGACATCTGTCCAAAATGCATGGCAGCACAAAAAAACAAGCAGTCACTCAAAGAGTGCTGCTTGTTCTATCTAACAATTATTATTCAGTGATTTTAGCAACAACGCCAGCGCCTACAGTACGGCCGCCTTCACGGATAGAGAACTTAGTTCCATCTTCAATCGCGATTGGAGAAATAAGTTCAACTGTCATTTCAACGTTATCACCAGGCATTACCATCTCTACGCCTTCTGGAAGTTGAATAACTCCAGTTACGTCAGTTGTACGGAAGTAGAACTGAGGGCGGTAGTTAGAGAAGAATGGAGTGTGACGTCCACCTTCGTCTTTAGATAGTACATAAACCTCTGCTTGGAACTTAGTGTGTGGAGTGATAGAACCAGGCTTAGCTAGTACTTGACCACGGTTGATCTGTTCGCGGTCAACACCACGTAGAAGTGCACCAATGTTGTCGCCAGCTTCAGCATAGTCAAGAAGCTTACGGAACATTTCAACACCAGTGATTGTAGTTTTCTTAGCTTCTGGAGCAAGACCGATGATTTCAACTTCGTCACCGACTTTAACTTGTCCACGCTCAACACGTCCAGTTGCAACAGTACCACGACCAGTGATTGAGAATACGTCCTCAACTGGCATCATGAATGGCTGGTCAACGTCACGCTCAGGGTTAGGAATGTGCTCGTCTACTGCGTCCATAAGGTCGTAAATAGCTTGCTCATACTTTTCGTCACCTTCAAGAGCTTTAAGAGCAGAACCGCTGATTACTGGTACATCGTCACCTTCGAAGTCATATTCAGAAAGAAGGTCGCGAACTTCCATTTCAACTAGCTCAAGAAGCTCTTCGTCGTCTACCATGTCCACTTTGTTTAAGAATACAACGATGGCAGGTACACCAACTTGACGAGATAGTAGGATGTGCTCACGAGTTTGTGGCATTGGGCCGTCAGCAGCAGATACTACAAGGATCGCTCCGTCCATCTGTGCAGCACCAGTGATCATGTTTTTAACATAGTCAGCGTGACCTGGGCAGTCAACGTGTGCATAGTGGCGGTTTTCAGTTTCATACTCAACGTGGGCAGTGGAGATTGTAATTCCACGCTCGCGCTCTTCTGGAGCTCCGTCGATCATGTCGTAAGCCATTGCTGAACCTTCACCTGATCTTTTGTGAAGTACAGTAGTAATAGCTGCAGTTAATGTAGTTTTACCGTGGTCAACGTGTCCAATAGTACCAATGTTAACGTGGGACTTGGAACGGTCAAATTTTTCTTTACCCATTCTATATTTCCTCCTTTAAATAAATACAAAGTGTATTTTTAAACTTAATTTTTATGTGAAGCAGTAGGGGCATTCAACCCCTATGCTTACAATACAAGTTATACTTTAACTTTGCAAAAAAATCAATTATTCACCAGCATTTTTCTTGATGATTTCTTCAGAGATGCTCTTCGGTACTTCTTCGTAGTGGTCGAAGTGCATAGTGTACGTTCCGCGACCTTGAGTGTTGGAACGAAGGGACGTTGCATAACCGAACATTTCTGAAAGTGGAACAAAGGCTTTAACCACTTGTGCAGAACCACGAGTTTCCATACCTTCAACACGTCCGCGACGTGAAGTAACGTCACCCATGATATCTCCCATATATTCTTCAGGAATTACAACTTCAACTTTCATCATTGGTTCCAGAAGAACTGGTTTACATTTGTTCTTAGCTTCTTTAAGTGCCATTGACGCGGCTACTTTAAAGGCCATTTCGTTAGAGTCAACATCGTGGTAAGAACCATCATAAAGAGTGGCTTTGATGTCAACCATTGGGTATCCGGCAAGTACACCATTCTCCATCGATTGTTTAATTCCTTGTTCAACTGAAGGGATGTATTCACGCGGTACTACACCACCAACGATTTTGTTTACGAATTCGAAGCCAGCGCCTTCTTCGTTAGGTTCGAACTCAACCCATACGTGACCAAATTGTCCACGACCACCGGATTGACGTACGAACTTACCTTCAACCTGTGCACTTCCACGGAAAGTTTCACGGTAAGCAACCTGTGGAGCACCGATGTTTGCTTCGACTTTAAACTCACGCTTCAGACGGTCAACAATGATGTCAAGGTGAAGTTCACCCATACCAGCGATGATTGTTTGACCTGTTTCGACGTTAGTTTCAGTCTGGAAGGTTGGATCCTCTTCAGCTAACTTTCCAAGGGCCACAGCCATTTTGTCCTGGTCAGCCTTGGATTTAGGCTCGATCGCAACAGAGATAACCGGTTCAGGGAATTCCATAGATTCAAGAATAACAAGACTCTTTTCATCACATAGAGTATCGCCTGTACCCGTGTCTTTAAGACCTACAGCACCAGCAATATCACCAGCATATACAGTGGAGATCTCTTCACGAGAGTTGGCATGCATTTGCAGGATACGTCCTACTCGCTCACGCTTATCTTTCGTAGAGTTCTTCACGTAAGAACCAGATGATAGTGTACCGGAATAAACACGGAAGAATGTAAGTTTACCAACATAAGGGTCAGTTGCAACTTTAAATGCCAATGCAGAGAAAGGCTCTTTGTCGTCTGCTTTACGCACAACTTCTTCTTCTGTTTGTGGAATATGACCTTCAATAGGAGGTACATCTAATGGAGATGGAAGGTAATCAATTACTCCATCAATTAGAAGCTGAACCCCTTTGTTTTTGAATGCAGAACCACAGAATACCGGGTAGAAATCAACACTTAGAGTAGCTGTACGGATAGCCGTTTTTAACTCTTCGTTAGAAATTTCTTCCCCTTCAAGATATTTCATCATAAGGTCTTCATCAAGTTCCGCAACAGCTTCTACAAGAATGCCGCGGTACTCTTCCGCCTGCTCTTTGTACTCATCCGGGATCTCACGAGCCTCAGCACGTGTGCCAAGATCATCCATATAGTAGTAAGCTTCCATTGTTACAAGGTCAATGATTCCTTCGAAGTCATCCTCTGCACCAATTGGAAGCTGGACTGCAGCAGCGTTAGCTCCCAGACGATCTTTCAGTGTACCTAAGGAGTAGATGAAATCTGCTCCTACTTTATCCATTTTGTTAATGAATACAATACGTGGAACACCGTACGTTGTAGCCTGACGCCATACTGTTTCAGTTTGTGGTTCAACACCAGACTGAGCATCAAGTACAGCCACAGATCCATCAAGTACACGAAGGGAACGCTCTACTTCTACTGTGAAGTCTACGTGTCCCGGAGTATCGATGATGTTAATACGGTGGTCTTTCCACTGAGCAGTTGTCGCAGCGGAAGTAATTGTAATTCCGCGCTCCTGTTCCTGCTCCATCCAGTCCATTTGGGAAGCCCCTTCGTGAGTTTCACCAATTTTGTGGATACGTCCTGTGTAGAAAAGAATACGCTCGGTAGCTGTCGTTTTACCAGCATCGATGTGAGCCATGATGCCGATATTACGAGTCTTTTCCAAGGAGAACTCTCTAGCCATGATTTTTTCTCCTTCCTGATTGAAAGTGTTATTCGTTGATGATTACCAACGATAGTGAGCGAATGCTTTGTTTGCTTCCGCCATTTTATGCATGTCTTCACGGCGCTTAACTGAAGCACCCGTGTTGTTTGCAGCATCTAAAATTTCATTAGCAAGACGCTCTTCCATTGTTTTTTCTCCGCGAAGACGCGCATAGTTAACAATGAAACGAAGGCCTAGTGCCTGGCGGCGCTCAGGGCGAACCTCCACTGGTACTTGGTAGTTGGATCCACCTACACGACGAGCGCGTACCTCTAGTACTGGCATTACATTTTTCATTGCTTGATCAAAAGTTTCCATAGCGTCATTTCCGCTACGCTCTTGTACAAGTTCAAATGATTTATAAAGAATCTTCTGAGCTTTACCTCGCTGTCCGTTAACCATGATCTGGTTAATCAGGCGAGTAACAAGCTTAGAGTTATACATTGGATCTGGTAACACATCACGTTTAGCTACTGGTCCTTTACGTGGCATATGTTCCCCTCCTTTCCTGAAATTTATTTATTATGCTAAAAGCATTGTTTTATTTCTTAGGTTTTTTCGTACCGTATTTAGAACGACCTTGCATACGGCCATCTACGCTTGCAGTATCTAATGCACCGCGAACGATGTGATAGCGGACACCAGGTAAGTCCTTAACACGTCCGCCACGGATAAGAACAACGCTGTGTTCTTGAAGGTTGTGGCCGATTCCAGGAATGTAGGCGTTAACTTCAATCTGGTTAGTTAGACGAACACGTGCATACTTACGCAGTGCAGAGTTCGGTTTCTTTGGAGTCATCGTACCTACACGTGTGCAAACTCCACGTTTTTGAGGAGAAGACTGATCTGTCATGCGTTTCTTATAGCTGTTGTAGCCTTTGTTCAACGCTGGGGAGTCAGACTTTTTACTTTTGCTTACGCGTCCTTTACGAACTAGTTGGTTAATTGTTGGCATTTTGTTATCCTCCCTTCGGTTTTTAATACCACACATCCAGGTGGTTCATAAAAAGGCAAAAAACAAAGCTTTCGCGATTCACCGCCAAAACTTTATTGCTTTATCGCCACTGTCGCAGCTCCAACATCAATGCCGCACGCATTACCTAACTCTCTCATTGACTCTACCTTTGTATGAGGAATGTTTAATTGTGCAGCTAGTTTTGCCACTTTAAATGTCATTGACTGTTCAGCATCGTCAGCCGTAATGACTTCAATCACTTCGCCATTTTTCATAGCTTTAAGTGTTTGTTTGGTTCCAATGACTATATCTGATTTAGCCTGTGCTACTTTTTCATAAGACATCAGCATATCCTCCAAAGTAACATGGATAAACGGAAGCACCTTGATTATATTATCACTAGCTCAAACCCATTGTCAACTGGATTTTAAAAATAGTATAACAAGATGCTTCCTCATTTTTATCCCCTGTTAAACTTCACTTAAGTTTTTTAGAATTGAGTAACCTCTTCAACAGGTTCGCTTTGCTCTTCCTGCTGTTCGGACTCGGCTTTGATCTTACGGTATTTCGTCATGCCTGTTCCGGCTGGTACGAGTTTACCGATAATCACGTTCTCTTTAAGGCCTAGCAATTCATCACGTTTACCTTTAATTGCTGCATCTGTCAGGACACGAGTCGTTTCCTGGAAGGATGCGGCAGATAGGAAGCTGTCTGTTTCTAGGGACGCTTTGGTAATACCGAGAATAACTGGTCGGCCGACTGCCGGCTGACCGCCTTCCATAAGAACTCGTTGGTTCGCTTCTTTAAACTGGTGGATTTCAAGTAATGAACCAGGCAGTACATCTGTATCTCCGGAATCAAGAACACGTATCTTACGAAGCATTTGGCGAACCATTACTTCTACGTGCTTATCAGAAATCTCAACACCCTGCATACGATATACTTTTTGAACTTCTTTTAATAGATACTCCTGGACTCCATCAAGACCTTGAACGGTTAAGAGTTCTTTAGGGTCAATAGAACCTTCAGTAAGTGCATCGCCTGCTCCTACTTGATCACCCACGGAAACTTTAAGTCTAGAACCATATGGGGCGGTGTAAGAACGAGATTCTACTGCGCCCTGGACAACGATTTCTTGTTTCTCTTTCACTTCGTTAATCTCATGGACCGTACCTTTGATCTCAGTGATAACCGCTTGCCCTTTAGGATTTCTAGCTTCAACAATTTCCTGAATACGAGGAAGACCTTGTGTGATGTCATCTCCTGCAACCCCGCCTGTGTGGAAAGTACGCATTGTAAGCTGTGTACCAGGTTCACCGATAGACTGGGCAGCAATGATACCTACTGCTTCACCTACTTCAACTTCATCGCCAGTAGCAAGGTTACGTCCGTAACACTTCTTACATACTCCATGCTTGGTGTTACAAGTAAACGCAGAACGTATTGTGATCTCCTCGATGCCTGCATCAACAATCTGCTTAGCAGCATCTTCAAAAATCACTTCATTACGTGTAGCAAGAACTTGGCCAGACTCAGGATCTGTAACAGTCTGGAATGCAGTACGTCCCACAAGTCTGTCAACAAGCGGTTCGATAGTCTCTGTGCCTTCTTTAATGGCACTAACCGGAAGACCGCGGTCAGTTCCACAATCTTCTTCCCGTACAATAACATCCTGTGCCACATCTACAAGACGACGAGTCAAGTAACCAGAGTCAGCCGTCTTCAGTGCTGTATCGGCAAGTCCTTTACGTGCACCGTGAGTAGAGATGAAGTATTCAAGTACTGTCAGGCCTTCACGGAAGCTTGATTTAATCGGCAATTCAATGATCCGTCCAGCCGGGTTGGCCATAAGACCACGCATACCTGCAAGCTGGGTGAAGTTAGATGCGTTACCACGAGCTCCTGAATCACTCATCATAAAGATTGGGTTTCTAGGGTTCAGCGTATTCATCAGACGGTCCTGAATGTCATCTTTACAAGCTGACCAAATTTCGATAACCCGGTCATAACGCTCTTCTTCTGTGATTAAACCACGACGGAACTGTTTTAGCACCTTATCTACTTTACCTTGAGCTTCTTCGAGAATTTCTTGTTTCTCCGGTAATACTACAACATCGGATACACCGACTGTAATACCAGCTTTAGTCGAGTATGCAAAACCTAGATCCTTCATTCGGTCCAGCATTTTGGATGTTTCACTGATTGAGAAACGCTTAAATACTTCGGCAATGATGTCTCCTAAAATACCCTTCTTGAATGGAAGAACGAGTTCACGGTTTGCGATATCTTCCTTGATATTCGTTCCTTTTTCAACAAAGTAATGTTCAGGAGTTTTAATTTCAAGGTTCTGTTGCGTTGGTTCGTTCATATAAGGGAACGAGTTAGGAAGCATTTCGTTAAAGATCAGTTTACCAATAGTTGTAACTAACAGTTGGTTGTTCTGAGCTTCCGTAAATGTTTCATTATTTAAAGAATTAGCTTGAACAGCAACACGTGTATGAAGATGGACATAGCCGTTTTGATAAGCCATTAGAGCTTCATTTAGATCTTTGACGACCATACCTTCTCCAACAGCGTTCTCACGCTCTAGAGTAAGATAATAGTTACCGAGTACCATATCCTGAGATGGAGTAACAACAGGTTTTCCATCCTTAGGATTCAGGATGTTTTGCGCAGCAAGCATAAGGATGCGCGCTTCTGCCTGTGCTTCTGAGGATAGCGGTACGTGTACAGCCATTTGGTCCCCATCAAAGTCAGCGTTATAAGCCGTACAAACGAGCGGGTGAAGACGAATAGCGCGCCCTTCTACCAATGTTGGTTCAAATGCCTGAATTCCAAGGCGGTGCAGCGTCGGGGCACGGTTTAACAATACCGGGTGCTCCTTAATTACATCTTCAAGTACATCCCATACTTCCGGGTGCACTCGTTCGATCTTACGCTTAGCTGATTTAATGTTGTGTGCCAATCCACGGGAAACGAGCTCTTTCATTACAAACGGTTTGAACAATTCAAGAGCCATCTCTTTTGGCAGGCCGCACTGATACATTTTCAGGTTCGGTCCAACAACGATAACGGAACGGCCTGAGTAGTCAACACGCTTACCAAGTAAGTTTTGACGGAAACGACCCTGCTTCCCTTTTAACATATGAGAAAGAGACTTGAGCGGGCGGTTTCCTGGACCGGTTACGGGACGTCCGCGGCGTCCATTATCAATCAAAGCATCGACTGCTTCTTGAAGCATTCGTTTTTCGTTTTGCACAATAATCGTTGGCGCGCCAAGATCTAGAAGGCGCTTCAAACGATTGTTACGGTTGATTACCCGTCGATAGAGATCGTTTAAATCTGAGGTAGCAAATCGTCCGCCGTCCAGCTGTACCATTGGACGCAGTTCCGGCGGAATAACCGGAAGAACATCCAGGATCATCCATGATGGATCGTTACCTGAATTACGGAACGATTCCAGCACCTCTAGACGTTTGATTGCACGAGTACGACGTTGTCCCTGTGCAGATTTCAATTCTTCTTTAAGCGTGTCTACTTCTGCATCCAAGTCGATATCGGAAAGAAGCTTGCGAATCGCTTCTGCTCCCATAGCTGCCTGGAACCCTTTACCGAACTTCTCACGATAAGAGCGGTATTCTTTTTCAGATAAAAGCTGCTTCTTATCTAGAGCTGTTTCTCCAGGTTCAGTCACGATGTATGCGGCGAAGTATATAACTTCTTCTAAAGCACGAGGTGACATATCAAGGACAAGACCCATACGGCTCGGAATTCCTTTGAAGTACCAAATATGAGAGACAGGGGCAGCTAATTCTAAATGCCCCATGCGCTCACGTCGAACCTTAGCTTTGGTCACTTCTACGCCACAACGGTCACAAACGACCCCTTTGTAACGTACACGCTTATATTTACCACAATGACATTCCCAATCTTTCTGCGGACCAAAAATACGTTCACAGAACAGGCCGTCTTTTTCTGGCTTTAACGTGCGGTAATTAATCGTTTCCGGCTTCTTCACCTCTCCGTAAGACCAGGAGCGGATTTTGTCAGGTGAAGCCAGACCAATTTTCATATACTCAAATTTATTTACATCTAGCAAGGGGCCTACCTCCCTTTTAGTATCCAGGTTCTACCCTAAGCTTTATCAACTAGTCTTAATGTTCCTCAAGATTAATATTTTCAGATTCTTGTGTTTGGTCTTCCTCGATATCGCGCATTTCAATTTCTTCGTCTTCACCGTTTAAGATCTTAACGTCCATGCCTAAACTTTGAAGCTCTTTAATAAGAACTTTAAAGGATTCAGGCACTCCAGGTTCTGGTACGTTATCTCCTTTGACAATAGCTTCATAAGTTTTTACACGACCTACTACGTCATCAGATTTAACCGTTAAGATCTCCTGGAGAGTATAAGCGGCTCCATAAGCTTCGAGAGCCCATACTTCCATCTCACCGAAACGCTGACCACCAAACTGTGCTTTACCTCCAAGAGGCTGCTGTGTAACCAGAGAATAAGGTCCTGTGGAACGTGCGTGCAGTTTGTCATCAACCATGTGAGACAGCTTAATCATATACATGACTCCGACTGAAATGCGGTTATCAAACGGCTCACCGGTTCTTCCATCGTAAAGAATTGTTTTCGCGTCCCGAGCCATACCGGCCTCATCAAGAGTTTCCCAAACATCCTCCTCACGTGCTCCATCAAATACTGGGGTCGCAACGCGGATACCCAGCTGACGAGCAGCCATACCGAGGTGAAGTTCAAGTACCTGCCCGATGTTCATACGGGATGGTACACCAAGCGGGTTCAACATGACATCCACAGGAGTTCCATCTGGTAAGAACGGCATGTCCTCTTCTGGAAGGATTTTCGAGATAACACCTTTGTTTCCGTGACGTCCAGCCATTTTATCCCCTTCAGAGATTTTACGTTTCTGGACAATATAAACACGGATCAACTGGTTTACACCCGGAGGAAGCTCATCACCGTCTTCACGGTTAAAGATTTTCACATCGAGAACAATTCCTCCCGCTCCGTGAGGTACACGAAGAGAAGTATCACGGACTTCACGTGCTTTTTCACCGAAGATAGCATGAAGCAGCCGCTCTTCTGCTGATAATTCTGTAACCCCTTTAGGTGTCACCTTACCTACCAGCAGGTCGCCATCACTTACTTCAGCACCGATACGGATAATCCCGCGTTCGTCTAAGTCTCGTAAGGCATCTTCCCCTACGTTAGGAATGTCACGTGTGATTTCTTCTGGCCCGAGCTTCGTATCACGCGCTTCTGATTCATACTCTTCGATATGAATAGAGGTGTATACGTCATCTTTCACCAGGCGTTCACTCATAATGACAGCATCCTCGTAGTTATAACCATCCCAGGTCATGAATGCGACAAGCGGGTTCTGACCAAGCGCCAGCTCACCCATGTCCATCGAAGGTCCATCTGCAAGGATTTCACCTTTTACAACCCGGTCTCCTTTAGAAACAATTGGGCGCTGATTATAGCAGCTTCCCTGGTTAGAGCGGATGAATTTCTGTAGACGGTAACGATCTAAGTCACCTTCTACTTCTTTTCCATCTACTTCAGAAATACGGCGGACAAGAACTTCTTTTGCTTCTACTCTTTCTACGACACCTTCATGACGGCAGATTACCGCAGCTCCGGAGTCTTTACCTGAGACATATTCCATACCTGTTCCTACAAGCGGCGCATCTGGTTTTAAAAGAGGCACTGCTTGACGCTGCATGTTCGCACCCATCAAGGAACGGTTGGAGTCATCATTCTCAAGGAAAGGAATACACGCAGTTGCCGCAGATACAACCTGCTTAGGTGAGACGTCCATGTAATCGAGACGTTCACGGCTTACTACTGTGTTTTCCCCACGGAAACGAGCAATAACTTCTTCATCTGTAAAGGAACCGTCTTCGTTTAACTTAGCGTTGGCCTGTGCGACAACATAGTGGTCTTCTTCATCAGCTGTTAAATAATCAAAATGAGAAGTAACCTGGTTTGTCTCAGGGTCTACACGGCGGTAAGGCGTTTCAATAAATCCGAACTCGTTTACCTTCGCATAAGAAGATAAGGAGTTAATCAAACCAATGTTTGGCCCTTCCGGTGTTTCGATCGGACACATACGCCCATAGTGGGAATAGTGTACGTCACGAACTTCAAACCCTGCACGCTCACGCGTCAAACCACCCGGTCCAAGCGCTGAAAGACGACGCTTATGCGTTAACTCTGCAAGCGGGTTTGTCTGATCCATAAACTGTGAAAGCTGAGAGCTTCCGAAGAATTCTTTAATCGACGCGATCACAGGACGAATGTTAATCAGCTGCTGTGGTGTGATGGATGACGTATCTTGAATAGACATGCGCTCCCGAACAACACGCTCCATACGGGAAAGCCCAATACGGAACTGGTTCTGCAGCAATTCACCCACTGAACGAAGACGACGGTTTCCTAAGTGGTCAATGTCATCTGTTCCTCCAACTGTGTGAAGCAGGTTGAAGAAATAACTGATCGAAGAAAGAATGTCTGCAGGCGTAATGTGTTTTACGTCACGATCAATATTGGCATTGCCGATAACGTTGATCGAACGTTCCCCTTCAGGATCAGTCGGGTCTACTATTTTCACAGATTGAACGCGAATTGGGTCTTCCAGAACTCCGTCAACAGGCTCAAGCGTCTGCTCGCCCATCGTTTCTTCCTGATTGTTAAAGTGCGGAATTAAACGGTCCAGCAAGCGGCGGTCAATTTTAGACCCTTTTTCTGCTAAAACTTCACCTGTTTCTTCATCCACTAGTGTTTCTGCCAGTGTTTGATTGAAGAGGCGTTCTTTAATGTGAAGCTTTTTATTCATCTTATAACGTCCTACGCGGGCCAGGTCATAACGCTTTGGATCGAAGAAGCGGGAAACCAGCAGGCTTTTCGCATTTTCTACCGTCGGCGGCTCACCAGGGCGGAGGCGTTCATAAATTTCTAGTAATGCTTTCTCACTAGTTTCAGTGTTGTCTTTCTCTAACGTATTCTTCAAATATTCATTGTCACCGATCAAATCAATAATTTCTTGATCCGTTCCAAATCCTAACGCTCGAAGTAATACAGTAATCGGAAGCTTACGTGTACGATCAATTCGAACATGAACTACATCTTTAGCATCCGTTTCAAATTCTAACCAAGCTCCACGGTTCGGAATAACCGTAGCTGTATATCCACGCTTTCCATTCTTATCTATTTTGTCATTAAAATAGACACTAGGAGAGCGAACAAGTTGAGATACAATGACTCGCTCAGCACCATTAATAATAAATGTACCGGTATCGGTCATTAATGGGAAATCCCCCATAAATACTTCTTGTTCTTTCACTTCACCTGTTTCATTATTAAGAAGACGTACTTTCACGCGGAGCGGAGCATTGTACGTAACGTCACGGTCTTTCGATTCATCGACCGGATATTTGGGCTCCCCTAAGCTGTAATCTACGAATTCAAGTGACAGATTGCCAGTGAAATCTTCGATTGGCGAGATGTCTTTAAACATCTCTTTCAAACCTTCTTCTAAGAACCATTCATAAGAAGCAGTTTGAATTTCAATGAGGTTCGGTAAGTCTAATACCTCACTGATACGTGCGTAACTTCTGCGTTGGCGGTGTCGTCCATATTGAACTAGTTGACCTGTCAACTGATTCACCCCTTCAATCAAGCATTTTTAAAACGAAAAAAGGGTTCGGCAAAGACATGCCGAACAGGCTTGCGGTTGATCTTGCCACAAGCACTATTTAAACATTCGCAATTCGGCGAATGGTGTTTCTTCATTTCTCTCTAACGTTAGACAAAAAAGAAAAAGGGTTTTCAAGTAAAAACCTCATTTCACTTTATAGGTATGATTTACCATTCTATCCAGTTTTCACCCTTTTATACACGGGATGAAAAAAAGACTTGACAACAAAAAGGTCATATTGGCATTTTTCAATAATACCATATACAAAAAACCGAGTCAAACCTTTTTAGCTTTGAGAATATAGTAACCTTTTTTCTTCACTACTAATTCCACGCTTCCAAACATCTCTTCCAATTTCTCTTTTGCAGATGGGGCTCCTTGTTTTTTCTGAATGACAACCCACAATTCACCCTGCGGCTTTAAAGAAGCAAACGATTCTGTAAACATAGCGTGTACCACTTGTTTGCCAGCACGGATGGGAGGATTGGTTACGATTGCTGCAAAGGAATGATTCTCTAAATTAGAGAATCGATCACTTTCCTTAATCGTTACGTTCTCCACTTCATTCTGTTCGGCGTTCTTGCGTGCCAGCTCTAATGCCCGCTCATTCACATCCACCATATATACTCTTCGATCTGGAGCACCTTTAGCAATTGCCAGACCAATCGGTCCATAACCACAGCCCAGATCTAAAATGTCCCCATCGATATCAGGAGATGTATAAGCATCAAGAAGGACCCTTGAGCCAAAATCAACCTCAGATTTAGAAAATACTGCATGGTCCGTTGTAAAAGTGAAGGTTTCTTCTCTCAGCCTGAACGTCCATGACCTTTCCTCGCTCTTAGTACTCGTTGATTTAGAATAGTAATGTTCCGACATTCTATACACCTTCTTATAAGGAGGATAAGGAAAAAGAAAGCCCGCCGATAATCAGCGAGCTTTACTTCAATCTATCAATTACTTAAGTTCTACAGAAGCGCCAGCCTCTTCAAGCTTAGACTTGATTTCTTCAGCTTCTTCTTTAGAAGCGCCTTCTTTAACTGGCTTAGGAGCGTTATCAACTAGCTCTTTAGCGTCTTTAAGACCAAGACCAGTGATTTCGCGAACTGCTTTAACTACTTTAATCTTAGAGCTTCCAGCAGATTCTAGTACTACATCAAAATCAGTTTTCTCTTCTTCAACTTCGCCACCTGCAGCAGCGCCGCCAACCGCAACTGGAGCTGCAGCAGACACACCAAATTCTTCTTCAATTGCTTTAACTAGATCGTTAAGCTCAAGAACAGACATTTCTTTAATCGCTTCGATAATTTGTTCGTTAGACATGAGAAATTTCCTCCTTAGATTTTAAAATATTTTTATTAGCCGTAAACGAGTGCAAGCTTATGCACTTTCTTCTTCTTTTTGGTCCGCAATTGCTTTTGTCGCATATGCGAAGTTTCGTACTGGTGCTTGAAGCACGCTTAGGAACATAGAAACAAGTCCCTCGTAGTTTGGAAGAGTAGCAAGCTCTTTGATTTGCTCAAGAGTAGCAACTTTTCCTTCGATCACGCCGCCTTTAAGTTCAAGGCTGTTATGATCTTTCGCAAAGTTGTTCAAGATTTTAGCTGGAGATACAGCGTCATCCTCACTAGTTGCCAGAGCAGTCGGTCCAGTCAGGACTTCATCAAGCTCAGTTAGTTCAGTTTCCGCAGTAGCACGGCGAGTCATCGTGTTTTTGTACACTTTGAAGTCTACACCAGCTTCACGCAGTTGACTACGAAGCTCAGTAACTTCAGAAACATCAAGACCGCGGTAGTCTACTAGTACAGCAGATTTACTGTTGCGAAGCTTCTCAGCGATTTCTGTAACAACCTGCTGCTTTTGCTCAATAATGTTGCTCATCATTCCACCTCCTATTGACTTAGCATCATACCGATTGGAGCTCGTGTTTTACATAAAATAAAAGTACCTCCATGAAGACATGGAGGTACGTATGCCAAAGCAGCACTATGCTGCAATGTTTATTCACACACACCTCGGCAGGAAATTAAGCGGCAGTCCGCGCCTGCTGTCTTCGGTATAACGTATTTAATTTATACAACGTTTCTAATTATAGTTAATCAAAAACGGAAAGTCAACTATTAATTACTTAGTGTAGCTGGAAACATCAACCTTGATGCCAGGGCCCATTGTGGAAGATACTGCAGCGTTACGCATATAAGTACCTTTCGCAGCTTGAGGCTTAGCCTTAACCAGTGCATCAGTAATTGCTTCGAAGTTTTCTTTAAGCTTTTCCTGATCAAATGAAGCTTTTCCAATTGGCACATGGATATTCGCAGCTTTATCAACACGGTATTCTACTTTACCTGCTTTGATTTCATTCACCGCTTTTTCAACTTCAAAAGTTACTGTGCCCGTTTTAGGGTTAGGCATAAGACCTTTTGGTCCAAGTACACGACCAAGCTTACCAACTTCAGCCATCATATCAGGCGTTGCTACAACTACGTCGAATTCGAACCACCCTTGATTAATTTGGCTAATCAAGTCCTGCTCTCCTACGTAATCTGCTCCTGCAGCTTCTGCTTCTTTCGCTTTATCACCTTTAGCGAAAACAAGCACACGCTGGGATTTACCTGTACCATGCGGAAGAACCATCGCGCCGCGGATTTGCTGATCCGCTTTCTTAGGGTCTACACCAAGACGGAACGCCGCTTCAACTGTTTCATCAAAGCCAGCTTTAGATGTTTCTTTCACAAGGCTGATTGCTTCATTTACTTCATAAGCTTTTGTACGATCAACAAGTTTTTGCAGTTCTTGCTGCTTTTTGCTTTTCTTAGCCATTATTAATTTCCTCCTCATTGTGGTTTTAACGGATTAACCTCCCACGAATAAAGGTTGCGAACGAGGATCACTCCTGTGTCGCAACCTTCAACTCCATTAGAGTGACGCTGTGGGATTAGTCTTCAACTGTGATTCCCATGCTGCGCGCTGTACCTTCAACCATACGCATTGCAGCTTCAACGTCAGCAGCGTTCAAGTCAGGCATTTTTGTTTCAGCGATTTCTTTTACTTGATCGCGTTTAACAGAAGCTACCTTGTTACGGTTAGGCTCACCTGAACCTGATTCGATTCCCGCTGCTTTCTTAAGTAGAACAGCAGCTGGTGGAGTTTTTGTAACAAATGTAAAAGAACGATCTTCAAAAACAGAGATCTCAACTGGAATAATCATTCCTGCTTGATCTTGTGTTTTAGCGTTAAATTCTTTACAGAAGCCCATGATATTAATACCCGCTTGTCCTAGTGCCGGTCCTACCGGTGGAGCTGGGTTTGCTTTACCTGCTGGAATCTGTAGCTTTACAACTTTAATAACTTTTTTAGCCACGAGACACACCTCCTTAAAGTCCGTGATGTGGTAATAGGGTTTTCCCCTCCCACTCAACGCAATATGCATTAACGCCTCGTTTCTGAGGCACATAAAGAACATAAGAATTCTAGCATTTATTTAATGATAATGCAAGGGGGGGGAGAAAATTATAATTTCTCAATTTGTGAAAAATCAAGTTCAACCGGCGTTTCCCGTCCGAACATGTTTACGTGAACCTTCACCTTTTGTTTGTCGATATCAATATATTCAATCGTACCTGTGAAGTTCGCGAAAGGTCCGTCTGTAACTTTGACACTTTCCTTCACTTCGAAATCAACGTCAGCTTTAGTCGGCTCGGTCATGCCCATACGTTTCAGTACGGTCTCGGCTTCTTCAGGTAAGAGAGGGATCGGCTTAGAACCT
Source organism: Halobacillus sp. Marseille-P3879 (assembly GCF_900240285.1). Lineage (GTDB taxonomy): Bacteria > Bacillota > Bacilli > Bacillales > Halobacillaceae > Halobacillus_A. The sequence goes on from NZ_OESS01000005.1 coordinate 46,436, forward strand.
GATCCTGTTGAACCAACGAATCCAGTTACTCCAGGCGTGTTTCTCACTACATACCAGGAATCATCTGTCATGACCATTTCGGCAATAACATACCCAGGGAAAACTTTTTTCTTATTCACTTTACGCTTGCCATTCTTAATTTCCGTTTCTTCATCTTCAGGAACAAGGACACGGAAAATCTTATCTTCCATTCCCATCGACTCGACTCGCTTCTCTAAATTAGTCTTCACCTTGTTTTCATAACCTGAATACGTGTGAACCACATACCATCTTTTTTCCATTTATACAGGACAAGTGGCTTGCCCTTCCCTCCCTTATCGTTCATTTTTAAAATTATTTCCAACATGAAAAAACCCGTTAGACGGGTTTTTGTTCAAGACTATTAACTAGTATATCACAAAATTGACTGTACTATTAGCTCGGAATAAGTTCAAGTATTTGTGTAATGCCCATGTCAACTACTGCAAAAAACACAGATACGAAAGCTACGGTAAAAAGTACGGTAATGGTATACTTCGTTAATTCCTGCCCTTTAGGCCAGCTAACCTTACGCATTTCACGAGATACATTTTTCAAGAATTTAAACATGATCGTACTACCCCCAAACTTACGCCAACCGGCTTCATCCTCTACTTTGTTTCGCGATGAAGAGTGTGTTCACCACAAGTCTTGCAAAATTTGCGAACTTCTAAACGTTCAGATTGATTGGAGCGATTTATATTTGTAGTGTAATTGCGGCTATGGCATTGTATACAGGCTAATATAGCTTTTTTTCTCAACGACAGTCACCTCATCTGGAGGTTTATTCACTTTCACTAATGTAGCACGCTTACAACATAGTGTCAATTGCGGGTTCATTATGTCGTTTCTGAGAATTCTATATATCTCTCTAACTTGCGTTTGACACGCTGCAGCGCATTATCAATAGATTTAACATGCCTCTTCAGTTCTACGGAGATTTCCTGATAAGTTTTCCCGTCTAAGTACAGTGAGAGGACTTGCTGCTCCAGTTCACTCAGCAGCTCGGAAATTTTCTCTTCGATGTCTCCAAATCGTTCTTTATTTACCATCAGTTCCTGTGGATCAATAGCCTTTGATCCTGCAATCACATCTAATAAAGTCCGATCCGCTTCTTCATCGAAGATCGGCTTGTCTAAAGAAACGTATGAGTTAAGTGGAATATGTTTCTGGCGGGTGGCGGTTTTAATTGCGGTAATAATTTGACGAGTGACGCATAATTCGGCAAAGGCTTTGAAAGAAGAAAGCTTGTCCCCTTGATAATCACGAATTGCTTTGTAAAGGCCAATCATTCCTTCTTGTACAATGTCTTCCCGATCTGCACCAATGAGGAAATACGTCCGTGCTTTGGCACGAACGAAATTCTTGTACTTATCAATCAAAAAATCTAGAGCCTGGACTTGCCCGTGGTTAATCCGCTCAATGATTTCTTCGTCATCAAGTTGACTGAAATCCAACTTCTCGATGCCTGTCTTCATTTGTCCGATGCTCACTCAGGATCCCTCCGACTGTGGTACCTAAATATAGAAATATTATACAGTAAGCGTTTCAAAAGCGTCAATATGGCTTTTGCTATTTATCGCCTCTTCTCCACTTCTCAAATATATCCCTTATCTCTTTATTTATCGGAATTTTTGACTGATATTGGACCTCTCTATGATGCTCTAAATCTTTTTTTATTTCCTGTTCAATATTTTTTACTTCGATGTACAATTCTCTCGCTGACATGCGATAAGCACCCTGAGCAAAGATCGTCCGCTGCTCGGCATAATCTGAAGTAGCTACATATACTTGCGTGCGTACATCATTCAACTGACCGGACAATTTCTCAATTCGCTCATCAGCAGTTTCGTTTTCTTTTGTATAAATGGTTTCCACCTTGAAGTTCTTTTGTTTTGCAGCTAAGCCTCGTACATGATAAGCGTCAAAAACAATGATTACCCGGTCCCCTGTATACGACTGGTATTCTGCCATCATTTCGATCAGTAAATCTCTCGCCTCTCCTAAATCTTGATCTCTTAGAACTTTTAACTCCGGCCAGGCTCCGATGATGTTATAGCCGTCTACGATCAGTACATTCATAGCTTATCCCTCAACAGGGTGACGTTTTCGATACACTTCATACATAAGCAGCGATGCAGCTACAGAAGCATTCAAAGAAGTCACCTTCCCGGCCATTGGCAGACTAACGGTCCAATCACATTTATCCTTTGTTAACCGACTCATCCCCTTGCCTTCACTTCCAATTACTAAGGCTACAGGCATCTTCCCGTCCAACTGACGATAATCTTCCGTTCCTTCAGCATCTGTACCTATTACCCATACGTACTTTTCCTTTAACTCATCGATCGTTCTCGATAAGTTAGTTACTCTTGCTACAGGGATGTGTTCAATAGCCCCTGTAGAGGTTTTTGCCACGGTGGACGTCAGCCCGACCGAACGCCTTTTTGGAATAATAACCCCGTGCACCCCGCTGGCATCTGCCGTGCGAAGAATGGAACCAAGGTTATGCGGATCTTCAATTTCATCTAATATAATAAAAAACGGCTCTTCCCCTTTTTCCTCTGCGCGGGAAAATAAATCGTCCAGCTGACTGTATTCATAAGCCGCAACTGCGGCTGCAACTCCCTGATGGTTGCCTTCCACGAGCTGGTCAATTTTTTTCTTAGGTGCTTTCTGAACGATAACCCCATTTTCCTTAGCCGTCTGCTCAATTTTTTTTACGGCTTGCTGTTGAAGCTGGTCAGATATAAATACTTTATTAATTGACCGCCCCGATCTCATCGCTTCCAGAACGGGGTTTTTTCCAATAATCCATTCTTCCTTCATTTCTGTTCTCTCCTCTCTTCTACCAGAGCAATTGCACTTCCAATCAATTCTTCCAAGCGTTCTTCATTGCCTGATAAATAATGAAAACCAAGAACTGCTTCAAACGCTGTGGAGTAACGGTAGGTTTGAACATCCGTGTTTTTTGGAACAGTGCCGGACTTGGCATTTCGTCCTCTTCTTAACACACCTTCTTCTTCTTCTGTAAGCAGCCCTTGTTCCTGCCAGGCCCGTACCACTTCAGCCTGTGATTTAGCAGAGACAAACCGGACGGCAGCCCTATGAAGCTGTTCCGGCCTCGTCTGTCCTTGCTCTAATAAGTGTCTTCTGACATATAATTCATATACACCGTCACCCATGTAGGCGAGGGCAAGGCTCTTCATTTGTTTTACATTGGAGAAAGTCATCCTTTTACCCCCGCTTCCAACGCGTGCCCTGGGCTGTATCTTCCAAGATAATATTCCGTGCCTTAAGGTCATCCCGAATCTCATCAGCACGTGCAAAGTTACGGTCTTTTCTCGCTTGCTTTCTTTCCTCGATCAACGCATCAATTTCCTCATCGAGCAGTTCATCATCTTGTTTCAACTGCAGACCTAAAACGCTGGTAAGTTCTTCAAGCGTTTCGATAAATTGATCAATTACATCTGTGTGTGTCTGCTCAGACTGAAGATAAAGGTTAGCTGCTTTTGTTAATTCGAATATTACAGAAATAGCATTCGCCGTATTGAAATCATCATCCATTTCCAACACAAACTGTTGTTTCTGTTTCGTGATTTCATTCAGCCATTGATCGTGATCATCTGTTAAATTCAAACTTGTTCCTCTACGGTGCTGCAGATTGTCGAAAGCATTGCGTATCCGGTCAAAACTGCTCTTCGCACCTGCCATCAGCTCATCGCTAAAGTTAATTGGATGGCGGTAATGGACACTCAACATGAAAAATCGAATTACCTGCGGATCATATTTCTGCACGAGATCATGAGCCAGTACAAAGTTTCCGAGAGATTTAGACATTTTTTCATTTTCAATGTTAATGTAACCGTTATGCATCCAGTACCGGGCAAAGGATTCGCCATTGTTTGCTTCTGACTGGGCAATCTCATTTTCGTGATGCGGAAAGGTTAAGTCCTGTCCACCTGCGTGAATATCGATCGTATCGCCAAGGTACTTTTTCGCCATTGCCGAGCACTCAATGTGCCAGCCCGGGCGTCCTTTCCCCCATGGGCTATCCCAGGTAATTTCCGCTTCTTTTGCTTCCTTCCATAACGTAAAGTCAAGCGGGTCTTCTTTTTTCTCGCCGACTTCAATACGAGCACCCGAACGCAATTCGTCGATGGATTGGTGAGACAGTTTTCCGTATTCATCAAAGGAACGGGTGCGGAAATAAACATCTCCACCCGACTCATAAGCAAAGCCTTTCTCTATTAAGCCTTCGATAAACTGGATAATTTCGTCCATATTTTCCGTTACGCGAGGGTGGTGGACCGCTTCTTTCACTCCTAAGGCCCCTACATCTTCTTTATAAGCCTGAATAAAGCGGTTGGCAATATCCGGTACTTCTTCCCCAAGTTCATTTGCGGCTTTGATCAATTTGTCATCAACATCAGTGAAATTGAGTACGTATTTCACCTCAAACCCTTTGTATTCGAAATATCTGCGTACCGTATCAAATACGATAGCAGGACGAGCGTTGCCTATATGGATATAGTTATATACAGTTGGACCGCATACGTACATCTTCACTTGATCTTTTTCCAGCGGTATAAAAGGCTCTTTAGTTCTTGTCAGCGTGTTGAATACTTTTATGCTCATCCTGTGTCGCTCCTTTGTCCTCTTGTTCTAATTGTAAGCAAAGCTGTTTAATTTCTTCTTCCATTTCATTCAAGCGATCATAGACAGGGTCCGGCAGCATATGGTGGTCCAGATCTTTCTGGCGTATCTTCTTGCCATCCTGTACAACGACATGGCCCGGTATGCCTACAACAGTAGAATTGTCCGGTACGTCCTTCAATACAACTGATCCGGCCCCTACCTTTGAATTCTCGCCAATTGTGATCGATCCTAATACCTTGGCTCCTGTCGCCACGAGTGAATTATCTTTTAACGTTGGATGACGCTTTCCTTTCTCTTTCCCTGTTCCCCCAAGAGTCACTCCCTGGAAAAGGGTAACGTTATCTCCAATTTCACAGGTTTCTCCAATAACTACTCCCATCCCGTGGTCAATGAAGAAGCGGCGGCCGATTTTGGCACCAGGGTGAATTTCTATTCCAGTAAAGAAACGGCTGATTTGCGAGATAATTCTTGCCAGGAAAAAGAATTTCCTTTTATAAAAAGCATGGGCGATTCGGTGAGCCCATGTCGCATGAAGTCCTGAATACGTTAAGATTACTTCGATGTAGGAGCGGGCCGCCGGATCTTGATCAAACACAACATCTACATCTTCTTTAAACATTTTAAAGAGTCCCATCCTTATCCTCCTTTTCTTTACTTCCTAAATAAAAAACGCGCCCCTGTGCTTTGATCAGCACAGAGACGCGTAATGCGCGGTTCCACTCTGTTTAGGGATTTACTTCTTATCCCTCACTTTCTCCATGATAACGGCAGGCAGCCGCTCCAGCCTACTATTTTCAACTAGAGACTCAGAGGTGCATTTCAAAACCTTTTCTTAAAATCACTTTCAGCCAGGGGTGATTATCTCTGAGTAAGTAAAAGGCTTCTACTTCTCCTCATCTACGTTCTATATGGGTATCTTTACTATATGTGAAAATGGACAATTTGTGAACAGATTAGGCTTGAATTTGGTTTAAAGCATCGTTCAAACGAATCGTTACAGTATCAATTCCAAGAAGGCGGATCGCATTTGGAAGTTCAGGACCGTGTGTTTGACCTGTTGTCGCGACTCGAATCGGCATAAACAGTTTCTTCCCTTTATGGCCCGTTTCCTTCTGGGTCGCCTTTATTTGAGACTTGATATTCTCAGGTGTCCATTCATCAAGGTCTGCAAGTTTGGACTTAAATGCCTCTAGAACTTCAGGAACTTGCTCTCCATTAAGCACTTCTAATGCATCTGAATCGTACTGGATTTCTTTTTTGAAGAACAGATCAGTCAACTCAACAATCTCTGCTCCGTAGCTCATTTGTTCATGGTAAAGAGAAATAAGTTCATGAGTCCATTCCCGATCCTCTTCACTCATATCCTCCCTTACACGTCCAGCTTCAATCAAGTGTGGAAGCGCAAGATCGACGACACGCTCTAAGCTTGATGCTTTAATGTACTGATTGTTCATCCACTTTAATTTAGCCGGATCAAAAATAGCCGGTGAAGTAGATAAACGCTCCGCATCAAAAATATCGATCAATTGATCTTTTGTAAAAATCTCTTCTTCCCCAACCGGAGACCATCCAAGTAACGTAATAAAATTAAACAACGCTTCCGGAAGATATCCGAGATTTTTATACTGCTCGATAAATTGAAGGATATGCTCGTCACGTTTACTGAGCTTCTTACGGTCTTCGTTGAGGATTAACGTCATATGCCCAAATTTAGGGGCTTCCCAACCAAATGCCTCATACACCATCATTTGTTTAGGGGTGTTAGAAATGTGCTCCTCGCCTCGCAGCACATGGGAGATTCCCATGAGGTGGTCATCAATAGCTACCGCAAAATTATACGTAGGCGTACCATTTTTCTTAACAATCACCCAATCACCAAAATCGCTTGACTCGAAAGAAATCTTGCCTCTAACAATATCTTCAAATTCGTATGTGTAGTTCTCCGGTACGCGAATTCGTATACTTGGCTCTCTTCCCTCGGCTTCAAATCCTTTGATTTGCTCCTCACTCAAGTCTCTATGAGCGCCCGAATATTTCGGTGCTTCTCCGCGATTAATTTGAGCTTCGCGTTCGGCCTCCAGCTCGTCTTCTGTCATATAACATTTATACGCAAGCCCTCGTTCAAGCAGGTCATCTACATATTTCTTATAAATATCCAACCGTTCCATTTGACGGTAAGGACCGTATTCTCCTCCAACATCAGCACCTTCATCCCACTCGATGCCAAGCCACTTCAGGTAATTCAGCTGACTTTCTTCGCCACCTGCTACATTTCGCTTAGCATCTGTATCTTCAACGCGGATAATGAACTTGCCTCCTGCGTTTCTTGCATAAAGATAATTGAATAAAGCCGTACGAGCATTCCCGATATGAAGATTGCCTGTAGGACTTGGCGCATAGCGCACACGCACTTCGTTACTCATAAATAATCTCCTTTCAAATCCGTATCCATTTCATTTATTTTATCATCATTTGTAAACTCTTGTAGACTATTTTTGCAGAAGAACCACAGCTTGTGCAGCCATGCCTTCCTTTCGTCCTGTAAAACCCAGCTTCTCCGTAGTAGTAGCTTTGACATTGATACGGCTCGATTGAGTGTTCAACAGTCCGGCAATATTGCTTTGTATTTGTTCTACGTACGGCGACATCTTTGGTGCTTGAGCAATTACCGTGCAATCCAGATTACCAAGTTTATAACCTTCATCTGTCACAAACTTCCATACCCGTTGTAAAAGCTCTCCGGAATCAGCATCCTTAAAAGCACTATCCGTATCTGGAAAATGGCGTCCGATATCACCTTCGCCAATGGCTCCAAGGCAGGCATCAGCAATGGTATGCAGCAGAACATCTGCATCGGAGTGACCTAACAATCCTTTTTCGTAAGGAATCTCAACACCACCGACTATACATTTTCGACCTTCCGCGAACTGATGAACATCAAATCCTTGTCCTATGCGAATCATAGAATCGTTCACGACCTTTCTATCTTGAGCAGCATATGATTGAGCTTTAGCCAAGTCTTCAGGAGTCGTCAGCTTCATGTTATCATAGCTTCCCTCAACTACGACGACCTCTTCTCCGAGTCGTTCAACTAAGGAAGCATCATCCGTTCCGTAATAGTGCTGTGATTTTGCTTTCTCATGAGCCTTCAGAATTAAAGAATAATCAAAAGCCTGAGGTGTCTGTGCCGCCCAAAGGGTATGGCGGTCAAGCGTCGTTAACAGATCCTGCTGCTTTTGTTTTATTGTATCCGTTACAGGCACTGCTAATAATCCAGCTTGCTTCTCCCGGACCACCTCTGCCAGCCTGTGAAGGTGCTCCCGCTTCACGAAAGGTCTTGCTCCATCATGGATAAATACTGGCTGATCAGTAAGCTTTACAACCTGCAGACCTTCATATACACTATCCTGACGTTCTGCCCCGCCGTCTGCCAGTGTAATCCGGTCTTTAAGTCCATGCTGCTGAAGAATTTCTTTCATCTGACTGTGTTCTTGTTTATTTGTTACTAAAACGATCTCGCTGCACCATGAATCCTGTACAAAAACAGTAAGTGTATGTATGATCAGCGGCAGATCGTTGATCATTAAAAATTGTTTATTTTGACCGGCATGCATCCGTTTTCCCTGTCCGGCTGCGAGCACGATCGCTGTATAATTTATCATTGGAAACCACCTTAAATAAAGTGAAACAACAAAAGCGATAACACGCGGTTATCACTTTTGTTAATCTCTATTTGTTATACCGTTTTTACAACGCTTTTTCAAGTGATTTCGGCCTGGCGAAAATCATACGCCCGGCAGAAGTTTGCAGTACACTTGTTACAACAACTTCAATTGTCTTGCCGATGAAGTCTTTTCCTTCTTCTACTACTATCATAGTTCCATCATCCAGGTATCCAATCCCCTGTTTTTGTTCCTTCCCGTCTTTGATAACTTGTATGGTCATCTCTTCACCCGGAAGGACTACAGGTTTAACCGCATTTGCCAGATCATTAATGTTCAGCACCTGAACATTTTGAAACTCACACACTTTATTTAAGTTGAAATCATTTGTCACGACAATACCATCCATTACTTTTGCAAGTTTAACAAGCTTGCTGTCAACTTCATGGACATCTTCAAAGTCTCCATCATAGATTTCAACCTTCACTGGTAAATCCTTTTGCAGACGGTTTAAAATGTCCAGTCCGCGACGTCCGCGATTCCGCTTCAATCCATCAGATGAATCAGCGATATGCTGCAGTTCTTCTAATACAAAGTGCGGTATGACAATCGTGCCCTCTAAAAAGTGAGTCTCACAAATATCAGCTATCCGGCCATCAATAATAACACTTGTGTCCAAAATCTTTTCTTTTGGGATAAGTGAAGGGTCTACAGCGGCACCCGAAAGCTCATCTTCTTCTAACATTTTTTTGTCTTTTCTTGCAAATAAATTTAAAAATTCATCTTTCCTTTTAAAGCCGACTTGAAAGCCGAAGTATCCAAGAAGAAACGTAATAAAAATAGGCAGAATCTGACTTACAACTTTAATATCAATATCCTGGAGCAGATTATTAACTAAATATGCGATAATAAGGCCCACGATTAATCCCAGGCTTCCAAACAACAATTCCGCAACGGGGGCTCGAACGAGGGTGTCCTCCACCCACCTTAGAAAATCAACAATATAATCTACTACCCAAAAAGTTAATAAAAATAGTATAAGTGCTCCGACAACTGCCCCTGTTACCGACTGGATCCAACTCTGCCAGGAAACATCCATTATAGAAAAAAGCTCCGGCATGTAAAGATAACCTACTGTTGCTCCGGTAATAACAATGAATAATTGAACGATTCGTTTAAGCACTTTTTTCACCTCCTTTTTCCATTATGACCAACCTCAAGGTCAATTAGTCGTTTACCTTGAAATGTTGATTAATAAACTAGCATAAATGCCAGTAATTTTCAATTTATAGGAAAATATTTCAAATACATTACAAATGCCGGTCAACAAATAACTGCTCTTGAATACGTTCTAATCCTTCTCCGATCTTTTTCGCCCGGACTTCTCCCACGCCGTCTACTTCCACAAGCTCTTTAACCGACGCCTGCACCACATCGTTCAACGTACCAAAGCGTTCAACCAGATGTTCAATAATTAAGGCCGGGAGCCTCGGGATTCGATGCATCACTCGGTATCCTCTTGGATAAATAGGGTCTGTTAATTTGGTACCGGAAGAATACCCCAAAAGCTTTAGTACCTGTTCATCGGATAATAACTCTGTGCCTGAATGTTCCTGCATTTTTCTTAAAATATAATACGGTTCATAGTCTGGCCTCTTGCTGTAATCACGCAGTAGCAGCGAGGCCTCATCTTCAATATTGGAAACGAGCTCCGTTAATTGTAATTGAATCAGCCGGCCTTCTGTTCCCAGTTCATTTACATAATTTAATATTTCCGTTTTAATTCGTAATACCATCTCGACTCGATGGACAACTTGAATCACTTCGGCAAAGGAAACCATATTCTCAAATTCCATCGCACCGAGATTGGTTATACTTTGATCAAGGACAATTTTATACTTTTCAAGCGTCTGAATAGCTTGGTTGGCCTTCGTAAGGATAACGCCAATATCTTTCAAAGAATAGCGGATCGAACCCTTATATAATGTAATGACATTCCGCCTTTGTGAAATAGCAATAACTAAGTGTCCGGTCTGTTTGGCCACACGTTCTGCAGTCCTGTGCCGCATACCTGTTTCCGTTGATAGAATATCAGGATCCGGCATCAGCTGGGCATTCGCATATAATATTTCTGTACCTTCGTCATTTAAGATTAAAGCGCCGTCCATTTTCGCTAATTCATACAAGTGAGCCGGCGTAAAATCAGAATGTATGTCAAAGCCGCCGTCCACGAGCTTCTGGATCTCGTTTCCGTATCCGATAACGATTAATCCACCCGTTTTAGCACGGAGTACATTGTCGATTCCTTCGCGAAGGGGTGTCCCTGGTGCCACGAATTTCAACATTTCTCCGATGTGATTTTCTGTATAATCCTGCCCTTCCATTATCGGTCCCCCAATGTTACTTGCATGGCTTCCTGTACAGTACTTACCCCTACTATTTCAATGGAAGAAGGTGGTGTCCATCCGTCAAGATTTTTCTTCGGAATAATCACCCGCTTAAAACCAAGTTTAGCCGCCTCTTGAACCCGCTGTTCAATCCGGGCCACCCTTCTTACTTCTCCAGTTAATCCCACTTCACCGACGACGACGTCATTTCCATTGGAAACCTGATCTCTAAAGCTTGATGCGATACTAATCGCCACTGCCAGGTCAATAGCTGGCTCATCAAGCTTTACACCGCCAGCGACCTTAATATAAGCGTCCTGGTTTTGTAAAAGCAGCCCTGCCCGCTTTTCCAATACTGCCATCAATAAAGGCACTCGACTGTTATCGAGTCCCGTGGCCATCCGTCGCGGGTTTCCAAAAGAAGTCGGGGAGATTAATGCCTGGATCTCTACTAAAACAGGGCGTGTGCCTTCCATAGAAGCCACTACAATGGATCCAGCCGCTCCTTGAGACCTTTCCTCAAGGAAAATCTCCGAAGGATTGAGGACCTCTTCTAACCCCTTCTCCTTCATTTCAAAGATCCCCATCTCATGAGTGCTGCCAAAACGGTTCTTTACACTGCGCAATATACGAAATGTGTGATGTCTTTCTCCTTCAAAATAAAGAACAGAATCAACCATATGTTCAAGTAAACGTGGACCGGCAATCGAACCTTCCTTGGTAACATGCCCGACTATAAAAATAGGAATGCCCTTGCTTTTGGCAATCCTCATTAATTGACTTGTGCATTCACGAACCTGGGACACGCTTCCAGGGGCTGAAGTGACATCCTCTTTGAAAATGGTCTGGATCGAATCGATAATTACTAGATTTGGGTCAATCTCTTCAATCTGAGTTAGAACGTCCTGAAGATTTGTCTCAGAGAGAACGTACAGCTCGTCGGATTGAATTCCGAGTCTCTCTGCCCGAAGCTTTGTCTGCCGGGATGATTCTTCTCCTGATATATATAATACGGGTAATGATTTATTGGCTACTTGTGCAGAAACCTGCAAGAGTAATGTTGACTTCCCGATACCCGGATCCCCGCCAATTAAAACCAAAGAGCCCGGCACAATACCGCCGCCGAGCACTCGATTCAGCTCGGGCATATCTGTTTCCATACGAGGCTCTTTTTCCGATTGAATAGCCGTGATTTTTTCCGGCTTTGCAGCTCCTGATGAATTCGTTTGAAAAACATGCCTTGAGCCGCCAGTTATGGACGCTTCCTCGACAAGCGTATTCCATTGATGGCAGCCTGGACATTTTCCCATCCATTTAGGAGATTCGTATCCACATTCCTGGCACACAAATTTTGTTTTTCTCTTTGCCAAGGCTACCTCTCCTCTTCTTTATTATATACGTTATGGCTTGTGAAAAAGTTTCATGATGATATCATTTGCATTAAAATTCCCTTACTAAAAGGATATCGAAATCGGAAAAAAATCGGAAGGCAAACACCTTCCGATTCTCAACATTTCATATTTTATTCATAATTGACCTTAAATTATGCTTCCTGCTGAATATGAACTGTAAATTCTTTATCGTCATTTAAATCAATTTTTACTTTTTGACCTTTTTCGATATTTTCTTTCAACAGTTCTTCAGACAGCAGATCCTCTACGTTCTTCTGAATTGAGCGGCGAAGCGGACGGGCTCCGTATTCAGGATCGAACCCTTCTTCAGCAATGTGCTCAATCGCTTTTTCTGTGAGGGTGAAGTCAATTTCCTGCTCAAGCAGTCGTTTTCGTAACTGTTCTGCCATCAGGGTAACGATGTGCTTCATGTGTTTCTTCTCAAGAGAATGGAACACAATTGTCTCATCAATACGGTTTAGGAACTCAGGACGGAATGCCTTTTTCAATTCTTCCGTTACTTTAGATTTCATGTCCTTATAATCCTGATCTGCTTCACCCATGGAGAACCCGACGTATTTATTTCGCTTCAGTTCATTAGCACCAACGTTTGAAGTCATGATGAGCACCGTGTTACGGAAATCAACGACACGACCTTTAGAGTCAGTTAAACGTCCATCTTCAAGAACTTGAAGTAAAATGTTAAACACTTCTGGGTGTGCTTTTTCAACCTCATCCAGCAGAATGACAGAATAAGGCTTGTTACGAACTTTTTCCGTTAACTGGCCGCCTTCGTCATAACCTACATAGCCTGGAGGTGAACCGACGAGTCGAGACGTGCTGTGTTTTTCCATATACTCTGACATATCGATACGAATCATCGCATCTTCTTCACCAAACATACTCTCCGCTAAGGCACGAGCTAATTCTGTTTTACCGACCCCTGTCGGTCCAAGGAAGATAAATGAACCAATCGGACGTTTAGGATCTTTTAAGCCTGCTCGCGCACGTCGGATAGCTTTAGAAATCGCTTTGACAGCTTCCTCCTGACCAATGATGCGGTTATGGAGGGTATCTTCCAGGTGAAGCAGACGCTCACTTTCTTCGGTAGTCATCTTGGAAACCGGAACACCAGTCCAAGTAGAAACAATCGAAGCTATATCCTCAACGGTAACCTCAGAGTCCTCTTGACCCTGCTTCTCTTTCCATTCGTCTTTCGTCTCATCAAGCTCATCGCGCAGACGCTGCTCACTGTCTCTTAGAGAAGCAGCTTTCTCAAACTCCTGACTTTGGACAGCTGCATCTTTCTCTTTTCTAACCTCTTCAAGTTTCTGCTCCAGCTCTTTTAAGTTAGGCGGTGCCGTATAAGAGCGCAGACGCACTTTTGATGCTGCCTCGTCAATTAAGTCTATCGCTTTATCCGGTAAGAAGCGGTCCGTAATATAACGATCGGAGAAGCGTACAGCTGATTCAATGGAATCATCGGTAATCGTTACACGGTGGTGCGCTTCATAGCGATCACGTAATCCTTTTAAGATTTGGACAGATTCATCAAGAGTGGGTTCATCAACTTGAATGGGTTGGAAACGACGCTCAAGCGCAGCATCCTTTTCAATATATTTCTTGTATTCATCAAGAGTCGTAGCACCGATACACTGCAATTCACCGCGAGCCAGAGATGGTTTTAAAATATTGGAAGCATCAATGGCACCTTCTGCGCCGCCGGCCCCGATAAGTGTGTGCAATTCATCAATAAATAGAATGATGTTGCCGGCTTGACGAATTTCTTCCATTACTTTTTTCAAACGATCTTCGAATTCACCACGATATTTCGTACCAGCTACCACAGTACCCATATCCAGAGTCATGACGCGCTTATCACGTAGAATTTCCGGCACTTCATTGTTCATAATCTGTTGAGCCAGACCTTCAGCAATAGCTGTTTTACCTACCCCGGGCTCACCTACGAGTACAGGATTATTCTTCGTACGGCGGCTTAATACTTGAATCACACGCTCAATTTCCTGACTGCGCCCAATAACGGGATCGATATTTCCTTCTTTCGCAATCGCGGTCAGATCACGAGCCAGTGAATCAAGGGTCGGTGTATTCGCATTCGCTGCTTGAGAACCGGATCCTCCACCGCGGCGGTTCTGCCCTCCGGTAGATTCATTGTTTCCAAGCAGCTGAAGCACTTGCTGACGTGCTTTATTTAAGCTTACACCTAAATTATTCAGCACGCGTGCTGCTACACCCTCACCCTCGCGGATTAGACCGAGCAGAATGTGCTCCGTGCCTACGTAAGAGTGTCCCAGCTTCCGAGCTTCATCCATGGAAAGTTCAATTACTTTCTTCGCTCGAGGCGTGTAGTGGATGGTTTGAGAAACTTTTTCCCCTTTACCTATTAGGTTCTCCACCTCTTGCTGAATTTTACTCGATTCAAGGCCCAGCGCTGTGAGTGCTTTAGCAGCAATCCCTTCGCCTTCACTAACCAATCCTAATAAAATGTGTTCCGTTCCAATATTGTTATGACCCAAACGTACAGCTTCTTCTTGTGCCAATGCTAAAACCTTCTGTGCTCTTTCTGTAAATCGTCCAAACATCATGGACATGACCTCCTAACGATTTAATCTTGATTTTCTAATTGAAGTCTTTCTCGAATCAATGATGCTCTGCGGATGTCGCGCTCAGCGGGTGATAAGGTTTCTTTCGCATACTGCTGTAAAAAACCTGGCTGAGTGAGAACCATCAGCTCGTTTAAAATTGTTTTTGGAATATGGTCGATAAACCCTAAGTCAATTCCAAGCCGGAGATCAGATAAGCAATTAGCTGCCTCCTTAGACTCTATGATACGACTATGCTTCAAAACACCATACGATCGAAAAACCCGATCTTCTATTTGCATGCCGGAACGATGCATTAGTGTCTGTCTTGCTTTACGTTCCTGATCGATCAGTTGCCGGACGACACTGTGCAAATCTTCAACGATATCCTCTTCAGATTTTCCAAGGGTAATTTGATTTGATATTTGAAAAATATTACCTAAAGCTTCACTGCCTTCACCATAAATACCACGGACCACTAAACCCAGCTGGTTAATTGCAGGAGTCATACGATTGATCTGCTGTGTCATAGCTAAAGCAGGTAAATGCATCATAACAGAGGCTCTCATCCCTGTTCCTACATTCGTTGGACAGGCTGTTAAATAACCCCTGTTCTCATCAAATGCATAATCTACCTTTTCCTCTAACCAGTCATCCAGCTGAGAAGCTTGTTCCAAGGCACGGTCAAGCTGAAAGCCTGGAAAATACAACTGAATACGAATGTGATCTTCTTCGTTGATCATAATCGAAACCTGCTCATTCTGTGAGATCAATGAAGCAGAATTTTTTGAATGATCCGTTAGATGAGGGCTTATTAAATGTTTCTCGACAAGAACCCTTTTTTCAATTTGCTGCAATTCACTCATTTCAACTACTTCAAAATCTTTGTAATCCCGAAATGACTGCCCTTTATATTCCTGTTTGAAAAAATCAAGAATTTCCTTCATTCGGTCTTCAGAAGAAATAATAGGAAAAGGATACTTCTGAAAATTCCTCGCCAGGCGGATTCGACTACTCATCACAATATCACTGTCTGGCCCATCCTCTTTCATCCAGGGGCTGATGGCTTCGTTAATGAATTGTTCTAAAGACATTATTCATCATCCCCTTTCCCATGATGAAGCTGCTGTTCTAAAGAACGAATCTCATCTCTTACCTTTGCTGCTTCTTCAAACTCTTCCTGTTCTATAAGCTTTTGAAGTTCTGACTTATATTGATCCATTTGACGTTTTACGTGCAAGTTTCCTCCTTCTCGCTTTGGAACTTTGCCGTCGTGTTTCGTATTTCCACTATGCACTCGACGAAAAATAGGGTTTAAGCGTTCATCGAAGGTTTTATAGCAATCTGCACAGCCAAACTTTCCGATTTGAGCAAACTGTTGATATGACAGTCCGCACGTTGGACACTTTAAAGGTTTCTTTGGCTGATAAGTCTTTGAAGGTTGACCTTTAAAAGAAGAAGGTTGTTCATAATTGAAAAGTCCTGACAATAAGTCATTTAACGTGAAATTTTCTTCATTTTCGTTCATATATCCTTTTTCTTTCGCGCAAAACTCGCATACATGAGTTTCTGTTTTTTCGCCGTTTACCACTTGTGTTAAATGCACTGTTGCAGGATGTTTATGACAACGCTGGCACTCCATAAGACCCTCTCCTTCCTTAGCTTTGATACTTTAAGGTGAACAACATAGCCGTAAGAAGTCTAGACCGAATTTCATCTCTTAGAGGAAGAGGAAAAGCTAGCACTTCTCGTTCTGTTACGCTCGCCATCATTCGGGCTTCACGTTCAGTAATGCTTTCATTGTCCCTTAGTCTTTCTATAATATCCAACGCAACGGATTGAGAGACTTCTGGCTGAATTAAATTAATAATATCATCAATCATTTGTGATTCAGAACGGTGTTGAATCCGCCTAATACGGATGTAACCTCCACCGCCACGTTTACTTTCCACTATATAACCCTTTTCCACTGTAAAACGAGTTTTAATCACATAATTGATCTGTGAAGGCACACATTGAAATTGATCTGCGATTTCACTGCGCTTAATTTCAATCGTATGCTTATGATTTTCATCCAGAGTATTTTTTAAATACTCTTCAATGATGTCAGAAATATTCCGCATTTTCCCTCCTCCTCTTTTGACTTTGACTATCTTTGACCTTAACCTTATTATACTAATTTTTATTTTCCACGCAACTAAAATGTTTTGAACTACATGAGTAATCATTCCCTAATTTAGAAAAGGTTAAAACAAAAAAACTATACGAAATTCATCGTATAGTTAGTTATTTTCTGCGATTTACCTGCACGACCGAATCGATACGGGAAAGTTTCTCTAGTAACTCCGCTTCTTTCACACTTTGTTTGCGTTCAATATGAATATATATCGTCTTTCGAGGATGAGGTTCTTTTTCGATTTCAAAACGCTGTAAGACAATATTCTGATCGTCAAATACCGCCAAAACCTCGCTGGTTTTAACAGATTCTTCTACAACGACAATGTAAGTGTTATTTAAATAATGACTCACATATTTTGTCTCCAAATTATTAAGAAAGATAAGGCTTAATAAGACGAGGGCGGTAGCCAGAATAGCTACTCCATACATCCCTGCCCCCACGACTAATCCTAATCCTGCCACTGTCCAAATGGAAGCTGCAGTCGTTAACCCTCTAATTGTCATTCCATTTACAATAATGGTCCCTGCGCCTAGAAACCCGATACCACTAATAACGTAGGAAGGTATTCGCGAAGGATCAAACCGGATATTATCATTTGCTTCGATAAAAGCTTCAAATCCATATAAAGATAAAAGCATCATTAAACAGGACCCAATGCCAACTAAAATGTGGGTTCGAAAACCTGCAGAATGATTTTTTAACTCTCTTTCAAAACCTATTAAACCGGATAATAGCAGAGCAATACTTAATCGAATTAAAAAAACATCAAGGTTTTCTGTAAAAGAATAGACTTGTTCCATTAAAAACTCTGCCCCTTTCATAAAAAAATAGAAGAACGGGTAAGAATGTTATTCGATTATATCAAAAAAACCGAAAGCTTATGCTTTCGGTTTACTTAACGTGGCAGCGTCCTACTCTCACGGGGGTAAACCCGACTACCATCGGCGCTGAAGAGCTTAACTGCTGTGTTCGGCATGGGAACAGGTGTGACCTCTTCGCTGTCGCCACCACATCATATAGAGGTGAACCCTCAAAACTGGATAAGCTTTATAAATCATCTTTGGTACGAAACGCCTTTCACAAAGGCTTGTAGTTAAGTCATCGATTGATTAGTATCCGTCAGCTGCACGTGTCACCACGCTTCCACCTCGGACCTATTGACCTCATCGTCTCTGAGGAATCTTACTTACTTGGCGTAAGGGGAAATCTCATC
>NZ_OESS01000009.1 GCF_900240285.1 Halobacillus sp. Marseille-P3879
GATGAGATTTCCCCTTACGCCAAGTAAGTAAGATTCCTCAGAGACGATGAGGTCAATAGGTCCGAGGTGGAAGCGTGGTGACACGTGCAGCTGACGGATACTAATCAATCGATGACTTAACTACAAGACTTTGCGAAAGGCGTTTCGTACCAAAGATGATTTATAAAGCTTATCCAGTTTTGAGGGTTTTCGAAAAAAACTCTTGATATTTTTTCAAAAGGACAATATAATATATCTTGTCCTTGAAAATAAGGTTTGGTGGCGACAGCGAAGAGGTCACACCTGTTCCCATGCCGAACACAGCAGTTAAGCTCTTCAGCGCCGATGGTAGTCGGGTTTACCCCCGTGAGAGTAGGACGCTGCCATACCTTACATAAATCCGGAGGATTAGCTCAGCTGGGAGAGCACTTGCCTTACAAGCAAGGGGTCGCAGGTTCGAGCCCTGCATCCTCCACCATGTCGCCGGCCTAGCTCAACTGGTAGAGCAACTGACTTGTAATCAGTAGGTTGGGGGTTCAAGTCCTCTGGCCGGCACCATTTTTTAAAATCTCCATAAAGTTTTTGTTAGGAGCCATTAGCTCAGTCGGTAGAGCAAGCCAACGTCAATGAATGATCTTCTTCGCAGGCTTGCGAGGAGTGCAACTTCACTGAAAAGCTTGCAACACGACGAGCATCACAACAAAGCTTACGAGAATTTATCTGTTTCATTAAGAGCCATTAGCTCAGCTGGTAGAGCATCTGACTTTTAATCAGAGGGTCGGAGGTTCGAGCCCTCCATGGCTCACCATTTATTCGCGGGTGTGGTGGAATTGGCAGACACGCTAGATTTAGGATCTAGTGCTTCACGGCGTGGGGGTTCAAGTCCCTCCACCCGCATTATAAGCGGAAGTAGTTCAGTGGTAGAACACCACCTTGCCAAGGTGGGGGTCGCGGGTTCGAATCCCGTCTTCCGCTCCATTGATTTGAACAGGTTAATAGAGAATATTAAGTAACCTTACTAGCAAGTGTCGTGCCGGGGTGGCGGAATTGGCAGACGCACAGGACTTAAAATCCTGCGGTGGGTTTCCACCGTGCCGGTTCGAGTCCGGCCCTCGGCACCATAATTCAATTTTATATGCGCCCGTAGCTCAATTGGATAGAGCGTCTGACTACGGATCAGAAGGTTAGGGGTTCGACTCCTCTCGGGCGCGCCATTGTTTACGGGAAGTAGCTCAGCTTGGTAGAGCACTTGGTTTGGGACCAAGGGGTCGCAGGTTCGAATCCTGTCTTCCCGACCATTTAACAACGGGGCCTTAGCTCAGCTGGGAGAGCGCCTGCTTTGCACGCAGGAGGTCAGCGGTTCGATCCCGCTAGGCTCCACCAAATTTGATCTTTGAAAACTGAACGAACCAACCAGTACGTCAATTCTTTCTTTCTATAATATAGAAGGAAGTAAAACAAGCACATTCGGTGTGCAAATGAGCAAATCAATCTCAACTTTTATGGAGAGTTTGATCCTGGCTCAGGACGAACGCTGGCGGCGTGCCTAATACATGCAAGTCGAGCGCAGGAAACCAGCTGATCCCCTTCGGGGGTGACGCTGGTGGAATGAGCGGCGGACGGGTGAGTAACACGTGGGCAACCTGCCTGTAAGACCGGAATAACCCCGGGAAACCGGGGCTAATGCCGGGTAACACCTTCTCTCG
>NZ_OESS01000007.1 GCF_900240285.1 Halobacillus sp. Marseille-P3879
ATAAGGCTGCTTCTGACGTTCGTGATGAGTTTGTATCTGTTACTGAGAAGTTAATGGATGAATTGGCACAATGCTACAATGTGCTCCCCCAACTTGATATTAATAACACTATAGACCACCGCCCCGAAGGGGACGAAAAATGGTTTTTAGAGAACGAGAAGACGGTTACGCAGTTTTGCCGCAAGCTGGCTGCTGAACGCCCTCTTAAGGATATTCGCGATGAGTATAATTACCCCAAAAAGAAAGGTATTAAGGATGAGTGTTCAAGATTGCTGGAGGCCTCCACTATGAAATCGCGTAGAGGCTTTGCTATTCAGCGTTTGATGAATGCAATGCGACAGGCTCATGCTGATGGTTGGTTTATCGTTTTTGACACTCTCACGTTGGCTGACGACCGATTAGAGGCGTTTTATGATAATCCCAATGCTTTGCGTGACTATTTTCGTGATATTGGTCGTATGGTTCTTGCTGCCGAGGGTCGCAAGGCTAATGATTCACACGCCGACTGCTATCAGTATTTTTGTGTGCCTGAGTATGGTACAGCTAATGGCCGTCTTCATTTCCATGCGGTGCACTTTATGCGGACACTTCCTACAGGTAGCGTTGACCCTAATTTTGGTCGTCGGGTACGCAATCGCCGCCAGTTAAATAGCTTGCAAAATACGTGGCCTTATGGTTACAGTATGCCCATCGCAGTTCGCTACACGCAGGACGCTTTTTCACGTTCTGGTTGGTTGTGGCCTGTTGATGCTAAAGGTGAGCCGCTTAAAGCTACCAGTTATATGGCTGTTGGTTTCTATGTGGCTAAATACGTTAACAAAAAGTCAGATATGGACCTTGCTGCTAAAGGTCTAGGAGCTAAAGAATGGAACAACTCACTAAAAACCAAGCTGTCGCTACTTCCCAAGAAGCTGTTCAGAATCAGAATGAGCCGCAACTTCGGGATGAAAATGCTCACAATGACAAATCTGTCCACGGAGTGCTTAATCCAACTTACCAAGCTGGGTTACGACGCGACGCCGTTCAACCAGATATTGAAGCAGAACGCAAAAAGAGAGATGAGATTGAGGCTGGGAAAAGTTACTGTAGCCGACGTTTTGGCGGCGCAACCTGTGACGACAAATCTGCTCAAATTTATGCGCGCTTCGATAAAAATGATTGGCGTATCCAACCTGCAGAGTTTTATCGCTTCCATGACGCAGAAGTTAACACTTTCGGATATTTCTGATGAGTCGAAAAATTATCTTGATAAAGCAGGAATTACTACTGCTTGTTTACGAATTAAATCGAAGTGGACTGCTGGCGGAAAATGAGAAAATTCGACCTATCCTTGCGCAGCTCGAGAAGCTCTTACTTTGCGACCTTTCGCCATCAACTAACGATTCTGTCAAAAACTGACGCGTTGGATGAGGAGAAGTGGCTTAATATGCTTGGCACGTTCGTCAAGGACTGGTTTAGATATGAGTCACATTTTGTTCATGGTAGAGATTCTCTTGTTGACATTTTAAAAGAGCGTGGATTACTATCTGAGTCCGATGCTGTTCAACCACTAATAGGTAAGAAATCATGAGTCAAGTTACTGAACAATCCGTACGTTTCCAGACCGCTTTGGCCTCTATTAAGCTCATTCAGGCTTCTGCCGTTTTGGATTTAACCGAAGATGATTTCGATTTTCTGACGAGTAACAAAGTTTGGATTGCTACTGACCGCTCTCGTGCTCGTCGCTGCGTTGAGGCTTGCGTTTATGGTACGCTGGACTTTGTAGGATACCCTCGCTTTCCTGCTCCTGTTGAGTTTATTGCTGCCGTCATTGCTTATTATGTTCATCCCGTCAACATTCAAACGGCCTGTCTCATCATGGAAGGCGCTGAATTTACGGAAAACATTATTAATGGCGTCGAGCGTCCGGTTAAAGCCGCTGAATTGTTCGCGTTTACCTTGCGTGTACGCGCAGGAAACACTGACGTTCTTACTGACGCAGAAGAAAACGTGCGTCAAAAATTACGTGCAGAAGGAGTGATGTAATGTCTAAAGGTAAAAAACGTTCTGGCGCTCGCCCTGGTCGTCCGCAGCCGTTGCGAGGTACTAAAGGCAAGCGTAAAGGCGCTCGTCTTTGGTATGTAGGTGGTCAACAATTTTAATTGCAGGGGCTTCGGCCCCTTACTTGAGGATAAATTATGTCTAATATTCAAACTGGCGCCGAGCGTATGCCGCATGACCTTTCCCATCTTGGCTTCCTTGCTGGTCAGATTGGTCGTCTTATTACCATTTCAACTACTCCGGTTATCGCTGGCGACTCCTTCGAGATGGACGCCGTTGGCGCTCTCCGTCTTTCTCCATTGCGTCGTGGCCTTGCTATTGACTCTACTGTAGACATTTTTACTTTTTATGTCCCTCATCGTCACGTTTATGGTGAACAGTGGATTAAGTTCATGAAGGATGGTGTTAATGCCACTCCTCTCCCGACTGTTAACACTACTGGTTATATTGACCATGCCGCTTTTCTTGGCACGATTAACCCTGATACCAATAAAATCCCTAAGCATTTGTTTCAGGGTTATTTGAATATCTATAACAACTATTTTAAAGCGCCGTGGATGCCTGACCGTACCGAGGCTAACCCTAATGAGCTTAATCAAGATGATGCTCGTTATGGTTTCCGTTGCTGCCATCTCAAAAACATTTGGACTGCTCCGCTTCCTCCTGAGACTGAGCTTTCTCGCCAAATGACGACTTCTACCACATCTATTGACATTATGGGTCTGCAAGCTGCTTATGCTAATTTGCATACTGACCAAGAACGTGATTACTTCATGCAGCGTTACCATGATGTTATTTCTTCATTTGGAGGTAAAACCTCTTATGACGCTGACAACCGTCCTTTACTTGTCATGCGCTCTAATCTCTGGGCATCTGGCTATGATGTTGATGGAACTGACCAAACGTCGTTAGGCCAGTTTTCTGGTCGTGTTCAACAGACCTATAAACATTCTGTGCCGCGTTTCTTTGTTCCTGAGCATGGCACTATGTTTACTCTTGCGCTTGTTCGTTTTCCGCCTACTGCGACTAAAGAGATTCAGTACCTTAACGCTAAAGGTGCTTTGACTTATACCGATATTGCTGGCGACCCTGTTTTGTATGGCAACTTGCCGCCGCGTGAAATTTCTATGAAGGATGTTTTCCGTTCTGGTGATTCGTCTAAGAAGTTTAAGATTGCTGAGGGTCAGTGGTATCGTTATGCGCCTTCGTATGTTTCTCCTGCTTATCACCTTCTTGAAGGCTTCCCATTCATTCAGGAACCGCCTTCTGGTGATTTGCAAGAACGCGTACTTATTCGCCACCATGATTATGACCAGTGTTTCCAGTCCGTTCAGTTGTTGCAGTGGAATAGTCAGGTTAAATTTAATGTGACCGTTTATCGCAATCTGCCGACCACTCGCGATTCAATCATGACTTCGTGATAAAAGATTGAGTGTGAGGTTATAACGCCGAAGCGGTAAAAATTTTAATTTTTGCCGCTGAGGGGTTGACCAAGCGAAGCGCGGTAGGTTTTCTGCTTAGGAGTTTAATCATGTTTCAGACTTTTATTTCTCGCCATAATTCAAACTTTTTTTCTGATAAGCTGGTTCTCACTTCTGTTACTCCAGCTTCTTCGGCACCTGTTTTACAGACACCTAAAGCTACATCGTCAACGTTATATTTTGATAGTTTGACGGTTAATGCTGGTAATGGTGGTTTTCTTCATTGCATTCAGATGGATACATCTGTCAACGCCGCTAATCAGGTTGTTTCTGTTGGTGCTGATATTGCTTTTGATGCCGACCCTAAATTTTTTGCCTGTTTGGTTCGCTTTGAGTCTTCTTCGGTTCCGACTACCCTCCCGACTGCCTATGATGTTTATCCTTTGGATGGTCGCCATGATGGTGGTTATTATACCGTCAAGGACTGTGTGACTATTGACGTCCTTCCCCGTACGCCGGGCAATAATGTTTATGTTGGTTTCATGGTTTGGTCTAACTTTACCGCTACTAAATGCCGCGGATTGGTTTCGCTGAATCAGGTTATTAAAGAGATTATTTGTCTCCAGCCACTTAAGTGAGGTGATTTATGTTTGGTGCTATTGCTGGCGGTATTGCTTCTGCTCTTGCTGGTGGCGCCATGTCTAAATTGTTTGGAGGCGGTCAAAAAGCCGCCTCCGGTGGCATTCAAGGTGATGTGCTTGCTACCGATAACAATACTGTAGGCATGGGTGATGCTGGTATTAAATCTGCCATTCAAGGCTCTAATGTTCCTAACCCTGATGAGGCCGTCCCTAGTTTTGTTTCTGGTGCTATGGCTAAAGCTGGTAAAGGACTTCTTGAAGGTACGTTGCAGGCTGGCACTTCTGCCGTTTCTGATAAGTTGCTTGATTTGGTTGGACTTGGTGGCAAGTCTGCCGCTGATAAAGGAAAGGATACTCGTGATTATCTTGCTGCTGCATTTCCTGAGCTTAATGCTTGGGAGCGTGCTGGTGCTGATGCTTCCTCTGCTGGTATGGTTGACGCCGGATTTGAGAATCAAAAAGAGCTTACTAAAATGCAACTGGACAATCAGAAAGAGATTGCCGAGATGCAAAATGAGACTCAAAAAGAGATTGCTGGCATTCAGTCGGCGACTTCACGCCAGAATACGAAAGACCAGGTATATGCACAAAATGAGATGCTTGCTTATCAACAGAAGGAGTCTACTGCTCGCGTTGCGTCTATTATGGAAAACACCAATCTTTCCAAGCAACAGCAGGTTTCCGAGATTATGCGCCAAATGCTTACTCAAGCTCAAACGGCTGGTCAGTATTTTACCAATGACCAAATCAAAGAAATGACTCGCAAGGTTAGTGCTGAGGTTGACTTAGTTCATCAGCAAACGCAGAATCAGCGGTATGGCTCTTCTCATATTGGCGCTACTGCAAAGGATATTTCTAATGTCGTCACTGATGCTGCTTCTGGTGTGGTTGATATTTTTCATGGTATTGATAAAGCTGTTGCCGATACTTGGAACAATTTCTGGAAAGACGGTAAAGCTGATGGTATTGGCTCTAATTTGTCTAGGAAATAACCGTCAGGATTGACACCCTCCCAATTGTATGTTTTCATGCCTCCAAATCTTGGAGGCTTTTTTATGGTTCGTTCTTATTACCCTTCTGAATGTCACGCTGATTATTTTGACTTTGAGCGTATCGAGGCTCTTAAACCTGCTATTGAGGCTTGTGGCATTTCTACTCTTTCTCAATCCCCAATGCTTGGCTTCCATAAGCAGATGGATAACCGCATCAAGCTCTTGGAAGAGATTCTGTCTTTTCGTATGCAGGGCGTTGAGTTCGATAATGGTGATATGTATGTTGACGGCCATAAGGCTGCTTCTGACGTTCGTGATGAGTTTGTATCTGTTACTGAGAAGTTAATGGATGAATTGGCACAATGCTACAATGTGCTCCCCCAACTTGATATTAATAACACTATAGACCACCGCCCCGA
>NZ_OESS01000004.1 GCF_900240285.1 Halobacillus sp. Marseille-P3879
CGAGAGAAGGTGTTACCCGGCATTAGCCCCGGTTTCCCGGGGTTATTCCGGTCTTACAGGCAGGTTGCCCACGTGTTACTCACCCGTCCGCCGCTCATTCCACCAGCGTCACCCCCGAAGGGGATCAACTGGTTTCCTGCGCTCGACTTGCATGTATTAGGCACGCCGCCAGCGTTCGTCCTGAGCCAGGATCAAACTCTCCATAAAAGTTGAGAATGACTTGCTCATTTGCACACCGAATGTGCTTGTTTTACTTCCTTCTATATTATAGAAAGAAAGAATTGACGTACTGGTTGGTTCGTTCAGTTTTCAAAGATCAAAAAGACTTAATGGTGGGCCTGAGTGGACTTGAACCACCGACCTCACGCTTATCAGGCGTGCGCTCTGACCAACTGAGCTACAGGCCCCAATGGTAGTAAAGATTTAATGGAGCGGGTGAAGGGAATCGAACCCTCGTCATCAGCTTGGAAGGCTGAGGTTTTACCATTAAACTACACCCGCGTTTATAAAGTTTCATTATCTTTGTATGTTCATGCCTCTTCCTCTAAAAGATTAATCAAGGAAGCGGATCCGTCGAGGCAACTCGTAGCTTATTCGGTTGAAGCCTCGCTCGTGGCTGAGGTTTTACCATTAAACTACATCCACATTTATAAAGTTTCATAGTTTCAGTTTTGTGAGCATCCATGGTCGGGAAGACAGGATTCGAACCTGCGACCCCTTGGTCCCAAACCAAGTGCTCTACCAAGCTGAGCTACTTCCCGTAAGTAATGGCGCGCCCGAGAGGAGTCGAACCCCTAACCTTCTGATCCGTAGTCAGACGCTCTATCCAATTGAGCTACGGGCGCCTTTTGAAGCGACAATATCTAATATATCATGTTTCAGCTTGTAATGCAATAACTTTTTTATTTAAAGCTTAGTGCGGCCGAGAGGACTTGAACCTCCACGGGGTTGCCCCCACTAGGCCCTCAACCTAGCGCGTCTGCCGATTCCGCCACGACCGCTAATTGAAATAGTTGGGTAAGCAGCAAAGCTAACTTACTAAAGTGCGGGTGGAGGGACTTGAACCCCCACGCTGTGAAGCACTAGATCCTAAATCTAGCGTGTCTGCCAATTCCACCACACCCGCGAATAAATGGTGAGCCATGGAGGGCTCGAACCTCCGACCCTCTGATTAAAAGTCAGATGCTCTACCAGCTGAGCTAATGGCTCTTAATAATAAGTGATTCTCGTAAGTTTGGTTATGATGCTCGTCGTGTTGCAAGCTGTTTTGCTTTTTTAAGCACAAGAATCATCATATAACTTCTAGAAAGAAAAGTCAACCTTTTTTTCAAAAGAAAATGGCTGGGCTAGCTGGATTCGAACCAGCGCATGACGGTACCAAAAACCGTTGCCTTACCGCTTGGCTATAGCCCAACTATTAGTGGCGGTCCGGACGGGACTCGAACCCGCGACCTCCTGCGTGACAGGCAGGCATTCTAACCAACTGAACTACCGGACCCCAAATAAATTACAAAAGAAAGTGACCCGTACGGGATTCGAACCCGTGTTACCGCCGTGAAAGGGCGGTGTCTTAACCACTTGACCAACGGGCCATTTTAGACAAATAAAAAATGGCGGAGAAGGAGGGATTTGAACCCTCGCGCCGCTTGCGCGACCTACACCCTTAGCAGGGGCGCCTCTTCAGCCACTTGAGTACTTCTCCGTGATGGCTCCACAGGTAGGATTCGAACCTACGACCGATCGGTTAACAGCCGATTGCTCTACCACTGAGCTACTGTGGAATAATGTCGGATAAATTCGTTTTTAGAATTTATGTAAGTAATGTCAGCGACGTTTTATATATTATAACAATCGGTGTCGATTGTCAATAATATTTCTCTATTATTTTTAAAACAAAAGAGCTTGTCTCTCAAATCGATGTCCCTTTCCTTCAGGGCTTATTTAATTTAACACGGCGCACCCCTTTCGTCAATGGATTTATTAAAGTTTTTTTAACTTCCCTTTACATTTGCCGCAGACGTATCTGGAAAGATTCATTCTTCTCTTGCGCATGTACTGCTGCTTACAGCTGCTGCATTGATATTGGTGGTAACTTTGTTTCTCTGAAGGAAGTGGTTTACAGTGCCGTGGAGAGCCGGTTTTTCTAAGAAGTTCCTTAAATGTCCGATCACCGTGCTTGTACCCTTTCCCTTCAATATGAAGGTGATAATGGCACAGTTCATGTTTAATAATTCCTTCAAATTCGGCTTTTCCTAGTTCGTCTAAATACTTTGGATTTAATTCAATCACCCGTTCTGATGGGAGATAGCGCCCCCCTGTCGTGCGTAACCTTCTATTAAATATCACTTGATCTGTAAATGGTTTTCCGAAATATTCTTTAGATAACTGGTCTGTCCATTGGTGTAAATTGAGTTCTGTTTGATACAAAGCTGCACACCCTCTCCCTTTTTGCATACTTTATTATAAATGGGTTCATTCCTAATTTCAAAAGGGAGGAGATTTCTGTGCCTCGTTGGTTACAGAAGCAAATGTCGGATGCCTTTTTCAATAAAGATAAGTATCAAATCAAAATGCTGAATCAATGCTGGTACTTCTACCGCCATAAATATGAAAAATAACCCGGAAGAGAA
Source organism: Halobacillus sp. Marseille-P3879 (assembly GCF_900240285.1). Lineage (GTDB taxonomy): Bacteria > Bacillota > Bacilli > Bacillales > Halobacillaceae > Halobacillus_A. Next base: position 2,631 of record NZ_OESS01000004.1, read on the forward strand.
AATCCCCCAGGTTATCTGTACTTTATTGTTTCAACATGGTTAAGGCGATACGCTGTTTCTTTATGTCTACGGTGTCGACCCATACGGTGACAACGTCCCCTACAGATACTACGTCCATCGGATGCTTTACAAATTTGTTGGATAGCTTGGAGATATGCACTAATCCGTCCTGCTTCACTCCAATATCAACAAATACCCCAAAATCTACAACATTGCGAACCGTGCCTTCAAGCTCCATTCCCTGTTCTAAATCTTCCATTGATAAGACATTCGTCTTCAACAGCGGTTTAGGAAGATCGTCACGAGGATCTCTCCCCGGTTCCCTGAGAGCTTTCACCATATCTTTTAACGTTGGTTCTCCTATTTCGAGCTCTGCAGCGGTGGAAGCGGGATCGAGCTGCCCTAGTTGATCACTTATTTCCTCATTTCCAATATCTGCCGGCGTGGCATTTACCATTTTCAACAAGTTTCGGGCTGCCCGGTAGCTTTCCGGGTGAACAGAAGTTTTATCTAAGGGGTCTTCCCCTTCTATGACTCGCAGGAACCCAATACTTTGTTCAAAAGTTTTAGCACCTAACCGTGGTATGTCTTTAAGCTGTTTACGGTTTGTGAATTTACCGAGCTCTTCTCGTTTTTTTACAACATTGTTGGCAACGGACTTGCTTAGCCCTGATACATATTGAAGTAACGATGGAGAAGCGGTGTTTACATTCACTCCGACCTGGTTAACCGTTGTTTCTACTACGAAAGTTAACGAATTATTTAATTTCTTCTGACCGACATCATGCTGATACTGCCCCACACCGATAGATTTCGGGTCAATTTTTACTAGCTCTGCCAGTGGATCCTGCACTCGTCTTGCGATCGATACAGCACTTCTCTCTTCCACTTGCAAGTCCGGGAACTCTTCACGAGCCAGCTTAGAAGCAGAATACACACTAGCCCCAGCCTCATTAACGATCATATATGCAGCGTTCAAAGATTGGTTCTGAATCATGTCGGCGACGAATTGCTCCGTTTCCCGCGAAGCTGTACCGTTGCCGATAGCGATCAATTCTATAGGGTATTCCTTAAAAAATTCGAGTATTTTCTGTTCTGAACCCTTCACATCACTCTTAGGAGGTGTAGGATAAATTACAGAAATGTCCAGTACCTTACCCGTTTCATCAATGACTGCTAGTTTACATCCTGTCCGGTAAGCAGGGTCCACACCAAGTACAACTTTTCCTTTCAGCGGCGGTTGAAGCAGTAAACTCTTTAAGTTGCTGGAGAATACTTCAATCGCCTTCTCTTCCGCCATTTCGGATAAGGTATTTCTAATTTCTCGCTCGACAGAAGGCTGAATTAGTCGCTTATAGCTGTCAGCAATGGATTCTTGAAGGATATCCCGAAGCTTGGGAGTAGTCGAGCGGTTGATCACTTGATCTTCAAGATATTTAACAATTTTTTCTTCAGGCGGGTGTACTGCCACTTTCAGTACACCTTCCTTCTCTCCGCGGTTTAATGCTAATACACGGTGGGAGGCAATTGCTCGTACCGGCTCCTGGTATTCATAATACATTTCGAATATTCCCTTTTCGTCATCCTCTACGTTCTTTCCTTTTGATTCAATGATGCCTGTTCGTGTAGTCTGCTGGCGTATATTTTCTCTGTAGACTGGATCGTCGGAAATCCACTCCGCCAGAATATCATTCACACCTGCTCTTACATCATCGATGGTATGTAGCTTGTGCTCTTCTGAGAGAAACTGTTCCGCTTTTTCGTTAAAATTAAATTCTTCCTGCTTCCACAGAAGCTGGGTTAAAGGCTCCAATCCTTTTTCCTTCGCTACTGTAGCCCTTGTGCGTCTCTTTTGTTTATATGGACGGTACAAATCTTCTACTTTTTGAAGTTTATCGGCCTGCTCAATTTTCTGTTGAAGGTCTTCCGTTAATTTATCCTGTTCCTCAATAAGACGGATCACTTCTTCTTTGCGTTGAGCCAGGTTTTGGGCGTAGTTCCACTGATCTTCAATGGACTTAATCTGAACTTCATCCAGTCCGCCAGTTAATTCTTTTCGATAACGGGCAATAAATGGGACGGTATTCCCTTCCGCTAATAGTTCAATAACTTGTTCGATCGGTTTAGCTGCCAGGCCGGTCTGCCTGGCTACGACTTGCGTTAGATTTTCTTTCTCGTTCAATTCAAGAAGCCTCCTCGCGATACATTACTTCCCTATTGTATCAAATTTACCTCATTTAATAAGGGACCCTATTTCTGATACGCAGAATAAGGTCCCTTCTATTTATACTTCATGGCGATCAAGGTTGTATCATCATCCCGGTTCTCTCCATAAAGCTGCTTATATTGTTCTGTTATAAACTTCACATCTCGAGTCGACGTATGTTTCGCTGTTAATTTCCGGTCCTGGACTCCATCAGAAAACATCATAAAGACCATCCCTTCCTCGGCTTTACCCCGGCTCACCTTTAGTTTTTTAGGATAACCAGACAGGTAGCCCGCCAAAGGTATATTTCGGTTTCTATAACCATCACTATCAATGGTAATGATACCGATATTTCCTATAGAAGAGTATGAGTATGTGTTCTGGTTAAAATCGATTTTAAGTATGCCTAACACTACCCCACGCTTACTGAGTAAAGCATCATTGCATTTTTTTATAATCGATTCAATCGGAAGGTCTGGATATTTTTCAATAATATCCATAACTGCTTGGGAAGAATCCATAGCTAATTCTCCACTTCCCAGACCATCTGCTAACGCACAAACAAATTCATTTTCCGTCTCTTTATAATAATAACTATCTCCACAATAATAATTACCTTTCTTCGCCTTCTGATAAATGGAAATAGCTATTCTTGATAACTCGTCTTCCACTAGAATGCCTCAATCGACTCAGCTTGCAGAGCTTCTTTTAATTTTCTAAGGGCTCGACGTTGAAGGCGAGAAACGTGCATTTGCGAAATTCCAAGACGTTCACCAGTATCCTTTTGACTTAAATTCTCAAAATAGGTGCACTGCAGAATCTCCTGCTCACGTTCACTTAAAATAGGCAACACCTTCTGAAGGAGCATCTTCTGGTCAATCTGTTCATAGCCGCCTTCTGGATTCCCTATTAAATCAAGAATCGTAACGGTACTTCCGTCAGAATCTGCTTCAATTTTACGATCGACAGATAGAGCTTTATAGCTTTTGCCCATTTCCATCGTTTCAAGAACATCCTCTTCTGAAACCTCCAGGTAATCGGCAATTTCAATGACAGAAGGAGACCGCTGAAGTTCACTAGTTAGATCTTCAGCTGCTTTTTTTATTTTAGGACCCAATTCTTTAATTCGACGGGGAACATGCACACTCCACGTCTTATCACGGATAAACCGCTTAATCTCACCAATAATGGTAGGAATAGCGAACGATTCAAATGATTTACCAAAAGAGGGATCATATCTTCGAATCGCCGCTAACAAGCCAAGCATTCCTACCTGCACTAAATCTTCGTGAATGGTACTGTTTTTAGAATATTTTCTAGCAATGGATTCGACTAAATCATTGTAAACAAGGACGATTTTTTCCTGAACTTCTTCATCCCGTGGATTTTCTTGTAAATATTCGATCCAATCATAAACCTCATCATTATGATGTTGAGATCTGGTCGCCATCTTGACCCACCCCATTTTCATGAAGGTATTTTGTCATTAGAACAATAACTCCATATTTACTGTTAATTTCGACTTTATCCATTAACGCGTCAATCAAGAAGAGACCAAAACCACCTTCCCGCAGCTCGCCAATATCATCCTTGTGCTGGTAAGGCCCTATATCTTCTTTGATTTCACCTAAATTAAAACTACCACCATGATCTGCAACCATGACTTCAAGGCGGTCTTCATACACACCAAACCCAATCGTAATTTCGCCTTCTCCTGAGTCATTATAGGCGTGCTTTACAGCATTCGTAATTGCTTCGGAAATTGCGACCTTTAAATCTTCAATTTCTTCATAAGCAAATCCCATTCGATTGGCAATGCCCGATGTACTTAGACGGACGACACCCACATATTCCGCTTTTGCAGGGACTTTAACCTCGACAAAATCAAATGGTTCCATGATTACATTCCACCTCGTACAGTATTGTCTATATCCATAATCTCGGTTAAGCCAGTGATCTTGAACAGACGGTGTACACGATCCTGCATATGCACTAATTTCAAGTTCGTATCATGCTCTTTTGTAGATTTCAAAGCACTAATAAACACACCTAACCCCGTAGAGTCCATATAGTTAACCTCTTGAAGGTCTACTTCTATAGTTTGTCCGTCTTCTTTGGTTAAAGGCAGCAGCGTATCCTTTAATTTCGGAGCTGTAAACGCATCTACTTCCCCGGCCAAAGATACCGTTGTCACTTTCTCCTTATTAGAAACATCTATCGATAAGTTCATTTTTTATCCCCCTCCATTTCCGTAAATTGACCCAGTAGAAGATAGTTTCCCTTCACTAAACACGATTAAACCCTTCTTTTTAAAATGATTAATGTAAAATCATCCCTTAAATGAAAATCCTGTAAACGTTCAAAATGTTTATAAACCTGCTCTACCGTTTCCTGAGCAGGCAGGTGAGCATACTGCTGAATAATTTCAAGTACTTCTTCCTCTTCGATAAACCGATCTCCCTGACGACATTCAGTAACTCCGTCCGTAAGCATAATAATCATGTCGCCAACCTCAATCTTCTTCGTGCACTGCTCATAAGTAGCTTCTGAAGAAACTCCCAGCACTAAACCTGAAGCATCAATTTCTTCAAAATGGTTTTGTTCACTGTTATAGTAATAGCCTGGTTCATGACCTGCTGAAGAATATCGAAACGTATGATTATTCGTGTTATATAATCCATAAAACATAGTAATAAACATACTGGAATCCACATTTCGTTCCACCACCCGGTTCAAGCTGCCTAATATAACACCGGGATCCATTCGGTTTTCAGGGAAGCTGTCCATAGAATACTTGATCATAGACATACACAACGCTGCAGGTACGCCTTTACCTACAACGTCTGCTATAGCGATGCCAAGTGCCCCGTTATCATCCTTAACGAAGTGAAAGTAATCTCCATTCATTTGTTTAGCCGGTATACTTATAGCTCCGATTTCCAATCCATCAATCGCTGGTTTATCTGTCGCCAATAGTGTCTTCTGCATATTAGCTGCTACAGAAATTTCAGACTTTAATTCAAGCTGTTTTTCCCTTAATGACTGATATTCCTGATAAGCAAGACCGTAAGAAATCATTGTTTCGAGTAAAAAATCCAGCGAAGACTGAATATGTTCCGGCATTTCAGGGTATAGCTCTTGTAAAGATTGAATATGCACATTAATAATCTCTTCAGGTGAAATATTCTGCTGCATTGAATATTTACTGAATTGCTCTGCTTGATAGAGTGCTTGTTCATCTTTTGTCTCTATATATTGTTTCATTAATTCTTTATAGTTTTCGAGATCGAGTTTTAATGTACTCATTATAAACCTCCTCTAACGGAGCCATTTGACCACCTTTATTTCAGTGCCTTGTCCAAGGTCAGAGTGTATATCAAACTCATCCATAAGCCTTTTAACGCCCGGAAGGCCGGCACCAAGACCTCCAGACGTAGAGAAACCATCTTCCATGACTTGGCTGAGCTCTTCGATTCCAGGCCCATCATCTACGGCTACAATACTAATACCTTTTTGATTCATGTCGTCCAATGCTTCAAAGCAAATCTTACCTGTCCCAGCATATAAATAAATATTTCTTGCTAATTCTGATATTGCCGTGGCAATGCGGGCCTGGTCGACTGTTCCAAAACCGATCTTTCTGGCCACATCACGACCGAGCTGCCGCGCTCCGACAATATCCCATTCTTTTTTAATATTGACACAGGATTGAAATTCCATAATCACTCCTCCAATTCCTGGCGAAGTTTGATCAACCCTTGTTCTAAATCTAGTGCAGTTGGAACTTCCTGCAAGTGAATTCCGAGGTCAATAAGGGTCATAGCAACAGCTGGCTGGATGCCTGTTAAGACCACTTTTGCCCCCATTAAATCAGACATCGTCACTACATCCCCAAGAACTTTTGCAATAAAGGAATCTATAATATCAACGGAAGTCAGATCAATGACAACACCAGTAGCTCCACTTTCATGAATTTTACTTAAGAGGTCCTCTTGAAATTGAATCGCTGTTTGATCGTCTAAATCGATTTGAATGGAGATGAGCAGGTAGTTATGAAGCTTTAAAATAGGTATTCTCATTTTTTCATCACTCCCTATTTAGAGAATCAATTAGTTTTTCTATATCTTCATCTTTTGATTGAACTTCTTCAATGGTCCGGTTTGTCAACTCAAGCGCAGACTGGAATCCTTTCCTCAGTGAGCTCTTAGTAGGGAATTTGCTTAAATCGATACCTAAGTTAACAATCGTTTGAGCAATCTCAGGACGGATTCCCACGAGAATACAACGTGAGCCTATTAAACGAACCGCCTCAGCCGCTTGGATAATATGGTGTGCAACCATCGTATCGACAACAGGTACGCCTGTAATGTCAATCAGTACGACTTCTGCATTATGCTTGATCACACCATCCAGCAGGTTTTCCATAATTAATTTAGCTCTTTCCGTGTCAATTGTTCCAATTAACGGCATGATTGTAATGTTCTCCATAACAGGAATAAGTGGGGCGGACAGTTCCTGAAGCGCCACTCTCTGCAATGAAACGATATTTTCCCAGCTTCCGGAGTATTCATTCACGAGCTTGTTAATAACAGGGTCAACCCAGTTGTCTACTTCTCTAAGAACTTCTGCGAAATAATCGGAATCGACTTTCTCAGATTGACGCAGAATGTATTCCGAGGTCACACGACGGAAGACTTGCATCCCATCTGTTAAATAACTGAGCGGCCAGCCTAAATTAATCAGTCTTTCCGAGAATTCAGTAATATCATTCGCGAGGCCGGATTTCTCAATGCTCGAAAAGATCACATTCACGAATTCGCGATTCGTGCTGTCAAACAGCTCGTCTGATATAGCTGCTGTATAGTCGCTTGACTTCTTTCTATTGACGTCTTCCAACCACATTTTCACAATATCGTCGCTATGCTCAATTACAATATCTTTCAACTTCTGATCCATAAAATATACCTCCGAATTATACTATCATCTCTTCTATAAGAAAGATTGAATCACGTTCTAATCGCTATATAAAAATAATGTTATCAAAAATATCGCGCTAAATATACTAATTAACATTATTTTATACTTTTTTTAGTTGTGACGCCAATCTTATCAGGCAAATTTAAAGTTTATGAAACAAAAATAAAGCTGCCTGTAACAGACAGCTTTATTTTAAAAATCAATTAGACCCAGACTAATTTGCAAGGCTTCATTCACCTGATTCATCATAGGGTCATCCAGTTGAGTAATTTTGTCGGTCAAACGCTGTTTATCAATCGTTCTGATTTGTTCCAACAGAATAACAGAATTTCTTTCGAAACCATATTTCTCGGCATCAATTTCTACATGAGTAGGTAGTTTGGCTTTTTGTATTTGCGCGGTAATCGCGGCGATAATTACTGTGGGGCTGAAACGATTCCCGATATCGTTTTGAAGAATGAGTACAGGGCGGACACCACCCTGCTCAGATCCTACAACTGGGGACAAATCAGCGAAATAAACATCTCCTCGTTTGACTATCACCGACTTCACACCCCGCTCACTAGTTGCTCCAGGGTGTGATCTGCCTCCTCTTCGGCCTGAAACGCTTCTGAAGCGATATTAAGATTGATTTTCGCCATTTCCATATAACCTCGGCGCATTGACTCTCTTACGTGCCGTTGTTTTTCTTCACGCAAATACATTTTCGTAGCTTTACACATAAAATCGCTCCGATCACTGTTTTCGAGTTGAACCTGTCCATCTACTTCAACCAGTAGGTTATCCGGAATCCGAATTACAATCTCTCGCATGTTGTCGGACACATCCATACACCTCCACCATCTTTTACCCAAAAAGAAACCAGTCGTATAAAATTCCAATTTAATCTTATCATTCGCCCGTGTCTATTGCAAAGGAGTCTTAGGTTTTTTTCGTGAAAGATGTAGCGTGACGCAGGATTTTTTCAGCGGTATATCTTTTTTTATAATAACCTTAAAGAATTCTCTACTTCTACAATATGCCCGTTTTTCACATACATGCGCGGGACTCGATAACTTATTGTACATGGGATTTCATAATTAATCGTTTCGAGATGTTCAGCTACATCGTCCATGTGCACTTCTGCTTCTTTCTGCTTGCCAATTAATGTAACCTTACTTCCTATAGAATATTCCTGATCCAGACGAATCATGAATTGGTCCATACATATTCTTCCGACAATCGGTTGTCTTTTACCGTCAACTAGTACTTCAAAGCCTTGAAGCTTGCGGATCCAACCGTCTGCATAACCAACAGGGACAGTGCCGATCCACTCCTCACTCGTAGTCGTATAGGTTGCTCCATAGCTGAGGGATTCGCCTGTCTGTACTTTTTTTACATGGACCAGCTGACTGTGCAGTGAGAAAGCCGGTCTCAGTTCAATCGGTCTTTCTTTTTTCACGTCACTTGAAGGATACAGACCATACATGCTGATTCCAAAACGGACAAACTGCTTCATCCGGTCCGGGAAACGCATGCTTGCCGCACTGTTACCTGAATGAATAGCTACACCTTCTTGCCCCGCTTTCTCAAAGTGAAGCAATAGTTCCTCAAGCCTCCGCTCTTGCTCCAGGAAGTAGGAGGTCTCCTCTTCATCAGCGGTAGCGAAATGGGTAAAAATCGCATCGAGCTCAAAGTACTGTTCTTTATTTATCTCTGCGAGAACTCCATCCATCTCTTCTGTAGTCCGGATACCAATGCGACCCATTCCTGTATCCCATTTCATATGGATTTTGAGCGGATTTTTCAGTTTCTCTGTCTCTACCTGCTCAAACCACTCTTTCTGAAAAGCTGTGACTGCAACGTCATACTCAGAAGCAATCACTGCATCTTCCGGCCGAATCCACCCCATCACTAGTACCGGAGCTGTTATGCCCGACTTTCGGAGTCTGATGGCTTCATCCAAAAGGTTAACGGCAATACGGTCGGCACCTGATTCCAGTGCCTGCTCCGCAACCTGAATGTCACCGTGACCATATCCATTGGCCTTTACGACCGCGTAAATTCCCGTTTCTTCCTTTAATCGTCTGCGAAGTTCTTTTATATTAAAATCTATATTTGATAAGTTAACTTCTGCCCATGTATCTCGGTAATACGGCTCCTGTGACACAACCAGCACTCCTTCTCCATCTTCATTCAATATCTTTCTATTATTGAATGCACGAAGAAGCGTGTCAACTTTCTTATAAAACACAATTAAGGACTAAAATAAAAGCAGACCGTTAAGCCTGCCCGAGGTCGTGCTTTATTTCTCTGAATAACTATTAATTGAATTGGCTACAGCAACCATTTCATCCTGGGTTAATTCACTGCTGGCCAGATGATACGTTGTTGAATCATTGCTCCATTCCAGCTTTTGTTCAGAAAGCGCTCCTACTAATCCACTTGAAAGTTGAACGAGTTCACCGTTTACTTCAATAGATTGTCTTGCGCTTGCTGGTTGAGTCGTCGCAGCTTCCTGAATAATGGTGAAGTCTTTTTCACCCTTATAGGTCATAATAACCCTTGTACCGTTGTCCGTCTCTACCTCCTGCTTGTCCCATAGACTGGCGCCCAGAGTCTCTTCAGGATACAATACTTCAGGGTCAGCCGGCTGCTCATCCGGAGCGTTTACCGGAACATCGTCAGAAGAACTCATAGCCATATTCTGGTCGACGTCAAAGTCTTCTTCTTTAAACGTATCATCACTAGAGAAATTAGAGAATTGCACTTCTACCATCGCTGTCATGTCCTGGTCGAATACTTTCACCATTACAGGGGTGTACGATTTTTTATCAAAATAAATTTCCTGATAAGGCAGCGACTGGTTGTTCTGATAATTGGTCTTTGTCTTAAAGACGTAGTGATTATCCGTAGCATTAAACTCTGTCTCTGAATCGGCTTTAATGTCCTTAATTAAAGAATTAAACAGGTAAGGCTGGCTCGTGTTCTCCGGCCAGTCGCTCTGGAACTTAAAGCTCTTGTTTAGTGCCGGGGTCAAAACAAAAACACCACTGTCGTTCTTTAAGATGATCTGGCTTCCCTTCTCATCTCGATCATTCTCAAGCTCCACTTTATAGAAATCTTTCTTCTTATGGGAAATTTGAATGTGGTATTTCTGCTCTTCTTTTCCTGTTTTCATCGTCATGCTGGCATCTGTCTTATACCCCTTCATTTCACTTTCCTGCTCTTCAAGTTTCTTTACGACATCCTCTTTTGACTGTTCTCCGCATGCTGATAGAACAAGGGTAAGAGCCATAGCCACAAAGAAAAGGATTGTAAAACGTCTCATCTGTAGTTTCAACTCCTTTGTCTCTTCCTGAAGGACAAAGGGAACGTAAATTACTTGGAAGAAGAAAATGTACGAAAGGTTTCTGCTAAACCATCTATGAGATCTGTCGCTAATAAGTCAAACGTTGAGTGGTTATAGGCCGTCAAACGTTCTGCCGTCTTCCCATGAACCATGCAACCATTAGCCAGCGCGTCAAACACCGAATCTGATTGAAGAACCATGGCAAGCAGGATACCCGAGAGAGCATCACCACTCCCTCCTTTGGCCAGCCCTTCATTTCCGGAAGTTTCCACTCGCTGTTCCCCCTGAGGAGTAGTAATAATAGTCGATGGTCCTTTGAGAACAACGTAGACACCGTTTGCTTTTGCAAATTCACGGGTTATCGCAAATGGAGAATCCAATATCTCCGCGATGGAACGTTCGGTCAGATGAGCAAATTCACCAGGATGCGGGGTAAGGATAACAGGATGAGGGTAATCCCTGCACCTGTTCAGCCGTTCTTTCACATGATAGAGACCGTCAGCGTCAATAACAAGCGGCCCTTCGGCATGAGTGAACAGTTCATCCATTTGAACAGAGAATCGCTCACTCCTTCCTAAGCCCATTCCGACAGCAGCACCATCATATGCAGACCAGTCCACCCTTTTCCAATCGTTAATAACGCCCTCTCTCTCTTCCAAAGGATGAAACATCGCTTCTTGAAGGTACGGGGCAATCATAGGTATTGCACTCCTCGACGTCGCAATCGTCAACAGGCCGATTCCACTTCGTAAAGCCGCTCTGGCCGTCATAGCGATCGAACCCGGCATAGAAAAGGACCCTCCAATGACAATTCCTTTTCCATGACTGCCTTTGTGGGAATCGCCAGTCCGCTGAGGGAATGTCTGCCCGGCGTCTTCCTGCTGCCACCATTCCCTCCCCGGGTCTTTAACGAGATGATTTGGGAGGCCGATTTCCACCGTATTCCACTCTCCATAATAAGGGCTTGTCGATTGCAGAAAAGCGCTCATTTTTGGAGCTTCCAGGACGCACGTGTAGTCTGCACGCACCCCGTTAAAATTCTTCGTTCCTTCATCTGCCGGGACACCGCTCGGGATGTCGACTGAAATGGTATAAACCGGTTGCTTGTTGAGGATTTCCACGACTTGGTCTAATGGGGGACGGAGCGGTCCCTGCACTCCAATCCCTAAAATCGCGTCAATCACAACGTCAGCCTGCTTGATCGACTGCTCTAAGGAAGCTGTGTCCTCCATAACATAGAGCTCGTACCCTGAATTTAAATACATCTTCTTATGAGAAAGGGCATCACCTTTTACTTTTTCATCGGGAACGACCTGCCATGCCTCGACCCGACAGCCTCTGTTCCGCAGCGTCCGGGCAATAACAAACCCATCTCCCCCGTTATTCCCACCTCCAATCAGAACTGTAATCTTCTGGTCGGCCGAAACTTTCTTTTTCACATCCTCACAAATCGCTCGTCCAGCATTCTCCATCAGCGTAACGCCGCTTACTCCAACTGTTTGAATAGCAACTTGATCTCTTTCATACATTTCTTGTGCGGTCACAATATCCATTCGTTCCCTCCTACCCGCATTACCATGCTATGACTAAATCTATGTAAATATGTCCACTACCGTTCTTCTAGAATTACCTGAGCTACTGCATACTGTTCACTGTGGGTAATAGCGACCCAAATAGAAAGCCCGGAATATGCGGCTGCCTTTATGTAAGGGGCACCATTTTCCCCGGGCAGAACCTCAATATCCTGAAAACTTAACGTACCTATACCCGTTCCTGCCGCTTTAGCAAACGCTTCTTTGGCTGCAAATCTTCCTGCCAGAAATTCTATTTTCCGGTGTTCATTCAATTGTTCGTAGCGGCCGTGTTCTTCTTTAGTTAATATTCGTTGAACAAAACGATCATTACGCTTTATACTTTGTTTAATACGATCTAGTTCTATCAGATCAATTCCAATCCCTTTAATCATAGTCATCTTCCTTTACATTTTTCATTAGTATACCCGATCTTTTCTCTGGTCAAAAAGCATACTCATTTTGAAAATGGCTTATATTGATTAATAACCCTTTAAATGAAGGAGCACACGCGATGTTTGTCCGAACAGAAAGCTTTCAAGAATTTATTAAATTTTACCCCATTGTATCGGGACTTGTAGCTATCCATTTATTGCTATGGCTTTGTATTGATGTGCTGCAGTTCCCTTTTGCCATGCAGATTTTACGAGAAGGCATAGGAAATAATTATTTAGTCGGCCAGGGTGAGTACTGGCGGCTGGTAACGCCTATTTTTCTACATGGCGGCTTCGCGCACGCCTTATTTAATTCGTTCTCTCTTGTTTTGTTTGGTCCGGCACTGGAACAGATGCTGGGAAAAGCTAAGTTTATCCTCATGTATCTCACAGCAGGTATAGCCGGAAACATTGGAACGTATTTAATGTCCCCGGACGCTTTCTATCAGCACCTGGGTGCTTCAGGTTCAATCTTTGGGATCTTCGGGGTTTATTTGTTTATGGTGTTGTACCGTAAATCACTCATTGGCTATGCCAACACTCAAATTATCATGGTGATTTTTGTGCTTGGCCTGCTAATGACCTTTTCCCGCCCTGGTATTAATATTTGGGCGCATTTATTCGGATTGATCGGCGGGTTTGCTGTTGCTCCTCCGCTTCTTAAGAAGGCGCGCCCTTTTTCCATCTGGCAAAATCGGGCCAAGTTCGCTAAACAGGATCAAAACGACATCGGATTTAATCCCAACCGCTGGAATAAACGTTCAAACAGTACTTGGAAGAAGTATGGTAAATATATTCTTTGGGGCATTATTATCTTTCTAGTTCTGCTTGCTTTTATTTAGTGTTTTAAGCGTCAATAAGGTAACGCACACCCCGTGTTAGAGCTTTACAACCCTTCTTACGGAACAGCCTGAGCCCGATCTTTGCGATCGGGCTCAGGCTGTGTATAGGCATAGTTTCAATGGTTCCTCCATTAGAATTTTGAGAATAGGAGCAAGAAAAAAGCGCCGCTTTCCGAAGGATGTCGTCACTACTTCGCTCAATACAAGTTTTAAGAACTATCGAAGAAGGGTTTTAGAAAACAGCATGTCTCTTACATGGAAGGAATGGTCACACTTTCGAGATAGTAGTGAAGACTATGGTTTCTCAACAATTAAAGCCCGATCATTTGCGATCGGGCTTTTTTTAAAGTTATTTATTTAGTGTTGTTTCGTCCTTTATTTTGAAAGCCTCGGTTGCCTTTCCCTTTATAATTTCGGGATTTGTTGCCGTGCTTGTTGTAAGGGCGTTTTCCGTCTTTACGATAAGGCTTCTTGCCGCCGCCTTTTCCTTTGCTGCGCGATGCCCCTTTAACACTGATCGGCTGAACAGAAGATAAGCGGACAGGAACCTCACTACGTTCCTTCGTCATCATTTTCAACGCTGCAGCTATTAAATCAGAAGCATCATACTGCTCTAATAGTTCACTGGCAGATTGCTGATACTTTTCCAGACCCTGGTGGCCTATGGTTTCAATCAGTTTCTCCACAGCAATTTGCTGCTGCCCGCGGCGTGCTTCATCAGATGATGGTACGCTGCGGCGTTCTACTTCCTTCTTCGTCAGCTTCTCAATTAAGTTAAGCTGCGCTTTTTCACGCGGTGTGACAAATGAAATGGACTTCCCTTTACGTCCCGCTCGTCCTGTGCGGCCGATACGGTGAACATAACTTTCAGGGTCCTGCGGGATATCAAAGTTATACACGTGAGAAACCTCTGAAATATCAAGCCCACGTGCCGCCACGTCAGTTGCAACAAGGATTTCGATACGGCCTTTTTTGAACTTATTAAGAACAGACATACGCTTGCCTTGTGTTAAGTCACCGTGAATTCCTTCCGCACGGAAACCGCGAGCCTGTAGGCCGTCAGATACTTCATCAACACGGCGCTTCGTACGACCGAAAACAATGGCTAAAGCAGGTGCATCAATATCCAATAAACGAGTTAACGTATCAAACTTGTGCTTTTCTGGAATTTCAATATAATATTGCTCAATATTTTCTACAGTCATTTCCTTCGCTTTTACTTTAACCTCTTCAGGCTGTTTCATAAGCTTCGTCGCGATATCGCGAATCTCTTTCGGCATAGTTGCAGAGAAAAGAAGGGTTTGACGATGCTCCGGAAGAGATTTAAGAATATCACGAATATCATCAATAAAGCCCATGTTGAGCATTTCGTCAGCTTCATCCAACACAGCCGTGTGCACATTCTGAAGCTTAATCGTTTTACGGCGGATGTGGTCAAGCAGGCGTCCAGGCGTAGCTACCACAATGTGATTATCCTTTAACGCGCGTATTTGACGGTCCATGTTTGAGCCGCCGTAGATCGGCAGTGCACGCACGCCTTTATTTTTCCCAAGACGGTTGACTTCTTCTGCCACCTGAATGGCTAGTTCACGAGTAGGAGCAATAACAAGCCCCTGGACAGAACGAATGTCTTTATCGATTTTCTCGATCATCGGGATTCCAAAGGCCGCCGTTTTTCCTGTTCCTGTCTGCGCCTGACCGATAACGTCTTTGCCTTCCAACCCAAGTGGAATCGTCTGTTCCTGAATTGGGGTTGTTTCTTCAAATCCCATATAATCTAATGCTTTTAGTACGGGTGCTGATAAACCTAATGAATTAAATGTTGTCACTATACTTTCATACTCCTTTTTTATATAAAGTGAAACCTCCACCTGCGTTCGCAGTGGCCAGTTAAAATATTACGCGTCTAACCGTTTGAGGCTCGTCTTCCACTTTATTGCTTGAAGTATGATAAGCCTCTATGCTGTTAGACCCGAAATGTAGAATTTAGTTGTTACAACAAGTAAAAAAAGCCCCCAGTCCTGAAATTCCGGAGAGGCTTCGACATACCTGCCTGAACGATTCTTCCATCATAACACACATAACTGTATTAATTCTACACATTTTTATTATGCTTTTCAAACCTAACAATGATAAAATTATAAGAAACGGAGATCAATAAAGAAGACTGTACGTCTCCGATGCATTCAAACGAAACAGGCATTGGAACTGTCAATTTCCTACTCACTAAAAGGAGGACCGTATATATGGATAAACCTCCATTTCACCCCATTATATTACTAATAATCGGCGTCATCTCAATTTCAACCTCAGCCATATTTGTAAAATTAGCTGGTGACGCTCCATCTTCCATTATTGCTTTTTATCGGCTGATCTTAGCCGTTGTTATTATGGCACCTTATGTTTTTGTTAAACACGCAGCGGACTTAAAGGAAGTGGCCGGCAGGGACTGGGTCTGGGCTGCTGCGTCCGGGGTATTCTTAGCTCTCCATTTTATTTTGTGGTTTGAATCATTAAATTATACCTCGGTTGCAAGCTCGGTTGTTCTCGTTTCAATGCAGCCCATCTTTGCTTTTATCGGAACGTTTTTATTTTTTAAAGAGCGATTCTCAGCTGGAGCAGTCTTAAGTATGATCATCGCGATTACCGGTTCGGTTATTATCAGCTGGGGCGACTTTCAGATCAGCGGGACCGCCCTATACGGAGACCTGCTGGCTTTAGGCGGAGCGGTAATGGTGACAGGCTATTTCTTAGTCGGCCAAAGCCTGCGCAAACGCCTATCGATGACATCCTACACATTTATCGTCTATCTTGTCGCTTCCGTAACGCTTCTTATTTATAATGTTGGGTTAAATGTGCCTTTTGGAGGGTACTCAGGAAGCCAATGGCTGATATATATAGGTCTTGCCATCATCCCAACCTTCTTTGGCCATTCGTTGTTTAACTGGTCCTTACGCTGGGTCAGTGCTTCCAAAATTTCTATGAGCATTTTACTAGAACCTGTGGGAGCTGCGATCTTAGCGTTTGTCCTTTTAGGAGAAAGGATTTCCTGGTCTCAATGGCTAGGCGGCTCCATCGTAATCTTCGGTCTCATGCTGTTTATCATCAGCACGAAAAAAATGATGAAACCAAAGCTTACTCACTATTCAGACAAGTCCTGACAGCGGGGTATCTGTTATAATATAGTAAGATAGAGAGTATGATCATTCAGGGAGAGCAGGTGAAGGAATGACGATTCAATTGATTATTGACGGAGGAGCCGATCTTCCCCAGCATATGATTGAAGAACACGACCTTAAAGTGGTTCCATTAAACATTCACTTTGGTGAAGAGCAGTATAAAACAGGCGTGACGATTGACCTGCCCACCTTTTATGAAAAGCTAACAGCTGCAAAAGAGCTGCCCACTTCCTCGTCTCCAAGCCCGTATGACTTTTATGAAAAGTACAAGCAGGTTGATAACAGCACGCCGATTCTTGTATTGGCTTTAACTCAAGGGTTAAGCAGTACATACGACAGTGCTGTTATGGGAAGAGATATGCTTCTGGAAGAAGAGCCTGAGCGCCGGATTGCTGTACTGAATACGAAGACTGCATCATGCGGAATTGCCCTGCTTGTGCATGAAGCCGCGAAGCAAATTGAAGCGGGGCATCAGTTTGACGAGGTTGTTCTTCATATGGAAGGAAAAATCGAGCAAACAACCACACTATTCATTCTGAAAACGTTAGAAAACGTCATTAAAGGCGGTCGTTTAGATAAAGTTAAAGGAACAATCGCTAAAACCTTGAATATTAAGCTGTTAATGAAAGAAGAAGAAGGAAAGATCGAAGTGAGCGAGAAGATTCGAGGGGATAAAAAGTCCCTTCGCCGCTTTGTCGAGCAAATCGGCGAATATGCTCACCATTTCGAAGATAAAGTAATTGCTATGTCTCATTGTCATGACGAAGAACGGGGCCGTGCCGTGCTGAAATCGATTAAAGAGAAGTATCCGTTCAAAGATTCAATGTTCACTGAAATGGGACCGTTAATCTCAACGTATGCAGGTGAAGGCGGTCTAGTTATTGCCTTCTTTAAAGATTAAGTCCATATTTTCTTAAGTAAATTTGGATCCAATTTCTCTTTTGTCGCGGAAGATCAACAGCTCTTGATAGAAACATAAAAAAGCAAACAATCATCTGATTGCTTGCTTTTTTATTTATTGTGATCGTCTTCATAATGGCAGCGGTCCAAGTGCAGAGCCGGTCACCACGACCGTCTGAGCTAATTCAGCTCCCAGCTGCTCGTAAAGTAAAAAATAAGAACATCATGCGCTGTCCAAAGCGGTCAACAACCCGTCCCATTAAAAACAAAGTAAAACCTGCACACAGGGTGGCCGTAGAATATAATCCAGAAACAGCTGACCTGGTATAATCGAAATCTTCTATGTAATAATCAATAAAAATAGAAATTGAATATGTTTGGCCTGGTCCCGAGAAGAACACACCGAGACCTGCCACAAAAACAATTATCCACCCATAATAAAATGGAGTGTTTACAGGTGGACGCCCCTTGTTATTTACCATAAATTAATTCCTTTCATAAGCATACTCCCCCAGAAAGCGCCATACTTTCTCACATAATGTGTCGCGATCATTATCGTGACAGACTAAATGCTTTGAATTTGGCAGAAATACAACTTCTTTATGAGAAGCCCCTATTTCCTGCTCCAAAAAGTTGGCCGCTTTACTCGGTACCGTGCCATCCATCTGCCCCTGCATAATTAGCGTCGGACACTTTACATGTTGAAGATAAGGTTTCGTAAACTCGACACATTTCATAAATTCAAAACTCGATAAAAAGTGGGTCTGGGTCACCTTTGCCTTATAACGTACAAACAATTGATTCTCTAGCAGCGACCCCTTCCACGCATCAGTAACGATGCCAAAAGTGTCTTTTACCAATTGAGGAAAACTGATGTATTTTAAAGCCGCTGACAACAGGACGAGCCGCTCAACTTCATATTTGGCCGCCAAATATGAAGCAATCATGCCTCCCATCGAAAACCCTATAATAAGAATTGTATCATGATGTCGCTTTAAATCGAGCAGTGCCAATTCAGCTGCGGCAATCCACTCTTGATAATAATGCCCCTTCAGATGAAGTTCCTCCCCATGCCCGGGCAGCGTCGGAACACTAAATTCCCAATCTGTTTCCGCTTGTAAATACCGGACTAGAGGCTCAATTTCTGTAGGACTTCCTGTATAACCATGGATACATAAACAACCTGTACTCAATGCTCTCACCATCTTTGTTTAACGTATGTAAAAAAAGACTGCGGATTAGCGCAGCCCTTTCACAAAGGTGCCGATCCCTTTAACCATAGGTGATACCTGCTGGATTGTTTGAACTACCTGCCCGGTTGTGTTCATCATTTTATCAATATCCAACTGACCATTCTCATCCTGGAAATAAGTCATCATTTTCTTCTTCTGCATTCCAAATGGTCCATTATTATAATAACCCGGATAACCGTAGCCTTGCATAAATGGTGCTTGCATTTCTGGCTGAACCGGCGGTTGATACATGTTCGGATCCCATCCATACGGCACATGATTCTGAACTTCGTTATAACTGCGGTCGATCGCCTCGTTTCCATATGGTGAGTAAGGCGGCTGCCAATAGTATGGGTTGTACGTTGGATACATAGAAGGACCCCCTTTACGTTTAATACTATAGGCTATGAAGACGGGGGTAAAAAAGTGTAAAAAAAAACAAGTGAACATCTATCACTTGATCGATTAAGAGAAATGGATTGTATCTGTACTTTGAAAGCGTCCGGCATCCTCAATCCCAAGCACCCTCTTCAAACTGCGCTCCTGATAGCCCAATACTTTATCGTCACCGATAAACGTAGCAGGCGTGCCGTAAACCTTCTGCTGCTGCAATTCTTTAAAATACGACCTATTCTGGGTTACGTTTTTCTCTTTATAGTCAATTCCCCACTCATTTAACTTGGAGAGAACTTTTTTACAGTGGGTACAATGATCACTCGTATACACGACTACTTCTTGTTGACTCATTGGTGACCTCCTCTTCCTTACTTTCACCTAGTTCTATAGACTCACTACTAATATAGATACCCGGTTACAAGGGATGTAAACTACAAATTTACAAAAAAATGTCTTTGGCTCTAATACTCCGTGTACAGCTCTTCATCCGATAACATCTCCGATCGTACCTTCGTATAAATCAACTCCGAATTTCCTTTGAGTTAAACCCCTGAATCCTCTTTACCGTTTAATGTTAAACTTCCATTTCTTTTAAAGTAAAACAGTCCCGAAATTGCCTGAAGGATATTTTTTACGGGCAGCGAACTTACTTATGTAACAGAGAAAGGAGAGAGTTGTTATGGCTGTTTATATGCTGACCGGGTTTCCAGGCTATCTGGCCACAAATTTAATCAAAGAAATCTCAAACCAAAAGGCACCCATTGAGAGACTTTACCTTCTTTACCACCCATCTGTCAAAAAAACTGCAGACTTTGAACGTGACAGGCTAGTAAAAGAAAGTTATCTCGCTGAAGAGGATGTGCAGCTTATTGAAGGGGATATCACGAAACGCTGCCTCGGATTATCGTCTTCACAGTCTTCTTCTCTTCTAGCTGAAGTGACTCATTTCTTTCATTTGGCTGCTCTTTATGATTTGGCCGCTCCTTTCCTCCCCTCGTGGAGAATTAATGTAGATGGAACCCGTAACGTTCTTCAGTGGCTTGAGCATTCCGGGAATCTGCAGCATTTTATCTATTTCAGCAGTGCCTTTGTATCAGGAAAACGTGCAGGTAAAATTTTTGAAGAAGAGTTAAAACATCATGAAGGATTCAAAAACCATTATGAATACACGAAGTATGAGGCGGAACGGTTAGTTCAGCAGTCCAGAGCCTTAATCCCTTCTACAATCATCCGTCCTGGTATTGTGGCAGGGCATTCTCAGACCGGGGAAACGATGAAGTTTGACGGGCCTTATTTTATATTGAACCTTTTACATCTATTAAGGAACCTGCCGCTGATCCCCGCTTTTGGAAGAGGAGAGGTGTATATAAATATTGTCCCGCAGGATTACGTGACCAAAGCTGCAGCCTATCTAGCCCACAACAAACCTAGTATTCATAAGACTTATCACCTGACAGATCCTCATCCTTATACTGCTCACGACCTTTATCACTTATTTACAAAGCATTATCTCGGACGCGAACCAGCCATCAACCTTCCACTGCCTTTTGCAGAATCAGCTCTTTCGCTAAAATCAATCCGTCGATTGGCTGGAGTTCAAAAGCAAGCCCTGGCTTATTTCACCTGTGCAAGTGAATACCAGCAGGAGCAAGCCCTGGCGGATTTAAACGACGCGCGTATCAGCTGCCCGGACTTAAAAAGCTATCTCCCCGCCTTAGTAGAGTATTATTCTCATCAACGTAAAGACGCACATAAACATCTTGCCATTTTATAAAGAAATCAGCCTGCATCGACACAGGCTGATTTCTTTATTCTTTTATCCATTTAGCATATAGTTTTTCAATTTGATCGTTCAATTCAACTCGAACACATGGATCCTTTTCGTTTGCAGCACATTCTTCCAAATAAACAATTCGATCTTCATAGCTTTGAGAAGAATAAACCTTTTTATTTCCCTCTTTCACTTCAGCCCCGCCGGCTTTCGTTTCCAAGAGTGATTTCCAATGCCCATTTGTTTCTTCATAAGTACCGATGCAGCGATGCAGCTGGCCCTCGACCAAATAAGCTGTTTCAGGAAAACATGCATTCATGAAATGCCGGTCGTGAGAGACACAGATAACAGTTCCGGTAAACCGCTGCAGCGCTTCTTCCAGTACTTCCCGGGACTCTACGTCCAGATGATTCGTTGGTTCATCCAACACGAGCAGGTTGATGCCTTGATGCATAAATACTGCAAGTTTTAGTCGCATTCTTTCCCCGCCGCTCAATCGAGAAATCTTCTGAAACACATCATAGCCATAAAACATGAACGCAGCCAGCATGTGTCTGGCCTGTTCCTCGGTCACAGTAATATGATCGCGGAAATAATCAATCAGACGCAGCTGCTCAGTACCTGCGTGGAGAGGATTCTGCGGCAGATAACCCACATTCACTGATTCTCCTGTCTTTGCCCTTCCCCCGTCAGGAATTTCCACACCAAGAATAATCTTAAGCAGCGTTGACTTGCCGCTCCCATTCGCTCCTACAATCGCAAGCCGTTCCTGATAACGCAAGTGAAGATCAACACCCTTGAGTATAGAAAGCCCGTTGTACTGTTTCATCACTTGTCCAAGCACGATTACGTCGCTGCCGCTTCTACGAGCTGCTCTTAAAGAAAGACCCATTTTCGCCGCATCCATCACAGGTTTGTTCAGCCTATCCATGCGTTCGAGGGCACGCTCCATGCTCTTAGCTTTCTTAAACAGTTTGGGATTCGGAGGAGTCGCTTCGTTTGCCCATTGACGGAGGCGGCGGATAGCTTCTTTCATCTTTTTAATTTTCTTCTGCTGTTCCTGATATTGATGGAACTCGACGAGAAGCTTCTCCTCTTTTTGTTTTTCAAAGGAGGTGTAATTCCCCTGATATCGAACTGTTTCACCTTCTTCCAAATCAACAATCGCTGTCACCACGCGATCAAGAAAGACGCGGTCATGAGAAATAATACACACCGCCCCTTTATATTTGTGTAAGAAATTCTCCAGCCACTCAATCGCGTTTAAGTCAAGATGGTTCGTCGGTTCATCCAATAACAGAACGTCCGGCTTCTCTAATAAAATTTTTGCTAAAGAAAGTTTCGTTACTTCTCCTCCGCTTAAGTGGTGAAATGGCTGATCCAGCAGCAGAGAGACTTTAAGTCCATGGGCGATCTGGTTAATGGATGATTCCATTTCATAGCCGCCCTGTTCGGCAAAAAGCTGCTGCAGTTCTCCATAACGGGTTAAAGCTTTTTCCATATGATCTGGGTTCTGCATCTCACGTTCGAGCTGCTGCAGATTGTCTGCTATTTGAGTCAATTCAACGAAAGCGGAACGTAAATAGTCTCTGCCTGTTCCTTCAAAATGATCAGGGATTTGTTTTAAACAACCGATCGTCAGCCCTTTTTTTATAAAAAGGTCACCTCCATCCAGTTCTTCCTCTCTCGTCAGCAATCGAAAGAGTGTGGATTTGCCGCTGCCGTTGCGGCCGACTAATCCAATCTTGTCTTCTTCCTTTAATTCAAAGCTCAATGACTCAAATAATATTTTACCGCCTACCATTTTATAGGCGTCTTTTAATGTGATATTCATTTTATAAAATCCTCCTAAAGACAAAAAAAGCCAGAGGTCTCGGGACCTCTGACTTTAGAATCGTGATTTATCAGGTATGAGACGCTGTCTATTTCCATTATTTAACTGCCATTTTGGACACACTTGCCCCTTGTACAGTTAAATCATGAAAAAGCGCACGATTGATATAAAGCAGTTCGCGATCAATAACGTGCTTCGGCAGCATCTTCATCCCTCCTTTTGTCCTTAGTTACATTCTATTATACCTTAAATCAAATGTTCGTCTAGTCTATTTGCTGATCCGCATATGTTCCCAGTTTTTTCAGTAATTCAATGGCCTGCTTCTTCTCTACTTCCGTTAAACCGGCAGTGATTCTCTCAATTTGTTTCCAATGGTCGGGAAAAATGCCATGCAGCAAGTCTTTCCCTTTCTCATTAATAGAAGCATACGTAATCCTGCGATCGTTCGGACATGGTATACGCTGGATAAAACCTTTCTGCTCAAGTTTGTCCACAACGTACGTAATACTGCCGCTGGCTAATAGGATCTTTTCACCAATTTTCTGAAGCGGTTGCTCCCCTTCATGGTACAGCAGTTCCAGCACACCGAACTCAGTCGGATTCAATCCGTACCGTTGAATGTCTTCTTTGACCAAATCAGCAATGGATCGCTGTGCTTTCGCCAGTACAACAAATAACTTCAGCGATGGATCCTGCTTCTTTCGTTTGTAAGATTCATGTTCGTCCATAGATCTCTTCCTCTCATCCTACCCTTAGTTACGTATAATATATCAGAGAACGTAAGCCGGCAAAAGCAAAACTAAATACTTCTTCATAAAAAATCCGCTTTTAAAAGCGGATTTTTAGTGAATCCTATTCAACAATTAACGTAGACTGCATATCTTCATGCCCTTCACCACACGGTACGCTGCACTCAATCGTATACTCTCCCGGCTCTTCAGGAGTAAAAGTAGTAGAACCTTCTCCTTCCATATTAACATCAAACTCATCGATCGCTATCCCGTGCGTTCCTTCTTCATTCGTTAAATTTACCGTAACCTCTTCTCCGGCTTCTACAGTATATTCTGACTGGTCAAATTCAAAGTTCGTTGCTGAAATGTCAAGGTTATTGCCTGAAGCACTCTCTTCCCCGCCGTTTTCTTCCATTTCCTCTGAACCTTCATCTGAACCAGTGTCTTCTTCCGATCCCCCACAGGCGGCCAGCACAAAAACGAGACTAAGCATCAGTGACATAAGTATCTTTTTCAACATCGAGCCTCCTCCTTTGTTTTTCGAGTGGTTCTCTATAGTCCGCTTTTACCGTTCATTTCCATTAGTAAACCTGCCCATATTCTCAACAGCCGCGGGATCAGGAGTTAAAAATGTAAAATGATTCGAAAGTACTTGAATATTTGAAGGAGTCGTGCTTTTAATCTCTCCATCCATATCTACTTTCTGCTGAGGCTCAACATCAATTTTAATGTCTTTTCCTTGCAAATACGTCAGCTCCTGAAAGTTTTCAGGTTCTGACCACGGTTTATTCATCGCTAGAAGCTCTCTAAACAGGGTTAAATTAGAATTTTTTATAATCAGAAGATCAAGCATACCATCCTGTGGACGGGACTCCGGCATGGGCACCTCTCTCGTCCCCACAAAACGTCCGTTCATCACAAGAATCATGACAGCCTCGTCCCTCAGTCTCTCTCCATCAACTTCTACGGCAAACTGAAAGGTTTCTGCCTGATTCATTGTTTTAAAAGCACTAATGAAATAACTGAGTACTCCGAAACGATCCTTCTGTACTTCATCAATATTGCTGGAGGTTTCCGTAATTAACCCGATACCCCAGAAGTTCATAAAATAGTGATCATCAGCCTGTCCAATGTCCATTTCTATTTCCTCACCCTTGATCACGGCTTCAGCAGCCTGTTTCAGCGGCTGAGGTGTTCCGAGTACACGGCTGAAGTCATTGCATGTACCTCCTGGAAGAACACCGATGACCGGTCTACTCGATTCCTCCGCTAAGCAATTAATGCATTCATGAAGTGTTCCATCGCCCCCTAAGATAAAGAGGACATCGACGTCCGGCCCGTAGTTGCAGCACGTTTCTTTAAATTCCTCAAGAGTCTCAGTTTGTACCACTTGCAGCTCTTTTATTTCCTTTGTAATGACAGGCAGCGTCTCTGTCAGGTTCTGTTCTAACTCACCGTTACCGGCACTGCCATTATAGATGAATAATCCACGATTATAACGAGGCACTATTTCTCCTCCTTTTCCCTTGATCCGTCTTATTATAATTTCCTGTTTTCCCCTGCATCAAACGTTCCCCCTTTCGGTACACAGAGGTTTACCATTTACGCAAAAACTTATATACTATTGGTGTTTAGGGGGCTGACGAAAGCATGAACCGACAAATCGAACCGTTGCTAGGCTATAACATTAATGTGATTTCCCATTTCTTAAAAAATATTTATAACGAGAAACTGAGCGAATACGGGTTAACGAGTGCGCAGGCTAAAGTCATTTACTTCTTAGCTGAGCATGGTGAGCAGACCCAATCCGCCCTGCAAAACCGGCTCTACATCAAAGCCTCTTCTATGAACGGAATTATAGAGACTCTATTAAAGAATGCTTGTATCACTAAAGATTCAAGCTCTGAGGATAAACGGACCAAGGTCATTCGACTGACGAAGAAAGGTGAAGAACTTGACCAAACCATCTGGTCGATTATCAAGGAGATTGAGGAAGAAATTACGGAAGGTTTCTCCGAGGAAGAAGAGCGTGTTATCGTTTCCTGGTTGAAAAAAATTCAAAACAATTTAACTGAAGATACGAAAGATGCCCGTGAATAATTTTCTTTTAGTTTTCCACGCCGTTTCCATATTGGAACGGCGTTTTCCATTTATTGATAAAAATCGATAGAAAGATTAAGAATTTTCAGTTACACTTATGGATAGATGTAATAGGAAGGTGACGTGCAATGTCGTACTCAATTCACTTTATCAAACTACTAATCTCTCATTCTGATCAGCTTGTGCTGCTGCGGAAGGCAGAGCGCCTGCGTCATTTTTGGAAAAATTTTTTCCTCTTATTCTTTCTTACGATCCTTACATATGCTGCCGTCACATGGACAGGAATCGGTACTGATCCTCTTTCCTCTGATATTAACACTCTCAGCCGGATCGATTTTGAGTTCCAAAAAGTATGGTTTCTTTTTGGCCGTGCGGCCGTTGGGCTTACTCTGTTTCTCGGTGTCCTGTTTTTCATCCCCTTTATTTTCTGGCTGCTCTTTGATTTACCTTTTAAAAAAACAATCGTCATCCAGCTTAGTGTTTGGGCCGTTATGCTGCTCGAACGACTGACGTGGATCCCGTTTATGATTTACTTCGGTTTGGACTGGTACGTTTCACCTTTGTCTTTTGGTATCATCAGTTCATACTTTACGCAGCTGGAATGGATTGTCTATTTCTTTGGCTCCATCTCTTTATTTCAGCTTTTCATTGTGTGGTTTCAAATCAAATCAATCACCTTTCTTTCTCCTTCAAGAAAGTGGTGGGTGGTTACAGGCGTGACCTTATGGAATATTATCCTGTGGGCCGGCACAGCCGCGCTTGTCTATTTTGACGAAACAATCGTGCAGCTACTACTTTCCTAAAGGATGGTTGAATTATGAAATTGTCTCGAAAGAAAAAAGGGATTGTTATCGGAGCATTACTATTTATTATTTGCAATAGCCTGTTACTTTACTTCGATAAAAATCAGTTCGTCGAACGTAAATCCTTTGTACATAAATGGTCGGGCACCTTTACTTCAGATCTGGTTGAATCCGTAAGTATCCGCGGTGTATTTGCCTCTGAAGAAGATGCTCCTGTATACTTTGATGAAAATACCGGGGCTTTCCAGGAATTCTTTGTAGAGGTTGGGGATGAGGTGAACGAAGGTGATGAGCTGTACAGTTATGAAGTGCTGAATTACGAGAACCAGGTGAACGACCTCGAGCTTGAAGCTTCGAAAATTGAAGAAGAAATTACAGCAATTAATACATATATAACCGATCTTGAAAGTTATTCCATCGAAGAAGCAGAAACAGATGATCCGTTCGGAAGCTTTGATTCTCCGTTTTCTGAGGACGAGGAAGGATTAGAAGAGGATAGTGACGAAGACAGTGAAAATGACGACTCCACCGCTGCAGCAGAAATTATTAAAGAAGAGGCACTCAGCGACAAAGAGAAAGAGCTTGCTCAAAAAGAAGCCGAATTAGCGATGGTTAATGACCAGCTGGATCAACTGACTACAACAGGACAAACCATTACCGTCCAAAGCTCCTTTAACGGTATTGTCCGCGATCTCTCTGAAGACCTGTCCTCCCCGCTGCTCACCCTTTCTTCTACTTCGCTTATTGTGGAAGGTGAGGTTAGTGAAGAAGACCGCAAACTACTGGAGGAAGAAATGCGCACTGAAGTTACAGTTACAGACTTAGATGAAGGGGAAGTCACCCTTCAGGGCACGTTAGCTGAGCTCGACACATTTTCTGAAGAAACAGCTGTTCAAAAAGCGAGCAAATACCCATTTGAGATCACAATTTCCGAGGAGCATGAAGACATCCACCCCGGCTATCATACTGACGTAGATGTCATTACTGATGAAGTTTCTGGTACGATTGCTGCCTTCGACGAACTCCTCATTACAGAAGAACACTTATATGCCTGGGAAATGACAGACAGCGGCACCCTTGAAAGAAAGGAAATAGAGACAGGCCTGGAAGAAGACGGAGTCGTAGAAATTGTGGATGGTTTGGAAAACCAGGTAAAGCTCGCTGAAGAAAACAACGAACGGTTTCGTAACCTTACTCCTTTTGTTACCCCTATAGATCTTCGCCACATTAAAGAAGATGAACTTTTTCAAGGATCAAAGGCAGTAATGAAAGAGAATTTCCTACTCGGGGTCTTTAATCGTTAGCTTTAAGGAAAAGGTTTTGCAAAAATGCTCGTCTCATGACAAGATGTATAATAGTTTTAGCAGAAACATCGCAGAGTAAAGGGGCAGGCTATATGAAATTAAGCGTATTAGATCAATCTCCTATTCTTCCTGGAGCCACACCGGAGGAAGCCTTTCATCAGACAACGGAGCTTGCGAAACAAACCGATGAACTCGGTTTTCACCGGTTCTGGGTCGCTGAACATCACAGCACAAAAGGACTGGCTGGTTCCTCCCCTGAGATCCTGGCCACCCATTTGGCAAGCCAGACAAAAAGAATACGCATTGGAACTGGAGGAATCCTCCTCCCCCACTACAGTCCTTATAAAATCGCGGAAATATTCCGTGTGCTTGAAACGCTGTACCCTGGAAGAATTGACTTAGGTGTCGGACGCTCGCCAGGTGGTATTCCTAATGTAAATCTTGCCTTAAATCGCGGAGAGCTGCCCTCAATTGAGAATTACCCTTCTCAGCTCAGTGAACTGCTTTCTTATCTTTACGGAGAAGATCCTAACGGTATGGGGATCCATGCTTCCCCTAAAGGAGAAAGCACTCCGCCGATCTGGATGCTGGGTTCAAGCGGAACAAGTGCCAGGGTTGCTTCAGAGCTTGGTGTTTCCTATTCGTTTGCTCACTTTATAAACGGGTATGGCGGTGTGCGTGCCATGCACCGCTATTTCGATCACTTTCAGCCATCCGTTCAGCAGACCGAGCCCCAGGGAAACGTATCTATCTTCGCCGTTTGCGCAGAAACTGATGAACATGCCGAATTTCTTGCTTCAAGTCTCGATTTGGCCATATTGAAAATAGAGCAAGGCGGGCTGCAGCGAAGCTTCCCATCTCCCGCTGAAGCACTAGGTTATACCTATACTCTTGATGAGGAGCAGCAAATTCAAGAGAACCGAAACCGGATGGTGGTCGGTTCTCCGGAGAAAGTAAAAGAAGAAATCGAACGGCTGG
This sequence comes from Halobacillus sp. Marseille-P3879, assembly GCF_900240285.1. GTDB lineage: Bacteria > Bacillota > Bacilli > Bacillales > Halobacillaceae > Halobacillus_A. Next base: position 31,220 of record NZ_OESS01000004.1, read on the forward strand.
CCGACTTCTATAACGTTGATGAAGTTATAATTAACACGATCACCTCTCCTTTTGAAGAACGACTGAAATCTTACCAATTAATTGCTGAAGTTTTTCAGCTAACAAAGGAGGGAAGTGAACATGCTTTCTTTTGATCATCTTGTCATTGCTTCAAAACACCCTGGGAAAGACCAGATTAATTTCACGTATGATAACAGCCTTAAGGGTGTGGAGGGCGGCGACCACAGCTTATGGGGAACGTACAACGAATTGTGCTACTTCATGAATGATAACTACATTGAGTGGCTCGGTTTAAAGGATCCCAAAACCGCGGAAAACTCTGACAACCCGCTTATTCAGCAGTTTAAACAAACGTTTGACCAAGGTGAATTCGGACCTTTTCAATTTGCACTCCGCACCTCTGATATGGATGAATACATCAACCACTTTAACCTGCATAATATCCCGTATTACGGACCTTTTCCGGGAGAGCGCAAGCGGCCGGATGGGACAATGTTGAAATGGAGAATGCTCTTTCCCGTCTCCGCTAATGAGCCTGATATTCTCCTTCCCTTTCTTATTGAATGGTCGGGAAAAAATCTCCCATCCAGCTTTCAGGAGATTAACACTCCCCGCTTTCAAAAGCTAATTCTAAGAGTTAAGGATATAAAAACTACCGAGAAGCTTTACGAAACGATTTATAAACTGAAACCTACGAAAGACCGGACAGCCTATTCGCTGGAGAATGGTCAATTGGTATTAGAAGCGGGGCCCTCCAGTCTTAAAGCTCACTATACAACCTTCTCTATTTAACGCTGACTTTGACGTCGGCGTTTTTTTATGGAATGCTATTAAAATTTATTAAAAACAACCGATATTACAGGAGGTCAGACATCTTACGATAGGAGTGAGTTTATGAATGGATACCGGTTGTTGAGTCTGCTTATTATATGTTTAGCTGCTGCCGGCTGCAGCAGCAGCGAGGATCATACAGCCAGCGCTGAGAAAGGAGTCAGTGCCGGCCTTCTTGTTACAGAAAGCGGGCTTGGGGACGACTCGTTTAGCGATTCAGCCTTTCAAGGACTGGAACAAGCCAGGGATGAACTGGATATTACGTTTGATTATCGCGAACCCTTTGATGGAGACTTCGAGGCCCATATGGAAGATCTAATTGAACAGGATCATGATGTCATTATGGGACTAGGGTATGATTCTCAGGAATCAATTGATGCGCTTGCGGAGGAATACCCTGATCAGCACTTCGTGTTAATCGATGCAGTGTCTGAATTTGATAATGTGACCTCAATTACGTTTCGTGAAGATGAAGGCAGTTACTTAATTGGTTTACTTGCTGGAATGAAGACGGAATCTGATGTAGTAGGATTTGTCGGCGGAGAGCAGATTGAGGTTGTGGAGCGATTTGAAAATGGGTTCCGTGACGGCGTCCAGTCCGTAAACGAAAATGCGGAGATCCTCGTAGAGTACGCGGAAACATTCGATGACGATGGAATAGGAGCTGAGCTGGCCCAGGACATGGAAGATAAGAATGCGGACTATATTTTTCATGCAGCCGGGTTCACTGGTGTAGGTGTAATGAAAGAAGCAGAGAATCTAGGAATTTATGCCTTTGGAGCTGACAGCGATCAATACTTCGTTGCCGAGGAGGCCGTGGTGTCTTCGATGATTAAAAATGTAAATGTAGCTTTGTACGACGTAATGGAGCAACTGGCTGAAGGTGAAGAATTGGAAGGCGGTTTAAAAGAGCTTGGGATTGAAGAAGAAGGCGTCGGCCTTGCACCGATTCGATTGATTAGTTTATCCGACGAGGAACAAGACCGGATTGACGAGGAGGTTAAACAATGACAATTGGTAAACGTTTGTATACGATGACCCTTCTCCCTCTGTTATTAAGCTTACTGCTGATATCTTACATAGTCTTTCAAATGATCAGCTTCGAAAGCTCCTCAAATGAAGATGTGGCTTTTCTTTTAGAAGGAAAAGAAGTGAACAGTCAACTCATCACTGTCGAACAGGCGTTAGATACCTATGGCTATAGTCCCTCTAATGCCACCCAGCAAGAAGCTTTGACACAGATTGAAACTACGGGAGAAGCCTTCGAAAAGCTGGCGCCCATGCTCCAGACGAAAGCTCAAGAACAATGGTACGAACAAGCCCGGACAAAGTATCAAGACTGGCGTCAAACAGCCACAGAGGCTCTTGAGAATGAGGACAACAATGAAGTGCAGCGCCAGGCTTCTCGAACGGCTGGTATTGTAAATGATACCTATATGCTGCAACAGGAAGCTCAGGCCTGGTATGACGATAAAGTTTCGGCACAGAGTGATTCAATTCGTAATTTGATTATTTTCGCAATTGCAGCAGCAGCTGTACTTATTACGATATCAATTTTAGCTACATCCCGTCTGACAGCTCGGATTGCTAAACCCATGAGAGAGCTCGCCCACAAGGCCTCCCGAGTAGCAGACGGAGATTTAACAACGCGGATAGAGGCATCCGTTAAGGAAAAAGATGAAATCGGTCAGCTAACACAGGCTTTCCAAACAATGGTTGATAATTTAACAAACACGTTGCAATCCGTTCACCGCATTGGCGGCAATGTCGAAGAATTTAGTGCTAAGCTGAATAAAGAAATGTCAGGCTTATCAGAAGTAACCCAACAGGTAGCAACATCGACCGATGAGTTAGCACAGGGAAGTCAGTCGATCTCCAATGATATCCAGGATATCGCATCTTTAATGGATCAAATGAATCGCGATTTTGTACAAAATACAGAAGAAAGTCAGTCTGCTTCAGAGAAAAGTACACAGGCTCTTTCCTACGCCCAGGAAGGACAGGATACGATCAATGATCAGCGCCAGGTCATGGAGAAACACAATCAGTCGATCACAAAAGTAGAAGGTTCAGTCAATGAATTTATCCGTTACACGGACCAGATTGAAGAGACAGTAAAGCTTGTCAATGAAATTGCAGAACAAACAAACCTGCTGGCTTTAAACGCAGCCATTGAAGCAGCGCGCGCCGGTGAGCACGGAAAAGGGTTTGCAGTTGTAGCAGAGGAAGTCAGAAAGCTTGCCGATCAATCTACAAAAGCGACTGGTGAAATTACGACGATGGTCCAGCAAATTAAGTCCGGTGTATCGACGATTGAGAAAGAAATGCAGGAAACAATGTCATTGACTGAGCATCAACATCAGTCACTTAATGCTTCCGAGGGCGCATTTAAAGTGATTTACACGCAGGTAGATACCGTTTACACCCAGTTAAATGAACTTGTTGAAGGTATGATGCAATCGAAAGAGCAAAGTTCTCAAGTCACTTCTTCTGTTGAAAACGTAAGTGCTATTACTGAAGAAACAGCAGCAGGGACGGAAGAGATTTCCGCTTCAACCGAGGAACAGCAGAATGCCTTTAATCAATTAAAAAATGAAGCCGGTCATTTAGAAACTATGATTGCTGAATTGAATGAGCAGCTCGCTCATTTTCAGTGGGATCAGCTTACTGCAGATGAAGAATTCTTAAACGTGAACAGTATCAGCCGCGAAGGCAAAAAAGATACACCCTCTGCCGCAAGTTGAAGGCATCGAGAGAGAGCAGATCATTGCTCTCAGCTTGTGGAGAAACCCCTGTTTTTCCGCAAGTTTTTTTCTTGCCGCCAGGAGCGAAGACCCCTTCCCTTTCCGCGGACGAGCGCCCGAGCTTCCTCGCGAAACCCATGCTCGGCGATCTCGGCTCACTCGTTCTTCCGCAGGAGTGGAAGGGGCTCCGCTCCTTAGAATTTCTTTTCATACAGAAAAAAACTCTCCTTCACCTGGCTCATCTTGGATAGTTTATTGACAATCTTCTTCATGTTCTGGCAGGCAGCTGTCATCAGTACATGTGCGAAAATATTTTCCCTATCCGGGCGAGCGACAATAAATCAGCCTATCACGTTCTTTAGTGTACGGAAAGATAAAATTTAAGTAATGCCAAAAATTAAAGCTGTAGAGAACTTTCTCGACAGCCTGAGAGAGCAGATCACTGCTCTCTTTTCTTTATGAATTCGTATATTTACTAATACCGTTGAGGCCTGCCTGCTGGACGTTCCAACGATAATAAATCTTCATCGAGATTCATGACCTTCTGCTCTACCATTTGCCTTGCTTCATAAATACCTTTGTTATACATAAAAGGACCTAATTCTTTCACCATAAACTCAAGCAACTGATCCGCAGCCAATTCGCCAATCTGTTCATCGCGCTCAAGTTCAAAGTATTCCTGAATCTGGTTAATCATATATTCTCTTTGTTCTTTTGATAAATTTTTAATCATGAGATCTCCTCCCTGCCATTATCGTAGCACACTATCTATCCTAAGGCCCCTGCTCCATAGCCCGGATAGTAAGGGATGCTGTTTTACTATTCATAAAATAATCCGAACGATTCTATTGAATCAGTTCGGATTATTTATGGGCCCGGATAGAATTATTACGACTACTCCATCAAAACACTTCTTTTTTCCTGAGGGAACTTCAGCTCACGCTGTTTCCGCAGGAGACTTATATATTTTGAATAATCGATGTTTATATGATGGTTCGTTTGATGTCATTGCTTACCTTATGTCCAAACCTCGTCGCTGACGTTCTAAAGATGTCCTTGAAGGAACTCTTCTACTTCTTCAGGTGTTTTGGCATAGGCACTGTGAAGGTGTCCAATTTTCTCACCATTTTGAAAGATAAGAATACTTGGGATGCCCATTACTTCATATTGCTCCGCTACAGCAGGAACTTCATCTCTATTGACATCATACCAGTTATAGTCCTTATACTCTTCTAAGATTTCACCGATAAACATTTCCATACGACGGCAATCCGGACACCAGTCTGCCTGAAATTTAACCATCACGGGCTTGCTGCTTTGAATGACCTTATTAAATTCATCTTGAGTATGAATAGATTCCATCTTACTGCATTCTCCTTTTTTAACTTAATTCTACCTTTATCATATAGGAGGATCGGCCTCATGTCTTATGATTGGCTCACTTATATTCTACGCGGCCCAGCAGCCACGCAGCGGATAAGCCACCTGCAAAGGTACCAATACACGCCGTCCACATAGCTCCGTTTTCAGGAATGCCGGGAAAAATAACAAAGATAGACCCGACGACTAGTCCAATAATCAGCGCAAAAGTACCAGACGTATAGTTTTCAAGAAAGAACTTTACGACTTTACTCATAACAAGGATACCGATAACAATACCGAGGCCCACTACTAGAATAATATCAAACCTTAAATTGGAGATACCTGAAATAATCGTACTGTACATTCCAATGATCAGCAATAAAAAGGAGCCGCTGATTCCGGGAAGAATCATGGCACTGCTGGCCAGCCAGCCGGAAAAGAACAAACCAACGTAAGAAGCTAATGACAGGTCCGTCATGGGTGCTCCTTCAGATGTTTGAAAGATTGCCATTGAAGCTACAAGCAGCAGGCCTATTAATAAGATGATGTAGTGTTTTCCTGTAAAGTTATGTTTCACATCGGCTTTATGAGTTAGATAAGGAATTACCCCTATAATTAACCCTAAGAAAAAGAATTGCGTGGGTGCCGGGTAATGTTCAAAAAGCCACTCGATTAATTTTGCCAGCATAAGAATAGATGTGCCTATTCCTATGCCAAGTGGAAGCAGGAAACGAAGATGCTTTTTCCACTCGCGGCTGAAAAAACCGTTTATTGCTTCAATTAATTGATCGTAAATCCCCAGTACAACTGCAATCGTTCCTCCGCTTACTCCGGGGACCACGTCGCTGGCCCCCATCAGCAGGCCACGATAAATATTTTTCCACTTCCACATAAGTACGTTCTCACCTTTCAACATAATCGTCACTTTTCTTATTTTATCAAAATTTTACAAGATTCATAGCTTAACTCTAAAAATAAGACTGCAGACAGTGTATCTACAGCCTTATCTTTACCACTATATGTCGCTCTTGTCCAAATTAGCACGATCTGCCCGTAATGCTTTATACATTGAGATTACCATTAAGATCATAATAAACGAAAAAGGAAAAGCAGCTGAGATGAGCGCATTCTGCAGGGCCTGCAACCCACCTGTATAGAGGAGCACTGCAGCCATCGAGGATTGCGCCAGCCCCCATACAAATTTGACCATCGTCGGTGGAGTAAGCGATCCATTCGTTGTCTGCATTCCTAAAACAAACGTAGCCGAGTCTGCAGAAGTAATAAAAAATGTACCGATTAATGTCATTGCAATGATCGACATGAGCAGTCCAAGCGGATATTGGTCAAACATTCCAAACAGTGCCTGTTCAGTGGCCATCCCCGCAATATCAGCCGTGTTCTCCTGTTGAAGTTTGATGGCTGACGAACCGAACGTTGAAAACCAAAGAAATCCGACAATTGAAGGGACGAGCAATACCCCTGACAGAAATTCCCGGATCGTCCTGCCTTTCGAGACACGGGCGATAAAGATTCCAACAAACGGTGACCAGGCAATCCACCAGGCCCAATAAAATACGGTCCAATCATTAATCCACGTTCTCTCTTCTGCACTTTCAGGTGCTAAACGAAAACTCATCTGAGGGATATTCCTCAAATAGGACCCTATCGTGTCAGTAAACACATTCATAATCATTAAAGTAGGTCCAATAATCAGCATTATAACAAGAAGAGCTAAAGCTAACACCATATTCGTATTGCTTAAATATTTTATTCCTTTACTTAAGCCGGTATAAGCCGAAATCATAAACAATACAGTAACGATCAGAATAACAATCAGCTGTAGTGTAAAGGACTCTTCCATACCTGTTAAATAAGTGAGACCGCCATTTATTTGAGCAGCTCCAAATCCCAGGGTCGTTGCAACGCCGACAATCGTGGCAAACACTGCAACCACATCAACTGCTTTACCCAGCGGGCCCTTCATTTTGGCTCCAAACAGAGGCTCAAGCGTTGCACTGATTAAAGCTGGCGCTCCTCTTCTAAACTTGAAATAAGCTAATACGAGAGCCACAACAGCATAGATTCCCCAGGCATGAACACCCCAATGAAAATAAACAAATTGCATAGCCTCTTCCATTGCTGCAGAGGTACCTGCTTCTTCTGTAGGCGGATCGGTTCCAAAGAAATAAATTGGTTCGGCAGCCCCCCAGAACACAAGGCCAATCCCCATGCCTGCACTAAACAACATAGCAAACCAGGTAGGATAATTATAATCGGGTTTGTCCGTTTCTTTGCCCAATTTTATTTTACCGTAAGGACTTACAATCATGTATAAACAAAAAACGACGAACCCTGTCACGATTAATAAATAATACCATCCAAAGTGCACTGAAATATACTGTTGAATTGTACCTGTGATGCTTTCTAAATTGGCTGGAGCGATTGCTCCCCACAATACTGAAAATAAAGCAATGATAAAAGTTACCCAAAATACTGAAGTGAGCTTATTCATGTTCCACCCCTTTCTATCCCCTTCATAGTTTGCTGCATTTTACAGAAATTAATCGAAGAATAGCAGACCTGCTTTTCTATAAGCTAATACAATAGACGTTCGAGCCATGGATGTTTAGGCTGATGGATAATAAGCGCCTGCTTCAGCCATTCCTTCTGCTGCTCATTTAAAAAAGGAAAGACTGCCTGAAAATCCTCTTCATCTTTTTCCTGCGTATCTTTCGCTTTATACAAAAGAACAATTTCTGGATTAAGGTAAGGAATACCATGCTCCGAACGAAGGTTCATACGGCTGAGTGGAAATGTAATTTCTGGTTCCCGCCTAAATTTAAATATATCCCTGGATTTCAGATTTAAAAGTATTTCAAGATTTGCTTCTTCTCGATGAACATGAATTTCGTGAATATGCTCCTCCAGAGATTCATCTACCGGCCCTTCAATCATTTGAGAGTGATCCACGACATAAGTATTCCACCCATTCAGCCATTTCGATAATTCCGGCAATTCATCACGAAATACAGCTATTTCAATATCCTCATGCTCTCTCGTTTCTTCGCCAATATGTAAATCAATGGCCCAGCCTCCTGCAACCATCCACTTCCCTTCAAACGGCGTCATAAATTCTCTTACCTGCAAACAGGGTTCAAACATAGCAGATCCTCCTTCCTTTTTACCCTACCATTCCCTAAAAAGACAAAATTACAACTCTCTTCTCTCGCAGGAATGGATGTTAAAAAATATTGCATAGAAAAAAAGGCGGCTCTTAAGGATGCCACTGAAAAAGTCCTTTCTAAACTGGAAGAGCTTTTCAAGTTTGTTGTTGCTTCTTTCGAATCGCTTATCGGTGGATGCTTGCCGCGGGCACGGCCTCAGCTAACTTGGTCAAGAAGATCACTTGACCAAGTGGATCTTCGGCTCGCGCTGTTCCCGCAGGAATGAAGAGAAGAATAGCGAGTTGAAGCATAGACATGGATATGAGACTGCCTCATCTTCGGTTCTCCGCGGCATGCGTGTACAAGGAGCGATGGCGATATTCCCCGTTAATCTAAAGCGAATTATGAAGCTCATGGAGGAATAAGAGGGGAAGTACCCTCTTAAGATCAAAAGGTATGGGAGTGGGACATAAGTAACGCAGTGATGTCAAAAAACGAACATTCATATAAACGCAGATGATTAGCGTAGTTAAAATGCGAAGACTCCTGTGGGAACAGCACGATCCGAAGATCCCGCAGGAAAGCGATCTTTGCTTTCTGAGGAAGCTTAAGGCCGTGCCCACTTAAAAGCGAAGCGTTTTGACGGAGCGATGGTGTGAATTCTCTTTAACATAAATAATCCGAACTGATTTCAACAAAATCGTTGGGATTATTTTATGCTTTATTCAGTTTTGTCCCAACCTCATATTTTTTTTACACATCACTTGAAATCGTGCAGTTCTTCAGTGGCCTCCTCTTAAGGAGCGCCTTTTGCTGATAAGAATAGTTTATAGAACAATATGTTTTGGCTGCCGCCGGTCCGCGGGGAGGGCCTGCTATGTACATTAAAAAACCTGTGTGACAAGAAACCAGAGATTCCAAATGGAGAGAAACCAAATCAGTCCCTTTTCTAAAGCTGAACCCGTCTTAAAAGTAAACAGAAACCTGAAATGTTTTCTATAAACCGGGTAGAATAGCGGAATTCCTCTTTTCGTTACATAATCACCAAGCAGATGGGAAACTACCCCAGTGATAAAACCGAAGAAATAATACGAGGGTACATTAAAAAAATGAATAATAACCATATGGTAGATCACCAGTAAAATGATAAAAAATAGTGAATGCGTCATTTTCCGATGACTTTTAACCATTACGAGTAACGGTGTCATTAACATGACAAACACTTTCAACTCATTTCTATATTGATCCAGGTACTCGGGAGCAAACAAATAAAACCCAAAAGCAAGCAGTAAAACAATAATAAGACCCCGCCAGAAATGATAACCCAGTTTCGAGCGCGGCGTATCGATATCCGGGATTAATGAACCAAACAATACAAAAACCATAAATAACACCGTCTCAAATGGAGTCCCCGGAACTAACCCTATTTGCGGCAGAAGCGTCATGACGATGAGTCCGCTGCTTAAACCAAGCGCTTGATGTCCAGATGCCAGCATGATGTCTACATTCTCCTCCAGCTCAATTAAGCCCTAATGATTAACATTAGGACTTTCTCTATACTAGCTTAAAACAGCTTCTATCGTAAACTAAAAAGAGAACATTTATTCCCATCTTGATTAACAGTCTTTCTCCGGAAGCCCGAGCATTTTGAATTTAGGTCCTTCCATCGTCTGTTTGCCGTCTATTGTTAACGGCTCAGTTAAATGAAGAATCTTTTTATCCACCGCTACGGGAACAGAATTAACACGATCCAGCTCATCATCAGCTTCAGGATCCGCTATCGTGAGACCAACATCAGGCTCCCCGCAGCCATAGCCGGCGAAATATAATCGTAAAACACCATGCTCTGCATCTTCTAAAATTTGCAGAAGCAAGTCACGTGCCTCATCAGTGATCTTCATTTTACGTATCCTCCTTTTTCACCGTACTCCTCTCCTTATATTATGAAGGTTTTAGTGTATTTCTAATAAAAATATGCTCAAATTCCTTAAGAGGCATTCGGCACACCAAATAAAACAAGCCCCCTTATTATAAGGAGGCCTGTTGATTATTAAAGAGGATTATACAGCTTTTGCATTTAACTCCACATCGATGTTGCCTCTGGTTGCTTTAGAGTAAGGGCAGAAATCGTGAGCGTCTTCCACAAGCTTCTCTGCTTCCTCTTGAGAAACTCCTTTAACACTTACATTAAGGATGACCCCAATCTTAAATCCATCATCTGATTCATCTTTAATTAAGCTGACATCAGCCGTAGTTTCAGATTCAATATCCTTCTTCTGCTTACTTGCCATCAAGTTTAATGCCCCGTCAAAGCAGGCCGAATAACCAGCAGCAAACAGTTGCTCTGGATTAGAGCCTTCCTCATTGCTGTCGCTCCCAGGCATTACAAGATTTACGTCAATAACTCCATCGTCTGATCTTACCTGGCCTTCACGACCGCCTTTGGCTGTAGCATGTGAAGTAAACATTACATTACTCACTATAATCACTCCTTGATTTAATTAAATCGTTCCACAACTAGTATGTACCTCAAATTACATTCCATTAAACCTTAGCGCTTTTCTTCAATTTGAAATTCTTCTTTCAATGATGGCGGCGCCATTTTAACAATTTGCTGTAAAATAAAAGTCAGCACAGCAGCATCATCAATTAAACCTATAAACACAAACATATCAGGGATTAAATCCCACGGAAAAACAATATACCCTATCATTAGAGCAATCGAAATTACTTTTTTATTCCCACTGACTTCTTCAGAGCGAAAAAACTTAATTAAGAAAGGAATCGATTTTTTTAATTTGGCCAGAAATTTAATTCTTCTCCACATTTTTAACATTTAACTCTCCTGCCTCCTTTAGTCACAATTGCTAATTTTGTACGTATGATTTAACATAATGAATGATAAGAATTCGTGTAACTCTAGTAAGAACCTGTTAAAGAGGAGACCGCATGATGAAAATTCTGCTTCTAAACGGTACAATCGTCGGTACGAAAACGAAAACATTATTAATTGAAATTGAAAAATATATCAATAAACTCCAGCAGCAGTACGATACAAGGATCATCCATTTGGAAGATTACGACCTTCAGTTTGTCGATGGGCGCCCTTCTGACCAATATAATGAAGATATGCGCTTTCTGATTGAAGAAATGGAACAAGCTGATGCTTATGTCATATCTACTCCTATTTTTCAAGGTTCCATCCCTGGCACTTTAAAAAACCTCTTTGATGCCGTCTCACCGCTTGCGATGCGTCATAAGCCGGTTTCAATTGTTGCCAATGGAGGAACACTACAGCACCACCTCGTTATAGAGAATCAGCTTAAGCCTATTTTAAATTATTTCCGCTGCCTGGTTACGCCTAATTATGTTTACACTCACACTAATCACTTCTCCACCCAGGGAGAGTTGATCGATGAAGATGTGCACAACCGCCTTGAGGAAATGACTCGCGTGTTCCATCAATATATTCAAATGAGCAAGAGCATATAAAAAATCCTCATGATTGCCAATGAGGATTTTTTGTATCTCGTGGGTAAGAAATTTGTATGTGCTTTTACGCCTAAAAAAGGGCTTTAGGAAACAAGTCGATTTTCTTGAGAATAAGCCCTACCCCAAAATCTTACCTACATAGTTCCGGGTCTCTTCAAAAGGAGGCACTCCTCCATATTTGTCAACATTTCCGGGACCTGCATTATAAGCTGCCAGTGCAAGTTTCTGATCGCCATCATAGCGATCCATCATCTGTTTTAAATATTTAACTCCACCCATTACGTTCTCTTTCGGATCAAAGGAGTTTCCTACACCCAACCTTTTAGCTGTTTCCGGCATGAGCTGCATTAATCCCTGGGCCCCCGCCGGACTTACGGCATTAGGGTCAAAATTAGACTCTGCTTTTACTACAGCTCTTACGAGTAGCTCATCCACACCATTTTCCTCTGCCGCTTCTTTTATGTATTGATTTAACTGGTCATCCTCTACGTTAACTTCAACCGGAGCCGATTCTTCCGGGACTGAAGAAGAAATATGTATAGGGCCCGCGGGTTCAAAGGCATTTAAATTAGTCAATACCGGTCGGGTTTGCCGGGAGTTTTCTGACTGGAAAGCTTGAGCCTGCCCTGAAGGTGTTAAGAAACTTTGTAGTAACGCTTGAAAAACACTATCTCCTCTGCCCTGAGACTGGGGTTCTGGTTTCGAATTACCATCTAATAATGACATAGACTGCATTTGCATTGCATGACGAATCATATTAAAATCCATCGGTTCACCTCAATAAGTTAATTAACTTAATCTTAAAGGAAAACGAATGCTGATACAAACTTTGTTGTAGACCTTCTGATTGACAGTAAAACCCAAAACTTGAGAAAGTTCTTATGTTTCCCCTCCAGTCATCAGCCGATCAGGAAAAACTTTTCCCAAAGCGAACCTCCTCCGATCGATGATATAATAGCAAGTAGCAAAAGAGATATCTCTTATCTTGAATCAAATGTTATTCAAGGCGTCTGGTCATATGTTCTCAAAACTGAGAAATTCTCTTTTGTCTCTAATGTCGAATCACCCTTTCTATTCTTGTCGTGAGAATAGACCTGTAGATTTCGCGGCAGACGGTCTTCGTCTTGCCTTCCCCTTTATTGTAAAGGGGTTTTTTTATTAGAACTCTTCTTCTCTGACAAGAACCTCTATATGGCTTGGCAATACTTCCATTTCCACAGGAAGCGGTTCTCCTTCTTCTCCATCTACATTTGTGTGCAACTTTTCAGAAGAGGCTACATGAAGTTTCTTCGCCGTAAAATATTCAACGTCTTTATCATCTTTTAAAGTACCCTGCAGGACAGAGGTGATAATAGAAGCCATACGAATGACCCCCACATCTTTAATGACATAACAGTGCAAGAGTCCGTCATTTACTTTTGCTTCCGGTGCCAGCTTCTCAAAGCCGGCCGTGGATTTCGTCAGCGCGGCAAGGAATAAAAAAGAGTCCCCTTCCCAGACTTTATCATCGTATTCGATTCGCAGCGGGTAAGCAGTTGTAGAAGCCAACGTTTTTACTCCTTCCATCACATATGCCAGCGGACCGAATTTTGTCTTTTGTTCCGGCGAGACTTCTGAGGTTGCTTCAGCAATGGATCCTACAGCCACGATATTTACAAAGTACTGGTCATTAAAACTTCCTATATCAACCTTTTTCGTAAGAGTCGATTTTAATGTTTCAATGGCCTCTTCCGGCTCTAATGAAATGTTTAAAGCTCGAGCAAAATCATTTACAGTACCCAGGGGCACAATCCCTAGTTTAGGACGGTGGGTTTGATCGACCATTCCATTAATTGTTTCGTGGAGAGTTCCATCTCCCCCGAGTGAGACCACCAAGTCGTATTCATTCTTGCATGCATTTACACAGTAATGAGTAGCATCTAATTCTTTTTCTGTTTGTACCGTATTTACCTTGTATTCTTTCGCTTTTAGTATCTCTTCAATTTGTTCTACATAATCGACAGCTTCTTCTTTACCGGAAGAAGGATTAACGATAATCATTGCCTGCTCCACGAAACCCGCTCCTTTTACATTGAAAAACGCACCGCTTAATTGTTCTTATGATCCATTTTTCCATCTGGTGAAAAAATACCATCAGGAGAAAAACCTATAGAATCAATAAATCCCTGAACCATAGAATCTTCTGATGAAGTTCCTATTTTAATACGGTCCACCTGCTTATCTCTTAACCACTTTAACAGGGATTGTACTAATTCAGAACCAATTCCCTCCCGACGATAAAATTCATCGACGAATATTTCTTTTATTTTTCCTACGGTTTCGCCGTTTTCTTGCTCTGCTTCTCCAAATCCATATCCGACTACACTTCCGTTTTCTTCAGCTACGAGCAGCCTGCGGTCAGGATTATCGTTAAATAAATGATCCGCCGCCCAGTCTTTCTTATTCTTAAGTTTTTCAGCACTTTGAGGATCATCTCCGGTCAGGCTGATCCACGTATAATCCACTGCATACTTCGTTACATGCATTAAATCCTTTTCGACTGGTTTCCTTACGATAGCCATTATCTAAACCACCCTTTCAAGAATTAATCTTTTAATACATCCTGGTGTTTCGGGTCATTACTAAGCACTTTTTCCGCGAATGCGCACACTGGCTTTATTTTTACATCATTCTCCCTGGCATATTGCACAGCATACTCAACTAGCTCTGTAGCCAATCCTTCTCCTTGATCTTCCGGGTTAACTTCGGTATGAGTAATAATCATGTCTGATCCTTCTTCTTCAAAAATTAACTCTGCTATCGTTTGATTTTCTTTAATTATATAAAAACGGCCTTTCTCTTCTTGGATATCCGCCATTTCAACCACCCTTTCCTTCCCCTGTATACCCTTTACTTTAGGAAGCTATTCCATGATTTAACTAAATTGTTTTGGTAAAATAAAAGGTAAAGAGGTGAAACGATGACAACTACTGTAGCTATTATTCAAATGCATATCGAACTTGGAAAGCCTGAAACCAATCGTCAGCAGGCTCTCCCGCGGATTAAAAACGCTGTCTTAGAAGGAGCAGAGGTAATCGTTCTTCCTGAATTATGGACGACAGGGTATGACCTCAGCCGATTTGACGATATCGCTGAACCCCTTGACGGCCCGACCCATCAAATGATGATTGAGCTCGCCAAACAGCATAACGTCACGATTACCGGTTCTGTCGCCGAGAAAGAAAACGGACATTTCTATAATACTCTTGTTGCTTATGATCCTAATGGTAATCGTATATTAAATTACCGTAAGGCCCACTTATTCCGTTTAATGGACGAAGAGAAATACTTAAATTCCGGTAACGAGAAAGGAAATTTCATGTTAGACGGGACACTAGTGGCAGGCGTGATTTGTTATGATATCCGTTTCCCTGAATGGATTCGGACGCACATGCTCAATGGGGCCAGGGCGTTGTTCGTTGTCGCAGAGTGGCCAAAACCAAGAGTAGAACATTGGAGAAATATTCTGATCAGCCGCGCCATTGAAAACCAGAGCTTCGTCATCGCTTGTAACCGGGTAGGTGCTGACGAAAACAATGAATTTGGCGGCCATTCGATTGTAATCGATCCGTGGGGAAATGTAGCAGCAGAAGCCGGTGAAAAAGAAGAAATACTGCTTTGTGATGTGGACTTTTCAAGAGTAGAAGCTATTCGTGAACAAATTCCTATCTTCCAGGATAGACGGCCTGACTTATACGAGTGATAAAGCCCATCCAGGCTCTGCCCCCCAAACTTTGGGGGGACCGCCTCATTGGGCTTTTTTCACCGTTTAATAGGCTTTTTCCTGGTAAAAGTAGTTAGGAGTATCGATTCGATCTTCAAACGATTGATGAAAAATCTGAGTGGAAGCCGGTGATAGAGGTGGAATCAACCAGGTCCAGTCCCCTGTTGCTTCCCGCCCGCATGATTTCTCCTTCGATAAAAACAATTGAAACTGCTGTGCCGCACTGTGATGATCGACGATACTCACCTTATCACTTTTATAAGAGTGAAGCACTGCTTGATTCAGTTCAATCAAGGCACGATCTTTCCACAAGCTTGAATTCCTACGAATATTCAGACCCATCCCTTCTGCTACTGCCGGCAGTAAGTTATAGCGGAACTCATCTGCTAAATTACGGGCACCGATTTCAGTTTCCATATACCAGCCATTAAAAGGAGCTGCAGTATAATCAATCCCACCTATTTCCAAGCGCATGTCAGATATGATCGGCACTGCATACCACTTAAGCTGCAAATCCTTAAACCACTCATACTCTGGGTGTCGAAGCGGAACTTCGAGTATTTTTTCAGCAGGGATTTCATACCATTGAGGTTCGTTCTCTCCGATTTGAACTACGAGTGGAAGTACATCAAAGGGACTCCCTTTTCCTTCCCATCCCAGGCGGCGGCAGGCACGAGTCAATTCAATCGACGCAGGATCGCCAATCACCCCTGTTAATTCTTCATACCCTGCATAACGAATTAATTGATGGTTCCAGATCCGTACGGCCTCCCCATTGATCTCAGGCGGAAAAATCGTAATCGTCGAGCGGATTCTGCCTTGATTGGTCGCGTAATCGATATGTTCAAGCAATCCGTTAATTATATCTTCTTCCGTTTTCGAATTCCGGTGATCCAACACCCTTAAACTATCCCAGAACAGACGGCCGATACATCGGTTGCTATTGCGCCATGCTGCCTTAGCCCCGTACTCCAATTCCTCATATGTATGTTCATATCTACCTGTATGATTAATAGCTGACTTAATTTCAGCCAGCCGCGCATCGATCTCGGAAAGTTTATCAAGCTCTGTGTAACACTGTCGTATAAAGGATTCTGCTTTTTTCCACATTATTTTCAATCCCCTTATCTACTTCCTTATCTTTACATCCTACCACAACAATATCGCTTTACAGAATTGGAAGATAAGGAAACGGCCTAATGAGTGTCGAACCTGTTTGAGCTAAAAAAAAGCAGGATCAAATCTCGCGGACTCCTGTGAAGAAACAGCCGGTCTGATACCTCTGCTCATAGAATTGAGGCGACTTGGAGTTCCTTCATAGAAAACGAGTAATAATTGATCCTGCAAGGCAAGGATAAAAAACATGGACTCTGCATGCTTTTTAAACAGCCGGCTTAACCTCCAAAAAAGAAATCAAAAATATTGCTTGCTTTGGATGCTTGTTTGTTATAAAACTCTGAATATCCACAGTTTTTGCAGAAGACGACCGTAAATTGATTGTTTTGTACGTCCATCAGTTTGGAAAGTCCTGTACCTGTCATTGCTACATCTTTCGAATCAGCATCAGTACTTCCGCATTTGATGCATCCTTGATCACTCATAGAATCCCCCTCCTTATATCTTCCTTATTGAATACATACGGACGAGAACGGCAGTAGGTTTCACTCAGCTCTTCTTGCTGCCTGCTGAATCGGATCCCAGACACTATTGAACGGCGGGGCATAAGCTAAGTCCAGTTCGATCAGACTGTCCACAGACATGTGATGATAAAGAGCCGTAGCCAGGACATCAATCCTCTTATCGACACCCTCTCTACCTATGATTTGTCCGCCTAACAGAGCTCGCGTTTTCTCATGATAAATAAGCTTTACATTCATCGTGCCTGCTTTTGAATAGTATCCAGCCGCGTGTGTCGACTCAAGCGATACTGTTTTATACGGAATACCCTCCTGCTCCGCTTCACGGGAAGAGATTCCAGTTCGTCCTAGCGTTAAATCAAAAAACTTAAGAATCGACGTGCCTACAATTCCGCGAAAGCTTGTGTGCTCATTAACTATATTCAACCCTGCAATTTGTCCTTGTTTGTTAGCATGAGTGCCAAGCGGTATGTAGTCATGCCGTTCTTTAATGCGATGATACTGCGTAGCGCAGTCTCCGGCCGCATAAATATCCATAATGCTTGTTTCCATAAAGCCATTAACTTGGATAGCGTCATTGTAACTTTTATAAATTCCTGTTCCTTCAAGAAAAGAGGTATTGGGCGTTACTCCAGCAGAGATTAGGACGTGATCAGTCTTGTAACGGGCTTTATCTGTGATCACATATTCGACCCGATCCTCTCCTTCAAAACCTTCAACTGATTCTCCTAAGGCCAGCTTGACCCCGTTTCTTTCTGCTTCACCATGGATTAGATCTGCCATCTCCTCGTCAAAAATCTTAGCCAGCTGGGCTCCACGGTCAATGATACAGACGTCTTTTCCAATACTCACAAGATTTTCTGCCATTTCCAGCCCGATATAACCTCCACCAATAATGACAGCTTCCTGCACCTCATTATTCAAGTCTTCCATAATCGCTTTTGCATCAGGAATCGTTTTTAACGGAAAAATTCCCTCAAGCTGTTTCCCTTCCCAGGGGGGAATAACCGGGTCGGCACCAGTGGCTACAAGCAGGCGGTCATATCGTTCCTCAAATACCTTCCCGTTTTGATGATTAATACCGTGTACGATTTTCTTATCACAATCCACACGTGTCACTTCGTGTAAAACTCTTGCATCAATGCCGTATTTTTCCCGGAAAGTTTCAGGAGTCCTTGCAATTAAGTCCTCGGTGGAATTGACCTCTCCCCCAATGACATAAGGAAGTCCGCATTGTCCATAGGAATAAACCTCCCCACGTTCTAGAGCGATCACCTCGTGTCCCTCGCTGTTTCTCACGATTTGCATTGCAGCGCTCATCCCGGCAGCATCACCGCCGATAATTAAAATCCGCATCTCACATCACATCCTTCCTTTTAGTTATTCCCCAAAGCGACAGCTTCTCAAAACATTCTCTTTACAAAAGTAGTGGAGCACGTTAGTATAAATTATTAAACTTTTCAAAAAATAAGCAGAAGAAGGAGGATATTATGAAAGAATTCAAGCAGTCTAAAGCCTTGCAGCGGTTACCAGACCAGTTTTTTGCCAAGCTTGTAAAGAAGCTCAATACATACCGGGAACAGGGACACGATCTGATTAACCTCGGACAAGGAAACCCTGATCAGCCTACTCCCGATCATATTGTGAAAGCGCTGCAAAAAGCAGCTGAAAACCCTGTTAATCACAAGTATTCTCCTTTTCAAGGCTTCGACCATTTAAAGGAAGCGGTTGCTACTTATTATAAACGAGAATACGACGTTGATATTGATCCTTCCCAAGAGGTTGCTGTCCTTTTTGGAAGTAAAGCCGGTCTCGTTGAATTAAGTCAGTGTTTTTTAGATCCTGGAGACACAGCACTTGTTCCCGATCCGGGATACCCCGATTATTGGTCAGGCGTAGCATTAGCTGACGGTGTAATGGAGCCCCTCCCTTTACTTGAGAGTAATGGCTTCCTCCCTGACTATAAAGAAATCAGCAAAGATACATTGGAAAAAGCAAAGCTTATGTTTCTCAACTATCCAAATAATCCAACTTCAGCAGTTGCCAATCGCTCATTCTTTGAAGAGACGATTGAAGTTGCGGATAAAAACGATATTTGTGTTGTGCACGACTTTGCCTACGGGGCAATTGGATTTGATGGAGAGAAGCCGTTAAGTTTTCTGCAGATACCAGGTGCTAAAAGTGTAGGTGTAGAAATCTATACCATGTCTAAAACATACAACATGGCAGGATGGCGGATCGCCTTTGCTGTAGGTAATCCAAGCGTAGTAAAAGCGCTTGAATTGATCCAGGATCATTACTACGTCAGCCTGTTTGGGGCCGTCCAGGACGCTGCGGCCACGGCTCTTCTCGATTCTCAAGACTGTGTGGAAGACCTAAAAGAAACTTATGAGCGAAGAAGGAATATCTTAGCGACAGGTCTACAGGAGGCTGGTTATGAAATTACGCCGTGTAAGGGCTCATTTTTCATGTGGCTGAAGGCGCCTGAAGGCTACACGTCCGAGTCCTTCGCAGATGAACTTCTTGAGAAAACCGGTCTGTTTGTTGCACCCGGAATAGGATTTGGAGAATACGGGGAATCATATGTACGAATTGGACTGAACAATTCGGATAAAAGTCTGCAGGAGGCAGTAAAGCGATTTAAAGCTTTTAAAGAAAAATAAAAAAAGAGACAAAGTAAAGCAGTGATAACAAATAACGACAATAATAATCCGAACTGATTTCAACAAAATCGTTCGGATTATTTTATGTTTTACTCAGTTTTTTCCCAACATACTGGGCATGATAAAGGTTCACCAAACTAATAAAATTATTAAAAAAACCTAACATTTCTCTACAAGCTTCACTCGTTTTTTGGGGTTTTCTTTATTTAAAATGGAAACTCTCGATAGCCGTTCATTACTCCAATCCATTTTACCGTTGTAAACTTATCTAACGCCCATTCACCGCCAAAGCGGCCGATTCCGGACTCTTTTTCACCGCCAAACGCCACGTGCGCTTCATCGTTAACGGACTGATCATTAATATGAATCATTCCTGTTTCTACTCTTTTACCTACTTCCACCCCGCGGTGCACATCTTCCGTAAACACAGCACCGCTCAAGCCGTAGAGTGAATTGTTCGCTTCTTCAATAGCTTCTTCTTCACTGCTTACTTTAATAACAGAAGCCACCGGGCCGAACATCTCATGCTCTGCAACAGGCATCTCGCTTTTAACGCCTGTCAGGACTGTAGGCTGCATGACACTTCCCTCAGCCTCTCCCCCGGTTAAAATTACAGCTCCCTGTTCTACACTTGTTGAAATCTCATTCTGGATTCGTTCAACAGCTTCATTATTAATCAATGGACCAACAACGGTATCTTTTTCAGAAGGATCTCCGTATTTCAAGCTTTCCACCTTCTCTTTAAAAGCTTCCACAAACTGATCGTGCACTTTTTCATGAACAATAATACGGTTAAGTGACATACAAATCTGGCCTTGATGCAAAAATTTACCGAAAGCTGCTGCTTGAACAGCTTTTTCAATATCGGCATCATCAAGAACGAGCATAGCGTTATTCCCGCCAAGTTCCAATGCCGTATCTTTAATATGCTTTCCAGCCAATTCGCCGATATGGCTGCCTACTTCCGTGGAGCCTGTAAACGAAATAAGCTTAACGTCAGGATGGGTTACAAATGCATCTCCAATTTCCGAACCTCTTCCGACAACTACATTACAAACTCCCGCAGGAAATCCTGCTTCTTCAAATAATTCAGCGATAAACAACCCTGACGTCACCGGAGTATCAGAAGCGGGTTTAACGACCACCGTATTTCCAGTGGCTAAGGCAGGAGCAATCGAACGCATCGCTAAATGAAATGGAAAGTTCCATGGTCCTATGACACCGATAACCCCTTTAGGAGAACGATAAATTCTATTCTCCTTCCCTTTTGTATTAGAAGGCAGGATTTGACCGTTCATCCGCGTAGGAAATGAAGCAGATTCTTTAATGATACCAAGCGCTGCCTGGTATTCGACCTCGGCTTTTACAAGGGTGCTCCCTGCTTCTTTTACGAGCCAGTCAACGATTTCATCTTTCCGATTCTCTACTACCTTCATTAAAGCGTCAAAATAAGCTTGTACCTCTGCGGGACTATAAGACATCCACTCTTTTTGTGCTTCTTTTGCCGCTTGATACGCTTGATCTAAATCTTCTTTATCAGCGGATGGTATATCAGCCAGCGTCTGTCTCGTGTAAGGATTGATATTATTAACGCTTTTATCACTGGAACCTGTCCGCCACTCCCCATTTATATATTGCTTAGTAAATGTTTGTGGACTCATTATCGTAACCTCCATGTTTATACTCACAAGAGTATTTCCACTTAAGTTTTCCTCTCAAACTCTATTTGATTAGCATCTGCATATCTACGTGAGGGATGTCATCTTCTAAATAGACGTCTGAAACCTCAGTAAAACCAAAGGATCCATAGAAACTACGTAAGTACTCCTGGCCATGCAGCCAAATGGATGAGGCATGCACCTCTTCTTTTAGAAAACTAATCGCCCGTTCCATCAGTTCCCTGCCTGTACCTGTACCTCTTGCCTCTTGGGTGACGAGAACACGACCGATAGCATAAGATCCATTTTCAACTTCAGGAGGAACAATTCGACAATACGCTTCAATGCTCCCGTTACGTTCTTTCCAAATATGTACACACCTCTCATCCTTCCCATCCACTTCAGGGTACGGGCATTCCTGTTCAACAACAAATACTTGAACACGTAATTGCAAAATGGAATACAACTCCCGCTTCGTCAATTCTTCAAAACTTTTCCTTTCCCACATCTGTAACACCAGCTTTCTTTTTGATTGAACTTACTATAACTATACAAAACTTCTTTGGGATTCAAACTATTTTTTGTATGTTTTTTGTTTAAATCGGTCGGGGCGGGGAATATTACGTCTAGCAAAATTATATTAGTATAAGGAGGTCGTATTACTTGTTCTTAAATTTCATTCCTATGGAAATTCGCAAATACCTTCAAATGTCCAAACGGCAGCGCAAACACGAAATGCAGATGACATTGTGGTATATGCCAGCTTTCTATATTTTAATATCTGTTATTCTAGTTGCCATTACCTTATTTCTAGACCTCCAAATTGGGTTGGAAGAAGTCGCCCCAAGTATGCTGCAAATTCAAGCTTCGGTGACCCGGACCCTCGTCAGTACATTAATCGGCGGGATTTTAACTCTAAGTGCATTCACGCTCAACTCCCTGCTTGTCGTACTTACAACGTTCAGCGGACAATTCTCCCCCCGAATGCTCCTGAACTTCGTTTCCGACCGGCAAACCCAGCATGCCCTGGGGATATTTAACGGAAGCTTTGTTTATGTATTGCTCGCTTTCTTATTTATAGGAAATGCTTCCACAGATACAATATTCGTAGCCACCCCTGTAATTACTGTGGCTCTTGCTTTTACCACAGCTATTGTATTTATTTATTTTATTAACCATGCTACGACATGGATGCAGGTTCATAACATAACGTATACGATGAAAAACGTCTCTAAGAAAATCATCTATGACTCTCTTCGCAAAGATCTGGACGAACACAGGACGAGAAATCCTGGTGACCTTAAGGAAGAAGAACAAAAGGATCAGCATCACGTACTGGCCCGAAGATCAGGGTACTTACAGACAGTCGATTATAATACCATGATCAACGAAGCTAGAAACGATGATGTTATTATTCAATTACACTTTCAAGTAGGCGATTATGTGCTTGCAGGTAATGAATTTTTCAGTTTCTGGGGCCCCGGTGCTTCTGAAGTAGAAGAATCAAAGTATTACAACATGTTCGAACTCGGTCACAAAGAAACTGAGATTCAGGATTTACAAATGGGGATGCACAAGCTGGCGGAAATTGCGATCAAAGCGATAGGCAACGATGATCCAAAGACCGCTTCAAACACGATTCATCAAATGTCTGAGCTCATGCTCAGTGTTGACAGCTATATCACGTTCAGTCCTTATTTGGCAGACGAGCGTAAACAAGTCCGTGTTATTCTTAAAGAAGAGACGTTTGATTATTATTTGTACCGAGGATTTGGCTTTATCAGACACTACGCGAAGGACAACCACTTAGTTATCACTGATATTATGGCGTCACTTGCGAAGGTGGCCGAGTCAATTGACGTATCCAAGCATGATAAATTATGGGAGTTTGGCTGCAATACAATGGACCATATTGAACATGAAGTCATCTATGAGCTGGATAAAACTTTCTTGCTTCGAGAAGTATACAATTTAGCTAAAGTGACAGATCATTTGAATGAATATCCGCGAATAGAATCTAAATTTTTTCCTAACGCTAATGAGAATACGTAATAAAATCAGGCTCCGGCCTGATTTTTACTTGTAAATAGCTTTTATTCAAGTATTTTTATTACCCATAAAAAACCTTCTAAATACAGAAATCCATTAAAAGAAAAGTTTCTTTTATTTAGATCGGAACGCTTGGAAGTAAGCGGGACGTTATGATCTAACCTCCTTCCCTATAGTTGAGGCTTTCCCGGTATTCTTACAACCAGAATTATGATAATGGTGGAACTGTTGACACATTTAATTCATTTACTTAATATTATATATGTACATATACACATATATTGAAATAAGGAGGTGCTTTTATGGGACATCATCACCACCATCACCATGATCACACCACAGGTAATATCAAAATTGCTTTCTTCCTAAACCTTGGCTTTACAATTATTGAGCTGATAGGCGGTATCTTAACAAACAGCATGGCGATTATTTCAGATGCCCTTCATGATTTAGGAGATTCGTTGTCTCTTGGGCTGGCATGGTTTTTACAAAAGTTTTCCCGAAAAAAGAAAACCCAGCAATTTTCCTTTGGATTTAAACGTTTCTCCTTACTGGCTGCCTTAATTAACAGCATTGTATTAGTTGTAGGGTCGATCTTTATTCTTTCAGAAGCCATTCCTAGGCTAATGAACCCTGAACAGCCTCACACTTTAGGAATGATGGGGCTTTCGGTGCTTGGGATTATAGTGAATGGAGCAGCCGTCCTCAGGCTTAAAGGCGGTGAATCGATGAATCAGAAGGTGATGACATGGCACTTGCTGGAGGATGTACTGGGCTGGGTAGCTGTTTTTATTGTCAGCATTGTGATGACTTTTGTCGATTTTCCAATATTAGATCCAATCGCCTCCATTCTGATTACGATTTACATTCTCTATAATGTAGTGGTCAATTTAATTAAGACGATGAGGTTATTCCTGGAAGCAGTGCCAGAGAATATTGATCTGGACGGAATTATTAACAAAATCAACACCTTACCTCACGTTCAATCCACTCATCACACGCACTTATGGTCACTGGACGGCGAGCATCACGCCTTTTCAACACACGTAGTCGTGCCTTCAGATTCAACAAAGAATGAAATATGTACCATTAAAGAGAATGTCAAAGAAGTGATCAACTCCATCCACCTGGATCACATTACCATAGAAATTGAATACGAGGACGAATACTGTTCGATGCTGGAAGAAGATGAAGGAGGCACTGATCATGGATGATTCCTTTTACACAAAAGATCTTGACGAAGAAACATTGTTCGTTGTAACTCAAACCTTTAAAGCCTTATCAGACCACACAAGAGTGAGAATTCTTAATTTACTTTTCGAGAAAGAATATAGTGTAAATGAGATCGCTGAAAACTTAAAGCTCCGCCAGTCCACGGTTTCACACCAGCTCCGTTTCTTGAAGAACCTGCGGCTTGTGAAATACCGCCGGGAGGGAACAACGATTTATTATTCCCATGATGACGAGCATGTCATTAATGTGCTGCAGCAAATGATTCAGCACGCTCTTCACCATTAAATATAAAATAACAGCGCCGTTATGTATAAAAAAATCGGGTATGGAACCAGAGAAGTTCCATACCCGATTTTTTATAATCACTGCATACGCCCGTCCTACCAGTCCAGACCTTTCTACATTTCCAGCGTTTCCGGAGTGTTATCCCCAAGATTCATCAGACGGATATTTTCCGGATAAATTTCAAGCACAATATAGTCCGGGTCTCCTTTACTCGTAAACCAGCGTTCCATTTCTTCACTCCAGAGCCAATCCTTCATTTTCTGGTCTTCGCGAATTTTGGCTTGTCCTTCCACTTCTAAATAAGCATCACCTAACCCTTGACCTTCATAGCCAATTAAGATGTGGACATTTGGGTTGTCTTCAATTTCATCTGCCTTGTGCGTTTCTCTATTGGTGGGTGTATAAAAGGTGAACTCATCATCATTGGAAAATGTCATATATCTCGTATGCGGCTTTCCATTTTTCACAGTAGCCAGTGTTCCAATTTGATGTTGATCCATAATATTGTAAATTTTCTTCTTTAATTCTTCTTGATCCACTTCTCATTCTCCTTTCCTTTATGAAAACTTGTTTTTAGTTTTCCTGTTGAAAGGAAAATATAAACATCAGAATGTGTTGAGATTTTATTAGGAGGTGGAGACATTATACGTTACACTACGGAAAAGGAAATAAGAAAGCTTTATTTGGAGGTGAAACCTGAATGAGAAGTGGTAATCCTGTGTTAAAAAGTGAAGCCTTCAGCTCTTCCAGGGTTTCTAGCAGTACGATGACCCTCGGAGGGACCGTGTTTAAAACCAGCCTCCTCTTCTTATTTCTATTAGGTACAGCGTTGTATACGTGGAACCAATATTATCAGGGCGCAGATATAACTATGATGATGATCATCGGTGCTTTAGGAAGTTTTATCGTCGCCATTTTCACAGTTTTCATAAAAAAGGCAGCACCTGTCACTGCACCTCTTTATGCTGCACTTGAGGGATTTTTTCTAGGAGGTCTCTCTTCTTATGTGGAAGCTAGTTATCCCGGGATCGTTATTCAGGCGGCAGCCCTTACATTTGCCGTAATGGGCGGACTTCTCCTGCTTTATTCCACACGCATCATTAAAGTGACTCATAGGCTGAGGTTAATGATTATTTCAGCCACGATTGGAATCTTTATTGTTTATGCCATTAATATCCTAATGAGAATCTTTTTAGAGACAGAAGTTCCCTACTTACATTCAAGCGGACCTGTCGGCATTGGAATCAGTTTATTTATCGTTGCGATTGCTGCTCTTAATCTCGTTCTGGATTTTGATTTTATCGAAAGAAGTGCAAGGCGTGGTGCCCCTAAGTTTATGGAATGGTATGCTGCCTTTGGTTTAATGATTACACTGGCCTGGTTATATATAGAAATTCTCCGGCTTCTGCGAAAAATACGTCGTTAGAGATTTAGAAGGAAACAACTGAATTAGTCCCTCTCATATTTTTGTAATATTTGTAACACAATTGAAATAATGTCTTTAATTATGCTTTAATTTGTATTAAAATAGGGGAAGTTACTATTGGGAGGACCCTTATGCTCGACAAACTGATAATTAACAAAAAAAAGTTCATAGTCATCACGATCTTATCGTTCGTCCTGGGCAGTTCACTCTTTTTTGCAAACTCTACCCCCACTCGATCGGAAAAACCTGCAGAAATTACTCCGACAGTTTTCGTACATGGGTTTAAAGGCGGGCCTGCTTCTTTTAATACCATGCTCGATCGGTTTGAAGACAACAATTGGGGTACAAAGCGGATGGTTATTTATGTTAATCCATCTGGAGATGTACGAGTCCGCGGAGGAATTCCGCATACGATGAACCCCTTTATTCAAGTTATATTTGGAAATAACCGGGCAAGTGTTGCTGACCAAACAAATTGGATGCAGAAAGTTATGGCCAAGCTTAAGCACAACTATGCAATCGACCAGGTCAACTTAGTCGGCCATTCAATGGGGGGCTTGGCTTCTACAAACTTTTTATTAAACAACCAGGAAAATGACTATCCTGAAGTCAATAAGCTGGTAGCTATAGGCAGTCCTTTCCTCGGAATCGGACAGAATGATTATTTTACAATGAATACAGGAGAAGCAACTGTTGACTTGCAGGTAGAATCCAATGCACTGACTACAATGATAAAAAACAAAGAGAACTTTGACGAAAATGTCCAGGCCTTAGCTATCGCCGGAGTCATTAACGAGGATGCGCCTAAAGAAGATCAATGGGACGGACTTGTCACCCAGCAAAGCGCCCACGGATTGCAAAGCATAGTACCGGAAGAAAATTTTTATAAACAAACTT
The DNA here is from genome assembly GCF_900240285.1 of Halobacillus sp. Marseille-P3879. Taxonomy (GTDB): domain Bacteria; phylum Bacillota; class Bacilli; order Bacillales; family Halobacillaceae; genus Halobacillus_A. Next base: position 58,424 of record NZ_OESS01000004.1, read on the forward strand.
TCACCGATGCTTCCTCCACTCATTCGGGCTTACATGAACACACCGGGGTAGATCAAACTATAGCCGAGTTCTTATGGAGTATTCATTAATAAAGATATTAAAAAAACCCGGCTTACCGCAAAGTCAAATGGCGGAAAGTATTTCTTATATTTTAGTCCTTTGACAAAGTTAAACTTTTTAAAGAGAGACACAGCATCAATTATGATGCTGTGTCTCTTTTTTTATATTCACAGGAATAGACCGCCCCTTTCTCTTATGATTATTTTTAATAAGATCAGCTGCTTTCACACAAAATAACTCTATAGACTATATCACGCAGAGGATGTTAAAAAATGAAAGTAGCTGAACTTCTTGTTAAATGTCTGGAAAATGAAGGAGTCGAATATATCTTCGGGGTGCCGGGTGAAGAAAACATCGATTTAATGGATGCCCTGATCGATTCTAAGATTGAATTTATTGTAACCCATCACGAAACAAGTGCAGCCTTTATGGCAGGTACTTACGGCCGGCTTACAGGGAAACCCGGTGTCTGCTTAGCAACGCTTGGACCAGGAGCGACGAATTTGCTGACAGGTGTAGCTAATGCAAATATGGACCACTGCCCGTTAATCGCGATTACAGGTCAGGCAGGACTTAACCGCCAGCACAAAATTTCCCACCAATATTATGACCTTGTTAACCTATATGAACCTGTTACGAAATGGAATACCCAAATTAAAACGGCGGAGATTGTGCCAGAAGTCGTCCGAAAAGCCTACCAGCTGGCAATGCAGGAGAAACCAGGTGCGACCCATATTGATCTCCCAGAGGATATAGCAGGTATGGAGGTTGAAGGGGCACCGCTTAAGGTGACTGGGCATTCTTTGCCTCAAGCAGATGAAACTGTCATTCAAGAAGCGGCCAAACTAATTCAGCAGGCTCGCTATCCATTGATTCTAGCTGGAAACGGGATTACTCGAGGACTTGCCGTCCCAACATTTCGGGAGTTTGTGGAAAAAACTCAATTACCAGTTGTCCATTCCTTTATGGGGAAAGGTGCTCTTTCCTATAAAGATGAATTAAGCCTGCTCACCGCTGGAATCAGTGGAAAAGATTATATAACCTGTGGCTTCAGCCAGTCAGATTTAATTATTTGTATCGGGTTTGATATAGCAGAAACGCCTCCGGAGAATTGGAACCCTAAACGCGATACGCCAATTTTACACATTGACACAGAAGACGCTGAAACCGACTCCCACTACCCTGTCGCATTAAATGTAGTCGGTGATATTAAAGAAAACCTTGCTGAACTTCTTAAAGTTCTCCCTGTTAATAAACAACACCCGGATTGGGTAAGTACGATCAGGGAGCAAGCCCTTAATGAATTAAAAGAGTATGAACATGATACTGGATTCCCGGTTAAACCCCAAAAAATCATATCGGACTTACGGGAGGTTTTAGGAGACAAGGATATAGCGATTTCAGACGTAGGGGCACATAAAATGTGGATGGCCCGAATGTATCACACGACTCACCCAAATACTTGTCTTATTTCGAATGGATTGGCATCCATGGGAGTGGCCGTACCAGGAGCTATCGCCGCAAAAATGTCTTATCCTGAACGAAACGTCGTCGCTGTTTGTGGAGATGGAGCTTTTCAAATGACAGGAGCTGAGCTGGAAACTGCTGTCCGTCTTAATCTGCCGATCATTGTTCTCTTATGGAGGGATGATGGATACGGCCTGATCGAATGGCATCAGTTAAAGAAATTTGAACGCCCTTCTCATATAAGCTTCGGCAACCCTGATTATGTCCAGCTGGCTAACTCATACGGGTTTGAAGGGATAAGAATTGAAAAGGCTGACGATTTAAAGCCTGTACTAGAGCAGGCCATTTCCATGAATAAACCTGTATTCATCGATTGTCCAGTAGATTATCGAGAAAATATGAAATTAACTACTATGTTAAAGAATATAAATTGTTGAGTTGAGGTGATTCTATGTATATTTCTTCCATCATCAATGGAGAGACATTTAAGAAGGAGAGCAGAGATACACTCGCTGTAGTGAATCCCTATAATCAAGAAGAGATTGCTCAGATCATACTGGCTACGCCTGACGATTTAGAAACCGCCGTAACAAATAGCTACGAAATCTTTCATCAAACAATGAAAAAAATGCCAGCTTACAAACGCGCTGATATTCTGTTAAAGACAGCTGAGCTTCTCAAAGAAAGGAAAGAAGATTTCGCTGCTACTATTGCAGAAGAAGCAGGAAAACCACTTAAATTCAGCAGGAATGAGGTAGACCGTGCAGTCCAGGTCATTCGATTTGCTTCTGAACAAGCTAAACAAATCAATGGAGAAGTGATACCGCTTGATGCTGCCGTTGGAGGAGAGAATCGCTTCGGTTTTACAAAGCGAGTACCACTCGGTGTTGTTGCGGCAATTACACCTTTTAATTTCCCGCTTAATTTATCGTTACACAAAATTGCGCCAGCTTTAGCCGCAGGAAATACAGTAGTCTTTAAACCGGCAGAAAAAACCCCCATCTCAGCCTACAAGCTTGTACAGCTTTTTCACGAGGCCGGTCTTCCTAAAGGTGCTTTGAATGTTGTGATGGGCTTAGGAGAAGAGTTGGGAGATCCATTGGTTGAGCATGACAAAGTACAAAAAGTGACCTTTACAGGCAGCCTTCCTGTGGGACGGGGAATCAGGGAAAAAGCGGGTTTTAAAAAGATCACGTTGGAATTAGGATCGAATTCTCCGAACATCATATTTAAAGACGTAGATTTAGAGGCGCCCATAGAAGGCTTAGTTACCGGTGCTTTTGCATTCTCGGGCCAAGTTTGTATCTCAGCACAACGAATTTATGTCCAGCAAGACATCTATCATGAATTTCTCGAAAAATTTGTAAATCGTACAAAAGCTCTAAAAATAGGAGATCCGCTGGAGGATGCCACTGAATTTGGGCCCATGATCGATGAAAAAGCAGCAGAACGTGCAAAAACGTGGATAGACGACGCTGTATCTAAAGGAGCCACTGTTGAAACAGGCGGAGAACGAAACGGAACCATGTTGACACCAACCATCATGACCAATGTGAAAAACGACATGAAAATAATTGCTGAAGAAGTCTTTGCTCCTATCGTATCCGTTATTCCTTTTCATACAGAAGAAGAAGCGGTTAAGTATGCTAATGAATCGATTTATGGTTTGCAGGCGGGTATTTTTACGAAAGATTTAAACCGTGCATTCAGTGTAGCCGATCAATTGGAAATGGGCGGAGTATGGATCAATGAAATTTCAACCTATCGGCAGGATAACCACCCTTATGGCGGTGTTAAGCAGAGCGGCATCGGGCGTGAAGGTGTAAAGTATGCCATAGATGATATGACAGAGTTAAAATTCATTGGAATCAAATTAGATTAAAAATCCTACACAGGTATAGTTCAACTTGCAGAGAAACCCACCGGTTTTTCTGCAAGTTTTTCTTATTCTTTAAAAAAATAAGCCGCTGAGAGTGTCCCAGCAGCCTAAATTATTCTTTTGAACTTAAGTCTGAATCTTTAATCCAGCCCCGTGCACTTAATGCTTTCACAATATGGTTAACCCCTACCATGTAAGCGGCCTGTCTCATCCTGCATTTTTCTTTATCCCGCATCTTAATGATACTTTCAAATCCAAACACCATGTGCTCCTCAAGCTTCTGATTAATTTCTTTCTCACTCCAGTAGTAATTCATCGAGTTCTGTACCCATTCAAAGTATGAAACCGTTACCCCTCCTGCATTACACAAAATATCTGGAATAACAAATATATCTTTTTCTTCAAGAATGGCATCACCTTCAGGGGTGGTAGGCCCGTTAGCCGCTTCCGCTAAAATCTTAGCCTTAATCGTTGGAGCCGTATCCTTAGTAATCTGATTTTCAATAGCAGCCGGGATTAATATATCTACCTCCAGACCAAACATTTCCTCATTTGATATCGATTCAGCTTCAGAATACTCCGATGCATGGTTCCCTTCTTGGACAAACTTAATAAGCTCTGGAATGTTGAGGCCATCTTTCTTGTAAATGCCTCCTTTAGCATCTGTCACAGCTAAAATCTTTACGCCAAGTTCGTCTAAGAATTTAGCCGTCATCGAACCAACATTCCCGAATCCCTGGATGGCAGCAGTAGCTTTACTTAAATCAATCTCAAGCACTTTGGCTGCTTCCTGTATAGTCAGCACAACACCTCTCCCTGTTGCTTCGAGCCTGCCGAGGGAACCGCCGATTATAATCGGTTTCCCCGTAATCATTCCCGGAATGTTATATCCTCGAAGCTGATCAAATTCATCGATCATCCATCCCATCATTTCCGGAGTAGTGTTTACATCCGGGGCTGGAATGTCTTTTTCAGGTCCAATGATTGGTGTGATTTTTCGAATATACGTTCGACTTAAGATTTCCAGCTCTCTATCAGACAACTCACCAGGTTCTACAATCACTCCCCCTTTACCTCCCCCAAGAGGAAGATCAAGAATGGCTGACTTTAAAGACATCCAAATCGACAAAGCCTTCACTTCATCAACGGTTACGGCAGGATGAAAGCGAATCCCTCCTTTAGTAGGTCCTAGAATATCAATGTGCTGACATCGATAACCTGTAAAGTTCTGAACTTCCCCATTATCCATTCGTACAGGCAGGGAAACCTCAAATAAACGCATCGGCTTTTTCAATATTTCATAAATATTATCACTCAATTCCAGCCTGGTCACTGACTCCTTTAATAGGTCTTTTACAATTGTATAGGGGTTAAGTCCGTCGTGTGTAGTAACGTCCGATTCTGTCTTATCTCGTTTGTTTGCCATTTTACCCTTCCTCCTCAAACTGAATGCTTCTGTTCATAAAGTGCCTCTAGACAGCACATTTTATACTTCAGTAGGAGAAGGACTGAATTCGTGATTATTTTTACATCTTTTAAGCAAAATAAAACCATCGACAGTAAATAGTGAGGGTGAATAAACAAATGTCTTATCTTAAGTTACTGAAAAAAGGAAATAAATCTTCCGGAGTAGCCGCTCTGGGTAATTCCTTGCTGGCGATTATAAAAGCAATCGCTGCAGCTGTGAGCGGAAGCGGGGCTATGTTTGCCACCGCCATGCATTCCGTGGCAGACGCCACTAACCAGGGGTTTGTTTTTTTCGGAAGTGCGCTCGCAGAGAAAGAGCCGACCAAACGCTTTCCCTCTGGATTTGGTCGAATTGTCAACCTGTTTGTACTTGTTGCAGTTATTATTATTGCGATAATGGCTTATGAAACTATATTAAAGGGCTGGGGACTTATTGTGGACCCGAAATCTTCGACTAACATTTGGCTGAATGTCGGGATTTTATTTGTATCTATTGTCATTGATGGATATATATTAATTAAAGTCATGAAGGAGATTAATGAGGAAAGCAGAGCAGAGGCTAAAGGCTTCAGTGTGTACACTGATTCCTTTAAGAATTCCAAATTAGCCTCTCCTCCCACACGACTGGTGTTTTATGAAGATCTGATTGCCACCTCAGGTGCTTTTATTGCCCTTCTATTTGTCGTTCTGTCCTACTTTACCGGGTTGTATTTCCTCGACGGTATAGGCACCCTGCTTATCGGACTGTTACTGATCGTTATTGCTATTAAAATCGGATACGAAAATACGATTGGGTTAATCGGTGTTGCCGCTCCCAGCATTGTAGAAAAGCGGGTAGCCGAGACCATTCTGGAGGATTCCAATGTAAAAGATATTAAGAAACTCCGCATCCTCCAGGAAGGCAGAGAATACCACGTGGAAAGCTATATAGAGCTGAAAAAAGGACTCTCCCTCGCTGAAGCAGACGATATTAAGTATCAGGTAAGAGATAAAATTCTTGAGGATAAAAGCATTTCAGACGTTACAATAGGCATTCTTGAGAGTGACGAAGAGCAAAATTGGTCTATGGACCAATATGAAAATGGAGAAGAGAATAAGCAATAGCCGGATTCTTTGTACGATCCGGCTATCCACTTGAGAAGGCGCTATTTAAATTTTCTTTTCCAATAAAAATACCCACATAAACGTTAAGGCTTGCTGCAGTTCTTTGGAAAGGGATAAAACATCTTTCCCTTCGGCCTCCCGCTTGTAAACCCCGTGGTCATCTACAAGCTCCCAACCTGTTTCCAAAGCCATTTGTTCAAATTCCCAAGGCATCATCGTATTGCAAATGACCTCTTCCCCGTATACACGGCGATAGCTGTTCATTCTTGGTTTAGCTGTAGGTCCAAGCACTCCTGCACAAAGTTTGCCTCCAGGTTTTAAGGTCCGTCTGATTTCTTCTAAACCTGAAAAGGGAACCTCAACCCATTCCAGACAATTAATCGCCATTACGGCATCAAAGCTTTCATTATCAAAAGGCAGCTTTGTTATATCCCCTTGTACGAATGTGAGCCTGTCGTTTTCCAGTCTCGATTTGGCCAGCTGAATCATATCCTCAGATATATCAAGACCGGTCACTTGATAACCTTCCTGCGCAAGCTTATAGGACGCATACCCGTCCCCACATCCTAAATCAGCAATCGTCTGTCCAAGCTTTACATTTTTCTTTATTAAAGGGATAATGGATTTTCTGCTGCCTGTATCCCACATGTTCTTACTGTTGGCGTTCCAGAACTCAGACCGTTCATCCCATTGCTTTTCTGCTTCTTTGTGCCAGTTAAATGACATCATACTCTCCCCTTGTACGAATGGTTTCAAAAAAAATCACACGCCTCATTTATTCGATAAAACTCCCAAATTCTCCTCTATTTTCATTCACCCCTCCACTGTCATCCAACAAAAAGAGTTGCACATTTTTATCATCTCCGTTATGCTTAAAACACAATATAAGCTAAAAAACAAAAACACAAACACCATATATAGTATCCGCGAATGAAAGATGCCACAAGGCTTAAAAGGGAATCTGGTTAAAGTCTAGAACTGCCCCCGCAACTGTAAACGCTCGCAAAACGGCAAAAACCACTGTGTATCCTACACGGGAAGGGGCCGGAGTAGAATCGAGCGTAAGTCAGGAGACCTGTCTTGATTCGCAGCAGTTTCAACTTCTTCGGGGACTGAGAAGATGAGGCGATGGAGCGAAAGCAGCTGCCGGCCATTTTCTTTGGCTCTCTTTCGCCCCATGGTTTCATCCGCTCACCCGAATGAGCGGATTTTTTTATGGATTATACTATTTTTTTATTTTATAGAGGAGTGGTCAAACTTGAGTACTGTAATCAAATCGTATTGGGAGAATTGGCTTGAAGCTCAAAAAGAACATTTTCCTTCTTTGCCTGTAGAACGCCTGATTAAAAAAACAAAGGAATTTAAAGGCAACAAGGAAGAACAGGCAAAGTCTTTAATCCTGGAGGCGTTAGCTGAAATTAGCGAAACAGCACCTGACTGGACATACTTAGCCAGCAGAATTCATCTGCAGCAAATGTATGAAGCAGCCATTGCTAACCGCGGCACCACCAAAGCTTATGAAGGGCTTTATCAGCTTGTGAAAATTCTAGTAGAAGAAGACATCTATGACCCAAACTTACTAAGTCTCTACAGTGAAGAAGAGATGAATGAACTTGAACAGTCGATTGCTCCTGAGCGCGATAACTTGTTTACTTACATTGGCATAAAAACGCTAGGCGACCGTTATCTGGCACGCTCAAAAGCCGGCCGTGTATATGAGCTTCCGCAGGAACGATTTATGATTATTGCGATGGTGTTAATGGCTCATGAACGAGCAGAACGCCGCTTAGAGCTGGTGAAAGAATCTTACTGGGCACTAAGCCACCTGTATATGACTGTAGCTACTCCTACCCTGGCGAATGCAGGAAAACGTTACGGCCAGTTAAGCTCATGTTTCATTGATACGATTGATGATAGTCTTCAGTCGATTTATGACAGCAATACCGACATCGCCAATTTAAGTAAGCACGGCGGCGGGATCGGAGTTTATTTAGGAAAAATCAGAAGCCGCGGCAGTGATATCCGCGGATTTAAAGGTGTGTCCTCAGGTGTTCTTCCGTGGATGAAACAATTAAACAACACAGCTGTTAGTGTAGATCAGCTCGGTCAGCGTCAGGGAGCTGTTGCCGTCTATCTAGACATCTGGCATAAAGACATCTTTCCTTTTCTGGACAGCCGGTTAAATAACGGAGATGAACGCCAGCGTACGCACGATTTATTTACAGGTGTATCGGTTCCGGACCTGTTTATGGAAGCTGTGGAAAACCGGGAAGACTGGTATTTATTTGACCCTCATGAAGTTCGAAGTGTCATGGGATTCTCTCTTGAGGATTATTATGATGAAAAACGAGGAGAGGGATCATTCAGGGCACGCTATCAAGCATGCATCGAAAACGAAGAGCTTTCCCGAGAAAAAGTGCCCGCCATCGAGATTATGAAACGGATTATGATCGGTCAGCTGGAAACCGGGACACCTTATATGTTTTACCGTGATGAAGTCAACCGGATGAATCCAAACGGCCACAAAGGCATGATCTACTGCAGTAACTTATGTACTGAAATTACACAAAACCAAAGTCCGACCACCCAGGAGGAGCAGCGGGTAGAAGACGGAAAAATAATTACGGTACAGTCCCCAGGTGACTTTGTAGTGTGTAATTTATCAAGTATTAACTTAGGACGGGCCGTACCTGAAGATGTGCTCGCAAGACTGATCCCGATTCAAGTACGAATGCTCGATAATGTTATCGATCAGAACACGATCCCTGTCCTGCAGGCACAGTTAACCAACCAATCATACAGAGGAATCGGATTAGGTACATTTGGCTGGGCCCATCTCCTCGCTAAGAAAAAGTTAGCCTGGGAGTCCGATGAGGCAGTAAAATACGCTGACGAAGTATATGAACAAATTTCGTATTATACGATTTCAGCCAGCAGTGAATTAGCTAAGGAGAAAGGGAGCTATCCTCTTTTTGAAGGTTCAGACTGGGAGACGGGAGAATATTTCGTTAAACGGGCGTTTGATCAGGATAGTAATTACGACTGGGAAAGCCTTCAACACGAGGTGGAACAGAACGGCATACGTAACGGCTATCTCATGGCTGTCGCCCCTAACTCAAGCACCTCTCTGATCGCAGGCAGTACGGCCAGCATTGATCCGATCTTTAAAAAGTTCTATTCCGAAGAAAAGAAAGACTACAAGATTCCTGTTACGGCTCCGGATTTAAGTCCAGAAACATTCTGGTATTATAAGTCAGCCTATGATGTAGACCAGCACGCAAGCATTAAACAGAACGCTGCACGTCAAAGATACATTGACCAGTCGATTTCATTTAATCTCTATGTAAAAAACTCGATAAAAGCTAAAGAACTGCTGGCTTTACACATCGATGCCTGGAAGTCCGGTTTAAAAACAACCTATTATACCCGCTCTACTTCAAGCCAGGGCGAATTTGATGAGTGTGAAAGCTGCTCATCTTAAGGAGGAAAAACAAATTGGAACCTACACTACAGAAACGAAAGCTCGTTGACCATCAAGCACCAAACGCTTCTACAGGGATGGTCAATGGAAGGAGCTCGAACGTCCTTAACTGGGACGATACCCGTTATTCATGGGCTTATCCTATGTATAAAACAATGCTCGCCAACTTCTGGATCCCAAGTGAAATCAATATGAGCAACGACTTAAAACAATGGCCTGAGCTTTCTGAACAAGAACAGGCTTCATTTAAGAAGATCATCGGTCTGCTTGCCTTTCTTGATTCGATTCAAACCGATTACTCCGGTAAAATCGCCGATTATCTGACAGATTCAAGTGTGTCGGCACTAATGCAGGTGTTGGCTTTCCAAGAAGTTGTTCATAACCAGTCATACTCTTATGTTCTTTCAACATTAGTGGATCAAAGTGAACAGGAGCGTATCTTTGAATATTGGAAGCATGACGCGATTTTAATGGAGAGAAACCAATTCATTACCGATGGCTACGAGGAATTCGCCAATGATCCAAGCATTGAGAAATTTTTAAAGTCCGTCGTCTATGACGTGGTTCTGGAAGGTCTCTTCTTCTATGCCGGTTTCGCTTTCTTCTATAATCTGGCCCGAAATCAAAAAATGGTTTCTACGAGCACGATGATTAATTATATTAACCGAGATGAACAGATCCACGTGAACTTATTCGCTCATATTTTCAAAGAAACCTTAAATGAAAATCCTCAACTGGACCGTGAGTGGTACGAGAACTTTGTCACCGAAACGTTTAAAGAAGCCGTTGAGCTTGAGATTAAATGGGCTCATCATATTATTGGCAATGAATTCCCCGGAATTCCTATTGATGATTTAGAGGATTATATCCGCTTTATTGCAAATAAGAGATGTAAATTAATGGGCGCTGAAAAACCCTACCCTGAATATTCAGAGAATCCGTTAAAATGGATTCGAGCCTATCAGGAGGTAGACGAAGGTAAATCTGACTTCTTTGAACAAAAGTCGAGACAATACACTAAAGTTTCTGAAGATAATGGATTTGATGATTTATAAACTGCAGTCTCCCGAATCATTTAAAATGGTTCGGGAGTTTTTTATGTCAACTTTTCTTACATGAATTAAAAATTGGTATTGATTTTTCTGAATTTTTGCTTTATAGTTAGTTTTATCATTACTTAATATGTTAGGAAAACTTACATACAATAAAGGAGGAAGTCATCCATGAAAAAGATTGAAGCCATTATACGCCCTGAAGCTTTTCAGTCGCTTCGAGAGAACCTTGATACATTGGGCGTGAAGGGATTAACAGTTTCTGAGGTAGCGGGCTGCGGCCAGCAGAAAGGCCAGGAAGGAATCTTCCGCGGCAACCGTTATGAAGTAAAGCTGTACCCGAAAGTCAAAGTAGAAATGGTAGTCGATGATTCCGAGATTAAGGATATCATTGAAGTTATTACAAACACCTGTGCAACAGACCAGGTGGGCGATGGAAAGATCTTCGTATCTTCCATTGAAGAAGTTTACCGCATTCGTACTGGTGAAAAAGGAAAAGCTGCACTTATTTAATATTATGGGGAAGGATGTCGTGAAACTAATGAAAAAAGTATTTCTATTATTACTGCTAACATCATTTAGTTTTCCGTTAGCCGTAAGTGCTGAAACAGCAACTACACCTGAAGCTGTTTTAGAATCAGTAGATATGGTTTGGATTATGATAGCTGCGTTTCTAGTATTTTTCATGCACGCCGGGTTTGCTATGGTCGAAGCAGGCTTTACACGTTCTAAAAACGCATTAAACATTTTAATGAAAAACTTTATGACGATGTCCATCGCTGCTATTTTATATTTTATAGTTGGATACGGTATTATGTTTGGTACCTCAGGGGGAGGATTTATAGGTATAGATGGGTTTTTACTCAGCGGTCACGAAGACCAAGTTGGTTTCTTTGTATTCCAGGCTGTATTTGCAGCTACATGTGCTACTATTATTTCCGGTGCAGTGGCTGAGCGAATTAAATTAAGCTCTTATCTGATTCTTACCGTAGCTATGACAGCTTTCATCTACCCTGTTGTCGGTCACTGGGTATGGGGAGGCGGATGGTTGTCTGAACTAGGGTTTGTGGATTTTGCTGGTTCTACTGTAGTTCACTTAACAGGCGCTTTGGGAGCTATTGTTGCCGTTATGTTCTTAGGACCGCGCTTAGGAAAATACAGCGGAGGTAAAGTTAATGTCATTCAGGGGCACAACATTCCGATCGGAGCTCTAGGGGTCTTCATTCTATGGTTTGGCTGGTTTGGGTTTAACGGCGGAAGTACTTTAGCTGCAGACCCTTCAGCTATCCCGGGAGTCATCGCAACCACTTTACTATCAGCTTCTGCCGGCGTAATCGGTTCAGGTATGTATTCTCAGCTGAAATACAAACGTGTGGACGCATCCCTTACGTTAAACGGCGCTTTAGCTGGATTAGTAGGTATTACCGCCGGTACAGGCGACTTGTCTCCGGTGGGAGCAATTATTACTGGTTTCATTGCGGGTGTCCTACTCGTTGAAGGCGTTCAGCTGCTGGATCGTAAGCTTCACATAGATGACCCGGTCGGTGCTATTGCCGTTCACGGGATTTGTGGAGTATGGGGGACATTAGCGGTAGGATTCTTTGCACTCGAAGGCGGCCTATTCTATGGTGGAGGGTTTGAACTTCTAACCATTCAGGCGATCGGTATATTTGCCGTTATGGTCTGGACGATGGGAATTTCAGCAATTGTAATCTTCGGCCTTAAATCTGCGTTTGGAATCCGTGTGTCCCGTGAAGAAGAAATCTCTGGACTTGATTTCTCTGAACATGGTTCAAGTGCTTACGAATCATCTAAAAGCATCTTCAATGAAAATCCAAACGTTTCAGACGTTGGCAAAGATTTCGGCGTAGGTTTATTGAACAGACTGGACAACTTGGAGAATAAAAAGGTAAAAAGCAAGGAACGCACAGCCCAGTAACGAACAGAAGATACTGAGAAATAAGTAAAGCAATGATAGAAAAAACGAACGTTAAAAATTGAACTGTATAAACAAAGTTCGTTAGCGTAATCAAAATGCTTAAGACACCTGCGGGAAAAGTGCTAATCTAAGGTAAAAATCTTATCCTGGAACATAAATAATCCGAACTGATTTCACAAAATCGTTCGGATTATTTTATGATTTTTTCAGTTTTGTTCCAACCCCTTCTTGGAGTGTGTAGACAGTCTCAGCAAAAATCAACTGTTAATGTTCCCTCATACTTATTTTATAGTGAATATGAATAAATGGAATAGTAAACCATTTAATAACATGAGTAGCTTCAAGCTTTTCATCTGCTCCTTCTCTTACATAAAAACATTCACGCAAAGGAAGGCGCATCGTCCATTTTCCTAATGTGAGATATATCCCCTCATCGCCTGTATTATTACTTTTTCTCTCGCTTGTTATAATTAGTCCTTCTTCACAATCATTAGTTAAACGTAAAACCCCCGTCATTATTCCGAACGGCAAAGGCAGAGCAATATTCATGTACCGAGCCTCTGATTGTATGTGAGAAGAGTATAGAGCTGTAAAGATTGGTTCTTCAGTCTCTGCATCTCTTCTTAACCAGGCTCTTACCCCTTCCCTGCCATCTTCTTCGTCTTGAATGGATACAATCTCTCCCTCCATAACAATACTTCCAGAGGGAGGAAGATTAATCTGCCCCATTTTTCTAGTCCACTTTCGTATCCATTTAGATAGACGCCGGAAACCATTCCTCCATTCTACCTCAGCTGTCAGAGAGTAGCGGTTCGTATTTTCATAGAAGTTTTGAATCCTGCTGCTGACCTGCTCGGGAGCAAAATCGTTCGAACGATAAGCGTACAAATCATTTAAAAGACCCGTCTCATATAAATGACCGGCAGCCCATCCTTTCTTGAAGATGACTTCATTCCCTATATATCCTCGAGTACGAAGGTTAGAAACAGGAAAACTCGTGTAAATGTGGGTACGGCCGGGCTGGAGACTTCTCCAGGCTAGTACAGAAAACAATGAAAAACCAAAAGCATTCAGGATCCCGTGCCAGCGAACCATATCTCCGATCCCAGGCCAGTAATTGCCGCCCATTAGCCCAAAACTGTAAAGGACAGACAAACCCATGGTAATGAGCAGCAGGAATGAAGATAAACGGACAGCAATCTTTGCCCCGATAGGAAATTCTGCTGAACACCACAACCACCATAGAGCCAGCCAAAGCAGAAAACCGACATAAGCAGCCACTAATATTGCTTCTAATGGGGGTCCCTGATCCAACCCGATGGCTATGAAAACAGGACCCAAGGAAATCGCACCCGCAAGCACTGTATAGGGTGTACCGGCAGCACCATTTTTATAAGAAACGAGCCAGCGGCCGAACAAGCCGGTAAGAATTGGTAATACAAAAGCAGCATAGTGGAAGTGAATAGCCGTAAGCTGGACAATGGTATCGGAGTAAGGAAGGAAACGTCCCATTCCCCCGCTGGAAAGAACGAGCCACACTCCACCGACCGCGATATAAATGAGCCCGATATCTATAACGGTTTCCTGTACAGGGAGCCACCCTCTCCCCGCCAGTCTCATTATCCCCCCAACGGCGAGCAGAACAGTAAAGAACAACCATACCAGCGCCCATCCTCCCGCTTCTCTGCCTGGAGGAAGAGCCACGGACAGCAATCCTGCTCCCGCAAATGGAAGAGACGTAACCATTACATTACTAATCCAACGCTCTGCTCGATTGTTTTTGTTACAACGAACTACTTCTTCTAGTAATAAAGGAACTAGAATCAGGAAACAAAAAGATAAAGCTGTATCAATTATGCTCATATCAAATAGAATGAGCCAGAGTATTAATATAACCGAACCTGCCGATGATAACAGCACTCCGGATTTTTTCATAAAGCATTCTCCTATCTGGTACATCTTAAGAGGAAATCATGTGTTATGCTAGAAATATTATACACACTATAGATCCTGATTTTAAATAAAACCTCAATGTAAGGAGTGTCGTCTATTCTATGAGGTGGGACAAATTGATTGGAAGAGAGAGAATGGAGAAGAACACCGAAGACTTAACCTCTTCTCCTTCAATAAATGATAAAGTAGAAGAATGGATCGATCTTTACAGCCATGATTTAAAATGGTTAGCCTTTTCATATGTAAAAGATCACGCAGCGGCTGAAGATTTAACCCAGGAAACGTTTATAAAAGCCTATCAAAAATATAAAACTTTTAAACAAGAATCCAGTGAAAAAACCTGGCTCTATAAAATTACCATTAATTTATGTAAGGATCATTTAAAAAGCTCCTACATAAGAAGGGTATTTAAGAAAGGAGCCGAAGTTTTTCAGCACATCCCATCTCAAAATGAGACTCCGGAGCAGCACACTGTTAACAAGAGCGAAGACGAAGAGCTTCTCGAACACATCTTAAATCTGGAAGATAAATACAGAGAAGTGATTATCTTATATTATTTTGAAGAATTTGAAGTAAAAGAATTAGCTGAATTGTTAAAGGTCAGTCCTAACACTGTGAAGACGAGACTCCGCCGGGGGCGGCAGCTTTTACAGGAACAACTTGCTTCAGAAGGGAGCACTATGAATGAATGAACTCATGGATCGTCGATTAAAAAAGATGGACCATAAAGTGAAATACAGCAAAGTGCCTATGGATGAACACGAAGCAAGTGCACTCATTGTAAGGGTGAGAAATCATTACAATAAACCTGCCAGAAAATGGCCTAAATTTATTATCCCTGTCCCCACTGTTGCTGTGTTAGCCTTTATGTTTTTCCAGATAAACTATCAGCCTACTAATTCATCGCAACAGGAAATTACACTCTTATCTCAGCGGCCAGTTAATACAGAAATGAAATCTCACCAGACTATTCAAAGCGATGAGGCTCAGCAAACGATTGAACAGGCCAGCAGCCAGGAAGAAAACCAAAGCTCGACAATGGTTCGCCACACTTACGTTATTCATAATGAGGAAATGTATGTTCAAACCGAAGAACGTGTTGAAGAATCAGAGCTCGAAGAACCTATTGGAAGTGTCAAGCCGGATGTCCCTGCTGAGCAAAGCGGAGCGTCAATTGCTTCTCAAGAAAAAATATACAGCGTTAAAGGCACAGATTCATCTGAGTTTGTCGCTATAAAAAGCAGAAGGAGTAAAGGGATGGGTTCAAACTCCGTAAGCGAACAAGCCTATTATCTTTTTGAAAAGGAAGAGTCCCTGCCCATGGCCCAGTAAATGAAGCCCGCCTCTTATAAAGAGTGCGGGCTTCTTAATGAAAGGACGATATGTATTCCTTTAAATCGTCCAATGACTGATAAATATCCTCTTTTATGCGTGGATTATAAAACACAGCAGCGGGATGATATAACGGAAAAACAGCATATTCTTTTACCGTCCATTCATACCGGTCCTCTCCCGCACGCAGCACAGGACTCTCAACCACTTCCCCAAGTACTTCTGTAATCTTATATCCCTTCCCTAACAGTCTCTCAAGAGCTACTCCTCCCAGTGCAATAATTAACTGAGGAGCAATCTTCTTTATCTGATAATCAAGAATGGGGGCATGGGCCCATATTTCTTTTTGGTTCGGTTTGCGGTTCGCTTTTCTCTTACCTCCTGAATCCTTTTTATTCGTTTTCACCCATTTATAAGGGCGGCTTCTAACCGCACTTGTAATATAGACATCTTCCCGATCAATTCCTAAATACTCGAATTGTTTATTCAGCTCATCTCCTGCCCTGCCAATGAAAGGGACTCCCTTTATGGCTTCTTGTTCTCCAGGAGCTTCCCCTACAATCATGATGTCAGCATTCAGGTTTCCGCCTCCAAGCACAAACCCCTCCACATCATAATCTTCCATTTTCTTATGGGCTGCATTAATGATGTCCTCTGGTAACTGCATGTTCGAACCCCCAGTCCAAGTATAGTTCACCCTCTCTCCTTGTCCATTTTGTCTTTTGTTTTTTAAAGCGAAGAAGGATGGATATACAGCGGCTTCCCCTGCAAATAAGAGCGTTTAACTACACCAGGCCAATACTCTTATTTATCTCATTTCAAAAACGAAGTACGTCGTAATGAAATACCCTGTTATGATGAGAATGGACGGAAGCATGTAAGTAAAAGAAGCCTGACTTTTTCTTCGTGAAATGCTGTATATAATTAAAAAGATAAATACAATCGAAGCACTTCCCGTAATCAAGTTAGACTTTCCAGCTTCTCCAAGCAGGCCGCCTCGAAAGTAGATGATATCTGTTAAAGCGAGAATCACGAGATTAAAAGCATTACTACCCAATAAAGAGCTGACTCCTAAATTAAATCTTCTCAGTTTCATAGCAGTACCTACACTTACTGCATCAGGCAGAGACGTGCTGATCGCAACAAGAAAAGATCCGACAAATGATGTACCTAAACCAGTTATAGTAGAAATACGCTCAGCTGTAACCGTAAGCACACTTCCAATAATCATAATGCCTACGGCTGCCATAATAAAGTACGTGACAACTTGCTTGTATGTGTAATCTTTGTAACGTTTAATTTCCCTTTTAATCTTTCTTCCCTTATATTCTGTACGGTCGTTAATCCACTTCGTTCCAATAAAATACAATAAAACTACGACAATCGTGGAATAACTGACATGAAAAATATGAGTAGGTAAAGTAAGGGTTAACCCTACAAGAATAATTAACGTTAAAAAAACGACCAGCCAGGCGTACAGCTTACTTTCTGCTGTAGCATGAGTCATCACCTGGTGCCGCCGGTAAACTAAGTCAAATATAGCAAGCCCCATAATATTAAATAAGTTACTGCCAATCAAATTACCAACCGCTAAATCAGGAGCATCAATTGCTACCGCCGTTACACTCGAAGTTAATTCAGGTAATGAAATAGCTATCCCTATAATGATCCCCATAAAAGCCGAGGAAGCCTTTGTTTTTTCTTTAACCGCATCCCCGAACATGGTTAATCGAGAAGCAACAAAAAATGTAGCTAAGGCTGCTCCTATAAATAATACAAAAACCAAAACGTCTCCCATAGCATAATCTCCTCAAAATCTTTTGATCCTCCCCTGGATACCGTTATGTTTCCCTAAATTTTATGCTGCAAAACAAGGCATCACAAAGCCGGTCCAGGACGACCGGCTTCTCCTAATAGAACTATTTGGTTTATTTGGCGGATGGGCTTTTCTTCTATCCCATCAAGTTCCTGAACCGTTTACTGTCTGCTGTTCTGAAAGAGTAAATTAAGGCAGCCTCACGTAAAAAGTTGTCACAGGTTTTATATTTCCGTAAGATGGATAGTAAATCAATTGAAACAGGAGATTATATGGATATTATTTATTGGATCTTTATTATAAGCGTTGTTATTCTTACCTTTTGGATCATATTTAGAAAGCTGACAAAAACAAGCTTTGTTATCATCGCCGTCATTGCTTTGCTCTATAGTCTGCTGCTCGCTTTTTCCTTTGCGGACAGGCTGTGAGCAGGGCCGCTGATCAAATTCCATTCCTTTTATTTTGCTTATTCACTGCCTCACGGATATGATAAAGCTCCGCATACATCGCAGCTGCAAATACAGTAAAAATACTGAGAAACATAGATAGGATAAATACGACCCCGCCTTGATCAAAACCATACACTGCACTAAATCCTATAACAGCGCCTACCGTTACACCTATCCCAAGAAAAATCAAGATCTTTTGTAATGTTACTGAATACGCCATCAAAATCACCTCTCCACTATTAACATCTATTACAGGTATACCCAATAACAAGCAAAAGCACACATTCGATTTAAAAGATGCTTCAGCAGAGATCACTGAATGTACAGGCTGCCCACGTCGTAAAAACTAATCTAGAAATATTCCAACGAAGCACAAAAAAGCAGGCCAGCGATGTGACCTGCTTTTTCCATAAATACTTCCGAGTAAGGGGTCTTCTGCCATCTTGGTGACCCTACCCTTTAATATTACTATTGATTATATTTCACATGCGTACGTGTCAATTGTTCCCCTCAACCGCTGAGCTTCCTTGTATGTGCAGCGGTTATGAATAACCTGCAAACCTGCTTCGCTTGCAATTTGAGCTGCTTCAGGTGCGATGACGCCTTCTTGCAGCCAGAATACTCCAGGCTGAACCTTAGCAGCCTCTTTGGCAATTTCAACAGCCGCTTCAGGACTTCGGAAAATTTGTGCAACGTCTATTTTAAATGGAATAGAGCTGAGATCTGGATAAGCTTTTTCCCCGAGCACCTCGTCCTCTCTTGGATTAACAGGTACAATTTGGTATCCTAAGCGCTGCATCTTCCGTGCAAGACGGTGACTTGGTCTGGACGGTTTTCCACTTAACCCGACTACTGCGAGCCGCTTTGGTCGAGTGATCTCTTTCCCGTTTTCTTCCTCCTTGACTTGAGGAGAACTCAAAGCCCACTTGATGACGCCTTCATCGTTCTCAGTGATAGTGGAAGCCACTTCCCGGCCTGTCGCTTTACCAATCGCTCGGTTCAAATCATTAATTAAATCTTTAGCTGACTCCAAACCGATGGATAAACGGATCAGCTCTTCGGTTACTCCACTTGCAGCCAGATCTTCTACAGAAAGCTGCTGGTGTGTAGTAGAAGCAGGGTGGATAATAAGAGATTTCGCATCCCCTACATTCGCCACGTGTGACCATAAAGCAATGTTATTTATAACTTGACGACCTGCTTCCCTGCCTCCTTTAATACCAAAATTAACAATCGATCCATAACCTGCTTCTAAATATTTTTTCGCCAATTCATGAGCTGGATGATCGGTTAATCCCGGATAGGATACCCATTCTACATCCGGATGCCCTTTTAAATATTGAGCAATTTCAAGAGCGTTGTCTGTGTGTCTTTCCACTCTAAGGTGAAGCGTTTCGAGACCTTGAAGCAGCTGGAAGGCACTTTGAGGGCTTAGGCATGCTCCTAAATCTCTGAGCAGTTGTACACGCAGCTTGGTAATAAAGGCAAGTGTACCGAAGTCAGCTGCATAGCGGATGCCGTTATAGCTTTCATCAGGTTCTGTAAACACTGGAAACTTACCATTACTCCAGTCAAAACGACCCCCATCTACAACGACGCCCCCGATCGTGGTTCCATGGCCGCCGATCCATTTTGTAGCAGAATGCACTACAATATCAGCACCCCAGTCAATCGGTTTACAAGAATAGGGAGTAGCAAATGTATTATCGACGATTAGCGGTACCCCGTTATCATGAGCAGCTTCAGCTACTTTTTCGAAATCAAGAACGTGAAGACTTGGGTTTCCAATTGTTTCCGCAAACACTGCCTTCGTTTTATCAGTAATCGCTTTCCGGAAATTCTCAGGGTCTTCTGGATCCACAAAAACGACTTTAATGCCATATCGCGGCAGTGTATTGGCAAACAAATTATAAGTACCGCCATAAAGGTTAGCAGCTGCCACGATTTCATCACCGGAACCAGCAAGATTTAAAATGGATAATGAAATTGCAGACATTCCTGAAGCCGTAGCTACAGATGCCACACCATTTTCAAGTAATGCCATTCGCTTCTCAAAAACATCAACAGTCGGGTTGCCTATTCGCGAATAAATGTTTCCTGGTTCATCTAATGCAAAGAGACTTTGAGCATGGTCCGTATCATGGAACACATAAGAAGTCGTCTGATAAATAGGAACTGCTCTTGACCCTGTGGTTGGATCTGGCGCTTGACCTCCGTGCAGGGCCAGTGTATCTAAATCGTAGCTTTCAAATGAACTTGTCATGGAAACTCCTCCTTGAAATGTTATATACAAAAATGCAAAAACCCCTCTTCGATAAGAAGAGGGGTGAACGATCAATGCCTCTTCTTATCTATCAGATCAGTGATCTGTAGGAATTGGCACCTTTTCAAACCGATGTTTGAAGGTTGCCGGGCTTCACAGGGCCTAATCCCTCTGCCGCTCTTGATAAGAAAATGTGTATTTAATTTATTAACTATTTTTTCAATTATAATCAATTCCAATCGGTATTGTCAATAATAGTGTGAATACTTACTTAATTGAGGAACGAATAGCCTGCTGAAATTGCTCCGCTATATCTTCCGCTTCTTCAATGCCGATGGATAAACGGATCGTATAATCGGTAATACCCAATTTCTCTCGTTCCTCCTCCGTTAATGCACGGTGGGAAGTGCGGATCGGATAAGAAACAGTCGTTTCCACGCCCGCCAGAGTAGGAGCCAGTTTAATCCAGCCTAGTGATTTGAAGAAAGCTTCATAATCAACTTGCTTTGCAAGCTCTATCGTAACGATGGCTCCATTTCCTCTCTCGGATACACCCTCAGGATAATAAACTTTCTCTACGGCATCATCAGCATTCAGCACCTCGGCTACATGTCTGGCATTTTCAGACTGCTGCTTCATGCGCAAGGCAAGTGTTTTTGAGCCACGCTGAGTCAACCATGCTTCAAATGGACTTAAGTTCGTACCCAGTCCGATAATCTTCTGTTTGGCTTTAGCAATTAAATCTTCTGGTCCTGCAATAATTCCTGATGTTACATCGCTGTGACCGCCAATGTACTTCGTAGCACTGTGTGCAACCAAGTCCACCCCCTGCGTATAAGGCTGCAATAAATAAGGAGTGGCAAAGGTGTTATCGACCATAGTCTTTATCTGATGCTCTCTAGCGATCTTAACAAGTTCGTCTATATCTTCCACCCGTAAAAAAGGGTTGGTAATTGATTCTGTATAAAGCAGCTTCGTATTTGGCTTAATTGCATCTCTAACAGCTCCTGGATCTGCAAAGGAAACCATTGTGTATTCAATACCAAAGCTTAAAAGCTGCTTAGTAATTAGTTGGTGAGTCCCGCCGTAAATATCCTCAGCAGTAACGACGTGATCTCCTGCCTGTGCCACTGACAGGATTCCAGCCATAATTGCTGAAATACCTGAAGAAGCAGCTGCCCCGGCCTCGGCTCCTTCTAAATTCGCAACTGCCTGTCCAAGTTCATCTGTATTGGGGTTATTCTCCCTTGTATATAAATATGGTGTTTCCCCGGCATAATAGCTTTCTAAATGCTCTAAATCACGAAATGTAAAAGAAGACGTCTGGTAAATCGGCGTCGCCTTACTATTTAACGCTGTATGCTGATTCAATTTATTATGTACCACACGGGTACTAAATAGTTGGTTCCCCATCTTGTTCAACTCCTTCGTTTTTTTCATTACAGTATATCCTACCACTCTTACCTATTGTCAAAAAATGAAGTCTCCCTTGTCTGCAGAATTTCCTGAATAACATGCTGATAATAATTAAAGTCATGAGGGCAGAAATGATGGCGCTGTAAGGTCTCATTTTGATTTGACATAATGGATCTCGCAATTAAAAAGGTACGATTCTTAGAAATCATACTTAAGAAATCTTCAATATTTACTTTAACCACGTCAGTTACTTCCTCGTTCATCATTAATGGCAGTGTCTCATCATAAGGAAACAGATAAATATGACAAATCTCCCGGTCATTAAAGGTTTTCATCTGTAATTGTTCTTTATAAAATCCCGTGTAGCGAATCTTTTCCTCTTGAAGCTCTAATCCTAACTCTTCCTGAATTTCCCTTAGGCCACCTTCAATCCGACTTTCCTTTACTCCGATATGGCCAGCCGCCGTTATGTCATATAGGTTAGGAAAGTCCTTCTTAATATTTGAACGTTTCTGAAAGTAAATGACCGTTTCATGGTCAAAATGATTATAAAACCAGCAATGAAAGCTTTCATGCCAATCTCCATCACGGTGAATGTCGTCTCTGTCTTTTTCACCTATAGGCGTCAACCAGTCACTGAAAATCTTTAAAATTTCTCCCATATGCTCGTTATTACTCCTCACCTTTTTATTATATGTATCAGTCTATCATAGAACGACAAATTGCGACTAAATTCGTTTAAAAATTATCTTAGTTTGGAAAACTATACTATAGGAGGGATAACAAATGAATGAAAAAAAGAAAGACTATGAAAAAGAAACCTCAAACGAAGCAGCCGAACTATTTTCCCACCCATCTAAACTAAGCAAAGCATTCAATCATGAAGAGACAAAGCATGATACAGGTGAGGAAACTGAAGGAGAAGCGTTAATGGACCATTTTTCAGACCACCGGGATAAATAAGCCTGCCGAGAAACTCGACAGGCTTATTTATATGCTTTACATCAAGTCAGAAGGATCTTCTCGCATATTTGGGCAGGACCCCTATTTTTTAAACGGAAAGGGAGTTGTTCCTAAAACCTTTTTTATCTTCACCAGACAGCGGAACTTCCTTTTCCATTAGGAATGAACGGATAGACATAGAAATGCTTACAGAGAAATAGGCTGCTCTTAAAGCTGAGCTTTTTTAATGACTCTCAATTAATGGAATGTTTGGTATGATAGATGAAACAGCCAAATTTTTCACGAGAGGAATGCTGATAGATGAGTCATAAAGCAAGATGGATTCTTATTGCAATTATCTCGGCCGGATTCACGATTGCTGTGTATTGGAGCATGAATGATGATGATAATGCAACCGAGAAATTGACCGTTTTTCAAAACCCAAGCGTTGAAGAGGTCGAGCTGCCGAGTGAAATTGAAGAAGTGGAGAGTCGTGAGGATATTGAGCAATTTTATGAAGCCCAAATGCCTGGCTATAAAAAAGCGAAGGAAATGAATATTGTCCAATCGCCTGAGCAATCATTTGATATTCCTGAACATGAAGGGACTCTTACTGTAAATGAAATCTGGCATTCTGAGTACCAGATCTTTATGTTTTATAGTGTGGATTTAGCTGTATTTGAAGATAAGGAGAATTCACCTCCCCATCCTTTCTTTAATGTCTCTGAAGTTAATATTCGTCAAGAAAATGGCGAGCTTCCCACCCAGACCCACCCTGTTCATACATCAGAAAGGGATTATAACTTATTTAAAATTCATGATGGTAAATTATACAGCTTAATTCAGATCCCACGGTTGAGTCAGGAAGAGATGGACCCACAGTCTGGGTCACATGGACCGGGCTCCGCTATAGACGAATCCGCTCTTACATCATTTAGAATAGAGATGGAAGATGGATTTCATACGACAGAAGAAAGCCAAGTTCACTATACATATGAACCGGGTCAGGACACTCTCTATTCTGGAAGGTTTAACGAGAAATTTGAACAGGATGGGTTAACCATCCGCCTTAAAGAATTTGAAAGAGGCCTGCTCAGTAACAAAATCTCACTCGAAATGGAACATGAAGACTACGATGCAGCCAGTTTGGAAGGCACAGTGACCATCGGAGGGGAAGTCTTTACGATCGATCACCCCCGTCCAAACCGCAAAGACCCCGGCACCTTCGAAATCGGACTGCCTCCTGATGGAGACGAGGATGATTCAGTGAAAATAGATATTGACCATGTAACGATGCTGCGCGATGAAGAATATTCTTTTGCCATTGATGTTAGCGACTATGATGAAATGGTTGAGTCTGATAAGAATGAGCAGGTACGTTTAAATCCTGAAGAGAAAATCGCCGAACACTTAAATACAGATATTATCCTTGAAGAAAAAAATTATAACCCTTCTGCGAATTCGCAATTCCGCCTTTCATACATTCAACAATCAGAGGATGAGCAGCTTTTCTTAAGTGCCCAGCCTCCTATCTCATATGGTGAATTTAATTCCAATGAGTCTTTCAGCGTATTCATCGACGACGAAGAGATGTCCCCCAATCCAGGAATGGGGTTTGAAAATGATACAGCATTTCTCGATATTTCCAGCTACACCCTGGAGGGAGCAGAAGAACTGCGGATTGATTTTAATAAAGCAGCTATTGCCCAAAAAGTCGATTTAACTGAAAAAATTCAGCTGGATTAAGCAAGAAGATCCCTTGCTTAATCTCTGCTGATAAACGTCCGGTGAAAAAAGTCAATCACCGCTTGATTGAGTATGGAGCTGTGTGTAGCCGGCACTTGATGATACGCTTTTTCAACAACTACAAGAGCTGCTTGAGCACATTCCTTATAAAAAGGGGCTTGGTGATTTACCCACTCCGAACGGGCACCGTACACCAATAAAAGAGGCATATCAAGCTTATCGAGCTGATGACTGCAGTCATAGTTTAACGACTCTTTATAATAGGAGTACCAGACATCCGGATCTGATTTCAACAGATGTGTATACTGCTCTCTTTTCACCAGGGTATTCTTAAAGTGGGAGCGGCTGAGCAGCTTTGCTAATGAACGCGGACTCCTCTTTAACCACGCCATCCCTGCTAGAAATTCAAGGCGAAAGAGCTTTGTCTGGACCTTCGGAAATGCCCCTGACAACATTAAACCCTTAACCTTATCCGGATATTTCAAGGCAAATGCTTGAGCAACGGATCCTCCTGCAGAATAGCCGAAAATTAACACCTGATCTAATTTCAAGTGGTTAATGAGTGCCATGATTTCTTCGGCAAAGTCTTCTATATGGGGCTTTCGTTTTATCGTATCTGAATCTCCGTGGCCGCTCAAATCGGGTAATATCAATCGAAAGTGCTTGCTAAGCTCATGCTGATATGCAAACACTTTTCTCCCCATTCCCGGGGGATGAATGCATATAATTGCATTTCCCACCCCGTGATCCTCGTAGAATAGACGTTGTCCATCTTTGTTTATCATATATCCCATAATGCCATCCCCTGCTTTTTCTAATTGGATTTCTAGTGTTTCCGTTTACTTAGCAGTCATACTCGTATTGTGAAAAGTCATTGAACAATCCACTAATAGTTACCTCTTTTTCGCTCCTTCAAATTGACACTCTTATTGAAGCAGTCGTAAACTATAGGAAGGTACTTAGAAGAAGTGAGAGGAGTCTCTTATGAAAAAACAACGGTTACTTATACCTTTATTATTCATAACGGTTGCTATTCTTCTCTCCGCCTGCGGAGAGAAAGAACTCGAGGATCCACTGGAGTGGGAAATCGATAATATAAGTGGTACGACCCAGGCGGGAGAAGATTTTGCTGTTGACGACATGGAGGGGAAAGTGTGGCTCGCTAATTTTATTTTTACCTCTTGTGACACCGTTTGTCCTCCTATGACCCGTAATATGACAAAGATCCAGGACCAACTGGAAGAGGAAGGTATTGAGGCTGAGATCGTTTCTTTCAGCGTTGACCCCGAAGTAGATACACCAGAAATGCTGAAAGAATTTGCCCAGGCTCAGGATGCTGATTTTTCTAACTGGTCGTTTGTGACTGGCTATTCGCAGGAAGAGATAGAAGAATATGCCCAGGATAGCTTTGGAACTGTAGCACAGAAGCCAGAAGGGGCTGAACAGGTTTCTCACGGATCATCGTTTTTCTTGGTGGATAAGAATAACGAGGTTATGAAACACTATAAGGGCGAGACGGACGTTCCATACGAACAAATCATAGAAGACGCGCAAATCCTGGCTGATCAATAAAACCCAGTCTGCCGAGAATATCCTCCGGCAGACTGGGTTTTTTATTATTATTCTTCCTTAAAACAGCGCATTGTAAAACTTCCCTATTCAAAGTACTGTTGATATATACAACCCTTAACCTTGTCAGAGAATTTCTTCTATCCATGGGCCACAGAAGATTCTTTTATTTCACCGCTAATGTGATCACGTGCCCGTTTCATTCTCGTTTTTAATGTGTTTTCATTTAAGTGGAGAACATTAGACATCTGTTTGACCGATAGATCATGAAAATAATACATATTCACAGCTTGATGATAGTCCGGCTTTAAATGGTTAATTGCTTCGCGAACGTATTCGTGTTCTTCTTTTTCTACAAGAATTTCCAAGGGATTACTGTCTTCCGCTTCTCTGCAGTGAAGCCACTGGTCCTCCCATGGCATGACATTGCGTTTCGTGTAGCTTCGCAGATGGTCTTTGCATAAATTGATCATAATCCGAAAAACCCAGGCCTTCATATTATTGCCCTTTTGGAAAAGGTCGAACCTTTCATACGCCTTGAGCAGGGCTTCTTGAACCATATCTTCAGCTGTCATGCTTTCCTTTACGTAGCACCTGGCTGTTCGTAAAAGAGCAGCATAATGATCTTCAACGATTTCATTGAGACTTTGATCTCGATTGATGTCCTTCACAGTGCCCACTCCAATAAATTAACATATTACCTATTTTTACTTATCGTACTATAATCCAACCATTTAGAAATCTAGTTTTTGTACTAAAATCTCTAAGTAATTTAGCAATTTTTATGATTTATTTTCGCAAATCACCATTTTCTGTATCGATTTTTACAAAATATTACGGCAATTGTTACTTTAGACCTATTCAAGGAACGACAAATTCTGTATGATAGTCATTAGAGGGGACAGACTTTGTAAGGTTCCATATCGTCGCAACGGGAAGCGTAAAGGGGTGAAGATTGTTGCATATTGGAAGAAGAATTAATATTTATCGCAGACTCAACCATATGACATTAAACGATTTATCAGGGGACTCCATCTCACCAGCCCATCTTAGTAAAATTGAAAATGGGTACCGCCGTCCCGGGAGATCGACCTTAAAAAAGATCTCTTCTTCCTTGAAACTTCCTGTCACTTTCTTTGAGAAATTTGATGAAGAAGATCCCGAGGTTCATCATGTGCTCACTCAGTTTGAACAATTCATTATTACTAAAATAGAAAAAGCACAGCCACTCGTTGAAACGATTACAGATAATTATTACACATACCTTTCAAACATCCATCAGGAAATCTATTTCTTATTTCTGAAGTGTGCGTATTATTGTAAAATCAAGGATTATAAACAGGCAGAACATACCTATGTAACCTATATCCGCCCTTTTATTGATAAAGATCTGATCCATAAAACTCCTTTATATGTACAGAACGCTTATCATTATTGCGAAGGAATTCGACACTACCAACAGTCAGACTTCAACTTAAGTCTGTCCCATTACAAGAGCTTCTGCATGGAGAATCAGCCTTTAGCTGTCAAAGCCGCTCTCACTTATAATATTGCCGTCTTATCCAATGCAGTAAAGAATTACAGGGACGCTGTCGACTTTAGTCACGAAGCCTTACGCTATTATGAAAGCCTGGAGCAGGATAAAGATGTTTCCATGGTTTATAACTTAATTGGTGTGGTTTTTTTAAATGAGGAAAAGTTCAGTAAATCGATGGATTATCTGACTCAAGCGGAAGAACTGGCTAAGCACCTCCCCAACCGTCGTCTGCTCACGCAAGTCCTGCATAATAAAGGAGTGGTCATGCGTAAGGATGGCTGTAATCAAGAAGCCAGCCGTTATCTGGAGAAAGCGCTGAAGCTTAAAGAAGCTGAGGGACTGACAGCTAACAAACAAATTTCCTATCAGTCATTGTGTAAAGCTTACATCAATTTGAATCGTTTAGAGGAAGCAGATTCGCTGTTTAAAGAAGCAAAAGGAGAAGTTAGTAAGCAAGCTGATTATTATTATCTTCTAGAAGCGTTTCTAGATTACTACCAAAAAACCGGGGATGATGAAGCTTATCAGAACAGCTTGGAAGAATGCATTGAGTTCTTTGAGCGTGATGCCGACCATGAACCTTTAAACACTTTATACTTAAAGCTTGGTAACCATATGTATGAAATCGGGAAATACAAAAGGGCTGCTGAGTGTTATTTATTACATATAAAAAAAACATCAGAAGAGCAAAACACCTGAGTTCCTGTTTCCCAGGCCTCAGGTGTTCGATCATTAATTAAATACGGATCGGAAAAACTCAGTCAATGCATCAAAGAATTCTTGAATGGCGTTAGAAACGTTGTTCCAGAAGCCTTCGTCATTAATAATGTCCTGAAGGCCTCCTGTTAATTCATCCAGCTGGTTCCTGACTTCATCAAAATTTATATTTAAATTACGCATTTGCTCAAATAAATCAACTAACCGCTGACGATCCTCTTCACTGAGCTCGATATTTAAGTTATTAAGCTGTTCCTGGACAATTTGTTCAATCTCTTCTTTAGTCGCGGGATCCTGCTCAGCGATTGCCTTTTTAATTTCTGTTAGAAGCTCGCTGACTTCAGCCTCGTCGACCCCTTCTTCAGCAAGAGACGTCGCCACGTCCAGCTCCTCACTTGCTACTTCCATCCGATCTTCATCTAAAGCTACACCCTTTGCGTCGTAAGCTTTATAAATACCTGTAAGAGCGGAATGACCACTTACTTTGACGGAAGAAGCCACAAGCACATCTGCATTTTCAACTCCTGCTGTTAATAAAGCATTGTAATACATTTCTTTCGTTACTTCGGTAATATCATCCGGCGTAACAATATCAATGTTAATCCCTTCTCCGTCACCCTTGTGGATAATCTTGACGGAAGAATACATGTTGGAATTCGGATTTCCTCCAATATAATTAGCAATATCCTGACCAGTTACCGTAAACTCATCTACTTCTTCATGCTGCTCCACTTCTAGTAAGTCAGCCACTTCGTTTTTTTGAGAATCGGACAAAGCTTCCCCGTAAACAACAATTGGGAGGCCAAGCTTTTCATTAATCGATTCATTTCCCGTAGAAGCCTGAGTACCTTGAGGCAGAAAGGCCAGCATAACAATAAAAGACAGTAAAATAATACCCAAACGATTTTTCATTAGGTTCGTCTCCTTATTTTTAAATTCAAACTTATTTACGAGTGTGCTAAACTTAACTTTTATTATACTTAATTCCGTAGATTTCGCACCTTCTTTTTTAATTTCTCTATACGTAATACGTAACATCACAGCATTAAGTTTCAAAGGAGTGAAAAGATGAATACATTCAAGACCATCTCTCTCTACATATTCGCAATTGCTTTATTCTTAGCGGGGGTCGCCCACTTTGTATACGATGAAGGGTTTGCCGTAATGATTCCGGACTTTGTTCCCTTTCAATTAGAACTTGTGTACATTACAGCAATTATGGAATGGATGCTTTCCCTTTTTCTAATTTTCCCTCAGACAAGACGGGCAGCCGGTATTGCTACAGCCATCTTTCTAGTAGCTGTACTTCCGGCCAACATTTACGCTGCTATTATTGCGGCGCCTGCTCCATGGTCTGATGATCCTAATTTGATTTTGCTTTGGATTCGTCCTCTTCTTCAGCCTTTGTTGATTTGGTGGGTGCTTGCTGCTTCAAAATAATATCCTAAGCCGCCGGGTATTTGATACACTTACTATAGATTCAAAAAAGGAGGCCTTTCATGAGGTTAGAAAATAAAAAAGTAATCGCACTCGTCAGTAAAGAATTTGAAGACCTGGAGTTGTGGTACCCTGTCCTCCGCCTGCAGGAAGAAGGAGCTACCGTTCATCTTGTAGGAGAAAAAGCAGGTGAAGAATACCCTGGGAAATACGGAGTTCCGGCTACAGCTGATTATTCATTTGAAGACATTGACGCTGCTGAATATGATGGAATTCTCGTGCCTGGAGGCTGGTCTCCTGACAAACTGCGTCGTTATGATCATGTTCTTGCCATGGTGAAGCATATGGATGAACAGAAAAAGCCTATTGGGCAGATTTGCCATGCCGGCTGGGTACTGATCTCGGCTAATATTTTGGAAGGCCGAAAAGTAACCAGTACACCAGGAATTAAAGACGATATGATAAATGCCGGAGCCGAGTGGTATGATGAAGCTGTGATTGTTGATGAACATATTGTTTCTGCCCGTCGTCCACCTGACCTTCCGCCTTACGCTAAAGCTTACGCAGATTTACTTGCTGACTAGAAAAAGCAAAGCTCGCCTTCTTTTGAAGACGAGCTTTTTTATTTATCGTTTAAAGCCTCCCCGGCGAGCATACGAAGTACTGCATCATCCATCGGAGGATTGTGGAGGCCCGCTCTTACATCACGGTAATACTTTTCAAACGGTTGGGATTTAGCCAATCCCCTACCTCCGGCTATACGCATAGCGAGGTCTACAACTTCTGTAGCTGTGTTGGTAACCGCCAGCTTAACAGCAGCCAGCTCTGGACCCATATGTTCCCGCCGCTCGGGTTCTTCGTCCCACCTTCTCGCCACCGCATACATAAAGCTGTGGGCCTGCATAAGTTTCCATTCCATTTCTCCAATTTTATCCTGAATGTGGCTGACTTCAGAAATAGGCGTGTCTAAACTATTCGGCTGGAAATTCTTAGCGAACTTAATCGCATCATTGCGCGCCGCTACGGCAATTCCTAAATAACAGGCAGGAATATGAAGCAGCCAGCCTTTAGGAGAGGGTTTCCCTTTGCTTTTCATTTCTACTAAATGGTCAGTACTCAGCTCTACGTTTTCTAAAACTAAATCATCACTTGCTGTGCCACGCATTCCTAATGTGTCCCACGTTTTATCAACTTTAACACCAGGCTGATGGCGGTCAATGATAAACCAGCCTACTTCATCCAGGTGATCCACATAAGCAGAAACGATATAATAATCGAGCAGCTCTGCCATGGAGGTAAAAGTTTTCCTTCCATTTAATACATAATGATTTCCTTGTTTAACAGCAGTGGTTTCAGGGATCCCGCCTCTTGTAGGACTTCCAGTAGCAGGTTCAGTTGCTGCCCGATTGACGACAGCCTGGTCCTCTGCCACTCGTTTGGCCAAAGCAAGAAAATGCTCTTTAGACCAGTTCTTATCCTGACTCAGCTCCATCATCACTCCTACGTGCCAGCCAATCGAGAGAGCTGCCGCACCGTCCCCTTCGGCTATTTTCTCCTGCAGAAACAAAAACTCATATAAAGAAAGGCCCTCTCCCCCTAGTTGCACAGGTAAACTTAAGGAAGGGTAGCCTTCTTGTTTAATCACTTGTAAAGTCTGGTAAGAAAACTCGGCCTCACGATCAGTTTTTTCTACATGAGAACGAGCTTCATCTGCAATCGTGACCGCTTTTTTATATAGACGCTCATGTCTCTCATTTCTCAGCCATGTGCGTATGAGATCACTCATTTTCTCACTTCCTTTTAACACTATACTTAAATCATACAAAAGCGATCAAAATAATGCGAACTATCCGCTTTATGCATGTAAAGGATTTTCAAGAGACAAGTAGAATTAATTGTAAAAAGGAGGTTTTTACATGATTCACCCCATTCATCCGCAAATTAATACGATCTTTGTTCATGTCACAGATTTAGAACGATCCGTCCATTGGTACAGCCAATTACTTGGATTAAAGGCAGACATCGATAGAGTCAAGAGGCCAGTTTATACGTTCAGCTTATCAAATCACGCAAGTTTAACACTTGATGCCGGTCCGCCTGATCAAAAGCCGAAAGACTTCGAACCACTTCCGTTCCCTTTATTTAATATTTACACAAATAATATTTATAAATCCTATTTATTTGTACAGGATAAAGAAATACTTGTTGCAGATTCGATTACTGAATATGATGACTTTTCATTTTTTAATGTGTACGACCCTGACGGACATCTCATCATGATCTGTAACGGATAGAATTTAATAGTTAAAAACACCTATAAGGATGTCGAAAGTTTATCGACATCCTTATTTATAACTCTATAAACAACTGTTCCAAAAACCAGAGTCCAGCTCAGAAGAATATCAACATAAAGCTTAGCAGGATCCTATTTAACCCTTTCTTATGTGCTGCAAAGCTTGTTTAACCGAAGAATACGTACGTAAAGACAACTCAGAGAAATCAGCATAAGGAGTACTTTGCATGGCAAAATTCGGCTTTACTCCTGTAAGCAGAAGCGTGGTCCCCATTATGTTTAGAAGCTGATTTAGTTGATAAATGCCCATATGAATGTTCTCATCGAACGTATATACACTAGACAAATCTAAAATTAGATAATCCTCTTTTTCTTCCTGAACGTGGCGGCCGACTGTATCCAGCATTTCCTGCAGACGGTCTTCGTCTACCGTGCCGATTAAAGGAAGCACCGATATGTTGTCTTCAATTGGGACGATCGGTGTCGACAGCCGTTTCACTTCGGAAGAATAGTGGCCGACCAGAGATTCTGCTTCCCTTCTTTGGGTCACATCCTGCTGTACCCCTACAAAAAATGTCTGGCCCATGTGCGAAATATGTACCGGGTAGATCTGCAGTTCATTCCAGAAAGGGGTGTGATTTTTTTTATAATTAAGAATTTCGACTTGCACGATGCGGAAATTCTCCACGCCTTCCCGGATACTCTTAACTTCTTTATTATCCGTGTCCTTTCCTTGCAAAAAACGGCAATTGTATCCCAGCACTTCATCCGCCTGGTACCCGGTGAGCTCTTCAAACCCTTTATTTACATAGATGATCGGATTATCTTCCTGTTGGGGGTCAGAAATTACAACTCCTGCTCCAACATAATCGATTGCTGCTTTTATAAATTCATTTTGCTGAACCTCTTCTAACTTATCCAATGAATAAAAATGCATATATAAACTCCTCTAAAGTAATATGATTGCCTTCATAGTAAAATGAATCATGGAAAAATTCCAAACAAAAGGCTGACGATTATCACCACGGAATAACTGTTAAATCAGGCCACCTCCGCCTCCATTGCAATGCCTTTTGCTCATATACTTCTTTTGGTATCATTTTTTTATTGGGCCGGACAATCATATTAAACAATTCCTCAAGTCCAAATGGAGCATAGATCCTATAATAGTCATCGATTTTTTTAATCCCTAACGCCGAGGCCGTAGACGGCCATGTGCCGATGGCTTCCTCTACTGATTGGTATGGGCGTATCGGCTTGCCAAATTTCTCTTCATACCATAGATGAACCCGCGCTTCATTCGTCACGTCAATAGAAAAGGGAATGTGACTAAAGCGCTGCCGCAGCTTTTTTTCAAGCGACCGCTCTCCTTCTCCATTAAGGTCGTGAGCGTCATAATAAACTACATCAATATCTTTAATTCCATAGCCTTCTTCAAAACCGCTTAGAACATTCCAAACGGTTTGCGTTATACAACCGGCTCCTATGTAGTAATGATCGAATTCCTGCTCTGCTTCCGCCAACACTTCTTGTAAAAAACTTGTGCTTGTTACAATGTGCTGCAGTTTATCATCTAACATTCCATGCCTCCTTATCCCAAGTACTGTCGGAAAGTAAATTAATAAAAGCAGCCGCCTGAGGCAGGTCACCCACCTCTTTATTAAAGCAGGCCCATGTACTTCTGCTCATCGGGCTGCCGTTTAATTGTAAAGGAATATGGGGCAGCTCCAAAAGATCATCCGTGACTATACTTCCTGGAAGTACCGTGGCACCGAGCCCGGTAACCATTAATTGTTTGGCCGTTTCAAATTGGTCCACTTTCATCGTACGGCGAAAGCTCATTTCTGTTTGCTGAAACATCCACTCATCAATAAGCCTCTGATATTCCATATCTGTTTTAAACTCGATAAACGGACGCTTGACTTTGTGATCAGCCATTATTGTATCAAATAAATACAGAGGATCATCAAAAAGCCGATTCATCTCATACCCCTTAATCGGTTCTCCTCTTACTATAGTAATGTGGTAATCCTCAGCTGAACCTTTAATCTCAGCACTCGCACCCGTAACCAGGTCAACTTTAACGTTTGGATACATATCCGTATACTGCTGAAGGATTACAGGTAAATAATGCTGGCTGATCAATGAGGAAGCCCCTAAAGACAGTGTTCCTCCGACTGTCTCCCTGCTTCGGAGCAAATGATGGTGTAACGATTGTTCTGCAGAAAGTATTGTACGTGCATGCTCCAATACGATTTCTCCCTCAGCAGTAAGTACGAGTCCTTTTGAAGTACGTATGAAAATATCCACCCCTAAACATTCCTCAATATACTTCAAACGCTGTGTTATAGCAGGCTGAGAAATTAATATATTCCTTGCAGTAGCCCGGATTGTTTGATACCGATGCAGCTGTACAAGCAGATTATAGTCTTCAAGCTTCATCCATTCGTCTCCTCTGATTTGATTTACTTATCACTTACTATTGTATATCAATATTACTTTTATCACACGAAGCAGCGTATGATAGACGTAAAGAATAAACGAGGTGAGTTTATGAATCGGAGTAATACTTTTAAACTATTAGCTGGATACTTTTTTTATGAGTGCGGCCGCGCCATGTACTTTGTACTAGTTACCTGGTATTTATATCAATGGACAGAAAACGCCTTATATACGGGATTGTTTGTCAGCTTCGGCTTTATCCCTGGTCTCCTCTCCAATGTAATATTTGGTGTACTAGTGGATCGCTATAATCGAAAAAAGCTTGCGACTTTTGCGGGAGGAATAAGCATTGTTATACTTACTATTCTTTGGGGAACATTTTTAACCAGCTGGATTCATCCGTGGCACATTATACTCACTCATATGATTCTTCAAACTACAGGGTCCCTATTCCGCCCTTCCCTGCAGGCGCTGGTGGCCGAAGTGTCCAAACGGGAAGAGTTGCCGCGGATATTTTCCCTTTCTGGGTCAGCTACGATCTCCGGAAGTCTCTGTGGAGCAGGGATTGGAGGAATATTATCAAGCTTTCTTACGATGCCTTTATCACTTTTAATCGTAATTTTTTGTTATTCGGGAGCTCTTATAGTAATCTCGTGTTTAAGTTACACCCCTGACCCTGACCGTAAAAGCGAGCATGCATTTTTTAAAGAAATTTGCTCAGGATTCAAGTATTTGCACGCCCACACAATGCTTTACGGGCTGTTCGTCATGATGATGCTTGGGCAGCTCACATTTCACACCACACTCGGTTTTTTGTCAGTTTATACAAGCGACTATTTAAAGCAATCAGCATTAGTGTACGGAGCGCTCGATGTAACGTTTTCTGCCGGAGGAATTATAGCAGGTCTGCTTGGGGCTTGGTGGTGGAGACAAATGCAGAATCAACTAGCAGTCTATGCGTTATTTACAATGGCTGCGGGTCTAATAATGGCAGGAGCATTGCCATACTTAGGTACCGCGTTTGCTGGTATTTTTCTTATTGGTATCGGTATATCAATTGTTCGGGCTTTACTTCAATCCGTTCAGCAATTGGCAACTGATCGAAAGTTCCATGGCCGGATGGCAAGCTTCCGTATGTTGTGTAATCAAGCCTCCGTTGTTCTGACAGCTCCAATGTTTGGATGGGCAGCGAGTGCAAATGGAGCAAACTATGTATTTCTGCTTCTCGCAATTCCAAGCAGTTTAGGATTGGTATGGGCATGGTTTCAGTCGAAACATCCTCAATTCAGGGAGATTACATCCAAAACGGCATAACAACAAGGTATGCATTGCGGCATACCTTGTTTCTTTTCATGTATAGAATCATAGAACAGTGACGGCTTCCTCGCTATCTCGCTTCTTCCTTGGGTGTCTTATAAACCTTCTCTACCTCAACCCCCAGTGTCTTTAAATAATCGACGATCTGGTCCAGGCTTTTCATAATTTCACCTCAATATGTCAGTAGAATATCTTAACTCGAACGTATATAACTTATTTACGAGTGACTTGCTTATCAGGTTTCATTTTCTCTAATTTAACCATACCCCATATTTGCTTCTAATATTCAAATTCAAGTATTTTTACATAGTTTTTTCACATTTTATCTTGAAAAGGAAAAAGTTCTTTTACGAGTTCAATAAATACCCAGACGTTCTTTGATATTTCCTTATCATCTGTTGGTGTAACATAGGAAAAGAACCGTGTGGTCGGCTTGAGAAAAGGCAGTGTAAATATGAGATCAGAAGCATCCGAGTGATCAGCCACAGTCCTGGAAATAACGGACACCCCAAGCCCCTGCTTCACACCTTGAATAACTCCGTGATTGCTTCCTATGGTTATAAGTTTTCCAGGGCGAATATTATAACTGTCCCATAAAGACTCCATCACGTCCCTCGTACCTGACCCCTTTTCTCTGCCGATCCATGTCAGGTCCTGTAATTCATTGAAGGTGATCTCTTTGTCTCTTAATGGGTGCCCCTTAGGTATAACGACCACCATTTCATCTTCCATAAAAGGATAGGAAATTAAATCCTTTTGATTTACTTTGCCTTCTACTAATCCCACGTCTAAATTATGAAGCTGTACCTCCTGGTTAACATGTCCGGTATTTTTTATCGTAACATTCAATTCAACTTCCGGATAGAGCTTGTCAAACGCTTTCAATAAAGAAGGTAAAATATATTCCCCTACTGTGTAGCTCGCTCCAATGCGGATTTCTCCTCTCAGCTGATGATGATACTCGAAAACCTCTGTGCGTGCTTTGTCAATTAACCCTAAGAGCTGTTTTGCTCTTTGATAAACAATTTCCCCTGTAGGCGTAATTCGAAATCGTTTCGGTGTCCGGTCAATGAGTGTCGTTTGAAAATATTCTTCGAGACTTTTTATATGAAAGCTTACCGTGGGCTGAGATAAGTTCAGTTTCTGCGAAGCTCTCGTGAAGCTTTCCAGTTCTATGACTTTAACGAAGGTTTGCAAAGATTCGGTATCCATGGCTTCATCCCATTCATTTAAAATATTAATCCCTTGCATTATAAAGTTCTATTTTACTAATCGTCCCCCCGCTCGTATAGTGGTCCCTATACATGTAATACAAAGGTAGGATCTTTATGATTTCTTGTTATAAATCGCACCAGTCTTTCCTTCTCGGGATTTTATTTACGTGCTCACTGGCAGGGATTGGTTTTTTATTTACTTTCATCCCTCTATTCAGTCAAATCGGTCCTTTAACTGCAGCTATAACGTTAGCTGTGCTTTACCGTCATTTTTTTGGTTTTCCAGCAAAATTAAGAGAAGGCATTCAGTTTTCTGCAAAAAAACTGCTAAAAACAGCGATTGTATTATTTGGATTGCAGTTAAATATAAACGTCATTCTCTCTGAAGGCCTTACCTTGCTCCTTCGCGACTCCATCGTTATTGTATTTAGTATAGGGGTGATGATGATCTTTGCCAAATCACTCAAGGCTGATCATTCTCTTTCTTTGCTTCTGGGTATCGGGACAGGGGTGTGCGGAGCCTCTGCAATAGCTGCCGTCTCCCCTATCCTTAAAGTGAAAGAGGAAGATACAGCGTTAAGTGCAGGGATTATTTCATTAATCGGAACCGTTTTTGCTATAAGCTATGTCGTGCTGCGCCCCTTTCTGCCGGTCGATGCAGAGAATTACGGCATGTGGGCGGGACTGAGCTTACATGAAGTTGCTCACGTTGTGCTGGCCGGGGAACCGTCAGGGCAGGAGGGACTTGGAATGGCTCTGCTTGGAAAGCTTGGTCGTGTGTTTCTTTTAGTTCCTGTTTGTCTTATCCTTATGGCTGCCATGAAAAGAAATCAACAAACGAAGGCAAAACACGCCATTCCTTTTCCCTGGTTTCTGGGAGGATTTCTTCTCATGAGTATGGTTGGCAGTTTCCTCTTTAACTCTTATATCCCTGTTTCACATGAAGTTCTTGAGAGTATTTCATTCTTAACGTCCTATATTCTAACTATGGCTATGGCCGGGCTGGGCTTAAATGTGAGCCTGCGGGATGTGAGAAACCGTGCTTTAAAACCGATCGCAGCTGTTGTCATAACTTCTTTGCTGCTTAGTATTTTCACTTTTTTTATTGTTTAATGATATCTATGGAGGTGAATTTATGATTCGTCTGTTAAACCATAGAAACTCTCAAACAGCCAAAGAGATGTTAACCGTTCAAGCAGCCGCTTATAAAGTTGAAGCCAGACTGATCCGGTCAAACAAGATCCCAAGGTTATATGACACCGTAAAAGACATTCAGTTATCTGACGAAACCTTCGTGGGATACCGGGAAAGCAATGTATTAACAGGATTTGTCTCTTATAAAGCAGCGAACACAGACATCGAGATCCACCGGCTTGTCGTAGCTCCTGCCCATTTTAAAAAAGGGATAGGTAAAGC
The DNA here is from genome assembly GCF_900240285.1 of Halobacillus sp. Marseille-P3879. Classification (GTDB taxonomy): domain Bacteria; phylum Bacillota; class Bacilli; order Bacillales; family Halobacillaceae; genus Halobacillus_A. The sequence goes on from NZ_OESS01000004.1 coordinate 96,732, forward strand.
ATTAATCGACCACCTTTTCTCTTTATCCCCGCAAAAAATCACCGTATCTACCGGCACAGAGAATAAACCAGCTGTCCAGCTTTACCAGTCACTCGGTTTTAAAGAAGGAAGGAAAATGGAAGCAGCTCCTGGTTTATGGCTTACAGAATTTATTTACATTCAATAACAGAGCAGGACGCTAAAGGGCGCCTGCTCTGATTCTATTTGGAAATCCCGTATTGATTATCAGATTCCGCATACTTATTAAATCTGCGCTGAAACCAGTAAAACAGATGGGTTACAATAACTTTTATAATCGCGTAACCAGGGATGGCAACAATCACACCGATAACACCAAATAAATGCCCTGCTGTTAAAAGGACAAATATAATGGTAACCGGATGAACGTGAAGTCTTTTCCCCATGATCTGCGGAGAAATAAACTTGCCTTCTAACAACTGCACAACCGTCCATACGAGAGCGAGTTTTAACAGCATAAAAGGAGAAGTGACGATGGCTATGATCAGTGCCGGGATGATGGCAATCATCGGTCCCAGGTAAGGCACGACACTAGTTACACTGGCAATCGCGGCCAACAGCAAAGCATAATCCAGACCAATGATAAGAAAACCAATATACATCATAACCCCTATACAAAAACTTACGATGATCTGGCCTTGAATATAAGCACTTAGCTGATGGTCGATCCCTTTAAACACACTGGAAAGCTCAGGTCTAACTTTTGGGGGAAAGACCTTTAATATCATGTTCGGAAACTTCTCACCATCTTTTAATAGATAAAAGAGGATAAAAGGCAGAGTCACAATAGCCACGATCACATTTGTCACCGTGGAAATAAAGTTGGTAATACCTTCTACTGTATTGCCGGCATAAGAAGAAAAGTTATCAGAAACCTGACTGAGCGTTCCTTCCAGGTCTTCGAATAAATTGTTATAATAATTGGCGAAGATAGAGTTTCGGAGCCAGTTGTCGACCGAGCCTGCCATTTCTATTAAGTACTCTGGCAGTTCTTTGGACAGACTTATAAACTGGCGCTCTAAAAAAGGGATAATTAAAAATACCAGAAGCGTTATCAAACCTGCTACCAGAGCAATCGTAACTAATATTCCCCACACTCTTTTTATGCCCAGCCGTTCAAGCAAGACAATAAACGGCCGAAGCAAATAGTAGACTACCACCGTAAATAAGACAGGTAAAGCAATAGTTTCAAGAAAGATAACAATAGGATGAAAAATAAAGGAAACCTGGGTATAAACAAGTACATTCAACCCGATAAATAAAAGAATCGCTAATATGTAAAGTAAATTCCTTCCACCAAAGAAACGAATCATTGGCGTAGATTCCCACTTATCCATGGCTTTCCCTCCCCTGATTATTCCATTTTATCATGAGATAAAAAAACGTGCCTGCTTTGAGGCACGCTTCATTAATATCGTTTGGCCTTACGACTTCTCATAAATTTCCTGATAATCGGATAGATCATAGGACCATATTTAATGGCACGTTTAAGTAACCTTCCCATCGCTGCAACCTCCTACCCGAAATGGTTTGTTAAAGATATTGTTTCCCTTCTAAACTATTTCTAAAACACGATTGCCGTCTATCCTAGAATCTGGTGGTACCAATTCCGTGCTTCTGTCACGTCTTTTGTGCCATGAATGAGGACGCGGCCATCTTTAAAAAACACCATCCGACGATCTTCTTTGTGATACGACAGCAAGAATGGGTTCTGTTCAATATGACCGTCTGTTAAGACAGCCCGGACTTCGTTTAAATCTCTGTCTATTTTGTAAGGAGGCCGGATTTGCACTGTATCCCTGCCGCATAATACGGCTGTCTTCGTCTGGTGCTCCGGTAAGAGGTAAGGATACGAAGGATGTTTACCGCACGACGTACAATCCTCCCGCTTCGCCCTGTCTACTTTCATCTTCGTATAATGATGGTTCCATAAATCGAACGTTATGAATCTGCCTGTCAATGCTTGTGTGTCTTCCACTAAAATTTTCAAAGCTTCTGTCACTTGATGGGCGGTAACCATCTGAACAGCCGGGCTGATGACACCAGCCGTCTCACAAGTAGCACCTCCAATAGGAACGGATTGCAGTAAGCACTGAAGACAAGGAGTTTCTTGCGGAATGATCGTGTAACTCATCCCATGACTGCCGACACACCCACCATAAATCCAGGGAACGCTGTGCTTTTGGCATACATCGTTAACCAGCATTCTTGTATCAAAATTATCGGTCCCGTCAAGAACGACGTCCACTCCTTCAATTAATGTTTCTAATTCCTCGCGCTGTACGTCCATGATGTGCCCTTGTATATCGATTTCCGAATTAATTTTTTTTAATTTTTTTTCTGCTGCTTTCGCTTTCGGCATTCGACGACCGGCATCTTCCTCCGTAAAAAGCTGCTGCCTTTGAAGATTACTCCATTCCACGTAATCGCGATCAACGATTGTAACTTTACCAACCCCTCCACGGACAAGCTGTTCTGCACTGCTCGTCCCAAGGGCGCCGCAGCCAATCAGCAATACATGCTTCTTCTTCAGCTTTTCCTGCCCCTGTTCTCCAATCGGGCGAAAAAGCTGCTGGCGGGAATAACGATCTAATGTCATTCTGGACCTCCATTAATGCTTGATACTTTTAATATTATCACGAAGCTACCTCATTACGCTTCCTCCGGATATTTTCAGAGACTCACCAATGATGTTGGAAGAAGCATCGGATAATAAGAATATAATCGTACGCGCTACTTCCAAAGGAGTGCTTAACTGTCCGGACGGGATGCCTGCTTTTGCTTTTTCCAGCTGGTCTTCAAAGCTTCTCCCTTCACGCTCCCCTTTGCTTTTAATCGCCTGCTGCCCCATTTCTGTGTCTACATAACCCGGACAGACGGCATTTACACGGATGTTGTGTTCAACAGCTTCTAAAGCAAAGGACTGAGTAAACCCTGTAATGGCAAACTTAGATCCACTGTACGCTGTGTTGCCGTGCGTGCCTCTCAAACCGGAAAGTGATGAAAGGTTAACGATTGCACCGTGATTTAACGTCTTCATATGTGCATAGACTTCCTGAGTAAGTAAAACAGTGGAGAAATAATTCAGCTCCATTACAGAGCGCAGCTCATCTTCAGTTAAGTATTCTAATGCATTCCCTCCGATCACGCCTGCCGAGTTGACCAATCCTGAAATCGTTCCAAATGTCTGCTGAGACTCCTCTACCAGCCTCCTTCGATCTTCCGCCTGATTAAGGTCAGCTGGACAGACAAATACTTCCCCTGAGGAACGAACCTGTTCACATTCTTGTTTCAACCCTTTGAGCTTCTCTTTATTTCTGCCGGTAACAGTAACACGGGCGCCGGCCTTTACTGCTTCGACAGCTGCTTCATATCCAATACCCCCCGTCGCCCCTGTAATTAACACGTGCTGCTCTGCTAAGGCTTCGTTTGAAAATACGTTCATCGTATGACCTCCTTTTTATGAGTAAGATAGCACATCCAGGCACGATTCAAACGTTTTTCCATAAAAAAATCAACGTCTCAGATTGTTAATCTTCAGACGTTGATCCACGGAACGGCCATAGGGACGTTCATCGTTATTTGTTTGTTAAAGTTTCGCATAGCTACTGTCACCACTTCTTAAAGTTTATTTCCGTTTGTTTTTACGGAAAGGCATTAGAAGTTTACCGCTTCTTGTACGCTTCACTTTAGTGGAAGCCGCCTGATGAGATTCCTTAGCTTCCTCACTATTCTTGTAATCCTGGTCGAATAGCTCGCGAGCCTTGGAATAAAGCATTGTCATTGTCAAAACCTCCCTTTTTGTAGTATATAAGGCAATTCCCGCTGTTTTTTGATCTAAAACTAAGGAATTTAAGGAAATTTTACTCTGTATAGGGGGGGTAGCGCAATAGTTTTTTTTACAATTTTTATGACAAAATTCGGTGATTATTTTACTACAATCATTTGTTTGCCAAGCAGATGAGTAGAATCTTGATTTGGCGGTGTTTATAATGGGTATTACCAGATACTTAGAAGGAGGTTTTGTATGATTAAGGTTGCGGCTCTTGTGGGAAGCATACGCAAGGACTCTTACAATATGAAGTTAACTCAGTTTATGAAAGATAGATATCGTGACCATTTTGATATCCAGGTGGTAACGATTCGTGATCTAGCTCATTATGATCAGGATATCGAGGAAGAAGCCCCGGCTTCTGTACAACGGTTTAAATCAGAAGTTGCGGAAGCTGATGCTTTTCTTATTGTTACACCCGAATTTAATCACTCGATTCCTGGTGTACTTAAGAATGCGCTCGACTGGCTGTCACGCGGTGATCGTGAGATGGCAAACAAAGCAACATTTATTGCCGGAGCGACGATGGGGGCTCTAGGTACCGTTCGTGCGCAAATGCAGCTCCGCCAGATTTTAAATTCACCTGGTATGGGAGCTAATGTACTACCTGGAAACGAAATCTTGATTGGTTCTGTACAAAATAAAATCGATGAAAACGGAAAGCTGACTGATCCACAAACCATTGATTTCATTGATAACGTAGTTGATCAATTTATTCCTTTCGTGGAAGCCCAGAAAGAGAAAGTTCATTCCTAGCACCTGTCAGGTCTCTCGTCAGCTGCTGCAAAAAATGAACCCAAAAAATTGAACCGTATAAACGCAGATCATTAGCGTAGTCAAAATGCGTAGACTTCTGTAGGAAAAGTGTGAATCGAAGACCCCCTCTTTTGGCACTTAATAATCCGAACTGATTTCAATAATCGTTCGGATTATTATTATGCTTTATTCGTTTTTCCCCAACTCCTTTTCATAAAGTTATTTAGGAAGCGGCCCAGCTTCTATTAATAAATCCACCAAGTGTAAGGCTTCGATTTGGTCTTGCAATCCATGTCGCTCGATGCCAAGCTTCATTTGTAATAAGCAGCCTGGATTTGTCGTTACTACTGCATCCGGCCTGCGATCCTTTACGTCGAACATTTTTAAATCGAGGATTTCCATTGATTCATCGTAGTTTACGAGATTATAAATGCCAGCTGAACCACAGCAGAAGTCGGGCCGTTCCAGCTCTTTTATTTGAATACCAGGGATCGAATTAAGCAGGATTCTTGGCTCCTCGCATACTCTTTGAACATTCGTCATATGGCATGAAGGCTGATACGAAATGATTCGTCGAATTGAGTTAGTAAATGTGAGACCGTCCAGTTCTACGAGGACTTCAGAAATATCTCTTACTTTATCGGCAAATTCTCTTGCACGTTCATGCCACACCGTACCTTGTTCAAATAACTGGGGGTATTCCTTCATTTTAGCGCCGCAGCCTCCAGCATTATTCACAATATAATCCACATCTTCAATATCAAAGGCTTCAATATTACGCATTGCCAGTTCTTTAGCCGACTCACCTTTTCCAGAATGAGAGTGAAGAGCTCCACAACATGTCTGTTCCTTAGGCATAAGGACTTCCGCTCCTGCAAGCCGCAATAGCTCTACTGTATTCTTATTAGTCTTAAAGAACACACCGTCCATGACACAGCCCGTAAAGAACGCTACTGTCTTTCTTAATTTGTAATCCGGTAATACCCTGCGTTTTCGAAATGCTCGCTCAAAAGGACTGGGCAAATCAGGAAGAACGCGCTCAAAACGACTTAAATGCAAGGTTAATGCAGTTAAATGAGTGGTTTGAACCAGCTTTTGCAGGCCGGATTTTTGATAGAGCCATGTGGCGTTTCCTAACGTCCCCATCCACTTGGCAGAAGGGAAAAGAGAGTCAAAAACAAACTCTTCAACTTTTTTCTGGGCTGCTGACTTTACATGATGTTCTTCAATAACTTGCTTTGCTCCTTCAAAAATCATTCCATACTGTACCTCAGTCGGACAAACTGTTGTACAAGCCATGCAGCCTAAGCATTTTTCGATTGGGTCCTTAAGATCTTCTATCGCGGCTTTGCCTTCTGCAACCATTTTCACAAGGTTGATCCGTCCCCTCGGCGAATGTGTTTCTACTTCCATAGTTTCGTAGGTAGGACAAACCGGGAGGCAATAACCGCATTGCACACAATCAAAGATTTTATCGTAGTTTACCTTCTCCTGGATTTCCTGTAGATTATTCATCGCGCAGCACCAACTTTTGTCCTTGCTCAGGGAAGATCTTCCCCGGGTTAAGAATGTTATTAGGATCCCAGCTCTCCTTAATTCTTTTCATTAAATCCAGCCCGGCTGCCCCAAGTTCGTTTTCCATAAATGGTGCTTTCATTGTTCCTATCCCATGTTCCCCTGAAAGCGTGCCACCTAGATCAATTGCAGCCTGGAATAATTCTTCTACGGCTGATTCCACCCTTGCCATTTCTTCCTGGTCTCTCTTATCACACAATACATTTGGATGAAGATTTCCATCCCCGGCGTGTCCGAAAACGACCACTTCTACATGATATTTTTTTCTTATATCGTTTAACCGTTCCAGCATATCGGGAATTTTACTTCGTGGCACAGTGGCATCTTCTGATACTTTTGTCGGTTTGATTTTGGCAATGGCCGGAGAAACTTGCTTCCTTGCATGCCACACCCGTTCTGCCTCCTCTTTCGTCTCTGGTATCGTAATCCGATCTGCCCCAGCTTGTTCCATAATCACGTTAAGAAGTTCAGTTTCTGCTTTTATCGCTTCAGGCTGGCCATCCAGCTCAATAATAACAACAGCGCCGGCATCCATGGGGAGTCCTGCCGGGTGAAAATCCTCAACCGCCCGGATACATGCCTGATCCATGAACTCCATCTTTGCGGGTAGTATTCCTGAGCTCAGTGTTGTTGAAATCGCCTGTCCTGCCGTTCTTACTTCAGCAAAAGAGACCATAATTGTTTGGTAAGCAGGCGGCTTTGGCACAAGTTTCAATGTAGCTTCGGTAATCACTCCAAGTGTCCCTTCACAACCTACGATCAATTTCGTTAAGTCAAAACCGGTTACATTTTTAATAGTACGTCCGCCCGTCCTTATAATTTCCCCTTCAGGCGTTACTACTTCTAAACCAATGACAGAATCCTTGGTTACTCCGTATTTCAATCCTCGGGGTCCTCCGGAATTCTCTGCTAGATTGCCGCCAATCGTTGAGACATGGGCACTGCTCGGATCAGGCGCATACATTAAACCATAGCCTTCAGCTTCTTTATTAATATCTGCTGTGTGTACACTCGGAGAAACGGTTACAATTAAATCCCCTGCCTGCATTTCTATTTTTTGTGGCCATTGGGACATATCTAAAACAATTCCTCCATGCACAGGGAGCGGGCCTCCACTTAAACAAGTACCTGCGCCTCTTGGATATACCGGAACTTTATAATCGTTTGCAATCTTCAGGAGCGTGGCTGCTTCATATTTATTTTTCACTTGCACAACAACTTCGGGCAGATACTCACCAAAAGAAGCATCGAAGCTGTAACTGTACCGATCGGCTAATTGGGTTAAAATCTGCTTTTCGGGAAGGTCCTGCATAATCCTGTCCAACCAGCTGTTCATCTTTAGCCCTTCTTTCAAATAAGTTTATACCAAATTACTTCTGTTTTTATTAGATCATTTCCTGCCAGTGAGAAAAAGTCTCTCATTGTAAGCGTTACCATGAAGGTATATACTAGAAGAAAATGACAGGCGGTGAAGGTTATGTTAACGGAAAAAACAATTCGTCCTCACCCATATTCCAGAAAGCATATCGGAAAGACAGAGAAACTCCCATCCTACCGGGTAGATCTGAGAAGTTATTCGGATAAAGAATATAATAAGTTCGTTGCCCTTAACACTGTTAATGACTGGTCTCAATTAAGCTGGAAGGACATTGGGAAGCCCTTTGAAGTTAAAGCAGAATCAAAAGACAAAACAGCGTGGGAAAACGAACACAAGAAAGCTATGGATCCTCACACCTCCTGGACATATTTTAATAAAGCTTTCCACGAGTGGTTCGTAAAGGATATTCCCCAAGAAGCACAAGAAGCAAAGAAAGATTTTTATAAAAGTTTACGATCCTTCAATCCTAAAGAAGTAAGACAAGCACTGGGAGGTATCGTTCAACTTCAGCTTTGGAATTATGTTCACAGAATTCAAGATGGGATTTGGGACCCTCGCGGAAAAAGAGCGCTGTTCGAAGGGCTTGACCTTCAAAAACCAAAAATTCTTTTCCTTGGAGCCGCCGAAGGGTATGAGGCCATGCAGCTTGGAGCGATGTATCCTGGGGCCGAAATCACTATGGTCGATTATGACGAATACTGCAGGTCGACAAGGTTCGCTGAATTTCCAGAGAGCTATCCTTTTTTAGGTGACAATCCGCGGACCGGACAATCCAAAGTTTATTATAAAGATGACTTTACGATTGATTATGTAGTGGATGATATACGAAATCTTAACTACGGACGTAAGTTTGATATCGTATTATCTGTAGGATTATTGGAACATTTCCCTGATGAATATAAACATGAGGTGGCCGATTGGCACAGACGATTTTTAAAGCCTGGTGGTTATGCGATACTTACAACTCCCCGGAACCAGGTTCGATCAAGAGTTTATTATCGCATTATGGCAGATATAATGAACCATACGTACCGCGAACTTATGACAGTAGAACAGATGGGACTGTATATGTACGAAAATGGTTTTGATATTTTAAGGCATGGATATATTAAAGTTCATAATGGACTTGTCTGTCAGCCACGATAAAAAAGAAACAATCGCCTGGAAAGTTAATAGAATTTTGGGGAAGAAGCTTTGAGAAAACAAACAGGACTCAAGAAGTTTTTCTCTCCTCCAAAGGGGCAGTATCGAGATACCAACCTTCTTATAATAACAGAAGAAACCAAACATCAGGATGTAGAGAAATTCTCTACATCCTGAAGCTGATCAACCAGCGAGCTTATGAGCGTTTATCACAGTAAATATGCATCGCTTTATATAAAAATTGAGCATAGCCTTTTTTCTTTTTATCAATGTTTGCTGTAAACCTGGGATCATTTACATACATATCGGCTAACCCTCGGAATATCTCAAGGTTGCAATCGTAGAAATGGTCCGTAATGTGCTGCCGCTTAGCATTAATCCACTTTTGAACCTCTTCGTCTCCCGGTCCGCGGCCCATTAGCTGTATTAAATGACCATCAATATTCTCACTTTCTTCGTGAATCTTCCTCCAGTCTTTCTCTGTATAAGAAGCTGTCTTTTTAGCTGATTGCTTATAAGCATCTGTATTTCCCCACCTTTGTTCAGCTTCCTTCGCATATTTCTGTTGATGCTCTTCAATTTTCTTCATATCGAATGGTTCAAACCGATCTTTATGAGACATCGTTCTTCCTCCTTCATAAGTGTGAAGTGACTCCTCGATAGATTGAATTATCTTATCAAGCCTCTTTCTCTTTTCTAACAAAACAGCTTTGTGCTGCTTAAGTGCAAGTTTTTCATTAAATGCAGGATCATCCAGGATTTCTTTAATTTGATTGAGCGGAAAATCAAGTTCTTTAAAGAAAAGAATCTGCTGGAGACGAACAAAATCGTCATCACCATAATAACGATATCCATTTGCTCCTTTTTTAGGAGCAAGTAGTCCGATTTGATCGTAGTGATGAAGCGTGCGCACACTAACCCCAGCTAAATCAGCTGCTTCCTTTATTTTATACACAGGTGATCACCTCACTATCTATCTTAATCTATGACGTAACGTGAGGGTCAATATTATTTCCCGGGGAATATTGTCGATTTTTAAGAGATTTCATAACATACAGAGGGATTATTAATGTTATGAAGAATACTTTTGTAACACTAACTTTTAAATGAGGTCATAATCATGAATATGTATTGCCAAAGCGCCTTCCATCAATTAGAAATTGTTATTGCATCACTTTCAGAAATTATTGGTCAATTAAAAGAAGAAGACTTGCTATTCCGCCCCACTGCCGGGAAATATTCAGTCGGTGAGTTGCTTCAGCACTTAGCTATGATACCTGCTGCAGATGGCCGAATCGCTGAAGGAGCGACTGAAGAAGAAATGCGGCAGTTTTACCGCTCTGTTTCATTTCATTCCAAAGAGGACATCTCAAATACACTGTTTGACCATTTTGCGCAGCTTAAATTTCAATACGAGCATTATACAGAAGAACACCTGTTTACGGAGATCACTTCTTGGTGGGATGTTACATATACGCGTTTCGAATGGCTTCTTGAAATCGTAGCTCACATGTATCACCATCGAGGCCAGCTTCATTCTATGCTTGTTCATAATTCAAAGCTTGATCCTGAAATCATGTTATTTGAGTAACTGAAGGTAAAAGAAAATAGACGATAACGGCATTAACACCTTCTTTAATCAGTCGAAATCACACGAAACCTATCTAAGAGTGATATGTAATTTTTTCAAAAAATCAGTGATCTGCAAATTAAAAATGGACACATAAAAATGGTCTCAAGCTGGCGAGAAAGTCTCGACAGCTCTGTTTAATTTCTCTCGCTTTAATTATTAGAATCCGGCATTATCCCTAATTATACGGAGATAATTACCCCTCAACAGGCCACCTTATATTATTCAAGATGACGATTAACAGCTATATCGCAAGCATTACTGACAGCTGTGACTACAGAATTTCAAAATGACGCTTGAACGAGGGGAAAGTGTCTTTCTCTCAAGGAACTTCCAGAGAGCAAGGACCCTTGAGGCAAGAAGAAAAGCTTGTGGAAAACCACCATGGGGTTCTCCACAAGCTTGACACCGCACAAAGGCGGCCTGTTTCAGCTTTTTTTCTTCTTTTTCCCTAGTGAAGTAGGAATATCTTCTTTATACGCATAGGAGAATAACAAGGATACGAGTATTGCTCCTCCAATCAAATTTCCGATACTTGCTGGAATCAAGTTGAGAAAGATATATTCATACCACGTATATTTATCTGAAGCGAGGACGCCCATACTGAAGTATCCCATGTTGGCTGCACTGTGCTGGAAGTTACCTGCAACAAATAAAATAACGGGCAAGGTGGTTCCTAAAATTTTCCCTGTTATATCTCTGGCTGCTGTCGTAAGAAATGCCGCCATACCTATAAGCCAGTTTGCCAAAACACCCGAAACGACAATTTCAAACCATCCCTTATACCCGGCGTTCATAAACTTCATTTTCTTATCTAAATAAGATGAAAGTTCCGTATAGAATTCAGCATTCAGAGAGCCTGACACCTCTATAAGAAACGCCACCATGAAAGCGCCGATGATATTCCCAATATAAGTTGAAGCCCAGAACTTATAAATGTTGACTTTCATTAGATTGGCTTTATTAAACAGGTATGAAGGGAGCAGGACGTTAATTTCCGTAAATAACACGGCTCCTGATATAAACACCATGGCATAACCAGCAGCAAAGCCAAGGCCTGAAAGTAAATAAAATATGCCCTGTGTTTCCACACCTTCTGCCAGCAGGATAGAAAAAATTGCACCAAACGTCATAAAAGAACCAGCCGTTAAAGCCAGTAAAAATTGGCTCCCAAATGGCTGCCTTAAATGATCTCTTCCCTTTTCTCCAAACTCATCTACAATTTGGGAAGGAATATAGAACTGACGTCCTGGACGATCAATTTTCGAAGAATTTTGATCTGCTTGTCCGTCCTCTTGCCGTTCTTGCTGTTGTTCTTGTTCTTTCTCACTCATCTTTTTCCCTCCCGTCATCTATTTATTCCCTTTCCGATGAGGTAATAATCTAATTCCAAATGATTACGCATATTTCGCCTGAATCAGGCTAAATTACTTAGTAAACTGCATCTAGGAGGGAATTTATGGGAAGCCGAGATCAAGTATGTTTGGCGTGTGATGGACGCGGATTATTGATGGATGATGAAGAATGGCAGTATACCTGCAAAATATGTAACGGAGATGGGTTTATGCCCCAGCACTCTAGTGTGGCAAATCGTCAGCCTGCCGATACAGACGATATGAACCGTATTCTAGATTAAAAAAGCGTGAGCTCTTTGGAGGAGCTCACGCTTTTTTCTTTATTGGGTCTCTGCGGGACCGTCATTGGCGAGATGTTTTGGCTTTCGTACAAGGGCAACGATACCTCCAATTAAGTAGGCAATCCCTCCAAACAACCCTACACCAAACGTACCAAACGTCATTAGAACAGCAGTAATAATTAAAATAATCCCTGCTGCTTTTGGCTTTTTATTTCCTTTAAGAAAGACGATACATAGTATGCCAAGCACGATAGCAAGAATTGCTGCAATCAGCACTGTCCATGCACCTGCAGCCATTCCATCCATAATCTGATCAACAGAAATCTGGTCCGTATCAACATCTGGATCCTGGCTTAATATACTTTCAATCTCAGCCCTTGCTTGAGGGTTATCCCCCATGTTGACAAAGAATGCGCCAATAGCTGCAGCCAGCCCGAAAAACACGGCACCAATCACTGTAAAAACTATCTCTATCGTTCGTTTCATATCAATCACTCCCTTTTTTAATCAAACATTTGTCACATCTCTTTTTGTAAAGAATCCCCATGCCAGCCCAAGAAAAATGAGTAAGTAAGCAAGTAAGACGGTTACCGAAAATCCCAGGGTTAAATCAGAAATGACGGGTGAACCCGTAAAGAACTGATTTAAATCGGTATTCGCAAACAAAATATACTTCGCCCATTCCTTATCGGCAAAGAAGCTTACAATCGTATTCCCGGACATCATGAGAAAAATAGCTACACCAATGGCTAATGCACTATTTCTAAATACAGTCGAAATCATAAACGCAAATGTGGCCATCATTAACAAATTAACAGAACTTAACAAATACTGAGAGGCCGTATGTGTAAATATCGGAGCTTCAGTGACCTCGCCTTCCTTCATAAATAAATAGGGTTCCCCGGGGCTTGCCACACCAAACAAAACAGATCCTGTTAAGAAAGAAAGCACATAAAGAAATAATAGCATGGTAATAGCATAAACCAGAACCGACGCATACTTTGAAGCTAAAATTGTTGTGCGGGAAATAGGCCGGATCAGTAATAACTTAATTGTACCCCATCTGTACTCGTTTGCAATAATACTTGCTGCTACAATAATCGTTATTAAGCTGATAATGGATATATTACCCCGATTTTCCTGCACAAAATCCCATACATCGTAACTATCCGGTGGAATATCATTTTCAAGACGGTATTGGTTCATGGCGATCGTATCTTCGTTCATCGAAGCAAACCCCGGCTCTTCCTCAATTTCTGATTGCATCTGCTCATTTTCGGCTTGAAGCTGCTCTTCCCAATTCTCCCCGGATTGAGCAGAATCCTCGGAAAGTATACCTTCTACTTTAAAGAAAACCCCCATCCCAATTACAAACAAAGCGATCACAATCAGCATTACCCAGGTAGAGACTTGGGAATACATTTTCATTTGTTCATTCTTAATGAGCCGGATAAAATTATTCAATAGCTCCATCTCCAATCAAATCCAGGAATTTATCTTCAAGAGTGGAGCGAGTGATGGTCACTCCGTAAATGTTAATGTTTCCTGCGACCAGGTGATTAATAATATCAGGAAGTTCTTCCCTGGTTGCTGTGAACATAACTTCCTCGCCCCGAACCGTTACAATGCCTTCTGTTTTCTTCTTAATAATCGCTTCCGCCTCACGGAGAGGCTCTGCCTCAATCAAAATTTCTTTCTCATCTGTCTCTTCAATAGCATCATGTACCGATTGAATTGAAATCAATTCACCGTTTTTAATAATGCCGATCCGATCACACATGAGTTCCATCTCAGATAAAATATGACTCGAAACAATGACCGCTACGTCCTCTTCAGCAGCCAGCTTTCTTATGTACGCACGGATTTCCCGTATACCTGAAGGATCAAGCCCGTTAGTCGGTTCATCCAGGATCAGTACAGATGGATTGTGCAGCAGAGCTTGAGCAATTCCAAGGCGCTGCCTCATTCCTAGCGAATATTTAGATACTTTATCTTTCTGTCTCTTTTCTAGTCCAACCAGCCTCACGACATCATCAATACGTTCTTTTGTAATGCCCGGCATCATTCTGGAATAATGAACAAGGTTCTTCCTTCCACTCATAAAGGGGTACATCTCCGGGTTTTCTACGATTGCCCCGACATGTTTAATCGCTTCTTTGTAGTTTGATTTAATACTGTGGCCTTTAATTATTACGTCTCCTTCAGTCATACGCATTAAACCAACCATCATACGAATTGTTGTCGTTTTTCCTGCGCCATTTGGGCCGAGAAATCCAAACACTTCCCCGCTTCGAATTGTGAAATCCAGCCCTTTTATAATCGGTTTGTTTTTTATTGATTTCTTTAAACCTTTTAGTTCCATAATTGTTTCAGCCATATTATGATGGAACCCTCCTTTTTAAACAACTCCATTAATATCTACGATTTAAATCAGAAAGCGTTTCACCTAATTCCTATTTTTACTTCCCCTATCACTCATAATGGATTCATTCCCTTTTATTTGATAAAATTCAAGAAAAGGAAAAGGGAGGAACTATGAATGAAGATCGTTTCAATTGAACCGACCCCGAGTCCTCACTCAATGAAAATTAACGTAAACGAAGAACTCCCTTTTGGGGAAAGTCACAATTATAAACAAGGAGAACCGCTTACAGAGGCTCCCGAATATGTAGAGGAGCTTTTTAAGATTGAGGGAGTGAAAGGCCTTTACCGTGTTGCCGACTTCATTGCCTTAGAACGCAGTGCCAAAACCCCATGGGAGGAAATACTCCCGGAAGTCCGCGCTGTCTTCGGCTCTGAGGAACTAGCAGCCCAACCTTCAAAAAGCAAAGAACCTGCAGAAGCTTTTGGTGAAGTGAAAGTGTACGTGCAAATGTTTAGAGGCATCCCGATGCAGGTTAAATTAGAGGAGAATGACGAAGAACAGCGTGTCGGGCTTCCGGACCGTTTTATGGAGTCTGCCATGAAAGCAGCTCCCGCTTCACCTAACATGATCATGGAGCGCAAATGGGTAGAACAAAGTCCTCGCTACGGAGCAACTGAAGAAATTGGAGATCAGGTAAAAGAGGAACTAGCGGCCAGTTACGATGAAAAACGATTGGAAGAGCTCGTTAAACAAGCGTTTGATCAAGATACGTCAGAGCCTTCAGAATTCGCTGCGTCAAAGGTTTCTTTAGAAGTACTGGATGATCCGGACTGGAAGGTACGTTACGCTGCCCTTGATCGAATGGACCCGACAGCAGACGATTTACCTGTTTTGGATAAGGCATTAAATGACGAAAAAGCTTCCATACGCCGATTAGCAGCAGCTTATTTAGGAATGATTGAGGATCGTGCCGTTCTGCCATACCTGTATAAGGCCCTTCATGATAAAACGGTTACCGTCCGTCGTACGGCTGGCGACTGTTTGTCTGACCTGGGCTTTAAAGAAGCGATGCCCCAGGTGATCGAAACATTAAAAGATTCTAACCGCTTAGTGCGCTGGAGAGCAGCCATGTTCTTATACGAGCTTGGTGACGAATCAGCATTACCTGCTTTAAAAGAAGCCAGGGAAGATCCTGAATTTGAAGTACGCTTGCAAATCAACATGGCAATAGAACGTATAGAAGGCGGTGAAGAAGCCAAAGGGTCTGTATGGCACCAAATGACACAAGCAGCTAAACAAAAATAATCAGGAGGTATTATAAATGAATCCATATGAAGCATATATGAAGGAAATATCCCAACCGATGCGCGATGAACTGACCAACGCTGGTTTTTCTGAACTCACCACCCCGGAAGAAGTAGATGAGTTCATGGGTACAACAGAAGGGACAGCCCTGGTGGTTGTGAACTCTGTCTGCGGTTGCGCCGCAGGCCTTGCCCGCCCATCTGCACGTGAATCTCTTACTGCAGACAAGAAGCCTGATCATCTGGTTACCGTATTTGCCGGTCAGGATCGGGAAGCGACCAGCCGAATGAGAGACTATTTTGAAGGCTATGAACCTTCCTCTCCTTCAATGGCTCTGCTAAAAAAAGGCCAAGTTGTTCATTTCATCCCTCGCGAGGAAATCGAAGATCATGACGTAGAAGATATTGTAGAAAACTTAACCAATGCTTACGAGCAATACTGTTAACTGCTAATAAAAGCCCGCTCTCATATAGCAAAGAGAGCGGGCTTCTTTATGATGGATGTTAAGTTTAATGAGGAAATATAAGATCTTATCCCTTAACTGATTTTCGTTCAATGAGTTCTGTAGATAAGCTGTAATGCCGTTCTGCTTTCTCTCCTGCTAACAGCTGGAAGATAAGATGGACGGCTAAAGCTCCCGCCTCATATTTCGGCTGCCGGATCGTCGTAAGAGGCGGTGCGACGTATTCCGACAATTGAATATCATCAAATCCAAGAACTGAGATATCGTCAGGTACCTTAATTTTACGTTCTGAAAAAGCCTGCAGACCTCCAATAGCCATTTCGTCGTTCGCGTAAAAAACGGCATCAGGTAGGTTTTGCTGAGCGATTAACATCTTCGTAGCCCGGTAGCCGCTTTCGCGGGTGAAATCACCTGAGATTTTCAAACGGGATTGATAACTTACTTCATGGTCCATCATTGCTGCTTTATACCCTTCAAACCGCTTCTCATTATCGTGTGAATTATAAGGGCCGCTTACATAGGCTATGTTCCGGTGTCCTTTTTCTATTAAATATTCAGTCGCCAAATAACCGCCATGCACGTTGTCTACCTGTACTTCGAGCACCGAATCACTATCAATTTCGCGATCAAGCACGACGATGGGAAAATCCTTTCGCGCTGAAGATTTGATAAGAGAGTCACTTATGTTATGAGCTAGAATAATGGCTCCATCTACACGCTTTTCCTTCAAGAACTTCGTAGCGGTGGAAAGCTCCCCGCCAATTGAACTGCAGGCAATTAAATCATAGCCGTTCGCAGAGGTGACCTCCTGGACTCCTTTAATCAACTCAGAATAATAAGGTCCGGATAAATCACTTAAAATTAATGCAATGGTATTGGTTCTCGTTCTTTTCAAGTCAGAAGCGAATCCATTCTTCTGGTAATTTAGTTCTCTAGCTGCCTTTTGCACTTTTTCTACTGTAGCAGGACTGACCTTTTGTATTCCATTCAACGCATAGGAAGCTGTGGATACAGCGACACCAGCCCGCTTTGCTACATCTTTTATTGTTGCCATCCTCAAAATCTCCCGTCTGTTCGAATAAGAATATAAGTCCTTCTAGTTACAGGGTACCGTTTGCACCAAAAGAATTCCAATGACTTACATTTAGATTCCAAAAAACTCTAACACTCTTTGAATCTGTTGATCCCAATAGCCCCAGGCATGGCCGCCTTCCCCGCTTTCAAAGGTTATATTCAATCCTGCTTGGGAAGCATAAGAATAAAAATGAGTGTTTGCTTGATAATTATGATCCTCGGTTCCGCATGCTAAATACAACCTCAAATTTGCTTTTTCCCCTTCTGACAACTGACCGGCTAAATGGTAAAGGTCATCCCCGCTCCCTTTAATCGGTCTGTTACCAAAAATGTGATTGAAATCACTCGGGAAAGAACTTCTGCGGTCTTCAATATCCACTGAGCCGGATAAGCTGGCTGCAGCAGCAAATTGCCATGGAAAGGTCAGAGCCGTTTTAACGGCACCATACCCTCCCATGGAAAGTCCAGCAATATAAGTGTGCTCCCTACTCCTGGACAGCCGGAAAAATTCACCGGCCATTTCAGGAACTTCTTCCGCTATATATGTGAAGTAAGAAGGACCGTGCTCCATGTTTGTATAAAAGCTCCGGTCGGCTGACGGCAT
Source organism: Halobacillus sp. Marseille-P3879 (assembly GCF_900240285.1). Taxonomy (GTDB): domain Bacteria; phylum Bacillota; class Bacilli; order Bacillales; family Halobacillaceae; genus Halobacillus_A. The sequence continues at coordinate 114,511 of NZ_OESS01000004.1, forward strand.
TATAACTGCAAGTTCTCGATCTTCCACATACCTTTCAATGGAAGTATAACGCATCCATTTACTCTCATTATCCGATAAACCATGGAGCAAATAGAGCACAGGTAATTCTTTATGACTATTTAACCTGTGTTCCGGTAAGATCGCTTTCATGGATACATCTAAATCCAGTGTATAGGAATGGAACTGGCAATCTAATAAAGCGATAATATCTGCTCCTCTCTATTCTCTGTTTTCACGAACAGCTAAAAGGAAAACTATTTTATCCCTGACATGGTGAACCCTTCGACAATGAACTTTTGAAAAAATGAAAAGATAATAATAATAGGAACAACCATAAAGGCAGCACCGGCCATTTGTAATGCAAAGTTATTGGCGTATTGACCCTGCAGCAGAGACAAGCCTACCGACAGCGTGTAGAGGCCTTCATCGTTGGCGATAATAAGCGGCCATAAGAAGCTGTTCCAGGCTGCAATAAAGGTTAGTATTCCCTGAACGGCAAAAATCGGCTTCGCTACCGGCATAATCAACCGGAAGAAAATATAGAATTCCCCCGCTCCATCCAGCCTTGCTGCTTCAATTAAATCGGTCGGAATTGTCGTCATGAACTGACGGAATAAAAAGATGCTGAAGGCAACCGCCAATCCCGGCAGTACAATACCAGCCATCGTATTGGTAAGTCCCATTTCATTGAGTAATAAATAGACCGGAATCATGGTGACCTGGCCCGGGATCATCATGGTAGCCAGTACAAAGTAAAAGACTTTCTCTCTTCCTCTAAAATCAAACTTAGCAAATCCGTAGCCTGCCATCGCATTAAACAACAACCCTACAAACGAACAAACAACGATAATTAAAGTGTTCTTTAAATAAACAGCAAAATTTAAACTCTCAAACAAATTCACATAGTTTTCAAGGGTGAACGTTTCCGGAAAAATGGTAGGAGGAATATTTAAAACTTCACTTTCTGGTTTAAATGAACTGGAAATCATCCATATAAAAGGGATCGAGACGATAATTCCGCCTATCACTAAAAGGGTGGTTACAATTGCTCTTTCAATCTTGCTCTTTTTTGTAACAGCTGCCATACGATATCAACTCCGTTACTTCTATAAGTTTCTACTTCACTAATACTCTGTATCCGATTTTCTCATCTTAAATTGGAACAGGGTCATAATAATAATTAAGATAAACAGAACAAAAGATCCTGCGGCTGCATAACCAAATTGACTGTATTGGAAGCCTTCTTTGTAAATAAATAACGCAATCGAAATGGTCCCATCCAGCGGTCCGCCATCCGTCATAACAAAAGGTTCCTCGAAGAACTGCATCCAGCCAATCAATGTCGTAACTGTCACGAAAAAGGTGGCGTATCTCAAAAGTGGAAGAGTGACGTTAAACAGCATTTGAATGCGATTCGCTCCATCCATTTCTGCAGCTTCGTAGTACGACCTCGGAATGCCTTGCAGGGCAGCAAGAAAGATAATCATATTAATCCCGATCCCTTTCCAAACTGCTAAAATAATTAAGGAGATTTTTGCGATAGTTCTGTCTTCAAGCCATGGAATATTCTCCACATTAATGATAGACAGCAAATAGTTAAACAACCCGTACTCCGTATTATAGAGGTACCCCCAAATTACAGCTACAGCGATAATGTTGGTGATTGAAGGCATATAATACACTGAGCGGAATACCGTAAACAACATATTGCTTCCATAGTTCAGAAGTAAAGCGATAGATAAGGAAGATATAATAACTAACGGGACTCCGATTACTACGTAAAACGCAGTGTTAAGCAATGAGGTTATGAATGTATCATCACTTGCAAGCTCTTTATAATTCTCAATTCCGATAAAATTAATGTTCGACCAGTCCGCCAGCCCTTTTAAATCCAAATCAGTGAAGCTGATCACAAAGGCAATGATGATGGGGATGATACTGAACACCGTTAATAGAATGACAGCAGGCGCTATAAATAAATAAGGATGCCGATCTTTATAGGCCTGGTTCAATAATTTTTTCATAATATCCCACCTTACAAAATCTGACAAAAAAAGAAGTGAATACAGAGGAAAGATCCATGAATACGATCCATACCCATCACCTATCTCCTCCATATTCACCCCTGCTGAGTTTGTGAATAGCCTGTACAATCCAACTCTTACTCTGCTAATAACTCCTCTGCTTTTTCATTAAAGCTGGACATCTCTTCTTCTACCTCAGCCCCACCGACATTAATTCTTTCAATACTGTCCAGAAGCTCCTGGGTGATCTGATCCCATTCTTCAATTTGAGGACCAGGTTGTGCATTTTCAAGCTGACGTCCAAATGTAGCATACATCGGGTCCTCATCGAGTACAGGGTCTTCCCATGCTTCTGTACGGGATGGCAGTGTATTAGACATTTCCAGCCATTCCAGTTGAGTCTCCGTATCGTTAATAAATGATAAGAACTCAAGGGACTCATCTACTTTGTCGGTATTGTGGAATATTGATAAATTTGCTCCGCCTATACTGGACATGCCTGTCTCTTGTTCAGGCATAACGGCAGTCGACCACTGTCCTTCAATATCCGGCGCCTGATCATTTAATATGTTAATCATCCAGGGACCGCTAAAGAACATTGGTTTGGTGCCATTTTCAAAAGCTTTAGTAATATCCTGGCCTTCTGACGTCTGACTGATCCCTTCATCAAAGAAGCTGTGATAATACTCCATCGCTCCTACAAATTCTTCACCATCAAAATTAAATTCACCATTCTCCGCTTCTTCTTCACTTACTTCATATCCATTCTGCCAGGCAAAAATAAATGGAGTAATTTGGTCATTTTGGTCAATATCCAACCCATAATCATCTTCACTCCGGTCGGCAAGCTGGCTTGAAGCATCTTTTAATTCATCCCATGTAGCCGGCGCTTCATCATAGCCCACATCTTCTAGTAAATCCTCACGATAGTAAAGCACACGGCTCTCAACATACCAGGGTACTCCTACTTGCTGGCCGTCATATTCCATCGTTGACCTTGCCCCTTCAAAGTAATTATCAGGTGCAAATTCAGGGTAGTCGTCCGTGTATTCCGATAAATCAAGCATCGCCCCAGCTTCAGCAAACTCAGGCACCCACGTTGTCCCTAATTGAAAAACATCGGGACCATCCTGCGAAGCTACAGCTGTTAACAGCTTGTCATGCGCGCTGTCCCACGGAATTGCCTGAACCTCTACTTTAATTCCATCCTCATTTTCTTCTTCAAATTTTTCAGCAAGTTCTTTTAACTGCTTCCCTTCTTCACCCATCGCCCATACAGAAATGGTATCTTCATCTTCACTTGAATTATCATCACTTCCGCCGCATGCACCAAGGAACACAGACATCGACATAACTGAAGCTAATGCAATGATCTTTGATTTCTTCATTGAACCTTACCCCTTTTTCATGTATTTTTAATAAAAATAAACCGTCATCGTCTTTTACACCGTAGAGATGGAGACCCTTCACTCCTTTCAAAAATTGATTTCTTACTATCAATTGAAACGTTTCGATAATTTGATTGTAATGAATTGTGTATACGCTTTCAATACTTTTTTCTAAATTTTTTAACATTTTTCTGTTTTATTGCTGCTTAATAGTTAGATCTTCCTTTCATTAATCTTCTGTAAAAACCTTAATACAGGAGTTTAACCCCTATAATTCATATTCAAAATTCGTCTAGTACTTAACTTAAATAACGTTTGACTCACTAAAAGAAAGCGCTTATACTCCTTGTATATCAATTTCGAAACGTTTCACTCTATATTACGGAGGGTCTATTTATGAAAAAACAACAATTAATATCTTTACTAGAGCAGATGACGATGAAAGAAAAAGTAGGACAACTCATTCAGTTAGCTACCCCCTTTTTAAAAGGTGCTTCAGATGGAGGTCAGATTACAGGCCCGATGGAAGGAATGGGAATAACTGAAGAGGTTGTACAAAATACAGGCTCCGTTCTCGGCGCTTCTGGAGCAAAAGAAATAAAAACGATTCAGCAAACTCATTTAAAAGAAAACAGGCTGGGTATTCCCCTTCTCTTCATGTCTGATATCGTACACGGTTATAAAACGATCTTTCCTGTTCCGTTAGCTATCGGATGTTCATGGGACCTGGAAGCAGCTGAAAAAAGTGCAGAAATAGCAGCCGCAGAAGCAGCTGTATCAGGAATTCACGTAACGTTCGCTCCTATGGTCGATCTGTCACGAGATCCAAGATGGGGCAGAGTAATGGAATCAACAGGGGAAGACCCTTACTTAAATAGTCAGTTTGCCCGTGCCTTCGTGCGGGGCTTTCAAGGAGATTTTGAAAACGATAGGCAGCGTGTAGCCTCATGTGTAAAGCATTTTGCAGCATATGGAGCAGCCGAGGGCGGTCGTGACTATAATACCGTAGATATGTCCGAGTGGCAGCTACATGAAAATTACTTACCTGCATATAAAGCGGCCCTGGATGAAGGCTGTGAAATGGTGATGACGGCTTTCAACATCCTAAACGGTGTTCCTTCTACCGGAAATAAATCTCTCATGCGTGACCTCTTAAGAGAAGAATGGGGTTTTGAAGGAGTCTTAATTTCCGATTGGGGAGCTGTAAAGGAATTAATTCCTCACGGTGTTGCTGAAGATGAAAAACAAGCCGCCCGCAAGGCTTTAGAAGCGGGAGTCGATATTGAAATGATGACAGAATGCTACGTCAACCATGTGGAGGAATTGATTGATGAAGGGTCTCTAAATGAATCACTTTTAGATGAGGCAGTGCTTCGAATCTTAAAGCTCAAGCAGAAACTTGGTCTGTTTGAGAATCCATACCGCGGAGCTGATGAACACTTAGAAAAAGAAATTATTTTAAACGAAGATCACCGAACTGCAGCGAGAGAATTGGCTGCAAAGTCATCGGTATTATTAAAAAACGATCAGACTCTTCCTCTTCAACCTTCACAAAAAGTGGCCCTGATCGGCCCCTTTGCTGATAATCATGACATTCTCGGGCCTTGGTCGTGGCTTGGTTCAAAAGAAGATACGATTACATTGGATCACGGAGTAAAATCTTATGCAAAAGAAGTGAAGATCGCCAAAGGGGCTGGAATCGATACAGGGTCGGATCATCAAAGAAAAACAGCTGTCGAAGCCGCAGCAGAGGCAGACGTTATTATTCTTGCTTTAGGAGAAAGCTCAGACATGAGTGGAGAAGCAGGCAGCCTTACTGACATCCGCCTCCCAGAAGCTCAGCTGAAACTCGTCCGGGAAATAAAGAATTTGAACAAACCAATCGTCACTGTGCTGTTTAACGGGCGTCCGCTTGACCTTCATGGAATCATAGAAGAATCAAACGCCGTTCTAGAAGCCTGGTATCCAGGTACAGAAGGCGGTCAAGCCGTCGCAGACTTACTTTATGGAACAACAAATCCATCCGGAAAATTAGCCATGTCATTCCCAGACTCTGTTGGACAAGTCCCTGTCTACTATAATCACTACAATACAGGCCGTCCTAAAGATGCACCAGACGCTCAGGTGCGATTTGTCTCCCAGTATTTAGACAGCCCTAACAGTCCTCTTTTCCCTTTTGGATATGGACTCAGCTACACTTCTTTTGAATACAGCGGGATAACAATTTCCAGCGAGGAACTAAAGGTTGGTGAAAGCCTCAGCGTTTCTACCATTGTGAAAAACACAGGAGATACCACTGGAGAAGAAGTAGTCCAGCTTTATGTAAGGGATGTGTGCGGAGATGTCGTCCGGCCTATGAAAGAGTTAAAAAGGTTTGAGAAAGTTTGTCTGCAGCCAGGAGAAGAGAAAAATATCACCTTTAGGTTACATGAAGAGGATCTGCGCTACTATCATTCCAATTTAGAGTACAGTAGTGATGCAGGAAAATTCGAAGTTTTTGTGGGTCCCAATAGCAAACAAACTGCCAATGCTTCTTTTGAATTAATAAACTAGCGTTTTTAAACCCGTCTTTTTTTAGAGACGGGTTCTTTTTTCACTCGATTGATAGAACCATTACTTTTTTATCATATTTAAAATATTCAGAATTTTTTATTAAAAAATGTTTACGCTTACAATTTCTTTAGGTATACTTCTAGTCGAAACGTTTCACTAAACTATAAAAGGAGTGTTACTTTGAAGAAAAACTTAAGTCTATTAGCTGTTCTATCATTAATTTTCTGTGCATTAATGCCGGCTTCCTCAATAGCCACCCCTTCTGAAAAAGGGAAAAAAACGGCCCTGTCAAAGCAATTAGAAGCTATTTCTAACCAAACTTATCGTTATTTCGAGGATTTTACAGACGAGAACACCGGATTAACGTACGATGCGGTGCGAAAGGATGATGGAGAAATTGATCCTCAAAAGCATACGTCCCCTACCAACATTGGGATGTATATGATGAGTACCATCGCCGCTGAAGAATCCGGGCAGCTTACTGAAGAAGAAGCTGTCTCAAAAATTCAGACGACTCTTGATACATTAGAGGAAATGGAAACATGGAATGGATTATTCTATAACTGGTATAACACAGATGACGGCTCTCTTATGACCGACTGGGGCGAATTCATCTCCACCGTCGATAATGGTTGGCTGTCAGCAGGTCTCATCGTTTCCGGGCAGGCCTATCCTGAGCTTAATAAGCAAACGAGTGACCTTGTCGATAATATGGATTATTCCACTCTGTACGATCCAGAAGTCGGCCAAATGCATGGAGGGTATGACGTGGCTGAAGGAAGCTTAACAGACCACTACTATGGAGCACTCTATACAGAGCCGCGTGTGGCCAGCTACTTATCAATCGGAAAAGGCGACGTTCCTACAACTCACTGGTGGAAAATGGAACGAACAATGCCTGAGGATTGGGATTGGCAGTCTCAAACACCTGAGGGCTATACGGAAACCTATGACGGAATTGAAGTTTTCGAAGGTCATTACACGTATAACGATCAAAAATTTGTACCAAGCTGGGGTGGCAGTATGTTTGAAGCCCTGATGCCGCAGCTTGTGATGAAAGAGAAAGAACTCGGTAAAAAGGCTCTCGGTTTAAACAACCAGCGCCACGTAGATATTCAAATTCAATACGCAGAAGAACAAGGCTATGAGGCATGGGGAATGTCTCCGGCAGCTACCCCTGATAATTACAAGGAATTCGGGGCGGCGCCTCTTGGTCATGAAGGCTATGAAGCTGATGGAACCGTAACCCCTCACGCTACGTTTCTAGCCCTGGAGTATGCACCGATGGAAGCCTTTGAAAATATCCAGACGCTTAAAAGCTATGACACTTATGGCAAATATGGATTTCTTGATTCTGTGAATGTAGAAACAGGAGAAGTGACAGAAGCATATCTAGCGCTTGATCAAGGGATGTCTATAGTCGCTATTGCTAACTACCTTCATGATGGCGTCATTCGGGACTACTTCCACCAGGATGATATTGGTAAAACTCCGGAAGAGCTATTAGAGAAAGAAGAATTTTCAATTCAATAAACTGCTTCATAAAAATCTCGCAGAAGGTTTCTCTTTCTGCGAGATTTTTACTGTGATAGAAAACATCTCATAAGCGCCTGGTCTTACGATAAGTAATCATTATCACCGTTGATTCAAAATAAGTACTCCTCTTGCCCCTCTTCGTTACGTATAATAAAGGTAAGTTTAAGAAACGAAAGAGGCGATGATGATGTCCGATTCTATTAAACGACAGGTGCAGGAAACCTTCTCCAAAAGCAAAGAAGCATACGTTACCAGTTCCACTCACAACAAACAGAGTGATTTAGATCTCATTACAGAATGGCTGCAGCCGCAGCCCACATGGAAGGTGCTCGACATTGCAACCGGCGGCGGCCATGTTGCACGGCAGCTCAGCCCTGATGTTGAAATGGTATTTGCATCAGATCTTACTAAAGAAATGCTGGCCAATACTTCCACTCATTTAAAGTCATTTTTGAATATTCATTATATCGTAGCAGACGCGGAGGAATTACCTTTTATCGAAGCCACGTTTGATGCAGTTACATGCCGGATCGCCCCTCATCACTTCCCAAACCCTGACCGATTCATACAGGAAGTCTCCCGGGTTCTTAAACCGGACGGTCAATTCGTTATGATCGATAATATCGCTCCCGAAGACAATGAACTGGATAATTTTTATAATACTTTTGAGAAAATGCGGGACTCTAGTCATCACCGGGCATTAAAAATTTCCGAATGGAAAGACCTGCTTAACGCCCAGGGCTTACCCATTTATAAAGAACTTTCACGCAAGAAAACCCTCCCCTTCCCTGAATGGTCTCTGCGTACATTAGAAAAACACGAGGCCGCTAATGTTGAAAACTTTTTCTTAAAAAGCTCTGAGAAGCTTTCCTCTTATTTCTCGATCGTTATCAAAGGTAACAAAGTGCAACAGTTCTCGATCGATGAGTGGATGGTCCTCTGTCGTAAACAATCCTTTAGTTGAATGCAGATCCTTTCATCAACTCAGTACTGTGATCGCAGATAAATTCTAATTTCCGCTGTGATCAAGGTGGTAACCCTTTTAGTTAATATGGATTTCATGTTATTAGAGCTCTTGAACTTTCTGAACCTATAACTTTTTGTTATAGGTTTTTTTATGTTTATTTTAATTCTATAAGGGACAGGCTGAACCTAGAACATTATGCAAATATGTCGTGAAGTAAAGAGTTTGAGGTGACGTAATGGAAATTGTAGATATGGCCCGGATCCTCTTTGGATCATCAATGGGGTTTCATATTATATATGCGACGATCGGCGTTGGACTTCCTATTATGATTATTTTAGCAGAGTTCATGTATTGGATTAAGAAAGATGAGCATTATGCAATTATGGCTAGACGCTGGACAAAAGGTTTTGCCATATTACTGGCTGTATCAATTGCTTCGGGCACAATTGTCGCTGTGCTGCTTTCTTTACTCTTCCCTAATTTTATGGAGATTGTTGGTCAGGTAATTGCACTTCCCTTCCAATTAGAGATCTTTGCCTTTCTTATTGAAGCAGTCTTTATGTCCATTTATTTGTATGCCGCTGATCGTCTGCCTCAGGGCCTGCGTGTTTTGAGTATTACCTTTGTCGCTATGGGGGCCACTGCCTCTGCGATTCTAATCACTGATGTCCACTCCTGGATGAACACACCGGCCGGATTTGATATCTCAGAAAATGGAACGATCACCAACGTGAATGTATTGGAAGCTTTTTTTAACCCGAGCTTCGGGGTAACGGCCATACATGTCACGCTGTCTGCTTATATGACCGCGGCCTTTCTAATAGCCTCCATTGCAGGTATTCGTTTGTTAAAGCGGCAGCTTTCGAGTGCAGAACGAGAATACCATAATAAAGCTCTTATGATTGCCCTTTATTTTGGCGCAGCTATGTCTCTCGCTACGGCAATTAACGGGCATGAAACAGCGCAAATGCTTCATGAAGAGAACCCTAGAAAACTGGCCGCAGCAGAAGGACTCTTCGAAACAACTCGATATGCAGGTTTGTCGATTGGCGGGTATACTTCCATGGAAGATCAAGAAGTAAAGTATGCAATTGAGATTCCGGGTGCTCTTAGCTTCTTAGCGGGTGACCGCTTTGATACCGAAGTAACAGGATTAAATGAATATCCTGAAGAATTGTGGCCGCCACTCTATGTCCATATTTTATTTAATATCATGGTCGGCATAGGTTCTTTGTTAATCATACTTGCCTTTGCCGCCTTATTCTGGAAGTGGATATTAAAACGTGATTTCCCCGGCTGGATGCTGGCTCTTCTTGTTGTCAGCGGCCCGCTGGCTGTGATCGCAATTGAAGCCGGTTGGTGCTTCAGCTGTATCGGCCGTCAGCCATGGACCATTAACGACGTCCTGCCGACAAAAGATGCTGCTACGAAATCAGGCAGTGTTGGAATTCTGCTTGTATCATTTCTATCGTTATATGCTGTACTGCTGTTCGTTACTGGATTTGTGTTGAGGTATTACTTTAAGCGTCATCCTGTAAAAAATGATCTTTCAGAGGGAAGAGCGTAATAACTCAATAAAATTTTTAAATACCAGTAGAACAAGAAAGGAGGAAGACCTGGTGGAACCTGCTATTATAGCCATTACACTTTTGTGGAGCCTGCTGTTTATCTACGCCATGCTTGGCTCACTAGATTTCGGTGCCGGTTTCTGGGGCATGATTTATGGGAAAAATGATCAAACGAGTGCTTCCCAAATTGCTAACCGATTTCTCTCACCTACCTGGGAGGTTACAAACGTATTTTTCGTCATCTTCGTCGTTGCTCTCGTCAGCTTCTTTCCTTTTGCTACTACAATGCTTGGAAGCTTATTGTTAGTTCCTGTTGGAATTGGACTGTTATTATTGACGATTCGAACAACCTTTATGGTATTTGCGAACCATGCGAACAAATACAGGGACCTTCTTGTTATTACATCCGGCCTTACAGGACTGATCATTCCCGCGTTACTTGTAAGTATGCTTCCTATTACACTTGGTGGGTTTGTTGAAATTGTAGATGATTACCCAAGATTGTTATATGCAGAATTAATTGCCCATCCGACCTTATACATGCACATTGCCTTTGGGATCAGCACTGAATTGTTTATTTCTGCCGTTTTTCTTATGGATTACTCTCAAGAGGCGGAGGATTGGTCAGCATATCAAACTTATAGAAATCACTCACTTTGGCTGGGACCCGTGTCAATTATAATTGCAGTCCTCACCATTGAAACAATGCCCTCTGAGGCTTCCTGGTTTGTGGAGACCGTTAAAAGCAATCCCCTGTGGTTTGGTTTATCCATGCTTTTCTTTTTGCTCGGATACGCTTTTTTATTCCTCAAAGGGAAGCACGGTAGAAGGGGACGGGCCCGTCTGGCTGTAATCTCAATTATCATTCAATACGGCATCGCGGTTTATGCTTACGGGACAGCTCATCTTCCTTACTTAATTTATCCCGACTTAACAGTAAGCGGAAGCTTCACGAATCCTACAGTTTTTTACCAGCTTCTCATTGTTTATGCCGGTGGATTTGCAATCCTCATCCCAGGGTTTATTCTTTTCTGGAAATTATTTCTCAAGGATCAGCGCTATTTAAAACAACAATAAAAAAGACGCGGCCAGTTACATCGCTGCGTCTTTTCCATTGCATAAGCCTTACTCAGGTGGGGAGAGTTTATGAAAGCCGCTGCAAAATCCCCTCCCGCCATTAAGCAGTTTAATGCTTGAACTGGGGTTCGCGGAGGAAGGCGAAAAACATGATCTTCATCGCCTGAGAGGTATAGAAAGAAAGCAGGATTTTCTCCCCAGCTAGCTCCTGCTATCCACCATCCAGGTTTAGGAATGTTTGTAAATCACTGTACTGTATACTTGTGATTTTGCTTTAGGATCAATGGTTCGCTTTGCACTATTTACAGCAGTCATGGCTTCGGAAAAGCCAGAAGCAATCAGCATGGTTTTATGCGGATAAATGGCCGCATCCCCGGCGGCAAAAATTCCTTCTATATTCGTACTCAGATCATGTCCAACAGAAATCCGGCCTTTATCAGTTTTCAGCCCCCACTGCTCGTACAAACTTTTTTCAATCCTTAACCCTTGATAGACGAGGAGCTCTTCAACTTCCAGTCTATCGCCTGTATCGAGGTTCAGCCCAGATAAAGTATTTCCCTCCCCTTTCAATTCAACAGCCCTGGTTTCTCGATGGACGTGGACACTGGAGGCCTCCAGTTTATCAATATCGTGCTCGTACACAGCTTTAAATTCAGAACCGTGGTTAATTAAATGTACTTCCGAAGCTATACCCTCTAGAGCCAATGCCCAGTCCACTCCAACCCGGCTGTCTGATATCACTGCCGCCTTTTTCCCTTCATATTGTTTGATATGTTGAATAGTGTAATGAATATTAGAAGCATGGGTTTTACTTCCTGGAAGATCCACACCCTCCATATCGAAAGTTCCTAACCCTGAAGCCACGATTACCGTTTTTGAGAAGTGCTGGGCTCCTGCAGCCGTTGTTAAAATGAAGCTTCCATCCTCCACTTTTTCAATAGAAGCTATTTGCTCTCCTGTAACAATTGCAGGTTGAACACTCAGCGCCTGCTTTTCCACACCTTCAACTAAATCTTCACCTCTGACACCGTAAAACCCGCCCACATCGTAGATCTTCTTCTCGGGGTAAAAGAACGAAACTTTGCCGCCTAGATCAGACTTGTATTCAATTATTTTCGTTTTCATATCGCGCATGCCGCAGTAAAAGGCTGTGTACAATCCGGTTGTTCCGCCTCCAATAATCGTGACATCAAATTGATCATTCATCGCTGACCTCTCCTTACTTTGTTTTCATTAATAAGTAAATAAAATATGGGGTGCTTACGACTGTAACGACGATGCCGACTGGTATTTCAGCGGGGGCAACAAGATTACTGCCAATAATATCAGCGAATTGTAAAATAGCTGCTCCAAGCAAGGCTGATACAGGAAGCATGCACTCATACTTCGGCCCTATGATTCTCCTTGCCATATGCGGTGCTACCAGCCCTAAGAAGGCGATCCCTCCTGCTGCTGCAACCGACAGCCCAGCCAGACTAACTGCTAAAAGCAGCAGGATTCGACGTTCTCTTTCCACAGGGGCACCCAAACCTTTAGCCAGATCATCCCCCAACATTAATACGTTTATCGCAGATGTCTTGTATAAGCTATAGATGATCAAAAGAATAATCCAGGGAGCCGTTGCCCCGACAAAGCTCCAGTTCGCACTCCATATGTCCCCAGAAAGCCATACCATTGCCTGCATAAAATCCTGAGGATTCATTTGCACCTGAAACAGTATTAATGCTGCACTAAACCCAGCATTTACTCCAATCCCGACGAGGATTAAACGAATCGGCTCTATTCCTCTGTCCCAGGCGAGTGCGTAGACGAGCAGTGCAGCCAGGAAAGCGCCCACTAAGGCAAACAGCGGAAGTAAATAAACACTCCAGCCACTAAGAGAGCTCATTGATGACTGGAAAAAAAAGATATATAAAACGACTACAAACCCGGCACCTGTGTTGATTCCTAATATTCCAGGCTCTGCTAAATCATTTCTGGTCACCCCTTGTAAAACAGCCCCTGAAACACTAAGAGCCATCCCGACTAACAGAGCAATGATAATACCTGGAAGTCGAAATTGAAATAAAACCAGTTCCTGACGTGTATTTCCTTCTCCTAGAATACTCTGGACTACTTCTGCAGGGCTGATCTGAATAGACCCTGAATTTAAGCTCCACAAGAATAAACCTATATTCACAATGATAAGGCCGACGATCCAAACAATGAACTGACTAAGCCTTCGTTCCATTACATACTCCCCCTTTCGCCACGTGCTAAGTAGAGAAAGAAAGGAACCCCAATGAGTGCTGTAATCGCACCTACCGGGGTTTCGTAAGGAGCGTTTATCAGACGTGCACCTGTATCTGCCATAACGAGAAGCCATCCGCCCAGAATCGCAGAAACTGGTATGATGAGTCTGTAATCAGATCCGATTAGAAAACGAGTAATATGGGGGATGACCAATCCAATAAATCCTACAGTTCCCGCAACAGACACAGCGGCTCCTGATAGGATAAACACGACTACGACCCCTGAGGATTTAATTAAGATTGTATTTTGACCCAGCCCTTTAGATATGTCTTCTCCAAGGCTGAGCACCGTCATTGACTTGGAAATTGCCAACGCTAAAACCAAGCCGACTAATCCTGCCACAGCAAGCACCTGGACTGATGACCATGACGTATTCGCCAGACCTCCGGCATACCAGAAGCTCATTTGCTTAGCGACCTGGAAATGGAGAGATATAGCGGTAGCCAAAGAACTTAGCATTCCTCCTATAGCAACGCCGGCTAATGCTAACTTAACAGGGGTCAGCCCTCCACTTGAAAGTGACCCGACAGCTATCACCAGTACAACAGCCAGGCCTGCACCAGCAAAAGAAGCTGCCATCATACCCCCGTTTGATAAGGAAGGGAAAAACACTAACGCTATGATAAGAGCAAAAGCTGCTCCGTGTGTCACCCCCATGACTGACGGTGATGCAAGTGGATTTCTGGTTAATCCTTGCATGACTGCCCCCGATACGGCTAGAAATGCCCCCACTAATGCCGCCCCAACCGCACGAGGCATTCGTAATTCTTGTATTACCTGATGGCTCGTATTAGCTGGATCAAAGTTGGATACAGCCTCCCATACCGTAGATAGTTTAATATCCGCAGCTCCGAGTGCTACAGACCATCCCAGTGAAAAAATTAATCCCACTGCTGCCAAAACAAAAATAACAGACGCCCGTCCGATCCGTTTCGGCTCAATTTCCTTATTTACTTCCCCCAATTTCACTCAGCCCTTCTTAAACCTTCTTATTTATACAACAATATATTGAGAATGATTATCACTCAACAAGTATATGGCAGTTATTGAAAATGTTCAAGCATGCTCCCAAAATAATAATTGACTAATTATGTGAAAATGATTATCATTATCGTCATACAGCTGAAGCGAAAATCATAGGAGGGAAGTCATAATGAGAAAGAAAAGTTATTTATTTATAGCAGGTCTGCTGCTGATACTCAGCCTGATTGCCTGCAGCAATAATAATCAAGATGCTGCTGAATCAGATAATTCTGAAGAAAAAGAATCAGAAGAACGAACGTTGGAACATGCATCCGGTGAGGTGACCATTCCAGAGGACCCTGAAAACATTCTTGCTCCTTATATGGAAGACTCGCTGCTTGCTTTAGGCGAAGAACCAGCGGCTCAGTGGTCCATAGGAGAAGACGTACAAGATTACCTTCAGCCGCAGCTTGAAGATGTCCCTACTATTGAATGGGATCTGCCGCTAGAGGAAACCTTAAACCAGGACCCTGACTTAATTATTTTCAGTTCCCCTTCCTCTATTCAAAATGGATCCTATGAAGATTATGAGAGTATTGCTCCGACGTATGTCTTCGATGGAGAGGTAAGCGCGGATTGGCGGGACCAATTAACCCAAATGGGTGAAATATTAAACAAGCAGGATGAAGCTGAGAAGGTGCTCGCAGATTTTGACGAAAAAGTGGAAGAAACGAAAGCTAGTATAGAAGATTCTATAGGTGACGAATCCGCAGCATTTGTATGGACGATGGGAGAAGAATTTTACATTTTCGAACCTACTCGTTACGGTGCTGAGGTTTTGTATGATGAAGTTGGCATAACGCAGCCGGAATTCGTACAAGACTTAGAGCAGGAAGAACAATGGAACCCTGTTTCTATGGAAAAACTAGGTGAACTTGATGCCGACCATGTCTTTCTCATAGCAGAAGAAAACGAACCGGGACTTGAAATCTTAGATGAAAGTTCCGTTTGGCAGAGTATTCCTGCCGTAGAGAACGACCAAGTCTACACAATGAACGATCCGAGTCACTGGACTGTTGATGGAGTGATCGCCCACGAGATGACTCTGGACGCTGTTAATGAAGCTTTAACTGAATAATGAAATGTAAAGAATACGTAAATTTTAAATAAATTTACGTATTTTTTATTGCTTTTTTTGCGTCTGATATCGTACATTGATATCGGTATATGATATTAAGAGGAGGCAGCATGTATGTTAAGAGACTTTTTCTTAGGATCAATTAAAATTCAAATTTTGTACCATGCGGACGTTGAGCCTGTTTACGGGGCATATCTTATGGAAGAGCTTTCTTCGCATGGCTACAGCATCAGCCCCGGCACTCTGTACCCTACTTTAAAGAGCTTGCATGAGAACAACCTCCTTCATAAGTATGAGGAAACGGTTAACGGAAAAAAACGTAAATACTATACCATTACCGAAGAAGGAAGACGAGTACTTGAAGAAGGGAAGCAGCAAGTACGGGAGCTTGCTGAGGAAGTCCTACATGATAAATAGAATGGGAGGAATGCACGATGAGTAAACCAAAAGGTTCCTTAAAGGAGATCTTCCAGGCTTCGACTAAATTAGGTTTCACCTCCTTTGGCGGACCAGTCGCTCATCTGGCTTACTTCAAAGATGAATACATCGACAGAAGAAAGTGGCTCGACGAGAAAACTTACGCTGATATAATTGCTTTATGTCAATTTTTACCTGGCCCCGCCAGCAGCCAGGTCGGCATCGCCATTGGTATGCTTCGAGGCGGACTGCTCGGAGGGATAATATCGTGGATCGGGTTCACTGTCCCATCCATAATTGTACTTATCCTCTTTGCCCTGATGTATCAATCTTATGACTTAAGTGATGCCGGATTTATCCAAAGCTTGAAAGTGGTTGCTGCAGCTGTTGTTTTACATGCGCTGATCGGCTTAGGCAAAAAATTAACTCCTGACCGTACAAGAGTGGGATTAGCAATGGCTGCTGCATTTATAATGTTAATGTTTCCTTCAGCCTGGATGCAGATTGCAGTTATATTGGCAGCAGGCCTTCTGGGAGCTAAACTTTTTTCGAAGATCGCTGATACAAAAGTGGAGCCTTTTCCCGTCACCTTTTCTAAAAAAGCTGGCGCCGCATCGTTAACGATCCTTGCTGGTCTGCTTGCCTTTCTTCCCTTACTTGCACGCATGACAGACCACATGCTGATCCAGCTGTTTGATACTTTCTTCAGGGTCGGCTCTCTCGTATTTGGCGGCGGGCACGTAGTATTGCCCATGATTGAAAGAGAAGTTGTTCCTACCGGATGGATTGATTCTGGTGAATTTCTGGCCGGTTATGGGATGGCCCAGGCAGTACCGGGTCCTTTATTCACTTTTGCCAGCTATTTAGGAACAATGATTGAGGGTGTTACCGGAGCTGTCGTGGCAACTATCGGAATTTTCCTGCCTTCATTTTTATTCCTTATTGCCGCTTTGCCGTTTTTAAATGAATTAAGAAAACGCTCCAGGTTTCAAGGTGTATTAATGGGTGTTAATGCCAGCGTCGTAGGTATCTTATTAGCTGCCTTCTATGACCCTGTGATTACGAGTTCAATTACGACAAATGCCGATTTTGCTTTAGCAGCAATTCTATTCGCCTGCCTCCACTTCTTTAAAGTTCCCGCCTGGGCGATTGTTCTTATCGGGGTTGGTGCAGGTTTTGTTATAAATTTGATATGATAGATATACATGAGCATGAAATAAATCATTTCATGCTCATATTTATTTTTTCTTGCCGATCGTAGAGGTGAGAGTATAAATTAAAATGAAAGGAGCTCATGGCGTTTTACTACTTTTTTTACGGGGGAATCAATATGACAAACGAACAGACACGCTATTCACGGTTAGCTCAAATTACAAAGCTGATCAACACCAATCTAGAGCTGAGAGAAGCTTTAGAGCATGTCGTTACTGCCATCTCCGAAGAAATTGTTAGCTGTGACTCTGTAGGCATCTACCTCCCCCAGGAAGATGGAACCTACCGGGGATTTGTCGGAAAGCCTGAATCGATCAATGGAATATCCCTTGATATGCACATAGTAAATACAAGTCACGATCATTTAGCCAAAGAAGTGATTGAAACGAAAGAACCTATTTACATTCCGGACACTTCTAAAGACTCAAGACCCGATCGTAGAGCCGTAGAAGCCTTCGGGATAAAGTCGCTCCTTGTACTTCCCATGGCTTATGAAGAAGAACTGTACGGGCTCGTTTTCCTGTTTGATTACGGAATACCCATGGACTTAGAGCCTTCAGAAATAGAATCCATTGAAGCTTACGTCAATATGGCTGCCGTTGCCGTAAGAAACGCCAATAACTTAACAAAAAAAGAATCGCTATTAGCTGATAAACAGCTGTTACTAAACATAACGAAAGAGTTATCATTATGCTCTACACTCCAGGAGGTCCTGGACAAGTGCTTTGAATACCTGGGAAGCGTCTTGAATAATTCAAATATCGGGGCTCATCTCCTCGATCCTATTGCCTGCCGCCATATTAATCCTGCAAGCTTAAGTAAAGACAGCGATTGGTCAGAGGAAGACTGGAAGCGAACTCATCGACACCTGGCCATCGATTTTAAGAAGGATTTGGTGTTCCAAGAAGTGTTAGCTACAAAGAAATCGATATATATACCTGATACAGCTGCTGATTCTCGTCCGAACCATACAGCGTGCGAAAGGTTTGGGATCAAAGGAATGTACTTGATTCCTTTAATTGCAACAGGGAACGTGTTGGGAACGATCGCGGTCGTTAACCTTCATGAACGAAACCATACTTATCCAGATTCAGCCCTGCAGCTGGCTGAATCCATCGTTGACATCACAGCTCCTGTGCTCTCGTATCTGTTGTACATAGAGAAGCAGGAATCAATCATTGCTGAACGCACTTCTGAGCTTACAGAAAAAAATAAAGAACTCGAACGAGTGCTTAAAGAAGTTAAACATATTGGAAAAGAAAGAGAACTGATCTTAAATTCTGCCGGCGATGGAATTTTTGGGCTCAACCTTAAAGGTGGGATTACATTCTGTAACCCTTCAGCAATCAGGCTGCTAGGCTTTCATTCTGAAGAGGAGTTAATTGGACATACGTACAGCCATATTTTCCCTGAATGCAGAGTCGGGGAATCAGAAGTCTTCTCACCTTCTAAACCAGTCGGCAGGAAAGAAGCAAAGGAAGAGTTTTTTTACAAGAAAAACGGAGAACGCTTTCCTGTTGAATTCGTCATTACTCCTCAAATTGAAAATGAGCAAACAGTGGGATATGTGGTGACATTTAAAGACATCACACAGAGAAAACAAATGGAAGCAAAAATTAAATATCATGCCTATTACGACAGCATTACCGACCTCCCCAACCGTGTTCTTTTCCGGGACCGCCTCCATCAAGCTCTAAAGTACTCAGAGCGACATGGCCGAAGGCTCGGTGTGCTTTTTCTGGACCTTGACCGGTTTAAAAAAATTAATGACACCTTTGGTCATACATTCGGCGACCGTGTATTGAAGAAGATTGCTGACCATCTTCTCCACAACCTCCCTGAAGAAACAACCATCTCTAGACAGGGAGGAGACGAATTCATCGTTCTACTGCCAAGTATCCAATCGAAGCAGGAAGCCCAGGACTGTGCCCAAAAAGTTTTAGAGATTTTCTCTGATACTCTTCTCATCAATGGGCAGGAAATTGCTGTAAAAACAAGTATAGGCATCAGCTTCTTTCCTGACAACGGCCTCAATTCCGATCAGCTGATTAAGCATGCCGACGTTGCGATGTATAAAGCTAAACAATTATCAGGAAACCAATACCAGTTATATGATCCGAATATTGAGAATCGCACAGTGGAGAGCATGGAGTTAGAAAATGACCTTTATCGTGCATTAGAGAATGACGAATTAACAGTAGTCTACCAGCCCAAATATGATTCATTTCATAAACTCATAGTCGGCGTTGAAGCTCTGCTCCGCTGGAATCGTCCGAACAAAGGGCGAATTAAACCCAATGACTTTATCCCGCTGGCAGAAGAAACAGGATTAATCATACCTATGGGAGAATGGATTTTACAACAAGCCTGCCAGCAAATGAAAGCATGGCATCAACAGGGACAAGAGAACATGACTGTTTCTGTTAACCTGTCTCCTCAGCAGTTCAACCAGGAGAATTTAGTGGACCGGGTCAAGCAAATCATACAGGAAACCAAACTCCCTTCCTCCTGTCTGGAGCTTGAACTGACAGAGAATTTGATCATTCATAATACAAGAAAAACACTCAATGTTATTCATCAACTGAAAGAATTAGGTATTAAGATTTCGATTGATGATTTTGGTACAGGGTATTCTTCATTAGGCTACCTGAAAGATTTCCCTGTCGACACCCTAAAAATCGACAAAACGTTTATCGATGACCTTCCGCACAACCCTAACAACGCAGCGATCACAAACACAATTATCACACTGGCTGCCAGTTTACAACTGGACGTAATTGCCGAAGGAGTCGAAACGAGGGAGCAGCTCGAATATTTAACAGAGAATGGTTGTCACCTTATTCAAGGATATTATTACAGTAAGCCCTTGGAAGCAGCAGATGTGTACCGTTTATTCAGCTAATTTTTATTGAAATGAGGGGTTTATATGAAATCCGTAAAAGCTGTAATTGATTTTTTAAGAAGCGGGAATGTTTCTTACATTTTCGGAATTCCTGCAGGCTCAGTTAATGCCTTCTTTGACGAGCTTTATGAAACACCTGAAATCACCCCCGTTGTTACGAAACATGAAGGAGCAGCATCTTATATGGCAGCAGCCTATGCTAAATATAAAAATGAACTGGCGGTTTGTATCGGCAGCAGCGGACCTGGCGGGACAAATCTGGTGACCGGAGCAGCGAATGCCATGCGGGAGCACCTCCCTGTTCTGTTCCTGACCGGAGCGGTCCCTGTGAGTACAGTAGGGTTAAATGCTTCTCAAGAACTTGACGCCCACCCTCTATTTGAACCTGTGACTAAATACAGTAAGCGAATTGACCGGGCAGAGGACTTGCTGCCCGAATTGCACAAAGCATGTGAAGCGGCTGTTACGGGGGTTCCCGGGCCTGTTCATATTGCAATGCCTATTGATGTACAGCTCCAGGAAATGACGGAACCAACGCTTCCACCTTTTCCAAAACGTGTGCCTCTTCTTCCTGAAGAAGCTGTCATTGAAAAAGCGATTAGACAGTTAACGTCCGCTGAGAAGGGATTTGTGTTTGCCGGTCAAGGCATTCGCGGCGCCGTCCCCCACCTATTAGAACTAGCCGAACGATTAAATTGGCCCATTATTACGTCACCTCAGGCCAAAGGATTAATTGCTGACGACCACCCTTTGCGAAAAGGAATTTTCGGTTTTGCAGGAAACGAAACAGCTTCAGAGCTTATCAATGAAGGCGACTATGATACGGTTTTAGTGGTAGGATCCAGTTTAGGGGAAACAGCGACAAATAACTATAACCCGAACATTGCAAAAGATAAAACAGTGATCCAGATTGATTTTGATGAATCTGTCTTTGACCGGAAGTACCCAGTGGATACTGCCATCCATGGCGATTCTGAGGTTACCCTTTCTTACCTTAATCAGAGCCTGCAACTTTTAGGCTGTGAAAGAACAGTTTCTCCTCGAATGAGTCGTCAGTTTGAAAGCCTGCCCCCTGAATTCAGTACTAAAAACGCGCTGCTCCGACTGCAGGACATACTTCCGGCTGATACTCGCTATACGGTCGATATCGGAGAATTTATGGCCTACGTCATTCACCATATGAATGTGATAACTGAAGACAGCTTTGATATTAACGTCCACTTTGGAGCTATGGGAAGCGGAATCGGCAGTGCTTTAGGTGCGAAATTAGCTGAACCTCACCGCCCCACTGTGAGCATAACCGGGGATGGATGTTTTTTCATGCATGGTTTCGAGCTTCTTACTGCTAAAGAGTATGAAATCCCTGTTCTCTTTGTTGTGTTGAACAATGCCCGGTTAGGTATGGTCCACCATGGGCATACGCTACAATACAAGCGGGCTCACAGCCGTTTTTCCCAGGAGCCTGCAAATATTTCTGCTTTAGGTGCCGCGTTAGGTATTCCCAGCGTCCGGGCAGACAGACTCGAGGATTTAAATGAGGAATCTATTAAGATTCTACTTGAGGAGAATGGTCCTGCAATATTAGAAATCGCATTAGTAGACGACCGCGTTCCCCCTATGGGAGATCGAGTAAAGTTTTTATCTTCGTTTGGCAAATAAAGAAGAAGCCCGTTGCGGCAGATTATGGACTTTATAAGAAACTTCGATTTAACCCTTGTACTTTTCACTTTCTCCTTCTATGATAAAGAGGATGAATTTAACTAAAGGAATGAGTAAAGTGAAACTTCGACTGCTAACCATTATTAGTTTAGTATTATCTACATTATTAATGGGCTGTTCAGATACAAAGACGGACCAATCCAGTGAGAGTGAGAGTCATGATGGCCATGTTCATGAAACCACGGAAGGCGGAGACCTTCGTGAATTAACATCAGGCTATGAGGCACTGCCTCAGTTTCTCGAGGAAAAGCCAGAAGATATGCAGAACATTTACGCTGCAGCTGCCCAACATAAAGAATTGTTAGAAAATATCCCTTGCTACTGCGGTTGCGGAAACACTGCAGGACATCGGGACAATTACGATTGTTTTGTTCACGAGAATAGAGACGATGAATCCCTTGTTTGGGATGATCATGGGACAAAATGCGGTGTCTGTCTGGAAATTGCTGCTCAGTCTATCGTTGACTATCAGAATGGAAAGTCTATAGAAGAGATAAGAAATGACATTGATCAACAATATGAAGACGGCACCGCTGAACCTACTCCTACCCCCGAAGTTTAACGGATTACTTTAAAGGCAGCCATACTGAGCAAGCATCCGATCTCTACCGAGTAGACCGGATGCTTTTTTATTGTGGGAACTCCTTATTTGGGAGCCTGTAAAATTCCTTGATATAGCTGTAGTCCCCTGCCATACGACCTACCGCTTTTAGTTGGTGCGGGTCTACTTTATCTCCGTCCATTACCAATTCATCCTTTATGTGATAACACACCACCCTCCCTAAAATAAGATGGCTGGTTCCTATTTTAATTACTTGATCCAGCTCACACTCAAAGCTTACAGGAGCTTCAGCAACTTTCGGAGCACGAACGCGCACACTTGCTTCCGAACGAGTTCCTGCTTTTTCAAATTCATTTTCGCTCCGTTCATATGCTTTACTGCTTTCATGCATCTGATTTGCCAGGGATTCAGAGACGATGTTAATTACAAAACCATTTGTCTCTTGAATGTTTAATAATGTATCTTTATCCCGCTCCGCTTTTCCTACAGAAATACAAAGCGTAATCGGATCCATGGAGGCTACTGTAAAAAAACTAAAAGGAGCTAAGTTGTAATCTCCTTCCCTGCTTACTGTTGACACCCAGGCTATAGGCCGTGGTACTACTGCCCCTTTGACTAATTTGCTCATATTGTGGTCATTAAACGATTCACTTTGTACAATCATCTATTATCCCCCCTGATCTCGTTTCTTTTTATCATAACTCACCCTGCGAATTTCCTCATCTCTAAAGGTAATCATTTGTTTAAATCATTAATTTTAGGGAATATTCTGTGTAATTGACAGATGAAAGGAGTTTGGAGTTTTGGAAACTTTTGAGGATTTTATTGCGCATATTTCAAATTTTTTATGGAATTATCCCTTAGCTATCATTTTGATCGCAGGAGGCATTTTTTTAACTTTTCGATTGAAGTTCTTTCAATTTCGCTTCTTCGGCCACGTGTTACACCAGACGGTCGGTCAAATTTTTAAGAAAACCGAGAAAACAGGAACGATTACCCCCTTTCAAGCTTTCACCTCTGCTTTAGCCTCGACGGCAGGAGCTACTAACATTGTAGGTGTTCCCGTAGCAATTTCTCTTGGCGGACCCGGGGCATTGTTCTGGATGTGGGTTATTGCTCTCATTGGAATGGCTACAAAATATTCTGAGATCCTGCTGGGGTTAAAATATCGCGAGAAAAACGAAAAAAACGAATGGGTCGGCGGACCACAGTATTACATAAAGAAAGCCCTCGGCTGGCCCTTGATTGCTTCTGCATTTGCCTTTTTTCTCATGATTGAATTAGTTCCAAGTACAATGGTCCAGTCAAACTCCATTGCGACCCAGACCGAAGGAGCCTTTGGCTGGCCCGTCGAAATTACAGGATTAATTATGTGTGCTGTTATCGCTGTGGTAGTCTTTGGCGGCATTAAACGAATTGGTAAAGTAACGGATAAGATGGTACCGTTTATGGTACTCACTTACGTCGCCGTTTGTCTCTACATAATACTAGTAAACATTGATCAAATTCCAAATGTTTTTGCTCTCATCTTCACCCACGCGTTCACCCCAATATCTGCCACTGGAGGGTTCGCAGGAGCAATGGTAGCGGAAGCTCTTCGATGGGGGATTGCACGTGGTCTATATTCCAACGAAGCCGGACTTGGTACAGCCCCGATTGCCCACTCTGCAGCAAAAACGGATCATCCTTCAAGACAAGCGTTATGGGGGATATTCGCTGTATTTGTCGATACAATTGTTATTTGTTCCATGTCAGGACTCGTTGTATTAGTAACTGGAGCCTGGAAAAACGTTGGGCCTGACGATGCTTCAAATATGATCAATGTAGCGTTGGCCACTGAATTTGGAGACACGTTTGGCGGGGCATTCATTACTGTTTTCCTTATCTTCTTTGTAATAACCACATTAGGGATATTAATTTTTTACGGGGAAAAACAAGCCGAATATCTATTTAACTTAAAAGCAGCCCGATTCATGAGAATTGTGTACATTATCGCTGTATTTCTCGGAGCTATCGGCGGTCTTCAGTTTGTCTGGCAGTTCCTCGACTTATTACTTGCGTTCGTGTTACTGGCAAACATTATTCCGCTTCTCTTCCTGCACAAAGAAATTGCTGCTCTCACGGATGATTACGTCAACCGGGTATATAAGAAGAAAACAACCGACAAGAAAGTGAAGCTATTCGCAGAAGAAGATGATTAATCATAAAGCCCCTGTTTCCTTCCTAGGAAGGAAACAGGGGCTTTATGGTGGTGGATTAAAGGAAATTACACAAGAAAGAAAGGCAGGTAAACTTCTCTCCGCCTCAAATAACACTTGATTGGCTCGGGAGAAATTTATTCCTGTTTGTTAAAGCTTGAACGCAGTTTATGTGCCGCCTCTTGAAGTGCTGTTTTTCCCTGGTCGATTTGACCAGCCATACTGAGAAATCCATGGATCATTCCATCATATCTTTTAAGTGTCACAGGTACATTCGCTTCCTTTAAACGATGCGCATAAGCTTCTCCTTCATCACGAAGAGGATCATATTCAGCTGTAATGATGAACGCTTCAGGGAGTCCTGATAAATTTTCAGCTAAAGACGGGGAAGCATACCAATTGTTTGCATCTTCTTCGTTATTTAAGTAATGGTTCCGAAAGAAATTCATACTCTCTCTCGTTAAAAAATACCCTTCCGCATTTTCTCTCATCGATTCTGTATCCGCTGTAAAGTCTGTAGCTGGATAAAATAACAGCTGACAGACAAGTGACGGCATTCCTTTCTCTCTAGCCATCATAGCGACCACAGCACTCAGGTTACCTCCAGCACTATCTCCTCCAACAGCAATTTTCTTGCGTTCAATATTTAGATCTTCTGCATGCTCGGCAGCCCATTCAAGTGCTGTAAAGCTGTCTTCTACAGCAGCAGGAAACTTATGCTCTGGGGCTAGTCGGTAGTCTACTGATATAACGGCACATCCAGCCAGGTTAGTAAGTACACGACACACATTATCGTGCGTGTCCAGATCCCCTATCACCCAGCCGCCCCCGTGAAAGAAAACAAGGGCAGGGTGCGGACCAGCACCTTCTGGTTTATAAACCCGGATCGGTATTTCCCCATCCGGCCCAGGAATCGTTTGATTTGTAACCTGATGGACAGCTTCCTTCTCTTCCCTGCTGCCTGCAAGCATCCGGAATAGCTGACGAGCCTGTTCCGGCGGCAATTGCTCCAAAGGCGGTGCTCCTATTGCCTTCAACTGGTCCAGCAAAGCTTTTACTTGAGGATCCAATACCATTCAACATTCCCCTTTTCTTAATGGACTTCTACTAATAGTATAGAAGGTAATTTAATCCAACCGCAATTATAAAGCTTGCATATTTACACCCATAAATATCTTGACTTCGAAATAAATATCATGTATATTTGGTTACATAAAGTAATCAGTTTTTATTTTATAACTATATTTAAGGAGGAATTTTTTATGACAACTTTAACTCTTGATAAAGTACACAGTACGCTGGATTTTCAAATTAAGCATATGATGGTATCTAAAGCTAAAGGTGAATTTGAGGATTTTGAAGTCGACTTCAATGGAGATTTAGAAAATGTGGAATCTGCCAGTGTCAAAGTTACCATTCCGGTAACATCAATTAATACTGGAAACGAAGATCGTGACGGCCACCTTCGTTCAGGTGACTTCTTCGAAGCTGAGAAATACCCAAACATGGTATTTAAAAGCAAATCCATTAAAAAAATATCAGATGACGAATATGAAGTAACAGGGGACTTTACTATTAAAGATGTTACAAATGAAGAAACCTTCACGGTAGAATACAACGGCACATCAAAAAGCCCGCTGGATGGAAGTACTGTAGCAGGTTTTGACGTAAGCGGTAAAGTAAACCGTGAAGCGTACGGCATGACTTACAACGCAGCAATTGAAACAGGCGGCATGCTTCTTGGTAAAGATGTAAAATTCGAAGGTAACTTTGAGTTTATCGTATCTGAATAATTACCCGGCCCGCCAGCTTATGGCGGGCTTCTTTATAAGAATACACTCCCTCCCCCATGTCGTTTCACCCCACGTACAGCCGAGATTTCTTCAATTAATTTAAGTAAGGCACGATCTTTAGCTTTAGCCTCAATCATGAAGTCCACATCTTGATTGAGGTGCTTTAATTCCTTAAGAAGCGGTTTAACGAATTCAATATTAACGTAATCAGCATGGCTCCTATAAGCTTTCTCGGACTTCGGAGACGACATATGAATCTTCGGAGGCTGTGTATTCCATGTTTGAAAAAAGCGAGGGAGCAGTTGATCTAACCTTTCCCCCTCCTCATGATTCGCCATATAATGATGATAGTCAAACATCATAGGAATTCCTTCTTTTTCACAAACTTCGAGGGTTTCTGAAGCCGTATACGTTTTGTCATCATTTTCTAACGTCATCTGCTGTTTAATATGTGAAGGAAGCTGCTTAAGGTTGTCATGAAAACGTCGAAGTGCCCGCTCTTTATCACCATAAGCTCCTCCGATATGAATATTGATATGGCCTTCTTTTTCTAATCCCATAGCATTTAGGAGCTGGTAATGGTACTCCATATCTTTGACTGCATTTTCAGTGACATGAGGCTTATCACTCGTAAACAATGTAAATTGATTTGGATGAAAGCTAGTTCTTAAATGGTGGTTACGGACAAGTTCGCCGATTCGTTCAAACTCTGCTTTAAAAGGACCAATATAGTCAAAATCCACCTCATCATGCGTTGCTAATGGGACCAGCGAGGAGGAAAAACGATACAATGGAATCTCGTGGCCAATATTATAATGAAGTGCTCGAATGGTATGTTCAAGGTTCGTTCGTATAATCCGCTCCAGCTGTTCTTTACGTTCAGTTGATGATAATTTTCGATAACGGGCAAATGTCATCGTTTTTGATGGGCTCGCATCGTATAAGTTTAAAGCGTTCGCTACATAGCCAAATCGAATAATCATTAATAAAGCTCCTTTTCTCCTGCATTGACTTGTATGTTTCCCTGTTCTTCATGGTTTTAAAAGTTTATCGGATGTTGGAAGGGCTGATATATGCAATATAGACTGCTCGATTGAAAAAGAAGTTTTTTACAAAGCACGGGTATAAAGAAGAACAACAAACAAGCCTGTCGATCCTTTCACGACAGGCTCTCAATGCACACAGCGTCCTTTCTTTCGCTTTTGTTGTATGTCATTCTATACTTGTTCTTCAGCTTTAACATAATCGACCTCAAAACCTAAGTCTCTTAGCATTTGATGGTCCTTTGTCCCTTCCTGCCCTGCCGTCGTTAAATAATCCCCGACAAAAATGGAGTTAGCTGGATACAACCCAAATGGCTGCAGACTTCTCAGGTTGACTTCACGCCCGCCGGAAACACGTATTTCTTTGGTGGGATTAATGAAACGGAATAAACAAAGCACTTTCAAGCAATAAGTCGGGGTTAATTCATCTGTACCTTCTAATAGTGTTCCATCAATCGCATGTAGAAAATTAACGGGAATAGAATCGGCATCTAACGCTTTCAGGGCACGCGCCATATCTATGACATCCTGCTTTGTTTCCTTCATTCCGACAATAACGCCGGAACAGGGGGAAATCCCAGCTTCTTTCGCATGATTTACTGTAGAGACACGATCACTATAGCTGTGGCTGGTGGTAATATTGTCATGGTGGTTGGCTGACGTATTAATATTGTTATTGTAACGATCCACTCCAGCTGTCTTAAGTTGCTGAGCTTGCTCCGGCTTAAGTAAGCCAAGACACGCACAAATTTTCATATCATATTTGCTTTTTATTTCCTCAACCGCAGAAGTAACAATTTCCAGCTCCCTCCTGGACGGTCCCCTGCCACTTGCGACAATACAATAAGTGCCTGACTTTAGTTTATGGGCCTGCTCGGCTCCCTCTATAATTTGTTCCTTCTCCATCATACGATACTTCTGAATGGGTGCCTTTGAATCTCTGGACTGCGCACAATACCCGCAGTTCTCCGGGCAGAACCCCGATTTCGTATTGATAATCATGTTCAGCTTAACCTTATTTCCGTAATAGCGCTTTCTTACCAGATAAGCGGCCGCAAGCAAATCCAGCAGCTCATCATCTGGACATTCAAGCACGGATAAAGCCTCTGAGTCCAGGATTTCTTCCCCCTGCAATACTTTTTCAGCTAAAACCTTCCAATCATACATAACCGAGCCTCCTCTATGCTATTTTTTCCCGATTTCGAAATGCACTTCTTTTCACAACGCTTTTCTCCAACCGATAACCAAGGACCCCTGCAAATACAGAAAGTACAAGGTCTTTAGGCAGCGGAACCATCATCCATGACCAGACAAGTGAATACGTTAACCCTTCCGGCGCTTCAAACCAATACAAATAAGCAGCATACATCCAATTAGTACCCACCACATAATTGAGAGCCATAGCGACTAAAGAAGCCGCTACATACATTTTTAAACTTCGTTGACGCTCCGCCATCTTCCCCGCTATGAAAGCTATTAATATAAAAGAAACGATAAATCCAAATGTGGGTGTAAAAAGGGCAGTTAATCCGCCTTTAAACTGGGCAAAAATTGGTGCTCCAACTAGACCAAGAAGCATATAAACAAACATGGATAGGGCTCCTAAACGGCTGCCAAGAATCAAACCTGCCATTATAGCAAAAAAGGTTTGTAAAGTGATCGGTACTCCCCCAATCACCATAAACGGAGCAATTGATGTAATATTCGCACCGATGGCCATCATTGCAACGAAAAGACCACCCATCGTAATCTCCAAAGCTGTCCACCCTCTACGTCCTCTCATAATCTTCCTCCTCATAACTTATAAAACTAGCATAGAAGAAAACCATTCTTTATGTCAACTTAATTTTAATAAGGTTAACATTAATCTCATAAAAAAGACGCTGGTTACAGCGCCCTTCTTAAACCTCTTTATTTATAAGCTTTCCTTTATTTCATTTACCATTGCCTCAACAGACTGCAGCCCCCCGCCGGATAGGTACCAGTATTGAGGATCTAGATAGTAAATCTGATCTTTTTCATAAGCTGAAGTTTTCTTGACGATTTCATTTTCCATCACCTGCTTAGCTGAGGATTCATCTCCTACTACGGCTCCGCGGTCAACTACATACATATATTCTGGATTCTTCTCAGAAATGTATTCGAATGAAATACTCTGTCCATGCGTGGAAGATTCAATTGATTCATCAACCGGCGGTACTCCTAACACGTCATGGATTAAGCCAAATCGTGAACCTTCACCATAGGCGCTCACTTTCCCATCATTCGCTAATATGATTAAACCTTTTCCATCCATAGATTGAGATTTACTATTCACCTCTTCTATGTTTTCCTTTATTTCCCCAAGTTTCTCCTCTACTTCCTCTTCTTTTTTGAAAATCTCTCCAAGAGCAAGCATATTCTCTTCAAACGATTCCATGTACCTGGTTGTATCAACTCCGAGGTATACAGTAGGAGCAATTTCGGAAAGTTCGTCGTATACCTCCGATTGACGACCGGAAATCACGATCACGTCTGGATCCATCTGGCTGATCGCTTCGAAGTCAGGCTCTTTTAAACCGCCGATATTTTCATATTCATCACTATCATATTGACTTAAATAATCAGGGAGAGAATCTTTCGCTACGCCCTGAATTTCAACCCCAAGCTCATCTAAACTATCGACTATTCCAAAATCAAACACAACCACATTCTCAGGGTTACGCGTGACTTCCGTTTCTCCTAATTCGTGTTCCACCGTTATTTTTTCTTCTTCTTCATTAGAGGATTCCGCTTCGGTGTCTCCTCCACAAGCTGCTAATACAACTGTAATCAATAGTACGCTTATACTTACTAACCATTTCCTCATTAAAGTCACCTCTTGATATATTATTGAAAATAGACACAAATTTTTTGATTGTTAATCGTATGAATATCTATGTCCATGTCATAAATGGAGTTTAAAACAGCTGGCTCAATCATTTTCTCCTTTGCGCCTTCTTCTACAATTCTTCCATTCTTCATAGCTACAATATAGTCCGAGTAGCAGGAAGCAAAATTAATATCGTGAACAACGAGTACAACAGTTTTACCAAGCTCTCTTACCAACCTGCTTAATGTTTTCATAATTTGTACGGAATGATTCATATCTAAATTATTTAACGGTTCATCGAGCAATACATACTCGGTATCTTGAGCAATAACCATCGCGATATAAGCTCTTTGGCGCTGTCCCCCGCTTAATTGATCTAAGTACTTATGCTGCATGTCTGACAAGGCCACGAAATCCAGAGCCTGCTCGACCTTCACCTCATCTTCTTCGGTCAGCCTTCCTTTCGAATACGGGAATCTGCCAAATGACACAAGTTCACGTATCGTTAACCTAAGATGGATGTGGTTGCTTTGTTTAAGGATTGAAATTTTCTTCGATAAATCTTCGGTTTTCCATCTGTTAATTTCCTGACCTTCAATCTTCACCTCTCCTTCGTCCTTCGTAATTAAACGACTGATCATCGAAAGGAGCGTACTTTTTCCGGCTCCATTAGGTCCAATAAAGGTTGTGATTTTCCCTTTAGGAATCGATACAGAAACATCTTCTACGACTGACCTGGTCCCATACTGCTTGAATAAATTCAAAACTTTTACCATGCTTTGTTCTCCCTTAACAGTAGATAAATAAAATAGATTCCACCGATGAAGTTGATTAAGACACTAATAGTAGTTGAAAAAGTAAAGACTCTTTCAACGATTAATTGGCCGCCTGCTAAAGCAATTACGCTAAACAAAATAGATACTGCCAATAAGTAGTTATGACGAAAGGTATTCAGAAACTCATGCGCTAAATTAACTACCAGCAAACCTAGAAACGTTACAGGGCCAACTAAAGCTGTAGCTACAGAAATAAGCACAGCTACAACAATCAACAGCCGCTGAATGATCCGTTCATAGGGAACGCCTAGATTCACCGCATGATCTTTGCCTAACGCCATGACATCCATGTATTTGTGATAAGGAAGGTAGTAAAGCAGGCTTCCAATCATGATGACAACGGAAATGCCAAGAAGATCTGTATTTACGTTGTTGAAACTGGCAAACATTTTATCCTGTACGATGAGGAATTCATTAGGATCAATCAATACCTGCATAAATGACGACAAACTCGAAAAAAAAGTTCCGAGGATAATACCCACAAGCAGTAGCAAATAGATATTCCCTCCCCTTCTTAACAGCCATTTAAAGAGCAGGAATGAAAATAGCACCATCGCTGCCACAGAAAGCAGATAATTCACCTGACTGTCCATCATAGCGATAGATCCTGATCCAAAGAAAAACACCACCAGCGTCTGTACAAGAAGATACATACTATCAAGGCCTAAGATACTTGGTGTAAGGATTCGATTCGTCGTGATGGTCTGGAATATTACGGTCGAAAAGGCAATCGCTGCTCCCGTTACAATAATCGCTGATATTTTTACAGTTCTTCTCGGAAGAATGTAATCCCAATTACTGCTTACCCCTGTAAACAAAAAAGCTAGAACAAGCCCTGCCGCAATGATGAGAAGAAGCAGGATTTTCCTTTTAAAAAGCATAGGAGCGCCTCCTCATCAATAAGTAGATAAATATCCCGCTTCCAATAACACCCATCGTAAGACTGATAGAAATCTCATATGGATAGATCACCACTCGTCCGATAATGTCACAAATCAATACGAACCCCGCTCCGAAAACAGCCGTCTGGACCAGGCTTTTTTTCAAGTGATCTCCGTAATAGTACGTAACAATATTCGGTACGATTAAGCCAAGAAAAGGAATCATTCCAACCGTAAGTACCACCGAAGCCGTAATCATGGCTACAATCGCTAACCCAATGTTAACGACCTGCTTATACTTAAGGCCTAAGTTTTTGGCAAAATCCTCTCCCATTCCTGCAAGAGTAAATCGATCCGCATAGAAAAAAGCCAACCCCAGTAGAGGAATGGAAAGGTAAAGCATCTCAAACCGCCCTTCCATAATCATCGAAAAGTCCCCATGGAGCCAAGCTGACATGTTTTGGACCAGGTCATGCTTGAGAGCAAAAAATGTTGTAACTGAACTTATGATATTCCCAAACATAAGCCCAACAAGCGGAATGAAAATCGTATCTTTGTACTTAATACGGTCGAGAATCTGCATAAAAATAAACGTCCCCATTAGAGCAAAAGCGAATGCCACCCCCATTTTTAAAAGAGGACTGGCGGAAGTGAACAAAAGCAGGGAAATTAATACACCAAGCCTTGCAGAGTCAAATGTGCCGGCTGTCGTGGGTGAAACAAACTTATTCCTCGTTAACTGCTGCATAATTAACCCGCAAATGCTAATGCTTGCCCCTGCTATTAAAATACTGAGTAATCTTGGCAGCCTGCTGACCGTCATGATCTCGACTTGTTCAGGTGTCATGTGACCCAAATCCGTTACAGATACATCTGAAACTCCAATGAACAACGACATAAACGAGAAAAGAAGAAGAGCTGCTGACGTATATCTGATTTTCATAAAACCACCCTTACCTCTTTCCTTGTTAAAAAAAATTGATATAATTATGATATTGAAATTCATTATCAATTAGAATGATAGAGTAAGGGTTAGAGTAAGGTCAATACGATCCGAAGATAATAGACATTTATGGAAAAAGTGTTGCAGAAAGGAGTTTAATACCATGAAGAAAAATAAGGATCCCAGGGTACAGAGAAGTACAATATGGATCAAAGAAGCGTTTCTTACTTTATTAAAAGAACACCATCTCGATCACGTCTCGGTCCAGCAAATTATGAATCAAGCTCAAATGAACAGAGCGACGTTTTACCGTCACTTTGTAGATAAAGAAGACTTGTTAACAACCATTGTTGAAGACCTTCTCGTACGCTGGAAAACTCTCATAGATGACTGTCCCCGGACATTCGATTTTGTTAAAGAGAAAAAACCTCACCCCCGGTTTGTCGGAATGCTTCAATTTATTTATGTAGAGCGTCTTACCTTCGAAACGTTGTTAAGTAAGCAGGAACTAGGAGAATTTCAAAAACAGTTTGAGCAATTTATTCAGTCATCCACCCGCTCTACTCTCGAAATAGCATTCGATTATCTGCACTCAGTAAAGTTCTCACCTGAAATTACTCTTACCTTTATTGCTTCAAGTATCTCGGGAACAATTAAATGGTGGGTAGAAAACGATTATCCGTGTACGGCCTATGATCTCGCTTCTTACATAACAGAAATGATTGATTACGGGATCTATACAAAATAAAAAAGGACGCTATTTTCAGCGTCCTAAAGCAGTCGAAAAGTTCTCGACAGCTTTAATTTTTGGCATTTTTACTTAAGTTTTATCTTTCAGTACACTAAAGAACGGGATAGGCTGATTTAAAAATGTTTTCGAAACAAGTGCTGATGACAGCTGCCTGCCAGAACATAAAGAAGATTGTCCATAAATTATCCAAGATGATCCAGGAGAAGGAAAGTCTTTTTCTGTATTAAAAAAATTCTAAGGAGCGAGGCCCCTTCCACTCCTGCGGAAGAACGAGTGAGCCGAGATCGCCGAGCGTGGGTTTCGCGAGGAAGCTCAGGCGCTCATCCGCTAAAAAAGGGAAGGGGGCTTCGCTTCTGACGGCAAGAAAAAAGCTTGCGGAAAAACAGGGGTTTCTCCACAAGCTGAGGAAGCTATTTTCAGCGCCCTTTTTCATCAATCTTATTATCTTACATTCATGTCGCTTGGCTCAGGACCTTTACGCTGTCCGCGATCAAGCGCATTAATTTGCTCCATATCCTCATTAGTTAATTCGAAATCAAACACATCAAAATTCTCTTCGATGCGAGAAGGTGTAACTGATTTAGGGATAACGACTGAACCATTCTGTAAATGCCAGCGAATGATAACCTGAGCTGGTGTTTTCCCATGCTTCTCAGCTAGAGACTGCACTGTTTCATTATTTAATACTTCTCCACCCTGCATAAGCGGGCTCCACGCTTCTACTAAAATCCCCTTCTCACGGCAGAACTCTTTCAGCTCATTCTGTGCAAGGAACGGATGACATTCAACCTGATTAATGGCTGGTTTCACATCACATTCATCCAGCAGACGCTGTAAATGATCGATGTTGAAGTTACATACACCGATTGCTTTTGTCTTTCCATCTTTCTGCAGTTGTTCTAATGCTTTATATGTTTCCACATAATCGTCATATTCAGGTGTCGGCCAGTGAATTAAATACAGATCTACATAATCCAGACCCAACTTCTCCAGACTCTCATCCATAGCTTTAATCGTCTGCTCGTAACCCTGATCGGCATTCCAGACTTTCGTCGTAATAAAAAGCTCTTCGCGCGGCACATTACTTTTTGCAATCGCTTCGCCTACCTGGCGCTCATTTTTATAAACGGCTGCTGTGTCGATCGAGCGATAACCTGTTTCAATCGCCTTCGTTACAGCTGGAACTGCATCTTTCTCTTCCACCTGCCATACCCCAAACCCAAGCTGAGGCATTTCGATTTTGTCATGTAATTTTACCGTATTCATCAAAGAATCTCTTCCTTTCTTGTAAAAGGTTACAAAAGCAGTGTAGCACACGAGCAGTGATGAGTGCTTCTATTTTGCTTTCATCTGTCATTCAAACACTTTGCGGTAGGCCTTTGTTTCTTCAACAAGATCAATGATTCCTTCTGCCATATCTGTCATTTCCCCGACGTCTTCACCGGAATCACAACTCGACCAGGTAAACTTCTTCTCACTACCATTAATCAGAATTTTTAATGAATATTCGGGCTCTTCCCGGCAGCTTCCCGTTAGATCCTTCCCTTGCAGGTAATTCTCTTTCACAAGCAGTTTATAAATGCTGTTCATCTCTTCAGTAGTAAAACGAAAATTCTCCTGCTTCATACTGTTTGATTCAGACTGAATGGATAAAGATTGTGCAACCGTGTCCACAGTAACTCGATTCCCTTTATTGTAAGAAAACTTCAATTCGAACTGATCCTGTGTCGTAGAGTCATAAGAGATTGCAAGTATCTCAATTATCTCTTCCTGCTTTCCACAACCCAGCTGATAAACAGTTTCCTGGGCAAGTTCTTTCCGCTCAACCGTTTCACACGATTTCTCAATCGTCTCCCCTGAACCCTGCTTATCTTGTGAAGTGTCGAGCTTGTAGGTCAATTCGTCTCCGTCATAAGATAAGTAAGTAAATAAGGGATCTCCTTCATCTGTGTAGCTTACGATTCGAACTTCATCTTCTTGTTGTTCATTGACGTTGTTTATAAAATCATCAAGATACTGCGTATTTTTCACTTTTCCATGAGCATCTAAAACATCGTGGTCATGCGTTACGTAATCCTCTGACTGATCATAGATTCCAGCTATTTGATTCGAACATCCAGCTGCGACCACCAACACCACCCACACCAGCCACCGGACCTTCATAACTCTTCACCTCAAAAAAATTTCTCTGCTCAATGAGCCAGCCCATTATTCTTATTCTTCCATTTTCCTAAAAATGACAACCCAGTTGGAACCGGTACGAATCCCATACGCTTTGGCAAATGAGCCCTGGTTAATGGCAACAGCCATATTATCCAATGAATTAATATAAACCAGAGGCTCCCCCTTATGGGTATCAGCAAACGACCGTCCAAACGTCATCACGTTGCGGTAGATTGTACGTCCATCGTGTCGGATCTCTACTTCAATTGCCCCACCATAAGGAACGTCCATTGTTTTAAAGAGGTCGCGGCTGATATTTGTCCACAAATTACCGAACCGGATATCGAGAATATCAATCATGCCTTCGACAGAATGATCTACCATACGGGCTTCTTTCACAGGTAAATGGACAAGGCTGCTTACCGGAAGCTCGGGGCCGACTCCTTCAAATGAAATCACACCTGATGCCAGTCTTGCTCCTGTATAAGCATAGATATCACGCCCATGAAATGTGTAGGATTCGCCAGATTTAGGCAGACGATTAACAGATTCGTCTATTTCTCTTACCGCTTCTATCCCTTCTGTTCTCGCGATATGCGTCAAACTCCCGTTGTCCGGCGTAATCACGTAGTGACCAGAACCCGTTTGAACAGCTACACTTCTTCGAGTTGAGCCTACCCCAGGATCTACCACAGATACAAATACCGTTCCATCCTTCCAGTAGGTCACGGTCTGCCACAATCGATAGGACGCTTCCCAAATATCATAGGGAGGAATATCGTGTGTAAGGTCAAATATCTTCAGATCATGATCCACTGAATTTGCAACCCCGTGCATGGCACTGACTGCTCCATCACTTATACCAAAATCCGACTGTAATACTAATGCCTTGTTCATGTTGCTCCCTCCCAATCTATTAACCGATCTTTTCTCTAATTACAGCCATGATACAGAATCTTCACCAAAAACTCAATGAGATTCGTTCGACTCGTTTGGCTAAAATCACCCCTTTACCTACATTTGCTTTATTTTTTAACCAGATTTACTATTAACTTAGTAATCATTTCGAAGAGCGAAATAATTAAGAGAGAGCGAGGTAATTCCACTCCCGGCGCTCGAAAGACTGAAGCTGCCGTTGATTAAAGAACTTAGTCATATAGTAAACAATCGACACCAGTGATTCGACTTTCTTTACGTCATTGACAAAAATATTCGACAAACCCTATCCTGTCCCGCTCTAATGGTTTCACATACTTATTAAATAGAGGATGAAATCACATGGAAAATCTGGAACATAAACAAAAAGTCACCATAATGATTGCCATAATGGCTGCCATGCTGTTTGCTGCGCTGAATCAGACAATTATAGGAACAGCGCTTCCTGTCATAGTGGCTGATATTGGAGGGATGAGCTATTTTAACTGGGTTTTTACAATTTACATGCTGGCTTCCAGTATTACAGCTATCCTTGTAGGAAAGTTATCCGATACATATGGCCGTAAACCCTTCATATTAACGGGAATTGGAATATTTATCTTGGCATCACTTCTATGCGGAA
This sequence comes from Halobacillus sp. Marseille-P3879, assembly GCF_900240285.1. GTDB lineage: Bacteria > Bacillota > Bacilli > Bacillales > Halobacillaceae > Halobacillus_A. Next base: position 151,846 of record NZ_OESS01000004.1, read on the forward strand.
TGTCTGTGAATATTTTTCAATTAATTATTTTCAGAGCTGTTCAAGGGCTGGGAGGAGGTATGATAATCTCTACTTCTTTTACCGCCATCGGTGATTTGTTCCCTCCTCGTGAACGTGGCCGCTGGCAAGGAATGATGGGCTCGGTATTCGGTCTGGCCAGTGTGTTCGGCCCTACGCTAGGAGGTTATATTGTTGATACTTGGCAATGGAATTGGGTTTTCTGGGTGTTTCTCCCCTTCGGAGCTGCGGCCTACGCAATGATATGGAAGATGTTCCCTAAAGTTTCTCAAAATGAAAAGAAATCTGTAGATTTTCTTGGAGCGATTGTATTAACCCTTTCGATTGTTCCTTTGCTTCTGGCTTTTTCCTGGGCCGGGCAGAATTATCCGTGGAATTCATTTGTGATTATCGGGCTCTTCATCTGGTCAGCAATGACCTTAACTCTGTTTATTTTCATTGAACGCAATGCCGAGAATCCTGTCATCCCTCTTCATTTATTTAAAAACAGCATTTTCTCGATTTCCAATATGAGCGGACTGCTAATGGGAATGGGAATGTTTGGAGCCATTATGTATATGCCCTTCTTTATCCAGGGGGTGCTTGGCATTTCAGCCACAAGTACAGGCTTTATTATGATGTCGATGATGCTGAGCATGGTGCTGACCAGTACAATTGGCGGCCAGCTGATTACTAAAACCGGCAGCTATAAGCGATTTGCTATTCTCGGACTTCTCATTATGGCAGCCGGTATGTATTTGATGTCTTTAATGACAATCGAAACGACTGTCACAAGTGTAGTGCGTAACCTAATCTTAGTTGGATTAGGACTGGGCCTCACCTTTCCAGTGCTGACGTTAACCGTCCAGAATGCAGTCGATCATAAATACCTTGGCGTATCCACCTCAGCTTCTCAGTTTTTCCGGCAAGCCGGCGGTACGATGGGTGTCTCCATTATGGGGGCAATTATGAATTTAATAATGGGAAGGGAAATGAAAGGTTTAAGAGAAAATCCGGGTTCTGGACTGCAAGACCCGCAAGTCCTAATGGATCCCAATCAGATCAACGCATTAAGAGAAAGTACATCGGAGGTTTCTTCTGCACAGTTTGACACTATGATTTCATCAATGAGAGAGGTTTTAAGCCTTGCTTTAAGTGGATCCTTCCTGTTTGGAACATTCATCTTAATCGGAGCCTGGATCTTAATTTTGTTTTTAAAAGAAATTCCATTACGATTATCCAATCATCCTGCTCAAGGCAGCAATAAAGAAAAATTAAGCTCATAACAATAAAGCTGATACAAAACTGAATAAAGCAAAAAATAATCCGAACCATGATGTTGAAATCAGTTCGGATTATTTATCAGAAAAGGAATTTCACCTTCGCTCCGTTCAAAACACTTCGCTTTCCCTGCAGGATCTTCGTTCCCACAGGAGCCTTAAGCATATTGACCGTGCTAAGGATCTGGATTTATATTTTCATTGTTCGTTTCTTACCTTATGTCTTTCCTTATATCCCAGTTTCTAAGAAATAAAGGAAAGCCATGCCCTTCTTTTATTCAGCATAGAATGCTAATTCTTCTTCAATTTTAAGACGAATTTTATCTAATGCTTCTTCGGGCGTGTCAGCAAACACCCTTGTTCCGTTTACCATGGCGTACGGTTTAATCGCACATAATCCACAGAAGGAAAGACATTCATTCATAAGCACAGCTACGTCTGGATATTCTTCTTCAAGAATCGTTTCGACGTCCAGCTCGTTTATTAAGTTTCCATCACATACTTCCACAACCACTACCCCATGATGTTATAACTCCTTTACTTCTCGTTGTTGGCAAGGCCTAAAATAGTACGTGCTTCAGCCTCATCATGCTGCATTTGATTCACAAGGTCATCGAGTCCGTCAAAGTTCTCTTCCCCTCGTATGAAACGCAGGAACTTCACCGTTACGATTCGGTCATATAAATCACCGGAAAAGTCCAGAAGATAGGCTTCGACTTTGTACGACTCTCCTTTAACAGCAGGGCGGTAGCCGGCACTGATTAAAGTATAATAATACTCACCTGCCTGGCTTCCCTGTACTTGCACAGTTCCAATATACACACCAGGTTTAGGCCGGACATATTCCTCAATTCCTCCTACATTCAGAGTAGGAAAACCAAGCTGCCTGCCTAAGGCTTCTCCGTGTTCCACTATTCCTGTCAATTCAAAAGGCCGGTTCAGCAGAGATTGGACAGCTTCCATTCTTCCCTCTGCAACATGAAGACGAACCTTCGTACTGCTTACTTTTTCATGCTGTAAGGTAATGTGAGGGAGAATAAAAACAGAAATATCATGCTCCTGGCAGAGCTGCTTAAGTCCTTCTGCATCCGCGTTCCGTCCTTTTCCAAATCGGAAACCTTCGCCGACAACAATAGTGCTGACGTTTAATTGAGTAATATGTTCATGAACAAATTGCTCAGGTGTGATTTGCGCGTATTCTTTAGTAAACTTTATATGATAGTATCGGTCTACCCCTGATTTTTCAAGGGTCTGCAGTTTATCCTGGTAGGAGGACAGGGATCTTTTGTACGTTTCATCGCCTTTTAAGACCCAAAGGGGGTGTTCTGAGAAGCCGAATACGGAAATATCCTCATTGTTCTGCCGCAGGGCGTTTGCCTTATCCAACAGTTGCTGATGCCCCAGGTGAAGACCATCAAACTTACCAATTAATAATATGGTACTTTTGTTATTCTCTGGCGGTAAATCTGTAACTTCAAATGTTTTCATTTCCTATCCTCCCCTGTTCACGTACACAATACTCTATTGTCATAGTATATCCGATAAGATCGATACACAACTAATCTGCATAATGAAAGGATGTCACGAATGATAGAAAAAGCCAGCCGATTCGCCACAATGGCCCATAGAGGTCAGAAACGAAAAGGTTCGACCGAAGACTATGTGACTCACCCCATTAGGGTTGCAGAGACTTTACACGAAGCAGGATGTTCCATGGAATTAATATGCGCTGGACTGCTGCATGATATCGTCGAGGATACCCCATATGAACTTGAAGATATTGAAAGAGAGTTCGGGATTGCGGTAAGGGATCTGGTAGCCATCCATACAGAAGATAAAACGAAAACATGGTACGAGCGAAAAGCACATACTATAACCACAGTTCAGACAGGAAATATGGAAGTAAAGTCGCTGATTGTTGCAGATAAATTAGACAACCTACGTTCTATAGAAACCAGTTATAACGAAATTGGAGATGAAATTTGGACTTATTTTAATTCAAGCTTCGAGCAGCAGAGATGGTATTATCAATCCGTTGCTGAAAAAATTTGGAAAGGGATTTCTGTTGAAGATGCCCCTGTTTTTTTCTCTACCTATTCTGAAACGGTTAAACGATTCTTTCGTTAAATGTATTCATAGGCTCCTCGAAAAGGATGTGCCTAATAGCCAATTCGTGTAATCTGATGACACTTATGAAAACTGATGGATCCGGGCTGCCCGCAAGGTTTCTACAAGGTCACAAAGAACACATTATTGTTCCCGCCTTTGTTATTAACTTCTCGTTCATGTGGTTATAATAAACTAGAAACAACTGCTGTTGAAAACTTGTTTCAACTACCACCTCTATTCCTTGAGCTGAGGGAGACTGATTAAACTTTTACAAGTTTGGCATTATTAATCGCTCTTTTAGGGTATATACTTTCTGCAGCCCTATTCATAAAAGTGATAGATACTTTTTTAAATTAAGCCGTTTAATCCGAATTGTATAAGCATTAGTTAAATCCACCAATTTTTACCGCCGCCTCCATGAATCAATTGAACCATTTTCACTTAAAATTAAAGTGTAGCCTGATAAAGTTTGATAAAATTGTTTTCTGAACTTACTTAACCTTCGATAAAAAAGGCGTGAACATAACCTATGGAATTACAACAGCTACTAGATCACTTATTGTTCGAATGCCACCATTCTATAAATCATATATCGATTAACGGAGTAACCGATTCCTCAATGGAAGTGGAACCAGGTTATGTTTTTGTTGCGATCAAAGGATATCAGACAGATGGACACGACTATATAAATGATGCGGTTGCCAAAGGAGCTGCTGCAATAATAGGTGAAAATGAAGACCAGGGATTATCTGTTCCCTATATCAAAGTAGCAAATAGTAAAAAGGCGCTTGGTATCGTTTCTTCAGCCTTCTATCAAAACCCTTCCCAGAACAAAATTATGATTGGCATTACGGGGACTAATGGAAAAACGACAACAAGCTATCTTGTAAAACATATACTCGATCATTTGGGATACTCTTGTTCTCTTATCGGGACCATCCAGAACATTGTTAACGGGGAAAAAACGACGACACAAAACACAACACCCAACGCCCTAAAAGTTAATCAACTGCTGTCACAAAGTAATGACGACGTAGTGATCATGGAAGCTTCGTCTCAAGGTCTGGCCGAGTATCGTTTAGAGGGAATAACATTTGATATATGTCTTTTTACAAACCTTTCCCACGAACATTTAAATTACCACGGAACACTGGATCAGTACTTCGAAGCGAAGAGTAAACTGTTCTCCAAGTTAAAGCCTGGCGGCTCTGCTGTCGTTAATGCAGATGACTATTATGGCGAAAAGCTTATTAATCAGATGAAAGAGCGGGAAGTTCCAGTTCTTTCTTTTGGAGAGAATCCTGAAGCTTCAATCCAGATGAAAGACTTTAAGCTTTCTTACCCTTACTCTGTGCAATTAAAAGAGGGGATGCACTCGTGTGAAGTAACTTCACCTATTCCCGGGTATCATAATTTGTTTAATGTCGCGATCGCCTATGCTTGTGCCAAAGTACTTCGTGCTTCTTCAGCCTCCATCTGTAGGGCTATAGAAAGTTTCCCCGGGGTGGAAGGGCGGTTTAACATGATTGACTTCCCTAATGGCTCAACTGTAGTAATTGATCACGCCCATACTCCCGATGCAGTAATCAACTGTTTACAAACTTCTTCTGAATCGAAGAACGGCAAACTGTACCACGTTTTCGGGTTCAAGGGAGACAAAGACACAGAAAAAAGAAAAGAAATGGTTAGAATCAGTGCTGAAATGTGCGATCATTATATTCTGACTTTAGACAACCTCAACAACGTGCCAAAAGAAGAAATGATCCAGGCCTTAAATGAATTACAAGCGAATTATGGAAATGAAAAAGGCGAAATCGTAGAAGACCGCACCCTTGCTATTGAAAAGGCACTTTCACTAAGTAAAGAAGGAGACTGGATCGTTATTTCAGGGAAGGGCCACCAGACTTATCAGCACAGCTATCACTTCCCGGTAAAATCTGATAAAGAAGCGGTGTTATTATTAAAAGAACAAATCCCTGAAAAATAACACGTTTGGCCTTTTGAATCCGAGGGAATGGTTTGGAGAATCCAACCTTTGTTCAGGAGGTCTGTTTATATGTCTAAACACATTTTAATGGTGGTCACCAACCACGAAAAAATTAACCAAGATACACCTACCGGAATCTGGCTTTCCGAATTCGGTGAAGCTTATAATGAATTTAAACAACACGGCTATGAAATTACAGTTGCCAGCCCCAAAGGGGGACGTTCTCCGGTAGATCCTAACAGTGTAAGTAAAGATGAACCTGCTGAAATTCTTGATACAAAAGTGTTCTTAGAAAACACAGTTCCTATCGATTCTATTTCGGCTGAATCATTTGATGCCGTCTTTCTTCCTGGAGGACACGGAACCATGTTTGATTTTCCAGATAACCAAAAGCTGCAGCAGCTGCTCAGAGAGTTTTATGAAGCAGATAAAATTGTTGCCGCTGTCTGCCATGGCCCATCAGCTTTAGCAGGAGTTACGCTTACCAATGGAGAACCACTCGTTAAAGGGAAACGCGTTAATGCGTTTACAGATGCTGAGGAGGCAGATACAGGCCTGGATCAGCATATGCCTTTCTTACTAGAAAGCAGGCTGCGTGAACTCGGCGCTGTATTCCAGTCTGCTCCAAACTGGTCCGAACACGTCGAAGCAGACGGCACTTTAATTACTGGTCAAAACCCTCAATCCACTGTGGCCGTTTCGAAAGAAGTTATTAAGATATTAAACCAATCCTAATTGGAAATGGATCAAGACTGCTAGATACAGAAAGACCCGATCAAATTCAAATGAATTGTTCGGGTCTTTCTTAAATTAATATCGCTTTGTCCCAACATTTCTCTTTAAAAACGAAATTTTTTTAAAACTGTCTTCCTTTTGGTAATATTATATTATAAAAATATTCACCTCAATAAAGACAAGGAGAACCAATTCTATGAATCATACAAAAAATGATTTAGAATACAGCTCAGTTGAAGAAGCTGCAAGCAATTTATTGGTACATATCAGTGAATTTATCAATGTAAATACTGTTTATATCGCCAAAAAAGAAATCGATCACATGCAAGTTATCGCTTCCTATAATCGAGAAGCTCCAATTGTAGATGCTGAGTTACAGGTGAACTATGATGACTCTTATTGTCAGTTTGTGATGGAAAGCGATGATGCACACTTTAAAACTATTAACCTAACAGAAGAAGAAGCTACTGCCCACGTGAAACTGGCGAAAGAACTTGGAGTAAAAGCCTTCATGGGAGTTAAGCTTTATGACAAAGACGATCGTGAGTTTGGCACTTTGTGCGTAATGGACAGGGAGGTGCGAAACTTTTCCGAGAAAGAAATTAACTTCTTACAATCCCTGGGACAAACGTTTAACTCTATTATCCATCTGGATCAAACTCAGCAGCAGGTGGACCTTTTGTCGACACCAATTGTACCTGTGACAGAAGGAGTTGTTGTATTGCCCCTTGTAGGATTTATGAGTGAGGATCGCTCTTCAAGACTATTAGCGAATGTATTGCATCAGGTAAAAGAAAAAGATTTAGATTACTTTATTCTGGATCTATCCGGCCTTGTTACATTTAATAATCTCCTTATCAATCATCTCATCAGTATTATTGATTCCTTAGCCTTAATGGGTATAACTGCTGTAATTACTGGAATAAGACCTGAAATGGCTATGGCTCAAGTGGAACAGGGAGCTAAGTTCAAGAAAATATTTATAGCAGCCAGTCTCGAGCAGGCCCTTCAGCAAATTGGATTTTCTCTCATAAAAAATGAAGCTCAGCACTAAGCGGAGCTTCATTTTTTCTTTGCTAAGGCTAGATCAATCCGATAATGTTCAGGATCTAGTTCTGTAGGCTCTCCCATAACCATTCGAGCTAGTTCGGCACCAATAAACGGGCCTGAAGTCAGCCCGGAAGCCCCCAGTCCATTAGCTAAGTACAACCCCTCATAATTACGCAGTGGACCATATACAGGCAGGGAATTGGGAGTGAACGGCCGAAATCCCACCCTCGTTTCCAGAAATGTTCCTCTCGCTAGTCCGGGAGCTACTCCCAGTACTTTATGGAAGATTTCATGAAGTCCTCCAGCCGTTACGCGGGAATCGAATTTTTCCTTCGTTTCGTGAGTAGCTCCGACTACGACTCGCCCGTGGGCAAAAGAAAGCAGATATTTATTTGTCGGCGGCATAATCACGGGCCAATCAGCTGTTTCTGTATCAGGAAGCTCCAAATGAACAATTTGGGCTTTTTGAGGGTGGACAAGAAACTCTTCACCAAGCGGAAGGATAAGCTCCTTGGCCCATGCACCGGCTGTGACAATAACCTGGTCTCCATACAAAGGTCCATTACTCGTCTCCACCCCTGCTATCGTTGAACCTTCGACCTTCAATGCAGCATCTGACTCAATAAATTTCACTCCTCTTTGTTTAGAGGCGCGAATTAAAGCATCCCTTAAGGCTCGGCCGTCCACTTTAGCTGCTCCACTAATAAAAATGGAGCCGTAACTTTCATCTAAAGGGGGGAACATTGCCTGAGTTTCTGGTGGGGTAAGGCGTTTAATTTCTCCCATCTCTGGAGCATCTTCCCTCCGTTGAAGAGCACGCTCCATCATTTCAGTTAATTTTTCTTCTTCGGTGTGCAGGCGTAGAGCTCCAACACGCTGATAACCGGTTTCTTTTTCTCCATCCGCTTCCAAATTACTGATTAAGGACGGATAATAGCGTGCTCCACCCTTGGCTAATTCATACCATGCTTTATTTTTCCGCTGTGACAGCCACGGACAGATAATTCCCGCTGCTGCATCAGTGGCCTGTCCTATATCTTTACGGTCAACGACGGTAACCTCAGCTCCTGCTTTCGCTAAATAGTAAGCAGTTGAAGCTCCGAGAATGCCCGAACCAATTACAATATATGATTTCAATCCATAACACCTATTTTCAATTGAATTTTTCGTCCAGCTCTTATTTTACAAGAAAAAAAGGTGTTTTTCTAATCCATGTGGAGGATGAACAGTTACGGATGACTGAGCTGCCTGTACAAATAAAATAAACACTGTTAGATTCCTACAGTGCAGCTTACTCAATTTCTACTAAATCAGCTTCTACAATATAACGATACGGTGCATCTCCTACAAATTCAAACGGATAACAAGTGGATATCGTTAATGTCGGAGTATCTTTTTCCACGACTACGCTTTTATCATCTGCTTCCACAATGAATAAATTACGAATTTGATAGGCATATTCTTTATCTTCATACTCTACGTACACAAGGTCGCCTATTTGTAAATCTCCCATCTCTGTAAAAACAGTATCCCTGTGGCCGGATAATAAAGTGTGGCCATTTACATCAGGTGTCACTGTCCACTCACTCTCGTGCATGCCGACTCCCTGCGTCAGTGTCTCTTCATCTGTCCCCCAGAATACAGGGTATTTTTGTTCAATGGAAGGGATTTTTAACTCAGCCATTTCTTCTCCTTTTTTGAAATCCTGTTCCTCTTCCCCGTCAGGCAGGCTTTTAGCATCTAAAACAGTATCATCATATTCTAAATATTCGTTAAGCTCACTTGCATTCATGGATTGAATGACCTGCCGCTGTTCCCACCATTCATATCCATAATAAGCAGCCAGGCAAAAGCCAAGTGCGATTAAAAAGAGGCCGATCTTTCTCCTCATACTTTATACCTCCAATAGAAACGAAGGCAGGCCATACAGTGCCTGCCCTCGATAAGGGATGACCAACACACTTATTTAGTTCAGTGATTTTTTACGCATAAACAACAGACCGCCAGTACCCATAAACAGAGCTCCTAATAACATCATAAATGGATTATTAGTCGCTGTATCCGGTAATTCTCCTCCTTCTTCTTCAGAGTCACTGCCGTCTCCCTCTGAAGAAGCTGATTCCTCAGAATCACCTTCCTCTGTTTCTTCTGTATTTGTATCTTCAGATGATTCATCTTCTTCTGAAGTGCCATCTCCATCATTGCCATCGTAAATACCGTCGGTTAAATTTTCACATGGCTGCCCGTCACTATCACGGTCCAGATCATCAGGATCGTGTTCCGCACTATAATCATGTTCATTCCAGAAATCCATGACTTCTTCTCCTGTCTCAAAGTCGCCACAATTCATATCGCCACTGTGTTCGGCAAAAGCTACCCCAGAACCTAAAAAGATACCCGTCAAGAACCCTGCACTGCATAAGATCATTAACAGTTTTCTAATAGTTAAAATCTCCTTTTTAAGTAATTTTTTGCCATCCCCTGGTACCGCCATAATACTACATTTTACACCTTTAGTACACATAATAAACCAAATTTTCTGAAAAAAACAAACAAAAAATCATGGGTTCTCAATGAGAACCCATGATTTCACCTTTAAGACAGGGTTTGACTCCAATCAATAGCTGCTTCACCTTCTAAGAAACGCTCGGCATCCATAGCAGCCATACAACCCGTGCCCGCTGCTGTTACGGCCTGGCGGTATTTCTGGTCCTGTACATCTCCACAGGCAAACACCCCGGGTATATTCGTATTGGTGGTACCGGGTTCAACAAGTAAATACCCTTTATCATCCATGTCCAGTTTCCCCTGGAGAAATTCGGTATTTGGATTGTGACCGATAGCAACGAAAATTCCGTCCGCTTCTATGACCTCTTCTTTTTCAGAATCAGAATCCTTCACCTTAAGTCCCGTTATTTTCATTCCATCCGATAACATTTCGACAGGCGTCTTATTGAGGGCCCATGTAATTTTGTCGTTACCTTTCGAACGATCCTGCATAATTTTAGAAGCACGCAGCTCGTGCCTGCGGTGTACAATCTGGACTTCATCTGCAAACTTAGTCAGGAAGTTCGCTTCTTCCATTGCAGAATCTCCTCCGCCGATAATCAATACTTTTTTTCCTCGGAAAAAGAATCCGTCGCATGTAGCACACGTACTTACGCCTTTTCCAATATTATCCTTTTCCCCTGGGATATCAAGCAGTTTAGCTGAAGCTCCTGTAGAAATAATCAGCGACTGGGTTTTAAGTTCACCCAGACCGTCGACATTAAGTGTAAAAGGGCGCTGATCCACGTTTACATCTGTTACCCACCCTCTTTTAAAAGTGGCTCCAAAACGCTCGGCTTGTTTTTTCATATTATCCATCAATTCAGGACCCATTATTCCATCAGGAAAGCCCGGAAAGTTCTCAACTTCAGTTGTTAACGTAAGTTGGCCGCCGGGTTCCGGTCCTTCAATTACGAGCGGCTCCATGTTCGCTCGTGCTAAGTAGACTGCTGCAGTTAAACCAGCAGGACCAGTTCCTAATATAATCGCTTGATGTGCCATTGTTAAATTCCTCCTTCACAAGACTTAAGAGATAAATAAACGTCGCGCTCCAGTGCCAGCACTGCCATTCGGAAATACTTTTCCTGATCCTCTGGCAGTGATTTCTTGGAGAGTTGTACAGAGACAATCTCCTCCTTCACTTTATGGTTTACCCGTTTCTGCAAGTAATTATTGTTTGAGCTTTAGGAAACGGCCTGCTATTTTGTCAGATCGGAGATCCACACCATGTAGAGCAGTACACACTTTTGTTATTCTTTATCTTTAGCAAATACTTGAATCCGGTCACTGATCTGATCACGGACTCTTTGGAAAACCGCCCACTTTTCTTCATCTGTACCTTCTGCTTTGGCCGGGTCGTCAAAACCCCAGTGGAAACGTGTCACGTGTGGCGGTGTCATCGGACATTTATCATTAGCATCTCCACAGAGTGTAATAGCGTAAGCCGCGTTGTTCAATATATCCGGATCAATTATATCTGAAGTTTGATCACTGATATCAACATCTACTTCGTTCATCGCTTTAACAGCATGTGGATTTAATCCGTGTGCTTCGATTCCGGCCGAACGGACGTCAAACTCTTCTCCAAGATATTTTTTTCCAAACCCTTCCGCCATTTGACTGCGGCAGGAGTTCCCTGTACATAGAAAGTAAATTACTGGTTTATTAGACATCATGCATATCTCCTTTTATAAATAATAATTAATATTCTCAACTAAAAGTATGTTAACCCCTAAATGGGTTTAAACTTTGGGACTGTGAAGGGAAGACGAATCTCGTTCCTTCTGTCTCTGCACATTTTACTTTTTAAACATCATTATATAATCAGCAGCCATAAATATAGACCTGCTAAGGTAATAAACAATGTTGGAACAGTAAGCACAACCCCTACCTTAAAGTAATAGCCCCATGAAATCTTTACCCCTTTTGTCGAAAGGACATGCAGCCATAACAATGTAGCCAGTGATCCAATCGGTGTAATCTTCGGTCCTAAGTCTGAACCAATTACGTTAGCGTAAATCAGTGCTTCTCTCATCGTGCCTGATGTATTCGTATCGGCTATCGCGAGCGCATCAATCATAACGGTCGGCATATTATTCATTACAGACGATAAGATGGCGGCAATGAAGCCCATCGAAACCGTGGCCACAAACATCCCCTGGTCGGCCGTGTATTGAATTAAGCCTGCCAGTACATCAGTTAACCCAACATTCCGAAGCCCGTAGACGACCACATACATTCCAACTGAGAAAAAGACAATAGCCCAGGGAGCTCCTTTTATAACGGCAGCCGTCTCAACTGCAGGGCTGCAGCGTGCCATAAGCAAGAAGAAGACAGCTACAATACCTGCGATAATGGATACCGGAATGCCAAGCGGCTCACTCGCGAAGTATCCAACAAGCAGCACAGCCAGAACACCCCAGGAAAGGTGAAACATCTTGTGATCCAATAGTGCCTCTTTCGGTTGTTTTAGATCATTTAAATTATAATTGTTCGGAATATCTTTTCTAAAGAAGATATAAAGGACAAGAATGCTGGCTCCAAGCGAAAAGATATTCGGAACAATCATTCGTGAAGCATATTCCGCAAATCCAATCCCAAAAAAGTCCGCCGAAACTATGTTCACTAAATTACTAACAACAAGTGGTAATGAAGTTGTATCAGCTATAAATCCGCTCGCCATAATAAATGGCAGTATCATTGTTTCTTTAAAGTTCAGGTTCCTTACCATCGCAAGCACGATTGGTGTTAAAATAAGAGCTGCTCCATCGTTAGCAAACAATGCGGCCACGACAGCACCCAGCAAAGTAACGTACACAAACATTTTGGTCCCGTTCCCCTTTGCGACCCTCGCCATGTGAAGAGCGGCCCATTCAAAGAAACCTATTTCATCGAGTATGAGTGAGATAATAATAATCGCAATAAATGCCAGCGTGGCATTCCATACAATATCGGTAACGGCAATAACATCCTGAAAGTCAACAACACCGACAATGAGAGCTAAGACCGCTCCACCGCAGGCCGACCAGCCGATCCCTAAGTTCTTCGGCTGCCAAATGACTAATAATAGTGTAAGTAAAAATATAATTGTTGCTAAAATTGCTGAGCCCAATTGAATCCCCCTACGAATCGCACTGGATGCGCAAACCTGCTTGCTCCAATGCATGTAATTTTTCTCTCTGATCTGGTATCTGCACTAAGATCTGCTGAACGATGGGATACGTTTCATGTTCCTGATTTAATGAGTAAAAAATCCACTGCCCCTTTCTCTTCTCTTTCACCATGCCTGCATCACGAAGCTTACGTAAGTGCTGGCTGACGGAAGGCTGGCTCATTTGCAGAACTTCAACAAATTCACAAACACAGCACTCTCCTTCGCTGATTAACCCAATAATCGTTAACCGTGTTTTATCACCTAACAGCTTCAGCGCCTGTGCAGCAGTTTCTAGATCGATGATTGTTTTTTCCATAATCTCACCTCTCTTATCAATATATAAGCATATGCTTATATATGCAAGTGTAATGTTTGATGTGCTTACTAATTTTTCACAAAACACATAATAATATACTTATATGCTCATGTATACAAAGGGATGGTTAAAGTTTTGTAAATCTAATCCTTTTTAGCTTATCTCTTAGTAATACCTGTACTTACTCTTAAACAAACGTTTGATTGATAAAAGGGGAGCCTTTTATGATACGCTTAAATTACTTATCCATATAAAGGAGGACGTACTTTTTGAATTATAGTTATGTATCCCACCTCTACTGTCCCAAATGCTCAAAAACCTATTCCGCAGAAGAAGAGAATCACTTATGCATTTGCGGCTCCCCGCTTCTCGTTGATTATAATATTTACGACCTTTCCGGCCAGCTGACTCAGCAGGACCTCGTTCAAAGAGCGCCAGACTTATGGCGCTATCATGAGCTTCTCCCAGTTCAGAACGAGGACAACGTTATCAGCCTGGGGGAAGGCATGACACCGTTAGTTCACTTTCCTTCTCTCGGTAAAGACATGGGAATCCCGGCACTGCTTATGAAGGATGAAGGTGTCATCCCCACAGGTGCCTTCAAAGCACGAGGTGCAGCTGTCGGTGTTTCAAAAGCAAAGGAGCTCGATGTAAAAGAATTGGCCATGCCAACAAATGGCAATGCCGGTGCAGCCTGGTCACTTTACGCTGCCCGCGCCCAGATGAGCTCGACCATTATTATGCCAATTGATGCTCCAGCTATTACGAGGAACGAATGTGCACTGTCCGGAGCTAATTTATTTCTCGTTAATGGGTTAATCAGTGATGCTGGCAAAATTGTCGCTGAGGCCGTAAAGGAGAAAGGAATGTATGACGTCTCTACGCTGAAAGAGCCTTATCGTATCGAAGGTAAGAAAACGATGGGTCTTGAAATTGCTGAACAGCTTAACTGGCAGCTTCCCGACGTAATTCTTTATCCAACAGGCGGGGGTGTAGGACTTATAGGTATTTATAAGGCCCTTCGAGAGCTGCAGCAATTAGGCTGGCTCTCTCCAGAGCAAAAAATGCCGCGCCTTGTAGCCGTTCAATCAGAGGGATGCGCCCCAATTGTAGAAGCTTGGAAGCAAGGAAAGAAAGAGTCAAGCTTCTGGGAAGCCTCTGAAACAGTGGCTTTTGGAATCAACGTTCCAAAAGCGATTGGTGACTTTCTTGTCCTTGATGCTGTGTATAAAACCGCGGGGTGCGCAATCGCCGTAACAGATGAAGAACTTCTAGAAGAGCAGCAGAAGATTGCCAGACATGAAGGGGCATTTGTGTGTCCAGAAGGCGCCGCTTCCTTTCTGGCGGCTCGCAAGCTGAGAGAAGACAATTGGATAAAAGAAAACGAGCAAGTGGTAGTGTTAAACACAGGTGCAGGTATTAAGTACCCAGACACCGTAGATTTTGACATCCCTATCCTTGAGCCCGGTGATTCTATTTAAGAGGTATGTAGGCCACAGAGAAAATCTGTGGCTTTTACTATGCAAAAAATTGAAACTGAACTTCAACGGCGGCCTCGATGTTAAGCTCTCCCGGCTCAATGGGGGTAGCTGCTGCAAAAGTCTGAGCCCTGGCGAGCGGTATAGGATCGTGCTGAGAACGCTCTATCACTTTCAGCGGCGCGTGATCGACTTGCAGCCTCATGGACCGGCCCATTGTTGCTGCTTTCATATAAGCATCACGTAATGCCAAAGCTAATGCCTGCTGGTAGAAAGCTTCGGAATTTTCAATGGAAAAGTGGATATCCCTTATCTGGTTGGCTCCATAGTCCACTGCAGTATCAATCACTTCTCCTGTCTGACTGATATTCTCAGTTTTAATCGAGATCATATTCGTAATCTGATACCCACGAAACACCTGTGTTCCACTCTCATAATCATATTGTGGAACAATGGAGTAATCGACAGTTTCTAAAGATTCTCGAGGAATCCCAAGGTTGATAACCGACGCGATCACCTGCTCCATTACTCTTGCGTTTTCCTGCTGAAGCTGAGTGAGCTCCTGCCCTTCCGTTACTACACCCAGCTGAATCGAGGCTAGATCCGGTTCGGCCGTGACTTCTCCTGAACCGCTGACCGTCATAACCCGGTAACGCATTGATGAAGAATACATCGTATGGCCTCCTGTTTTGTCATAAAAATCGCATATTAATCCATCCATCATCAATCTATTCCTCTTATCAAAAAAGCAGAACGAAGATTATCGTTCTGCCTCCTATAGAAATACGCTTTTTTCAATTTGTTTCATCTCATAAAAGTAGCCCTGATGTCTCATCAGCTCACCATACGTTCCAGCTTCTACTACTTCCCCGTGGTCCATGACGATAATCTGGTCCATCCTCTCAAGTCCTGCGAGGCGATGACTTACGAGGATAAGCGTATCTTCTTCTGCCTGATCAAATAACTCTTCATATAGGGCCTGCTCGGTTAACGCATCGACTGAAGACGTCGGCTCATCAAGCAGCCACAAACGCTCTCCCTTCAGCATGGCACGTGCTAATGCCAGCCGCTGTTTCTCACCCCCAGAAAGGTTTTCCCCGCGTTCGAGCACTTCATCCTCCAGCGAAAAATGACTCAGCTTTACTTTATGAAGCGCATCAACCAGGACCTCATCCGCTTCCCCTTCTGCAGCGATCGCTAAGTTGTCCCGGATGCTGCCGTAGAAAAAGTGATTTTCCTGTAACACTACATTCGAACGTGCCCAAAGATCCTCTTGCTCTACATCTTCCAGGTTTACTCCACCGAGGGCGATCTCCCCGTTAACATAGGGATGAATTTTTAACAGTAATTGCAGAAGCGTGGATTTTCCTGATCCGCTTGCTCCTACAATAGCTGTTTTCTTGCCCTGAGCAACATGCAGGCTGACATCGCTGATTGCTGCCTTGCTTTCTCCCGGAAAAGTAAAGTTTACTCCCGAGAATAATACAGACGGCGCCTGGTCAATTGGCAGTTTCACCGGAGAATCCGGCTCTTTGCCTATATCTTCACGTACGACTGAAAATAAGCGTTTCGATGCATGTCGGCTATCCTCCAGATGGACGGGAAAAACAGCCATTGGGGTTGCATTTTCAAAAACAGTAAGGGAGATCATAACAAGCATGGCTAGAAAGATACCGTTTAAGTCCCCTTCAGCTACAAGCCACGCCCCCACTCCAAGAACGAACCAGGAAACAATGAGGGAAACCATAGTATTCATGGAATGACTCAGGGTAGAATGCAGCCCTTCCTTTTCCTGCTCATACACATAATCGTTTGAAGCCAGGAGAAGCTGGTCTTCTTTTTCCCTGACCTTTTGATAAATTTTTAAATCACGATAACCGTACAGTAATTCTGCTGCTTCGGTCGACAATATCCCCCTTTGTTCACGGACCTGGGTATTAATACGTTTCTGTCTTACTGCAAATAACACGGGAACAACAAATCCAGTGAGCAGCAGCCCCGCCAACAGGACTACAGCCAGCGCAGCAGAATAAAAAGTTGTAAACACAATGGTACTTAGGAATACGACAACGAGAACGATCGGTGGATAGTAAACACGCAGGAAGAAGTTTTGCAGACTTTCTACATCTCCAACTATGCGCGATAGTAAATCGCCGCTTCGGTACTTCTGAAAAATTTGGGGGGCCAGCGGTTCCAGTTTTTTATAAAAAGACACACGCAAGTGACTGAGAATCGAAAATGTCGCACGGTGTGAAAAATATCGTTCCGCATAACGACTGATTGCTCTCGTAAAGCCAAATAATTTAAGTATGGCTATGAGGACGGTTAATGCATACAGTGGAGGAATTAAAGCAGCTCGAGAAATTAGATAGCCGCTTGAAGCAAACAAACCGACAGCCGCTATCCCCGCTAAATAGCCAAAAAAGACCGACAGGAAAATATCTTTTCTTTCTAGCACGACGAGTTTAACGACTGTTGCTAAATCCTTCATTGCTTCTCTCCTCCTTGCTGAACAGAAACCATATCTTGATAATATGGAACTGAATGGATCAGTTCTTCATGCGTACCTTTGCCAATTAACTGCCCTTCTTCAAGCAGCAGAATCTGGTCAGCAGCTTGAATCGTATGCAAACGATGAGCCACAGTGATCACGGTAGACGACCGCGACAATTCCTGAAGCGATTGCTGCAGAATTCGTTCCGTCTGCAGGTCCAGTCCCGTCGTTGGTTCATCAAATAAAATAATAGAGGGGCGTTTTAAGAAAGCCCTTGCTAAAGCGATTCGCTGCTTTTCACCTCCAGAAAGTCCGCGGCCGGCTTCTCCGATCGGTGTATCATAGCCATTTTTCAGTGTTTGAATAAATCCAGCAATGCCGGCTTTCTCAGCTGCCCGGATAATCTCTTCACGAGCTGCCCCGTTTGCCCCGATTGAAATGTTCTCAGCAATCGTCCCGGAGAATAAGTAAGGGTGCTGGGATATATAGCTTAACTGATTGAACCATTCCTCTTCCTCATATTTGAATAACGACTGGCCGGCAACTTTCACTTCACCTTCTTGAGGGGCCGTTAATCCAGCTATCAGATGAAGCAGCGTCGACTTACCTGAACCTGTCCGCCCTACAATGGCTGTTTGACTATACGGAGCAATAGAAGTGCTGATTGGCCCAAGAGCAAACCCCTCTTGCTTATAACGAAATACAGACTCGTCAAGTTCAATTTCCGGAGGAGAAGAGGTAATGGTCAACGGTCGGTTTCCCCATTCCACCTGATGTGGATCCTTTTCTAATTCATCGGTCACCTTCTGAGCTGCAACCACGCTCCCCCTCCCCGCATGAAACGCACTGCCTGCATCTTTTAAAAATTGATAGAATTCAGGAGCGAGTATCAAAATAAAAAATGCTGAAAAAAATGAGATACTTTCATAAACTACAAGACGAATGGCAATTTCCATTGCAATTAAACCGATACTAAGCATAGAAATGAATTCAAGCATTAAGGAAGACACGAAAGCTACCTTTAATACTTCCATAGTAGCATCTCTAAATCCCAGGCTGCTTTCTTCAATCAGTTCCCTCTGCTTTCTTGCCCTGCCAAATAACTTCAGCGTTGTGAGGCCCTGAAGAGTGTCTAAGAATCTGCCGGAAAAGGCAGCAAGCTTCTCAAGCTGTTCCTCTGATTTCTTTTTAGTCATCACTCCGATTAGTGCCATAAAAAAAGGTATAAATGGCGCAGTAATGAGCATAATTAAACCCGAGTAGATGTGATGGTAGAACACTGCAGCTAAAATCAACAATGGCACAATAGCCGTTTGAATCATTTGAGGGATATAACTGCTGAAGTAGCTGTCAACGTCATCTGAAGCATCCATTAAAATGCTTATTTTTCTTCCTGACTGGCCCTGCATCGAAGCCTGCACAGGATTTTTAGCGAATTTATTTAATAAAGCTGTTCTAAAACTGATTTTTGCCCTGGAAGCCAGTTTCACACCTGATCTTCCTGAAATGTAAGTGAGCGCTGCCCTGAGGACAAGCACTGCAAATAAACCCACTAGCAGCGGGATGACTGCATCAAACGATAATTTTTTCAGAAAAACCCCTTCGATAACCGCAACAAAATAATACGCTTGTCCAATGATCGCTGCTCCCATCAGGAGCGACGTACATACAAGCACAACCATTATCGAACGCTGGGAAAAGGCGAATTGTTTGAGGTGCTTCATAACCTATAGCTCCTATCTAAACAACATTCGTGAAACATTTCACATGGTGATTATATTACATAATGATGCTTTTTGTGAATCTTTTTGTTTATTATCTCCATTCTATCAAACCCATTGCCGTTCTATTCGATCTGATGTAAAACTCCCAGGCACCTGATTTATATGCACCCCAATACCAAGCTATAAAAAGGACGTGTTTTTATTGACCCGGTTTACTTGGTTCAGTTTATTTACAGCTGCAGCATTTATAAAGTTAACGGCAGTCAGTCATTATCTGCTTGATGACATATCAAAAGGGGCACTGTTAATCTCTCTAAGTTTTTCCCTTTTGATTTTCAGCATGATATTGCTTATGAAGAAATATTATATCTGGTATGGAGCAGTCGTTTCTTTAGTCATCAGCTTTTATTGCTGGTCCTCCTATTTGTACATGGATTATTTTCATACGCCTTTTTCTTCTTACATCACGCTGCAGACTTCTAATTTATCAGGAATGTCTGAAAGTATCTTTGGGCAAATCTCAGGGTGGCATGTTGTCTTTTTCGCAGATCTTCTTCTATTAACCGCATGGCTTTTGTATATCAAATGGAGCAGCACTTCTACCGCTGCTGAGGTGAATAGAAATTGGAAACCATTCACAGCTGTCATCGTTCTCGCGCTCCTCTTTTTATCTTTAAAACCTATTTCCATGCAGGTCAGTGGCAAAGGCCATTTATTGTTTAAAAAATATACGACGGATTCCCACCTGAGTAATTATGGAGTCATTGGACACCAGGCCATTGACTGGATTGAATTTTTAACTTCCCGGCAGGTGCTGGAGCTTTCAGCAGAGGAGAAAGAAGAGATCAATGAGCTTCTGATCAATCAAGATCGGGCGACCCCTAGAGAAGATCCATTATTAATGCCGGGAATTTTTGAAGACAAGAACTTGCTTATGATTCAATTTGAGTCCCTGCAGCAATTTGTTATCGGAGAGAAAGTAAACGGACAGGAAATCACGCCAAATCTGAACAAACTTACTGAGACAGGGATCTCTTTTGAAAATTACTATCCTCAAACAGCAGAAGGAAACAGCTCCGATGCAGAACTGCTCGTTTTTAATAGTCTTTACCCGCTAAAAGAAGGAAGCACTTTCTTTCGATACCCTGCAGTCACTTACCCATCGCTTGCCAAAGATTTTAACAAAGAAGGCTATGCGACTGCAGCCTTTCATGGAGATGAGGGAACGTTTTGGAATCGAAATGCTGTATTTCCTTCGATGGGATTTGAACGATACTATGACATCAATGATTACAGGAATGCCGAAGAAAATACCATTGGGATGGGACTGAGTGATGAAAGTTTCTTTGAACAATCTGCAGAGCATATTAGGAAGCTGCCACACCCATATTTAGCAAGCTTAATCACATTAACGTCACACACGCCTTTTCTACTTCCTGAGGAAGAGAAACGAATTGAAACCGGGGAGATGGAACAGACATCTCTAGGGAATTATTTTGAAAGTGTGCATTACACCGATCATTATTTAGGAAAATTTTTAGAGGAACTCGAACAAAACGGGGAGTTGGATGATACAGTCGTGGTTGTCTACGGGGACCATAACGGCATCTTTAAAGAATCAAAAAGTGAGGTAGAGAAGTGGAGCGGCCGGACGATCTCTGATGAGAAGTGGCGGACCGAATACACCTCAGTACCTTTACTGGTTTCAAGTCCTGACCTAAAAACCCCACTTGCTATTGAAGATGTGGCGGGACAAATTGATACAGCCCCAACGCTTAGAGATTGGTTCGGATTCCCTGACCACCCAACGGCACTTGGGCATAACCTGAATCAATTCGTTAATGATGATGTTTTCCTTCTTCGAGGTGATTACGGGGAAAGAGTGGTTATCCAACAAGAAGGACAAGTTACCGACTATGAGGACGTACACTTTGAGCTGCTTAATGCATCAGAGCAAATGATTAAATCGAACTTCAGTCATACGACAAATTAAAAATGAGGGCCCTGCTTCTTCAGCAGGGCTCATTCTTTATTATGATTTAATTTGATTGATCTCGATTCGCTGCCCGGAGGTTTGCGACAGACCGGCCGCTTGATTGACAAGCGTTAACTCTATGGCATCTTCTTTAGTGATCACCGGCTCCTCACTTCCTTCAATCGCCTGCACCCATTGTTCCATAGGCGTCGACAGTTGAGCAGGGAGATTTTCCGGGTAAACCCAGTTCTCTCTGTCAAATTGAGCACTTTTTATACGAACGGTGTTTTGTTCAATTAACAGAGTACCTTCTGTGCCATAAAGCTCTAACTGAAACGGACTTCCTGAGGACACGAAGCTTGTCTCCAGCACGCCGAGTACGCCTTTTCCATATTCAACAAGCGCCACTGCGTGATCATCCACACCCGGATGGAATACAGATTGCAAACGAGCGGTGACAGCAACGGGCGTTCCAGCCAACCGGTTTGCCAAATAAATCGGGTGGGCTCCAAGATCGATAAAGGCGCCTCCTCCAGTTTTCTCTTTTTCATAGAAATGTGATGGCAGCCAGCCCTCAGGGTTCTGACTTGTGGACACAGCCCCATTGTGGGCAACACGGCATCGTACCATGGTGAGTTGTCCGAGCCACTCATTATCTACAGCCTGTTGGGCATAGAGGTAATAATCCTCTCCTAATCGTGGAAGGGAAATCATAAATTCCACCTCGGCTTTTTCCACTTCTGCAAGAATGCCATCACATTCTTCTATCGTTAAAGCCAGCACCTTTTCAGTAAAAATATGTTTTCCATGCTGAGCGGCCTTCATCAGCACATCCTTGTGCTCGCTTGTAGGTGCAGTTACAATCACTCCATCAACCGATGGATTTGATAACACCGATTCCAGTTCAGCTTCGAACGGAACATTGAGCTCTCTGCTCCATTCCTCTCCCCGCACACGATCTTCATCCCATACCATTTCAATGGAAATATTCTCAAGTTCCGTTGCCTGTTTCGCATAATCTACGGCATGAACATGCCATTTACTTAATAGTGCTACTCTAATCATATGAACCACCTTTTTTCTATATTTCAATTCTCTCCCTAAGAGAGACTCTCAGCTCTCGGGTATCCTGTTCTTCCAGCCAGTCCGTATGGATTTCCTGCTCTCGGCCGTCGTTCATTTTCAATAGAATAATATCGTTAACCTCCGCGACTTCTTCCACTTGTTCATACTTCACTGCTTTTCTCGGCCAAATCGTTCCTTTATCAAACGTCACTCGATCTTCTTCCATCCGAATATAGTCTTTCTCCGGCATCCGGAAATATTGGATCATTTCCCATACCCCGGTTATAAATAGAACCGCAGCAAGATAAACAAGAAATACCGGAGTACGTCCCGTCGTGAATATTTCAAGAATAAAAAAGCTGAGACTTGAGATAATCCCCCCTAACGCGCCCCACGCTTTTTTCGTCCATTTTTTACTGGGGGCGTAGGGAAAATTTTTATTTGTGGTATTAATTTATGTCACTCCTTTTTTAACTCATGATCAGCATGTCATCCTCATCAAATTCCCACAACTCTCCATACGCCACTTCCCAGTAGTAACCATCAGGATCAGCAAAGTATCCGCTGTAGCCGCCCCAGAATACGTTCTGTGCCGGCTTTACTATCCGGGCACCTGCTGATTCAGCTTTAGACATAATTTCATCTACTTCCTGTTTTGACTTTGCATTATAGGCCAGGGTGATCCCGGAAAACCCGCTTCTTTCTGGGGGATGCCCTTCATTTATATCCTTCGCAAGCTCCTCTAGAGGGTAGAGCGCAAGCTTAGATCCTGGATTGTGAAAAAAGATAATTTCCGGCTCGTCCTTCGTTTCTGAAGAAGCAAAGCCCAGCCCATCACGATAGAACGCCACAGATTTCTTCATATCGTGGACACCAAGGGTGATCAAATTGATTCTATTCATATGAGATCTCCTTTTTATTAAACTATCATCCAGTCGTTCCCTCTCATTACACAATTCCTCTTAACCGGACCTCTTATTAAAATAATCAATTAAGCCCATCGCACACACCTCAAAATCCAGCTTTAACACGTCGTATACAGGGTGATCATCAGGAATTTGAAACTCTTTTAAATAGTCACTTACTTTATCGTGGAGGCGTCTCTTCGCGCCCTCGACCCCTTCTCCATTTTTAAAGGCCTGCTCCCCGGCTTCTAAGAATACAGGCAGCCAGCTTGATACTTGTTCCAGAGCTTTATCGGGCTCTTCCGATTTGCCAAAATGGCCAAAATAAATGCGCTCCAGTTCCATTTCCTTAAACCGTTGAATCGATCTCTCCATTGCCTCAGGATCAAATTGGTTTGGGGATGTAGAAGGCAGATAAAATAGTATTCCGTTTTCCTCCGCTTGATGATAACGGATTCCAGCAGTATCTCCTGTAAAAATTCCTTTACTGGCAGGGTCATAAATACCTATGTGGTGCTTAGCGTGACCAGGAGTGTCTAAAAATTGCAAGGACCGGTTGGAACTGATTTGCAAAGTATCGCCATCTTCCTTAACGATAAGTCTGTCCTCAGGAATAGGCAGAATCGGGTCAAACAATTGATTAAACGCATCACCATAAACCACTCTCGCTCCTTCTATTAACCTCGAAGGCTCTGCTAAATGACGCTTCCCTTTCTTATGTACAATAACTTCAGCATTAGGACACTCCCTCAACAGAAGACCGGCACCTCCAGCGTGATCTAGATGAATGTGGGTTAAGATAATAAAACGAACATCCCCAGCGTTTAACCCCAGGTCTTTTAACCCCTGCAATATTCTTGGCACAGACGGACTCGGACCAGTTTCAACTAACGTTAAATACTCTTCATCCATCACATACGTACCTGTGCGCCCTGGAACTCCTAAATCAAAACCATCAATTAAATGAATACGGTTGCCTAAGTTAATGGGAGCCTTTGTTTCCAATGCAGATCACCTCTTTTATAGTCTTACTTCCAGTTTACTAAATAATGGATGACAATGTAATGAATATGTCTAACAATTCTGTTATTTGGTTTTGTCACATTTATGGGCTGGGTGCGTATCATGTTTTTGAGGAGTTGATGAACATGACAGATGACCGTAATATGTATTCCCCATCCCATCAACAGATGAAGCCCACCCATCACCAGTGCAATAAATATAAATACTATCACGTGATGGGAACAACAGAAGACGGTAACTCATTTGATGGAATTATATTAGATGCAAATGAAAATGAAGTGGAAATGTTAATGAGTGAGGATGTTATGGTCGACGAGCACGGTAACCCGGAAGATGAGAGCAGACAATATTATGGAGGGTACGGAAGGAGAAGAGCACGCCGCTTTAGAAGAACCATTCTCCCGCTGGCCGCGCTTACTTCATTATTATTATATCCGTACGGCCGCCCGTATTACCCTTACTACCCTTATTATCCTTATTATTAATTGTTGGAGAGGGAGATTGTGCCCCTCTCTTTTTGCTGTTCTTATTTAATGGTATCACCCAAGAATGTCTAACTGGTTTCTCAGGTTCTTACAAGAGAATTTAAATATAAACGATCTATTAAACGATAAAAGGATGAGGCTGACACCTGGCAGCCTCATCCTTTTAATTTATAATTGTTCTCCATGGGTTAGTTTTGAAATGTGTTCTCGTAAATCTTCTTTCTTAACTCTCCAGTGACTTCCGATCTTAAACCCCGGGATTCTACCCTCCTGAACCAACTTATATGTGGTTACTTCACTAATCTGTAAATACTCTGCAACTTGCGCAATAGTCATGATCTCGTGTTCTTGATCCATCTGAACCTTCCTTTAAATATCTGCCCTGTCTTTAGTTTATATTTTCTATATGCAGACTACAATAAAATTTATTCCCTAATCTGTTGTAAGCGCTAAACCAATAATAATACCAACATTAATTAACGATAACAATGACTTTCATCCTATAATAAGGCGTTGCATTATGATGCATTTTCTTATAATCTATTATAGTCAGTTATAACAGATTATAAATCAATTAATCTTTATTACCTTATTTGCAACTGTTTGGAGGGATCTTATGCAGAGAGAAATTATGACCGTCAGCCAAGTTGCCGAATACTTACAATTAAGTGAAATGACAACTTACAAACTAGTACAAAAAGGCACTATCCCTGCTTTTAAAATCGGAACTCACTGGCGAGTTAAGAAAGATGATTTACATGAATGTATTGAACGATTAAAAAAAGGTGAACGTCTTTAAATTTTATATATACAACTTGACTTGATTGCTGTGAGAGTCGGCAATCTTAAAATACAATTAGAAAGAGGTAAAATATGTCTGCACAAACTTTGAAAGAACAATGGTTTGGGAATGTCAAAGGGGATGTTATGGCAGGAATTGTGGTAGCTTTAGCCCTAATTCCAGAAGCCATAGCATTCTCCATTATTGCGGGAGTAGACCCTATGGTAGGGCTTTATGCTTCCTTCTGTATATCTGTCGTTATTGCTTTTGTCGGGGGGCGTCCCGGTATGATTTCTGCCGCCACTGGAGCCATGGCGCTGGTAATGATTACTCTTGTAGCTGAGCATGGGCTTGAGTACATGTTAGCAGCTACAATATTAACAGGAGTATTTCAAATTCTATTTGGAGTATTTAATCTTGCCCGATTTATGAAATTCATCCCCCGATCAGTCATGGTTGGTTTTGTAAATGCATTAGCTATTTTAATTTTCACATCGCAGCTGCAGCACTTTGTGGATGAGTCATGGATTATTTATGTATTAGTTGGAATTACTTTAGCCATTATTTATTTATTTCCGTTATTAACCAAGTCCGTACCTTCACCACTGGTGGCGATTATAGTCGTTTCTTTTATCGCCATTTATATGAATGCAGGAGTTCGTAATGTGGGAGACATGGGGGACCTAAGTCAAACTCTTCCATTATTTGCTATTCCCGACATCCCTTTAAATATGGAAACGTTTATGATCATCCTGCCTTACGCGCTTGCTTTAACGATCGTCGGGCTGCTTGAATCACTCCTGACAGCATCCATCGTTGATGACATGACGGATACCGAGAGCAATAAAAATCAGGAAAGCCGTGGTCAGGGGCTCTCCAATATTGTTGCTGGATTCTTTGGCGGAATGGCAGGCTGTGCAATGATTGGTCAATCTGTTATTAATGTAAAGTCAGGAGGCCGAGGAAGGTTGTCTTCCCTGGTTGCTGGTGTTTTCCTGATGTTCTTAATATTAGCTCTAGGAAATGTTGTAGTTCAGATTCCTATGGCAGCCCTTGCTGGGGTTATGATTATGGTAGCAATAGGGACTTTTGACTGGAGTTCACTTCGCAACCTGAATCGTGTTCCGAAAACAGATGCTGCAGTTATGGTGGTCACCGTAGCTACAGTAGTATATACGCATAATTTAGCTTACGGTGTATTAGCTGGTGTGTTGTTAAGCATGATCTTCTTCGCCGTTAAGATCTCTAAAGTTCGAGTCCTGTCGCTTTACGTCAACGAAGGAAGAAAGAAAATTTATTATGTTCAAGGTCAGTTGTTTTTTGCTTCTGTTACTGACTTTGTTTCTTCCATAAATTTTAAGGATGAAGTTGATTTGGTAGAAATTGACCTTACTCAATCACACCTTTGGGACGACTCAGCTATCGGAGCTCTAGACAGTGTTGAGACTAAGTTTGAACAAAGAGGAATTGAGGTTCAGTTCAAAGGCTTAAACGGAGAAAGTTCCAGGCTTCTCAACCGTTTGGGCGGCATTTCAAAAGATGCAAGCCATTAAACCAATCAAAAAGGAGCTCGACTATGTTTAAAAACATTTTACTTGCCACTGACGGTTCTGCCCATTCACAACGTGCAGTTGAACAAGCCATTCAAATGGTATCACCATATAAGAATGAAGTAACAATAGAGCTTGTGTATGCTGTCGATGGGGAAGTATCAAAGGAAGATATTTTACAGTATGGGGATTCTCATACGGCCACAATTAAAAGAAAAGAAAAA
Source organism: Halobacillus sp. Marseille-P3879 (assembly GCF_900240285.1). Taxonomy (GTDB): domain Bacteria; phylum Bacillota; class Bacilli; order Bacillales; family Halobacillaceae; genus Halobacillus_A. The sequence continues at coordinate 178,725 of NZ_OESS01000004.1, forward strand.
TTCTATGAAACCATTAAAGAGATTGAAGCAAATGGCTTAACTGCAGATATAACGATCTTACATGGTGATCCTGCCGAATCTATTATTGAATACTCAAATGAACGTTCCTATGACTGTGTTGTAGTAGGAAGCCGAGGACGTAACAAACTTCAAACATTGATACTTGGCAGTGTCAGCCATAAATTAATGAAGTATATCAAAGCTCCCGTTATGGTAGTAAAATAAAAACAAAAAGCATCGTCTCATACAGGCGGTGCTTTTTGTAATCTACGTTAAAAACACCTGTATGTTATACTGATTTAAATACCAATAAAAGCGGTGACATTTATGTTAGAAGACACTGGAGAACGTGTCATCCCCAAAGAAATGGATCCTATGAATGGCCTGCTGCTTGAGCACGTTGCCAGATACCATTTTTCCGAGCCTTACGTAAAGGGAAGAGTTCTCGATATTGCTTGCGGGGTTGGCTACGGAGCAGCTCACCTTGCGAAGAAGAGAAAAAAACAAATAACTGAAATCCTCGGGGTGGACATTAGTAAAGACACAATTCAGTACGCCATCCAGAACTACTACCATCCTCTCCTTACATTTAAAACGGGAGATATTATGGACGAGGCATGGGTAGATGCGATGGGACAATTCGATACGATTGTAAGCTTTGAAACAATTGAACATATCCCTGATGTAGAAAAGTTCATGAATCACATGATAAAGTTATTATCACCAGGGGGAACGTTAATTCTTTCTACTCCTTTTGGAAAAGGACTGGACTACCCGTGCGGGTCTCCTTTTCACTATTTCCAAATGACACCGGAAGAATTTAAAAAGCTGTTTAAGGAATTCAAGACTGAACTCTTTTATCAAAATGGAGTGACCATTGAACCTCCCCGGGAGGACGTCCACTATCCCCTGGGTGTTGCCGTCTGCCGGAAGTAGAAAACTGTTTGAGCTGCCCTTCCATGTGGTAAAAAAGTAACAAAGATGGTATGATACATGTAGAAGAACATAAAATAGAAGAAACCGCAGCTGCCACTGCGGTTTCACAGATAATGATTCCCCAGGGGATCAGCTATTCATTGGAGAATAGACCTCACCCAATCAACTTGCAGGTTAATAGGGAGGTCTATTTTTTATTGATCAAATCAATGATCAATGCGAGTAAAGCAATGAGCAGCGTTCCAAATGAAAACAGCACCATCATAACTTCATACACGCTAATAGGCATCACCCCCTTCAACTGTGGGGTTAGCCGACCACCCTAAAAGAACATTATCTATATAACATTTTACCATAGAATGGACATCTATCCTACCCCTTACAGGAACATATGTTCTCGTTTAATTAATTTTATTGATCAAAATAATACTTGCAATTGTTTGTGAAATATTGCACAATATAATTGTGAAGTAATTCACATTAAATATTATCCATCTCATTTAGGAGTGATTGTGATGAATATGTATAAAAGGGAAAAAGTAAACCGAGTCGTATTGATTGGAGCCGGCCTTGTGGGAAGCAGTTATGCTTTCGCCTTAATTAACCAGGCTGTAACGGAAGAATTGGTTATTATTGATTTGGATAAAGAAAAAGCAATCGGTGATGCAATGGACTTAAATCATGGCAAAGCATTCTCTCCTTCTTCTACAAACACCTGGTACGGAGATTACAGCGATTGTGCAGATGCCGACATCGTTTGTATTTGTGCAGGAGCGAACCAGAAACCAGGTGAAACACGTCTTGATCTCGTGGAAAAGAATATGAAAATTTTTAAAAACATCGTTGGTGAAGTAATGAATAATCAATTTGATGGGATCTTCTTAATTGCAACCAACCCTGTGGATATATTAACCCATGCTACTCAAGTGTTCAGCGGACTGCCTAAAGAAAGAGTAATTGGAAGCGGCACAACCTTAGATACTGCACGATTCCGGTTTATGTTAAGTGATTACTTTAATGTAGCCACTCAGAATGTTCATGCTTACATTATAGGCGAGCATGGAGACACCGAGCTTCCGGTATGGAGTCATGCAACCATTGGAGGTGTTCCTGTCGCTAAGTATTTAGAAACTAATGAGGCCTACCACGCTGAAGATCTTGAGCATTTATTTGAAGATGTAAGAGATGCTGCCTACCAGATCATAGAGAAGAAAGGAGCCACTCATTACGGGATCGCCATGAGCTTAGTACGAATTACTAAAGCCATCCTTGGAAATGAAAATAGTATTTTAACTGTAAGCACTTACCTCGATGGAGAGTACGGAGCACACGATGTATATGTTGGTGTTCCAACCATAGTGAATCGGCGGGGAGTAGAGAAAGTTCTTGAAATGGAGTTATCCAATACCGAACAACAGCAATTTCATCACAGCATAAAAACATTAAAAGAAACGATGAACCCGGCTCTCGAGAAATTAACCACCTGATAACAACGCGCTCCTTACAGGGGCGCGTTTTCTTGATGATCTTTTCCCTCTGTTATACACTTTAAAAAAACCATCATAAGGAGAGGTATAGTTGACAATCTTCCCTTTATTAAACTTCATTGTTTTTCTGGCAGGTATAGGATTTATTGTATTTATAATTGTTATTCTTTTTAAAGTGATTGAGCTCATGAAACAAAGAAACGACTATTTACGTGATATTAGAAATGAACTGCACCAGATTAACTCCAGAGAAGGTACATAAATAAAAACACTCCAGCCTATGAAGCTGGAGTGTTTTATAGAGGCTATATCCACTTCTTCTCTCTCATATAGAACAAAGCCAACAATATCAGTATATTGGTTGCATTCCTATTGTCACGTAAATTAAATGAGATAGTGTGCGTTTCGGAAAGTTCTTCACCTTCCTGTTCAAGTTTAACCTCGCTTGCTGAATCTACAATTTCTTCTTGCTCAGCTTCTTCGTCAATTTCTACCTCGCTTGTCAATGCTTCTATCTGCGTTTGCAAAAGAGGTTCTTCTGATTTACTCTCCTGGTTCTGTGCGAGGGATTCTTCAACCTCTCCAGCTTCTTCTAAGATAACTGGAGGCTCTACAATACCTTGCACTTCATCATTTGTAACTTCAATGGAATCAGAAGGCTCTTCCTGATTAGTTTCAACAGTGGGGATTTCAAGGGGTTCGGCTCTTTCCACTTGGTTCCAGACTGACCTTATATCCGATACAACACGGTCCCACGTATAATGTGCCTCCGCTAATGAGCGGCCATACCTTCCCATTTCCTCCCGTTTCGAAGGGTTAGAAAGCAGGTACGATACATGCTGCACAAACTCTCCGGGGTCTGAAGGGTTTTCAACTACAAACCCGTTTTTTCCATATTCCATCACTTCCGTGTTTCCTCCACGGTTTGTGGTTACAATAGGGATCGCTGCTGCCATAGCTTCATAGTGAACACGGGCTAAAGGTTCCTGCCATTGAGACGTACATACAAAAATATCAGCAGCTGCATACCACTCCTGAATAAGGTCAGGGGAAACGAATCCAGTTTGAATAACTGGTATAGGAAGTCGTTCTGCAAGCGCGCGAACGTAAGCGATATAGTCTGTAACTGAGTTATCGCTAAACCACTTGCTTCCCATTATAACTAAAGCAATGTCATCATGCTTCTCTGCCAGTTCAGGTATTGCTCTGACTAAAACATCAATCCCTTTATTAGGGGAAAGCCTGCCCGCATATAGAATAACTTTTTTTGAAGTCAATCCATGCTCTTGCCTTATTTTGTCCCTCATTTGCCTGGCTTTTTGAGAATATGAAGGAGCAAATCGCTCCAAATCTACTCCAGAATAAATGGTTTGAAGTTTAGGTGCGGCTTCCGGAAAAAACCCCTTAATCGTCTCTCCAATATAGTTACTGATGGTTATAATTTTATCTACATTTTGAACGGCCAAAGCCCCTTCCTGAGGATCAATTTTCTCTGGTTTAAACATGTCATTGTGCATGCTTAGAACGATCTTGGAATCAGGCGCCAGCTCTCTTATACCATTTACAAGGCGGGGTCTATTAAATATATGAATGAGATCGTACTCTTCCGATGTGGATTGAAGAAACGCCAGTACGTTCTCACGGTAGACCTCAAGCAATCCCCCTTCTACGCGAAAGTACCGAATTCCATCTCTAACCTCTTCGTTGGGAAGCTCCTCATCACTCCGGCAAAGGATAGTGATTTCGTGTTCCTGTTTCAATGTCGGTACCGCCCCATCAATATAAGTTTGAATAGCACCTCCCCGAATCGCAGGGACAGGAAGTTTCTCTGTACATATAATTAAGACTTTCATTCATTTGCACCTCCTTTTCGGTCATTAGCTAATTCTTCTAGCACTGTCCATTTTTGTTCTTCCAGCTGTATAATTGATTCCACTTCAACCTTTAACTCTTCATTTAGAAACTCTGTCGGAGAATAAACCATATATTTTACATTTTTATAAAATAGGTTTGGCAGTGACAAATCAATTAACAACATTTCATAGATTTCATCCGTAATGGGTAGTTCTTCTTCATAAGCTTGGATCATTTCCCTTATCCAATTGATATCCCACTGGCCGTTAGAATGCATGCGGTCGATAATTAACTTACGCAGATCTCGAATCGTGATGTCATAGGATACCCCATCCAGGTCAATAATCCAGACTCCGTCATCGGCTATCTGCGCATTTGACCAACCGTAGTCCTGGTGAACCAGACCGGCTTCCAAGTTTCCTCTCGCAACTATTTCTTCATAGCGGGAATCCTTCAATCGCTGGATCGATTGACGAGTCTGCTCCTGATACATATCGAGCACGGAGAGAATAGTTGAACTGGCAGGCATTTCTGGATACGCATTAACGATATCTCGAAACCAGTTCATCTTCTTCTCCATACGTTCATACGTCCGTGGCCAACGATGAAGACGAGATACTACTTCTGCATCTTCAGGTGGAATGTAGCCCTTAGTCAGCCTGTGAAACTCTCCAAGAGCCGTACAAAGCTTTTTGGTACCTTCTAAATCCTGAGGGAGTTGTTGTAACGTCTCAATCCAGTCTGCTACAAACCACAATTTCCCTCCCATTTTCACATATTTCTCGCCATTTATTGTTGGAATAATTGCAGGTACTCTAGCTTTTTGCTCATTCACCAAATATTCTTGTGCGCCTAAGCTAAACTTGCTGTGAGTAGGTCTACGGTGTAAGAGTTTTAAACTGTAGGGGCCTTTATCTGTATCAATTCGCCAAATCGCCCCTCCTTTTTCATCTTTCGTTGCCATCACTGTCATTTGATGGGTAGTAAAGTCATAATGCTTTACGACTTCATAAGCAATGTCTTCAATATATTGAGGAACGTATAATTCTTCCAGTACGTTTTCATCCAACCAAGGCTTGATTATCATATCATCTGTCATTTTTTCACCTCCATAGTAAGCTTATTTTATTCATTAAGTCAGGTTTTGTATGGGTGAATAAAAAGGGAACAAATTGATATTTTTTCTTATTCCCTGTGATACGCCGTTACTTGCTCTTCCTCTTTTAATATAGTAGTACTAAACGGTTCGTAATGGTAAAAGGAGAATGTTTCATGGATATATTGATCATTGGAATGGGGTACGTAGGTACCACTACCGGACTGGTATTTGCTCAACAGGGTCATCATGTTACAGGGTTGGACATTGATCAGCAGAAGATAGCATCATTGCAGAGTGGAAATTTATACTTTTACGAACCGGGATTACAAGAGATGCTATCTACTCATATCAAGAACCATACTATTACTTTCACATGTGACGCGGAAGCAGCTATCAAAAATCATGACGTCATTTTTATTACGGTAGGTACTCCTTCTTTAAATAGCGGCAAAGCCGATTTAACTTATATAAAACAAGCGGCTGAAATGATTGGAAGATATAAGAATGAAGAAAAAATAGTGGTCATCAAAAGTACAGTTCCCATTGGGACTACAGATGAGTTAGAGGAATGGATTGCCCTTTCAAGTAAAGATACTTCACCTGTCCATATGACTATGAACCCAGAATTCTTACGTGAAGGAAATGCACTAAAAGATGCTCTTTATCCTAGTCGTATTGTTATTGGGAGCCAAAGCGATACAGCTATACACAAACTAAAAGAATTATACAAAGATGTTTCTTCACCTGTCCTTGTTACATCTACCAAAGCTGCAGAAATGATTAAATATGCCTCTAATGCTTTCCTGGCAACCAAAATATCTTTTATAAATGAAATGGCCAGACTATGCGACAAGGCAGGTGTTCCCATTCAAGATGTGGCCAAAGGTATGGGATTGGATGAACGAATAGGCTCACCTTTTTTAAATTCAGGTCTAGGTTATGGCGGTTCTTGCTTCCCTAAGGATGTTAAGGAATTAATTGCTTCAGCTGAAGAAATAGGAAGCCCTCTCCACATTTTACAAAGGGTCGAAGAGGTCAATCAGACGCAGTCCACTTACTTCATGAGTAAAGTGAAAAGCAAATTTCCGCGATTAAAAGGGAAAAGAGTTGCTATATTCGGTTTATCTTTTAAACCTAATACAGATGACACCCGCGAATCAGTTGCCTTTAGAATGCTTGAGCAATTCGTTCAAGAAGAGGCAAAAATATTCGTGCATGACCCCGCTGTGAATTTATCCACAGACTGGGTGAAGAAAGGTGTAACCCAGTGTTGGGATCCTTACATCACTGTTAAAGAGGCGGATCTGCTTGTTATTTGTACCGAGTGGCCTCAATACACTCAACTAGATTGGAAAAGAGTAAAAGGAAACATGGGAAACCCGTATCTGTTTGATGGTAGAAATATGTTAATTGGAGAAGAAATGAAAAAATTGGGCTTCTACTATCGAGGAATAGGCAGTGATTGCATTGACCACTAATCAGAAAGGAGAATTACATGAAAGGTCTTATCCTAGCTGCTGGAAATGGAACCAGGCTTCGTCCGCTCTCTAATACAAGGCCAAAGCCGCTCCTTCCTGTAGCCAATAAACCGATTATAACGTATGGGGTTGAACAGCTTTATAATTTAGGCATTACAAAAATCGGTATCGTCGTACAACCAGGTCAAAAAGAGTCTTTTGAGGAAAACCTTAAAATAAAAAAGCAGGACATTCAATTTCATTTTATATACCAACAGGAACAAAAGGGAATCGCTCATGCCCTTAAGCAAGCTGAAACATTTATTGGTTCGGATTCATTTGTTCTCCTCTTAGGAGATAATTTAATTAATGAATCGTTAGAACCTTTAATGACCATGTTTAACCATACAGACACCCATGCAACGGTTATGGTAACTAAAGTAGCAACTCCTGAAGATTATGGGATCGCTGAAACAAAGGACCATCAAATAACAAGTGTGGAAGAAAAACCAACCCAGCCTAAATCAAATCTTGCTATTATTGGAGTTTACCTTTTCCAGTCAACCATCTTTAAGGCCATTGACTCGATTGCTCCTTCTTCACGAGGGGAATATGAGATCACCGATGCTATTCAATGGCTGATCGACAACGAATTCCATGTGAATTATGTAAAAGCTGAGCGTCCTGTGTTTGATGTTGGCACAATGGACCGATGGCTGGAAGCTAATCGATGGATCCTTGAACAATATCCGGATCTTACACACCATGAGAAAGTAAAGAATTCCATTATTATCCCACCTGTTAAAATTGGAGAGAAGTGTAAAATCAAAAACGCTGTCATTGGACCCTACGTGTCAATTGAAGCAGGGACTACGATTAAGAATTGTCATATTAAAAATAGTATAATTTTAGGCGGCTCCACTTTCAAACATGTGCCTTACGAAATTGTTGACAGCATCTTTGGCGAAAAAACAAAGTTCATTGCCCAGGACGTTTCAGAATCAACCATTCATGGATTGTTCGGTGACGACTCTTCTTTCATCTTCTCTAATTCAACAGGAAATAAGAAGAAAAAATAATTAACTCTAAGCTGTGAGAATAGATCCTCACAGCTTTTTTGCATGAACTTACGGCCGGGGATATACATATAGTACGAAGGAAGCTCCCAAACCCTTATGAGGTGATATAATGATTTTACTAACAGGTGCAGCAGGCTTCATTGGTGCTCACCTTGCTAAACGCCTGCTCTTTGAAGGGTACACCGTTCTGGGGATCGATAACTTAAACGCCTACTATGACGTTCAATTAAAAGAAGATCGTTTGAATTGGATTAAGCACGCTAACTTCACATTTGAACAAGTGGATCGAGTTGATCAGGATCGATTAGATGCCTTATTTAAGAAGCACCAGCCTTCTTTAGTTATCGACCTTGCAGCTCAAGCCGGAGTCCGTTACAGTCTTGAAAACCCTAAAGCATATGTAGATTCTAATATCGTCGGCTTCTTAAACATACTAGAAGCCTGCCGTCATTATCCGGTAGAACAGCTTATTTACGCTTCATCAAGCTCTGTTTATGGTGCAAATACGAAGATGCCTTTTTCTGTTCAGGACAATGTCGATCATCCGGTCAGCTTATATGCAGCCACGAAAAAAGCAAATGAACTAATGGCACACACGTACAGCCATTTGTACACATTACCTACTACGGGTCTGCGCTTTTTTACTGTTTACGGTCCCTGGGGGCGCCCTGATATGGCTTTATTTACTTTTACAAAAGCCATTCTTGAAGGAAAACCGATTAAAGTCTTTAATCAAGGGAACATGATGAGAGACTTTACCTATATTGATGACATTGTGGAAGGAATCGTCCGCTTGTTACAAACAAAACCTTCCCCAAATCCTGACTGGAAAAGCGACAAACCTGACCCCAGTCGAAGCTCAGCCCCTTACAGGATATACAATATAGGTAACAGCAGACCGGTAAAGCTGATGGACTTTATTACGGCAATTGAAAAGAAGCTAGGTGTAAAGGCACAAAAAGAATTTTTACCTTTACAAAGCGGTGATGTAGTTGCTACGTATGCCGATGTCGATGATCTCATAAGCGACACAGGATATCAGCCTAAAACTTCTGTCCAGGAGGGCGTTTCTCGCTTCATTGACTGGTATAGGAACTATTATGGCGTTTAAAAATAGAGAGATCCATCAACGGACCTCTCTATTCCTGTTTCAGCAGTCTTATTAAATCCGCTGCTGTCATTTCTGCAACAAGATCAGCATCCTGGTATCGCATTTCTATATCCTCTTTTTATGTACATGTTAACTGAAAAAACAAATACGATTTATTATATAAATACCATGTACTCAGTTGGTTTCTACAAATACTGAGGTAAAAAAGATTGATACATCTCAATTGCATCTGTATGTTCTTCTAATACATCTAGAGTTTTTGAATGGGGCTTAGCTTAAATAACAGGATAGTCTTTTTCGTCAAATTTTTCTTCTGGTATAAACGCTAATTGTTCTTGATTAATCGAGAATTGGGCATTAATCCCGTCTTTATTTCCACGAGCGTCTAACCTTACCCATTTATCGAGTGATTTAAAATAAACAGCATTTAAAGCGTGAATGCAATATCCCTTTTCAGGCTTATCAAACAACTTCAATCGCTGATAACAAAAACCTGTGGGAATTCCTTGAGAACGTAATAAGGAGGCTAATAAATGCGATTTTGCATAGCAAATTCCTTCTTTATATTTTAATACATCAGAAGCCTTACATGTCACAAGTTGGCCTTGAATATCCCAGGAATGAGCAATTTCATCGCGTACGTATTCAAAAGCTGCTTTTGCTTTTTCTAATTCTGTTTGAGTTGGGTTGAAAAGTTCTTCAATTTTTCCTTTAATTATGGAGTTAGAATAATTGACTTCATTTAATTCGAGCAAATAATCTTCTAATTGATCAGATTCACAAACCAATTCCATTTCCCTTATTCCCCCTCAATTTTCTCCCTATTATACAATAATATTAAATGAATAAAGCAATTAACCTGTCTCATTTGGAAGAAAGTGGGGTTTTTCCCTAGAAATCAAGTTTCTACTGTTTTGCCCGTTAGTTGAACAACTTGATCAACAATTCCTTATTTATATAATTATGATGGAAATCCTTTACTAATCGAAAAGACGCCAAAAGGATATGTCCTTCTGACGTCTTTAATGATATTACATATTTGAAGCAGAGATATTTAGTTGCCAGCTTTTTTATAACTGAACAGCAAGCAAGCTCTCATTTACTATTTATTCCACCGTCACACTTTTGGCTAAATTTCTTGGCTTATCAACATCACAATCACGGTGAAGAGCTGCATAATAAGATACCAGCTGCAAAGGAATTACGGATACAAGCGGCGTCAGCAATTCATGGACGTGCGGAATCACGAAAGCATCCCCGTCTTTATTTAGACCTTTCATGCTGATAATCATGCTGTTCGCTCCACGTGCTTCAACCTCCTGTACGTTACCCCGGATGGAATAATTCACATTTTCCTGAGTAGCAAGGGCAATAACAGGAGTTCCTTCTTCAATTAGAGCAATTGTTCCGTGTTTAAGCTCTCCCCCGGCGAATCCTTCTGCCTGGATATAGGAAATTTCTTTTAATTTCAAAGAACCTTCCAATCCTACATAGTAATCAATGCCGCGGCCGATGAAGAAGCAGTTACGGGTGGTTGGTAAATAGTCACTGGCTAGTTGCTCTAATGCTTCTTTCTGGTCGGTTAATGCCTCCATTGCATTAGCAACAATACCAAGCTCCTGCATTGGGTCAAAGTCAAGTTCAATACCCTTGGCACGGGCTGTATCAACGGCCAGAATGGCAAGTACTGCCATTTGGGCTGTGTAGGCTTTAGTTGAAGCTACAGCAATTTCCGGGCCTGCGTGCAAGTGCATCGTGTAATCGGCTTCACGGGAAAGGGTGGATCCAGGCACATTTGTCAGTGTAAGTGCCGGATGCCCGAGTTCTTTGGTCTGGACAAGAACAGAACGACTGTCTGCTGTCTCGCCGCTTTGAGAGATATAGACGAATAAAGGCTTCTCAGAAAGCAAAGGCATATTGTAAGAGAATTCACTGGCTACGTGAACCTCAACAGGAATATTAGCTAACTTCTCAATGAACTGCTTGCCTAGAAGACCAGCGTGATAGCTTGTGCCTGCTGCAATAATATAAATTCGATCACAGTTCTTCATAGCATCACGAATTTCAGGCTCCAGTTTTATCTGGTCGTTATCATCCTGGTATTCCTGGATGATTTTACGAATGACAAAGGGCTGTTCATCAATTTCTTTAAGCATGAAGTGAGGGTACGTTCCTTTTTCAATATCTGTTGCATCGAGTTCTGCTGTAAAAGGTTCACGAGTTACTCTTTCTCCATCCGGAGACTGAATGATGACGTCATCACGGCGCAGCAGCACAGTTTCTTTATCCATTAATTCGAGGAATTGGTCGGTTACATGAAGAGCCGCCATGGAATCACTTGCTACAGCATTGAAACCTTCCCCAAGTCCAACGAGTAATGGGCTTTTGTTTTTTGCAACATAAATTGTGTCTTCATCTTCTGCATCGATGAGCGCAATCGCATACGATCCTGTCAGCAGGTTTACGGCTTTACGAAACGCTGCTGCCACATCGTTCAACTCGCTATTCAATACTTCAATCAGCTGAACGATGATTTCTGTATCTGTTTCACTCTTCATTTCTACGTCAGCAAGGTATTCATTCTTTACATCTAAATAGTTCTCGATGACACCATTATGCACGATTGTAAAACGCTTAGATGTGCTTTGGTGAGGGTGAGCATTTTCTTCACTTGGGGCTCCGTGTGTCGCCCAGCGAGTGTGTCCAATACCTAGAGAGGAGTAAGTGCTCTGATCCACTGCTTCTCTAAGTGCAGCGATTCGTCCCTTAACCTTGGACACTTTCACTCCGCCATTTAAAGTGGCAATCCCTGCTGAGTCATACCCTCTGTATTCAAGCTTCTCCAACCCGTTTAACAAAATTTCTTTCGTATCTTCCTGTCCGATATATCCTACAATTCCACACATAGTTGTTATTCCTCCTAAAGTAAAGAAAAGGAGCAAACAACGATCATACTATAAAAAACTAGCAGGGGCCGTTATTTGCCCCTCTCCCGTAAACATAATATTGATCAGGCACTTTGAATGTATGATTTGGTCAAAAAGTCGCCTCTTTGGTTTAGCATACAAACGTACGGTTGAAGTGCAGCAACCGGGAGGCATCCGCCGAACACTCGATGAACCTCCACCTCGTCAACTGTGCATTTTTTCCGTTCTGCACAGCCCTGGCGCTTTATCAAACGAACTTCCTCTTTCCTCCTTTACTCTCTTTGAATAAAGGCCCTTACTCATTTATCCGAAAGAATTAATGGTAAAACTTCTTTCTTCAATTTTTTCAAGGCTATGCCTCATTTTACCCGAAGACAAGCCAGCCGGTCAATAAAATTCGTAAAGGCCCCACGTTATAAAATATGCGCAGGAGAGAGTCTGGTTCTCGGCCTGCGCATAGATCAGCTATTCTTTCATGCCTAATTCTTCATTCACTACCTCGACGACTTTATCAACGTAAGTTTCACATTGTTCCTCTGTCGGTGCTTCTACCATAATTCGAACGAGCGGTTCAGTCCCGGACGGGCGTACTAACACACGTCCCTTATCTCCCATTTCTTCCTCTACTGCTTGAATCGCTTCTTGAATGCGAGGGTGAGTTTGAACGGCTTGTTTATCAATTACCCTTACGTTCTTAAGTACTTGAGGGAATTTCTCCATCTCATTGGCAAGCACTGATAATGGTTTACCTGTTTCCTTCAATACATTAACGAGCTGGAGAGCTGTCAGCAAACCATCTCCTGTAGTATTATGGTCGAGGAAAATGATATGCCCCGACTGCTCTCCGCCAAGGTTGTAGCCGCCACGGCGCATTTCTTCCATGACATAACGGTCACCAACCGCTGTCTTATCACTTTTCATTCCCAGTGCCTCAATCGCTTTGTAAAAACCTAAGTTACTCATCACCGTTGAAACGACTGTAGAATGATTTAGCATGCCTTTTTCATTCATGAATTTCGCACAAATATACATAATACGATCGCCATCAACGATGCTTCCTTTTTCATCAACCGCAATTAACCGATCACCGTCTCCATCAAAAGCAAGTCCGATATCAGCATTTTTATCTTTAACGAGCTGTTGAAGAGCTTCCGGATGAGTAGACCCAACTTGTTTGTTGATGTTCAACCCATCTGGAGAGGATCCAATTGAAGAAATATCCGCTTCCAGGTCTGCAAACAAATGAGAAGCCAGGGAAGATGTCGATCCATTTGCACAATCAAGAGCTATGTGCAAGCCGTCAAAATCATAGTCTACCGTTTGTTTCAAGTGCTGCAGATACTTCTGGCCGCCTTCAAAATAATCATTGATCTGGCCAAGATCAGCTCCTGAAGGACGGGGCAGTGTGTCCTCTTCTGCATCGATTAACGCTTCAATTTCTTCTTCCTGCGTATCCGTTAATTTAAATCCATCAGGACCAAAGAACTTTATGCCGTTATCTTCTACTGGGTTATGAGAGGCGGAGATCATAATTCCCGCTTCAGCTTGAAGAGCTTTGGTCAAAAAGGCAACGCCTGGAGTAGAGATCACTCCCAGCCTCATCACTTCTGCTCCGATGGAGAGAAGACCAGCAGCAAGAGCGCCTTCAAACATTTCCCCAGAGATTCGTGTGTCACGGCCGATTAAAATCTTTGGACGCTCCACCTCTTTGGTAAGGACATACCCGCCGTAACGTCCTAATTTAAAAGCCAGTTCAGGTGTTAATTCTTTATTCGCTACCCCACGGACCCCGTCCGTTCCGAAATATTTACCCATTGTAAGATGACCTCTCTTTCATTATGTCTCGTTCTTATTATTGTTGTTCATCAGTCACTTCTTCTACTTCTACTTCCACTTCAACCGTTTCGGGTTCCACAGCGGAAACATCGTCGGGAAGGGGAATATCTACTTCAACTGTGCCACTCTCTGAAATGTCTGATACATCTACAGGAATATCATCAAAGTTATCGATTTCTGCTAGCACATCATTCGGACCAGTAATCGTTACACTGTCTGTTTCAGAAGTAATTGAATCCACCTCTACTCCTTCAGGTGTGTCCCCTTCTGGTTCAAACGAAACAGATACATCTTTCTCTGACTTCGTAATTGGCACGGTAACGTCTACCGTAGTAGGATCTAACAACACATTTAATTCGTTACCTTGAGAGTCGTATACTTTCACAGGAGCTTCAATATCTTCCAGCGTACCTTCAGCCTCTCCGACATCAATGATAGCTTTTACTGAAGCTACTCGATCTATGGCTTCCGAAGAACCCGTAATTGTGACTTCTTCCGGTTCTATAGCAGCGTCCCCTATTGTAAAGTCATTTTCGATTTCACTCTCGTTAATATAGTCAATGTTCACTGGGAAGTCCTGACTTTCCTTCTCCTCAATCGTAACTTCAACCACTTGAGGCTCTATATCGACTGAGAGCTGATTAGATATCCCGGAATGCTGGACATTAACTTCGTGTGTACCAGGCCCCAGGTCATTCAAATCAACAAAAGCGGTAAAGTTTTGCTGTCTCACCACCGGAGCCACCGCGCTGTTCGGCCCTTCCACGGAAACGGTTACGTTCTGCGGAAGTCCGCTCACCACATACTCTTCACTATCAAATTGAACTTCTAATGGAATATCATTCATAACCTCCGTTACTGAGGAAGTATCATTAAACCATTGGGAATCACTATCCATATTATCGTCCACATTAATGGACACCCACAAAAGAACTGCTAGAAGCAAGGAGATAATTCGAATAAACCATTTATTTCTAAATAAGTTATCCATTCTTTTTCCCCCTCCAATTCCATGATTTTGCGGCAGGGGTTTTATAGTGTGAATCAAGCTCGCTTCTTAGTATTTCTTCTAGTTTTTCCTGATCAAGCTGTCTGTGCAGCTCTCCATTTTTTGTACAGGAAATACCGCCCGTTTCTTCTGACACAACGATCGTTACTGCATCAGTAACCTCGCTTATGCCCATGGCTGCTCTATGCCTTGTACCCAGTTCCTTGGAGATAAAAGGACTCTCGGATAAAGGCAGATAACATCCAGCAGCGATAATTTTATCATCTTTAAGTATAACGGCCCCATCGTGTAATGGTGTATTCGGTATAAATATGTTCGTCAATAACTCGCTGGTTAAATGACCGCCAATAGGTATACCTGTTTCGACATAGTCACCCATACCAGTTTCTCTTTCAATAGTGATCAAAGCACCAATTCTACGTTTCGCCATATAGTTACATGACTTAATAATCGCTTGAATTGATTTCTCTGTATCTTCTTCTTCTCCGGAGGTCCGGCTGAAGAAGCTTCCGCGTCCCAATTGCTCAAGAGCCCGTCTTAGTTCAGGCTGGAACAATATAATAATAGCAAGAAAGCCCCAAGTGATGGCTTGTGACATTAACCACCTGAGGGTACTCAGTCCAAATAAATTGCTTAATAACCAAATACCTAATATAACGAAGATCCCTTTTAACAATTGAACGGCCTTCGTCCCCTGAATCAGCATGATTAATTTATATACAACAAACCAGACAAGGGCGATATCAATTGCAATTAATAATACATCTAAAACATCCAGTCCCCCATCAAGCATGTTCACACTTCCTTCTGAAGAAATTCAGCTACGTTAAAAGTTTCCATAGCCTGTATTATTATAACACACTTATTATTTTTTCCGTTATTAAAACAAGGATACAAAAAATTAAACCACTGTAACAAACAGTGGTTTATAATCATTCGGAAGCAAAAGAGAAGATGTTCGATACAAATTCCTTCGTGTGATACCACATCCACTCAAACACCTGGTTAACTTCCTTTACTTCACCGCTTGCATAAGCCTGGTAATTTTCTCCATTGGCTAATTCATTCTCCGGGCCATCCGTTACAAAATCGCCATTTATCAGTGTAATATCCCCATCAATCTTACCCTCTACTTTCAGATTCCCGTTGCGTACAACTAAATCTCCATCCACCGTAATATCTTCAGGAACAATCACCGTATTATCCTGAATGATTAAATTCTCCTTCTTAGACACAGATACCTGATGATCCTGGTTCCAAGCAGAAAAGATGCCGCTGAACATTAGAACGAAAAAGATCGCAGCAGCTGTGATAATGGGGTGACGCTGCAATTTTCTTATAAAATTACGGCGCTTTTTTTCCTGAGGCAGACTGGACATAACACTAGCTGTAAAATTAGAAGGAGCAGATATCGTCCCTGTGTCTTTTATTAAAGCAATCGATCGTTTCAATTCGTGAAAATGTTTCTGGCAGGATGGGCAAGCTTGAAGATGGTCACGCAGTCGTCTTTCTTCTTCTTTTTGTAATTCACCATCTAGATACTTATGCATAAGCACTACAGCTTCTTTATTACAGTTCATTCCCTCTCAACTCCTTTACACATGTCGAAGCCTTTTACGTAAGGCTTCCCTGCCCCGGTGAATTCGTGTTTTCACGGTTCCTATCGGCACGTCAAGTACTTCGGCAATCTCCTGAAGTGCCAATTCATCTAAATACCGAAGAACGATTACACTTCTGTACTTAGGAGGCAAGGCCAGAATCTCGCGGTGAATATAGCTTTGCAGTTCAAGACTTTCCACCTCTTCCTCCGGCAACGCTTGATCCATAGCTAACTGGGAGTACATATCTAATCCATCAGTCCCTTTGACTTCAGCATCAAGATAGTAATCCGGCTTCTTCTTTCTAATTCGATCAATCGTTAAGTTTGTAGCTATTCGATAGAGCCAAGTAGAAAACTTACGGCGCTCATCAAAGCTTGAAATATTCGTATAAGCACGGATAAATGCTTCTTGAGCAAGATCCTCGGCTTCATATGCATTTCCTATCATACGAAAGCAAATATGATATACTTTGTTCTGGTAGAAGGATACGATATCTTCAAATGCCGACTGATCTCCTTTTTTGACCTCTTTAATCTTTTTCTTTATCATTGTTTCCATTTCTCTCTACCTCCGCTTTTCGTGCGGTTATAACCTTTACGTATACACATAGGGAAAGGTTTCAAAAATCTATTGTTTTTCTAAAATATGTTTGAAGGGTACTTAAAGTGGATATAAATTAAGGACTAAAGCTTTATCTCTCAGAGGGGTGTTGAGCGTGAATGCTGAATTGAAGCTATTACAGGAAATTGAAGAGTGCCGTAATGAAATGAACCGTTTAGCTAAACGGTATTCCTTAACTTCTAAACACGTAGTATATGTAAGTTCGCAATTGGATTACTTATTAAATAAATACGAGTCGATAAAACAAAAGGATCAGCAACCTCCCTATCGTAAGGTTAGCTGCTGATACAGTTTATCTCTGCTAAAGTAAACTTTCTCCTAACAATGAACCCATCAAACCCACAGCCATACTAGCTGTTTTGTTTTTCTCATCAAGAATAGGATTGACCTCGACAAATTCTGCTGAGGTAATCATTTTCGATTCAGCCAGCATTTCCATGGCTAAATGGCTCTCCCGGTAACTTAATCCACCCATAACCGGTGTGCCTACTCCAGGTGCCTCATTAGGATCCAGACCATCTAAGTCTAAACTTAAGTGTACACCATCCGTACGGTCTTTTAAATACTTTATTGTTTCTTCCATTACTGCAGGCATTCCCATTTTATCTACTTCATGCATTGTAAATACTTGAATGCCTTTTTCTTTAATTAAAATTCTTTCCCCTTCATCCAGCGAGCGGGCACCTATAATGACAACATTCTCTGGTTTAATTTTCGGGGAATAGTTCAATATATTGGTTAATTTATCATGACCAATTCCTAGACTGACAGCTAGAGGCATACCGTGAATATTTCCCGAAGGAGAACTTTCTTCCGTGTTTAAATCCCCATGGGCATCGTACCAGATGACTCCAAGGTTTTCATAATGCTTAGAAACACCGGCAAGTGTCCCCATCGCAATGCTATGATCCCCGCCCAGTACTAATGGGAAATCTCCACCTTGTACAACTTCATCAACTCTTTGCGCCAATCGGGTGCTTCCTTCAGCCACCTCTTTTAAGTTACGAAGGTTATCTATTTTTTCCTGTTCGTTAGAAGCGGGCCCTGCAATTTCAATATCTCCTAAGTCTTCAATATTTAACTTTAATTGTTCTAATCGATCAAGGATTCCAGCATATCGAATGGCACTAGGTCCCATATCAACCCCTCTTCGATTCTGTCCTAAGTCCATTGGAACTCCAATAATAGAAATTTTCTGATCCATAACTCGTTCCTCCTCTTTTATCAACTATTCCAATTGTATACGCTTTCAACCCAATGACTCAACTCGACATAATTTTGCATATATATACGTTATGACAGTGTTAAAAGCCATCGAACCGCCTTATTTAAATCTTCAGCTATGTAATCAGGAGTGCTATACCCGAACGGCTTTTCCAATTCCGATTCAGCAGCTTTGCCGCCTCCCGTTCGAACTAGTACTTGTCGACAACCTGCAAGGCGTCCGGCTTCTATATCTTTTATTCGATCTCCAATAACAAAACAGTCCTGAGGTTTTATTTTATAATCACTGCACGCTTTCTCTATCATTCCTGATGCCGGCTTTCTACATGAGCAGCCTTCTTCGGGAGTATGAGAACACAAGTAAACAGCATCTAAGCCAAATCCGAGTAACTCTTCCCTAAACTCCTCCAGAGAAGAATAACCTTTTGCAATTCCTGGTTGATTCGTAAACGAAAACAAAAGATATCCCCTTTTTTTAAGGCTTTTTAAGCTTTCCAATACTCCTTCAAATACCTGGAACTGCCCTGGGTATTCAATCTTATCAGAACCGCCAAGGGTCCCATCACGATCAATAAATACAGCTCTCAATAATACTTCCCCCTAATAAAAAAACTGACATCTACTCTAGATGTCAGCCCTCGTATAATCAATATGTATTTAATTTTTAATTTATGGTGGAGCCTAGCGGGATCGAACCGCTGACCTCCTGCGTGCAAAGCAGGCGCTCTCCCAGCTGAGCTAAGGCCCCGAATATGGAGCGGGAGACGGGATTCGAACCCGCGACCCCCACCTTGGCAAGGTGGTGTTCTACCACTGAACTACTCCCGCCCGAGAGTATTTCGATTACCTTTGTGTTAAGAATAAAAGTGAGCCATGGAGGGCTCGAACCTCCGACCCTCTGATTAAAAGTCAGATGCTCTACCAACTGAGCTAATGGCTCTTAATAATAAGTGATTCTCGTAAATTTGGTTATGATGCTCGTCGTTTCTGTGAATCCTTCACTATATTTGTTTCTGAACACACTAAAATAAAATAGCCATTCTTTAACTTAAAAAGAAAAGCTATAATTTTTAAGCAAGTATTAAAATGGCTGGGCTAGCTGGATTCGAACCAGCGCATGACGGTACCAAAAACCGTTGCCTTACCGCTTGGCTATAGCCCAACGCTCATTAAGTATTATTTGCTGTTTCTTATGAATTATTCCAACTTTATTAAAAAAATGGTGGAGGGAGTAGGACTCGAACCTACGAACCCGATGGGAGCGGATTTACAGTCCGCCGCGTTTGGCCAACTTCGCTATCCCTCCACTTGTTAAATGGAATGGTGCCGGCCAGAGGACTTGAACCCCCAACCTACTGATTACAAGTCAGTTGCTCTACCAGTTGAGCTAGGCCGGCGACATGGTGGAGGATGCAGGGCTCGAACCTGCGACCCCTTGCTTGTAAGGCAAGTGCTCTCCCAGCTGAGCTAATCCTCCATGGTCATAAGTGAAAAATTTGTGTTATTATTTATTATATTATAGTGGTGACCCGTACGGGATTCGAACCCGTGTTACCGCCGTGAAAGGGCGGTGTCTTAACCACTTGACCAACGGGCCAATCATCATATTTTTCTGTCGTTTTCTTGGTGTAACCCGTTCAAACTGACGATTATTATTATATACAATCGAGCAGCAAATTGTAAAGAGGAAATTTCAAAGTCTATATATTCAAAAAATTCAAGAGTAGAAAAGGCTGCCGGAATGGAATCCCAGCAGCCTTTTTTGATGATTATTGGTTTATATCAAGTTTACCTTCGGCAACTTCTTCTGATAAGTTTCCAAATTGGTCTTCTGCCTTCACTATGACTTCGGCACCTTCTGCCTCTAAATTCGAGGTTGCTGTCCAATACCCTTCATAGTGACCGTCTTCTGTTTCCCTCATAGGAAGCTCTATAGCCTGGTCTGATTGTATTGAGAAGTTGGTCAATGGCATCTTAATATAGAACGTAGCTTCCAACCCAGCTTCTGAATCAAATTCTATCTTCACACTTTCACCAGATTGCAGAGATAAATTCTCATCCGGCATAATGTTTGTGAGCTCAGGAACAGTATAATCGGCTTCTATAGTAACTTCTTCTGTCGCACTGTTGCCTGCTTGGTCTAATGCCTCTATTTCGATGACATTTTCCCCTTCATCAATAATCAATCGTTTTGTGAAGGATCCGTCTTCGTCGACACTTGCTTCTTCACCATTAACGATAACGTGATCAAGGTTGTCTTCATTTACCGTACCTTCCACAGTAGTAACCTCACTATTGATTTTGTCTCCATTCTCTGGAGATGTAATAGAAAGTTCTGGCGCAGTTTGATCCAGCGTTACAACAACAGGATCAGACGGCTCTGTATTCCCATTATCTGTTACGGTGACTGCAGTAAGTTCATTTTCTCCCTCATTCAGTTCAAGGTCTGCAGCGAAATCCCCTTCTTCATTGGTCTCAACAGCAGCTACTTCCTCTTCTCCATTGAAAATTTCAATAGTAGACGATGGTGAGCCGTTTCCTTCGACTGTAATGCTTTCATCATTAGTAAAGGCTCTGTCGGCTGGCGATTCAATAACAGGAGCTTCAGCTTCATAATCGACCGTGGCACGAATCATATAGTTTCCTTCCTCACTAGGAGAAGGACTCCATGTTCCGCCTACCTGCTGCCAGCTGCGCCCTGCATTTTCCCCGTTTTCATCAGTTGCCAGCGCAGGGGTATCTGGATTAGGATGAGTTTGGATATAAACCATATAAAAATCGTCGTCGACTACAATTCCTTCTTCTGACACATCAACCTCTGTCCATTCCCCATTACGGAGAGCATCTGCCTCTACCGGTCCAGCCAGTCGGTCACCAGGCGCTCCATCCTCTCCATTAGAGTCATAAACAGCTACTTCAAATTCAGTCCCGCCCGGTACAGGAAAGTCTTCTTCCCAAAATCTAAACAGACCTCCAGTAACCAGCGCTGAAGATTGGCCCTCTTCTAAGGACATCCTCACGGCCCAGGAGTTCCCCGCGTCGTAGAAAGCACGGGCGTTTTCAGCAGTTCCATCATCATATCCAATTTCTCCCGGGAAGCCAATAAACGGTTCTAACTGAACATCTTCAGTCACTGTTTCATTTCCTTCTACTGTTACTGAAGCTTCTGCACCTTTATAACCCGGCGCTCGAATTTCAAGTGTGTAGTCACCCTCATAGGCCGTCAAGGAGTAAACTCCATTTTCATCAGTTTCTACTGGTGTGACAGCCGCATCTTCCACCACATACACCGTGGCTCCTTCAATAGGATCGCCCGTTCTTTCATTTGTAACTGTACCTGTTACTTCCCCGGAAGGCATTGGGTCAAGTGTAAAATTAGTATTTACCTGCCCGTCTTCAGTTACCTCAACTTCCTCTGTACTAGAGTTATAACCATAAGCTGAAGCTTCTAAGGTATATTCTCCTGCAGCTGTTAAAATCCGATAACTCCCGTCAGATGGATCCGTTGTTACAGACTTATCAGTTTCCAGCACACTCACCGTCGCTTCAAGCGGCAGCACTTTTGGACTAATTGGCGAGGTGTCTACTTCACCTGACTGTATTAACGGTCCTTCTACATTCTCAAAAGGACCTGGGAAAAGACTCTTAGACTTCACTCTTTTTTTCTTTTTATCTGACTTAGCGTCTTTAGAAGCGCCCTTTTCCTCCACTTTTGAAGTTTTCTTCGTATCAGACTTGTGAAGTTTTGCCGCAGTATCTGATGATTGATCTGTTAAAGCGACATCATCTATATACCAGCCATCCTTCACGACGCTCCCGTCAGTCCCCACATGAAATCCAACGTAGACGGTCTGACCCTCATATTCAGATAAGTCAACCTGAGACTCCGTCCAGTCTTCAGATTCATCATTAAATTCAGCGAGTTGTTCCCAGTTTTCATTGTCTGTTGAGACTACAACATGGCCGTAGTCATAATTCCTTTCTAACTCATACCATGATTTAAATTGTAGATACGTATCTCCAACAGGTACCTCTACCGGCGGGAGTCTTAATGTCATATCAGCATTCGATTCATAAGTACCTTCAAGGTTGGTAGCGTAAACTTTTTCACCTGAAGCTGCTCCATCAGGTCCCGAATCCGGTTCGCCCCACTCCCATGAGTTGCTTTCGCCAAACGACACCCAGCCAGCAGGTGTGTTCTCAAAATTCTCCGAATACCCTACTGTGATGCCATCTTGTAACTCTATGGTGTAAACATCTGATTCTGCTTCATTTTCTCCAAAATCAGCAGCCATCAGCTTATATTCAAGTGATTCCCCATTTAGGTTGTCACCTGGTATCGAAGCTTGGTACGTACCGTTTTCAAAATTGCCTTCAATTAATTCTGCATCGGCCGTCTGCCATTCTTCATTATCAACACGATATTGTACTTCAACATGATCAACACTGACATTGTCTGAGATATCAGCCACAATAGGCAGTTCAAGACCTTTATATGACTCTGTCAGCGGCTCATGTTCAATTACCGGAGCTTCCGTGTCGTCACCTTCTTCATATACATTTCCAATAATTTCTCCTATACCGGAAACAACAGCAGAAACAGCCGTATAAGCGTTTGTGATTCCATTTCCAAACCCTTCGTTAGGATCATCCGGGTAGTCGTCACTCGTAGCCGGGTCTGCTGTATCATATAACAGCTCTTCAATTTGATCGACCGTTAATGATTGATCAGCTTCGAGCAATAATGCTACAGTACCAGCTACGTGCGGGCCTGCCATTGAGGTTCCACTATACGTATCGTCATATTCACTGCCAGGCACCGTCGAGTTGATGTTCACTCCCGGGGCAGAGATATCCGGTTTAATTTCCCCATCGTACGGTGATGGACCTACCGAAGAAAAATAAGCTAAATCATCAGTATTATCAGTTGCACCAACAGCAATAGACTCTGGGTAGTTAGCAGGGGCTGCAATACTTCCATCCCCTGTCTCTCCATCATTTCCTGCAGAGAAGACAGGAGCGATCCCTGCGTTCCTCCAGTTCTGAACCATTTCTCGATACCATTCATCAAGTCCAGGTCCACCGCCCCACGAGTTGTTAATGACATCAGGTGCTTTTTCAGGGTGTGGGTTCCCCTCTTCATCTTTAGGTGCTAATAACCACTCCGCAGCCTCGAGTAAATCTACATCTGTTCCTCCAGCCGAGGTAAATGCTTTAACGGCAATCCATTTCGAGCCCGGAGCTACACCTACTTGATTAGAGTCATCATCTTCAGACCCAGCCACAGTTCCCATTGTATGTGTACCATGTCCCTGGTCATCATAAGGCTCTGGTTCATCAGCAGTGGCATCGTACCAATTAAATTCATGGTCTACCTGATCTGGATTTTCCGCATTAAAACCACGGTATTTTTCCATAAGTCCTGGATGGTCCCATTGAACTCCTGTATCAATATTTGCGACGACTACCCCAGAGCCGTCTATTCCGGTTTCATCCCATACCTGTTCCGCACCAATACGGTCTATGCCCCACGAAGCAACATCAAGCGTATCGGCCTTCACCTCATTTTTCGGAGCTTCTACTGGTTGATAAATTTTCCTTGTCCGGTTAGGAAGGATTTTCTCAACTTCAGCGAATGTAGATATTTCCTCCATTGCTTTCTTATTACTGGTAACTGAGAAAGCGTTCACGATGTAGTAAGATTGAAAATCTGTCACATCCCCTTGTTCCTCAGCCTTATTCAAATAGTTATTTAACTGGTTCTGTGCATCTTTAGATGTTGCACGTAATTCATGAACGACGGCAGAATTTTGTACGCGTTTTAATTCATTTGCAGATACTGAAGCTTTACTATCTTTTAATTTCTGAACGGCTTCGTCTGCTGCTTTTTTAGTATCTGCCTGTTCTTTCATTTTGACCAAATAAGTGACTTGATCTTCTTCTTTGAATGATGCAGAAAGGTCTTCGTTAATTTTACTAGCTGTTTGCTTGCTATCTTTCACTGACAAATTATTCGATTCATTTGCGAAACTTACACTTGTCATATTAAAGAAAGATAAAATCAAAACAGTAATAAGCAAAATACTAACCGACTTTACTATCCTCTTCTTTCTTCTCATTCATTTACGCTCCTTTCAATAAAATCTAGGGGAGACGTTACTATCTGTTCCGACCTCCTTCTCTTTGGATTTTTTAGTTTTACGATTCTTAGCTGTTAAAATTATCCTATATTATAGTGACAAAATCCGCTAGATCACGAACGGTAATAAGGATTTACAGACTATATAGTCGAATATTTCCTAAGCATTTAGACCTTAAATAATTAAAATAAGTCATTAACTTACATTTATAGCCATTTAATCTCTCCTTCATATCTAGGCTAGTAGTAATATGTAAGGTTTATAAAGAGGTTAAGAAAAAAGTAAAGTTGGGAAAGTTCTTGTCTAATTCACCATTCTTTTCATTTTTTTTAAAAAAAGTATGGCTTAGGTTGACTACTTGTGAAAATCAACAACATATTTGGGCTCTTAAGGACTTTTAGTGTCTTCAGTGCCTTCTTGTGATTTTTATGTCTATTGTTGTAAAAAAAGTAAGAGAAAACACCCATATTATTCGACATAAAATTAAAAAGTTAAACTTGCTTAAAATCTCAATACAAAAAAGCCCAAGGGCCTTCTTACAGGCTCCTTGTGCTAAGCGCAGACAAATAAAAAAGCTTCCACTAAATGCAAAAGCTTGGTTTGAGTATAATTAAACTAAACTTCACAGAGCTTCCAGCCGGATTTGAACCGGCGACCCCTTCCTTACCATGGAAGTGCTCTACCACTGAGCTATGGAAGCAAGTGGCTCCACAGGTAGGATTCGAACCTACGACCGATCGGTTAACAGCCGATTGCTCTACCACTGAGCTACTGTGGAATAATATTGAGAAGCTTGATAAAACGACGTGGCAGCGTCCTACTCTCACGGGGGTAAACCCGACTACCATCGGCGCTGAAGAGCTTAACTGCTGTGTTCGGCATGGGAACAGGTGTGACCTCTTCGCTTTCGCCACCACATCATATAGAGATGAACCCTCAAAACTGGATAAGCTTTATGAATCATCCTTGGTACGAAACGCCTTTCACAAAGTCTTGTAGTTAAGTCATCGATTGATTAGTATCCGTCAGCTGCACGTGTCACCACGCTTCCACCTCGGACCTATTGACCTCATCGTCTCTGAGGAATCTTACTTACTTGGCGTAAGGGGAAATCTCATC
>NZ_OESS01000006.1 GCF_900240285.1 Halobacillus sp. Marseille-P3879
TTGCCGCTTCAAAATGGCGACTTAATTAATATATCACGCATTCAAGTTTAAGTCAACAACTTTTTTGTGATTATTAATTTTGTTTTGCTGTAATGCCGCGTCTCTTGTTGCGACGTTTAATAATATATCACGGTTCAAGTTACACATCAAGTGCAAATTTAATTAAAAGTTAATTCTGACGATTGATGTTAAAATTAAAAGCTTCCAGCTCCTAAAAAAGAGCCGAAAGCTTTTGTTTTCTGCTATCTGTTTCTCATTTGAGGAAAAAGCAGTACATCTCTAATGGAGGCAGAATTCGTTAAAAGCATAACTAAACGATCGATTCCGATTCCTAAACCGCCTGTCGGTGGCATGCCATATTCTAAAGACTCAAGGAAATCATCATCCATCAGGTGAGCTTCGTCATTTCCTTCTTCTCTCTCTTTCAATTGTGCTTCGAAGCGTTCACGTTGATCAATAGGATCATTTAACTCAGAGAATGCATTAGCATGTTCTCTTCCTACGATAAACAATTCAAATCGATCAGTGAAGCGAGCATCTTCTGGATTCTTCTTAGCTAATGGAGATATTTCAATAGGATGTCCATAAACAAAAGTAGGCTGAATTAACTTCTCCTCTACTTTCTGTTCAAAGAACTCATTTACAATATGGCCGAATGTCATCGTTTCCTGAATTTCCACACCGTGTTCTTTGGCCAAGGATCGAGCATCCTCATCACTCATCTGCTTCCAAAAGTCCACGCCAGTGTATTCTTTAACGGCATCCACCATATGAAGACGGGTCCAATCCGGCTCTAAATCTATTTCCTGCTCATCGTACTGAACTTTAGTTGTCCCTAACACTTCCTTAGAAATGTGAGCAATTAAGTGCTCCGTTAAGCTCATAATATCATGATAATCTGCGTAAGCTTCATAAAGTTCTATCATCGTAAATTCAGGGTTGTGCCGAGTAGAAACTCCTTCATTACGGAAGACACGGCCTATTTCATAAACTTTCTCCATGCCGCCTACAATCAACCTCTTTAAATGAAGTTCGATCGCAATGCGCATGTAAAGCTCCATGTCAAGAGCATTATGATGAGTCACAAATGGACGAGCAGAAGCACCTCCTGGAATGCTGTGCATCATTGGTGTTTCTACTTCCAAAAATCCTAAGTTATCCAGGTATCTGCGCATTGATTGAATAATTTTACTACGTAAAACAAAAGTATCACGACTGTCCGGGTTTGTGATCAAATCTAAGTAACGTTGACGATAACGCTGCTCTACATCTTTAAGACCATGGAACTTCTCAGGTAAAGGACGCAGGGATTTCGTTAAGATTTCAAATTTATTCGCCTTAACGGAAAGTTCACCTACGTTTGTCTTAAACATCTCGCCGGAAACCCCAACAATATCTCCAATATCCGCGGATTTAAAGACGGCATAGGCGTCTTCTCCAATAGCATCCTTTCGAACATACAGCTGGATTTGACCGCTGAGATCTTGAATATGAGCGAAGCCAGCTTTTCCTTTTCCGCGCTTCGTCATAATTCGACCTGCGATCGTTGCCGGAAATTGTTTCTCTTCCAACTCTTCTTTCGTATACTCGTCATACTGGGACTGCAAATCACTAGCAAGTGCTGTACGTTCAAACTTGCTTCCAAAAGGGTCCAGCCCTTGCTCTTTATATGAGTTCAACTTCTCCCGTCTCACCTGCATTTGGTCATTGAGCTCTTCGGACATGATCATCACTCCATTCTTCTAAAGGTTTATATAAACTTCTAACGATTTCACAAATAAAAACTGCCAGCAAGCGACTGGCAGTATTCTAACTATGATTCAGTATAGAAAAGTCCTTGAAAAGTGTCAACGCACAACCAGTTAAGAAACCTTCATGCTTCTCCAATGTCAGCAGCAAATCCCTAAAGCTTCGGTTGCGTGCTCTTCCATTTCCTTTCAGACCTTTTAAATACAAGAAAGCATGTTTGCGCATTTCTATTATCACTGCTTTTCCCTTTTAAGGCACAATCGAGAAGAATTGACATCTCTATTGCCGATAACAGGTGTGTTCACCATTTTTGGAACTTCCATACGATTTCCCAGCCGCTACACCTTCCTACATTTAATCCCGGGTACGGCTGTGCAAAGCTGCCTCGTATTTGTATCAGCCAATATTCTATCGAAAATTATTTCTTCCAAAGTTTTATCCCATTAAGTTCACTTGCCGGAAATGCTCTGACTACTTCAAAAGCCCGCTCACCTGAAGCAGGAATATAGATCCCCGGGTTTAATTCAGCCAAAGGGACCATTACAAAGGCTCGTTCATGCATATGAGGATGGGGTATCGTTAAACGTTCATCTTTCATATTCTCTTGATTATAGAGCAAAATGTCAAGATCTATTGTACGCGGCCCCCATTTTATTACTCTTTTTCGGCCCAGCTCTTCCTCAATCTGTTGGCAGTAATCAAGCAGGACTAATGGTTCCAAGCTGGTGTCAACTTCTATTACAGCATTTAAAAAACAGTTTTGGTCTGTATATCCAACAGGCTCTGTTTCATAAATGCTTGAAGTGTTTTTAAGATTGATTTGTTCGTGACCCTTAATCAGGTCAATGGCCTCTGTTAAAAACTGTTCACGCTCCTGAAGATTAGAGCCTAATGCAATATAAGCTTTATTCATCCTCTTTTCTCCTGTAAATATCAATGGCCACCGAGCGATAGTGACCAGGAATCGGAGGATCCGGCTTTGTCACCTTCACCCGGCATGCTTCCAATTGACTAAAGTGATGAAGAAGTTCACCCGCTAAATTTTCGGCTACAGTTTCTACTAAATATCGCGCTTTTCCTTCCACAATATTTTTGGTAACTTCATATACTTCACCGTAATCAATTGAGAGGTCCATATCATCGGAATGCCCCGCCGGCTTTAAATCCATTTCTAATTCTAAATCGACATAGAAACGCTGGCCTAGTTTATTTTCTTCAGGAAAAAGTCCGTGGTAGCCCCAAAATTCCATACCGTTGAGTTGAATTTGATCCATCAGCCTGACCTCCTCGTCATCGCATCCATCATTTTAGCCATCCGCACGATTTCTTTAACGTCATGCACTCTGACTATTTGCACTCCTTTTGAAATACCTAAACATACAGTGGCGCCTGTTCCTTCCATCCGCTCGTTTGCCGGCAGATCCAGAACATGTCCAATAAATGACTTCCTTGAAGTTCCTAAAAGCAATGGGTAGCCCAGCTCATGAAAGTGATCCAGTTTCCTCATCACTTCTAGATTATCTTCCATCGTCTTCGCGAAGCCAACTCCCGGGTCAAGAATAATATGATGATCCTTCACTCCGGCTTCTTTGGCAATCTTAATACTTTTCTGCAGGTCTTCTTTCATATCTTCAATTAGCGATCGATAATTTTTATCTTCCCGGTTATGCATTAAAATAATGGGGATATCATGTTCTGCAGCAACTTCAGCAATTCCAGGTTCCTTCTTTGCTCCCCATACATCATTAATGATTTCTGCTCCAGCCCGGACAGCTTGCCTTGCTACTTCTTCTTTATAAGTATCTATGGAAATCGGGATTGAAATACGCTCCTTCACTGCTTTAATAACAGGAACGACTCGCTCGATTTCTTCCTGGTCCGATACCGGCTGATGGCCCGGTCTTGTTGACTCGCCACCTATATCAATAATATGAGCCCCATCTTCCTCCATTTGAACAGCATGCTTGACTGCTGTGTCCAATTGATTGAAACGTCCCCCATCTGAGAATGAGTCAGGCGTAATATTTAAAATGCCCATCACCAGGGTCTGCTCTTCCAGAGAAAAGCTTCGACTCTCTGTCACTAGCTGAAAACTCATTTAAACTCCTCTTTTCGCACATAAATTCTTTCTCTATTTTACACCATTCTCCCTTTTAAAAACAAAAAAGCTGTGCACCTTTATAGAGGTGCACAGCTCGAGTCATTATTCTTCGTCGAATTGATAAAGAGGTGTAGAAAGGTAACGTTCGCCGTTACTAGGAATAATAGCTACTACTTTCTTTCCTTTTCCAAGTTGTTTGGCAACCTTCTTAGCAACGTGAATGGCAGCTCCTGAAGAAACGCCGCCCAAAATTCCGTCTTTTCTAGCTGCCTCTCTTGCAGAATCATAGGCTTCCTCAGTGGTTACCTGATGGACTTCATCATATATGTCTGTGTTTAAAATTCCAGGAACAAACCCTGCTCCGATTCCCTGGATCTTGTGAGGTCCAGGCTGCCCGCCAGATAATACCGGGGAGCCTTCTGGTTCAACGGCATGAATCTTCACTTCCGGGTACTTCTCTTTTAATACTTTCCCAGCACCAGTAATGGTTCCACCCGTTCCAATACCTGAAATGAATGCGTCCAGCTGGTCTCCCATTTGTTCTACAATTTCAGGGCCTGTCGTTTCCTCATGGACCTTCACATTCGCCTGGTTATTAAATTGCTGAGGCATGAAATATCCGAACTCTTCATGAAGTTCAGAAGCCTTTTTGATAGCCCCTTTCATTCCATCAGCTCCAGGAGTCAGTACTAATTCAGCTCCGTAAGCACGCAAAAGGTTGCGACGCTCCTGGCTCATAGTATCAGGCATAACAAGAACCGTGCGATACCCTTTCGCAGCTGCGATCATAGCAAGACCGATCCCTGTATTACCACTTGTAGGTTCAACGATCGTGTCATCCTCTTTCAAATCTCCAGACTCTTCAGCCGCTTCGATCATAGAAAGAGCAATACGATCTTTAACCGAGCTGCCCGGGTTCATGTATTCAAGCTTTAAATAAATATCTGCGCTGTTTTCATCAGCACTGTTGTTCAGTTTTACTAAAGGGGTCTGCCCCACTAATTCACTTACACTGTTTGCAATTCTCATCATTTCACTCCTAAAACCAAGTATTTTAATAGGATTTAATACTAATGTACGCAATCCATAGGCTGTTGTCAAACATTTCTCTCAATTTCGTTAAAATTGTTCCCTAAATAAAAACGAGCGAAACGATAATCTCTCGTCTCGCTCGCTCATTCTATTGCTTAAGAAGGGTTCGATTGCAATTCTTTTAACTCTTTCTCATTAAAGTTGTAGGCTTCGTTACAGAAGTGACATTTCGCCTCTGCCCCTTCATCTTCATCAATCATACGCTGAATTTCTTCATCGCCTAAACTCGATATCGCAATTTCCACTCGTTCTCTGGAACAGTGGCACTTAAATTGTACCGGCATGGTATCAAGCACCTGCAGTTGATCCTGCCCAATTATAGCTTCAAGAATTTCTTCCGGTGTTTTCCCTTCACGGACCATCGTAGAGATCGGCGCAATCTCACTTAACCGCTTCTCAACGGCAGAAGTCGTCTCCTCGTCAGCTCCAGGCATCATCTGCACGATAAACCCGCCTGCAGCCAATATGGAATGATCGGTATCTACAAGCACTCCGGCTCCGACAGCGGAAGGCACCTGCTCAGAGTTCGCAAAGTAATAAGTGAAGTCCTCACTAACCTCTCCGGAAACAATCGGGACTTGACCTGTAAAATGATCCTTCATGCCGAGGTCTTTTACTATGCTGAGAGTTCCATCCGTTCCTACGGCTCTGGCTACATCAAGCTTACCTACACTATTTAAATCAAAATCAACGTGAGGATTTTTTAAATAACCTCGAACTTCACCTTTGGAGTTGGCATCTGCAATAATTGCACCAACCGGACCGTTGCCCTCAAGCTTTGCAGTAAGTTTATCTTCGCCTTTAAGCATAGCTCCCATCATTGCACTAATGGTTAGTGTACGACCTAACGCCGCTGAAGCTGTTGCCCAGGAATCCTGACGACGGCGCGCTTCTTCAACGGTATCCGTTGATTGCACGGCGTATGCGCGCACTTGACCGTTAAACCCAATAGCTCGTACTAAATAATCTGACATAAATCATCCTTCTCCTTTGAATGCTTTATTATCTTTGTTGTTTTGATAAATTTTATTCAACCCTTTTAATGTTAAATAAGGATCGATCACGTCAATCGTTCTCGATTCATCGCCAATCAGCGTAGCCAGCCCGCCAGTTGCCACTACGGTTGGTGTCGCTTCAGCTGTTTCCTTCATCCTGCGCACCACTTCATCCACTTGACCGACATAACCGTAAAAGACACCAGACTGCATCGCTTCAACGGTAGAAGACCCTACTACCTGTTCTGGACTCTTAATTTCAATTTTCGGCAGCTTTGCGGCTTTTGCATACAGTGCTTCCATGGAAATATTAATACCCGGTGCAATGGCCCCGCCAACGTACTCCCCTTTTCCGCTGACATAGCAATACGTAGTAGCAGTCCCAAAGTCAATAATAATGAGTGGAGTTTTATACTCTTCAATCGCTCCTACCGCATTAACAATACGGTCAGCTCCTATTTCATGTGGGTTAGGGTATTTCATTAGTAACCCGGGATCAATTGCCGAATCACCGATAATCATCGGTGTTTTTTTAAAATAATATCGAGACATCCGCTCCAACGCAAACATTATAGGCGGGACTACGGAAGAAATAATGACTCCATCTATATCTTCAAAAGTAAGACCTTCATGGTCAAACAACGACTTAATCAGCATGCCGTATTCATCTTCAGTTTTGTAACGATCCGTCTTAATACGCCATTGATAGTTCAACTGCTTGTTTTCGAATACACCGAGAACAGTATTCGTATTCCCTACATCAAGCACGAAAATCATATGCAAAGCCTCCCGTTTCTTTTCCTTCGGCTTCCATCATATCACAATTAAAGATTGGATTGTGATGAAGACTTTAGAAGTATAGACAGGAAAAAGTCACATTCCCTTTTATGGAAATGTGACTTTTCTGTTCATTAAGAGCGATCGTTACGATCCTTGTTATCCTGTTGGTCATCGGAGCTCTCATCTGTGGTTGATTGAGATGATGAATCCTGATCCTCAGTTGTTTCCTGCTCGTCTTCTTTAGACTTCAAGTTTACTCGTACGTTCTCATTATTTGCTTGACGCTCATCAATCTCTTTCTGCTCTTCCTGATTCGCTCGAAGCTGCTTATTGTTTTTGACAGCAATTTCTTCAAGCTCTTCATCTGTTGGAAGACGTCCTTTCTTAAATAAGGACTCGATTTGAGTGGCATCCAGCGTTTCTACTTCCAGTAAAGTGCCGGCAATAAGCTCGAGCTTATCTTTATTTTCCGTGAGAATCGTCTTAGCACGATCATAACTATCCGTAATAAACCTTTGAACTTCAGTATCAATATCATAAGCAATTTGATCACTATAGTTCTGTTCATTTTGAATGTCACGGCCGAGGAATACCTGCCCGCCTGAATTCTGGCCGAATTGAAGCGGGCCAAGCTTCTCACTCATACCATACTCGGTTACCATCTTACGGGCAATGGAGGTGGCACGCTGAAAGTCATTATGAGCACCTGTTGATACTTCTCCGAACATAATTTCTTCAGCCACCCGTCCGCCAAGTAACCCGGTAATCTTATCAAGTAATTCAGGCTTCGTCATGAAGTATCGATCTTCCTTTGGAAGCATGACTGCATAACCGCCAGCCTGCCCGCGAGGAACGATAGTTACTTTATGAACCATATCCGCATCGTCTAATACCATACCGATAACAGTATGTCCACTTTCGTGGTGAGCTACAATATTGCGCTCTTTCTTAGAAATTACACGGCTCTTCTTAGCCGGACCAGCAATAACACGGTCAATTGCTTCATCCACATGGACCATGTCAATTTCTTTACTATCTGAACGAGCTGCCACAAGGGCCGCTTCGTTTAATAAGTTCTCTAAGTCGGCACCAGAGAACCCTGGCGTACGAAGAGCAATAGTTTTTAAATCAACGTTATCTGCTAGAGGCTTATCACGTGCGTGAACTCCTAGCACTGCTTGACGGCCTTTAACATCCGGTCGGTCAACCGTAATTTGACGGTCAAAACGTCCCGGGCGCAGCAAGGCAGGGTCAAGAATATCCGGACGGTTGGTAGCGGCAACCATTATGATTCCTTCGTTGGCTCCAAAGCCATCCATTTCAACAAGCAGCTGGTTCAGCGTTTGCTCACGTTCATCATGCCCGCCGCCTAAACCGGCTCCACGCTGACGGCCGACTGCGTCAATCTCATCGATAAAAATGATACATGGCGCATTTTTCTTCGCGTTCTCAAACAAGTCACGTACACGGGAAGCACCGACACCGACAAACATTTCTACGAAGTCGGAACCACTAATCGAGAAGAATGGTACGCCCGCTTCACCGGCTACGGCTCTCGCCAGCAATGTTTTACCTGTCCCAGGCGGTCCTACCAGCAGAACACCCTTAGGAATACGTGCACCTACTGCTGAGAATTTACGAGGATCTTTTAAGAAGTCAACGACCTCAACAAGCTCCTGCTTCTCTTCATCTGCCCCGGCAACGTCTTTAAAACGTACCTTTTTCTTGTCTTCACTGTACATCTTCGCCTTACTCTTACCAAAGTTCATGACCCGGCTTCCGCCGCCCTGAGCCTGATTAAGCAAGAAGATAAACAAGATAAATATAATCACAAACGGAATGATAGATGTTAATACCGTCACCCATACACTCGGTTGTTCTTCTTCTTCAACGGTTAAAATACTTTGCTGTTGAGCTTCTTCTGTTACATTAGAAACGATTTCTTCGTTAGCTGGAATGTTTGCGGTGAACGTTTCACCTTCTTCACTTCCTGCTACTGAACCTGTGATACGAATGACACCATTAGTGGGCTGCATCGTCATTTCTTCGATTTCACCATTATTTAATCTATCGTAAAATTCGTTCACATTTAATGTTTGTTCTGGCTCACCTTGACCTCTAAATAGACCGACTATGCCGATTACTACGAGGAAGATTAGTAAGTAAAAGATTGTATTACGAAATATCCGGTTCATTTCCTACCTCCTCCCAAGCGAGAAAAACTATAGTAAATGTTATCACACAAAAAACGAAACACACAACTAATTGCCCTTACGTCCAATACGTTTGAGTGCAGATATAAATTCAATCTCATTATCCACCATACACTTCTGGTTTCAGAATACCGATATAAGGGAGGTTCCGATATTTTTCATTGTAATCCAATCCATATCCTACAACGAATTCATCAGGCACTTCAAACCCAATGGTATCGGCTTTAATATGAGATGTTCGGCCTGCCGGTTTATCAAGCAGCGTTACAATTTTTATTGATTTCGCTTTACGATATTTAAATAAGTCCACAAGATAGCTTAACGTTAAGCCGCTGTCAATAATATCTTCCACAATAATCAGGTCTCTGCCCTCTACTTGAGTGTCTAAATCCTTTACGATTTTAACTTCTCCTGTAGAACGCATTCCTCCGTCATAGCTGGAAACATCCATGAAGTCCATTTCCAAATGGGTTTCTATTCGTTTAAGAAGATCCGCCATGAATGGCATCGCTCCCTTAAGGACACCAATCGCCAAAGGAAATTTCCCTTCGTATTCATCAGTGAGCTGCGCTCCAAGTTCTTTACACTTATTTTGAATCTCTTCTTCAGAAATTAAGATTTTCTCAATTTCGTTGTGCATGAAAGCTCCTCCTACGTTCTCAGTTATTTTTTATATTGTAATCGAAGCCATGTACCGGAAGAGTCTCTGGTACATCCCTCACCTTTTTTTAAACCAACCAGCCATAGGATTTGACCATCATGATCCGTGACAAGCGGCCAGTTATCGCGAAGCTGAGCAGGGATCTTTTGGTCGATAAAAATATCCTTTACCTTCTTAGACCCATTCATTCCTCTAAGTACCATTCGATCTCCAGGCATACGATTACGCACGATTAATGGCAGGGATACGTGATGAGAATCACAAACGTATTCACAGCTTCCCTGCTCCCGGGAGTCTTCTCCCGCTGTAAGCGAGATGGTTGATCCATCCGGAAGTGACACTTGTTCTCCTATGTATAAAGTTTGAAAAAACGGAGAATTTTCCTTTTCAGATCTAAAAGTAAATGTCAGCTCATCATAAGCTCGAATTATTTTTAAACCTTTGGGAAAATCCAGACTCGCATTAGGTTTCTGTTCATCTAAAAGGTGAAAAAACATCTCCTCATGTAAGTAGGAGATTTCTTCAAATTGATTACCATACAGATAGTTTAATATTAGATGAAAGGCACTTCTTTGTAAAGCAAGCGGATGCTTTTGAAACTCAGTTTTTGAAAATTGTGTGAACCCGCCTTTTCCACCTTCCATTTTCACCTTCTTTAAAACTTGCAGCGCTTGTTCTTGAATGAAGGTTCTCTCTTCAGTGAAACGCTCACTTAACCGCTGCATGTGGCGGTGGAGCTTAGGGTTGGCCTCTTTCATAAAAGGGAGGATATGCTTACGTACCGCATTCCGGGTGTAATCCGTTTCTTCATTAGAAGGATCATAACGTGGTTTGATCTGATACTGCTCACAATACTTCACCAGCTGCTTTTTTTCTAAACAGAGGAAGGGACGTATAATAGAGCCTCGAGCAAACGGACGTTTTACAGGCATCCCATGAATGGCTTCAGGCATCGCACTCCGGGTAATTTGCATAAGCATCGTCTCAGCCTGGTCATCACCATGATGCCCAAAAGCCAGCTTATCTGCTTGCACCTCATCCATCACTTCTTTAAAGTAACGATAGCGTAATAATCTTGCTGCTTCCTGAGTCCCCATCCCGGTTTCCTGCTTATATGCAGGAACATCTACACTTGTGCCAAAGAACGGTACCCCCAGGTTCCCGGCAAGGGAGCGGACATATTCTAAATCCTGCCTCGATTCTTCCCCGCGCAAACCATGATCAACAGAAGCGACGTAAAGCGACAGATTGTAGTCATGCTTAATTTGCTGGAAATATTGAAGAAGGGCGAGAGAATCTGGACCGCCAGATACAGCAAGTACCACCCGGTCATTCATATGAAGCAATTCATGTTTGTTAATAAATTTCTCCACGTCTTTCACCTGCTGCGTACCTCCCATCACATCTCCTCTCATCGTACCACCCCAGAGTCTCCTCCTGCAAAGCTTTCCTTTACATCCATAAATTCCAAGCGGAGATGCCGTAAAATACGACAGCAATAAAGCTGACACCAAGCATTTCTCCCCATTCCGATGCCTCGTGATGGAGACTTTTTCGTGTTATTTGTTTAGGAGGCTGGACTCTTTTCATTAAAATCTGGCCTAACGCTTCTTTCATTTCTTTTGCCGAATGGTATTTCCCTTGCCAGCAGGCAGTAATTACCCGTTTGTATTCACTTGGTAAAGGGGCGCGCTTTAGCTTATCCTGCAGTGTTTTTTTAGGGTCCTTTTCAGCTGTAAACCGCTGAGGATATACCGTTTCAAGCATAATCATTGTGACAGCAAATAAGTCATACCCCGGCTCTGCCTTACGTGAACCATATCCCCAGTAGCCGCGGTCATAAAACTCTGTGTACTCTTTAATGGCCCGTCCTATGCCGGTAACGCCGCCTACATCGATCCATTGGACTTTAGAGTCTGAAATCAATAAATTATCTGTTTTTAAGTCCCCGAAAACGTAGCCGGCCTGGTGAAGATGCTCTAGATCACTCAGCAGCTGCATCGCACAAATGCCGACCCATTCCTTTTTCTTTCCACGAAGAAAAGTGGCAAAGGAGTCACCTTTAATATACTCCATAACGTAAAAAGGATACGTCTGGCCATTGGAAGCAGCCCAATCATCAACATCAACAAAAGAAGGCCCAAGCTTTACTCCTTGGACCTTGCTGAATTTCTTAAGCATATTCACTTCAAGCATGAGCCTTGAGCTCTCGGTCCCTACTTTCAGCGCATACATAATTCCATTCTTCTGACACAGGTACACAGCCCCGCAAGCTCCTTCTCCAAGCTTCTTTACGACATGATAAGCATGATGGTTCCATTTCCCGCGCACAAGAGTGCCATTGGTTACATTAAAAACCGGTTTCTTCATATGGATCCACCCTGCCTTCATCTCTTAAAATTGACTTATTCGTAAATGCATAAAGGGCTTCTTTAAGAGCTGGCCCTGTTGGAGTATAGCCTCCACTAGACAACCTTGTAAAAAGATTATGCATCGCGCTCAATTCTGACGTCCACTCTACCCTTTGCTTGATGGTATGTTTCGGGTCAGGGAATGAGTAGATACTGAACTGGTTCGATCCGCTTCTCGCATTAAGACTTAACGATAAATCAGCAAGGGCCTCTTTAACCGTAGGAAGCTTGTGATGCATACTGGCACTTGAATCCACAAGCACGAGGACTTCAAGCTGGCATGTTTCCCCAAGATCATCTACGATTTCCACTACTTCTCCTCTTTGTTCTGGAGGCAGTTCTTCAATCGTTTTACTTTCACCTAGTATGTGCTGAAGTTCCTTATTGACCACCCCTTGAATGGTTTGAGTCATTGCCTGCTTTGTTACCATCTGCACAGTCTCAGATAAATTCTTCTGATAAACAATTTGACTAACCCCGCCCCCGGCTTCTGCAATCGACTCTACTTCTTTAAGGCCCTGCGGTTCGTCTGCCTGAAGGTCATCGAGCACGCCGATGACATTGACCGTTACCCCCTGATTCCTCGCCAGTGCAGCTACAGCCACAGGGTCCTCCCCATAGTTTGAGCATCCATCGGTTAACAACAGAATTTGCTTTAATCGACCTGCGTTCATCGAACTTCCCTCCTCATTTGTTACGACCATTTTCGCCGAAACTG
This sequence comes from Halobacillus sp. Marseille-P3879, assembly GCF_900240285.1. Classification (GTDB taxonomy): domain Bacteria; phylum Bacillota; class Bacilli; order Bacillales; family Halobacillaceae; genus Halobacillus_A. The sequence goes on from NZ_OESS01000006.1 coordinate 12,721, forward strand.
AGGAAGAATATACGTATCCCTATGCTTGTTTTTTCTGAAAAGGGATGGCCGACCATTCAGGCATGTAATGATCAATCCGTGCGACTAATACGGTCATATCGTCATCAATTCCTCCAGATTGTGCACGAATGACTTCTTCTAATAAAATATCCGCTATTTCCTGCGGATCTTCCTGTCTAATTTCGCGAATTTTCCTCTTCAACCACAACTCCACGTTTTCGACGTGTTTTGGTCCCTCTAAGATTCCATCACTTACCATAATTAACAGATCTCCTGCTTTTAGCTGCTCACTTGTCGTATCTACATCTACTTCACGAATGATACCCATAGGCAGATTACCCGATTCCACTGAAAAGATTTGATCGCCTCTTTTTATAAAACTCGGGGTACTTCCTATTTTAATAAACTTCGAAGTAGCTAAATGAAGATCAATGACCGCCAAGTCCAGGGTGGAGAAGATCTCATCGTTGCTCCTTAAAGATAATATGGAATTGATCGATTGAATAGCTACCGATTCCTGAATACCCGACTGTAAGATCTGCTTTAGCAGTCTTAAGGTTTCAACACTTTCCTCATGCGCCCTTTCTCCATTTCCCATGCCGTCACTAATCGCTAAGGCATACTTCCCCCTTCCTAATTCCATCATTGAATAGCTGTCTCCTGATATAAATCCTCCCCCTTTTGCAGCATGAGCGACTCCCGATTCAATTGTATAATGCTTAGCTGAACCAAATGTTAACAAACACCGCCCATTGGGATATGGAGATATGTCCTCCATTGTAACCACAATGGTCTCTTGAAGAATGTCAGAAAGCAGCGGTGCGATTAATTTTTCTCCTTCCCCCCGATATTGATCAATTTCCAAAATAACCTCTAAATCTATATTGCCGGTATCAAGCGTATAGATCTCAAGCTTTGCTACGTTTAATCCGAGCCTCTCTAAGGCCTCATGAATAATGTGTTCTTTTTGCTCGTGATGCTCTCGCTCTTTCACAATCTCCTTCGCAAAATTGTTCATCACTTCCGACACACCATGCAGCTGTTCTGCGACAAACTTGCGGCTTTCCTGCACCTGCTGCTTCAGCTGCTTATTAGCATGATAAAAAGATAACTCGTGCTTCATCGTATCGATCAGCTTCTGGGACTTTACACAATATTGATCCACGTTTTTCCGCATCATGCGGCTTACTTCTTCTTTTTCATCGATCTCCTCCATTAGATCCGTCATAAGGTTGTGCGTCTCATCAAACTGATTAATCCAGCACTTCTCCTTTTTAAAACAGGCCTGGCATGTTTTTTCTGTGACATGACTTAAAAAATAATCGACTTCCTGGGTGGTATCCTCCTCCTTTTCCTTTCGTTCTATATGATGAAAGCTCTTAGATAGAGCTTCGAACACATCAGAAAACTTTCCCACTCGAACAGCCGTAACATCCCTGACCTTTTGTAAATACTTCTGTTGCTCCTGTCGATGTTCATCAGTTCCAGGAACGAACCGTGATAATCGCTTCACCCATCGTTCAGGCGTCATAAAGAACAGAAGGATCGCGAAGAAGGATGCCCATAATGAAGCAGTCAATCCATCCCCTGTATAAAACCCCATTAATATGGTACTTACAAAAAGTCCTGCACCTACTCCCAGTTTATTTCCTTCTTTTAATAAGCCTCCTAGTAAACCTGAGAAGGCAAGCAAGCTCATTTGATAAAGGTGATCTACATTAGACAGGCTTAATACAAGTCCCGTCACCACCCCCACGGTAGACCCTATCGCTGCTCCAGCAATATAAGCCAGTAAAATAACTAAATAACGAGAAAACACGTCCACCATCGCCACACCTTCATATTCAAACCCGATCATCCCGGTTAATACGGAGGCTAATAATATAATGAAGCAAACAATCTCCTCATTTTTTAAAGTAGGATGATAGCGCTGCGGTGATAAAAGCGGGAGACTCTGCATAAAGATTAGTACAAGAGTAAAAGTTAAGACTCCCTCTGAGATAAGAAGAAAGAGCTCGTACAGATGCCACCGGTCCAGAAAGGCGAGACTGATCGTACGCGGGATCATGCTTGCCAGAGCCGCCATCACCGGCAGCCACTTCTGCGGTTGGTGAAGTTTATTTAACAAGCCTGTTAATAGAAGAATCGAAGCTGCAGCCCCGGCAATAAATCCAGCATGTCCATAACTATATGTAGCTGCACCGATGGCCATCATCATAGTTGCCGGCAGAATAAGCGGACGCTTGAACCACCAGATCACTGCTAAGAAAGCAACACCGAACGGAGCCATCGACGATAAGATGACAGCCCGTCCAAGTAACAAACTGAGAGCCATATGGAAGACACCCTTATTCGATAGAAAAGTAAATACCGTTAACGCCATTTTCTCCATTCCCCGATTTAACGAAGACTCCCTCCACATAGCTTCGCGACCTGCTCGTTTCATAACCGTCCCCAACATAATATTCACCACTCCTTTTTGTTATGCCCATTAAAACACAACAAAGCGGATCATTTTGTCAAAACAACAGAGGTGCAACAACAAAAACTTCGATTGAATTCCAACAAACGGAAGTCATTTCTACAAAATAAAACCCACGGGATTCGTTACTTATCCAAAATAATCCAAGATTCTTTATCGAAATTGACAGACTAGTCTCACAATTTTATTTTATATTGACATGTTTTTTTTCATAGTGTACTATAACTCTTGTGCCTAAAAGCACTACCCACATGGCGGTGTAGCTCAGCTGGCTAGAGCGTACGGTTCATACCCGTGAGGTCGGGGGTTCGATCCCCTCCGCCGCTACTACCAAGTGCTGAATGGCTTTGATAGATGCGACTCGCATAAGACAAGCCCGGATGCATAGAAAATTACATACTAACCAGGCCCGTTGGTCAAGTGGTTAAGACACCGCCCTTTCACGGCGGTATCACGGGTTCGAATCCCGTACGGGTCATCACGATGAAAACCGTCTTCCTTATAGAGGAAGACGGTTTTTTTGGCATCTGGCAAGTATCAGCGCATTTCTTTAAAAGCCAATAGAGGAAATTACTTTTTTTGCAGCGGCAGAGCATTGAGAAGCAGGCGGATCATAAATGAAAAAAGATACCTGATAATGCCGGAGTAGGAGCCAATTAAGTACTACTACATACTTTCATTACGTGAGTTCCGTATTACCAGGGAACATATACGATTCATTTTTAAATTCCCTTTCATAGATAAGTGTTTCATTCTGAGCATTAATAGAATAGTAACGTTCTACTTTATGAATCAAATCACTAACAAATTTCAATTTTTCTTTAAATAACGTCGTATAAGTTACTTCCAGCTTAGTCAACTGCTCTGTTTCTTCCCCAATACTTATCGGTATATAGAGGTGATCTTCTTTATTCATTCCATTTTTATAAACCGTTACTGTATAGTTTTCCTCTGGAGATGCTAAGTTCATCCTTATTGTTACATCCAGGATACAAGGTGCTCTTCCGTAGTAATCCAACTTAATAAATAAAGCTATTTGCTCGCGCAGCCACTGATTGGAATGATGGTTAATAAAAAGCTGCAGGCGGTCGTGAAGCAAGATACGTGAAGTTTCTTTAGGCCTCTCTTCCATTAAAAGAGGTGCCTGGAACATGGTGTAATCGAGAAATGTTCTGTTGTCGATTCTTTGTAAATGCTTTTCCTGGGCCAACTGCTCAGCAGCGAGTCGTTCTTGTTTTTCAATTTGAATCTTTAAGTCATCTCTTGAACTCTTTGTCTGCATCCGGCTGACAGTTAAAGCAACGAAAGCTCCAACAATCGCCCCCGCATAACTTCCGAAGAATCCGATCCATTCACTGTTGTTTTCGCTATCCGTTAAATTCATAAGAAAGTAAATCACAAGAGGAAGCCCCACACTTAACACAACACCTGTCATAATCCAGACGTTCTTCCTCCAGGAAGCGATGGCGCCCACCTCCATCAATTCATCCCGATTCTACCTTATATATTAGTGTATGCTTCTTCAAGCTGTATCCACCACTGTTTTTATTGTTTTTAAACTTTCTAAAAGCTGATTACAATTAACCTCTCGGGCCTAACAGCATTACAGCCACGCCGAGCAGACATATTGCAGCTCCTGTCCAGTCATATACATCAGGCATCTTACGATCAATTCCCCAGCCCCAGAGGACAGACAATATGATAAATATCCCTCCATACGCCGCGTACACCCTTCCAAACGCAGGAAAAGATTGAAAGGTAGCAATCACACCATATGAAGCCAGCAGGATGGCCCCGGAGATTCCGAAATAAAAAGGTTTCCCTTCTCTCAGCCACAGCCATATTAAGTAGCCTCCACCAATCTCCGCTAAGCCTGCTAATAAAAATAATAGGAACGCAGACATGTCAGCCACCTCACTTTATTTACTATAATAGAAAAAGCAGGCCTACTGATAAGCAGGCCTGCTTTTATATAAACGCGCATCTTTTACTTATTGTCCTAGACAGCAAGCTATCCTCTTTTAGCACCTCGACCTCCACGTTTGGTCTCAGTTTGCTTCTTCAGTGATGCTAAGCGGTCTTCGCTATCCTTAAGAAAGTTACTCATCTTCTGCTCGAAAGACTCGGCAGGTTTACGAGGCTTCTTAGGCGCACGGCGACCATAATTCTCTTTTGCTTTCTTGATGGATAAACCAATCTTTCCATCATCTCCGACATTAATCACTTTAACCTCAACCTCATCACCCTGGCTAAGGTGCTCGTTAATGTCTTTAACATAGTTATCGGCAACTTCACTAATGTGAACGAGCCCCGTCTTCCCATCTGGAAGCTCTACAAAAGCTCCGAAATTAGTGATACCCGTTACCTTACCCTGTAGCTTGCTGCCTACTTCAATTGACATAAAAAAAATGCTCCTCCTTAGATTTCGATAAAAATATCCTTCTTTACTATTATATATAAGCTTTGAAAAGAGTGTCAATAAGATGGATCATCATTTGGCATTTTAAAGATAATTTCATCGTCTTTAGAGAAGAAATAGTTCGATCTTGCAATCTGCAATACGTAATCCTCATTGTTTAGCAGTTCAATTTCTTCGTTTAAATTCTTTTCCTCTTTTTCCAGCTCGTCCATCTCAGCTTGTAACTGCTTGTACTCTTCAACTTTCTCGGCATGGAGTGCCCGCTGTTGGAAATGATAGACAACCATCGAGCCTGCAACAATCATCATTAAAAGGCTGAACAGCAGGATCCTTCGCATCAAACGTTTCTTTTTCCTGACATGACGTTCCAACTGAGCATCATAGTTCTTCACGTATGTAGATTCCATGCGAGTAACTGAAGACTTATTTGCCATTTCCGTTGGACCCCCTTTATAAATGTGCAGAACTCCAGTCCATGTTCTTACTACGCATCTTTGTCTTATTCGTCTTTGTTATTCCCATTCCATTTATTAACTATAATATTCTTTATTGTAACGTAAAATCCTGCTAACTGGAGTAAATATTTTTTTATTTTTTCCGGTAACAGCTTCCAAATGACACGAGAAATCAACAAAACAGGATAAAATGCGACAGTAACCACTATAAATATACCCTTGAGTAAAATTCTATAAACCCATATTACTACATTTTTCGATATAATGACTAGTGTTGTGAGGGGCCATACGATAAAGATGTCAAATAACCGCTTTAGAAAGCGGAAAATGCTCGTAACAATATGAATCGCTACTTCCAGGACGCGATTGTAAAGTTTCTGAACCAATGCCCTGTAACCCGCATACCCACAGAACAAGGCGACAAAGATATACATTCGGATTTCACCATAGTTTACAGAATACAATATAAAAAAAAGAAAAGCAGCCTGAGTCATCCAAAACGCAGACTGCCACACGAATTCAAGCCAGCTCCTCTTGTTTCTTTTACGAAACAGCCGTTCAAAAGTATCAATGGCTGCCCCTACGTAAATTCCGCCTGCGATCATAGAGATCATCGTCATAAATTGTGTCGTCAGCGTCATTTGAACAGCTTGCTAAACAGACCTTTAGCTTTCTCCCCATGGTTTTCATCCAGATAGGTCATTTCATAGACTCGTCCTTTAATAGCAACTTCACCTTCATCTACATTTAAATTTTTCATTTGGAGGTTTTCTCCACGGATAACGAGGTAGCCCATTGAGGTCTGCAAAAGAAACTCTTCACTATCAAAGCTGTCCACTTCTTTTACGCCAGATATCTCAAGGTTGCGGCGGTTCCACACCTTTACATTATGTTCAGCCTGGTGAACATGACTGCGTCCACTTATATTCTTATCATACCCTTCCATTTTCACAGCCTCCTTCTCTAGTACAAGCTATGAAATAAAGGACGGAATTAGAACCTGTAAAAATCCATCAGCTGCGCCCTGTAAAAAACAAAAAGACCCTGCTTTAAAGGGCCTTTTTCATTACTGTTTAACAGGTTCTTCTTTTTTAATTTCGTAAAGCGAAGCGGCTTCATCTTTCTTTACATTTTCGCGTAACGATTTCACTTCAATGGTTAATATTTTCTGGCCGAATTGAATCGTCAGTTCATCTCCAACCGCCACTTTGGTCGCTGCCTTGCTCGGTGTACCGTTAATATTGATCCGTCCTTGATCTGCCACTTCTTTAGCAAGCGTACGACGTTTAATCAGTCTTGAGAGCTTAAGGAACTTGTCCAACCTCATGCTTTATCTTCCTCCCTTTCTTGTTTCGCCTGAACCCATAATTGCTCCATTTCCTCTAATGAATAATCATCTAACGTTCGATTTAACTTACCAGCTTGCCTTTCCATCGAGGAAAAACGGTCACGAAATTTTTGGTTCGTCCGTTGTAATGCGGTCTCCCCGTTAATTTTATAATGACGTGCTGCGTTCGCAATTGCAAATAACCAGTCTCCGAACTCTTTCTCCATCTCTTCCCGGTCACCCGCCTGCTTCGCTTCAATAAATTCCTGCCATTCTTCTTCAACCTTTGCTAATACTAATTCGACATCGTCCCAGTCAAATCCTACCTTTGAGGCTTTCTTCTGCAATTCTTCAGCCTGAAGCAAAGCAGGAAAACTACCAGGTACACTGCCAAGTAAAGATTCCGGCTGTTTTCCTTTTTCTGTTTTTTTAATTTCATCCCAATTGCTGAGCACATCCTCAGCATCATTTACATGAGCATCGCCAAACACATGAGGATGACGGCGGATCATTTTATCTGTTACCGAAGAAATGACGTCATCCACTGTAAAGTAACCCTCATCCTCTCCAATCTGACTGTGAAGCATAACCTGCAGGAGTACATCCCCCAGTTCTTCAACCATATGGTCATCATCCTGGCGATTGACTGCATCAATGAATTCATAAGCTTCTTCAATCAAGTACTTTTTCAATGATTCATGGGTCTGTTTTCTATCCCATGGACATCCTCCAGGTCCACGGAGATCCCGAATCACCTCCCGCAGACGGAAAAATTGATGGTTTAAGTGAGCTTTATCGACAGGCGGAACATAGACACTTGTTAAATTATTCACCTCAACAGAACGGTCTAAGTCTTCCAAAAACACGGTCGTCAGCTTTTCGCTGCTGCTTCCTGCAGCGGTTACCACTGTTACCTCATAATCAGGAGGCAAATCCTCAAGCAGAATTAATTTTACCTCGGAGGCTATCATGGAGTCATATACCTGACAAAATACAACATGATGCTGAAGCTGCAGCTCATCCCGTACAAACGACGTCGCATCCACAAACAGAAGTCCGTCAATTGGGTCGATATGCAAAGCCGTAAATACAGCATCCAAATAGCTTTGCCCGCCTTTTACATCGACCTCCAGCTCAGAGTGCTCAATCAGCAGCTGGACCGTACGTTCAGCAACCATCGGATGCCCTGGAACCACATACGTAATATCCTCTTTTTGCGCCGCTTCAGCCAGCTGATAAACAATCTTTTCATACACTTCGTTAAAGTCATTCGAACTCTCATAAACCTCATCAAAACTCTTAAAGACAAGTCCGTCTTTTTGTAAATCTGCAACTACAGGATGATCCAGGGTTCGTGCATAAATGACACCCTCCACCTGCTGCAATTGTCGATATACTCCTAAAGGCAGCTGGTCCAGATCCCCAGCCCCAAGACCGATCACTGAAACTCTATTCATCATTCTCTTCCTTTCGGTAATAATTTAACCAGCACTTCTGAAAAAGGGAGCAGCTCTAACTCCCTACGTTTAAGCGCCTTGAAGCGGATCAGCAGATAAAGATAAACAGCTGCCCCAAACGCTATGATAATCAGTAGATAAACCAATAAAGCAAGCCGATTATCGATTCCCGCCATCGAAGGCTTTACGATAACTAAAAACACAGCCATACCTGTAAGCGCTCCTGTAATAGAGAGCCATGGAAGACTTACCCAATTTACGGCCTTATATTCATTATGTAATAAAAATAGATGACACACTACTACAAAACCGACCGTAACAACTGAAGCAGCTGCCGCTCCCATCTCCTCATGCTGAGGAATCCACCATAAATTCAGTCCCCACTTTACGAATAAAGCAAGCGCCGTGACGATTGCTGTATGAGCTACTTTCCCCAGCCCTTGCAGAAGAGAGGAAAAAGTAATCGACAACGAACTAAACAGGATAACAATCATCAGAAGCTGAAGTGGAGCCGTACCTTTTGAATCCTGAAAGAATACTTCATTCACATAAGGAAAGAGTATGACCAGTCCAGCGGTTGCTGCCGCAGCGAGTAACAGGCAGTATTTCACCCCGCCGAATATGAAGCCTTCCACCTGGTACGGCTCCTTCAATTTCCGCTCTTTTGTAACCGACGGGACTAACGCCAGAGCCAGAGAAGAGGAGAGTACTGTCCCTAATTGAATTAATGGCTGCCCCCTGTCAAATACTCCTTTTGCTGCTTTGGCTTCTTCTAAGGCAAAGCCCGCCGTTTGCAGACCAGGTACAAGAGTAAGAGCGTCAATTAGTTGAAGAAATAAGAGCAGCATATAATTTAATGAAATAAACAGCCCATAGAAAAGGATGGTTCTGGCAAAATAGAAAGGTGGGTATGCCCTTTCACCCACAGCCGGCCTCTCCCTTTGAATCCAGAGAGCAAAGAGAACGACAGCTGCCGTTACAGCCCCCGCGATAGAAGACCAGGCCCCTCCTATTCCGATTTGATAAAGATCTCCAGCGTTCGATACGTATATTGCGGTACCAATAATGACGACGACCCGGATAACCTGCTCACTTACCTGCGAGACGGCTGTCGGCTCCATAATACCTTTCCCTTGAAAAACCCCTCGGAGCAAAGAAGCAAATGGAAGTATCAGAAATACAAAAAAGGCAGCTTTCAACGAAGCAGTGAGCTTCTCATCCCCCATTATGGAAGCAATTCGCTCGGCCTGTGTAAATCCCAGAAGAAAGAAACTGCCGCATATAATAAATAACCAGGTAAACGCTGGTATGTAAAAAGATCGAAGGGTAAGTTTATACCCTTGATCATTCAACTCAGATACAAGTTTAGAAACAGCTACCGGAAACCCATATAGTGAAAGCATAAGGGCCATACCGAGCACTGGATAAATTTGCTGAAAAATATAAAAGCCGACATCGCCCGCAATGTTTTGCAGCGGAATCCGGTAAGCTGCGCTTAGAATTTTGCCTATCAGTCCGGCCATTGTAAGTAAAAGTGCCCCTTTTACCAGCCGGTGCGATGCATTGGTTTGTTCCATGGTTTACCCTTTCCGTCTAACATTAGAATTGTCTTCCATTATAGCATAAAACAAGCCAGATCTCGTCGTAGACCTGGCTCTCGTCTTATTCCATCTGCTTCGCTAAGAAATGAGCGGCCGTCTCTACAGCCATTTTTGCTCCTTCTTCAATCGGTGAACCTTCTTTGTTAAATATGGCTACACAGCCAATGGGATCACCCTGCGCAATGATAGGATAAATAATATAAGAAATAACGTCCTCTTCCTGATCACGCACGATCTCAACAGGCTGTGGGTGCTTCTCTGACTCTGAAGACCGCTTGTCCAGGACCTGTTCAACAAGAGATCCAATCTGCCTGTTTAAATAAGATTTCTTCGATTCGCCGGCGACGGCAATAAATTCATCACGATCACAAATAAGGACAGGAACCTTTAATGAATCGTGCAACGCCTCCGCATATTCTTTAGCGAAGTCGCCAAGCTCACTGATCGGCGAATATTTTTTCAAAATAACTTCACCTTCACGATCAACGAAGATCTCTAGTGGATCCCCTTCTCTAATGCGTAATGTGCGACGAATTTCTTTAGGTATAACAACCCGACCTAAGTCATCGATACGACGAACAATACCAGTTGCTTTCATTCTAATGCTGCCTCCCTTTCATGATGCTACAACCTTCATTATCCTGACAAAATTTCCATACAGAATAAATGGGTGATAAATATAGTATGATACACCATAAAAAACCTATGCATAAAAAATAGAAAAGCAGTTGAAGCAGTAGAAATACCAGCGTTTCCCTAAATTTATGGTCTTACTTTTAATTCGTTTACTGGATCATCGATTGGACGAGTTAACAATTTAGAATCACTTAAGGTGTATTGTACTTAGGGCGGGCTTCGTTAAACCTTAATCTCGTTATATAAAATAGACGCCTTTAAACTATTTAATAAAGGCGCCCTTAAAGTTATGCACTTGTTGCTTCCCTTGTTAACCGAGGAAGTTTCGCCAAAAATTCTTCGACCACGTCATAGCGTTTCGCTTGAGCCTGACGGTCCCATGTTATGGTTACTTTTAACTGGCCGTCCTCTGTGCCAAGTTGAATCATGCGGCCAAATTCATTCGCAACTTCAAACAATTTAGCCCCATCAATTTGCTGGCTTTGTCCGGCTTCCATCATCATTTCAATCTTACGTTTCTTCTCTGAAATAGATACGATACGCGCTTGTTTAGCATAATACTTGATTGATGAAACGCGGAATAAGTTCTCTACCTCATCAGGGTAATCACCAAAACGATCTATCAATTCATCACGCAGGTCATGAATGTCTTCTACGGATTCAATAGCCTGGAACTGCTTATACATGTCAATTTTTTGCTTCTCATCAGCTATATAATCCTCTGGAATATATGCATCAATATTTAAGTCGAGCTCTGTCTGGAAAGGCTGAATCGCTTCTGGTTCCTTGCCTTGACGCTTCGCTTCAATAGCATCTTTAAGCATCTGGCTGTACATGTCGAACCCTACGGAATCTATAAAGCCATGCTGCTGGGCTCCGAGCAAATTCCCGGCCCCGCGGATGGATAAATCCCGCATAGCAATCTTAAACCCTGAGCCTAATTCGGTAAATTCCTTAATGGCCTGCAGTCGTTTTTCAGCCACTTCGGTTAACACTTTATCTTTTTGGTAGGTGAAATAAGCATACGCCACGCGGTTGGAACGCCCTACTCTTCCCCGAAGCTGGTACAGCTGGCTGAGCCCCATACGGTCAGCATCAAATACAATCAGCGTGTTAACGTTCGGAATGTCTACCCCTGTTTCAATTATCGTAGTGCTCACAAGTACGTCAAATTCCCCTTCTAAGAATGAGAACATGACATTTTCAAGTTCAGTTTCGTTCATTTGTCCATGAGCAAACGCCACACGTGCTTCAGGAACAAGAGCGGAAATTTCCTGTGCCATCCTCTCAATATTTTCGACCCGGTTAAATAAGAAGAAAACTTGGCCGTCGCGTGCCATCTCCCGCTCGACAGCCTCTCTCATAAATACAGGATTGTATTCCAGCACATAGGTCTGAATTGGAAAACGGTTCTCGGGCGGGGTTTCAATGACTGACAAATCCCGGACGCCCAGCATGGACATATGCAATGTTCGAGGAATAGGTGTAGCTGTTAACGTTAAGACGTCAACATTGGCCTTAAGCTGCTTAATTTTTTCCTTATGCTTAACTCCGAAACGCTGCTCTTCATCAACAATCAGCAGACCCAGATCTTTAAATTGAATATCTTTTGATAGAATTCGATGAGTACCGACAACAATATCGATCAGCCCTTTTCTCAATCGGTCAGTCGTCTCTTTTTGCTGCTTCTTCGTCCGGAAACGGCTGAGCAGGCCGATATTTATTCCAAAATCCTGGAACCTTTCCTGCATGGTTTCGTAGTGCTGCTGGGCGAGGATAGTTGTAGGTACAAGCAGTGCGACCTGTTTTCCGTTTTCAATAGCTTTAAAGGCAGCTCGTATCGCAACTTCCGTTTTACCATAGCCCACATCCCCGCAAAGCAGGCGGTCCATAGGTCGGATTCTCTGCATATCCTCTTTAATCTCTTCAATACAGCGAACCTGGTCTTCTGTTTCCTCATAAGGAAAAGCTGCTTCAAAATCACGCTGCATTTCGCCATCTTCCTCAAAAGCATGCCCGCGCGACGCTTCCCGCTCGGCATAAAGCTGAATAAGATCATCCGCAATATCTTCGACAGACGACTGGACGCGTTTTTTTACCTTCGTCCACTCGCTGCCGCCGAGTTTATACACTTTTGGCTCTTTGCCTTCAGATCCTACATATTTTTGAATTAAATCAATTTGGTCAATCGGAACAAACAGCTTGTCATTGCCTGAGTATTTCACCATTAAAAAGTCTTTATGACTATCGCCGACTTTTAAAGTTTCAATCCCAATATACTTTCCTATGCCGTGATTCGCATGGACAACGTAATCGCCAACCTTAAGCTCCTGGTAATTCTTTATTCTCTCTGCATTTGAAATTTTCTGCCGGCGCTTCGGTTTAGCGGTACGCTTCTTAAACAGTTCATTCTCAGTCAGGACTGCAAGCTTATGCATGGGCCACTCAAAGCCGCTGCTTATGTTCCCTTTAACAATGGTGGGGGTATTAACGGGAAGCTTAGGAGCTTGCTTTGCCACGACAGCTTCCATTTGATAATCCAGCAGTACAGAGTGGATCTTCTCAGCCCTTGTCTCATCAGGAGCTAAGATAATCACACTATAGTTCTGCTTCATCCAGCGGTCCATTTCAGTTTTCAACAAATTCATCTGTCCATGAAATTGCTGCATTTGGCGGCTGGAAATGTTCACGATATTTTGTGGATGGGTATTTGGAATATGCCGCATAAAAACCGACAAATAAAGCTTTGTCTGCTTCATGGCAGCCCATGTGTCATGCCAGTCAAATGAAATTCGCAAATCGCGGACCATCTGATTAACTTCAAGCAGACTGTTATGCCATTCCGCTTCCTCCTCATCTAAGCGGCCAGCTGTCTCTTGAATTCGACTGACTTCATCCATCACAATAAGTCCATTGTCCGGCAGATAATCTAATAAACTTACGGGTTCTTCATAGTAATAACCAATATACTTATACATTTCCTGAAAACGCTCACGCTGCCGCAGCTGCTCAATATCACGTTCAATATATGAAGTGAGCGTCTCTTTATCTTCAGATTTGGTTAATTTCTTTAATGAGTGACTCAAAGCTTCCTCAAGCTTGTGGGAAGCCCTTGTAAAGTCTTCCTCGGTGAGCAGCATTTCTGTCGCCGGGCCGATATGGGCGGAATCATATTTATCTTTTGAGCGCTGAGTTTCCGAATCAAACGTACGAATAGAATCTACCTCTGTATCAAAAAGCTCGATACGATAAGGATATTCTGAGGTTAACGGATAAATATCGATAATCCCCCCGCGAAGGGAGAATTCACCGGGACTTGCCACCATTTCAGTTCGCTCATAGCCCATTTGAATGAAGTGTTTTAAATAATCATCTAAATCAATATCTTCACCAACACGAAAAGGGAGCATATTGTGCTCCCAGTAATATTTAGGCGGCATAATCCGTTTAAGTGCCGCTACAGGGGCAATTAAAATGCCCGATTTCTGCGTCAGCCATTGACTGAGCGCTTCGATTCGCTGACTCCTTAATTCAGGACTTGCCACCGCAATTTCCGAAGCAATCAGTTCGTTAACCGGATAGAGATGAACGCTTTCTTTATCGCTCAGCTCTGCTAGATCATCATACAGCTGCTGAGCCTGTATGAGCTGATGGGTTACTACTAATACAGGTCGTTCTAACGATTCATGAAGCAATGAAATCATTAAACTACGCGATGCTCCAGATAATCCAGCCACCAATTGCTCATTCATTCCCGATTGAAAGCCTTCTACCACGGAATGAATATCGTCTTGAGGATACAAATACTCTTTTATACCGTCCATAACATACTCCTCCACCACCAGAAACGCTCGCCAGTGGAGTCGTTTCGGTTTAATGAATAAAAAAGTCTAACTCATGATAATGAGGATGCTGTTGAAGGGATCTTTCACATGAATCACAAATCGTTTTTATGTTCATATTCCCTTCCCAATCATACGTAATCATTTCTCGATGGTCATTTTCCGACAAACACTCTAAGCCAAGCTCAGAAACCTCGATCCTTTCCCGATCCAGTTTTCCTACTTGGCGTTGACAGTGCCGGCATATATAGTTGATTCGCATACATACACTCTCCTTGTTAGCAGTACATGTCACTATTGTTGCCGGCTTCCTACAACCTTATACAGTTCTTATTTTATGTTAAATTCATTCATCACTTCGTTAAAAGGGAGCTCCATCCATGATTCACAAGCTTTAACTGACTGGATAACTGCTTCCCTAACGGCTTCCTGCTGTTCTTTACTAAACGAGCTGAGTACATAGTCCACCACGGTGGTCGATCCTACAGGCCGTCCTACTCCCACACGTAAACGATTAAAGTCCTTCGTGCCTAAGTGATCGATTATATTGCGAATGCCATTGTGACCGCCATGTCCTCCTTTTTGACGAAGTCTTATTTTACCCGGAGGCAGATCTAAATCATCATAAATGACAAGAATATCTTCTTCCTCTATATCATAATAATCCATGAACAAGCGAAGTGATTCACCGGATAAATTCATGTAAGTCTGCGGCTTAAGAAGCAGGATCTTCTCACCGCCTACATGCTCTACCGTATAGTGACCTCTAAATTTCTCTTGAGAGATCGTCCACTGGTTCTGTTCCGCTAATTCATCGAGAATCATAAAGCCTATATTATGGCGTGTTTTCTCATATTTCTTACCTGGATTCCCTAATCCAACAATACACTTCATATACAATCTTCCTTTTATTCAGTCATTCATATCCGCTTTATTATAACAAATCTATGATAAAAAAAATGTCAGAATGCTGTATACGTAAAAAAAGAGCGCAACCGCCGGCTACGCCCATGTTCTATATTTAGTATTAGTTATCTTCGTTCTTTTCATTCTCTTCCGATTCCTCGCCATCGTTGTCTTCCCCAACGCGTTCAGGCTCAGCATCTGCGTTATCCAAGTCTGGCTCTTCCGGCATTTCTTCCGGTGGAGTAACAGAAACAATGGTCGTATTCTCATCTTCTGTAATCTCGTATTTACGAGACGCTTTAAGATCACTAACCATAATGGAGTCGCCAATGTTCAACTCGGAAATATCAACTAAGATCTCATCAGGAATGTCACCTGGCTTCGCACGGATTGATAAGTCATACAACGGCTGCTGAACGACACCGCCTTCTTTCGCTCCTGCTGCTTCACCGTCAAGATGCACGGGAACTTCTACATCCATTTCTTCAGACATGTTCACGATATAGAAGTCGGCATGGATCAGCTCGTCCTTTAACGGATCGATCTGATATTCATGCAGCATAACATTCACTGTTGATCCTTCATCAATATCTAATGAGATAATCGCATTTTTACCTTCATCACGTACGGTTTTTAATAGCTCAAGGCTGTTAACAGAAACGTTAACAGGCTCTTTATCTTTACCATATACAACACCTGGAACATTTCCCTCGTTCCGCAGTTCACGTGTCACTGATTGCTTTAATTCTTTTCTTTGATTTGCTTTTAATGTAATTGCCAAAATAATCTCCTCCAGTTAAATTAACCATTCATTATTTTCAGGTTCCCTTTTCTAACAGAAGTTAAACATTTTTCATTACAAAAGTCAGGACTAATCAAACAAGATGCTTACAGATTGACGCTCGTGTACACGGATGATAGCCTCGCTGATCAGCGGGGCAACGGAGAGTGGCGTGATTTTGTCGATCGTTTTGTCTTCTCCAAGCGGAATTGTGTTGGTCACAACCAGCTCTTTAATCTTGGAGTTTTCGATCCGCTCGAGCGCCGGGCCTGATAAAACAGGGTGCGTACAACAAGCATACACGTTCTTGGCTCCATTTTCCACTAATGCGTTGGCTGCCAGCGTAATCGTTCCCGCTGTATCGATAATATCGTCAATCATAATCGCTGTTTTTCCTTCTACGTTACCAACGATATTCATTACTTCAGCCACATTAGGTTTAGGACGGCGCTTATCGATGATCGCAATCGGTGCTTTTAACCGATCGGCCATCTTCCGTGCCCTGGTCACACCGCCGTGGTCAGGAGAGACGATGACGACATCATCAAAGTTCTTCGAATCGAAGTAATCAGACAGAATCGGCACTCCTACCAGATGATCGATTGGAATATCGAAAAATCCCTGGATTTGCGGTGCATGCAGATCCAGCATAATAACTCGGGACGCTCCAGCCGTTTCAAGTAAATTCGCTACAAGCTTGGCTGTAATCGGCTCACGCGCTCTCGCTTTCCGATCCTGTCTTGCATAACCATAGTAAGGCATAACAATATTGATCGTTCTTGCCGAAGCACGTTTAAGCGCATCAATCATAATTAACAGTTCCATAATGTGCTGATTAACTGGAGCACATGTTGATTGAACGACATAGACGTCGCACCCGCGAATACTTTCATCGATATTGATCTGAATTTCCCCGTCACTGAAGCTGGTGACTGTACACTTTCCTAAATCTGTCCCGATATTCTCAGCAATCTCTTTTGCAAGCTCAGGGTTTGAGTTAAGAGAAAATACCTTCAATGCTGAATCCTTATAGCCAGTTGCCATGGATTTAAACCCTCCGTTAATCTTTTTTATTCGATTGGATCTTTGCAGCGTAGCCTTCTTTATTCGTTTGGCGGGAGCGGGCAATGGACAAAGCCTCTGCAGGTACATCCTGGTTAATTGTAGACCCTGCTGCAACATACGCTCCTTTACCAACAGTAACCGGGGCTACTAAGTTTGAATTACATCCAATAAAGGCATCATCCTCAATTGTCGTTAAAAACTTATTATGGCCATCATAGTTCACTGTTATTGTACCACAACCAATATTCACACCTGTTCCCACGTCTGCGTCTCCGATATAACTTAAATGAGAAGCCTTACTTCCGCTGCCGAATTCAGCCTTTTTGACTTCAACAAAATTACCAATTTTTACATCATCGCCAAGAGTTGAGGCCGGACGAATGTGAGCAAACGGCCCAACTTGAACACGGGCTCCGATTTTGCTGTTTGCAGCTACACTTTGTTTAAGTACACTTGCTTCTCCAACAAGGCAGTCTGTAATCGTTGAATGCGGTCCTACCACGGCGTCATCTCCGATGTGAGAGGAGCCGTCAATCACGGAGCCAGGGTAGACAATTACATCCTGTCCAAACGTAACATCCGGGCCGATATACGTATGATCAGGATCAATGATAGAAACCCCGTTGCGCATATGTCCTTCATTGATACGCTGTTTCATCATTTTCTCGGCCTTTGATAGAGCAACACGATCATTGACGCCTAACGATTCTGAGAAATCCGAAGTTTGATAAGCACTGATGACTTCTCCCTGGCCTTTTAGAATCTCAATAACATCCGGAAGATAGTATTCCCCCTGAGCATTGTCATTAGACACGTTCCGAAGGGATTCAAAAAGAAGCTTGTTGTCAAAGCAGTACGTTCCTGTGTTAATCTCCTGCACAGCCTGCTCATCTTTAGAAGCATCTTTCTGCTCTACAATACGCTCTACCTGGCCATTACCTCCACGGATTACCCGGCCATAGCCGGACGGATCCTCTGCATGAGCCGTTAAAATGGTGGCTTTCGCATCCGTATCCACATGGTGATCGACCATATTTTGTAATGTTTCTTCTGTTAATAAAGGAGTATCGCCACAAGCAACGATCGTTACACCTTCTTTATCAGCCAGAATGTCTTCTGCCTGCTGAACAGCATGCCCTGTTCCTAACTGCTCCTTTTGAATCACATAGTGGCTTTTATCTCCCAGCTGATCCTGCACATTTTCCGCGCCAAAACCTACTACTGTAATTAATTCCTTTAAATCTAGTTTATTTAATTGATCAACCACATGCTGAACCATTGGTTTCCCGCATACAGGGTGCAACACCTTATATAGTTTAGACTTCATACGGGTTCCCTGGCCAGCGGCTAATACAACTGCATATTTTTGGGTCATGAAGCAACCTCCATCCTATTTATCCACTATGAATAATATCTTAAAACCAGCATGATTTCAACAAACATTCCTTTTAAACGAGCAGACTGAGGAGCATAACGAAAAACACCTTTCAAAAGGGGTATCTTCTCACATTTTATTGGCAGAAAAACGGGCAGAAATGCATAAAAAAAGAAGCCAGACCCCCCTTGAAAGGTCAGACTTCTTTTTTACAGGTCTTTAAGAGGCACCCGCTTCTTCATATTCAACTCCTGATTCCGTATCTCCAGCATTATGGTACTCCTCAAGAACAGCATCTTGGATTTTACCACGCGTGCCCGAATTGATCGGGTGGGCAATGTCACGGAATTCCCCGTCAGGAGTTCGTTTGCTAGGCATAGCTACAAATAAACCATTGTTGCCATCAATCACCCTAATGTCATGAACAACAAACTCCTGATCCAAGGTAATAGAAGCAATTGCTCGCATTCTTCCTTCGGTATTTACGCGTCGCAGTCTTACGTCAGTTACTTCCATTAAGTTCACCACCTTTTCCCAAAAAGAACTTACTAAACAAATTCCACAAACCACCAGAAAATCCTGCTTATTTTCTAAAAAAATTTATCAACGGATTTATTAATTTTTTTGCAAGCCTTTAGATACACAAAAAGAAAGCCTTTACATCAATACTTCCAGGCTTTCTCTTTAATAAAAAAATTATTTATTTTTTTTGCTGGTCCCCTCCAGAAAGTTTCCAGGATGGACTTCGATCTTTGACTTGCGATCATCAACGTTCATGATCTGGACGAGTGATACGTGATCATCAACAATACGATCTTCTTCTTCGTCTTCCGCCTCAGCTAAAACCCCGATACCAGCTACTTCGGCGTTAAATTCTTTAAGCAGACTTTTCATACCGTTAATCGTTCCGCCCGCCTTCATGAAATCGTCGATGATACATACTCTTGCTCCTTCTTGTAAGGAACGTTTCGTCAATACCATCGTTTGAATCTTTCTCGTTGAGCCGGACACATAGTTAATGCTTACTGTTGATCCTTCAGTAACCTTTGGATCACGTCTTACAATCACGACCGGAACATTTAAGTAGGAAGCTACAGCATACGCTAATGGAATCCCTTTCGTTGCTACTGTCATGACCGCGTCAATCTCTTTGTCAGCGAAGGCTGAAGCTAACAGGCGCCCGATGTTTCGAATAGTATCAGGCTCCCCCAGCAAATCACTCATAAACAGATAGCCGCCGGGCAGCAGACGTTCTGGGTCCTCCAATCGCCGGCAAAGCTCCAAAACAACTTGTTCACTGTAAGCATGAGAAAAGGCAGGGATATATTTCACTCCACCCGCAGCCCCGGACACTGTTTCTAAATAGCCAATTCCTTCTTGAGTAAAAATTTTGTTCACAATGCCTAAGTCCTCACTTATCGAGGACTTAGCCGCTTTATAATTCTCTGAGAGAAAAGGAAGAGATATTAATTCACGCGGGCGATCGAGAACATAATGGGTCATGGCGACTAATCGTTCACTTCTTTTCATAGAAAAAGACACCCCAAAATCCGAATATTATTATTAAATATATCAGATTTGTACGGATTTTAGCAAGTGGTTTCTCGATTTCCCAACATTCTCACAATATGAACTTCTGGACAGAATCCTTTTAAGGAGTTATAAATGCGGTGTACTCGAGCATCCTGGGAGACCAGCGCGAACACAGTAGGACCGCTTCCGCTCATTAAAACTGCGTCAGCTCCAGCCTCACTCATTTTTTCTTTGATTTGGTTTACCTCGGGGTGCAGCTTTGTGGTTACGCCTTCAAGCGTGTTCGAAACGTTGGCACAAATTGCTTCAAAATCTTTATTTTCCAGGGCCTCAATCATTGCCTGGGTATTTGGGTGCTCCGCTTTATTTGTATTAAGCTTTTGATAAACGGTTTGAGTAGAAACCCCGATAGATGGTTTCGCAAGCACAACCCAGCACGGAGGTGGTGAAGGCAGAGCTTTAATCTTCTCTCCCCGTCCTTTGGCAAGAGCGGTTCCGCCATACACGCAGAACGAGACATCTGATCCTATCTGTGCTCCCATCTCCGCAAGTTTATCGTGATCAGCATCGATGTTCCACAGCTTATTAACTCCACGAAGGACCGCCGCAGCATCACTGCTTCCCCCCGCAAGCCCGGCTGCTACAGGGATATTCTTTTCAATAAATATGCGTACACCTTTTCTTATGTTAAAGTAATCCTTCATAAGCTTTGCCGCTCGATAAGCTAAATTTCTCTCATCATTTGGAACAAAGCGGCTTTCAGATACTACTTTAATCTGATCGTTATCGAGCAGTGTCAGCTCAATGCGGTCGGCAAGATCGACAGTAGTCATCACCATTTCCACTTCATGAAATCCATCATTTCTTTTATGTAACACATCAAGTGACAAATTGATTTTGGCCGGTGCCTTCTCTAAAACAACCACATGCCCACCTCCTTAAGTCATAATCTCTTTCAGCATTGTACCACATTATAAATAAAGAGAGGTAGGGACCTATTGTTTCGGCTCTATATAAAGACAGCAGCTCAGTGAATATTTCACACTGAGCTGCTTTTGTTACTGTTGATTTTTCATCATTTGCTCTTCTGCCATCTGAATGGCACGCTTCACCATATTACCGGCATCACGGGTTGTAATACCGCCCCAGCCATCTTTCTCGACCTTGTCGTAAAACCCAAGCTCTTTTGCGATTTCTTCTTTCAACGAATCGGACATCATGCTTCTGCGTCCCATCGTCTTCAGCTCCTTTCGCCATCACTTAGCTACGACACGGTTAGTATGTGGAGTAATGGAATATTAATGCCATGTAGAAAAAGGAAAAAGCAGCAACCCTTGGGTTTACTGCTCCATCGCCATTGTCGATAAGTCATCGAAACTTAATTCGACGGTCTCTGTGAGTACATCTGCATAACTATATGATACACGTTCGAAAGCATTCTCGTCTTGGTCCAATTCAACAATAAAAACGGCTGGATAAGTTTCAGCAAGAACCCCGGATCGTTCAATGGTCTTACGGCGCCCGCCGTTCGCTTTTAATGTTAAACGTTTTCCAATTTGTCCCTCAAGGGATTGTTTGATTTCTACTAACGTTTTAGCCACTATACTCCACCTCACTAATGATAAATATATCATTTTTCTCGGACAAAGTCAAATAAAATATTTAATTATAACAGTATGCTAAATTCAATGTCAATATAATAATACGTGGTTTAGTGGTTATTCTGTAATTTTTATGAAAATTTTTTTACTCAGTAGACAATCGTCGTTATATCCCTGTACAGTCCGCCATAATGTGCTAATTTTCGACATCTTCGGAGTAAGGCATTCCTATTCTTAATAACCCTCTCGTTTGAAGTCCGCCTAACCCTTTTTCTCCACTAATCGTGTTGCGTACAACTTCCCAAATATTAATATGATCCATAAAAGACGTATAAGCTACCCGTGCCGCTACATATACTGGATCAATAGCATGGATATTGACCCGTGCCGGTGAGCTGGCAAAATTCGCTCCTGCTTTTATTATTGATTCAAAATGAGATTGGCAAGCTCCTGCAAATATAACTAAGTGGTCAAAGTGAGGATAATCCTGCCTTAAATTCCGGACAGCTTCAACGAAATACTTGGAATTGCGGTAAGACTCCAATTCTCTAGCTGACCCCTTCGCTTTCGAATACGCGTCGTGGCCGGTCAATACGACAATTTCAGGCTGGATCTTCTTTACGAGGGCGGTCACCTCAGAAGGCATATTCTTTTCTTGAATATATTGACCGTGAACTTGAAGACCGAGCTGCTCATACAATTGAACGCATTTCTTTAAGAATAATGGATCACCGTCAATATGAAGGATTCTTGGGGAAATTTGGAAATAATTATTTTTCTCTTCCAGATCTTCATAACCGCCGCCAGCCTCCACCTCCCTTTTTTCCTTAAGCAGGCGGTAGTCCTGACGGAAGAGACGATAAGAACAAGCCTCTTGTTTATTTATATGTGTTTTTCTCTCTTCGTATTCAGACCCTGTCACTTTTTTTAAATCTTCAAGTGGAGCATCCGCTGACAGGCGGACATGTTCACCAATTAATTTAACCGTTGTTCCTTCAATAGAATAGACCCTAAATAAAACATCGTGGTTATATGATTTTCTCGTTACCAGGTCTCCATGTGTTAACACCCGCATCCCACCTCACAACAAGCACTACATTAGTCTATGTGTGAGTTGCTCACCTGTTACTTTTCATAAAAACTGCGGGCTAATACAGCGAATTCTTCCATCGATAAAGACTCTCCGCGTCGTCCTGGATCGATATCTGCAGAGGCAAGCCGTTCCCTGATCTGCTGTTTATCCATCGTCTCTTTAAAGTGTCGGGCTAAGTTATTCATCAATGTCTTTCTTCTCTGTCCAAAGGTAGCTTGTACGAGGTCGAAGAAAAATTCTTCATTTTCTACTTGTACAGGAGGGACTTCACGCATTTTCAAATGTAACACTGAGGAATCTACATTCGGCTGCGGCATGAACACTGTCTTAGGCACCGTCATGGCTACTTCGGCTTCTGTATAGTATTGAACAGCAATAGACAAGGATCCGTAACTCTTAGAATTCGGTGAAGCTGCCATTCGTTCTGCCACTTCTTTTTGAATCATTACGGTAATGCTCTCAACAGGGAGCCTGTCCATAAGCAGCTTCATTAATATCGGGGTGGTAATGTAATAAGGCAGGTTGGCTACTACCTTAACAGGCTGGCCCTCTTTAAACTGATCGGTAATGACCTTCCTTACGTCCGCCTGTAAAATATCCTGGTTAATGACAGTAACATTGTTATACTCTCCCAACGTATCTTCTAAAATCGGAAGGAGCCGCTGGTCAATTTCAAAGGCAGCCACACGGTCGGCATGAAGAGCCAGTTGTTCGGTTAACGCTCCAATTCCAGGGCCGATCTCAATGGCACAAGCCTTTCTATCAATACCGGCATACTCAATAATATTCGTTAAGATATTTACATCAATTAAGAAGTTCTGCCCGAGGCTTTTCTTAAAAGCAAAACCATACGTTTCAAGAATTTCTTTCGTACGAGTTGGTGTGGCAACCGCTTTATTTCTCATCTTTTTCCTCCTGAACAATTTGTTTCATTGCTTCCTCTAATTGTTCCTGCGAGATCTGGAACATATTCAAACGCTTCAACAGCTGTTTTCCGTTTGTTTTTCCAATACGAAGAATGACGCCCAGCCTCTCTCGGCGCTTTCCTGACATCGGTCCGCCAATTAATCCAGAGGCTACGAGATCTTCTTTATTTATCGTTCCCGGTCCCTGCTCAGTCAACTCATAAACGCCGCTCAGAGCTTCTCTTATATCTTCTACAGCTGCATGCTCTACACCTATGCCTTTGTCCCGCTTCGCTCGCGCAGACTCCTTAGGCAGGAAGGCATGCTTGCAGCCAGGT
The DNA here is from genome assembly GCF_900240285.1 of Halobacillus sp. Marseille-P3879. Classification (GTDB taxonomy): domain Bacteria; phylum Bacillota; class Bacilli; order Bacillales; family Halobacillaceae; genus Halobacillus_A. The sequence continues at coordinate 36,537 of NZ_OESS01000006.1, forward strand.
ACATGCTCTGTGACAATATGGCGGATGCGCTCTCCTGGATAATCAGGATCGGTAAATATAATGACGCCCCGTTTTTGCTGAGCCAGGGCAATTTGTTCCAGTACATCTTTATCAATAGCTGATCCATGGGTTTCAATTGTATCAGCTTCGACAGCCTGCCGAATTTTCACCGTATCATCACGGCCTTCAACCACAATTACTTCTTTAATTTTCAATCGTATATCCTCCATCAGTCGTTCATATAATCTTCCATATCATAGCATACAAAAAAAGCAGAGGAAACGGCATTCCTCTGCTTACAAACGGCTAATCCATTACTTTTACTTCTACGGTTTTTCTTCCAAAGCTTTGTGCTTCACTAGCAGAAGAAACATGGACGTCAATCTTCTTCCCTTTTATTGCACCGCCGGTATCTCCAGCCACTGCGGTTCCGTATCCTTCTACCCACACTTCACTGCCAAGAGGAATGACGGCTGGATCCACGGCGATTACTTTTTTGTCAGGATTTTTATTTAAATCAATACCTGTCGTGGTTTTCCCTGTACAGCCTGCACAATCCGCTGTATAGGCTGTTGCTTTTACTTCCATTGTTTTTGAACTGCTTTCTTGTTTCGGCGCTTTTTCCTTAGATGATTCTGATGCAGAGGCAGACACTAACTCAGGTTCAGAGGAATTAGATTTCTCTGCAGGTTCAGACTGCTCCTCCTCAGGTTCTGCTGTTTCCTCTTTCGTCCCTAAGGCTACAACCTCGTCGACACTTTCTTTCTCTACCTCTTCGTTCACTAATTCACGAGAAGATTCCTTCCCGTTTTTTATTATGACTTCATACTCCTTGATTACCTGCCCGTTTTCTCCAGAGGTTACTACTTTTTCTTCACCACTAGGAAGGGTATCATCTTTCTCTGTAACCACTGTATACTCTACGTCTTCTTCAACGGTTTCTGTCTCTTTCTCTATTCGGGTGATGTCTATAAGATCACTTTGGCGCAGATGGTCACCTTTCTCCATATTTAACTCATCGTGTTCATTCAAATTAACGTTCTCTTCCTCTAAAAATTCGTCCACAGTAGCAGCTGTCGTCCACACTTCTTCCTCTTTACCTCCATCATTTAGTGTTACTTGAATGGCTTTGTTAATGGAGATTCCCATGTCTTCTTCGATAGGATCACCGGAGTCGTGTGAGATTTCATCCTGCTCCTTCCACTTAAATTCCTGTTCATCAAAGAATTCCCCGACAGTGGAAGCTGTTGTATGAAATTGTTTCGTGTCATCATTTATTGTTACATCGATTGATTTAGATGATATGTATTCAACATCCATGCCGTATTCAATCGGCTCGGATAAATCATGGGAAAGTCGATCATTTTCTTTTGGGTTAATCTCAAGTTCATGTAATAAATCTTCAAAAGTTTGGGAATGAGTGCGAATCACTTGAGTTTCCCCGTTCTGTGTCACTTTCACTGAAGCTTTCGTGGCTTCATATGTAACGAATCCCAGAAAAGTAATAGTAAACAGTGAAATTATGAGAGTCCACATTAACACAGAACTCATTACTGCTTTTGCGCTTTTCATAAATTTCATCGTTTCTTCCTCCTTTCCTTCGTCCGCGTTTCTCTTAAAATAGCCTAGCACTTAAAAAAAAGTCAGCATTCATCCTGCTGACTCTTTTTATTATGCACTTTTACCTAGTTAAATAACATAACAAGCATGTTACATTTCCTATACAGATTGTTAACTACCCTGTAATATTAGTGCAAAAGTCATCGAAATTATGACTGAATTCGAAAGAACTTGAGCGCATTTTCTGTCGTTCGCCTGCTGACTTCTTCATAAGATACTCCCTTAAGTTCCGCTACCTGTTCTGCCACAAGCTTTACATATGCGGGTTCATTTCTCTTTCCGCGGTTTGGATGAGGAGCCAGGAATGGACAGTCTGTTTCGACAAGTAAATGTTCTAAATCTACAGCCTGGGCTACTTCCTTTGGCAGTTTGGCATTTTTGAATGTAACAGGCCCTCCCAGAGAAATCATGAAGTTCATATCAATACATTCCTGTGCGGTCTCAACTGGACCGCTGTAACAATGCATAATACCTCCAACTTCAGCCGCATTTTCTTCTTTTAAAATATCTACAATATCGTCAGTGGCTTCCCGGTTATGAATAATGATCGGCATTTTTACTTTTTTCGCTAAACGGATCTGCTGTCGAAATACGTCTTTCTGTACATCTGCAGGAGACTTGTCCCAGTGATAATCGAGACCCATTTCTCCAATTGCTACCACTTTAGGGTGAGAAGAAAGCTCCTCAATCCAATTTAAATCCTCATCCGTCATATCAACCGCATCTACAGGGTGCCACCCTACGGCTGCATAAATATGCTCATGGTCCTCTGCAATCTGAAGGGCCAGAGGAATGGTTTTTCGGTCAAAGCCTACGACCGTCATATATCGAACACCAGCCTCATGCGCTCTTGAAATGGTTTCCTCTAAATCTTCTGTGAACTGGTCAGCGTTTAAATGAACATGTGTATCAAATAACATCTTACTCCTCCTTACTCTGATAAGAAAAAGGGAAAAGCTTATTTCCGCTTTTCCCCAGTTTGTAATTTATTTTACTTTGGCTCCATTAGGAAGCGTTTGGTCAATGGACGCTAAAGCCAGTTTACCCTGATCGTCTTCCCCGGCTAAAATCATGCCCTGAGACAGTTCTCCTCTCAGCTTCACAGGTTTTAAGTTCGTGACACAAATCACTTTTTTGCCTGTAAGCTCTTCAACTCCGTAGTGCTCCGCTATTCCTGAAACGACCTGGCGCTTCTCTTCTCCAAGGTCAAGCTGGAGCTTTAGAAGTTTATCTGCTTTTTTAATTTTTTCAACCTTTGTCACTTCAGCAACACGGAAATCAAGCTTCATAAAGTCATCAATCGTAACTTCCTGCGGCTGATCCTGCTTTGCTTCTTCTTTTTTCTCTTGAGCAGGTGCAGCAGGCTTCTTCATCATGTTTTTGATGATTTGCACTTCATCTTCTGCGTCTAGACGAGGGAAGATAGGATCATCCTTCTGCACAGTAGTTGGCAGCCCTTTAAACTCAGCGATACTGCCCCACTCTTTATCTTGTTCATTCGCTATTCCCAGCTGTTTAAAGATCTTCTCCGGTGTTTCAGTCAGGAACGGCTGCAGCATTACAGCAATATGGCGTAAGGACTCGGCCAGGTGCGCCATTACGTTACCTAAACGATCCTTTTTAGCTTCATCTTTGGCTAATACCCATGGCTGCGTCTCATCAATATATTTATTTGTACGACTGACAAACTTCCACAAATCAGCAAGAGCCACGGAGAACTCCATGTTTTCAAGCGATTCTTCGACGGCAGCTTTCGTCTCCTTCGCAAGGGTCTCAAGGTTCTGATCATATTCATCTTCGGACAAAGTAAGCTCCGGGATGTTTCCGTCAAAATATTTACTAATCATAGCGACTGTACGGTTTAGAAGGTTTCCTAAATCATTCGCTAAATCATAATTTGTACGCTCCACAAAGGCTTCCGGTGTAAAGACACCATCAGAACCAAACGGTACTTCGCGCAGCAGGTAATAGCGCAGCGCGTCAAGCCCATAGCGGTCGCTTAATTGAACAGGATCCACCACATTCCCTTTGGATTTAGACATTTTGCCGTCTTTCATGAGAATCCACCCATGAGCAAATACTTTTTTAGGTAAGGGCAGATCAAGCGCCATCAGCATAATCGGCCAGTAAATCGTATGGAAACGTACAATCTCTTTACCTACAAGGTGTACATCAGCGGGCCAGTATTTTTGGTAAAGCTCATCGTTCTCACTGTCATAGCCCAATGCAGAAATGTAGTTGCTTAACGCATCAATCCATACATACACCACATGCTTTTCATTTGAAGGAACTCTTACTCCCCAGTCAAAGGTGGTTCTGGACACAGCTAAGTCCTCAAGTCCTGGTTTGATAAAGTTATTGATCATCTCATTCTTACGGCTTTCCGGCTGAATGAATGTCGGATTATTTTCATAGAATTCAAGCAGCTGATCTACGTACTTGCTCATTTTAAAGAAATACGATTCCTCTTTTACTTTCTCGACAGGACCGCCACAGTCGGGGCAGTGTCCCTCATTAAGCTGTCTTTCCGTAAAGAATGATTCACAAGGGGTGCAGTACCATCCTTCATACTCGTCGAGGTAGATGTCGCCTTTTTTTAACAAATAGTCGAAGATTTTTGCTACCACTTTTTTATGACGGTCCTGTGTGGTACGAATAAAGTCATCATATGAAATATCCAGCTTATCCCATAGGTTTTTAATGCCGGATACAATATCGTCTACATAAGCCTGCGGGGTGACGCCGGCATCTTCTGCTTTCCGCTGAATCTTCTGACCATGCTCGTCCGTCCCTGTCAGATACATGACGTCGTAGCCTCGAAGCCGTTTATAACGCGCCATAGCGTCTCCTGCCACTGTCGTATATGCGTGGCCTATGTGCAAGTTACCGCTGGGGTAATAAATAGGTGTAGTAATGTAAAATGTCTTTTTTTCTTCTGACATCATGTGCCCTCCTCGATTTCAAACATTCATACAGTGTATTGTACCATTCTTTTCGCTTAATTTCTGTATATCCATATCTAACTCTAAAATATACCGAACCGTTTACGAAAATGTCAAAAATTCTGCCAAATTACAGTATAAATCTGTACCATGATCAGTTATTATCTGGTAAACTACACACATACCCCGTTGGATATATCAACCAATTTTGGTAAGTATGAATTTGTCAATTGACCGGGCCCGCTATCTCCACCTTTAAATCGCCCGATTTTCCTATACCTCCACCTGTATATTTGAAGCGGAGATTTTGGAAATTTAACGAATTGACAGCATTGGGAAACGTTGGTACTATATAGTGCGAGACATATGTCGATATTTGGCGAATAACTTTTGATTGAGGGGAGACAAAAAAACATGAAATCTACAGGTATTGTACGTAAAGTGGACGAGTTGGGGCGCGTAGTCATCCCAATTGAACTTCGACGCACGTTAGGAATTAACGAAAAAGACGCATTAGAGATTTATGTCGACGATGACCGCATTGTTCTAAAGAAATATAAACCGAACATGACTTGTCACGTCACCGGGGAAGTGTCTGAAGAGAATATGAAGCTCGCCAATGGGAACCTTGTACTAAGCAAAGAAGGAGCACAAATGCTGCTTCAGGAAATTCAGGGTCAATTAAACAACAAATAATAAATAGAGATAAATTTACAACTGGTTAATTAATAATGAAATGACTTTGACATATGCTCGGACAAAAAGCCCTTACTGTTCCAAACAGTAAGGGCTGCTTTTTTTATTCTTCATTTACATGATAAGCCTGGTACACTTCTCTTTTCTGCATCTTCCGATCTACCGCTGTCTGTTTAATAGCTTCCTTCGACTTTAGCCCCTTTTCATTTACATAAAAGTCAACATGATCAATGATTGATAAATGAGTCCACCAGAAGGCATCACTTGTCACTGACTCACTTGTCCCTTCCACAACAACGCAAAACTCTCCTCTGATTTCTTCTTCGTTTACCCACTCAAGCAACTCTTCAAGCGTACCCCGTACATACTCCTCATATTTTTTCGTCAGTTCCCGAACAAGAGCCGCACGACGGTTTCCCAGCTCCTGTTGGACATGGTGAAGCATCTCTTTCAATCGATGAGGTGATTCATAAAAAATGAGCGTGGCTTCCTCATTCTTTAAAACTTCCAGAACAGTCAGTCTGTCTTTTTTCTTGCGTGGCAAAAAGCCACAAAAATGAAATTCATCTGTTGGAAGTCCTGAACCAACTAGAGCAGGAAGGGCTGCATTTGCACCGGGAAGCACAACGACCGGCAATTCTTCACCTGCTGCCATCTGCACAAGATCTTCCCCTGGGTCTGAAATACCCGGCATCCCTGCATCACTCACTAAGGCTAAATCTTCCCCTGCCTGCAGCCTCTGGATCAATTGTGGACCTCTTGTTTGTTTGTTATGTTCATGATAACTAACCAATGGAGTTGTTATCTCAAAATAATGGAGCAGTTTTTTTGTATTGCGTGTATCCTCCGCTGCGATCGCGGCGGCCCCATTTAACACAGACACCGCCCGATAAGTCATATCCTCTAAATTTCCTATCGGTGTAGGTACGATAAAGAGAGTGCCTTTTCCTTCATGATTTGAGAAGCTCTTTTGAATATTCACGTCTCAGCCCTCCTTCCTTTTCTTCAATCCAGGACTCTTTTTTCCAGCGAGGCCACTGCTTAATTTGGTACTCCTGACGCATGGCTTCTGTCTTTGATTCATACACCTGGCAGTATTCAAGAATAAACGGACCTCGACCTCTCGTATATTTCGCACCTTTGCCGCTCGCATGTTTTTGCAGGCGGGTTTGTAAATCATTCGTGTACCCGGTATATAACGATTGATCACTGCAGCGGATGATATACACATAATGATTATTTGCCATGATATAGAATCTCCCTAAACTCTTCACTATACTCTCCGTTATCCTTGTGGGTAAACAGAGGAGGCAGGATTTTTAAGTCAGGCTTTCCATCGCGGGCACCTTCAATTAAAAGAACATTGGCTTCTTTTCCGCGTTTAGGATGAACCATTTGAATACGTTTTGGCTCGAGCTGATACTTTCGGAATAAAGTAATAATATCTGCTAGCCGCCCGGGACGATGGACCATAGATACTTTACCTCCTGATTTAGTCAGACGGCTGCATGCCTTTACGACATCTTCGAGCGAGCAATAGATTTCATGACGGGCAATCGCTAAATGCTTGTTGATGTTTCTTTTATCATCTGCCGGCGTTGGGAAATAAGGGGGATTACAGGTGACGAGATCATACTTCCCGTTGCCCAAAGTTTTTACCATGTCCTTAAGGTCCCCGTGAATCATATCGAGCTGCTCTTCTAACTGATTGAGATGAACATTACGTACAGCCATATCATAAAGACGCTCTTGAAGCTCAACTCCGGTAATAGGTACCTGAGACCTTCTAGACAAGAAGAGGGGGACGACTCCATTCCCGGTGCAAAGGTCAAGGATTCTCCCGCGGGTGCGCGGCACAGAGGTGAATCGAGCCAAAAGTACGGCATCAATGGAAAACGCAAATACTTCATCGCTTTGAATAATTCTCATGTTCTCTTCTGCTAATAAAAAGTCGATCCGCTCATCGCCTTTCAACTTCACCATAAATCTGCACTTCCTTTAATTTTAACGGTCTTCTATTTTGTTACTTAACGTAATCAGGCAGGATTTTTGAGCCTGATTTTTGTTACGTTCGTGTGGAGAAGGGGCGTATTGAGAACAACTCTCGGAACCTTCCCGGACATTGCTTTGCGGGTCTCCCCATTCCCCAACTCTCTTTATGTATTAAGCTTCACGATTATTTAAGTTCAATTCTATTTGAGCAACATAAAAAAATCGCTCAAATCTCCATTGTAGAAACTTCCCAAATGCTCTCTCTATGAACATGTAAAGAAGGCTTTAATTAATTAAATAACTTTACCTTTTTATAAAAAGAGAGCCTTTCCTCAAGTGTATAAAGGAAAGGCCTGGACCCGTTGAATTTATTTCTTGTTTAAAAAGGAGAGGCAAAACAAACAATCTTCATCACGTGGACTGCCAAAATGCAAGTTACATATATGAAAGCCTTCTTCGTATAAGCGAGCTAAATTGTCGTAACCTTCTCCGACAACTGCTCCCTTTTCACTTTTCGATTTAGAATCTTCCTTCCCTGCATTTTCATTTTCATGGTCTAAACGTTGACGCAGATGATGATTCTCAAGCGACAAGTGCTGGTTTTCTTCTAATAAATAAGCAAGCTGCTTCTTTAAATCACCTAGTTGTTCATAAAGCTCGCCAATCTGCGTTTCTAAATGAGATACTTGTTCAAATATAGCTTTCTTGTTCACGCTTGATTCCACCCCGTCATTCTGTGGCTTCGGTTTGAACGATACCTTCATCGATCAGCTCCTGTAAGGAATACTCCAGCGTACGCTCCTGTTCACGAAATTCAACTTGAACAAGACGCTCCAGCATATTCAGACCTACCACCTTACCTTTACCATAAGAAGTAGCGATTGCTTCGCCAATATCAGGAAGATCTTTTTTAGCGGATTCATATTCATCGTTCTCATATTTCAGGCAACACATAAGTCTTCCGCATAACCCGGAAATTTTAGCTGGATTTAATGATAAATTTTGATCTTTTGCCATTTTTATGGATACAGGTTCAAAATCTCCTAAGAAGGTCGAACAGCAAAGCATACGACCGCAGGGACCAATGCCGCCAAGCATTTTAGCTTCATCCCGTACCCCGATCTGCCGTAATTCAATTCGCGTTTTGAACACAGATGCTAAATCTTTAACGAGGGTTCTGAAATCCACACGTCCGTCTGCCGTAAAGTAAAAAATAACTTTCTTGCGATCAAACGTATATTCTACATCAACTAAGTTCATGTCCAATTTATGTTCACGAATTTTACTTCCACAAACTCGATAGGCTTCTTCAGAAATTTCTTTATTTTCGTCGACAGACAGTTTGTCTTTCTCATCCGCTTTACGCATTACTTTTTTCAACGGTAAAACGACATCTTCTTCTCCGACCTGTCGATTAGCAATAACTACTTTCCCAAATTCAATCCCGCGAACAGTTTCTACGATAACATAATCGTCGGTGGTTAAGTTCCTTTCGCCCGGATCAAAATAATAAATTTTTCCCGCCTGTTTGAATCGGACACCTACAACTTCGATCACTATATAATCACCTCTGCAGTTGAAGTGTAAGCTGCTCCATCACGAGTGTCGGATGGACGTTCTGATTTATTTTTCGTTTCGCCTCCAGAATTAAAGATAAAGATTGAGCAGCAGATTGACGTGACCAGTATAACGAGGCTTGTTCCCTTTTTTCTCTCTCTTGCTGAAAAACGATGGATTGTTCCCGGTCCAAATTATAATGAATCAAATCATGGAACCAAAGCATCAGGACATCTAAGCCAATCTGTAATTGCTTTCTTTCTTTAAAGTGGGGCATCCACTGATGGTTGATAAATAAAAGTCCTTCATTTGGTTTATTAAGAAGCACTTCAACTAATTGTATCACTATTTTTCTTACATTAGCAAACCACTCATCGTTATTTAACTCCTGCGCCTCTGCTAAATTATTTGTCAAAGAAGCTAGTATTTTAGCGTTTGACTGCGCTACACCTTCCTGTTCAAGCTGCTCTTCCACTCTTTGGGGGTTTAATGGTTGAAAAGCAAGCAGCTGACACCTCGACCGAATTGTATTTAACATGGTCTGGCTGTTTTCTGTTAAAAGAATCGCAGTCGTCTGCTGACTCGGCTCCTCTAGAAATTTAAGCAGACGATTTGAAGCGTTTGTCGTCATTTTATCAGCATCGACAATAATATAAACTTTTCGATTAGACTCTAGGCCGGTATAGGTAAATTCCTTTTGCAGGTTAAGAATTTGTTCTTTCTTTATTGATTGTCCATCAGGAGCAACCCAATGAAGGTCAGGATGATTTCCTGAGTCAATTCTTCTGCATTCAAGACACTGCTGACAAGGTTCAACACCGTCTCTGTTCTTGCAGAAAATACTTTTCGCAAACAGGGTGCTCATTTCACGCTTGCCCGTCCCGCGATCCCCTTGAAACAGGTACGCATGTGAAATGCGGTCCTTTTTAAAACTATTGGTAAGCATTTGGGCTACTAAAGGCTGTATTTCTTTTATTTCCTTCCATGTGGGCATAAGCTTTCCGTCCTTAAGTGTATAAGTTGATTAACAAACCTTTAATTTCTCCAATTATTCCGAGCAGATCGATCGACCTTTTTTCTTGATCCATTACAGCTTCTGTTAATTCGGTCAACTGCTCATCAAGGGATTCAACGATTGTTAACTTTCTTCCACGTCCATTGAGATCAAAGCTGTGACTCTGCTTGACGTTATAGCCGTACTGTACCGCTTCCTCAAGAAAATCTTTAATAAGACGTTTATACTTGGCCAAATCACGAAACGAACGGAAACGAGCCACCTTTTCCCCCTGGGTTGTGATGCTGTCCATCAACTGATGCAGCTGATTTTCCTGGAGCTGCTTCGTCTGCGACTGTACCATGGCATCAAAGTTTTTTTGTCCTCTGCTATTTAATTGGGACTGCTGCCTGGTTCCTTCAACCTGGGTACGCACATCCTGGGTGATTTTCATAAGCTGACTCCTTTATTAAAACTGAAAGAATGAATCAATAGGCAGTACGAACACTGTAGCTCCGCCCACTTCAACTTTAACGGGCTTTGGAATATAAGAATCCGCATTACCGCCCATAGGGGAAATCGGAGCCACCATCTGATCACGCTGGCTGCAGTTTTTCCGAATAATCCCCAGCGCATCATCGACCTCATCATCATTACAACCGATCATAAACGTCGTATTACCCTCTCTTAGAAAACCGCCGGTAGTTGATAATTTGGTTGTTTTTAAATTATTTTCAGCCAGGGCATCTGTCAGCCGGTTGCTATCTTTATCTTGAACAATTGCAATGATCATCTTCATGAGGAAAAAACCTCCTGTAGGATTTTTTTACTATTATACCAAATTCAATCATTTGGTATAAATGACTGTATAATAGTCATAGCGGCTTCTCTCACGTCTTCAATAGGTTGATCCGCGTTGATCGATCTCATACGCTCCGGATGCTGTTGAAGCAAATGCAAGTATGCTTCATAAACCTTTTCATGAAAATCGAGGGCCTCTAAATCCAGCCGGTTTTTTTCTCTTTCTTCATTGCCTGCAATACGCTGAAGCCCTTTGGAAGGTTCTATATTAAAGAACAACGTTACTTCCGGCATACAATCCTCAATCGCAAATTTATTTATTTTGTATACTTCATCCATTCCTAATCCTCGGGCATGACCCTGATAGGCCAGGCTCGAATCGACGAACCGATCGCATAATACGATTTTGCCTTCCTGCAGAGCAGGGATCACCTTTTCCACAAGATGCTGCCTTCTCGCCGCTGCATATAACAACGCTTCGGTACGACCATCCATTGTTGTATGGGTTTTATCTAAAATAACCTGGCGTATCCGCTCAGCGATATCAATGCCGCCTGGTTCTCTCGTTTCAAGAACAGAGTACCCTCGGCTTCTCAGCTCTTCGCCAATCAGTTTTAACATAGAAGATTTGCCGGCACCATCGCCGCCTTCGAATGTAACAAAAAGTCCCTTCACAAAAACATTCTCCTTTAAAACACCCAAGTCCCCTGTTTAATTGCCGTGTTGTGAAAGCTTGCACCCTGTTTATTCAAGGCTTGCACGCTTCTAACTTGTTCTTCAGTCATCCGCTCCCCTTTTACGATTAAAGGAATACCCGGAGGATAAGGGATGACGGATTCAGCACAAATTCTTCCAACAGCATGTGACCAGTTCACAAATTCAGGGGTTTCCTGCTGCATCTCTTGATAACTTACAGCCAAAGACTGGACCTTTGGATAGTTCAATATTTCTATCTTTATTGTACCATGCTCCCCGCAACTTTTTAATCGCCAATTCACTCGTCTCAGCCGTTTCTTTAAGGTCTCTATCTCCAGGTTTGGCTTAAGTCCTGCCACCAATAAAACTTGAGATGAAGTAGCAAGCTCTGGATAAATTCCTGCTGATTCCAACTGTTCAGCAATTTGGAAACCAGTATAACCTTCTTTTGCTTTTAGTGTAATTTTTAAAGGGTCGTCCATTTCATCTACAGCGAGGACTTCATATAGATAATCCGTTTCTTTAAAAGCCTCTCTAACTGCCGTTATATAGGAAAGCAGAGACTCTTTATCGCTTTCTGTGAACGTACTTAAAAATAATCTCGCTAAATCCAGACTGGCCATCAAAGGATAAGAAGGACTGCTGGATTGAAGCATCTGCAGATAGTAAGCAAGGCGTGAAGTGTCGATCCTCGACCCTTTCCTATGGAGATATGACGCCATCGTCATCGCAGGGGCAGTTTTATGAGCAGACTGAATGACAAGGTCAGCATCCGCATTAAGCGAGGAGACGGGGAAAGGACTTCCTAAGGAAAAATGTACCCCATGAGCCTCGTCCACAATGACGGGAAGATCATGATGATGGATGGCCTGAACTACCTCTTTTATAGGATAAGCCCTTCCAAAGTAATCAGGATAAGTTAAAATAACAGCAACCGTGTTTGGATAGTGTTCCAACGCCTCATCAATCAATTCCTTGTGTATCAGAGAATAACGGTGGGTGCGAGTTTCATACTCTGGTGTAAAAAATACCGGTTTAGCTCCTGCGAGTTCCAAACCATGAAGCACAGACTTATGACAATTTCGCTGCACAAGCACCTCATCACCAGGACGGCATACGGCTAAAATTGCTGCTATGTTTCCGGAAGTCGACCCGTTTACTAGAAAATAGGTATCCTCAGCCCCAAAAAAACGTGAAGCCAGGTATTGAGCTTCTTTTATCACTTCCTCCGCTGCATGTAAATCGTCCAGCCCCTCTACCTCCGTAGCATCTATGGAAAGAATGTGCTGGAAGATCTCTTTCCCTTCTGCTGGAAAAATATCACCAAACTTATGTCCAGGCACATGAAAAGAAATAGGTTCTTCCTTTTGATGTTGAATTAATCGATCGTATAACGGGGCTTTACGCTCTTCCATACCATCACCTTCTCCAATCGTTATCTATGTTAAATGCTACACGAAAACAGCAAAAAAAGACCACCCCTGTTTTAATAGGAATGGTATCATATCAATCTATGAATGAATCATCGCGCGATGAGCTTTATTCATTTGCTCAACGTAGAATTTATACTTCGGATCGTCTACCGATGTTTGAATCATTTCTTTTTCACAAGAGGAACAAATATAAATGCGGAATAAATAAATCCCATCGGCTGCCTGCTTCGAACAGATACTACAGCATTCTTTATTTTCCATTTCTCTGCCTCCTTATGCTGTCTTTAATAAGACAAGCTGACTTTATCCATAGTATCTCCAAATCTATGAATTCTATACGAGGTTTTAAAAGTTTTCTAGAAAGCAGGAAAGAAAAATAATATAAAAAAACCTTAGAAGAAACTAATCTTCCAAGGTTTAATATTAACGTGGCAGCGTCCTACTCTCACGGGGGTAAACCCGACTACCATCGGCGCTGAAGAGCTTAACTGCTGTGTTCGGCATGGGAACAGGTGTGACCTCTTCGCTGTCGCCACCAC
>NZ_OESS01000003.1 GCF_900240285.1 Halobacillus sp. Marseille-P3879
CACCTCTATATGATGTGGTGGCGACAGCGAAGAGGTCACACCTGTTCCCATGCCGAACACAGCAGTTAAGCTCTTCAGCGCCGATGGTAGTCGGGTTTACCCCCGTGAGAGTAGGACGCTGCCACGTCGTTTCATTTTTTCAGTACTCATTGCTGATATTTCATGGAAACTAAATAATAGTTATCCACATTATCGCGGGGTAGAGCAGTCTGGTAGCTCGTCGGGCTCATAACCCGGAGGTCGCAGGTTCAAATCCTGCCCCCGCAACCAAAATTCAACTTACCTCGTTGCATATACCTCTTTGTTAGTTGGAAATAGTAGTACTTTTAAGTGCAACCAAAATTCAACTTACAGCATCGAAGAAAAAGTGACTTTCAATTAATTCAGCGGAGGACGTTGAATTATATTAGCAATTACACTTACAATTTAAATAACGGTCCGGTAGTTCAGTTGGTTAGAATGCCTGCCTGTCACGCAGGAGGTCGCGGGTTCGAGTCCCGTCCGGACCGCCATTACATCTTAAATTACAGCCTTAGGGGTTCCTTCCTAAGGCTTTTCTTTTGTTCTTTTTTATTTTCGCGTCCTTCCTTGGTATAATGGGTTTATTGTGAAGAGGCGTGAGAGGAGTTTTTCTATGGACGAGTTTTCTTTTATACGATCAATTCAGCCTTCTACTTATTCTCAGTCATCTTTGATTAAGGGAGTGAGTGATGATGCGGCAGTCTTTCGTCAACCATCCGAGGATATTGTGACGACGGTGGATACTATGGTGGAAGATGTTCATTTCTCAAAAAAGACAATGGATCCCTATCATGTAGGCTATCGGGCGTTGGCTGCGAATCTAAGTGACCTGGCAGCTATGGGTAGTACGCCTGCCTTTTATTTAGTCTCCCTGGTGGTTTCAGATGAGTGGTCGGAGGAAGAACTTAAGGAGTTATATCGCGGCATGAGCACACTGGCTGAAGACTATCGTATTGACTTAATTGGCGGTGATACGGTATCTGGAAAGCAGTTGTGTTTATCGATTACAGTGTTTGGCTATGTTTTAAAAAATAAAGCGCGTTATCGTAGTGTTGCTCGTCCAGGTGATGTTGTATTTGCAACAGGGACGTTAGGAGATGCGCGGGGCGGGCTTGAATGTTTACTTACCGATCTTTATGACCCTTATTTAGTAAAGAGACACCGAATGCCTGATCCGCGGGTGAATTTTGCTATAAGCTTAGCAGCTCTGTCACGTGTATGCTTAAATGATGTAAGTGACGGTATTGCAAATGAAGCTAATGAAATCGCTGAGTCTTCTGATGTCGTACTTGATTTAAACGTTGGCGACATTCCTTTTTCTCCTCAACTTGCGAAGCTTTTTCCTGACCACTATGAAGAATGGATGCTTTCAGGTGGGGAAGACTTTGAATTAATTGGGACGGTTAGTGATAAGGAATGGCCGCTTGTGCTTGAGGCTGGCAAGCGAACGAATACCTCGGTCAATCAGATCGGCCGTGTAATAGAGAGTAAAGGTAAGCCATCTGTCCATCTTTCTAAAGAAGGGAAACGATCACTGTTAACTAAATCAGGGTATACCCATTTGCAAGAGGAACGTGGTTAATATGACAATGATATGGAAGACACATTCAGAAGAAGAAACGAAGGAGTTTGCCGAACAACTTGGGCGCTTACTGACCGCTGGTGATGTGCTGACACTTGAGGGAGGTTTAGGTGCTGGAAAAACGACCTTTACAAAAGGACTGGCCCAAGGTCTCGGAGTTAAGCGAACCGTGAACAGTCCAACGTTTACGATTATAAAAGAGTATATGGGACGGCTGCCGTTTTATCATATGGATGTGTATCGTTTAGAGGAGAGCGATGAGGATTTGGGTTTTGAGGAGTTTTTCCATAGTGAAGGGGTGACGGTAGTGGAATGGTCGCAGTTCATTGAGGACTACCTCCCTGAAGAGCGTTTAGACATCGTTATTACGCAAGTTAGTGAAACATCGCGTACGATTTCGGTTACACCCCGGTCGCCTCATTTTGAACAAGTGTGTAAGGAGTTGGACTCATGAATATACTAGCGATCGATACGTCAAATGATGTGTTAGGTCTTGCGGTTGTCAAAGACGGAGTCGTCTCTGGAGAGCTGATGACCAATGTGAAGAAAAATCATTCGGTACGGCTGATGCCAGCGATCGATCAACTGATGCGCGAAACACAGACGAAGCCGGCG
This sequence comes from Halobacillus sp. Marseille-P3879, assembly GCF_900240285.1. Lineage (GTDB taxonomy): Bacteria > Bacillota > Bacilli > Bacillales > Halobacillaceae > Halobacillus_A. Next base: position 2,219 of record NZ_OESS01000003.1, read on the forward strand.
GAGTTAGACCGGATAGCCGTGGCGCACGGTCCGGGTTCTTACACGGGAGTAAGGATCGGATTAACCACCGCAAAAACTATGGCCTGGTCGTTACATATTCCGGTGATCGGGATATCAAGCCTAGAAGCAATGGCGAGTCAGGGACAGCTTTTCGAGGGGCTGATTTGTCCATTTTTTGATGCGAGAAGAGGGCTTGTTTATACAGGTCTTTATGATCACAATATGGAAGTTATCAAAGAGGAAGCGAATGTGGTTATGACGGATTGGCTTAGCTCCTTAAAGGAGATGGAGGAATCAGTTCTGTTCGTCAGTCAAGACCTTACATTGCACGAGGATGTGATTAAAGAGTACCTTGGGGAGAAAGCGGTGTTTCCTGGTGCAGGGTATCATTATCCGCGTCCGTCTTATTTAGGTCTGGCGGCAATTGATAAAGAGCCAGGGTCTTTACATGAGCTCGTTCCGAACTACTTACGGCTCCCGGAAGCTGAGGCAAAATGGCTTGCGCAGCAGGAGAAACAGTAAATGGCACAGATTCGGCAAATGCTTGAAAGTGACGTAAAGCAGGTGATGGACGTCGAACACGCAACGTTTACTGTGCCCTGGTCGGAGGAAACGTTCAGGAGTGAAGTAAACGGAGAGAATCCTTACGCTCACTATTACGTGATTGAAGAGGATGGAAAAGTGTTCGGCTATTGCGGCGTGTGGTTAATTATTGATGAAGCACACGTTACAAATATCGCGATCCATCCTGACTATCGGGGGAAAAAGTACGGAGAGCAGTTGTTTCGGTATTCATTTGAACAAGTGATTGAAATGGGTGCCATTCAGCTGAGCTTAGAAGTGAGGGTGTCCAACACGGCTGCCCAGTATCTTTACCGCAAGTTCGGACTCGTTCCCGGCGGCATAAGGAAAAACTATTATACGGATAATGGTGAAGACGCATTAGTGATGTGGGTGGGGTTAAAATGAAGAATCAATATATTTTAGCGATTGAAACGAGCTGTGATGAAACAGCTGTTGCCATTGTAAAGAATCAACGTGAACTTGTAACTAATGTAGTTGCTTCACAAATTGAGAGTCATAAGCGATTTGGCGGTGTCGTGCCGGAAATCGCTTCCCGGCATCATATTGAACAAATAACAGTTACTCTTGAAGAAGCACTAACTAAGGCAGAGCTTTCGATCGACGATATTGAGGCGATTGCCGTGACAGAAGGCCCTGGACTTGTCGGAGCCTTGCTTGTCGGTGTAAATGCTGCAAAAGCTCTAGCGTTTGCAAAGCAGAAACCGCTTGTCGGTGTTCATCATATTGCGGGACATATTTACGCCAACCGTCTGGAAAAAGAATTTGAATTTCCACTGCTTTCTCTTGTCGTCTCAGGGGGGCATACAGAGCTGATTATTATGGACGAGCACGGAAGCTTCGAAGTAATAGGAGAGACACGTGACGATGCCGCAGGAGAGGCCTATGACAAAGTGGCGCGTACGTTAAAGCTTCCTTATCCCGGTGGACCGCAAATTGACAAGCTTGCCCAGCAAGGAGAAGTGTCGATCGATTTTCCCCGGGCCTGGCTTGAAGAAGACTCGTTTGATTTCAGCTTCAGTGGTTTAAAGTCCGCAGTTATCAACAAGATGCACAATGCAAAACAGAAAAATGAAGATCTTCCTCCACAGGATGTGGCGGCAAGCTTTCAGGCAAGTGTTGTAGATGTGTTATCCACAAAAACGTTCCGAGCGGCAGAAGCGTATGGCGTTAAGCAGGTGATCGTTGCAGGCGGGGTGGCTGCCAACAGCGGCTTACGTAAGGCGTTGGAACAGAAGTTTGAAGCTGTGGATTGTGAATTGTTAATCCCGCCGCTTCACTTATGCACAGATAACGCAGCAATGATAGCAGCTGCTGGGGCTGTTGCTTATCAACAGGGGCATCGAGCCGGGTATGATTTAAACGCGAATCCTGGTCTTAACCTTGAAATGTACGGCAGAAGAGGCTCTTAAACTCCCTTTTATAAAAGGGAGTTTTCTTTGTATCTGTTTAGTTATACACAGACGTATATTTATACAGTGGATGAAATAATTATTTGGTTGAATTTAAAGTATAGAAAACGTTCCCATATTTTGTGGATAACTTAACTGTTATTTGTGGATAATGTGAATAAACTTGTTGAAAACCGATGATATCCATACACAACTGTTGAAAAGTGTGTGGATAGTAATACTTCTGTCATACAACTCTATGCAAATCTAATTCCACTCCTAAATGATCAGCTTAAATTGAAAAACCCTAAAACTACTGATAACATTATTGAAAAACGTACTTTATAAATGAGGGAAGAACATGCCAAGAGAATCGAAACGGCATAAAATTTTAGAAGCAGCTGCATTGATTGTAAAAGAACAGGGCAGTGATGCTTTGACGTTGGATGCTGTAGCTAAAAGAGCACAAGTCAGCAAAGGAGGTCTCCTGTATCATTTTTCAACAAAAGAAGCTCTGGTGGAAGGGCTCGTACAGCACATGAACGATATCTACCGCGGGAATGTGGAGGAGCTTGTTGAGAAAGACGATGGAGAGACAGGGAAATGGGCGAGATCGTTTATCAACGTCATGCATGCGAAAAGTGTGGAAAACGAAACGATCAGTGCCGGCATGTTGGCAGCTCAGGGGATAAATCCCAAACTGCTTAAACCATTACAGGATACATATGCAGATTGGCAGAATCATATTGAACACGACGGAATTGATCAAGTGGATGCGACAATTCTGCGTCTTGCTGTGGATGGCTTGTGGTTATCTGAAATTTTTGGTCTTGGTCCCTTGAATCCGAGTCTTAGGAAAAAAGTGCTTGAGCGGTTAACGGACCAAACGCATCCCACGGATTAACAACCTGTTAAAGGGTATAAGTCATCAGGACCTTTCTGGGAAATGGTGGCTTTTTTCTATTTCATGTAAACAGGAATAAAAGAATAGGATCGTTCTTAAACGGGTATATATTCTCCAAACGTTTAAAAAGGAGAGTGAAGATCGATGGCTGATAATAATGGGATGACTGATAAAGTAAAAGGTCAGAAGAATAAGGCCGAGGGAGAAGTGAAGAATCAAACAGGAAAGCTTAAGAACGATCCTAAAATGGAGAGTAGAGGAAAGAAGGATAAAGCAAAAGGAAAAGCCCAGAAAGGGATTGGAAATATTAAAAATGATATAAATAATTAAATCTGCTTGATTGCAGAGAAAGCAAAAACACCTCCAAAGTTGTAAAATGATTTTACATTTGGAGGTGTTTTTTATATAGCTTCCTAATTTAATTTTCAACTGTCCTGTACTGTGGAGTGGAATCGTCCTGTCCCGTCCAGAAACAACCGATCAAAGCACCTGCTAACGCTGGAAGAATCCAGCCGAGTCCGATGTCGTAAAGGGGTAAATAATGAACATAAAACTCCCTGACGGCTTCAATCGAGGAAAGGGAGGCTCCTGGTAAACTTTCAACTAAAGTATGGTACCCATCGACGATACTGACGAAAAACGTTAAAAACATAGATACAGCGTAAACACTGCGTTTATGAGCAAACAGAGGGGAGCTCAGTCCTAATAAAATAAGAACAATTGCAAGCGGATATAAGAACATCAATACCGGCAGAGCAAACTGAATAATATTGTTTAAGCCAAAGTTTGCAATCGTAAAGGAAACCAGGCATAGGATCAGCACGAACGTCTTATAGCTCACTTTTGGAAAGGTGTTATGGAAAAATTCACTGCACGAGCTGATCAAGCCGATACTTGTTTTTAAACAAGCGAGTACGATTATAATCGCAAGTAAAACCGCGCCAAAAGATCCGAAATAATATTGAGCGACAGCTGCAAAGATCAGCCCGCCGTTATCCAGTGTACCAACAGCCGATACACTGGAAGCCCCCATGTAGGTGATGAGGCCATAAATGAGCATCATTAAGCCCATAGCGAAGATTCCTGCTTTCCACGTAGCTTTTGCGATAGCCTTCGTGTCTGTAATTCCCTGGCTCTTAATGGCGTGAATAACGACAATCCCGAAAGCGAGAGAGGCTAGAGCATCCATCGTGTTATAGCCTTCTTTAAACCCGGTCATAAACGCCAGTTGAGAGTAATCGCCTGCTGGTACTCCAAAATTCCCCATCGGCCGTACGATTGCCACGATAATTAATAGGAATAAGAACACTAAGAATGTCGGCGTTAAGTACTTTCCGATATAATCCATAATTTTGGCAGGATTGAGAGAGAAATAATAGACAATCCCAAAAAACAAGAAGCTGAAGACACCAAGCCATAAGCTTGCTTGATCAGGATTCATAAAAGGTTCAAAACCGACCACAAAAGGTACCGTTGCAGTACGGGGAATAGCGAAAAACGGGCCGATTGTTAAATAAAGGATGAGACTAAATATAAGTCCAAAAAGTGGATGGACGCGGCTTGCTAAATCGCGCACTCCATTACTTCCTGACAAACCAATCGCCAGAATTCCTATAAACGGCAGCCCGATTGCTGTCACTATAAAGCCGATCAGCGCCGGCCAGAAGTTTGTCCCGGCCATTTGCCCTAATTGGATCGGAAAAATTAAGTTCCCGGCCCCGAAGTATAGCCCAAACAGCATCGTCCCGATGAGGGCATACGTTGAAAATGGTATTTTTTTCTGCATATTTCTTTGTTCCCTTCTCGTTGTAAAATGTGTCTCTATTTTTAACAATAAAGATAATATTAACAGGGATTGAGAAAAGGGACAACACGCTTAAGCTAAATAGGCTGCTGCAGCTTTCAATTACATAATCGATCAGCGGCTTTCCTAAATAAGAATGAGTGCATTGGAATAAGCTATATGTATAAAAAACCTACTATGGGGCTGTTTTCTACTTTAAAAATTAAAAAAAACTAAGACTTTCGCCAAAGGGACCAAGTATTTCACATATATTTTTACATTAAATTGTTAAAATTTTCTGTTTAATCTGCTAAGGTTAAAGGGACTACAATATTGAAGGAGGAAAATACATAATGAGGCTGTCCATCAAAAGTAAGCAAATGCTTATCCTGTTCCTTGCCGTGTTCTTAACGTTTACTCCTTCTCAAGCCATGGAGGAGCCTCAGGTAAAGGCATCACCTGAGGAAGGATCTATGTCCGATCAAATTGATGAAATAGTAAGTGATGAAAGATTAGACGGAGCATTAGCGGGAGTCAGTGTGCGTTCGGCTGACAACGGTGAGGTGAGTTATGAACATGATGGTGATGTTCGTTTAAAACCCGCCTCTAATATGAAGCTGCTGACAGGAGCTGCTGCACTCGAGACGCTCGGGGAGGATTACACGTTTACGACGGAAGTCTTTGTGGATGGCAGTATTAAGGGAAAGAAGCTGCATGGTGACTTGTATATAAAAGGAGAAGGCGATCCAACGTTAATGCAAGAGGATTTTGAAGCGTTCGCCCAATCCGTGAAAGAGAACGGAATTCAGGAAGTCAAAGGGGACCTCATCGCTGATGATACTTGGTACGACGATATCCGCTTATCTGAAGACATTTCATGGAACGATGAAACCAACTATACAGCTTCACAAATCTCAGCACTGACTGTATCTCCAAATGAAGACTATGATGCGGGAACTGTGATTGTCGACGCGTATCCTGCAGAGACAGAAGGCGATCCGGCGGAGGTGCAAGTCACCCCGGAGAATGACTATGTAGAAATCGTGAATAAAACAGTTACCACAGCCTCTAGCCAGTCCAGGGACATTTCTATTGAAAGGGAGCATGGCACGAATCAGATTATTGTTGAAGGGGAAATTCCACTGGAAGGGAGTCGTTCACGGTCCTGGGTAGCTGTTTCTGAACCGACAGGACTTGCCCTGAACTTATTTCACAAGGCATTAGCCGAAGAAGGAATCAAAGTCAAAGGTGAAGAGCGTGCAGGTGAAAAAACGCCCGAAGCAGCAGACTCACTTACTTCAAAAGAGTCTATGCCGCTAAAAGAGCTGTTTATACCATTTATGAAGCTCAGTAACAACGGGCATGCGGAAGTGCTGATAAAAGAGATGGGCAAAGTGGTTCATGGTGAAGGCAGCTGGGATAAAGGTCTTGAAGCAGTGGAAGAGTTTCTTGAAGGCAACGATGTTAACGCTGATGAGATGAGACTGCGTGACGGTTCCGGGATGTCACACGTCAATATGGTCCCGGCAAATGAAATATCACAACTTCTTTATCAGGTTCAAGACAAAGAGTGGTTCCCGACTTACTTAAATTCACTGCCGGTCGCTGGAGTAAGTGACCGCTTCGTCGGTGGAACGCTGCGCAATCGAATGGGCAATACCGCCGCAGAGGATAACGTGCAAGCTAAAACAGGTTCTTTAACAGGTGTGAATTCTCTATCTGGGTATGTGACAACAAAGGACGGGGAAAAGCTCATCTTCACGATTCTTTTAAACAATTACCTTGGAGCAGCTCAATCGATAGGAGATGAAGTTGCTGTTGCGTTAGCGGAGTATGAATCCGGCGAATAAAGTAAAAAAGTCACCAGCTTCCCTATGGAAGGGCTGGTGATTTTTTGGTTAAGCGTATGCAGCTTCTTTGGATCGTTCGTGAAAAACGTGCTGTGCCTGTTTTACTGCATTGATGACAGTTGGAAAACCGACATACGGAATGAGTTGAATCATGGCTTCTACAATTTCTTCTTCTGTTAAGCCCACGTTGAGCGCGGTATTAATGTGCAGTTCAAGCTGCGGAAGACTCCCCGCCCCTTGGGTAACCAGACTTGAAAGGACGGTCAGAGCACGATGCTTATTGCTTAAATTACTGCGGCTGTAAATATCCCCGTAAGCAAATTCAACAATATATTTTCCGATATCAGGAGCAATGTCTTCAAGTCCTTTCATCAGTTCAAAATGGTTTGTTCCTTTTTCTTCATTTGTATAATCGCGTAACTTCTCGATTCCTTTTTCATAGCGTGTTTTCATGGTGTGAACTCCTTTTACGATGCATTTTTTTCTTCTTCTTGCGCTTCAGCTGCTTCTTTATCTTCGTTTACAAGTTTAATAAATGACCAGCCTAAGATCGGGAGAATGATCAGCAGTGGAAAGCCTCCGATGATACTTATCGTCTGCAGGGTTGTCAGTCCGCCCAGATACATGAATACCATTGGCAGTACAGAAAGAGCGAGAGCCCAAAACAGTCGGTTTAAGCGGATCGGTTCCTTTTCAACACGTTTTTGAACGACAGAGGCGATAACGTAAGAGCCTGAGTCATACGTTGTTGACAAAAAGACGACTGCCAGTAATACAAATACGATGATGGCAAGTGTTGAGAATGGCAGCTGCGTTAAGGTTCCGATGATGGCTGCAGCATCTCCCTGCTCATTTAACGTATCCACTACAGAGTATTGTCCGGTCAGCTCCAGGTGCATGGAGAAGTTTCCTAGAATTCCAAAGAATAAGATCGTACCTAAACTTCCAAAGAGCACCGTCCCGAAGACGATTTGACGAATTGTACGACCTTTAGAAATCCGTGCAATAAACAAACCGACAAACGGAGCGTAAACAATCCACCATGCCCAGTAAAACACAGTCCAGCCTTCCGGGAAGCCGGTCTGTTCAAAGCCGCCAAGGTCATTAAAAGGTTCGGCCCACATGCTCATAAGAAAGAAGTTGTCCATCATGCGGCCAAGTGCTGTACCTGTTGATTCCATAATAAATGTCGTCGGTCCCACAGCAAAAATGAACAGCAGCAGGACAAAGGCCATCCACAAGTTAATATCACTAAGCAGACGAATCCCTTTCTGCAATCCAGAATAGGCACTGAATCCAAAAATCATCGTACATATGAGCAGGATTATTGATTTTGTGAAGATCGTATCGGGCATACCGACCAGGTGATTCAGACCGGCTGAAATAATCGGTGCAGACAGGGCAAGACCGGTCCCTCCTCCTCCGAGTAAACCGAACATGAACAGCACATCAACCAGTCGGCCGATCGGACCATCGGTGTATTTTCCAAGCACCGGACGGCAGGCTTCACTGATTTTAAATACATCCGTCTTTTTCACAAAAAACAAATAGCCAATCGGAAGGGCCGGGATCGCAAACATTGCCCAGGCAATCGGGCCCCAGTGGAAGAATCCGTAAGTAGAAGCCCATTGAATTGCTTCTTTAGATTCGGCTTCCATTCCAAAGGGAGGCCCCTGATAATAATAGGCCCATTCAATAACGCCCCAATAAAGAATTCCGGTTCCGATCCCGCTTGTAAACAGCATCGCCGCCCACGAGCTTGTTTTAAATTCCGGTTTCGTCGCTCGATCCCCTAGCTTAATGTCTCCGTAGCGGCTTATTCCTACGAAGATTAGAAAGAGAAGCATCACTAATCCTACTGATAGAAATAAGAATCCTAATCTCTGAGTGACAATATCGTTCGCTGCTAACACGACCTCTTTTCCTTTTTCCGGGAAAATGATCAGCGGGAGCGATACACAAATTAATAAGGACAATGCTCCCCAAAATGTTTTCCAATCCATGAGTTCTTTCCTCACAATAATCCTCCTTCATTTGATTTAATATTTATTTCAAGTTGTTTTCTTCTGCCTTTAAAACTGTACAATCCAGACGGTTTTCTTTCAAAATAGAGATAAGGGAGCAAATTAGAGTATATAGGATCATATAGAAGATAGTTGATAATATAAGACTTTTATCACAGATTTTGAATTGCATCAGTTTTTAATAGGTTATTACACGGAATAAGCGGAAGAATCTTAAAGTCTTCTTAGTTTTTAACAGGATATGAGAAAAAGGGATTGAAAATAAACAGTCCGGATGGTACACTTTGAAGCGTTGAACAATCAGAACTAAATCTAATTCAAAGGAGGACCTTTGGAATGAATAATAAAGTATTACTCACTTCTGCCGTTACAGGTGCAGGAGACACGCTAGAAAAAAATCCAAACGTACCGGTCACACCGAAAGAAATCGCAGAATCAGCGATTGAATCGGCGAAAGCAGGGGCAACGGTTGCCCATGTGCATGCACGTGATCCAAAGACAGGCGGCATCAGTCACAATCTTGAGCACTACCGTGAAATTGTGGATCGCATTCGAGAGTCTGAAACCGATGTGATCATTAATATTACGTCCGGGGGCGGGGGAGATTTTATCCCAAGTCTCAATACACCGGCTGCCGGCGGTGATGGAACTGATATCCAGACACCAGCAGAACGACACGAGCCGGTTGGTGAGCTGCTTCCTGAAATGTGTACTCTGGACTGCGGAAGCACGAATTTCGGCAACATGATTTATATGAGCCCGACAGACTGGCTGAGAGATCAGGCTAAGCTGATACAAAAAAGCGGCGTAAAGCCTGAGCTTGAATGTTTCGACACGGGTCACATTCGATTTGCCAGCCAATTAGTGAAAGAGGGACTGATTGATGGGGATCCGATGTATCAATTCTGTCTGGGAATTCCCTGGGGAGCGGCTGCAGATGCAGAAACGATGATGTATATGAAGAACCGCATTCCAGAGAACGCGCACTGGTCTGCTTTTGGAATCGGTCGGATGCAGCTCCCGATGGCTTCTCAGACCGCACTTCTTGGAGGGAACATCCGTGTCGGGCTGGAGGATAACATCTATCTCTCCAAAGGGGTTCCGGCAAAAAATGAGCAACTGGTCGATAAAGCAGTCACGATGCTGAACGGACTCGACCTTGAACCAATGACACCACAGGAAGCTCGTGAATATCTCAATCTTCGGAATCCGCTTGGAGGGAAATAAGTGATGAAAATTGCAATTGTTGGCACAGGAGTTATCGGAAATGGCTGGATTGTACGCATGCTTGCTCAAGGGTATGATGTAGTAGCAACGGATCCGGCAGAAGGGGCAGAAGAACGAATGCGTAAAGCGGTTGAGCAATCATGGCCTTACGTGGAAGCACTTGGATTGGCGGAAGGTGCATCTAAAGATCGATTAACGTTTGAACAAGAATTAGCAGATGCCGTTAAGGGTGCTGATTTTATTCAGGAAAACGTGCCTGAGGTCGAAGAATTAAAACAAACCGTACTACAGACGATTGACCAGCATGCAAAGCCGGATGCGCTGATTGGATCAAGCACGTCGGGGATCATGCCGTCAGAACTGCAGGAGAACCTTCAGCATCCCGAGCGGTTTGTCGTTGCGCACCCTTTCCACCCCGTCTATATCCTGCCGTTAGTGGAGGTTGTGCCTGGAAAACATACTACGCTTGAAAACGTGGAAAAAGCGAAGAACTTTTATGAAAGCATCAATATGAAAGTGCTGCTCGTTCGGCACGAGATTGAAGGACACATTGCCGATCGCTTAATTGAAGCAATTTGGAGAGAATCTCTTCATATTGTTAATGAAGGCATTGCGACCACAGAAGAAGTCGACAAAGCGTTTACTCACGGAGCAGGACTTCGTTATGCACAGTACGGACCTTTCCTGACCTTCCATTTAGCAGGCGGAGAGGGTGGTATGCGTCATATGCTGAAGCAGTTTGGGCCGGCACTGAAAAAGCCGTGGACGAAGCTGGAAGCTCCTGAACTGACCGATGAACTTTATGATAAAGTAGTATCAGGATGTGAAGCACAGTCGAACGGCATGTCGATGTCTGAGCTCGATCAAAACCGTAATGAGTTTTTGATCCGTTTATATGATTTAGTTCAGGAATACTGGCCAAAAGAGCAAGAGAAAACACGAGTGTAAAGGAGAGGTCATATGGAACAATCCTTTCTATTCAGACAAACCGTCCCTGCAGATTGGGTGGATTACAACGGGCACATGAACGATGCAGAATACAACCGTGCATTCAGTCAGGCGACAGATGCATTTATCGATCACCTCGGACTTGATGAAGAGGCACGCGCCCACTTTTCTTACACGATTTTTACCCTGGAAACCCACACGTGTTACTTGCAGGAAATGAAACAAGCGTCAGCCTTTGAAATTACAGCCCGTGTACTCGATTATGACGCCAAACGCATCCATTTATTTTTATTTATGCATGATGCAGACGGCAATATCGTGGCAACCTTGGAGGAAATGCTTATGGGAATTGATCAGAACGAAGGAAGAGGAGCACCATTCCCGGAGGCCATTAAAGAAAGTATTGCAGGCTTCTATGAGAAATGGTCGGAACACGATCTGCCTAAGCAAGCAGGCCGTACCATCGGTATTCGAAGAAAATAAACACCTCAAAAGGCAAGCAGTCTAGCATAACTAGAGGCTTGCCTTTTTATATGGGGATGGGGAAATTGTGAAAGATGAAACCTTTTCTTGTTAAGTTCGTAGAAAAGACAGAAAGCAGGTGACGAACGTGAAAAAAATAATCAGTGTATTTCTTCTTTTCTTTCTCTTAGGATTCCCTGTTACGGTAGCTGCGGTTGATTTTGAGATTGATGAAACGAACATAACAGCTTCCTTGCAGGCAAATGGTCAAGTGGCAGTAAAAGAAACCCACACGTACAGTTTTGACGGAGACTTTAACGGAATTACACGGACGCTTATTCCTAAAAAGAATACGGCGATCGCCAATGTACGCGCTGCTGAAGGAGACACCAGCTTGAAGGTTGAACAGGAAGATAACCTTTACAAGGTTTACCGCAGCGGTTCGGATGAAACGGTGACGGTCGACTTGTTTTATACCATTAAAGATGGTGTGAGTGTGTATGATGACGCTGCCGAGTTTTATTGGCCGTTTTTTGATGAAAGCAATGAATCGACGTATCATAATATGACGATCACGATTGAGCCCCCTGAACCTACTGAGGCAAAAGCGGCTTACGGCGAGGATGAAGCCTACGATACGGCAGTAACCAACGAGGACGGGAGTGTAACCTTCGAGCTTGGCGAGGTACCTGATGGAGAGAATGGAGATATCCGCGTAGCGTATGATCCACACCTTTTTCCTGCCACCCCTGTAACGAGTGAAGAACCGATGCTGGAAACCATTCAATCCGAAAAAGAGGCTTTAGATGAAGCGGTGGCCGCCAGAGAGGAGCAGCATGCACGCTGGGGAACCATTGGAGCATACACCACAGGCAGTTTAATACTTGCTGGCTTAGTATTAATCATACAAGGTTGGAGAAAAAGACAGGAAACCCTGCGTGAAGCAGAGCGGCAAAGTGATGGGGCAAGCCGTTTTCCATCCGTTTCAATGAGCCTCCCCGCTATGCTTGCTTTTACGAATCACGGGCACCTGCCGACCACATCGCTAACAGCTGCATTGCTTGACCTTGTTCGAAAAGGAAAGGTAGAGAAAGTGTCGGAAAAAGAATTTAAATTGGTTGACCGTTGGACCGACCATGAACATGAACGTCGTTTAATAGAGTGGTTGTTTGATGAGATCGCAAATAAAGAAACATTTCATGTGGATGATCTTACTGCTTATGCTGAGAACAAAGATAACCATGAAAGCTATCAACTGAACTACAGCGCCTGGCGAGATACGGTGAAGAACGAATATCTCCAATATGATTTATATAAAACCTCTGAGAAACCGAGGTGGATCGCAGGAATAGCTGCACTGATAACGCTGCCGCTTGTCATTCTCTTCCCTTATTATGAGCAGTTCGGCTGGATGGCTGCTTCCATTGCGTTACTTATCTTTTTTGTTGGCTTCGCAATTGGTTACCGTCCACTTACTATAGAAGGACACAAAATTAAGCTCGCGCTGCAGCCGCTTAAACATGGGGACCAGTGGAAAACATGGGAGAAAGAAGATCAGGTGCCTGCCCTTTTATATCAAATTGGTTCAGGCAGACGCGATCTGTTATCAAACCCTAATCCTGCTGTATCTTCATCAAACGACGACTGGGTCCTCTTCCTGCTGCTCGGAACCACTTTGCATAGCAGCTTTAAGAAAGCTGACGAGCACGCCTCTGTTTCCGCTGCTTCAAGCGTTGGCTCCGGCGGTGGAGGTGCTGGTGTCGGTGGCGGAGGAGGAGGTTCTGGCGCTTTTTAATCTTCTGTATAGAGAAGGGGCAGGGAAAAAGCTCTCCAAAAAGGTAAAACGGAGATCCTTTTTTCCAGCCCCTTTGTTCATAAACGCCTCGCTGAAAGTGTTAGAAATCATAGATGGATAGAGTTATTTATAATAGAATAAATGATAATCACAAACAAAAATCCATGACAATAGTGGGACATGGGTGATATTTGCTTGAATCCTGTGAATCATCATAGTTTGAATTTAAATAAGGGAGAAACCTATTTTAATTAAACTAGACAGCTCAAGTATTAGAAGGGAGTCTTACATATGGTACTAGAGATGGAGAACGTGTCGATCAGACGGGGAGACAGCTGGATCTTGAAGGACATTAATTGGAAGGTGGAAAAAGGGGAGCATTGGGTGCTGCTTGGTCTGAATGGTTCAGGAAAAACATTTATGCTCAATCTGATGAATGCGTATACGTTTGCGACCAAAGGTAACGTCAATGTCCTCGGTCTGCAGTTTGGCCAAACCTATCTTGCTGAGAAGCTGCGGCGGCAAATCGGGTTTGTATCTTCAGCAATTCAACAGAAGATCCATCAGGGGGATAACGCGTTTGAAGTCGTCCTAAGCGGAGCCTTTGCGTCGATCGGCCTGTATGAAAAACCGACAGACGAAATTAGGCAGAAGGCTATTTCCCTCCTTGAAGATCTTGGCTGCATAGAGTACGCCAACCGGGAATATGAAACGTTGTCTCAAGGGGAACGACAGCGTGTACTCATTGCCCGGGCACTAATGGCAGATCCTAAGCTGCTCATTCTTGATGAGCCGACCAATGGGCTCGATTTTATAGCCCGTGAACGATTGCTTGAAGCGATTGAAGATCTGGCAAAGAAACCAGACGCACCTACCATTATTTATGTGACCCATCACGTTGAAGAAGTTTTACCCGTGTTTCAGAAAACGCTGCTGCTGAAAGAAGGAGAAGTATTTGGCTCAGGCGATACTAAAGAAATGATATCAACCCGGCAGCTTACTCAGTTTTTTGACCTCCCAGTTGAGGTAAGCTGGCATAACGATCGGCCTTCTCTTTCTAAGGTGCAGATGGCGAAAAAGTAAAAAAGTTCAGCGTGATGTTCACGCTGAACTTTTCGTTATGAATCGAGACTTTCCCACTCTTCGAGCAATGCTTCCATCTTTTCCTGCAATTGTTCATTTTCTTCTGTAAGTTCAAGCGACTTCTCATGATCCTGGAAGACTTCAGGCTCACATAAGCGCGCATCATTTTCTTCGACTTTCGCTTCAAGCTGTTCAATTTCCTGCTCGATTTCTGCGATGCGGCGTTTACGTCTGCGTGCTTCGCTTTTTTGTGCTTTATCCTGCTGGAAGCTGTTTTTTACGTCCTGCTCCTGCGTCTTTGTGGCCGCAGCCTGTTCCGCAAGCTCGGCTTCCTCGATCTCCCTTAGCTCACGTTCTTCCTGCTTCTTATGAAGATAATAGTCGTAGTCACCGAGGAAGACGCGCGTTTCTTCAGGCTGCATTTCAACAATCTGTGTTGCGATTTTGTTAATGAAATAACGGTCGTGTGAAACGAAAAGAATCGTCCCCGGGTAATCAACAAGTGCAGATTCAAGCACTTCCTTGCTGTCTAAATCGAGATGGTTCGTCGGCTCATCCAGGATCAGCAGGTTGGCTTCCTGCATCATCAGTTTCGCGAGCGAAAGACGTGCTTTTTCGCCGCCGCTTAGCGCAGAGACCGGCTTTAATACATCTTCTCCTGTAAATAAAAAGTTTCCGAGAATCGTGCGGATGTCTTTTTCATTTTTCAATGGATAATCATCCCACAACTCGTTCAGCACGGTTTTTTTTGAGTTCAGCTTTGTCTGCTCCTGATCGTAGTAACCGATTTGAACATTCGTGCCGATCATTATATTGCCTTCGGCCGCCTTTAAGTCTCCAATAATCGTTTTTAAAAGCGTCGTTTTCCCGACACCGTTAGGTCCGACTAAAGCAAACGAATCGCCACGCTGTAAGTCAAATGAGAGCTGTTCGAACACATTGGCGGACGACTCATCGTAGCGAAACGCGAGGTCACGGATCTTCAGCACATCATTTCCGCTTTTCTTCGCAGTCTGAAAACTGAAGCTTGCAGACTTCTGATCGGCTTTTGGTTTATCGAGCTTATCCATTTTCTCCAGCTGCTTGCGCCGGCTTTGCGCACGTTTACTCGTCGTCGCCCGCACGATATTCTTTTGAATAAACTCTTCCATCTGCTTAATCTCGCTCTGCTGCTTTTCATAATGCTTCAGCTCAAGCTCATAATCTTCTTCTTTCTTCTTTAAATAGTCACTGTAGTTGCCGTGGTATTTCTTCGAGCCCTGGTGGGCGATCTCATAGACAGTATTGACGATCTTATCTAAGAAATAGCGGTCGTGTGAGACGATGACAACCGCACCCTCATAACCCTGTAAATACGTTTCAAGCCATGAAAGCGTATCGATATCCAGGTGGTTCGTCGGCTCGTCTAATATCAATACGTCCGGTTTTGTTAACAGCAGCTTACCAAGCGCCAGGCGTGTCTTTTGCCCACCGCTTAATGTCGCAATCGACGTGCTCCAATCGAAATCATGGAAGTTCAGTCCATTTAATACGGCTTTGATCTCAGCTTCATATTGATAGCCGCCTGCCATCTTAAAATAATCCTGCTTCTCATCGTATTTCGTAAGCAGCTGCTGATATTTATCCTGATCAGCAAGCAGGTCAGGGTCGGCCATGTCAGCTTCCATCTGTCTCAGTTCACGCTCAAGCTTCTGCAGATGAGCAAACACTTTATTCATTTCATCCCAAATTGAATCGTCTGACTGCAGTCCAGTGTTCTGCGCCAGGTAGCCCATCGAGACTTCTTTCGGTTTAAAAATGTCTCCCTCATCATGGCTCATTTCTCCCGCCATCATCTTAAGAAGCGTACTTTTACCGGCCCCATTTCGTCCCACAATTGCAATCCGGTCATTCATTTGTACATCCAGTTTAATATTTTTTAAAATTAACTCGGCGCCAAACCGTTTCGTTAATTGATTTAGTTGCATGAGAATCATGTCGTTTCACCTCAATGAAATAAGTGTATCTCACATTGGACGAGGCTAGCAAGGAGAGGTACTTAAGAGATTGTGAACGCTTTAACACTTTCGTTTGATTTTTTGATAAAATAAGAGTAGTGTTTGAGTAACTACCCGTGTAGCAAAGGAGTCACCGCATGTCTGAATTTACGCATTTCAATGAGCAGGGGCGGGCCCGTATGGTCGATATTTCCGAGAAGAAAGATTCCGTACGTACCGCGCTTGCTCATTCAAGTATTGAAGTAAATGAAACCATATATCATAAAATTACAAACGGCAGTATTGAGAAAGGGGACGTGCTTTCTGTCGCCCAGATCGCTGGGATTATGGCGGCAAAGAAGACACCCGACTTTATTCCAATGTGTCACCCACTTCCATTAAAAGGAATTGACGTTAACTTTGAGTGGGAGACGGAAGAGAACTACGTGCTGCACATTCTTGTATCAGTGAAAACGAAAGGAAGTACGGGTGTTGAAATGGAAGCACTAACCGCTGCATCTGCGACAGCTTTAACCGTTTACGACATGTGCAAAGCAGTCGATAAAGGCATGGTCATCGGACCGACCTATTTAGAAGAGAAAACAGGAGGGAAATCCGGCGACTTTAAACGATAAAGCCGTTAAGGGGAGGTTAAACCAATGGATGAAGAAAATGCAAAAATCCCACAGGCGACTGCAAAGCGCCTGCCATTATACTATCGGTTCATTAACAATCTCCATAGCCAGGGCAAGCTGAGAGTTTCCTCGAAAGAGCTGAGTGAAGCTGTCAAAGTCGATTCCGCAACGATTCGGCGCGATTTTTCTTACTTTGGAGCCTTAGGAAAAAAAGGCTATGGATATAACGTCGAGTACTTACTCTCGTTCTTCCGGAAGACGCTCGATCAGGACGAAACGACAAGCGTCGCCTTAATCGGAGTCGGGAACTTAGGAACTGCGTTTTTAAATTATAATTTTATGAAAAATAATAATACGAAAATTGAAGTGGCATTTGATGCGAGAAATGAACGGATCGGTCAGACAGTCGGCGGCGTGCCGATTAAGCATATCGATGACTTAGAGAAATATATGGAAGGAATATCTGTAGCGATTTTAACTGTTCCTTCTTCCGCCGCTCAGGGAATTGCCGACCGTTTGGTGAAGGCGGGGATCTCCGGCATATTGAATTTCACCCCGGCGCGTATTACCGTGCCCTCAAGCGTCCGTGTGCACCACATTGATTTAGCCGTCGAGCTGCAGGCGCTCGTGTATTTCTTAAAGCATTATCCTTTAGACGAAGAAGAGGACAACGAATAAGGTTGTTCTCTTTTTTATACTTTAATAATGTTTAACTTTGTTAAAGGGCTAATGTATAAGAAGACTTCAACTTCCGCCATTGGACATGGCGGAAACAATCAAACGATTTTGGAAAGCAGAAGACATTGCAGGTGATGTAGGGTATTTGCCTGATGAGCAGCAAACGATGTGATGTCAATTTATAGAAGTGATAAAATAAGGGTTATACAATAGTCCAGAGTAATGAAGGTGAGTACTTTGAAAAAAATACCGAGCAAATGGCTGGTCGTTCTATCCGTTTTATTCGGAACATTCACCGTCATTTTAAATAACAGTATGTTAAACCCGATCCTTCCGCGCTTCATTGAAGTATTTGATTCCAATGCCGTTTCGGTTGGCTGGATTTTAACCATATTTATGGTCTCCATGGGAATGACGATGCCGTTGACCGGCTATTTAGGCGATCGCTTTGGGAAGAAGAAAGTCTATATCACCGGGCTCTCTCTGTTTATCATTGGTTCGATCTCCGGTATCTTGTCTCAGACATTAAGCATGGTTATTATGTCACGAGCTGTGCAGGGGATGGCAGGCGGGATGATGATGCCGATTGCGATGGCGCTGATATTCAATTCATTTCCGCGTCATGAACGAGGATTGGCTGTCGGTGTATATGGTGTTGCCGCAATGGTGGCACCGGCGATTGGACCTACAATCGGTGGATTCATCATTCAGTTTCTCGAATGGCCATGGCTGTTCGCATTTAATATTCCGTTTGGTGTCCTTGGTCTTCTCTTATCAATAAGGTTCCTTGAGCCAACAGAAACCCACCCCGAGAAGAAGTTCGATTATCCCGGCTTCCTTATGATTACGCTCGGGATTGGGGCGGTCCTGCTTGCACTCGGCCGGGGACGAGAGCTTGACATGCTCCTCGACCCTTTCAACGTAACGCTTATCATTGCAGGTTTAGCTGCCATCGTGGTGTTTGTTTTCTATGAAAATCGTCAGAACGATCCGCTTCTGAACTTATCGGTATTTAAAGTGCCTACGTATTCTGTCTCAATTCTAGTTACATCAGCGGCTTCAATTGGTTTATTCTCCGGTATCTTTTTGCTGCCGCTGCTCATTCAAGTCGTCTACGGTTTAAATGAAGTCATGACAGGCCTTCTGTTTTTACCGGCCGCGGCAGCCAGCGGCATCTTCATGTCGATCGGCGGACGATTACTTGATAAAAAAGGTCCGCGCTATGTCGTGCCGCCTGGTCTCGCCATCATGGCTGCAGCTACGATCGGACTAGGCATGCTGCACGTCTCCACCCCATATTGGATGATCCTGCTGCTAAATACCGTGAGGGGGCTCGGCATGGGAATGGGGAATATGCCGGCTACAACTTCAGGGATGAACTCGATTCCTGAGCATCTCGTCGCACAAGGGTCAGCGATGAACAACATCATCCGGCAAATCTCATCATCTTTTGGTATCGTATTTTTTTCGATTTACTATGAAGTGCGGCGCGCACAGGTGGCAACAGCACCTGATATGGACATGCAGTCCGCTACATTGCAAACGTTAAACGAAGCATTTCTCGTTTCAGCCGCCGTTCTCTTAATTGCGCTGCCGTTCTCCTTTGTGTTAAAAGGCGTACAAGATGATAAGCAGGCATAAAAAAATGCTGAAGGAGCTACTCCAGCTCTTCTTCAGCATTTTTTTCTTTCTGCTCGCGCCACTCGCGTGCAAGCAGACCATAAATAAACATATCGTACGCTTCCCCGTCGCGTAGGATAAACTCACGCTGAGCACCTTCGTACGCAAAGCCGAGCTTTTCATACAGCCATAACGCCGGCTGATTGTACTCAAAGACTGTCAATTGCAGACGGTGAAGGTTCAGCTCATGGAAGGCGTAGTTGATTAACAGCTCCATCGCTTCACTTCCGTAGCCTTTTCCTTGAAGGTCAGCATCCCCAATTGCAATGCTGACCCAGCCATTACGCTGATTCCACAAGATGCTGTCAAGCTCCACGAAGCCAATGAACGTCTCCCCGTCACATATGGAGAAAAGAAAATCACTGTCGCTTTTATTCGCCTCATCGCGCCATTTCTTTAACGAATCATAAGAGCGCGGACGGGCAGCTGCGGCATCGAAGCGGCGCAGAAAAAGTGAGTGGTTGAACCATGATGAGATTTGTTCCAGATGCTCATCTGTCACAGGGCCGAGCCGAACACGGTGTCCGTGTAAGATGGCTTTCATAGCCTAAACCTCCTGTCCCTATTTCTTATTCTCATTCTTCTTCTGTTTAATCTTTAGGTGAATGTTGATTAAGCGAATCGTCACCGCAAAGTTAAATGTCGCAATCACAGCGGGGAACAGCGTCGGAAAATCCCAGATCGTATCAGAAGTCGGACGCGCCGCGATATACGTAAAGGCAACTCCCATAAAAAAGTAAATAGCCGCCATGGTAAGCGGAGAGGCTCTCATACTAGAACAACCCTCCTAATAAGATCGTCTGCAGCTCTTCCTGCATGCGGCGGATATCTTCCTCAGTATAGAACAGCTGGGTAATGACAACCATTGAGTTCATCGCCATATGAGCTATGATCGGTGTAATGATGCTCTTCGTTTTTACATATAGGAAGGCAAACACAACACCCATAGAGAAATACACCAGCATATGAAGGAAGTCAAAGTGAAACGCACCGAAGATGACAGAAGACAAGAGAACGGCAAGCAGGAAGTTCGTACGCTTATAAACCTGCCCGAAAATCACTTTACGAAAAATAATTTCTTCGGTTATGGGTGCGAACACAACGGGTAATAGAATGAACAGTGGTGATTCTCTAGCGATACTCATTAAATCCATTGTATTCTCAGATCCAGCAGGTATACCAAAAACCTTCGTTTCGATTGTAGCGGCAATTCCCTGTGCAAATAACGCCATGAACACACCTAGAATTGACCAGAGGACAATCTTCCCGGAACTTGAGCGCTCGCCGCGCAGCTGAGGATCGGTCATATCAGGTTTTAACAGACGCAATATAACAATCGTGGCAATGGTGAAGCTGATAATGGACCATACCGCAATTGCATCAGACTCACCGAGTCCAACCATAAGCATCAACGGCAGTCCAATAAAGGAAGACAGCTGAGCAATAATATATGTGATAATGATCCACCAATATCGTTTTGGCATGTGGCATAACTCCTTTTTAATTGGAAAAGCAGGGTGTTTCCATACTTTATGTATTTTATCATAATTTAAAAACAACCCCTAAGAATAAAGGCTTATAAAGGCTGCGGTAATTGTAGAAAAAAGTTGATAAAAAAATGATAGTTTCTACTTGAAAATCAAAAGTGAATTGATTATTATAAGAATTGTGTTAGCACTCGGGTGTATCGAGTGCTAACAAGCGACATGAATCGAAATATTAACCTGACTAAGGAGGGTGTCCTAATTGTTAAAGCCATTAGGTGATCGTATTGTTATTGAATTAGTAGAGGAAGAACAAACGACGGCAAGCGGAATCGTACTTCCGGACTCTGCCAAAGAGAAGCCGCAGGAAGGTAAAGTGATCGCGGTTGGTACAGGCCGTGTAACAGACAATGGAGAAAAGGTAGCACTTGAAGTAAGTGCTGGCGACCATGTCATTTACTCTAAGTTTGCTGGTACTGAAGTGAAGTACGAAGGCAACGAATACTTAATTATTCGCGAGAGCGATATTTTAGCAGTCGTTCAGTAAGACCTTAAGCACAATCAATTCTATCGATACGAATTTTGATAAGGAGGGCATTTTATTATGGCTAAAGAACTGAAGTTTAGTGAAGACGCACGCCGTGCCATGCTGCGTGGTGTAGATACATTGGCTGATGCCGTTAAAGTAACATTAGGACCAAAAGGACGTAACGTTGTTCTTGATAAGAAATTTGGTTCCCCGCTGATTACGAACGACGGGGTAACAATCGCGAAAGAAATCGAACTCGAAGACCACTTCGAAAACATGGGTGCACAGCTTGTGTCCGAAGTAGCTTCTAAAACTAACGACGTTGCTGGTGACGGTACAACCACTGCAACTGTTCTTGCACAGTCTATGATCCGTGAAGGACTTAAAAACGTAACTTCCGGAGCGAACCCAGTAGGCATTCGCCGCGGAATTGAAAAAGCTACACAAGTCGCAACGGAAGAACTGCGCAAAATCTCTAAGCCAATTGAAGGCCGCGAGTCTATTTCTCAAGTAGCTTCCATTTCAGCTTCTGACGATGAAGTAGGTCAGTTGATTGCTGAAGCAATGGAGCGTGTAGGTAACGATGGTGTTATTACAATTGAAGAATCTAAAGGCTTCAACACAGAGCTTGAAGTTGTAGAAGGTATGCAGTTCGACCGCGGATACGCTTCCCCGTACATGGTCACTGACCAGGATAAGATGGAAGCCGTACTTGAAGACCCATACATTCTAATTACAGATAAGAAAATCAACAACATCCAGGAAGTTCTGCCTGTGCTTGAGCAGGTTGTACAACAGTCCAAGCCACTTCTATTGATCTCTGAAGACGTAGAAGGCGAAGCGTTAGCGACACTCGTTGTAAACAAACTTCGTGGAACATTCAACGCCGTATCCGTTAAAGCACCAGGCTTTGGCGATCGTCGTAAAGCAATGCTAGAAGATATTGCAGCCTTAACAGGCGGTCAAGTCATTACAGAAGACCTTGGTCTTGATCTGAAGAATACCACACTTGATCAATTAGGACGCGCTTCTAAAGCCGTCATTACAAAAGAACACACAACAATCGTTGAAGGTGCCGGAAACCCAGAGCAAATCGCATCACGCGTTTCTCAAATCCGTGCACAAGCAGAAGAAACAACTTCTGAATTCGACAAAGAAAAACTACAAGAGCGCTTAGCTAAGCTTTCAGGCGGGGTTGCCGTTATTAAAGTCGGTGCTGCAACTGAAACAGAGCTGAAAGAGCGTAAACTACGCATTGAAGACGCCCTGAACTCTACTCGAGCAGCAGTAGAAGAAGGCATCGTAGCAGGCGGCGGTACAGCCCTTGTAAACATTATCAAGTCTGTAGAAGGCCTTGGCCTTGTTGACGATGAAGCAACAGGTGCAAGCATCGTTCTACGCGCCCTTGAAGAGCCAGTACGTCAAATCGTACACAATGCTGGACAAGAAGGATCCATCATTGTTGAGCGCTTGAAAGGCGAAGCTGTAGGCGTTGGCTTCAATGCAGCCACAGGCGAATGGGTGAACATGGTAGAACAGGGTATCGTAGACCCAACCAAAGTTACTCGTTCCGCACTTCAAAACGCAGCGTCCGTAGCGGCTATGTTCCTAACTACTGAAGCAGTAGTTGCAGACCTTCCTGAAGAAGAAGGTTCTGGCGGCGGTATGCCTGACATGGGCGGCATGGGTGGAATGGGCGGCATGATGTGATAGCCCCCAAAACCCTTTCAACATAGGGTTTGAGAACAATTTGACTGGATTTTGACTGGTTTTAAAAATCGTTTACTAAATCTACTGGCCTCTCATGAGTTCATAAACTTTTGAGAGGCTTTTTTTATTCATAAATATGAGCCGGAAGGATGTTTTCACTATGATTAATAATTTGGAGATGTTTACGGAAGAAGAACGAACGAGGGGCTTTCTTTTTTTGTGTCCCCAGCTGCCTAGGATTGAAAGAATGTTTTGCATGTGAGACACTTACTAAAACTTTCTCTACCCCTAAATGAAGAGATATTTCCCCATGGTGTCTCGTCGTTAGCCTGGGAATAATTTAGCCTATCGTCTCTTTTTTGTAATCTCTAAGATTTTTTATATTATGCTTAGCGTACGTTTTCCGCGTTTTGCTGGTTGTACCCCTTATATAGCAGCTTTAACAACGTTAATATTCCCCACAAAAAAGACAACCGCAACAACCTGCGATCGCCTTACTTTGATCTGTTTTTTCTCTTTTCAATTTCCTGTTTGATTATCGGTATCCTTTTTCTTTAACCGCTTTTTTCACTTTAGGATTATTCCGCAGTTTTGCAACCTTAGCCAGTAAACTACAAAGGGGGAATTTTGGTGAGCTATATAATGCTTCGAAACGTAATTGAAGATGATCTTCCGGTTTTTTTTAAACACCAACAGGATCGGGATGCAAATCACATGGCGGCATTTACAAGTAAGGACCCGGGGGATTGGAACAGCTTCTTAACCCACTGGAATAAAATTCTGACGGATAAAGACATCATCAAGCAAACGATCACTGTTCAAAATAAGGTTGCTGGAAATATTCTATGTTTTGAACAGTTCGGCGTACCAGGGGTTAGCTACTGGATAGGAAAAGAATATTGGGGCAAAGGAATCGCTACCAGTGCCTTAAGGGAATTTTTAAAACACGTTACCATCCGTCCACTTTATGCTCGTGTTGCCAAAGACAACATTAGGTCACTCAAGGTTCTGGATAAATGTGGTTTTAGAATCTCTGGCGAAGATAGTGGTTTTTCTAACGCACGTGGTGAAGATGTCGAAGAATTTGTTCTTACACTTGAATAAAGATTATTTACAGTGTGTCAGTAAGTTACTGTGAGACTTGGTTTTAAAAATATTTTAAAAAACATAGTTTATTCTGTTAAAGGGTGTAATTAAAGAAAATTGAATTACACCCTTTGTTCCATTTTAGGGAAATATTGGCTAATACGAAGGATCGCTTTTTTTAACGTGAAAGGATAATTGAAAGCGAAGTTTTTATTATCTTTGCTTTTAAAATCCTATCAGGCATACTTGCATCATAAAGCAGGTACGTCTTTATAGTAATGACATTTCGTCCACTTTAGTTATTATTTCATAACCTCGTACTCCAGCTTCATTGCATCACTATTTCCATAAACTTCAGTATTTAAGAGTTTTAAACCGTTCTTTATTATTATGTTGATAGCCACTCCCAAGTTAAAAGTAACCCAAGCTCTCCTGTTACCTCCCAAAGATACGTCTTTTGCGTATGCAATAAATATATACATCCACCTTGTATTTCACGGACACTAGAGAGTTGCTGTGTTGGCTTCAACCAATTCGATTGTGTGATTCTCACATTTTTATTAATTGAAAGGAATTTTGCTTCCCGCCCAAGAAAGTGTTAGGGAGACCAAAAAAATTAAATTATTGTCGATTCAGTAAAGGTTAGTTCGTCGTATATATAGAAGCGGAATTACCCGAATGAATGTTACAAGGGTTAACAAAGCTTCAAAAAATAAAGGAGGTAAACACATATGAGATTTATGATCATTGTCAAGGCTACAACAGATTCAGAAGAGAAGGTTATGCCGAGTGAGGAACTTTATAGTGCCATGCAAAAGTACCATGAAGAATTGAGAGAGCTGGTGTTTTGCTCGATAGGGCTGGGCTGCAGCCTAGCTCAAGCGGAATACGGCTTTCCTATCCAATACCTGGAGAAAAACCGAAAGTCATTGATGGTCCGTTTACGGAAGCTGAAAAGGAGCTTTTATTGAACCGGGTAAATGATTGTGAGTCCTAAAGCATTGAATTAACTTTCTTCGCCTTGTCGATTGTAGCGTTCCTCGTTCGTCGCTTCAAAAGTCATCTTCCGACAAGTAGGAATTAAAGATTCTTTTCTTCTAGTCTGAAATATAGGAGAAGTTTTGGTGACTGGATAATTACTGGATACTGTCCATAAAGTATTAAAACTTATTGTGTTTAATTAATTTAGTTACTAAGGAAAACCTTGGTATAATAAGGTTCTACAAGATCTGTTATGGTATATATAGCTAAGCAAGTGAATGGGCGGCATGATGTGATAGCGCCCAAAACCCTTTCAACATAGGGTTTGAGAACAATTTGACTGGATTTTGACCGGTTTTTTAAAAAGTGCTACAAAATTTAACAAAAACTCTAGAGGATACTGCATGTAGTGGATATTTATCCCTGCGATCTTTGGCTTTTGGAAAAAGTCATTTCAAATAAAGCCTTTGGAGTTGCTTATGGACGAGGATACGGATCCTCTATGAAGAGTAATTGTGTAAAATGGATATTATTTATCATGCTCGTATTATTTGTGAGTTTGAAATTTTAGGGTATGTAACAAGAAAGAATAGTAAAAGAGAGAAAAAATGGGAATTACTATAATGCGCTTGAATATTGCAAAGGTATATTTTTTTTGGTAATATCGTTTCATAGCTAACGATTATGAAAATTAAAAGGGAGGTTTGTTGTTATTCATTCATTTAATGAGGATGGGGAGTTATTACCTGATGAGAAGGATACGATCAATCTCTTAGCTAAACTTCCTTTGGATTCACTTGACTTAGATGCTATTTCAGTTGTTACGAATATTTATAAAGTTGCGCAAGGACTAAGAAATAAAATGGAACGTGAAGTTTTATCAGAGTTTGGGTTATCGTGGACATCCTTTTCATTGCTTTATGATTTGTGGATCTGGAAATCGATAGAAACAAAAAAGTTAGCAAAATCAGCAGGAGTTACAAAAGCTACTATAAGCAATATTACAAAAACAATGGAACGAAGAGAGCTTTGTTTTCGAAAAAGGGATAACAGAGATAGACGGATTACTTACGTAAAGATAACAGATAAAGGAAAAAAAGTAATGGAGAAGTTATATCCGCATTTTCATAAGAGTGAAGTAGATATTGTTTCAACATTAACTTTAGATGAACAAAGAAACATTTCGAAGTTACTAAGAAAGGTAATTATAGAGAATGATTTTTAAACAATTTAATAGTTAAAAAGCGAGGACAGGAAAGACAGTAGTAGTTATCTCACTGTATTCAGAGAGTCGATGGGTGGTGTGAATCGACGCAAAGGTAATACGAATTACATTCCTTGAGCTTTCTTTGTGCATTAAAATGTAGCAAAGAACGGACGAACCGTTAATCATAGAGTGGGAGGATTAAATGATCCTTCAATTAGGGTGGTACCGCGTGAAAAAGTTAACCACGTCCCTTTTTCTTAGGGATGTGGTTTTTTTATATTTAAATTTAGGAGGAAGAGGAATGAGTAATTTTCTAGAACAATTAAGCGAGGAACAACTAAAAGAAGTAAAGAGACAAATGAAAATCTATAGCCAGGGAGTTCAAGAAATTATTCCAACTGAAGAGTTAGAAAACAAGGTGGCAAAATCTATCATAGAGAATAAACCACTTAAGATAAAATTGGGTCTAGATCCTTCTGCTCCAGATGTACACCTTGGGCATACAGTTGTTCTAAACAAGATGAGGCAGTTTCAGGAGAATGGTCACATAATCCAACTCATTATAGGAGACTTCACGGGAAAAATCGGTGATCCAACAGGTAAATCAGTGGCAAGGAAACAATTAACGGATGAAGAAGTAAAGCATAATGCGGAAACATACTTCGAACAATTTGGAAAGGTAATTGATATGGAAAAGGTAGAGCTTCATTATAATTCCAAATGGTTATCTCAATTAAATTTTGAAGATGTTATCCAGCTTGCAGGAAAAATAACGGTAGCACGTCTATTAGAACGAGATGACTATGAAGAGCGTATGGCTATGGGCAAAGCTATTTCCTTACACGAATTCTTTTACCCTTTAATGCAAGGTTATGATTCTGTCATGTTAGAATGCGATATAGAGCTGGGTGGAACAGACCAGCATTTCAATATTTTAATGGGAAGGCATTTTCAAGAGAGATTCGGGAAAGAAAAACAAGTAGCATTGTTAATGCCACTATTAGAGGGGCTTGATGGTGTTGAAAAGATGTCTAAGTCCAAGAAAAACTATATTGGTATTTATGAGAGTCCACAAGAAATGTTTGGGAAAACTATGTCTGTTCCAGATGAATTAATGATTAAATACTTCGAATTGGTAACAGATTTTACTCCAGAACAAATACAAAAAGTAAAAGAGGATCTAAAATCCGGTGTATTGCATCCAAGAGATGCTAAAATGCTGCTTGGTAAGACAATTGTTAGAATGTACCATGGCATTGAAGCGGCAGAGCAAGCAGAACATCATTTTGTTTCGGTCTTCCAAACAGGTTCTATGCCTGATGATATTCCAGTAATAGAGTGGGAAGGAAATAAGGAAGTATCAATCGTTGAGCTGTTGGTTGATTTGCAAATTTTAAATTCTAAAAGTGAAGCGAGAAAAATGATTAAAAATAATGGCGTTAAAGTAAATGGAAATAAGGTAGAAGACCCATATTTACACCTTGCAATCACTGACGGATTAATTGTTCAGGTAGGTAAACGTAAATTTGTAAAATTGAAATTATAATGTAAAAAATAACCACTAGATAAGGATGGTAATTATACAGTTTTAAAAATAAGGACTGGGTATTATTTGGAGTAGGAATTGACCTTCAAGATTCGAACTCAACGGACAGAGGAAAATATTAATTTCACATGGTTATTTTCATTTAATTAATGGTTTAGGTAGATTTCAATTGAAATTGAAAGGTGGCTAACAATGCATTCTCTATCGGATGTCAAGTTTTTTTAAAATTAACGGTACGATCACACGAATAGCGCCTATAGGGACTCTGAAAAAATCTAAAGTTTATAAAATGTAAAAAGAGTGGGAGTAGTTGCTCCCACTCTTTTTATGCTTTTTTAGACCTTTCAATTAACTAAGATAAGTATATTGAAAGTGTTTATTTAAGTAATAGCCAGAAGGAGGAGCTCTCAAATAGCGTAATTGTTAGGAAGTTGGGGGGATTCTTTTGGATTGAAGTCTCTCCAAACAAGAGTACTTTTTTGCTTTTTCCTTTCCATTCCTTCGCAATCGTTTATATTCTTCTTCTACTTTAGATTGGCTTAAAAACAAAGCAATTAGACTCCACAAACAATAGGTTTAACTGTGGGTACTGCAGTTGTATATTTTTTTAATATGATAAACGTATATTATAGATATTTTAAATATGAATGTGTGGGTGTTAGTTTAATATCAGATACTTCTGAAAATATAAAAAAAGAAAAACTTAAGAGGAGTGTATTTTATGCCATATGCTAAAGCTGTTTTTGGAGGAGCAATACAAGAGTCAAGAATTGAACTTCCATCTTCTAACTTCAAAGCCACATCAGATGATCACAATGATATAGAAGGTTTTTGGAACCCACCGATCACTGGGACGATTTACGGTACTCTATTAAACTATCGTGGAAGTCTAGAGGACATGGGAAGTGCCCTTCATAACGATCCTTATAAATCACCCCCAAAAGCCCCTGTTCTTTATATTAAACCAAGGAACACCTTGGTAGGCCATAAAGGGATTATTCCAATACCTGAAGATACCGACGAATTAGCGGTTGGCGCAAGTATTGGGATTGTGATCAGTAAAAAAGCCACTCAAATCACACAAGAAAATGCGGAGGATTATATAGAGGGATATACGATTATTAACGATATAAGCATTCCCCATTCAAGCGTTTTTCGGCCAGCTATCAAAGAAAAAGCACGAAACGGATTTTGTCCTGTTGGCCCATGGGTGATGGAGAAAGACGCTATAGACAATATAAATGATATTGAAACTAAAGTTTTCATTAACAACGATCTTAAACAACAAAACACCACAAAGAACTTAGTTAGATCTGTGGAAGAATTGCTTCAAGATGTAACTGAATTCATGACATTAAATAAAGGTGATATATTAATGGTAGGAGTGTCAGAGAACCCTCCCATTGCAACCAAAAACGATAAAGTACGTATCGAAGTGGAAAACATCGGTGTATTAGAAAATACTATCCAATAATAGATAGAATGGGGAGGAATTTATACATGAAAACAGCACGTATAGCTTATCAAGGAGATATTCATTTCGCTAAATCGACAAAAAATGGGATTGAATTGGAAAATGGAAAGGCGGTGGGTGAAGAAGAAGTTGTTTGGCTTCCACCCATTGAGCCCCAAACCTGCTTTGCATTAGGGCTTAATTATTTTGATCATGCTAGTGAGTTATCTTTCGAAGCACCTGAAGAGCCACTAGTTTTTTTAAAAGGACCTAACACCTTCATCGGTCATCGTGGTTTTACCCGCAGACCGGCGGATGTCAGAAATATGCATTATGAATGTGAATTAGCTGTAGTGATTGGAAAACAAGCAGAGAAAGTTTCCAAAGAAAATGCGTTGGAATATGTATCAGGGTATACCATTGCTAATGATTATGCATTTAGAGATTATTTGGAGAACTATTACCGACCTAACTTACGGGTTAAAAACAGAGATGACAGCACCCCATTAGGGCCCTGGTTGGTTGACGTAGAAGATATTGCCGACCCGATGGACCTCTCTCTGCGCACCTACGTTAATGGTGAAATTGTTCAAGAGGGATCGACGAAAGATATGATTTTTGATATTCCTTCTTTAATTGAGTATTTGAGTGGCTTTATGACGTTGAGCCCTGGAGACATTATTCTGACAGGTACTCCAAAAGGGACAATCGACACGAAGGTAGGGGATGAAGTAGTTACAGAAATTGAAGGTCTCGGAAAACTTACGAATACGATTATTGCCTAAGGGGGAGAGAGTCATGCCACACGTCATTTTAGAATATACAGACAACCTTTCATCTCATACCAACATTCAACTATTAGTGGAAAAAATTATCCAAGTATTGGCCAAAAAAAATGAAACATATCCGACCGGCGGAATCAGGGTTAGAGCATATGAAACCAATTATTACAGTATTGCGGATGGGAAAGAAGACGATGCATTTCTACATGCCATTGTAAAAATAGGAAAAGGACGAAGTGAAAAAGAAAAAGAAGAAACTTGTGAAGATGTTTTTTCTGTTATGACTTCTCACTTAAATGATTATTCCAATAACCATTACTTAGCATTATCACTTGAACTGATAGAGTTTCAACAAAGGACCTATAAATGGAACAATATACACGAAAGGTTCAAATAGACGGTATATCCATATTAGGCAATGATCAAGCTCCATGGATAACACATTTTAGACTATTACTTGAAAGCGTTTGCTATAAAATGAGGAGGTTACTATTTTGACAACTACCGATTCAATCAAAAAAGAAAAGCTTTTTATCAATGGACAGTGGACAGAAGGACACGACTATACAGACCTTATTTCCCCGTTTAGTGAAGAGTTGATTGCCGAAATACCAGTTGCTTCTTTAGAAGAAGTCAATGGAGCAATTGAAGCAGCATATACGGCCAAAAGCAAGATGAAATCCTTATCTGCATATGAACGTGCTGAAATTTTAGAAGAACTTGTTGTGCTTTTAAAGGAAGAAAAGGAAAGAGCAGCAGAAATTATTGCTTTGGAAGCAGCCAAGCCTATTTCTACTGCGAAAGGGGAGGTAGAACGAACAATACAAACCTATAAATTTGCTGCAGAAGAGGCTAAACGTAATCATGGAGAGATGGTATCCATGGATGCTTCTCCGGGTGGGAAAAATAGAATCGGTTATACCAAGTACGAACCCGTTGGTGTAGTCGGAGCTATTACCCCTTTTAACTTTCCGATGAATCTAGTCGCACATAAAGTTGGTCCGGCCATCGCTGCAGGAAATACCATAGTACTAAAGCCGGCATCTCAAACCCCATTATCTTCCTTTTTCCTAGCAGAATTGTTAGAAAGAGTAGGCCTTCCTAAAGGAGCACTTAATGTGGTTACAGGCAGAGGTAGCGTAGTAGGGAATGCCCTTGTAGAAGATGAGCGTATAAATATGATTACTTTTACCGGCAGTCCAGAGGTCGGAAAGGAAATTAAAAATAAAGCAGACTTGAAAAAAGTAACACTAGAATTAGGTTCTAATGCTGCACTGATAGTGGATAAAAGCACGGATATCCATTCTATTATTTCTAGATGTGTCACAGGTGCCTTCACGTTCCAAGGTCAAGTCTGTATTTCCTTACAACGTATTTATGTTCATGAAGATCTTTATGAAGAATTCTTACAAGCATTTGTGAAAGAAACTAAAAAGCTTAAACTTGGAGATCCTCTGGATGAAACCACTGACGTGTCTTCCTTAATTTCTCCATCTGAAGTCGATCGTGCCTTAATTTGGATCAATGAAGCAGTACATGAAGGCGCTAACATAGCAACTGGTGGAGAAAGAGAAGGCAACATGCTGAAACCTACAGTCCTGACAGATGTAAATTCTCATATGAAAGTATCTTGTCAGGAAGTATTTGCTCCAATTGTAATTATTGATAAAGTCTCATCCTTAGAAGAAGGGATTGAAAAAGTGAATGATTCTAAATACGGCCTGCAAGCTGGGATCTATACCGAATCTATTTCTGCAGCTTTAGAAAGTGCGGATCAGCTGGAAGTTGGTGGGGTAATCATCAATGATTTTCCAACTTTCCGGGTCGATAATATGCCTTATGGCGGGGTCAAGGAAAGCGGTACAGGTAAGGAAGGTGTGAAATATTCTTACGAAGAAATGTCTGAAATAAAATTTGTAGTTATAAACAAAAATTAACCATTATAATTGTTTATTTTCAATTATTGTCACAACAGAAATGTAAGCGTAAACAAAAAAGGAGGAATAGAATGATAGGGTTTGAAGACTTTTGGGTTGGATTCGTTTGGTTCGGAACCATCATAGCCCCTATTTTTTGTATAGTTTACGGTGCATTGATGTGGAATAGAGGGGGCGAGGAAGAATGAATTTGACGATTTTGATTCCCCTCCTGCTTATCTACATCGGTGTCATGTCAGCACTGGCTTATTATGGTTATAAAAAAACCGTCACCCAGGAAGATTATCTAATAGGAGGAAGAGATACCAACCCAATTATTATGGCCCTTTCCTATGGAGCTACATTCATTAGTACTTCCGCAATGGTTGGTTTCGGAGGAGTTGCTTCCGTTTATGGGATGGGATTACTATGGTTGGCATTCCTGAACATAGTTTTAGGTATATTTGTAGCATTTGCTATTTTTGGAAAACGGATAAGAAGAATGTCAAAAAAAATGAATGCTACCACTTTTTCTACTTTTCTTGGAAAATACTATGATTCTAATTTTATAACCACTTTTTCGGGTGTTATGATATTCATCTTTATGCCGGCTTACACTAGCATAGTACTAATCGGAGGAGGGAGATTCATTCAAGAAACGCTCTCTCTTAATTACAATATTGCTTTATTGTTAATTGCTTTAATAGTAGCTGTTTATGTCATTACCGGGGGAATCAAAGCAGTCATGTATACAGATGCCTTCGGGGCAATTATTATGTTGGTCGGCATGGCGATTTTCCTTGCTATCACCTATTACGCGGTGGGTGGTGTAGTGGATGGTCATAACGCGTTAAGAGCATTATCCACTATGGTACCTGAGGGAATGGTTGGCGATGGACATAATGGTTGGATGAGTATGCCTGATGTGGGATCTACCATATGGTGGACACTCGTGAGTTCACTGATCTTAGGAGTAGGTATTGGCGTTCTAGCACAGCCCCAGCTGGTCATGCGTTCGATGACCGTAAATAGTGATAAGTCCTTATATCGTTCCGTAATAGTAGGCGGTATTTTCATATTTTTTATGGCAGGTTCTGCTTATATGATTGGACCATTAAGTAATGTTTATTTCATGGAAACAACCGGACAACTGGCTATTGAAGCTGCAGGGGGAAATACCGACATAGTGATACCTAAGTTGATTAATTCATTAATGCCAGATTGGTTTGTCTATCTATTCACATTAAGTTTGATTTCTGCAACAATCTCTACGGTAAGCTCGTTAATCCATGTGCAAGCAGCAGCATTCAGTGAGGATATTTTGGGCACATTAGGATTTAAGGGACCCCTATGGAATAAAATAAATCCAGCGAAATTAGGGGTGATTATCGGGGTGATACTTGCCGTTCTGTTGGCTTATCTTCTTCCTGGTGGAGTTATTGCCCAGGCAACCGCGTTCTGGTTTGGGATTTGTGCTGCAGGATTTTTGCCTTCTCTCGTAGGGGCTATGTTTTGGAAAAAGGCTACCAAAAGAGGGGCTGAAGCCAGCATTATTGTCGGCTTTTTGACAAGTGTCTTAGGATTCTTATTTTTAAAAAGCTCCCAGTCTACAGCATTCGGTCTTTCACAAGCACTATTCGGAAAAGACTATCTGCTTCCTTATCCTTGGACGCATATCGATCCTTTGGTATATTCCCTTTCTTTATCAACACTAGTCTTTATAACGGTAAGTCTCAAAACAAAGTCTCAGGAAGAAATCCTGGAAAAGGATTGGCAACAAGAAAACGTCGCAGAGCAATAATAAAAGAACCGCAAGCTTCTATTCGGAAGCTTGCGGTTCTTTTATGTCAGGAATGGGTGTTACATTTAGATTTTCATTGAATTGGTCTTTTATTCTCTGAATAAACCGTTCAGAAGCTTTTGATAGATAGCGACCTTTATGCCAGATCAACACAGACTCAGCTTTGATGTTAATATCAGCAAATTGATAACTCTTCAGGTTACTGAAACTAAAAGCATGCAGAGTAGACGCGGGCACAATGGTGGCTCCCATCCCGCTTGAAACTAAAGAAAGGAGCATTGTTGGTTCTGGACATTCACAAACAATGCGAGGTTCTATCCCATGCGCTTGGATCTCATCCAAGATGAGCTCAAATTGGCCTTCCCCTTTAAGTCGGTGAAGCAGCATTAAAGGTATGTCTGTTAAGATATCAAACTCTACATATTCGCCGCTATGATCGAGTTCCCATGAATCCGGGACCACAAGGACATATGGTTCGGAAGGTAACGGAAAAATATCAAAATTTTCGGATTGTAAAGGTAAACGTACTACACCTAACTCAATCTCTCTGTTTCGAATCGCTTCTTCAAGGAAATAGGTATCGCCTTCACGAAGCTGATAAGTAATATTAGGATAATCAAGTGTAAACTGGCCGAAAACGGAACTCACAAAGGAAAAACATGTTTTGTTGGTCCCTATGTTTATCTTTCCTTGAACCCCTTCACTGGTTTCTTGAACTTCAGTCATAGATTCTTCAAATAAAGCTATTATATCTCCAGCTTTTTTATAAAGAATCTCTCCAGCTTTCGTCAATTCCAGCTTTCGACCTTGTCGATCAAATAATTTCATCTGTAATTCTTCTTCCATTAACTTAATTTGTTGACTTAAGGGTGGTTGAGACATATGTAGTTTTTCTGCCGCTTTGGTTACTTGTTTTTCCTCGGCTACAGTACGAAAGTAGCGTAACTGCTTGAGATCCAACGTGATTTCCACCTTTCTAACATATATCTAAAATATATAGTAAATAGATATTATAGATATTTTTAATATACTAATGCGTGTGATACTTTAAATATACAGAGTTAATTGAATTTTTACAAACTTTATTGAAAGGGGTTACAACATTGTCAGCTTAACAATGTTGTTTCCGAAACATTTTTAGAAGGAGGAAGAAATATGAGTAATGTCAATGTCGTACATAAAGTACGTCAAGAACTCCAAGAAAAAGTGAAAGATGTCAAATTATATATTGATGGAAAGTTCATAGTTGCTGAATCAAATGAACAATTTGACAATATCGAACCGTTCACCAATGCAAGAATTAACTCAGTTGCTTCTGGTGCAAGAACCGATATTGATAAGGCAGCTAAGGCAGCTAGAAAAGCATTTAAAGGGGAATGGGGAGGCTTACCGCAACAACAACGATTGGATTATATATATAAGATTGCCGATTCCATTGATCGCCACGTAGAAGAGCTGGCTCACCTGGAATCTTATGACACTGGATTGCCAATCTTCCTGACGAAAAAAATGGTAAGTCGTGCTTCTAAGAATTTCCGCTTTTATGCGGAAATGGTTTCCAGTCAAATGTACGGAGATGCCTATCAGGTTGACGATGAATTTTTAAACTATACCATTCGCAAACCAGTTGGTATTGCTGGTTTGATCACTCCATGGAATGCACCTTTCATGCTAGAAACTTGGAAAATAGCGCCCGCACTAGCAACCGGAAATACGGTGATCCTTAAGCCAGCGGAATGGTCGCCACTAACGGCGAACAAACTGGCGGAAATCATTGACGAAGAAGTCGATCTACCGGATGGCGTTTTCAATGTTGTCCACGGCTACGGAGAGACCGCCGGAGCTTCCCTGGTAGCTCATGAGGATGTCGAGCTCATTTCCTTTACTGGGGAAACGACTACAGGCTCAGAGATCATGAAAAATGGAGCGGATTCACTGAAACGTTTTTCCATGGAGCTTGGGGGAAAATCGCCGATTATCATATTCGATGATGCGGATTTAGACAGGGCTTTGGATGCCTGTACATGGGGGATATTCTCTTTCAACGGAGAACGGTGTACGGCGAATTCAAGATTATATGTCCATGAAGATATTGCTGAAGATTTTGTCAAAGCATTAAAAGAAAGGATAAGCAATATCAAAGTAGGCGATCCATTGGATGAAAAAACCGAAGTCGGACCGTTGATCCATACCAATCATTATAAAAACGTTAAAGGGTACATCGAACTAGCGGAACAGGAAGGATGCGAAGTCTTTCAAGGAAATGTTCCTGAAGAGCACAGTCAAGGTAATTATATTCCGCCTACGATTCTATTGAACGCTGATAATTCCATGAGAGTAGTTCAGGAAGAGGTTTTTGGTCCAGTACTTACAGTTATGACTTTCAAAGAGGAAGAGGAAGTTATTGAAAAGGCAAATGATGTCCGTTACGGATTGGCTGGTTATGTTTGGACGAAAGACATCCAACGGGGCCATCGGGTATCACAAGCGGTAGATGCCGGTATGCTCTGGATCAATTCACAGAATGTTCGGGATCTGCGCACACCGTTTGGTGGTTCTAAGCATAGTGGAATTGGCCGTGAAGGCGGTTA
Organism: Halobacillus sp. Marseille-P3879; assembly: GCF_900240285.1. Lineage (GTDB taxonomy): Bacteria > Bacillota > Bacilli > Bacillales > Halobacillaceae > Halobacillus_A. The sequence goes on from NZ_OESS01000003.1 coordinate 38,323, forward strand.
CTACGCTTTTGAATTCTATACCGAAATGCAAGTCATTCACGTAGCTATTGGAGAACACAGAATTCCACAATTCGGTAAAAATTAATTTTATAAGGAGGAATATTTTATGCCAGCAAAAACAGGTGCTGAGTACATTGAACGATTGAAAAAAGCGAAAAACAACATTTACATTCATGGAGAAAGAGTAGAAGATCCAACCAGCCATCCTGCGTTTAAAAACGTGATTCAATCCATGTCTAAGTTATATGATCGACAATATGAAAAGCCAGATAAAATGCTTTACACTTCCCCTCAAACTGGGGATAAGGTGGGGATGACTTTTCACCGACCAGAGACGGTTGAAGACTTGATCAACAGAAGAGAAGCTATCCAAGAGTGGGCGAGAATTTCCGGTGGTATGATGGGACGTACCCCAGATTATTTGAACGCCGAAGTCATGGCAATGGGTGTAGCAAATAACTTGTTTGCAGAAGCTGATCCAATGTTCGCTGAAAATGCGAAAAACTACTATGACTATGCTCGAGAAAATGATGTTAGTTTAACGCATACGTTAATCCATCCTCAAGTAAACCGACAAAAAGCACAGCATGAGCAAAAAGATGCAAACGTTGCTTTGCATTTGGTAGAGGAACGATCCGACGGAATTATCGTGGATGGTGCTCGACTCCTGGCTACGCAGGGTGGCATCACAGATGAAATTCTAGTTTTTCCTTCAACCGTGAAAAAAGCAGGCGAGCTGGATGACCCGTACTCTCTAGCATTCGTCGTACCAAACAACACACCTGGGTTGAAATATATCAGCCGTGAATCGTTTGACTACGGTAAAAACGAATGGGATCACCCAATGAGCAGCCGATTCGAAGAAGGAGACTCCATCGTTTATTTTGATAACGTTTTCGTACCTTGGGAGAAAGTATTTGTATGCGGAAACTCATCTATCTGTAATCGGACTTTCTTAGAAACGAACGCTGTTGTGCATATGTCCCACCAGGTAGTCGCTAAGAACATTGTTAAAACGGAATTCGTACTCGGGGTTATCTTGAGTGTCATGGATGCTATCGGTATTGATAAGTTCCAACATGTGATGGATAAAGGAACGGAAGTTATGTTGATTCTCGAAAATATGAAATCCCATCTATACAAGGCTGAACATAACGCAAAACTAGATAAATGGGGAACGATGACCCCAGACTTTGAAGCATTGAATGCCGCAAGAAATTGGTATCCGAGAGTCTACCCTAGAATTACAGAAATTCTACGTATTTTAGGTGCTTCTGGATTGATGGGTATTCCATCAGAAGCAGATTTTCACCATGAAGAAATCGGTCCACTGCTAGATCGAGCTTTACAGGCCAAAAATCTTCAAGGTTATGACCGGGTTAAGCTTTTCCGTTTAGCGTGGGATATAACGATGAGTGCTTTCGGAAGCAGACAAACGCACTATGAATACTACTTCTTTGGTGATCCAATTAAAATGGGAATGACTTATTTTGAACAATTTGATAAAGAGCCGATGAAAGCGTATGCACAGGATTTTTTGAAGAATATCAAGTCGTCTAAACCAGATCTTTCAAGAGTGTGAGGAGGAAAAATATGAGCTTTGACATTATTCGTTCAGGTAGAGCCGTGCTCCATGTAACCGACCTAGAAGAATCAAAGAAATTTTATGATGCCCTGGGGTTTATTGTAACTGAAGAATCGGACACAGAACTTTATTTACGTGGGTTGGAAGAACATAACCATCATAGTTTGCTGCTTAAGAAAAAAGAATCTCCGATACTTGAAGTCATCAGTTATAAAGTGAGGACAGATGACGATTTAGATCAATTAGCTGCTAAACTCGAGCAGGATGGTAACCAAATTAAATGGCTTGACAAAGGAACACAAAAAGCATTGGGAAGAGCGTTCCGCTATCAAGATATTTCCGGTTTACCCGTCGAATTTTATGTAGAAATGGATACAGTAGAAAGAAAACTTCAACAATATCAACTTTATAAAGGGGCAAAAGTCCAGCGTATTGATCATTTTAACTGCATGGTATCTGATGTAGAACAAGCCCATGATTACTATATTGAAGAACTAGGTTATGCTTGCTCAGAATACACGGCCGGTGAAGAAGATAAAATTTGGGCGGCATGGCTTCATCGAAAACCAAGCGTTCACGACGTCGCTTTCATGAATGGTCCCGGACCTAGACTCCACCATATTGGGTTCTGGTTGAACGATCCAATGAGCTTGATCCATGGATGTGATGTTCTAGCTTCTCTTGGCTATAGTCCGAATATTGAAAGAGGTCCAGGCCGGCACGGACTGTCCAATGCTTTCTTCCTTTATTTACGCGATCCGGATGGACATCGAATTGAGCTATATAATGGAGATTATTTCACCGGGGATCCAGATTCCAAACCTCTACGCTGGGAACTGGATGACCCTATGAGGCAAACGTTCTGGGGACATGAAGCACCAGATAGCTGGTTTGATGAAGCCACAGAAGTATTGAATGTTTACACGAATGAAAAAGTTGAAACTAAGGAAGCCAAGTTAAAGAAAAGAAAACCGACGTTTGTCATTTAACGAATGGATATCAAAAAAACAAATAAGAGGTGATCAAGATGGACGATCGCATGTTCAGATCGGCAATGGGTAAATTCGCTACAGGAGTCACTGTCATTGCCTCGGAATCAAATGGAGAAACACACGGAATGACCGCTAATGCTTTTATGTCTGTATCTTTGGACCCTAAATTGGTATTGATATCTGTAGGATCCAACGCGAAAATGAACAAGGTCATTCAAGAATCTCAAAAGTTCACGGTAAATGTTTTATCTGGAACCCAGAAAGAAATGTCTATGATATTTGCTGGCCAAATCAAACAAGAGCAAGAGGTAGACTTTGGACTTTTTGAGGGAATGCCGATCATTGAAGATTCGTTAGTAAGCTTAGCTTGCAATGTTTATGATACACATGAAGCGGGTGATCATACCCTTTACATCGGGGAAGTAATCAACCTGAATCTTAAAGATGGTGAACCTTTAGCGTTTTTCGAAGGAAAGTATAAACAAGTGATGTAAAACTATTACAGAGGAGGGACGGAACTTGAAGACGATTAAAGTAGATTACCCTATACAAAATAACGTGAGGAAGAATAAAGAAGATTGTGTGATAGCCTTAGGTTTCTTTGATGGAGTGCATTTGGGTCATCAGAAAATTATACAGACTGCCAAAAAAATAGCTGCCAATAATAATTTAAAGTTAGCCGTGATGACTTTTTTTCCTCATCCCTCTTCTGTAATAAAAAAAGGAAAACAAATCACAAGCTATCTTACTCCATTGGCCGTAAAAGAGAAAAGGTTCAAAGAGCTGGGTGTCGATATCATGTATGTAGTCGAATTCAATGAAAAGGTAGCAAAGATCCCTCATTATAAATTCGTCGATGACTACCTATGTGGATTGTCTTGCAAACATGCGGTAGCTGGATTTGATTATAAGTATGGGTTCAAAGGAAAAGGAGACATGGCACAACTTCCTATCGATAGTAAAGGGAGGTTCGAAGTCACTACTGTGTCTAAACTCTCGATGTACGAACAAAAAGTAAGTTCAACTTTACTTCGGAGTTTTCTGTCTACTGGAAAGGTAGAAAATATCCCTGATTACTTGGGAGACCGCTATAAAATGCTAGGAACCATGATAGGGAGGGGCAAAGAGATCGCATTTTATTTTGACCCCGATTACTCCCTCCCTTGCATGGGAACCTATGAAGTGACTATTTCCACTAGCAATATGGAAGCCAAAGGGTTTTGTGAAGTGGATATGAATGCGTTACCAGGAAAACTGCTCGTCACTCTTTTCCATGATTCCATCATAGGATCTTATGAGATTGTCGAGCTTAATTGGAATAACTTTATTGCAGATTTACAAATGAATGAGCTTCACGCTCAAACCGATTTTAACCATATGTATGTCAGTCAATGATTGAATGATTGTTTATTAATGAGGAGGAATTATAATGGCAAGAGATTATACGGAAATCAAATCTAGATTAAGAGGTTCTATCACCCCTGTTATTACACCATTTAAAGCAAACCATGATGTGGATTTAGATAAATTCGCGGAATTGATTGAATTTCAATTGGAGAATGGTACCCATGGTATCTCCGTCACAGGTACTTCAGGCGAACCTAGTTCCTTAAGTGTTGAAGAAAGAGAACAAGTAATGCAAAAAGCGATTAAAACAATCAATGGGCGAGTCCCTTTCGTACCCGGAACCGGGTCTACCAATCACGAGGAAACCATGCGCTTAACGAAAAAGGCTGAGGCGCTGGGTGCAGATGCTGCTATGGTCATCGTACCGTATTATAATAAACCTAACCAACAAGCATTATATAAACATTTTAAAACAGTGGCTGATGCGGTTGATATCCCGATTATCATCTATAATATTCCAGGGCGTACCGCGACCAACCTTCATGTCGATACTTTGGCTAAACTGAATGAGGATTGCCCGAACATTATTGGTGTTAAAGAGTCAAATAAGGACTTTGAACATGTCAATCGTGTACTGCAGCGATGTGGCAAGGATTTTCTCCTATTATCAGGAATTGAACTCCTCTGTTACCCAATGCTTACGATTGGAGGTGTAGGATCCGTCAGTGCTACAGCGAATGTTTTGCCTGGTAAAGTGGCACAAATGCATGATGCTTGGTTCGATGGAGATGTGGAAACCGCACAAAATCTCCACTATGAGCTCATGGAATTGAACGATGTCTTGTTCAAAGATACCAACCCAGCCCCGGTGAAAGCAGCACTCGGCATGATGGGAAGAATCGAACCTGTTTTAAGACTCCCAATGGACCTGCCATCACAAGAATTGCAGGATGAAATCCAACAAACTTTAGAGAAATATGGTATTGCCTTGCAATACGCTTAAACAGAGAACAGGATGCCCACAAGGGGATCCTGTTCTTTCCTTTTTAATAGTAAACTTTTAGATGTGATGTTTTTTACTTGGAGTACCTCTCTATGATTCTCTATGATATTGTCATTAAATTAAAAGAATGTTTTATTTACAGAGCTTTTTTTAAAAAGGGTCCAGGGTGTGATAGGGGGGCCTTGATTTTCACTAGTTTTTTGGTAATGGGGAAGAGTAAAGAAAGCAGACTGTTCTTTCCTTTTTCTCGGATGAAAGAGGATTGGAATAGGCATTAAAGCTGCTATTAAGTATTACACTAACATAGGCTTTGAACTAGAAGCCTAACACTTATTCGGCCAATCGGTAACTTGTGGGGTTAACGAAGAGGACAACCCTTTGTTTTTAACTGCATCTGATTTTGCACGTTACCACCAATGGGAGGGGCTTGTACCCAACCCAAGGAAAAAGATCCTATTCATTGATAAAAGTATAATGGATATCAAGTTTCATATGTTTACTATCATATTAAAAGGCTTCCAGAAAAAGATAGGAAGGTGGCAGAACAGCTTATGAGGTTGCACATTCCCTCTAACGTAATTTCAATAACGATAGCGAAAACAACACGGATTCCCCAGGGGGGACAAAGGTTTCGCTAATATATTGAATTTATTTTACTAACCAAAAAAATTGGTGATCCGCCATCATGCAGACCACCAATTTTTTATACTCCGTATTAAAAAGGATATTCAAGCTTTTCCTTCTGCACTGATATCCATTTTGTTGTGGTGAATTCCTCGACAACCCAATCATGACCAAAACGGCCAATACCGCTATTCTTAACACCCCCGAAGGGAACATTGCTTTCTAAAACTGCAGGCATATCGTTTACATGGGTTGTACCTGCTTCAATTTCGAGTGCTAAACGTTCACCTTTTTGGATATCATTCGTAACAATTGCTGCTGAAAGACCGAATTCTGTATCATTTGCGATACGGATGGCATCATCATCATCTTCAGCAATAATAATTTGAGCAACAGGACCGAAAACCTCCGTAGAAGCAAGTGTGGAGTCATTGGAAACATTGGTAAAGACAAATGGAGAAATTACATTTCCATTACGCGCACCTTCGACTGCAACTGTTAATCCTTCCTCTTTTGCTTTTTCTACTATTCCCATGATTTTATCGGCTTGTTTATTATTGATAACAGGTCCGATCACTGTTGCAGGATCTTTTGGATCGCCTACTTTGAGTGATTTTACTCGTTCTACATATTTCTCTAGAAAAGCATCATATATTCCCTGATGAACAATAATTCGATTTGTGATTGCACAAATTTGACCATTATGCATGAATTTACCGAATATGGCAATATCTACAGCCTGATCGATATTTGCATCTTCCAAAATTACCAATGGGTTATTTCCACCTAGTTCCAGAGCCATTTGTTTCATTGTGTTTCCAGTTTTTTCTCTAATATGCTGGCCAACAGCAGTAGAACCGGTGAAACTGATAAAGTCTGAATTTGGGTTGATGATAAATTCGTCTCCTGATTCTTCCGTGTCTGTCAAAATCGAATTGAATACACCAGCAGGGAGTCCTGCTTCCTCAAGTGCTTTCGCGAAAATCTGTCCTCCAACGAGACCAACCTGAATATCTGGTTTATGCACTACAGCATTTCCTAAAGCTAAGGCGGGAAAAATCGTTCTGGTAGCCATATTAAATGGAAAGTTAAAAGGTGTAATCGAAGTAATCACACCTAGAGGCAGGCGGTAAACACGATTCACCTTGCCTGGTGTATTGGAAGAATATTCTTTCGGAGCATAGATTTTTTCTACCATCGGGATAGCATCATTAATGTCACTGATACCGAAACCGAATTCTACTTCCCCTTTTAATGCTGTTCCGCCAGTTTCGCGGATAACCAACTGTATAATATCTTCTTTATTTTCTTCCAAAAAGTTCAATGCTTTAGTTAAAACTTCTCTTCTTTCCTCAGCACTAGTTCTTGCCCATTCTTTCTGAGCTTTATTTGCTGTTTCAAAAGCATTCCTTATTTGCTCTTTATTTGCTAATTTAACCGTAGATACCGTTGAGTGATCATACGGGTCTTTAATCTCGTAATCTCTGCCGCTTTTTCCGTCTACCCATTGCCCTCCAATGTAGCTTTTGTTTATTTGATCTAGTAAAGAGATATCTAATGTTTTTGGCATGTAATCTACCTCCAAATATAGTAAAATGACGAATCTGAACATTCCCCTTAAATCGACCTCATTACTTTAGCAACTTGTTCGATGGATGATTTCTTTATTCTTATAAGGCATTAATAAAATCCTGAACTATGCTACCAATTATTACTTTCAATAGCAGTGTTTCTATCCAACCCTATTTTCTTATTTTCTTAAGGGACTTTGTACATATTTTAAATCCTTAACATCCGAACCAACGTAAGCGGTTTCAATAAGGTCTAAAATATCTTCTTTTGAAACGTCTGTAGGGTTAGCCATGATACTTATTTCTTCGTTTAATGTTGCCTCAGCTAAAATATCAAATTGGTCTCTCCTTACTCCAGCCTCACTTAACGTGGGGATATGCACTTGTTCGGCTAAGGATTTAACTGCTTCAATGGCCTTGTAAGAAGCTTCCGCATCAGATAGATTATTTACTTCGATTCCCATGTGTCTTGCAATATCTCTATGTCGATATTGGACATGCTCATCTGTTGCGTTGAATGCCATTACATAAGGCAAAGTAGAAGCATTTGCTACCCCGTGGGGAAGACCACAATATACACTTAATGGATGGGCAATCGCATGCACTACTCCAAGTAAGGCTGAATTAAAGGCGTATGCAGCTAGCATACTACCAAGCATCATATTATGGCGGGCTTCTAAATTATTGCCATTTTTATATGCTTCAACTAGATTATTAGAAATAAGTTCGATGGCTTTTAAGGCATTCACATCACTTGGTACGGAGGCAAATTTGGAAACATAAGCTTCAATTGCATGTGTTAGCGCGTCCATACCTGTTGCTGCTGTGATGGAAGGAGGTAATGCAATCGTGAGTTCTGGATCCACTAGTGCAATATCTGCTCCACAGTGACGACCGCCAATAACCATTTTCCTTTTCTTTTCTGTGTCTGTGATAACAGTAATAGAAGTTGCTTCACTTCTGGTCCCTGCAGTTGTGGGAATGGCAATTAATGGTTTTGTCTGATTCTTTACCATATTGATTCCATCATATTGATTAATTGGACCAGGGTTCGTTAGTAGAATATTAATTGCTTTTGCAACATCAATCGAACTCCCTCCACCAATAGCAACGATTCCATCTACTTCTTCATTTCTACCTAATTTTGCTCCTTCATTCAAAATTGTATCAGGCGGATTTGGTACCACTTTTGAAAAGGAAACTGTTTCTACTTGGTTTTCTTCCATATAGGACTTCACTTTGTCAACAATCCCCGCTTGCTCAACGCCTTGGTCATAGATAAGCAAAACTTTTGTTGCTGATAATTCACTTAATACTTGACCAATATTTTTAACAGCCCCATTCCCAAAAGTTACTTGACAAGGAATACCAAATTGAAATTGCATCTTTATTCCCCTTTCGTATAAATTAATATTTTATTTTTATAAATCTGCACAGACCTAATATTTCGATTCTTCTTCCCTTAAAAAATGTCATATGGGAATGAAACTAAACTTCTCCTTTCTAACCATAGAACACCAGTTCAAATAATTCTTCTGTTAAATACGATTGCAAGCCCTTACATTTCGATGTATTCATACTAATGGTCAGTACATTTTAGGGTTAATAAGGTCTTTCACCATAGATATTTTAAAAATTTTTTAAAGAGGGATCGAGAGTAACTGGAGTATCTCATAGACTTTTAAAATATGGTTATTTCGGATGATTAAATGGAATTTGGAATGTTAAATTTTGAAACTGGTGTCTCAGCTCTAAAATTGTCTATAGCATATGGGGGAAGCACTTCACTTAAATCAGCATTTTAATTTCCTAATTTTCAGAAGTGACTGATATTAATCTAACACTCTTGAAGGCATAATTAAAATATATATAATGTTCGTTTTTTATATGAAAAACGTATACGACAGGTCAACACTCAAATTTATCTGTAGTTGAATTAGCAATAAATATATAAATTTGATGGAAAGAATACAAAACTTTCATCTTTCCCATTCAGTATGTTGGTTTAGATGGAATTCAGTTTAAAAAGAAGACCTGATCGATTATTCACATCGAACTTTTGGTAGAGGCTACGGATATGTTTTTTTACTGTATTAACACTAATAAAGAGATTCTCTCCAATTTCTTTGTTGGAATAACCTTGCCGAATAAGTTTTAATACTTCTATCTCCCGGTCGGTTAAATTATATTCTGCATTTTTGAATGCGTTTTCAAAATTATCCGTATAAAACCTATCATTCAATTTTTGGGCTATACATCTAGAAAGTATTTCTAGAGTCATTTGTTCACTTTCATCTATAATTCCTTCATTTTTTTCATTTTTTTCGGAAACAAAGTCTACTAATCCGATTATATTCTTGTTTTTGACCAAGAATATCCCTGTATTGTTGTAGAAGCCGTATTTTTTCATGAAGCTATTATAATATTCGCTGTTTTCGTATTCTTTTTTGGATTGAATGTCAAGCAGGCTTATAACTCTTCGTTTCGGTATCCAATGTTGCGATAGTTTGTGAGGAACTAAATGGTCCATATCCATGTAATTATTTAGGTAATCTTTCGTAATAGACTGATTTGTATTTAAAGTAATGGGATCATATAATTGATTGTTTTCATCACAAAACCAGAAATTCAATTGGTGGAATCCAAACCAATGTTCAAATGCTAATAATACTTCTTTTCGGAAATTTTCGTTAATAATTGAGATCTCGTCCATAAACCCAAGTACTTTTTTATACTTATCGTCACTCAAAAAATGAGAGACCATGTTTAGCCTCCTTGTCTTTAATTAATCTAATATACACGTTTAGACTAATGATGTTCTCTTAAGAATTATGTAAATTATATACATGGATACTGAATTATTCAAATAGTCAGTCAATATGGTCCCTTTGGGTAATAGATTTATTCTCGCCCTTCATACAAAATAAAATTATAAAGAAATTTATTCAAAAGAGAGGAGACCATGTACATATAGACCAAGATATGTGTAGACAGATTGAAACAACGAACATTTAATTGGTTTAGTTTGTAAGAGTAGTAAGGTAGGAGGGATTTATTTGAATAATGAAAACTATGATGTCATTATAATCGGAGCTGGATTTGCGGGGGTTACATCGGCACGAGAGTTAAGTCAAAAAGGGTACCGTGTTCTGATTTTAGAAGCAAGAGATCGCTTGGGAGGCCGAACTTGGCTTGACCAGCGCCTGGGGAGGAGCCTGGAAATAGGAGGAACCTGGGTCCATTGGTATCAACCACACGTTTGGTCAGAGATTACCCGTTACGGATTAGATGTGGTACCGTCCCCGGAACCTGACAAGGCTTATTGGGTTGCTGATGGAAAAAGGTATAATGGCACACCTGATGGTCTATTTGAAATATTAGATGAAGCCAATGAAGCCCTGCTTGCGGATGCCCGAAAATACTTTCCTCTTCCGTATCAGCCTTTTACCTCGAAGGAACTAAAGGACATTGATTATTTAACTGTATCTGAACAAATTAAAAAGCTTAAATTAAGCAAAGAGATATCGGATTTAATGCATAGTATGTGGTCGTTAAATTTCAACGGACCGACAGAAAAAGCTGGAATCACTCAAGCAATGCGCTGGGCGGCATTATCTGATTATAATTGGAAATTGATGATGGAAATATGTGCCAGCTTTAAAATCGAAAAAGGTACAAAAGCATTGATCGACAGTATTTTTAATGATGCTAAAGCAGAAATATTCTATTCAAAAGTAGTTTCCCTCGTGGAAAAAACAACGAATGGATTTAAGGTTCAAACGGAAGAGGGGGAACAGTTCAATGGTAAGACAGTTATTGCTACTCTCCCACTCAACGTGTTAAACACAATTGAATTTGATCCTCCGTTGTCAGAAGTTAAATGTAAAGCAGCAGACGAGGGACAGACGAGCAAAGGTATGAAGTTCTGGGCGAAGGTCAAAAACTTTACAACTCCATTTTTCGCTTTTGCTCCAGCCGATTACCCAATTAATTATGCACAACTGGAATATACGGAAGGGGATGACGGAATCATTGTGGGGTTTGGTCCAGATGCGGGTGAATTGGAACCGGAAAATAAGGCTGGAGTCGAAGAGGCTCTTAGACATATGATCCCTCAGATAGAGGTTATTGAGTCCGTCGGACATGACTGGGTGGACGATAAATTTTCAGGAGAAACTTGGGCGATGCAGAGTAATAATCAGCTGACAAATTATTTATCAGAACTGCAAAAGCCAGAAGATGGATTATTTCTTGCTGGATCCGACTATGCAAACGGATGGGCAGGTTTTATAGACGGTGCTATTGAAAGCGCTTTCTCAGTAAGTGGAAAGGCAAATAAATATCTAACAAATAGATTGCAGAAGGAAGTAACTATTTAATAAAAAAGGAGAGAACATTCATGATACATCTAAAAAACAGCGTGGTATACGAATTGTCAAAAAATACAGAGGAATGGGAACCTTTTATCGTAGAAGGAAACGAAATTGGACAAGTAAGCTGGCTAAGGCAGACGCAAGATGAAAATGGAGTTTTGGCTGCTGGGCTATGGAGGCATCTTCCAGAGGAACATCCAGTTGGAATGCCTTATGGAGTTGCAGGAAACGAGACATTTTACGTAGTGAGTGGAGAAGCAGAAGTTGTGACAGACAAAGGAGAGAAAGTGGAACTCAAAGAAGGCAATTCTTATTCCTTTACTGATGGCTTCGCTGGAACTTGGACAACAAAAAAAGCCTTCGTAAAATTCTTTATCGTCAGCTAGTTGCTAATAGAAAATCAACTATGAGGTGAAAGAATATTCTTATAAGAAGGTGGCTTTTCCTATGAAGATAAGTGAACAAACATATGTTGCACTGATGAATGGAAAAATCATTACCGTGGATGATCAGGATTGTATCGAGGAGGCGGTTTTACTAGTTGGAGACCGCATAGCAGCTGTAGGGACAAACCAAGAAATTCACGATTTGCTTCCAACGAATGGTACAGCCGTAGACTTAGGTGGTAGGTCAGTCATTCCAGGTATCGTGGATAGTCATGTCCACACTGAGCTAACTGTTAATAGTTTAACGAATGCAGTGAGTGCACATACTCCTCCTTACACTAGTGTGGAACAAATTTTGAACGTTATTAAAGAACGAGTTGATCATACACCGAAAGGCAAATGGGTCATTGCAAGAGGGTCTAATGCTCTGCCAGAGAAGTTAAAAGAAGCCCGTCTGCCTACAAGGCAGGAATTAGATAGGATTGCTCCGGAAAACCCTATTATTTTTAACATGGAAGTCCATGTGAATATCATGAACACAATGGCTATTGAAAAGATGGGGTGGACGCAAGAGTCATGGCTTCCAAATGGAGCAACGTTAGGAAGGGATTATCAGACCGGAGAATTAACAGGTGTTTTTACAGAGGGGTGGGAAGGTCTTCCATTGATGCCTTGGGGGTATGAAAAGCTTTTAGATGCTTTGCGCGTAGGTACAGTCGAACATTTTGTATCCAAAGGTGTGACTTCTGTCCATGAACTTCCGTATTCTACGGATGGTATACGAGCATGGCAACAACTGCAAAGGCAGGGAGATTTACCCCTAAGGCTTAGACTTTATCTTCAGCACCCAAACTTAACTGATATTGATCAAATTATAAATACAGGATTACAATCGGGATTTGGAGATGAATGGCTAAGTTTAGGAGGCATCAAGTTATTTGTAGATGGACAGGGAATCCATGCAAACTTGCATCCTGTCTTTGATAGTAAATATACACAGGAATAACTTAATAAACTGGTTTATAAAGTGCATTCATCTGGATTACATCTATGGACACATGTAGCAACAGAACCGGCATTGGAAATGGGGCTAAAGGCATATGAATATGCTTTAAAAAGGTATCCACGTCAAGACCATAGATTAAGGTTAGAACATGCAGCCGAACAAATTAACCAATATAGTGATTCCGAGGAAAAAATACAACGAATGCAGAGTCAAGGTATTGTTCCTATCATGACACCTCAATTTACTCATTGTTTACCTGATTTTGTTTCTCCAACTCTCCGTGATTATATTGACAGAGGACTTGTGCTTCCAGGGAATTCTGACTCTACAGGTTCTCAACCGGAAGGATGTAATCCGTGGCATAGCATTTGGGTGGCTGTAACGCAGGAAAACTATTATGGAAAACGGAAAAACCTTGACCAAGGGATCTCTCCGCTAGAAGCAATTAGAATGTTTACAATGTGGGGGGCGTGGGGAGGCTTTGAAGAGAAAATAAAAGGTTCCATTGAGCCAGGAAAGCTAGCAGACATAGTAGTATTAGGTGATCACCCACTAACTTGTGATCATGCAGCCCTTAGAGAAATGACTACAGAGCTTGTCATTATTGGCGGAAGAATAAAATTTGCAGGACCTAATTTTCAAGGAATTGATATTTCTGATATGGTATATCATCACACGGGGGGTTCGCACATATGAGAAGAGGAACGATGTTCATTGTTCTTGCAATGGCATGTATCGGAGCAAGTATCCCACTTGGAGATTCAATGATGGAGACGTTTCCCGTCTGGGTTTTCACGTGTATTACTCTAATGATTGCAACGATCATATTAGTGCCCTTTTCGACAGCGTATGAGAAAACAAAATGGACTAAGCTCGGTTGGAAAAACTATTACGGAATGTTTATGCAGGCATTACTAACTGCCACGTTATACACAATATTTTTGCTTTATGGTGTGATTCATGCAAGTGCCATCTCGGTAGGTATCATCAGTAGTATCACACCGGCGGTTGTATTTATTTTGTCTTTCCTATTATTAAGGGAAAAATTGAATCTTAAAAAAGCAATATCAATCTTATTAGCCATAGTCGCAGTGTTGATTATGAACGTGGCAGGTGTTCATACTAATGGCGAAGCAAGCCTTTTGGGAATTACTTTTATGCTTTTGGCTGTTCTCGCGTTATCCTTGTTTTTTATCTATGCGAAGAAATTCTCTGTTGAACTACCTCCTTACACACTTGCTGCAGGTCTAGTATTTTTCGGAACATTGCAGACCTTACCCATGGCATTATTTGAATTAAGTTCTCTAGATTTATCTGTCTTCTATGATGGTTCGGTTTGGTTGGGAATCCTATTATATAGCCTTTTAGGGTGGATGTTTGCCTACTCTTTAACATTTATTGCTATGCCCCGAATTAACGCGAGTACAGCAGGAATGGCTAATGCTGTAATACCTGTAGTTGCTTCAGTGGTGGCTCTAGTTTTTTATGGGGCATCCATACGATTTGTTGATGGTATGGCATTGCTTCTTGTCATCGCCTCTATCATTATAGCTGAATTTCAAGAGAAGAATAATGAAGTTACCATGGATGCCATACCTTCAGAAAAGTTAGAGGAAAAATCGATATAGAGTGGCAGGGGCTTCTACTATTGATAGATGTAGAATATGATAGTATTTGGAGATATTATTTAGATGAAAAATTCGTAAAGGGACAGTTCTTCCATTCATACTGTCCCTAATTTATTTCGGTGTATGATTTTATAAATTTTAACAATCATTTTTCAACCAATTTAAAGGCCTTTGCTAAAAGTAGCAAGGCTTTTTTATATCAGCCGGTGGCAAGGTAATGAATAATATTCTTTTTCCCTGATAATTGTATTTCCAATTACTCCATTCTACCTGCATAACCAGACCTATCTAAAAATACCTCTAACCATTCTTTTAAATTCCCATGAAAAGACATATTTTAAATCCAATAAAAGGTCTACAATCTGAATAGGGGATGCTTATATTTCTTCCAAATGACACTATGATGGAGGGTAGCTTCTTGGAAATGTATAATTGAAATAAACGTTGGTCCCTTCATAGTTATTTAAAATCTATTTCGGTACAAGCGAAGGGATCCCAACAAAAACGATACAGGCTATAGTTGAAAACGTTAGATATTAAAGTACAATGTAAGCTCGCTAACGGGACTCCGACAATGATCAAGGACACAGGGGGAAAAGCAATGACTACTTTAACTAGAAACAAAATCATAACAAGTGCCTTACACCTTTTCATCGAAAAAGGCTACAACGGGACATCGCTAACAGATATTGGGGAGGATGTCGGGATAAAAAAACAATCAATATATGCCCATTTCAAAAATAAAGACGATCTTTTTTTGCAAGTGATGGAGAAAATAATCAAAGAAGAAATTACCTTTTTAAGAGGTTTTTTTGAACAAGAGAAAAATGAATCGATTGATCATATTTTATACCACTTTATCGTTGACTTAAAAAGTAGATATAAGTCGGGGGGGAGGAATATTAAGTTTTTGCTTCAGATGATGTTTTTGCCGCCTCGTCATTTAGAAGAACATGTTATTACAAAGTCTTTTACATATTATAATCAGCTGCATACTGCTATCGAAGAAATTTTTAAGGTTCATCAGGGTTCCTTAGGTGTGGATCCCGAAGACGGAGCGGTCTCATTTTTGAATTTTATTGACGGGCTGCTTGTGGAACTTATTTATAATCACGAAAATTTCGAGAAGCGTTTTACTGTAGCATGGGCTGTATACTGGCGGGGGATTAAAAA
This sequence comes from Halobacillus sp. Marseille-P3879, assembly GCF_900240285.1. GTDB lineage: Bacteria > Bacillota > Bacilli > Bacillales > Halobacillaceae > Halobacillus_A. Next base: position 54,011 of record NZ_OESS01000003.1, read on the forward strand.
ATAAAAATCGACTGTTGTAAATATTCTGAATCTTATTTATACTAAAACTGACGAACGTTCGTCAGGTAAACTTTAAAATTTTCAAGGAGGTAACTTTTATGAGTGAACCATTAACGGAACAAAAGATTCATCCCGACTTTTTGCACCAGGCCGACAAAGATTTTTATTTTCACCCGACGACACCACTGAAGCAACAGCAGCAAGAAGGTCCGGGGTTGATCTTGAAAGAGGGAAAAGGTATTCACGTGACGGATGTCAATGACGAGGTTTATTTGGATGGAGTGTCCTCTTTATGGAACGTAAACATTGGTTATGGCAGGGAGGAGATGGCCGAAGCAGCGAAGCAGCAGATTTCGAAGCTATCGTATGGATCATCTTTTTTCAATAATTCTCATGATCAGGTTATCAAGTTGTCGCAAAAACTGTCAGAGTTAACACCAGGAGATTTAAATGTCAGCTTTTTTACCTCTGGCGGATCAGAATCCAACGAAACCGCCTTTAAGATTGTTCGACATTACTGGAAGCTGAAAGGAAAGCCGGAACGAACAAAAATTATTGCTCTTGACCTCAGTTATCATGGGGTGACGATGGGGGCAACCAGTGCAACAGGCGTTCGTGAATTTGATAATATGATCACTTCGTCTGCACCGAATTTCTTCCATGCTACCCCTTATCTGACCGCTTGCGAACAAGGGGACAAGTCGCATCCTGACTATGAAAAAAGCATCCGAGGAATGATTGAAAATGAAGGTCCCGAAACCATCGCTGCGGTAATCTTAGAACCTGTTCAGGGGGTTGGGGGAATCAATATTCCGCCAGAAGGATATTTGAAAGCTGTAAGAGAGCTATGTGATGAATATGGGATATTTATGCTGGCAGATGAAGTGATCTGCGGTTTTGGCCGTACTGGAAAAATGTTCGGTGTCGACAACTGGGAGGTCGTACCGGATATGATGTCGGTAGCCAAAGGGATTACCAGTGGCTATATGCAGCTCGGGGCTGTGCTTATGAGAACGAAAATCAGAGATGAACTTGTCGAAATATCCGAGGGTGTATTCTTTCATGGGTTTACTTACAGCGGCCATCCAACCGCCTGTGCGCTTGCTCTTAAAAATATAGAAATTATCGAGAGGGAAGGACTCGTCGATCATGCCAGACAAATGGAGACCGAACTGAAAAAAGGTCTGGCATACTTAGAAGACAAGCACAGCATAACGGCAAAAAGTAGAGCGATCGGTTTATTAGGAGCGATCGAGCTGTTTGAAGACCGCGACAATGAAAAAGGATTTGATCCTTCCGTAAATGCCGCCCCACAAGTCGTAGAAGAATGCTTAAACCGAAATCTCCTGCTGAGGCCTTTAGTATTTGGAGGTATAAACGCGATAGCTTTGGCACCGCCACTGGTTGTAACAAAAGCTGATATTGAAACAATTATTGGTAAGCTGTCTGATTCCATTCAAGCCTTTGAAAAACGATATAAGAAGTAAAATGGGGGAGCCCAATGAGAAATAACACAGGATTTATTTGTGATGAACGCTATTTTTGGCACGATACAGGAAATGGTGCTTTGTTTCTACCACCAGGTGGATGGATCGAGGCGGATGAGCATGGGGAAAGTCCGAAAAGCAAACGACGGATAAAGAATTTGCTGGAGAGAAGTGGATTTATCGATGAATTGACGGGCATACGTCCAAGGGCTGCAACCCAGGAAGAGATCGAGTTCGTTCATCGCTCTTCTTATGTGGAGAAGGTAAAGCAGTTAAGTGATACGCTCGGCGGGGATGCAGGAGAACTTGCCCTTGTTGGCAGAGGTTCCTATGAAATCGCACTGCTATCTGCAGGTGGTGTCATGACAGGCGTGGATGCGGTAATGGAAGGGGAGGTAGACAATGTCTATGCTTTAACTAGACCGCCTGGCCATCATGCAGAAACCGAACAGGGAATGGGCTTTTGCCTTTTTAATAATGTGGCGGTTGCCGCGCGGTATGCGCAAAAGAAGTATGGCCTTAAACGAATCCTGATTTTGGATTGGGATGTTCATCATGGCAATGGGACGGAAAATGTCTTTTATGACGATCCCGATATCTTGTTTATTTCGCTTCATCAAGATGGGAACTTTCCGCCAGATCGAGGTGCAAGAGAAGATATCGGGGAAGACGCTGGTAGAGGCTACAATATCAATATCCCATTACCTGCAGGAACAGGAAATGCCGGTTATCGATATGCATTAGAAAAAGCGGTTGCCCCCATTGCTGATCAATTTAAGCCAGAGCTTATTCTAGTATCTGCAGGCCAGGATGCCAGTGTATTCGACCCACTAGCTCAAATGATGGTGACAGCTCAAGGATTTGGCGAGATGGGAACAATCGTAAAGGACATAGCTGAACGTCACTGTAAAGGTCGTCTAGTAGCCTGCCACGAAGGTGGATATAGCCCGGCTTACGTTCCATTTTGTACCTTAAGAATTATTGAAGCTCTTAGTGGAGTGCAAAGTAAAGTAATAGAAGACCCTTATTATAATGCTATTAAAGGTTTACCGACAGAAGTATTAACTAAGGAACAAAAAGAAGCGGTAGATCAAGTGATCGCTATTACACATTAGTTTTCTATTAATATTGAGTGCATAGGAACTATAGCCCGTAACAACAAGTTCGTAACTTAAAACCTTTAGCTTAGAGACGGGAGGAAAGCTCCTCAAATTATTTTTGATGATACCAATTTTGAAAGCGTTGTCAATCATGTTTTTCCGAAGGACAAGTTTGTTCTCAGTTCGAGAATAAACAAGTCATGGATATGTCTACAGAACAAAGATTGTTTAGTTGATTTGTACTATGAACGTATGGTTTGGTGTGGCATTTATCATTACGGAGAACTAAGCGGAAGGCTTAGTTCTCTAAGTCAAACTTGAATAAAAATGGGGGAGTCTATGAATAAAGGGTTTCTTTATATCTTGTTGGTAATGTTCTTTTTGGGTATTAGCATTCCAATTGGAGATTATGCAATGAGGACAGTACCTGTATGGTTATTCACCGCTTTAACTCTAGCTGTTTCCAGTATTGTTCTACTACCAGCTGCCAAACGTTACGATAAGGTGAAATGGCGGAAACTTGGAAGAAATAATTATTATGGGATTTTTATGCAGGCACTTTTTACTTGTGTGCTATATACTGTCTTTTTATTATATGGTCTCACTTACACGAATGTTATCTCGGCAGGTATTATCAATAGTATGGTCCCCGCTATCGTTTTGCTTCTTTCTTTTTTCCTTCTGGGGGAAAGGCTGAATATGCGAAAAATTATAGCTATTACTTTAGCAATCCTTGCCGTTATGGTTATGGAAGTAGTTGGAGTTGAACCAAATCAAGAAGCTAGTTGGTTAGGAAACATATTTATGATTTTGGCTGTGGTATCATTAGCCATGTTTTACGTATATGCGAAAAAATTTGCTGTAAAAATTGCCCCCATTACAATGGCGGCGGGTTTATGTGTGATAGGGCTTATTATGACATTGCCTATGGCTATTTATGAAGCCTTCTCTTTTGATTGGAGCTCCTTAAATTCTTCCCTTTGGGTAATGATTCTTGCCTATGCTTTTTCAGGGTGGATTCTTGCCTACACCTTTACGTATTTAGGTATGCCAAAAGTGCCGGCAAGTACCGTGGGAATGGCTACGGCGATCATCCCTGTAACGGCAACCATAATTGCAGTCCTTTTTCTGGGGGAATCCTTAAGTTTGTTTGACGGAGTCGCTTTACTCATGGTTATTGCCTCGATATTTATCGCAGAAACCAACAATCATTCTAAAATCGATGATGTAGAACTTGAACCTCAAAAAGAAACTATTTGAGACATAAATGGTATTCGGAAAAGTACGTAGGAATCCCCATCTACGAACTAACATACAAGGTTTTAATTGATAGCATTTTATCCGGACTTTATTTAGAACTAAAGATATAAGATGCAAACAAAATGATTATTCTTAAGGAGGAAATCATATGCGTATCGGTGTACCGACGGAAATAAAAAATAATGAAAGCAGAGTAGCCTTATCGCCTGCAGGAGTGCAACACTTGGTTTCGATGGGGCATGAGGTTGTGGTGGAAACAGGTGCAGGGGTGGATTCAGGATTTACTAACAATCAATATAAAGAAGCAGGGGCAGAGATTGTTTCGACAGCTGAAGAAACATGGGCGATGGAAATGGTAATGAAAGTAAAGGAGCCGCAGCCGGTGGAGTATACCTATTTTAGAGAAGGGCTGATCTTGTTTACTTACTTGCATCTTGCTGCCGAACCTGAACTAACTAAAGCACTTGTAGAAAGTAAAGTCGTAGGTATCGCATACGAAACGATTCAGAAAGAAGATGGCTCTCTTCCGTTGTTGACGCCAATGAGTGAAGTCGCCGGACGTATGGCCGCACAGCTCGGTGCTCAATATCTTGAAAAACCAAAAGGCGGCTTGGGAGTTCTGTTAAGTGGTGTTCCTGGTGTTAAGCGCAGCAAGGTAGCCATCATCGGTGGGGGAGTTGTAGGGACTAACGTGGCAAAAATAGCCATCGGTCTCGGAGCTAATGTGACTATTTTGGATCTTAATCCAGACCGTTTGCGTGAATTGGATGATCTTTTTGGAAATGATGTCAATACCTTGATGTCTAATCCATTGAATATTACAGAAACCGTCGGGGAATCTGATCTTGTCATTGGAGCTGTTCTTATACCAGGGGCAAAAGCACCTAAACTGGTTACGGAAGAAATGGTGAAATCCATGAAAGAAGGGAGCGTTATTTTAGATGTTGCGATTGATCAGGGAGGGATTTTTGAAACCGTAGATCGAATTACTACTCATGACAATGCAACTTACGTTAAACATGGGGTTGTCCATTATGCGGTAGCAAATATCCCTGGAGCCGTGCCTAGAACATCTATTATAGGTCTTACAAATGTAACTGTGCCGTATGCTCTTGAAATTGCCGGGAAAGGTTATGCTAAAGCTAGCCTGGAAAACTATGCGATTATGAAGGGAATCAATACTCTTGAGGGCGCTGTGACTTACCAAGCTGTTGCGGATGCTCATAAGCTGGAATACAAGTCAGCAGGAACTTTACTATCTGCCAAAATGTCTGTAGTTTCATAGTATAGATTTTTTGAACGTGTAACTTATTGACTGGCTTTTGACTGGATACCGTTCATTAATATTGATATCTTATTTAGCAATAACCTAACACTTTAAAGTGGAAACACTGGTAATATAGGCATCTTTAACACCTATTTTTAAGTATTTCGTCTATTCAGAGTATGGGTGGCATGATGTGATAGCCTCAAAAACCCTTTCAATATAAGGTTTGAGAACGATTTGACTATATTATGACTGTATTTTAAAAAATATTGAAGAGAAAAAGCCTCTCAGTAGTTCAAGTTATCTACTTAGAGGCTTTTTAGATATTAGTATTGGATGTAAATTGAAGTATGCAGGAACTATAGTCATTTTCTATAGGATAATAGCCTGAGACAGCATCTTATTTTTCAAACAACACTCCGAAATGATAAGAGGCGAGGTCTGCTTGTTTTAAATGAGTTAACCCTGCTTTTTCTCCCCAATATTTTATTTTTTCAGGGGTTGGCCGAATGGCCATGGAAGGTCCTCTTGGTGTTTTGTGTGGTTTCCAATGAATAACACCTAGTTTTCCTTCTGTTTGTAGGAGTTGCGCCGTTCGGTTTAGAAGTTCGAAAGGTTCTTCGCAATGCAACATGTTAAAAACTAATATAATCCACCTATGGAATATTTCGGGGTATGTTCTGAAGAGTTTTATTGTGAGATAAGTCCCCATGGATTAAATGTGTATTTTGAATGTCTTCCTCCACTATTCGTTTCCTACAAATATCTAATTATTCTTCATTAATATCTATCCCAATGACAGAACCAGAAACAATTTTTGCTGCAGGAATTAGAAAGGTACCAAAACCCCATCCTACATCAACATAGTTTTTTGTGTGATGATCCACTTCTAATATATTAAGGAAAGAAACTGGATCGAAGAAGGTTGCCCACAAGGCCGCATCCGGCAAATCAAACTCTCTGTATTGCAAGGTTAATCCCCTAGTCTTCAATTTACATTTTCTCTTCCATTACATACTATATTCATCAGAGGAAAAATGTTTAATTGGAGTTTTTAAGCATCCATTTGAAGCGTTTCTTTCATTTTTGTCCAAGCGAATCTTTACGTCTAGCTCTTTGTTAATATAGAAGTTTTGTTTTATAGTTTCTGGTTCGCTGAAAAGTTTTTTGTCTCATCTATATGGATCCATAATATCCATAGAAAATAGTGGTCTGGCAGTTTCAGGTTTTATTTTTTCATTTCAGTTGGTGAACCAGATATTTTAAAAATGTATTAGTTCACCAGGTTAAAGATCCATTTCTTTTAGGATCAACCTAGGAGGTGTTTTAGTGACTAGATACTGTTCATCGTACCAGGGATCAGACCCCAAAACTATTAATGTATTTTTAGCTTTTTTTAAGTCTCGTTAATATTATATTGGAACTTAAAAGCGATCCCTTCTCTTTTGCATTAGTGTATTTCCATAGATTAAATAAGTTATCATTATGATTTATTACACACGAGGGACTTTTGGAAAATTTAAAAAAAGAATTACTAGGGAAGGGATTTTCCATATTAAAATCGTGTTTTCTGACATACCTCTGACACATTCAAGTTTTATAGTGAAATCATAATTTAAATCTTATGAAACGAGGGCTTAGGAAATGAGAGAAAAGAAACGGTCTCTTTTTAAATTAATCGGGTTATCTATGTCCGCTGGTGTTTTAGGTTCTGCGCTTACGTTAGGGATCACTTCTTACGATGACAATACAGACGTGAATCCAACTGCTGTTGAAAGTACATTTGAAGAAACGGTTGATGTCGACGTATCACAAATGTCTGCAGATTCATATTTATCTACAGCTGATATTGTTGCTGATGCATCCGATGCAATAGTCGGAGTCGTTAATATGACGATGCAAAGTAGTCCATTCCAAAATACTGAAGAGGTAGTAGAAAGTGGAACGGGATCGGGTGTCATCTATAAGGTTACGGATGATGCCGCTTATATCGTTACAAACAATCACGTAGTAGAAGGGGCCTCCGAAATTCAAATTTCTCTTAACGATGGGAAAGAAGTGACGGCTGAACTGGTTGGAGCAGATGCCCTCACTGATATCGCCGTATTGAAAATTGAAGGCGACTACGACATGACACCGCTGGCATTCGGGGATTCCGAAGATATTCGGGCGGGAGAAGAGGTTATTGCTATCGGTAATCCTTTAGGGCTTGACTTATCCAGGACTGTTACCCAAGGCATTATTAGTGCGAAGAATCGAACGATTTCCGTGTCAACTTCTGCTGGGGAGTGGGATCTGGATGTCATTCAAACCGATGCAGCGATCAATCCTGGAAACAGTGGGGGGGCACTTATCAATTTCTCCGGCCAATTGATTGGGATTAATAGTCTGAAAATAGCAAGTGATGATGCAGAAGGACTTGGCTTTGCCATACCTAGTAACAATGTTGAGGAGTTGATCGAAGATATCACAAAGGATGGCAAAGTGGATCGTCCATATCTTGGATTAGGCGTGATGACGATAAACCAAGTTCCTTCTTATTACTCGCAGTCGCTTCCTGAGGATGTGAAAGAAGGGGTCATTATTGGGTCTATAGACGATATGTCTGCTGCAGCGAAAGCCGGACTGAAGAAAGAGGACATTATTGTATCTCTCGAGGATCAGTCAGTAACTAGTGCAAGTGATCTTCGCAAGTATCTTTACACGAATCACAAAGCCGGTGACAAAGTGGACATCAAGTTTTATCGTGACGGAGAAGCACAGACAATCCAAGTCACGCTGACAGATCAGCCTGAATGAAAATAAGACAAGGGGGAAGGTAGAATGAACAAAAAAATAATGATAGGAGGCGGAGTATTTCTCGTTGCGGCGGTGCTCTGCATCTTCCTTATTATAAAAATGTATGCAGAAGAAAGTGTAGCGACAGTCAATGGAGAAGAGATTGAGAAGGAAGACCTGTATGATTTGCTTGTCAGTCAATATGGAGATGAGGCACTGGATTCTTTAATTACAAGCAAAATTGTACAATTAGAAGCAGAGAAAAACGATATTGACGTGAGTCAAGAGGATATTGATGAGGAGATGGCTATCTATTACGATCAGTATGGCGGTGAAGAAGCTTTTCAAAGTACCTTGGAAGAAAGCGGTGTGACTATTGCTGATTTCAAAGAAGACTTGGAAGAATATTTGGCTATGAATCAACTACTTAAAGATAGAATTTCTGTTACGGATGAGGAAAAGGAAGCGTATTTCGAGGAGAATAAAGAGAGTTTCAACCAACCAGAACAAGTGACTGCAAGACATATTTTAACTGAAACAAAAGAAGAGGCTCAAACGGTTCTTGATAAGCTGGAAGAAGGAGAAGACTTTGCTGATCTCGCGGCAGAATATTCGACGGATGACACCACGAGTGAATCTGGAGGTGACCTCGGTACCTTCGGCGAAGGAGAAATGGTGGAAGCTTTTGATAAGGCTGCCTTTTCCATGGAAGCTGGGGAAGTGAGTGATCCGGTAGAAACGGAATACGGCTTTCATATCATCGAAGTGACTGATCGTACGGATGCGAAAGAAGCTGTCTATGAAGATGTGGAAGAGGAAGTAACAGATGCACTGTACGATTCCAAGCTAAATGAAGAATACAGTGTTTGGCTCGAAGAAAAAATGACAGAGTATGAAATTAACAATAACCTATAAGATAAGTGGAGAAAAAAGATCAGTCGAAAAAACGACTGGTCTTTTTGTATAGTGGTGAATCGCCGATTATTGATTTATAGATCGAGCACTTACTTAAAAGCGAAAAAAGTAATGAGAGTACACGTTCAGTACCTGCATGAGACGAAATAATGGTTGGTGCACAAAAGAAAAGGACACTAGTTTCCCAAATGTCTCACATGAATACAATGATGAGATTGGTCAAAAGACGCTTATGAAGGCTGCCTGCCAGAAACTTTTTCGGTTATAAATTATAACGAAAAACAGACCATAATAATCCCGAGGAAACAGGATACCTCGCAATATGAGTTTCAAGAGCGCGCTCGGGTGTTTGTCCGCAGAAAGAGAATGGTCTGGTGCTCCTGAAGACAAGAAAAAAGCTTGTAGAAAACACAGGGTTTCTCTACAAGCTGAAAAGACTGCCGAGCTATCGGCAGTCTTTGTTAAGCACGATATCTTTTGAAAAGGTTGATAAACACGGTTGTTCCAAGCAATAAGATGACTAGCACGGAAACGGAAATCAGGTTTCTTTTTTGGGAAGCTGTGTCAGCAGTTGAACTGCCTTCCATCCCGCGCATACCTTGTGGTCTTTCTCCGCCCATGCCTTCAGGCCCCCTCCCATCTGGCATGGCGGGTATTTCACCGTCCTGCATTCCTTCTGGCATTTGACCTTCTTCCATTCCCTCTGGTCTATCACCATTTCCTTGTCCGCCCATCCCTGGCATGCCGCCACTGTTTTCACTCATTCCTTCTCCATCGTCATAGCTAGGAATATCTCCATCCAGTTGCTGTTGAACGTTCTCTATCCTTTGTTCAAGGAAGCTGGTGATTGCTGGATACCCGTCAACAGCTCCGCTGCCTGTATTAGCCTGGAATTCGTCATACGTATAAAAAGCAGTAGGGTCCTCCTTTACAGAATCACTGATTAAATCTTTCACTTCACTTACTCGTTGTTCAATATTATCGAGTTTATTTAATGTTTGTTGAATGTACGTGTGATAGGTTTCTTTATACTGGTCATCTGATAGCACGTAATCCGTCAAAGGGTGTTGTTCTACAGAACCTATCGTAGGTTCGTCGATAAGCATGGTGATTTGTTCTTCATCCCCCATTCCCCCTATGGACATGTTGTGGTCCCATGGAAGGAAAGTGAATATACCGTCTTGTTCATATAAGTAATAGTTGTGGCTTAAATTCCCCTGGTAGCTGTCCATATTTGCCATAACAGTACTGACCGCTAGATAGCGCAAATATGAATCAACATCGAAATAGTCTTCTACATTCTTTCCTTCATCGAGAGCTTCAATGAAATCAAGCAGGTCGGTATTTGTCTCCAGACCAATTTTTTGTTCGAGGTTCGTGCCTTCAATGCCCATGCCCTCTTCCCAAGAGAGGCCGGCTCCTATATTTGCTTTAAAGAGGTTGCCTGTGGAATTTCCGAAATGGCGCTCCAGGTAAGGTTCTTCAATGTTTTCAACACTCAAATACAATCCGTAAGATTTCCCGTTCACGGATACATGAACAAAGGAATACTCTGGTGTTTCAATTCCCATTTCTTCCATGATTTCATAGGTCAAGTACTCTCGCATATAGGAAGGATCGGCAAAGTTATTGTTCAAGTTAATTTTTGTGAATCCTTCTAAGTTCTGCTCTATATACTCATTGAATTTTAACTTGAAGCTGTAACGTTCGGAATCCGAGTTTGCTACAGAGTTTAGAGAAGAATTCCCCTTAAATCGTACTCCTGTGTAAGGAACGTCAATTCCGTTATAAGTGACAGCAGCTTCCTTGTATTCTTCCTCTAAAGGATTTTCCAGCATATCTTCAAAATCAGATTCTTCGATTTCAATATTTACTTCACTGATCTCTTCTTTGTTGAAGATGGACGTTTCCTCTGCGCTTATTGTTAGTGTATTGGTGAGCAGTATAAGGATTACCATAGCACTTGCAGTAAGGCTTTTTTTCCACATTGGTAATTTCATCACCTTTCTATAAACCAAAAGGGTGCTCTCCCCATATGGGTGACACACCCTTTTTCTTATTATTGGACATAATCTCCGTTATAACTTAGTAAGACTGCATTCTCTACTCCTTGTACATTCGTTATGCTGTTGACGAAGCCAGCTTCTTTCTCCTTCAAGCGGACTTCGAATGTGATTTCTGTCTCCGAGTCTGTGACGGATTTTTGTTTTATGTCGTAACGTTTGACGGCTTTTTTCATTTGGTCAAAGATGCTTTGTTCAGTATCGTCTCCTGTGAAGTTGACGATAAATAAGTAAGGAGTCTCTGATTTCGACTTTTTCATAAAAACAAATAGGACAATACCGATAAGAATTGAGCCTAAGATAGCTAATGAATAGAAGCCTGCTCCAATGACGATTCCACTGGCGAGAGCCCAAAATAGGAAGACTAGATCTGTCGGGTCTTTGATTGGGGTTCGAAAACGGACTATGGAGAGAGCTCCGACCATCCCAAGCGACAAGACAAGATTGGATCCTATCGCCATGATGACAAGCGAAGTAATCATAGAGAGCCCGACGAGTGTGATGTTAAAGTTTTTTGAGTACAGAACCCCGCTGAAAATCCGCTTATACAAAGTGTAGATAAACAGTCCTACTAAGAAAGAGAGAAGCATAGTAATTCCTATTTGCAGAAGCGAAATATCTGTATTGAAGTTGGATAATACTTCTGTATTTAAGAGATCTGAGAAAGATGTTTCATTATTATTGTTATTTTCCATTATTGATCCTCCCAAGCATTTGATTTAGTGAATTTGCGACAAATCGTGTACTTCGAAGCAGCCTGCCGCTGAAGTCCGTTTAGTTGAAGGGCATCCCGAACATAATTGGGAATATACTCATCAAATTTCACTTCCATAATATAAACTGGTTCATCTAGAGCTTTCACTGGAAGTAAATCAGGATCAAAGGGATTAATTTTATTAAGGCCGGTGCGCAAGTCCTTGTCAAAGGTAATGCGGGCATTGCCTTCTTTTGCAACAAAGGCTTCCCTTATATAATCCACTATAACTTTCGGTCTTAATAGGCGGTTCTTCATTTCATGACGCACTTCCTTAAGAAGAGGAGAGGACGTACCATTTAGAACGGAGAATTCGTTATCTATGAGACGTTCCAGTGTATCCCTGGAGATAGCTGCTCTTTCCTTGGCGATGAAGGTATTCCGTTTAATCTTCTTCTCGAAGTGGATGACTGAATCACTCCTGTTATAGAGCCGAACTCGATATTTGTGCCGGTTTTCAATGCCGGCTTGCTTTTCTTGTAAAGCTTTATTCTCTATATCGTCAAAATAGACGCTTCGAATATGATATTCTCCTTTGTGATCAGCGTGGGTATCTTGCTTAAGAAAATGTTTCAGCCGGTGCCGGATCAAGTAGTATTGATGATAATTGACATAGTATTTCATCTCATGACGGAACTTTAATTTCTTGACCATGAATCATGACCTCCTTTCGTTAGTCTTACTTTAAACTCAGAATGTGTCAGGGAGATGGCAGGGGAATAAAAAGCAAGCAGAAGTTAAAAAGCTTCCTAATTATATAAGTTATTAAAGGATTCATGTTTGACATTCCGTTGACACACGATTGTGTTATTCTGAATCTAGATTGAACTGGAGAAGGTGAGCAGAAAGTGGAGAGAATAATGATCGTCGAAGATGAAATGCCGATCAGCAAAGTATTGAAGGCTTACTTGAAAAAAGCGAACTATGAAACCGTGCAAGTATTCAGGGGAGATGAAGTTCTTAGAAGATTTGAGGAAGAATCCCCTTCTTTAATTATATTGGATGTCATGCTTCCTGGCATAAATGGGTGGGATGTCCTGAGGAAAATACGGGAGAAGAGCGACTGTCCTGTCATCATGCTTACGGCGCTGAGTGAGGTGGATGACCGTCTGAGCGGACTCAATCAGGGGGCGGATGATTACATTGCTAAACCTTTTGTAGGGGATGAGGTAGTTGCCCGAACCAAAGCTGTTCTTCGACGGGTGGGAAAACAAACTTTGCCGGTTAAAAGCTTCGGAAAATTAGAGGTGGACCTTATTGGTCACAGGGTAAAATTAGGCGAGGAAGAGATCACTTTGACCCCACGTGATTTAACGTTATTGACATTTTTTGCAGAGCATCCTAATCAGACGTTTACGAGAGAACAGTTGATTGAAAAGGTATGGGGATGGGAGTACGAAGGCAGTGACCGCGCTGTCGATGTGAGCATCAAACGTATCCGAAATGCGCTTAGAGGCTGGCCGGTCTCTGAAGGGGAAATACGAACGCTTCGCGGGTTAGGATACCAGCTCAGTGTTTACTGATAAGAAAATTCCTTTGCAGCGGTATTGGACGACAAGATATGTTTGGACATTGGTGGTAGGACTCCTGGTAATCGGCCTTATTTCGGCTATCTGGATCCGGTACCAAACGTTAGAAAATCGTTTGAGCATGATGGAATTTGTAGCCGAACAGACGGCGGGACGTTTGGTGAATGAGGGTAGGGTTATGCCACAAGAAGAGGAAGATATTTTTGTGCAGGGCCGGGAAGATTTCATGAACATGAATAGTCGGCCGCAATTATATATTTTGAATCAAGAAGGGGATGTAGTGTTCCAGGACCGGCCGAATGGCCAAAATATGCCTGAAATGTTCACTTCCTCCTTACTGGATGAGGAGGGAAGTGTACAAGAAGTATCCTCATCATCGGAGACCTTTTACATTGTGAAAAAACCGATTGAAATTAACTCCGCGATGGTAGGGTGGGTCCTTCTCACCGAATCCGAAAAAAATTTAACGACGGTCGATCAAGAATACTGGCAGCTATTGTTCATACTTGTCTGTCTGGCTCTGCTAGGCTGGCTGGCTATTTATTTCTTATCCAGGCGGCTTTCGAAGCCAATCAAGGGAGTAGCTCAAGCGGCTAGAGAATTACAAGCAGGTAATTATGGCTTTCACATCCAGAGTGAGAACGTGAGAGAAGAAGAAATATATGACCTCATTCATTCCTTTCAAGAAATGTCTTATAAACTAAAACATCTCGAAGAGTTACGGAGTCAATTATTGGCCGGGGTAACGCATGAGCTCAAAACTCCAGTGACCTCAATTAGTGGAATGCTGCGCGCAGTTAAAGACGGAATCGTGGAAAAGGAAGAAGCAGAAGAATTTATTGATATTTCCTTAAAAGAAACGGAGAAATTAGAACGGATGGTGCTCGATCTTCTCGCTTTCAATACGTTTGCTGCTAATTCTGTTCCTTTAGCTAAAGAAGTTCAATCCATCAACCGCACCGTGAAAGATGCTGTGCACCGTTGGGAAGTAGGGCAGGAGAGAGAACAGATTCAATTAGCCTTACATCTCTTGCCGGAAGATGTAGAGATACGAGTCGATCCTATGCGTTTTCAGCAGATTATGACGAATCTTCTTAATAACGCGGCCTACGCGTTGGGGGGGGAAGGGGAGATTTTCATCAGACTCCATTCGAAGCAAGAGGAGATCCATATAGATGTAGAAGATACGGGTACAGGAATTAAAGATGAGGAAAAAGCTTTCATATTCGAACGCTTTTATCGAGGAGAAGACAAAAAGTATAAAACTGGAGGGCTGGGTCTAGGTTTAACATTCAGCAAAATGATTGCACAATCTCTGGGAGGAGATTTGACCTTATATGAAAGCTCTTCAAGAGGAACGATCTTCCGTATTTCGTTATCAAAACAATAAACTAGGTAAATTCAGTAGACTAAATTAAGAATGGGGTGAAACTCTGGCATAGATTCCTTACAAGATAAACGCGTGGGTTGCATAATGCCAAAAAAGCTTTCGTCCAACAAGTGAGGAGGGGATTTTATGGAAAGGTTACGTCAACGTTTAGAAGCAGCAGAAAAAGCGGTGGCTTCCTTTGAAAATCTGGCTGCCCTTAAAAACCCCGATGATGTGGAACGAGATGCAGCGATTCAACGGTTTAAATACTCTATCGAGGCCAGTTGGAAAGCGGCTAAGCAATATTTATATGACGTAGAAGGAGTGGATGCCGGCTCTCCAAAAGGCGTCATCCGCAGTTGCAGGGAAGTCCACTTGTTGGAGGATGAAGAGGCCGTTCTAGCTTTGGAGATGGTAAATGATCGGAATTTGACCGTCCATACCTATAATGAAGAAGTGGCCATTAAAATCCACAAAAATTTGACCAAGTATAATAACCTTCTTCATCAATGGGTTGAGCGGATGAATGGGAAAATGATGGAATAGCCAATAAAAGATAAAACCCCAGACGTTAGCAATTGCTCCTAGTTTGAGAACCCAACATTTAAAAAAATTTAGCCCAAACGGTTGAAGACCCATTTGTTTTAGTCTGATATTTAGGTGTTTTGGTGACTGGGTATTGACTGGATACTGTTGATAAAGCAATAAAACTTATTGTGGTTAATATTTATTTGCTAACGGAAACCTTGTGATAATAGGGTTCTGTGTAGCTTATTATTATCCTATTAATTAGCCGAGTGAATGGGCGGCATGATGGACCCCTCCCTCGGTAGGCAACCATTGTATAAGCAAATATATAACTTGTAAGTCTTAAGGGTGAAAAAACAATCCTGTAATCAATAGTTCAAACCTGAGCTAAGAGTGCAGGGAACGTAAAAATTCACATCATAAGGGGTTGTAATGACATCATGACACTAGTTTTGTTAGGAGTGAAAAGTCGTATGCTAATTATTGCAGGTAAGCAGCCAGAATTAAAAAAGCACACCATGTTAAAAGATAAAAACAAAATAACATGATCAACCTTGTAGCTGTTCAACCCACATTAGAATAAAAACAGTGTAAAAAAGAGCTCATGTATGTACAGAATACTACGGATTTATATAAGGCTGACTACTTCGGATACGCTCCGAACGTTCCTACGTCGCTTTCCTCGGTTTTAACGAGTCGAGAATCATAACCAAATACAATGATCAACCAAAAACCAGGCTATGTCTGCTTTTTTTGTGGTGATTTTTCCTTTAGGTGGAGGCCCGTTGTTTGAGTTGCAAAGGAAAAAAGGCAACTTTATCATCGAAAGGCTAAAGAAAGGGTAAGTTCTTGTCGTTAGAGAACCGAGGTTGATCATCTATTTTACTTAACTGAAAATGACAGTTTAAAATAGTTGTCTTATTTTAAGAAAAATTTGTAAGACACACTTTATTATTTAGAAAATTCGTGATAATTTGAATAATGAAAACGGATTCAAAACTAAGTTTACTATAATAAACCAAAGAGGGATATTAACAACGAAAAGAAGTTCAGAGTAATTTACATCCTATTAGTGATGATATATTCATTAAATCTTTGTATGACATATGGAATTATTGTGGTACAAAATTTCAATACAGATAATATTAATTCGGGAGATTTTGAGAACTTATTCTTAAGTACCATTTTTCACACACTTCTATTAATACCTAGCGTGAAGGCATTAAAAAAACTAACACATAAAGAGATAAAAGTGAAAATCAAACTTATAAATGGAGGAGAAATTGACAATGCATACTTTCTTCACCCTACTTATGGAAAGAGGATCCTTTTAGGTGATAACCCAGATCAAAATTTATGCAAGGAGACTGTTGCAATACCTATTAGTAATATAGAATATTTTCATTTCAGCATTAAGGACAAAACAAATAAACTTAGCAAAGTGAAACAATGCAAGCAAGTAATTTCTGAAAATCAAGTAGTCAAAGTGAAAAAATTAAAATCATAGTTTAACTCTTTATTGATTGAATTCAATCTTAACTTCAAGTCTTAACGCATTGGGGGCAAATCTGCAACTAGAAAAGTAGATTGAAAATTCGAGATACTGTTTTTTTATTTTAAGATGTTTTTCTCTAAAATGTCTTGTTACTAATATAAGATGGATCCAAGCGGGCGTAATGATTTCAACTCATTCTGAATTCGGGGACTTCGGGGGAGCAGTTTTAGTACAAAAGTATCGGCTAAACTAGGAGTGAATGCATAAAAATTCGAAGTAGTAAAATAAAGCACCCAGTGGAGTATTTCACTCCACTGGGTGCTTTATTCTTTCTACGGTCCAATCTACAGTCTCTTTAATGTGGACCAGGGGTGAGATTTTTTATTTAAGGAGAAAAAAGATTGACCAACCCTGAATGGACTATTTATACCTTGATAGTACAGGGGTTGAATGAATGTGCTTTTACACCATATTCGTAGAAGCTACGTAGTGGTTTGATTTAACACATTTTGGACACTTTATATTAAAGTGATTCAAGAATTACGAGAGAAGCAAGCAGGTTATGACTTTAAATGAAGTGATACGAGGGAAGATAATTCCTATAGCGAGTTTCCAGTTCTGGAGCTAAGCTTACTTGATCTTAGGAAAATTCTTCAGTTCTATAAAGCGGGAACTATTCATTTTGTCTATCAGTTAAAGAGATCCTATGCTGGAGAAAATGGTTGTGCAGTCTGCTACAAGTGCCGCCATCTATTTATTTGTTCTTTCATAGTATAGATTACTACAAAGAATAGAGGTGGTAGAATGTTAGGATTCTCTATGATTCAATTGACCAAACAACATGGTGATAAGTTAGATAAGGAGTTACGTAAAAATCTTATTCATTTATATAAGCCTTTACGTCGTACCCCTTGCTTCTTGCATCGTTCCATTGAAAAGTTCTTGGAAAAGAATAAGAAGTTTCCTGTCATTATTGAATTTGAAGATGAAGACGTGTTTTATTCAGCTTTTAATAAGGTGGATGACCTTATTAGTAAAGAAAGACATTGTAAGATCAAGCATGAGTTTAAGAGTACATGCTGTTGTTCAGGCATATTAACAGGATCAGCAATTGAAAAAGTGCTAACGGACGATTGTCAAATAAAAAAAATCTATTACGATCGTGAAGTGACTGCATTGTTGGATGTCGCTTCTCCAGCTGTTCAAGCACGTGAGTTAAACGAACTGGGTGTAACTGGGGAAGGGGTTAATATTGCTATCGTGGATACAGGAGTGTACCCGCATCCGGACCTTACTGAACCCAACAATCGAATCGTTGCTTTTAAGGATGTGATTAATAATCGAATAGAAGCTTATGACGATAACGGTCACGGCACCCATTGTGCAGGAGACGCTGCGGGTAACGGACATTCTTCAGAATCTAAATATCGTGGTCCTGCTCCAGACTCCGGAATTATTGGGGTTAAAGTTCTTAACCAAACGGGCTCGGGCTCTCTTTCTACAATTATCTCTGGGATCCAATGGTGTATTGACCATAAAGAAGAATATCAAATCGATATCATTTCTTTATCTTTAGGGGCTGCAGCTGATGAATCCGATTGTAATGATCCCCTGGTACAAATAGTGGAAAGAGCGTGGGAAAGTGGAATCGTTGTTTGTGTGGCAGCTGGGAATTCGGGTCCTGACCAACGAACAATAGCCACGCCTGGGATTAGCTTGAAAGTTGTTACCGTTGGAGCGATCGATGACTTCAATACAGTCAATCGAAGCGATGATAAAATTGCTTCTTTTTCAAGTCGAGGTCCTGCTTGTGGAGAGGATGCAAAACCAGATTTAATTGCCCCTGGGGTAAACATTATTTCTTTAAGGTCCCCCGGATCTTTCCTAGACAAAACTTCCAAGTCAAGTCGGGTGGAAAACGATTATTTTACTCTATCCGGTACTTCAATGGCCACTCCTGTCTGTGCTGGTATAGCTGCGCTTGTTCTTCAGACACATCCTGAATACACCCCTGACCAAGTCAAACAAAAGCTTCTCAATGGCACGGTAGATATTGGGTTGCCCGTTTATGTTCAAGGAGCTGGATACTTGGATGCTGAAAAGACCCTGGAGTCCATGGAAGGACAGGATAAGGAAAGGGAAAATCCCGGTGTACCGAAGTAAAGCTCGTATGTAACAATTCGAGCTTTTATATTGTTGGGAAATACCAATATTTCACCATAAAACTCACGCTAATAAAAGGAATAATCCTGCATATTTTTTGTTTCTTGATTCTGATAAGATGCAAAAACCATTATTCGCCTTCCACACTTGTCTCCTACCATTTCACATTTACCACGTATGGTATAAGTAAGCACGGATATTTTTTTGAAAGGAGGGAAACAAGTTGTTTAAATTATATTTAGATCCCGGACACGGGGGAAGCGATCCAGGTGCAACAGCACATGGATTAGAGGAGAAAAACCTTAATTTGGATATTGCATTGGAAATTCGTAACATGCTGCGTGATGAATACACGGGTGTAGAGGTCAGAATGAGCCGGTCTACGGATGTTTTTGTCAGCTTAGCCGCCCGGACGAATGATGCCAATACATGGGGAGCGGATTACTTCCTGTCTGTTCACATCAACGCTTTTAATGGTTCGGCTCGCGGTTACGAAGACTATATTCATACCAGTCTTGCAGACTCTTCAGTCACAGCAAGATACCAGGAAATCATGCATGAAGAAATTACTGCACTGAACGAACTCCCCGACAGAGGAATGAAAAAAGCAAATTTTCATGTTCTCCGAGAATCCGCAATGCCTGCGCTGTTAACGGAGAACGGATTTATTGACAATGACAGGGATGCGGTCAAATTACGCGACCCGTTATGGAGACATAAAGTGGCCAGAGGACATGTCAACGGACTGGCAAGAGCGTTTAATTTGAAGAAAAAGGCAGACATTCATCGGGTTATCGTGGATGGGACGCAGGTAGGCGCTTACCAAAACCATCAAAATGTGCTTGATGCAGTTAATCGTTATCTGAATAACTCTCAAAAAATCGTTGTTGAAAAAGTATAAGAGAGTTTAAAAGGACAAGGGAATTCCCTTGTCCTTTTAAAATATAGAAATCTCCCGTTATCAATCAATAGGGGAAGCTTTCAGCAGGATTTAATTCAATTGACATTGCCTCAATGGAAGAAGCATCTCTTTTTTACATGATTACCTTGTTGTTTATAGGCGGAGGTAGCGCTTCTACTGCGGGAGGATTAAGCTTACTGCCCCCAAGGATACAACAAAATAACCAAAAAGACCATGGGACAAACGCTGATGCAACCAATAAGTCTAAACGATGGTTCAACACGCGTAAGTTTTGGTATCTGGCATTGCCTTATGTTATATGTGGTTATACAAAGACTATGTTGGATATGGTGAAATTACAAGAAAAAAGAATTTGGGGGGAGACTATGAAGTTGGTATTGATATTCGGTCCACAAGCAGTTGGAAAGATGACTGTAGGTCAAGAATTAGATAAAACTACCGATCTAAAACTATTTCATAACCATGTGACCATTGAATTTCTACAACCTTACTTTGGTTTTACATCAGAAATGTGGGATTTATCGAACCTCATGAGAGAAGAATTTTTTGAAGCTTATTCTAAAACAGATAATTATGGATTGATCTTCATTTTTGTATGGGCGTTTAATCAAAAGGAGAACTGGAATTTAGTAGAAGGGATTACCGATAGATTTGAATCTAAGGGAGCAGAAGTTTATTTTGTGGAATTAGAAGCAGATATGGCAGAGAGGTTGATACGAAATAAAACACCTAACCGCCTTAAGCACAAGCCATCAAAAAGAAATATTGAACAATCTGAGCAGAGGTTAGTAGCTTCAATGGATAGGCTTCGTTTAACTTCTAGAGAAGGAGAAATAGATAGGAATAATTACATAAAAATTAATAATACAAAATTAAGTGCGAAAGAGGTGGCATTAAAGATAAAGAATGAGTTTCAGTTATAAATAGGGTTTAAGATGAATTTTATTTAATATGATTATCTCTAATTCAATTCTTTAATAATCGGGGGCTTTAATTGAATAAGAGGTAGAGTCAGAAAACTATAGCTGACGAATGGTATTGGAAGCAAATTAGATCATTTCTTACTTGTATCATCTTACATATCACCTTTTTCCACTATTTAATGATATAACGTTTATATCACAGGCTGTTTTACATGAGTAACAAAACCCTATAACAAAGGTATTTTCCCTCTTATATCATGTGTTACGGTACTTTTATAGTTATTCGTTATAAATGTTAAAAATCTTTTATGGAAATATAAACCAAACTAACTTGCTGTAGTAGGAGCTATATCACGTGTATGAGATAAACCTAGCATGGAATTATTTAACGAATAAAATTTGTGTATTTTTGTGGTATATCCTTGTTAGAAGATCAACTGATATAACACCTTAGATTTTATTCAGTTTTATAATACTTAGATCACTAGCTGTTGGGAAAAAACGCAACCAATGAAGGGTTGCGTTTTAAAAGCCATATCATTTGATAGAGGGGCTGGCTATTTTGAAAACAAATGCCTACTACTTTTGTTGAATCGATTCATTATTCATTAAATCCTATATAAAACTCATCTTCATGTAAAATTCGATTATATGCATACCATGCTGCTAACCAACGTCCATGAGTATTGTTGGCCTCAGTTGGAATGTATCGTACCGAGAACCTGCCATCCCCTTTGCCGGCTCCCTCATACGTGCTAGCAAAAGGAAATTCATCACATTCATAATCATCACCAGGTTTAGTAAGATTCGCACATGCTCTATCTTTAGCTCTTCTATTTTCGTTAACTGCTTCTTGGTCATAGCCAGAATAAATTCTAGTTAGTGGATCTCTAGGTTCCATTCCTGGAATTAAGCTACCTGGAGTTGTCAAGACATCTTGATGATGCTGAAAAGCTTCTTTCATCACATCAAAGTACGGATCATTCAGGTCATAAGTAAAAGTTGGTATAAAATTCGCAAAAATAGCCCCTTGTCTTTGAGAAAAGCCAGGAGTAAACAGATAAGTGGCTGAGTCCATTCGAATGGTTTCCTTTGGTCCGTCTTGTGTGATAGGCGGGTATTTTCTGCTAGGTGGATCTACAGTTATTCTTGGCCACATATCCATGTAACTTAACTGATCTTTATTGTTACCGGTAATTGGAGGGGCATCAGATGTAATATAAAATTGGTAATGACTACTTGATTCCCAATTTGCTAAGGTTCTTGTGACATTTTCATCAGCGCCTATACAATCACGGGTTTCAGAAACACCGTCACATTCCGTGCTGAGGCTAACTCTGGAACCTCTCCATCCTCTGCTGTCAAGGTCTGTATTAATATCATCTATTGTATAATTATAAGTAACTCCCCGAGTTCCGTTATATGAATTAGCAATAGCCGTTACTCGAAAGGCAACCCAGTCACAAAAAAAGGGAAACGGACTCGGACCACATCCGACTGGATCACTATACACAACATAGCTCGACCAACATTGAGAATAACGGTTTTTAATCCATCCGGATGCTGCATTTTCATTCTCTATACAAGATTCAAATGAAATATCATCGTACTGAAATCCAGGTGGACTCCATGCTTCATCTGTTATAGTATTAGAGTTCGTACTAATGGAATCACTTTCCTTATTTCCCCTTTCCTCCATGATTTTAACTGCATTTTTCTTAGTCTCTGCCTCCATTTGCTCCAATGTTTGTTCTTTTGGTTCATGCTGCTGATTAGAAATAAGTCCTAATTTTTCTGGGGATTCCCCCTGTTCCAGTTGGCTAATCACCTCTTTTGCTTTTTCTGGATCACTCGTTGGAATAATATACATTTCTGGTTGTGCTTCCGTTTCTTCTTTTTCCTTGGCTTCTACTGGGGAATTTTCTTTAGCCTCTATTCCAACTGGATTAGCTGAAAATAGGCATACGATCGTGAAAAGTAAGACTACAAATTGGTAGTATTTTTTCATTAACTTACCTCCATTTCTTATTTCCAAAAAGGGATTACAGTATTATAGAATAGAGTTCGACGGAAAGAGCAATCTGGATGTAAGACGAGAAGTATGAAAAGTTTAGTAAACAATTAAAATAGAGTGGAATTTATGGAAATTTATGTTATTCTATAACACTAAGAAATATTATACCAAACATCTCTAAAAAACGTGCAATATATTTTAAATTTTCAATATATTTACGAAAATGCAATTGTTGTCTGAAAGGCAGGGATTTTATGCAATTAAATTTCAACTGTACAACGGAGGATGGGAATGAAGGATCCATGTTTCCCGAAACCATCCCGTCAACACTCCTGCATGCGTTAAGACGGACAGGTCTTAGGGTGTGAAGCACAGGTAGATTGGGCAGAACGAAGGCTAAATCCATAAATAAGGTATGCTGACGGATATGTCCCACGGCTGAAAAACTAGATAGGATGAGAATCGTTCTTTGAGATAGGAACTGACGAACTTCCGAAGGTAAGGGTCTAAAGATTCGAATGTAGGGAAACTTACTTGTCATCTTACGATGACGTGAGTGGTGTGGAGTAAAACTGCCCCCTCTGAAAGACGCTATACCGAACCATGGCGGTATCGAGCTCACAGGCTTACAGGAAGCATCTACGTCTAGTATGGATAACTACGTTGTATGGTACTTGGAAAGCAAGGAACGTTGAATCAAGGGCTGTCACCCGAAATGGTTGTTATAAAGCCATGCTGAAAAGCATTTATCCTTGTGAGGGTAGGGGAATGACTGATGAAACTTCTGTAATGGAAGTGGAGGAATAGCCCCAAGTTAGAGTAAGTGAATGACACCGATCGGGTAGGAACGTGGAAACATCACTCCAAAGGAGGGATGCCACAGTGTCAACGCTGCCAAACTGGGATTATTATAATATGACGGAGACCTTTACGGATCTTTATGAAAAAGCGAGTCAGGGAAATACGTTTTCTCACCTATATGAAACCATCATATCGAGAGAAAACATCCTGCTCGCTTTTCGCATGATTAAAACCAATAAAGGTTCTAAAACACCAGGCACCGGTGGGAAGACCATCGATGACATGAAAGAGCTATCCGAAACTGATCTGGTAATTTTAATGTTGACCCGGATTAAGTGTAGTAGACCGCAATTGGTTCAGGTTTACTATTTTGTCCATCGGCTTTTGATGCTGATCAGCAATTTCCAAAAGGTAACCCCTTGCTTGAACTGTATAAGTGGTAGCCGTTTCAAGATCTCCACCTTTATCCTTGACATCCGATGTTTCACCTTGCCCTTCATCAGTAACTCCTTTAATGGACTCTTCATCTTTATTTTTAGCATCCCATGTTCCGCCTCGCCGTCCATCAGCAATTCCATTAATGGTCCCTTCTTCTTTGTTCATTTCAAGTGCTTGAATTCCGCCGAAGTAGATGGGAAGATGCTTGGCTTGTGTCTGTATCCTCGGTCTCTCAAGTCTTCCTTTACCTCTTCAGAAAAGCCATCCTCTACATGCAGATCTCCATCTTCTCCATAGAACCTTTTGGCTTTTATGGAGTCTTCAAACGATTCATCCAGATAGAAATGTCTAGTTAACACTTGTGCCATTATAGATGGAATTCTTCTTCCTCCAGGGCTTCCAATCCCAATAGCTCTTTCTTGATTGAGAAATACTTGTTCTTGGGCGTTTATGAGGTTCATAATTGTTTGGTGAATCTTTCTTAGAACTGTAATGATGTTCAATGGCATCAAGGAAGAAACCCTAAATGGATATTTGATGGCGTTCTAACAAAAATCAATAAGCTAAAAGGAAAGCAGACATTTGTCTGCTTTTTTATTTTGGTGATTTTTCATTTTGCACTCCGAATCGTAATACGTTCCAAATCTTCTAACCTCCGTCATTAAAAATCGCGTCTATTCCCCAGAGTTTCCTTCATCTATAGAGTGGCTGATTTACCAGAAGAATGTATCTCACGGACAGTATTGGTTAAACACCGGTAGCAACGCGTACCAGGCGATGAAAGACGCATGGAGGGGCCAGGGGATCCAAGGGACGGATCTACATACTTTTACAAGCCTTATACAGCTACCTCTGAGTGAATTTTTGTCAATACACGCTCCCACAAGCAAAGAATAGACTGTTGGAAAGGGGTGTAAGGTTAACTTTTGAAACATGGGAAATTGAAGAAAAAATTGAGGCTCTGACTGTCCTGTATTCGGTTTATCGTACCAGTCAAGACTACGAAGATATTGATGATCTGTTGCAGGAGCTGAACGGGCTACTCAATCGTTTGCAGCGATTAATAAACTAATGAAGTTCTAAAAGAAAGAGGGATAATAGAATGGGAAGAATCAGTTGGGGCACCATTGCTTTGGTTCTGTTGCTTTTCTTCGTCGGGACCGGGAAGATTAGCAAAGCCGAAGACTGTGGAGGCGACCGGTTCTGTTCGTTTCAGGAGCTAAATGAGGTGTACGAGGAAGGGGAAGACTGGGAGATCGAAAAAAGGACGGACGGGGATCAGCGCTGGCTGGTGAGCGCCATTCATGGCGGTGGTATTGAAGAAGCCACCTCTACTATCGGAACGGCCATTGCTGGGTCCTCCTATCCGTACTATGCCTTTAAAGGTAGGTTATCATCGGGGAATTTCAGCAATTTGCATATTACTTCCACCCGGTTCGATGAGCCGCAGGCATTGGAAATGGTCGGAAGTGCTGAGCACCATATTGCGCTTCATGGGGCCTCTGGAACGGAGCCGAAGACCTTACTCGGCGGTAGAAACACAGAGCTGAAAGCCATCGTGAAAAATCAACTAGAAGCAAGAGGCTTTACGGTCTCAGCTGCACCGGACCGGATCGACGGGGATCATCCAGATAATTATACGAATCGCACGAAGTCCGGGCAGGGGGTGCAGGTGGAGATTACGAGAGCCCAGCGAAAAGCCTTTTATAAAAACGGCGACATCAGCTTATCCTCTCGAAACGATCCTTCCAATCAAACTGAAGCGTTTACCACTTACGTTCAGGCTATCCAGGCCGCCATGCAGAAGTATGAAGGAATATAGAAAAGACGCTGTGCTGTTTTGGTGCAGCATCTTTTATGCGATTTAGTCTGGAAACTCCTTATTCTCCGGCGTCACCTTTCTGGTCACTAATACACCGCACAAGGTGAAAATGAATGTTTCAGCATGACCGAGAAACTGTGCTGAAGGGTCAGTGAAAGACTAGGTGTAGTTGGAGAAAGGAGGCTGATCCTCTCATTACCAAGACTAGGTTGAGGATCGGGGGGCATCGATCTATGATGGGTTCCGACCGCAAACCTTTAGCAACGGAAGCGTCTAGCGGACGGCGGTAGTGAAGGTTTATCAAATATCTCCTACAAACACACAAACGTAAACGTTGATGTTTACGTTTGTGTGTTAGGGGTCAATGTTAGTCATCACTATTTCCGAAATAGGTGTATAAACTAAATGATCGCTTTGATCTCTAGCACCCTCAGGGAGCTTCATTTTTAGGACTGGGTGATTGAAAGTTAATATAACTCTTGTCCCTCCCCCTTCCTCGCTTAGTACTTCTATTTTTCCATTATGAGCTTCTACTAGTTGTTTTGTGATCGCTAACCCTAAACTGGATCCCCCTTGGTTAATTGTAGTGGAAGTACCCCTATAGTATTTAAAAAAGCACCCTTAGTGGGATGCCTTTATATTCAAATAGTAACTTACCACATACCCACACATAGATAAAACACTTCAACTGATTATAACAACAGTATTATTCAATACAAATCACGTTCAATAAAACTCAGGAATCATGACTGGCAGTGTAGAGGTCATATAGCTATTCTCTAAAGTTCTTAACAACCGTTTCAATGACTGGATTGTGACTGGATAATACTCATAATTGTCTATGTGCTATTTATCAAAAAGTATCTTTAATAAGTTGAAAAAGCGTTTATAGAAAGAATTTCAGTTCTTATTTCTAGCTATTTTTATCAAAAAGGGAATGGGCGGCATGATGTAAGCTGTCCTAGAAACCTTTTAATAAATAACGATTTGATACCCTGTAAATGATATTGACTGAATTTCTTTAAATTACGTCAAAATCTAAGAAGCCTCTCAAAAGTTCCTTGAACTTTTGAGAGGCTTTTTCATGAAAAGATATGAAAGTATAAAAATATCTAGAGAATCATTTTTATAGTGATTCGTTCTTTGTTAGTTTTTGCAAAAATGAATTATTTTATTCCCTTTTATTAAAAAGGGTTTACATCAATTCATTAATCTGATACATTATTTTCAAACAAGTTAAAAAATTCTGTTTCCCAAATTAAAGGGCGAACATGGGAGGTTAAACTAATGAAAGTAATAGGTTACAATTTAAAACCCAAGGTAAAAGAGTTCTTGGAAGGGACTATAGGTCTCTACATTAATGGAGAATACGTTCAAGCGGTCAATGGGAAAACTTTTGAGGTTATTGACCCTGCTACTGAAGAATCAATTGCCCAAGTTAGTGAAGCACAAACGGGGGATGTTGATAATGGTGTGAAAGCTGCAAGAAGAGCTTTTGACGATGGTGAATGGTCAAAAATGAAAGCGTTTCAAAGGTCGCGTCTCATTTACAAATTCGCAGATCTTCTGGAAGAAAACCGTGAAGAGCTTGCTCAACTAGAGGCTCTTGATAACGGAAAACCATATAAAGTCGCATTAACAGATGATGTTGATGGCTCAATTGAACACTTCAGATACTATTCGGGTTTCGCAACAAAAATACAAGGAAAAACAACGCAAGTCTCACCAGAATATTTAAATTACACTGAACATGAACCTGTAGGGGTTGTAGGACAGATTATTCCATGGAACTTTCCTCTATTAATGGCTGCCTGGAAGCTTGGATCAGCTCTAGCTGTAGGATGTACAGTAGTGATTAAACCTGCAAGTGAAACACCGCTTTCCCTACTTTATGTAGCGAAACTTTTCCAAGAAGCTGGTTTTCCTGACGGTGTGGTCAATATCATTCCAGGATCGGGTCGAGAAGCGGGTGAAGCTATTGTTACTCATGATTTAGTGGACAAAGTGTCTTTCACAGGATCCACTGCTGTAGGTAAAGAAGTGATGAAAAAGTCTGCAGATCAAATTAAAAACGTCACTCTCGAATTAGGTGGTAAGTCACCAACTATTATTTTAGATGATGCAAATCTAACAGAAGCTATAGAAGGGGCTTTTAATGGAACGATGTATAACCATGGACAGAATTGTAGTGCCTGTACACGAGTTTATGTACACCGTAGCCATTACAATCAAGTAATTGAAGCATTAGCACAAAAGGTAAACATGGTGAAATTAGGTGCAGGAATGGATTCCGAAACAGAGATGGGTCCACTTGTTTCAGAAAAACAAAAACAATCTGTTCTTGGCTATATCGAGCAAGGAAAAAATGAAGGTGCACGTCTTGTAGCGGGAGGCGAACAAGCATTTGATAAAGGGTATTTTGTTAAACCAACAATTTTTGCGGATGTAGAAGATGATATGACTATTTCAAGAGAAGAGATCTTTGGTCCGGTAATGTCGGTTTTTGTTTTTGATAACGTAGAAGAAGTTATTAAAAGAGCAAATGATAGCAATTATGGCTTAGCGGCTAGTATTTGGACAGAAAATATAAAAACTGGCCACTATATTGCCCGTAAACTACAGGCGGGGACAGTTTGGATTAATGATGTTGGACTTGAATGGGAGACAATGCCATTCGGCGGATACAAACAATCTGGCATTGGACGTGAAATGGGTGGAGAGTATGGCTTGGAGAATTACACAGAAGTGAAAAGTGTATATGTGAATATTGAACAATAACAGGCCGGAAATATTACGCGAAACCGTAAGAAATTCTAATTAATTTATTTTTGAGGAGGATATTTATGTATAAACCATTCGGAATAATCCCAGCTTTACCTACACCTATGAAAGAAGATCATAGTATTGACTATAAGGGCCTTGAACAACTTATACAACATTTAATAGATAGCGGAGTGAACTGTCTTTTAGTAGGGGGAAGTACTGGAGAATACTCACTAATGAGCATAGAAGAGCGAAAAGAAGTAATTAAATTTGTGTGTGAGACTTCAAAAGGTCGACTACCTGTTATGGCAGGGACAGGATGTCACCGAACAAAAGATACAATTGAACTTACTAAGTACGCAGCTGAAGTTGGGGCAGACTGTGCCCTGGTAATTAATCCATATTATATGCCGACTAGCAGACAAGGAATTATTGATCATTACAAGGCAGTAGCAGAAAACTCCAGCATTGGGATCGTAATCTATCATTATCCAGATGCTACAGGTGTGGAGCTTGATCCAGAACTAATAAATGAAATAAGCCAAATAGATGGAATTGTAGGTATTAAAAATACTGCCGATGGCGAGCATACCTCTAAACTTATTGCATTGACAAAGAACAATCCAGACTTCGCGGTACTTACTGGTTTTGAGCATTTAATTTTGCCTACCTTAGCAATAGGGGGACATGGTGCTGTGGGAGTAGCACACAACCTGGCTCCTAGAAAAATAGCAAAACTATATGATTTAGTCGTAAACGAAAACAACTTAAAAGAAGCCACTAAATTAAATCAGGATCTGTTGGATCTATATAATGCTATAGAAGAAGAGACTATTCCAGGTACAGTAAAGGCAGGCTTGGAAGCATTGGGGTTATCGGGGGGATCAAGTAGAATGCCACTGGTGTCCGCTTCTGAAAACTTCAAGTCAAAGATTGAAAACATATTAATTGAATTAGGGGAAGGAAAGGTACAACAACATTAATTGAATTAGACAGATTATAGTAGGGATGGGAGGAAGACCAATGAAAGATGTAATTATCATAGGTGGCGGGCTTGCTGGTTTGTCTGCTGCCTGGCGCCTTAAACAACACGATATTTTATTGCTGGAATCCGATGACCGTGTTGGTGGGCGTGTACGTTCTGAACGGCGGGGAGATTATTGGTTAAATTGGGGGGGGCATGTATATGCTGGTGCTGGTTCAGCTACAGATGAATTATTTAAATCTGTAGAAGTAACTGCATTACCTGTACCGGGTATTTTATCTGCAATGTCTTTGAATGGAAAATTGCTTTTAGGTGGTCGGGTTGAACTGTATCCATTCAGGGTTCCAATGTCATGGAAATCCAGGTTTGCCCTCCTGCGTGCAGGTGCTAAAGTGCGTGCGGCTGTTATGAAATATGGCAGAGTAGCAAAAAGACGTCCGACAGAGGACTATAAAGCTTACCAACAACGAGTTCTAGATTTCATGAATGATCGAACTTTTACTGACTTTTCAGGATCATTACCGGAAGATGCTGATGCGATTTTTAGACCTACAGTTAGCCGCTCTACTGGTGATCCTGAGCAAATATCTGCAGGGGCAGGTGTAGGATATTTCCACATGATATGGAACAAAAGTGAAGGGCTGACGAGAAATATTGTTGGGGGCCCATCAACGCTTACGAACACGATTGCAACAACGTTAGGAGAACGAGTTCAACTTAATGCCAAAGTTATAGAAGTAATTCAGAAAGAAGATTCGGTGGTTGTCCATTATGTTCAAGATGGCGTAGAGCTTGTGGAGGAAGCACGTTATGCAGTTCTAGCTACTCCTGCACCAATTACGAAAAAAATTGCAGTAAACATTGATTCGGAAATCGCCGATGCTCTTGATCAGGTGACTTATGGTCCACATGTTAGTGCAGCATTTTTAACAAATGAAACGGGATCTCAAGTTTGGGATGATGTATATGCTTTTGCGACTCCTAAACGGTCATTCGATGTTCTTATCCATAGTTCTAACCTTGTTCATTCGTACTCGAAAGAACGAAAGCCAGGAAGTAGTTTTATGACTTTTTCCCCAGCTGAACGTGGTCGACAGCTTCTAGACAAATCTGATGAGGAGATTATTCAAATATATTTGAATGATTTGAATGAAATATTTCCAGGTTTTAGTGAAAAGGTGGTTGAGGCTCATGTGAATAAATTTCCATTGGGGTCAGCTTATGTGTTCCCGGGCCGTGCAAAGATACAGCCAATTTTAACAAAATCTGCTGGTCGAATGTTCTTAGCAGGTGACTATTTAGGTACCCTATACACTGAAACAGCTATTCAAACGGGGTTTGATGCAGCACAAAATATTAACAGCTTACTGGAATTCGGGATTCTTGAATCTCAAAATGAACAGAAAGTCAAGACTGTAGCTTCTAATTAGTTCTCTGGATTTATAAGAAAATCAGTGAAGGATTTACACTTCTTACTCTATTATTCTTTTAGAAAAAGCATTAAGGTCCATGCGAAATAAAAACTATAGCCTCCCTGGTATAATTATGTTGTAAGCGCTTACCAACACAGGTTGGCAAAATGCGAAAATTGAATACGGATATTCAACTTTCCGCGATTAAAGTTGTAGATAAAATCATTAATTAAATAGTGTAAAAATGAATGTTAAATAGACTGTTTTCGTACTCTATCACCTAAGGTTCTAGGAATCCCCTTATATAATCTCAGCATTGAATATAAATGGCAGGGTTAAAGGGGTCTTCAATCTAATAACGAAGCAACTAGAATATAAATTCGTTATTAGATTGATAGTATATAGGGAGGGAGAAGAAAATTTATGAGAAAAAAAGAAAAAACATATAGACTTTATAAGGCAGTATTTATCCCAGCTATAATTATTCTTACGATAGAAATTATTTTCGGTGTTTTTTTTACAGAAAATTTTGGTGCAGTCCTTAATAATACTATTTATTGGGTAGGAGATAACTTTGGTTGGTGGATTAATATATTATCAGTATTGTCCATTATTTTTGCGGTTTGTTTCGTAATTTTCAAGTATGGGGACGTTCGTATCGGAGGGGAGGATGCAGAGCCGGAGTATACTATCTGGCAATGGGTATCCATCACCACCTGTGGAGGCATTGGCGTTGGCTTGTTGTTTTGGGCCATGGGAGAACCCATTTACCACTTTATGACACCGCCTGTATCTGCCGGGGTAGAGTCCGAATCCCGGGGTGCTGCAATCTTCGCAGTTAGTCAAACCATGTTTAACTGGTCCTTTGTTCAGTACTCCATGTATTCCTTTTGCGGTCTCGCATTCGCTCTGCTGACGTATAATTCCAATAAAAGTCTTTCCTTTGGTTCACTTGTAGAGCATAGTTTTAATCGTAAGATTCCCAAGCTGACCACTGTGGTTCAAATATTCGCTGTTTTTGCTCTTGCCAGTGGAGTTTCCAACTCCATGGGAGCTGGTCTCCTACAGATAGGTGCTGGTGTTGAAAGTATTTTTCATATAGGACAAGGAAATATGGTCTGGCTGCTCATTGCGGTTTTCGTTGGAGCCTTTTTTATTATTTCCTCTGTTACGGGTATCTCTAAGGGACTAACGAAAATTTCATCCATCACTATGATACTATTATTTTTCTTGTTAGGATATGTACTGTTTTTCGGAGATGCTCGGTTTATCAGCAAAATCAGTACTGAAGCTCTTGGCAACCTCATGGATAATTTCTGGAGCAAGATCACTTATAATAATACGATGGTGCCCCAGGATCAGTGGCCGAATGAGTGGACCATTACTTACTGGAACGCCTTTATAATCTTTGCTCCTGTTATAGGGATGTTTTTGGCTCGGCTGGGAAAAGGGCGAACTGTACGACAATTTTTGTTGTTTAACATACTTGTACCATCGATCTTTTGCCTCATCTGGATTGGGGTTTTTGCCGGTATGATTATGAAAGTACAATCTGCTGGCATGGTAGATGTCT
The DNA here is from genome assembly GCF_900240285.1 of Halobacillus sp. Marseille-P3879. Classification (GTDB taxonomy): domain Bacteria; phylum Bacillota; class Bacilli; order Bacillales; family Halobacillaceae; genus Halobacillus_A. Next base: position 86,372 of record NZ_OESS01000003.1, read on the forward strand.
GGGCTGCTGTACAGGAGTTAGGAATGCAGACTACAATTTATCAAGTTCTTGGTAATATGCCCGGCGGTACTTTCATTCAAATCGTTTTCCTTTTAACCGTCATCTTTTCATTTGTAACTTTGGCCGATCCTATGAGCTCTGTACTCGCTACTCTTTGTGTTCATGACCAGCAAATTGATGATGAGCCACCTACCAGGATAAAAATATTAATGGGAACTATTGTAACCACAGTCTCTTACCTTCTAGTCGCTTCTGGAGGTACTGATTCTGTTAAGGGATTGTTGAATCTGGGAGGGTTGCTGATGACGATCCCAATGCTGTGGTTGTTCCTTGAAAACTTCCGCATTGGCGGCAATCTGCTAAAGAAAAAGAATTACCTTAATAGTCTTCCGAAGGATAACTCTACACTAAGCCAAAAGGTTAAAAAGATTAAATAAAAAAACTATATGTTCTAAGTACTGATGGGAATACTCAGGTGACTTAAATTAGCGCTGGAGTGGATGCTATGAAAAAAAGAATGTTAAATCTTAGAGTTTACCTTATCACGATTGCTGGCGCGGCATGTTGGGGGCTAATTGGTTTATTTATTGCTCCCTTGTATGCACATGGTTTTACACCATGGGATGTAGTTGCCATTCGAGGAATTTTTTCTTTTGTGATTCTCATCCTAATTATGGCTGTATTTTATCGTGATCAGTTACGTACCAGAGTCATAGATCACTTTTATTTCTGTGGTGCAGGAATTCTTAGTATTGCGTTTTTTAATTATTTTTACTTTGAAGTTTTTTCTCAATCAAGTTTATCCCTTGCTGTAACCCTATTATATACCGGACCCCTGTTTGTAACTGTCCTTTCACGACTTTTCTTTAAGGAATCTTTGACTGTTCGTAAGAGTTTAGCCCTTGCTCTTGCTGTTATAGGTTGTGCGTTTGTTGTGGGATTGTTACCTTTTGGCCAACAAGGTATACCTATGAATATCATGGTAATGGGAGTTCTTTCAGGGTTCTGTTATGCATTGTATAGTATTTTTAGTAAGCCTATAACAAAACGATATTCTGCGTTAACTATTACTATGTATACGTTTTTTTATACAAGTATTTTTATGGTATTGACAAGTGATATCGTTAAGAAAACTGGTCAATTTCAACAATTAGATGTTTTGGTATATGCCGTTTTGTTGGCTTTAGTGACAACAGTAGCAGCTTATCTTTTGTATTCTTCCGGTTTGAAATATCTTGAAGCTAGCAAGGCTTCGATTTTAGCGACAATAGAGCCTATTGTTGCAGTATTAACTGGAGTCCTTTTTCTTGGGGAAAATCTTCAACCTTGGCAGGTGTTAGGAATTGCATTGGTTTTGTATTCAGCAATTCTGGTTGCCGAAAAACGAAGTAGGGTGAAGAAAACAGTTGAGTTGAAACAGTATAAAATTCACTGATTGTCTTAACAATCAAAGTAAACTGAACAGGACGTAATTTTTTGATTTGTTCATCTCCTATAATAAGATATAATATTAATGATGGTGATACTTATGAGATTACCTGTCGCCAGTGGTGAAAGGAGATTCAAATGAGCTCACACAACCAATCATTAATTACTGAAATAATTAATATTAAAGATTCTCTACCAAAAAAACAAAGACAATTATGCGATTATATCTTAAAGAGTTATCAATCAATAGGGTTGACAACTGTTAAAGAGCTTGCAGATAATGCTAAAGTTGGAGTTTCAACGGTTATGCGCACGATAAATGCATTAGGGTATGGCAACTTTAATGATTTTCGAAAAGATATCTTTAATGAATCATTGCCTGCTGAATCAAAATGGACGTTAAAGAAGTCTTTTTCCGAAATCCCTAATAAAGAAGAGAGTGCCCCAACTATATTGCAAGTTTGGAACGAATCTATGAATATTCTGGATAAATCATTAGACTCAGAATTGATAGAAAATTTCGAAAGTGTAATTGACGTTATTAGTCATTCAAGTCAGCTTAGTATTTTAGGTAGTAGACCATATAAGGCCATGGCTTTATATCTTGAACAGTTGCTTGGAGAATTTTATTCTAAGATTAGACAATTAAGCCATGATACCGAAGTGCTCTTTGATAAAATATTACAACTAGAAAAGGATGAAGTTTTACTGGTCTTTGCTTTTGAACCATACACTAATCGAATTATACAAGCAGCTATGCTGGCCCATCAAATGGGGATCAAAATTATATTGATAACGGACCATATTTCTTGTCCTATTTTTCGATACTCTTCTGTAACATTAAAAGTAGAAGTAAGTGAAAAACAATTTTCTGTGGTACCCATTATTACCTTGATAGAGTCATTAGTTATTGAACTTGGTAAACGTTCCTCTGAAGAATCAATAAAAAAGTTGAAAAAACTAGAGAGAACACTCCTTGAAAATAATGTAACTTATTCATATTAAAAGACTTTGTATTACGTTAAGTCAGGACTAAACCCTATTGGTGTTGATTTAGGTATTGATGTAAATAAACTTAAAAATTATTTACTATCGTGAAATGATTAATATCCTGCCTAAAAACGCTTGAACCTGATTAGGTTCAAGCGTTTTTTATAGGATTATCAACAGATGATTAATGTGAATCAGCTTGGAGTGTTTAGAGGACTGAGAGCTGTTATTCCGCATATGGAAAAACAGCAAAAAGGTTCTATAATAAACAATTTATCAATTTCTTCGTTCGCTCTAATCAGTAAATCTTCTGCCTATGCTGCGACAAAAGCATCTGTAGTTGCGATGTCTAAAGCAGCAGCAATTGAATTAGGAAAAAAGGAATCCGCGTAAACATGGTACATCCAGGTGGAATTGAAACGGAAATGGCCACGAAAGGGCAGAATGTTCCGGACTATTATAGTTCTGTTCCTTTAGGGCGTATCGGACAACCTGTTGAAATTGCTCGAACTGTAGCGTTTCTTGCTTCTGATGAGAGTTCATATTGCACAGGAACAGAAATTGTCGTTGATGGTGGAATGACTTTGGGGGCTGAGGAAGATCAATAAAAAAGTAGGGTAGACCATTCAAAAAAAGGCTTTTTAATTAGAAGAAACTTGTTGTGGATATAGTGCTATGTGAGACATTTTAGCTAAAGTATTATACAAAAGGGATTAATTACCCAACAGCTTAGGGTTTACCACTTAGATGCATTAATTGATTGTGATTACGCTTCATATTTCTTCAGTCAGATGAACGTAGGAGAATTGGATTTGAGGCAAAGGCATTGGAGGGAATAACATGTTGGTTGGTCATATTAAGGAAATTGTTCGCCATCCGGTAAAATCTTTTCGTGGAGAAAGTGTACAACAAACTAAAATAATGGAATATGGTTTATATGGAGATCGCAGCCATGCTTATTTAGATGATACAAAAAATCAAAATTTCTTAACCATAACCCATTTCCCAGAAATGGTTCGTTATAAAGCTGGATTGGTAGGAGAAGAATTAATGGAGGAATATCCTAAAGTGAAAGTAACGACACCCGAGGGTAGGTTTTTTGATTGGAAAGACCAAGAACTAATAGAAGAAATCGAAAGCAAATCGAACCGGAAAGTCTCTACTATTGAATATTCCCCTACATATGTGCCTATAGGGCCAATTGCAGTAGAAAACATTTTACTTACAACAGATGCTTCATTAGATAAGTTGAAAGAACTATGGGGAAAAGACGAAGTTGATTCGAGACGTTTTCGTCCTAATTTATTTATTTCTTTAAAGGATAAAGCTCCATTTATTGAAGAAGAATGGATTGGCCGTCGGATTAGAATAGGAACTGACGTAGAAATAGAATTCGTAGGACATTGTAAAAGGTGTATGATTATTACTGTTAATCCTGATAATGCCGAACGAGATTCGAGTTTACATAGAACGGTTATAAAAGAAAGAAACAATAACTTTGGCGTTTATGCTTCTGTAATAAAAACAGGTAACATTCAAGTAGATGATGAAGTTCATCTTCTTGAATGAGATGGTTATAAAAGACTATGTATTATAAAGAACCTGTTAATTAACTATACTAGCTAATAGAAGTTGGTTGAAAAGTCATGAGGTTACCTTGAATTCAAGTCTTCTGGTTAGGGGGAGACAGTTGGATAAGCATAGTTTAAATAGAAAAAGTTGCTGTTGCCAACTTGTTGCCGGATTGTCGCGCAAAATGATCTAAAAGCCTATTAATCAATCCTATGTGAACCTATTTCTATTGGAAGAAGAACTGATAAAACAAACTTTAACCCAAGATTATCCAAACCGTTCCTAATCAGTAATGCACCTTGACAGGGTGGCGCTAGTTACATGGCAATGTTTAATATAAGTAAGGTGATAATTCTGACTGGATTTTCTTTATTAATAGAGGTCTTATTTAACCCATACCAACACTGTGAAGTTTTGGAAATTTGTTGTATTGGGGTTTTTAGATCTTATCTTCTATTATTTATTTAATTAAGGGAATAATTTATTAACGACCTAAGCTCTGTTGTAAAGGGATTTATTGCCTGATGTAATACCTGATTGGTATCCATTTTTGTCATTCAAAAGACAAAATGTTATATTTTAATTAGCCTCTCATTAGTTCGTAGAACTTTTGTGAGGCTTTTTTCTTGTGCATTGCCATAATGTTAAAAAAAGATGAGGTTCCACGTGCTCAATTGTATTAGCTTGGTTGATACAGAAGGGGCAGGAACTTCTATTGTCGGGATTTTTGATTTACGGAGTTGCCCTTTCAAAAACAGTTTATACGAGTAAAAAGAATCCTAATTTGTATTATTTATCTAAATGAATGCATGGGTGGCAGGCAGTAATTTGCTTTTTTTATACCTGAAGGTACCGGTTTATAAATTTATAAATAAATACTTACGATTATTTTCCTTTTAAATTAAAAAATCGTTCATTATTCCTTGGACCCTTTAGTGGTTTTTGGGAGTTCACTAATTTAAATTGAAAAGTCAATGAAACCCTCAAAAAGAAATCTCTGTAGGATTCAGTTTTGGTTTGTTTCCATGTTGGCCTCATTCACTACTCATACAGCCGTGGTATTGTTATAATTGGTTTAGTAGTATTCTACACTTTTTTGTCTAATAGTATTGGAACCAAAACTGGAAATATAGAATCAAGCTCTCAAAGAATATAGTTATCGGTTATTGTTTATAATAAAAATAGGTAGATTTAAGGCAGGTTATACCAAACATGTGGAATTCTGCAGTTATAAATCATTAGTATCAACTTGCTATTAAATCTAAGCTTACATATAAAAGGGTATGGTTAAATGGAAAAATATAAAGAAAACATTTTAGATTATATAATTTCTAATAAAAGTCGGTTGACTAAAAAACAACAGTTATTATGTGATTATGTGTTGGAAAATCACAAAGACATTGGCCTAATGACAGTGAAAGAGTTAGCAGAAAAAGCAAATGTTGGAAAAACAACGGTATTAAGATTTGTACAAGAATTAGGGTATGATAGTTTTTTTGAGCTTAAAAAAGAGTTTCATGAGGTTCAAAAAGACTACTCGGATAAGTGGGAAAATGTACAACAGTCTTTTCTCGAGGTTCAAGAAAATAATGTTAATAAAACGTTATATAGTGTATGGCAAGAAGTCTTAAAGGTATTGGATAATTCATTAAATCCTCAACTATTAGACAATTTTGAAGCAGCTTTGGAATTATTGGAGAAGGCTAAGAGCATTAACTTGCTTGGCTCACGTCCCTATAAAGCGATAGCTATTTATACTGAAGCCCTTATAGGAGAATTTGATTCCAGGGTAAGGCAACTAAGTCATACTGACGCCATCTTAGACCACGTACTTCAGTTTGATGAAGATGATGTTTTAGTAATATTTACATTCTCTCCTTATTTGCAACGTGATATTGATGCAGCTGAATTAGCCTTTCAGCAAAATGCTTCTATAATATTAATAACGGATTATTTATCATGTCCTATAACGGATAAGGCTAACGTGGTATTAAAGCTTGAATCAAGTGATCGATATTACACCCTCGTGCCGATGCTCAGTTTGGTAGAAGCTATGGTTATAGAATTAGGCAGACGACAGTCTGGAAGTTCCGTCAACAGAATTAAGAAGTTAGTAAATACATTGAGAGAAAAAAACTATATAGTCGATTAATGAGTTCCCAACCCTCTGTCTAAAGACAAATAGACAGAGGTTTTTTTAATACCAAATGGAACATAAGGTCCTTTTTTTATTAAAAAGGGTTGAACTAATTCAAAATTCTGATAATATATATACCAAGTAAACGCTTACAATATTGCTTCAGTAGATTTATAAAAGGAGGGGTTCTTTTAAAGAGAATAATATATTTTTAATTGAGGGAGTGTTTAATAAGTATGGAGGCACTTTTAAGTAAAACCTTTCAAAATCTTTCAAAGAATTCTATGGCCAACAAAATGGCTAAGAAATATGGTCTCCGGTTTGGTGCGAAGCGGTTTGTCGCTGGAAGTAATTTGGAGCAAGCAATTGAAAGCGTAAGAGAGTTAAATAACAATGGTATGTTGGCGATGTTGAATTATTTAGGAGAGTTTACCAATAGTGAAACAAGCGCTTCAGAAACAACAGAAGATTTAGTGGGGACTATTAAGGCAATAAGAAATGAGCAATTAGATTGTTATTTATCTATTAAGTTAAGCTCTATAGGTCTGGAAATAGGTAAGGATGTCTGCCTTGATAATTTAAAAAAGATACTGGATGAAGCAGAAGCAACAGGAACTTTTGTTAGGTTAGAGATGGAGAACTACTCTAACTGTCAGAAAACATTAGATATTTATAAGGAGATGAAAACAAAGTATGAAAATATCGGAACCGTTATTCAAGCATACTTGTATAGGTCAGCGAAAGACATAAGCGACCTGAATAATTATAACGCCAACTTGAGATTGGTTAAGGGTGCTTATAATGAATCAGCTGAAGTTGCATATCCTAAAAAATCCGATGTAGATGAAAATTTCGAGAGTATTATTACTACTCATTTATTAAATGGAAATTATGCAGGAGTTGCTACTCACGATGATGCTGCAATAAAACACACAATTCGTGTAGCAAAACAAAATAATATTTCAAAGGATAGCTTCGAATTTCAAATGCTTCATGGAATTCGCCCGGATCTACAAAAGCAATTAAGAGATGAAGGATATAAAATCCGCGTTTACTTGCCGTTCGGGAGTGACTGGTTTGGTTATTTTATGCGACGCCTTGCTGAAAGGCCGGAAAATCTAGCATTTGTTGTTAAAAATACATTTAAAAAGGGAGCTGTATAGTATGGTCCAAACTTTAGACTCGCTAAAAGTTGAGCATTTCGAAAATGTAGATAATACTGATTTCACTGATGCAAAGGAAAGGGAGAAACTTAAGAAGGAAATTAATAAACTTCGGAAACAAGGATTAGAAAAAGAATATCCAGTAGTAATTGATGGGAAAGAATATTATACCAAAGATAAAATTGTCTCCACTAATCCAGGGAAAAAAGGTGAAATCATTGGTTATGCCAGTAAAGTAGATAAGGAACTTGCAGAAAAGGCATTAATAAAGTCTACGGAAACATTTAAAAGGTGGAAAACAGTAGTTCCCAAAGAGCGAGCAAATTACTTATTTCGCACAGCAGAATTAATGCAAGAGCGTCGGCATGAATTTTCAGCTCTTCTAGTTCTTGAAGCAGGAAAAAATTATGAAGAAGCAGATGCGGAAGTTTCAGAAGCTATAGATTTTATGAATTTTTATGCTCGTTCGATGATTCAACTAGAAGAGGATACGCATTATTTAAAGAGAGTTCCGGGAGAAAAAAATCATTTAAAATACGTTCCACTAGGCGTAGGATTTATTGTCCCACCTTGGAACTTTCCGTTAGCTATAACTATTGGTCTTACCGTTTCAGCAGTGGTTACTGGAAATACCGTGCTCTTAAAGCCGGCTTCTTACACGCCAATTATCGCCTATAAGTTTTTCGAGCTAATCAATGAAGCAGGTTTACCTAAGGGAGTTATTAATTTTATTACTGGTGACTCAAAAGAATTTGGTGACTTTGTCACTGGACATCGCCTTACTCGTTTTATTAGCTTTACAGGTTCTAAAGATGTCGGCCTCCGTATCAATGAGATTGCTGGTAGAACTGCTGAGGGTCAGGTGTGGATTAAGCGTGTGAATGCTGAAATGGGTGGTAAAGATGGCATTGTGATTGATGAGACAGCAGATTTAGATAAAGCAGCTCAATCAATTATTACATCTGGTTTTACCTTTCAAGGCCAAAAATGTTCTGCTGGTTCAAGAGTAATAGTTGTTGAAGAAGTTTATGAGGAGCTTCTGAATAAAGTCGTGGAATTAGCAAGGGAACTATCTGTTGGTTCTGGAGAAGAGAACCAAGATGTCGGTCCAGTAATTCACGAGAAGGCCTATAATGAAATCTTAGATTATATTAAAGTTGGTAAACAAGAAGCTGTACTTAAATTAGGAGGAGATACTGCGGGGGAAGAAGGTTATTATATTAACCCTACAATTTTTGCAGATGTAGATCCAAATGCCCGTATTATGCAGGAAGAGATCTTCGGACCAGTTATTGCTTTTGCAAAGGCAAAAGATTGGGAAGAAGGGATTGAGATATACAATAATACGGACTATGGTTTGACCGGTGGTTTCTTCTCCTCAAAACAGGATCGCTTAGATGCTGCGGTTGAACGTATGTATTGTGGCAACCTTTATTTAAATCGTGATATTACAGGAGCTCTGGTAGGGGTACACCCATTTGGTGGCTTTAACCTTTCTGGTACAGACTCCAAAGCTGGTAGCTATGAATACTTGAAACTGTTCAGTCAAGGAAAAACGTATACTCAAGCAGATGAATAAAGTATGTCTCTTTCCTCTCCTATTAATTATAGGAGAGGAAAGAGACCAATTTGTATTAACTACATGACAGACCTACGCTTATCCACTTTATGTTCCGCTCGCCCCTTTTATACCCTAAGTAAATTGTGCTTGGATGAACATTACATTAAAGATTCTCAGTTAATATAATCGATGAATTGTACACAACATATAGAACAACTTCTTTAGTCACCGATGATGGAAAGGTTATACGATATTTTCATTATCTCTCGTTAGAGGATGTTTTTTCTGTTAACCTCCCTTTCGCTCAAGGTAGTTTTATAACAAAAAACTGAAAGGTAGTGAAATATATGTTTACAACTGGTACATTAATAGTTTTATTTGTTCCTATGCCCTTGCTCATTTTATTTTCAATAGTATCCGTTTTTAGCCAGACAAATAATGAAAAACAAAATAATTTATCAACTGAAAAAGAACGGAAATTAGTATAAAAGGAGGCATCTGTGAAACATGAATTATATTTCTTTGATTGTATTTGTCACCTATTTTGCCCTTTTACTATTAATTGGTTATCTAGCATATAGAAAAAGTAATAACTTTTCAGACTATATATTAGGAGGTAGAAAACTAGGTCCAGTCATTGGCGGAGTTAGTACGGGTGCTTCTGACATGAGTGGGTGGTTGTTATTAGCGTTCCCGGGCGCTGTTTATGCGGGAGGAATTTCGAGTGGTGTTTGGCTTGCAGTCGGACTGGCAATTGGAGCTTATGTGAATTGGAGATTCGTAGGTAATAAGATAAGGCAATTCAGTATAGTAGCCGGTGATTCTGAGACACTTCCTGAATTTTTAGAAAATCGTACACGAGATAAAACTAGAGCTATTAAAATTATTTCTTCATTCTTCATTCTGATCTTCTTTACTTTCTATGTTTCTTCGGGGCTAGTGGCAGGAGGATTACTCTTTGAACAAACTTTTGGTATTTCCTACACTAAGGGCTTACTAATAATTGGTTTAGTTGTTTTAATTTACACAACTACAGGTGGCTTTTTTGCTGTAACCTGGACGGATTTTCTTCAAGGAATAATTATGTTGTTTGCTGTAGTGATTGTACCTATAGTAGCGTTCACTGAGCTAGGAGGATGGAAGTCTACCATATTTCAGGTGGGAGATGTTTCAACCAACAACCTTGATGCCTTCTCAGGAATTACAATTTTGGGTGTTATCTCTGGATTAGGCTGGGGTATACTTGGATACTTTGGTCAGCCACATGCCATTTTAAGATTCATGGCATTTAGCTCTTCAAAAGACGTCACTATCGGAAGAGCAGTTTATACTGTATGGAATGTGGTCGCTATGTACGGTGCCATGTTTATCGGTATAGCAGGAATTGCTTTTTTTGCTAATAATCCTTTAAACGATCCAGAAGTAGTGTTTATTCAATTATCCCAATTGTTATTTAATCCATGGGTTACTGGTTTGTTATTAGTTGCCTTATTAGCTGCGGTTATGAGTACAGTAAGTACACAATTGTTAGTTTCAGCTACTGCTTTGGCTGAAGATTTGTATAAAGGTTTGTTTAGAAAGAAAGCTATAGAACGTGAACTATTTTGGGTCATCCGATTGGCAATTATAGCAGTTACCGGTGTGGCTCTACTCGTAGGTTTAAATCCCCAGTCGTCAATTTTAGGGTTAGTTAGTTATGCATGGGCGGGTTTCGGTGCTGTATTTGGTCCTTCAGTTTTACTAACACTGTTTTGGAAAGGAACCACTAGAAATGGAATACTGGCAGGTATTATTGTGGGAGGTCTTACAGTTATATTGTGGAGTTTGCTTTCCTCTGCAGGCATTATCCCATTTGTACTATACGAACTTATACCGGGCTTCATTTTTTCCACTTTAGCTATTCTCATTTTTTCGAGGTTAGGTTCACCACCAACTAAAGAAATGAATGAAGAGTTTGAGTTAGCGCACCAAAGCAATATATGACTTGGAGTTAAGTTTGGGTTATCACTCTTATTGGGGTTCGATATAAGAATGTACGAGCTTCAAGCCAAATATAGGTAGAAAAAACCAAATTTAGGAGGGGGAGAATATCTAAACGACTAAGAAGAAATTTTATTCTTAGATGAAGAAGACATACCATCTGGTTCCATAGCCATTTCTCACTGTTATCTGTGAAAGAAAATCTATCAATTTAACAAAAAAGGAGTGTGAACCTATGAGTTTTAAAAGAATGATCCATGCTGTTGACACCCATTCTGGGGAACCCATGCGTGTTATTACAGGAGGAGTTCCTAACATACCTGGAAAAACTGTTTTTGAGCAGATGTGTTGGCTTGAAAGAAACGACGATCAGCTTCGTAAGTTTATGTTAAGAGAACCAAGGGGATATCCTCCTCATTGTTGTAACATTATTGTACCACCGAAGCACCCAGATGCAGATGCTGGTTACATCATCATGGAGCAGGTTGAGTACCCAGTTATGTCGGGTGGGAATACTATTGCAGTGGTTACAGTGTTATTAGAAACTGGAATGTTGCCTATGCATGAACCATTAACAGAACTAACACTAGAAGCTCCCGCAGGACTTATTAACATAAAAGCAGAATGTTCAAATGGCAAAGTTTCCAGCGTTACATTTAAGAATGTTCCAGCTTTTGCACCCTATATAGACACAGAAATTAATGTACCTCATTTAGGTAAAGTAAAGGTAGATGTCGGGTGGGGAGGGATGTTTTACGTCATTGCTGACGTACGCCAGTTTAAGGATCTTGAACTCATCCCAGAACATGGACGTGAAATTGCTCGCATCTCCTCTATGATACGCAAGGCCGCTCAGGAACAATTACCTGTGGAACATCCTGATTATCCGGCAGTAGGTATTACTATATCTCAGCTTTCTGGCCCGCCTACAAATTCTGAAGCAGATTGGAAGAATGTTGTTAACGTCGCTTCTGGAAATCTTGACTGGGAGGATCTTTCTACCTGGACAGGGGCTCTGGATCGGTGCCCTTGCGGGACTGGAACTAGTGCAAAAATGGCCACGTTGTATGCTAAGGGCGAATTAAAATTAAACCAAGATTTCCGACACGAAGGGATTTTAGGGACAGTATATAATGGTTGTCTTGTTGATGAGGTTAAAATTGGAGACTATAAAGCTGTTGTACCAACTGTTAAAGGACAGGCGTGGATTACTGGGTTTAACACTTATGTACTTGATCCAACAGATCCTTTTCCTAACGGATTCAGTATAGGAGATATTTGGGCGTAAGGGAGTAAAATAAGACAGATTAAATAATTTCGGGATAAATTCAGTAATAATAGGTTGTTGGACAAAAAATTCACCAAAATCCCATCAGAGTAATTGAAACTTTAAAAAAATATATCAGACACTATTTAAATCTAAGGAGGATATTATGCGACAAATTACAGAAGAAGAAGTACAAAATATACTTAATATGGAATTGGTTCTCCCTGTTATCAAGGAGGCTTATGAAGATTGTGTTGAAGGGAATATTTATGCAGGAAACCGTATTTTTATGCCTATTCGAGGAGAAAAAAATGTCGGACAATGGCTAGTCGCTAATTGTACGAACAAACCATTCTTCGGTTCAAAATTCTCATCTGTTTTCCCAGGAAATAAAAAAAAAGGTATGCCTAGTACAATCTCTAAAATCAGTTTATATTCAGCTGATACTGGCGAACTTCAAGCACTGATTGATGCGAACTATCTGACTGCTATCAAAACAGGCAGCAGTGCAGCAATGGCTACTGACTTAATGGCAAGAAAAGATGCCAACAAACTAGGAATTATCGGCTCAGGACTCCAAGCGTTTTCTCAAGTATTGGCCATCCAAGAAATTCGGCCTATTGAGGTACTTTACGTGTATGATATTGATCCTGGACGAGTAGAAAAATTTATTGAAAGAATTGAAAAAGTCAAAAATCGGCCATATAAAATTATTGCGGCTAAAATGGCAGACGAGTGCGTGTCATCCTCTGATATTATCTGTACTTGTACTACCTCACTTACTCCTGTTTTTAAAGGGAGTTCAGTGAAACCTGGTACACATATCAACGCGATTGGTTCTTTTACCTCTTTTATGCAGGAAATTGATACAGAAACAGTACTGAAATCGGATAAAGTAATCACGGAACACGTTGAAGGTTTATGGGAAGCCGCCGGTGATATTTTGATTCCATTCGAACAGGGGAAGATTACTAAAGACAAAGTGTCAGGTACGGTGGGAGATGTGCTAACTGAAAAAATTCCAAAAAGAGAAAATGAGCAAGAAATCACGCTCTATGAAAGCGTCGGATCCGGTGTCTTAGATATCGCACTTTCTATTGCTGTTTACAATAAATTAGGGAAAGATGTGAAATAAACTATTATTAAAGTATTTATTCAGAAAGGGGCATTGTAACGTGACAGCGTGACGGGGAGTAAGATCTAGACAATTGCACCAATAGCCAAAGTCCATAAAACAAGGGTTTATCAATTTTGCCTTAGGTCAAGTACTTACACCAAAGGTATGAATGAGGAATTTGAGTTAGCTCAAAAAAGTAAAATATGATTGAGGAGTGAGAGGTTAATGTGGATTATCACTACTTTTTCTAAAGAAGATATAAGGATGTATGAATTTCAAACCAAAAAGGAAGCAGTTAATTTTATGAAAACAATTAAGGTACGAAAAGTGTTAACGTATATTGAATAATTCAAGTCCCTAATTGTATTAGAAACATAGTTTTCAATACAGAATTGACCTCAAGGTAAATAATGAGTGATAAAGAAATGATTGTATTTAGCATCTAGTATTCTATAGATTCAATAGCTTTTCACATTAAATACAGAGTTTTATTAAATAGTATCAAGCTTATAATTAGGAGGAAAAAATATGACTAACCAACAAGTAGAATTTTTATTCTTAAGTGAGGAAGACATTGTAGAAGCTGGTGCGCTGAACATGGATCACTGCGTGGAGACTATTGATGAAACATTTAAATTACTTGGTAAGGGTGATTATGTAATGGGGGGGCCAAGAGGGGATGATCATGGAATAATGTTATGGTTCCCTAAAAATACTCAATTCCCTAATATGCCTCTTAAAGGGCCAGACCGTCGTTTCATGTCTCTTATTTCTTATCTTGGTGGAAACTTTAACATCTGTGGGGAAAAGTGGTATGGATCTAATATAGAAAACCAAAAGAAGGGGTTGCCACGTTCTATTCACACCATAACATTAAATGATGCTGATACTGGTGCTCCTCTTGCATTAATGTCCGGAAACTTGATTAGTGCCATGCGTACAGGGGCGGTTCCGGGAGTTGCTACAAAATACCTGGCTTCCAAAAATGCAAAAGTAGTAGGAGCTATTGGAGGAGGGGTTATAAATAGAGCTTGTATAGAAGCTATTATCACTTCACACCCAGCTACTGAAAAAATAACGTTGTTTGATATTAACCTTGAAAAAGGCAAAGAAATTGCAAATCAATTAACCAAAGAATTGGGAGTTGAAACAGTAGCGGCTGAAAGCATGCAAGAATGTGTTGAGGAATCAGATATTTTAACTGTAGCTACTTCTGGTCACCAAAAACCTCGTATTGAAAAAGAGTGGATAAAAGAGGGAGCGTTAATCACTCTTACAGGAGCTGTAGACTTTCCTGATGAAATTTTGACTGAAAATACAATTGTTGCAGATTTATGGGGAATGCATCAAGGATGGTTGCGAGATGGATTAGAACACGAAGAAGGAATAGATAGTATCTTGGATTGGGCAATGTCAGGACAATTATTGAAACTAGTGCAAAATAATAAATTAAATGAGCAAAAAGTAAAGGATCTGGGCAATATTGCTCTAGGAGAAATAAAAGGAAGAGACTCAGAAAAAGATATCATTATTTTTGTAACCGGGGGACTTCCTGTTGAGGATGCTGCATGGGGGTATAAAGTTTACCAAAATGCTAAAGAAAAAGAAATTGGCCAAAAATTAAAATTATGGGATACTCCACACTGGGCTTAGGGAAATAATTATTACTTAAGAGTTAACTGGAACAGGTAATCTCTAGCTACTATAGTGATATATAAAAGCTATATACGACCATCTTGTCAAGCGAGGTGGTCGCATTATTTCCTCTAGGGGAAATTTTCATTAATTCTACACAATGGAATTGAATATTTTTACTAGATTATGAATTGATAGAAGAGGTTTTTTATCTATCTAACAATAGTTTCCACTCATACCATACATCCCTTTCCCTTCTTCAAATAGGTACTCTTTCATGGTGGAGACGGATGGATAGCCAAGATAACAAGTGGTTGGTAGGTAGCTCAATCAGTGATAATCACTTGGTACTTTTCCTCATCCTTTGTAGTCATCAATGCCAATGACTTGTTGTAATTGTGAGACTGCTACCTCATCTAACCTACGCTTAATGACATTGCCATACTCTTACTCATCTATGACTGTATCTATATACTCATGGAAACATACTAAAAACTACCAGAAATAAAAATATACATTAAATTGAACACTATTCCTCTTTATTCACTTAGATGAAGACATGGGCGGCATGATGTGATAGCGCCCAAAACCCTTTCAAAATAGGATTTGAGAACAATTTGACTGGATTTTGGCTGGTTTTAAAAATCGTTTACTAAATCTAGGATCCCCTCAAGAGTTTATAAACTCTTAGGGGTATTTTCTTTCAATAGGTGATTGGTCCTTTCCCTTTGGAAGAAGTTAAGCTATAAGCGATCAATTTTCCTCTGTTACAAATTCCAGGTAAGTTTTCTCGCACCATTCTTGTTCCAAGGCTTGAATCTTTCCTTCTAAATCTTGGTCACTTGTTGTGCCCCTCGCACACCCAATTTACATAGGGTTACGCTTGATAATTACCATTTCTTTATTCTTAAGGTATTTTGATGAGTAACAGCCTATTCCTTGATTGCTGGTAATATTAATCCCAGCTTTTATTAGCTAGAGTTAGTAGTACTAACAAATAAAAACTTAATAGGGTTTTCCGTTTTATTGAACCAATTGTGAGGTTTACTTGAATCTAAGTGAATACTGTCTCCAGAATAAAGATCATACTCGTTCTCATTCAAAATAATAGTTAATGTCCCATCTATAACATAAATAAACTCTTGACCTTCGTGTGAAAAGGGGATTCCTCTTTTATCACCTGGCAGTAAGGTGACTAAGACCGGGACAAATAAAGGATCAGAAACATTCCCGGAAAGGTCAGAATAAGTAAAAGATTGTTTTTGTATGGTTTGTTCTTCACTTGCTCTTCTTATCATGCCTTCGTCAACTTGTATATTATCTGGGAAAAAATAGCTCGGACTCACTTCAAGAGCTTCTGAAATCTTTCTTAAAGATAATAATGTTATGGAACAAAGTGAACGTTCCACTTGTGATAAAAAACTTATAGAGAGATTTGTTTTTTTCGAAACTTCTTTTAGTGTCATTTTTCTTTCTTTTCGTAGGCTTTTAATTAAACTTCCTATCTCTTCATTCATGAGTACACCTCAAAATCAGTATATATTCGATCAGTCTTAGAGTTGTTAGTTAAATCAAATTATATAGGAATACAGATTCAATTAAAACACGAGGGTGTAAAGGTTACAATGAAGGTCGGGGAATAATACAACATATCTAATAAAGGAACCTTTGCCTTTCTAGCACCGTAAAAGGGCATAAGTGTTTGAATTTTAAGAAAACATAAAGTATAATTTCAGTGAGACTTAAATTTTCCCTGATAGCTATTAAAAAAATTGAATTAATAAAAGGGTATATATTTTTTTATTCAATAATTTAAGTGACACTGAAATTTGGTAGCGCTTACGGATAACTATTTTAATCTCTCTTTCTCTTATAGAATTCTGCAGTAAGATTAATAATCTTTTTGTAGATACTTTACTTAAACGTAAACTGATGGAGGCTTAATAATGAATAAGGATGAATTGATCATATGTAGGTGCGAAGAAGTGAATTATCAAACTTTAAGAGATACAGCTCACAAATACCAGTGTACTTCCAGAGAGTTGAAACTAAGAACTCGGGCAGGCATGGGCTACTGTGGGGGGAGATCATGCCGCTTAATGGTGGATAAAATTGCGAATTCAAATGAAGGTGAGCAAGATCTCACGTATATATCGCTGAAATATCAACCACCTGTTCGACCAATTAAGTTTGAAGATTTAGGGGGGGATAAGAATTGACGCGAAGAATCTTAGACCACCCTATACTGGGAAAAATGGAAGACTTAGATGACTCTAATTATGTATCTTTTCAATTTAATGAAGTAATTTACCAAGGAATAGAGAATGAGTCATTGGCTGCTGCATTGTTAGCTAATGGCATTCGTACGCTACGCTATCATGAAGAAAGTGGAAGAGCTAGAGGGATTTATTGTAACATTGGCCATTGCTATGAGTGTAGGGTTACTATAGACGGAAGGCCAGGGGTTAGAGCCTGTTTAACGCCTGTTAAGGAAGGGATGGATGTCGTAAGTGGCAAACCTATATCTTCTAATGAAGGAGGGGTGAGCAGTGAGGCTGAATAATGCAATCATTATTGGGGCGGGGCCCGCAGGACTTACCGCAGCTGCGACTTGTGCAGAAAATGGAATGAACGTCCTGGTTATTGACGAGTACATGAGAACGGGTGGCCGGTTACTGGGACAACTATATGAAGAACCAGATGGTGGTTGGTGGAATGGAATTGAAGAGTCACGGAACCTATATGAAAAAGCCGTTGAACTAGGAGTTGAATTTCACTTGAATACTCCGGTAAATAATTTGGAAAATGAGGGCGGCGTTTGGACTATTTATACTGAGCAAGAAATTTTTCAAACCGAACATCTATTATTAGCTACTGGAGCGGCAGAGTCTCCAATTCCTATTCCTGGGTGGACGTTGCCAGGAGTTATGTCGGTGGGGGCAGCTCAAGTGATGACAAATGTTCATCGTGTTCAACCTGGCGATCGAGGAATTATTATTGGCGTGAATGTCTTGTCTGCTGCAATCGCAATGGAGTTAAGTTTAGCAAATATAGAAGTAGTTTCACTAGCTTTACCAGAGAAAAACCTTATCACTCAAGAATCCGCGAATCCAAAAGAGGTTATGAAATCTCTGCTGCATGTATCTCATATGGCTCCCTCTAAGTTCGCTCGCTGGGGTAGTAGACTTATGAAGAACAGTTTTATGCAAACATTAGGAGTTAATTTCTACCCTAAGAGTGGAGTGAAAATGTGGAACATTCCAGTTCAGCTTAGAAAAGCTGTTACAGAAATTTATGGTGACGATAAAGTAGAAGGAGTCAAACTAGCTACGATTAATGCCAAAGGAGAGATTGTTCCGGGAAGTGAAGAAAATATTACTTTAGACTTTGTGTGTATTGCAGGAGGGTTATACCCTCTGGCCGAATTAGCTGCTGTCGCAGGGTGCCCCTTCTATTTGGTAGAAGAATTAGGGGGCTATGTTCCATTACATAATGAAAGAATGGAAACCCCTCTGCAAGGGCTTTATGTCGCAGGTAATATTACCGGTATTGAAGGAGCCAAAGTTGCTGCTTCCCAAGGAAGAACGGCCGGGTTATCAATGGTTTGCCACGCCACGGAAAATCAACTGGAGGATGAGATTAATTACTCTATGGAACAAACTTCTAAAACTAGAGAGGAAGCTCATATACAATTTCATCCGGAAATAGATAAAGGACGTACAAAGATTTTAAACCAATGGAAATCTTATCATTTGGAAGAGTGAGTAAATGGGTATTTTATAACACCGGGGAGGAATTGATTTGGCAAATAACCGTCATTGTGACGTTATAGTAATCGGAGGCGGTATTGTCGGTTCGGCTATCGCATATTATTGTTCGAAGTCTGAATTGGATATTACCCTTCTGGAAAAGAAAGAGTTGGCTAGTGGTACGTCTTCTAAATGTGACGGCAATATCTTGGCAGTTGACAAAGATCCAGGTTTTGATAGTCAGATGTCTTTGAAAAGCCAAAATCTGGTTCATAAATTAAAAGAGGAACTCGAGATTCCGTTTGACTATAGGAATCCTGGCAGTGTTTTGGTTTGTGAAAACGAATTGGAAATGGAGGCTGCCCAGCGATGGGTTGACCAACAACAAGAAGCGGGGCTGGATTTCAGGATGTTAGACCGCGAGGATTTACGTAATGAGTCATCTTATTTAGCTGATGATCTTTTCGGAGGTCTGGAATGCCGAACTGATTCTATAGTAAATCCCTACATGTTGACATATGCAATGGGGCAAGGCGCAAAAAAATTCGGTGCGAAAATACATACTCATACGGAAGTGAAAAATCTTTATAAAAATCAAAAAAAGATATTTGTTTTAGAAACCAACCACGGTACTTTCACAGCAAACAAAGTGGTGAATGCATGTGGGGCGTGGGCTCCATATATTGGGGAGATGTTAGACATAAACATTCCCATTAAACCACGAAAAGGGCATGTCATCGTCGCCTCAAGACAGAAGCCTGTTGCGTCTAGGAATGTCATGGAATTTGGTTATCTTATATCAAAATTTGGAGGAGAGAGGCAGGTAGATCCAATTACTGAGAAGTATGGAGCTGCTCTAGTGTTTGAACCTACCGAAAGCCAAAATTTTTTAGTAGGAAGTAGTCGTCAATTTAATGGTTATGATACAAAAGTAGATCATGATGTTGTAAAACACATAGCCAAAAGAGCAGTACGCTTCTTCCCTAAGATAAGAGATATGACAGTAATTAGAACATATGCCGGGCTCCGCCCTTGGACGATCGATCACCTTCCTATCATCTCACATGTAGAGGAGGCTCCGGGATTCTATATAGCAGCTGGACACGAAGGAGACGGAATTAGTTTAGCTGCTATCACAGGCAAAGTAATCGAAGAGATGATAAATGGGTTCGAAACCTCTATACCTACTGAACCTCTTCGTTATGATCGTTTTAGTATGGAAGAGAGAGTATGACTACATTCATTCCTATGAAGGAAGAGTTTTCTTTACATTGTTGTAACTGTAGATCTTATTTGACATGAGAGGATGATGGTACAAGTGTTAATTTTAAATGCTGAAGAACAGAAGAAACTTATAGATATGAATGAGGTGATTGATTACGTAGCTGTTGCATTAAAAGAGTTTTCATCAGGGCGAACAGTAACTCCTATACGTGCTGCTTTGCCGTTTCGGAAAGGAGAGAACACATCCCTTGTTATGCCTTCGGTAGCTGAAGAACTTGAAAGCGTAGGGTTAAAAGTCGTAACTGTAGCTCCTAATAACAAAAAAATAGGTAAGAAAACGATTAATGGAGTTGTGATGCTTTCTGACTTTGAAACGGGGGAGCCTATTTCTTTATTAGAAGGATCCCATTTAACAATGGTTAGAACTGGTGCTTTATCAGGGGTAGCTACCAAATATTTATCTCGTGAAGACTCCAAGAAACTATGTGTTATTGGTACGGGGGAGCAAGCGAAAGGCCTCGTTGCTTCTGTATTGGCTGTACGTGAGATAGAGGAAGTTTTGCTATACAACCTGTTAGCACCCATTCAAGAAGGTGTTTTTAATTCAGAGGACATTTACGGAGAACTAGGAAGAATAGTCAATGGTGAATTGAAAGGAAGAAATAGTGATCAAGAGATTACGGTATTTGAATCGGTAGGGGTAGCCGTGTCTGCAGACAAGGTGGTAGTGGAAGCGATAGAAGCTGCTTTAGAAGAAACGGTGGTTGACATCATCGTAGCCCAATACATTTATGACAAAGCTTTAAAGAATAATGTAGGTACAACAATTCAGCTTTAAATTCGATACTAAAAATGATAAGTCAAGAAAATCATTCAAAAGGAGGGGTGTTTTTTCTATCATCCTCTCCATATTCACCCGAGAATGTAAGCGGTTTAAGTATGGAGTATTAGATATAAAAAATATGAAAAGAGGGAGGAATTGGTCCTATAACAGGTTTTATCGCTATCTCATAAACCACAGAAGTTGTTCTTGGGATGACATAGAAAGGGCCAAGCGCTAAGAAAAGGAGAACTGAGAATACCACCGCAAACTTAGGATGCACTCTGCTAGCCAATTTTTCTACTGTTCCTCCGCCACGTGTGAGGGCCACAATTGCTAAAAGAACGAGCCCTACACCTGTAATTAAAAATCCTGTCATAGCAATCCAAGTATTTGTTCCTGCTTGCTGTCCAACTATTGGTGCGAAGATTACATTTCCGGCTCCCAAAAACATAGCAAAAAGCATAAGACCTATAATTAAAATTTTTGAAAATGGCAATGAATCGTTCATTCAACTGACAACACAGCGATTTATTTATTCGTTTTCTCCTTTTTATTTATCCTGTTCACTATACTGCTATCTTGGAATACAACAAAATTTGTAGATCGTTTAGGGAAAATCATAACCCCTATATTCGGAGTTTTGCTGGTGGTTTTGGTGATAAAATCTATTGCTACACCAATGGGTAGTCCAGGTTCTTCTCGAGGAGATTACGTAAGTGGGACCTTTTTGAAAGGATTCACCGAAGGGTATTATACGATGGATGTTCTAGCTGCCTTTGTATTTGGCGGTATTTTCATTAAATCGATTAAGGGGTTAGGTATAAAATCAGAAAAAGAAGTTTCAAAGTTATTTGTAAAAGCAGGGTTGATTACAACTGTTGGTTTAGTAGCTCTTCAAGTATCTATGGCTTGGATCGGCGCCACAAGTATAGACGCAATCGGTTATAAAGAAAACGGAGGAGAAGTATTAGCACAAAGCTCAGAATACTTGCTTGGCCAGGCGGGCATATATGTAATTGGGCTGGTTATCCTTCTAACGGGAGTGACTACTAACGTTGCTTGTTTAGGGGCTGTTTCTGAGTATTTCGAAAAAATCCAAGCGTCTGTGTCCTATAAGAAATGGTTAATAGTATTTGGAGTATTAAGCTTAGTTTTTACCAATTTTGGGCTAAATACTATTTTAACAATGGCTTCTCCAGTTCTTCTGTTATTATATCCATTAGCTATAGCGCTAATCGGATTAATCTTTGCTAATAACTTATTTGGAGGTCATCAAGCAGTATATGTTGGAACAATAACAGGTGTAGGTATTGTAGCAATACTGGATGCTTTAAAAGAAGCAGGTGTTGGTCCAGAAACAATTAATAGTTCTTTCAGTTTTATACCTTTTTTTGAAAATGGAGCTGGGTGGATTGTGACAGGTTTAGTAGGATTTGCTGTAGGTCTTATGATAGCGAAAGTCAAAAGAGAACCTACTACTTTAATTAATAACGCTGGACAAGAAGTGAAAGACGCTTAGTTTGGATAAGAGTAAGTAAAGTTATACATAAGGTGTCTTGGTAAAGTGTTTTTTACTAAGGCATCTTTTTATTTGAAAACTTTTAAACCTTCACAAAGCTTTTATAAAATTTATCGATCGAAGGGTTATACCCGCGTATCCATTCCCATGTTAAACATGGTCGCACTTCTGACTGGATATTGACTGGATTTAATTTATAAATACATATATCCTATTTGATCTTCTTGCTAATAACGTAAAGTTGGAACACCGATTATTTAAGGATTCTTACGTCCTATCTATTATTATTTATTTAATACAGTGAATGGGCGGCATGGTGTAAGCTGTCGTCAAACCCTTTGATATGAAAACCTTTTAAAAGAATATTGACAGGATTTATTCCGTTCGTTTAGATCTGAAGAGCCTTTCATTAGTTAACTAAACTTCTGAGGGGCTCTATTTCGTAAGTAACTGTAAAAGAAATAGCTCCTAATACTAAAACACTACTAAGCTTTCATACGAAAATCAGAAGAAGATGTACATACTTATAAATTTAGCTCTGTAGACTATGACGTACTTCAACTCCAATTATAACGTAACAATTAAATTCTAAGGAAGCAGAAAATAGCGGAATCCATATTGATTGTGGATTCCGCTATTTTTTTAGCTTTTATTAAAGTATTTCCCCATGAAGGTCCGGGTTTTTATTGGCAGATGGAGCATGGGGACTGGGGTTTTCTTGTTCGCAAATAAGTGACCGTTTACATGGAGTTTTGGTTTTTAACACAGAAACCAATATTCAAAGTTTTCAGAACTTATTGACGAATTTTGTCCAATTGATTACCGTTGTTATACAAGTTGGAAAGGTCACTTATATAGGAAAGGGGGAGTGTAGGTGATTAAAAAATTGCTGAATGTATCCATTCAAACAAAAATATTAGGGCTGGTAACTGGTTTGATTATTTTTGTAATCGTTTTATTGTTAGGGGTGTTTACTTATTTTGATACACAGCAAATCTTTTCTAACAAAAAGGATTTAAGTTTACAGACAGCAACTACATTATCGTTTATGCCAACAGTAAGTCAGGCATTGGAAGGTGAGGAGCCTTACTCTGAATTAAAGACTTTATCTGAACGGATAAGGATGCAGTCCGGAGCAAATTTTGTAGTTGTGCAGGATAAATTCGGAAAAGTCATTACGCATCCCGATCAGGAGAGAGTAGGGGAGGTGCAGATTTTTGACGATGGTTATAAAGCTCGTGTCTTTGGAGGGTATTACTACTTGACTTCAGAAGAGTTCATAGGCAAATCTATCGTCGGAAAGGCTCCGGTATATTCAGGAAGCGGTTCGGTATCCGGTGTGGTAACCGTAGGATATCAGGTAAAAAACATAAAATTAGAGATAATGGAACGCATGAGAGATATCCTTACTTTTTCTATTTTTGTTGTTATCGTTGGCATCCTCGCCAGTATTTTTTTAGCGAGACACATTCGAAAAGATACGATGGGACTGGAACCAAGAGAGATTGCAACCCTTTATTGGGATAGAGAAACAATTTTCTCATCGATGAATGAAGGGGTTATTGCTACAGATGAAAATGGAAAAGTGACGATGCTCAATGAAGCGGCAAAAGACCTTCTTCATCTATCGGATCAGTCGCTCAACGGTTATCTGGTAGATATTATGCCAACCGTCCACCTCGATAAAATCATTAGTAAAGAAAAGCAATCAATCAGTTATGAAAGTTATTTGAACTTCAGAGTCATCATTCTCACAATTGTGCCTATCCTCCGAGGAGACAGGGTTTTAGGAACCATCATAACATTGAGGGATAAAACGGAGATTACAGAAATGGTCAATGCTCTATCGGAAGTAAAAAAGTACTCGGAGGATCTGCGTGCGCAAACACATGAATTCGCAAACAAGATGCATATGATTTCCGGACTTTTACAATTGAAAGAATATGAGGAAGCCTTCCAATTGGTTCAAGAAGAAGTTGCAACGATTGACAACTATAACCGGATGATCTTTGAAAGAATACAAGACACAAAGGTGCAGGCGATTTTGCTTGGTAAAATAAGTAAAGCGTCAGAAAAGAAAATCAACTTTGATTTGGAAAAGGATAGCTTTTTGAGTGAATTGCCATCTCATATAGAAGTACCTCATCTGACTATGATTATAGGAAATTTGATTGATAACGCCTTTGATGAAGTATTGAACCAATCTGAACGGAACGTTACCTTTTTTGCATTGGACATAGGGAAAGACGTCATGTTTGAGGTGAGTGATAATGGGTCAGGAATTCCTGAGACCAAAATAAGTAATGTGTTTAAACCTGGTTATTCCACTAAATACAGCGACGTCCAACGAGGTTATGGATTATATAATGTGAAAAATAAAGTGGAGGAACTCAACGGAACCATTGAAGTTCATTCTGATGAGAGAGGAACGATTATCAGTATATTCATTCCAAAAAACAACGTGGGAGGAAGCGTGTAATGATAAAAGTTATGATTGTGGAAGATGATTTTAGGATTGGCAACATCCATGAAAAGTTCATTAATAATATAGAAGGGACGACTTGTGCTGGCAAAGCTTTATCCGGCGAAAAAGCGCTGTCTTTACTAAAAGAAATGGACATTGACCTGCTGTTACTGGATATTTATATGCCAGATTACTTAGGGACGGATTTAATAGATAAAGCGAGAGAATACAATCCGCAACTAGATATTATTATTGTGACAGCAGCTCAGGAAAAAGAATTTTTGGAAGAGTGTATGAGAAAAGGAGTCTTCAATTATTTGATTAAACCAGCGACTTTCGAACGCTTTCAGGAAGTAATTAATGATTATAAACAGCGTCAGCAATTATTAGAAAAGAGATCAGTCATTGACCAGGATGTCGTTGATGAACTTTTCACCACCCTTTCAGGAAAACGGCAGGCTGGCCATTCGTTACCGAAGGGAATTGACCAGATAACATTAAAAAAGGTTCTGGATATGTTGGACACTCGTAAAACAGGATATACGGCGGAAGAAATAGGGAAACAAACTGGCACCTCAAGATCAACAGCAAGAAGGTACCTGGAATATTTAGTGTCTGAAGAAAGAGCAGAAGTGGAGCAAGTCTATGGAATAGTCGGAAGGCCTGAAAGAAGGTATTATTTAATCCATTGATATCACCGTGAACAATATGACCAAAATCACCTTTATACAGATAATTTCTTTTATGATGATAACGCTGACATGAAAGAATATTCGTACTAATATGACAAATAAGTAATGAAAGCACTTACAAATTGAAGGGGAGGAGATTATTTTGAAAAGGTTATCAGGTATTTTATCTTTATTGTTTGTTATGTTCATCATGGGTTGTTCGTCTGACGGGTCTACCGGAGCTTCGGGAGATGAAAGCAACTTCCCTGAAAAAGACATTGAATTTGTAGCGCCTGCCTCACCAGGTGGCGGATGGGATGGAACAGCCCGGGCGATGCAGAAAATCTTAACAGATGAGGGAATTGTAGATGAAAATATCAATGTAGTTAATAAACCAGGAGGAAGTGGAGAAGTTGGCTGGCAGTACTTATCCAGTAAAGACGCTCATAATATTACAATTAATTCCAGTCTTGTTATTACAAATAATCTACTTGGTCAAAGTGAACTCACTTACAAAGATTTTACTCCATTAGGAGTGCTGACAACCGAATGGATCTCTATCGCAGTACCGCCTGAATCGGAGTATGAAAAAGGTGCTGAAGTGATGGAGCAA
The DNA here is from genome assembly GCF_900240285.1 of Halobacillus sp. Marseille-P3879. Classification (GTDB taxonomy): domain Bacteria; phylum Bacillota; class Bacilli; order Bacillales; family Halobacillaceae; genus Halobacillus_A. The sequence continues at coordinate 112,285 of NZ_OESS01000003.1, forward strand.
CTGAAAAAAGACCCTACTTCCATGAAGATCGGCGTAGCACCAGGTTTGGGAAATAATGACCACTTATCATTTGTTCAAGCTGCTAAAGAATATGGAGTAGATGTCCCTAAGTTGGAATTTCAAATTTATGAAAGTGGCGGTGATGTTGTTTCCGCGCTGTTAGGAGGACATATCGATGTAGCAACCATGTCTGTTTCTGAAGCGAAAGAGCAGCACTTAGCTGGTAAGTTCAAAATGATTGCTGTTTCATCTGAAGAGCGTATTGAAGGGTTGGAAGAAGTACCAACCTGGAAGGAGCAGGGCGTCGATATGGTATTTCCTCACTGGAGAGGTATCATGGGACCACCAGATATGACGGAAGAAGAAATTGCTTATTGGGATGAAAAAATTGGAGAGATGGTTGAGACCGAAGCTTGGAAGACTCTGTTAAAAAATAATGAGTGGCAGTCGTTTTATAAGGACAGCCAGGAATCAAAAGAGTTCTTACAACAGCAAACAGAGAACTATGATGAACTTTTGAATGAGTCAGGATTAACAGAATAGCTTATTCTGGCAGGGCTGCTTCTGAGTGTTCTCCTACATGATGAGGCAGCTTTCTTTTAATTAAAACGGGGAGGGTGGAACAGGTGGTTCGATTACTCACACCTTTATTCTTTGGAATTTTATCGATCGTCTATTTAATTTTAACAAGCCAGGTTCCTGAATCAAAAATCGGAAATCCGAATGGACCGATTTACTTTCCTATGGTCATTGGAATATTCATGCTCCTGTGCAGTATTGTCTATTTCATTCAGGAATGGAAACATAGGAAGGAAGAAGTGGCAGAGTTTAAAAAGCTAATGGCCGGACGTACGCCATTTCTCATTGGCTCTACCATTGTTTTAATTTTGATCTACACCTTTTTATTTGAACGTATCGGGTTTCTATACTCCACAATTTTATTTCTTGGAGGCTTGCTTTTCATCGTAAATGGGAAAAAGCACTGGCTGCAAAATATACTGATTGCAGTCATATTTTCATTCATTTCATGGTATTCATTCGCTGAACTGCTTCAAGTGAGCTTACCGTAGAGAGGAGGACGAACATGGGGGTTGATTTTCAGAATGTTATCCAAGGTTTATTAGTATCAATTCAGCCAATGAATTTGCTCTGGATACTGATCGGTGGATTCTTAGGAACGGTCGTCGGGATGTTGCCAGGATTGGGTCCAGCAACAGCCGTAGCAGTCCTGATCCCGATTACGTTTGGAATGGATCCGACCAGTGCACTGATCCTGATGGCATCTATCTATTATGGGGCCATGTATGGGGGATCACGAAGTTCCATTCTATTGAACACACCGGGGGATGGTTCTGCGATTGCAGCCACTTTCGACGGGTATCCAATGTCACAGAAGGGGCAGGCAGGACAGGCTTTAACTCTTTCTGCTATTGCTTCATTGATTGGCGGAATTTTCGCCATCTTCGGGTTTATATTATTGGCGAAACCCCTGGCTACATTTGCCTTGCGGTTTGGTCCGGCCGAGTATTTCATGCTGATGGTATTCACCCTATCAGCAATCATTTCCTTATCCAAAGGAAATATGGTAAAAGGTTTTATTTCAATGAGCATCGGTTTGATTCTGAGTACGATTGGAATCGATCTGCAAACCGGGGTACACCGATTTACTTTCGATATTCCGCAATTAAGTGAAGGTATTGATTTTCTGGTTGTCATTATCGGTATCTATGCCGTCGGAGAAGTACTATATAATTATCTTTCTATCAACTCTTTGAAGTTAGAAAAGAAAAAAGTCGGCAACAAGTGGATTACGAAAGAACAATGGAAAGCCTCAAAATGGCCGATGATCCGAAGCGGTCCGGTTGGTTTCCTGATCGGGGTCCTTCCTGGGGCTGGAGGATCGATTGCTTCTATGCTTAGCTATACGACGGAAAGACAATTGTCTAAAAATCCGGAGAAGTTTGGTAAAGGTGCACCAGAAGGACTAGCAGCTCCTGAATCTGCTAATAATGCTGCTTCTGTTGGTGCATTTATTCCGTTACTTACGATGGGGATTCCAGGTTCAGGTACAACAGCAGTCATTTTAGGGGCGGTCATCATGCTTGGTCTTCGTCCAGGACCTTTATTATTTGAAGATAACCCTGATATGGTTTGGACGCTTGTGAATAGTATGTTCATCGGAAATATCATGCTCGTAATTTTAAACATTCTTTTGGTCGGGTTGTTAGTAAGAATTCTTGATACCCCGCCTAAGATTCTCTATCCGCTTATATTGGTGCTAGCTTTCATTGGTACCTATACACTAAGTTACAGTATGGTAGATTTCTATATACTGATTATCTTCGGTTTCATTGGGCTGTTTATGAAATTGCTTAAATTCCCGATTGCTCCATTAATACTAGCTGTAATAGTAGGTTCCGATATGGAGCAAAATTTCCGGAAGAGCCTTGTTGCGCACGATAACTATCTTAATATCTTTTTTGCTTCTTCCGTTGCAACTACTCTAACAATCCTAACGATATTGTCTGTGATGTATCCATTCATTCTTGATTGGATTCAAAAAAGAAAGCAAAAACAAGCCTAATATCAGTCCCCAATCCAAGCATGAAACTGGGGGATGAAAATGAATAAAACATGGATGTTATTATCGATGGCAGGGGCGATTTATGCAGTGTTTTTCTGGCCGTTTGCCAGTTGGGGTGTGACCGTTCAATCCGTAGCTGTGCTGGTCATCATCCAGCTATTATGGATTGGGCGTGTTTTTAAGCTTGCGCATAGTTCCATCATTCTAATATTGTTACTGTCTTTTCATTTTTACACCTACGATGAAACGTTGAGCTATTTCGGTTCCGGTTTGGTTTGGCTGTTATTTTCCACGTTCATCTTAGCGTATGCTTTCATCCAGACAGGGTTGGCTGCCAGGGTTTCCCTTTACGTCCTGAGTCTTGCCAAGGGATCGGGCAAACTTTTGATTCTAGTTTCTTTCTTATTAATGTTCGTCCTTACTGTGATGATTCCCTCGAATATCGGAAAAGGAAGCCTGGTCAGTTCGGTGCTTGATGATCTATCCAAAAGCCTGAAGAAGGTATATGAGGTCAACTATATTCCAAAGGCATTATTTATAGGGGTGGCTTATGTCAGTGCTATATCTGGAGCGTTCGTACCGACCGGGGCAAGTTCGACGATCTATGCTTTTGGGATATTTTCTGAAGTTTCCCCAAGCCTCACCTATATGAAATGGCTCTTGTATTTCAGTGTCCCTATGCTTTCCTTCGTCATGTTATTGTGGCTGGTTTTTATTTTCTGGTATCCGGAAGAAAAGATTGAACCCATGCATGTGAAAAACCTGATTGATAGAAAGATGCAGGAAATCGGTCGATTAAACCCTGAAGAAATACGGATGATGGTGATCATGCTGGTGACGTTGGGATTATGGATGTCACAACCTGTACATGGCTATTCGATACCTCTGGTCGGTCTATTAGGTGCCAGTCTGGTAGTTTTCCCTGGGATAGGTGTATTGAAATGGGAAGAGGCAACCAAGGGCGTAAATTGGGATATGATGATCTTTTTTGCTGCAACGCTGATGCTTGCAAACATGTTGATTGACACAGGAACTGTAGAAGTTCTTGTCTCATTTCTCGTCAGTCATTCCAACGATTGGTATTCCTGGGTGTTTGTGATTGGAGTGCTGATCATTACCTCACTGATACGTGTGGTGTTTGTCAATGTATTGGGATTTATGACGATCATGCTCCCAACGGCTATCACACTTGGGGAAAAGCTGGACAGTGTCACTCCACTGACACTTGCGATGGGGGTGTATTTGATTGGCATACCGGGGTTTCTGTTAGTCACACAATCTCCCGTTCATTTAATCAGTTATTCTTACGGGTATTTTACCGATCGAGATTTATTCCTAGTCGGGCTAATAGCGATGCTCATCTGGATTGTTATTGTCTGTTTAACCATGCTCTTCTATTGGAGTTGGATCATTTAAAAAGGAGGTAATCCGTTATGACTTGGTTAACATCAAAACAGAAATCACAAGCCGAACTGGCAAAGGAATTTCGTGAGTTAATCCATCAGAAGTCGGTTTTAAAAATCATGGGAGCCCATGATGGGATGGCCGGCCTGATGGCAAAAGAAGCTGGGTTCCGTGCGCTTTATTTATCAGGGGCAGCTTATACCGCCAGCAAGGGCCTGCCGGATTTAGGGATATTGCAGTCCACCGAAGTTGCCGAACGGGCAAAAGAAATTACCAGAGCTACCAATCTGCCGCTACTGGTAGATGTAGATACTGGCTTTGGAGGTCCATTGAATGTAGCAAGGACAGTCAAAGAGACGGCCGAAGCCAACGTGGCAGCTATCCAGATGGAAGATCAGAAGCTTCCAAAAAAATGTGGCCATTTAAATGGAAAGCAGTTGATTTCCTTGGAAGAAATGGTAGAGAAAATAGAAATGGTAAAAGAAACCGTCCCAGAAGTCGTGCTCGTAGCGAGAACAGATGCCTTTGGAGTTGAAGGAAAAGAACAGGCTCTGGAGAGAGCAAAAGCTTATGAACAGGCAGGCGCAGACGCGATTTTCCCAGAGGCGCTAAGCAAGGAGACAGATTTCAAGGAGTTTTCTGAACAGCTTAACGCCCCACTGTTAGCGAATATGACCGAATTCGGAAAAACACCATACTATACAGCGGATGAATTTGAATCGATGGGATACTCTATGGTGATCTACCCAGTCACATCCATGCGCCTTGCAGCCAAAGCTTACAAGGATACTTTTGAGGAAATATGTAAGCAAGGAACACAAAAACATCTGCTCGATCGTATGCAGACGAGAGAAGAATTATATGATGTCATTGGTTTAGCTGATTATGAATGTCTCGATCAGAAGATTGCCAGTACCGTTTTGCCGAAATACGGGGAAAGAGAGTGAGTGCATGAGTAACCATGATTTCGATAAAGTCATTGAGAATATTGCAGACTATGTATTGAGGGAGGATGTTGGGGATAAGGAATCACTGGAAACAGCCCAATATGTTCTGATGGATAGCTTGGGATGCGCGATTCTCTCTTTAAATTACGAAGCCTGTACCAAATTGTTAGGCCCCCTTGTCCCTGGGGTAGCGATCGAAACCGGTGCAAAAATTCCAGGTAGAAGAGAGGTGCTTGACCCTGTACAGGCTGCCTTCAATTTAGGAACTATGATCCGCTGGCTCGATTACAATGATTGCTGGTTGGCGAAAGAATGGGGTCATCCGTCTGATAATCTAGGTGGAATACTCACGGTGACTGATTATATCAGTAGGAAGTATGAAGCAATCGGTAAGGATCCATTGACAGTAGAGGATGTGTTGAGAGCCACGATTAAAGCACACGAAATTCAAGGGGTGCTTGCGCTTGATAACAGCCTGAACCGGCAAGGACTCGACCATGTTTTATTTGTTAAAATAGCTACAGCCGCGGTCGCTACACAGATGCTTGGCGGGGATAAAATACAAATCATGAACGCAGTCTCTAACGCCTGGATCGATAACTCCAGTCTGAGGACGTATCGCCATTACCCGAACGCGGGATCGAGAAAATCTTGGGCAGCAGGAGACGCGACCAGCCGTGGGGTATGGTTAGCTTTTCTCAGTATGAAAGGGGAAATGGGCTATACAACGGCCTTGACTTCTCATGATTGGGGGTTTGAGGAGGTGCTGATGGATGGCCAAACCATCACACTAAACCGGGAACTTGACGACTATGTCATGAAAAACATCCTGTTTAAAATCTCATTTCCTGCGGAATACCACGCCCAGACCGCTGCAGAGTGTGGCTTCGATTTATATGAACAAGTAAAAGGACGTTTTGGGGATATCGATACCATAACAATTCGAACCCATGAATCTGCAGTACGGATAATCGATAAAAAAGGCCAGTTAACTAACCCGGCCGACCGGGACCATTGCCTGCAATATATCACAGCCATTGCCCTGATATATGGGGAGATAACAGCTGACCATTATGAGGATCATATTGCAGAAAATCCTTTGATAGATGAGCTGCGCCGGAAAATGGAAGTAGTGGAAGAACCAGAATTTAGTAAAGAATATCTGGATCCAGAGAAACGCTCGATTGCGAATGCCGTTAAAGTTTATTTCAAGGATGGAAGTGCTACCGAAGAGGTGGTGAGAAGGTATCCACTCGGTCATCGTATCCGGAGGGAGGAAGCTTTGCCGGATCTTCATAAGAAGTTTCGTTATAATATTTCTACTCAGTTTTCTGAAGAAAAGCAAGCGGAGCTCACCCAGTTATTTGCGGCACGCGATCTTATGAGCACTACTGTTCCTGATTTTATGGATGCCTGGGAATAGGAAATATTTGAAGTTATTATTTTGTAAACTCTTGTAATGTAGAAACTCGACTTTTAGATTTGGGGAAAAATTAGGACAGTATTTTATAATTTCTGTCTAAACCTCTTTAATGTTAATTATTGTTTATATTCCTAAAATATTGAACTATTTTAAACAGTTAAGCACTTTTAAATAGTGGACCATTTGTTGACCAAATCCATTATTTTAACTAATTTTGCATCCAATTGTATCCTAGTGTGCGCTCTCAGATGGTGAATTAAACTTATTTGTTACAGGACTTTTGGAAAGTATCAATAAAAAGAAGGATGTTGACCGAATTCGTCAACAGCCTTCTTTTTATTCCTATTTTATCTTAAAGCCAGCTCACATAATAAGAGGCTGGCTATTGATTTCAAGTGGTCCCAATTTTACTTACCTTGTTTATTCTGCACAAGAATCTTAAATTCCCATGGTTCTAGATCAAGAGTATGTTTACCACGCAGAATAAAGTCAGAATCAGAGAAATAAGATGTATACTTGCCTGATGAAGATCTAGGCTTAAGAGTAGTAGACTCCTCATTTTCTGTGAGGTTCATTACCACTACCACTTTATTGCCATTCTTTTCTCTCTCAAACGCTAAAACATTCTCGTTCGAGTTCTCTAAAAACTTAACATCTCCACCGTAGTTTCCATTCCAAAGGGCTGGGTTTTCTTTTTTAAGATCAATTAATTTCTCGTAATACTTTTGCATAGACAAGTCGTTCCAGTTGATTTCGTCCTTTTCAAAGAATTCCAGCATCTTGTCCAATCCTGCCTCTTCTCCGGAGTAAATAAGCGGCATTCCCGGCATAGTAAAGGTTAGAGCTGTCAGGGTTTCGTTTGCTTCGCCGTAAAGATCTTCATTTGTTCCGTTCCAAGAATTCTCATCATGATTCGTAAGGAAATTCATTGGGTAAGTCCCTTCAGGATACGTTTCCTCTACCTCTGAAATATAAGTACGAATGTCTTCTGCCGTGTTTTCACCGTTTGCTACTCCGATAGCATTACCGAGAAAAGGCCAGCCATAGTTAGCATCAAAACTCTCTTCCAAAAGGTTAAGGTTATCACTATCTTCCGCTAACATATAGATTGGTTTAATCTCGTCTAGTTCTTTTTTTGCCTCTTCCCAGAAATCTGCTGGTACTCGTCCTGCAACATCCATCCGATAACCATCAATGTCTGCTTTTTCCACCCAGAACTTCATTTCCTCAATCATTGCTTTACGCATTTCTTCGTTTTCATAGTCTAACTGGGCGACATCCGTCCAATCTGTGCCCGGTGGCTGCACAATCTCATCATCTTCATTCTGGATATACCATTCAGGATGCTCGGAGATCCAATCGTGATCCCACCCCGTATGGTTAGGAACAAAATCCAGCATGACTTTAAACCCCATATCATGGGCTCTTTGAACTAACTGTTCAAAATCCTCCATTGTTCCAAATTCAGGGTTAATCGCTGTATAATCTTGAATTGAATAATAAGATCCCAAAGTTCCTTTTCGATTCTCTTCAGAAATTGGGTAAACCGGCATAAACCAAAGAATGTCTACTCCCAACTCTTGGAGCCGGGGAAGATGCTTTTCAAATGCTTCAAAAGTACCTTCTTCTGTGTATTGTCTGACATTTACTTCATAAATGACATCATCTTTCGCCCATTCTGAAACCTCATCTGATTTCTGCTTTGATTCCGACCCTAGTGCAACCGGTTGCACAAATGCTGTAAAAAAAAGAACAGTTGCTGCTACCATAAAAAAAATCTTCTTCACTCTATTCATCTCCCTTTTATAGTTAGTATTGCACTTCCTTCTTTTAAACTTTTACCTCCTTCCACTAATTTTTAACTATTATTGGGAAGCGCTACCATGACTATAAAGTTTTTCTTTTAAGTTTTCAATATTTTCTCACTATTCTAAAAAGAACAGTGCGAAAGTCTTAGAAGGTTTATTTATAAACTTATTCGTAACTGGGTGAGTTTTTTACCCTGTTAGTTGTATCCACAGCGCTACAAGAGCGATACGGTTCGCAGATACTATCGGAACAGGAAATTCCTTTTTATAAAAAATAATTCAAGTCCCTTTGAATCTTCCATCAGTGGATAATGAAGATTTAAGAAACTTTTGTTTTAGTGAGATAGATTAAGTTATAAACCTCTTTGATATTGAATTATCTGCAGACGATGCTAGACAATTTGTGAGTAATTTCTCTAAAGGGTTAGAAGCCCATATAAAGACACCTAGACAAGCGAAATTATATTCAAATATCCTTATGTTTTCATTACCCATATTAAAGGATGAAGCAAATGTTGTTGATTTAATGTTAATAGAAGGAATTAGGGTCTTTTTGCCTCCAATTTATACTTTAATTAAAGATAATGAAGATTTATTTTTGAAAGATGGAAAGAGTGGCTTTGGTTATGATTATGACCAAAAAGAAAAGGAAAGGAGAAAAGAGTGAATTTATTTCACGCCGATTGTTAAGTACACTTTAGTCGGATTACAGTCACAGGAACTGAGCTTGGTGAATCCTGCAATGTCTACCCTATCCAGGTATCCGTGTACTTATGAGAGGCTTTTCTTATGAAAATTGTTATGGGAAGTACCGATCTTTTCAAATAAAAAATTAAGTTTAAATGTTGATTTATTTCCTTTATATTACATGATTCTTCAAGTCGGGTTGTAGGTGGGGCTAGAAATGCATACCATCTTCATTGCAATTGTGTTTCGATTTGGTCGAGAAAGCTTTTAACATCCAGAAAAGAAAGTGCTTCATGTTTTTTCTAATTCATTGAAATATAATTTACGTAAAAAAACTAAGAAAAGATTAAAAATGTATATATAAAAGACTATAAACCTCATATTTTTGAATTATTATCGCATTATTTGCGCAAATTTTACGAAAAATAATTGACACCGTTTTCATATAGTGTTAAATTACTAACCGTAAGCAATTCATTTTATTTATTTACGTAAATATATAGAGGAGGGTAACTAGTGAATGTTGGTTATATGACTAATGCCTTCGGGCCTTTAGTAGGTTCAGGCGGCGGAGTAACTAGTATCAAAGACGTGCGTTATGAAACTTTGTGCAGGGATGAAGAAGTTTTTCAGAAAATCCAGAGACAAGGGTTCAACGGAGTGGAACTGTTTGATGGCAATCTGGATCAATTCGCAAGTCAGCCTAAGAAGCTAAAAGCACAACTTCAAGGGATGGGGCTTTCACTTTATGGTGTGTATGCTGGAGCAAATTTTATTTACGAAGATGCATGGCAGGATGAATTGTGGCGTATTCACCAGACAGCCAGAATTGCAGCTGAAGCAGGAGCCAAGCATCTCGTGCTAGGCGGTGGTGCGGTTCGAGCTTCAGGTGGAGAGCAAAAAGACATAAAACGATTGGCAGCATCATTAGCTGAGGCAGAGTCTATAGTGTCCCAGGAAGGGTTAATTGTAAGTTATCATCCACACTTAGGTTCAATGATTGAATCACCAGAACAAATTGATCAGCTTTTTTCTTGCTCATCTATAGCGTTTTGTCCCGATGTTGCACACTTAGCCGCAGGCGGTGGTGACCCATTAGAGATCATCCAAAAGTACAAAGACCGAATTCCATATATTCATTTGAAAGACTGGGACGGTGAAGGATTTGTCCCGTTAGGGCATGGGAGTTTAGATCTGCACGGTATCATTGACTTTCTTGAGGCCCAATCGTATACAGGGGATTGGCTGGTAGAGATCGACGGTTATGCCGGTGATCCTGTAGAAGCATGTAAAGTATCGTATGAATTTCTAAAAAACACTTCATTAAATAAAAATACTAAATAGTAGATAAAGGAGAGGTTTGTAATGAAAAATATAAAGATTGGTCTTATTGGCGCTGGGTTTATGGGGAAGGCACACGTTGTAGGTTATTCTAATGTACCGAAGCTGTTTTGGCCTGCACCAGCAGTTCCGGAACTGAAAACCGTATGTGATATAGATGAGGAAACAGCAAAGGATTCCAAAGATCGGTTTGGTTTCAAGGAATGGACGACTGACTGGCATGACATTATTAATGACCCAGAAATAGATGCGGTAAGTATCTGTACCCCGAATGATTCACACGCGCAGATTTCTATAGCTGCTTTAGAGGCAGGAAAGCATGTACTTTGTGAGAAGCCCATCTCAAACAATCCTGAAGACGCAAAAGCTATGGCAGACGCAGCGGCACAAGTATCCTCCGATGGTATTATCGCAATGTGTGCTTATCAATACCGCCGTGTACCGGCAGTTGTTCAAGCTAAAAAACTTATCGAAGATGGTTCTATTGGCGACGTTCTCAATATTCGTACAACATATTTGCAAAGCTGGAGCGCAGATCCAGATTCACCTTTGTCCTGGAGGTTTCAGAAAAAATATGCAGGAGCTGGGGCATTAGGTGATATTGGGACTCACGTTATTGATATAGCACAATACTTAGCCGGAGATATTGAAGAGGTAGTATCAAACGTTAGAACCTTCATTAAGGAAAGACCTGTACAAGAGGGTGGTGCAGATCTGCTTGGAACTGTGAAAGTAGATCCTGACGCAGCAAAAGAACCGGTGGATGTAGATGATGAGGCATCTTTTCTTGTCAATTTTAAAAATGGAGCTGTTGGAAGTATAGAAGCTACTCGGAATGCTTGGGGGCGAAATAATTATATTACTGTAGAAGTGCATGGCACGAAGGGTTCGATCCTATTCAATTACGAGCGCTTAAATGAACTCCAGGTAAGTTTCTCAGAGGACCCAGAGGACCGTCGAGGATTTAAAACGATTTATACAGGCCCTGCTCACTCTTATGGGGAAGTAACGTGGAATATCCCTGGTATGAATATTGGATATGGTGAATTGAAAACAATTGAAAGCTACGATTTTTTGAAAGCGATTGCTGACAAAGAACAGCCTTCTACTTCATTTAATGAGGCTTATAAGGTGGATCAAGTATGTGAAGCCGTATTAGCTTCAGCGGAGTCACGCAGATGGGAGAAGGTAAAATGATTTCTCCTATAACTCAAAGTATTTCTCTTTGGATTATAAGGGAGGAAGGAATATGAGAACAAAGTTCGTTGCAGGGTTGTTTGTGTTATTCACACTTCTAATGGCTGGGTGTAATGCACAAAAAGGCAGCGGTGACGAGATAGTCTCAGAAGATATAGAAATGGATGTTGCTTCAGAACCGATCCGGATTAACCCTGATATCCCGGAATCAAAGATATATAGCGAAGGACCTCAAGGAGAACAGGCAGTATCTGCTCATACTCTTGAACTGAGTGTGGAGGAAGCGGAAGAGATCAGTGATGGAGACTATACAGCAGCTATAGCTATGCATTATGCAGGAAATGACTGGTCACGAGCCCAGATTAATGGGTTGAAGCAGACTTTCGCGAAAATGGGAGTTGAAGTCATCGCAGTGACAGATGGACAATTTAGCGTAGAAAAACAGGCCTCTGATATCGAAACACTGCTTGCAAGAGACCCGGACGTTCTCGTCAGTGTTCCTGTAGACCCGGTTTCCACTGCCAGTGCATACCGGAAGGCAGAAGAAGCTGGTGTTGAACTTGTATTTATGGACAATGTTCCTAAGGGATTTTCTCCTGGAGAGGATTATGTAAGCGTTGTCTCTGCGGATAACTATGGAAATGGTGTCATTGCTGCACATAGCATGGCAGAAGAGGTTGGAGAAGAAGGAGAAATAGGCGTCATTTATCATGATGCTGACTATTTTGTAACAGAGCAACGGGTAGAGGCGTTTGAAAAAACGATCAACGAAGAATATCCTGATCTCAAAATTGTCGAACGTGATGGGATAGGAGAGCCAGAAGATGGAGAACGAGTTGCCAACGCCATGTTAACGCGGAATGCTGATTTGGATGGGTTATTCGTAGTATGGGACGTACCAGCAGAAGGAGCTTTGGCGGCTGCGCGTTCGGCAGCTTTGGAAGACCTGGATATTACTACAATCGACCTTGGTTCAGGAGTAGCGCTTGATATGGCACGTGATCAAAATATTAAAGGTATCGGCGCGCAACTTCCCTACGATCAGGGAGTGACAGAAGCTATTCTTGCCGGATATGCTCTGTTGGATAAGGAAACACCTCCTTATGTTGCGGTTCCGCCTCTAGAGGTAAATCGGAATAACCTGCTTGAGTCATGGGAGCTCGTGTATAACGAGGAAGTGCCACCAGAGATTCAAGGGGAAATGGAAAAAAAATGAGGGGGTTTTGATCATGAAAGAGCTAAAGGTAGGGATGATTGGCGGCGGGTTTATGGCTAAGGCTCATTCACTTGCTATGACAGCAGCACCTATGTTTTTTGATGATGGCATCATTCTAGAAAAATATAAAATTGCAGATGTGTCATTGGAATCGGCAAAGGCAGCTGCTCACAAACTGGGGTTTACTTCTTATACGGATAGCTGGCAAGAGATTATAGACGATAAGGAGATAGATATTGTTGACATTGTCACCCCAAACCATCTGCATGAGGAAATGGCAGTAGCAGCTGCCGAAGCCGGAAAGCATATCATTTGTGAAAAGCCACTTGGTAGAAATTCTGAAGAAACAAGGCGAATGTTGTGTGCTGTAGAGAAAGCGGGAGTGAAGCACCAGGTTGCTTTTAATTACCGGAAAACGCCCGCTGTTGCACTAGCAAAAAAATACATTGGAGATGGAGAGATTGGCCGTATTCTCTCTTTTCGCGGCACATATTTGCAGGATTGGTCCGCCCATCCCGACTCTCCACTTTCCTGGCGTTTCCAGGAATCATCAGCCGGATCTGGTGCACTAGGTGATATCGGGACCCATGTTATTGATTTAGCTCATTATTTAGTAGCCGATATCGAACAGGTGATGGCGATGACAAAAACTTGGGTTAAAGAGCGGCCGATTCAAGGTGCAGTTGCAGACTCTCTTGGAAACATTAAAGCTGATAGTTGTAAAAAAGGACCAGTAGATGTAGATGATCAGTTGATGACACTCCTCCGTTTTGAAAATGGGGCAGTTGGAAGTTTAGAGGCTACAAGAAACGCCTGGGGTCGCCACAATTATTTGACATTTGAAATTCACGGGGAAAAAGGCTCTCTTTATTTTAACTATGAAAGGAGAGACGAGCTGCAGGTTTGTTTTTCGGAAGATCCTGAGGACCGTCGCGGTTATAAAACAATTTATACAGGAGCAGCCCATCCATACGGAGATGGACTGTGGCCAATCCCAGGATTAGGTATCGGCTATAGTGAAGTGAAAATGGTGGAGATGCACGATTTTTTACAAGCTCTCCAGCAGGATACATCCTGTCAGCCAAGTTTCTTAGAAGGACATAGAATCAGTGAAGTAAGCGATGCTATTCTTCGTTCTGCAGCTAACGATCAATGGGAATCTACAAAGTCTTTATCTATAAAATAAAAACTTTACTTGCTTTACGCAAAGCAAAGGAGCTGTAAGTATGGGCAATACGATACTCCGAATGAAAGAAATTGAAAAAGGATTTAATGGTAACACAGTTCTCGATAAAGTGAATTTTAATGTAAAAGCCGGAGAGGTCCATGCATTGATGGGCGGAAACGGTGCTGGAAAATCTACGTTGATGAAGATTTTAACTGGGGTTTATCAGCTTGATCATGGAACGATTGAAATAGAGGATTCAAAAGTGAACTTGGAAAACCCTCGCGACGCTCAGCAGGCTGGTGTATCAATGATTTTTCAGGAATTCAGCCTTATTCCTAAATTGACCGTCGCTCAGAATATTTTTCTTCATCGAGAGCCACGCACATCTCTCGGAATGATCGACGAAAAAAAAATGCTTAAAGACAGCCAGCGCATTATTGACGATATGGGGCTCTCTATTTCACCGAAAGAATTAATAGAAAACCTTAGTGTTGGATATTGGCAGATGACAGAAATTGCAAAAGCACTCTCCATAAACACAAAAATATTAATTATGGATGAGCCAACCTCTACTTTGACAAAAACAGAGACAGAAGTGCTATTCTCTCTGATTGATCAGCTAAAACAATCTGGAATCACTATTATTTATATTTCCCACCGCATGGATGAGATCTTTCAAGTGTGTGATCGAATTACCGTTCTAAGAAATGGAGCGAATGTCATAACGACTCCCTGCTCAGAAGTAACAATGGAAGAGCTGATTGATTATATCATTGGAGGCAACATGGTCAAATCCTTTGAGTGGGTAGAGAGGCCGAAAAAAGAAGGCCGGAAACCATTGCTAGAAGTGAAAAATCTACAATCCGGTTCCCGTGTTAAAAATGTCAGTTTTTCTCTCCATGGGGGTGAAATTCTTGGTTTGGCAGGGCTGATGGGTAGTGGAAGGTCTGAAACAGTTCGTGCGATTTTTGGTGTGGACCCAGTCAATGGAGGAGAAGTGAATGTCCGTGGTGAACAAGTTTCCTTTTCTTCACCTAAGGAGGCCATTCAAAAGGGGGTGGGACTCGTACCGGAAGACCGCCGTTCGCAGGGACTGGTGCTCGGTCATTCCGTAAAAGAAAACATGATTCTTTCCAGCCTGGCCAAACTTTCAAAGAACAATTTCTTGCAGAATCAGCAGGCAAATAAGGAAGTAGAAGCACTGGTAAAAAAACTAAATGTGAAAACAGATAGTACACAAAAGACCATTTCACTTCTTTCCGGGGGAAATCAGCAAAAGGTAGTACTGGCTAAATGGTTGTTGAACGAAACAGAAATTTTATTGTTAGACGAACCTACGAGTGGAGTCGACATTGGGGCAAAAATAGAAATCATAGAAATTATCCGTGAGCTTGCAGATGCAGGGAAAGCTGTGTTGGTCGTTTCTTCTGAAATGACAGAACTATTGGCAATGAGTGACAGGGTTTTAATAATGAAAGATGGAGAGGTTACGAGTTCAATAGACAGAAAAGATATTAAAGGTGAGGAGGATGTTGAACGTGCCATCCAAGGTGAAGGGTAAATTGATAAATTTTGATTGGAGACAATATATAGTATACATCGCCTTTGTTATCGTTTTAATTTATTTTTCGATTACGTTAGCAGAGCAGGGATTTATGACTACTCACAATTTGCTGAATATCGCACGTCAAACCGCCATGATTTCTATTATGGGTGTGGCGATGACTTTTGTTATCTCATCTAAAGAGATTGATCTCTCTGTTGGTTCAGTTGCAGCTTTATCTGCTATAACTACAGCCCTGACGATGCAGGCAGGACTGGGAATGGTAACCGGTGTATTGGTAGGGCTAGGTACAGGACTGGCAATCGGATTTGTAAACGGATATTTAGTTACACGAGTAGCTATTCCAAGTTTTCTTGTTACGCTTGCAATGATGATGATCGCTCGAGGATTGGCTATGTGGGTTTCAGGCACTGCTCCCATTCCTATATTAAGTGATAGCTATATATTCCTTTTCGGTTCTGGAAGTATATTAGGTGTTCCAATCCTGCTAATTTGGACTCTTATAATCGCATCTGCTGGGCATATTATTTTACGTAAATTTACCTTTGGCCGTGAAACGCTTGCTACCGGCGGGAATGAAATGGCTGCCATTTACTCGGGAATTAAGACTAACAGGATTAAAATGACAGTCTTTATGGCCTCGGGGATGATGGCGGGTCTGGCAGGCATGTTATACGCCGGACGTCTGCAGGCAGGACGTTTTACCTTCGGTGAAGGAGATGAATTGTCGGTGATAGCTGCTGTTATTCTTGGCGGAACTAGTCTATTTGGTGGAGTCGGTACAGTAGTAGGGACCGTCATTGGCTCTATCATGATAGGGACCATTAACAACGCCCTGATACTACAAGGACTTGACGTTAGTCAGCAAATGGTTGTTCAAGGCATTATTATTATTTTAGCTGTAGCATTTGGTCGAAAGAAAAAGAAGGCATAACAATAGAGGAGAAGTAGAAATGAAAGTTGGTGTATTTACTGTTTTGTATCATGATCAGCCTCTTGATAAAGTTCTTGATAGACTTCAAAATCTTGGCGTTCAAGCAGTAGAATTAGGAACAGGAAATTATCCAGGAAGGAGTCATTGTGATCCGAAAGAGTTACTTAGCAAGCCTGATAAAATCCAAGAACTTAAAATGAAGATTCAGGATCGCGGAATGGTGATTAGTGGTCTAAGTTGCCAGGGAAACCCGCTCCATCCTCAGAGCGAAATTGCTAATGACCATCACCAAACATGGGAGGATACAGTCCGTTTAGCAGAGCAGTTAGAGATAGAGGTTGTAAACTGCTTTTCTGGATGTCCAGGAGATAGTTTTAAAGCTCGCGTACCTAATTGGGTAACGTGCGCCTGGCCACCGGAATACCTTGAGTTACGTAAGTGGCAGTGGGAGGAAGTCGTTGTCCCATATTGGAAAGAACAGTCTAACTTTGCATCTCAGCATGGTGTGAAAAAAATTGCCATAGAGATGCATCCTGGATTTGTTGTTTATAATCCGGAAACGATGATAGAGTTGCGCCAGCGAGCAGGAGAGAATATTGGCGCAAATATAGATCCCAGTCACCTTATATGGCAGGGAATCGATCCAGTTGAAGCCATAAAGTATTTAGGGAAGCATGAAGCCATCTATCATTTTCACGCTAAAGATACTTATTTGGACAGTCGTAATATAGAAGTTAACGGGGTACTTGACTCTAAACATTATAGCAGGTTTTTAGAAAGAGCTTGGAGTTTTCGTTCCATAGGATACGGTCAATCTGTGAAGCGATGGAAGGACATATTCAGCGCGCTAAAGGCAGTAGGCTTTGATGAGGTAATTTCTATTGAGCATGAAGATATGCTTGCATCTACAGAGGAAGGAGTGGGAAAAGCAGTCCGAACGGTGCAAGAAGCCATTCTAGCAGAGAAACCCGTCACTATGTGGTGGGCATGATTTTTACGTAAAAAAACGCTGAAAAGTTGAATTTACTCCCGGCCGGGTTCATACTAAACGTGACAGGATATCGAACGAACCGGTTATTCTATATAAAAAGGTAATATATAGTGGAAGGGAGAATCAGTTATGGCAAACATCCAAGACATAGCAAAAATGGCAGGTGTTTCAGTTGCTACAGTTTCTCACGTAGTAAACAGGACGAGGTATGTTAGCCCTGAAACGGTACAAAGGGTAGAAGAGGTGATTGACTCTTTAGAGGAATTGCCGAATTTTATCATAAAAAAAAGAGGAGCAAGTCCTAAAGATAAAAAGCAGCAGATCCTCGTGTTTTCTACAGACATTTTTCATCCCTTTCAGGCCGATATTATTCAAGCACTGCAGGAGAAGACGTCTGCTAATAGTGAATTGCACATCGTGCATGTGCAAACAGAAGATTTGTTACAAACGTTGAGCAGCTATTCACCAACCAATCCAAAACTAAATATAGGAAAAGTGCTACTGTTGGATCGACCGTTGGGTGGATCACTTAAAATTCATTCATCGTTGAAACCAAGCCCGACAATAATTGTAAGTGAAAACGCGCTTGACTTTACGGAGTTTGAGACAAATGAAGTCTACAAAATTATATCTGATAACTATAAAGGGACTTATGATTCAGTAAGACACTTGGTAAATCATGGACATGCAAAAATCGCGCTGGTGCATGACTGTTTTAAACAGGATGGAGTGCCTGACGATATTCTTAAAGGGTACAAAAGTGCACTAAAGGACTGTAATATTGCTTTAAATAAGGAATATATAATAGAATCATCCGCAGTCGAAAATATTCACGAGATTCTTTCTAAAAGAGAACCACCCACTGCATTGATTATTACTAGTGAAACTGCGCTCCTTCAAGTACTTACCTTTTTAAACAGCAGGAATTTGCAATGTCCAGATGATCTTTCCATCCTTTGTTTTAACGATCGCCGTTGGTTTAAATTATTTAACCCAGCATTAACTGCTGTAAGACCAGACGTAGGGCAAATCAGCGACAAAATTCTTTCTTATATTAGGAATGACACTTCACAGGAAAAGGAACCGTCTTATGTTCCAGTAAAGCTACATCTGCGCCAATCTACATCCGGCATTGCACGCGGTCCATTTGGAGAAAAGGCTGCATCCGTAGATTCGATTCAAATCACTGAACAGGAAGTTGCAACAGTCCGCAGTAAAAAGCCTACGGCAGTGATTTCCTTTCATTATACAGGAGCTGCTTGGATGCACCTTCATGAAAGAGGAATTCGTGATCTGTTTAACGAACTGGGAATTTCACTCCTTGCTGTAACAGATGCACATTTTGATCCTGAAATGCAGATTAAGCAACTTGAAGGTTTAATGGCACTTGATCCAGATATAGTAATTGCTATTCCCACTGAAAATAATAAAACCTCGGAAATTTTTAAAAAGATTGGAGAGAGCAGGGCGAAGCTCATATTAATTACAAATGTTCCTCATGGAATGGAGCAGCAAGATTATATCAGCTGTGTTTCTGTGAATGAGTGGTCACATGGGCGACTGGCCGGCAGTGGACTTGGCAGTACAATGAGGGAGGAGGGCCGTACACGAATCGGAATGTTATCTTTTGACTCTGATTTTTATGCCACCAATCAGCGTGATACAGCGGCTCACCAAATTCTCGTTGAAGAATATCCAGACCTAGAGGTTGTGGGAGAAGAGCAATTTAAAGATGAAAGTGAAGTCATTGATAAAACAAAAAAACTCATTCAGGAACATCCTGCTATAGAGGGGATATATGTTTCATGGGAGGGGCCAGCCACTAAAGTGCTTGAGGCTTTAAAAGAATTAGACAGGGAGGATATTCTAATCGGTACCGCTGATTTAGATTATGAATTGGCATTAAATATGGCTAAAGGTAAAAACATCAAAAAAATTAGTGCCCAGCTGCCATATGATCAAGGGAAGGCACTTGCTCTTGCAGCTGCCAATGCGGTTCTCGACAAATACGTTCCAAAATTTATCGGCGTTGAACCAGTGGAAGTAACCCAGGAGAACCTTTTAAAAATGTGGAAACGTATTTTTCATGAGAGTGCTTCAAAAGAGATTATGGAGGCAGTAAAAGCAAACCCATATTATCTTCCTACAAAAATATAAAGAGGATAAGGTAATGATCAAGTAGATGCTGTTGAGGTAGAAGTTTAAGTCAATTTAGTGTAACCACACATGAATTCCAATTGAAGAAGGCCGACCTGATTCGTGTTAACCACTTATTTCCCCATAACAAAACTAAAAATCGCAATACGCTTCGGAGTTCTATTTGGAAACGCTAGAAGTGAAGTTGGCGGTTGTATTTTCATCAAGGAACAATTATCAATAGGTCAATACCAGATTAGAAGTGTAGAATAGGAAATCCCAACTCGGGGATTTCCTATTTTTTGTGTTACCTCCCTTAGTGCTTGTGTTAACTAAAGGGATTTTATGGCGCGAATAAATTAAGGCCTAACAACTTTAAATATAAAATCGTAGATAAATATTTATCTTTAGATTAAGATTGATTATTTGATTACCGTAACGAAATCTTAAGATTACTTTATTTCGAGGGAGGCCTGCACACCTTGAATTCACTTCAATCGCGTTTAAGAGGAGCAAATTTTGTTCCTTCTTCTTCATAGTCCCCTCTAATACGAGTTTAATATTTTTATAAAATTAAGTAATAAAATACCAAAAGGTCATGGGTTCCCATTTATAGAAATATTTTAAACAGGTAAAAGCAAAAATTTAAAACAGAGTGATAAAAATCTCTTATATGCTAGTCAATAATCAGAAAATTCTAATAAGACAAAATCATAAAAAGTTAAGTGCAAAATTTTAAAACAACAGATGGAAAATCTTCGTTAGACTTTTTAAGTGAGGAGGAACTCAATTTGGCTGAAGTGTTGCTTGTTGATAATGATAAACAGAGTCGGCATGAGTTCTGTCATATTATTCAAGACAGTAAGTATAATTTCCTTTCTATCTATGAATCAAGTACGGCTGATCGCGCTTTGTTTCTATTAAAACAAAATAAGCCTAGTTGTATGGTTATTGATTTATCTTTGCCTGATATGGATGGTATTAAATTGGGACGAACTGCTTTGGAAATGTATCCAGATTTACCGGTGGTTGTAGTGACTCACCTAAAAATGTTTAGTTTTGTACAGGATGCTATCAATGCAGGATTCTCTGCCTATTTGCTGAAAGCGCTTTCTAAAGCGGATTTAGTTGAAACATTTGAACGGGTGTTGACTCCCGAGCTGAGTAAGCAGTTAAACAATATCATGAACAGAGGGCAAGGTGGAATTGTATCTGATTTAAGTAAACCGATTGAGAGTGCTATTCATATTATTCAGGAGAGTTATAACGAATTACTTACATTAAGAGATGTTTCCGATCAGGTTTATTTGAGTCCCTCCTATTTTAGTAGGATGTTCAAAGATGAGACGGGGAAAAGTTTTGTCGAGTATCTCGCTTTTGTCAGGATGCAAAAAGCAAAGACAATGCTCCGGCTGTCCTCCCTTCCAATTGAAGTTATTGCTAATAATACGGGATTTACGACTGCAGGATATTTTGCAACAACATTTAAAAAGCATGTGGGAGTCACACCTAGTGAATACCGTGATCAATTCTATTGGAAAAATGAATCACGAACTATTAAAGCTTGAAGGGAGAAAGCTTATGCTTCCGATTTATAAAGAAATGAAACGCTGTCGAGCCCTAATGAAAATAGGGGTTTTGGGTACTATCATTCGGACTGAAGGATCTACTTACCAAAAAGCTGGAGCAAAATGTTTTATTAGTGAAGATGGGTTTATAACTGGACTTGTAAGCGGAGGTTGTGTGGAAGGAGACCTAGGTGAATACGCCAAACACGTTATGGAGACTGGAAATTCCAAGAAAGTATTTTATGATTTCAGAGATGGAGGAGATGATTTATGGGGGTTAGGGCTTGGTTGTAACGGTTCGATTGAAATATATTTAGAGCCGTTTTACCCTATGTGCCCTTCATCTATCCAAATCGAAGAGGGTTTATCCGGGGCGTTAAGTAGTTCAATATGCATGCTTACCATTATTTCCTCAGAATATCCTATATCAACTGAAAAAAAACGAATAATCATTGAGGAAGAGTCAAGCATTAATGAGATAAATGATGAGCGAATTAGGGATGAGTACAATAAACGTTTAAAGAATAATGAAACAGGTCTTTATAGAGGTGAGGAGTTAGAGGTCTTTTTCGATTTCGTTACGCCTGCTCCTCATGTCATTGTGTTTGGGGCAGGACCTGACGCTGTGCCGCTTGTTGATGGAGTGAAACGATTGAATTGGCGAGTTTCTGTCATTGATCATCGTCCAGAGTTTGTTAGTGACGCACATTTTCCTGATGCGGATGAGCTGATCTTGAACGAAAGAGGGACCTTTCCTGAAATAACATTGAATGAGCATTCGTACATCGTCATAATGACCCACAATTTTGAACAAGACCAGCAAATATTGAGTGAGTTGCTGAGAGCAAAGACAGGTTATATCGGGATCTTGGGTCCAAGGAAACGTACGTACCAGCTACTCGAAGGAATATCCATTGCCAAAGGCATTTCACACCAAGAACTGATTAATTTTTATAGTCCTATAGGGCTTGATATTGGGGCAAAAACACCGGAAGAAATTTCCTGTAGCATTGTTACTGAGATGATCAATGTTTACCGCAGAGGTAATGGTATCTCACTTAAGATGACCAAGGGGCCTTATATATGGGAGCAAAAAAGAGAGGAGGAAGCATCATTGACAACCTGAAAAAAAGGGAAGTCTGGGGAATTATTTTAGCTGCAGGTTTGTCTTCTCGTATGGACGCTCCGAAGATGCTTCTGCCTTTCAGGGGAAAGACATTGGTTCGTTCAGTCGTTGAGCAGGCAATCAACTCCTCTCTGGACGAAGTAGTAGTAGTAGTAAACCCGGAAGTGGCGGGTATGGTCAATGAAGCAAGAATCCCTGGTGTTCGTAAAGTGATCTTGAACAGCAGAGCAAAAAGAGGATTATCAACCTCCGTACAAGCAGGATTGACAGCACTACCCGAACATGCAGAGGCTGCTTTATTCCTCCTTGGGGATCAACCTTATATAACAGAACGCGAAATAAACAAAGTAATTGAAAGATATAAAAAGACGAGGAACTCTTCCATCTATCAATCAACTTCTTTTGGTGTCAGGGGACATCCCGTGCTGTTCCATAGAGAGCTATTTAATGAGTTATTCAGCGTGAACGGCGATGAAGGTGGAAGGTCAGTTATAAAAAAATATAATCAGCAAGTTGAGTTAGTAGAGATGAGTACAAATCACCTTTTTGATATCGATACAAAAGGTGATTATGAAAAAGTGTTGAATGAGGAGGATTGTTCATGACTCAATCAATAGGTACTCCTGTCAATCGAGTGGAAGATGATCGCTTATTAACCGGTCAGGGAAAGTACATGGATGATATTGGAACACCACCTAATACAGCTCAGGCTGCTATTTTGAGAAGTACGTATCCTCATGCGGATATTATTTCAATCGACACGTCAGATGCTGAAAAGGTAACTGGTGTGAAAGCGGTAATCACGGGTGAGCAAATCAAACAGTATATGAAACCTTTTAGTGTTGGTGTAAGTGCGCCTGTGAAATATTACCCGGTTGCTGTGGAAAAAGTTCGTTATGTTGGAGAGCCTGTAGCAGTAGTATTAGCTAAAAATCGATACATTGCTGAAGATGCGTTGGAGAAAATAAAAGTGAAATACAAAGGACGCAAGCCGATTGTCGACATCGAACAGTCCTTGGAACCTGATGCCCCGTTACTCCATGAAAATGTGGGTTCCAACATAGCAAATCATCGGACTTTCGATTACGGGGAGGTCAATCAGGCGTTCGAGCAAGCTGACCATATAATCAAGCATAAATACAACTTCCCCAAATACTCTGCAACACCTGTAGAGACATATGGAATCCTGGCAAGCTATGAAAATAGCGAAGACCGATATACCATACATGCCAATTTTCACGGGCCATTTGTTATTCAGGCGGTAATGGCACAAGCATTAGGTGTCCCTGGTAACAAACTAAGAATTGTAGTCCCTAAAGATATCGGGGGGAGCTATGGGATAAAAGCAGGGGCATTTCCATACATGGTTCTGTTAGCCATCGCCAGTCGTATTGCTGGTTGTCCAGTAAAATGGATTGAAGATCGGCAAGAGCATTTATCAGCAAGCTCCAGTGGAACAGACCGAGTCACTTATATAGAGGCTGCAGTACAGAAAAGCGGCAAGGTAACAGGCCTAAGGATGAAAATGATAGACAATGTGGGCGCATATTTGCGAGCGCCTGAGCCTGCTTGTTTATATAGGACGCATGCTAATTCTACTGGAGCTTATGATATTCCTAACCTTCATATTGAAGCAATTGCAACAATGACTAATAAGTTGCCGACCGGACTTATAAGAGGATATGGCGGTCAAGAGCTTTATTTTCCATTAGAAAGGCTGATGCAGCGAGTTGCAAATGAACTAGATATGGACCCTGTAGACGTCATAAGAGAAAACATAATCAAGAAGCATCAGTTTCCTTATAAGACTGCTTCCGGAGGTATGTATGATAGCGGAGATTATGAAAAGGGATTAGAACTAGCGATTGAAACCGGCAACTATACAGAGTTTAGAAGAAAGCAGCAAGAGGCAAGAAAGAAAGGGAAAATCTTCGGTGTAGGACTTGCGAACATCGTGGAGCCTTCAGGTTCAAACATGGGGTACATTACGGTGGCTTTAACTCCCGAGGAAAGGGCTTCTTCCCTCCCTAAATCCGGGTGTGCCGAAGCAGCAACTGTATCCATGGATCCGATGGGCAGCGTCAATGTGAGAATCAGCACTACTCCATCCGGTCAAGGTCATGAAACAGTGGCAGCCCAAATAATAGCTGATGTACTGGGAGTTCCGATAGATAAAGTCAATGTAGTGGCGGAATTAGACACTTCAACCAGCGCCTGGTCAATTGCATCAGGAAGTTATTCCAGTAGATTCGCATCCCTAGGATCCAGTGCAGTATTTTATGCAGCCCACAAGGTGAGATCTAAACTTTTTAAAATAGCGGCCCATCAGCTGCAGGTGGAAGCTAGTGAATTGGAATTAAAAGAAGGAAGTATTTTTGTAAAAGACAATCCGGAACAGAAATATTCATTAAAGCGTGCTGTCGGTACAGCACATTGGAATCCTCTGGCTCTGCCAGAAGGAATGGAACCAGGTATCTATGAAACTTATTATTATACAGCTAAAAACACTGAACCGCCTGATGAACAGGATTTAATCAATTCTTCAGTGACCTATGGATTTGTCTCCGACCTGGTAACGGTAGAAATTGACCCGGAAACAGCAAATGTAGAGATTATCGATTATGTGACCATCCATGATGCAGGGAAATTATTAAATCCTAAAATTGTAGATGGACAAATATACGGCGGGCTTGCTCATGGGCTGGGTGGCGCCTTGTATGAAGAATTAGCTTATGACGAAAAAGGGCAATTTTTAACAGGATCTTTTATGGATTACCTTTGCCCGACTGCCCCAGAAATGCCAAAAGTAACGATAAAGCACATGGAGACTCCTTCACCGCTCACTCCCCTTGGAGCCAAAGGGCTTGGGGAAGGCAATACGATGAGTGCTCCTGTAGCTGTTGCCAATGCGGTTAGTGACGCATTGTCTCCTTATAATATTGAAATTGACACGCTTCCTTTAAGTCCAAATTATATATGGAGTCTTTTAGCAGAGTCAGATATTTATCAAAAACAAAAAGAGGTGAATGCATAATGGAAGGAAAAGGAAAATTGAGTCTGAATGCTGGGATTGAAAGATCATGGGAAGTATTAATGGATCCAAAGGTACTTGAGAAATGCATTATGGGGTGTGAAAAGCTGGAACAGATTGAAAAAAATAAATATGAAGCAGAGCTGGCAATGGGTATTGCTGCAGTTAAAGGGAGATATTCCTCCCTTATAGAGCTGGCAGATTTAGACAAGCCTAAGCACTACAAATTGATTGTAAAAGGGGAAGGAGGTCCTGGGACAGTAGAAGCCGTGGGTAACATTGACCTAGTAGCCGAGGATGAAACCGAGACTACACTTAAGTATACTTACGATGCAGAAGTTGGTGGGAAAGTCGCCATGATAGGTCAGAGGATGCTCGGCGGTGTTGCAAAAATGATTATTCAGGACTTCTTTAAGAAATTTAAAAAAGAACTGGAAAACACAAAGCAGCATACTTGAATGGAAAGGAGGTTGAGTGATGAAACCAGCCAAGTTCGAGTATCACCGGCCAGATAACCTTCCTGATGCACTAAGACTTTTAGATGAAGCTGGATTTGAAGGAAAGATAATAGCTGGTGGACAAAGTCTCGTACCAATAATGAATATGCGCCTGGCAACTCCCGAGTGTCTGATCGATATCAACGGATTAACTGACCTTGACTTCATTGAATGTAAAGACTTTGTAGTCAAAATAGGCGCTATGACACGACAAAGCCAGGTAGAGGCTTCTGATGTAGTAGGGAAGAATATTCCTTTACTAAAAGAAGCAGTACCATTTATTGGACATGTACAAACAAGGAATCGAGGCACGATTGGTGGGAGTATCGTCCATGCGGACCCGAGTGCAGAGCTCCCACTTGTGCTAATGACACTTGGGGGGAAAGTAAAGATTTCTTCGGAAGATGAAGAACGAGTCGTTGATGCGGAAGACTTTTTTCTTACCTACCTTACTACTGATTTAATGCCGACGGAGATACTAACTGAAATCCATATTCCTGTCTGGGAAGGGAAAA
Organism: Halobacillus sp. Marseille-P3879; assembly: GCF_900240285.1. Classification (GTDB taxonomy): domain Bacteria; phylum Bacillota; class Bacilli; order Bacillales; family Halobacillaceae; genus Halobacillus_A. The sequence goes on from NZ_OESS01000003.1 coordinate 138,422, forward strand.
CAGGTCATTCATTTATGGAGATTGCCCGTCGGCATGGGGATTTTGCGTTGGTGGCTGCTTCGTGTCAGATGGCCGTTGACGAGGAGGGCAGAATCGAAAACCTCCGTTTAGCTCTGGGTGGTGTAGAAGCTATTCCGTTTCTAATAGAAGACGCCCAAACAGTGCTCTGCGGAGAGCAGTTGACGGATGGACTAATCGAACAACTAGGAGAAATAGTAGGGGAGAGTGTGGAGCCCGAATCAGACCTTCATGCCTCTGAACAGTATCGACGGCATCTAGCTAAAGTGCTGACTTCACGTACATTACGTCAGGCATACGAAAGAGCGAGAGGGTGATGAATTTGGCGATGCAAGAAATTGAGGTCACTATCAATGGCACGAGATATCAGGAAATGGCGGAGCCTAGAATGCTCTTAAGTGACTTTTTGAGAGAGGTATGCGGACTAACTGGTACGCATGTAGGCTGCGAACATGGGGTGTGTGGAGCTTGTACGATCGTATTAGATGATGCTGCAGTTAGAAGTTGCTTAATTTTCGCGGTACAGGCAGACGGCAGGAATATACGTACGGTAGAAGGACTCGCACATACCGGCCAATTAACGACTCTGCAGAAAAACTTCAAGGAAAATCACGGATTACAATGTGGTTTTTGCACATCAGGGATACTCATGGCAGCCACTGACTTTATCGAAAAAAAACCTGAAGCAGACAGTCAGGAAATTAAAGAAATGCTGTCAGGACATTTATGCAGGTGTACAGGCTACGATGGCATAGTAAAAGCTGTAGAGAAGACTATTGAAGAAAACAAAAAGTCTGTAAAGGAGTTGAACACATGAATATTGCAAAGTTACTAGAGTTTGCAGTAGAAAGGCACCCGAATAAGACAGCGGTTGTCCAAGGGGATATTCGCTTGACCTATTCCCAGTTGGATTCTAAGGTGTCTCAAGTGGCTGCCTCTTTGCAACGGATAGGGGTCAAGCAACAAGACCGGATAATCGTTATATTAAAAAATCATTTGGAAAATGTGCTTACTTATTGGGCTTTGCAGAAGCTTGGTGCTATTTATACTCCTATTAATTTTCGGTTATCGGACAAGGAAGTCGAGTATTGTGTGAACGATGCAGAAGCGTCCGCAATCGTCTATGAAAATGTCAGTCAGGAAGCTGTCCTGAATGCAGACTTTAAAGAACGGCCTATTTTGATAGGCGTACATGACGTAGAAGGGGCAGATATTTATTTCAAAGAGTTAGTAGAAAGAAGTCCAGGCAGCTACGATAAACCAACCATTCAAGATGATGACATAGCCCTTATGCTCTATACCTCAGGAACGACCGGCAAGCCGAAGGGAGTTCCGAGAAGTAATAAAAATGAATATGCTTCTGCTACCGCTCACATTATACAAAACCATTATACCGTAGGTGAAAGCACCCTTGGAACGATGCCTCTTTATCACACGATGGGGATGAGATCGCTCTTATCAATCGCCTTTGTCAATGGTAAGTACGTCATACTTCCCGATTTTGATGCTAAAGATGCGCTCAATTTGTTAAGTGAGGAACAGCTTACATGTTTATATTTAGTTCCAACACTGTACCATGATATGTTGAACCATCCTCATTTTGAGGAATACGATCTGGCTTCTTTAAAGAAATTAGGATACGCCGGGGCATCTATGACAACTGTCTTGACAGAAAAATGTGTAAAATACTTTAAACCTGATGTTTTCGTCAATCATTATGGAAGCACGGAAGTATACACATTCACAATTAATCCAAATGTAAGAGAAAAGCCTGGATGCGCTGGTAAACCTGGATTCCATCAAAATATCCGTATAGTAACTGCTGATCCAAATGGGGGTGCCAGTCACACAGATATAGTGAACAAGGAAGAGGTTGGTGAGATTATTGCGAGCCTGGATTCCAGTGAAGCTTTCAAAGGGTATTGGAATCGACCGGATGCTACAAAAAAATCGATTCGTGATGGTTGGTATTTTACTGGGGATCTAGGATATATAGATGCCGACGGAGATTTGCACGTAGTAGGGAGAGTAGATGATATGATCATCTCCGGTGGAGAAAATATTCATCCGTTAGAAGTGGAAGAAGTGTTGTCGAAACACCCTAAGGTTTCAGAAGTTGCTATCGTCGGAGAAGAGGATAATCGTTGGGGCCAGATCGTAACTGCTTATGTAGTACCTTCCGATTCATCACTTACTATTCAGGGGTTGGATGAATACTGTAAAAACCATCCGAAGTTATCTAATTTTAAGCGTCCTAGAAACTATATTTTCATTAAGGAAATACCGAAAAGTCCAGTAGGAAAGATCCTTCGCAGAAAATTACGTGAAGGGGAATTTGAATTTTTTAGCGATGAGCAGGTAGTCCAGTAAGAAAATAGAAGGGAGAAATAAATATGACAACGAGTACACAATATGATCACATTCGAGTGGAAAAAAACAGGGAGGACAAAATTGCGACGGTTGTTTTTGATCGACCAGAAAAAATGAACTACATCAGCATGCTCGCACGAGCTCAATTTTCTGAAATTTTTGATGACTTAAATACAGATGAAAATGTAAGGGTAATCGTTATTAAAGGAGAAGGTGACCAAGCTTTTAGTGCTGGGGGTAGCATTCCGCAGTTTATGGAAGCTCATGTGGAAGAATTATCCCACTTGGCGGAAAATGTAGCAGCTCCAGAACGTTCTCCCAAACCAGTGATTGCTCAATTGCAGGGATATACATTCGGGGTAGGTTTTGAAATAGCTATGGCTTGTGATTTTCGGATTGCTGCAGAAGATACAATGTTAGCATTGCCTGAAATGAATTTAGGAATGATACCGGGAAGCGGTGGTACTCAACGGGTAGCAAGGGCTGTTGGATTGACTAGAGCTAAAGACATGATTATGCGTGCTAGAAGAATTCCTGCTGATGAAGCTTATCAATGGGGGCTGCTTACTCAGGTAGTAGAAAAGGATCGATTAGAAGAAGAGGTAGCCAGTGTGGCTAAGGACCTTACTCGCTTCTCACCATTAGCACAACGTGTATGTAAGGAAGTATTAAATGCTGCAGAAGAAGGTCCGTTAAGTACAGGGTTGCAAATTGAAGGACGAGCCTATGGGATGCTAAGGGGAACTGAGGATTTTAAAGAAGGCGTAGAGGCTTTCGTGGAAAAAAGAAAGCCACAATTTACAGGGAAATAAGGGTGGCCTGCAAGGGCTTCCCTTGCAGCAGCCAGTTTTTTATAACCGATAATTTCTGAATTTTCAGAAAGGAGGTAGAGGCTGTTGAAGAATGAACAGAACAATCTACTCAAGCACTTGAACGTAAATACCATCAGCGCCGGGACGCTTGCAGCAATCTTTGGATGTACTGGCCCAGCTTTAATTGTCATAGGAGGAGCTCAAAATGGAGGGTTATCGCAGGCTGAAACGATTTCTTGGTTGTTTGCCATCTATTTTTTCGGCGGTTTACTTGGGCTTATTCTATCATTGAAATATAAGCAGCCAATTGCCGGCGCATATTCTATTCCAGGCGCCGTACTTGTAGCAGGTGCCCTAACCCATTTCTCCTTAAATGAAGCAGCTGGAGCTTATCTTGTATCAGGGATTATTGTATGTATTTTAGGTATAAGTGGATTAATTGGAAAGGTTATGCATTGGCTCCCCGTTCCTATTGTCATGGCAATGATTGTAGGAGCGATGATCAGATTCGGAACAGGCATGATTACCTCCTTAGAAGAAGCTCCATTGATCGCAGGGGCCGCCATTCTTGTATATTTACTTTCATCAAGGTTTATTACACATGTTCCCCCGATATTAACAGCATTTCTGGTCGCAGTAATACTGGCAGGTTCAATGAACCAGTTTCAAATGGGCGCTATGGAACCCAGCTTTATTGTACCTGGTTTTGTAATACCTGCATTCAGTATAGATGCCATCCTTTCAATTTCCATACCCTTAGCATTACTGGTAATAGGTGCAGAAAATGCACAAGCGTCAGGGGTGTTGATTGCCCAGAACTATAAGCCGCCGATCAATGCTATGACCATCTACAGTGGTATCGGCGGAATAATTACTTCCTTATTCGGAGGACACAATGCCAATGTTGCCGGTCCAATGACAGCTATTTGCGCGTCTGAAGAAGCAGGAAAAGATAAGAAAAGTCGCTATGCATCTGTTGTGGTGAATGGTGTGTTTTTTGCAACATTTGGATTACTAGCAGGAGTTGCTGTACCATTTGTTACTGCTATGCCATCCGTTTTAATCGGGACTGTTGCGGGATTAGCCATGATTGGAGTCCTTTTAAGTTCTTTACAATCAGCTTTTTCTAATCCAAGGTTTCAAATAGGCTCCTTCTTTGCTCTTGTAATAGGTATGTCTGGGGTAAGTTTCTTTGACATCAGTTCGCCATTCTGGGCTTTAGTCGGCGGTGTTCTAGTGTCCTTAATTATAGAAAAGAAAGATTTTGATGCAGTTAAACAAGACAGTGGAAAATCTACAGAAGCTCATGTAGAAACAGCTTAGAAGTGTAGTGGTCATATAACTAAAATTTTTAAAAGCAACCGTTTAAAGTCATAAAAAGATATAGCCACAGACGTTAGCAACTAATTTGAGGTTGTGAACCAAATATTTTTAAAATACAGAATTTAATATTGTCCTATTAGCTAGCCGAGTCAATGGGCGGCATGACGTAGGAGTAAATCCATCACTATCCCCTCGAGCTATCAATGAAGCTAAATAGTTAGTAAAAGTAAGACTACTTCCTGGCCAAGGAGGTAGTCTTTTTTATAGATTTTTATACTTTCGTTTCATGAACTTACGTAATAAGAAGTATCCGGAGTTTTATCAATTTAGTGGTTTTAATAATTAGTTAACAATGGAGTGAAGAATGATTCTTTTATATGAAACCCTTTATGTCCTTAATATCGATGTTAAAAACTTCTCAATAATAATTGGGAGGTTTTTTAGTGTTTTGTTATTCTTCTCTGTTATGTGATCATATTTATCACTTTAACCCTTTCACTTAGAGTCCTAACAATACGCTCTGCGGCCATGCAATATTTAGTAAATTGCTTAAAACCGTAATGATAACTAATGCAATGCCGGTGGAGTAGAGAGCCTTAAAGAAAGGGAACTTAGATTCTATCAGTAAAAAGGAAATGAGGTAAATAGTGGAAGCAATAAACAGCCCCACTAAAGAAATAGTGATGACGTATCCCACAATCCATCCAGTATATATAATGGGTTTAATAATTAAAACTTTCGGATGCGAACCTTGGTCTTTTTGTTTCCTTATTTTTATAACTTCCTTTACTAGATAAATACCGGATACAATACTACCGGCGATAGATACATATAAAGGGAAGAATTGGGCTAATCGGGAAAAAGTAAGTGCGGTAAAAGCGCCCCAGACGAAAACAATAAATATACAAAAAGTAAAAATCAAATTTAGTGTTTGCTTAGTCATATTACACACCCTCTCTTTGTAAATTGTTACTGATTTTTTTCATTATGGATCCTCCTGTAAGAAGGATGACAATTAATACACCGATCGTAATAACAATAGGATTGCTGAGCCATTCCCAGCCGTACCTTTCAATGGAGATCCAATAGTACCTTTCTGCTGATATGGCTAATACAAACCCGATAAGTAATGGGGGTCTTGGCCAATCAAGAATTGTCATGATATATCCTAATAAGCCGATGGCAATAAAGGCTATAATGTCTCCCCAGGCAAAATTACTTTGATATGCCCCAATTAATAAGAGGATGGTGAGGAAGGGAACAAGCTTCTCTCCGGGAATTAAGCTTAGTTTAGAAATCGGCTTGACTAATGTCATACATAGAATAGCTCCAATTATGTTTGCAATAACAAGTGTCCAAACGATAGATAAGGTGAGAGGCAGTTCGGTTGTCAACATTCTTGGTCCTGCTTCCAGTCCCATTAAAATTAGTCCGCCCAGCAAGATTGCGGTTGTCCCACTGCCAGGAATGCCAAATAGCAGGGTTGGGATGAGAGATCCGCCTTCTTTAGCGTTGTTTGCACTTTCAGGAGCGATGACTCCGCGAATGTCTCCCTCGCCAAATTGGTTATTTCTTACCGTCTTTTTACCTGCTCCATAAGCAAGCCAGTCGACGACACTTCCTCCCAAACCTGGAATGAAGCCGATCAGGCTCCCTAAGACAGCGCTTCTCATGACTAAGAACTTGTTCTTAAGGGCGTCACCCACTCCTTTTAGGACCCCGCCTTTTAAGCGATTCGCTTCCGCTACGCTCCCCTTATGGGTCAGCATAGTAATAAGAATTGGAAAGGCAAAGATAGCTAAAGCGACAACTGGCAGGGAAAGACCATTAGAAAGGTAAAGAAAATCAAAGGTATACCGATACTCCGTAATAGCAGGAGCACTTCCAACGGAACCGATCATTAACCCCATTAAACCTGATAGGGCTCCTTTAGCCGGTGAATCTCCTGCTAAAAGGCCGGCCATGCTCAGTCCAAGCATCGTTAACATAAATAAAACTGGTGAATTGAAACTAGTGATAAGCGGAGCAGCGATTGGAATCGCCAGATAGAGAGCAACGCCGCCTATAAATCCACCTATCATTGAACAAAATAATGCAGCCCCCATAGCCCTGGATGCTTCCCCTTTCTTAGCTAAAGGAAATCCGTCCATAATGGTTGCCTGTGATCCGGAAGAGCCTGGGATCCCAAGCAATACAGAAGGAAAGGTATCTCCCGTATGAACAACGGCTACCATGCCGATTAACAGGGCCATCCCGACAAAAGGATCCATTCCAAATACAAATGGCAGTAAAAGTGACATGCCTACTGTCCCGCCTAAACCTGGCAGCAGGCCGACTACGATGCCCAGCCCGATACCAAGGCACATGAATAAAATTCTTGATGGATCTAAGACAATACTTAAGGCTTCCATTGCACTCTCAATCATAATATCCCCTCACTTCTATAGTTTTCTGCCATCAACTCCGTGTTCTTTTAAAAGAAATTCATAAACCCAATTGATTGTATCCTCATTCATATTTTTCTCTAAGTTATCGATCCTTTTTTCTAACTCTGCTTGGGAGTATACTTCATAATCCTCTAGAATAACGGAAGACTCTTGCTTGAATTGTTCATCCTTAACTAATTTGTTGGCTGTTTTCTTCAATTCTTCTTTTGCACTTTCAGGAGCATCTTCATGCACCCATATCACCTTTTGTAAAGTATAGGTAGCGTTTAGAAAATGCTTATAGGTTTCCCATGCTTGTCCTTTAGGTTCCTCACCGTGCAGTTCTTTATAAACTTCTTTTACAGTAGGAAGGTCAGGGAATTGCGGATCCCTCACCACTTCACCGTTTTCATCGATTTGTCCTAAACTGTAGAGTGGAACAGCTTCCCCATCTTCTACCTTAGGCTCTATGTTCTGCTTATAGGCTGTCGTCGTTTGAAAATCAATATTACTTTCCCCTTGTTCAAAAGCCACTCTTGCTGGTCCTCTTCCTTCGTAACCCAGTACTGCTTTGGAATCTATCTCTAGTACTTCAAAAGAGATTAATGTCGTTAAATCTAAACCAGTAGGAGACATGCCAGCATAAAAGAGCTTTTCTTTCACTTGATCGAGATCAAAACCATCTTTAATGTTTAAATCTGCAGAACCATAAACCACGCCACCTGTAGGAGCCCCGACCAGGGGAGTAAGTTCATCAAAACTATACTGAACAGATGATTGATCCAGTAAATAAGGGATATGAGTGGAAGCACTTGTTGCTACTAGATTTGTCCCATCCTTATCATAAGAATTTACATATTCATTTGTACCAGTAATACTTCCACCGCCAGGAACGTTCTCAACTTGAATACTTGGCTGGTTTTCAATATGTTCGGATAGCGGCTTCGTCATAAACCTGGCAAATACATCAGTTCCTCCTCCTGAATTATAAGGAACGACCATTGTTAGAAGATCTTCATTATAACCTTGTTCTTCTTCTCCGCTATTTACCTTAGAGCTGACAAACGATAAGGGCTGGCAACCTGCTATAAAAAGGTTAAGAATCAGTAATAAAGTAAGCGCATACATTTTTCTCACTGCCTTATCCTCCTTCTTTTTTTGTGTTGTCATAAGGTTATAAAAATCAATGTCATAAGTAAAATAGGTAAATATTATTGTTATCTATAAAAAAATTTTATATTTTTACAGTTTGCTGCTTAATTAAGAAGTCGATAAAAGCTTTTACAATATTAAGCTGGATAAAGTCTGTCCGGTACATTAACCACGTGTCACGCAAGACAGGCTCTCCATTTTTATAGGTTAATCCTTCTGTATACAGATCATCGGAAGGGGTTAAGCAGATTTCGGGCACAACAGAAAAACCTAAATCATTCTTTACCATCTCTTTACTTGTTTCCTGCCTGTCCACTTCCATTGCAGTTAAAGGAGATTGAGAAAAATGATCATTCCACCATCTGTTGATCAGCCGTTTAAGTGAATTATCGGTTTTGTAATAAATAAAGGGAAACTGGGGGAGTTCAGCTAATGAAATTTTATTTTTCGATATGATATACAATTGCTCTTTCGTTAAAAGAGATTTCTCTCCTTCCCAATCATAATCCCCTCTTAGAATTCCTAAGTGGATTTGAGATTGATTCAATAAGTTCATGATTTCGGTACTCCATCCAGTCTGTACCTTAAATTGAATATTGGGATAAGAAGTCGAGAATTTCTTCAATAATGCGGGAAGCTTATATTGGGCAAAGTTACTTGATACTCCAATCCGAAGTGTGCCTCTTACTTCATTCCCCATATTAAAAATTTCATCTTTTAATGTGAGATATTCCTCAATCCGATCCTTGGCATAATCTACAAGAAATTCGCCCTCAGAAGTAAACTCAATTCCTTTTTTTGTACGAAAGAAAAGCTTGGTCTGAAAAGACTCTTCCAGCTGCTTTAATCGGTAACTGAGAGCAGGCTGAGTAATAAATAATTTTTCTGCGGCTTTTGTTAAGCTTTTTTCTTCTGCAATTGCATTTAAAATCTGCCAATCTTTTTGGTCCATAAGATAAAACTCCCTTACTTATAAAAAATATTTATACACTTCCATATAGAATTTTGATTTTTCTTATAATTAGATCCATTGTACGCTATGGATACCGTCTGGACAACATTCATTTTTCTATAAGGAGGCATTTAAAGTGAATAAAGTACCTATTACTTTAATGCGTGGAGGAACCAGTAAAGGGGTATTTTTGCAAAAGAAAGATTTGCCTGCAACTGACCAGGAAAGGGAAGAATTTCTGCTGGATATCATGGGCAGTCCAGATCCTAACCAAATAGATGGATTAGGTGGGGCTAATTCTCTTACGAGCAAGGTGGCTATTATTGATAAGAGCAGCAATTCTTCATATGATATTGAATATACTTTTGCTCAAGTAAGCTTATATGATCAAATGGTAGATTTTAAAGGGAATTGTGGAAATATCTCTTCAGCAGTCGGCCCTTATGCAATAGCTAAGGGACTCGTTTCAATAGAAGAACCTATTACAAAAGTAAGAATATACAATACAAATACTAAAAAAATTATTACAGCGGAAGTAGAAGTGGAAAATGGAAGGGTAAAAACAGAGGGAGACTATTCGATCCCGGGTGTACCAGGCAGTGCTTCGCCTATATTCTTATCGTTTGAAAATCCTGAAGGAGCTGTTACAGGAAAAGTTCTTCCTACAGGTAGACCGATAGATTTTCTCTCGTGTTCTTTAGGTGAAATTCGAGCATCTATAGTGGATATAGCTAATCCCCTGGTATTTGTCCGAGCTCAGGATATAGGTCTTCGTGGAGATGAATTGCCAGAGGAATACTCAAAAGAGCAGATTGACCTTTTAGAAGAATTACGTGCAGCAGCAGCCGAGAAGTGCGGGTTTGCATCCAAATCTGAAGCTACAAGGCTTTCCCCGGCAACACCTAAATTAACAGTTGTTTCAAAGCCTTTTGATTATCAAGATATTGAGGGTGAATTTCACAGGGAAGAGGATTTTAACGTACTAGTGAGAATGATGTCTATGCAGCGCCCACATAAAGCACTTGCTATTACAGGAGCGGTATGTATCACAGCAGCAAGTAAGATTGAAGGTACTATTCTTTCTGAGATTATTGATAAGAATAGCCAAACCATTTCTATAGGTCACCCAGCGGGGGTGATGGAAACTATATATAGTGAGAAACCGTTGTCCATTAAAGTCGGTAGAACTGCTCGTCGCTTAATGGAAGGGACGGTATACACAAAAAGTAATTATGGTCAGTCTGTAATTTAAACATTTACGATTATAGCTCAGTGTTTGGAATGCATTATCACAATTACATCAGGCCGCCCACTGCCTCTGGTAAGAAGGGGTTAGCTTTACTTCATAAGTCAAATTGAAATGCCTGAGTAGAAAAACACTAAAAATCTAAAAATCCTCTCAATAGGTCGTAGAATATTCGAGAGGATTTTTATGGATGGATATTAAGCATACGATAAAGGAAAGAAAAAAGTAGAGCACTGCATTTAAAACAGTACTCTACTTTTTACCATTACGAAAGTTAAATTATTTAACCATGTATTCTTGTTCTAGCTGAACTTGTCGAACTGGCTGATTGTAATACGCAAACTTCTCAGGTATAAAAAATAAAGCTATAGCAGCGATGGCACCAGGAACCGCAAAAGCTACAAAATTTAATTGAATAGGTAAGGTGGCTGACAAAATGAAGCCGCCTAAAATTGGACCCAGCAGTCCTCCAAATCGTCCAATACCTGAAGCCATACCTAAGGGAGTTGAACGGAAAGGAGGATAGTACTGTGATACATAGGCTTGTACGATATTTTGGGCTCCGATGGTACAAGCCTATGCGAGAGGCAATTGACTCATGCTTCATTTTCTTTTTCTGGACCATAAGAAAAACACCTTCAAATGTAAAATAAAGCTTTTACAATTTGAAGGTGTTTTATTAAATTTCATATTAAAAAGCCTCGTAAAAAAACGATTACTTTAAACCCTTGATTATAGTAAATAGTAACTATCGAAGAATAGGTAACATACATTCATCCCTAATATCTGAAATAGATATGGGAAATCGAGTAATAGATTAAGGAGGAATTTCATTGTCATTTCATCAAAAGTGCAAAACATAGAACGATCTCTTCAATTTTATCAAGAGGTTATAGGGGTGAAGGTTCTAGAGCAAATTACCAACGGTGCGAAGTTAACAGCTGATGGGGAAAATTGTATTCTATCGATAGAGCAGCCGGAAAATGCGAAACCTAAGCAGAAAGGGACGACCGGCTTATACCACTTTGCTCTTCTTGTCCCTCGTCGTTCAGATTTAGCAAACATTGTAAACCATTTTATTAAAAAAGGAATTCGGATAGGATCTTCTGACCATCTCGTTAGTGATGCTCTCCATTTAAACGATCCGGACGGGAATGGAATTGAAATTTTTGTGGACCGTGACCCTTCAGAGTGGGAGTGAAAGAACAACGAAGTTGCCATGACTGTTGATCCGTTAGATTTTACAGATCTGCTTAAAACAGCGAATTCAGAAGAACCGTGGGATGGGCTTCAAGCTGGTACGGTTATGGGACATATCCACTTACATGTTTCTCAATTAGAAAAAGCAGAGGAATTTTATACATAAGGTCTCGGATTTGAAGTTGTTAACCGATTTGGCGATCAGTCCCTTTTTATTTCCACAGGTAACTATCATCACCATATTGTTTTAAATACGTGGACTGGAACTGGAGCTCCTGCGCCATCAGCAGCGGTCTAGAATCGTATACGATCATTTTACCTGATGAGGAATATAGAAAAAATGTGGTAGCTCGTCTGGAGAGGATTGGTGCGTCTGTCAAAGAGGAGGGTGGGGTTTTTATTACTTCTGATCCGTCTGGAAACAGTATCCACCTAAATGTAGACGAGTGAAGATCAACAGTAAAATAAATGACATAATTACTGACATACTTTTACTTATTTTTATATAAATTCTTTTTGTTAGATTATGAAGCTTAAGTTTAGTATAAGCTGATTGATTCAATAATATCGATGTTATTTTTCTTTATTTATTTAGACGAATCCATGGGTGGCATGATGTAAGATATTCCTTATACTTTCTTCGCTTAATAAATTACCAAACAAAAGAACCTACTTCCTTTATGAGGGAGTAGGTTCTTCGTATTTTTGCTAATTATTTTGCATTTTTAGTGGCAGGGTGTGGAGACAGTCATTTTTTACTTCCCAAACAATGGAAATATTCTTAGCCAACCTTTAAAACTATTGCAGCTCCATTATCACCTGCTGCACAGCCGGTGACCAAAGCGTAACCTCCACCTTTATCTACAGTTTCTTCTATAGCTTCAATTACTAAACGTCCGACAGTTGGTGCCTGGGGATGTCCAAACACTAAGGAGCTTCCATAGTTATTGAAATGCATAGGGTCTATTTCCAATGCTTTTCCTAAATATAAATCATTGACTATAAAAGGATTATGATTCTTAATAGTCGTGATGTTCTCTATCGATAATCCAGCTTTTTCTAAAGCCATCCTGACGGCTGGGACAGGAGCAGTTGGCATCCTTGCTTTTTCTACTCGTGAATGACCATAAGACAAAATTTGAATAGGAATGCTTGGATCTGTACTTAGACGCTCGGCATGCTCTTCTGTGGTTACGATAATCCCGGCATTTCCATCTGCCGGGTGTGTCTGACCCCCGAAGGATACAATTCCGCCTCCTATTGTCGGCTTCAGACGGCGTAAAGCCTCTGATGATGTGTTTGTTACCCCTTCATCTTTATCCACGACTTTTGTTTCTCGTTTTGAGACAGCGATTTCTACAGGCTGCATATATCGTTTCTGAAAGGCCGCATCATTCTTTAATGAATCTTCGTACTGTTCGTATCTTCTTAACGTAAGTTCATCTGCTTCTTCCTTAGTAAAGCCGTTTTCTTTAGCAACGTTTTCAGCAGTCTGTATCATTCCTTCGCCAGTTGAAGGATCTGCAGCCATGTTATCTAAATTCCAATTTTCTGAAATAACCTGGCCGCCTAAACCTTTAGGGTTAGGCCATATAGTATGCGGTCCATTCGAACATCTATCTGTTAATAAGCAGTATCCCGTATTTATATTACCAACTTCAATGGAAGCGGCTGCATTATATAAGGTAGTAGATGATGTGGCACAGGCATGCATAACGGTTTGCCCTGGAACGTCTGGGGCTCCCATCATTGTCGCTGCCCAGGAAGAACCATAAAATACCCCTTTTTGACCAACGGTAATACCAAGATATAGAAAATCTAACACTTCATTGGGAGCAATACTTTTTGATTCAAACCATTTTTTACTGCTTCTTGCTCCTAACTCAATTGAATTTTCATTTTGAAAACTACTCTGCCATTTGCTGAAGGGAGTGGAATAATATCCGCCGTAAGGTATATATGCTTTATTAAACATGCTCATAATTATCTTTCTCTCCTATAAAAACGGGTGGGGTATTGCTGATAGAGGCGGTAAGACCTCTCAAAGCATCTTCTGTGCTGAAGATTTCTTTCAAGTGGTTTAGCTCAAGGTCAATACCATCGTCAATAGTAAGCTCAGCTTGTTTATTAACTAAATGATTTATCGTTTTTAATGCAATTGGACCTTTACCACTTAGTGTATTTATTAGTTTATCTGCTGTTTCATTGTTTATAGGTTCAGGATTTTCACCTTTTAACAGCATTTCAACGTTATGATCAGCAAATGCCTGCTTATATTTGTTTAATTTATTTGGAATATTTCTTTCCTCATATTTATCAGTACGGCCTTTTTTAACAATTGCTTCTACAGTTTCTTGAATGTTTTCTAGATTCGTTAATTCTGTCACTAAGTTTAATTCTTTAGCTTCTTCTGCTCTAATAGCTTTACCAGTCATAACATAATATTTTGTTAGCTCTTTCCCAATATGGTGGTTTAAGCGAAGCATACCCCCAAGGCCAGGGTAAATCCCTAAACCGCTTTCAGGAAATGCCATAGTTCCCTGATTTGTTGCAACAATAGCTTGACATGCCAGGGCTAGTTCACTTCCTCCTCCAAGCGATAGACCATCTAAAATGGCAACCGTCTTTTTATTGGATGTTTCTATTCTTCTAAATAAATGATGACCTCTTCTAGTGAAAGCTACATTTTTTTCGATGTGATCATTTTCTATACAATCGATAAAGAATTTAATATCTGCCCCTGCGACAAAGGCTTTTCCTGCACCTTGTATTGCAATCCCATTTACATCGGGGTTTTCTTCAGCGCTCTCAAAGGCTTCTTCCAACTGTTCGACTACAACAGGGTTTAGAGCGTTCATCGCTTCTGGACGATTGATAGTAAGGTAAGCGATGGAATTTTTCACTTCTGTATCTACATACTTGAATACAAAAGGTTTATTGTTTTCGGCTTGTGCTTTAAGCATAGATGGATTTTGGAAGGATGGACGTTTTGAATATAGCTCATCTACTATTGAATAGGATTCCTTGATTCCTATTTTATTCATTAGTTCGAAAGGTCCCAACTTCCATTTTAAACCGACTTTTGCTCCTATATCTGTGTCTTCTATACTTGCTACTCCTTCTTCAACCTGCGCGGAAGCTATACCAAATACTACAGCAAGTAAATGTTTTTTTATGTCATCGACCTTATCCTCCATAACTTCTCCGTTTAGATCCCATTCTTTTTGAGTTTCTACTTGTTCTTTCAATAAGTCTGCTGGGGCATAAAATTCACTGATTTCATTAGCTAAATGAGACGAAGAATGTTCAGCGATAGGCAGCCCGGTAACATTCATTAATTCGAAAGGTCCCATGCCTATCTCAAATGCTTGTTTTGCTGCGGCGTCGATCGTTGGAATATTGCCAAACCCTTCTTTCAACAGATGTACCGATTCATTTAAAAAGGGAACAAAGTAACGATTAACTGCAAATCCAGGAGAATCTTTCACCGATATACATGTTTTATTGTGAAGTTTTCCAATTAAAAGAGTGGTTTCAATCGTTTCTTTACTTGTTCCTTCATGAGGAATCACTTCTACTAATCTATTTTTAGCCGGGTGATAAAAATAGTGCATGCCTATTACTTTATTAGGGCGATTCGTACACTCAGCAATGTCTTTTACAAATAAACTGGACGTATTCGTAGCAAGGATTGTTTTCTCAGCGCAGATAGCATCAAGCTTTTGAAATACACTTGATTTTATTCCTTTATCTTCAAAAACGGCCTCTACGACTAGATCAGCATCCTTTAGGTCATCGTAGGTAGTGCTGCCATGAATACGATCCATAACTTCTGTTACCTGGTTTTCATTAAAAATACCACGTGTTACCCCTTCTTCAAGAGTGGACCTAATATTTGTAACTCCTCGATTTACTTGTTCTTCTTTCAGATCAACCAAAGTCACGTGCAGGCCTTCTTGAGCCATCTTCTGCGCAATCCCGGCACCCATATTTCCTGCTCCTACAACGCCCAGCTTAAATTTCTTTCCCATATTGGTTCTCCTCCTACTATGAATAATTTCTGTTTTATGATTTTCCTTGAACTATGATTGTCTTTATTCTATGACGCGGAATAGGGAAGTCAAAGGTTGAATTTCTTTTATATGGAACGTATATTAGGAGAAACTAGTCCTTCAAGGAGGGAGAAGATGAGTCACCGATCAAATACAAGCCTCGAAAATGCACTGGATGTATTAAAAAGCTTTTCCGGCAATAACCCGGAACTGGGTGTTAGTGAACTATCAAAAAAGTTGGATATAGGAGTGAGTACGGCCCATCGTCTCCTTTCATCATTAGCTGAAGAGAACTTTATCGTTAAAAATAGGGAGACCCAAAAGTATTCACTTGGCCTTTCGATTTTGGAATTAACAAATACTGTGACGGATCAGCTCCATATTATTCGCGAATCCATTCCCATCCTTCAACGTTTGAGAGATGATACAGGGGAAAGTGCACATTTAAGTATCATTGATGACTCACATGTTATTTATCTTCAAAAGGTAGAAAGCCCTTATAACACCCAATTAGATACATTTCTGGGAAAAAGAAATCCTGTTCATTGTACAGGTGCCGGCCAAACTATTCTGGCCTATCAGTCCGAAGGTGAAATGAATAGAGTACTCGGCACAAAAATGAAAGCGTATACCGATTATACGATTACAGATGTCAATAAATTAAAAGCAAAGTTTGCTCAAATAAGGAAAGCAGGGTACGCGATAAATAATCAGGAATATCAAACTGATTACTTCTCGATAAGTTCTCCTGTATCTAATAAGGAGAACTTAGTGATTGCCTCTATAAGTATCGTAGGTCCTGTGCAAAGAATGAAGCCCTCTAAGGATACTTTAATAAATAAAGTAATTACTGCAGGACTGGATTTGTCACAAATAATAAAACGACGCCAGGCTACTGCCATGAGAAGAGGATGATACGTTTATGCCATCACAGAAATACCTGCTTACTTCAATTACTAATGCTATGAAAATCCTTAACCTTTATAAGACAAGTAAAAGTAAAGAACTTAGCGTTACCGATATTTCCTCCCAGGTGAACCTGCCGAAAAGTACGGCCCACCGATTAATTACTACATTACGCAGAGAAGGATTTTTGTCTCAAAATCCACGTAATGGTAAATATCGCTTGGGATTATCACTTTTAACTCTTGGTGGGGTGATATCTGTACACAAAGAAATTTATCGTGATACTTTTCCTTTCGTTGAACAGCTTGTTAGAAAATTGGACGAAACTTGTCAAATCTGCCTGCTCGAAGAAGAACATTTAGTTTTCTATTATCGGGTGCATAGAAATGAACCTGAAAATCTTGAGACAAATGAAGGACGTAAAGGTCCAATACACTGTACAAGTTCGGGTTTAGTGCTTCTCGCTTATCAAGACTTGGCGTTTAAGGAGCAAGTTTTATCAAACCCCCTTCGACGCTACACTCCCTACACCGTTACTGACCCCGATAAACTTCTCGCACGTCTTCAGTCGATTGAAAAGGAAGGATTTGCTTTTTGTGAGGGAGAGTACTATAAAGGGTTCTCAAGTGTTGCTGTACCTATAAGGGATTACTCCTCTAATGTTGTTTCTTCCCTAACAATGATCAGCCCCACGAAGCGGATAAAAGAAAAAGATCTTTTCTTTTATGTGAATCATCTGAAAGAAACGGCAAGTGATATTTCTGAGGAATTGGGATTTTATGGGGATCTATAGTTTGACGGAAATCATTTCATAGGATGGTTTCCGTTTTTTTATTGAAATATTTAACATTATACGGCTATTCCTTTCACTGTTAATCTTTAAATAATATGACGAGAAGCTAAGTAAAGTAATAAGACAATACGACTTCTGAAATTTTTCTAAGATTATTAATACAACCATCTTCATTTTTTACAAAATTCAAAAAACTAACCTCTGTTCCACATAAGAGAAAACTAGATAGCCTCGAAATCTCTATGTATTTATAATTGAAAGCGATTACAGGTAGTAGGGTTTAGAGTAGCTATAAAGTTTAAATAAGTAATTTTTAAAAGAGGTGAAATTATGAGGAAGACTCAATTTAAAGAGACAATAAATGAATTAATAAATGAGTCAGTGAGAAATCACGGAGATGAAGAAGCTGTGTACGATCAGTATGGACGTCTTACGTATAGTGAATTACTTAGGCAAAGTATAAGTCTCGCTGCGGGGCTTAGAAAGTTAGGTATTAAAAAAGGGGACAGAGTGGCTGTCTGTCTGCCTAACTGGAATGAAACCGTTGTTGTTTTTTTTGCTACAGCAAGGTTGGGAGCCGTATTAGTTCCCTTTAACCCTACGTACCGTTCAAATGAAATAGAGTATATATTGAAAAATTCGGAACCAGAAGTACTGTTTATTAATAAAAGTTTTACGGAAAATCTGAAAAAATCAAGTGTACTACCTTTAGTAAAACATGTTATTTCTGTTCGCTTTCATGAAGATGATTTCATACCTTATCAAAAATTACAAATAAGTGAAGGAAACGGCACAACAGAGAATACTGTCTCTCCTGAAGAATTATTTTGCATTCTTTATACTTCCGGCACTACTGGCCGACCGAAAGGTGTAATGATATCACATAGGAGCGTTTCCAAATGTTCTACAGCTGTAGTGAGAGAAATGAGATGCAATGAGGAAGATGTATTTATTATTCCGGCTCCTTTGTTTCATATATTTGGAATTGCGTGTAACTTAATTGCAGCAGTAGCTGCTGGTGCAAGAATGGTACTCGTAGAAAAGTATAATCCAACGCTTATGCTGGAATTAATCGAACAAGAAAGAGCCACAGTGCACCAAGGGGTACCTACCATGTTTTTAAAAGAACTTCAGGTGCCAGGTTTTGAAAACTATGATTTGTCGTCTCTTCGTACAGGGATGGTAGGGGCTGCTCCTATCTCACCTGAGCAGATGAAAAAAATTCGAGAAAAGATGAAGTTTCATTTATGCCAGTCTTTCGGAACAACTGAGACAAGCGGCGGTATAACCATTAATAGATATGACGATGATGAAGCTTCTATTCTGGATACTTTAGGGAAACCTTTCGAAGGAATAAAAATAAAAATTGTAAATGAATTCAAGGAGGAGCTTCCTGTCGGAAGTACAGGAGAAATTGCCGTTCACAGTTTTGGAAACATGAAAGGTTATTACAAACTGCCTGAAAAAACAAATGAAGTATTAGGCGAAGGAGGCTGGTATTATACGGGGGATCTAGGTTTACTGGATGAGGAAGGAAATCTTCGCTATGTAGGAAGGGAGAAAGAAGTAATCATACGCGGAGGGCTTAATATTTATCCAAAAGAAATAGAAGCTCTCCTATACGAACATGATAATATATCAGAAGCTGCCGTAATCGGACTTCCTGATGAAATATTGGGAGAAGTGGTGTGTGCTGTCGTCCAGCTTTATCCAGGAAAAAATATGCCGGAGCAAGAAGTGAAGAACTATGTGTCGGCTCACCTGGCTAAATATAAAACGCCAGCATCTGTCATTTTTGTCGACCATATCCCAATGACATCCAGCGGTAAAACTCAAAAAGTTAAGCTAAAAAAACAGCTCATCCACGAACAAAAATAAAGACAACGGTTAATTAAAAAGAGGAGGGGAAGTATGAAAAAACAAAAGCAACCTGAAGTTCAGTCCCATTGGAAAATAGGAAACTATCAGATGCGTCTGCCTTTCATTCACTATCGACTGGAAACTCCAGAGTTAATTCAAGGTGTGGTCATTTTTACTATTGGATTAAGTATGATTGAAATAATGACTGGCCCTCTTGGCATGTCCTATAGCGCTGCTTTGGCTATTGTTATCTTTGGTCAGTTCTTTATGCTGCTGCCCCCGATGTTAGGTGTGCCTTTTGTACCTGGGTTTATTACTCCTCTCATCCCTGTTCTTATTGTATTTTTAGGTGGATTTGAACCAGGGGCCCAGGCTATACAAGCGTTAATAGCTCTTCAACTAATAGTAGCCTTTATCTTCTTGATATTCGGGGTTACTGGGCTCGGGAGACTATTTGTAACGAAACTTCCGGCTTCATTAAAAGCTGGGATTCTGATTGGCGCTGGTATCGCAGCAATTATGACAGAAATTGAACCTGGCGGAAGACTTGCCGAAACCCCTATCACTCTCATAATAGGAGGATTTCTATGTTTATATACTATGTTTTCAAGGTCTTTCCGCAAGCTTCATGATAAGAATAGATTTCTTCGTTTTATTGCGAATTATGGGATTATGCCCGCTATCATTATTGC
The DNA here is from genome assembly GCF_900240285.1 of Halobacillus sp. Marseille-P3879. Taxonomy (GTDB): domain Bacteria; phylum Bacillota; class Bacilli; order Bacillales; family Halobacillaceae; genus Halobacillus_A. Next base: position 158,224 of record NZ_OESS01000003.1, read on the forward strand.
TATTTTAATAGGATGGATCATTCAGGAATATCCTTCTCCACAAATTGAATGGGGGATCACTATACCTTCTTTAACGGCCATGTGGAATGTTACTCCTTTTGCCATCGGTTTTCCTGGGTGGGATATTTTCATTGCTGCTGTTCCTACGGCTGTACTGGCATACATTATTGCCTACGGAGATATCATTGTTGGAGATAAGCTTATTGAGAGATCAAGTACTTTCAGACCTGATGAAAAAATTGAATATAATTCAAATCAAATTCACATTTTGACTTTTATTCGAAACTTCATTCATGCCCTGTTTTTCCCTCATCCGGGCTTAGCTGGTCCTATATTCACTGCAGGGACAGCATCTGTAGCAGAAAGATATACTTTCGGAAAAAAGGCGATGCAATCTATTTTCTCAGGTACAAACTCATTGCTAATATCTTTATCGCTGGCAATTTTTATTCTTCCGCTGGTTACACTATTTCAGCCGTTTCTGCCCATAGCTCTCTCCATTACACTTATTCTGACTGGATACTTATGTATTACAGTCGGTATTCAGCAAGTGAACAATGAAAAAGAGATTGGGGTAGCCGGAGTTATGGGGATCGTCCTTGCTGTTTATGGTGCTGCTTATGGAATGGTAGTTGGTGTGTTGCTTTATTTGATTATACAGCGCGAAAATATTTTTGCACAAAAAACACAGTCCCAAGAGAACCTTAAAGAAAATGAAAGAATAGAGAAGATTTAGCACTGACCAAAAAAAGCTTTAGATATACAAAGAGGAAGACTTTCTGAAGAGAGCTTCCTTTTTTATGGAAAGGTCTTGTGTAATATCCGCTTCTGCTTTAGTCCGTTTATATAATTGAAGAATACTAGGAATAAGGTAATCCTTTAGAAGAACTACAAGGGCAACCGGGAGGAATAGCTAATGAAACATTTCCATCATATTAAGGTCAGGTTTGGGGATACCGATGCGGCCGGCATCGTCTTCTATCCGAATTATTATAAGTGGCAGGATCAATCCACTCATGAATTATTTGAAGCGGCAGGATACAGTATATCTAAACTGCAGAAGGAAGATCAGGTAATCATTCCATTATTAGAAGCCTTCTGCCAGTTTAAATCTCCGCTTTTCTTTGAAGATAAAGTAAGCGTTCAGACAGAGGTCAAAGAGATTAACAATAAGGTTTTCAAAGTGGAACATCGGTTTTTCCGGGACGAAGAACGGGTTGCTGAAGGGTATGAGCTTAGAGCATGGACCTCTACAGCAGGAGAAAGGCCAAAAGCAGTTCCTTTACCTGAATCTATACAAAAAAATCTATTGGATGATTGAAAAATTAGAGTTATGTTCTGAATTCACTTTGGAACATAGCTTTTTTATTTTTGTAACTGGGAATGTTGTTTCCTGCCTGGGTATAAGCTTTTAACACTCTTTCATTATAAATATCTTACGGCTAAATTAATCAATAGAGTTCCATATAGAAGAATTGCTCTACCCTTTTAAAAGATAGGTTATTTTATACTGAAATTACTATAAAAATTGTAAATAATCTGAAAAGGAGAATTTGAATATGAGTGAACAAACGAAGAAGCGAACAGCTATCGTTGTAGGTGCTGGTCCTGTCGGTTTAACGGCTGCCCTTACCTTGCAGAGTAGAGGTATATCTTGTGCGGTAATGGAAGCGGACCCTAAAGACCATCCCCGCCCGGGAAGCAGAGCCATCTTTCTGCATAATGCCTCATTAAAGTTATTAGAAAGTCAATCTAAAGGTTTAGGATTTACACTGGCTAGAAATGGAATTGTCTGGCCAGTAAAACGCACGCTTTACAAAGGAAAAGAAGTGTATAAAAAAGATTATGGTATTACGAATACTCATGACCCCCATAAGCTTCCTCCCTTTACTGCGCTTCATCAGGATGAAATTGAAGGCCATATCTATGATGCGTGTGTGAGTGCCGGGGTAGAATTCATCTGGGGAACTCCTGTGGCTGCCTGTCAAACTACATCTGATGGCGCAAACATCACTACTGAGTCAGGAGACGTATGGGAAGCGGATTATGTTATCGGGGCTGATGGCGGACGATCCATTGTAAGAACTTCAGTCGGTTTAAAATTTGAAGGGCCTCGTACTCAAGATACATTTCTAGTTGTAGATTTGGAAGAAGATGAAGATAATCCTCTGCCCCTTGAGCGGATTTTCCACTATCAACATCCTGCAATGGGCGGAAGAAATGTGATGCACGTTCCTTTCAAAGGAGGGTGGAGAGTCGATTTGCAATTGTTGGAAGAAGATGATCCGGAAGAATTTAAAGACATTGAAGGTGTGAAGAAGTGGCTTCCTAAGGTGATGGCGCCTAAGTATGCGGATCGAATTAAGTGGGTCTCTTCTTACCGTTTTCATCAAGTTGTAGCCGACTCTTTTACTGATAAAAACTATCGAGTACTGCTGGCCGGGGAAGCTGCTCACTTATTCGCTCCTTTTGGGGCAAGAGGGCTTAATTCCGGGGTACCTGATGCGATCATTGCTGTAAATGGTATTGAAAAAGCATTAGAAAGTAAGAGTGAAGAAGAAAGACAGGCTGCCATTTATGCTTCAGCAAAAGAACGGAGGATTGCTGCAAAATGGAATAGAGACGGCTCTACTACGGCTCTGCACCATTTGCAGGGAGATTCCCCTGAAATGAATATGAAAAGAGAAGTAGCAGCTTCTCTAACTGCAGTAGCTCCTAAGCTGGGACGCTGGCTGGATGAAGGTCCTTATGGGCCGAAATTTGGGCCCCCTGAATTGACCACTAAATACTAAGCAAAGGAGCGAGGTCTATGGCAGTAACATCATATGTTCCAAAGAAAGAACTCTTTGGGCCCAATGATAAACGAGTCAAAGTATTGATTGACAGGCTTACAAATGTAGAATGGTATCGGCAAATCGGAACTAAGGATGTAAGAACTGAAGAAAAGCTGAAAAAATTCATGGATTCATTTGACTTATATGACTATGAAACGGAATGGGTTTCATTACAAGAGGTGCCTGGTAAAATTAGGAGTCTAAAGTTAGAGGATAGCAGGCCTTGGGATCATCTAAAAGAAGTCCCGGAGAAGATCAATACTACAGGAGAAAAAGCTGGAAGAAAAGCAGCTTTGGATCAATTAGTCACTGATATACCCGAGCTTGTGTACCATGGTGCTTTTAAAGGTGCTTATAAAACCTACCAAGATCAACAAGCCGTTTCAATATTAGCAGGGCATGCCATGTATATCAGTCTTCTGGCTTGTACATGGGAAGCTGTAGCAGATCAGAGTGGGTGGGAAGATAATCCGTTTCTTTACCTTATCGATATTATGGAAGAAGGCCACCTTCCTCTGGGACCGCACGACAATTCTATTTATCTGGCATAACTGTCAAAGGGACCGTGCTGGTTAAACAGCAGCGGTCCTTTTCTTAATACCGTAATAACCTAATTCCAGTGAAATCATAAAATTTTCCCCTCGGTTTTATACGATTTACTAGACCAGCAATATTGAGGGAAGCAATCACACGTTGTTTTGTTTTATAAACAGGTGCGCCTATCGCAATGATATTGTCCTTGAATTCTCTTTCGCTTTTTACAAAAACTTCTTTTCGAATAAGAGAAATTCCCTGTCGAAGTTGATCGGGGCCAGTAATTGTTTGCTTTGTAAAAGGTTTCAAAGGTTCTTCCAAGAAAAACTTTTAAGAAGACGAAGGGCATTTTCAAGTGAAGTATATTTTCAATTCTTAACAGACGTCATTCCTTTTCTCCTTTTACGTTTATGTAAGTTATATCAAAAAAATCAAAAAATTCAGCTAGTATTCACTTAAAAGTTCCATATATAAGAATTCTACTGTTTTTCAATATACCAGCAAAAATTATAATCGGAGTAACATGAGCTAACAAAAAAAGAGAAAGGAGCGTTGTTATGGAAGCGGCAGCTTTATATCCATTGTATGAAACAAAAATGGATCTCAAATCCTATCAATTTCAGCGGTTGAATCAGTTGCTGGTGTTTACGCTGCAAAATAATGAATTTTATCAAGAGAAGCTGAAAGGTATTCGGTTTCCGATAAGAGGATATGAGGACCTGACAGATCTTCCGTTCACCTTTAAGCAAGAACTTGCCGAAGATCAGGAGAATAATAAACCAGTCGGAAAAAACTATTCATATCCGCTGTCCAGTTATGTTGAGTTCCACCAGACATCAGGAACTACAGGAAAGCCAATCCGTGTCATGGATACGAAAGAAAGCTGGGAGTGGTGGAGCAAGTGCTGGCAGGAAGTATATAAAAGCAGTGGGGTCACGGCAGAGGATACTATTTTTATTGCTTTTTCTTTTGGTCCTTTCGTCGGTTTCTGGGGCGGATACCAAGCTGGAAAAGACGTCGGTTGCTTAGTTATTCCAGGTGGAGGCCAATCTACTAAGCAGAGGCTGTACAACATAATAGAAAATCAAGCGACCGTTTTGCTGTGTACGCCCAGTTACGCCCTCCATCTTGCGGAAGTTGCTGAACAAAACGATATCGATATTTATAATTCTTCCATGAAAACTATAATAACTGCTGGAGAACCGGGTGGATCTATTCCTTCTGTACGGGAAAAAATCGAAGCAGGATGGGGTGCGAAAGTATTCGATCATGTAGGGATGACGGAAATGGGAGCTTACGGTTTTTCCTGTTCCGAACAAAAAGGATTACATGTAAACGAATCAGAATTCATCGCAGAAGTGATTAATCCTGAGACTGGTCATCATGTACGGGAGGGGGAAAGAGGAGAACTTGTGCTGACGAACTTAGGCAGATATGGTTACCCGCTAATTAGGTATCGAACAGGGGATGTCGTCGTTCATTCTATGGGCAAATGCGGCTGCGGGAATCACTACCGCTTTCTTCCCGGCGGTATAGTAGGAAGACAAGATGAGATGGTGGTCATTCGCGGTACCAACATCTTCCCTCAATCTATTGAAGCGATTGTAAGAGAATTTAATGGTGTTAACGAGTTTAGAATTATTTACTATCAAGAAAACGGGATGGACCAGGTAAAAGTTCATTATGAAGGTGAACAGTTAATTTTCGAAGAATTGAAAGCGCTTTTAAGAGAAAGGCTGGGTCTGAGAGTCGATGTAGAGCTCGTGGAAGATAATGTGCTGCCCCGCTTTGAACTTAAGTCACGAAGAGTTGAAGATCGAAGGTATGAGATGAATAAACCGTTATTTTAAAAGCTTTAATCTCGAGATGAAATTTGAAATGGAGGAGACAAACATATGAAACTAGTTAATTATATAGTAGACAAACAGGAGAAGCGAACAGGAATCTATGAAGATGGTGTCATCATCGATTTAAACAGAGCTTATGAGAATTACAAAGTATCAGAAGGAAGTCAGATCGCAAAGAAAACGGCAGCTGTCTATGTCCCTTCTGATATGACCTTGCTGTTAGAGGGGGGAGAAGAAACTCTGAAGGAAGCTGAAAAAGCTGTTAATTATGTCGTCTCAAACGGTCTTAACGTAGATGGGAAAGTTGTTTTCAACAAAGACGATGTCAAGCTGGAGGCACCGGTTGGGAAACCGAACAAAATCATCTGTGTCGGTCATAATTACCGGGAGCACATTTTAGAAATGAAGCGGGAGCTTCCGGAAAATCCAGTCTTGTTCGCAAAATTCAATAATACAATATCGGGTCCTGAAGATCCGATTGTAAAGAAAGATATTTCCGATCAGTATGATTTTGAAGCCGAGTTTGCTTTCGTCATTGGCAAGCAGGCGAAAAACGTTAAAGAAGAAGATGCTCTTGATTATGTAGCTGGGTATACAGTGGCCAATGATGTAAGTGTGCGTGATCTTCAAAAGCGGACACTGCAATGGCTGCAAGGTAAAAGTGTAGATGGCACACTGCCATTAGGGCCGTGGCTGGTAACTAAAGACGAGGTACCGGATCCGCACAATCTGGATATAGAGTTGAAAGTTAACGGAGAAACGAAGCAAAAATCTAATACGAGCAGTCTGGTATTCAATGTTAATCGTTTAGTTGATTTTGTCTCACACCTGATCACTCTTGAGCCAGGGGATATCCTTCTTACCGGAACACCAGGAGGAGTCGGCGTTGCCCGCGATCCCCAGGAATTCCTGCAGGAAGGAGATACAGTTACAATCAGCATCGATCAAGTAGGGATATTGGAGAATGAAGTGAGAAATGAAGCAAAGACGGAGGTGCACGTATGAGCAAAGCAGAACAGTATCAGCAGCAGATTAAGGAAAAAGTGAATACGTATTTAGAGGTCTCCGATGTTTCCAAGGAAATGGTCAAATGGAAGCCATCGAAAGACGAATGGTCTATTTTGCAGATTCATTCTCATGTAAATGAGTCTCTTAACTTTTGGATTCAAGATCTTCTGGAAGCCGTGGAAGGTAAGGAAAAATGGGGTCGGACTTTAAAACATGAAGGACGTCTTGCTGCCGTTGAAGATGTAGAGAACCTTGACATTGAATCCATTCGTGAGGATATTGCTGCCAGTAAGGACAAAGGTATTGCAGAAATAGGTAAGATGAGCTCCGAGGTTTTTGAAAAAGAAAAAGAGCACGTGAATCCTAAGTTCGGCGTAAAACCATTATCATTTTTAGTCGAGCATTTCATCATCGAGCATATTGGAAAGCACATCACTCAGGTAGAACGCAACATTGCGAATTATAAAGAGAAAGTTCATCAATAAAGGAGGAGATATAAATGGAACAAAACGATTTTATGAAAAGTAAGGAAGTTCAGCAATTCGATGAAGATATTAAACAGCATCATCTCGGCCCTCTCTGGCATGCTATTCCTCAGCTCGCATCAAAAGAGCCGAATAAAACGGTTAAGCCTTATTTATGGAAATGGAAGCTTATTAAAGAAAAGCTTGAAGATGCTACTGAAATTTTCACCCCTGAACGCGGCGGGGAAAGACGTGCGATTTATCTGCAGAATCCAGGGCTGGAAAATCGGGAGCCATATGGCTGGGGGTCTACTACCTCTACAATGTATGTGGCCGTCCAGCTGATTCTTCCAGGAGAAACAGCCCCTTCTCATCGACATACTCAAAGTGCTTTGCGTTTTATTAAAGAAGGGGATGGAGCTTTTTCCATTGTGGATGGGGAACGTTTATTTATGGAAGAGGGCGACTTCCTTTCCACACCAAAAGGACGCTGGCACGGTCATTCGCAGCCAGGGGACAAGCCGATGTTCTGGATTGATGTATTGGATATTCCAACCATTTACTTTTTAAATGGCTCATTTTTTGAAGGCCATCCTGATGGCATCGAGAATCCTTCCTTACCGGACAACTATTCTGCCAGAAAATATGCAGGAGGACAGGTAAGACCTCCTCAAGACAGACATAGCGAGCATACACCTCTTGGAGCTTATAAATGGGAGCAGACGAAAAAGGCGCTGGACAGCATCTCAGATTTTGAACCGGACCCTTACGACGGTCATTCTGTTGAATATTTAAGTCCTTCCAATGGGGAAACCGCGCACCCTAATATTTCATCAAGACTTCAAAAGCTGGAAGCGGGATTCCATTCTAAATCCCATCGTCATACAAGTTCTACCGTGGTGCACATCTTTAAAGGGGAAGGTTATACGGTGATTGATAATATCCGCTATGATTGGGAAGAAGGAGACCTCCTCGTTATTCCGAACTGGGCTTGGCATGAGCATGTTTCAACTTCAACAGGAGATTCGTACCTATTTACGGTAAGTGACCTGCCGATGATGGAGAAGTTTGGATTGGAGAGAGAAGAAGCTTATCAAGGGAATAACGGCCACCAAGAGGTTAAAGAGGTTTTTAATCCTGAATTGCAAAATATATAAGGGTAGAGAATTGTAAAAGATGAATTTCGTTCCAATTATAAGGTCAATCAGGTTTATATCTGGTTGACCTTATTTTTATGGGTTATATATAAGGGAAATATTAAAGAAGAATTTTTAGTAAGGGACCATGTTTTCAATGCCAAATTTATTTCCGACAATATAAAAGGGCGCTGCTTAGTTTGGCGGATTCTTCTAAACAAGAACATCTGCCAAACAAACACCGCCCTATTTCACCTTACTGCTTATTGAAGCTGTTGTCGTCCTTATAATATAAATACGCCACTAACTTTTCAAAATCTTTATCAGAGGAACATTCGATTTGTAAATCAATAAAGGCCATTACGACTTCTTCATCATTAAACGGAAAATGGCTGTTATCTACATTACTTATGATCTCCCTATTGGATAGTCCCTTCTCCCGTAACATCTCAACGGCTTGCTTCATCGAAGATACTTCTCCCATGTCTATGCCTCCTAAAGATTGTTTAGTTTCTTACCTGTAAATCTTTACGCAAGGTCTTAAAGTAACTAGATTTGAGGGAAATGGCAGAGGTAAAAACGAAAAATCCAGAAAAAAGACCTTTGTCTTTATTATTTACTACATGATTAAGCGATTTTCCTGCTTAGCTTTAGGATCTATTTCATCGTTCCATAACAAAACTAATAGAATGTAAGCCATAGTTGATTTTCATACTTCTTATTATTTATTAATCGTTAAACCATACCTTCTTTTTTACTTGAAAAGATTGGGAGGACAGCTTTTTTATGTTAGTTGGTATGTTATCTTCCATGGAAGAATAAAATAGTTTTCTTAAAGACTACTCGATTTGTGACTAGGTTTTAGAGAAACGATGGCATTCTCTATTTAAGTGTGCGGTGAAGGGAATGTTCGAACATATTGAGCCCATCGACCGTTAACATCCGGCGAAAAGCTTACAAATGCTTTCCCACTCTCGTTCTTACAAATCGCCATATAAAAAAGAGCGCTTTAGTCACGAAGCGCTCTTTGTGTATGACTACCGGTCTGAGATAATTTCTTCCGGACATTTTCGTTTAAAGCATCCATCTCTTCAATGAACTGTTCACTCGAAGCGATGATCCGCTCGGACGACTGCTCTGTCGTTTTTAGTGCTTCAAATACGTTATCGAAAGACTCCTGAAGTGCTTCCATACTGATCGCTGGACTCTCCATCATCTGTGTTGTCTCTTCCGCATTTTCCCTCAGATTCCTTGAGTTCGAGAGCAGCATCTCCTCGGTCGCTTTATTGACGCCGTTCACCGTATCGATCACTTTCCGTTGATTATTCAACGCAAGCTGAATCGAAGCGGAAACAGTAATAATATTTTTCGTCAGGGTAACTGCATTACGAATCGATTCCTTCAGCTTTTCATTGTTTTTCTTGATAATATCTACAGAAGAAATACTCTGATGCAGTACACTTTTCATCTGGGTCATGTTTCTTGTACGCGTAATGATCTTTTCTTTTCCTTCTGTAAGCAGCGCAAGGTCGTATTCGCCCGCAGCTTCTTTTTCTTTCAAGAGCTCAAACAGCTTCTTCCCAAGATAGATTTGCTTGTCCAGGTCATAAATACGCTTCTGGGCGTTTTCTTTAATAAGCTGCAATTCGACGCTGTCTTCTTCAAGTCGGTCTTTTCCTGCCAGCAGACTGCGGACAACCGTTTCGATTTTCGAGTCGACCGTTTCATATTTTTTCATGTAGCGGTCGATTGGCTGCGTTTTGCTTAATTTATAAAAGAATCTCTGAATACCGTTGCCTTCGGTACGCTTCGGATCAAGGTCCGACACGATAACCTCGAGTTCATTCAACGTTTCGGGGATGTCATTATTTCCTTTGCTCATGAGATCGTTTACCGGGCGCTTCAGCGTTTCCATCGTTTCCCCGGCGACTCGCTGTTCCTCTTCTCCGAGGTTCCCGAGCTCTCTCATCACTTCAGAAAGGGAGTCATCCCTGGAAGATTTGAACCTTTCTGCGTAAGCTTCAGCCTCTTCGTTCAGACGGTCGATATCTTCTTTTTCAATTAGAGTCATCGCTTCTCTCAGGTCCTGATGGTTCATTTCAGCTTCTTTGTCTCTAAGGAAAGAATTTTTATTCATGTTCATATCTCCTATCTGCGATTAGTTGGGTTCGAGAAAAGCAAAACGTCCGGCTGCTGAGTGTCTTTTTACTTCTGTGAAAAGAAGCTCTCGTCTTCCTTGTTATACTTAGAGGCAATAATTCCCTTGCTTCTGGCAAAATTCTGCGCATAACTTTCTTCTTCTTTGCGCTCAAGTGTTTCGATGAACTTACGCAAATCGTACATCGTCTCCAGCAGTTCCTCTTTCCGGTTTTCCTTATTATCCTCCGACAATCGCTGAAACGATTCGATGAAGTTAGGAACGTCTTTGTTCACCATCGTTTCAAGGGCATATTGTTCTTCGATTTCGAGTTCTTCCAATCGTTTAAATTGTTTCACTGTCCGTTTTTTTAGAGACGTCCATTCCTTTTGAAGGTCAGTGTGGTTCTCGAGAAAAGGAAATTCCCAGCCTTCAAGAATCGCTTCTCCGTGATCTTCCGAAGTGGTTTCCTCCCCGTATTTTCCCCTGCGCTCCACGTAAGAATCCAGGTAGGTATATAAAACCTTCGAAAAATCACGCAATGTGTCTCCAAGCCCTTTTCTTCTCGTGAATTCTTCTTTTAAAAACGTAGCGGAAAATGGTTTTTCTTTTTCGTCCATTTCAAAACGGCCAAGCAGCCTTTGCGGCGGCTTCCCGTATACTTCGATAGTCCCCTTGAATGTGTTGGAAGTTGGAATAACAGCGGTGAAAAAGACACCGTTCCAAAATCCATCCAAAATATATCTCATGTTCATCTCTACCAGTTCTTTTATAGCCAGGTCGAAATAAACAGGGCGTTTTTCTTTAATAACCTGCTTCATTTCTCTCATCGTGTGAAAATCGATGTAGCGCTGGTATTCGGAGGTATGCGGCATGAATGTTCTTTCCAAATTCTCAAGCGCAGAGTAGAGGTTTTCCATGCTTCTTCAGCCCCTTACTTTTCCGCGATAAATTGTTCTCATTATACTTTAAGAATACCACAAATTGGGGTTTAATATTAAGAAATGCCTATTTACTCTTTACCAGAAATTAAAGGAGGGAAACCATTCTCATGGTTTCCCTCTAAAAAACAATTATGCGTTTTTAAGCATTCCAGTCAGTTTCTTAAAATGATGTAAACAAGATAAATGATGTACATGGTCATAAGGATGAAACCCTCTGTTTTTCCAATTTTATAATGAGTCCTTGAAAATAAGAACAATAACAAGCTCAGTACAATCATGATCATTACATCGATAAATATCTTTCCATTCACAGTTAAAGGCGAAATGACAGCTGAAGCCCCAAGTACAAATAAAATGTTAAAAATATTGCTGCCTACCACATTCCCTAGTGCAATTCCACTTTCTTTCTTAAATGCAGCGGATATGGAAGTCACCAGTTCAGGAAGCGACGTACCGATCGCAATGATGGTTAACCCTACTAATGTAGGACTCATGCCCAGGTCATAGGCAATCGCTGTTCCGTTGTCCACCACCAGGTCGCCACCAAAAATAATAGCGGCTAAACCTGCTAACGTTAAACCAGTGTTCTTTCCCCATTTAATGTTTGAAGGAACTGGTTCATCCACCGATTCTTTTCTGCTTTTCATTCCAACTTCAATCACGTAGTACATAAAAATAGATAAAAACAATAAAAAGATGATGCCGTCACTGCGTGTTAGCAAGTTTTCACTTAATCCCTGTAATTCCGTATCACTGATAAGTACGAGTAAAGCCCCACTAGCAAGCAATACGAATGGGATTTCTTTTTTGGTTGTTTCACTTTCTACCATTAATGGATAGAGGAAGGCTGCTATACCTACCACTAAAGTAACATTAAAGACATTACTTCCTACTACATTTCCGAGTGAAACTTCAGCATTTCCTTGTAGAGCTGCAATGATGCTGACTGTTGCCTCAGGAGAACTTGTGCCAAAAGCTACAATCGTTAACCCTATCAAAATAGGCGGGACACGCAGCAGCCTGGCAATGTTGGAAGATCCATCAACGAATAAATCGGCTCCTTTAATTAATAAACCAAAGCCGACAATTAATAAAACGTAAGCCATAGTTGTTCTTCAAACTCCTTTTTCTCAAACCATACCCTCTTTTGTTGCACTTAAAAAGCATAGGGATACAGCTTTTTACTGCTTACTAGTATGTGAAGGAGGGTGGGGGTTTTGAAGTGAGGGGACCTTAAAGGGGAGGGGGGCTGAATATAATGAAAAGAAGAACGGTTCCAAAAAATTCTCCTCTTAGAACCGTTCTTCTTTTATAGATGACTAAACTTCTTGAATAAAATGCTGGTGATTATTGATTATAGGATAACGATAATGATTTCATCAGGCACTATTGTTCAATCCTCTATTTAATTTTTGACAGTGTTTTTAATTCAAAATGGTCGGCTACGAGGTCGAAGTCACTGCTTACATTAAATAAGTGCAAGTCCGAAAAGTTATTAACGCTTTCCCATACATGCTGACCAACTTTGAAGGTGTAATATTCCCCTTCTGTGAATAAGCAGTGGTGGGGAGAGTCTAACACTTTCTTAAAAGATTCTTCATCTTTGGCTGCGTTAAGTGAAGTTGGAATCTTGCTGAAGATACTTCGTTTACATTTTGCCTCAAATTGCATCGTAAGCATCCCTTTCTAAATGTTATCGATTATTATAATTCTACCCAATAAGTCAGAAAATTATAACAATAAAATAGGGCGACTTGTTTTATCTGCATTAAAGCAAAATGTGGAGGCTATAAAGAGGGCAAAGGTTTTAAAAAGCAAATCACCTAATGAAAGAATAAAAGGGTAAGTCTAACGAAATTAAGATTCTCTTTGATAGAGGACAATAATAGAGGTTCAAATGATTACTCAGTAACTAAAAAAGGTTAATAAAAACATATCATCTCCTAGTAATTTAAAATACTGCAAATGCTTAAAGCCTCTCATGAGTTTGGTGGGCTCTTGAGAGGCTTAATTTGTCTGCACAGGCGTTGCTAAATGGAAGAGTATAGTGACATGGATAGCATCGAAAGGTTATTACCTTTCAAGCAGGAAATGATCCTGTTTCTGGAATATAAATTCTCTTAATACTTGTTGGTTAACTAATCACTGACTATAAACTATAGAACTTTATTAAAATGACCCAAGGGAAAGAATCTGAGCCGCCTCTTTAGTCACTTATAGTTTTCCAGTCAGGAACTGAGCTTCCCCATTTCCGAAACTCCAATCTGTATCCCCATTATTCGTTATCGATACCATGATGTCTTCAGGAGAGATATTGCACCATTCCTGAAGGTAAGCAGCTAAATTTTGATATAGGTGTTCCTTTTGTTCTTCTGTTCTATGTCTGCTTGTTAATGAAATAACGACCACATCCCTGCTTCGCTCAAATCCGAGGCCTGTATCTTGTATGATCATCTCCTGGACTGGGTGCTGATGAACAATCTGATAACGGTCACGGTCCGGCACTTGGAAAGCATCTACCATTGCTTCATGTGAAGCGTCCAATAATGACCGCAATTCTTCTTCAGATCTTCCTTCTACGAGATCAAATCGAACTAATGGCATTTATTTTTCCTCCTTGATTAATTTTATCATGAATATATCATAAAATTAAAAAAATATATACATTTAATCTAAAAATTCCTCATAAAATGGTGAAGTTTTGAGTGTTTTTTGGTAATATAGAGTGAGACAGAAATTAAAGTTTCATTTTTTTATGAATAAAAAACGAATACCAAATAAGATTGGGGTCATTGCAATGATAAAGATTAAGCGGATTAATGAACTTCTTCAGTATGTGGAAAAGAGGCAGACAGCCTCGCTGGACGATTTAGTTAAAGAATTTAACGTTTCTAAAAACACGATCAGGAGGGATGTCCAGGAATTAGTAGAACAGGGCAGGCTCAAAAAGGTGTATGGAGGAGTGTCAGCCAACAAATCTTCTACTGTACCCTACCATGACCGAAAAGTGCAAAATCAAGAAGGGAAAATTAAAATTGCAGAAATGGCAGCCTCCTACGTAGAGGATGGAGATATCATTTTTCTTGATTCCGGTACAACAACAGTAGAGATGTTGGAATTTATAAAGGATAAAAATTTGATAATCGTTACAAATAATCTTGATTTTACGCTCGAAGCCACTCCTTACAGTAATTTAAAGATTTATTCAACTGGCGGTATGTATGAGAGGACTACCAAGTCTTATGCAGGGCTGGAAAGTGCAGAATCGGTTAAGAATTATAATTTTAGTAAAGCATTCATGGCTTCTACAGGCATCTCTTTAACGAATGGGGTAACGAACTCTTCTCCTCAAGAGACACAGATTAAAAGTACGGTGGTCGATAGGAGTAAAGAAGTTTTCCTTCTGGTAGATCAGAGTAAATTCGATCATTATTCATTAACCACTTATTGTGATATAGAAGACATCGATTATCTAGTAACTGATAAACCGACGGAAGATAAATACAATCAGTTTGCTGAAAAAAATAATGTGAAGTTGATCTACCCATGACCTGTTCAGAATTACGCCCATTCATTTGAAAGAAAAATTCTGAAAAATGGTTGACTGAAAATAATTTTAGTAATATGCTTGAATCATAATTTAACAATAAGTTAACCAAAAGTTAACATTTTTGATGTCGTATACAGGGTTTAAGTTGTTTTATAGTTGTTTTAAGAATAACTGTTGGTTAATTATTTTGTGAGCGTTTAGTTGATGAAATTGAACTAATGGAGGGATGAAAATGAGTCATTTACTTAAAAAGCCTGAACATGTGGTGAAGTCTGAAGGTGTAACCATAGTTCACGATATTACAGGAGAACAAACCAATTTAGAGTATGTAGGGTTTAAAGTAGTGGACTTGGAAAAGGGTTCATTCTATGGTGAACAGTTGAATGATTCGGAGTGTTGTATAGTCGCTTTAACCGGCAAGGTTGATATCACTGCAGGCGAAGAAACATTTAAAAATCTCGGTACCCGTAACAGTGTATTTGAACAAAAACCAACGGATAGTGTGTATGTTTCAAATGATCGCATCTTTGAATTGAAAGCGGTTACTGACTCTCGGGTTGCTTTATGCTATTCACCTTCTGAAGAACAACTTCCCACTAAGCTGATTAAAGCGGACTCAATCGATGTGGAGCCTAGAGGGAAATACAACAACAAAAGAAAAGTACACAATATTCTTCCTGACAATGATCCCTCAGCCAACAGTCTTCTTGTGGTTGAAGTTTATACAGAGAGCGGAAACTGGTCATCCTATCCACCGCATAAGCATGATCAGGATAATTTACCTGAAGAATCTTTTTTAGAAGAAACCTACTATCATGAAATGGATCCTCAACAAGGTTTTGTATTTCAGCGGGTATATACAGATGATCGCTCCCTAGATGAAACGATGACAGCAGAAAATGGGGATGTTGTCATTGTTCCAAAAGGTTATCATCCAGTGGGAGTACCTGATGGATATACGTCCTATTATTTAAATGTAATGGCAGGACCTGTCCGGAAGTGGAAGTTCAATAATGATGATGATCACGAATGGATTGTAAATCGTGATTAAAAATCAATGAAAATATGAAACTAAAAAGAATGTAAAGGTGGACCGAATATGAAAGAAACGATTCGTTTAACAACCTCTCAAGCACTAATCAAATTTATAAATAACCAATATATTCATGTGGATGGAGAAGAGTTTCCTTTTGTAGAGGGGATTTTTAATATATTTGGTCACGGGAATGTTCTCGGGATAGGGCAGGCTCTTGAACAAGACTCTGGAGAACTGAAGGTCATCCAGGGAAAGAACGAACAAGGTATGTCGCTTGCAGCTATTGCCTACAGTAAAGAAAAACTCAGACAAAAAATCTATGCTGTCACAACCTCCGTAGGTCCAGGTTCGGCTAATACGGTTACAGCAGCAGCGACAGCTCTTGCGAATAATATTCCGGTATTGTTCTTGCCAGGTGATACATTCGCTACGAGGCAGCCAGACCCTGTTCTTCAACAGTTTGAACAAGAAAATAGTATATCGACTACAACCAATGATGCCTTGAAGCCTGTTTCTAGATATTGGGATCGTGTGACACGGCCGGAACAGTTAATGAGCAGTTTAATTCGCGCTTTTGAAGTTATGACTGACCCTGCAAAGGCAGGACCGGCGACAATATCAATCTCTCAGGATGTCGAAGGGGAAGCGTATGATTTCGATGCAGACTTCTTCAAGAAACGGATCCATTATATGGACAGGCCGATCCCGCGCGAACGTGAGTTAAAAGGTGCGGAAGAGTTAATCCGTAATAGTAAAAAGCCTGTCATTCTAGTAGGTGGAGGGGCAAAATACTCTCAAGCCCGTGAAATTCTAATAGATTTGTCTGAAAAGCATAATATTCCATTGGTAGAAACACAGGCAGGAAAGTCTACAGTAGAATCAGACTTCAAAAACAATCTAGGCGGTCTTGGTATTACAGGCACTCTGGCTGCTAATAAGGCAGCAAAGCAATCAGATCTCATTATTGGAGTAGGTACCAGGTACACCGACTTTGCTACTTCTTCAAAAACTGCTTTTGACTTTGAGAACACTCGCTTTCTTAATATAAACGTCAATCGAATGCAGTCCTATAAAATGGACGGATTCCAGGTAGTGGCCGATGCGAAACTTACTTTAGAGCAATTGCAGCCGATGCTGGATGGATATGAATCAGAATTTGGCCCGGAAATACAAGAGCTGAAATCTGAATGGCTGAAAGAGCGGGGGCGTTTGAGTGAAGTGGTTTACAACAGAGAATCCTTTGACCCTGAAATTAAGAACCACTTTTCACAAGAAGTTCTGAACGAATATGCAGATGTGTTGAAGACAGACCTTCCTCAGACAACTGCTCTGTTAAAGATAAATGAAACGATCGACCCGAGCAGTGTGATTATTTGTTCGGCAGGTTCTCTGCCTGGCGACTTACAAAGACTCTGGCATTCAACTGTACCGAATACTTACCATTTAGAATACGGTTATTCCTGCATGGGCTACGAAATTTCCGGAACACTTGGCTTGAAGCTTGCGAATCCGGATAAAGAAGTATATTCGATTGTTGGCGATGGAAGTTTTCTAATGCTTCATTCAGAGCTGATTACTTCTCTTCAATATCATGAAAAAATCAATGTTCTTCTGTTTGATAATTCTGGCTATGGCTGTATCAATAATTTGCAAATGGATCATGGCAGCGGCAGTTACTATTGTGAATTTAGGACAGATAAGAATGAAGTTATGAACATTGACTATGCGAAAGTGGCAGAAGGATATGGTGCGAAAACTTATAAAGTGCATTCCATGGAAGAATTAGAAGCAGCTTTGGAAGATTCAAAAAAACAGAAAGTCTCTACACTGATCGATATTAAAGTGTTGCCAAAGACGATGACAGACGGCTATCAAAGCTGGTGGAACGTAGGAGTAGCGGAAGTGTCCGAACAGCAAAGCGTTCAAAAAGCACACGAGTTTCGAATGAAGATGCTTGAGGAAGCGAAGCAGTATTAGTTGTTAAACCGGGGGAGTGGGGGCTCCATTCTCCTGAAAGTTTACTTATTTCAGCAAACGGTTACATTTTTAATTTTTCCAATATTAAAAATATGATAACTTTTGGAGGCCGAGGTAATGAAAAAAAATATGACCCCGCGGAAGTTTTTGTTTATCATCATTGCTTGTTCAACATTTGGCGGGCTTTTGTTTGGTTATGATACAGGCGTTATTAATGGGGCGCTCCCATACATGTCCGAAGAAAGTCAGCTTAATTTAACCCCCTTTCTTGAAGGGTTAGTGACTAGCTCGCTCTTATTCGGAGCAGCTATTGGAGCAATTGTTGGAGGCAGAGTATCTGATGGATTCGGTCGGAAGAAAACGATTATTTTCCTGGCAGTACTTTTCTTTATAGCTACGTTAGGGGTGTCTTTCGCACCGAGTGTAACTATCATGATCATCTTCCGATTTTTACTTGGACTTGCAGTTGGGGGAGCGTCTGTGACAGTTCCTACTTACTTGGCAGAAATGGCTCCATCCGAGAGCCGGGGACGGATGGTAACACAAAATGAATTGATGATTGTAACAGGGCAGCTTCTGGCCTTTACAATCAATGCTGTTTTAGGAAACATGGCTGAAGGAAACGATAGTATCTGGAGAATTATGTTATTAATAGCAGCTGTTCCTGCTGTGGTTTTATTCTTTGGTATGCTGCCGCTTCCGGAAAGCCCTAGATGGCTGATGAAAAATGAGAAAAAAGATCAAGCAATGGGTGTGTTGGACAAGATCCGCGAAAAATCAAAAGTGCGCGGGGAATATAACCAAATTGATGCCACAGTTATTATGGAAGAAAACATGGATAAGGCGACGTACAAGGACCTAACTGTTCCTTGGGTCCGACATATATTGTTTCTTGGTATAGGGATTGCGGTTGTTCAGCAAATCACCGGTGTTAACTCCATAATGTACTATGGAACCGTGATTTTAAGAGATGCTGGGTTTAGTACAAATGCGGCTTTAACAGCTAATATTTCCAATGGTGTTATCTCCGTACTTGCTACTTTTGTGGGAATTTGGCTGTTAGGAAAGGTCGGGCGCAAGCCTATGCTTCTGGTTGGCCAAGTCGGAACTTTAACGGCATTACTCTTGATTGGTATTTCATCTTTAGTTCTTGAAGGAACAGCTGCTTTACCGTATGTGGTTATCAGTTTAACGGTGATGTTCTTAGGTTTCCAGCAAGGGGCTATTTCTCCTGTTACCTGGCTGATGCTGGCGGAAATCTTCCCGCTGCGGCTGCGCGGTTTGGGAATGGGACTCTCGGTATTCGTTCTATGGATGGTTAATTTCGGGGTCAGCTTTGTTTTCCCTATTTTGCTTGCTGGGATCGGATTGTCTTCCACATTCTTTATATTTGCAGCTCTTGGAGTGTTAGCAATTGCGTTTGTGGCCAAGTTCCTGCCTGAAACAAAAGGTAAAACATTAGAAGAAATAGAGTCCTATTTTAAGAAACGAGAAAATCAAAAACAAAATATTAAAACAAAAGCTTTATAAAATTAGAGGAGGATTGCTATGACAATCAGAGTTGGAGTTATTGGAACAGGTGCAATTGGAAGAGAACATATCGACCGAATTGAGAACATTTTATCGGGTGGAGAAGTTAAAGCGGTTACAGATGTAAATCAAGAGTCAGCCTATAAAGCTGTAGAAGATTATAATTTGGATGCTGTTGTCTATCCTGACGATGTGGCTCTTGTAGGAGATTCAAACATTGATGCCGTTTTTGTAACAAGCTGGGGACCTGCTCATGAGCAGAGTGTTCTTCTAGCTATTGAAGCAGGGAAATATGTTTTCTGTGAAAAACCGTTAGCGACTACAGCTGAAGGGTGTATGAGAATTGTCGAAGCTGAACAGAAGCATGGGAAGCGTCTTGTGCAAGTAGGGTTTATGCGTCGTTACGATGAAGGGTACGTGCAGTTAAAAGCGGCATTAGACAATAACGATATCGGCGCTCCGCTGATGATCCGCTGTTCCCACAGAAACCCCGGGGTTGATGAGAATTATAAAACCAATATGGCAGTAACAGAAACATTGATCCATGAAATTGATGCCCTGCACTGGTTGATCAACGACAATTATCAATCGGTAAGAGTAGATTTCCCTAAAAAAACGAAGCACTCTCATGACGAGTTGCAGGACCCACAGGTCTTCACCCTTAAAACAAAGGGAGGCGTGCTGATTAATGCGGAAGTTTTTGTCAACTGTAAATACGGTTATGACATCCAGTGTGAAGTCATGGGAGAAGAAGGGATTGCTAATCTGCCGGAAGTAGCCAGCGTAGTTGTCCGTAAAGAATCGAAGCTGAGTTCAAACATCTTAAACGATTGGAAAGTAAGGTTTATGGATGCTTACAACAAAGAGCTGCAAAATTTCTTCGATTCACTGGAAAAAGAGGGACAACCTCAAGGTCCTACATCATGGGATGGATACATTGCGGCCGTAACTGCTGATGCTTGCCTGCAAGCCCAGGAAACGGGAGAAGAAGTAGGTATCAACCTTGAGGATACTCCGGATTTCTATAAAAAGGAAGCAGTTGTCCGAAATTAAATTATAATGAAATTTCATAAGAAAACCAGCTGGATATACAGCAAGTCAAGATGAATTCAAACCGTTTTAAAAAGGAGATGTTTACATTGCGTTTAGCATATGATCCATCACATTATCGTGACAATACAAATCTAAAAGATACGATCGATACTGTTGCTAGATTAGGGTATGAATATGTAGAGTTATCGCCGCGAAAAGATTTCATTTGGTTTAATGAATACCCTAAGGTGGATAAACAGCTGATTAAAGATTTAAAAAGATATTGTTCAGATGCCGGTGTCAAAATTTCTTCTGTACTCCCAGTTCAACAATGGTCTTCTCCTATTGAAGAAGAACGTCAAGCTGCAGTGCGAAATTGGAAACGTTGTATTGAAGTCACTTCTGAATTAGGGGTGGATTTAATGAACAGCGAGTTTGCCGGCGACAAAAGCCGTCCGGTTCAAAGTGAAGCGGCTTTTGTGAGGTCTATGGATGAGCTTATGCCACTTTTTGAAAAAGAGGGAATCAAACTTAATTTACAATCCCATCCACATGATTTTATTGAGTTAAATACAGAAGCTATTAAAATGATTCGGGCACTGGATAAAGAGTGGATTAAGTTAGTTTATTCTGTTCCGCATGCTTTCTTTTACGATGATGGAATTGGTGATGTTGAACAACACTTGGAGGAAGCGGGAGATTTACTTGACCATGTTTTAATTGCGGATACGCTCAATCATAAAGCTGCCTTTGGATTAAGGTATATTGTCAATCCACCTGATGCAAACGTTACGGTCCACCAGCATTTGAATCCTGGGGAAGGGGAAGTAAACTTTGAAGCACTCTATCGGAAATTAAGAGAAATGGAATTTGATGGGATTGTAACAAACTCAGTATTCTCTTACCCTGATAAACCTGAATGGTCCAATGAAGTCACTCTGAAATCGATTAAAGAGGGATTAAATATTTAATATTTGGAGATCCAGTCATCATTAAGAATTGGCGCGTCACATAGGCCGCCCCTATGTGACGCAGTTAAGGAGGAGCAGAGAATGAAATTGTGTTTTAACCAGGCGACAACGCTTGAAAACTCAAACCTTGAGAACGACTTAAATTATTGTGACAGGCATGGATATGATTACATTGAAATACGTGCAATGGATAAACTCCCTGAATACCTTGAATCCCATTCTTTGGAGGATTTAAAAAATTTTTTTCAGAACCATCATATTAAGCCATTAGCCTTAAATGCTCTGGTCTTTTTTAATAATCGGAAAAATGAAGAAGAAGTATTAAATGAGTTCACAAAAATGGTGGAAACAGGAAGCGAACTGGGTATTCAATATGTTGTTGCTGTTCCACTTGTAACAGAAGAGAAAATTTTGCTGAAGGACATTGAAGAAAGTTCAGTAAAAATGCTCAGAAAATTCTCTGACATTGCAGAACCTTATGGCATTAAGGTTGCTCTGGAGTTTGTGGGGCACCCAGAGTGCACGATTAATACATTTGAGCAGGCTTACGATATAGTGCAAAAGGCAGATCGTGAAAATGTAGGGTTAGTCTTTGACTGCTTTCATTTTCATGCCATGGGCTCAAGCTATGAATCTTTGAAAAAAGCAGACGGTAAAAAGATTTTTATTCTCCATATTGATGATACAGAAGATTTTCCAATTGGATTATTAAGAGATGAAGATCGTGTCTGGCCTGGAGAGGGTGCGATTGATTTAGATGGTCTCTTATCTACCTTGAAAGATATTGGTTATGAAGATGGAGTCGTATCTGTAGAGTTATTCAGACCTGAATACTATCAAATGGATGCAGAAGAAGTGATCAAGAAGGCTAAGGATACCACCTTGAACGTCGTATCAAGGCATTATGACACTCAACCAATTTAAATAAGAGGATTGATACCTATGAATACGAAAGAAAATGTGCTGTCTACTCTCGTATCTATGGAAGAGATGCTGTTAAAAGCAAAGCGGAAAAATTATGCGGTAGGCCAATTTAATATTAATCACTTGGAATCCATCCAGGCTTTTCTAGCTGCAGGAGAGGAAGAGAAATCTCCATTAATATTGGGAGCATCTGACCGATTGATCGATTATCTCGGCGGGTTTCAGACGGTAGTATCTATGGTGGAAAGCCTTGTCAAAGAGATGTCTATTACTGTACCGGTTGCCTTGCATCTTGATCATGGCAAGAGTATCGAACGCTGTAAAGCTGCTGTGGATGCTGGTTTCACATCCGTTATGATCGACGGCTCGCAATACCAAATTGATGAAAATATACAAATGACAAAAAAAGTAGTCGATTACGCTCATTCTAAAGGGGTTTCTGTAGAGGCTGAGGTTGGATCTGTCGGCGGAACGGAGGATGGCGTGGTCGGCGGGGTGAAATATGCTGATCCTGAGGAATGCTTAAAGCTGGTCGAAGAGACTAATGTAGATGCATTGGCAGCAGCTCTCGGTTCTGTCCACGGCCCTTACCAGGGGGAACCGAAGTTAGGTTTTGATGAGATGAAACAAATCTCTGAAATGACCCAAGTGCCGCTTGTGCTCCACGGAGGATCCGGCATTCCCGTTTATCAATTACAAAAAGCGATCACGCTCGGACACGCCAAGGTAAATGTCAACACAGAGTGTATACAAGCGTGGACGAACGCGGTTAGAAAAGTTCTGAATGCTGATGCGCAAGTGTATGAACCCAGACTTTTTCATACGCCGGCTAAAGAAGCGATGAAAGAGATGGCCAAAAGTAAGATGAGAGAGTTTATGAGCAGTAAGAAAGCATGAAGAGGAGGGGGCCTGTAATAGGTCGCCTTTTTAAATAGACATAAATACTTCTATTAGAAAGGGGTAAGTAAAATGGCTGAAAAAACTAGAATTGGACGCACAGACTTATATGTAAATCCCATCGGACTTGGAACCAACGCTGTCGGCGGCCATAACTTGTATCCAAATCTTGATGAACAGCAGGGAGTGGATATGGTAAAAGAATCTGTGGAAAATGGTGTAGATTTTCTGGATACCGCTTTTATATATGGTCCTGGATATTCGGAAGAGTTAGTAGGAAAAGCGATCAAAGAAATGGGCAATCGCAATGAAGTGGTCTTAGCTACGAAAGGTGCCCAAAAGTTTGTTAATGGTAAGGAAGTTCTGGATAACTCTCCTGCCTTTCTTAAGCAATCAGTGGAAGAAAGTTTGAAGCGTCTCCAGACTGATTACATCGATTTGTACTATATTCATTTTCCTGACGAAGACACTCCGAAAAGTGAAGCTGTAGGGGCTCTCAAAGAACTAAAAGACGAAGGTAAAATACGTTCCATTGGTGTTTCCAATATGAGCCTTGATCAGCTGAAGGAAGCCAATCAGGACGGGTACGTCGATGTATTTCAAGGGTTATACAATTTATTGCAGAGAGATTCAGAAAAAGAGCTCTTCCCTTACACTCTTGAAAATAACATTTCCTTTGTGCCGTTTTTTCCGTTAGCGTCGGGTCTTCTTGCAGGTAAATACGACAAACATACAACGTTCCCGGAGTCTGATTTGCGCTCCAGCATGCCTCATTTTCAAGGGGATGCGTTTATGAATAACCTGGAAAAAGTAGAGCAGCTGCATAAGATCGCGAATCAGAAAGGTATCGATATCCCTCATTTGGTGCTTGCCTGGTACCTGGCGCATGAGGCTGTGGATGTAATTATTCCCGGAGCAAAAAATGGAGAACAAGTAAAAAGTAATTTAAAAACGCTCGAAGTGGATATAAGTAAACAAGAATTTGATGAGATTGACAAACTATTTGCCTAGCATCTAATTAGCAGGCGAGGGGGGGCATCCTCCCCCTTCTGTATTGTTTATTCATACTCCTGATACATTGGAGAGGTTGATATGAAGCAAGGGTTGTCTGAGCGGCTGTTTATTTTATATTCCTTAGTTTTAGCTTTGTACTTGGTGGATGTGTTCCTGGTTATCACATACCTTAATTGGGCAGTAGCAATTTTAGCTGTTCCGATGCTATTGCTTTCATTTTTTTACGCAACCCGTTTGTTTCAAGTCCTGGGAGGTATATTTCTAACTGCTGGAAGCTTAATGTTTCTTACAGCCGGTATCCCCTTTCACTATTTCCCTTTGTACCTTATATCTAATATGAATCTCCTGGCTTTTTTAAGCATGCTGCCATGGATCAATAGTGCTGCTTATATTGGACGTTATGAGAAAAATATTAAAGGGCTTATGAAAGTGAATGTAAGTCACCTAGGTGATTTGTACCCTAAAAGTGTTTTTACAAGCGGCACTTTAATGATGTTCTTGAATTTATCAGCTGTGAACTTGTCCCAGGGAATATTGATAGATTCATTAAAGAGAATGGAAAAAAGAATTCGTGATCGATTTATTGCGAGGTCCACAATTCGGGCTTATGCCTTGACCATGATATGGAGTCCGATGGAAATTATCGTCGGGATCGTGGTTGATGCTACAGGGATCAGCTATCTCAGTTATCTTCCCTGGCTATTACTGATATCGTTCACCGTTTTAATCATCGACTTACAGCTGGAAAAGCACTCGTTTCGGTCAATTCCTTATAAAGGGGATGGATTAGCAGATAGATATAAGGCTAAGAAGGATATCTATTTGAAAATGCTCAAATTAATGATGATTTTAGGGTTGTTCTTAGCTGCGGTGATGATAACAAGCCAGTGGTTTCAACTTAGTTTTATTCTTGCTGTTACCCTTGTCATTTTTCCGTTTTCTCTTGTTTGGGCTTTCTTTATGAAAAAAGTTTTTCTTTTCTTAAGAATTGGATACAAAACATGGCGGCAGAAAACAAACCACTTGCAGAATTTTGTCGTCCTTTTTATTTCTTTATCCTTTTTTTCGAAGAGTCTTAACCAAACTGAGGCTCTTACGTGGATTCAATATCCCTTTACTACATTTAAAGAATACCCTGTGATTATTCTTGGTTTAATTTTATTCACTTACATAGGGATGGGTCTCCTGGGAGTACACCCGATTGCAACAATTGGTGTATTGCTTGAAATCTTACAACCGTTTTTTGAAGTCTTCAACCCTATGGGAATTGGAGTGATGTTGATTGTAGGTGCTTTGGCTACAGCAAGTTCTGGAACGTATGGGATTGTGGTTACTATGACATCCGTGAATACCCAGCAAAACCCATATGCCATTACATTGACGAACTTGCCCTTTACTTTGATTTTTGGCTTTATTGGAATAGTCGTTTCCTATTTTTTGATATGAGTAAGTTTAGAGAGGAAAAATCCTGTTTTATAGCTTTTGTTGGATGTGTTTGAGTAATTTTAGGTTAATTTTTGATTATATTATGTAACTTTTCGTTGCAATTATACTCAAAGTATTATATTGTAAAGTTAAGATATTTAAACGCTTTCAGTTGAATAAGCGAAGGAAGAGTCTACGATTCTTAAAAGTTATGAATTAATGGAGGGGATCACGTGTATAACTTAGATTTCAAAGAAGATCGACCCTTAGATCTTATTGGAATTGGAAGACTTTGCATTGATTTAAATGCAGACCAGTTTAACCGTCCAATGGAAGAAACAAAATCTTTCACAAAATATGTCGGAGGTTCCCCGGCGAATATTACTATTGGAGCTGCAAGACTAGGGTTGAAACCAGGATTTATCGGTAAGGTTTCAGATGATCAAATGGGTCGTTTCATTGTCGATTATTTAAAAGGAGACCAAATTGATACATCAAATATAGCTGTTGACCATACAGGAGCCGTTACAGGCTTGGCCTTCACTGAAATTAAGAGTCCAGAGGATTGCAGCATCTTAATGTATCGGGATAACGTGGCAGATTTAAAACTAAGCACAGATGATGTTTCTGAGGATTATGTAAAAAACGTAAAGGCCCTGCATATCTCTGGGACGGCACTTGCAGCAAGTCCTTCGAGAGAAGCTGTATTCCTAGCATTGGAATACGCCAGGAAACACGGGGTAGTGGTTATTTTTGATATTGACTACCGTCCATACACCTGGAGCAACGATAAAGAAACAGCTACGTATTATAACCTGGCTGCGGAAAAATGTGATGTCATTATTGGAACACGTGATGAGTTCGACATGATGGAACAGTTCGAAAAAGAAAAGAAAACAGACGAAGAGACTGCTTCAAAGTGGTTTAGTCATAACGCTGAAATTGTGGTGATTAAGCACGGATCAAAAGGCTCCTTCGCTTATACAAAAGACGGACACTCACATACGAGCGGTACTTTTAAAACTAAAGTCTTGAAAACCTTTGGTGCCGGCGACTCCTATGCATCCGCATTTATTTATGGTTTATTCCAACAGTGGGACTTATCAAAAGCGATGGAATATGGAAGTGCTTCTGCTGCTATTGTCATTTCAAGACATAGTTGTTCAGACGCAATGCCGACGGCTAATGAAATTGATAACTTTATGGCAAAAGCAGAAAGACAGGAGATTTCATAGTTTTTCTGGAATATAAAGAATCTTATATAAATCCATCATTATTTAAGGAGGATATTTAAATGAGTAATGTGACAAGTGAAGTAAAAACACTAAAAAATTATGTTGGCGGCGAATGGGTGGATGCGAAAAGCGACCAAACAGAAGAGGTTTACAACCCAGCCACTGGAGAAGTCATTGCCAGGGTGCCAATTTCCTCACATGAAGATGTAGATTATGCAGTGAACGTTGCTAAGCAAGCTTTCCAGGAGTGGAAAGAGGTGCCTGTTCCGAAAAGAGCGCGTATCTTATTCAAATATCAGCAATTGCTTGTCGATCACTGGGATGAATTAGCGGAATTAATTACGATAGAAAATGGTAAAAACTTAAAAGAAGCAAAAGGTGAAGTTCAACGAGGAATTGAAAATGTTGAATTTGCGACAGGGGCCCCGACTCTTATGATGGGTGACCAACTGCCATCAATTGCGAATGGTCTTGAATCAGGCGTGAGCCGCTATCCAATCGGAGTGATTGGAGGAATCACACCATTTAACTTCCCGATGATGGTTCCTTGCTGGATGTTCCCAATGGCCATTGCTACAGGAAACACCTTCATTATGAAGCCGTCTGAACGCACGCCGCTGCTGGCCAACCGCTTAGCTGAGCTTTTAGAAGAAGCAGGACTGCCAAAAGGCGTATTTAATATCGTTCATGGTGCTCACGACGTTGTAAACGGGCTTCTTGACCATAAGCAGGTTGCTGCAATCTCCTTTGTTGGATCTCAACCAGTAGCAGAATATGTTTATAAGCGTGGTACAGAAAACTTGAAACGTGTACAAGCTCTTGCTGGAGCGAAAAACCATTCTATCGTTTTAAATGATGCGAACCTTGATAATGCTTCAACTCAAATTCTTAATGCGGCATTTGGTTCAGCTGGAGAACGTTGCATGGCTGCCTCTGTAGTTGCTGTTGAAGATTCTGTAGCGGATGAGTTTATTGATCAGCTTCAGAGTAAAGTAGACGAGATCAAAATTGGAAACGGCCTTGAAGATGATGTTTTCTTGGGACCGGTGATTCGTGAACAGCACAAAGAACGTACGATCGGCTATATTGAAAAGGGTGAACAAGAAGGCGCGAAGCTTATCAGAGATGGTCGTCAAGATGTGACCTCCCAGGAAAAAGGTTATTTTGTCGGACCAACCATTTTCGATAATGTAACCACTGAAATGAAGATCTGGCAGGATGAAATCTTTGCACCTGTTCTTTCAATCGTACGAGTTAAGAATTTAGATGAGGCTGTAGAAGTCACGAATGAATCCCCATTTGCCAATGGAGCCTGCATTTTTACTAGAGATGGGGGCAGTGTCCGGCAGTTCCGTGAAACGATTGATGCAGGTATGCTTGGGGTCAATATTGGAGTTCCGGCACCTATGGCATTCTTCCCGTTCTCTGGTTGGAAAAACTCTTTCTATGGAGACTTGCATGCCAATGGCAAGGACGGCGTAGAATTCTTTACTCGTAAGAAAGTCATGACCACACGCTGGGTATAAGTCAGCGGAAAAAAGCTGGGACATAAGTTAAGCAGTAATGTCGAACAACGAACATTCGTATAAACGCAGATCATTAGCGTAGTCAAATAGGAAGAATCCTGTGGGAACAGCGCGAGCCGACCCGCAGGAAAGCGAAGTATTTTGACGGAGCGATGTTGTGGGTTCTCTTTACCATAAAATAATCCGAACCGATTTCTACAGAATCATTCGGATTATTTTATGATTTATTCATTTTTGTCCCAGTCTGTTTTTTCTGTATAAATTTGTAAGCGTTTATAAAAGGGTAGGAGGCTGATGGAAGATGTTTAAAGATCAGACGGTTCAACTGGGGATTTGCCCAATCGGCTGGACTAATGATGATATGCCTGAATTAGGGAGCGGGAATACTTTTGAACAGTGTGTCAGTGAAATGGCACTAGCAGGATTTGAGGGAACAGAAGTAGGTAATAAATATCCAAAGGATCCACAGCAGTTAAGGAAAGCACTTGAATTACGGCATCTGCAAATTGCCAGTGCATGGTTTAGTTCCTTCCTCACTACCCGTCCTTTTCAGGAGACAGAGGAAGCTTTCATAAAACATCGTGATTTTCTTCATGAAATGGGTGCTGAAGTTATAGTAGTATCTGAACAGGGGCGCAGTATTCAAAAAGAGGATGTTCCTTTATTTGAAGCTAAGCCTCATTTCAATGAAGAAGAATGGGAACGTTTAGCTGAAGGTTTAAACCTTCTCGGTGAGCATGCTCATGAGAAAGGGATGAATATTGTATTTCATCATCACATGGGTACAGGTGTACAGACAAAAGATGAAATCGATAAGCTGATGAATATCACAGATGAAGACAAGGTCTCTCTTCTATTTGACACGGGACACCTTTATTTATCTGGTGAGGATCCACTGGATGTGTTAAAACTGCATTTGCCCCGGATCAAACATGTTCATTTAAAAGATGTTAGAGATAATGTTGCAGCACAGGTCCGGCAGAAAAAGACGCCATTTCTTGAAGGCGTAAAAGAAGGGATGTTTACAGTGCCGGGAAACGGAGACATTGACTTTGGTCCGATTTTTGAAACGTTAGCCCACCGGGATTATAGAGGATGGATGCTGGTTGAAGCTGAACAGGATCCGGCAAAAGCCAACCCCCTGGAACAAGCTATTATTGCCCGGAATTATATAAGAGAAAAAGCGAAGATTTAGTATTGAATTTATTGAGTGTTAACAAAAAAAGTTTCTCCCTAGATAGAGAAGCTTTTTTGTATTTGTATAGATCATTTATCTTGGATAAAAAGTGTTGAATGAAGGTTAGTAAATATCAACAAGGACCTGAACGAGGTGGGGACTGCTTTATTCTGCACTACACATGCTTTTTTGTAAACGTTACTAACACTACGCTTAGTGGTTGGAATAGTCCCTTCTGCTCCTCTGCCAATAAAAGAGAGGAAAGCCCAATGGGCTTTCCTCTCTAAAAAGACTTACCTCGAAACAGAAAAACTTTTTTCTTCCGTTACTCCACCATATTCTTCTTTAAACTCATCAAGCAGTGCACGTACTTCCTCGGTGGATTTCGTGCTCATCAGCTGATTCCTTAACTCACTTGCTCCCCGGAAACCGCGGACATATATCTTGAAGAAGCGGAGAAGCGGCTTGAAAAGACGCGGCTCAAGTTCTTCGGAATATTTATCATGCAGATCGAGCTGCAGGCGAAGGAGGTCAAGTAGTTCTTCGCTTGTGTGCTCTTTCTTTTCTTTTTCAAAAGCAAACGGGTTGTGGAAGATGCCGCGGCCGATCATTACTCCGTCCACACCGTATTTTTCCACGAGTTCAAGTCCTTTCTGTCGATCAGGAATGTCTCCGTTAATCGTCAGAAGCGTATGAGGCGCAACTTCATCACGGAGCTTCTTGATCTCGGGAATCAGTTCCCAGTGAGCCGGGACTTTACTCATTTCTTTTTTCGTACGGAGGTGAATGGAAAGGTTTGCGATATCCTGTTCCAGGAGATGCTTCAGCCAGTCATGCCACTCGTCTACTTTCGAATAACCGAGACGGGTTTTCACACTGACGGGCAGGCCACCCGCTTTGGCCGCCTGGATGATGTCGGCTGCAACATCCGGTCGACGGATAAGTCCGCACCCTTTTCCTTTCGTTGCGACATTAGGTGCAGGACAGCCCATGTTGATATCAATGCCTCGATACCCCATCTCTGCCATACCGATACTCATTTGGCTAAAGTATTCGGGCTTATCTCCCCATATGTGCGCGACGATCGGCTGTTCATCTTCTGTGAACGTCAGCCGTCCCCGCAGGCTGTCTTTTCCTTTTGGGTGGCAGTAGCTCTCCGTATTCGCAAACTCTGTAAAAAACACGTCGGGTCTTGCGGCTTCACTTACGACATGACGAAAAACAACATCAGTTACGGCTTCCATCGGAGCCAGCACAAAAAACGGTCGCGGCAGCTCATGCCAAAAGTGATCTTTCATAATATATCTAAACCTTTCTTAAGGAACGCTGTTGTTCCAAAATTTAAAAGTGAAATGTTCCTGCTTTCTTATCTATAACCAGTTAGGATGGGTTTCAACCAGTATATACTTTAATAGTATCGACCGAAAAGTGCAAGGGGAATATGGGATGTTGTAAGCGCAGGAAAAGAGCTGGAAGGTTCTTATTCTTCTCTCCCATTAAGGGGTATCATAACTTATACCAAATTTAGCGTGTGAAAGCGACGTCGGGATATTTCTAAAAATCCCAATAATTATTTACCGGGAAAGAATTTTAACGAAAAAAATCTAACAATGAATGAGGGTTGGGAAAAGTGTAATTTTGTGGCTTTCCGGGAAAAGAAAAAAGAAGATATGATAGATGGCCAACTGCTTAAGACGAGAAGGAGGGAACCATAAATGGCTGATCAACCAACCGAAAACCAGGAAACCATTAAAAAAATCAAAGATTTGATTAAAGATGAGAAGGTGGCAATGCTGACTACGGTATCCCCGGAAGGCAAGCTGATGTCCCGGCCCATGCACACGCAAGAAGTAGAAATGGATAAGGAAGCGATTTGGTTCATTACAGAAAAAGACACAGAGAAATATAGGGATATCGACCATAACCCTGCGGTTAACTTAGCATACGCCGGCAAATCCTATGTATCGATCAGCGGCACTGCTGAATTTGTCCAAGATGACAATAAGAAGAAAGAGTATTGGAATAAGATTCTCGGTAAACTGCTGAACACTTCTGCCGACGACCCAAATGTTGTACTTGTCAAAGTGACACCTGAAATCGCTGAATACTGGGAATCCGGCATAAGCGTTAAGACCGTTAAGGAATTTGTGAAAAAGATGGCCAGCAGTAATTCATTAGAAGAGGACAATGATTTAAAAGATACTGTTCACTTTAATGAAAACAGGAAATAACATTTGTTAGGTATATTTAGAGAAAATCCGAGTGATATTAGAAGAAATAGTGGAAACAAATTAAAAAAAGTCTTCACATAATTTGATCCGAACCCCGAATAAAGTCACTTTTTTAAAAGTGTCTAATATTCGGGGTATAGTTCATAAGAGGCATTTATACATATAGTTGATTCTTCAAAAGAAGGCTGATCTCAAGCAGCGATAATGAAGGTAGAAATGAATACGGATTAAATGAAAAGCGCGGAGGAATTTACGATGTTCAAGCGTATGAACATAATTATTATCATTTCCCTCATCGTTCTTGGGGCAGCTTTCATTTTTATTACCTTTTCGGACGGTGATGAAAAGGACAAACAAGCAGGCGAACAACCACCCCCGGGTAATGGGGATGGAGAAGGCTCAGAACCATCTTTGGACACTATATTTGATCTGGCCGAACAAGGAAAAATCCCGGACAGCCCGATCGTGATTGGTGAAACGACTGCCAATGATGTCCAGGAAGCTTGGGGAAAACCAGAGGAGACCGATGACACGGATGCTGGTCTTTTTTTAAACTATTCATCACGTGACATTGATGTTGGTATTGCGGAAAATATTGTGTCCGATGTGCGTTCGTCAGAGGAAAAAGTGACCTCGTTCAATCTGGATACGATAAAATCATATAAGAAACCTGATGATACGCGATACTATCAGGACGAGGATTACGATCAGATCATTCTTGTTTATGATATTTCTGATGATTATGTTTTGAAGTGGGTGCTGCCGAAACCTGACGATGATGCTGATAATCCAGAGGTGAACCATATTTCGTTATCTAAAGAAATAAACGAAGGCGACAATTCTGATGATATGAGCCTTGATGAAAAGATCGGACAAATGATTTTTGGCGGAGTTAACGGAACTGGAATGAACGCCGACACAAGGAAGCTCATTGAGGAGTATCACATTGGAGGCCTCATTTTATTTGGCCATAACATCGAAAGTGCCACGCAAACCATCGACTTTTTAAATGATATGAAAACGGCTAATGCTGACAACCCTAACCCATTATTGCTGGGGGTCGATGAAGAAGGCGGCAGTGTAACACGCATGCCTGACCAAATAAAAAGCCTGCCGACGAGCCGTTCGATTGGGAAACTGAGCGATCCGGAGGTGGCCTTTAATGCCGGCACCATTCTCGGAGAACAGATGCAGGCACTCGGTTTCAATTTAGATTTCGCGCCGGTTCTTGATGTGAACAGCAATCCAAATAATCCTGTTATCGGGGACCGTTCGTTTGGAGACAACCCGGAGATTGTCACCCGGCTTGGCATCCAGACAATGAAAGGGATCCAGAGTGAAGGAGTTATTTCTGTTATAAAACATTTTCCAGGGCACGGGGATACCGGTGTGGATTCGCACTTGGAACTCCCACAGGTCGATAAAAGTTACGAGGAGTTAACCAAACTGGAACTTTTACCGTTCAAGAAAGCACTCTCAGAGGGTGCCGATGTAAGCATGATTGCTCATATCCTGCTGCCGCAAATTGACAAGGTTTACCCTGCATCTATGTCGAAAGAGGTAATTACGGGTATGTTGCGAGAAGATTATAATTTTGATGGTGTGGTCATCACCGACGACTTGACGATGGGTGCCATTACTGATCACTATAATGTCGCTGATGCTGCTGTAGAGACCGTTAAAGCTGGTGGAGATTTACTGCTTGTTGCCCATGATCCAGATTTGGTTGTTACTGTTTTTGAGGAATTAAAAGCGGCTGTGGAAAATGGAGAAATAAGTGAGGACAGGATTGACGAAAGCGTGGAACGCATTACCCATTTGAAAGAAAAATACCAGCTATCTAATGAAAAGACACCAGCCCCTGATTTCCAACCAATCAATGAGAAGGTAGAAGAGATTTTGCAGAAGGTCTCTTGAGCCGGGGGAAGCTGAAGATCATTACATTCAATGGTCTTCAGCTTTTTAAGTTGAGCTGTTTTGGAGATCCTTAATTGTCATCGTGCTTTAGTTATTTGATCCTGATCTTTTAAATTCATTAGTTCATTCACACTATTTATTTGACTTGCTATTTACATAAGCCCCCTCCAGCTCTATAATGAAACAAAAATTTCATTAATAATTATATTATGAATTATTTATTTCACAAGGAGCGGTTGATTATGGATAAAGAGGATGGATTAAACCGGGCTATAAAAAAGTACGTGGAGAAAACCCCTGGTTCTAAGGAATTTTTAAGTCAGACTAATGAAGTAATGCCTGGTGGAGTAACGGCAAATATTAAATCATTTGATCCCCATCCTGTTATTATGAAGAAAGGGATGGGTGCTTATTTATATGATGTTGATGGAAACGAATATATTGACTATCTTCTTTCTTATGGTGCGTTAATGCATGGACACGGACATCCGGAGATTAACAAGGCAATCCATACTCAAATTGAAGAAGATGGTACTAGTTTATTTGGCACCCCGCACGCACTTGAAGTAAAAATGGGAAAGAAAATTCAAGCATTATACCCGAGTTTGGAATTGCTCCGCTATACGAACTCAGGTACAGAAGCTACGCTTCTGGCCACTCGTATGGCTTATGCCTACACAGGGAAAAACAAAATAGCTAAGTTTGAAGGGCATTATCATGGTGGGTTTGATCAGGTTCTCCTCAGCGTGAATCCACCGATCGATGAAGTCGGGCTGCAGCATGAACCGAATGCTGTTATTGAATCAAGGGGCGTAGATTCATACCATGAGGAACATACAGTAATTTTGCCATTTAACGATCTGGAGGCAGCAGCTAATATTTTGTCAAAAAGAAGGGATGAAATCGCTGCTGTTGTCCTTGAACCTGTGCAAGGTGGTTTTATCCCTGCTGAACAATCGTTTATGGATGGACTGCGCA
Organism: Halobacillus sp. Marseille-P3879; assembly: GCF_900240285.1. GTDB lineage: Bacteria > Bacillota > Bacilli > Bacillales > Halobacillaceae > Halobacillus_A. The sequence continues at coordinate 192,548 of NZ_OESS01000003.1, forward strand.
AAGTGACCGAAGAATTAGATATCCTGCTTATCTTTGATGAAGTGAAAACGGGGTTTCGGCTGGGGCTTGGCGGGGCTCAGGCCTTCTATAAGATCAATCCGGATATTACGGCGCTTGGTAAAGTGGTTGGCGGCGGGTTCCCGGTAGGAATGGTCGGCGGCAAAAAAGAAATCATGATGGTAAGTTCACCTAAAGCTTCTTCCGATGTGTTCGACTCGAGTCAAAGTTTAAAATCGAGTGCGAAAGATGTACTGTTTCATAGTGGAACTTATAATGGGCATCCAACTATCCTTGCTGCTGGACTGGCAACAATCAACCTTTTAGAAAAGGAGCTCCATAATGTATTCGCGGTAACTAATCAATTAAAAGAAGGGATTAACAAGCTGTTTGCAAAGCGGGGAGTTGCGATGCAGACAATTGGTTTGGGTTCCATCTTTAATGTAGTTATAACTGAGCAAGACAAAATTTTGAACTACCGTCAGCTGCAGCAATCGAATTTTAAAATCAGGAAAGAGATCGATTTTCGGTTGTTGTGTGAGGGAATTTATACCAAACCATTAAACCGTTATAGTCTGTCTACCGTTCATGGTGAAAAGGAAATCAACCGCACCCTGGATGCTTATGATCGGGTATTAATGCAGTTATTTTAACTTAGGAAGGGTTTGAAGGATGGGAAACGTCTACCAAAATATTGCCGGTAAAAAGGCAGCAATGAGCAAGTCCCAGTTAAAGATAGCAGAATATATATTAGAAAACCCAAATGCAGTGTCATTTTTAACAGTTGGTAAACTGGCGAAAGTTACGGGGGTAAGTGAAGCAACGGTTGTAAGGTTTGCAACGTTTCTTGGATATACCGGCTACACTGAATTACAGCAGGAAGTTCAAGCTTCTCTTCAACATCAATTAACCACTTCCGAAAGGCTGAAGATATCTAAGCAGGTCTATGACGAGAAAGAAAAGGGCGTAGACGAAGTTTTTCGTGATGATATGGCAAACATCAAAGCAACAATGGAAGAACTGGACGTAGAGGACTTTCATAAAGCAGTAAATTATATCTTGAACGCTGAAACGATCTATATTTTTGCAAATCGAAGCGCAATGTCGTTAGGTGTATTTCTCCATTATTATTTATCTATGATATTAGATGACGTGAAGCTGCTTCATTCTGTAGAGACTGCCTCTGACTCCCTTTACCATATAAATAAAGACGATGTTTCTATAGGTATCAGCTTTGCCCGTTATACGAAAAGTACAACTGAACTATTTTCCTTTGCACAAGAAAAAGGGGCAAAAACGATTGCCATTACAGACAATTTAGTATCTCCTCTTATTCCGTATGCTGACGTTCCGCTCAAGGCGAGCAGTCAAATGCCAACATTCATTGACTCATTTGCAGCACCCTTGAGTTTGATTAACGCATTAATAACATTTGTCAGCAGGGAAAAGCAAGAAGATATTCACGAGAGGTTAGAGGAATTGGAAGATATTTGGAGGCATTTTGATATTTTCCATTTAAATAAATCGGAATGACCGTGTGCTGAACCATGAAGCCTGTACCCTTCAACCTTGCTGTCCAGGTGTGCAATAAGCTTAAATGAAAACAATCTTCTTTTTTGAATAAGATTAGGGGGATTGATATGAACTAGTAACCCTATAAACGCTCGAATGAACCCTATTGTGATGTCGGCATTACAACAGGGTTCATTTTTTATACACAGTGAACTCTATTCCACAAGTTAAAAATATAGATTCAGTGGAAGACAATTCAACATTCAAGTAATTGTTTGAATAAAAAATTGACATACTTGTAACAGAAGCATACACTATAAACAAATAATCAAATTAATATTTGAATGAGGTGTGATTATGAGCGAAACTTTGAAGAAAACTTCACCTGATACCTGTGATACATTTTGTTACGACGAAGAAATCGTTAATCGAGTGCAGCCGGAAATTGAGAAAGTGGAAGGCGTGGAATTGATTTTTAAAGCTTTATCGGATGCAACACGGATGAAAATTGCATATGCCTTAACGCTTGAGAAAGAACTTTGTGTCTGTGATGTGGCCAATATTATCGGTTCAACAACTGCCACAGCTTCTCATCATTTAAGGTTATTGCGTAACATGAAGTTAGCCAAATACCGCAAAGAAGGAAAACTTGTATTTTATTCTTTGGCTGATGATCATGTTCATCAGTTAGTATCGATTGCTTTACTACACTCAAAAGAGGGTTGATGGGAATAGATAGGAGGGACACCGATGAGTCGCATAGAAAAAGAAGTACAATCAAGTTGTTGTTCAAGTCATGCGGAGCAGGAAGCCGCACAAGGTAATTCCTGCTGCTCTGAAGAAGGGACGAAAGAAGCAACTGTCACTTCAACATGCTGTGAAAGTGATACGAGCGCGAAAGAAGCTTCATCCACTTCAAGGTGCTGCGGTAATGATACAAATACGAAAGAAGAAGAAACCATTTCATCTTGTTGTAGTACGGGAGAAAGTAAAAACGAACAAGTGGATCCAGTGAAGCGTCAGCCAGAAGGGCAAAAAAACATGGAATACAAAATTAATGGAATGGACTGTCCTTCCTGTGCCGCAACCATTGAAAAAGGCCTTCAAAAGACTAAAGGCATTCAGTCGGTGCACGTTAATTATGGTACCGGGAAAATGGCTGTGGGTGCCGATGAGCGATCTGTATATGATGAAATTCCTAAACAGGTTCGCAAATTAGGCTTTGAAGCAGAGCCTTTAGGCAAAAACATGCAGACGTATAAAATCGAAGGCATGGATTGTGGCTCCTGTGCGATGACGATTGAAAAGCATTTAAGTAAAAATCCGAATGTACAAGAGGTTCAGGTGAATTTTTCTACAGGAAAAATGCAAGTGGATCATACGACGAATCAAAACGAAATTATAAAAGAGGTTCAAAGAGCTGGTTTTGACGCTTCCTTAGACTCAATAAATAACCAGAAAGAAGAAACCTCTGATAAAAAGAATAAAGGAATCTCAACCACCACCATATCCGGGATATTTCTGGCTCTTGGTTTCATGGGTTCTTTTACGAACGTAACCCCTGAGTTAATTACGGCCTTATATGCAGCATCGATTCTTATCGGTGGATTTAAACCAGCGAAGAGCGCCTTTTATGCCATTAAAAGCGGTTCCTTAGACATGAATGTGCTTATGGCCTCGGCAGCTATTGGAGCAGCTCTCATTGGAGAATGGTTTGAAGGAGCGATGGTTGTATGGCTTTTCGCCTTAGGGAACACCTTACAAAACAGGTCGATTGAGCGTACCAGAGACTCGATACGAAATTTAATGAACCTGACTCCTTCCGAAGCTACCGTTAAATCGGGGGATCAACTTATCCGGAAACCAGTCGAAGAAGTCGAAATTAATGATATTATTGTTATCAAACCCGGAGAGAAAATGCCGCTTGATGGAGAGGTTTTAGCTGGTGCATCAAGCATTAACCAGGCTCCCATCACCGGAGAATCCTTGCCCGTAGATAAACAGCAGGGAGATACGGTTTATGCAGGTACGGTCAATGAAAGTGGATCTTTAGAAGTTAAGGTTACGAAGTTAGTGGAAGATACAACGATTGCAAAAATCATTCATCTTGTCGAAGAGGCTCAAGGGAAAAGAGCCCCGACCCAGGCATTTGTGGATCGCTTTGCAAGTGTCTACACCCCTATTGTTTTTATTCTTGCTCTTCTTGTCATGGTCGTACCTCCAGTGTTTGGATTCGGATCATGGGGAGAGTGGCTCTATAAAGGTCTTGCATTATTAGTGGTTGCCTGCCCTTGTGCATTGGTTATTTCTACACCAGTGGCGATTGTGTCTGCGATTGGAAATGCAGCTAAAAATGGAGTCCTCATCAAAGGAGGAACTTTCTTAGAGAAGGCTGGGGCCATTCAGGCGATTGCTTTTGATAAGACAGGGACGCTTACAGAAGGTAAACCAAAAGTTGCCGAAGTCATTTCTCTTCAAAACAATAGAGATGAGTTAATTGGAATTACCCGAACCATTGAAGAACATTCAACTCACCCGATCGCTCAAGCCATCACCACTTATGCTGTCGAGCGAAACATCGGTGCCAGGAAAGGTGAAGACTTCAAAGCCATAGCGGGTAAAGGAGCCCAGGCTACAATTAACGGTACGACCTATTTTGCAGGAAATCCTAAATTGTTTAAAGACATGGAAGTTCCTCTTCATGAAGTTGAAGAACGTATTGATTCATTACAAAAAAACGGAAACACGCTTGTAGTGATAGGTACTCGAACCGAGGTTCTAGGTCTTATAGCTGTTGCGGATACCATCCGTGACATCACGGTCCAATCCATTCAAAAGCTCAAGCAAGTTGGAATGGATGAAATGGTCATGTTGACGGGGGATAATGAAGGAACAGCGAAAAAAATTGCAAATGAAACAGGTGTCGACCGCTACTTTGCTGAATTGTTACCTGAAGACAAAGTGACTGCTGTGAAGAAATTACAGGATGAAGGTAAGCGTGTGGCTATGGTAGGGGATGGAATTAATGATGCCCCGGCTCTTGCGACAGCGGATCTTGGAATCGCCATGGGTGGTGCGGGAACGGATACAGCCATGGAAACCGCCGATATTGTACTCATGGCGGATAATTTGGAAAAACTTCCGCATACGATCCGTTTGAGCCGAAGAGCCTTAAACGTTATTAAACAGAATGTCTGGTTTTCTCTGCTTACGAAACTGGCAGCGTTGATTTTGATTTTCCCAGGATTTTTAACCTTATGGATGGCTGTGTTAAGTGACACGGGTGCTGCTCTGTTGGTCATTCTTAACAGTATGAGATTGCTAAGACAGAAATAATCAACACAGAAAGATACCCCTCTTTTAAGAGGTGGTATCTTTTATTAAATTTGTATATAAAAGCAAAGTAATCATAATTCTAATCGTTGGGAGAGAGAATATGAGTGGACAAAAAGAAAACAATCGGTCAGCTATTATCTCGTTATATGAAAGCCAACATAACGAAAAAGATATGGTGAATTCTCACTTTCATCATACCCATCAGATTTTATACACCTTGGAAGGAGAAGGGACATGTATACTCAGTGAGCAGCAGCACGAAATAGCGAGGGATAATTATATTATTATTCCACCTTTAACTGAGCACTCGATTATGGCTAAGTCGAAAATGACTATTTTAGTGCTTGAATTTGATACCGGAGTATTAAGTGATGATGTCCAGCGGCAATTGATACCGACCGTTTTCCAAAAAGCACGTGTACAGAAATTAAGTACATTTGACAGCAGTGAACTTCGTCAGCTTCTTCGGAAAATGTTATATGAACAATCACATGGCGACCGTTTCTGGGAAATGGCATTAAAAGTGTATATGACAGAACTACTTTTTACAATTGCCCGTTCCTATCAAGAAACACCGCAGGCAGATACCAATACTCTCCGAGTAGAACGGCTGCGGCATTATATTGACACACGTTATTTTGATATCAAAAATGCAGAAGATATTGCCAACCGCATGGGGATGAGCAAGAGGTATATGCAAAGTATCTTCAAAGAGTATAACGATATCACCCCAATGCAGTATTTAACGGAAGTGCGTTTGGGTTTAGTCAAACAGCTGCTAGTTGAAACTGAGAAGGATATTGTGTCGATTTGCTTTGAAGTTGGCTTTGAATCCCTTTCTACTTTTTATCGTTTATTTAAGAAACATATCGGCGTCCCACCTAACATGTATCGAAAAACCCAAAGAGGGTGAGGGTACATTATTGATTTCCGAAACTGAGAATATGGTTCCTCTTTTAATAAGACAGCGCTTGTTGACAGCGTTTACACTGTTGGTAATCAATAGAGGAGGGATCAAATGGGTACACGTACGATTGGAATAATTATGAATGGTGTGACTGGACGTATGGGGACCAGGCAGCACTTAATTCGATCTATAGTTGCTATTCGAGAACAGGGAGGGGTTGACCTTGGAAATGGAGAATTTCTCATGCCGGACCCTATCCTTGTAGGACGTAATGAAGATAAATTAAAGTCACTTTCGGAGAAATATTCTATTGAACGCTGGACTACGAATCTATCAGAAGCTTTATCCGATGGGAACAATGTGATTTACTTTGATTCTCAAACCACCTCAAGACGAGAAAAAGCAATTAAACAGGCTATTGAGGCAGGCAAACATATTTATTGTGAAAAACCAACTTCGACATCTTTAGAAGGCGCTCTTGAACTTGCGAAGCTAGCTAAGGAAGCTGGAGTGAAAAATGGTGTGGTACAAGATAAATTATTTTTGCCGGGCGTTATGAAGTTGAAAAGATTATTGGATGCCGGTTTCTTTGGAGATATTTTGTCGGTACGGATGGAGTTTGGTTATTGGGTATTTGAGGGAGATTGGCAAGAGGGCCAGCGTCCTTCTTGGAATTACAAGAAAGAAGAAGGAGGGGGGATTATTGTAGATATGTTCCCTCACTGGCGGTATGTTTTAGATTATCTTTTTGGTTCTGTACAAGCGTTATCGGCCGTAGCGGCTACTCATATTCCAGAACGTGTAGATGAAGAAGGACAGACCTATAAGGCGACAGCCGATGATGCAGCTTATGCAATTCTTGAACTAGAAAATGGAGTAATCGCCAGTGTGAATTCTTCCTGGACTGTTCGTGTTAATCGTGATGATCTATTAACCATTCAGGTAGATGGGACAGAAGGAAGTGCCGTCGCTGGACTTAGAGACTGCAAGACTCAGCATAAGGTCAACACACCTAAACCTGTTTGGAATCCTGACTTAGAAAATACAATTGATTTTGAAGACCAGTGGGAGAAAGTCCCTGATAATCAAGTATTTGAAAATGCTTTTAAAATTCAATGGGAAATGTTCTTAAAGCACATCGACCAAGGGGAGAATTTTCCGTGGGATTTACTAGAAGGAGCTAAGGGGATGCAGTTAGCTGAGCTTGGATTGAAATCTTCTGAAAAACGCTGCTGGCTTGAAGTGCCGAGCTTGGAAGTGTAAAGGAGACTATGGATATGAATCATTCTATTTATCTACCCAAACAAGATGGAACGACTTATCACTATCAACTAACTCAAACAGAGGCATTGCCCCAACCTTCTAAAAGTACTTTCAAGTCAAGAGTAGCCTATTCTGCAGCTCATGTAGTGACAAATCCATTTGGCAGCAGCGATCCTGTTAAAGAACCAGCCATTGATTGGGAACAAACAATGAAATATCGTCATTATCTTTGGTCACTAGGCATGTCGGTAGCTGAAGCCATGGATACAGCGCAGCGGGGGATGGGGTTACAATGGTCTCATGCTAAGGAGCTCATTACCCGTTCAGTGCAAGAAGCAAAAAGCGTCGGGGGAAATATTGCCAGCGGTGCTGGGACAGACCATCTGACTCCGGATCCACAAATGACGATAGAGGAAGTTGTTAATGCTTATGAGGAACAAGTGTCCTACATAGAGGCAGCCGGAAGTAAAGTCATATTAATGGCTAGCCGGGCATTGGCTTCCTGCGCCCGGTCAGCAGAAGATTATGAATACGTATACGGCAGAATTTTAGATCAAGTTTCTCAGCCTGTAATTCTCCATTGGTTAGGCGAAATGTTCGATCCTAATCTATCAGGCTATTGGGGAAATGAGGATATAGACGAAGCGATGGAGGTTTTACTTCGTATTATTGAAAGACATGCAGATAAAATTGAAGGAATTAAAATCTCATTATTAGACGATCAAAAGGAAATAAAAATGCGAAGACGCCTCCCGCAAAGTGTAAAGATGTACACGGGGGACGACTTCAATTACCCATCTTTAATCGAAGGAGATGAGCAAGGGTATAGTCATGCCTTGTTAGGCATTTTTGATCCGATCGCACCGGCTGCAGCCTCTGCTATGCAGGACTTGGATCATGGTGACATTCAAAAATTCAGAGACAAACTTGATCGCACGGTTCCGCTCGCCCGCCACATCTTTCAAAAGCCTACGTACGCCTACAAAACGGGTGTTGTGTTTTTAGCTTATTTAAATGGTCATCAGCCCCATTTTCGAATGATAGCTGGTGCAGAAAGCGCCCGTTCGATTTTACACTTCGCAAAGCTTTTTGAGCTTGCAGATCAGGCTCAAGTTTTGAAAGACCCTGCACGGGCAGTCGAAAAGATGAAACCAGTTCTTCAATTAGCCGGGGTTCATCAGAGCGAGGTGATTAAATGAGCGAGAAGGTAGATCTTAACCGGTTAAGCTTGAATCAAATAACAACCGAAAACTGGTCATTAAAAGAATCCATTGATGGCTGTGTTCGCAACGAAATTCCAACGATATCTGTATGGCGTCATAAACTTGCTGAAGCTGGTTTAAAGGAAAGTAAAAGAATGATCCAGTCTGCAGGCCTTAGCGTTTCAAGTCTCTGCCGCGGTGGAATGTTTCCAGCTCCAACAGAATTAGAGCGCAGGAAACGGATTGATGATAATAAAAAAGCGATCGAGGAAGCTGCTGAATTAGGCACGGATGTACTTGTTTTAGTATGTGGTCCAGCTCCCAATAAAAATTTATCTGAAAGCCGTAAATGGGTCCAAGCTGGAATTGAGTCTATTATTCCTTTTGCTAAGCAGCACAGTGTGAAACTGGGTATTGAACCGTTACACCCTATGTATGCGGCTGACAGGTCAGTCATTACGACACTTGGAGAAGCCAATGTGATGCAAAAGTCGTTGGGCTCCTCTCAGGTTGGGGTCATCGTCGATGTTTTTCACGTATGGTGGGACTCGTTTTTATATGAAGAAATTGAACGTGCAAACGGGGCAATATTAGGATTTCATGTGTCTGACTGGAAGGTGCCGCTCCCTGATATCTTTAAAGGCCGCTCGATGATGGGAGAGGGAGTAATTGATATTCCCCGTATTCGACAGGCTGTAGAAGAAAACGGGTATCACGGTCCGATTGAAGTGGAAATTATTAATCAAGACATATGGGACATGCCTGGGGACGAGACATTGCAATGGATGAAAAAGAGTTTTGTTGAACACGTGTAAATTGTCTTAGAACGGGGCGTCATTTGCTCCGTTCTCTTTCATTATAAAGAGTGAGTGAATTAAAGGAGAAGGAGGGAGTCCATCGTCATGAGTTTCGTTAAATCTACGCAGCATACAAATTTTGAACCGGAACATCACCAGGAAGTCCCCGTAAAAGAAGGGGAGGTTTATATTGCAGTTTCTTGTTTAGAACACGGCCATATTTACAGTATGTGCCAGGGGATGAAGGAGGCGGGGGCTCTGATTCGCTGGGTATGGGACAAAGACCCCGAGAAGATAAGAGATTTTCAAAATGTCTTTCCAGAGGCAAAACGAGCTACCTCTTTTCAGCAAATTTTAGAAGATGAAACCGTCCATATGGTTGCTTGTGCAGCGATTCCTTCCGAACGGTGCGATACAGGGTTACAAGTGCTTGATGCTGGAAAACATTTTTTTTCAGCTAAAGCCCCTTTTACAACGATTGATCAATTAAGAGCAGCTGAACACAAAGTTAAACAAACAGGTCTTCGCTGGGCTGTATTTTACAGTGAGAGACTTCAAGTAGAATGTGCCGGTTTTGCGGAACAATTAATCCAAAAGGGAGCAATTGGAGAGGTGGTTCAAGTCATGGGATTAGGTCCACACCGGTTGAAAATTAATAATCGTCCTGAATGGTTTTTCTGGAAAGACACGTATGGCGGTATTATATGTGACATCGGAAGCCATCAAATCGAGCAGTTTCTATGGTTTGCAGGAGCTGAGGACGCTGAAGTATTAAGCAGTACGACTCGAAATCATGATCACTCTGAGTACCCTGAATTTGAAAGTTACGGGGACGCCCACTTAAGAGCAGATAATGGAGTTACCCATTACTTTCGAGTCGATTGGTTTACCCCTGATGGGCTGAGCAACTGGGGAGAGGGACGGACCATTATTCTTGGTACGGAGGGATACATTGAACTACGAAAGTACGTTGATATTCCTGATTCAGAAGGTGAGCGCTTATACCTGGTCAACCACGGAGGGGAAAGAAAATACAATGTAAGTGGAAAGGTTGGGTATCCATATTTTTATCGCTTAGCACACGATATTATTGAAGGTACAGATACTGCTATGCCACAAGAACATGTGTTCAAAGCAGCTGAGCTTTGTTTATTAGCCCAGCAAGAAGCCGATCAATTAATGGCGAGGAGAGTGGATTGAATGAAAACCACATGCAGCATTGTCCTAATTGGAATAGCGGGGTATGGTGAAAAATATCTAGAAGCTCTTCAAGACCAAGGTAGACTTTCCTGGGTAAAAGGCGTGGTTGATATTCGCCCAGAACAAAGTAGTTACTTTAAAACAATTATGGAAAAAGATATCCCTGTCTATTCGTCACTCGAAGATTTTTATCGAGCAGAAACGGCAGACCTGGCCGTTATTTCTACACCGATTCATTTACATGCACAACAGGCGGTTATAGCGATGGAAAATGGAAGCCACGTTCTCTGCGAGAAGCCAATGGCCGGCTCTTTGGAGGAAGCAGAACAAATGCGTAAAGTCCGGGATCGTACGAAACGGTTTTTAGCCGTGGGCTTCAACTGGTCATTTAGCAGATCGGTACAAAAGTTGAAGAAAGATGTCCAGGAAGGTTTATTTGGTCAGCCTATTTGTGCTCGGACACTTGTTCTATGGCCGAGGGGAGAGGATTATTATCAACGTTCAAGCTGGGCGGGTAAATTACGTGGCCCCAATGGGGAGCCAATTTTTGATAGCATTGCCAATAATGCAGCTTCTCACTTTCTTCACCATTTATTTTATGTATTAGGAGAAAAGGAAGAGCAAAGTGCTAAAATACAATCATTAAACGTAGAGCTGTATTGTGCAAATTCTATCGAAACATTTGACACCTGTGCAGTAATGGCCAGAACTGAAGCAGATGTTGAACTTTTATATTTGGCCTCTCACGCTATTAATCAGGAAAGTGGACCTGAATTTGAGCTGGAATTTGAAAAAGCCATCATTCGCTACAGTAATGGAGGGAACATAAAAGCTACCTGGGAGGATGGGAAAGAAAAGAGTTACGGGGACCCGGAGTTTGAACATATGCATAAGCTGGAGGTTTGCATACAGGCAGTATTAGATGGTTCAAGAAATATTCCCTGTGGAATAGAGGCCTCCTTTTCTCACTTGATAGCCATTAAAAGTATCCATAAAGCAGTGCCGGAAGTACCTGCTTTTCCAATAGAATATGTAAAGAGAAGTATTGAACCAACGATTACATACGTACCTGGTTTATCCGAGACGCTGAGAAAATGTTACAAAGAGAAAAAAATGCCAAGCGAAATAGACCCGCCCTGGGCCCAACCAGGAAAAAACGTTAATATTTCTGCTGACACCTATCCCTATTAGTGTGATAAATGCCCCTTATTCTCGAAAGGGGTTTTTTATTTGTTGTAAATCCCTCAATCAAATAGCGGCATTGGTCGGAAATGAATTCTCATGCCTGTTTATAACTATTGAAAAACGAACGATTCCGCTTTATTAAAATGTAAAGCACGCAAGTAAGGAGCAAAGCGTCTCTCTTATTTCTGAAAATGAGAAAAATTTTCTCATTCTAATAAGACATTAAAATTGAAAGCGCTTAACATAGTTAGTGAAGACAAGCTATGTAAAGCTTTAAGAATAAGAAGGGTTTCAATGCAACTATTAATGAATTCATTTGAAAGGGGTTACATGATGGGGAGAAGGCAGTTATTAAAAAGTAATTCAGCTGTGTGGGCTTTAATCGTTCTAGTACTGTTGGGGGCGTGCAGTGCAGAAAACGTTTCCTCTACAAGTAGTGAAGTATCCGCTAATGAAACACAGACTCTGACACTGGCCCATATTCACAATGATGCGAGTCCTGTTTATCAGAGTCTGGAGGAATTTGCAGATAAGGTAGAGGAAAAAACGGATGGAAGTGTAAAAATCAAAATCTATGGTGAAGGTGTCCTGGGGGGTGAAACCAAAGTCATGGAGCTGGTACAAAACGGAGTGATTGATATGACAAAGGTAAATGGTGGAGTAGTGTCAAATTTTGATGAAAAATTCTCTGTATTTACGCTTCCTTACGTTTTTCAAAACAGTGCCCATTTCCGGGAGTTTATGAACACTGATACCGTTAGAGATATGTATAAAGGGCTTGAAGAAGCTCAACTGCGAGGAATTACGTATTATGATGCAGGGGCACGCAGTTTTTACACGGCAGATAAAAAAATAGAAACGCCTGAAGATCTAAAAGGACTTAAGATTCGGGTGATGAACGATGTTACGTCGATTGAAACAATGGAAAAGCTTGGGGCCACACCAACTCCTATGGCAGCAACAGAAGTGTATACGAGTTTACAGCAAGGGATCATTGATGGGGCTGAAAGTAGCCCGATTGCTTTAACCGATGCCAATCACGGGGAGGTTGCTAAACAATTTTCAATTGATGAGCATACAAGAATCCCGGACTTTTTGATTATGAGCGATGATTCTTGGGACAAGTTAAGCGAGCCCGAACAACAGGCGTTGATAGAAGCGGGGCAGGAAACCACGAAAGATCATAACGAGCGGTGGGATGAGATGATTGCAGAAAGTAAAGAACAAGCTAAAGAAGAAATGGGAGTAGAGTTTCATGAACTAGATCAAACCCCATTTCGCAAAAAAGTAGAGCCGTTGATTGAAGAACGTCGAGAAAGCAATCCTGAATTAGATCGGATTCTTGAAGACATTGAGTTAAAAGAATAGGAGGTTTCTGTCTTGTATAAATTTAAGCGTTGGGTGGATTTAGTTCTCTTAACTGTAGCCAGTCTTCTAATATTGTTTTTGTTTACAGGAGCTATTTGGCAGGTATTCACACGTTTTGTACTTAAGGATCCAAGTATTATGACTCAGGAAGTGCTGAGGTTTTCTTTAATATGGATCGCTTTAATTGGAGCTACTTATGCTTTTGGTCAGAATGAGCATTTAGCTCTCACTTTTCTTAAGGATAAGCTGAAAGGGTCAGTCCATAAAGGTTTGCAGTGGTTCATTAATTTTTTAGTTATAGCATTTGCTTTATTTGTTTTAGTTATTGGAGGATTCAAAATTGCTGCCGCTACTATGGCGGAACTGTCTCCTATAATGGGTGTGCCCATGGGGTTGATCTACGGTATTCTGCCTGTATGCGGAGTAATTGTGGTTTATTATCAAATTGTGAATATGACTCTACGTAATGGAATAGAGCATCAAGATCTTCCAAATGAAGGAGGAGAACACGAATGGATTTAACCGTTTGGACAGGCATAGTGCTATTTGGATTGTTTTTCTTATTTCTTTTTATAGGAGTACCCATTTCTGTAAGCATTGCTATTGCCGCTTTTGCAGCCGTGTTAATTGTTCTGCCAATGACACCTTCTCTTTTAGTTATCTCCCAGCAATTGATTACAGGAGTGGATAGTACGGTTTTACTTGCACTTGTCTTTTTTATGCTTGCTGGCAGTATTATGAACAACGGAGGTATTGCAGAGCGACTGATTAATTTAGCGAAGCTGATTGGCGGGCGCATGGCTGGTTCATTAGCCCATACGAACATTATCGGTAATACCCTGTTTGGGGCGATCTCTGGTTCAGCGATTGCCGCATCGGCTACAATGGGACGTATAATGCATCCACAGGAAACTAAAGAAGGTTATGCACCTTCATATTCTGCAGCGGTTAATATTGCTTCGGCTCCTACGGGACTGATTATCCCCCCTAGTGGAATTCCGATCATTTTTTCGTTGCTAAGTGGAGGAACATCCATCGGCGCTCTATTTATTGCGGGGTATTTGCCAGGTATTTTAATGATCATTTTGTTAATGGTAGTAGCTTATATTCTCGCCAAACGTGCGAATTACCCTGTATCAGGTAAAACAAGTGGATCGGAAGCAGTCAGAGTAGTATTACAGTCGATCCCAAGTTTATTATTAATCGTTGTTGTTATCGGAGGGATTGCCAGCGGAATTTTTACAGCAACGGAGGGAGCGGCAGTAGCCGTTTTGTATGCAGGTATCCTAAGTTTGTTCTACCGCCAGTTAAAGCTGCCCGATGTTCCGAAGATTCTCAAAGAAACAGTTATTTATTCAGGGATTATCTTACTGTTAATCGGCACCTCCACAGCTATGTCATGGGTACTCGCCTATGCAGGCATACCTCAAGCGATCTCAGAAGCGATGCTTTCCATCACCGATAATGTACCTATGCTTCTATTAATAATGCTCTTTATACTATTAATTGTAGGTACTTTTATGGATGTGGCCCCGGCCTTGTTAATCTTTACGCCTATTCTATTTCCAGTTGCGATGCAAATGGGGATGGACCCTGTTCATTTTGGGACAATTATGGCTATGGCCCTTGCCATTGGTGTCACCACGCCGCCAATCGGAACCGTCCTATTCATTGGAAGCAGTGTCAGCGGTGTCAGTATTGAAAAAGTGATTCCAAAGCTGCTAATCTTTTACGTTCCGTTAGTCATAGCTTTAGTATTGGTGACATTTATCCCGGAGATCAGTTTGTTTCTCCCGAGGCTATTTGGTTTGGTAGAGTAAACTGAAATAGTACTGAACTTAGTAAAAACAGGACCCGCTGGTGGTCCTGTTTTTTTGCCTGTACTTGTCAGCCAAAAAATTCAGGGATCAAGCCATTCGGAGGTTGTCAGCCTTTAATCAAATGACCCTGGAGAGTAATTTTACAGCAATATTTTTCCTTGAAGACATAGGCAGCTTTCTGATAAGGGCCTAGTGTTAACCATCTCTCCCTTGATCGACTGCCATTTGAAAGAAATTCTTTCCTAAAATGAGAATGCAAGTGAAGGATTAGGAAGATATGTAGCTGAAAATTTTTTAACATAGTCTACAAGTCTTAAAACTTATATAGGAGAGAATTAATATGGAGCATGTTAAAAAGCGTCAAGCTTTGAGTGAAATTCCGATCCACTATAAACAAACTTTATTATTTGCAGGCATTGTTATTGTTGCAGCAAACCTTAGACCCGCTCTTACTTCAGTCGGCCCACTGATCCCTCTTATTCAAGGAGATATTGGTTTAAGCCAACTGGCAGCCGGTTCTTTAACAACACTCTCTTTACTTACTTTTGCTTTTATCTCTCCATTGGTACCTAATATAGCGGGGAGGAACGGGCAGCAGTACACTCTGCTGATTGGTCTGGGTGTTCTGTTTACCGGTATAGTGATTCGTTATTTCCCCCATGTGACCTTCTTATTGACCGGCAGTCTATTCATTGGGGCAGGAATAGCTATTTTAAATGTCATGTTGCCTGGAATCATTAAGGAGTCCTTTCCGTATAAAATTGGACGGATGACTAGTATCTATACAACGAGTATGGTATTGACTGCTTCTTTAGGTTCAGGTATTTCTATTCCTTTAGCTCAAGGAGCAAGTTGGGGATGGCAAATGGCTCTGTTTATTTGGGTTATCCCTGTAATCCTAGCTGCTTATTGCTGGTTTTTAATCGCTGGTCATCAAGAGGCTCGACTCAATAGGCAAACGAAGACTGTAAATAAAGGAAGCTGCGTCTATCGTTCACCTCTTGCCTGGCAGGTAACCATGTTCATGGGCTTACAATCGATCGGATACTATGTAACCATTACTTGGCTGCCGGAAATATTAAATCAATTAGGAAACCTTTCTTTATCCTATGCGGGATGGATGGTAGGACTTATGCAGGCAGCTAGTTTACCGGCAGCTTTTGCTGTACCCATAATGGCTGGGAAATTTAGAAACCAACGTGGGATAATTCTTATCATCGGTGCAATCGCTGTTAGTGGATTAATCCTATTATTACTAAGTTCGTCAAAATGGTTCTTAATAGTAGCTGTGGTTTTGATTGGTCTTGGTCAAGGAGGGAGTATCAGCCTGTCTTTAGCCTTGCTTAGCATGCGTGCCTCTACCTCACAACAGGCGGCAAATCTGTCAGGAATGGCTCAGTTTGTTGGATATTTCTTTGCAGCAATCGGACCTTTTCTGGGAGGAGTATTATACGATGTTACAGGCGGATGGTTACTAACAATTTGTATGTTGGTGGTCGTTTCCCTGGCCCAGGTTGCTGTAGGAATGGGGGCTGGAAGGGACCAGAGGGTATAATTGGAGACAATCTTTTGTTTCTCATGCATTTTTTAATTCTTAAATTCGTGGGGGACATTAAATGGGTATTGTATACACAATAATTCTCCACCTGAGACGGCCTCGATTAATAAAGTAATAGTAGAAAACTAGGTGACTTGCTAAACAAATCTAGTAATAAAGAATATATATAGGTATAAGGTTTTTAAGGATAAAGGACGGGAGGAAAAAGATGAATACATTTGAACGAAATATCTGGTCCTTGTACTATGAGTTTTTAGAGACTTTCAAAGTTTTAAAGTATAAAGGTTTTTCTATTCCCTACTTGTGCCATTTTCGTAGCCTTATTAGGAATAATAATAATGTTTACAATAACCTGTCATCAGAAGATTTTATAAAATCTTTAACTCATGAAGTAAAAGATAAACAGTCTTTTCAAGAGCTCTTTAATGCGTATAAACGCACGCATGTAAATAAAAGTAAAAGCAAATTACCTAAAAAATCAAACCATCCTGAAAAAAAGGTTGTTTTGTATGATGCAGCGAAGTTGCTCCGATTTCCAAAAGATACTATAAACAAATACTTTAAACCATCCGAAACCATTGCATTGTATGATTTCAAGCCGAAAAACAAAAAACGTAAAGTGATGAAAGGTATTCCAATAGAAGGGGTTCCTAAGCATTATTTAAATCAGTATAGGGCGAAGGTAAATTCAAATATCCAAATATTAAAGAGAAAAGCAGCAGAAATTATATCCACCTTCAGTAATCACCCGATGTTCAACCATAAAAAATTTAAGCCATATTTTGATAAGCAGATAGAGGGGATTGTTCATCGTATAGAGGAAGCTGGTAGATATTTTAGCAGAAACCCGGTTTCTTGTATTGTTTTTTCTTCTACCCACTATTATCAAAGCCGAACAATCGCGATGGTAGCAGCAGAAGTAGGAATTCCCACCATCTGTATGCAGCATGGAATTATTGCTAATGAGATTGGATATATTCCTCAAATAGCAGACGTAGAGGCGGTGTATGGTGACTTTGAAGCTGAGTGGTTTAAGCAACTAGGTATCTCTAAAAAATCTATAGAAGTTATCGGCCACCCTAGATTCGATACCATTCATAAAAAGCCTGCTGTATCAAAAAGGGCGTTAGAAAAACAGTTAGGCTTAAAACCCGGTAAGAAAATGATAGTAATGATAGTCAGGAACGATCAACAAATTAAAAAATGGCGCGAATTTATTAAAGCTCTTGGTAATAAGAGAGATTATAATATTGTGGTGAGAGATTATCCACGCTTGACTCCGCACCCGTTGACTACAAAGTACCCTTATCTTTACCCATCAAAAGATATCCAATTATATGATTTGATTCATCACAGTGATTTAGTGGTTACTTATTTATCCACTGTAGGACTGGAGGCCATGATAGCTGGAAAACCAGTATTTATCTTATCGACTCCTTTTCCAAATTACACCGGTTACTACGATTATCTGGGTGAATTGACGCAAACAGACCCTGTAAAAGTCTCTAAATTAATCAATAAATATTTCAGCGACACTAATATGAAAAAACTAGTTAATAAGAGAAGAAAGCGATTTTTAGCACGAGCATATCCAGCTGTTAAACCTTCTGGTCAAAGACTCGTAAATTTAATTAAGCGGTTGTCTAATAGGAAATAGGTGTTTAGTGGTGATAAGTATGAATTCACTGGAGGTAATAAATAGTAATGAATAATTTTGAACGTAATTACTGGGCCTCATACTGTGATTTTATTGATAAGTTTGGCTCATTATCGTATTTAGGTATTTCGATTCCTATAGTAAGTCCCTATTATGTGCTTATTCATGAAAATGCTATTAATAAACTGACCAGCAAATCTTTTAACAAATTTATAAGCACAAATATAAAACAGGAGAAAGGTATTCAATCCCACTTAGAGCAACGCCTTTCTCCTTATAAGAAGAAAATAAATAAGCGAAAAGGAAAAATAGTATTGTATGATACCGCTCTAAGAATCCCTGACCACATGCTGCAGGAGAATTTTTCACCATCGGAAACTATGATCCTTTTACAAAACACAACTCCAGCTGAGAATGCTCATTCAATCCCAGCTGCCCCTTTATTACAATTCTCAAATGTTGAGACGAAAGCGATTGATGCATTGCAGGAAAAAACAATTAAATGTTTAAATAAAGCAAAGTTTCATCCGATATATCGTGACGAAAAGTTTAGGAAAAGACTGATTAATCTTATTCCCAAAATTATGAGACAAATCTCTGCAGCTGTAAATTTTTTTGAAGTGACACCTGTTTCCTGCTTAGTATTAGGTACTACAAACAGTAGTGATACAAGAATTCTGGCCTTAGCAGCAGCTTTAAAAGGAATACCGACGATCTGTTTGCAGCATGGGGTTCCAATGCTTGAATTTGGATACCTTCCTAAGGTGGCAACATACTTATCTGTATATGGGAAGTATGATATAGAATGGTATGCTAAAAAAGGTGTACCCTTAGCCATGTTAAAAGACATAGGGCACCCCAGGTTTGACGAACTTTCCAGTAAGAATTTAATGGATAAAAAAACATTTCATTCCCATTTCAAATTAGATCCTAAAAGAAAAACGGTACTAGTGGTTATTCACTATGAAGAAACAGAAGTACCCCATGCCATAATTGCTCAGCTGAGGAAACAAGGAACAGTCAATATCATTGTCAAACCACGAAACGGCAAACAAAGAAGATCGGAAAAAACCGTTTTACTTCAAAAGGCGTTCCCTGATATAAGTTTTGCAGAGGACATGGATTTATACGATTTACTTCATAATGTAGACGCAGTCGTAAGCTATGAATCAACCATTGTGTTAGAAGCCTTGTTAGCGAATAAACCTGTTTTTATTTGGAAGTTAAAAAGTTTGATCCCAAGTTCAACGAATTATTATGGGCGACTAAATGACTATATCTTTAATAATCCCAATAGACTAGTCAAACATTTAACAACAACTTTAGAAGGTAATGGGGACATGGATAAATGGGAAAAGAATAAAAATGACTTTCTGGCTTATAAGTATTCTCCTCCATTGGGGACGTCTATTAATAAACTGAAAGCTTTAATACAATCCCTTACAATCTGAAGACTTGTCCCTTCATTTATCATAAAGCTGCCAAACCAGAGAGGCGATTTTCTATACAGAGAAATCGTCTCTTTTTGTTCATTCATTAGATAAGACGGCAGGGGAAGCATTTTTTGAAATTATTTTGACAGCATTATAAAGACATGTTAGTGTTAAAATTGTTAAATAAATTCTTAACAAACTTAACTTACTTCAAAATTGGAGTTGATCAAATTGGACCTGAACCTAAAACTAAAACAATATATTAATGGCAAATGGGTGGACGCAAACTCAGAGAATACACGTAATATTATTAATCCATTTAACCAGGAGATTATCGCCGTTGTTCCAGAAGGGGACGAATCAGATACAAAAGAAGCAATCGCTGCAGCAAGAGAAGCATTTGATTACGGAGAATGGCCTTCTACCCCGGCAACTGAGCGAGGGGCTGTCGTAAGGAAAATTACTGAATTTATTGAAAGAGATAAAGAAGAACTTGCTCATTTAGAGTCATTGGATACTGGTAAGACAGTCGAAGAGAGCCGTGGAGATATGGATGACATCGCTGGAGTGTTTCGTTATTATGCAGAAATTGCAGATAAAGATGGCGGCGAGCTCATCGATTCTCCAGTGCCGAATTCGATTAGTAAAGTAGTTCATGAACCAGTTGGGGTTTGCGGGCAAATTACTCCTTGGAATTATCCTTTACTGCAAGCGTCATGGAAACTGGCTCCAGCACTTGCAACTGGAAACACTTTAATTATGAAGCCGAGTGAAATCACACCGCTTACTCATATAAAAGTATTTGAACTAATGGAAGAGGCGGGAGTGCCTGCTGGTGTTGCCAACTTAGTTCTTGGCGCAGGCGATAAAGTTGGCGCAGAGCTTTCTAGTAACACGGATGTAGACCTTATTTCTTTTACAGGCGGCATTGTGACAGGTAAGAAAATTATGCAAGCAGCAAGCTCGAATGTGAAGAAGCTTGCCCTTGAGCTTGGCGGGAAAAACCCGAATGTAATCTTTGCGGATGCTGATTTTGATATTGCTGTTGATCAAGCATTGAACGGAGTATTTTTCCACGCCGGACAAATCTGTTCAGCTGGTACAAGACTGATTGTTGAAGAAAGCATTCACGATGAGTTTGTGAACGCGCTTGTTGAACGGGTGAAAAAATTCAAACTCGGAAGCGGATTTGATGAGGATACTCAAATGGGGCCGCTCATTTCAGCTGAACATCTTGCGAAAGTAGAAAAGTATGTAGAAGCAGGGGTTAAAGAAGGCGCGACTTTAGCTGTTGGGGGCAAACGCCCGGAAGATCCGGAATTGCAAAATGGCTTTTTCTACCTTCCTACGATTTTAACCGATTGCACAACCGACATGACGGTTGTTCAAGAGGAAGGGTTTGGGCCGGTTATTACGGTTGAGAAATTCAGTTCAGAAAAAGAAGCTGTAAAACTTGCAAATGATTCTATCTACGGACTTGCTGGCGGCGTTTTTACCAACGATATTGCCAAAGCTGAACGTTGTGCGGCGAAGATGCGCATGGGAACCGTTTGGATCAATGAATTCAACCTGTATTTCCCACACGCCCCTTGGGGTGGATTTAAGCAGTCTGGTATTGGACGTGAACTAGGCAGACTGGGCATTGAAGAATATACAGAAACAAAGCATATCTTCCAAAACCTTAACCCTGAAACGTTCAATTGGTTCTAAGCTGATACTCTACCTTTTTTAATAAAATGAGCTTCTGTTTAAGTAAATAGTAAAAATCGCGAACGATAGACTGAATTCGATAAATAAAGAAGGGATGATGTGTAATCCTTTTTAACCCTTCTTTCCAAATTTAACATCAAGGAGGAACAGAATATGAGTGAATTTTACGATATTGTAATCATTGGCGGCGGTAGTGCGGGTTCTGTACTCGGCAATCGTCTAAGTGAAGATGGGAAAAAAAGTGTTCTTGTTTTAGAAGCAGGACGCAGTGATTATTCATGGGATCTGTTGATCCAAATGCCGGCGGCTTTGCCGTTTCCGGCCGGCAAAAGCCTCTACGATTGGAAATATGAATCTGACCCAGAGCCTTATATGAATGGACGACGGATCAAGCATGCCCGAGGGAAGGTGCTCGGAGGTTCCAGTTCAATTAACGGTATGATTTATCAACGTGGAAATCCAATGGACTATGAACGCTGGGGATCTGACGAAGGTATGGAAACATGGAATTGGGCTCATTGCCTTCCATATTTCAAACGTCTGGAAAATGCTTTAGCCTCACCAGATGATGATCTTCGCGGCCATGATGGTCCTATTAAGCTGGAACGCGGCCCAGCTAAAAATCCTTTATTCCAGGCCTTCTTTAATGCAGGGGTGGAGGCTGGTTACTCACGCACTCCTGATGTGAACGGTTTTCGCCAGGAAGGGTTTGGACCGTTTGATAAGCATGTGTACAAAGGCCAGCGCATGTCTGCTTCACGTGCTTATCTGCATCCAGTAATGGACCGCGAGAATCTAACAGTGAAGACGCGTGCATTTGTTTCAAGTATTGACTTCGATGGTACTCGTGCGAAAGGGCTGACCTATCAGCGAAACGGGAAAACACACCAAGTTGAAGCAGGTGAAGTCGTCCTTGCCGGTGGTGCCATTAACACGCCGCAGCTGCTTCAATTGTCAGGTGTAGGAGATGCCGAACACCTCCGCTCACTTGGCATTAAACCGGTTGTCGACCTTCCAGGTGTAGGAGAAAACCTTCAGGACCACCTTGAAGTCTATGTACAGCATGCTTGTCCGCTTCCTGTTTCCGAACAGCCGAACTTGAGTAAAGCGCGTATGCCCTGGATCGGTTTGCAGTGGATGCTCGGACGTACAGGTCCAGCAGCGACGAACCACTTTGAAGGTGGAGGTTTCGTCCGTTCAAACGAGGAGGTTGACTATCCGAACTTGATGTTCCACTTCCTTCCTGTAGCGGTGCGATATGATGGTCAAAAAGCTCCAACTGATCATGGGTTCCAGGTACACATCGGACCTATGTACTCTGACGCCCGCGGATCATTAAAGATTCGCTCGAAGGATCCGAAAGAGCATCCGAGCATGGTTTACAACTATCTTTCCACTGAACAGGACAGACGCGAGTGGGTGGAAGCGATCAGAATTACTCGTGAAATTATGTCGCAGCCAGCTATGAAAACTTACAATGCAGGAGAAATTTCCCCTGGTCCTACCGTTCAAACGGACGAGGAAATTCTGGAGTGGGTGAAAGAAGATGCTGAGACTGCTCTTCACCCTTCTTGTACAGCTAAGATGGGACCTGCATCAGATCCGATGTCTGTCGTAGATCCTAACACGATGAAGGTTCACGGCCTCGATAATGTACGCGTGGTTGATGCATCTGCCATGCCTTACGTAACGAACGGCAATATCCATGCACCTGTATTGATGTTGGCGGAAAAAGCAGCAGATCTTATCCTTGGACGTAAACCACTGGATCCAATTGATGCTGATTTCTATCGTCACGGAGTACATTCGGCCGATGCTGGCACCGTAACTAAATAGCCCTGTTTATGAGAAGGTCTCTTTCTAAAATGTATTTGCTCCTAAAGCATGCATTTATGAACGAGTGCCTTCTCTTTTTTTGTCGGTGACTTAATAAAGGTAATATAGAATTGGCGAGCATTTGCTCGTCATCTATTTTCAGGAGAAGATTTTGACTTATGCTTTATATTATATACTGGGGCTTTGCTCTTCTCATGTTGAGCGAATCATTCGAGTATCCTTTGGTCACACTGGTGAAGGAGTATTTCTAAACTGTCTAAACATTTGAGAGTCGGACGTTTAGCTCACTATATGGAGCCATGGCTTATTATAATCGTTCGTTTTACCGTCAGCTTTGGGTAGTTTATAATGAGGGGCAAATAAGCAAAGACAGGAAGTGCCTATGAGTAAAAGAAAAAACCAAGGACACATGAAATCCAAAAATAAAACTAACAGTTCCGAGAAACACCGTGGGAAACAGAACACATCTCGACGTAAAAAATCAAAAGAAAATCATAAGGAAATCCATGGGCCTCCACGTGGACAGAAATCCATATCCTTAGTGGAAACTTGCACAGGCTTGAGCAAGGAAGGCAAAGGTGTTATTCAATGGCAAGGGAAGCAGTTGGAAGTGCCTTTTCTGCTGCCTGGTGAAAAGGCTGAGGTAAACGTGTTCCCAAAAGGACGAACCGTGGAGGCGGAGTTAAAGCGTGTAATCACTTCAGCAGAGGAACGGGTCGAACCTCCTTGTCTGTATTATTACGAATGCGGGGGATGTCAGCTCCAGCATATGAGCAATCAGGCACAGTCGCATTTCAAGCAGGAAAGAATAGATGCTTTGATGAAGCCGTTCGGAAAGCCGGAGCCTATTTTGACGATGGATCACCCGTATGACTACCGGAACAAGAGCCATACGACAGTCGGTCTCAATCACAAGGGTCAGGTCATTGGCGGGCTGTATGCTCAAAACACTCATGAAATCATCCCGATGGATAAGTGTCTCATTCATGATCCAAAAGCGGACGAAATCGTTCAGACTATTAAGGACTACTTGAAAAACTCGAAAATGGAGCCGTATAACGAAGACACCGGACGAGGATTCTTACGGCACGTGTTGGTTAAAGTGGGCAAGGTCAGCGGGGAAATCATGGTGGTGTTAGTTGCAGCATCCTCTGAGTTTAAAGGGAAAAAGAATTTTGTAAAAGCAATACGCAAAGCTCACCCGGAAATTACGACGATGCTGCTAAATGTTAATAGACGATCCACCAGCATAATTCTTGGAGATCAAGAACAAATCCTGTTCGGCAAGGGAACGATTACAGACACTTTGTGCGGATTGGAGTTCGAGATCTCAGCAAAATCCTTTTATCAGATCAATCCGGTTCAGACGGAAAAATTGTATGGAACAGCCATAGAAATGGCTGAATTGAATGGCAAGGAAACTGTGATCGATGCTTACTGTGGAATTGGTACAATTGGCCTGGTTGCCAGCCAAAAAGCAGGAAAGGTTATTGGTGTAGAAATGAATAAGGGTGCAGTCCGAAACGCTGTTCAAAATTCGAAACGTAACGGAGTACAAAATGCACGGTTTTACCAGGGTGATGCCGGAGAATTTATGGTAGAAATGGCAGCGCGTGGTGAAAAAGCCGATGTGGTGATTATGGATCCACCCAGAAGCGGGAGTGACGAAGCGTTCTTATCAAGCGTCGTGAAGCTTCAGCCGAAGAGGATCGTATATGTGTCCTGTAATCCGGAAACGCAAGCCCGGGATTTGAAGTACTTGGTGAAGAATGGGTATGAAGTTGAAGGAATTCAGCCGGTCGATATGTTTCCGCAGACTTATCATGTAGAATCAGTTGTAAAGTTAGTACAAAAGGTGTAACGGAATAAACACCCTCTTAAATAAAACACAACTGAATCCCGAGATGGATGTATAAGAACAGGACCAAAACACTCATCAATGTGTCAGTAACAATGCTTGACGCGAGAAATCATCTTTTACTTCGTTGAAGATGGAAATCGTATGAAATTTTTAAAAAATTCAGTTTGATTTTACATTGACTCCTAATTAAATTTAATTCATAATAATTTATTAATATAAAAGATGAACAAGTAAATATAAAATTGAAAGTAATGATAGGGAACTATTAGATAGTCCTCAGGTGAAAGAGAGTAAGATCCATCGGCTGAAAGATTTTACAACCTGCAATGCTGTTGAACCTCTCCCTTGAACTGTTAGGCAGCCTCCTAACCGATTTTCCTGCGTTAAAGGATACCCGAAAGTGGATATTAGCTGGATCTAATATCAATGAAGGTGGTACCGCGGAGACAATGCTCTTCCGTCCTTTGCAGAAGGATGGAAGGGCATTTTTTACATAAAAATTGGATGGTGAATGAGTAATGAACAAGAAAAGGATCG
Source organism: Halobacillus sp. Marseille-P3879 (assembly GCF_900240285.1). Lineage (GTDB taxonomy): Bacteria > Bacillota > Bacilli > Bacillales > Halobacillaceae > Halobacillus_A. Next base: position 217,727 of record NZ_OESS01000003.1, read on the forward strand.
TTGTCAAAATAGGTAGCAGCTCCTTAACAAATGCAAATGGAGGACTAAGTAGTGAAAAGCTGCGTGAACACGTAGAGGCGCTTGCACGCTTAAAGCAGCTTGGGCATGAGGTGATTTTAATATCATCCGGAGCTGTAGCAGCTGGATTTACCGATCTTGGCTATTCTTCCCGTCCTGTAACCATTGCCGGTAAACAAGCAGCCGCAGCAGTAGGTCAGGGGCAATTATTAAGAGGTTATACGGAAGAGTTTAAAAAACATGGCGTTGTAGCAGCACAGTTACTACTAACGAGACAAAATTTCTTGTATAAAGACCAATATCAAAACGCACATGCCACCTTATCTGAACTTTTAAAGCGTAATGTAACCCCCATTATTAATGAAAATGATTCAGTCTCTGTTGATGAATTAACCTTTGGCGATAATGACATGTTATCAGCCCTGGTAAGCGGTCTTGTTCATGCGGATTTATTAATGATACTAACAGATATCAATGGAATATATGACCAAAACCCACGAACTCATCCAAATGCAAAAAAGTACAACTTCCTTCATGAGATTGAGGACCATTTAGTCAATGGCGCTTCTGAAGCCGGTTCAAAAGTAGGTACCGGCGGGATGAAATCAAAAATAGAGGCAGCCCGTACAGCACTGCTTTTAGGAGTGAAAGTATTTATTGGATCTGGTGCCGGGAATGAAAAACTTGTTGATATTCTAGCTGGAAAAGGGGATGGAACTTATATTGGTGGCAGTTCACATTCCAGTATGAATAATTCTAAACAGTGGCTGGCGCTCCATTCCATTCCTAGTGGGAAAATTGAAGTGGACCCAGGTGCAGAAGCTGCTATATTAAGACATGGTAAAAGTCTATTGCCTGCTGGTGTAACAAACATTATTGGCAACTTCAGGGTCAATGATGTTGTTGAGGTAGTTAATGTAAAAGGGGAACTCATTGGAAGAGGCAGCGTAAACTTTTCTTCTCATCAATTGTTAGAAATTAAGGGATTATCAAGCGCGGAGGCTATGATAAAGGCTAATAGCGATCAAAAGGTTGTTATTCATAGGGATTATTGGGTAAGTGATAATAAAAAGAAAATGAAGTAAGAGTGATTACAGAGACGAAATGTCCAGGCAAGGAAAATGTTCTTGCCTGGACATTTTTTATGTGGACATAACATATCCAAATAAACATTATTCAATTTTGAGTCAGTTTTCTCAAGGGGGAATTACGGCACAGAGATCACTAGCCTTTAAGTAAAAAAATGTTGTTTCTGTATCTTATCAAACCTAGTTATCGGAAAATTCATAATCATTTGTTGACTTACTGATATATACATAATAAACTAGCTAAAAGTTTTATGGATGAAAAAATATATTTACAGAGACAGGGGAGCCATTTAGATTTTAGCGGAGGGTGATTAAAGAAATGGATCAAGACAAACCGAACATTGTACTTATTATGGCAGACCAGATGGCGTCAGATGTAATCGGGGCTATAGGCCACGCGGCGGTGCAGACACCGAATATCGATCGGATGGTGAATGATGATTGTAATTCACCAATATGTGTCCCCGTCCCGGGCTTCGTTTGTTAGTGGAAAACATGTAAGTAAAATCGACGTATTTGATAATGCTTCAGATAGCCCTATAAAGGCTAACGCTGCAGGAGCAGTAAGGGTCAGTGTCGGGTATATCCTGTGTTTTGACTTGTTTATCTATAATTTCTAAGAGAATCAGGAGACATTGCGGTTGTTATTATACATTCTTGCAGAAAAAGCTAAAGTTTAAGCAAGGAAAGGTGAGTGCATGAAAAAAGAACTCAGAATTGGCATGATTGGCTATCAATTTATGGGAAAAGCTCACAGTCATGCCTACAGGGATTTGCCTTTTTACTTTGATTTAGAGTTCCAGCCAGTGTTGAAAGTGATATCTGGAAGAAACGATCATGCGGTAAAAGAAGCTGCAGAAAGAATGGGATTTGAAGAATATGTAACGGATTGGAAGAAGCTGATAGAGCGAACTGATATTGATATCGTGGACATCGTAACACCGAACCATACCCATGCAGAAATTGCTATAGCAGCCGCAAAAGCTGGCAAACATATTATTACGGAAAAACCCCTCGCCTTGACACTGGAAGAGGCCAAGGAAATGCATGAAGCTGTAAAAGAAAATAAAGTAAAGCACCTGATTTGTCACAACTACCGCTTCGCTCCTGCTGTGCAATTTGCAAAAAAACTGATAGTAGAAGGAAGGTTGGGACGTCTTTATCACTTCAGGGCTAATTATTTGCAGGATTTCATTATGGATCCTAACTTTCCTTTGATATGGCGTCTTAAAAAAGAAATATCAGGGTCGGGTGCCCTGGGAGATATCGGTGCTCACAGTATCGATTTATCACGTTTTCTGGTAGGGGAAATAAAGGAAGTTGTAGGGATGACTGAAACTTTTATTAAAGAAAGGCCGTCCGGAGAGATGGCTGGCGGTCTGAAAGCGACTGCGGATCAAAGCTCTTTAGGTGAAGTGACAGTAGACGATGCCGTTGCCTTTATCAGTCGTTTTGAAAATGGTGTGTTAGGAACCTTTGAAGCCACAAGGTTTGCGGCAGGGAACAAAAATAAAAACAAGTTTGAGATCAATGGAGAAAAAGGTTCGATCCGGTGGGATATGGAGGACATGAACAGGCTGGACGTTTACTTTAGAGATGACGAAGCAGGACTACAGGGTTTCCGTACCATTAATTGCACGGAAGAGGAACATCCATATGCAGGGGCTTTCTGGCCTGCTGGTCATATCATTGGCTATGAGCATACCTTTATTAACTTATTCCATGCTTTTCTTCAAGGGCTGGATAAAGAGGAGACAGCATACCCTGATTTTGAGGATGGTGTGAGAAACCAGGCTGTTTTGGCTGCAGTAGAAAAATCAGCGGAGACAAAACAATGGATCGAGATCAAAGTATAAATTGAAGTGGTGAGTAACACCCGAAATAAGGAGTGAATAAATGAATAAGAAATTGAAAGTAGGAATTGTCGGTGGAGGAGGTATTGCAAGAGGAGTCCATATTCCGAATTATTTAAAGCATTCAGATAAAGTAGAAGTAATAGCTGTGACAGACATTGTTAAGGAAACGGCTGAAGATTGCGCTGAAATGTTTTCCATTCCGCACGCTTTTACCGATTATAAAGAAATGTTCCGTAAATGTGATTTGGACGCAGTAAGTGTATGTACTCCAAATAAATTCCATGCAGAAGCTGCTATTACGGCTCTGGAAGAAGGCTGCCATGTTCTTTGTGAAAAACCTCCGGCAATAAATGTAGCAGAAGCGACAGCTATGGCAAATGCAGCAAAAGAAAATAATAAAATTTTGACATACGGATTTCATTTTCGCTTTTCACCCGAAGTTCGGACATTAAAACGGTTTACAGATGCAGGGGACCTCGGTGAAATATATGCTGCCAGTATTCAGGCCGTAAGAAGACGGGGAATACCCGGGTGGGGAGTCTTTACTAATAAGGAACTTCAAGGCGGAGGTCCTTTAATTGATATTGGAGTACATATGCTGGATGCAGCTCTTTATTTGATGGACTACCCAGAGCCTGAATCTGTTTTTGGCGCGACTTATCAAAAAATTGGAAACCGTAAAGGTGTAGGGTTGATGGGAGACTGGGATTGGCAAAACTTTTCAATAGAAGATATGGCAAGAGGGATGATCCGATTTAAAAATGGAGCGACTATTATGCTGGAGACGGCTTTTGCCGCAAATGTAGAAAAAGATGATGTGATGAATGTTTCATTAATGGGCGATGAAGGCGGAGCGGATGTATTTCCGTTAAAAATATATAAAGAAATACATGAGTCTCTGATTGATATCTCTCCCGCCTATTTGCCTAAGAAGGGGTATCACGAACTTGAATTAGAAAGTTTTATAAATGAATGCCTGACTGGTGAAGAATCGCTCAGCTCACCTGAACAAGGAATCATTATTCAAAAAATAATTAATGGTTTTTATGAATCTGCAAGAATAGGGGAAGCGGTCAAGATAGAAGATTCCGAAAAAGCTTCTAAGCTGTAGGATAACCTATCTTTTACCCAATTGTTTATCTTAGAGGGTATGAGGTTATCACGAATATAGAAAATTTCTTAAGGTGCTGTTGTTTGTATTCTCCCGTAGTAAGCCATGAATTCGAATGTTATTACAAGGAGTGAGCATAAACAAATAAGGCCAAGTCCAACTCTGCATGCATATTGTATTGAATGCTTCTCCATAAATAATTTCCTGGTAAGATGACTACTCACATAATTAGAATGGGTGGTCTTTTTTTGACATTTGGAATGAATTCTTTACTGTAATGTTGGGGAAGGACCCACTTTGAAATAAAAAGGGTCGCATTATTTGTGAACAAATTTGTAAATTTTAAGAAAATTAAAGGAAATATAGTAAAAAGGTGTTAAAATATATTTCATATCCTATAGTTTTTCGAGGATGTCCGCGTCTCTTTGTAAGCGTTTTATCAAATTTAGAAGAGGTTGATGAAAAAGTGACAATGCAAGTGAAAGAAGCTTCAATATTTGATCACACGGGAAACAAGATTATGACCGAAGACCGGGAGATAGCGATTATCGCCAAAATGGAAGACCCTAAAATCGTTATCCTGGGAAACGTGGTAAGTGAGGCAGAGTGTGAAGAGATCATTAGTCTTTCGAAAGATCGAATGAACCGATCAAAAATCGGTTCGAGACATGACGTGAGTGACATTCGGACGAGCAGCAGTACCTTTCTGACGGAGGATGATGTCACGAGCAGAATCGAAAATCGAATCGCGCAGATTATGAACGTACCCGTTGAACATGGAGAAGGACTTCACATACTGAATTATAAACAAGGTCAGGAATATAAAGCACATTACGATTATTTTAAATCAAAGGTCAGAGCAGTGAACAATCCTAGGATCAGTACGCTTGTTCTTTACTTAAACGATGTAGAAGAGGGAGGAGAAACCTACTTTCCTCAAATGAATCTATCGGTCTCTCCTCATAAAGGAATGGGTGTCTATTTTGAATATTTTTATTCAGATCCAGTGGTCAACGAACGTACCCTCCACGGCGGATCCCCGGTTACAGCTGGTGAGAAATGGGCAGCTACGATGTGGGTACGGAGAAAACAATACCGATAAAATTGCTGTGGTAGAGAGGGTATGACTGTACTACAGGCAGTGTTCAATTGTATTTAAATTATTTAAGAGATCAATTCAGACGAGGAATTGATCTCTTTTTGTGTTTTTAAGTAACCATCCCCTCACACCCCTTGCTTTCCTATTCTTCCCATAGTAATCTAAAAGTTCATTGAAGGGAGTGGAGAGACCGTGACACGAGTGGTCATCTTAGCCGAAAAACCCTCTCAAGCAAAAGCTTATGCAGAGGCTTTTACGATACAGGCAAAAACGAAAACATATATTCAATTAAAGCCGGATAAGACCTTTCCGGACGGCGCCACCATCACGTGGGGAGTCGGTCACCTGGTTGAATTAAAAGAGCCACATGACTATAAAACGGAGTGGAAGCGATGGAAGCTTGAGCAGCTGCCGATTGTTCCTGATCGTTTCTTAGAAAAAGTGTCTAAGGGAAAATGGGAGCAGTTTCAGGCCGTTAAGCAGCTGTTCCAGCAGGCGGACATCATCGTGAATGCAGCCGATGTCGACCGGGAAGGCTCGAATATTTTTTACAGCATTCTCCGCTTAACCGGTGTAAAGGGAAAGCCGATTCAGCGGTTGTGGATCAATTCCCTTGAAAAGGAAGAAGTTCGTAAAGGGTTTAAGAACTTACAAAATAATGAGAAGGACTTGCGTTTATTTGACGAAGCGAAAGCCCGGCAAATCAGTGATTGGCTCGTTGGGATCAATGCCAGCAGGTTGTTTACTTTGCTTTTGCAGAAGAAAGGGTATTCCAGCTATCTGTCGATTGGACGCGTCCAGTCACCCACCGTTTATTTAATCTATCAACGGCATAAGGAAATCGAAAACTTTGTCTCCGAGCCTTTCTATCAGATTGAGGGGCTTTTTCAAGCGAAAACAGGTTCTTATAAAGGGCTGGCTGAAATTAAGGAAAAGGATAAGGCGAAGGTGCAGGAACTTATGGACAAGCATGGGTTGAAAGAAAAGGAAGACTTAACGGGAATTGTCCAAAAGATTGATCAAAAGACCAAACATCAAAAATCACCGAAGCTGCATTCACTGTCTACCTTACAAAGTGTTGGGAACCGCCGGTGGAAATATACGCCGTCACAGGTATTAAAGACGATGCAGAAGCTCTATGAGAAGCGGCTGGTTTCCTATCCGCGGACAGACTGCAATTTTATAACAGAAAGTGAATTTGCTTACGTAGTGAACAACTTGAATGCCTATCAGGAATTGTTGAATGTCGCTTTTACCCCTGTGTCTTTAAAACCAAACAAACGGTTCGTCAACTCAAGTAAAGTTCAGGAACACTATGCGATTATTCCGACAAAATCCGTACCAACAGAGAAGAAACTGAATGGGCTAAGCCAGGAGGAGCGCAATATTTACAATGAAGTGCTGGCAACGACTCTTGCGATGTTTCACTCGGACTACGTATATGAAGAGACGGTGATTTTCACCCATGTTCACGATTTGCCTTTTAAATCTACGGGCCGAAGAGAAGTGAAAAGGGGATGGAAAGAGCTGTTTCCAAAGCTTTCTCAATCAAAACAGGAGAAGGAAGCTTTTCTTCCAAATGTTGAAAAAGGGGAAGAAACAGGGGCGCGTCTTCATATAAAAGAGAGTATGACACAGCCGCCAAAGCCTTATACTGAAGGTCAGTTGATCAATATGATGAAAACGTGCGGGAAACTCGTGAATGATGAAGAAGACGTGGAGATTTTAAAAGAAGTTGAAGGCCTGGGAACAGAAGCCACCCGCTCCAGCATTATTGAAACGATTAAGGCGCAGAAGTATATCGAAGTGAAAAAGAACAACGTATATGTTACAGATAAAGGAATTATGCTTTGTGAAGCGATTGAAGGGACGCTGTTATCAAGTCCTTCCCTTACAGCGAAGTGGGAATCGTATTTAAAGAAAATCGGAAGCGGCGAAGGTTCAAAGCAGGTTTTTCTTAAGCAGACAGGGCAATTTATTGAGAAATTAATTCAAGAAACCCCCGACTCGATTCAGCAGGTGTACGTTCGAGCGACTGAAGGGAAAAAGAAATGGAATGAACCGATCGCTAAATGTCCTGCCTGCGCTTCTGGCTCGATCATGGATCGATACAAATTCTACGCTTGCTCCAACTACAAAGAAGGATGTAAAGTGACATTTCCTAAGAGGTTAGCGGGAAAAACGTTAACGAACCATATGATTAAAACGTTATGCGAGCAGAAGCGTACCCGGGTGCTCAAAGGGTTTAAAGGAAAGAAAACGTTTAGTACTGCTTTAACACTTGATGAAGATTACAAGATTAAATTTGATTTTAAAAAGAAAGCTTGAATGTTGAGGCCTGGCTCCTGACGAATTTAGTTGGGATCAGGCATCTTCTATATATGTTACGATACCTCAAGGAAAACATAGGAGGAAATTACAATGACGAGAAAGCTCTACTACATAGATCCATATCAAATGGATTTTGAATCAAAGGTAATCAAAATAGATGAAGATGAGCGTGGTTTTTACGTCGTGCTCGAAGAAACAGCATTTTACCCAACGGGAGGCGGGCAGCCTCACGATATAGGAACGTTGAATGGAGTCAAAGTGTTCGATGTCGAAGAAGCAGAAGACGGGGTGCGTCATTATACAAAAGAAAAGCTTCCGTACGGTGTAGTAAATGTACATGGAAGCATCGATCAGGAGCGTCGAGTCGACCATATGCAGCAGCATTCCGGCCAGCATATCATTTCAGCGGTCTTCCATGACCAGTTCGGTATCCCGACAACGAGCTTCCATCTAGGAAAAGACACGGCGACGATCGATTTGGATACAGAGCATCTTAACGACGATCTTTTAAAGAAGGCAGAAGAGCAGGTGAACAAAATCATTCGTGATAACATGCCGGTAGAAACGAAATGGATGTCCGTTAAAGAGGCGGCGGGGTATCCACTTCGCAAACCGCTTGCCGTCGATGGGGAAGTTCGGCTTGTAGTGATTCCCGGCATTGATTACAACGGCTGTGGAGGCACACACCCGAACTTCACGGGGGAAGTCATGGCGGTTAAGTTCTTGGGATGGACCAAGAACAAGAAGCAGGTGCGTCTGGAGTTTGTCTGCGGCCAGCGTGTGCTGGATAAGCTCGGACAGAAGCATCAGGTAGTAACTGGAATGAAACGGATCGTGCCAAAACCGGAACATCAGCTTGTGGAGGAAGTCTACGAGATGATAAAGGTGAGCAAGGAGAAAGACAAGCGAATCGCCGAGCTTGAAGAGCAGCTGCTTCAGCATGAGGCCCGTGAAATTCTTTCAGCTTCACAGGGGGAAAGAGTAATCCAGCGTTTTTTCAAAGCTCGTTCGATCAAAGTGCTTCAGTCTTTGGGAAAAGCGATCATTGAAGAAGCCTCTAATGCCTATCTTATTCTTGTTAGTGAACAGGACCATCAGCTTCAGTTTGTGCTGGCTCATGGAGCAGACGTTAACCGAAATATGAATGAGGTTGCCCAACAAATCCTGCCCCTTATAGAAGGAAAAGGCGGAGGCAAACCGAATTTCGTACAAGGAGGTGGAAAAAAAGTTATAGACGGGGAGACTTTTGCTGAACGAGTTAAAGCCCTTTTATAATACAGTGCCTGATTCGCAGCAGAATCAGGCACTTTTTATATGTAACAGTATAATTAAGTTTTACTAAAACTTTCTTACGTGAACAGGATCTACTGTACTGGATAGAGGATATTTAACCCGGAACTTACGATTGATGGCATGAATTAACTCATGCTTTGCTTCCTCAGAGGCAATTTCTCCTTCTTTAATATCCTGATGGTTCATTCTTACTTCAAAGTCAATCTGGTGATGCTTGTAATGGATCTTCCCTGAAACAATCATTGTTTTCCTCCTTTTGAATCTACTAGGCTAGCTGAATTCCCTGCAGCAAGATAATACCCGAAGGTCTTTTTACTCAAACTCGCACCTGCCAATCCATGGACAAGGGCTGCTTAGAACTATTCAAATTAGGATAGACTAATTTGTGCTTTCACGTGTTATGATTAGGATCTTAATATTTTTCGAAGCGAATTGGAGGTTTATCTATGGATAATAATGATCTATTAATTAGAATAAGGTATGCTCTTGATATAAAAGATCGAGATATGCTTGAAATATTTAAACTTGGCGGCGTTGATTTAACAAAAGAAGATGTGTTAAAAGTACTTACAAAATCAGATGACAGCTATGAAGATGAGGACGATGATGAGGCAGAAGAGAATGAAGATCATATGAAGTGTACGAATAGTATGTTCGAATCCTTTTTAAATGGCTTTATTACGTTCAAAAGGGGACCGCAGGAGCCAAAACCTGGACAGCCGCACAAGCCCGATCGGTCAATAAAGAACGCAGCAAATGTAAATAACGTCATGCTAAAAAAAGTGAAAATTGCACTCAAGTTAACGAGTGAGGATATCATTGACATTTTAGATAAAGCAGGAGTCACCATCACAAAAGGGGAATTAAGCGCGTTATTAAGAAAAGAAGGTCACAAAAATTATAAGGTGTTCGGTGATCAATATGCGAGAAATTTTCTGAAAGGGTTAGCAATAAAATATAGAGGCTGAGAAGGCTGTTTAAGAAAAAATGCCTGGCCACCCTGGGATAACTATTTGACAAAGGGATGCCAGGCATTATGTCTGCAAAGGTGTTAACCGGCCATTAAAAGTTTGTTTACAAGATGTAATTTTTAAAGTGAGTTGTTTATGCTATCTTTAGAATGGTAATAAATTCTATAATTACTAATGATTTTTTCGTGGAGGCATGATGGAATGAAGCGACCCGCACCTTTGTTTTTCTTCCTTACGCTTTTATTTTTCTTATTTATACCGGGTGTATCTGAAGCTGAGGAAGTAGATGCTGCGGCTGATCTTGCCCTGGATTTGGTCGGTGAAAATGATCAAGGATATATTACATCTGAGCTTGTCCAGTATGTGTATAAAGAATCAAAGTCGATTTATCTCCCCAGGAGTGCCGCTGATCAGTGGGTGGAAGGAGAAGAGGTTGAAAGTCTTCAAGCTGGTGATGTGGTATTTTTTCAGGGGAGTCATTTAATGTCAGGGATTTACATAAACGACGGCCGCTTCGTAATCGTTACGAGCGAAGGGATTTCCGAGAGAAATTTGGAGACCAGCGAATATTGGTCCAATGCATATCAAGGGGCCAAGCGGCATTCGGAGGATAGTTCTCCCCCTTCCTCAGACAATGAGATTGTAGAGAAGGCGAAAAGCTTAATTGGGACTCCTTACAAACGAAATGGGTCCAGCCCAGACGAAGGGTTTAATTCAGGCGGTTTTGTTTACTATGTGTTTAAAGAGGTGACAGGAAGCTGGCTGTCGAAACGCCCCTCTTCACTACTTGAAGCGGGCATGGATGTGGAAAAAGATAATCTGAAGATAGGGGACCTTGTCTTTTTTGAAAATGACGAGCAGGAACAGATCTCAGGCATTTATTCAGGGGATAACCAGTTTATCATCGCCACTTCATCCGGGGTCCAGGAAAGGAATTTGAGATACCACAGTTATTATGCAGACCGTTATATAGGTGCTTCTCGTTTTACTAAAGAGATCCTGGAAAAATCTAATCCCGACATGTATTCGGACCATGGACACCCAGCCGTAAAAGAAGCGATGAATTATTTAGGAACGCCTTATTTATTGACAGGCAGCACTTTGGAAGCATTTGATTGTTCTTTCCTCGTACAAATGGTATTCCGTGACTCAATGGACATATATTTGCCCCGGATCACTTACAAACAGTGGAAAGTAGGCGAAGATCTCAATATTGATGAATATGAGCTTGGTAACGATCAGCTTACCCCTGGAGATGTGCTGTTTTTCTCAGGCACATGGCAGGAAGGGATTTCACACTCGGCGATCTATTTAGGTAACGATTACATTGTACATGCTACCGGTGAAGAAGGGCAGACGACCATTTCTTATATGAGCGAGTATTGGCGTGATCACTATACCGGTGCTAAAAGCTTTGATGATATTGCCATTCAATATGAAAGTGAAGCGGTTTATGAAGCGCTCCAGCTGGTAGGGACAAAGTATACTCAAGGAGGCGAATCGTCTGAAGAAGGCTTTGACACGGGCGGATTCGTTCAATATGTGTATAACGAAGCCTGGCAGTATGAATTGCCTCGGTATGGCAGGCAGCAATGGGAGGAAGGAACTAAAGTATCCAGAGACGATGCGGAGCCCGGTGATATTTTCTTTTTCCAGGGCGCAAGTATAATCCCGGCCATTTACGTTGGAAACAATCAAATGATAGTCGCGACTAATTCCTATGGAGTTGCCCTCATAGATTTAACAACGAGTGATTATTGGCCATCACGTTATATCGGTGCAAGAACGTATGATACGGAAAGTGAATAGAACTCTGTATAGGACCCAGCTTTACTAGTGAGATGATCCTCTTTTGATGATTTCTAAAAGACAAGACAGAACAAACCACCACCTCATGTGAAATTTTTTATGAGGTGGTGGTTTTTTTATGAAGAAGGGAATTTCTTATTCAGGAGAAGTGAGTGTTGTATGGGGGTGACTTCTTATCTATCATTAATTCACCTTGGAATTGAGTACAATTTTTTCTCTTTCTAAAGCTAAAGGTGTTTTATATTAAATGAGAAATTAACTTCAGTAGATTAAAGGGATGAACTGGTTTTTGTTTAATATGTAGGTAAGAGGGTTAAAGTGATCTTTCCTTTTCTAAATAGAGTGATAATATTCGGAGGGATAATCAATGATTAACGTGCTAATAGTTGAGGAAGTTCAACTAGTAAGAAAAGGGTTGTTGTTTGCTTTACCGTGGAGTGATTTCAATATTCAAGTTGTAGGTGAAGCAAACAATGGAAACAAGGAGCTATCGAGGAAGTGAAAGAGGAAACCTCACAAAAAAGGATGAACAGTAGATCTAATAACTTAATTGTGTTTTGTTTGCTTAGAGATAAGGGTACAAAAAACCATTTAGATAAGGAATATCTAAATGGTTTTAACTAATCTTATGTGAGGAAACCATTATTAAAGGTCAATTCGATCTGCGTTCCACGAGATTAATCCCGATTCCCATAGCAATAACTCCGATAAGAATCATTAATATAAGAGGCTGGGTGATGTCGCTCCAGGTTCCATCATGCATGACAACGCTTAAGATCGCATCCATTGCATGGGAAAGTGGAAACAGGTCACCAATAAATATCAGAACACGGTTGTTAATTGTTCCCGGCATCATATAAGCTCCGCTAATTAATGGAATAATCGGAATAACCGATGGATAAACGGCGTAAAATTGTTCAGGTTTCTTAATGATCCCTGTCAATAATGTGGCGACACTTACCATACTAAAGGTAAAGAAGGCAATAATGATAATTAACAGGTCTAGTCGTTCACCAATGTCATAGTTTAAAACATATTTAAAAATGAGAATCACACTCAGCGTTTGAACAAAACCGATAAAGCAAGCGTAAGCAATGTATGCTGCATACATACCCGTTTTTGAAACAGGTGATAAAATCATCCGATCCCATAAGCCATACACTTTATCTTTCATAATATTGTTCACTCGAAAGCCGATGATAAACATGGCAACTAACAGGGTAAAGGCAAACATTAATTGGGTTGCCATATCATAACTGGAAAGTTCGTCACCTGTTGTAGATACAACTTCCATTTTTAACGGGGGGTCATCGAGCTTTGTCGTAATATCGGTTCTTAAACCATCAGGATCTTCCGCCTGTTCAACAGCTGCTTGGATGTATGCTTCTTTTTCAAAGACTTTTCTTACATGTTGCTCAACGTAGGGAACTGTTGGTAAATTAGATGTTTTAATAAGTTGATAATCATCTTCAAATAGCTTCACGGCCGCGTCCGAGCGTCCTTCTTGGACATCCTCTCTTGCTTCTGCTGGATCTGTTGTGATGAATTTCAGATTATTTTCTTCATTTAAAAGGGGCTCCCATTTTTCCTCAATAGCTTGTGCATTATCTTCTTCACTAAATATTGAGATCGAAGTAGGCGCCTGCGTTCCATCTGTGAAAATGAGCGTTACTCCAATACTAGCTGCCATAAATATAATGATCAGAAGCGGGTTGCGGCGTTCCTTCACCAGTTGTGCTAAAAACACTGAAATCATGAGGTTTCCCCCCTTTTAGGGTATAACATTATACTCACTAGTATGGAGATCAGGGTAATGCTGAGTAAACTAATGGCGGGCATCCAGAGGATTGATAAATCTTCGAATTGGAACCACTCCATTAACACGGACAGCGTCAGACCATTCGGCGTCCATTCGCCGATTTCCTGAAGCCAGTTAGGCAGCACATAGACAGGAATGAAATTTCCTCCTATGGTCCCGAAAAACATAATAATCGCCATAAAAATCCCGTTCGCTGTATCCGGGTTTTTTAACCGTAAGGAGATCGATGTCAAAATAGATGATAAACCTGCAATTGCAAAAGAATAAACGGATGCCATAAGGATTAATCCCATCCAAAACATAAAAGAACGCCCTGAGAACACCCCTAAGATCGCATGTGAACCAATAAAGATCAATAGGATTTGAAGCCAGGAAAGGATAAAGGTCGCGAACGTTTTACCAAATAAAAAGTGGAAGCCTGGTGCATTTGTTAAAGCAATTCGATTAAACGTATGCTCGCGTTTTTCAACCCCTGTACGGGTAGCAACCGTACTAGCCATAAATAAAACAAACAATGCTCCCATAGATAAAGTGAAATATTGATCGATTGAAAGCGTGAAGGATTGATCGTCTTCCATCATTTCCGTTCCGCCTTCAGGCCGTTGGATTTCACTGATATTAATATCACTGCCTGATGCAGATATGGCATACTGCAGGTTCATTTGCTCCAGGAAACCCTCAATAACATCATGAACCATATCCACTTCAAATGATGATTTTTCTGCTGAAAAGCTTAACGCATGTTCACTTCCTTCATTAAGGTAGAGGGTTTTTAATAATTGTGCGGTGTAATTCTCTGGAATGATGAGACTTGCATCCAGATCCCCATTTTCAACCCCATTCTCAGCCTCGTTTCTTGACATGGTTTGAACAGTCATCCAATCTTCTAATTCAGGACCGGTTAAAAATTCCGTTAATAATTCCACTGGTGGGGCTTCTTGAGCGCTGCGTATCAGCTCTTGCTTCCTTTCATCCGGAATTTGTTCTGATTGAGTGACAGAAACTTCAAATTCTTCTATCGCTTCCTCTTGATTCTCTTCTATCACTAAGCCTAAAGATAAATCGAAATTCATGCTTTGATCTTCCTCAAATATCCCAGACATTGAGACACTGAGCACCACTACTAATACGAGTGGTAAGATGATGACGGTTAGGACTTCTTTGCGATCGCGCCAAAATAATAGTAAATCTTTAATTAAAAATGTCAGCATTCAGACACCCCCTAATCCCTCAATGTCCTGCCGGTTAAATGGAGAAAAACATCTTCAAGGCTTGGATTTTCCATTTGGAAATTCAGGATCTTAATGTTTTCCTGATCCGCGATTCTCACAAGAGTGCTTATGATATTCGCTGATTTTTGGGCAATAATTTTGATCCCGTCTCCTGATTCTTCAACTTGCCGGACCACATCTATGTTTTGTATTGCATTTATGAAATTATCATGTATTTGGTTTAGTTGAACCCTCATTGTATCTTCATTGGAAAGAATGCTTAATAATTCTGAGTGGGTTCCAGAAGCAATCACTTTTCCGTGATCCATAATGTAGACACGGTTACAAAGCTGTTCAACTTCTTCCATATAATGACTCGTGTAAAGGACCGTGGTTTGGCTGTTTTCATTTAATTGGCGGATCATTTCTAATATATAATTGCGTGACTGTGGGTCGATTCCCACTGTTGGTTCATCGAGTATCAAAATACTTGGATTATGCAGCAAGGCTGAAGCAATATTGATGCGGCGTTTCATCCCGCCTGAGAAGGTCTTAATAATGTCTTTCTGACGGTCTTTAAGTCCTACGAGTTCAAGCGTTTCTTGAATGCGTAATTCTAATTGATCTTTTGGTACTCGGTAAATACGTCCGAAAAATTTCAAATTTTCATAAGCAGTAAGCTCTTGATATAAGGCAATTTCTTGTGGGACGACACCGAGCACTTTTCTTAAATCACTGGGGTTACTGATCATACTTTTCCCGTGTAATTTCACGTCACCGGATGTGGGCTTCAATAAAGAGGAAATCATGGATATTGTCGTTGATTTTCCTGCTCCGTTCGGACCGAGCAAACCAACAGATTCCCCCTTATCTAAATAAAGGTCTACATCTTCGACGACCGTTTTTCCCTTGAAAGCTTTACTCAGCTGTATCGTTTCAATCATAGCCGGACCCTCCCTGGTCATTATGGTTATTTATAAAATAAATGAAAAAGACTAGAGCCGCTACTGACTCTAGTCATTTCATCACTGATACCCGTGACTTCCGTCATTATTTAGTTACACAAGGTGGTGGCGGATTGCATAGATGGCCAACTGCGTGCGATCACGTAAGTCAAGTTTATCAAGAATGTGACTCGTATTATTTTTAACCGTTCCGACCGATAGCCCGAGACGAGTAGATATTTCTTGATTATTCAGTCCTTCGCCGATGCATTTTAAGATGGATCTTTCCCGCGGTGTCAGGCTTTCATCTGCTTTTTGGGGAGAGGATTGTTGGTTTAATAATGCTGGCATAACTTTAGCGGCAACGTGATCTTCTATGGATAATCCGCCTGATAAGGCACTTTTGATTGAGCGTATGAGAGATTCTGTATCTCCGTTTTTTAACATGTAGCCGTTCACACCAATTTTGAGGGAATCCATGACATATTGATCATCATCAAAGGTAGTCAGCATCAATATTTTTAAAGAGGGCCATCGTTCCCGCATAATTCTTGCTGCTTCAATTCCGTCCATGACAGGCATGCGAATATCCAGGATGACCAGGTCAAATGCCTGTTGTTCGCAAAGCTTAATCGCAGATTTTCCATCATCCGCTTCACCGGTTATTTTAATACCTGGCTCCGATTCAATCATCACTTTCAACCCTTGTCGCACCATAATCTGGTCTTCAGCTAAGAGTACTCGAATCATGAAGATTTCCCCGTCCTTTCAATTTTACCCAGCCGCGTAAAATAAATTGTTTTTCACTACGCTGAACCTCCAGGCCCCCGCCGAGCTTTTCCAACCGTTCCCGCATGGATATAAGACCATAGTCTTCTTTAAAAGTGTAGGCTTCTTTAATTGGATTGATGATTTCAAATCTAAAAATGCTCCCCCCGGGTGCCTCGAATGTAATTTGAGCTTCTCTTGCATGGCTATGCTTCATAATATTCGTCAGTCCTTCCTGAACAGCACGATAAATGGCAAAGGATTGTTCACCAGTCAAAGGAGCAGCAAAAGCCCCATGGTGCACAGAAAAATGAATGCGGATAAAGCTTTCCAGCTCCAGCTTCCGAATCAGACGCATAACCCCGTGTAAGCCTCCAATTTCCTCCTGCTTAAACGTTTTTACTGCGCGGCGTGTTTCTTCCAGGCTTTCATTAGCTAATTCTTTCAAACGTTCTATATGCGGAAGTTCCTTCGTTTCTGATTGGATTCTGTAGGCTTCTAACTGCATGATAAGGGAAGTTAATTTATGTCCCACGGAATCATGAATTTCTCTTCCGATCATCTGCCGTTCTTCCTGTCTGGCGCTTGCTTCGTCCTGGGCCACGCGCTTTTTGAGAATTCGGTATTCACTGTGCAGGTGGTCATATTGCGAGGAAAGCTTCTGATGATGAATATCTTTTATTTTATAATAAATGATTCCGGATACGACCAGCATGACAAACAATATTATAAATAATGTGGTCATGGTCGAAACTTTTCCGAATACTACGAAACTCATGATGGATAGCAGGCTGAGAAGGGAGGGGAATATCAGGTATCTGCCGGGTAACCGTTCAGCTGCTTCAGCTATAAGAAGCATGTAAGTTAGTAAAACCAGTATATTAAAGTCGTAAGCTTCATTTGGGAAAAATACGAAACAAACGATGACAGCATTTACACAAAACAAGAGTGTTAAATATCCTGTATTCTTTTTGAAAAGCGGAGTTATAAAAAAGAAGCAGAAATAAACCGCGACTCCTGCCAACCGCCATAAATACTGGTCTGTATCCTTAAATAAAGGGTACGTCAAGGCGGCCCAGACTACCAAGTGTAAAGCTAACCATATTAAAAATGATTTCATTAGTATCACCCGTTTCCCACCTAAAGACTCTTTCACAATATGAATCCTTTACATCCAATTAACTTGCCTGAGGAAAGACCCTGTGTCATAAAATTACGTCAACCCCTTGTGTGAATTCACAATTCAGTGGCTTTATTATCTTATTTCATATAATCAACCATATGAGTGACTTTCCAGACTTACACGCTAGTCGTATCTTAACACAATTCATCTAGCCACAAGTATCATTTCTGTATATGTTTATAAGCCTTAAACAGCTGAAAAAATAAATCAGACTCCGAGGAGCTGCAGAAGACTTATTATCTTTAATGAATATTTTTTCCTTTAGTTAATAATCTTTCTCTTGAATTTTAAGGAATTAAGTGATAAATTAATTCTCAAACATAAATAGTAATGATTACTATTTAAGGTTAGGGGGAAATGTAGGAGCGTTAAGAAATGGAATGACTAACTATAAGTATTCAAGCCAAAAAACGAAACTTTATTTCAGTATTTTCAAGATGTGTGAAGTCCATAGATTCTCAGAGGTGAAAAAATTGAGTGATTATTTAATTAAGTTGCTAACGGACAAGATTGTTGGAACCCTGACGAAAGACCAAAAAGAAATATATAATTACGTGACACAAATGGAGGAGGACGTGGCTGAGGAAGTTACTACTGAACAAGATTTTTTGGTCCGACTCAAAAGTGACTCCCCCCATGAACGTGCTGCCAGGCACTTTGATATGACATTTCTTGAATTAATAAACAAGATTAATCGCATCGATGAAGAAATTGCCAGACAGCTGGAAACGAAATTAGATTTAGTTAGGTGGATAGACTGTACGGAGTTAGTTCGTTCTAAGGTAAATATAAATAAGAATCAAAAAGTATTCTTTTTGTCACTTCCTTGATAAATCATTTTATACTCACAAGAAATACCGAATCCTTTTTAAGGAGGTTGTATCATGTTGGATGATTTGTATCGTCAGGTTGTCATGGACCATTCCAAATACAAACGTAATTATGGAACATTATGTGGTGAAAATAATATAAATAAAGTTCACTATAAAAACCCAACTTGCGGAGACATAATGGTTTTATATATACGGGTGGGACCAAAAGGTATCGAGGATTTATCATTCGAAGGAGAAGGATGCAGCATTAGTATGGCATCATGCTCAATGATGACAGACCTATTGAAAAATCAAACAGTGGAAGCCTCTCGTAAAAAAAGAGATGCCTTCGAGCGATTGATAAGGGAAGGAAAAATAGAGGAGAATATTGATTTAGGGGATGCAGAGTCTCTCCAAGGAGTACACAACCTACGAGCTAGACATAATTG
This sequence comes from Halobacillus sp. Marseille-P3879, assembly GCF_900240285.1. Taxonomy (GTDB): domain Bacteria; phylum Bacillota; class Bacilli; order Bacillales; family Halobacillaceae; genus Halobacillus_A. The sequence goes on from NZ_OESS01000003.1 coordinate 236,489, forward strand.
TGCCCTTATGCCTTGGCAAGCCTTTGACAAATGGTTAAAGGAGCAAGAATATGAATGAAAATGAGCCAAGAATTCCTGTAACGATTGTAACGGGGTATTTGGGGTCAGGAAAGACGACGTTTATTAACCATATTCTCAAGCATACGGAAGAGAAAGTTGCAGTCATCGTTAATGAATATGGAGATATAGGAATTGATGATCAGCTGATTGAACAAACAGAAGAAGAGATTATTGAAATTAATAGTGGATGTATTTGCTGTAATGTTCGTAAAGACTTAATAGATACGTTATCGATGCTTGCCATCTCAAGAAAAGAAAAAATGATAGAGTTTGACCGAGTGGTAATAGAGACGACAGGACTCGCTGATCCTGCCCCGGTTATCCAAACGTTCTTGATGGATAAGGAGATGGTTAATGATTTTCTCATAGATAGTGTGTGCTCCTTGTTGGATGCTAAACATATTTCCAGGCACTTAGAACAAAGGGGTGAGGCACTAAGCCAAATAGCTTTTGCAGATATAATCCTTATCAACAAAACGGACTTAGTGACAAACGCCCATCTAACCAACTTAATCAAACGATTAGAAAAAATTAACCCTGCAGCTTCCATGTGTTTATGTGAAGACAGCCAGGTTGATTTGGATAAAGTCTTAGGTATCTACTCTTTTGACTTGCAGGAAAAAGTAGAATTAAACCCTGAATTTTTAAATAATAACCATCATTATCATGACGACGAGATCTCATCCTTATCCCTGCAAGAAAAAAGGCCGCTTGATTTACGAAAACTTAATCTCTGGATTTCTTTCCTTGTTCAAATGCAGGGAGAAAGCTTATACCGTTATAAAGGTGTGCTGAATATAGAGGGCATAGATAAGCGGTTTGTTTTTCAAGGGGTGCATATGCTCTTTGCAGGAGAGGAAAAAAGCGTCTGGGGAAGCTGTTCACGGGTAAGTGAACTAGTATTTATCGGGAAGAATTTGAATAAAAAAGAACTGGAGCAACAGTTTAGAAGATGTGTGTCGGACTAAAAAATTTTTGCTTGATTTTAAATAGTAATGATTACGCTTAATATCAGGAGGAGTTCCGTGAATAAACATTACGACGTACTCATTGTTGGAGCAGGAGCTTCTGGAATTGGAGTAGGAATACTGATGAAGCAGATGGGCTGTGATAGTTTTTGGCTTATAGATCGTGGTGAGATAGGAGCCACATTTCGTAAATGGCCGAAAGAAATGAGGTTTATAACTCCATCCTTTCCTTCACAAGGATTTGGTCAGACAGACCTTAATGCAGTTGTTCCAAAAACGTCTCCAGGTTATACGCTGAACGAAGAACATCCAACAGGAGAAGATTATGCAGAGTATTTAGAGCTGCTGGTCAATCACTATGAATTACCTGTGAGGACCGGCGTAGAAGTGAAAGAAGTAAGAAAACTGGACCGACAATTATTTAAAGTGAACACGGCACAGGAAACCATCACCAGCAGGTTCGTAGTTTGGGCAGCTGGCGAGTATCAGTATCCAGACTTAGGGGTTTTCCCGGGTGCAGAACTATGCATTCATAACAGCCAAATTCATTCCTTTGAAAAAATGAAAGAAGATGATTATCTAGTCATAGGGGGTTATGAAAGCGGGCTTGATGCTGTGTACCAGCTGAATAAAATTCAAAAAAAGTCTCGTCTTATAGCTAAAACACCTACCTGGAAGATAGATAGCAGTGATCCAAGTGTTATTTTATCACCCTATACCTTTAGTCGAATGAAGGAAGCGATACCTGAAGGGAGGATTAAAGTTTATGAGCAGCAAATAGTAAACTCTGTGAGAAAGGAAAAGGCTCATTACTATGTGAATACATTAGAAGGTCATCAATTTATCTCTCATACACCGCCTATATTAGCGACGGGCTTCAAGGGCAGTACATCTATCATTTCAAATCTTTTCGAATTTGGGGAGCATGGAAAACCTTTAGTAAATGATAAGGATGAATCTACGAAATGTGAAGGTTTGTTCCTGTGTGGTCCTGAATTGCGGCATGACAGTCATGTTTTTTGTTATATATACAAGTTTAGACAGCGGTTTCCTGTTCTTGCTAAGGAGATTGGGTCTCGTCTTAATTTGAATTTAGAGATCCTTGACCTATACAGGAAGGAAAACTTCTATTTAGATGATCTTTCAGAGTGTGGAGAGCGCTGTGAATGTTGAGGGAAGCAGTGTGAAAACTGTAATTAGCTTAGCGGGACTTGAGTCTGTAGGTAAGTCTGCTCTCTTCCGGCATTTGACGGGTCATCAAACAGGAATAGAAACCAATGTTAAAGGATCAACTGTCGTTCTCTCACGTGGAGAATGGCAAAGAGATTCCAGCGTAAAAGTAGTTGATACGCCAGGGATGCGTTCTAAAGATGATAGCCTTACTACCCAAATGGCCCTGGATGAAACTAAGTCCTTGGAAGAGATCATTTTAGTTGTAAAAGCGCCTCATTTAAAAAATGAACTTCTCCTATTAGAAGATCAGCTGGATTTAAGAGGGAAGAAAGTTATCGTCGTGGCGACTCATAAAGATAGATATGACCCCTGTGACGAAGAGAAACTTTTTATTAAAGAATTGTTAAACGTTCCAGTCATTTGGTGTAATACTCGTTCAATGAACCAGGCGGAGCAGGAGGACCTGGGGGAAGCTATTCGGGGGCCCTCCTCACGTTGGGAACTTAATCGTCATATACTTAGTTTTCTTCCAGACCTAAACGAAGAAAGAAGCACAAAATGGCTGGAACAAATACTTTTCAAAAACATTGCTGGGCCTTTGCTAGCTTTGTTTCTGGTTATATGTATGTTTGGGGTTCCAGTATTTATCTCCTATTCGTTTTCTAATTACCTTCAGTCTGTATCTGAAAAGTTATTTGTAGAACCATTAAATCAAAACCTTATGAATCTGCCGGAATTTATCCAGGAGTTATTAATCGGTAATTATGGAGCATTAACCTTGGGATTGTATTCATTCATATGGGCGTTTCCTGTAGTTTTTCTTGTCGGATTTAGTGTAGCAATCACAGAAGAAACGGGTCTCCAGGAGCATATAACACATGCCCTAAACCCATGGCTTATGAAAATCGGTTTAACGGGAAGAGACTTGATCCCTGTTATAACTGGATTTGGCTGTAATGTTATAGCGGTTATGCAAAGCCGAAGCTGCAGCAGCTGTACAAGAAGTAATTGTATTTCTATGATTTCATTCGGTTCTGCTTGCAGTTATCAGATCGGCGCGTCCTTATCATTATTTGGGTCAGCTGGACAGCCATTATTGTTTCTGCCCTACATTTTCGTTTTGTTCATCGTAGGGGCCATCCATACAAGGGTGTGGGAGAAGAGTTCTTTGCCACTGAATACGGTATCTTCTCTTCCTTACTTGCAACCTGTTACATGGAGAGGGACAGTATTTCGTCTAAAAGGTATTCTTAAACAATTTATAGCCCAGGCTATGCCGATTTTCATAACGATTTGTTTGACCGCTTCAGTTCTTAACTACTTGGAAATAATGAAAGGACTGGCCTATCTTATTTCCCCTTTATTAACACTGTTATCATTACCTGCTGATGTTGCACCCGGTGTGATTTTCTCCATCTTCAGGAAAGATGGAATGATGGTATTGAATGAGGGGGAAGGATCTCTTCTTCAAAACTTGGAAATTTGGCAGTTGTTTATAACGGTATATCTGGCTTCCACCTTGTCTTCTTGTCTAGTAACTTTATTTTCAATCTATAAAGAAATGGGAGGAACTCACGCCTTCAAAGTATTAGGGAAACAAATGATTACTTCTATCATAAGCACATTCCTTTTAACAATGATTTTAACTGCTTTTTTTAAGTAGCTATGTTTAACGTAGACCTAATGTTTCCTAAGTATACAAATTGAGGAGGATAAACCATGAGCGATAAAATACCTGTCACAGTATTAAGCGGTTATTTAGGTTCAGGGAAAACTACTCTGCTCAATCACATACTAAACAATCGTGATGGGCAAAGAGTCGCTGTTATTGTTAATGATATGAGTGAGATTAACATCGATGTAGATTTAATAGAGAAGGGAGGGCATTTTTCAAGAACGGAAGAGAATTTAGTGGAGATGTCCAACGGCTGCATTTGCTGTACATTGAGAGAAGACTTACTGGTTGAAGTCGAAAGAATTGCAAAGGCTGGTAACATTGACTGCATTGTCATCGAGTCTACGGGGATTAGTGAGCCTGTACCAGTCGCCCAGACATTCTCTTACATCGATGAAGAGCTGGGTATTGACCTTACTCAATATTGTCGGCTCGATACGATGGTTACTGTCGTTGATGCCTTTCGGTTTTGGCATGATTACGAATCTGGAGATCGACTACTTGATCGAAAGCAAGCCATTGGGGAGGAGGATGACCGGAACCTTGCCGATTTACTTATCGATCAAATAGAATTTTGTAATGTTCTCTTACTAAATAAATGTGACTTGGTAACGGCAGAGCAGTTGGATTCATTAACGAATGTGATTCAAAGCTTGCAGCCTGAAGCCGAAATTATTCGTACAACATTCGGGGTGGTTGAGCCAGAAAAAATCTTGAACAGTTACTCCTTTAACTTTGAGACGGCTAGTCAATCGGCTGGATGGCTTAAAGAACTAATGGCAGGTCCCAGCGATCACACACCGGAAACCGAGGAGTATGATATTCACTCTTTTGTATATAGACGAAGACTTCCCTTTCACTCTCAACGTTTCTACAATTGGATCAGCCAGATGCCTGCTTCAATCGTACGTGCTAAAGGCATTGCATGGTGTGCGACAAGAAATCAATTAGCACTTCTACTATCCCAAGCAGGACCCTCAGTCTCCATTGAACCTGTCTCATATTGGGTAGCTTCACTTCCAAAAGTACAAAAAGATCGTACGATTAAGCAAAATCCTGAACTATTAAACGATTGGGATGTAGAATTCGGGGACCGAATGATTAATCTTGTATTTATAGGGGTTCATCTTGAGAAGGAAACCATAATTAAAGAACTCGATCAATGTTTATTAACACCTGAGGAAATGGACAACGAATGGTCGGAGATGCAAGATCCGTTCACCTGGGAGGTCGCTGTTCAATAAGAGAAAAGAAGGTGTAGGAAATGATAATGTCAAGTCAAACCATTCTTAATAATTTGGAGAAAAAAGAGCTGATTATTGATCCATTAACCCGTTCTCATATCCAGCCGGCTTCTGTAGATCTAACGCTTGGAAATCATTTTATATCATTGGAAGAACATAGCACACGCACACTTTCAATGAGGGAAAAAGCTTACTATCGCGACATTTATATAGGAAATCGAGAAACTATTATTATTCCACCTCACTCCTTTTTGCTTGCCACAACAAAAGAGTGGATAAAACTGCCCAATTATCTTACAGCTTTCGTAGAAGGCAGAAGTTCTATCGGTAGAATGGGGATGTTTGTTCAAAATGCAGGATGGGTGGACCCGGGATTTGAAGGATGCCTTACTCTTGAATTATATAATTCAAACCGTTCCCCTATTGAATTGGTGGAGGGATGGAGAATCTGTCAATTGGTTATCGCTGAAATGGATCTGCCCACAAAGCGATATAACGGTAAATATTCAGGACAATCGAGTACAACTGCCAGTGCTGCTCATAAGGATACGGAGAATCAGGGTCCTACATAGAAAGGAAAGGTGATAGGAGTAACGAAAACATTGTGAAAAAAGGAGGAATTAAAATTGCCAAGTAAAGTCCCGGTCACCGTACTGAGTGGGTATTTAGGAGCGGGAAAAACTACGTTATTGAATCATTTGCTCCATAATAAAGAGGATCGTAAAATAGCTGTGATCGTCAATGATATGAGTGAAGTAAACATTGATGCTGATATGGTCAAAAAAGGCGGCTTCAGCCGGACCGAAGAAAAGTTAGTCGAATTACAAAATGGGTGTATTTGCTGTACCCTTAGAGATGACTTAATTAAAGAGGTAGAGAAGCTCTCGATGCTCGATATTGATTATATTGTGGTTGAATCGACGGGGATATCCGAACCGATTCCAGTAGCACAAAGCTTCACCTATGAAGATGAAGAGCTAGGAATCAACCTTGGTGAGCACTGTATATTGGATACGATGGTTACAGTTGTAGACGCAAGTCGTTTTTGGGAAGATTATGGATCAGGAGAGACTTTACTAGATCGATATCAAGGAGCCGACGAAAAGGATAATAGAGATGTTATTGACCTTTTAATTGACCAGGTGGAATTCTCTAATGTAATTCTTTTAAATAAAGTTGATATGATTGGCACTATAGAGAAACAACAATTAATAGCTGTACTTGAGCAACTAAATCCTGGGGCCCAAATAATCGAAACAATCTATTGCGAAGTTCCGCTCGGAGCTGTAATGAATACAGGGTTATTTGATTTTGAAAAAGCAAGCCAGGGGGCTGGATGGATTAAAGAATTAAATGAAGAACACGTTCCTGAAAGTGAGGAGTACGGCATAGGTTCCTTTGTTTATCGTAGGAAAAGGCCGTTCCATCCTGAGCGTTGGATGGAATGGTTAGAAGGTTGGCCGGTCGGTATTGTTCGAGCCAAAGGTTTCTTTTGGCTGGCTTCAAGAAATGAGATGTGTGGTTTACTATCCCAGGCTGGGACATCTCTTGCCATTCAAGGTGCAGGAAAATGGATGGCAGCTTATCCAAAACAGGAGCGAATGGAATATTTGAGAGAAGATCCAGATTTAGCAAAGCGCTGGGACGATGAGTTCGGAGATCGTATGACTGAATTAGTGTTTATCGGAATGGAGCTGAATAAAGAGAACGTTATCAGGGGATTGGATCAATGCTTGTTAAAAGATGACGAAATGGAAATGGACTGGAGTAAATTCGTTGATCCATTGCCAGCATTTACTGAATTTTAATTTTTTAATACTATTTTTCGAATGTTTTTCTTAGCTACTATAAAAGAGCCGGGGCCAAGCAGTTGACCCTGGCTCGATTACAGGCTGATAGAGCTAAACTTTATGATGAAAGTAATTGAATAAACCACTTTTTTAAATCAACGATCCTCATATATACAGGTCGGGTATCGGTTCCGGTTACAATCATGGGAATCAACGAATCTGCTTCATGCAAGGAACCGTGAGAGGCACCTCCTTTATGTGTTGGACTTCCCTCTACTGCAAACTCATATCCCGGCTTTGCATCTACAATCAGAAAGTCCCCGTCATGTGAATAGAAGGCTGCCATCAACCTTGAGAAAGGGTCGGGGTATTTTCCATATTCCAACTGCTGTTTGTCATTAATGGTTACGTCTAACACTCCAGGTTCTCCTTCCATGTCCCACATTTGCTCATATGTGTCTTTGTATTTTTGTCCTTTTCTAAAGGACAAGGTCTTTGGTTGTTCTGAGGATGCTGCTTTGATCTCTTCTCCTTCACGCCAGGCGACAAAACCGATCCTTTCATCTTTCTTAAGTTTATCGACGACAGAGGCTGATTGGATGCTTGGATCGAGTACATACACATAAGCCATACGCTCATTAAGCCCAAGTACGATTTGAGCGTCTTTTTTCACATGTGAAGCCAATTTGGGAATACGATATTCTTGCAGTAAAGAAGGTAAATCAATTAAATTCTCGGGTTGATTCCCGATAGGGGCATGTCCGCTATCTCCCATAATCACCCATTTGCTGCTCCTTAAAGCTTCCTCCCATAATTCAAAAGTATCTAGAATTCTTTGAAGTTCATGATCGGCTTTCTTGATGCCGTTGATGTTCCCCGGCCCTTTTTTATGAACGCTTTTGTCATTGTTCGGTAAATAAGCGATTGTAAACTTTGGTAAAGAGTGCTGCTTCATTAAATAGATTAGTTCGTCTACACTAAATTTATCGTTAAAACCAAAAGACTGCCAAAAGTGGCTGAAGCGATTATGTGGATTCAATTGCGATAATGCACCAAAAGAAAAAAGCGACGTTCCTTTGGTATGGATTACAGGTGGTGTAAAGTTGAAGGTTGTCAGCAATTTGGGAGGTATGAGCTGCCTGCTTTCGCTTCCTCTATACACGAGAGCGTTAATGGATGCTGACTTGTAATTCTCCCGGTCCAATTCTTCATGTATCGTTGCAACCTCTGAGCTGATGTGTTTATTGTTTAACTCATCCAACGCATTATTTAATACGTTCTTAACCCCCAGCATCATGATTTCTTTCCTGGCGCTTCCGTAGCTGATCAGGCGGTTGCTTTTGGTATCATACCAGACGAGCCCGGGAATCCTATGCTGATCGGGATACGTTCCTGTAAGCAAAGTGGTATCGATGGTCATCGACATAGTTGGATACGCACTAACTACATTCGGAAAGTATTGGCCTTTTTCCATTAAAAACTTTAAAGCAGGGGCATTCCCGTCTTTTATCGCTTTTTGTAAGGGCTGGTCCATTAAGGAATCAATTACGATTGTAATTAATCGATCTGAACCCTGGGCTAATGAAGGCAGGTCAGCCTGTTCTTTCTTTCGTTTCCGTGTAATGTACCAGCAAATGCTGGCTAATAGTAAAGCAAACAATATAAACAACAAAAGTTCCATGACATCCCTTATTCCTTTCTTTCCTCTAATCAAATTCTAATCGGCATTAGTGGTATTATTATCAATTACGAGGGACATATATTCGAACTATATTAAAAAAAGAGGGAAGTTTGTAAAAGGGCAGGAGGGAGCGGTAGGATTTCGAAGCAAGCGGAACGCATCGATAAGAAGCCTGCATGACAATAAAAAAGAGAGAGGAGACTAACTCCTTCTCTCTGTTTATCACTTATTTTCTTTTCCTATCTCCGGGAGGACGGTCTTCGCTACTTTTTCGTCTAATGCTTCATAATCATAATACTTAATGGTTTCATACAGTTCCTCACGCGACTGCATATCTTCGAGTTTGTCCTTCTGCGTATCGTTTTTCATTATTTCGGTAAATATCCGCTCATAGGCTTTAGCTGCTGCACGAAGGGAAGTAACAGGGTAGATCACCATCTCCATTCCAAATGAGCGGAAGTCCTCTCCAGTAAAATAGGGTGTCTTCCCGAATTCTGTCATATTTGCGAGCAGAGGAGCTTTGATCGCCTCTGAAGCTTGCCGAAAGTCTTCTTCACTTGTGAGGGCTTCTGGAAATATAGCATCAGCACCAGCTTCAGTATACTGGTTGGCCCGCTCGATGGCTTTCTTCATACCTTCAACTGATTTTGCGTCTGTTCGCGCTACAATAACCAGCGTAGGGGCAACCTCTTTAATGGTACGGATCTTCTGCATCATTTCTTCGGGATCAATTAGTCTTTTTCCGTTTAAATGGCCGCATTTTTTCGGCAATAGCTGATCTTCAATCTGAACTGCAGCCACTCCGGCTTCCACCATTTCGCGCGCAGCACGTGCTACGTTGATCACCCCGCCATAGCCGGTATCAATATCAACGAGTAAAGGGAGGTCTGAAGCTCGTATAAGCTCTTGTGCTTTTTCGGCCATTTCGTTCGAGTAGATGAGACCAAGATCTGGGAGTGCCCGGCTGGCTGTATAGGCGGCTCCGGATAAATAAATGGCTTTAAAGCCGATATCTCTTGCGATTTTCGCCGACATGCCATCGTGGGCGCCGGGGATTTTTAATAATTCTTGGTGTTCAATTAACCGTTTAAAGACTTCTGCTCGCTCTGGCTGAGTTGATTTTGGTTCAACAATCCATGACATCGATAGTCCTCCTTACACAACTGAGTTAAATACGGAACTGCTCCATGAATTGATTGACAGGTGTGTCTGTCAGTTCATCATAATCCTCACACAGATTAAGAATGCGGTTCACTTGGCGGAAAGGGAAGCGTGTTTTCAAATTAGCCTGGAATTTGTTCAAAAGCAGCGGCAGCCCCTCTTCGCGACGACGCCGGTGGCCGATTGGATATTCTATCGTTACTTGTTCGGTATGGGAACCGTCATTGAAGAATACCTGGACGGCGTTTGCAATAGAGCGTTTATGAGGATCAAGGTAATCTTTACTGAATTGCTCACTTTCTATTGTTTCCATTACATTTCTTAAACGGTCGATTTCTGGGTTGCGGGCTACTTCATCTTCATAATGATCCGCATTCAATGATCCGTATAGGAGTCCGATTGCGGTAATGTATTGTAAACAGTGATCTCGGTCGGCCGGGTTATGAAGAGGTCCTTCTTTATCGATAATCCGGATAGCCGATTCATGAGTCGTAATCGTGACTCGTTGGATGTCCTGGATTCTTCCTTTAATCTGTCCATGTAGTTCGATTGCCGCTTCAGCTGCTGTTTGCGCATGAAACTCAGCGGGGAAAGATATTTTGAACAAAATGTTTTCCATCACATATGAATTAAAAGGGCGTGCCAGGGTCAATTCTTTTCCGCCGAAAAGTACATCCTGAAATCCCCATTCTGGTGCAGACAAAGCTGTCTTATATCCCATTTCTCCGTCCATCGTCATTAAGGCCAGGCGTACGCCGCGGCTTGTCGCATCACCTGCTGCCCACGACTTACGAGAGCCGGTGTTTGGGGCGTGACGGTATGTCCGAAGGCTGGAATTATCGATCCACGCTTGAGAAACAGCATTGGCGACGTCTTCTTTGCTGCCGCCTAACATGGCCGTTACTACCGCAGTAGTTGCAACCTTTACGAAGAGAACATGGTCAAGTCCCTCGCGATTAAGACTGTTTTCAAGGGCTAATACTCCCTGGATTTCGTGTGCTTTAACGATATTCTCCAGAACGGCATCCATCTTCAGCGGTTGTTTTCCTTCGGCAATCCGGGTCCTGCTGATGTAATCAGATATCGCTAGAATTCCTCCCAGGTTGTCAGAAGGGTGCCCCCATTCTGCCGCCAGCCATGTATCATTGTAATCCAGCCAGCGGATCATGCATCCAATATTGAAGGCTGCGTGCACAGGGTCAAGTTCGTAGGATGTACCTGGTACGCGGGCACCATTTGGTACGATGGTTCCAGGTACAATAGGTCCTAAATGCTTGGTACATTCAGGATATCGCAATGCCAGGAATCCACAGCCTAGTGTATCCATCAAGACATATTGGGCGGTTTCTAAAGCTTCCTCGCTGGTGATTTCTCCATAAACAGCGTATTCAGCAATACGCTCTAGTACCTGATCTGCCGTCTGTGACGTATTTAGTTTTACTTCTGGCATTTTCTTCTCCACCTTTCTATGATATGTAAAGTTTCTTAAATCCGGTGATAACTTCTAAGGATGCAGACCGCGTGGACCGGTATAAAGAACTCTCGGTCTGAACAATTTGTTGTTGGCGTATTGTTCGGACACGTGGGCGCACAACCCCAGAGTACGGGCTGCGAAGAAAACCGGTGTATACAAATCAATCGGTATACCTAACAAGTAGTAGACGGGGGCTGCGTAGTAATCCAGGTTCGGGTACAGTCCTTTTTCTTCTTTTATCAATTGTTCTCCTGCTTCGCACATTTCAAAAAGATCTTCGCGTTTTTTAGATGCAGCCAGTTCACGTAATGCTTCTTTCATGAGCGCGGCCCTGGGGTCCATCTTCTTCATATAAACACGGTGTCCAAAACCCATCACTTTTTCTTTATTTTTTAGCTTTTCATAGAGAAGATGACGGAATCCGTCCGTCGTTCGGCCTTCTAACAGCATGTGCATGACGGCCTCATTTGCTCCTCCGTGGAGATTTCCTTTTAAAGAAGCAACCGCTCCGGTAAGAGCTCCATAAAGGTCAGCGTTGGTTGAAGCTATAACTCGGGCGGTAAAGGTTGAATTTGGCATTTCATGTTCACTGTATACCATTAAGGACTGATCGAAATAGCGGGCTTCTGATGGGCTCGGCTCTTTTCCTGTAATCATGTATAAGAAATTCGAACTGTAAGGCAGCTCATGTTTCGGTTGAATAACCGTTTCATCGTGAAGGATATGGTAACTATTTGCCACAATGTTGGGGATCTTCGCTAATAGCCTGAGAGAGGTCTGGATTATCTTTTCTTCCCCGCGTTCATTTAAATTTTTTTCATAGCCTGCCAGTGCAGAAATTCCTGTCCGAAAGGCATCCATGGGATGGGTTTCTTTCGGAAGTTTGCTGAACAGCGAGAAAAAACGATTCGGGAGGTCATATTCATTTTTTAATTCCTGTTCAAGAGAGGAGCGTTGTGCCTCATCAGGCAGCTCTCCTCTGAGCAATAGCTGAACTATATCCAGATATTTCCTGGTTTGGGCAAGTTCTATCAGGTCATATCCCCGAATAACAATTTCTTCCGCATCTACATCCAAATAAGAAAGCTTTGTTTCTGTGGCAATCACTCCGTCTAAACCCGGTTTATAGGACTTTTGCTTTGGCATAAGAATCCTCCTAATTGCTTAAATAGTAAACGCTTTCAAAAAAAGAAGAAAAGGCATCACTCTTTTAAAGACACTAACTGCTTACCCGAGATTTCCTCATGGACACGTTTATACGCTAGCTCAAGGTTTTCAAGTTCCTGGTTACGGCCGTCCTGGCTGATAATATCCTCTTTTATTTGTGAGTAAGTCGTTTCAAGTGAATGGGGAATAAAAGAAAATAAGTGGTTCATGACACAAGATTTGAACTGATTTACGTAATCCTCAATTGAAATGGTCAAATATATACACCTCTAGTCAAATAGAAATGAAGACAATAAAAAAACAACTTCGTAGAGAAGTTGTTAAGTTGAGATCACAGCTATCCAGAGAGAGCAGGACTCATAATACACACTTGTCCATACTCTTTCTACTCGCACTTAACACCCCCTATCCTCGTAGGTATTGATGTTCGTTGAGACAGGCAGGTCTCCTGGCTTATGATCAACGCTCCCTGGATCCTTCCCACTCTCACTACTGGCGAGAACAGTGGCATTCCAGTTCGCTCCCAAATACAGTTGCGGGACAGCATCGGATTATCACCGATTTCCCTTTTAAGCAGATAAACGCGAATACCGTTTATCTGTACCTGAATCAAAAACGTATTCAGTTTGACTTTTTCAATATAACAAAAATTTTGAAAATAAACAAATATTTCTATTATTGAACCTTTGAGAGGTTAAAAGTTGTTTGTAAATAAATTTTTTGAAATTTATTAATATTTTATATTTACACGGTCGATTATCATGTTGTATATTTATCATACAAATTATGATAGCGCTTTCTTTTTTAGCGTTAAGGAGGTAAGAAATTGTCCATATGGGATTTGGCCATTGATGTAGGATTGATTTCAGTTTTATTGTTAGTTGGAGTGATATTACGGGCAAAAATTAAAATCGTACAAAAGTTGTTTATTCCAGCTAGTATCATAGCTGGAGTGGCGGGGTTGACTTTTGGACCTAATGGATTTGATCTGCTGCCTTTTTCGAGTCTTGTGAGTGATTATCCAACCGTATTGATTGCTGTTATTTTTGGTGCGATTCCAATTGGAGCGGCTAAAGTAAATTGGAAGAAAACGTTTGGACGAGTAAGAAATATGTGGATATACTCGATGCTCCTGACCATGCTTATGTGGGGCGGGGGAGCGATGATTGCTTACATACTTTTAGCTAACGTGTGGGATATTCCGAGCGGCTTCGGGTTGATTCTGGGGGCTGGTTTTCTCGGTGGCCACGGAACGGCCGCAGCCGTAGGTGAAGCTTTTAGCGGGCTTGGATGGGAAGAAGCCACAGCTCTTGGTTATACTTCAGCTACCATTGGTTTGATTTGTGCTATTCTCGGCGGTCTGCTGCTTATTAAGATGAACGCACGTAATAATCAAACCAACTTCATTTCCGACTTTGAAGACTTACCAAATGAATTACGAACGGGGTTAGTTCCTGCTAAACTTCGTCAATCATCAGGTAGTGATACCGTTTCGAGCAATTCGGTGGATCCGTTATTTTTCCATATTGCCTTACTTGCTGTTGTTGTAATGTTTAGTTATTTCTTACAGGAAGGAATACAAGCGATATTCCCGCAAGTCAGCATCCCGTTACTAAGCCTCTCATTCGTGGTCGGCTTACTGATTCAATTGTTCTTAAATACAACCAAAGCTAATGAATATGTGGACAAACGTGTAATTGACCGCATAAGTGGAACCGCAACAGACTTGATTGTTGCGTTTGGGATTACATCTATTAATCTAGCTGTTGTAGCAGCTTATGCCTGGCCTCTTATAGCTCTCTTTATTTTTGGAGTGATATGGGCCTACTGTATTTTCAGGTTTATTGCACCTCGTGTCTTCCACCGTCACTGGTTTGAAAATGCCATTTTTGGATGGGGATGGAGTACAGGAACCGTCGCCATGGGAATTGCCTTATTGAGAATCGTAGATCCCAAAACTAAAAGCAGTACCCTGGACGACTACGCTTTGGGATATATTGGCATGGTACCAGTCGAGATTTTAATTATTACTTTTGGTCCTATCATGATGATGGCCGGGACTGGTGGTTTATTCTCTCTCATTTTATTGGGAGCGAGTGCGGTGCTTATTATCATTGCCGCTAAGTCAGGCTGGCTGACTTCAATTCAGGAGACTAGAAATATTAGCAGAGATTCTAATGTTTCATAAAGAAAGGATGATCCTCTTCTATGAAAATAGAACGAAAAAAAGTGTCGATGCAGGTTTTTGATCGTATCAAAGAATACATCCATAAGGAGAATATGCAGCCTGGTGATCGGTTACCTACCGAAAAGCAGCTTTCCGAGATGTTTGGGGTCAGCCGTACTCCAGTCAGAGAAGCGTTAAGCGTACTCGAAGCAAGTGGATTAACCGTTTCGAAGCAAGGTGGAGGCAGTATTATACAGGCAGCTTCTTTAACTAATTTAATAGAAGAAATACAATTTGAATTCGTAGATTCGGAGGAAATATTAAACTTACTGGAAACAAGGATCATTCTGGAAACCGAAGCTGCTCGCCTGGCCGCTGAACGTGGCACAGCTGATGATAAGTTAATCATTAAGAAAAAACTGGAGGAGCTTCGCAGTTCACAGCATGATAATCGTGTGGGAGATAAAGAGGATATCGCCTTTCATAATGCTATTGCACAAGCTTCCCATAACCCGATTCTTGTTCACAGTGTCGAGAACCTCACTACTCTCTATGACAAAGCAATTCGTTTTTCCCTTAAGAAAAATATGGGGATTTCCGAAAAGCGGGCTCAAGTACTAAGTGAGCATGAACGCATTTATACAGCTATTCGATTGGGCAATGGAGAACAAGCCAGGGAGGAAATGTACCAACACTTAAGTAATGCATGTCAAAAATTCAAGCATTCATTTGACCAGGCATTGAATTCTTAATTTATAAAGGGAGAGAGAATGATGATCGAAAAATCCGTACAATTTTACAGTGAAGGCTACAAGTTACAGGGGACCATTTACTTGCCCGACGAT
Organism: Halobacillus sp. Marseille-P3879; assembly: GCF_900240285.1. GTDB lineage: Bacteria > Bacillota > Bacilli > Bacillales > Halobacillaceae > Halobacillus_A. Next base: position 251,894 of record NZ_OESS01000003.1, read on the forward strand.
TATGAGAGTAAAGGAAACCATCCGGCGATTATTGCTAATTCAGGATATCAAGGAGTAAATGAATTCTATCCAAAAATGTTTGCTCAGGCTTTGACGGAAAAAGGATATATTTGTTTCGGCTTTGATTATCGAGGATTCGCTGACAGCGAGGGGGACCCTGCTCGTGTCATACTTGAGGAACAGGTGGCTGATATTCGGAATGCCTTGACCTTTTTGCGTGCTCAAAGTGAAGTTGATCATGAACGAATAGGCTTGATTGGATGGGGAATGGGGGGATCGAATGTTGTTCGTGCAGCAGAGAAAGAAGATGTGGCAGCAGTTGCCGCTCTGAATGGTTTTTATAATGGAGAGCGCTGGCTGAAAACTATCCATTCTTATGAAAATTGGCTTAAAGTTTTGGAAGTCGTATATGAAGATCGAATAAGACGTGTAACGACTGGAGAATCACAACCTGCAGATCCATTTTTACACTATCCTTTAGACCCTCCTACGCGTGAATACGTGCAAAAAGAGCTGGCTTCTAAGAAAGGGTTCGGGGGACAGACTCGTATTCAATTCACAGATTCGATTCTGGAGTTGGATGCGGAGGCAGCAGCTGAAAACATGGAAGATACTTCGTTGTTTGTAGCTCATGGTAAAGATAATGTGCTCCATCCGGTTGAAGAATCTGTATCCCTGTACAATAGGGCTTCTTGTCCAAAAAAATATTATGAAATAAATGGGATGCATAACGATTTTATGTACAGCGATCATCCTGAGTTCACTGCATTAGTCGAAGAACTTCATCTATTTTTTGAAGAGGCGTTAAGCTATGAATATTCCAAGTAAGGCTCAAAATAAATATCATCCATTATTAAAGGGAGCTTATGAACTTCATGTTCATAGCTCTCCTAGTGCTTTTCCAAGGATCCAGACCGATTGGGAACTCGTAGAAGAAGCAAGGAAAGCAGGCATGAAGGGACTGGTAATAAAAGCGCATGAAGGAGTCAGTTATGATCGAGCCACCCTTATTCGCTCCCAAATGCCAGATATGAAAGTCTATGGAGGTTTAGTTTGTAATCTTTTTACAGGCGGATTGTCTTCTCATGCGGTAGATATGGCATTGCGTATGGGGGCAAAAATCATCTGGATGCCAACCATATCAGCGGAACAGCATGCCAAGTATTTTGCAGAATATAGTCAGGAACGATTTTTCAATAGTGAAACCCCTCTTGGCGATTCTGATTCTTGCTTAACGATTTTAAATGAAAGTAATGAAGTGAAGGATGAAGTCAAGAGAATTCTGTATTTAATTGCTTCTTACGATGCCGTTCTTGCAACGGGCCACCTTTCTCCTCATGAAGTTGATCTTTTAGTAGAAGAGGCTTTAGACATCGGGGTCAGGCGGATATTGATTCAGCATGCTGACTTAGGCATTGCCCAAATTCCGATGGATTTACAGAAGAAACTGTCGTCTCAAGGGTGCTATATTGAAAAATGTTATTTAGCTTGCGGGGAAGATTTTAATAATATTACAATTCGTCAAATGGCTGAATCTATTCAAACACTGGGCTCAAAATCTTGTATTCTCGTCACAGACTACGGACAGCCTCATAATCTCCCGCCTGTCCAGGGGCTGAGTGAATTTGTTACTGAGTTATTGAATGAAGGAATAAGTGAAGACATGGTAAAAGAAATGATAGCAGCCAATCCTGAATCGCTATTATTTTAGTGTGCTGAAAAGGAGCGTAAAGTGTGAGTAATTGGATGGAAGATCTCAGAGAAGTAATACCAGGCCATCAAATAATGACTGAAATAGCAGATCGATATAGTTATAGTTTTGATGCTTCTTTTGGTGAATATCTTCCTGACGCAGCTGTTCAAGCTAAAAATAAGCAGGAAGTGGTCCATATCGTGAAAGTTGCCAACCAATTCAATATCCCTATTTATCCTCGAGGGCAAGGAACGTGTTTAAGCGGGGGGCCTCTCCCAGTTCATGGCGGAATTGTACTGGACCTTTCACAATGGCCTGAAGAAATCGAACTGAATGCTGACGATTTGACCGTTAAAGTATCCCCTGGTGTGCTAACTGCTCGTATAAATGAAGAAGCAGAAAAGCACGGCCTCATGTATGCGCCTGATCCAAGCAGTGCCCATGTAGCTACCATAGGGGGGAATCTTGCTGAAAATTCAGGGGGGCCTCGTGGTCTGAAATATGGCGTGACGAAAGACTTCGTATTAGGACTGGAGCTTGTGACCCCTGAAGGAGAAGTGATACGGACAGGCGGACAAACCATAAAAAATGTGACAGGGTTTGACCTTACTAAGCTGATTGTAGGCTCAGAGGGAACGCTTGGCGTGATCACGGAAGCAACGTTGAAGCTTATGCCTAAGCCTCCCGCAGTACAAACCGTTATGGTCGAGTTTGAGAACGTCAGAACGGCTGGAGAAGCGATATCACGTACGTTAACTTCCGGGATACTGCCTTCAAAAATGGAGTTTATGGATAAAGCATGTATACAAGCTGTTGAAAATTTTCAACCATCAGGCCTGCCTGTTGATGCAGAAGCCATTGTAATCATTGAGTTAGATGGACACCCAGAAACACTCAAACTGGAAACAGTGTTGATCGAAAACATTATGGAGGAAATTGGCGCCTCTAATGTCAGTATACCTGCAACAAGCGAAGAAGCTGCCAAAATATGGCATGCAAGGAAACAGGTATCTCCTGCGATTGCTAAAATCAAGCCGACAAAGGTATCGGAGGATGCTACTGTGCCGAGAAGTAAAATTCCTGATATGATGGACCGTTTGAATGAAATTAAAGAAAAATACCAGGTGGAAGTAGTTGTGTTCGGGCACGCCGGAGATGGTAATCTCCATCCTAACATTTTGTGTGATAAGCGGGATCAAGAAGAAATGATCCGTGTCGAAAAAGCTGTGGAAGAAATATTTCAGGCGGCAATTAATCTAGGAGGTACACTATCAGGCGAGCATGGGATCGGCACGATGAAAGCTCCGTTTATGGAACAAGAACTAGGGGCTGTCGGTTTAGAGATGATGAAACGAATCAAGGATAGCTGGGATCCGAAACGAATAATGAACCCAGGCAAAATATTTCCGGAAAAAGGGCAAAAGCTGGTGTTGCGAAATGAGTAAGCTTCAAGCGCTGCAACAGAAAATCAACTATGACAAGACCTTTGATTGTGTGCAATGTGGTTATTGTCTGCCTGCCTGCCCCACCTATGAAACGATGGAGAAGGAAACTCATTCTCCAAGGGGACGCATTAATCTAGTTAAGATGGTGGCGGAAGGAAAAGCATCTATTGATGATTTGCAAAAACCAATTGAAAAGTGTCTGGGGTGCATGGCGTGCACTACTGTTTGTCCTACTAATGTTCAGTATGGACAAATATTAGAAGGTGCTAAGGAAGTGATTGAAGACCACCAGGTAAAATCGACCTCCCGAAAGAAAATGGAAGACTTTCTGTTCGGTTCCTTTTTCCCTTCTGCAAAATGGATGGACACACTGGGGAGCTTAACTTGGTTTTATCAAAAATCCGGCCTTCAAACCTTTGCCAATCTGCTGCGTTTAACAAAAGCCGCTCCGCTTCATTTAGATAAATTTGAACAAGTAATCCCAAAGCAGCCTTCCCCTAAAGAGCGTGCCAAACGAACCAAGCGATATATACGGACAAGACCTGCACGAGCGAAAGTAGCTTTCTTTACAGGTTGCGTAATGGACAGCGTATTCTTTCAAACGAATCAGAATACCATCGAGTTACTTTTACGCTGGGGGTTTGAAGTTGTCCTCCCGGAAGAACAAACTTGTTGTGGTGCACTGCACGCGCATTCGGGGAAGGTCCATGACTCAATACACCTTGCCAAACGAAACATTGAGGCTTTTGAGGAAGAAGAAGTAGATTACATTATCAACAACGCCGGGGGCTGTGGTGCTCGTATGGTTGAGTATCACCACTTATTTGAAAAAGGGACATCCTGGCATCAGCGGGCTGAACAGTTTGTTTCCAAAATGAAAGATATATCGGAGGTTCTTGTAGAGGTTGACCATGTCTATTTTAATAAATCAATTGATAAAACGGTAACCTATCAACCCTCATGTCATATGACTAATGTCCAAAAGGTAGTTTCCCCGCCGCTTGAATTAATGAAGAAAGTCCCCGGACTTACGCTGAAAGAATTAGACCGGCCGGATTTCTGCTGCGGTTCAGCTGGAATCTACAATATTATCAATTACGAAGATTCTATGGATATATTAGATGTGAAAATGAGAGACGTGTGTAATGCAGGTTCAGAAACGGTGGTAACGACTAACCCCGGATGTCTATTGCAAATGAAGCTCGGGATAGAGCGAGAAGGAGTAAATCACACGATGGGTGCTGAGCATCTTGTGGATCTATTATTGGAAGCAGACCCTCAGCAAAAGTAAGGCTTTTCGAAAATCATATTTTGAGGTGGTAGGTTGAACTATAAAGCCCTATTTGTCGTTTTATTTCTTTTTTCATTCGTTTTTGCTCCCTTTCAGACAGAAGCCGTCACTGATAAATCTTCAGATAAAAGGGGCCATAAGCAAGAGAAAAAGTTGAGCGAACCGTTTAAAGCGGCTTCGATCCAATTTAATCCTGAATTAAAAAAGCCTGAGAAGAACATAAAAGAATTATACAAAGAAACCGAAAAAGCTTTTAAGAATGGGGCAAAGTTAGTGGTAGCTCCAGAAATGGCAACGACAGGGTATATGTTCGAAAGTCGTGAAGATATTGCTCCTTTTGTTGAACAGATTCCCGGTCCAACTACAGAAATATTCAGTGAGTTAGCCGCTGAATATAACAGTTACATCGTTTTCGGTATGCCTGAAGTAGATCCAGGTACCGATCTCTATTATAATTCATCTGTTCTGATCGGACCTGAAGGTTTAATAGGGAAGTATCGAAAAATGCATTTGTGGGAAACCGACGCTTACTGGGCTGCTCGCGGTGATTCAGAGGTCCCCGTGTACGATACAGAATTGGGAAAAGTGGCTATGAATATATGCATGGATTCCGCATACTATGAAACAGCCAGGATAGCGGCCGTTAAAGGAGCAGATATTTTAGCTTTTCCAACGAACTCGTCCGCACAGACTATTTCCGCTTTGCCTGCAAGAGCTCAGCAAAATGGTTTATACGTGGTCAGCTCGAATCGTTCAAATACTGAAGAAGGATTTCATATGGCAGGTGGGAGTGCTATATGGTCGCCCCACGGGGAAAAGTTAGCTGAGGCCCCTTATTCGCCTGACGAGGATAACGACATTGACGAAACAAAAGTTATTTATGACGAGGTAGATCCTGAACACTATCAAAATGACAATAAAGAACTGCTAAAGGAAAGACGTCCTGAGTTGTATAAAGAACTAAGCCAATATATTCAACCATGGGACAGTAGAGCAACTACTGAATCTAAAAAAGTGAAGGCTATGGCTTTGCAGTACTCTCCAAAACTGAGTGATAAAAAAACAAACCAAAAGAAAGTTTCTAAGCTTATAGAAGAAGAGGTGTCAACTTCTAAGGATACGGATTTGATCGTACTGCCAGAGCTCTCTTTCACCGGACCAGTCACCGATAAAAGTATAAATTCCATTTATTCTTTATCAGAAAAGGATCAAGGAAACACTTATCAATTTATATCACAATTAGCAAAGAAGCATAATATCAATATCGTTTATGGACTGATAGAAAGAGAAAACGATCAAATGTACAATTCTGCAATATTAGTAAATGAAAACGGTGAAATAAAAGGCAAGTATCGAAAAACTCATCTTGACCATAATGAAAAACGGTGGGCGACACCAGGTTCCAGTCTGCCTGTATTTAATATAGAGGGACTGGGGAAAATTGGTTTGTTAATCGGTGATGACGTTAGGTTTCCTGAGGCATCTGGAGTATTGAGTGTCAAAAGAGCGGACATGATTGCAGTGCCCGTTTCCTGGAGTGGAGAATATAGCGGCAATATGGAAATCAATAAAAACATCTCCGAAAATCAATATCCGGATCATTCAGTAGTTCTCTGGGATGCTGTGGCGATAGGCGCACAAGCTTATACAATTTTCGCTAACTTTGTTGGATCAGAGCATGAGTTTAAAGGAAGCAGCGGTCTTTATACTTTAGATCCATTATACGGGTTGGACCAGCCTGTTATAGGATCCTCTACAGATGAAGAAGCGGTCCCTTTTGAATTTAAAACGATACAAGCTGAACATTGGTTCAACCAGGAGAAATTGTTACAGTCAAGACACCCTGTCTATTATGACTCACTTATCAGAAAACAAAACATAAATCATAATCTGCCTGAAGCCCAATAATGATACGCTAAGTAATTGACATAAAATTTGATACCTTCCAATACGAAGGGACTAAATAATTTATGTGGACTCTGAACATAAGCCCTCTGAAGTCAATCAAACTTTAGAGGGCTTTATTGTTAGTACAAGGTATGAGTCTGTTTTTGAAAAAATATCAATGAGAAAGTTCTATCTCGGTTCCTTAAAAGCAATGGACACAAGATTTGTCCATTTTTTTAAACATAATTTCTTGTTTCAGTATTTTTATAATTATTTTGTAAACTTTTTTTCTTTGGATGCATTGTTTTAAAAAGAGGGTATAGACGTGTTGCCAACAGGCTTGTGAAAATAGCAAGCGCTATGTCAATGCCTACGGTACTAAACAATCCTGCAGCCAGTACATGTGACAAATTAGTGGGTTCGCCCATCCATAGGTTTAATGCCAGATAAAGATAAGGCACCCCTATTGCATAAATAACCCCTGTTCCAATTAAGTTGGCGGCAATAAAATGTTTACGAGCAGGCTGCTCGAAGCGTTCAATAATGAATCCGATGACATAGGCACCTACTGTAAAGCCTATTAAATATCCAAACGTCGGCTGCATTACGTATACAAGTCCTCCACCTTGAGTAAAGACTGGAACTCCAGCTAAACCAACGAGAAGATAGACAAATTGACTTTGTAACCCTCGCTTGCTTCCTAATAATGCCCCCGCTAAAAACACCACGATAATTTGCAGTGTAAAAGGAACAACGGGTAGCGGAACTTTAATGAAAGCGCCAATCGCAGTCATTGCGGCAAATACTGCAACTAATGTAAGTGATAGAGTTCTGGATTTTTGCAAGTTAGTCACTCCTTTCTTTAATATCCCCTGGGTAGCATCTGTTAATAGAATCCATACTTAAAATTCTCGCTATTCATAGAAATAAGCATAGAAGAAAGAGTTTAAATATGTCAACTCATAAAAAATGAAGTTAACATAAGTGGCGAGACATATTCTGCACCCAATCTTCCAGTTGCAAAATAATGATCAGCAATACAACTTTGCTATAATCCAGTCTTGTTCCCTAATTTTGGAATACCACACGATATATTCTAGGAAATTCAGCCTTCTTGAAAAATTGAATGAAAAATGTAAACTTGTAATTATGTAGGTTAACATTTATTGCGAATGGAGAAACTTTTAATTTATGTATTTTCATTTGGAGGAGGTTAATAGAATCTATGCACGATAGTGACTTATACAGCATAAGAATGAGAGCTGCACTAGGCGGACCCCATGAAGATGGGGGAAAGCATATATCAGGAGGGGAACACCTTTCTACAAAATCTGAGATGCAAATAAAAGCACTCGAACTTATGGATAAGGCCTATGCCCATTCACGAGGTGAACCAACTTTCTTCCAACTGACGATTGATAAGGTAGAAGAGGATGGACAAACGATCAAGCCGCTACCTGTCTCTACCTTTGATTCGACCGATGCAGCACAGGGGAAAAGAATAGCATGCTCTCTCCTTGCCGATCACGGAATATCAGAAGAAGTCATCAAAAAAGCTATGAACCTATTAGAAAGCAGCAATGAAACCAGCGGAGCTCTGATTATCAATGCAAAAACTGGAGAGCGTCTTGATGATAGGAAGGAAAAGGGCATTCGCGTTTCCCGCCTGGAATGGAAACAAGAGAATTTTGAAAAATGGTGTAAGCAAAAAGGGCTGGCAGCAAACCAACGGATGAAGGAGGCCCTGACTCTGGCAACAAAGGTTTGTGCCCACCCATTAACCATAGCAGAGCTGTGCTGGAGTGATGATCCTGATTATATTACAGGGTACGTTGCTAGTGGTTTAAAAGGTTATCAGAGAATTACGAAGCTCAAGGAATATGGTGACGAAACGGGTGTACGTTTATTCTTCGTCAAGGGTGTCCGGCCGATTGATTCGTACATACACTATTTAAAGAAAATACCGGTTTTAATAGAAACGGAGGAGAATTATGAACTTAGTTGATAAAAGTAAAAAGTACTTGTGGCTGCCGTTTACACAAATGAAAGATTATGATGAAAACCCACTAATTATTGAAAGCGGAAAAGGAATAAAAGTGAGGGATATTAATGGAAAAGAATATTACGATGCTTTTTCTTCTGTATGGTTAAATGTACATGGCCATCGTAAGAAAGAGTTGGATGAGGCTATTCGCGAGCAATTAAATGAGATCGCACATTCCACCTTACTTGGAATGACGAATGTTCCCGCTACAGAACTGGCGGAAAAATTAGTCAAAATCGCTCCTGATTCCTTAAGCAGAGTCTTTTATTCGGACAGTGGGGCAGAAGCCGTTGAAATTGCTGTAAAGATGGCCTATCAATATTGGCAAAATATTGGTGAAACGAACAAACAGAAATTCATTTCGATAAAGAATGGATATCACGGGGATACAATAGGGGCAGTCAGTGTTGGTGCCATTGACATTTTTCATAAGGTCTATGGTCCTTTAATGTTTGAAGGGTTTAAAACAACGGTTCCTAATGTGTATCGATATCCTGCAGAGGATCCTGAAAAATGCCGTGATGAAGCTCTTGACTCTCTTGAATCGTTATTAAAGGAGCATCATCAGGAAATTGCGGGGTTAACCGTTGAATCGATGGTCCAGGGTGCCGGGGGGATGATTGTTATGCCAGATGGTTATTTAGCCGGCGTACGGGAGCTGTGCACTAAATATAATGTTCTTATGATAATTGATGAAGTAGCTACCGGATTTGGGCGTACCGGGAAGATGTTTGCCTGCGAACATGAAGGTGTTGAACCTGATCTCATGGCAGCAGGGAAAGGAATTACTGGGGGTTACCTGCCTATTGCAATTACATATACAACTGAAGAAATTTATGAGGCATTTTATGATGACTACACCAATCTGAAGACTTTTTTTCACGGGCATTCCTATACCGGCAATCAGCTTGGCTGTGCAGCAGCATTGGCCAATCTCAAATTATTTGAGAAGGAGCATACCCCTCAACAGGTAGCTGAAAAGTCTAAGTATTTACATAAGTTATTTGAAGAAATGATTGACCTTCCTCATATCGGAGACATCCGTCAGCTTGGGTTTATGTGCGGGATTGAGCTTGTATACGACAAAAAAACAAAAGAGCCTTTTCCTTTCGAAAGAAGAACAGCCTATAAAGCATCATTAAAGATGCGGGAATTAGGTCTTTTAACAAGACCCACCGGAGATGTAGTCGTTTTTATGCCGCCTCTAGCGAGTACTGATGAAGATTTAAGGGAAATGGTTCAGATTATGAGAGAAGCTATTGATAGTGTTACAACAGAGGAGGCGCTTCAGGTTGCTGCGACAAACTCCTGATTGGCTCGCACAGGAAGTAGAAACGATTAAGAACCAGGGACTATACAGACAGCTTCGAACCATCTCTCCCTCTCAGACATCAGGGAAATCTTACATAGATGGAATGAAGAGTATAGTAGCTTCTTCTAACAATTACTTAGGTTTAGCAGAAGATCAAAGACTGACCGATGAAGCTGTGAAGATTATGAAAGAGTATGGGGTCGGAAGCACAGGCTCGAGACTGACCACCGGTAATACAATCTGGCACGAGAAGTTGGAGCAACGTATTGCTGAATTTAAAAAGGATGAAGCTGCACTCGTCTTCTCAAGTGGATATCTTGCTAATATTGGGGTGATTTCCAGCCTGGCAGGGGAAGGGGATATGATCTTAAGCGACCAGCTAAATCACGCAAGTATTATTGATGGGTGCAGGCTCAGCAAGGCGAAGACAAGTATTTACCGTCATATAAATATGGAAGATTTAAGAGAAAAATTAATGCATAGTCAGCACTATAGACGGAGGTTTATCGTAACAGATGGGGTGTTCAGTATGGATGGGGACATTGCTCCATTGCGTGAGATTAAAACCTTAGCACACATTTATAACGCTTATGTCATTGTAGATGATGCTCATTCCACAGGGGTTTTAGGTGAAAACGGCAGAGGGACAGGTGATCACTTTGACGTAGCTGTAGACGTAACGATAGGAACATTTAGTAAATCCATCGGTACCGAAGGAGGGTTTGTCTCTGGGTCAAGGTCGCTGATTGACTATTTAAGGAATCGGGCAAGATCATACATTTTTCAAACAGCCCTTCCGCCGAGCATAATGGCAGCAACCATTAAGGCTATTGATATTATCGAAAGCAGTCCGCAGCTCCAGGTTCATTTGCAACACTTAAGTCGCTCCATTCGAAATGAATTCCTCGATTATGGCTTTAATGTTAGAGGGGAGCAAACTCCTATTTTACCTATTGTTATTGGGGATACTGAACAAGCAATGGCTTTTTCTAGAGAACTCGAAAAAAATGGAGTATTTGCTCCGGCCATTCGGCCTCCAAGTGTTCCGCAAAGAGAAAGTCGGATTCGAATGACGGTCATGGCGACACATACTGAAGAAGATATTCAGCAAATCTGTAAGGCCTTTTATAAGGTTGGAAAACAACTCGAGGTGATTTAATTGGCTCAAGGAATTTTTGTTACAGGTACGGACACAGGAATCGGAAAAACGTTTGTAGCAGCGGGAATAGCGGCGGCGTTGTCAAAAAAAGGGGTGGATGTCGGTGTTTTTAAGCCGATGTTAAGCGGTGACAAACGAGAAGATCCTCAAAGTGACACGATGATCTTAAAATCCATGTCTGGTGATCCTTCCCCACCATCGGATATCACCCCCTTTCAGTTCGATGAACCATTAGCACCCTATCTCGCTGCTAAACGTCAAAATATTTCAGTTAAACAATCAGATGTGATAAATACCTGGAATCATATCAAGCATCGCCATTCCTTTAATATTGTAGAAGGAGCAGGCGGCATTGCAGTACCTTACGGAGAAGACTTTCTCGTCAGTGACATTATGAAGGATATAAATCTACCGGTGCTTATAGTAGCCGGCCCAAATCTAGGTACAGTTAACCACACTTTTCTGACAGTAGACTATGCGCGTAGATGCGGATTAAATGTGATCGGTGTGATCATAAATGGGTTTAACTCCACAAAATTAGAAGTGGCTGAACATACCAATCCTGAACTGATTGAGCAATTCTGCAAGGTACCGGTGCTCGGAATCATTCCGCAAACTGAAAAAAAAGACAAGAAGACGATTGTTGAGTTATTCCAATCTACAATAAATTTATCACTTTTAATATAGACAGAGATTGGGTGTTAAAAAGTTTCTCGGCTGTCCTGTTTTAACAATCAACGCTATATTACGTGTCGGCCCAAGTAGTGGGAAGAAAAATGTATGGCTGTTTTACACTGATACAGCACGAATAACGCTTTTCAAAAATAGGCATTCATGCAACCATTAATTCCTCTTAACCATACACTATGAATTATCTGGTTAATGAAGGAGACTAATTTATAATGAGTTGTGGAAAAGGAAAAGGTTTTGACGCATGTGTTTGTGAGACTGTTCGCAAGATTGTCCGAGCTCAAGATGAAGTCGCAGATGGTTGTTTCACAGGGTGTGCGGAATCAATAAGAGACTTAGTATCCCCAACATCAAATGACAATGGTCCTGCGACTAGTATTCCATTCGCCCTTTATTGTAAGGGTGACTGTTCTCCATTTATAGGAAGCGGGATTTTCAGTTCTCCACTTGGGGATTCAGGTATGAGTGCTTTACGTTGCGTGAAAACGCCTATCTTCCGGGCGAAAAAATTTGTGGATGAAGAGGAGTGCTGTGTTCAGTTAGAATTACTTCTGCCAGTTACTATGGGAGGGTCTACACCTGGACCAAGTGGAAAAGGGAAGCAAATATGCGATTACTTCCCGGGTAATAGTATAAGAAATTTACAAGCAACGGGGATCTGCATAACGGTTGATTTGGATTGCTTCTGTGGTATCGTTTGTTTGGATCCTGTCACCCCTCTGCCTGCCTCAGAATTTAATATGGATGACGAGGATTGAGGACTATACTGAAGGGTGAGCGAATGTGATACCAATACTGCAAAATGGGCCGATACCTAAAGAAATGGCGCGATTCATTGCGCCCTTCTTATGAAATTCCAGGCCGTCCTCTCCATAGTTGGTGAACAAGAAATATTCTGAATAACCTTCGAAAACTACTGTTAATCATACAGTTGATACTGCTGATCGGATGAAATAAAAGCTGGACTCTTCTTGACGTCCAGCTTTTTTCAATTCATAAAACTCCCATAAGTTAATTAGGATCCATAATCTCATCGTCAAGCGGCTGAATTAACTCATTAGGGTCCTCTTCCTCAATAGCTTCGTTCGAATTGGCATCAGCATTTACTACAGCCATATTTCCTAATAATGTGATACTAAGGCATCCTGTAATAAACAATTTCTTCATGGTATCCCTCTCCTTTTCTATAAGTAAAAACATCCATATCTTACCATATAAGTGTCAGATTATAAATTGTTCGTGTGTTCACTTATTTCTAAAGCTCGTTTAAGGTAATAAGTCGCTTTCTTATAGGAGCCATTATTTTCGTAATAGTTTGCGATTATCTTTGTATAGTTGATTAACTGACGATATTCTTTCTTTGTTTGCAAGAAAGGATAAAATTCATTCGTTACATACCCTTCCCATTCATTTTGAGGCTTTGAGAGAAAGAATAAGAAAAACAAAAATTCTTTCACTTGGATTGTCTCACGTGAAAGCTGGTCCGGGAGGTGGCTGTACTCTTTTAATAAGCACTGAATTTCTTTTGTATAATCCATTTCATAGTAAATGTTCAAAAGCATATTTAAAGAGGTTAAGAAGCGAATGTTATTGTTCTTTTTATGCTTCATTGCGTCTTTTAAGAGATTAACTGCTTCTTTTTTATTATTCATACGAAAATTGGTGGTGGCAATATTGTGTTCGATGATTCCTATCTCTACATCCTGGTGGAGAAGTTCTGCCAGCTCTTTAGCTTGTTCATAGTTAGATAATGCAGATGGAAAATCTCGAGCTCGACTGTAACAAGATCCGAGCAGCACATGGATTTTTAGACATGGTTTCGTTTTATACCTTGATTGGAATATCTGTAATGCAGAATTTGCATATGAAAGGCAAAGTGACTCCTTATTTGTTTTAAATAATGCACTGGCATATAAAAGGTGCAAATCCGCGAGCTCTAATTTTTCCAGGTGTACTTCCGTAAAGTCGAGCGCAGCTTTAGCGAAATGAGTTTCCGCTTTCTCAAAATTTTCTGCGTAGAATTCATAATTTCCCACATGTTTGTGGTAAAAAAATCGGTTCCTGCTGGTCAATCGTTCATAGAAATCATCGAGAAAAACTATACAATCATTGACTTTAGATAATTCTTTCTGAAGGATAAACAGACGGATCGATTTGATATGATATTCAAGTTGCAGCTGAATCTCAACCATGTCGGTTACAAGAGGAGAGAGCTTTATGTAAATCTGATGAGATTTTTTACGTTCATTATGAAGGAGCGGCTTCTCCCATTCCTGCAATAACTGTTTGATTGTTTTCGTGTTGCTCGTCTGTTTTCTATAATCTACCCCTACTTTTTGAAAAAGGAGTTTGAGAGTTTCTTCATCCGCCTCTGTCTTATCATTTTCAATTCTTGAAAGATAAGAAGGCGAAACCACAGAATCAGCCAATTCTTCCTGACTCATTCCCAGTTCTTTTCTGCGTTGTCTAAGAATCTTCCCATTCCTCATAGAATTCGACTCCTTCTATAAAACTTGCGCAAGTTTCTTCGTGAAATTTATAAAATTAAGAGAGATCATAGTAAAACATGCGAAATACAAATATTAGTAAAGTGATGATACCATGAATTATTAATAGGAGGAAGGGAGGGTGGGCTTTAAAACCATACTAAAACTAAAAGGAGGATTTTTTAATGAAGAAATACTTTATTAGGACTTTTGTATTAATATTAGGTCTTGTAGGCTTCACATTATTTTCCGGAGGAACTCTATTCGCAGAAGAGGATTCTGAAGAAAAGGAAGTGTCAGAGTCTACACTAAATGAATGGTTAAAGGAATCAGGAGCTCCTTCTCAAGTGATAGAACGTTGGAGTTATGACCAAAAGCTTTCTTTATATGAAGAAGGAGATGAAGTGGAATATGTCACTTCAGAAGTTGTAGATCTTTATAAAAATGAAGATGGGGAGTTTCTAACACTCAATGAACTTAAAGAAGAGCAGGAAACCGACGGAGACTTCTCGACAATGGCAACAATACCGGAAAGTGATTTAAAAGTATCCCACGATATTTGGAGAACTTACGACGGCTCTTCGGAAGAAAGATATACTTTCTATGCAAACTATGAATGGCAGACTACTTCGACACGTTCCTTCTTTAATGGAAGTGTGGAAAATGATAAAGTAGGTATAGCATTACCTTCCGGATGGGATATCGTTGCAGGAAGTGACGAATGTAAGGAGTTCCAAAGTGGAATAGGACCGGGTATGGGGAACGGAACCTCTCAACATGGCAATTGTAATGGTGGTTTATATGATGCGAACTTCTATGGATATGCTTGGAGCTTAACTGGTGACGATGACGTATGGCATTCAGGATGGGTAAGCCTTAAAGCTGCGAGGACGTCAAGTTCAGCTAATATAGAAGCAATTAGTCAATACGCTCAAGCAGCTGGCACTAGTACCTCCTTTGGTGTTAATTGGGGACCACTATCCCTATCATTTACATCGTCTAGTGACATAGACAAAAGGACTTGGCACACAGAAAAATAATATACTGTGCTATTACATAGAATAAGAGCGATTCCCCATCCTAAGTAACTTTAAAGTAGGGTTGAGCAGAATGAAAAAAAAGACTCTTGTGTTAGTATCTTTTCTTACTATTACCATCATAGCTTTTTTTGTAATAGGGGACGGAAATGCTGAGAACACAAGCTATGAGCATACTTCTTCGATGATAGTAATTACGGATAAGTTTGTTGAAGAAGGTAAATTTTATATTGAAGCTTATGATCCTAATAGTAGTACACGTGAAGAAAAAACAATGGAAGTGGAATCTGAAGATGTATACTATTTACTTGAGCTAAACAAGGAGTATTTAAGCACCTATACCTTGATGGCTGATAAAAAAATCAGAGTAGATGAAATAAAATTACCTGAATAACTTTTTAGGAAGCAGTGGAGTACTGCTTCCTTTTTTATTGTGAAGGAAGGTTAATTTAGAAGATTGATAGGCTATTATAAAAGGACTGGCCGTATTTTAAAGAATGGTGTGCACTTCTCTTTATGATAAAAAAAGAACCCTAAACAAAATTGGAGATTTGTTTAGGGTTTTCTTCTCTTAATTAAGTTGAGGTTCTTTTAGGCTATTCCTTTGTTCGTTGCGAATAGTAGCCTGGGCTGCTGCCAGTCGTGCAGCAGGCACGCGGAAAGGGGAGCAGCTTACATAATCGATTCCTGAATCATAGCAAAATTGGATCGATTCTTTTTCTCCACCATGTTCCCCGCAAATCCCTGTTTTCAGTGAAGGTTTTGTTTCTCTTCCCAGTTTGACCCCGCTTTCTACTAGTTTTCCTACGCCATCCTGATCCAGCGAAACAAATGGATTTTGCAGAAGCACGTCATTTTCAACATAATGCTGCAGGAATTTGCCTTCTGCATCGTCACGGCTGAAGCCAAAAGCAGTCTGCGTTAAATCGTTGGTTCCAAAAGAGAAAAAGTCTGCCTCCTGTGCAATTTGATCGGCTGTAAGGGCAGCGCGCGGCGTTTCAATCATCGTTCCAATAAGGTAGTCAAACGCTTGTCCTTTCTCTTTTTGAATCTGATCACCGGCATGGATGACCAACTGGCGCATTTCTTTAAGCTCATTTACATGGCTCACCAAAGGAATCATGATTTCGGGATGAACGTTGATTCCTTTTTTCATAATGTTGGACATGGCATAAAAAATGGCTTTTGCCTGCATTTCATAGATTTCTGGATGCATCATTCCGAGGCGGCACCCACGATGGCCTAACATGGGATTCGATTCCTCTAATAGTCTAACTTTACGTAAGAGATTTTGCTTTTCTTGTAATTCATGTGAGTCCGAATTTGTCATTTGCAGCTTTGTTACATCAACCAACAGTTCTTCTTTATCCGGCAAAAACTCATGGAGGGGCGGGTCTAATAACCGAACAGTAATCGGATGTCCCTGCATCGTTTCGAAGATTTTCTCAAAATCCTGCTGCTGCATAGGCAGGAGCTGATCGAGAGCCTCTTTACGTTCCTCCCTGGTTTCAGAAAGGATCATACTTTGCACCGTTGGGATACGAGAGGGATCCATAAACATATGCTCTGTGCGGCAAAGTCCAATTCCTCCTGCTCCAAATTCCAGAGCTTTCGCAGCGTCTTCTGGGTTATCAGCATTTGCTCTTACATCCATCTTAGTCTCTTCATCTGCCCAGCTAAGCAGCAGTTGAAATTCGTCTGAAAGTTGTGGTTCGATCATTGGAATTTTACCGAGGAAGATTTCTCCTGTAGACCCATCAATCGTAATTGTATCTCCATGGTTGACAGTCGTAGATCCTGCAATAAACTGTTTTGATTCTAAATTTATTTTTACGGCTTCACAACCGCATATGCATGCTTTTCCCATACCTCTAGCAACAACGGCGGCATGGCTTGTCATTCCTCCGCGGCTTGTAACAGTTGCCTGGGCTGCCACGATGCCGTGAATATCGTCAGGTGTGGTTTCAGGGCGGACAAGAATAACTTTCTTCCCGTTTTTTGATAGCTCTTCGGCTTCATCGGCATCAAAAACGACTTGCCCTGTGGCTGCGCCTGGAGAAGCTGGGAGACCTTTAGCGAACTGTGTTTCTTTATGGGCAGGATCGATCCGGTGATGAAGCAGCTGGTCAAGCTGGTCAGGATCTACTCGTAAAAGAGCTTCTCGTTTATTCATAATGTTTTCTTTTACTAATTCAACAGCAATTCGAATGGCAGCCTGGGCGGTGCGTTTTCCATTTCGCGTTTGGAGAATAAATAATTTTCCGCTTTCTACTGTAAATTCAATGTCCTGCATATCCTGATAATGACTTTCTAAAAGCTGGCACGTATCAATCAATTGTTGATAGACGTCCGGCATATCTTCTTGAAGCGCAGCAATTGGCTGCGGTGTCCGAATTCCTGCCACCACATCTTCTCCTTGAGCATTAATTAAATATTCTCCATAAAGTTTAGACTCGCCGGTAGATGGTTTGCGAGTGAAAGCAACTCCCGTACCCGAGTCATCCCCCATATTTCCAAATACCATGCTCTGAATATTGACAGCAGTACCAAGGTGGCCTGGTATCTGGTGAAGACGCCGGTACAACACAGCTCTTTGGTTATTCCAGGAATCAAAGACAGCATTGATGGTAAGGAATAATTGTTCTTTAGGGTCTTCAGGAAATCTTCGTTTCGCTTGATTCAGTACAATCTCTTTGAATTCCTGGATCACTTGCTTCCATTCCTCAGCTGTTATTTCTGTATCGGAATGGTAGCCCTTTTCTTCGCGGATATATTCTAATCGTTGTTCGAAATGGTGGTTATCGACATCCAGGACGACATCGCTGAACATTTGAATAAATCTGCGGTAGGAATCATAAGCAAACCGCGGATTGTTTGTAAGCTCTGCCATTCCTTTTACAGTTTCATCATTCATTCCGAGATTCAATACCGTATCCATCATTCCGGGCATGGAATGGACGGCACCTGAGCGCACGGAAACGAGAAGTGGATTGGATGGATTACCTAACTGTTTGCCTGTTTTTTTCTCAAGGGCCTGCAGTGCTTCCAGTACTTGAAATTCGGCTTCTGCCGGAATTACCTGGCCTGCATCGTAATAGGAATTACAAGCTGCCGTAGTAATTGTAAAACCATAAGGAACGGGCAAACCGATACGTGTCATTTCGGCTAGATTGGCACCCTTCCCACCTAAAAGTTCCTTCTTTCCGCTGCCGGATTGATCAAACATGAAAACAAATTTCTTATCCATTATGCAAAACTCCCCCTTTTGTTAAACATCGCTAAGATGACATCAGCTGTCTCTTCGATGGCCTTATTGGATACGTCAATGATAGGACAGCCGATTTTTTTCATAATTTGTTCAGCATGGTCTAGTTCTGTAAGGATTCTGTCTAATGAAGCATAATTCGCTGGAGTCGTTAACCCCAGACTTTTTAATCGTTCTTTGCGGATGCTGTTTAATTTTTCAGGTGTAATGATTAAGCCAACACATTTTTTTCTTGGAATTGTAAAAAGCTCTTGAGGAGGTGGGATTTCCGGGATGAGAGGAACATTGGCTACTTTGAATTTTTTATTGGCTAAATACATGGAAAGAGGGGTCTTTGATGTTCGGGAAACTCCTACGATGACAATGTCTGCTTGTTTTAACCCCCGTGCTTCCTGTCCATCATCATATTTCACGGCGAATTCAATCGCTTCCACCCTTTTGAAATAGTTCTCGTCCAGTTTTCTCATTTGTCCCGGCTGGTGATTGGGTTCGATGTTAAATTTTTGAGTGAACGCATCCAACAGTGGGTGCATCAAATCAACCGCAGTAATTCCCTCTTCCTCAGCTCTTTGATCAAGATATTGCTTTAACGATGGAAGAACGATGGTGTAAGCAATAATGGAGTGAGTATACTTCGACACAGTGATGACATTATTAATGTCCTGCTGGTTCTCTACATAGGAAAAATGCTTAATCTCAACATCCTGCCCAAGAAATTGACTCATCACAGCTTTAACCATCATGTCAGCTGTTTCCCCGACTGAATCTGATACGACATATACAACTTCTTTATTTGACACTATTAATCTCCCTATTCTTTAAGTAATAAAAGCTGCCGTATGGAACGGCAGGTATAAGTACACGTGTAATCAAATTACTATGGATCGCCTCCCTTTATGGATTTGCTCTGCTAAATTAATATGACATACTATTAATCTGATTTATTTTAA
Organism: Halobacillus sp. Marseille-P3879; assembly: GCF_900240285.1. Classification (GTDB taxonomy): domain Bacteria; phylum Bacillota; class Bacilli; order Bacillales; family Halobacillaceae; genus Halobacillus_A. Next base: position 271,153 of record NZ_OESS01000003.1, read on the forward strand.
TGTGTCATACTTTTTGATTGAATAGTATAGTATCATTATTTGAGGATTGTTACAACAGAAAGATAGTTTTATTTGAAGAAATTTTTTCGGTTTTCAATAGGAAATAAGAAGAGGTTTAATAATATCGGAGATCCTTTGGATGTAGAATGTAGGAGCCAATAGGTTTATATAGAAGTATGAGTTATTGGATAGAAATAGTATAGATTTCTGTTTGTATGAAGCGAGTTTTAATCATTTCGCTAAGAGCTGCAGCCTATTGAGGCAGCAGCTCTTATCATTTACATCCACATTAGGGTAGAGGGGGATTACGTCCTTAGAGGGAATAGAATGACTTAGAATTTTCAAAATATATTGACAAGTTAACTACCTGAGTAGTAAAGTTGTACGTAATAATTATACTACCTTTGTAGTAAAAAAAGAGGGATTAAGCATGGAAGAAATTATAAGCACTCTAAAAGAATTTGGAATGACAGAATATGAGGCAAAAATTTACATAACTCTTTTAAGCCATCAACCATCTAACGGAAATACAATTGCAAAATTATCTGGAGTACCAGCTCCAAAAGTATATGGGGTCTTACAAAAAATGAAAGAACATGGTTTGGTATTCACTGTGTCTGGAGGAGATAACGGAAAAAAAGTCCGTTACAGCCCTCTCCCTTATAAAGATCTATTGAAATCAAAGAAGGATACATTCATGGAGCACCTGGATTTTCTTGATCAATCACTTGAAGAGGTTTCTTCACGTAGTGACGTAGAATGGTCGGAATTGTTTCTGATAGAGGGGTATTCATCTTCAATGGAAGTAGTGCAAACAGCCATTACAGAATGTGAATCTCAAGTGATTATAAGCTGTTGGAAAAGAGAGTTTGATCTGTTGAAAGAATTTCTTCTCAAGACACATCAACGCGGTGTAAAAGTAGTTACCTTGATTTTTGATGACGAGCCGGAAGAACTCCCCTGGAATAGTTTTACCCATTATAAAGAAGGGGTAGCTCTAGGTCGGCATAGGGGAGAATTGTCCATTGTAGTGGATGATAAAAAAGCAATTTTGCTTCAATCCTTAGAGGAGTCTCCGCATTCAGTCGTTTCAAGCCACCCCGTAATGGTTTCTACAACTAGAAATTATATTAGACATGATATTTACGTAAATAGGATGATTAATGACTTCGAGGAGCCTATTACTGAATATTACGGGAAAAGTCTGGAAAATCTTATTAACGATTTTTAGGATCATAACAAAGGTTGAAATTTTTAATTTTTTGAAAGCGTTTGTAATTTATTTAAAAAGATATAGGGAGGAATTTTAAATGGAAAAATTAATAATCACAGTGGCTCCTACAGGGGCACAGACCACACGGGAACATAATCCGCATGTGCCTTTATCACCAAAAGAAATAGCAGATTCTATCTATGAATCATGGAAAGCCGGGGCTGCGATTGGTCATGTACATGTAAGGGATGTAATGGGAGAAAATACAATGGATCTGGATGTTTACCAGGAAGTAATTGATCGTGTTAGAGAAAAATGTGACATTATCTTAAATTTAACTACGGCTGGTGGATTAGAAACGACCGAAGAAGAAAGGCTTCGTGTATGTGAACTCAATCCAGAAATGGCCACTTTTGATGCGGGATCTATGAATTTTGGTTCAGGTGTGTTTTATAATACTCCAACCTTTTTAGAAAAGCTTGCCTCTGAAACCCAAAAACGAAACATAAGGCCTGAAATTGAAGCTTTTGATGTAGGTATGATTGATAATGCTTTGCGTATCGCGAAGAAAGGACTTATGGATGCTCCTTACCATTTTCAGTTTGTTCTAGGGGTGGCTGGAGGTATGCCTGCAACACCAAAAAACTTGATGCATATGGTTGAGAGCATTCCTGAGGGGTCTACTTGGTCAGCAATTGGAGCAAGCAAGCATCAATTAACGATAAATACAATGAGTATTTTATTAGGCGGGCACGTCCGAGTAGGGATGGAGGATAGTGTATATTTTCGTAAGGGTGAATTAGCCAGAACAAATGCTCAATTTGTCACTCGTATTGTTGAATTAGCAGAGACTTTAGGGAGAGAAGTAGCTACACCAGATGAAGCGAGACAGATCTTAAAGCTGCAGACGAATAACATGGACAGGGTAGGAGGAAGAGTATGAAAATCGCAGTACTGGGTGCAGGATCCTTAGGAATAATCGTCGGTTCTTTAATAAAGAGGGGTGGTTACGATGTAGATTTAATTGATGTGAATCAAGAAAATATAGATGCATTAAATCAAGAAGGAGCGAAAATTACGGGTTTTTTAGACGTAACGATTCCTGTTACAGCAAAACACCCGAAAGACTTCGATGAAAAATATGATCTTGTCTTTTTACTTACGAAGCAGGTTTTCACAGAAGCTTCCTTACAACCTATTCTTCCATTTCTTCATAAGGAGAGCATCGTTTGTACACTTCAAAATGGTGTTCCTGAAGAAAAGGTGGCTTCTATTGTAGGAAGAAGCCGGACAATGGGTGGAACTGTGGGCTTTGGAGCTACTTGGGCGGGTCCTGGTGTTTCTAATCTGACCACAGAAGTCCGAACGATGAAGAAATATGCTTTTGACATTGGAGAAATCGATGGGGAAATAACGGATCGTATTGGAAGAGTCAAAGAAATATTAGATACAGTAGGCCACTGTGAAATCACTCCAAATATCCGCGGAGTGAGATGGTCAAAATTACTTATGAATACAACATTCAGCGGCATGTCTGCTGCTCTTGGCTGTAATTTTGGAGCTGTATTAAAAAGTTCCGATGCTATGAAAATTTTAGCTAATCTTGCTGATGAAACGATCAAGGTGGCTCATTCCCATCAAGTTAAACTAGAACTTATGCAAGGGAAAGATTTCGAATTTTTGGAACTGGAAAACCAGAGCGAGATTCCCGGTAAACTTGATTTTTACAATGAAGTCTGGGGACCGCATGCCAATCTGAAAGCAAGTATGCTGCAGGATTTGCAAAAAGGGAAGCCGACTGAAATTAACTATATTAATGGCCATGTAGTAAAAAAAGGAATACAGGCGAATGTACGGACCCCCTTTAATCAACTAGTATGTCAACTCGTCCAGGAAGCTGAAACGGAGAAGAGAGTGCCGGATTTTGAAGAAAATTTGGTTAAATTTAATAAGTTCTTAAACAAAAATGTAAACGCATTCAATTAAAGTCAATAAGCTTATGACCAAAAAATGAAGGTGGGGTAATGTAGATGATTATTGCCTTAATGACTTGGTTTGCTACTATTATTTTTTCATTGGTGCTCGGTACATATTTATGTTTTAGGATTGAAAAGCATGGAGTCAAACGTTGGGGCGCTACAGGAAGATTGTATCAATATAAGCAAAAGGGAGAGGAGTGACTGTTATGGTCTACTTAATCGTTCTTGGCTTTTATGTTGCTTTCGTTATATGGACCTCAATTAGAAGTCTAAGACATGCTGAATCTATGTCAGATTTTACTACCGGCGGCCACCGAATGGGACTATTATTAGGAATTGGCACAACTACAGCTACATGGGTGAGTGTTGCTTCTGTTATGGGCGTTCCCGGCTATCTCTATAGCAATGGAGTTTCAGCTATCATCGGATGGGTAGCTGGATGGTTTCTTGCCACAGCTCTTATGCCGATAGTAGCTTATAAAGTCAGAAGACCAGAAACCCCGGCTCGCACCTTCCCTGAGTATATTCATCTAAGGTTTGAACCCTTCAAAAAGGTAAGTCACTTAAGAACAATTGTAGGAGCTATCATGTTTATTGGATATTTTTTATTTGTTCATTTACAGGTAGTTGGTTTTGGTATTGTATTCTCCACGATTACTGGATTCGAATATCAGTATGCGATATTCGCATTTTTAATTTTTTTGCTTTTCACTAGCATAGGAGGATTTTGGTCGGTTGCAGCAACAGACACATTAAATACTACATTAATCGTTATTGGTGTCATTTTAGGTGGAGGTTCTGTGTTAGTGGCAACAGGAGGCTTCGGGAATATTATGGATACCATTTCCGTAACAACTCAACCTACAAACTTAGGTGGAAGTGAAATACCTGAAGGGTCAATGATATCTCCGGTTGGCACATTCGGTTTAGGGGCTTTGCTTGCTATTTTTATGTCTAACGCAGTAGGGTCTATTGTTTCTCCTCACTGGGTTACAAGAATGCTTGCTCCTAAAAATGTCAAAGTTGCTGTATTGCAAATCATGTGTTCACTTCTGGTATTAATCGCAATTTTTGTACCATTAATCATTATGGGCTTGGGTGCAAAGACTTTGATTCCTAGTTTACCTGCTGATCAGACTACTGATTATATCATCCCGTTAATCGTACAGGAGTACACACCGCCTTTAGTTGGTGCTCTAACATTAGTAGCATTATGTGCCGCTGCGGTCTCTTCAGCAAATTCAATGCTTTTACATTGTGCAACTTCTGTCTACTATGACGTTTATTTAAACATTTTTTCGAATAAGAAAATAAGCGAAAAGAAATTCAATATGAATCTTAGAATTGGGATGTTTGTCATTGCGGTCATTGCTGTGATTAGCGCAATTACGCCACCTTGGTTCTTAGCCATGGGCTTCACTTATGTTTATGGAGGCTTTGGAGCAGTGTTTTTTGCTGTCGTCATCCTGGGGCTGTATTGGAAGCGAATGAACAGAGCTGGAGCTTATGTATCGATGCTTGTTGGGTTTTTTTCGTATATTACCGCTCAATTGTCCAATGCCACCAACCCTTTCCTAATTGCTTTATCAGCTTCCCTAGTTTCTGTTTTCCTCGTTGTATTTTTCACCAAGAAATCACCAATTGAAGCATATGAGCCTTATTTTAAAGCAGAAATAAGTCAATCAACAAAACAAACAATTCTTAGTGTACAAAAAAATGAAACTGATCCAAGTGTCATGAGAGACGATTCAAAACTGGCAAAGTAAGTCGCATAATCATTATTTAATTATCTCTAGTTTCGAGGTGGAATTGATGAATTTAAAAAATAAGACAGCTGTTATTACAGGCGGATGCCAAGGGATAGGCTATGCTACCGTAATAAAATTTTTAAAAGAAGGCGCTCAAGTAGTTATTGTTGATTTAGATAAAAAAGAAATAGAAGATACAGTGATTAATTTGAGACAGTACGAGGGACAGGTGAAAGGAATTGCAGCAGATGTATCTGACAAATCCTCGGTGGATGAGGCCATCCAATATACTATAGACCATTTTGGTTCCATTGATATAGTAGTCAATAACGCAGGTATCGTACAAGATGCTCAATTATTAAAAATGAAGGAAGAAGAATGGGACAAAGTAATTGATGTCAACCTTAAAGGTATATTTCTCGTGACACAGGCAGCGGCTTTAAGAATGAAGGAGCAAAAGAGCGGCGTTATATTAAATGCCTCTTCAGTAGTAGGTCTTTATGGAAACTTTGGCCAGACAAATTATGTTGCTTCTAAATCCGGTGTGAATGGGATGACAAAAACATGGGCTAGAGAACTGGGGCGTTACAATATTCGTGTAAATTCTATAGCTCCTGGTTTTGTGTTGACTCATATGGTGAAAGAAATGCCAAGTCATATAGTAAATATGATGAAGGAAAAATCTCTATTAAATGAGATAGGTAAACCTGAGGATATAGCAAATGCTTATGCTTTTCTAGCATCTGAAGAAGCTCGATTTGTAACAGGAACCGTCTTGAGCGTAGATGGAGGATTAGTAACTTAATCGATATCTAGCTGGGAGCTACTTATCGAATAAAATGGGAAGAATAATTAGGATAAAGAAAGTTTCTATGGTTCCAGCCTTTCCTCATTCTTACTCCTGTCTATAAGAATTAGCTGCTTCCCTCACTCCAGAAACTATAACGGTATAATAACTACCAAACCACACTCTGCGTGTGGTTTTTTATAGTTCCTCTTTTAGTCTATTTGTTCGGATGAAAGCTCATCTACTAGCTATGAAGAGGTGAGATATACAATTTAAGGTTACCTACAGACAAATCATACTAAAGTCTCCCTGTTAAGAATCATGACAGGTAAAAAGTAATGATTAGTGTTTCGTATACTATTCTGAAATACTAATAAGAAGAGGGGTCAGTGGTGGTGAGGATGCAAATGAATACTATCCAGGATAAAGAAAAGTCAACAGGTAATAAGAGGCAATTATTATTAATTTTTAATTACCAATATTTCGGTGATTTTACAGTTGAACAACTGAGAATACTTTAAAGTTTAACTTAAATGAAAAAAGAGAATTTGTATTTATGTAGCAATCAAAAAACCCTAAAAATTTGAAGGAGGATAGATATCATGGCTAAGAACAATAACAACAACAGAAACACAATGAGTGTAGAAGAAGCAGGAAAAAAAGGCGGAGAGAAAGTAAGTCAGAAATACGACCAGGAACATTTTGAGAATATCGGTCAAAAAGGTGGAGAAACCACTTCTCAAGAACATGGCCAGGAATTCTATGAAGAAATTGGTCAAAAAGGCGGCGAAACAACCAGCCAGGAATATGACCAGAAACACTTTGAGAACATCGGCCAAAAAGGTGGGGAAACCACTAGTGAAAAATACGGTGAAGAACATTATGAAAAAATCGGACAAAAAGGCGGCCGTAACTCAAGCAGCGGATCCAACCGAAGCTCATAATTACAGCCGCAGTGACTCAAATGTAAAAGTCGAATAAATTGGTTACTGGCATAAACAATTTATTCTCTAAATTATAACGGAGGTGCTTAATCATGGCAAATAATAAACAGTACAAAACAGGTGAAAAAGCTCCAGAAAGCGGTAAGTATAAAGTAGACAAGCTGCAAAACGGTAATTCCAGTCAGGACAATACAGAAATCAATCTAAATGAAGGCGATCAGTTCCCGCCTTCTCCTTCAGAGAATGAAGCAGCTTACTGGGTAAAGTCTTCTTAATGTCCTGATTGAATCCCCTCCTGGATAGTTACACGGGAGGGGATTGCTTTTTTGTTCGCACAAACACGATACAACAGAAATAAAACGAACACGCGGTGGTAAACAGGCAGACTTGAATAGAAGAGTCAATTTACTTCCGAAAAGAGTTATAAACGATTGGAGGGAATCCTTGTGAGTAACAATCATAAAGAAGGAAAATCTCCAGAACATAAAAAGAAAGAAAGAGATCCTAACCAGGATGTAGATCCTCAACGTGAAGTTCTTGAAGATCGAAATAAAAATAAAGATAGTGAAAAAAATCCAGATGACTTTGAATGAATGAACTGAGCTGTTTTAAAAGAAATCTCCATGTTAAAACAGCTTATTTTTTTATGGTGTTTTTTGAAATTGCTTTAAAAACTCTGGGCAGGCTAAGTAAGTATTTTACAAGATGTTCCACATGATTATTCACCCTTTTACTCATACTAGCAGTAGGAGGATTCAGTTATGAAAATTGCACTTTTATCTTTATGCTTACTCTTAGTCCAACCCTCTGTACAAAAAGATGACGATCATCTCTCAATAACTGAGGATAACAAAGAAATTATTAATGTGAATCGGAAGGATTTCGAAGCAGAATTCATCGGTTGGCCATTTGTAGACCAGCTTAAAATTCAGCAGCTCATCGATCAGCTGGATGACCAAATCAGCCAGGAACCTGTGAATGCCAAAATAGCCGGGTCTGGGGAAATCATTCCAGGCGAGGATGGATACAAAGTATATCAAATGAAATTCATGGAGAAATTTTATCAGTATCTTTATGACGCCGAGGTAGACACAATCTCGGTGCCGAAGATTTCTATCAGCCCTAAAGTCGATAGTGAATTGCTTGCTGATATCCGTACTCAGCAGATCGGTCATTATGTCACCTATTTTAATTCGAATAATAAAAAGCGTTCTCATAATATTCGTTTGGCTGCTGAAGCCCTCGATAGTCATGTCGTATTTCCGGGCGAGATTTTTTCTTTTAATAAGGCTGTGGGGAAAAGAACAAAGGAAAAGGGATATCAAAATGCACCGGAGATCGTGAAAGGCAAATTAACCGAGGGGATTGGCGGAGGTATTTGTCAGCTGTCTTCAACGCTGTTTAACTCAGTGGATAAGGTGGGAGTAAAGATTGTAGAACGTTTCTCTCATAGTAAGAGAGTGCCCTATGTTCCTCAGGGACGAGACGCGACAGTGAGCTGGTATGGACCCGATTTCACATTTAAAAATCAGTATAATCAGCCGCTTCTTATCCGGGCAAGGGTGGATGGCGGGCAAGTGAGTGTTACGATTTATTCTTCGGATGTAATTGATTTAGATCAGTAAAGAAGTGAAAGGAAGGCTGGGCAGCAACCCCTGCCTTCTTTTTTTACCGACTTCCGCCCTTGAACTTGGCAGAAAGCTAAGCTTTTCTAATGATTAAAAAAATATCTGCCAACGCTAAAAACAGTCAGAAGTCTACAATCTTCATCGCAGGAATCACGTTACTTTTATAGAATTTAAAAGTTAAGCTAACGACATGGAGGGCGATGTATGAAAAAATATTTAGCTATATTTGGCTTAGCTGCTCTAATTGGGTGTGCTGCAGACACGAGCGCGACGGATAATGAGGAAGATGAACAACCTTCTGAGCAGGAGTTGGAAGAGCAGCTGCGAGAGGACGCGGTGCCGGTTGAATTTGCATCTGTCAATGCCGGGGAAGTGGAAGCGGGCGAGAAGGTATTCATTCAAGGAGCAGTTTCTGCTGAAGAGCCTTCTGAGGAAGGAACTGTACTTACCGTAACAACGAAAGAAGAAAGCGGGTATGGAACATACGCGGTAGAGAATGATGAGGATGGGGCAGAGGTTATGGTTGAAGATGTTGTAGAGGTTTACGGTACGTACCAGGGGACAGATGAAGAAGGAACGCCGGTAATTGAAGAGGCGATTATTGAGATCGTCAAATAATGAGCTAAACCCAAACGTAAACAATGATTTGCGTTTGGGTTTTTTTGTTAATTCAAATATGAGAATCCATAGTTAATAAAGCTGTTGATCATCACAGCCATTTCCTTCGGCGATCGGTCCATATCATTCTCCAGCCAGTCTTTGATAACGTGGATGGCACCGCTGATGACAAAAGTGCTTAAATACTTCGATTCTTCTCTTTTTCCATAGTTATCCATCATCCAGTTGTTCATCATAAACTGCCTGGTTAATTCCATCATTCGTTTCTCAAAGGACGGGGCTGCTTCTTTGTTAAGCAGGGTTTGAAACATGAGTTTGTTTTCTGTCACGTACTGGAGGATCTTTTCAGTCATTTGAATAGATTCTTCTTCGAATTCGTAGCTGCAGCTGTATAAGTATTGATTCATATCTTCCATGATTTCTTCTTCAATCTTGCTGAGTAAGTCATAATGATCGGCATAGTGGGAATAGAAGGTCGAACGATTAATGTCAGCGAGTTCGCACACTTCTTTTACCGTGATGTCGGTTATTGGCTTCTGGGACAGCAGGGTAATAAGGCTCTCCTTCAGCACTTTTCGTGTGTATTTTCTCCGTCGGTCTAACTTTTCGTTCATTAATGGCTCTCCTTTTTTGTTACATTTCTGTGAAAACCCAACACAAATAGGTGAATGTGTTGGGGAACTTACAGAATTTGCAAAACTGTTTGTTGAATATCCAACACGGTGTCTAATAAAATATAAAGGGTATGGAATGGATTTGCAAGAGAGGTGAAGCCTTATTAATTGGACATCACAAGTCATAAAGCATAGAAAAAGCATAGTAATTTTATTTATAATACTTACTTTGATCAGTACGATTGTTCAATTTGCCGTATCTGTTAATTACAATATGGCTGATTATCTTCCGGAGGATTCCCCGTCTATTCAGTCGATGGACTTGATGGAAGAGGAGTTTGAGGAGCCAATTGAGAATGCACGGGTGATGGTCCATGATGTTTCGCTTACGGAAGCACTTGCTTTTAAAGAAGAATTAAAATCGATCGACGGAGTTAGTGAAGTCACGTGGCTCGATGATATGGTTGATCTAAAAGTACCGCTTGAAACTGCAAATAAGGATACTGTGGAATCTTACTATTTTGATGATTCAGCTCTTTTCTCCATTACGATTCTCGAAGGAGATGAAGTGGAAGCAGTCGATGAGATCTACGAACTGATTGGCGAAGAAAATGCCGTAGCTGGCGAAGCGGTTAACACGGCAACTTCTCAAAAAATGGCGGGGAGTGAGTCTTTTCACGCAGGCGCGTTATTAGTGCCGATTATCATATTAATCTTAATTCTATCCACATCTTCATGGATGGAACCTGTTTTCTTTTTAATCGCGATCGGGGTCTCGGTACTGATTAATTTAGGAACGAATATTTTTATTGGTGAAATTTCCTTTGTCACTCAGTCCGTGGCCCCTATTCTACAGCTGGCTGTGTCTCTGGATTATGCGATTTTCCTTCTGCATAGTTTTTCTGATTACCGCAAGCAAGTCAATGATCCTTCTGAAGCCATGCAGCTGGCGATGAAGCGTTCATTTCCGGCAATTACGGCCAGCGCGTCGACAACTTTCTTCGGGTTCACGGCATTAACGTTTATGGATTTCGGCATTGGCGCAGATTTAGGCTTGAATTTGTTAAAAGGGATTATGCTGAGTTTTATTAGTGTGATCGTCTTCCTGCCTGCACTGACGCTCATGTTTTACCACTGGATTGACCGCACACAGCACCGCTCTCTCGTGCCTGATTTCAAGAATGTCGGAAAACGAGTCATGAAGCTGAGAATACCGAGCCTGCTCATCGTTATGGTTATCATTGTTCCGGCCTTTTTAGCGCAGAGTAACACATCCTTCATCTACGGCAACGGAGAACATCCGGAGAATACGAGAGCAGGGCAGGATGAGGCGGCAATTAAGGAAGAGTTCGGACAAAATATGCCGATGGTTCTGCTTGTACCGCAGGGGGATCGGGCTAAAGAGGAAGAGCTGGTGTATGAGTTAGAAGAACTGGAGAATGTGTCCAGCGTTATGTCTTACGTTAATACAGTCAGCACAGCCATTCCGCCAGATTATTTAGATGATTCAATGACCGCAGCGTTCTATTCTGAAGACTATGCACGCATCACGCTGTATACAGAGACGAAAGCGGAAGGAGACACGGCTTTTTCACTGATTGAACAGGTTCAGGGGATTGCCGACACTTATTATGATGACACTCACTTAGTCGGTGAGAGTGTAACGATGTACGATATGAAAAATATTGTTCAGGATGACAATACGTTAGTGAACTGGCTGACAATTATTACCGTCGCTATTGTCCTTCTGATCACTTTCCGCTCCCTATCGATTCCGGTGGTGCTGCTGCTGACCATTCAGGCCTCAGTATGGGTCAATTTATCGGTTCCCTATTTTACGGATACATCACTTGTGTATGTCGGCTACCTGCTGATCAGTACGATTCAACTTGCCGCAACCGTCGACTACGGCATACTATTTACGGAAAATTACTATCATTTAAGAAAAGAAATGCCAGCTGTTCCGGCGATTAAGAAAACGATAGATGAAAAGATATTTGCTATATTTATTTCGGCTTCGATCTTATCCAGTGTCGGGTTTATTCTGTGGATCACGTCGAGCAATCCGATTGTTTCATCGATCGGATTACTGCTCGGAAGAGGCGCATTGCTGGCATTTGTAATGGTCGTATTTCTTCTGCCTGCACTGCTCGTAGTCCTGGATAAGGTGATTGAAAAAACCACGTGGAAAGCGAATTTTTATAAGGAGAAGTGATGGGAAATGAAACGAATCTTCGCTCTGTTCATGTTAATTCTTCTCATCATGCCTTCGTTTCTCGTTTCAGCTGAGCAAAACGAGTCTTCAAAGGATGAGGAGAATTCTGAAGAAGAAGGCAGCTATTCAAGTAAGCATGAAGTGGTATATTCCACATTGAATGCTGTCGGTGACCAGGAGGAAATGTACGTTATTAATAACTTCAGTATTGAAGAGCCCGGCAAGATCGTGGACTATGGGCCATATACAAACGTTCAGAACTTAACAAACGTTTCAGAAATTATACAAGAAGACGAACGGGTGCAAATGAAGGCGCAGGAAGACGAGTTTTATTATCAAGGAGATTTAGAAGATAAGCCGCTTCCCTGGACGATTGATGTTACCTATCAGCTTGATGGGGAAGAGATGATTCCTGAAGATCTATTAGGGGAAGACGGCGAACTGCAGCTGCAAATCAATACGGATAAAAATGAAGACGCTGACCCGTTTTTCTTTGAAAATTATCTCTTACAGATGACGATTACGCTTGATTCGGATCGGTATGACAATATTGAAGCGCCGGAGGGAACGGTAGCCAATGCCGGAAAGGATCGACAGGTAACGTTTATGGCGATGCCTGATAAGGAAGGCAGTTTCAGTATTAACGCGGATGTAACAGACTTGGAAATGGAAAGCATTGAAATAGCGGCAGTACCGCCTTCTATGGCAATTGACGCTCCCGACACAGGAGCGATGACAGATGATATGAGCTCCTTATCCGATGCCACTGCTGAAATTCACCGCGGGGTTGGTGAGTTGAAGCAGGGGATTGCAGAACTTAACAATGGTGCTGCCAACTTATATGATGGTTCTTCGCAATATAACAACGGGGTTCAAGAGCTGAATACCGGATCCACCGAACTGGTTGAAGGCTCTGCTGCCATCCAATCCTCTCTTGCAACAATGAGTGAACAGGTTGGAAGCTCTACAGGAGATATGAATGTAGAGGACCTGCAAGAGCTTGAAGAAGGATTAAACCAGCTCTCCGGTGGACTTAAGGATGCCGATACGAATTTGGCCAACTTGAAAGATGAGTTCGGAGAGGCCTATGAGGCGCTTGATCAGGCAATCGAAGCGATTCCTGGGTATGATATTTCCGATGAAAACATCGAAGCGTTGTATGAAAGTGGGGCAGATGAAGAAGTGATTAATCAGCTGGTAGAAACTTATCAGTCTGCCCAAACGGCAAAACAAACCTATACGAATGAAAAAGAAGCTTTCAGTGATGTAAGCTCTTCTCTTGAAACAAACGCTGGTTCTATAAGTGAACTGAGTGACCGCCTGCTTAATGTGGTGAATCAAGCAAGCGGAAATCTCGAAGGAGTAGACTTTGCTGACTCCATTCAAGAACTTCAGCAGGGACTGCAGGATCTGTCGTCCCACTACAATGACTTTCACTCAGGATTGGTGGAGTATACGGACGGAGCCTCTGAGCTGGCGAATTCTTATCAGGAAATCCACGGAGGAATCTCTGAATTGACAGATGGAACCACTGAACTCGAACAAGGGGCAAGTGAACTGCATGAAGGTACAGGGGAACTTGCGGCTTCCACTAGTGACATACCTGAACAGATGCAGAGCGAGATTGACCAGATGGTAGAAGAATATGATAAATCAGATGTGGAACCTGTCTCCTTTGTCTCCGGTGAGAATGAGAAAGTTGAGTCTGTCCAGTTTGTGATTAAGACAGATAGCATTAAAAAAGAGGAGGAAGAGCAAGCACCACCCGAAGAAGAAGAGGAAAAAGGCTTCTGGGACCGCCTGCTTGATTTGTTCCAATAAGATTTTATTTAATAGGAGCACAGTCTTCTTTCACTAGAGGGAGGGCTGTTTTTTTATGGAAAGGGATAAAGTGTGGCGGTAAACCAAGTTTTTCTTATGATGAATTGGAGGATATAGGGAATCCTAAGCATCATTACATCCATCATAAAAGGGAGGGGGTTTAATGATTTTTGGCAGTCACGTTTCGATCAGGGATGGTTACTTAGGAGCAGCTAAGCGGGCTGCGGCCCTAAATGCTGACGCTTTTCAATATTTTCCGAAAAACCCGAGAAGCTTATCGGTGAAATCATTTACGAGAGAGGATGCCGAGCTCTGCCAGGACTTCTGTATTCGAAATGGACTTGTATCTGTCGCCCACGCGCCCTATCCGACCGCGTTAACACCATCAGGTGATCATAAAAGGGAACAGGTTACCGCTTCACTGCTCAATGACCTGGCGATAGCTGAAGCGTGCGGTTCTCTCGGGGTCGTTGTCCACTTTGGTAAAGATATTTTCAAAGAAGATCAACTGGCGAGTTACCGATTAATGATAGACGTGCTGAATGAAGTGCTCAGTCAGTGGGACGGAAAAGGCAGAATCCTTTTAGAAAACATGGCCGGGAAGCCGGGAGCAATGGGAACAACTTTAGAAGAATTAGTGAAACTCCGGGAGTTATGTGATTATCCGGAAAAGATTGGCTTCTGCTTCGATACGTGCCATGCATTCGCGAGCGGTCTGTGGAACGGTGACAATTGGGCACAAGTGGAATATCAAGGTGTAGAGAACGGGTATTTTGAACATTTAGCCGTGATCCACTTTAATAATTCCAGGTATGGTACAGGTTCAGGCAAAGATCGTCATGCGAATATTTTTGACAATGGACATATAAAGGAAGGTCAATTTGCTGAGCTGGTGGCCTCGACTCAATTAATTAACGTTCCCTTCATCTTGGAAACCCCTAAAGAGATCATCCCTCATCAAGAAGAGATCCGGCAGTTGCAGCAGAAATGGGGCAAAAAATAAAGGTACGCCATAGAGCGTACCTTTGTGCGGCCTTATTTTTTATTTACTGATGCATCGTATATCGTATCTACTGCACTCTTTAATGCTTGATCGAACTCGTTTTCAGACTGATTGGCATTTAAGTCGGAGGCCAGTGCACGGGAAAAGCTGGCGATCAGTCCTTCATTTTCCTTCAGCTTCTCATTCGCCTCATCACGGGAATAACCTCCGGAAAGAGCGACGACACGGACAACGCGCGGATGATCAATCAATTCTTTGTAAGCATTAGCTTTCGTTGGGATCGTAAGTTTGAGCATCACGTTTTCGTCTTCTGATAAATTGTTTAGGTGTTTAAGAATTTCTTCACGCAGAATTTCTTCGCATTGTTCCTTATCCTCACTGTGAATATTAACTTCAGGCTCGATAATCGGGATAAGGTCAGCGGCTATAATCTGTTTTCCGATCTTGAATTGCTGGTCAACGACCTCTTTAATGCCGCTTTGGTTTGGTTCATGGATGACGGAGCGCATTTTCGTACCGAAGATATTTCGTTCATTAGCACGGCGCAGCTTTTCATCTAAATCGTCAATCGGCTTCATAAGCTGAACACCGTTTTCCTGCTCGGCTAATCCTTTGTCTACTTTAAGAAAAGGAACAACGCCTTTTTCAGCCAGATAGTCCCCGGTATATTTCCCATCAATCTCGCGGTCCATCGTCTGCTCGAAGAGAATAGCGCCGATGATACGGTCGCCGTCAAATGCAGGAGAAGTAATGATTCTTGTTCTCATCTGGTGAACCAGATCGAACATTTCGTCCTCGCCTGAATAAGAATCTTCAGGCACTCCATACCCTGCTAATGCTTTAGGTGTACTTCCTCCACTCTGGTCAAGTGCAGCGATAAATCCTTTTCCCTCTTTGATTTTCTCGAATTGACTGTTATTCATGATTCCACTCCTTTTTTCAAATATGGAACATTTCCATTTATTACTCTTCCCTTTATGTCTTAGACTTTAACATTGAAAGTTATAGAAGAAAACCCACTCTTCCTGTGCTGGGGAATCGGGTCTTCCTCTATATTATAAGTTATTGCTTGTAGTAGAAGCGGAGCAGGATCCAGACCCAGCAATTGCACATCCCCTTGAATATTCCCTGACCGTAAAGATTCTAACCGCTTTGTTTGGAAAACTTTTCATTTAAATGATACGCTATAATTAGTATTGAGAGGAGTGAGTAGTGATGAATACATACATTCCAGAGATTACTCTAAATGATGGGGTTACTTTACCGGCTATCGGGCTCGGCACCTATAAACTGAACGGAAATGCAGGTGCCCAAGCGATTGACACCGCGATTGATACGGGTTATCGATTGATTGATACAGCGTATAATTATGAAAATGAAGGAACAGTAGGCGAAGCCATTCGCCGCAGTTCGGTCTCAAGAAAAGATTTAATCATTACATCTAAATTGCCAGGACGTTATCAAACGTATGATAAAGCGGTTAATGCTATCCAGGAATCTTTGTATCGGGGGAACTTGGATTATTACGATCTATATTTAATTCACTGGCCCAATCCTAAACGGGATGAATATGTAGAAGCGTGGCAAGCGTTGATTGACGCGAAAAAATGGGGGTTGATCCGTTCTATTGGCGTTTGTAACTTCCTGCCTGAGCACTTGGAGCGTCTGGAAAAGGAAACGGGAACGAAGCCAAGCCTTAATCAAATCGAGTTGCATCCATTTTTTAACCAGGAAGATCAAAGGATATGGCACGCAGAGCATGATATCAAAACACAGTCATGGAGTCCATTAGCCCGGGCGAGCGAAGTGTTACAAAATGAAACCCTTCAAGGGATAGCGGACCATCATAATAAGACGATATCACAAATTATTCTGCGCTGGCATCATCAATTAGGGGCAATCCCAATTCCTAAGTCTTCCTCACCAAAGCGGCAGCTTGAAAACATTTCAATTTTTGATTTCTCTCTTACGGATGCTGAAATGGGCAGGATTGCAGAGCTGACTCGTGAGGACGGCCGAATCAACGATCAGGATCCGGCGGTTTATGAAGAGTTTTGATCAGTGTAAGCAGAATAGCCAATTCATCGACAGGTGAATTGGCTTTTAGCTTGTGGAGAAATCCCTGTTTTTTCCGAGGCCACTGAAAAAGTCCTTTCTGCTTTTAAAGTTGGTTGTTACTTCTCACGAATCGCTTATCGGTTGATGCTTGCCGCGGTCACGGCCTCAGCTAACTTGGTCAAGAAGATCACTTGACCAAGTGGGTCTTCTGCCCTCACTGTTCCTGCGATACATCGGACGTGCTAGTGTCGATGTTGGCCACAGGACGTGGCCGGTTTTAATCGACCAGGAGTCACCACCGAACGCTCATTGTGGCATCAACAGAGGTGAAACGAAAAAGAGTGATTTTCTTTGACACTTCTACTAAAAAATAAAGAATCAATGAAACAAAGATCTGATTTGATTCAAGTCCTCTACAAATTGATCGGATTCTTCTGGGCTCAATCGGACGAGCATTTGTTCATTCAAGGTTAATATTTGGCCGTCCATCTCATGCTTGTGACGGCTTAAATAATTGTAGATCGAATTAAACTGTTCCTGATTCAAAGCAGTAGTTGTTGAAAGATGCTTAACTTGATACAGCATAAACTCATCTGTTGTCTGGTCAAATTCACCCGATAGAATCTCCCCGGTAAATTTCATTCGATCACCCCATCGTTTTTTGTCTCTTGTTAGTTTGTCCTGTTTAACGGTCCATATGAGAACTTTAGAAAGGCAGGAGCGTGTTTATAGACATCGTTCTTCTTTTCCTTTTACTATAGAGATGAGAGAAACAAAATAGAAAGGATGAAGAAGATGAAAGTACTCGTTGTTGGAGCAAACGGTCAAATCGGTAAGCATCTTGTTTCATTTATTCAGGAGCATGACAGCCTTGAGGCCAAAGCCATGATCCGTAAGCAGGATCAAGTCTCCTTTTTTGAAAACCTGGGTGCGGAAACGGCAGTCGTCGATCTGGAAGATGATATAGAGACTATTGCCAAAGCGGCTGAAGGAGTCGATGCGGCTGTATTCACAGCTGGTTCCGGGCCAAGCACGGGGAAAGATAAGACAATCCTAATTGACCTCGATGGTGCTGTGAAAACGATCGAAGCCGCTAAAGCAGCTGGAGTGAAACGGTTTATTATGATTAGTTCATTCGACACGAGACGAGAAGCCATTCAATCTGCCAATTCATCATTTGCACCATATGTGGCTGCCAAGCATTATGCTGATGAA
Organism: Halobacillus sp. Marseille-P3879; assembly: GCF_900240285.1. Taxonomy (GTDB): domain Bacteria; phylum Bacillota; class Bacilli; order Bacillales; family Halobacillaceae; genus Halobacillus_A. The sequence goes on from NZ_OESS01000003.1 coordinate 288,996, forward strand.
TGGCTGAAAAGAACAGATCTTGATTATACGATTATCCACCCGGGGATGCTGACCAATGATCAGGGGACTGGACAGGTATCAGCAGCTGTTGAAGTGGAAAGAGGAGAGATTCCACGTGAAGATGTGGCTTCGGTCATTGTCGCCAGCCTGGAAAACAACCAAACGATTGGGAAAGAATTCCAGGTTGTAGGTGGAACGACGTCAATTAAAGAGGCAATCGATTCGATTTAAATGAAGATATCTATTCGTACGAAAAGACGATTTACCTAATAAGGTAAATTGTCTTTTTTGTATTTTTATAATGTTTAACTTTGTTAAAGGTCTAAAGTATAAGAAAAACTGTGACTTCCCCGTTGGACTTAGCGTTAAGCCAAGTATTTCTAAGATTGCGGATTGGTGAACCTTGAGGAACCAGGGCTTTTGCGCGCATCCTCCAACTTTATTATCAATTTTTATTGAACCAGAAAGTATTCAAATAAGCCGGCTCTGCAGTGTGCTATGATATTCTATAATCGGAATTATCAAAGGAGGCCCTTTCACCATGTTCACGTTAAGAGACGCGATTGGTATGCGGTTAGAAGACATCCAGGAGGAGAAAAAGTATCTGCGCGAAACGATTAAGCAGCTGACTATGGAACAACAGGAATTAATCGACCGCCTCGAGCGTATAGAAGGGAAAGAAGAAGAGAACATAGATGATTCTGCGGATTTCCATTCTTTAGTGGAAACAGTAAACGATGGGAAAGTACAGCGTCAGGAGTTTTTGGCGCATTCCTCCATAGAAAAAGAATCGAGTGAGCTGCCGCCGGAAGCATCTCAAAACGAATATATTCTTCCTACGGATCCGTCAGCATTTTCTTCAGACCGATCTAAAAGCATGACTTATAAGGAATTAACCCATATTTTGATTAACTATGCGAAGGAACATAATAATCAGGTCGATCATGAAGAGTTTGAGAAATACTTAATTGATCATTACCATTTTAATCCGGAGAATTTCTCTCATATCATTTGGAGAGCTAGAAAGCAGGATCGTCGGCTTCGCAGTGTCATCAGCGGCAATCGGAAAATCACGATTCTAGATAACAGTGAGCATAAAGACAAGTAAAGTGGATCCGGGTCTTACCAGGGCATTGATAAGAAATCCATTGAGCTTAGAAGGTAAGACCTTATAGAACCATAAATGAATAAAGAGGCCTAAATTCTTTCCAATCAAAAATATCCTGGCAGCTTATTGCCGGTTATTCAAATTTATTGTGATAGTGAGCCAGTGCGATTAAGGGGAAAATGTAGCGGTAGCTGTGATAGTGAATGTAGAACGTGGCTGCCATGGCCTGCCCTTTCGGATAGTCAGTCGTCCAATCTTCTTTTTCAATCGACCGTAGGAGATAGGCGACTCCTTTCTGTATTTCTTCACCTGGTTGCTCTTCAATTGTGATCAGGATATCCAGGGCCCAGGCGGTGTCCGTCAATGTGCTGGCCCCGAGAGGAACATATTCTTTTTGGCTGTCGCTTAAACAGGATTCCCCCCATCCGCCATCACTGTTTTGAATACTTTTTATCCACCTGACAGCAGATTGTATGGATGGGTGCGTGGCTCGAGTACCTACAGCCGCAAGACCGGTGACCGCGGCCCAGGTGCCGTTAATATAGCAGATGCCCCAGCGGCTGTACCACGAGCCATCTTTCTTTTGATTGTTCAAAATCCATTTCACTGCTTGTTTTACCGTTCTCTGGTTCTGTGATAGATTCGTATAGTTTCCTAGAAATTCTAACGTTCTCCCGGTAAGGTCGGCGGAAGTAGGGTCACTAAACATGAATTCAGCCTTTTCAATCGGAAGTAAGCTAACCCATGGATTTTTAATGTTTTTTTCAAAGGAAGCCCAGCCCCCGTCATCATTCTGCATGGTGAATAACCAGAACAAGCCTTGATCCCATGCACCCCGGAAATCAGAGTTTATGGAAACCTGCTCAGCTATCGATCTTAAAGAAGCAGTCGTGTCATCGATATCAGGGTTCATCGTATTTACATCGGAAAATCCCCAGCCGCCTGGCCGTCCATTGGGATTATGAACAGCCCAGTCCCCAAATTTATGATGCTGGCGATCCAGCAAATAACGATTGGCCTTTTGAATTACGGGATCGTCCGAGGGGACTCCCGCCAGCTGCAGGGCCGTACTAATGAGAGACGTGTTCCATACATTGGCGGTCGTGTACTGCATATGAGGCAGCCCGTGAATGGTTGTTTTCATCGAAATCAAGCCATCCAGAGCATTTGAAATCAGAGTGTCATTCCTGGAGTAACCGAGTGAAAGTAAGGCAAATACCATTAAAAAAGTGGAACTGAAATAGCTGTAAAATGTCCCATCTGGTTCAATGCGGTCGAGCATATAGCTTTTGGTTCGCTCCATCGCCATTGAATGAAGCTGCGAAGGTAAGCCGATTAAGCTTTTGATTCCTTCTTCAATTGTTGAGAATAAAGAACGCCATTCTGCAGGGAACTCCCAGTTCTCTTCTTCCGCTCGGTTCGTAAATAAATCAGAAAGATCAGGGCTCAAAGCAGTCTTTTTACTAAATTTATTCTCAGCTAGTATTAAAATAGGTGCAAGATTGGTGCGGCCATAAACAGAGGTTTGATAGAAATTAATTGGAAACGACAGCGGCAGAAGCATCATTTCGACCGGAACTGGGAACATAGTCGGCCATTTATACTGACCGGTAATGGCCAGCATGATTTTAGTATAAATATTGACCTTTTCCATTCCTCCATTAGCCAGAATGAATTTCCTGGCAGCACGCAGTCTGGTGTCGGTTTTTGGAAAATACCCTGAGTACAACAGGGCGTAATAAGACTCCACGCTCAGTGCTAAATTTCCGTTTGGTTCGTCATGGAAAAGCTTCCATGCTCCATTATCCTCCTGCCTGCTGAGAATTCTTGAAGTCAGCCCCTGAATTAATTCTTCTTTATCCTCTATTTCTAAAGTCCTTAATAAAACGATCATGTAAGCATCTGTTAATACCCCTGTTTCAAATGGGTAGTTCCAGGAACCATTAAAAGTTTGATCGTACTTAAGCTTATCAATTATCTCTTGAATGCCCTGGTTGACAGGGATCCGCGCCATATACTTATCCTCCCCTGAAAAATTTGCTCAGTTATATGTATTCATCAAGTTTTAAAAGTATTTAGTATGGGGGGGAATATTAAAATCAAAGAAGTCATCGACTGCCAGCGAATTTCTACTGTGTCGCTGACTTCCAATAATATTTTCTTTTTCACCTTCTGTATCTTTTCTTAAAGTCATATTTACTTAAGCAGCCAAAAGGATGACTTCATATGCTGGCAGTTTCTTAGGCGGTTAATTCTAATAGAGATGAAGTAAACTAACTACATAAAGAAGAAGGAATGATACACTTTATTTAACAACTTATTGAATACAGGAGAAATTTCATGACCAAATCACGATTTAAGCTGAGCACGATGATTATTTTCTATGTGCTCTTAGTTGTTTTACTTTCACTGTTAATTACTGATCTGCTCATCACAGAAAATACGAGCGATGATATTCGTGATCAGCTTGAAGAGAAAGCGCTGATTGTATCCCGCTCTGTGGCAGAATCTCAGATTGTTCAAGAAAGTCTGCAAAATCAAGCAAACGATGAAACGATTCAGGATTATGCCATGAGTATTCAAGAAGCGACCGATGTTCTATTCGTCGTAGTCATGGATATGGAGGGGATTCGTAAATCTCATCCTAATCCTGAACGAATTGGAAAAAGCTTCGTAGGCGGCGATGAAGAAAGGGTTTTAAACGGGGAAGAATACATATCCATATCCGAAGGAACGCTTGGGCATTCGGTGCGAGCCTTTACACCGATTTATGGAACAGACGGAGAGCAGGTGGGGGCTGTATCAATAGGAATATCCTTAGATGCCGTGGAAGCTTCTCTTCAAAGGAGTCACCGAAACATTTTGATCGGCTCCTTAATTGGCGCTCTTGTCGGAGTAATTGGGGCTTTTCTGCTCGCTCGATATATTAAGAAAAGTTTGTTTGGGTTAGAACCTGTGGCGATAGCAAGAATACATGAAGAGCGTAACCGAATGCTGCACTCCGTTAGAGAAGGGATTATTGCTGTAGATTCCGATGCAAAAATTACGCTGGTGAACAAATCGGCACGGGAAATTTTTCAGAAGGCGGGGATCCACGTTGAAGATCCCTTGGGGCTGCACATTTCATATTATCTTCCCCATTCTATGCTGGAACGGGTTCTAGAAACCGGGGAGGCTGAGCTGGATGAGGAACAAGTGATCAACGGTTCATCTATTATCGTGAACCGTGTACCATTGATCGTAAATGATGAAGTAGTGGGTGCGATATCGACCTTTAGGGATAAAACCGAAGTGAATCAGCTGGCAGAACAGTTGACAGGCGTTCGATTATATGCGGAGTCGCTGCGAGCCCAGTCGCACGAATTTAAAAATAAGCTGCATGTACTGCTTGGTATGGTCGAGATGGAGTCCTTTAAAGATGTGAAATCGTATATTAAGCAGCTCGTAGATCATCAAGTTCACGAAGCAGATGCGATCACGAATAAAATAAAGGATCCCGTTCTGGCCGGGTTTATGATTGGTAAATTGAGCTTCGCCCGGGAACAAAATATTGATCTGTCTGTAAGCTGCGAAACCGTCATCCCGGCTCCGGGACATGTAGCGGTCACCCATGAATTAGTAACGATTATCGGCAATTTGCTGGACAATGCTATTGAAAGCCTGGCAGGGAGCGAAGAGAAAAGGATTTCCCTTTTTATGTCGTATGTAGATGAATTGCTGACGATTGAATTGAGCGATACAGGAACTGGGATTGAAAATGGAGTTCAGGAAGAAATTTTTCAAAGAGGGGTGTCGACAAAAGGAGAGGACCGCGGGTATGGACTGCATCTCGTGAGAGCAAGTGTCGATGCTCTCGAAGGATCACTTGAACTGGAGTCAATCTTACAAGAAGGAACGAAATTTACCGTAATTATTCCCTATGAAGCAGAGGTGAATGAAGAATGATTCAAGTGCTTATTGTAGAAGATGATCCAATGGTGGCTGATTTAAATAAAAGGTATGTTGAACAGGTCGAAGGTTTTCAGTTAGTGGATGCGGCTTCAAATGTAGAGGAGGCTTATCAGTATTTAGATCAATTTAAAATAGATCTAGTCCTGCTCGATGTTTACATGCCGGGAAAAAATGGGCTTCAGCTTCTGAAAGAGTTAAGAGAAAAGGATGAGCAGGTCGATGTGATCTTAATAACGGCTGCCTCTGAAAAAGAGCAGATCCAGCAATCGTTACGTCTCGGTGTCGTTGATTATTTAATTAAACCTTTTGAGTTTGAGCGGCTTAAAGAGGCATTAAATAAATATAAACAGCATCACTTTGTACTCCATGAGAAACGCAGCGTAAATCAGGATGAGCTTGATCAAATTTTTAGTAAGCAGGACCGACAGGATAGTTATCAAATTCAAGTACCTAAAGGGTTAACGAAAACCACCTTAGAACACATCATTGAGGTCATCCGCTCGAAAGGAGACGCTGCCTTTTCTACAGATGAGATTGCCCTGGATACGGATATTTCAAGAGTTTCGGTTCGGAAATATTTAAAGTTTTTAAAAGAGATAGATTTCCTAGAAGAAACTCTCATTTATGGAGTGGGCCGTCCGGTCTATCAATATCAGGTTAAAGAAATGCATGACATTGAGTTCTACCATTAAAAAAGCAGCCAAATCTGGCTGCTAACTTAGTAGTTCCTGTTTATTTAATAGTGTTACCTCCATCAATAACTATGTTTTCTCCGGTAATTAGATCCGTTGCATCACTTGCTAAAAACACGGCTATAGCTGCAACCTCCTCTGGATAACCAAAGCGGCCGAGGGGGATTTCTTTTTTGGCCTTTTCCCCTTTTTCTCCGCTCCATGCTTTTTTACCTAATTCAGTTAGGATTACAGTTGGTGATATTGCGTTAACGTTAATGTTAAACTGTGCCCATTCGTATGCCAGGCTCTTGGTGATACTGATAATTCCTGCTTTACTTGCGGAATAAGCCACATGATTGTCTAGAGCGATTAATGCAGCTTGGGAAGCCATATTTATTATTTTTCCTCCCTGCCCTTGTTCAATCATTACTTTGCCTGCTTTCTGGCACATTTTAAAGGAAGCTGTTAAGTTAAGGTCAAGAGTAGTCTGCCAGGCATCATCGGCTAGATTCTCAGCATCATCAAGTAAGACTACTCCAGCAGAATTCACTAAAATATCTATATTACCAAATCGGTTTTTCACTTCATCAATTGCATGGTCGATACTTTGATTATCCATGATATCACATTGAATCCCGATGGCTCTCTGTGGATCGATTTTTCTAGCTTCATCCATTACATAATCCTTCACATCCAGAATAGCAACATTGCTTCCTTTCTCTGCATACAAAGAAGCAATTGCTCTTCCTATTCCACTTGCCCCGCCAGTAATTATGGCTGTTTTTCCTTCAATATTAAAATTTTTGTCGTAACCTTTAAATTCCATTGTAATATCTCCTCTCTCTTTTTGTTAACGGTTTCATTTTTATCGTTAGGGATAGGAAACCCTTCGTTTCCTAGTTAAATACCGGGGTAATAAATTCTATATTTTGTTCTTTCAATTCGGTAGAAAGAGCTACATTAGAAACCTGGTCAGTAATTAAGATATCAATTTCTTCAGGAGTGGCAAAAACCGCACTGGAAGACTTTCCAATCTTAGATGAATCTACAAGCGCTACAATTTTATTCGATTTTTTTATCAATTCCTTCTTTAAAGCTACTTCATATAGGTTGAAGTCCGTTAAACCGTTTTCCACGGAGAATCCATTTCCTGAGGTGAACATTATATCTACATTAACGTGCTCTAATATAGACAATCCTAAAGTACCTTCAATAGAAGAAGAACGGTTGGTTAAAACCCCTCCAATTAGGATAACCGTAATATCCGGATTCTCCTTTAGTTCAAGAGCTGTAAGTACACCGCTTGTTACCACTGTTAAACGGATAGGCTGATTCTTGAGGTGACGAGCTAATTCCAGGGCAGTAGAGCTCGCATCCAACAATATGCACTGTTTCTCTTCGATAAGTTCAAATGCAGTATCAGCTATTATTGTTTTTTCCTCTCGATTTTTTTTCTCTCTTGCGGAAAAACTTGTTTCATTATCAGAATCCTCATTTAGCATGGCGCCTCCATGAGTCCTTTTGAGAAGTCCGTCTTCTTCCATTTTATTTAAGTCGGTCCTCAGTGTAGCTTCGGAAACTCCAATATGTGCAGCCAGCTCTTTTACAGTTACCCGTTTCTTTTCATCCAGCAGCTGCAGTATTTTGTTTCTTCTTTCGCTTACAAACATTTTCATGTGCTAAACATCCTTATTTTTATTATTAACTTAATGATATTTCATTTGTGTTTTTTTATCAATGTTAAAATGGTTTTATTTTCGTTTTATTTCGTTTTTATTGTTATTTTTATTTATTTGAAAACATTCAAAAATAATATTGACAAAACAAAAATTAATGATAAACTAAGTGCAAATGGTTGTAACCGGTTACAAAAAAACATCCATTATCCGATGAATTTTTTGTTTGCAGAGTAATCTATTTATAAAAGGAGAGAGCAGAAATGACAGAAATGCTAGCTAAACAACAGAAGCCACAGGTGCTTCCGGAAACGATGAAAGCAGTAGTTGCTTATGGACCTAAGGATTATCGCTTCGAGGAAGTTGAAACCCCAAAGCTCGAAAATGACAAAGAAATCATTGTGAAAGTGGAAGCTTGTGGAATCTGTGCCGGGGATATTAAAGCTTACGATGGTGCTCCCAGCTTTTGGGGAGATGAAACACAACCTGCATATATAAAAGCACCCATGATCCCTGGCCATGAGTTTATTGCTCGCATTGTTCAAATAGGGGACGCTGTGGAAGGTTTTGAAGTTGGAGATCGTGTCATTTCCGAACAGATTGTACCATGCTGGGATTGCAGGTTCTGTAACAGAGGCCAATATTGGATGTGTGAGAAGCATGATTTATATGGATTCCAGAAGAATGTTAATGGTGGAATGGCAGAGTATATGAAATTCACAAAAGAGGCGATTAACTACAAAGTACCGGAAGATCTTCCTATTGAACAAGCTATATTGATCGAGCCATATGCCTGCAGTCTGCATGCCGTGCAAAGAGCTCAAATTGAACTGGGAGACGTAGTCGTTCTATCAGGTGCAGGGACACTAGGCCTGGGTATGGTTGGCGCCATTAAAAAATCAGGTGCTGGGAAATTAGTGGTTTTAGACTTAAAAGAGGATCGTTTAGAACTTGCTAAACAGTTTGGGGCTGACCTCGTACTTAATCCTAGTGAAGTGGATGTCGTTCAGGAGATAAAAGATATGACTGAAGGTTATGGGTGTGACATTTATATTGAAGCCACAGGACATCCGAAGTCTGTAGAGCAGGGACTTCACGCCATTCGCAAATTAGGTCGTTTTGTAGAATTCAGTGTATTCGGTGAGCCGGTGTCTGTGGACTGGAGTATTATCAGTGATAGAAAAGAGCTTGATGTCCTGGGGTCTCATTTAGGTCCGTACTGCTATCCTCTTGTAATCGAAGGGATTGCAAATGGGGACTATCCAACAAAGGATGTAGTCACCCATCAACTTAATCTTAAAGATTTTGAAGAAGGCTTTGAGTTAATGAAGAAAGGCGATAAATCGTTAAAGGTCATTTTAAAGCCGTAACAATCTAAAGGGATGGTGGAAATAGAATGAATGATTTAACTCAGAAAGATTCTTTTCTCGACCGGATAGGTGTTCCTTCTCACTTGGCATGGGGATATTTTGGTGTACTGATCTTTATGATGGGGGACGGGTTAGAGCTTGCCTGGATTAGCCCTTATTTAGTTGACGAGGGATTGTCTGTATCTCAAGCCGCCACTTTAACTACTTCGTATGGTGTAACAATTGCGATTGCCGCTTGGTTTTCAGGAGTATTAACGGAAGCCATTGGGCCAAGACGAACGATGCTTCTTGGTGTAGGGTTATATATATTGGGTCACGTTCTATTTGTGGGCTTAGCGATTCCAACCCTTAATTATGGGTTAATGATTCCTACTTATGCACTGCGAGGTTTTGGATACCCGTTGTTTGCTTATTCTTTCCTTGTCTGGATAACGTACCGTACACCTCAGCATCAGCTCGGTAAAGCAGTGGGATGGTTCTGGTTTGTCTTTACTGGAGGTTTAAGTGTACTTGGAGCTTACTATTCAAGTTTTTCGATAGAAGTATTTGGATACATCCCAACACTCTGGACAGCAATTATCTGGGTTTTAATCGGGGCGTTTTTTGCTATTGTAGTTAACAAAGACAAATTTGAAATCTTGGATGAGAAGCCAAGTGATACCTCTAAACTTAAAGAGCTGTTAAATGGTATAACCATTGTTAAAAGAGAACCAAAGGTTGGGATAGCCGGTATTGTGCGGATTGTTAACCAGGCTTCTCAGTATGCATTTCCTTTATTTCTTCCTATTTATTTAGCTGATCAAGGTGTCAGCACTACGGTTTGGCTTAATATATGGGGTACCATTTTTATTTCGAATATTGCTTTTAATCTGATTTTTGGGTATGTTGGTGATAAATTTGGATGGAGAAACACTGTTACCTGGTTTGGGGCAGTAGGGTGCGGGGTTTTTACAATTATGTTGTTCTACATACCCCAAGTCTTTACTGGAAACGTCTTCGTAGTCGGACTTATCGGTATCCTTTGGGGTGCTTGCTTGGCTGGCTTTGTACCACTTTCTGCGTTGACACCGACATTAGTTGGTGATGGCGATAAAGGAGCAGCTATGTCCATCTTAAATTTAGGAGCTGGATTATGCGTATTCGTCGGGCCTGCTCTAGTCGCACTTTTCTATGATTTAGTAGATACTCAGGGAATGATGTTGATTCTAGCCGGGTTGTATTTCGGAGCAGCTATTCTAACCAGGTTCCTTAAAGTACCTGAAGAGCTTCTAGAAGAAGAGGGGAAGTCAGTTAAAGATGGAGAGCAGTCTGTCATTTGAAAATAGCGAGTAGATAGCTTTTTATTAGAAGCTATCTACTCCTGCTATATTCGTAGATTAGAACTAATAGAGCAAAGGGAGTGCACTAAAAATGAAGAAGCTTATTAATGATCCTAGAAGAGTAGTTGAAGAAATGGTGGAGGGATACGTCCATGCACATCCTGAATACATAAAACAATTGCCTGAAAATGAAAGGGCTTTAGTTACTTCGCGAGAGACTAGAGAAGGGAAAGTCGGGATCTTGATTGGAGGGGGATCCGGGCATGAGCCCGGTTTCTTAGGGTATGTCGGTGAAGGTATGGCAGATGGAGTAGCTGTTGGGAATATTTTTGCTTCGCCTTCCCCGGATCCTATATTAGAAGTTACCAAATCGATCGATAAAGGAGCAGGAGTCGCTTATCTATATGGTAACTATGCTGGCGATGTTATGAATTTCGGAATGGCGGCGGAAATGGCTGATATGGAGGAAGATATCGAAGTAGGAATGGCTTTAGCAACAGATGATGTTGCCTCTGCGCCGAAAGAAGAACAGGAGAAGCGGCGCGGGATTGCCGGAGAATTCTTTATTTATAAGGCGGCAGGTGCAGCAGCAGACTTTGGTTACAGCCTGGAAGAAGTTATTAGAGTAGCTGATAAGGCAAATACCAACACTCGTTCCATGGGAGTCGGGATCAGCCCATGCTATCTTCCGCAAACAGGTGAACCTAGCTTTGAGATCGGTGATGATGAAATGGAAATCGGTCTTGGACATCACGGGGAACCTGGCCTTGAAAAAGGAAAACTTGAATCTGCAGATGCCGTAGCAGACCGCCTTGTTGGTGATATTTTAAATGATGTTGAATTTTCTCCCGGTGAAGAAGCTGCAGTCTTAGTAAATGGTCTAGGTTCAACTCCTAAAATGGATTTATATATTGTCTATCGCAGGGTTGAACAAATCTTAAAAGAACGAGGAATTAAGATTTACCGATCCTACGTCGGTGACTATATTACCTCGCTTGAAATGGGCGGCTGCTCAGTAACTTTGATGAAGCTGGATGAAGAATTAAAGAAAACGATTGACCACCCTGTAGACTGCCCGATGTTCGTTCAAAAATAAAGGAGGTTTTAAAATGGAACTATCATCTTATGATTTAAAGAATTTTTTTAAAACCGTAGCAGCCATGGTGGAAGAGGAGAAAGATTATTTGTGTGAACTGGACCGTAAGTTGGGTGATGGCGATCACGGAGTCACTATGTCTATTGGCTGGCAGGCCGTAGATGACATTCTGGATACGGACCTTAAAGAGGAAGAAGATTGCGGGAAAATTAGTATGAAAGTAGGAAAAACGTTTTTAAGTGCTGTTGGATCATCTGTTGGCCCTTTGTATGCTACTGGTCTGATGAGGGGAGCTAAATCGGGGAAAAAGAAAACAGTGATGGATGAGAAAGATTTAGTAGAGTACTGGATAGCTTTCGCGAGGGGGATTAAAGAAAGGGGTCAAGCAGAAGTAGGAGAGAAAACCATGGTTGATACACTTGAACCATTTGCAAACACTCTTGAGGAGAAATACGCTCAAACCAATCAATTCTTTGAATCGTTTGAGCATGCCATAAGCGATGCGGAAAAAGGGATGAAATCAACTAAAGATATTATATCTAAGAGAGGTCGTTCCAGCCGCTTAGGTGACCGTTCGGTTGGAGCACAGGACCCTGGAGCCACTTCCGCGTTTATGATTTTGTCAGCGTTTCATAAATTCGCACAGAATAGGTCTACCCAGGTTAGTTAACTGGCATCACTTAATCAATGAACTTAGCTTTTCATAATAGGAATCAGGATCAGCTTATTTGTTTCTGATTTCTTTTTTTTACAAAAAAACAAAAACGAAAATAAATAACAATAATAAACGAAAATAAAAAATAAATAATTATTGATAAACGAAAGTATATGTAATAATATGAAAGTATATAATTGAAGTTAATGAAGGGAGATAGTTTGATGAGGATTGGAATCGGAAGTGATCATAACGGATTTGCATTAAAAGAAGAGATCAAAGGGTTTATCGAGAAAACGTTCACCCATGAGTTGGTGGATTACGGATGTTATTCATGTGATTCTGTTGACTACCCTGACGTTGCATTTGATGTATCACAGAATATAAGTGAGTCTAAATTAGACCGGGGCATCTTGATCTGCGGCACAGGGATCGGCGTAGCGATTGCAGCTAATAAATACCCGGGGATTCGTGCGGCATTAGCACATGATACGTATTCTGCAGAAAGAGCTCAATTGAGCAATAATGCTCAAATAATTACGATGGGGTCACAGATTATAGGGCCAGAGGCAGCGAAAAAAGTAGTGGAAGCTTATCTTCATTCTACTTGGGCAGAAGGATCAAAACACAAAGTGGATAAAATCATCAAAAAGGAAAGAGAGTTTTTTCGTCAAGGAGTGGGCACCACGGCAGCCGGAAATCAGTGCCGTTAAAACCGAGGGGGTATGCTTTGATGCAACCATTATTACTGGATTTCTTAAAAGTGACTGAATCTGCCGCTATTTCTGCTTTACCTTGGATAGGAAGCGGAAATAAGATCAGCGCAGATGACGCTGCAACAAATACGATGCGTAAAAAGCTGAATGGCATGAAGATGAACGGCAGGATCGTAATTGGCGAAGGAGAAATTGATGAAGCACCTATGCTGTATATTGGAGAGACCTTAGGAACAGGTCAAGGCCCGGAAGTTGACATTGCAGTCGATCCCATCGAGGGGACGACTCCTACAGTAAATGGCCAGAGTAACGCCATTACTGTAATAGCAGCAGCACCTAAAGGGACGCTGCTGCATGCTCCAGACATGTATATGAAAAAAATTGCTGTCGGTCCGAAGGCTAAAGGTGAAATTGATATTGAGGCCCCGCTTAAAGAAAATTTAAGAGCTGTAGCAAAAGCAAATGGAAAGAGCGTTCAAGAATTAAATGTACTGATCCAAAACCGTCCACGTCATCAAGAATACGTTGACATTATTAGAAGTGAGGGGGCTAAGGTTCATCTATTCAATGACGGAGACATTATCTATGCCATAGCTACTTGTATTGAAACGTTGGAAATTGATATGTTTCTTGGAATTGGAGGAGCTCCTGAAGGGGTGCTTGGTGCAGTAGCTCTGAAATGTCTCGGTGGTGAAATGCAAGGTAAGCTTATGCCGCGGAAAGAGGAGGAGGCCAGACGTTGTATCGAAATGGGGATTAATCACCCAGAACGAGCGTTAAGCCATACAGATTTAGTAAACTCAGAGGAATGTATTTTTGCAGCAACCGGCATTACGGATAACCTATTCCTAAAAGGAGTCAGGTTGAACAATGGCAGCAACCTCACCCATTCCATTCTTATTAATGGAAGAGAAAACCAACTAAGGTATGTAGAGAGTCAATACCCCGTTGCCGAAATGGTTTAAAGAATTGAATATGTGGAGAATTCCTACGGTCAGTAAACTTTTAAAGAGGTGAAGGAAATGTTGGAAACGAGTGTGTCAACTGCACAGCTTTCCATTAACACGATTCGAACCCTGACTATCGACGCGGTAGAAAAAGCAAACTCGGGTCATCCGGGTATGCCGATGGGGGCAGCGCCAATGGCATATACTTTATGGACAGATTTCATGAACCATAACCCGGGAAATTCCAAGTGGTTTAACCGAGATCGATTTGTATTATCAGCAGGGCACGGCTCAATGCTTTTGTACAGCCTTCTTCATTTATCAGGATATGGCGTAACGATTGATGATCTTAAAAACTTTCGACAGTGGGAATCAAGAACGCCGGGACATCCTGAATTTGGACACACGGATGGTGTAGAGGCTACGACTGGTCCATTAGGCCAGGGAGTTTCGATGGCAGCTGGTATGGCGATGGCTGAAGCGCACCTTGCAGCTAAGTATAATCGTGAAGGCTATAATGTGGTAGATCATTATACTTATGCTATTTGCGGAGATGGTGATTTGATGGAAGGGGTTTCTCAGGAATCAGCTTCTTTAGCGGGTCATCTTGGTCTCGGAAAGCTTGTGGTGCTTTATGATTCTAATGATATATCGCTCGATGGGGATTTAGATCGCTCTTTTAGTGAAAGTGTGGAGAAACGATATGAAGCTTATGGGTGGCAGGTCATTCGTGTAGAAGATGGAACGGATACGGACAGCATTGCAAAAGCAATCGAACAAGCTAAACAAAATATTGAACAGCCATCCATGATTGAAGTAAAAACGGTTATCGGATATGGTTCACCTAATAAGTCTGGAAAATCAGCTTCTCACGGAGCTCCTCTTGGAGAGGAAGAAGCGATGGCAGCTAAGGAATACTACAAGTGGACTTATCATGAACCTTTTTATGTTCCGGAGGAAGTCTATCAAGACTTTAAAGATAAAGTGAAAAGTAATGGAAATAAACAAGAACAAATATGGAATGAATTGTTTCAGCAATACAAAGAAGTTTATTCTGAGTTAGCAAATGAGTTAGAAACCGCTATAGCCGGAGGACTTCCAGAAGGATGGGAAAATGAGCTTCCTGTATACACAGAAGGAGAAGACAAAACAGCAACACGGGCGTCTTCAGGGGAAGTGATCAATGCGTTGTCTCAAAAGGTTCCCTACTTGTTCGGAGGAAGTGCTGATTTAGCAGGTTCAAACAAAACGGAGATCAAAAAAGAAGAAGATTTCTCCCGTGAGAACTATGCGGGTCGAAATATCTGGTTTGGAGTTCGTGAATTTGCCATGGCTGCAGCGATGAATGGTATGGCGCTCCATGGTGGATTAAGAACGTATGCTGGTACTTTCTTTGTATTTAGTGATTATCTGCGTCCAGCTCTCCGGCTTTCGGCCATTATGAATCTTCCGGTCAATTATGTATTAACTCACGATTCCGTGGCTGTAGGTGAAGATGGACCAACACATGAGCCGGTAGAACACCTCGCTTCTCTTCGTGCGATGCCGAATCTTTCTGTGCTCCGGCCTGCTGACGGAAATGAAACCAGTGCCGCATGGAGAGTAGCACTAGAATCTAATAACACTCCACATGTGCTTGTACTAACACGTCAGAATCTCTCTGTTTTAGAAGGAACGGCCGAACATGCCTATGAAGGAGTGAAACGTGGAGCGTACGTTCTTAAAGATTCAAAAAAGCGTGTACCGGATGGGATCTTGCTGGCCTCTGGTTCAGAAGTTCAACTGGCTGTTCGTGCTCAGAAGGAATTGAAAACGTTAAAAGGCTATGATTTCCGTGTGGTTAGTGTTCCCTCTTTTGATCGTTTTGATGCTCAAAGTGCTGACTATAAAGAAAGCGTGCTTCCTTCCAATGTGAGAAAGCGGTTGGCCATTGAAATGGGAGCTTCCTTGGGCTGGGAACGTTATACAGGTATTGATGGAGCAGTGATTGGTATTGATAAGTTTGGCGCATCTGCACCAGGAGAAACAATCATTAAGGAATATGGTTTTACTGTAGATAACATTGTGGAACAAGCTGAGAACTTTTACAAATAAAACAAAAAAGCGTTTTTGGTGTGGGCATGATGTGAATCTTTAATTAATCGAAAGACAAGGTTTAAAAGCATCAAATTTGGCTGCTCTTCAGACTGTCGAAAAACTCGACAGTCTTATTTTTTGTTCTTTATGTATAATTCAACGGTTAAATAGTATGACAAAGAACTGGTCTTAAACAGCCAGTTATATTCAGATTAACCGTAATTCTGTACGTTTTGATTCGTGGAATCCATCATTTGAGCTGATTTCATCCCTACCTATTATAAGTACACCGTTTGTATATGTTTTTAAGTTTGAAAGTTCCTTATTCGTTCCCTTTTAGCTTTTTATCGTAAAAGGGTTTTTGGAAACGTCGAGACTCCTGTGGGAAATGCGGATAAGGTGTGACCCCGCAGGGCCAAAGGCCTGAGGAGGCACACCATTCGCCCACGGAAAGCGAGTTGTTTCCAAAAATCCTTTTCTCTACACCAGGCAGTAGAAAGGGATTAACCACAAGCTGAAAAGCAGCCAGATCTGGCTGCTTTTTTTAATTACAATAAGATTTTTACTTTCATATGATGGGCAAGTAAAGCGTTTGCATTTAAGATAAGGCCTATAAGTGAAAGCGATTTCTGAAAGCTGGAGGGCAAGTAAATGACGAGAGTCGATCTAAGTGAAGAGACATTGAATTTGCATCGTACCTTTAAAGGTAAAATCGAGGTGGCAAGTAAGATACCCGTCGATACGGAAGAGGATTTAAGCTTAGTGTACACGCCTGGAGTGGCTGATATATGTAAAGCAATTGCAGAGAATCCTGAGGAAGCGGACGAACTGACGTCAAAAGGAAATATGGTCGCAATTGTGACCGATGGTACAGCTGTATTAGGGCTTGGAGACATCGGACCAAAAGCAGCAATTCCGGTAATGGAAGGAAAAAGCCTTCTGTTTAAAAAATTCGCCGGCGTCGATGCTTTTCCGTTGTGCCTTGATACCAAAAGTACAGAAGAGATCATCGCTATCGTTAAAGCGCTTGCGCCGACATTTTCAGGAGTAAATCTTGAGGATATATCCGCCCCGAGATGTTTTGAGATTGAAGAGCGCTTAAAGAAGGAACTCGATATTCCTGTTTTTCATGATGATCAGCACGGAACGGCGATTGTCGTGTTAGCCGCTTTAATCAATGCACTAAAGATAGTGAAAAAAGCAAGATCACAGGCGAAAGTCGTAATAAATGGTGCTGGTGCAGCGGGGATCGCGATTGCGGAGCTGCTTATGGATGCCGGGTTTAATGATGTTACGCTTGTCAGCCTTGAAGGCGTTATCCGTAAAGGGGAGACATGGATGAACCCGAGGCAGCGCGCTATGGCAGAACGAACAAACCTTAACGGTAGACACGGTGGGTTAGATGAAGTCATCACGGGAGCAGATATTTTTATCGGCGTGTCAGCTCCGGAAATTGTAACCAAAGAGCAGGTTCAGCGGATGAATAACCATCCGATTGTATTTGCATTAGCGAATCCAGTGCCTGAAATTTACCCGGAAGATGCATTAGCGGGTGGAGCAGCTGTAGTAGGGACAGGCCGTTCTGATTATCCGAATCAAATTAATAATCTGCTGGCCTTTCCGGGCATTTTTAAGGGAGCGCTTAATCAAAAAGTGAGAGACATCACGGTTGATATGAAGGTAGCTGCGGCTGAAGGTATTGCAGCGGTCGTTACCGATCAGGAACTTTCTCGAGATTACGTCATCCCTGGTGCTCTAGATAAAACTGTTGCTCAAGCAGTAGCCGATGCCGTTGAACAGTCTGTGGAACAAAAGGAAGAGTGCTTAGTGTAATGCTAAGCCTCTTTAAAAATTAGTAAAGGAGAGATTGATATGTCCAGTTCAGCTGAAAGAGTTCAGGCCGAACAGCCGTCCCAATCCAATGTAACTTCCCTTACCAATGAAAAGAAAGCGATTACAATTTTTGGTCTGCCGCTTGTTTGGTTTATGGCGGTGGCCGCACTTACTTTAGTCAGCATGTATACCGGCAACTTACCGGGAGGAATGCTTGGCAGCCTGCTCGTAATGATGGTGCTTGGAGAGCTTTTCGGATGGATCGGCGACAACACGCCGGTCGTAAAAACTTACCTGGGCGGCGGAGCGATCATTGCGATTTTTGGTGCTGCCTATATGGTATATGCAGGGTTAATTCCGGACTCTACTGTCACGATGATAGATGATTTTATGAAAACCGGGGGCTTTCTTAATTTCTACATTGCCGCTTTAATTACAGGCAGTATCCTCGGAATGAACAAGAAAATTCTCATTAAAGTCGGCCTTAAATATTTCCTGCCGATCTTTGGTGCCGTTCTAGGTGCTATGGCTTTAGCCGGTTTGTTTGGTGCGATAGCCGGATTCTCGCTTCGGGATGCTGTGCTTGTCATTGCGATGCCAATTATGGGAGGAGGCATGGGAGCAGGTGCTGTGCCGATGAGTCAGATTTATAGTGAGCTGATGGGGAATGATCCAAGCTATTATATTTCCATGCTTGTACCGGCACTGGCCCTGGGTAATGTGTTTGCCATTATTATAGCAAGTATGCTGAATATCCTTGGGAAGAAGGTACCGTCCTTAACAGGAAATGGACAGTTGTTAAAGGGATTTGAATATAAGGAAGAGAAGTCAACGTTTGATATTCAAAAAATGGGTGTTGGACTGATGGTGGCGATTCTTTTCTTCACAATCGGTACTTTATTAGCCGGTTTTATTCCGCTGCACGCTTACGCTTTAATGATTATTATTGTAGCTTTGGCGAAAATCGCAGATGTCATTCCAAAAAGTGTGCTAGACGGAGCGAACCAGTGGTACAAGTTCGTCGCGAAAAACTGGACGCTTGCGCTGCTGTTTGGAATCGGGATCGCTTATACAGATTTAAACACGGTGCTTGAAGCCTTAACACTTCAATATATTCTAACCGTCCTAGGCGTTGTACTCGGTGCGGTAATCGGTGCAGGGCTTCTTGGAAAGCTTGTCGGTTTCTATCCTATTGAATCCGCGATTACAGCAGGGTTGTGTATGGCCAATATGGGAGGAACAGGTGACGTAGCTGTGCTTTCCTCTTCAAGAAGAATGGAGCTTATGCCATTCGCGCAGATTTCCTCTCGCTTAGGCGGAGCGATTATTCTGCTCCTGGCTGGCTTGCTTATTCCGTTATTTATGTAAAAGACAAACAAGGGTCTGTCCCCCAAAGCGGGTGGCAGGCTCTTTTTTTATTTGTGCGGAAAGCCCTTTTTCAAAAATGGAATAAATAGTAAGTCATAACTCTTTTCTTCAGGTTCAAAATAAATATGGTAAAACGTTAAATGAAGGAGCGAGAGAAATGACAGTAATTAATGATGTGAAAACTACTTTAGCTGGTCTGAAAAGTGCCCAGGCAAGCTTTGAAACATTCGCGCTGGGCACAGAAAATCAACAAGCTAAACAGCTTTATGAACAATCTGCAAAAGATACACAAGAATTGATTAATAATCTAGAGGCCCGTGTCACGCAGATTGAACAAGAAGAACCTCAATACAAACAACAATAATGGTGAACGGAAAAGGTTAGCTCATTATTGCTGGCCTTTTCTTTTTTAACCCGCTTGACCAAGGGTGGTGAATTTAATTGAAAAAATTTTTAATCGTAATGCTTGCTGTAAGTATTTTGGCTGCCGGCTGCCAGGAGGATAAGGAGTCAAAAGACAAGAAAGAATCTTCACAAACGGTCCAGCTTTCAACTAATAAACAACCGGCCGATCAAAACCCTTCTAAACAAGCAGAAAAAGTGCTGCAAAAGAAAAACCACTTAAAAGATATCAAAGCTGTAAACGATGATAAAAAGATTTTAATTGCGGCCCAAATTCCACATAATGAGCGTTTTAAAATAGCAAAAATTGAAAAGAAATTGACCAAGCAAGCCGAAAAACAATTTTCTGGCCACGAGGTTACACTCTCTTTAGATCTGAAAATTCATTTAGAAGTTAAAGAGTTGAAACAGCGAATAAAGAATAAGGAAGTCAGCAGGAAAGAAGTAACGAAAGAAATTGATCGACTCATCAAGCTTTCTAAAAGAAATCAATAAAGCAGGTGTTTACATGTCCAATAATAAGAAAAAGAATCTGACTCCGGTCCAACAGGAGTATCAACAATTTCAAAGTGATCGTGAAGTCAAACGACCTGTACTAAAAAATTGTATAAAAGCTTTTTTAATTGGGGGATTAATTTGTTTAGTTGGACAATGCATTCAAACCTTTTTCATATATAACTTTAATTTTACCGAACAGACGGCCGGGGATCCTACTGTAGCGGTAATGATTTTTCTTACAATGCTTTTAACTGGGTTTGGAATTTATGATCGATTGGCTCAGTTCGCGGGAGCAGGGTCGGCTGTACCCGTTACAGGGTTCGGTAATGCTGTTATTTCTGCCTGTATCGAACACCGCACTGAAGGGATGATCCTTGGTGTGGGCGGCAATATGTTTAAACTGGCCGGCTCAGTCATCATGTCCGGGGTTTTTGCTGCTTTTGTTATTGCTTTAATAAAGACCATTCTTATCGAGTGGGGTGGGCTGTAATGCGGACATGGATATTTAACAATAAGCCGGTGATCGTTTCCACGGGTACAGTAGGAGGTCCCTTTGAAGCTAAAGGAAAAATCGCTGAAGACTTCGATATCTTACATGAAGATTTATGGTTGAAGGAAGATACGTATGAGAAGGCTCACAAAGTGATGTTGGAAGAAGCGTCCTTAAGAGCCACAGAAAAAGCGGGAATTACGAAAGAACATGTCCAGTTCTTCCTTGGCGGAGATCTGATCAATCAGATTACTCCGACGAGTTTCTCAGCGAAGACGATCGGAGCGGCGTATCTCGGATTATTTGGGGCCTGTTCTACATCCATGGAGGGGCTGGCACTAGCTGCTTTTCTTGTGAATCATGGAGGAGCTGACTGTGTGCTGACCGGATCATCCAGTCATAATGCTGCTGTGGAGAAACAGTTTCGGTACCCGACAGAGTACGGGGCCCAGAAGCCGCCGACTTCGCAGTGGACGGTCACCGGCGCAGGGGTATCCCTGGTCAAGGATAAAGGGGAGGGACCGAGGGTAACTTCAGCTACGATTGGAAAGGTTGTAGACATGGGATTGACAGATCCTTTTAATATGGGGGGCGCTATGGCTCCGGCAGCGGTAGATACTATTGAAACCCATTTAAAAGAACGCGATATTGACCCATCCTATTATGACTTGATTGTCACAGGCGATCTCGGTCATATCGGCCGAGAATGTGCGCTCGATTTGTTTACCAAACATCATACGGAAGTAACAGCGGAACAGTTTCAGGACTGCGGATTAATGATTTACAGAGAAGGCCAGCCGGTGTTAGCAGGAGCCAGTGGTTCTGGTTGTTCTGCGGTTGTCGTCTATGGTCACTTATTAAATCGAATGAAAAAAGGAGAATTTAAACGAATGCTCGTCGTGGCGACGGGTGCTTTGTTGTCTCCTTTAACTTATCAGCAAGGTGAAACGATACCGTGTATAGCCCACGCGGTTTCCATTGAATATGGAGGTGGAAAAGAATGATCTTTTTTTGGGCTTTCGTAATAGGCGGCATGATATGTGTTCTTGGGCAGATTATGTTCGATGTGTTTAAACTAACGCCCGCTCACACCTTGAGTATATTAGTCGTCTCCGGAGCAATATTAGATGGATTCGGGTTATATGAGCCTCTTATCGCTTTTGCCGGGGCCGGGGCTACGATTCCTATTACAAGCTTTGGAAATGCTTTAGTTCACGGTGCTATGAAAGACGCTGAGGCTTACGGTGTTGTTGGTGTCATTACAGGAATGTTTGAAGTAACAAGTGCTGGTATCTCAGCAGCTATCATATTCGGCACGATCGCGGCTATCATTTTTAAACCAAAAGGGTAAGGAGCGGGAATTATGACAGTAGGTGCTAACGTCAAACAATGTCTTGCCACGTTAAAAAGTATAGAAGCAAGCCTTTCCACTCTTGCCAGTAACTCGAGTGATGAAAAGGCTCAGCGTCTTTTTCATGAACAAATGATGGTTATGGAAGAAATTAAAGAAGACATCATGAAACGCGTTGGTGAATTGGAACGAGAAGAAGAGCAGTATAAAGGATTTTAAATACAGGGAGTGATGAAGGTGCCGGACTGGCTGGATGTGGCCGTAAGAGGGGTCATTTTTTTAATCGTTTTATTTTTAATGACAAAACTATTAGGTAAAAAGCAACTGTCTGAACTATCTTTTTTTGAATATGTGTCGGGAATTACTATCGGCAGTATCGCATCAGAAGTAATTATCAATCTTGATAAAAAAATCTGGAACGGTATTATCGGGATTGTCGTCTTTTCCGTCTCGATCCTTCTTATAGAAATTCTTTCTCTATACCGTAAACGAGTACGTGATCTTGTAGAAGGATCAGGCACGGTGGTGATTAAGGATGGGAAAGTTCTGGAAGAGAATTTAAAGAAAGAAAATTACTCTACAGATGAGCTGCTCCAATTATTAAGAGGGAAGGACATTTTTAATCTTTCTGAGGTAGAGTATGCTGTCCTCGAACCGAGCGGATCCGTAAGTGCCCTTCTTAAAAAAGATTACCGCCCGGTGACGCGCAAGGACCTTGGTTTAACGAGTGTGAATGAAAAAGAACCTCAGACGGTGATCATGGATGGGGAGATTCTGGATGAAGCGTTGACCACCATTGGGAAAAACCGTGGCTGGTTACAGGCAGAGTTAGATAAGCAGAATATATCGATAGAAAACGTGTTCCTCGGCCAGATCGATTCCTACGGCGCTCTTACAGTGGACTTATTCGATGATAAAATCGAAGTGTCCGAATCGCAGGAGAGGCCATTGTTACTTGCCAATATGAAAAAATGCCAGGCCGATTTAGAATTATTTGCCTTAGCTACAGAATCTGAGTCGGCAAAGAATATTTACGCGGAGAATGCGAAAAAGCTTGAAAAATCGATGCAAAAATTGACACCTTATCTTAAGAGTTAATAGGGGAGATACTCTCTCAAACTAACGCAGGAATATAAGAAAGCCTTTCTTTGCAAGTAAGGCTTTTACATAGAATTTTTTCTTCTTACATAAGACTACTTGATCTAATGTCTAAGGCTTCACTGCTCTGAAATGGAAGATATAAGAAGATAATTTAAAAAAGCTTCCGAGCGACAATTACTCGAAGAGCCCCTCATGAACATGGTTATTAGAGGCTTGGATAAGTTTAAATAAGGCACGTTTACTGGGCAAATTCCTGGTTTGATAATTCACGCCATCCGTGGGTTAGAAGCTTTTCTACATAGGTCTCCAATTTGATTTCCTGCACTTCAATGGCCAACGGGGAAAGGGAAACCAGGCATTCTTCAGATTCATAATTAATCGTCACTTTTACCACTTCATATCCATTGTGAAAGCCAGCGTCAAATCCAGGGTCGTCTATAATATCACCTTGGACAGGACGAATATCAGAATCAAAGGATTTGACCATGGCGGCCGATTTTTGTTCCGTGTCCGAAGATGCGAAAAGAATTAAATGTATTTTCATAGCATGCTCCTTTATGTTTTATACTTTGAAGCTTACCGCAAACGCCTCTGCCTATCAACAGCATCTTAACTTATAAAACATGATTCCGCTGGAGCAAAGATTTTTATTATTCTTTTGCTGAATCAAGACATCCAAGGTCACTTGTGGGAATAAAAGAAAATGGGAATATCCTGCTTGTAACGGCTGACGGACGCAGCCCTGAAGAAAGTATTGGTCTCAGTTTCTATGAAAGTGCTCAAGTGCTTCAATCGCTTGGTGCAGTCGAAGGAATGAACCTGGATGGAGGCGGCTCGACTTCGATGACAGTAGGGGAAGAAATCGTTAATCAGCCATCTGATCCGGCTGGCGAGCGTCCGGTGTCTGACGGGATTTTTCTACTAAAATAACTCATAAGAATCTAAAAGTCTAAGTCTTGCATTTAAGGCTTAGGCTTTTTTTGCTGCTTTCTTAAACCTCTTCGAAAGATCCTCCAACTCCCAGAACAAATAATAGGGGTTTTCCCAGTTCATAATCGGGCATTTCCCTGATTACGAAATAAAAGAACCTTGCCTATACTTAAATTAGTTCAAAGCAAAACAAAAAAGTTAAGTAAGGAAGGTTATCTATGGCGCATTCATACGTTCAAGAATCTATTAAAAATCGGCGCTCCGTTAATCGGGCATTTGCATCCAAGTTCGCAAAGTCTATGTTTATCGCAGTCAGTTTACTCGTTATTTTAAGTTTTATCGGGACCCGGATGTTCACCCATGTGGATCTAAACTTATACGGCTATGTAGTAGGAACGTTCGTTTTTATCGGTGGTTTCTTCTATCGGTTTATAGCATGGGGAGAGCGGCCTCCTACAAAGATTTTTATGAAAAAAGGAATCAGGCTGTTATTCCGTAAATCTACACCAAAGACTACAGCAAACCATCTGGGAACCTATCAATTTATTTGGGATAGGGGAATTTACCGATGGACACAGCACCTGCTGATTGGCTGGGGCGTCATCCTTTCCTGTCTTGTTACTTTTCCTCTTGTCTTCGGTTGGATGTATTTCACGATGGAGGAAAATGGTTATTATACGGTGGTTGCTTTTGGGATGGATGTTATGCGTGTGGAGGCAGACGGCTGGCTTGCATTCTTCTTTTACAACGCCCTGAATTTTACAGCCATTGCAGTTATCCTTGGAGTTTGTATGGCTTTGTACCGCCGGCTGAAACATATGCAGGCAAGAGCCGAGCAGAAATTCATCTATGATTTTATGCCGCTGTATCTACTATTGTTTATCAGCATTACAGGATTAGCCTTAACCTTTATGAATGTGTTCCTTCACGGACAGGGTCATTATGTGATGTCGCTCATTCATCAATATTCGGTGATTGTGACATTAATTTATTTACCCTTTGGCAAGCTCGCTCATATTCCATTTCGACCACTCAGTGTATTTGCCAGGAATTACCGAGAACATTACAGTGAGCAATCGATGAAGAAGTGTAAAAACTGCTCCACTGAGTTTGTATCAACGGAACAATCCCGGGATGTCAGGGATGTGCTGCATGAGAATGCGATTCATTTTGATATGGAGGAAGGATTCAACTTAGCAGAACTGTGTCTTCCCTGCCGCCGTAAGTACCGAATGTCACGCTTTTCAGGTAAACCTACACACAAAGTAATCCACAAGGAGGCTAATCAAGATGCAAAAGGATAAATTTTTCCGTGAGATTGAGAACGTACGCCATCCAAATGAAAAACTGGTGAAAACCCACTGCAGCTACTGTGGGATGCAATGTGGAATGAACTTGCGAGTGAACACGTCAACGAACAAGATTATCGGAGTTGAGCCAAGGTATGATTGGCCGGTGACTGTTGGAAAAATGTGTCCTAAAGGCGTGACTGCTTATCAGCAGACCAACCATGAAGACCGGATCTTACGTCCGCTTATACGGGATGATGCTTCCTTAAAGGGAACGAAAGAAGGATTTCGTGAGGCGAGCTGGGAGGAAGCGTATGACTTAATCGCCCGCAGGTTTAAAGAGCTTCAAACAGACTATGGAAAAGATTCTTTGTCCGTATTCAGCGGGGTTTCCATGACGAATGAGAAATGTTACTTAACAGGTAAATTTGCCCGGGTGGCCCTGGGTACAAGGTATATCGATTATAACGGCCGCTTCTGCATGTCGAGTGCAGCCGGTGGATTCTTAAGAACCTTTGGTGTTGATCGCGGCTCTACCTTGCCCTGGACAGATGTTCATGAAACGGATTGCTTGTTCATTGCCGGAAGCAACACGGCTGAATGCCATCCGACTTCCATGTTCAGGGTGTGGGCGGTTCAGGAAAGAGGCGGTTATATTATTGTAGTGGATCCGCGGGAAACTCCTATTGCCCGTCGAGCAGACTTACACTTAGATTTGAAGCCGGGAACCGACCTTGCTTTAGCCAACGGAATATTAAATTTATTAATTGAAAATGGATACACAGATGAATCCTTTATCAGCAGCCATACCAATGGATTTGAAGAAACAAAAGCTCTCGTTAGTCAGTTCACGTTGGCCTATACGAGTGAAATAACAGGCGTCTCTCAAGAAAAAATCAAACGGGCTGCTGAGATTTATGGAAAAGCACCTAATGCCATCGTAATGTTTGCCCGCGGCATCGAACAGCAGCATAAAGGCGTTGATAATGTCTCAGCCTACACGAATATGGCCTTAGTCACTGGAAAAATCGGCCGTCCGAAATCGGGAGTTGCCACATTTACGGGGCAGGGGAATGGTCAGGGAGG
This sequence comes from Halobacillus sp. Marseille-P3879, assembly GCF_900240285.1. Lineage (GTDB taxonomy): Bacteria > Bacillota > Bacilli > Bacillales > Halobacillaceae > Halobacillus_A. Next base: position 314,932 of record NZ_OESS01000003.1, read on the forward strand.
CCGCGAACATGGACAAAAATCCGACCTGCTCCCGGGATATCGAAAAATAACTAATCCCGAACACGTTCAAGAAGTATGTGACGTATGGGGGATTACACCAGAAGAAATGCCGAACCCCGGTGTATCAGCTTATGAGATGTTTGAGCTTATGAAGGAGAAAACCATTCGCGGACTCTACCTGCTTTGTTCTAACCCTGCGGTTTCTGCGCCGAATCTTAACTTTGTAAGAGAAGCGTTGGAAAATCTTGATTTCATGGTGTGTGCCGACTTTTATTTATCCGAGTCCGCAGAATATGCCGACGTCATCTTACCTTCTGTTACCTGGTCCGAGGATGAAGGAACGGTCACGAACCTTGAAGGACGGATTATCAAAATTAATAAAGCCCAAGAGCCGATTGGGGAGTCAAAACCAGATTGGAAGATGCAAGTGGAACTTGCTGAAAAACTCGGAAAAGGAAAGTATTTCTCTCATTTAAAAACGGCAAAGGATGTAGCAGAAGAGTTCCGCTTAGCTTCTAAAGGCGGGTATGCCGATTATTATGGAGCTACATGGGATAAAATCGACAAACAGGATGGAGTGTTCTGGCCTTGTAAAGATGAAGCAGACAAAGGGACCCCCCATATGTTCCTCGATAAGAAGTTCTATCATCCAGACGGAAAGGCAAAAATTTGTGCACTTCCTTATAGACCTCCTGCAGAAGAGCCATGTAAGGATTATCCATTACGACTTACCACAGGGCGGGTTGTTTACCATTACTTATCAGGTAACCAGACGAGAAGAATTAAGTTTCTGCGAGATATGTGCCCCGATCCCTATGTGGAGGTTCATCCGCGAACAGCGGAGAAGTATCAGATCGAACATGAAGAGCTCATTAAACTCTTCACAAGACGCGGCAAGGCGGACTTTAAAGTAAAAATTACAGAAGCGATACGGGAAGACACCGTGTTTGTCCCTTACCACTTTGGGCATGAGAAATCTATTAATCTGTTAACCATTCAAGCTCTCGACCCGATTTCTAAAATGCCTGAGTTCAAAGCATGTGCCGCCCGAATAGAGAAAATAGAGAGGGAGAAGGTACGCTAAATGAAGAAACGATTATATATAGAACTTGAAAATTGTATTGGCTGCCGTTCCTGCCTGGCTGCATGTACTCAATGCGGCGGACATGAGGAACGAAATCGGAATTATGTATATGATGTCAATCCACTCGTTGACCGGCAGACTATGCCCTTAATGTGCCTGCATTGTGAAAACCCGGCTTGTGCCCGCAGCTGTCCTGCGCAGGCGATTCAAATTCACGAAACGGGAGCCGTTTTATCTGCTCTCGTGGAGAAATGTATTGGCTGTCAGAACTGTACGATTGCTTGTCCATATGGAATTCCTAAATTCGATACGGAGCAGAACCTGATGTACAAATGCGATCTTTGTATCGATCGCACAAAAGACGGCATTCCTCCAATGTGTGCAAGTGTGTGTCCTTCAAATACACTGCAGTGGCTGACGGAAGAAGAAATTGAGCAAAAAGAACAACAGCATAAACTCGATAACGATAAATGGGTAGCGAGCATGCCGTTAGAAGGAAGAACTGAAGTCAAAGTCAACCTGCCTGGAATTCTACAAGGAACGGAAAAATTGTTTTAAGGAGGACGTACGATGGCAAATCATAACGACCAGAGGCCATTTAAGGAAGATAATTATACGCATAACATTAACCGTAATGATGAACGAATGCTTGACCGCAGAGGTTTTATGAAAACGATGGCCGGAGCAGCAGGTGTGTTCGCTGTCGCCTCTCTTCCCTGGGGGGCAGTAGCAGCTAAAGAATTGATGGGGCTGAGCGAGAAAGAATATCCTCACCATAAAATCGCAGCCATAAAGGATATCCCTGTTGGCGAGTCAGTTAAGTTTGACTATCCTGGTGACCATGACAGTGCCCTGCTTATCCGCCTTAGTGAAGAAAAGTACGCAGCCTATCAAAATGCTTGTACACACTTGCAGTGCCCCGTCTTCTGGGAAAAAGAAGAAAAAGAGATGATCTGTCCATGCCACCACGGGAAATTTGACGCAGCTACTGGTGCACCGACAGCTGGTCCTCCAAGGCGTCCACTTCCTGAAATTAAAGTGAGGGTCAAGGATGGAGCAGTCTATGCAGTTGGAGTGAAACGTTATGAAACGTAGTTACTTAGGCGTCATCGCCCTATGTACAACTTTACTTTTAAATATAGTATTCATGCAGCTCGCTGTACATCAATATTTCTATGAAAACTATGCTGCTACGCTTATTTACACAGTATTAAACATCATGCTTTTCCCCCTGGCCGTTATTATTTATAAGCGGGAGAAGAACAAAGGAGGCAGCCAGTCCGATGAAAAACGAAACGTTTCTTGATTTTTGTTTTATACGTGAAGAAGAAGGTGGATTCTATGAAGACATTCATCACATGCTCACCTCTTTGTTTAAAGGTCAACGCCTTCACTGGTATTTAGATGAAAGAATCGATAACGGGGTAGAAATAATTATCGCTGAAGTAAAAGGAATGAGCAAATGGTCCTCAGAAAAAGAGGTGGAAGAATATTTGGAATATCAAGCGGATGAATCATTCTGGAAGGTAATACAGGGATATCACTTCCGTATCTACCCGGCTGAGAAAGGGTGTGCGACCTGTGGAAACCGTTCATAGAGAAGACCTCGAACCCTTTGTATCTACTTTTATCCAGGTTGGCATTTTCGGGAGGGACGATGAAGACCACCCGCCCTGGCTTGACAAAAAACTTGTAAAAACAAGCCTTTGTCCGGATCAAACCCATTTGCGCATTTACTTTGATTTACAAACGTTCGTTGCGATTCCTTTAATGAGTGAGGTCGAACGGGATGCTGATCAGTGGTGTGCTTATGATCAGGAGAGTGGATTAAGGTATGTCATAAAAAGGAGGAATACAGAATGAATAAGATAAAGAAGGTCCAGCTTCCCTTACAGACCTTAAACCTCGTCGTTGGATTTATGATTTGGGTATTGATATCTTCTCTTATGCCGTTTATTACAGAAGATATCGCCATAACATCTGATCAAATCGCCTGGCTGACAACCATTCCTGTTATCCTTGGTTCACTTTTAAGAATTCCTCTCGGCTACTTCACGAATTTATTTGGCTCTAGGATGTTATTTATGGGCAGTTTTATCCTATTGCTGTTTCCGGTTTATTTCATAAGCATCGCTGATTCATTTGCCGACCTGTTAATTGGCGGTTTCTTTATTGGATTAGGCGGAGCTGTGTTCTCTGTAGGGGTCACTTCATTACCAAAATATTACCCAAAAGAACGGCACGGATTTGTTAATGGAATTTACGGAGCAGGTAATATCGGGACCGCTGTTACAGCCTTTGCGGCACCAGTTATTGCTGCAAATTGGGGATGGACGTTTACCGTGCAGCTGTACCTCGGAATCTTAGCTGTTTTTATTATTGCTAACTTCTTCTTAGGGGACCATCAAGAAGAAAAGGTTAAAACACCAATCGTCCAACAGTGGAAAAGCGTCTATCGCAATAAAAAATTGTGGATTCTTTGTTTATTCTACTTTATAACGTTCGGTTCATTTGTTGCTTTTACTGTTTATCTTCCTAACTTCTTAGTGAATAATTTTGAACTGGATAAGGTGGATGCAGGCTTAAGAACAGCGGGCTTTATTGCATTAGCGACCTTCGCACGGCCAGTTGGCGGCTGGCTGGCCGATACCTTTAACCCGCTGGTCCTATTACTGTATGTGTTTGGAGGATTCACTTTCGCTGCGCTGCTATTGTCATTTGCTCCATCGATTCATTTATATGGGGCCGGGTGCCTTGTGATCGCCGTTTGTGGAGGCACGGGCAATGGCGTAATTTTTAAACTGGTGCCGACTTATTTCCAGAAACAAGCAGGCATTGTCAATGGGATTGTAGCGGCTGTCGGCGGATTGGGAGGTTTTTTCCCGCCCATTATCCTGACTCTGCTTTACCAAATCAACGGACATTACGCCATTGGTTTCATGGCCTTATCTCAAGTAGCTCTTGCCAGCTTTATTATCGTCTTATGGATGTACTTTAATAGTAAAATCTTTTCAGCTAATGAACTCATGCAAACGACTCCTTTGGGAATTATGGTAACGAACAACAAAGGAAACATTATAACCGTCAACCCGGCTTTCTCAAAGTTAACAGGATTTTCCTTGAAAGAAGCTATTGGGAACAAACCTAGTATGTTAAAATCGGGGAAACAATCCCAGGAATTCTATGATCAGATGTGGACGTCATTGAAGGAGAAAGGTTTCTGGCAGGGACAAATATGGAATAAAAGGAAGGACGGAGCTTTTTACTTAGAATGGCTTACGATTAACGCAATAAAAGATGACGCAGGCGAGGTCGTTCAGTATGCAGGATTCTTCAGTGATATCACCACTTCTGAACAAAAGGAATATCAGCAAGAAATAAATTAAATAACAATGTCCCAGGTGCAGGGAAAGCACCATCGGTAAAAATAATGAATTGGAGCTGTTTTCATTGATTAAAGTTCTTTTAGTAGATGATCATGCTGTCGTTAGAACGGGATTAAATCTATTGTTAAACTCCCAAGAAAACATGGAAGTCGTCGGGGAAGCCTCAGAAGGAGCAGAAGGTATAAAAAAAGCCCAGGAGACAAAGCCTGACGTGGTATTAATGGATTTAAGCATGCCCCATGGAAAAGACGGCCTGTCCTCCACTTCGGAATTGAAAAAAATTCTGCCCGAAACAGCCATTCTCATTCTTACCATGCATGATGACGAGGAATATTTATTCCGTGCGATCCAAACAGGAGCTTCGGGGTGCGTATTAAAAAGCGCGCCCCACAGTGAACTGATCAATGCCATTCAGTCAGTCAGCGTTGGTAACGCTTATCTTCATCCTTCCGCAACAAAGAAGTTAATGGAAGAGTATTTAGGTAATATTAAAGAGAGCGGATCAGATTTGTTTGAATTATTATCCGAGCGCGAAAAAGAGATCTTGACCCTCATTGCCAGGGGGTATGCAAATAAAGAGATCGCTGAGAAATTAATTATCAGTGTCAAAACCGTTGAAACACACAAAAGTAACCTTATGGAAAAACTCCAAATGAAAACGCGCCCGGAACTCGTTTCTTATGCCCTGAAAAAGGGACTGCTCGGATATGGAATCTAGCATCCAGCTGCTGCTGAACGGCGTTTGCTTGTAACTTATCAACTAGAGGGGGTAGTGATACCAATGGCTCATTTAACCAGCCAGAAAGAAGAAGCGACAATCGTTGTGGGCCCGGACGAGCGTATTGCATCTATGAACGATCAAGCTGCCCATCTATTTCAAATTGAAGAACAAGAGTCTTACATAGGGGAAAAAATTAATCTACTGCTGCCAGGAGTGAACGTGAAACGAATGGAGCAGGGAACGATTCACCATCATATCGGAAAAAGCCCTTCCCCGTTGTTTGTACGGAGGAACACCTTCCCTCTCCATGGCAGGAATTACGATCTGCTTGTCATTTTTTCAAATCAGGAAACAGCACTCATTGGAGAAGAGCCGCAAAAGGTATTAAATGAGCTGCTCGATATGAAATTTGCTTTAGATGAATCGACGATTGTGGCGATTACAGATAAGCAGGGAAAAATCAAGTATGTGAATGAGCAGTTCTGCCAGGTTTCCAAGTACTCAAGGGAAGAACTGATTGGTCAGGACCACAACATAATAAACTCTGGATATCATTCCCGTTCGTTTTTTAAAGATTTATGGAAAACCATTGGGCAGGGCGGTGTATGGAAAGGTGAAATCAGGAACCGGGCAAAGGATGGCACTCTCTACTGGGTCGACACGACAATTGTTCCTTTTCTTGACAGTGACGGGAAACCTTATCAATATCTAGCCATTCGTTCTGAGATTACAGAACGTAAGCGGGTAGAAGAGGAATTAAAGCACACGCTTAACCGGATTATGAATGTGCAGGAAGAAGAACAAAGAAGGCTGTCCCGCGAGCTGCATGATGGAATCGGGCAGAACCTCTACAGCCATATGATTACGATCAGTCGTCTGCGTGCGGAAACAGACCATCCGCTGCTCGACCAAATGACAGAAGAGGCAACAGACTTAATCCAAGAAGTAAGAAATATATCCTGGGAATTACACCCTTCTGTGTTAGATGATTTGGGGCTGATCCCAGCCATCCGCTCGTTTGTTAACCGCTATTCAGAACACTATCAGATCGATGTTATGTTTGAATGTATGCTTGACCATCGAATAGACCACCATGTTGAAATCGCTATTTATCGCATCATCCAGGAAGCTCTTACAAACATCCGGAAATATGCCAATGTAAACGAAGCCTCGGTAAGTATCCGGGAGTTTGACCATGGCATACGGGTAATGATTCATGACAAAGGGAAAGGGTTTGACAGTTCTACGACTTCAAGAGGTGTAGGATTGGTCAGTATGGAGGAACGAGCCAAATCGGTTCAAGGTAAGTTAGATGTTACTTCAACACCTGATAAGGGAACTACTGTTATTCTCGAAGTTCCTCAAGAAATGGATTCTTGAGGAACTTCGGGATTTTTTTTGTAAAAGAACGAATCAGCAGTTAAATAAGGACGTTCAATTATACGTAAAATTCCTGTTTCTGGATAATATAAGAATATTACTTTAAAAGGAATGGGTTTATGTATATTTTAATAAATATTATTTACCTGATAGCGGGCTGTCTTTGGGGAGATTGGAAGAATTGGAAGCAATACTATCCCACCATCCTTTTTTTTATCATTGGTGATCTTCTCTATAACTTTCTACTTTATAAGAAACCGATGTGGTTATTTCATGATTTGATTTTACCTAATCATACCACGGTAACTATTTTAGCTATGACTGTGACTTATTCTATTACTGTATTCCTTTACTTAGGGAATTTACCTAATGGATGGGGGAAACGAGCTTTATGGTATTTGTTATGGGTAGGGATCTATGTTACATCGGAATATATCAACAATAAATTAGGGTTTATTACATACCACAACGGGTGGAATATGGGTTGGTCCATTCTATTTACTGGTCTAATTTTTATTATTTTACCAATCCATTATAAGAAGCCTTTATTCGCCTGGTTGATTTCCGTAGTAGTGATAGTATCTTTGCTGATGATTTTTGATGTCAGAATTAGTGAAATGAAGTAGGATTTCGAAAGGCATATGAAAAGGAGGGACAGCATGACAGAAACATATGAGAAAATTCGTAACATGCACGAACAACTGACGGAAATGAGATATGATTATTGGATTTCATATAACGTATTTACTTTTCAATGGTGGCTCCTCTTGATAGTGCTTATTATTCCGTGGATTGTCTGGTGGAAATTAGTTGACAAGAGAAGGTTAAATCACATTCTGTTATTTGGAACTATATTGATGATATTTATTATCATGTTGGATGACTTTGGATTGGAACAACACCTTTGGTCGTATCCGTATCTTTTGACTAGTGTTCCAACCCGGTTGCTCCCCGTAGACCAAGGGATCATGATTGTTGCTCATATGCTGGTGTACCAGTATTTCCCTCGATGGAAAAAGTTTATTATCGCTAATGCAGTGATGGCCGTGATTTTTACATTTATTTTTGAACCCCTATCGGTTTGGTTAGGAATTTACCAGTTAGAGAACTGGCGTCACATTTACTCTTTACCTATCTACTTTTTAAAAGTTGTCCTGATAAAATGGTTAGTTGATGAGGTTATTCTAAAGAAGGTGCTTTACGAAAGGGAAAGAAGAAGTAATGACCCACAATTATAGTATCAGGAAGGAAATTGGGAATCAAAGTTAAAGTTTATTTATAATAACAGTTAGTCTGTAGGAAGCTGTAATTTAGAAGCTTACGTCATGGAAGAAAATGCATTGGAAGTTCCTGTATATGGAGAGAACAACAAAAGGGAAACCTAAGCCGCTGTTAAGCGACCAGTTATACTGGTTTATATATTTTCTGCTGCCATCTGTGGTAACCATAAATGATAAAGGACAGACCATACATCACTAAAAAATATTGCCAGGCGGAAATGTTTTTATATACAGCAATTCCTAACACACCTAATAAAGGAAGTGTAATAAAAGCCATAATTGCATCTAAAGCCAAATTTATAAACGTATACAGCAGAAACTTGTGTGAGGTAAATCTGAATATCCAAAAAGTCCCTATCAAGAAAACACCATAAGCAAAACTGACGTCAATCATATAGCCCCACGGCACAATTTGTTTGTAAATAACCCACCATTTATACGTATACGCAACTTGAAAAATAATGGTCATCAATAATGCGGTGAAAATAGTTACGGGCATATACTTTCTTCGAATTTCTGAACTGGCCAAAAGCAAAGTAAACCAGGGCAGTATTAAAGCAGCATACATAATCATTTCGACGGTCATAAGCTCCATTCACTCCAATGCTACTAAAAGATGGCTTGTTTTATCAGGAATCTAAACATGCATAGGGCAGGTGTTGAAATAAAGAAAAAATAGTTAATTTAGAGAACACCAGACTGTCGGATTTCTCGACAGCCTGGTGTATTTTAAGGGTTATTTTTTATTTCTTTGAGATTGTTGGTTTTGACGTTTCACTTGTTGAACATCTGTTTCCGTACCAAATTCTGTTCCAAAAGCCTGCTGGCTCATGTTTTGGCCACCTTGCTGTTGAGCATTTTGGGCCAGGTTTTGTAATTCCTGGGCTGCTTGTTCTTCACGCTGAGCCATACTTTGAGCTTTAGCACTGTTCTGCTGACGAAGCTGTTGAGCGTTCTGCTGTTCCTGCTGAGCGAGTTGTTGACTCTTTTGCTTAATATTTTGCTGTTGTTGGTTCTGATTGTTTTGGTGAGTCATGATAATTCCTCCTGTAGGGTTGTGGTTTTTCATTTCTTTGGCCCATATAATCTATAGGCTTCCCTAATTGATATGCGGGAAAGAAATAAGCAACAAACATACTTTTTCCTGTTTCGTTTACAATTATGTTTTCCAAAAAGAGGATGCAGAAATGAGTGAAAAGAATAGGTCAGTCATGATACTTTTTAATTGTTTCGGGGAAAATACTTAAGAGGAAGATAGTTGTTGGGGAAGAGAAGCAGGAAGAAGAAGGGTGAACTTGAAAAAGCAATTAGCAGTGGAGCAAAAGTGACCCGCACAAACCAGCTGATCTGTGCGGATCCTTTTTAAATTGATTTAAAAACTTCCTATATAAACAGTAAATACGGTCAACTGTCTGTTTTCTGCTTGTTTTCTTCGATGGCTTTCTTATCTTCTGATTTCTCTTCACCGCTTACGAGGTCGCTCGCAGCGTTTTTAAATTCCTTTAGTGTACTGCCAAACGCCTGGCCGATTTCAGGGAGTTTGGACGGACCAAATATGATTAAAGCGATGACGAGCACGAGAATTAATCCTGGAATTCCGATATTGGTAAGCATAGAGTCACCTCCGAATAATTTTTATACAATTGGCATGCCGTGACGTTGAAAGGCGGCGGCTTCCAGGTCAGACATCCCCTCAACTTCTGCAAAGGCTGAAAGCTTGTCTGATACTTGTGGTGCGTATGGTTTTGGAGGGGCGGCGTGGCCCATTTGTCTTCTGCGGCCGGCATTCTTCCTGGCGAATGGCCCCCAGATGGCAAAGGTGATTCCGGGCGTCTGGATATTGACGAAAAAGGTATCCCCCCGGGTAGAAAAGGCAGGCCCTGCCAGTTCGGAATCATTGATTTTATTTTCGGCAAACACGTACGTCTCACCTTCGGGGGTCATGCCGATTATCCGATCGACACCGTCGCCGTCTTCGGCAATCCAGAGGTCGCCCCACGGCGTAATACAAATGTTATCGGGCATTTCCAGGTCGTTCGCTGAACTGGATTCATAGAAAAGCTCTAACGTATTTGTCGCTGGGATATATCTATAGACGCGACCTAAATCTTTATCACCAGCCGAGGTGTCATCGAACCAAAAGACGCCGCCTTCAAAGAAAGCTCCTTCCAAACGGCTGAAAGCTATGCATCCTTTGTCTCCAGCTTCTGCAGTTGGTTTGTCGGGGTCAACATCCTTCCAAACGACTCCAAATCGCTGCCCGCTGTAAAATTTACTCGATTCATCTGAGCTCATCTCTTCAATAGCGGCTGCTTGAAGTTTGCCCCCTTTTTGCAGAGAACCGATCTTCTGACTGCGGTCATTGGGAATAAATCGATAGAGATAGCTTGGTCCTGCATCCTCGGTTAAGTAAACGATACCTGTCGCAGGGTCAATCGCTGTCGCTTCGTGTGAAAAAGCTCCCATCTCACGAATTGGGGTTTTCGAGAGCTTGTTTTCAGGATCGTTAGGGTCGACTTCAAATACATAGCCGTGGCCTTCTTCCAACGTCTCCTCACACGTTAACCACGTCCCCCAGGGCGTGGCCCCTCCAGCACAATTACGGATTGTACCAGAGGAGGACACGTACTCCTTCTTAATTTTCCGATCTGCTCCCACGACTAGGGTGGTAGTCCCGCCCGTGTGTTCTTTTCGGTAGGGGTTTTTACCGATGACGGGATACTTCGTGTTACCAGTCAACTCATGATTACGGACAAGAACTGTAGAGTTATCAACGCCGGAAAAAGCAGCCATACCATCAAATTTCTCAGGGATTGGCCGTCCGTCAGACAGCTTGCCTCCTTCTTCAGAAATGATTCGGTATTGGAATCCACGCGGAAGATCAAGAATTCCCCCGGGGTCCTTCACTAACGGTCCATAGCCTCCCACAATTCCCTTAGATTTACTCGGAGAGGCAAGAGCTTTACTTTCAGAGAAGGAAAAAAGGCCGGTTGTACTTAGAGCTAGAGCTGCCGTACTTACCCCGCCAGCCTTCAGAAAATCCCGTCTGTTCATATTGTTTTTTCTCATAATAAACTCCTCCTTGGTCAAAGGTTAAGCCACCGTCTGCTCGGCACCGTGTTGGGCGGCTGTTTTCTTCTTATAGACAATCGTGGATAAACTGATGCTGATCTCGTATAAAATAAAAAGCGGAACGATCACGAGAACATCAGACAAGAAATCGGGAGGTGTGATTAATACCGAAATTATCACCAGTACAAAATAAGCGATTTTTCTTGCTTTCTTAAGGCGCATAGGATTTAAGAGCCCAAGCCTTGTGAGAAACATGATAGCGAGCGGCATTTCAAACAACAGTCCAAACGGTACGGTTAGATTCAATAGAAAGCGAAAATACTTTTCAGCGGTAAACATCATCTCAAACTGCCCGGCTGATAGGGACGTCAGGAATCCTAAGACGAGCGGGAACAACAGAAAGTACCCAAAAGCAATGCCGAAAAGAAAGAGAAAGAACAAAGCCGGAATGAATTGCAGAGTTACTTTACGTTCCTCCTTATTCAATGCAGGTGAGACAAACAGCCAGACTTGAAACGCTGCGACTGGTATCGTGGCGGCAACTGCAACTACCGCTGCAATGGTAAGGTAGACCCATAGGATATCACCAGGACCGAGAACAGCCAGGTTTGAATCAAGGTCCTTAATCAGCCAGCTATAGATCGGCTGTACAAATACAAACCCTCCAATTAGAAAGACGAGGAAGGACAGCAAGGTGATGATGATCCGCTTCCTTAGTTCCTCTAAATGACCAACGAGCTGGAGATTTTTGTCTTCCATGGATTACTCCTTTAGTTCGTTTGTTTTTGTTTCTTCTTTTGCTTATTGTGCGCGCGGTCATGTGCCTTGTGACGGTCCTCCTCGACTTCACTGGAGGAAGCTTCCCCTTGCGGCACAACGGTTGCTGAAACTTCCTTAAGTCCATGTTGATCTTTTTCATAGACAAAGGAGGCCCGCGTTGAAATGTCGGCACCCTGCTTCGTTACGAACGGAAGGACGCGATAATCCGTTTTCCAGCTCGTCGGCGTTACTTCACAGCGGACGTAGCCCCGGTAATCATTAAAAAATTGGATATGTTCGTTCTGTGCTAAAATCCTGTCGGTATCTGCCCGTTTATCAGCACCGTTGCCTCCGGAAGAAATCGAAGTACCGACGAACTCTGCTCCGAGAATACGGGACGTTAAATCGTCAAAGTCAGCCAGCAGATTTGATCCCCAATTAGCGTGAACGTCTCCCGTTAACACGATCAAATTATCCATGGTTTTCTTGTGAGCAAAATCGATAATGCGCTGACGGGCAGGTATGTAGCCATCCCAGCCATCCATGCTGTAGAGCGGTTCTTCGGGACTTGGACCGTAGTTTCTTTTGGCAAAAAAGATTTGCTGAGCCAGCACATTCCAATGCGCCCCGGACTGATCCAGGTGATCAAGCAGCCACCGTTCCTGCTCATCTCCGAGCAGCGTGCGAGAAGGGTCGAGTGATTCGTCAGTCTGCGGAGAGCTTTGATCGCCGTTCGCTTGATCAGAGCGGTACTGGCGTGTATCAAGCACAAAAAAATTGGCCAGATTTCCATAGGAAAAATCACGATACAACTGCATATCAGCACCATTCGGCATAGAGGATTGACGAAGCGGCATATGCTCGTAGTATGCCTGGTAAGCCGCAATCCGGCGTTTCACAAACTCTTCAACCGACTGATCTTTTTCCGGAATATCATTGGCGTAGTTGTTCTCCACTTCATGATCATCCCACGTCACCACCCATGGGAAAGCTGCATGGGCAGATTGAAGGTCCTTATCCGAACGATACTGCGCATGACGGTTGCGATAATCCTCCAGGGAGCGGATTTCCGGCCCTTTATGAGTACGGACATTTCCTGTAGGCGATACGTATTCGTCTGGTCCATACTCATAAATATAGTCACCAAGATGGAAGACAAGATCGAGATCCTCTTTCGCCATATGTTTGTAAGCTATATAGTAGCCATGTTCATATTGCTGACACGACGCAAAGGCAAACGACAGACTGCTCACCGCAGCTCCAGAAGCCGGAAGTGTTTTGGTTTTTCCAACTGGAGAGAAATCCTGCCCTACTTTAAATCGGTAGAAATAAACAGTTTCGGGTTCCAAATCTTTCACATCCACGTGAACGGAATGAGCCAAATTCGGAGATGCGATCTCCGTTCCGCGCTGTGTCACCTGACGGAAGTTCTCGTCCCGTGCAATCTCCCACTGTACAGGAATTTTCCGATCCGGCATCCCCCCGCCGTTGAGAGGATCGATCGCTAACCTCGTCCACAGAATCACACTGTCAGGAAGCGGATCACCAGAAGCCACACCAAGCGTAAACGGGTATTCATTAAAGCTCTCCTCATCCTCCGCTTTGACTTGAACGCCTCCCATGGACTGAGCAATCACCATTCCCAGCGAAACACCGGCTACCTTGCCGGCCCCCTGAAGAAAATCACGCCGATCGAGATCCTTATGCAATGTCTCCTCATTAAAACGATGAATGAGATCATTGATCGAACGTTCTTTAGCCATACATATACCCCTTTCTCAATTTCTAAAATTGAACAATTGCTATTATAGAGGGCGACTTTTAACAGGATATTAATTGTTGTAAATGTATAATTTGGAAAATGAACCGTGGATCGTAGGAGAATAGTTGGAAGTTTGGTGAATGATGTAGAGATGGATTTTAAACAGGAGGAAGGGATGAGTGAGAAGTAGTCTTAATTTCCTGAATTTGTTTACAAGAAATTTATAATAAATAAAAAAAGATTGAGCCCGAAGATGATTCAGGCTCAATCTTTGTTAATAAACTGGGAAACAAAAAAACTAACACTCAATCAAAAGTGTTAGTGATTCTAAACAACTTAGGTGACCCAACCATGTAAGAATCATCCTTGATCTTACATATTCCTAAACTTTACCTTTAGAAGGATAATTCTTAAAGAATTCGTTTCCTTCTTCCTTTGGTTAAGTCCGAATTTTTTTCTTTATAATCATTTGTTTCATCAAACGATAATAAAAAACTGGCTTGTAATGTTAGACTACCTCTTTAGGGTTGCGTCACCCCTGTTAAGGTCATCGTCTTACAAGTGATAAGGTGAACTCATTTTCTCTGTGATGCATCTAAGCATCAGAGCAATCAGGACGGCCTGAATACAGGGCTTGTCTCAATCCTTACACAGGTTGTGTTCCCTTTGATGACCATCTCCTTTATTCGTTTTAGAAACGAATTCACGATGGTTGAGCCACCTAAGTTGTTTAACTATTATGTTTTTTCTGTCTACAATTTGATTATAACACTATAGATTCAAAAGGTATAGTAGTTTCATTAAAAAAATGTCAGCGCTTACATTGAGTGAGCGTCACAAGGGGCATAATATGTTAAAATAGTTATCAGAAAATTCGTTATCTTGTAGAGTTTCTTGAGCAGCATGAGCAGAATAGGCCTGAATTCTATGGAAGAGGTGAAGCCTGAGTGCTGGATCAAATTACAAAAGGAGACTGGAAGCGCTTTGTACAGGAAGGTGTGTTGGATGAATCACGGATAAACGAACGTATCGCAGCGTCCTGGAACCATTGTAAACAAATTGGTGTAGATCCTTACAATGGTAAAGGAAATCAGTTGTTGTCGCTGGATGAGTTAAAAAAGAGGCGTAAAGAGAACAGTCGTTTAATGAGATTAGCAGAACCCTTCATCAAAAAGCTTGCAGCCATGTACCAGGAATCGAATGTGGTTTTACTTCTAATTGACCGAGAGGGTTATGTACTGCATATGGCAGGAGAAAAAAGGGTCAAAGCTTATGCGGAAGATATTAATTTCAGAGAAGGAGTTCGATGGACGGAAGAACAAGTGGGTACAAATGCAATTGGGACAGCCCTGACGATTGGGGAGTCGATCTGTATTAAAGGGATGGAGCACTTTTCGGTAGCTTCACAGAATTGGAGCTGTTCTGCTTGTCCCATTAAAGATGAGAATGGTGAAGTGATCGGGGTGCTCGACATCTCAAGTCCTACCATTCCTGATTACCATAACCATTTGCTGGCTGCTGTAGTCTCGGCTGCGTACGCCATTGAAACGGATTGGAAGAACATGGTGAAAGAAGAAGAGCTGGCTCTGATAAATTACGGAATTCAAGAAGAAAGAGAAGGCTCAGATTCCTCTTTTATTCTTTATAATCGAAGCAATCGTATCGTTTATAAGTCCCCCGCTGTTCCAGATAAGCTGCAAGGGCTGGGACTTGATTTTCCATCAGAGATGAATAAGTTTCCAGTGTTTGCCGGGGAGGAGAATGAGATTATCGGCCACCGGGTTTCCTGGACGGCGAAGCAGTCAGAAGAAACTTCAATACGTGGAATGGGTTCCACATTTAAGTTTCAGGGCGTTGCTGGAAGAAGTCCTGCTTTTCAATCTGTGTTAAAACGCGCAGAGAAAGCGGCTCATTCAAATGTAACAATCCATATTTCTGGAGAAACAGGGACAGGAAAAGAAGTGATGGCCCGGTCTATCCATAATAGTGGGAACTCGAAGTCTCCTTTTATTGCTGTTAACTGTGGAGCGTTACCGGAAGATTTACTTGAAAGCGAATTGTTTGGATATGTAGCAGGAGCTTTTACGGACGCACAAAAAGGGGGATACAATGGAAAGATCGTACAGGCCGATGGAGGAACGTTATTTCTCGATGAAATTGGGGACATTTCGCTAAAAACGCAGGTCGCACTGCTTCGCACGCTGCAGGAAAAACAGGTCGTTCCCATCGGCGGACACAAACCGATCTCTGTTTCCTTCCGATTGATCACAGCTACCAACAAGAACCTTGGAGAACTTGTGAAAAACGGTACCTTTCGGGAAGATTTATATTACCGCATTTATGTGTACCCGCTCCATATGCCGCCACTAAGAGAGCGTGCAGATGATCTCTCAGATGTCATCCGCTTTTATTTTCGAAAACGAAATTGGCCCTTTCAATGGACGGATAAAGCAATACAAGCTCTGCAAAGTTATCACTGGCCGGGTAATATCCGTGAGCTTTTTAATGTTTTAGAGGGGATCTATACGGAAAACGGGCCCCTCAGCCCGGATAGCTTTCAAATAGAATCCTATATCCGGAAAATTTCGCCTTATGACGCTAAGGAGAGACCATCTGCTGAATCTAAAGCTTTATCCTATCGTGAACAAATGGAGAAGGATTATATAGTGAAAGCCTTGAAGCAGCATGGAGGACATGCGGCAGCGGCTGCTCAGCAGCTGAATATTGCCAGGAGCACATTTTATCGAAAGTTGAAAAAGTATGAGATAGACAGGTGAGATGGAATGAGACAAAATGGGACAATTTCTCATTTTGTCTCATTTTTTTCTTCAAAGTAAAAATTTATCCGCTTTATGTAAGCGTTTTCTTTATTGGCATGAATCTTGCATCTACATAAGTAAGAGCGTCTTACTGCGGAAGGCGTTACCAATAAAAAGGAGGCGGCATGTATGAAAGTGTCGGAAATCCAGCAGAGTTCTTTAACCTCAGAAAAAGCAAAGTGGATGTATCAGAAGATGGTGGAAATTCGTCGTTTTGAGGATCGGGTCCATGAAACGTTTAGTACAGGAACAATCCCAGGCTTTGTACATTTATATGCAGGGGAAGAGGCAGTAGCTGTAGGGGTGTGTGCTCACCTGGATGATCAAGACTACATTACGAGTACACACCGGGGACACGGACATTGTATTGCCAAGGGCTGTGATTTAAAAGGAATGATGGCTGAAATCTATGGGAAATCTACGGGCCTTTGTAAAGGAAAAGGCGGATCTATGCACATTGCGGATGTCAGTAAAGGAATGTTAGGAGCTAACGGAATCGTTGGGGGCGGCTTTCCTCTTGCCACAGGTGCTGGCTTAACAGCTAAATTAAGAAAAACGGGAGGGGTATCCGTCTGCTTCTTTGGTGACGGCGCGAACAATCATGGAACGTTTCATGAAGGAATCAACCAGGCGGCGATCTGGAACCTTCCTGTCATATTTGTAGCAGAGAACAATGGCTATGCAGAAGCCACACCATTTGAGTACGCATCGAGCTGTACATCGATTGCCGATCGGGCGAGTGCTTATAATATCCCGGGAGAAACGGTTGACGGCAAAGACACCCTGGCTGTATATGAAGCAGCACAGCGAGCTGTAGAGCGTGCGCGCAAGGGGGGAGGACCAAGTTTAATAGAGTGTAAGACTTATCGTAACTATGGCCATTTTGAAGGGGATGCACAAACCTATAAGCAGGCGGAGGAGCGAGAAGAACACCTTGAAGCGCTTGATGCCATTATCCGTTTCCGTGAGAATCTCATTTCCGGTAACTTAGCTTCTGAAGAGGACTTACATGCGATTGATGACCAAGTTCTTCAGGCGATTGATGATGCCGTCAATTTTGCGGAGAAAAGTCCAATGCCTGAGGCGGACCAGCTGACCACTGACGTTTATGTGAACTACATTCCAGGCGGGGAGGAATAACAAATGGGTAGACAAATTACGTTTGCAGATGCTGTTAATGAAGCGCTCCGGGAAACGATGAAAAATGATGATAATGTCATCTTGCTTGGAGAAGATGTAGCCGGCGGAGCAGAGGTGGATCACCTGCAGGATGAAGAAGCCTGGGGCGGCGTCATGGGGGTAACGAAAGGACTAGTTCAGGAGTTTGGGAGAGAGCGTATCCTCGATACTCCAATCGCAGAAGCCGGATATGTCGGTGCTGCCGTCAGTGCTGCAGCTACTGGCATGCGCCCGGTTGCCGAATTGATGTTCAATGATTTCATTGGCAGCTGCCTGGATGAAGTAATGAACCAGGGGGCGAAGTTAAGGTATATGTTCGGCGGTCATGCAAAAATTCCACTGGTCATCCGTACGATGCACGGAGCGGGTTTTCGAGCAGCTGCCCAGCATTCGCAAAGCCTCTATGGTTTATTTACAGCTATACCAGGTGTAAAAGTAGTAGTGCCTTCATCACCTGCTGACGCGAAAGGGCTGTTGATCTCAGCAATTGAAGATGATGATATGGTGGTGTTTTTTGAAGATAAAACGCTCTATAACGTCAAAGGAGAAGTGCCGGAGGGGCATTATACAATCCCGATTGGCAAAGCCGACATTAAGCGTCAGGGAGATGACTTGACGATCGTCGCAATTGGGAAGCAGGTGCAGACAGCACTTGATGCGGCAGATAAGCTGGCGGATAAAGGAATTGAAACAGAAGTCGTCGATCCTCGAAGCCTTTCACCATTAGATGAAAATACGATCTTAAAGTCTGTACAGAAAACAAGCAGGCTGATCATCGTCGACGAAGCGAATCCACGCTGTAACGCAGCCACAGACATCTCTGCATTAGTCGCGGATAAAGGTTTCGACTTTCTGGATGCTCCTATTAAAATGGTTACGGCTCCTCACAGTCCCGTACCGTTCTCACCAGCGTTAGAAGATTTGTATCTTCCATCACCAGAGAAGATTTTAGCTGTAGTGGCAGAGCTTATTGATGATGATTCCATTGTAGCCATTTAAATAACCCAACCCATAAAGGAGTGTGAAAGCCATGGCAGAGAAAGTGGTGATGCCTAAATTTGGAATGAGCATGAAGGAAGGCACTGTTGCTGAGTGGTTGAAACGGGAAAATGAACCTGTGAAAAAAGGGGAACCGATTGCGACGATCAGCTCGGAGAAGTTAACGAATGAATTAGAAGCTCCGGCCTCAGGCATCGTTTTAAAAATTACGGCCGACGTGGATGAAACGATTAATGTAGGAACGACATTAGCTTATATCGGAGAAGAAGGGGAAGACGTGAACGAAGATTCCCAGCAGCCATCTCATGAAAATGATGAACCTTCTGCAAAGAGCGAGGGGGCAGCAACGGTTATGACGAAAACGGAGCCTGTGGCCGATGTGGATACAAGAAGAATTAAGATCTCTCCAGCAGCAAAAAAACTTGCTAAATCCAATGATGTGCCGATTCAGGAACTGCAGGCTACCGGACCACAAGGACGAATTACGAAGCAGGATGTTCAGGACTATATCGACCGTGCGCCTGGTGTTGAAGAGGAAACTCAAAACGAGGAGCCTGTTGTTTCTGAAAAAACATCGAATGCTGTACCTGCTAAAGGAATGAGGAAGGTCATAGCAGAGCGAATGCATCAAAGCCTGCAGGAAAGTGCCCAGCTCACGTTAATGAGAAAAGCGGATATTACAGAACTCCTCTCGATTCAAAAGCAGGCAAAAACAGAACTGCAGACATCCGAATCCGACTTTTCTTTGACATTGACGGCTTTTATAGTAAGAGCGACCGTCCTTGCGCTTCAAAAGCACAAAGCTGTGAATAGTGCTTATATTAATGAGGAAATCCATACCTTTGAGCAGGTTCATCTCGGGCTGGCCACATCTTTGGATGAAGGGCTTGTCGTTCCTGTCTTATTTAATGCAGACGCTCTCTCTGTATTATCGCTTGCGGAAAGGATTTATGAGCTTAGTCAGAAGGCCAGGGATAATCAGCTTTCCAGTGATCATTTGAGCGGCTCCACGTTCACGATTACCAACCTGGGTGCTTCCGGAATTGAGTATTTCACCCCGATATTAAATCCTCCTGAAACAGGGATCTTAGGTACAGGGGCTTATCAGAAAAATCTTGTACTGCGCGATGGGGAAGTAAGAGAAAGAATCGAACTGCCGCTTAGCTTAACCTTTGATCACCGCGTTCTTGATGGAGACCCGGCCAGCTCCTTTTTAAACGAAATTATTCATTACTTGGAGCATCCTTATCAAATGCTGCTTTAGGAGAGGGTGAAAACAGATGATAACTACAGATGTCCTTATAATCGGGGCTGGACCAGGTGGGTATGTGGCGGCGCTTCGAGCTGCCCAGTTAGGAAAGAAGGTTACCATTGTTGAAAAGGGAGGGCTTGGAGGGACATGTTTGAATGAGGGATGTATTCCCTCTAAAGCCCTTATTGAGGCAAGCCATTATGCGGCTTTGCCTCCTAAAGCAGCACAAGCCGGCGTCCATTATGGAAATGTCTCGGTTAATTTTGGAAACCTGCAGGATTGGAAGAATTCAATTGTCCATCAATTGACGAGTGGTGTGGAAGGACTGCTGATCAGCAGAAACGTCTCGATCATAAAAGGAGAGGCTTCCTTCCTGGACCCTTATACTGTATCGATCACGGGAGAAAAAGAAACTATCGTATCTTTTTCAAACTGTATCATTGCTTCAGGTTCGACGCCTGTGAACGTCCCCTCTTTTCCATATGGTGAACGGGTTCTTTCTTCAAGTGAAGCCCTGAATTTAAGTGAGAAGCCTTCGTCACTTGCTGTCATTGGAGGAGGATACATTGGAATTGAGCTTGGAACCGTATTTGCTAACTTTAAAACGGAAGTAACCATCCTAGAGGGAATGAACAGCATTTTATCAGGATTTTCCGAGGATATGGCTTCCATCGTATCACACGGACTGAACTCAAAAGAGAATGTCTCAATCCATACAAATGCAAAAGTACATCACATAGAAAGTAATGTGGAAGAAGTCGTGATTGATGTCGAAGTGGACGGGAAGCCTAAAAAGGTCCAAGCAGAATATGCTCTTGTCACTGTCGGCAGGAAACCAAATACCGACCAGCTCCAGTTAGAAAAGGCGGGCATCGACACGACCGAAAGAGGTTATATTCCTATTGATACAGAGTGTCGGACCAATCACTCTCATATTTTTGCCATTGGAGATGTAACACCAGGACAGGCCCTCGCTCACAGAGCATCCCTTCAAGGAAAACTGGCTGCTGAGGCGATTAATGGGGATACGGTGGATGCTACGGATTACGTCATACCAGCAGTTGTTTTCTCAGATCCACCCCTCGCTGTAGCCGGCCCTTCTGAAGCGGAATTGAAGCAAGCCGGATGGGAGGTTGAAGTTCATAAATTTCCTTTCAACCACAATGGCAGGGCCTTGACCCTTGGGGCAGAAGAAGGATTCGTTAAACTTATGATCGACCCGCAGGATCAAACCATTTTCAGTGCTGAGGTGGCGGGGCAGGGAGCTCCCGAACTGATTAACGAACTTGCCCTCAGCATACAAGCCGGTTTAACGGCAGAAGATGTCTCTTTGGTGGTACATGCTCATCCTACGTTAGGAGAAAGCATAATGGAGGCTGCAGATAAAGCCATTGGCTTCCCGGTTCATAGTTTATAACGCGCAGGAGAAGACATATGTGGGAGCAGAAAGTTGCTGTTTTTACAGGCTCCCGCATCCTTAGATTATGGTTACATGGCAGCCCATCTACCTTGATAGATGGAAGGGTAGAGTTTATGTAAATTATGAAAAGGTATACGTTAAGGCAAACAACCGACTTCCTTTACTAGATAAGGACGTCGGTTGTTTAACTTATTTTATACGCAGCACTTTAATTAAAGCAGCGACCCTGCCCCATCAATAAATAACTCCGTTCCTGTAATATGGCGCGACTTATCTGATCCAAGAAACACAATTAAATCAGCTACTTCTTCCGGACGCCCTGGTCGATTCTGCAGCGGTTGATTACCCTCAGGGAACTCCACAGGGATTTTGATTTTCTCTAAGTTATCTTCTTCCGGATGCGTATTTTCCTCAATGTTCGTCTCAATAGCACCAGGGCAGATGACGTTGACGCGAATGTGATACCTCGCTAATTCAAGTGCTGCCATTTTACCAAAAGCCATCTGCCCGGCTTTAGATGAGCTGTAGGCAGAAAAGCCGAAGTTCGAGAAGGTGCGGTTTCCGTTTACTGAGCTCGTAATAATAATACTGCCGCCTTCTTCTTTCATATATGGTATCGCATGCTTCACCGTAAGAAATGTACTCTTTAAATTCGTGTCAATTGTCTGCTGCCATTCTTCAACCGCCATATCTTCAATCGGGGTGATCTTTCCGTTTACCCCGGCATTGGAAAAAATAATATCAAGACGGCCGAATTGGTCGATAAGCTGCTTGTAGCAGCGTTCGATACCTTCTTCTTTCGAGACATCCGTTTCAATGATCAGGGCTTTTCCGCCAAAGGATTCAATTTCTTCCTTTGTTTCCTTCGCGTCATCTTCCTTAATATCAGCCAGAGCAACACGGGCTCCTTCTTTAGCGAGCTGTAACGCGGAGGCCTTCCCAATTCCTGAACCGCCGCCGGTCACCAGGGCGACTTTTCCTTCTAACGATTTGTCCATAACGATTCATCTCCTTTTTTCCATTGATCGAGGTTAGTTGATTTATACCCTTGTTTTTGAAAATGTAACAGAAATACGATTTTTTCTAATAAATTGTCTTGCAATTCAGAATTATATAACTTACACTTATTGTAATCGGTTACATTATATAAGAGGTTAGAGTAGATAGGGAGACGTTATTTATGACGAAAATGAGCGACGTAGCAAAACTAGCTGGTGTATCTACTGCAACAGTTTCAAGGGTATTAAGAAATCCGGAAGCTGTGAGAACTGCAACTAAACAAAAAGTACTTGAGGCGATCGAAGAGCTGAAATATCAGCCTAATATGCTTGCACGTCATTTTCGACGGAGCGAAACGAACACTATTTTAGTAGTTGTGCCTAACATTATTAACACTGTTTTCGCAGAGATTGTAGGTGGAATAGAAGACGAAGCCTCTAGAAACGGGTATAGAGTTTTGCTTCGTAATTCAAACAATCAAATCGATAGTGAATACGGTTCTATTGAACATATGAAACAAAGGCAAGTGGATGGAATGATATTGCTTTCACCTAAGTTGGACGAGGACACTTTATTAGATATAAATAAAAAATATCCTATTGTGCTCGCTACTGCCCATTTGGATGTAACAAAGATTCCAGTAGTTTCGATTGACAATGTCAATAGTAGTAAAAAGGCTACTGAACATTTAATCAGCTTAGGCCATAGAAGAATTGCCCACGTTGCAGGTCCTCTGCATTCATTGATTTCTAAATATAGATTCAAAGGATATCGACAGGCTATGAAGGAGAACGGAATAGATTTTGATACAAATCTTATCCGAGAAGGAGAATTCACTTTTGAGTCCGGATATGAACAAATGCTTCAGCTTCTCGATTATAACTTCCCTCCTTCAGCAGTATTTGCAGCAAGTGATGAAATGGCTATGGGTGTAATAAATGCGGCAAAACATCGAGGGATTAAAGTCCCGGACGATTTAGCTGTGGTGGGGTTTGATAATATCAAGTTTTCATCTATTTTCGATCCGCCTCTTACAACTATTGCTCAACCCAAGTTTGGAATGGGAAAAAGAGCAATGGAGTTACTAATTAAAAAATTTAATGGTGAAGTACTATCACAAACCGAGCATATCCTACCAGATGAATTAATTATTCGAGAATCCTGCGGTGCGAAACAACAGGAGATATTATTCCAACAAAACTAAAATAAGTTAGAAATAAAACTAAATGTAATCGATTACATTTAACATTTAAGGAGGTGAAACCTGCGTGAACAAGTCTCTATATTAAATTTTGTAATCGATTACATAAATATTATGAAAGGAGATGGTATTTTGTCGTATATACCAGTGGCAGTACAAATGTTTACACTACGCAAGGAAAGTAAGGGAGATTTTGTAGGAACATTAGAAAGGGTGGCTGAAATCGGATACAAAGGGATAGAATTTGCCGGATATGGGGGTATGTCACCCAGTGATTTAAAAAAGACGATCGATCGTTTGAATTTGAAAGCTGCTTCAAGTCATATTCCTCTTTCTTCAATTGAGACTGAATTAGATAAGGTTATTCACGACCAGCACTTATTGGGAAGTAAACACATTGTTTGTCCTTTTTTGCCTTCCGACAGAAGAAGGGAGAAAGATTACAGAGAGTTAGTTGATATTCTGAACAAAGCTGGACGGAAATGTTTTGAAGAAGGAATTTCTTTATCTTATCACAACCATGATTTTGAGTTAGAGGAAATGGAAGATGGTAGGATGCCTCTTGAACTATTGTTGAAAGAAACTAATCCCGAATGGGTAAAAGCCGAATTTGATATTTATTGGCTGACTAAAGCAGGGGAATCTCCAGTTGAATGGTTAAGTCAATATGCCGAGCGTACGCCCCTGGTTCACTTGAAGGATATGACTCCAGACGATGAGCAATTTTTTGCAGAATTAGGTACTGGAGGAGTTAATGTACAAGAAGTGTTGGGGAAAGGTGATAAGAATAATGTGGAATGGTGGATTGTAGAGCAGGATCAATCGAGAATATCTCCCTTTGAAAGTATTCAAGAAAGCTTTAATTATTTGAAGAAACACAATGTAGTGTCTATTTAAAATAGAAAAGGAGAGATCAATTTGAAAAAATTATTTCCTATGCTCATGTTTTGTTGTCTAATATTTTTGGCAGCATGTGGTGGCTCTTCGAGTAGTTCAGGTGAAGGGAACGACAAAAAAGAATTAGAATTCTGGCACATTGATCCTGGTGATAAGGAAAAAGTTTATGAAGAGGCAGTTTCAAGGTTCGAGGAAAAAAACCCTGATGTAAATGTGAAGGTCCGCCGTATTCCAAATGATTCTTATAAACAAAAGTTGTCTGTCGCGATGTCAGGAGGAAATCCCCCCGATGTGTTTCATAGCTGGGGCGGAGGTTGGTTAAACCAGTTTGTGGAACAGGACAAGGTTATGGAGCTCACAAGCGAAGTTGATGCCTCACATTTCAATGAACTTGCTTTAGATAATGGAACATTTGATGAAGAAATTTATGGTTTACCACTTGGACTCTCTATTGACGTGGTTTTTTATAACAAGGAAATTTTTGAAGAATATAATTTAGAAGAGCCGGAGACCTATGAAGAGTGGATGGATATCATAGATACTCTGAATGAAAACGACATTACTCCTATCGCTTTAGCAAATAGTACAAAATGGCCGGGTGCGTACTACCTGATGAATTTTGCCAGTCGTATTGCTGGTCCGAATTTATTTGACAGCGCTTTTAATCGTGAAGGAAAAGGATTTGATGATGAAGCGTATGTACAAGCTGGAGAGTACATACAAGAAATGGTGGAAAAAGACGCATTTAACGAAGGCTTTAATGGCATTCCTTATGACGAGGGGAGAGGTCGCCAATTATTGTATTCAGGTGAGGCTGCCATGATGGATATGACCATTTCATTTTTAAATAATGTACGGTCAGAAGCGCCAGAGTTTGAGGAGAAACTAGATTTCTTCTTATTCCCTACTGTAGATGGTGGAGAAGGAAAGCAAACTGAAGTTGGCGGGGCCACTGGGCCAGTATGGTCTGTTTCAGAAAGTACAGAAAACGCCGATCTAGCAACAGAATTAGTCAAGGAATTGACGAGCGAAGAAACGGCTCAAGATTATTCAGACAGAACGGGGTCACTTAACGCTGTGCAAGGTGTAGAGCCTTCTGATGACTTTACGAAGCGTTTTTATGAAGTGGCAGAAAATGCAACTCACATACAGATGCCGTATGACCAAACTTTGCCCCCAGAATTAGCAGAACTTCACAAGGATACGACACAAGCCATCTTTGGTTTGGAAATGACTCCTGAAGAAGCGGCTGATCAGATGGAGCAAGAGGCAGAAAAGACTTTGGAATAACTTTGTTGAAGAGAGGGGATAAGCCCCTCTCTTTAGTAAAAAGGAGGGATTGTGTGGATACGCATATCAATGTCACTCGTTCTCACGCGAAGAAACGAGTTATTTCAAAAGGAAACAGTACGTTCAAAAATAACCTAACCATTTTTCTATTTATTGCACCGGCGTTCATTGTTTATGCTGTTTACGTTTTATATCCGATCTATTCGACTTTTAATTATAGCTTTTATAAGTGGGATGGAATGAGTGAGAAAACCTTTATTGGTCTTCAAAACTACGTCCAATTATTCAATGATTCTATATTTTTGAGTGCTTTAACTAATAATACGTGGGTTGTGTTAGTCTCTATATTTGTTCAAATTCCTTTAGGTTTGATAATGGCTCTAATGCTATTTGCCCCTATTCGGGGAATCCGACTTATGAATAGTGTCTATTTTTTTCCTTTTCTTATGTCAACTGTTGCAATCGGACTATTATGGGTACTTATGTATGATCCGATTAATGGAGTCATCAATCAGCTTGTTACCTTATTAGGGTTTGAAAATGTCTCCTGGTTAAGTGAGTCTAACACTGCAATGATTGCAGTGCTGCTTGTTGTTGTATGGCAATTCTCCCCGTTCTACATGATTCTGTTTAAAGCAGCTATTGTAGGTGTTCCAGAAGAACTATATGAAGCGGCGGAAATGGATGGAGCTAATACTTTAACAAAATTTATTCGCATTACTTTTCCGATGCTGATTCCTACAATCGTAAGTTCCTCTATTCTTGCTATTGTCGGTTCTTTAAAAGCGTTTGATATCTTTTATATCATGACTGGCGGGGGTCCTAACCATAGTACGGAGATTATGGGTACCTACATGTTTAAGCAAGCGTTTGTGAACTTTAATATGGGGTATGCCAGTGCTATTGCATTCCTTATGTTCTTCATTGCTTTAATTGTCACGATTATCATTCAGTTGATGGATTATTATCGTAAGAAGAAAGGAGAGTTCTCGTGAGCATGGTAATGAAGAAAATTTCCTTGTACATTATTGCTCTATTATTGCTGATATTTACTGGTTACCCTTTCCTCTATATGATTTCTACAGCTTTCAAAAGTCAAAATGATTTTTTTGAAAAACCATTTTCGTTGTTTTCATCCTTTAACCTAGAAAATTTCGCTTCTGTTATGGAAATGGGTTTATCTCGTTATTTTTTTAACAGTATCTTGGTTACAATTGTTGCTGTTCTTGTCGTTATGTTCATTGGCGCTTTAGCTAGTTACCCTTTGAGCAGGATGAATTTTAGATTGAACAGAGTAGTGTTTTTACTGTTCATTTCAGGGATGATGCTTCCCATTCATGCTACCCTCATTCCAATATTCAAATTGACCGAAAACATCGGACTTTATGACACTCTTTGGGCTTTATTGGGGCCCTATATCGCTTTTAGTTTGCCAATTTCCATTTTTATTCTGACTCAATTTATGAGAGAAATTCCGAAAGCGTTGGAAGAGGCTGCTAAAATGGATGGATGCACTCACTTTGGTATTTTCTGGAGGGTCATTCTACCTATGTTGACACCAGCCTTAATGACTGTACTGATATACAATTTCATTCATCTATTTAATGAGTTTATTTTCGCTCTTGTTTTAATCTCCAGCCCAGAAAGCATGACACTCCCTTTAGGGTTGCAGGATTTTAGAGGAGAGTTTTCCGTTAATGTTCCAGGCTTAATGGCAGCTTTAACCTTAGCTAGTTTACCAATCTTGGTCGTTTATCTCTTCTCTCAGGAGAAAGTTGTGAAAGGTTTAGGTGGTGGAGCTGTAAAAGAATAAATATTAGTTTGAAGTTAAGGGGGAATCTCTATGGAAAAAGTAAAAGTAGGAGTCATCGGGTGTGGGAATATAAGTGATATTTATTTTAAAAACTTATCATCATTTAGTTCTCTGGAAGTCGTTGCATGTGCTGATCTTAATGAAAAGTTAGCTAAAGATAAAGCTAATGAACATCATCTTCCTGAGTCACTTTCAGTAAATGAGCTTTTAACTCATCCTGAAATAGAACTTATTCTTAATTTAACACCACCTAAAGTTCATGCTGAGATTTCATTACTGTCCTTAGAACATGATAAGCATGTATATAGTGAAAAGCCTTTAGCTGTGTCAAAAGAAGAAGGTCAACTTATCATCAATTTAGCTAAAGAAAAAAACTTATTTGTCGGCTCAGCTCCTGATACGTTTTTAGGATCTGGAATTCAGACGTGCTTAGATTTGGTTCAGAAAGGAGAAATAGGGACACCTGTGGCAGCTACAGCAATAATGATGAACGGAGGACCGGAGCAATGGCATCCTAATCCTGAATTTTTTTACCAGGAGGGAGCAGGACCTTTGTTTGATATGGGTCCTTACTATTTAACAGCACTCATTCAATTGCTTGGTCCCATTGATTCGGTATTTTCCTCATCTACCATCAACTTTCCAGAACGCGTAATCAAAACTGGAGAAAAACAAGGAAAAGTTATTAAAGTTGAAACCCCTACTCATTTCTCGGGGAACTTGGAATTTGAAAGCGGTGCTGTGGCTACTATGATTATGAGCTTTGATGTGTCAGTAGCAAACCCTCCTTCTTTGGAAATTTATGGGGCGGAGGGAACGATTCGTGTCCCTGACCCTAATCATTTCGGAGGGCCTATTTTACTAAAAAAGAAAGACGAGTATAAGTGGCGTGAGATAGAACTTCAGTACCCTTACACAGAGAATAGCAGAGGGATAGGACTATTAGACATGGTTTCGTCGCTGCAACATGCCACCCCTTTTAGAGCAAACGGTGAACTAGCTTATCACGTGCTAGAAACGATGGTCGCTTTTTGCGAATCATCAGAAATGGGAGAAAGGAGAAAATTAGAAAGTTCATGTAAACCTGCCCCTTTATTAGCTGAGAATTCTATACTAAATCAAAATAAAATAGGAGGATGATTAAATGATGAATACACTTAAAATAGCTGTTATTGGATGTGGCAGTATAGCGAGAAAACGTCATCTGCCAGAATATAACGCAAATCCACGGGTGGAAATTGTCGCTGTATGTGACATTGTTGAGAAAAGAGCTGTAGAAATGGCTAAAGAATATGAGGCGAAACCATTTGTGCATTATAGTGAGGTCTTAGATTTAAAAGAAGTGGATGCAGTGAGTGTATGTTTACCGAACTATCTTCACGCCCGTGTAACTATCGATGCCTTGAATGCTAAGAAACACGTATTATGTGAAAAACCAATGGCTGTTTCATTAGAAGAAGCAGAAACAATGAATGAAGCATCAAAAGCAAACGAGAAGAAGTTGATGATTGCCCACAATCAAAGGTTTGTATCTTCCCATCAAAAAGCGAAGCAAATTATCGACTCAGGAGAGCTTGGAAAGATTTATAGCTTTCGAACCACATTCGGACATGGAGGGCCAGAAAACTGGAGCATAGATGGCAGCACAAGTTGGTTTTTTAATAAGGAAAAAGCTTTTGTAGGAGCCATGGGTGATTTGGGCGTACATAAAGCAGACTTAATCCGTTACTTATTAGGTGAGGTATCTGAGGTAGGTGCTTTTGTTGAAACTACAGCTAAAGAAAAGACTAGCGTCGACGATAACGCTGTATGTATATTAAAAATGGAATCAGGTATAGTTGGTACACTTACTGCCAGTTGGTCTTATGTGTCAAGTGGAGATAATTCTACTGTGATCTACGCTGAGAATGGGACTCTTCAGTTAGAAAATGACCCTAATTATTCTTTGAAAGTTGATTATAAAAATGGAGAAAGCGTTCACTATACGTTAGATAAGATACAAACAAATGAAGCTGAAGGGCAGACGACTACTCACGTGATTGATCATTTTGTGGACGCAATCACACATGATCGAAGCCCTCTAATTACAGGAGAGGAAGGTATGAAATCCTTACAGGTCATACTTTCTGCTCTGGAGTCGAATGAAAGTAAGAAGATTAATAAGGTTAATAAGGTGAGCAATGTTTATTAATTAGCGAGGATCCTAAAATAATATATAGAGAGCTATGATCGAAAATTGACTATATTTTAATGAAGTAAGATAAAGTCAAACTATGCCACACATGCAAAGGCTAAAGGAATTACATTACTTTAGAAGTTGTAGAACCTAATTGTAGTGCCATTCTTGATGATAAACACGGATAAGAAGTTAAAGAATCTATTCACCAATGGATAGGTTCTTTTATTTTGTCGTATTATCTTACGCTATCAAGAGACATACTCCTTCTAATTAAAATCCCTCTAGAAGGCTGCATAATAATTAACGACACATACCCTGATTATTGGCTAGCTAGAAAGGAATTTATTCAACGGAGAAGATAACTTTTTCAGGCTGCGTCTTAGCCCAAGGCGCAAAATTCAGTGAGCCCTGTATTGTCAGTTAAAAATGAAACGTTTACAATAAGTTAAACAACTGATGAATATCCTGGGAGGAGAACATATGAGTGAAAACTTCATCCTTAGCTCAGATGAAAAACTAAAGAATGAAGAGGTGTGGAGGGTAGAGAGGTGGATGCAGCCTAACCCTAAGTATTTATCGGAAACCTCAACTGTAAAGGAAGCAGCTGAGCAGCTTATTGAACACAATGCGGAGTGCTTGCCCGTGGTAAATAGAAACCATTACCCGGTTGGAGTGGTGACTGCTGTTCATTTACTAAATACCTTCTATGCTGGAGAAGCTGACGAACCGCTGGGAGAAAAGATCACGAGTAAAAACCCAGAGGTAATACACGTGAATAATACTATATTTGAAGTAGAGGCTTTGCCGGGGGAACACTTTTCTGTCGTGAATTCGAAAAACCAATTGGAAGGGATGATTTCCAGATCGGATATATCTAAGGGGCTTTCAGCTTATATCGAACAAATGACAGAGCATGAGCATACGGCCGAAATTTTAAATGAAATATTAGAAAGTGCCTACGAAGGCGTTGCGGTTGTCGATGAGAATGGAATTGTGCAGGAATTTAACGAGGCATACAGCCGGTTTACCGGAATCGTCCAACAGGATGCCATTGGAAAACACGTAAAAGAAGTGATCGACAATACAAAGTTACCTGAAACGTTGAAAACAGGGATGCCCGAGAGAGGTGTTATTCAGTACATACAAGGTCAGGCGATGATTGTTCACCGCATACCCATATGGAAAAATGATCAAGTAGTTGGGGCGATAGGAATGTTGATTTTTGAGGGAGTTACTGAAGTTTATCGAATTTACGAAAGGCTGCAGGCAGCTTCACTGAGTAAACAGGACTCCCAGTCCCTTACACCTAAAGAGATATCCCATAATGCTGTTACCTCACTTGACCAAATTATCGGGAATAGCGAAGGTACATCGAATATCAAGAGGCTGGCTAGAAAAGTGGCGAGAACTAATGCGACAGTTTTGATTAAAGGCGAAAGCGGAACCGGAAAAGAAATGTACGCCCGAGGGATCCATCAACTGAGTGCACTATCTACCGGACCGTTCATAAGTGTTAATTGCGGAGCAATCCCTGAACACTTGTTTGAATCTGAACTGTTTGGATACGAGGAGGGAGCTTTCACCGGGGCTAGAAAAGGTGGAAAACCGGGAAAATTTGAAATGGCAGCCAATGGTACGCTGTTTCTAGATGAAATAGGAGAAATGCCGCTGATGATGCAGACGAAGTTACTCCGAGTGCTTCAAGAAAAGGAAGTGGGTCGTGTAGGAGGCGTACAGGAACAGGCTGTTGAAATGCGGATTATTGCCGCAACTAACAAAGATTTGCAGAGGATGGTGGCAGACGGGGAATTCAGAGAGGATCTCTATTACCGGATTAACGTAATTGAAATGCCGATCCCGCCGCTTCGTGAACGGTCGGAAGATATTCCTGAGTTAGTCTCTTCTTATTTAAATGTTATCTGTACAAGACATGGGATGAAAGAGAAAACTTTAACGTCTGACGCAATGGCCAATTTCATCCACTACAAATGGCCGGGAAATATACGAGAGTTGATCAATACTTTAGAGAAACTCGTGGTGTTAGTCGACAAAGACATTATTGGTTCAGCGGACCTGCCAGAATTCATGACGAATCAATTAAACTTCCAAACAGAGCAGGCAGGGACCCAGGGGTTGATTGATCAAGCAAAAATCTTAGGCAGTGAGAGGGAAAAAGAGCTCATTCGATCAATGTTACGCAAAACGGCAGGAAATAAATCTCAAGCAGCTAAACAACTGGGCATTCATCGAACCACACTCTATCAAAAATTAAAAAAATATCACTTGAATGAAGTGTAGTGTAGGGGTGTCGCGACAAAACGTAGCGACACCCCTACACTTAATTTTCGTAGAAAGCGCTGTCATAGCGTTTTAATTTTGGCATGGTTTTTGCATCTATATAAGTGAACACATTAAAAAGGGGTGGAAAGGTTACATGGAAAGTTATGCTGTTTTACGAATGCCGCAAACGATCAATTATGGTCGTCATGCGTTTGAAAGAGTAGGGGAAGAAGCTGCTGAAAGAGGACAGAAAGCATTGATCATTACTGATAAAGTAATGCAGGAACTTGGTTACGTCAGTGAAGGACGTGATTATCTCACCAAAGCGGGTGTAGAAAGTATTATTTACACCGGTGTTGACTCGGAGCCGACGGACACTTATGTCGCTGAAGCCCTGGAAATGTTTCGCCACCATAGGTGCGATATCGTCATTTCTATTGGGGGCGGAAGCTGTATTGATACAGCAAAGGCTGTAGCTGTACTGGCAAAGAACGGGGGATATATTGGAGATTACATGGGCGGTAAAAATACAGCTCAGTTTGCCCCGGCTCCTCACATTGCAATTCCAACGACTGCGGGTACCGGTTCGGAAGCGACAGATGTAACGATTATTACAAACATTTCAAATGACGTAAAAATGATGATCAAGCAGCCTGCCTTTATGCCGGATGCAGCAATTGTAGATCCGTTATTAACTTTGTCGTCACCTAAGCATGTTACGGCAGCCACAGGGATTGATGCGCTCAGCCATGCAATTGAAGCTTACATTTCCCGTAAAGCTCACCCAATGACAGACATGATCGCACTGTCAGCTATGCGGTTGATTGTTACTACTATCGAAACAGCATATGATACCGGAGAAAACCTGGATGCAAGAGAGTCCATGTCACTCGGTTCTATGCAGGCAGGAATTGCCTTTTCTAACTCATCCGTATGTCTTGTTCACGGGATGTCGAGACCAATCGGTGCCTTATTTCACGTGCCGCACGGGTATTCAAATGCGATGCTGCTTCCTGTAATATTGGAGTACAGCAAGGAATATTCAATAGAAAGACTAGCTGATCTCGGCAGGATTTTCGCTAAAGAAGAGGAGAATCTCACAGATGAAGATGCCGCACAATTAGCAGTAGATTCTGTCAAAAAGCTTTGCTTGAAACTGAATATACCGAATCTATGTGGATGGGGTATTGATAAACAGGAATTTGAAAGCGTTATCAGCAAAATGGCATCTGATGCACTGGCAAGCGGAAGTCCAGCGAACAACCCTCGTATACCTGAACAAGCTGAAATTGAAGAGCTTTATAAGGATTGTTTTGAATACGATTTTTCGTCAAAAAGCAAAGTAGGCTGACGAGTTAACAGAGGGAGAGAGGTATATGGACTTCATCGGAATGTTGGGACTGCTTGCGTCCCTTGTATTGCTAATCTATCTAACTATGAAAGGGATAAACATTATCATCGCTGCCCTTTTAAGTTCAATCGTGATAGCGGTGAGTGGAGGAATGAATTTGGAAACCGCCATAACAGAAGATTATATGGACGGTTTCACTGGCTATTTTGCTTCCTGGTTCCTCGTCTTTTTACTTGGAGCGATATTTGGGAAGATCATGCAAGAAACAAAGTCGGCTGAAAGTATAGCCCAATGGATCAAAAGGACCTTTGGCGCCAAACGAGCTGTTTTCGCAGTAGTAACAGCTGCAGCAATTATGACGTATGGCGGTGTAAGCTTGTTTGTTGTCGGCTTCGCCGTTTACCCGATCGCTGTGTCGTTGTTTCGGACAGCTGATTTACCACATCGCTTCATTCCGGCGGCATTAGTTTTCGGATCAATATCATTTACGATGACGGCACCAGGTTCCCCTGAAATCCAAAATATTATTCCAACAGATTTCTTTGAAACCACTCCTACTGCCGGTGGCTTTATTGGTGTACTTATTGCTCTCCTCATCATGACTTCCGGAGGTTTATGGCTGGGAAGAATGGTGAAAAAAGCTTCCGCATCGGGGGAGACGTTTATGCACCCATCAGAAGTGGCGGCTGCGAAGAACGAAATGGCATCTGCTGCAGAAGCAACAACGCCTGAGCCGGAAATTGCCGTTGATTTACCCAATGTCATTATCTCCGTGCTGCCTCTAGTGAGCGTGATTGTACTGTTAAATATTATTGGGCAGTTCATGAACCCGACAACAGCCTTGCTGATCGCATTAACTGTGGGAATCATCCTGGCGTCTACTACGATGAAAGCTTTTCTGACCGAATTTTGGGGGGCAATGGCCAAAGGAACTCAAAATGCGCTGATTGCTCTTGCCAACACTTGTGCTGTTGTTGGATTTGGAAGTGTGGCTGCTAAGATTTCCGCTTTTGATTCTTTAGTAGAGGGACTTGTAAATATGCCTGGTCCCCCGCTGTTAGGCCTTGCGATAGGAGTAACGGTCGTTTGTGGTATTACCGGATCAGCTTCTGGAGGGCTTGGAATTGCCCTGCCCATCCTGTCTCCCATTTATATGGCACAGGGACTTGATCCAGGATCGATGCACCGGATTTCCGCTTTAGCTTCCGGCGGTATTGATTCCCTCCCGCATAACGGGTATGTAGTGACTACGGTACGCGCCATTTGTGGAGAAACACACAAGCGGGCCTATAAACCTATCTTTATGTTAAGTGTAGTGATACCGCTGACTGCTATGTTCTTAGCTGTAATTCTATATTCCATTTTTTAATATATATTAGGAGGATTCAAAATGACTCAAACAACAGTAAAAACGCTTCAAAATTATATTGGCGGCGAATGGATCGATGCCCGTACTGATGAAAAGGAAGAGGTATATAACCCGGCGACTGGAGAAGTAATTGCCTATGTGCCGATTTCTTCAAAAGAAGATGTAGATCATGCTGTTAAGACAGCTGGTGCTGCCTATCAAGAATGGAAGGAAGTATCCGTTCCTAAACGAGC
Source organism: Halobacillus sp. Marseille-P3879 (assembly GCF_900240285.1). Classification (GTDB taxonomy): domain Bacteria; phylum Bacillota; class Bacilli; order Bacillales; family Halobacillaceae; genus Halobacillus_A. The sequence continues at coordinate 349,657 of NZ_OESS01000003.1, forward strand.
ACGCATCCTGTTTAAGTATCAGCAGCTTTTAGTTGATCACTGGGATGAACTGGCGGAAATTGTTACCATCGAAAACGGAAAAAGTTTTAAAGAAGCGAAAGGAGAGGTGCAGCGTGGTATTGAGAACGTTGAATTTGCAGCGGGTGCTCCATCCTTAATGATGGGCGAGCAGTTGCCTTCCATTGCGGAGGGACTGGAATCTGGTGTCTATCGTTATCCAATCGGTGTCGTCGGTGGGATCACGCCGTTTAATTTTCCAATGATGGTCCCTGCCTGGATGTTCCCGATGGCTATCGTTACAGGCAACAGCTTCATATTAAAGCCGTCAGAGCGTACGCCATTGCTGGCAAATCGCTTGGCAGAATTATTGGAAGAAGCAGGACTGCCGAAGGGCGTTTTCAATATTGTACATGGCGCACATGATGTAGTGAACGGCTTGCTGGATAACAAAGGGGTCGCTGCCATTTCCTTTGTTGGCTCTCAACCCGTAGCAGAATACGTGTACAAGCGAGGCACCGAAAATCTTAAACGAGTTCAAGCGCTTGCCGGAGCAAAAAACCATTCCATCGTCTTAAGCGATGCTAATATGGATAATGCGGCCACTCAGATTCTAAATGCAGCTTTCGGTTCTGCTGGGGAACGTTGTATGGCGGCATCAGTAGTAGCAGTCGAAGAATCCGTAGCCGATGAATTTATTGATCTTCTCAAGCAGAAAGCAGATGAAATCAAAATCGGAAACGGTCTCGATGAAGGTGTGTTTCTTGGACCGGTCATTCGCGATAATCATAAAGAGCGGACTTTGAATTATATCGAAACAGGCGAACAAGAAGGAGCTAAGCTTGTACGTGACGGCCGTACTGATGAAGATGCCCGCAGGGAAGGGTATTTCGTCGGACCAACCATCTTTGATCACGTTACAACGGAAATGAAAATCTGGCAGGATGAAATTTTCGCTCCTGTATTATCTATTGCTCGCGTTAAAGATTTAGAAGCTGCTGTGGAATTAACCAATCAATCACGCTTTGCAAACGGCGCATGCTTGTTTACGAAAGACGGCGGCAGTGTTCGTCAATTCCGTGAAACGATTGATGCAGGCATGCTCGGTGTTAATATCGGTGTTCCAGCGCCAATGGCATTCTTTCCTTTCTCAGGATGGAAAGATTCCTTCTACGGTGATCTGCACGCTAATGGAAAAGACGGATTGAAGTTCTATACACGTCAAAAAGTATTGACGTCACGCTGGGTGTAAACTTCCTATAATAAGGGTCTGGCTCTACTTGGGCCAGACCTCTTTTATTAAAAACGCCGGCTTAATTCCTCAGCGTGGACCTGATTTGTTATAAAAATAGTAGCAGAATTTTGGAAGTTTTTGTTACAGTGATAATAGACGCAGGGGTATCTATCCGAAATGTCTGGCAGGAGGTTTTTACATAATGGAATTAAACAGTAATACACGACTGCTTAAGCTGCGTGATATTTTATTTGAAGAAACAGATGAATTTCATGAATTAAGCATGGATGAAATAGTGGAAAAGATGAAGCTGACGTTTGGCCCGGAGGCTTCCTTTGATCCCAGGACGCTGAAACGGGACATGGAGATCCTGGAGGATACAGGCTTCGAAGTCATCAAGAATACAGGCTGTTACGGGAAGGTGTTCTACAGCTTTCAAGACCGTGTGTTTGAGACATATCAGCTCCGCCTTATCAATGACGCACTCTTATCGGCTAAATTCATCACAGAAAAAGAAAAGAAAGAACTTATAGAAAAGACGAAGCAGCTCACGAGCAAACACATTGCCAAAACACTGCCTGATCCGATGCTGTTTTCCCAGTCAGCCAACGACGACTACCAGCTGGTCAAGCTGAGCATTGATCACGTGCACAGGGCTATTTCCGAGCGGAAAGTGCTCCACTACCAATATGGTAAATATAATATGAAGAAAGAATTCGAATACCACAGGGATGGAAGTACATATGAGGTGGAACCCTACGCCCTCATTTGGCAGAACGATTTTTACTATTTGATCGGGCGCTTTAAGGAAACAGGTGAGATGCGTCATTACCGTCTGGACCGCATGCGGAACATCCGCCTGTCAGAAGAGCGATTCCAGCGTGGTCAAGATTTTAACACACAAGATTATGTGAATCAGAGCTTTCATATGTTTGCGGGAGAGAACGTATGGATGAAAATCGAATTCGATCAGTCGCTGATCAATGTGGTTCTCGACCGATTCGGTCACGACGTCTCCATCCAGCCTTCAGGGGATCATCGCTTCATCCTATCCACCAAAGCAAAAATGAGCACAGGCCTCGTTAACTGGATCAGACCTGGGGAAGAAAAGCCAAAGTGCTCTCTCCCGAGTCCTTAGCGGAGGAAGTAAAAGAAGAAATCGAAGCCATGTATGAAAGGTACAAAAGTGAATAGAGAACATGCGTTGGGTGCACAAATTTTTGTGCACCTTTTTCTTTATTCTATAGATAACAAGAAATTAAGGGGGTAACACAAATGAAAATTTGGGTAGCTGTTTTAGCTATACTCGGTGGAATGGCAGGGATTATAAGTGGATTCCTGGTCACGGCAGGAGGTGAAATGTTCGGGGAAAGTCAAATGTCCGATGATGGAGCAGCCGTATTCTGGCTGTCGGCGCTCGCCATCTTCTTAGGATTTATCGCGTGGAAATTTAAGAAAGTCGGAGGCATAGGGCTCATCGCCATTTCACTCTACGGATTCTACGCCAACGGATTATTCTTCATCTTCGCGTTTATATTTCTGTTGATCGCAGGAATTCTGGCATTAAATATTAAGAAAAAAGAAGCTGCAGTTTAGAAAATAAGGGAGGAATTAAACATGATTAAGAGAAAATACTCAAGTGGGGTTTAATTGCCATTGTAGGATTAGTCGTGATAGGTGCGTTCATCGGGGACGATGAAGACGAGGCGACAGGGGAAGAAAATACGGAACAAAGTGAAAACGAACAAACTAGTGAAGAAAAAGAAAGCAGCGATGAAAAAGAAGCAGAAGAAGCTGCTGCAGAGAAAGAAACAGAATCAAACGATGAAGAAGAAGTCAAGAATGTAGGAGTAGGTGAAGGTGCTGAAATTGCAAATACTACATTTACAGTTAACGACGTCGAAGAAACAAGTGAGATCGACAGCGGCAATGAATTTATCGAAAACGCAACAACAGATGGAAAATATGTAATAGCTGATGTAACGATTCAGAATGACAAAGATGAATCTCTTACAATCGATTCTAGTTTCTTTTCGATTAGCGCTGATGGAGCGGAATACGACCCTGTTACTGATGGAGATGTAATAATGGCAATGTCTGAAGAAGATGATTTCTTCCTGGAACAGATCAATCCTGGCTTATCTAAGAGTGGTAAAGTGGTCTTTGAAGTGTCTGCTGATGTGGAGTTAGCTGATACTACTCTTCATGCGCAGACTGGGTTCTTTGGGACTGAATCGATCGAGATTGATCTTAATAAGTAAATAATTTGAATCTGTGCTCCATATTCAATGGGGTACAGATTTTTATCCAAATATGATCAATTTTTGTAAGGATTTCATTTAAGTTATAATTCTACTAATACATAAGTTTGTCGATATAAATAGCCATTCAACATATTTCGAAGGTAGGGTTTAACTAAATGGAACAAGCAAAGAAGTTAATTGTGAACACTGAATCTACTAACCTAAAGCAAACACTCTGGCTTATAAAGGTGAGCGTCCCATAGAAGTTCAACTAAAGCTAGAACAGGGCATCCCGCATCAGCTTTATGTAGAGCTTACTGAAAAAGTATAGTATTCTTTTACGTAAAAGAATACTATTCCTTAATGAGTTCGTCCACAGCAGGTATATCAGCAGGGGCCCAAACTAGAGACTTTAAGTTTTCTCTACCCATCCAAATAAGTTTAGAATGCTCACTTAAAGTGGGCTCACCCTCTAAAAGTTTGGCTTTTAGAGCAATAAGATGAATGATAAATGTTTCATACTCATGAATATTCTCATTGAATATTTCTTTCGCAGCAATGTCACAAGATAGTTCTTCCTTTATTTCTCTTTCTAAAGCTGTATGTAAATCCTCTCCATCTTTTACCTTCCCGCCAGGAAATTCCCACATATTCGGAATGGTCATTTCCGGGGAACGCAAAGTGCAAAGTACTTCCTGTTCATTGTTTTCAATTATAGCTGCTACTACTTTTACTGTTTTCTTCATGATTGATTTCCTTTCTTGCTTTTTTGTTTATGATAGCATAACTATTTTAATTTACTAAAGTAATTAAAAGTGAATTGGAAAAGCCTAAAGGGAAAAAGATAGGAGGTTGTTTCTTTGCCGATTCATCATAAACTTGTTCGCGACAGAATTCCTGAAATTATTGAAAAGACCGGAAAAAGCTATGAAACTCGCGTATTAGATCAAGACGAATACATACAATCACTGAAAACAAAACTCCAGGAAGAACTTCAAGAATACCTGACCTCGGTAAACGATAAAGAAGCTACAGTGGAATTAGCAGATCTATTAGAAATAATACATGTCTTATCGCAAATACATGGCAATTCTATTGAGGAAGTTGAAGCTATCCGCAAGCAAAAAGCTGAAGAGCGAGGATCCTTTAAAGAAAAGATATTCTTAATAAGTGTCGATGACTGAGCGAAGCTATTGGAGTGAGTAAATGAGTCACAAATTAAGAGTGGGAGAATTAAAAGCTCTCTATTTAACTGAAGAAGAGGTATGGCGCATCTTTACGATAGTGTTAACGACAAAATCAAAAAAATCAGCAACTTATAAGTTTGGATTGTTAAAAGCGATGATCGAAAACCTTTATCAGGTAAATGAAGAGGGGAAAGTTACCTACGATCAGTTGGCTTATTCTTTTACAAAAGTCTACTGGAACCTGGTGATCCATCACGAACTTGAACAGGGAACAAGAGGGTCTGCCGTTGTAACTAAGTTAATGGAGGTCAAGCGAGCTTATAATATTCCTAAAGAAATGACTTTTGATAAATTAGACGCATCTATTCAGCTAGTGGCAGCAAAACGGGTGAAAGCTGTTATGAAGGCAAATGTATTTGGTGCTCTTTATGGAGATACTCAGGGCTCGTTTTATGCATTTGACCATAAAACAGAACAGTTCAAGTTTAACAAGGCTGTGTTAACATTTATGAGAAAATATCAGCGTTTGTTAATAGACTTAGTGAATTATCATATGGCGAAAATGATTGAGCAACTAAATGACGTACCTCATATTAATTATTTGCTGGATAAAGTAGAAAGTATTGCAAAACGCTCGACGCTAAAACCGTTTGAGAAAGTGTTAGTGCAGTACTTTGAGAAAACCTGTTTTTATTGTGGAAAAGAACTTCACAAAAGCTCGATTCAAACCCATGTGGATCACTTTATACCATGGTCATTTGTTCAGTCCGGTCAACTTTGGAACCTGGTTTTAACATGCAGTAAGTGTAACACTTCTAAAAATGATAAGTTGGCTGTCCGGAGTTATTTAGATGATATGATTGATAGAAATGAACGTATGATAAATCAACCAGAACTAATTGCAAGCAAGAACGAATTAGTAACTTACAATAAAGAAAAAATAATCCATTTGTATGATTACTCGATACAGAACGGCTATGAGAACATCTGGGTTCCAAGTTAAGAGAGAAACAATAAGGAAAAGACAGAATCACTCTACGTGGTTCTGTTTTTTATTTAGAAGATTTCACAAAAACTTTTAGTAGTATGGCCTAGATTTACCCCAAAGAAAAAGGGAAAACTCACTATCGGTTGGATATTTATGTACATATAAGATAATTTTTCAAGAAGGAGAGAGGAACACAATGTCAGTAAAATTACTCACTTATCCCGTATTCACTGCACTAATAGCCCTGACTATAGGAGGCTGCCAGGAGCAGACGAGGGAAACAGGAGCACCGGAAGAAGAAGAGCAGACTACCAGGGAAAATAATGAAGAGAGGCCTGGATGGTCATATAAAGGGGAGACTGGGCCTGACAACTGGGGAGAGCTCGACGAGGCCTATGCTGCTTGTGCCAATGGAAAGGAGCAGTCTCCTGTGAATATAGACTCTGCTCAAGTGGAGGAAAAGGAAGAGAGGGAAGACCTTGAGATTAACTATCAATCCTCATCTTTTTCTCTAGCGAACAACGGACATAGTATTCAAGCAAACTCGGCAGGTTCCGAGAATCATCTTGTCATAAATGACGAGGAATATGAACTTGCGCAATTTCATTTTCATCAACCTAGTGAGCATTTGTTTAATAGTGAACGTTATGAGATGGAACTCCATCTTGTCCATGAATCGGAAAACGGAGACGCTGCTGTGTTAGGTGTTATGATCGAAGAGGGCGAAGAAAATGATACATTATCGGGTCTTTGGGACGAATTGCCTTCAGAAGAAACGGAAGACGATGTCAACTTGAAGAGTCCCGTGGATCTTCCAGAGCTTCTTCCGGAGGATCAAACGACCTTCCATTATGAAGGCTCTCTTACTACGCCTCCTTGTACGGAAGAAGTGAAGTGGATGCTTTTTGAAGAACCGATTGAAATGTCAGAAGACCAAATTCAGGACTTTAAAGAGATCTATCATGAGAACCATCGTCCGGTACAACCCTTAGAAGACCGCGAAGTTATTAAAAATTAAGAGATTCATTAGAAGCTTTAAAATGGTCTTCTGATTGTTAAGCTTAAAATCAAAAAAGCCTTCTCTGATGGGAGAAGGCTTTTTATAATGATAAAGTGTGAACTTTCGATCATTAGGTGGAGCTTTTTTATTACCAATAGTAAATAGGGACGGGGTAAAAGAAGTATGGCGGCCCTGGATAGGGGCTGCCTCCAATGGTACGTGATTGCCCTTGACCGCCTCCCATTCCTGGAAAGCCCGGCATTCCACCTTGCCCCTGCCCATTGCCCTGGCCTGGGAAACCTGGCATTCCACCCTGCCCATTACCCTGACCTGGAAAAGGGAATTCGGGCATCATGCCGCCTTGACCGTTTCCATTTCCATTACCCTGACCGGGGAAAGGCAGCTCGGGTAACATATCCATGCCTGGCATGCCTTCTTGGCCATTCTCTCCATTCCCGTTCCCATTGCCGCCGTCGTCCTCTTCTTCCTGTCCTTGAGGGGCTCCTGGCTGACCGGGTCCTTGAGGGAGAGGGAAACATACAACAGAGAGTTCTTCATCCTCCTCAGTGGTTATTGTTCCTTCCATTCCGCCTTCGAATTCGGACTGATCCTCCGGAATACAGATATAGCCTTCCTGCTGACGCGGGCCCCAATGTGGGGGGTGGTAAGGATTGTAGTAATACATAAATTATTCGCCTCCTTGATATACATTCTCATCCTATTCATTTAATTAAGTTTGGGCACCATCATCTATAAATTAGTTTTAATGAGCTGTGAGATATTCAAGGAATAGAAAGGGTTGTCGAAGTTATAAACCTCTATGTTGTGGAGAGATAAAGGGGTTATGGGATAAGGTGTCCGATGGCTTCCTTAGGGAATTTTTTAGATAGCTGTTCTGTGCCGCGTTAGCGAACCTTAGGATAGAATCTATTACCACCTTGTCATCAAATAGAATACTAGTTTACGACCTATAAGAAAGCCATTACAATAAAAGTATCAGAAAATTTTAAAATTCAGTTGAGACCTGTAACACTTTCTGAATAGATCACTAAAAATTATGTACACCTGTTTTTTTGAAAGGCGTGGATCCTGATTCTCAAAAAGACAAGGCGCTACCTTAAGGGAGAGATTGTTATGAGCGGTCTGTACAAGGTTTTAGTTGTAGATGATGAAATGCTGATCAGGCAAGGAGTGATCAATTATATTGATTGGGAAAAAGAAGGTTTTCAAATAATTGGGGAGGCTTCAAATGGAAATGAGGCCCTTCAACTAATCGAGGAATTACGTCCTCACCTGGTCATTACGGATGTAGTTATGCCTGGGATGGATGGGATTGAATTAGTGCGGGACGTCAAAGAGCAGTATCTAGATATTGAGATTGTGGTGTTAAGCAGCTTTGAAGACTTTGAGTATGTCCGTTCGACGTTTCAGTGTGGAGCGGCCGATTATATTCTGAAACCGAAGCTGAATGGAGAGGAATTAATAAAGACGCTGCGTAAGGTGATGCCTGAGTCCAGGCGCACGGAGAAAGTGATTCAAAGTGCCCCTTCGATAGATGTAGTTTTGCAGAAGTGCCTGGCTGGCTCTTCGTTAATGGTCAGCGAGGAGGAGCTGCTTGAAGATCTTTCATATAGTCACTACAGCCTGATCGCTGTCTGCGGACGGGATGATGAAAGCGAATTTTTCAAAGAATTGAGTGGGATATTCGAGGAGCAGCTCTCTGCCTGTGAAACTTTTTTTGTCCCTGCTGATGTAAGCGGTATCAATGCAGTGCTGGTGAATTTTAATAGGGAACACCTCCAGTCTGTGAAGCAATGTGTAACCTGGCTGGCTGAGGCTGAACGTGAGCTCCGGGCAAGCTGGATAATGAGTGTTCCATTCTCTTCGATTCTAGAATTGAAAACTATCTTTGAAGATCAATTATTAAAGATGAAGGATTATTTATTCTATCTAACGGAGGAGCCGGTTTTAATCTATGATGATCTTCCTGAGATTCCGGAAGCAGGGAAACCTTTTGATTTAGGGAGGTTTCTAAGTCTATTTAAGCAGAAGAAATTCGAGGTTGCGATTACTTCTTTAAACGAGCATGTTGACGTTCTTAGGCGTCAATATACGAAAGATATCTTTGAATTTAAGTCTTGGCTTGAGAACATTATGTTCAATGTCATTGTACTGCTGGACAATATGAATTACGATGTGGACGAAATTGAGACGATGAAATATCAGTATTTCTCAGATATTAATGAAGCATCTCATGCAAATAAGGCGGTGACTGTCTTTCATACCTTTATTGATGAGGTAAGACGTATTGTGCAGATTGAAGACAGTAAGAGCTGCCCTCCTGATATGAAACGGCTGCTGCAATTTATTGAGGATCATTATGCTGAGCCGCTTTCACTGACGACCTTATCTGAATCATTCCACTTCAACCCCTCGTATCTATCCAGTTATTTCAGCACTCATCTGAACATTGGTTTCAGCGATTATTTAAATCAAGTGAGAATTGTCAAAGCGAAGCAGATTCTTGAGACGAGCTCTGTCTCGGTCAGTATGGTCAGTGAAATGGTCGGTTACTCAGATCCGAGCTACTTCTGCAAAGTCTTTAAGCGAATGGAAGGATCATCACCTGGGAGTTATCGTAAGCAGGCCCCAGCACTGAATTGAGGATCAGTCGAATGAAAAAAATACTGAACATTCTTCAACATAATAATTTATTTATTAAAATGTTTCTCGTCATGGTTATTAGTATTATTTCTGTCTCTCTTCTAATTACCTTTAGTACAATCCGGATGTCGAACAATCTGTTTATGGAGACGTTCAGCATTACAAATACGAAGGTGCTGAATCAGATTAAGCAGCAGTTCGAACAGTTCAGCTACTCTGTGGTTGTTACTTCAATGGACGTAGAGAACAACGCTACAATTAAGCGGATGTTAACGGAAGAGTATGTCAGTTCGGTTGATGCGTCTACTTCCTTTTACTCAATAAAAGAGCAGATGGAAAAGCTGTACTCCGACCGCCCGAACGAAGCGAACATGATCATCCTCGGAGAAAATGAGCGTCTGTTTAATATGAAATATATGAATTGGTCTGTTACCGGGGATGACTTAATTGATCATCGAATCACGAAAAACACAAAAGAGAATCCCAATCAGATTCTTTATCAATTCGTTGATGGCGGTGAGATTACGAATGGCAGCCCGATGGTAGTAGCGACAAAGGCGCTTACGGAGAGGTCTACTAATAACATTTATGGATATTTGTATATCCCGATTCGTGAGCAGGATTTAAGAGGATTCTATGAAGACTACACAAGTCAGGGAAATAGCGTCATGTTAGTGAATGGCAGCGGGAAAATCATCTCGAGTGACGATGAGCAATTGATCGGTCAGGACTCTCCTGATCTCCTTCAACTTGCTGAAGAAACCGAAGAACAGAGCCTGGAGTACCAGGAAGCCAACGTTTTGGGAAAAGACCAGCTGGTGCTGACCTCGGCTTTACCGGCACTGGATTTGTATATCGTCAATCTCGTGGATCAGGAGCTTGTCATTAATAACCTTGTAAATACTAAAGAGATCGCTTTAATCAGTACCGTGATTGTGCTGCTGGCCTTAGTGGTCGTATTTATTATCTCCAGGAGAGTAACGAATTCAATCAGCCGCCTGGTTAAGCAGATTTCCAACATGGCCAAATATGATTTCAGTAAACCAGTGAAAGAGAGTGGGGGCTATGAGGCGAGAAAGATCGCGGATGCCTTTAACTATATGCTTAATGAATTGCAGGAGCATGTTGATGTGCTGATGAGGTCGCAGCGGAAGCAGCGCAAATCGGAGCTTGAGGCCCTGCAGCATCAGATTAATCCACATTTTCTTTATAACACGTTAACGTCGGTGAAACTGCTGGTGAAGGATGGAAAAAAAGAGGCCGCTTTTGAGACGATTGATGCGTTAATCCCGCTGCTTCAGAATGCACTTGGCAATGTGGATGAGACAATTACTGTAGAGCAGGAAGTAGCCAATATTAAGAACTATGTATTGATCAACCAGACGAGATATGGAGATCGGATTAAAGTAAATTCGCTCATCTCTCCCGACTGTCTTCATTATCATCTGCCGAAGCTTGTTATTCAGCCATTTATTGAAAACGCCTTTTTCCATGCTTTTACAGATAAGAAACAGGGCTTTATTCAAATCATGATAGCACAGCGAAACGATAAACTTGTATGTGAAGTGATTGATACGGGAGATGGCATGCGAATCGACAGGATCGACAGCAAAGAAGGGAAGAGGCAGCTGTTCAGCGGGATTGGCGTCCGTAATGTTCATGAGCGGATTCAATTATTGTTTGGTGAAGAGTATGGGGTGGAAATATCGAGTGAGCTGAAGAAAGGAACCAAAGTAAAAATTATTCTGCCTCTGCTGGATGAAGATTCTAAAGATAGTACCATAACTAAAAATAGTACCAAAAAACATTATCTTGATGGAGGAAACTTCTAAAAATAATTAAATGATTTTCTAAAGATCGTTCTAACGGTCTTTTTTTTTCGATGATATGCTTTAATTAAGCGTAATGATAACGCTTACATTTAAGGAGGGGGTAGAAGTTATGAAGGAGTTTCAATGGAAGAAGAGCTGGTTGTTTGCTTTTGCTTTACTAACACTTTTCGTTTTGGCAGCTTGTTCTTCTGATGAAGAGAGCGGAGCTTCAGGTGAGGGAGATCCAGAGGATGACCCGGATACAATTACGGCCTGGGCGTGGGATCCGAACTTTAACATTGCAGCACTAGAGATTGCTGAGGAATCATACGACGAAGATATTGACTTTGAAATCATTGAAAATGCACAGGATGATATTGTTTCGAAGTTAAATACGGGCCTCAGCTCCGGTACGATGAAGGGGATGCCGAACATTGTATTAATCGAGGACCAGCGGGCGCAAAGCTTCCTGCAGTCCTACCCGGATGCGTTCTTCCCGATTGATGATTACATTAATCCGGACGACTTCGCTGCGTACAAGCTGGCCCCGACGAGTCTTGACGATAAGCAGTATGGGCTTCCTTTTGACACTGGAGTGACTGGATTGTTCTTCCGTACAGACTACCTGGGAGAAGCGGGGTATTCGATGGAAGACTTAACAGATATTACTTGGGAGGAATATATCGAGATTGGGAGAGACGTGAAAGAGACGACAGGGAAAGATATGATCTCTCTTGATCCAAATGACTTAGGGATTATTCGTGTCATGATTCAAAGTGCAGGCGAATGGTACGTTGATGAAGACGGAACAACGGTCAATATTGAAGGGAATGAACCGTTAAGGCAAGCGTTTGAAAATTATAAAGCGATGATGGAAGCCGATTTCGTGAAAGCCAATTCTGATTGGAGTCAATTCATCGCAGCTTTTAACAGCGGCGATGTGGCCACTGTTCCAAGCGGGAACTGGATAGGGGCCAGTATCGAGGCTGAAGAATCTCAAGCTGGAGACTGGGCTGTAGCACCGATTCCGCGCTTGGACATGGAGGGTGCGGTCAACGCATCGAACCAGGGCGGGAGTTCCTTCTACGTATTAAACGTACCTGGAAAGGAAAAAGCAGCTGAGTTTCTTGGTAAAACATTTGGCGAAAGTGAAGAGTTCTATCAGGAACTAGTGACTGACGTTGGGGCTCTTGGCACGTACACGCCAGCATCTGACGGAGAAGCGTACCAGGAAGAAAATGACTTCTTTGGCGGTCAGTCTCTTATTTCAGATTTCTCTACATGGGTGGAAGATATTCCGAGTGTAAACTATGGCATGCACACGTATTCGATTGAAGACATTTTAGCTGCTGAAATGCAGAACTATTTAAAAGGCAAGAGTCTGGATGACGCATTAGCTGATGCGCAGGCCCAGGCGGAAGCACAGTTGAAGTAACTTCAACTCAATCTTAAATTACAGGTTAAATGAGAAACGATTCGTTTCCTAACATAAGGGATTCTGCGAAAGATGCTAGAACTTTCAAAGAATCCCTTTCTTTCAAACCTGGCTTGTCGTATGGCGTAAGGAGGAGTCGAAAACATGAGTAAAGCGATAGATAATGCAAGTACCCCCTATGCCGGCAGCAGCAAGAAATCAGCCGGTGCCCGGTTTAAAAAGAATTACATTGGATGGCTGTTTATTCTGCTGGCTGTGGCGGGCATTGGGTTATTTTATTTCTATCCCATGATCAGGGCCCTGCTGCTTTCCTTTCAGTCAGGAATGGGGTCAAACCTTGAATATGTTGGTTTAGATAACTATGTACGTCTATTCAGTGATCCTACCTTTATTGCAGCATTGACGAATACATTCATTTATCTGCTCGTTCAAGTTCCCGTAATGATTCTTTTGGCTTTATTTTTTTCTGTACTGCTGAACGATGCCACGTTGAAATTTAAAGGATTCTTCCGGACGGCGATCTTTCTGCCGTGTGTAACCTCGCTTGTAGCCTACGCGGTTATTTTTAAATATTTATTCGGAGTGGATGGTTTAATTAATCAGTTTCTGCTTGATTTATCATTGATCTCCCAGCCACTCAACTGGTTGTCTGATCCTGTCCTGGCCAAAGTTACGATTATTGCCGCGATTACGTGGAGATGGACGGGCTACAATATGATTTTCTATTTATCTGCCTTACAGAATATCGATCGTTCGATGTATGAAGCGGCGAAGATTGATGGAGCGACATCTTTTCAGCAATTTTTCTATATTACTGTGCCGATGTTGAAGCCGATTATCTTATTTACTTCAATTATTTCCACGATCGGCACGCTGCAGATCTTTGATGAGATTATGAATATTACCAATGGCGGGCCCGGGAATGCAACACTGTCGATATCGATGTACATTTATAACCTTTCGTTTGAATACAGTCCTGATTTCGGTTACGCGGCTACTGTATCTTACGTCATTGTGATATTGATCGTTATATTATCGCTCATTCAGTTTAAAGTGGCAGGTGATGATAAATGAGAAAGTTAAGAAGAATCGGAGTGTATACCTTTTTAAGCATTGCTTCGCTGATATCTATTTTTCCATTCTTATGGATGCTCGTCAGTATGACCAACAAATCCGTCGATGTAACGCAGGGCCGGCTGCTGCCGGGAGGGCATTTATTCGAAAATCTAACAGTTCTGTTTGAGTCTGTTAATATGGTAACAGCATTAGTCAATTCGACCATTATTGCTGTCATTACTACCTTTTTAACTCTATTGATCGGGTCTCTTGCCGGCTATGGATTTGAAATCTACCGGACGCCGGGCAAGGATCGCATCTTTAATGTTCTTCTGTTGTCGATGATGATTCCATTCGCCGCAATTATGATTCCTCTCTATCGTATGTTTGGCGGCGTCTCTGGAACGATTCCGTTCTTAGGGATTGATACGCTGGCTGCAGCGATTCTCCCAACGATTATTACAGCGTTTTTTATCTTTTTCTTCCGGCAGAATACGAAGATGTTTGCGAAGGAATTGGTGGAAGCGGGCAGGATTGACGGCTTAAGTGAACTGGGAATCTTTTTCCGTGTGTACCTGCCGACGATGAAGACGACGTATGCAGCTGCAGCGATTATTGCTTTCATGAACAGCTGGAATAACTATTTATGGCCGCTGGTCGTGCTGCAGTCTCCGGAAAACCAAACGATTCCATTATTAATCTCGAATCTTGGGGCTGGGTATTCGCCTGATTATGGCGTCATCATGACGGCCATTGTCATCGCGACGCTTCCAACGGCGCTGGTGTTCTTCATCATGCAGAGACATTTCGTAGCGGGCATGATGGGATCGGTGAAAGGATAACTTGAGGAGGTTGAAAACATGTCAGTGAATGATTGGGAAAATATCCAGGTATTGCAGCGAAATCGCAGGAAGGAGCGAGCTCACTTTATTCCATTTGCGGACAAAGCAAGTGCGTTAACGTTCCAGAGGGAGAAGTCGCCCTCTTTTAAACTATTAAATGGATTATGGAAGTTTCAATACGCAGAGAATCCGGATCTTGCGCCGGAATGGTTTTACAAAGAAGACTATGACACAGGGGATTGGGAGGAGTTGTATGTCCCATCTTCCTGGCAGATGCACGGCTATGGCAGGCCGGCTTACACGAATGTTGTCTATCCATTTCCAGTCGATCCGCCGTTCGTTCCAACTAAGAATCCGACGGGGTCATACGTGCGTGATTTCTGGGTGACGGAGGAGTGGCTCGGTCAACTAGTAACCTTACGCTTTGAAGGGGTGGACAGTGCTTTTTACGTCTGGGTAAACGGCGAGCGCGTCGGCTACAGCCAGGGAAGCCGGATCCCCTCTGAATTTGATCTTTCTCCTTATTTAAAGGAAGGGAAAAACCGGCTGGCTGTCCAGGTTTATCAATGGTCGGACGGCTCCTATATTGAGGATCAGGATATGTGGTGGCTGAGTGGGATTTTTCGTGATGTATATTTACTGGCGGTCCCTAAGGTGCACATCGAGGATTATTTTGTAAAAACCAGTTTTGATGACAACTATGAGCATGGCACGCTGCGTGTAGAGACTGTTATTGAAAACAGCAGTAATGATGATGTTTCTCGCTATACCCTTAAGTATGATTTACAAGATGCGGACGGGCAGGACGTGATAAATGAACGCGAAACTGTTTCCATTGCTGCCAACAGTACGAAAACAGTGGTCCGTAAGTTTTCCATTCAGAGTCCATGTAAATGGTCAGCAGAAAATCCTTATTTGTATAAGCTGCTGCTTTCATTAAAAAAAGGGGAAGCAGCCGAAGTAATTCCAGTCAATGTGGGGTTCCGTTCCATAGAGCTGAAGGATGGATTGTTCTTAGTAAACGGCAGGGCAATTAAGCTAAAGGGGGTCAATCGCCACGATCACCATCCTGACTTCGGGCGGGCAGTGCCCCTGGAGTGGATGGAGGAAGACGTCAAGCTGATGAAGCAGCACAATATTAACGCTGTACGGACGGCTCATTATCCGAATGATCCACGGTTTTACGACTTATGCGACCGGTACGGCCTTTATGTCATTGATGAGGCAGATCTGGAAACGCACGGTTTTGAAGTGATCGGCAATTGGGATCAGCTCAGTGACGACCCCGATTGGGAAGAGGCTTATATCGACCGGATGAAGCGGATGGTCGCAAGGGATAAAAATCATCCTTCCATCATCATGTGGTCGCTTGGAAATGAGTCCGGTTTTGGAAGAAATCATGAGGCAATGGCAGCCTGGGCGAAGGATTATGACGATACGAGGCTCATTCATTATGAAGGAGAGTGCCGGGCAATCACGAGATCTGAAAGCACCTATGACCCCAAAAGGGACCCGGAAGCTTCAGATGTGTTTACGACGATGTATACCTCGGTTGAAGTTATGGATGCTTTAGGAGCAAGAGATGATTTAAGCAAGCCGCACATTTTGTGTGAATATGCGCATGCGATGGGGAACGGTCCAGGCGGGTTGAAAGAATATTGGGAGACGTTTTATAAATACGACCGGCTCCAAGGCGGCTTTGTCTGGGAGTGGCTCGATCATGGTATCCGCCGGGTAACCGAAGACGGGGAGGCATACTTTGCGTACGGAGGGGACTTTGGGGAGGATGTACACGATTCGAACTTTGTTATCGACGGTCTCGTGATGGCTGACCATACCCCTTCTCCAGCGCTTAAAGAATACAAAAAAGTGATCGAACCTGTGCTCATAGAATCGGTGGATTTGGAAAAAGGGAAAGTAAAGATAACGAACCGTTATGACTTTGTTTCACTCGATCATCTGCATGCGGCCTGGACCGTTACTGCAGGAGAAGAAGTGATCGAGGGCGGCACTATCTTATGCGAAGGAATCGAAGCGAATTCCACTGACCAGGTGACTTTGCCTTATAACATTGACCAATATCATGGAGCGGCAGAAGACTATTGGTTAAATGTTGAATTTACACTTGCCCGTGACATGGCCTGGGCAGAAACTGGACATCAGGTGGCCTGGGCTCAGTACGAACTCCCTGTTCAAAAGGCAGAGTCTATAGAAATCGGTTCGGCCCGCGAGCCTTTATCAGTGGAAGAGTCAAATCACGTGCTTACTGTTCAAGGTGAGGATTTTATTGTCCGCTTCAATAAAGTATTCGGAAGCTTGAGTGAATGGAAGCATCAAGGGATCGATTTAATTCAAACAGGTCCCGTCTTAAATCTATGGCGGTCCCCAATTGATAATGACCTGTGGGCTCAGGCTCACTGGAAGGATACACCTTCCTTTACAGATTGGAAGAAGCACGGTCTTCACACGCTGCGGCATCGAATAAGTTCCGTCAGTTACCACGAAAATGGAGACCATGAAACGGAAATTATAGTGTCTGCCCGCGTGGCTCCGCCTGTTTTAAACTGGGGGTTAAACGTGACTTATACGTATACAATTGATTCGAGCGGAAGGATCGGTATTGATGTAAAAGGCGAGCCTTCTGGTGAACTGCCGCAAACTTTTCCACGCCTTGGACTGAAGCTGGAATTGCCTTCAGTGCTGGATGAAGTGAAGTGGTATGGCTGCGGGCCTGGTGAGTCGTACATTGACAGTAAACAGGCGGCTCGATTTGGCGTCTGGGAGAAGAAGGCAGAAGAATTCTATACCCCTTACGTCTATCCTCAGGAAAACGGCAATCGGCACGACGTTCGCTGGGCTGAAGTAAAGAGCGGGAAGGGGATCGGAATTACCTTTGAGGCTAAGCCTTCGTTTAATTTTAACTGTCAGTACTATACAATCGAAAACCTGGAAAAAGCGCAGCATACCTATGATTTAGTCAAACAGGATTTTCTGACCATTTTAATTGA
The DNA here is from genome assembly GCF_900240285.1 of Halobacillus sp. Marseille-P3879. Lineage (GTDB taxonomy): Bacteria > Bacillota > Bacilli > Bacillales > Halobacillaceae > Halobacillus_A. The sequence goes on from NZ_OESS01000003.1 coordinate 367,122, forward strand.
TCACAAGCACCATGGTCTAGGCTCATCAAGCTGTGGGCCGGATGTGCTTGAGAAGCACCGGTTAAGCAGCGGAGCTTTTCAATTTGGCATAGGTATGAAGCCAGCCTTTCATTAATCCCGGCTAAAAAGACATAGATACTGCATCAAGACTACCTGCTCCTTATCCTGCCGCGAGGACAGGTAGTTTTATTTTTGATCAAGGAAGGAGGAGAACAGCCGGACGTATAGAGAAAGGGGAGTTACAAATTTAAAAGAAGGAGATTAAAGCAAATATGAGATTGAAAAAACTCAGTTTTGCCATCATGACGGTTATGTTCCTTTCGCTTGCTTCAGCTGCTTCAGCTGATTCCTCTCCTGTAGAAATTAAAGGCGGAGATTTTACGATGGAGCCGGGTGAGTTTTCTATGCTGCAGTTCAATGCGGAAGACGGTATAGAAATCGAGGATTATTCCTGGAAAGCAAGCAATCACCATGTCGTGGGTTTAGATGCAGATACAGGAAGAATGGATGCTGTAGGCACGGGAGAAGCGACTATTACATTGAAGGCAGTGGACAAGAGTGGCGAAGAGCATCGGGTAAGCAGTGATGTGGTTGTTCAAGGAAGAGAAGCGCCCCTCGTTGAGCCAATCCCCGAGCTTCAAAACAATAACAGACCTGACTTTATGATGGGCGCCGACGTGTCTTCTTTACATCAAATGATGGAAGAGGAGAAAAGCTTTTATCATTTAGACGGACAGGAAGCTCATTTGTTGGATGTGCTGGAAGAAAACGGGGTGAACTGGGTCCGGTTAAGAGTATGGAATGATCCATACGACGAATATGGAAATCCTTATGGAGGGGGGAATAGTAATTTAGATACGACCATTGAACTGGCCAAACAGGCAAAGGAAAGAGGAATGAACCTGTTTGTAACTTTTCACTACAGTGACTTCTGGGCGCATCCCGGACAGCAGATCGTACCAAAGGAGTGGGCCGATTTACCAGGAGATGAGCTGGCGGAGGCGGTTGGGGATTTTACGACCGAATCCTTAGAGAGAATGAAAGAGGAAAACGTTTATCCGAACATGGTTGGTATCGGGAATGAAACCAACAGCGATATTTTAGAACAGTCCTTTAATCTCACTTCAGACGGTGATATGAACCCGGCAGCCGTCGATATTTTTAAAGCGGGTACAGAAGCCGTCCGCAGCACGGATCCTCACGCCGATGATCCAGAAAACAAAGCATTAATTTCTTTTCATCTGGCGAATGGGAATAATTCATGGCTTTATAACAGCTTTGCTTCCGCTATGGAGAAGAACAATGTAGACTATGATGCTCTTGGTGCCTCCTACTATCCATCCTGGCACGGGAGTTATGATGAAGTGTTAAATAACTTAAATGATATCACGCAGTCTTATGGAAAGGATGCCTTTATTGCGGAAACCGCATATCCGTGGACCGTTAATGAAAATGCCGGGGATGATACTCCGCAGAATTTTAAGCACGGCGATATCAGCACCGTGGGCTTAGCTGCATCGGTCCAGGGACAAGCTACGGCTTTGCGGGAAGTCCTTAACGTAGCGGCATCCATTAATGATGAAAAAGGACTCGGTGCCTTTTATTGGGAGCCTGCCTGGCTGCCTGGGAACACGACAGGATGGGCTGCTCCTTATGGAACCGGATGGGAAGTAGCGGGCTTATTTGATATTAACGGTCATTCCCTTCCCTCTGTGGAGACGTTCAACCTGGTGAGAGGGGATCAGATCATGCCTGAGGAGGCGGACGAATATGCTTACGGCTGGGAAACGGAGGTTGTTATAGAAAAAGGACAGGACCTTGAGATGCCTGAAGAGATCAATGCCGTGAAAAACAACGGCATGATGGGGGAAGGCAAGCGTACGATTGATAAGCAGCCGGTGGAATGGAACGAAGAGGGTGAAGCCGAGGTAGACATTAATGTACCTGGGGAATACATCGTGTTTGGCAGCGTTGCTGGTAAAGAGGAGAATGCCTTTGCCCATGTGATTGTAAAAGACAACGAATCTTCTGCCGCAGCAGAACCTGTCTTTAGTGTACCGGATGGCAGCGAGATCGATGTAGTGGACGGGGACGGCTATTCTTACTCAACTAGACATGTTGTCGAAGAAGGCAGCTATATCGAGCTCGATACGGAGACCGCAAATGCCGGAATTTCCTTTACTCTGGACGGATCTAGTCCAATTGATGGGTCAGGTTCCACAAAACAATTGGCAGGTGCCCCATACATTAAGGATTATGATTCGATTCGCACGTATGCCGGACCTATTCAAATCTCTCAAAATGTTACCATTCAGGCCGTCGCTAAGCGGAGTGGACACAACTATGTATCTGGCCAGTGGGGTTCAGAACGGACAATATTAGAAAACAGTCCAATTGCGAGGGCCAGCTACAAAGCGATCTACGACTACAGTGACGACTTATTGGCGAACGGCGGCTTTGAAAGTGGAGATCTCAGCGGCTGGAAATTAAAAAGCAAGGCCTCAAACTCTGCCGTCATGACAGCAGAAGAGGATGTGACGGAAGCTTATGCCGGGGATCACTACTTTAAATTCTCTATTAATAAAGGAGAAAGCCTGAACCTGAGGCAGAAAGCGAAAAAGCTTCCTAAAGGGGATTACAAGTTGTCTCTATACGCCAGAGGAGACAACCAGACATCTGAGGAAACAGACATGAAACTCTCTGCTTTTACTCAAGGAAAGAAATACAGCGGAACTGTAGAAACGATTGCGGTCCCTGAAGGCGAAATGATATGGAGAAAGTATTCAGTTGACGATATTCAAGTTAAAAACGGGAACCTGGAAATTAATTTTGATGCAGAAACAATCGGGTCATATACAGGCAGCATTGATCATGTGGTTTTAGAAAAACAGTAAGTGAACGTACCTGCGGGGCAAGGACGTGCAAAAGCGTTGTTTGATGTAGAACAAGGAAGAAGACAGTCCGCCATTCCAGCGGCAGGCGGACTGTTCTTCATTTCAATCATTCTATAATGATAAGAAAGGTGATTAGATGAAGGAAAAATACAATCCAGTCAGTGCAAAAATTCCAAAAATGCTTCATGGAGCAGATTATAATCCTGAACAATGGGAGCGATACCCTGGAATAGTGGAAGAAGATATCAGATTAATGAAACAAGCGAAATGTAACGTAATGTCGGTTGGAATATTTTCCTGGGCCAAGCTTGAGCCTGAGGAAGGAGTATTTCATTTCGATTGGCTGGACCAAGTGCTTGACCAATTAGTCGAGAACGGAATTTACGTGTTTCTAGCTACCCCAAGCGGGGCAAGGCCGGCATGGATGTCTGAAAAATATGAAGAAGTGCTTCGAGTCAGCGATAACCGGGTGAGAAATCTGCACGGGCTCAGGCACAATCATTGTTATACCTCTCCGGTGTACCGTGAAAAAGTCTCCCTCATGAACCGTAAACTGGCTGAAAGGTATTCTGAGCATCCGGCCGTCATTGGCTGGCACATTTCCAATGAATTCGGAGGAGGGTGTCATTGTGACTTATGCCAGGAGGCCTTCCGTCACTGGCTGAAGGAAAAATATAAAACGCTTGATGAGTTAAATCACAGCTGGTGGACGACGTTCTGGAGTCATACATATACCTCGTGGGCTCAGATTGAATCCCCGGCTCCACACGGTGAAACGATGGTGCACGGTCTGAATCTGGACTGGAAGCGTTTTGTGACCGATCAGACGCTTGATTTCTATAAGCATGAGGTGAAACCTTTAAAGACCAAAAACCCGGACTTACCCGTAACCACCAATTTTATGGAAGCTTTTGAAGGATTAAATTATGCCAAATTTGCACAAGAACTCGACTTTGTCTGCTGGGATTCTTACCCTACGTGGCACGACCTGGAGGGTGATGTTCAACAGGCCGCCTGGGTGGCGATGAATCATGATATGTTCCGATCGATTAAAGACGGACAGCCGTTTTTATTAATGGAAAGCACACCAAGCCTGACAAACTGGCAGCCGATCAGCAAGCTGAAGCGCCCGGGTATGCATTTGCTGGCTTCGATACAGGCGGTGGCCCATGGTTCAGATTCGGTTCAATACTTTCAGTGGCGAAAAAGCCGTGGGTCGAGTGAGAAGTTCCATGGCGCTGTTGTGGATCACTCCGGAAGTGAGCATACCCGCGTGTTTAAGGATGTCACCAAAGTCGGTGAGACGCTGGATCAGCTGGATGATGTAGTCGGAACAAGGGTGGAAGCTGAAGTTGCTGTTATCTTTGACACCGAAAATCGATGGGCGGTGAAGGATGCTCAAGGACCGAGAAACGAAGGAGTGAATTATGAAAAAACGGTAGCCGCTCATTACGAGGCATTTTGGAAACAAGGAGTGGCTGTTGATGTTATCGATATGGACAAGGATTTCTCCGGCTATAAAATAGTGGTGGCACCAATGCTGTATATGGTCAGACCGGGAGTCGGTGAGAGGATTGAGGAGTTTGTGAAGCAGGGCGGGACATTTGTTGCGACGTATTGGTCAGGGATTGTGAATGAAAATGATTTAACTTTTCTCGGAGGCTTCCCTGGTCCACTCCGCACCACCCTCGGCATCTGGTCTGAAGAAATAGATGGGCTTTATGACGGCCAGACGAATGGAGTCACAATCGGCACAAATAACTTAGGACTCAGTGGCGAATATACGGCATATGAGTTATGTGATTTAATTCATTTAGAAGGAGCAGAAGCCTTAGCATTCTACAAGGATAACTTTTACGCCGGACGCCCTGCTCTTACAGTTAATCAACTTGAAAAGGGGAAAGCTTACTATATCGCTTCCCGCAATAAACAGCCGTTTCATTATGACTTTTACGCGGCCATTATTGAAGAAGCTGGGATTAGAAAAACGATACCAGGCACGCTGCCGGAAGGAGTATCGGCACAGCAGAGGACGGACGGCAAATACGACTATATTTTCCTGATGAACTTTGGGGATGCCGAAAAGAATTTAGAGATTCCAGGTAGTGGCTTCACTTATTTGATGGACGGGAAATCAGTGGAGGGGCAAGTAAACCTGTCTCCTTTTGGACTTTCAATTTTAAAAAGGGAAAAAGGTGGATTATGATGCTGCAAGCTAAAGACGGACAATTTTATTTAGATCAGGAACCCTTTCAAATTCTTTCCGGCGCCATGCATTATTTCCGCACGGTCCCGGAACACTGGGAAGACAGGCTGCAGAAGCTTAAAGCGTTAGGATTAAATACAGTAGAGACTTATATCGCCTGGAATGTGCATGAACCGAAGAAAGGAGATTTTCATTTTTCCGGTCTGGCCGATATCGAGCAGTTCATCCAGCTGGCCCAGGAGTTGGGATTGTATGTCATCATCCGCCCTTCTCCTTATATTTGTGCAGAGTGGGAAATGGGCGGGCTGCCCTCCTGGCTGCTGAAGGATCATTCGGTCGTGCTGCGCAGCAGTGACACTCGTTTCTTAACCCACGTAGAAGATTATTATGATGTGCTGCTTCCTAAGTTCCGCCCTTACCTCTTTCAAAATGGCGGGCCTGTCATAGCGATGCAAATTGAAAATGAATACGGAGCTTACGGAGATGATCAAAGCTACCTTGATTTTTTCAAACAGCAGTATGAAAAACATGGAATCGATACGTTTCTTTTTACCTCAGATGGTCCTGAATTTATTACTCAAGGCTCCCTGCCCGACGTAACAACCACGTTAAACTTTGGATCTAAGATGGAGGCTGCTTTTGAACAATTAGAAAAAATGAAGCCGGGTTCCCCTAAGATGGCAGCTGAATTCTGGATCGGCTGGTTTGACTATTGGACGGGGAAGCATCATACAAGAGAAGCAGAAGATGCAGCTGCTGTTTTTAAAGAGCTGATGGAGAAGAAGAGTTCGGTGAATTTTTATATGTTTCATGGAGGAACGAACTTCGGTTTCATGAATGGAGCAAATCATTACGATCTCTATTACCCTACGATTACAAGCTATGACTATGATAGTCTTCTGACGGAAAATGGAGACATTACAGAAAAGTACCGTGCAGTTAAACGAACCTTAAGCAACTATATAGACGTTCCTGAAGATTATATCAGTACAGTTTCAGCAAAAAGTTACGGAACGGTCTCATTGCAGGAGTCTCTCAGTTTATTTGATACACTTGATCAGATCAGCCGTCGAGTGGAGAATGTTACGCCCCTTCCTATGGAAGCGATTGATCAGTCGTATGGTTATACACTTTATCGTACGACAGTCAACAGGCAGGGTGATTTAAGTATGGGAATCGACGCGTTCCATGACCGGGCTTACGTTTATATTAATGGAAAATATGAGACCATTATTTATAAAAACGACTCAGAGCGGAAGGTGGTACTGACTTTTCCATCCGAAAGCAATACGCTCGAAATCTTAGTAGAAAACATGGGCAGAGCGAATTATGGAGAACACCTTTCAGACAGGAAAGGGATTACACACAACATTTGGCTTGGGGAGCAGTACTTTTTTCATTGGGAAATGTTTGTGATTGAATTAGACATTCTTCCTGACAGCTATGAAGGAGATGGAGATGCAAGGTATCCGAAGTTTTTCAGGGGAACCTTCGATGCTGAAGGCTTACACGACACATTTATTGACAGTGCCGGCTTTACGAAAGGAAATGTGTTTATCAATGGATTTAATTTGGGAAGGTATTGGAATACAGCCGGTCCCCAGCAAAGACTTTATCTTCCCGGCCCTTTATTAAAAGAAAAGGGGAATGAATTGGTCATTCTGGAGTTAGAGCAGACTTGCACCCAAGAAGTTCAGCTGCTTAAGCACCATAAGCTTAACTCAGAAAATTTAACAGTAAAAGGCAGTTCCATGGATTAATGAGGAACTGCTTTTTTTCTTGCTGTTTTCTATTGATGAAAGCGTTTTATTATGATAGAGTTATGGACAATTATTCATATATGAAAATTCATTTTACATATGTGAATTTAGGAGGGGGTGCGGGATGACGGTTAAATCAGCTGACCGTGTGATAGATATTATAAATTTATTAAAAGATTACCCGGGCGGACTCTCTTTAAAGGAAATTGCTGCTAAGCTCTCACTGCCGCAGAGCAGTACGTTTCATTTAATTCAGACGCTCCACAACAGACAGGTGCTGGCTGCGACAGAACGAAAAATGTACAAGCTGGGTCCGAAGCTGATTCAAATTGGAACAAAGGCACTGGAGACGCTCGACGTCAATGCGGAGGCTCAGCCTCATCTCCGCGAGTTAATGGAAAAGGTGGAAGAAACCGTCTTTATGGCTGTGCTGCTGGAGAAGGAGCTTGTCTACGTGGCCAAAGTAGATAACCACCGATCAGTGAGGACGAGCGCTCAAATCGGGATGAGGAAGCCGTTGTACTGTACTGGACTTGGTAAGGCGTTTTTAGCGTTTTTGCCGGATCGGGTAAGTGAAAATTTGCTCTCTTCTATTAATATGGAAGCAATCACGAATAACACGATTACAGATCCTGAAGTTCTTCAAGCTCAGTTTCCTAAGTTCCGGGAACAGGGATACGCAATTGATGATGAAGAAAATGAAAGCGGTTTATTCTGTCTCGCGGCTCCAATTTACAATGCAGCAGGTGAGATGATTGCCGCTGTCAGTGTGGCTGGGCCGAAGAGCAGAATGTCCCCTCGGCATTCGTTCATAGCAGAAGAACTGCTGCACACAGCGAAGGTCATCTCACAACGCAATGGATACTAGAAAGGAAGGGTAATGTGGATGTGATCACACTGGGGGAGACGATGGTTTTATTCACCTCAAAGTCATCAGGGTTGATGCGCTATGCAGGTGATTTTTCTACAAAAATTGCCGGAGCCGAGTCGAATGTCGCGATTGCTTTATCGAGACTTGGCCACAAGTCAGGCTGGATCAGCAGGCTGGGAAAGGACGAGTTTGGAGAAAAGGTGCGCGCCTTTATCCGCGGGGAAGGAGTGGATGTTAGTCAGGTGACCTTAGATGAAGAAGCCGACACAGGGATTTTTTTCAAAGAAAGACTGACACCTGAGGAAATCAGGGTGAAGTATTACCGGCGACATTCGGCTGCGAGCCGTATGAGAGCTGAAGACATCGATGAAGAGTACATTGCAGGTGCGAAATATTTACATGTTACGGGCATTACTCCGGCACTTAGTGACAGCTGTTATGAAACCGTTTTAAAAGCGGTGAATTGCGCGAAACGAAATGGAGTTCCGGTAATTTTTGATCCGAATCTGCGCCGTAAACTGTGGACAGAAGCGAAAGCACGCGAAGTTTTGCTTAAGCTGTCGGGTCTTGCAGACATCGTGCTGCCGGGAATTGACGAAGCTGAATTTTTATTTGGGCGAGCAAGTCATGAGCAATTAGCGCAGCAGTTTGTTGAAAATGGAGCCGCTGCCGTCGTTATGAAGCTTGGTGAAAAGGGTGCTTATGTGTACGAGAAGCAAAGTTCTGGCTACGTCGAAGGGTTCCCTGTAGAGCAAGTAGTAGATCCGGTCGGAGCCGGGGATGGATTTGCTGCCGGCTGCATCTCGGGTCTGCTTGACGGTTTAGAACTACAGGAAGCTGCCAGACGTGGAAATGCTGTTGGGGCAATGGTAACGATGGTCGATGGAGATGTCGAAGGGCTGCCGGATAAGAAGAGACTTATTGATTTTCAGAACCAGACTAGTAAAGAAGATGTAGACCGATAGGAGGGAGCATGTGTGGAAAACACTTTTCAAAAAATGCTGAATCATAAACTGGTTGCCGTTGTTCGGGGAGCGGCAGGGGAAGATGTGTTATCGATCGCCCGCGCGCTGAATGAAGGCGGAATTCACATTATGGAAATCACTGCAGACACCCCCGGGTGCAACGATTTAATCAGACAGGTAAGCGATGAATTCGGTGAAGAGATGGTGGTTGGCGCAGGTACAGTGCTGGACCCTGAAACAGCGAAAGCAGCGATTACGGCGGGAGCCGACTTTATTTTTTCACCAACTGTTGATAAGGAAACCATCCGGATCACGAAGCGGTACGGTGTTGTCAGCATTCCGGGTGCGATGACTCCGACTGAAATTTTAACTGCTTATGAACAAGGTGCTGATTTAATTAAAGTTTTTCCGGCAGGAGTTATGGGTCCGGGCTACATGAAGGATGTTCACGGGCCGCTTCCTCATATTCCCTTAATGCCGACCGGCGGAGTGAATTTGTCTAATGTACGGGAGTATTTTGCTAAAGGTGCGGTTGCTGCAGGACTTGGGAGTGCCCTGGTAAATACAAATCAAACGATAGATAACGAGGCACTGAAGGATATAACGATGAAGGCTCAACAATTCGTAGAAGCGATAAAGGATGTGGAAAGTTATGAAAATAATTGATTTTAAGCTTTATCAGGTACCGCCGCGCTGGTTATTTTTAAAAATCGAAACGGATGTAGGAATCAGCGGCTGGGGAGAACCTGTGGTTGAAGGACGTTCTCATACAGTGGAGGCTTGTGTCACGGAATTGATGGATTATTTGGTGGGCAAAGATCCCCGTCAAATAGAAGATCACTTTCAAGTATTGTATCGTGGGGGATTCTATCGAGGCGGCCCCATTCTCATGAGCGCCATTTCAGGGATTGAACAGGCCCTCTGGGATATTAAAGGAAAGTATCACGATATGCCTGTTTATGAAATGCTGGGCGGAGCGGTACGCGACAATATTCAGGTGTATTCCTGGATCGGCGGTGACCGCCCGAGTGATGTCGGCGCAGCTGCTAAAGAAAAAGCAGATGCCGGATTTACCGCGATTAAAATGAATGGCACGGAAGAAATGAATTATATTGACACTTACACGAAGGTCGATGCAGCTGTCGAGCGTGTGGCGGCGATCCGCGAAGCTGTTGGTAATAATTTTGGAATTGGAATTGATTTTCACGGTCGTGTGCATAAAGGAATGGCGAAGATTCTTGTGAAAGAATTAGAACCTTATCGTCCGATGTTTATCGAAGAGCCTGTTCTCGTAGAAAACCTTGAAGCCTTTAAGGACGTCGCCAATCATACAACGACCCCTATTGCGACGGGTGAACGAAATTATACGCGCTGGGGATTTAAACAAATGCTGATGGATGGAGTAGTGGATATCGTCCAGCCAGATCTTTCCCATGCCGGCGGTATATTAGAGACTAAGAAAATCGCAGCCATGGCTGAGACATTTGATGTGGCAGTGGCCCCTCATGCCCCGCTCGGTCCGATCAACCTTGCTGCTTCCCTGCAGGTGGATGCGTGCACACCTAACTGTATTATTCAGGAGCAGAGCCTGGGAATCCACTACAACAAAGGAAGTGACCTTTTGGATTATCTTGTAGACCAGGAAGTATTCCACTATCAATCTGGAGCGGTCAACATGCCTGAAGGGCCCGGGCTTGGAATTGAAATCGATGAAGAACGAGTGAAAGAAGCATCGAAAGAAGCCCATCAATGGAAGAATCCGATTTGGCGTCATGCCGATGGCACAGTCGCTGAATGGTAGAAAATGTACGTTAGCAGATTATGAAACTAGTTCCATTAATTAATGAAAGGAGCGCGTTATAATGTCTACTGCAGGTTTAATATTGCTTGCCGCTTTCGGTGTAGCTTTATTACTTTTTCTTGTCATACGAACAAAATTGCAAGCATTTCTAGCCTTAATCCTCGTCAGTTATATCGTAGGACTTCTCTCTGGAATGAGTTCTGGAGAAGTATTGGAGGCGGTCTCCGAAGGAATGGGAGGCACGGTCGCTGAAGTTGCTATTATTATCGGGATTGGCGCTATGTTCGGTGAGATCCTGAAAGCCTCCGGCGGTGCAGAACGTTTAGCTTTGACGCTTATGAATAAATTTGGAGAAAAGCGTGTGAACTGGGCAATGGTGCTGACAGGGTTTATCATTTCTATTCCTGTTTTTCTTGATGTCGCTTTTGTTATTTTAGTACCTATCCTGTACAGCCTCGCTCAGAAAACAGGTAAATCACTCTTATACTACGGAATTCCATTGCTGGCCGGTTTAGCTGTTACCCACAGCTTCATACCTCCTACACCAGGGCCTATTTCAGTGGCCTCCCTGCTGGGTGCTAATCTTGGCTGGGTTATCCTGTTCGGTTTCTTAGCGGGAATACCGTCAGCGATTCTTGCGGGGCCGGTCTTTGGTACGTATATTGCTAAGAAAATTCATGCTACCGTTCCAAAAGAAATGATGAGAAATATGGCGGAAGAAGCGAAAGGAAAGCAATACGATAAAGACTTACCGAGCTTTCGAATGATTGCAGGCCTGATTTTGCTTCCGTTGTTTCTTATTCTATTAAATACATTTGGTTCTCTATTATTGCCGGAAGACAGTACTTGGGTGGCCGTTTTCACCTTCATCGGTGATCCGGGTGTGGCATTAACGATCACTGCGTTAGTCACGTTCTATCTATTAGGTACACGCCGTGGTTATTCGAAAGAAGAGATTCAGGAAATTGCCACTAAATCCCTGGAGCCTGCAGGTGTTATTATCCTGATTACCGGGGCCGGTGGTGTATTTGGAACTGTACTGGTTGAAACCGGAATCGGCGATGTTCTCGCCAACACAATGAGTGACTTGAATATGCCGATCGTAGTATTTGCCTTCCTTGTAGCTTCAGCCGTACGGATTGCTCAAGGGTCGGCCACAGTAGCGATGGTGACAGCGGCCAGTCTTATTTCACCAATTATTGATTCACTCGGTATTGAAGGTCCAATGCTGGCTCTGCTCGTAATTACAATAGCCTCTGGTGCGACAATTGCTTCCCATGTAAACGATTCAGGCTTCTGGATGGTGAACCGATTCTTCGGACTATCTGAGAAGGACACGTTAAAGTCCTGGACGGTGATGGAGACGATTATCGCCCTTGTCGGATTTAGTATCACTCTCGTTATAAGCTTCTTTATTTCATAAAAAGGAAGCAGCATGGGTCCTCTTCTTTAGGGGGCCCTATTCTTTTTAGTTTTTGAGAATATACACTTTAAATATTTTTCGACTGTCAGGTTGTTATTGTTATCAATTAGAAATGGAGGGTTAAAAGAGGCGAGCCCTGGATTAATAGGACGAGTAACAAAGAAACATCCAAATTGCTGAAGCTCCTAAGGAAAGATTTACACTATAGGAGCAAATAAATTAATAGATTGAGTATGCACAAGAGGGAACATCGATAACAAGGTGTTCTTTTTTTGTGAAGAAAAAGAACGAGACTTCCATGAAATACGTAACAGAGCATGAAACTCCTATTATTATCTGTTTTTTAAAATGTTTAGTGTTTGAGCGTAGGAAAAAACGTAGAGAAACTGGTTGACTTCATCTAAATGAAAGCGTTAACATGTAGATACTTATTAAAATGAATTTAAAAAGTATAGGTGACATGATGGGGATAACAAATGCAAACATGTTGAAAACTGCGAATCGCAGACGAATTTTTGATTTACTGCATCGCAGCCATTCGCCGATGACGAAGCAGGAAATGGCAAAAAAAACGGGTCTTACAATTGCTTCTGTTGGAAATATATTGAACCATTTAGAAAAGGCCCGCCTTGTTCAAGAAGCAGGACAGGCATTATCAAATGGAGGAAGAAAGCCAACTTTATACACCCTTGACACCGAATGCCACTATGTGGTTGGTGTCAGTATTGCAATACGAGAAATTATCGTTCTCATTACTAACTTGAAAGGGGAGATAAAGTATCAAAGAAAGGAATTCTTTTCTCTAGAAGAGAGACCAGAGAATGTGATGGATAGAATACTACATTACCTGGAGGAGGTGGTACATCATCCTTCATTTATCTCAAAAGCAATGGTGGGAATAGGAGTCAGTGCTCCGGGTCCGATTGATTCTGACAATGGGATCATCTTATCTCCTCCTCACCTACCTTTATGGAACAACGTGCCTATTGTTGAGGTTTTCCAACAATTCTTTCAAACGAAAGTAGAATTAGAAAAAGATTCGAATTGTATGTTACTTGGGGAGCGGTACTATGGGCAGGCAAGAGAAGTCCAACACGCTTTATATTTTATGGTGGATGCCGGTATAGGAAGCAGCTACATTGTGAACGGCGAATTATACAGGGGTGCTACTCAATTAGCCGGGGAAGTTGGCTTTGGTAATCATTCTCTGTATCAGAGAGGAAACCTTTCACGAAAAGCGTTAAATTCTATTCTGCCTATTGTGGAAGAAACCAAAGAGCGAATACAACAAGGTGCTCTTACTTCACTTCCGAAAGACCTCGATACTTTCGAAGACTTTGTGGAGGGTTATTACGAACAGGACAAGCTTGCACAGGAATTGGTTCAACTTAGTATTGAAGAAGTCAGTTATGCTATCGCTGACAAAGTAAATTTTTTAAACCCAGAGCTAGTAATAATTGGAGGGAGGTTGATTACGGCTATTCCTGAAATTAAAGAAAGAGTAGAACAAATCGTTTTAGATTGCGTCTACCCAGAAACGGCTGAAGCTATGACGTTTATTACGTCTACTTTCAAGCAAGAAGCAGAAGCGATTGGGGCGACTACATTAATTTTGAAGCAAGTGATGCGTTGATTAAGAATCGTACTTTCTTTAGCCTCTTTTTAAAAGAGTTTTAATAAGGGGGCACATTTCACACTGGGGATTGGAGGCCGGGCTCCATGAAAAAAACAATAATAACGGGAATAACCTGTCTCATGCTTGCAGGAGCAGCAGGGTGCAGTGGAGAGGATTCATCTGCAAAAGATCAAGATACGCTTACATGGCTGACAACTTCGGGATATTCTCCAGACGCACCCTCTGAAGGGACTGCTGATTATATTTCCGAAAAAGTGCAGAAGTTTGAAGAGACTCATCCTGACATGAATATGAAAATAAGCCTGCAGTCGAGTAATATTGATGAAGCAATGGCGCGATTGTTAGAGCAGGCTAATACCGGAAGAGCTCCAGATATGGCAGCAATTGATGGGTATATGCTCGACCGTTATATGGAATATTTACAGCCTTTAGATGAGCTCATGGAAGAGAGGGGATTGGAGCCGAATGATTTCTTACCATTTGCAGAAGAGGTCATTCGAGGAGAAGATGGACAGATTTACGGACTCTACATGAGTACAGATACAAGGATGCTTTACTATAACAAAGAAGTGATTGAAGAACCGCCTGAAACGTGGGAGGAAGTAATAGAGGTTTCTAAAGAGGTTCAGAAAGAAGGCTATCAAGGGCTGGTACTGCCTGTCGGTATAGGAGAAGGTACCACTGTTACCTCCATCCTGCCTTTGTTTTGGTCTCAAGGTGGAGAATTAGTCGATGAAGCTGGCAATCCAAGCTTTGGAAAAGGCAAAAACAGAGAAGCCATGATAAAAACCTTTGATACACTATACCGTGCCCGGGAGGAAGGGGCAATTTCTAAAAGGATGGCAAGCTCTGGTCAGGAGAACGATGCTAATGGAGAAGTAGCCGCTGGCAATACAGCGATGTTTCTTGGGGGAAGCTGGCAGGCAGCAACGATTGAAGAGACGTTAGGAGACGACTTTGAAAACTGGGAGGTTGCTTCTTTGCCAATGATTGAAGAAGGAGATGAAACGGCATCCAGCGCAGGGGGATGGGCGTGGGGAATATTTGCAGAGGATCCCGAAAAACAGGAGGCAGCTTTTGATTTTCTAATGGATTCCTTTATTAGTGAGCAAGGTATGGGAGAGTTTACGTCTCTGCAAGGTTCGCTGCCAGCAAGAGAATCTGTGTATGATTCAGAGTATTATGACCCGGGTCCGTTCAATGATGAGTTTTTAGAATCATTGGAAACGGAAGCACGGGCAAGACCTGGGGCACCATCCTACAATGAGATTTCAGTACAGCTGCAAACGTCGATTTCTCAAGTGATTTCTGGAAGCAAAGAGCCTGAACAAGCAGTAGATGATGCTTGGGAAATTGTCACTTTCGGAGAAAGCGAGGATGACAAATGAGCGTACATGATACTGCTGTAAGTCAGGATAAAATGGATAGACCACTTAAAAAGAAGAAAACAGTATGGGATACACCTTATCCGTGGCTTATTCCGCTGCTGGTCATTTTAACAGCGGTTTTTCTTTATCCTATTATTCAGATTGTTCATTTAAGCTTTACAGACGCCAACATGATCCAAATTGGTCATGATTACACCTTTGAATCGTACTTGCGTATGTTCACACTGCCCGGATTCATCCCTATGATTTCGGCCACAGGCTTCTTTGTGTTTTTTAGTGTAATATTTCAGCTCATTTGCGGATTCATTATTGCCCTGTTGATTGTGCAGGGAGAAAAAATGAAACTGAGGGGCACGGTTGTTGTGCGTACGTCAGTGTTAGTGGCCTGGGCCATACCTGGCGTCATCATAGGTGTAATATGGGGGATGCTTTATAATGAAACAGATGCTGGCATCATTAACTATATGCTTGGAATAGCTGGTATAGGGCCGATTCCGTTTTTATCTGATCCAACAATGGCATTACTATCTGTTACTCTTGCAAATATCTGGCGCGGAACTGCATTTAGCATGATTTTAATGTACGCAGGTTTGAAAACGGTTTCAAAGGATTTAATAGAAGCTGCTATCATTGATGGGGCTAATGGGTTCCAGCGAATGAAGAGTATTATTTTACCAGCGATGGCGCCGATTATGCTAGTGAACCTTATCATTATCTCCATCGATACTTTTAACACCTTTGACATGGTAATGGCCTTAACAAGCGGCGGACCGGGAAATAGTACGGAAGTTATCGCGCTAAGCATTTACACAGCAATTTTTCGGGAATTTAATTTAGGTGAAGGTGCAGCTACGGCTGTGATGTTATTAATCATAAATGTTGTGATGACAATTATTTACTTGAAAGTGCTCGGCAGAAGGGGGCAGGTGGAATGAGTAAAGAAAACAAGAGAACATGGACAAAAGCTGGCTTATACTTCAGTTTTTTTCTAGTAGTGATTAGTTTTTTGTTCCCGCTTCTATGGGTGCTGTCTCTCTCCTTGCAGACACCGTTTGAAGTGTTACAAGTGCCTCCAAATATTATCCCTACAAGCTTTGCTATTGAAAATTATCGAGACGTGCTTGATTCAGCTCCGGTGTTGCAATATTTATGGAACTCTTTTCGAATTGTTGTTTCAACAGTTGTATTAACCTTGTTAATCGCGATACCAGCTGCATTTGCTTTATCCAGGTACCAAATGAAATTTAAAAATCACTTGCTTATTGCTATATTAATGACCCAAATGATGTCAGCAGTCGTCATTACAATCCCGATTTATCGTTTATTTGCCAGCTGGGGGTTATTAAACCAGCTTGGACTGGTTGTTATTGTTTATGTAGCGGCAGTTCTTCCGTTTTCTACGTGGTTCTTAAAAAATTATATTGATACAATTCCAAAGGATATAGATGAAGCAGCTATTATTGACGGCTGCAATAAATGGCAGATGCTAAGACGTGTTCTGCTTCCGGTTAGTCTGCCTGGCATCGTCTCTGTTGTAATTATTGTGGCGGTACAAAGCTGGTCTCAATTTGTCATACCATTTATTTTAATTGATGATTCATCTTTATATCCTGTTTCGGTCGGAGTCGTTAATCTGCAGTCTACTCAAACTCAAATTACGACTCACCTATTAGCGGCGGGAAGCATTATGTCCATCATTCCGGTGGTTATATTGTTTGTGGTACTGCAGCGTTATATCGTAGGGGCTCTTACAAACGGGGCTGTAAAAGGATAACTGTAATTATCTTCAGTTTGAGAAAGGGTTGATAGATATGTTTTGGAAACAAGAGAAGCTGGCGCAGAGAGTAATAGAATTAGAGCCGTATCGTTATAAAGATCACATTCCTGTAGAGCGTTTTGACGCTATTGAAGAATCTCACAGCGAGGAAATAACCAAAGCCGTTCCTCAGGGAGAACGAAAACCAATGCTTCTAGGGGACCGCTGGGAAGGCAGAGACAAATATATTTGGTTAACCGCAAAGGTTCACATCCCTGAAAACTGGGAACACGAAACAGTCGTGGGAGTGTTTGACTTTGGGAAAACAGGAGGTGGGCACAACTCTGGTTTTGAATCTCTCTTGTATGTAAACGGTGAACCTCTGCAGGCTGTAGACGGCAATCATAAGGAAGTATTTTTCCCCGAAAAGGTGATTGGACAATCACTTCAGTTAGAGTTTCGATTATGGTCAGGACTAGAAGGAATAAAAGGGAATCACGAGCTGCAGGAGCACCGGCTTCAAACAAGTTTTATTGCCTGCCTTGATAAACAAACGGATGATCTTTACTATACAGCAAAGGCAGCGCTAGAAACAATAGAAGTGCTGAGCGAATATCACGAAAAACGAGAGCCATTATTACAGGCAGTAGATCGTTCTTTTATTGAAGTTGACTGGCGCGATCCCGGAAAAGAGGAATTCTACCATTCTATAGAAACTGCGAATAATCTGCTTCAAAAAGAAATACTTGAATTGAAGGACGAACATCCATTAACCGTTAGAGCTGTAGGGCACACACATATTGACGTTGCCTGGTTATGGCGGCTGAAACATACTAGGGAAAAAGCCGGTCGTTCTTTTACAACCGTTTTGAAATTAATGGAACAATACCCCGATTACTGGTTTGTACAAACGCAGCCCCAGTTATATGAATATATTCAACAAGATTACCCGGAGATTTTTAAAAAAATAAAAAATAATATTCACGATGGCCGTTGGGAAGCAGGCGGTGCGATGTGGTTAGAAGCAGATTGCAATATTCCATCAGGGGAGTCTCTCACCCGGCAGATTTTATACGGGCAGCAGTTTTTAACAGACGAATTAGAAGTATCCCCATGCCGGTATCTTTGGCTTCCGGACGTTTTTGGTTACTCGTGGGCACTTCCACAAATCTTAAAGAAATCAGGTATCGATACCTTTATTACGACAAAAATAAGCTGGAATCAATATAACCGTATGCCACATGACACGTTTGTGTGGAAAGGGATCGATGGAAGTGAAGTATTAGCTCATTTTATTACTACTCCGGACGGGTCTGAGAAATATACCTATAACGGAGAGATAGAAGCAAGAAGCATTCAGGGCATATGGGATCAGTACAGGGATCGTGCCTTTAACGATGAACTGCTGCTATCGTATGGATACGGAGACGGTGGAGGAGGGGTGAACCGTGATATGCTGGAAAATATCCGTCGTCTAGATGCCATGCCCGGCATTCCAAATGTAAAAACCGGGAGGGTCGATGACTTTCTTGAAGGTTTACATCAACGCGTCAAGGAGACCGATCAGTACGTACACAAGTGGGACGGGGAACTCTATTTAGAATATCATCGGGGCACATATACGAGCCAGGCCTATAATAAAAAAATGAACAGAACAGCAGAACTGCAGTATCGCAGGGCAGAATGGCTGGATACCCTGGCTTTTTTGAAAACTAAAGAATGGAATAAGGCAAGATTTCACCGTTTCCATGAAGGGTGGAAAATTATCCTTAGAAATCAGTTTCACGATATCATTCCAGGTTCCTCCATTAAAGAAGTGTACGAAGACAGTACAAGGGAATATGCAGAGGCGCTGGAGCTTGCATCTACCAATGAACGGGAAGTGCTGGAAGAACTGCTTCATGATAACGAAAATACATGGACTGTTTTTAATCCTGCTTCTCATCAAAGGTCGGTTCTGGTGGAAATACCAGCTAGGGAAGGAAGCTGGAAGGACAGTGACGGAAAAGAGTTAATAGTCCAGAAAGAAACAGGAGGGGAAAAGGATTTACTCCTTGTTCCTGCCGTACCAGCATTAGGGTATAAAACGATTGGTTTACATTCAACTAAAACCTACCCAGAACGTTCTCCCTTTCAATATTCCAGTGGTCGTCTATCAACACCATTTTATGATATTGAGTGGAACGAGCAGGGGCAGCTCAGCAGCATTTATGATAAGGATCATGCCAAGGAGGTATTATCCGCTCCTGCAAATGTTTTGGAGGTATTTGAGGATAAGCCAATGGCGTATGACGCATGGGATATTGATATATTTTATAAGGAAAAATGTTATCCGGTAACAGAGTTAGAGAAGATGGAACTGGTGGAGGCAGGAAGACTTCGAGCAGTGATAGAGATGCGCTGGCGCTATCAAACTTCTACAATTCGACAACGATTTATAGTATATTCTCATTCTCGTCGGTTGGATTTTGAAACCGTACTAGATTGGCATGAACAGCAGCAATTATTAAAAGCTGCGTTTCCGGTAAACATTCGCTCCAACGAAGCTACGTATGATATTCAGTACGGTAACGTAAAACGCCCTACGCACTGGAACACGAGCTGGGATATGGCAAGATTTGAGACCGTAGGGCATCAATGGGCGGATATCTCAGAAAGAGCCTATGGAGTAAGTCTTTTAAATAATTGCAAATACGGTTATGACATTAAGGATAATATTATGAAATTGACATTGCTGAAGTCAGCTATTCAACCTGATCCGACTCAAGATCAAGGAGAGCACCTCTTCTCTTACAGTCTC
The DNA here is from genome assembly GCF_900240285.1 of Halobacillus sp. Marseille-P3879. GTDB lineage: Bacteria > Bacillota > Bacilli > Bacillales > Halobacillaceae > Halobacillus_A. Next base: position 386,622 of record NZ_OESS01000003.1, read on the forward strand.
TATCCTCATAAAGGCGATTGGTTTGAAGGGAATACGGTCCAGGAAGGTATGGATTTAAACATTCCTCCTATTATAACGAAGGGCACTACGGAAAAAAGCCCATACTGCTTCCTCCAGCCCGAAGCCTCTAATATTACGGTGGATGCAGTGAAACAATCAGAAGAAGGAAATGCCGTCATAGTACGATGTCATGAACATGGAGGGATCAGAGGCCCCGTTACGTTTAAGAGTGATCACCCTCTTGAGGGCATCATAGAGTGTAACCTTCTGGAACAAGAACTTGAGGAAGAGAAACATGTAGATGGTCAGCTTGTACTTGAATTTCATCCTTATGAAATAAAGACTATAAAGCTAAAGTAAAAGATCAAGAATTTCAATAGGCTTTCCTTGGGAGCCTTTAAGAAGTAAGAGGCTAGTAACGTCGTCTCTTGCTTCTTAAATTATCTGGAGCGATTGTTAACTGGAGGGCTCCCTTCATTTTAGTTGAAGTACTTTTTATAAGATTTTTTAATTATATAAATGTTGAGTTTAAGGTTCCAGAGTGCAAGAAGTAGAAAAGCAATACGATGTGGAGCTTTCAATAAGCGGACTTAAAAAGAAGACAAACGTGATTTTAAACCTAATATCAACAGCATCATTTCACATAGCCTTCTTTGTAGTGGGAAAGATGTTCCCTCGACTGTATGCTAAGCTAATGAAAAAAGGAGGCAGTTTATGAAAAATCATAAAATCATTCTGGCGGGATGCGGAACGATGGCTCATACATGGTTAGACTACGCTTCTAATCGTAATAGCGCAGAGATTGTAGGGTTTGTTGATGTAAATGCAGCAACAGCAAAAGCATTAGCTGAGAGACGAAGCTTACAAGTCCCTGTTTTCACTGATCTTTCCGACGCCCTTGACCAGACGGATGCCAGCCTTGTTTTTGATGTGACTATACCAGCTGCTCACAAACAAGTGGTGACGACAGCACTTGAAAGAGGCTGTCATGTATTTGGAGAGAAACCGATGGCTGAATCTTTGAAAGATGCAAGAGAAGTAGTAAAGACAGCCCAGCGAACCGGATTGAACTATTTTGTAATGCAAAACCGCAGATACCAAAAAGAAATACGAGCGTTTAAACAACTGTTAGCCACCCAGACGATCGGTCAGGTAGGGTCGATCCACGCTGACTTTTTCCTGGGACCTCACTTTGGAGGTTTTCGTGAAGCTATGGAAAGCCCGCTCATTATGGATATGGCCATACATACATTCGACCAGGCACGATTTCTTACGGGAGCTGATGCGGTTTCTGTGTATTGTCACGAATATAATCCGCCCGGCTCTTGGTATGAAGGCAATTCATCGGCTGTCTGTATTTTTGAGATGAGTGACGGCTCCGTATTTACCTATCGTGGCTCGTGGTCGGCTGTTGGTCACTCAACTTCGTGGGAATCGGACTGGCGAGTGACAGGAAGTAAAGGGACGGCCCGGTGGAATGGCAGCGACAATCCTGTTTGTGAGGTTATCGATAAGTCTCGTGATCACGGTTTTATGGATCACGTGAAAGTGATAGAACCAGCGAGTACATGGCCAGGGCAAGAAGGGCATTTCGGCTGCCTGGATGAAATGTTCTCCGCTCTCGAAGAAGAGCGGCTAGCAGAAACGGATTGCCAGGATAACTTTAAAAGTATGTCAATGGTGTTTAAGGCAATGGAAAGTGCAGGGTCTGGAAAGAAAATTTTCTTTTAATTCAGAGCAGCAAAGCCTCTTATACGTTCATTTAGAACGTTTGAGAGGCTTTTTATTTTCGGTCAATTATGTAACATGCATCCATTATATAAATTTTCAAAAAAATTATTGTGTTCATCTCCAGGCTTTGATAGTATATTAATTAACATACAATGTTAGAAAATATAACATGAAGGAGACGGAAATAATATGGATGCTGCTTTTTTGATGAACAACTTATGGATTATTGTCTGTACGGTACTTGTTTTGCTGATGCAGGGTGGATTTATTTTACTTGAGGCTGGTTCGACGAGAATGAAGAACGCTGGTCATATCGCAGGTAAGACGGTATTTACAGTGGGCATTGTATCGCTTGTATTCTGGGCGGTAGGCTATGGGCTAATCTATGGTGAAGGTAATGCTGTTATAGGTTTTTCTGATTTCTTTTATGGTGATGCTTCTACGATGGGAGAAGGGCTGGCAGGATCAGTTGATTTCATGTTCCAGCTTGCATTTGCGGCAATTGCGATGACCGTTGCTTTTGGTGGTTTTGCTGAGCGGGCGAAATTGATTGCTTATGTGATTTTTGCTTTATTGTTTTCGGTTGTCATTTACCCGGTGATTGCTCACTGGATCTGGGGAGGCGGCTGGCTGGCTGATCACGGGAAGCAGGATTTTGCGGGATCTACAGTCGTTCATTTAACAGGTGCAATGGCTGCGCTTGCGGCGACGATTATACTTAAACCGCGTATTGGGAAATACAATAAAGATGGTTCCTCGAATGAAATTGCAGGCCACAACCAGGTATTTACAGCGTTAGGTGTGCTGCTCTTATGGGTCGGCTGGTTCGGATTTAACGCAGGGAGTACCTTTGGCGTGGAAGATGCGTTCTTTGGTTACGTTGCTCTCAATACGCAATTAGCAGCTGGTGCCGGGGCTATTGGTGCGATGCTGATGGTATGGGCGGTATCTGGTAAAGCCGATGTACCGACAACGTTGAATGGAGCGTTGGCGGGACTTGTGGCCATTACAGCGTCTTGTGCATTTGTAGAGCCTTGGGCAGCTGTACTTATAGGGTTAATTGGTGGAGCTTTCGTATTCTTTAGTATGAGATTCTTTGATAAGAAAAAAATTGACGACCCGATTTTTGCGCTTTCTGTTCACGGAACCGTGGGTATATGGGGAACGTTATCCAATGGACTGTTTGCTACGCCGGAATTAGCTTCTGTCGGAAGGCCGGGATTGTTTTACGGCGGTGGCTTTGAGCAGCTTGGTGTGCAGCTATTAGGAGTGGTGGCCTGCGGACTTTATGCGTTTATTGTTTCCTGGATTATCCTGAAGGTGATGGATAAAACAATGGGAAGCATCCGTGTCACGGAAGAAGAAGAAATTATGGGTCTTGATATTAGTGAACACGGGGGATATGGTTACCCGGAAAACCTCACCTCATCTCATAGTAAAACGGGAGCTTAAACACGTGAAAAGGAATGGATAGGTATGTTTCAAACTTATGAAGAAATTAGGCAATGGCGGAATGAAACGATGCCCTCCGTTGCAGCTGATCACTTCCAATTGAATGCCTTTCACGATCAGGTAATGAATCATACCGTTCAACTGGCAAAGGAGAAAACAGCAAAAGAGCAGGGGATACCACCTGCTCCTTTTGCGTTTTTTTTAATGGGTAGCGCAGGGCGATATGAGCAATCGGTATGGAGTGATCAGGACCATGGCATTGTCTTTAAGGGAGCAGATCAGAAGTATTTTTTACACCTGGGTGAAGAAATAAGCCGCGGACTGGAGATCACTGGTTATGAGTTATGTGAAGGCAGAGTAATGGCTTCTAATCCGTTATGGTGTCAGTCCATTGACTCGTTTAAAAAGCAAATTACGAAATGGCTTGAGGAAGCAAGCTGGCAGTCGCTTCGTAATTTTTCTATTCTTTTGGACTCCAGGGTTTTAAATGGTAAGGAAGAGTTATTGCTTGAAACAAAGCGATACGCTTTCTCCAGGCTGGAGGAGGAACCTCGTCTATATTCCCGGCTGGTTGAAAATTTCGAGTTTATCAAAAAAGGCATTGGAGTCTTTGGGCAGCTGCTTCCGGATCAACGGCAGGGTTTAAGGGGCGAGATTCATCTTAAGGAAACGGCTTATTTTCCATACGTGAATGCGTTGCGAATCTTGGCCATGAGAAAGGGAGTAAGTGCCGCTTCTACATTGAATCGGTTCATATCGCTTGCCGATACGCTTCCTTTTCTTAAAGATTATGAGCAGGATTTCCTTCAGTTGCTTGAGTTCCGGCTCAGATTTCAAAATGATGCGGACAACTACGGGAAAGTGCACTTACTTTCAATTGAACAGTTATCCAGAAATGAAAAGCAGGAGCTTAAATACTTGATCAAACGAGGCAATCAGCTTTTTGACAAAGTAAGATGCCTCCTTAAAGAAGAAGGTGCCTTATGAATCCATTTTTCCAATTTGTTAAAGATTTGTCTGATCGGCTCGGCAGCGGTTTCTCTTCTTTAAATCAGAACGATCCATCTAAAATTGCTTATATGCGTAACCTGGAACGTGAAATGAAATACAGGGAGGTCCTCGATATTCCGTTTGATGAACTAAATGTTGTCGTATTTGATTTAGAAACGACAGGATTCTATCCGTATAAAGGGGATGAGATCCTTTCGATAGGAGCTGTTAAGGTACAAGGAACAAATATATTAGACGAGGAAACCTTTTATTCCCTGGTATATAGCGATACAGGTCCGTCACAAGAGGTGGAGGAATTAACCGGAATTACCCAGGAAATGCTCAAAGAGGCTGATTCTCTGCGCGATGTGCTTAAGGGTTTTTATTCTTTTATCCGAAGTGATGTGCTTGTAGCACATCACGCCAATCATGAGAAGCAATTCATGAACCACGCCACTTGGCTGGCGTTGAGGAAGAAGTTCCAACACCGGATTGTCGATACAAATTTTTTAACAAAAATTGCTCATCAGGAACTGAGCAGCCTTGATGAATGCTGTGCGCATTACGATATTTCTATTGAGCAGCGTCACCATGCATTGGACGATGCAAAGGCAACAGCTAAGCTGTGGGTAGAATGTATTCGGGAAATCAAATCGCTGAATTTTATGAACCTGCAGGATGTGTATACTTACCTAGCCACGTCCTCCTCACGTTAGACTAAAAATACTAAAATGTGATTTCCCGGGAAATATTACTCGATTTCTCGACAATAACCGCTTTTCTTTAAAAGGAGAGCGGTTTTATTTTTTATACTTTATGAAGGTTTAACTTTGTTAAAGGACTAATGTATAACAAAAACTACGACTTCAGTGATTGGACTAGGCGGTAGGCCGTGTTATCTTAATAGTTCTTAGTGGACACGTATGACACTAAACCATCAAAATATAAACAGAATCGAAATAATAAAGGTGATGAATACAATGAGCAAAGATTATGCAGAAGTAATCAATATAGAAGAAATCGGGGAAGGGATGAGGGTATGCCTCGACTTTATTGATGTGCTGCAGCCTACAGACGGGTTGTATATCGGTAATACAGGACACGGATATCTTAAAGTCCTTGCTGAGAACCGGGAGTCAAGAGATTATCCTGCTCGTCCGTTTCGTATCAATTGCGGCGCTTTTCATCAGTATTTATATCAAGAAAAGAAAACACACTATCTTCACGAACTGTCTCCAGGGGAAAAGCTGGTACTGACAGATGAAGGTTCAGAGCGTGAAATTGCCATTGGCCGAGTAAAGATTGAAAAGCGGCCGTTTGTTAGAGTGGAATGTAGAATTGAAGGTCACATAGTTTCTGCTACTCTGCAAAAATCCTCCAGTGTTTATTTAGTAGAAGAGAATGAAGGGGAGATTTCCATCCTGGATCTTAAAGAAGGACATCATGTTCTAGGGCTTATGGACAAGCCGGGGCGTCATTTAGGTGAGCAGATTGATGAAGTGATTGTGGAAAAATAAGAAAGGGCCTCTTCTTTGATGGTTTTTACTGAATGTGGGAGGATATAAGGTGAATAATAGGAGCAGCACAGAATGAGGTGGATGACATGAAAAAAGCAAACGTTGATGATTACTTGCAGGAAGGAATATACGGAAGCCGTCAGACAAAACCTGCTGAACGAAAGAAATACCTTGGTACTTTACGTGAGCGTGTTGTGCTTGTTTTAACAAAGGGCCAGGTGATGCAGGAAGAAGGGATTGAAGAGTTTGCGGGTCAGATGAAACAGCACAAGGATGCCAGTTTATTACTAAACGGGGAGATCAGCTACCGGTTTCGAAAACCCTACCGGAGCCTGGCGGACGAACACAATATCCATCACACAACGGTCTCCGATCAGGAGACGGATACTGATATCGGAGCGGTGTTGACGGTGGATTATGCGATAGAAAAAGAACAAATACATGTTCAACCGAAAGAAGCACGTAAAGAAGATCATGAGGAAAGCGGCGGAATTAAAGGTTTCCTAAAATCGCTGTTTAAACCTTTGAACTAGTTTTTTACCGTTTTTTGTAATGAGTCCTTAGGCCTAATGGTTAAAAAATTTTAAGTTTTTAATAGACCTGGTTTAATAAATAAGGTAAAGTAGATGATAAATCAATGCCAAAATTTAATAGTAGATTCACTAGGGGTGCCTTTACTTAAGGGCTGAGATCAAAGTGCAACTTTGGGACTCTTTGAACCTGAACTGGCTTTACACCAGCGGAGGAAAGTGACGGACGACTAATAGGATATAGAAGTGATCTATATTCTGTATCGTGTACATTCAAAGACATGCCACTTTCCTTTCTGGAGAGTGGTATTTTTTTATACTTAAAAAATGTTTACCTGTGTTAAAGTGCCGCCATTGGACTTGGCGGTAAGCCAGGTTTTTCTAATGGACAAGGAGGAGGGTATTATGAAGCTTATCGCAGTGACTAACGGCGCTATGAAGGAGGAGGTTCTGAGTGCCGTCATTCAGGAAGTCGTATCGTTCGTAGATGCCGTTATATTACGGGAAAAGCAAAAATCAGCTCAAGCCTACCTGGAGTTTGTCAAAGAACTATTGAATGCAGGAGTATCCAGGGAAAAGCTATGGATCCATGATCGCGCCGATATTGCCTGGCTTACAGGAGTGGATAACCTCCACCTTCCTGAAGCAGGACTTCCGGTAGAGGAGGTGAAAAAGCATTTTCCTTTTATGAAAGTTGGCAAATCTGTTCATTCGCTGAAGTCTGCGCACCAGGCACAGAATCAGGGGGCAGATTACGTAATGTTCGGTCACGTTTTTCCTACAGCCAGCAAGCAGGGATTGAACGCAAGGGGGATTGATCAGCTGAAAGAATTGACCTCTACTCTTCATATTCCAGTCATCGCTATCGGAGGAATTACAAGCGGGAGAATGGGTGATATATCTGCTTCAGGAGCAGAGGGGGCGGCTGTCATGTCTGGAATTTTCAACGCCGCCACCCCGCTTGAGGCAGCTCGGCAGTACCAAAAGGAGGCTGTGACTAATGACTCGGCATTATGAAACAGTAATTATAGGCGGCGGTATTATCGGTCATTCGATTTCCTATTATTTAAATAAAAGCGGTGTTCATACAGCAGTTGTAGAGAAACAGACGAGCGGCAGGAAATCCACACGTGCCGCAGCCGGGATGCTTGGAGTGCATACGGAAAATGAAGGGAGTGGTACCTATCATCAATTTTGCGAGACAAGCCGTTCTTTATACGATGAATTAAACGAGCAATTAAGAGAGCTTACTTCAATTGATATAGGTTTATCCAAATTTGGCATGGTGGAATTGGCTGGCAGTCAGGAGGAGAAGGAAAGGTTACTAGTGAAAAAAACAGCTTTCCCTAATTTGGAATGGGTAGAAAGCCCGACGTTAAGGGAAATGGTCCCGTCTCTTTCCACCAAAGCATTAGGGGGTCTCTATATGAAAAGGGATGGCCATGTTGAGCCCCGAAATGCTTGTGAAGCTTTTAAAAGAGCTGCCTTACGTTATGGAGGAGAATTAGTGGAGGATTGTACAGTGTTAGAGGTGAAAAAGAACCGTGAAATTTTCACTGTATACCTGGATAGTCATTTGCTTACAGCGGATCATGTGGTAATTGCGTCCGGTGCTGAAAGCGGCAGATGGTTTGAAACCACGGGTCTCACCAATCCAATTGTCCCAACAAAAGGGGAATGCTTTTCGATCAAGTTAAGAGAGAACCCCTTTAAAGAGGCGTTGTTTTTCAGTGATTTCTACATCGTCCCTAAGCCTGACGGGCGGTACATTGTCGGAGCGACTTCAAAGGCAGGTGATCAAACCTCCCATACGACGGCAGGGGGGATAGCTGAAATCATGAAAAGGCTGTTTTCCTTTTTTCCAGAGTGGAGGTCGGCGGAATTACACGATTTCTGGTCCGGAGTCCGGCCGGGTACAAAGGATGGTGTCCCTGTGATAGGAGAGCATCCAACAACCTCAGGCCTTTATTTTGCCACGGGCCATTACCGAAATGGGATCTTACTGGCTCCGGCCACCGGGCACCTGGTCGCTAACATGATCACAAAGAAACCAATTGAGCCTTCCGTTCAGAAGTTATTTTCTCCAGGACGCTTAACTAAGAAAGGAGAGGAGATCTATGAATATTCAAATTAACGGCCGTCCGATTGATTTTCCGAAAAATGAAGCCACGATTGCAGAGCTGCTCGAAAGCTACAATATCCAGAAGAAAATTTCGATCGTTGAGCATAACAAGGAAATTGTGAAAAAAACAGACTACGAGTATACGAAGTTGAACGACGGTGATCATCTGGAAATCGTCCACTTCGTAGGAGGAGGATAATGATGTTAAAAATTGGAGAACACAGCTTTCAGTCTCGATTAATGTTAGGAACAGGCAAATACCCGGACTTTGGGAGTCAAAAGGAAGCGGTAAATGTGTCAGGAACGGAGATTCTAACGTTTGCTGTCCGCCGCATGGATATTTTCGATTCAAATGAACCTAATCTGCTGGAGGAGCTTGATTTAGAGAAGTACTCGCTGCTTCCGAATACTGCCGGTGCAAAAACGGCAGAGGAAGCGGTGCGGATCGCCCGACTAGCCAAAGCTTCAGAGCTATGCGACATGATTAAAGTAGAAGTCATTGGCTGTGATAAGACACTTCTTCCTGATCCTTTCGAAACGATGAAGGCCTCAGTCCAGCTTCTTGAAGAAGGATTTACCGTTCTGACGTATACGTCTGATGATGTGGTGCTGGCACGGCGTTTAGAGGAAGAAGGAGTCCATGCAATTATGCCGGGAGCTTCACCGATCGGCTCCGGGCAGGGGATTGTGAACCCGTTAAATCTTAAATTTATTATTGAACAGTCGAACGTCCCGGTGATTGTAGACGCAGGAATTGGATCCCCAAGCGATGCTTCCTGTGCGATGGAAATGGGCGCGGATGGAATTTTGTTAAATACGGCCGTTTCAGGAGCGGAGGATCCGGTGAAAATGGCAAAAGCGATGAAGCTTGCCATCGAGTCAGGCCGCTTAGGTTATGAAGCCGGCCGAATTCCGAAGAAAACATTTGCAGTAAAAAGCAGTCCGGAAAGCGGGATGATTGGCTGATGAGCGAGCGATATTCCCGCCAGGAGCGCTTTGCTCCAATTGGACGGGAGGGACAGGCCCAGCTTAAGCATAAGAACGTATTTATTGTCGGGGCCGGGGCTTTAGGCAGCGCCAATGCCGAAATGTTAGTTCGGGCTGGTGTTGGCAAAATTACGATCATTGACCGTGATTATATCGAATGGAGCAACCTGGGACGCCAGCAGCTTTATATTGAGGAAGATGCCAATTCGTTACGAACGAAAGCATCAGCAGCAGAAGAGCGGCTGCGCGCAATTAACTCGGACATTGAAATTCGCGGCCTAGCCCGGGAATTTGATGCCGAAAATGCAGAGGAGCTCCTGAAAGGCGTTGATTTTCTAATCGATGGCACCGATAATTTTCAAACACGCTTCATCATAAATGATATTACAGCAAAGCTTAAAGTGCCCTGGGTGTACGGTGGGTGCCTGAAAAGTTATGGACTTGTCCTTCCTGTGGTTCCTGGAAAAACCCCTTGCTTACAGTGTTTAATCAATCATATACCGCAGGAAGGAGGCACGTGTGATACTGTTGGAATCATTGGCCCGGCTGTTCAAATGACTGCTGCTTATCAGACCAGCGAATGTTTGAAATACCTGACCGGACATGCCATGTGTGAAGAGCTCATATATGTTGACGTATGGAGCCGTGAGTATTCGTCCATCAACGTTAGTAAGCTTCTCGATCCAGAGTGTCCCTCCTGCTCCCGTGAGCCGGTTTTTCCGTATATGAGAAAGGAAAAAGGCTTGAAGACGGCGATGCTGTGCGGAAGAAACACCGTACAAGTAAGACCAGACCAATTATCAGCACTTTCCTTGTCAGAGTTAAGCAGCCACTTAGCCCCTGTCACAGAAAAAGTGAAAGAAAATGGAGAATTACTTACGTTTCATGTGGAAAATGTTCGATTTGTCGTCTTCAAGGATGGACGAACGTTGATTCATGGAACGGAAGATGTTCAAGAAGCGAAGAAACTGTATCAGCGCTATATTGGAGCTTAACTTTTAATGAAGCTTCTAATTTAAAACAGGAATCCCCGGGTCTGATGGGATTTCTGTTTTTTATTTTTTGATTTTTTTGACAACTTTATTGTCAAAGTTATAAAATTATAGAAGAGGAGGGCTGAATATGGGTGCGGATGGAAGAGAGAAGCAAGCCTTTGATCTGCTCATTGAAGAGACAGGTGCCATGTACCACTGCTTTAAAACAATGGTAGAAGACACACATACAGGGAGCGCACTGAGTACCAATGAGCTGGGAGTTCTTTTGTGCTTATCGAACGGTCCTCTGACCATACCCCAGATTGTCAAAAGGTCTCCCTTTTCCCGGCAGTATGTGCAAAAGGTAGTGCAGCAGTTAAAGGACAAGGCCTTCATTCAGCGACTGGAGAATCCAAAACACAAACGGTCTTTCCTTATCAAGCTTACGGAAGATGGGGAAAACCAAATGAACCAAGTCAGACAAGAAGGCTATCATACTTTAGAACGGATGAGGAATAACGTTAATATTGAACAAGTTTTCGAATTGGCTTACTCATTAAGGAATTTTCGCAAGAACCTGGAAAGAATAAAGGAGTAATATAGATGGGATTGCTAAATAAATTTTCTCAACAATTCAGGCTTCCGTCGGGAGTATTGGGAGAAGCAGCTGGCTATTTGATGGCAGCTACGACAAAAGGAAGAAACCAATGGACCATTTCTCAGTTAGACATAAAGCCGGAAGATATCCTTTTAGAAATTGGTTATGGACCTGGAGTTGGAATAAAGGAGTGCAGTGCCCTAATTGAAAGTGGAAAAATAGAAGGAATTGATATTTCAACCACAATGAAGAAGCAGGCAGAGCGAAAGAATAAGCAGTTTATCAAACAAGGCAAAGTAAAGCTCCTTTCAGGGACAGTAAACGATCTACCGTCAGAAGAGAATACCTATGATAAAATTTTCTCCGTAAATTCCGTTATGTTCTGGGAGGATCAAGCAGAGGCTTTCAATAAGCTGTATACTCTTTTGAACGAAGGCGGGAAAATAGCTGTCACCTATCAGCCGATGTTTAAAGGAGCCAAAGAAAAAGACGCTGTTCATTACGGCGAAGAACTTCAAGGGATTATGAAATCGGCCGGGTTTAGAGATATCAGGACAGAATTAAAGCAATTTAAGCCTGTTGCGGCGATATGTGTGATTGGTTGTAAAGGTAGGGAAGGCTAAGCATAAAAAACAAACGGTGATGTTAATTCTGTTATTCTAGTAACAAAGAAAGGAGACAGTAAATAAATGGTGGCTCACAAAATTGTTATGATTGGCGATAGTATTACAGATTCCAACAGATTGGAAGACCCAGAAGGAATGGGAGGAGGCTACGTACGGTTACTGCGGGATTATTACATAACAGAGGACCCGGAAGCCAGGGTCGAGTTCGTGAATAAAGGGGTGTCGGCGAATCGAATCACTGATCTTGAAGAAAGATGGCAGCGGGACGTGATGGATGAGAAGCCGGAGTGGGTTTCAATATCGATTGGAATTAATGACGTTTGGCGTCAGCTGGACAACCAGGAGATGGACCAGGTGCTCCCGGATCGCTTTCTATCAATCTATCGCAGACTCCTGAACTGGACGAGCGAAGAAACGGGAAGCAATCTTATTCTCATGCAGCCCACGATTATTGAAGAAGAGGTGTTCTCTCGAGGCAATCAAATGTTAAAAAGCTATGTTGAAATTGTCAATCAGCTGGCGGGAGAGTTCGACGCAATTCTAGTACCTGCTCACGAAGCATTTCTTAAACATTTAAAGAAAAATTCAAAATCTAACTTAACGACAGATGGAGTTCATATGACGTCGACCGGGAATATGCTGATGGCGAAGACCTGGATACGGGCAGTTGAGAGGTCGATCATTTAATTCTATTAAATACTCTCTTGTAAATTTATTGTATACGACGCACAAAACTAAGTCATTCCCTAAACCTTTCTTCTTCACTCTCCATAAAAATATTAATTTTAATTTTGCTTTCTGGATTTCCTTTTTGGAATTTGTCATAATCAGTCTTTCCTTGGACCTTATGCGTATTCCCCTGCTGAATCGCTTTGTATCTCCACCACAAGAATTTAAGATAGGTAGGGTGTAACATCCATAATTGCTTAGCTGGTTGGACAAATCTTAGATGATCATCTATGTTAGGTGCTGCTTCTCCTTCTGTTACTCCATTTGAAGTATATTTTTTGCCGAAATAATCCACATACACGAGCAGAAATTCTGCATTTTCATCCCAGTCAGGTCCTTTACTAACGGTGAATTCTATTACTTCCTCAGAATTAATTTCTCTAATTGGTTCGGAGAGGTAATAGTTTATTCTAGTATCCTTCCCTTTTTCTCGTAGTAATAGAAAAGAGTCAATGCACACTCCATTTCCTATATTTTTTACTGTGATTGTAAAAGTGTTCTTCTTCTCCCCGTTTGATATACGATACTTTCTGTTCTGTATCGCAATAATTGGCGCATGACTTGCTCTGTAATTAAGCCTGGATAACATAAAGGTAATGATGGAGACAATTAGGAGTAATAAACTGATGACTTCAGATGTACTTAAAGAAAAATCTAAATTCATCTTAACTAACCTCCTCATTTTTCTATTTATTGAAACACTTCTACAGCGTTTATTAAAACCCTTTAAAAACATATAGTGTGATAAGATTGATCAAATTCAAAGAAGCTGAGACATAAGTCCAGCAATGAACGACAATAAAAATGGAATTATATAAACTCAGCTCATTAGCGTAGTCAAAATGCCTAGACTCCTCTGGGTACAGCACGAGTCCGAGGAAGCTTAGGCCGTCCCCGCGAAAAAGCGAAGTGTTTTGACGGAGCGATGTTAAAAATCTTTTCTTGGCAATAAATAATCCGAACTGATTTCAACAAAATCGTTCGGATTATTTTATGCTTTATTCTTTTTTGTCCTAACCTTTTAATTCAATAAATAATCAAGGAAGTTGTTCGAGTAAAGGACGCATTTTCTCCTTCCAGAGCTGGTCAATCTTTGCGAGCGATTCCACTGTAACTGGATATCCCGATTCCTGCTCTTTTCTAAACATTTGAACCGCTTTACTAATAGGAGGCGTATTCTGCTTTTCCTTTACCATTTCCTCTTTTGTAAATGTAATTTGCTCTTTTGCTTTCTGCCGTGTGGTTTTAGAAGCGGCTGAGTAACCGAGTCCGTTTAATGTTAATAGATATCCCATTCCGCGTCCATCTTCGGCGATCAGTAGGCTTGGTTTTCTATTGCGCAGAAACCATATATGGGCGTGTAAGCGAAAGCCGATATGCACATCGATCGTTTCATAAAAGCTGAGATTCCTGGCTCCTCCTGATAAGTCCATGATCATAAAGTGATTGTGATTCCAATTTGAATTCACGATATTGGAAAATTCACCATAGTATCCATGCACCGTTAAGTAGATCGGACAGGAGTAGGTCTTCTTTAGTTCAAGGGCCAGTTGATAGGTGGCTTCCCAGTGCTGCTGATTATGAGGCAGGGATACAGCGATGCTTTTGATCACTTTAGGCAGCTTTGCCTTTCTGCCGATCTTATTAACATCAAACAATGCACAGTCTCCTGTGGTTCCTTTGCACTGGATGCCGTTGTTTTTCAATAAGATCTCCGTTGTTAGATCTCTACACGAAATCCACCCTTTTGCTGCTGTGCCGGGTTGCCCGAAGTGGTAAAGAAGCTGAGCTTTGTCCTTCTGATCGAGCGTCTGATGTTTTGCCTGCTTAATAATGCCGGGATAGCTTCCCCAGCCTGCACCGATTGCAAATACAGGAATATTGTGATTCCTTGCTTTGTCTAAGAGGAGGGGTCTTTTCAAAGGGAAGATCGTTTGATCCTGCCGTTCTACGCTGGGACGTAATGCGGGAGCCAGGACGGCTTTATATTGATGCATATCGGTTAAGTCAGCTAATTGATTATCCCTGTAGCTGAACACGTCATAAGTAATTTCTTCCCCTTTTAGTTTCTTAAGCATATCGATAAGACTTTTGTTTATTAAATCGTCTCCTGAATTTCTTGAACCTGTTTTTGCATGAGAAGATAGAATTAAGTAAGACATCGACTCCCTCCTGAATTCATAGTACATTGTTATCATTTTATGCGGAGGGTCGCCTCTTAAGAATAAAAGGATCCTCAGAATTATGGTTTACAAACTACATTTTTTAAAATTTCAGAAAAATATATTGTAATCGCTTTCACACTTCGTTATAATTTTATTGAAACGTTTCAACCAGAAAGAAAAATTGGCGCCGTTAAGGTAAGAGAAGAGGAAAAAGCTTGGCTACGTTAAAGGATGTTGCAAAGAAAGCGAATGTGAGTGTGGCGACTGCCTCTTATGTTATGAATGGCAGTGAGCTGATCACGAAACCGACGAAGGACAAAGTGATGCTGGCAGCTAAAGAGCTTGGATACCGACCGAATGGAAATGCAAAGAATTTAAAGAAAAACAAAAGTAATATCATTGGGTTTTTCTTAAGTGGCTTTACAGGTCCGTTCTTCAATGAGCTGCTGGAAGGAATTCAGCGTACGGTGATCAAGAGAGGGTATGAGATGGTAGTATGTGCCTCGGATCATAAGCATCGTCTGCTGCTTGAGCAATATGTGGACGGGGCGATTATTCTTAACTACCACATTGGTGACGAGTTATTAGACAGCCTGGCAAATGATAAGTTTCCGATTGTTGTGCTGGATAGAGAGTTAGAGAATCCGCATATTAATCAAATATTACTGCCAAATAAGCTTGGTATGGAGCAGGCGGTTAACCATCTCGTCGATCAGGGTCATCAGCGTATCGGCTTTATTGCTGGGTCAATTGAATCCTTTGATGGGGAGAGTCGGCTAGAAGGTTTTAAAGAGTCTCTGGCAGAGAAAGGTCTGACGTTATATGATGGTGACTTGATCAGGGCTGACTTTACTGAAATCAGCGGCCTGCTCAGCATGAATAAGTTTCTGGAGGAGAACTCGGACTATCCGACGGCTTTTGTGTCAGCCAACGATGAAATGGCGATGGGAGCAATTAAGGCCATTCAGCAAAAAGGACGAAAGGTGCCCGAAGATATAGCGCTGGTCGGTTTTGATGATATTGATTTAGCTCGTTATGCTCAGCCATCCCTAACAACCATTCGCGTTCAAAAAAAACAATGGGGGCAGACGGCCGCTGAAACCCTTTTTGACATGCTGGAGAATAAAGAGGAGTTTAAAGAGGCGGAAATTCCGATTGAATTTATTCACCGGCACTCAAGCTAAAGAGAGGTGTAATTATCGAAGTAAAAGATGAAAAATTAATGATTAATGGAAAGGAAACGTGTGTATTTGGAGCTGAGCTTCATTACTTTCGGATTCCTAAAGAACAGTGGAGAACACGTATTCAACAGGTGAAGGAAGCCGGGATCAATATGATCAGTACTTATGTTCCATGGACTTTTCATGAATATGAAGAAGGATTCATCGACTTAACGGGCGAGACGCGGGCAGAGCGTGATTTTCAAAGCTTTTTGCAGATCGTTTCTGAAGAAGAGATGTATTGCCTCGTACGTCCTGGACCTTACGTCATGGCTGAAATTAAGGATCACGGAGTCCCGCCCTGGTTGATTGAACGTTATCCTGAAGCTCTGGCAAAGACGGAGAAGGGAGCCAATCATCCAACCCGAGTGGTCAGTTACATGCACCCGACTTTTCTGGAAAAAGCGGAAAACTGGTATCACTCGGTCTGTAGAATCATTGAGCCCTTCCAGATTGAGCACGGTGGTCCGGTGATCATGTTTCAGGTCGATAATGAAGTCGGAATGTTCCACTGGGTGACAAACGAAGGTGATTTTAATGAAGTGACGAAGCAGCAATTTCAGACGTACTTAGAAGAAAATAAGATTGAGATTGATAACCCCTTTAATTACATGAAGGACAATCCAGGAGAGCATGAGGCAGAGATTCTCAAGCATGAATACTATTTATTTATGCGGGAGCATTACCGTGACTATCTGGAACATGTGAAGAAGATGGCCCGGCAAGGGGGGATTTCTATTCCATTTATTATTAATATTCATGGCTTTCATACAATTGACTACTTAAAACGAGGAACGAGATATCCTATTGGAATTGGCCAGCTGATCGAAGCAGCAAAAATGGAGGATACGCTTGTAGCGGGAGACTATTACATCGGCAATATTGATTTTGATAACTATGTCGATATTGTTCTTGCGAATGCATTTACAAAAGCAATCCAGTCTCCGGAACAGCCATTGTTTTCTGCTGAATTCCAGGGCGGATCGGCCTCGGACAAGCCGAGACTGCAGCCGAGTACCTTCGATCTGACAACCCGGCTCTGCTTCGCGAATGGGATGAATGCGGTAAATTATTACATGTTTGCCGGAGGAGAGAATTATGAACAGATCGGTTTAAACGGGAGAAGACATGAATGGCAGGCACCATTATCTTCTTCAGGGGAAAAGAGGCCTCATTTTCACGTGATTCAGCATTTAGGTCACATGTACCGCACGTTTGAAAAACCGCTAATGAATGCGAAGCAGAAGACGCAGACATGCTTTGCTTTTTATCCGGATTACTACAAGACAGAGTATAGTAATCTCTTTTCTTCACCTTTAATTGAAACGTTTCAAAAAGAGCGTGATATGAACATATATAATGGTGTTGCCAAAGGGCTTCGTGTTAATCGAATCGTTTATGATAGTTTAAACATTCAAAATGGCGAACGTATCGATGTAGAAAAAGCACCGACACTGTGGATGTTTTCGATAGACTGGATGGACCCGAATGTTCAGCAAAAGTTGATCGATTATTTGGAGGGCGGAGGTAAGCTTGTTCTTTTTCCAACGATTCCAACAAAGGATTTGCTTGGCAGAGAATGTACCCTGCTAAAGGACTACATCGGCGTTAGCAGTAGGGGAAGAAAAGATGGGTTCGCGAAGGTAGGCAAGATTGACAGTGTCCAAACGAAATATATGGAAAGGTTTGAAGTGGAGGAAGGAGCGTTTGCCTGGTCAGAGGATGAATTACAAGAAGTCGCTGCGTTTGAGAAAAAACTGGGCCGGGGGAAGGTGGTTGTCTTTGGTATTGGCATGGAGCTGGAT
The DNA here is from genome assembly GCF_900240285.1 of Halobacillus sp. Marseille-P3879. Lineage (GTDB taxonomy): Bacteria > Bacillota > Bacilli > Bacillales > Halobacillaceae > Halobacillus_A. The sequence goes on from NZ_OESS01000003.1 coordinate 404,068, forward strand.
TTCGATTATAAATACGAGGTAATCCGGGAGCTTGCTGAAAGAACAGGCGTGGTGAGTGAATTTGCTGTTGAGCAGGAATTAGACGTTTCAGTTCGGGAGATTTCCGAGCAAAGCTATTTTGTTTTTCTTCACAATCTGGATGAATATGAAAAAGAAACCGCCATTCAACGGAATAACGAGTTTCTATTCGGAGGAAATGCTGTGAGTGTCCCGGGCAGAAGCGGCCTTATGCTTCCGGTGAACATACAGCTTACTGATGAAGTAAAGATCGCTTATGCCACGGCAGAAGTATTTGATTTAACAGAATCGCCTGAAGCTTTGGAGGTAAAAGTGAAATTAAAACAGGCAGAAGACTGGATTGTTTTTGAAACGTTTAAATGGAGACCTGTAGAAACAACCGGGGTAAAAGTGAGCGAGGAAAAGGATGGGCGTTTTAAGGTTCATTTGCTTCCTACTTTAGAAAAAGAAGTGACAATTGAGTTTGTGAAATCAAGCTGATGGTTTACTAAAAAAATAGAAGAGGTGGATGAAATGAAAAAATGGTTTTCTATTGTGGCGTTGTTTACTATCTTTACCATTCTGGCTGCGTGCTCTGACGATTCTTCATCAGATGGAGAAGGCGATTCAGGCGGTAGTGAAGACGGCGACAAAGTAACAATCAGCATTGCCAGCTGGGCTTTTGGATCTGAAGGGGAAACGAACCTCAACCGTTTGATGGTGGATGCATTTATGGAGGAGAACCCAGATATCAATGTGGAGATTGACGAATCAATCAGTGATCCCTGGGAAGAATCTCTAGCTTCTGCTGCGAGTGCCGGGGAGATGCCGGATGTTTTTTCTGTCTCTCATGTGCCCACGGGGATGGCAAATGACTGGATGATGGAGGTCAGTGAATTTGTTGGCGAAGACGAAGAGTATGAAATGCTGCCTGATGCTGTAAAAGAAGCGGTTACTTACGACGACAGCATTTATGCTGTTCCTTCTTCACAGAATATTCTTGGATACTTCGTCAATCAAGACTTATATGAAGAGGCAAACCTGGATGTACCCTCAATAGGTATGAGCATTGATGAATTTGAAACCGCTGTCAGTGATATTACCAATGTTAATCAAGGCGTAATAGGGCTGAATGAAGCCAACGCGATTCCTGAATGGTATCCGGCTGCTGCTAGTGAAGATTTGGGCTGGTATACGTTTAACGACGGTTTTCACTTAGATAGTAATGAATTTATCGCCGGTGTTGATCTTGCCAATAACATCAACACAAACGGATATGCTTATGCGACGCTGTCAGAAGATGAAATGGCTAACTTCAACGGTGAAGACGCCAATGAAGTATGGATGAACAGTGAAATTGGCATGAGATGGGATGGGACATGGGCGATCGAAGCCTACGAGCAAAATGCGGACTTTGAATGGGATTTTGTCGGTATCCCTGGAGACAGAACCGTAATTACACACGATTTCTATGGGATCTCAAGCTCTACTGAGCATCCTGAAGAAGCATATAAGCTAGCGAAATGGATGGGCTTCGGTAAGGAAGGGTACATGAAACGCATGGAACTTGCTGATGAGGAAGAAGAAGTAGGCTTATCTGGTGTACCGCTGATTACGGATGAAGAAGTACTAGACGAATACTTTGAAAGAGTAGACGTGCCGGGTCTAGAAGAAGCTTACGACAATATTGAGAATGCTGTAATCGAGCCGTTTAAGACTACTCCGGGCTATGGACAAGCTCGCTGGGAAGCCCCGACCGGCGTAGAGGTGGGCGATGAATCCAACGCGACCATGGGTGCATTAATTGATGCCAGCGTCTCAGGTCAGGTAAATATTGAGGACTACGCAAGTCAAATTAATGATTTAGCGAATCAGAAATATGAAGAAGAGCTAGAGACGATCGGTGAATAAAACGTTTATGGAAATAAGTTGAGGAGGTAACATCATGAAGTCTAAAGTGCTTATATGGTCGCTGTTGATCTTGTTTTTCATCCCTCATATGCTCGTACATGCAAATGAAGGAGACGAAATGAATGCTGAAGAGCAGATCGAAGAGCAGAGTTATCACCTCGAACTCAACGAATGGAAGGAACAAGGTCTGGACAGCCCTGCTGATTTCAAGCAGGCTGTCTCCCCTTCTTCATTTACGAATATAGATGAAGGTGAGTGGCTGTCTTCATCGGAAAGCCAGGGTTATGGGGATCGCGTTTTCTATTGGCGTAATCAAGAGTCATTAACGGTTGAAGTCGAGGTTGAAGAAGAAGGTTTATACGAGATAGGGTTTGATTATTTGCCACAAGGTGACTTGATCATGCCAATAGAGGGTGCAATCCAGGTTAACGGAGAGTATCCGTTTGCAGAAAGCCGGCAAATTGAGTTCCCGAGTAAATGGAAGAATGAAACGGAGGATTTTGAAATTGATCGATTAGGGAATGACATCATTCCTGACCAGCAGCCTATCGAAGAATGGTCACATGTTAAAGCGGAAGATTCTACATATATGTACAAGCGGCCGCTTCAGTTTCATTTAGAAGAGGGTCAAAATACAATTACCCTGACGAACTTACGGGGAGAAATGCTCGTAGGGAATGTTCACATTACTTCTCAAACCTCAATACCTGAGTATGAGGATTACGTGGATGACTACCCTGATGCTGAAGAACAGGAAGACCTGCTCACCATTGAAGCAGAGCATCCTTCAGAGAAGAACAGTTCCTACATTCGACCTGAATCAACAGAGGACCCATCCGTTCATCCCTATGACAGTGAGCACCTTATGTTGAATTCATTAGGGGGAGATTCGTGGAGTGAACCGGGTCAAACGGTCAGCTGGGAGGTTGAAGCAGAAGAGGCAGGGTTTTACCAGCTGTCTTTTAAGACGCAACAGGATAACGAATCCCGTTCCCCTGTATACCGAAAATTACTCATTAATGATCAAGTGCCTTTTAAGGAAGTAGAGTCGTATCAATTTCCCTACAATAAAGAATGGACGAATGAGACTGTAGGCAGCGAGGAAGGAGAACCTTTTCTCTTTTATTTGGAGGAAGGGACGAATAAAGTCAGCCTGAAAGCCGATCCGTCTCCTCACGCTGATGTGTTATTTACGATCGATGAGGTAATGCAGGAAATTGACGAACTGTCGCTTTCCATTCGTAAGCTTGTAGGGAATCAACAGGGTTCTCGTGACTGGGACATTGAGGAATATATCCCTGATATTGAGGAGCAGCTGCTGGGCTGGGCAGACAGGCTGAACGAAAAAGTAGAGTACCTGCAAACTTTAAACGATGGGGAAGAGTCTACTGAAGTCGCATCGTTAAAAATCGCAATTGACAAACTAGAGAACTTAGCAGACAACCCGGATGAAATTCCTAACCGTTTGAACCAATTGTCCACTGGATCCAATTCATCAGCGCAGCTACTGGGGGATATCTCTATGGACCTCTCCGCCCAGCCGCTGCTGCTCGACCGATTTTATGTTCATGGCGGTGATGAGAATCCACCAGGAGCAGAGGCTGATTTTTTTACAAAAACCAAGGATTCTATCTCTGGATTCTTCCAATCCTTTACTGACGATAACCTGGCAACTTCCGATGTTGAGGATGACACGATCGAAGTATGGGTGAACCGACCGAGACAATACGTAGAGCAGCTGCAAAATATGACGGATCAAAATTTCACCCCGGAAACAGGGATTAAGGTGAAGTATTCATTAATGCCGGATGAGCAGAAGCTTGTGCTGGCAAGCGCGGCCGACACGCAGCCGGACTTAGCATTTGGGATAAGCAACTGGGTTCCTTATGAGCTTGCGATTCGAGGATCTGCCGTTGATTTAAGGGAATTTGATGATTTCGGCGAAACAGGAGAGCAGTTCTCACCTGGTGCGTTTCTGCCTTTAACCATTGATGATAGCGTCTATGCTCTGCCTGAGACTCAGGATTTCTTTGTTCAATTTTATCGAAAGGACATTGTGGAAGAGCTGGATATTCCCGTCCCTGACACATGGGATGAGGTGACTGACATTCTGCCTGAATTGCAGCGCTATGGGATGAACTATTATACGCCGTTAGCGGAAGAGTCTGCGTTCAAGCCGTTTCAGACGACTTCCCCGTTTATTTATCAATTTGGCGGAGGGCTATACGAGGATGATGGCACTGGAACAACGATAGATGAAGAAGAGGCTCTCGAAGGCATTCAGTTCATGGCTGACTTAAGTACAGTTTACAGTATGCCGCTTCAAGTCCCTAGATTTTATAACCATTTCAGGTATTCAACGCTGCCGATAGGTGTCGCACCATTTGGTACGTATGTTGAGCTTACAACGGCTGCTCCTGAAATTTCCGGGTGGTGGGATATTACCCCGCAGCCTGGAGTGGAACAGGAGGACGGCACTGTGGAACGCTGGGCTCCTGGATCGGGGCAGGCTTCGATGATGTTTGATAAAAGCGGAAAGAAGGAGGACTCCTGGGAGTTATTGAAATGGTGGATGTCATCTGAGACACAGACAGAATTTGCTGCCACCTTACAGACGTTATACGGCCCTGAATACATGTGGAATACAGCTAACTTGGATTCCTTTGAACAATTGCCCTTGCCAGAAGAACATAAAGAAGTAATTCTTGAGCAGTGGGAGTATATGAAGGAAGTACCGAAGACGCCATATTCTTACATGGTGGAGCGTGAGATTAGTAATGTATGGAACAAAGTGGTATTTGATGGAGAAAATGCCCGCGCATCTGTTGATGACAGTGTGATTCTAATTAATCGTGAAATGCGGAGAAAGCTGGAAGAATTCGATTATATGGAAGACGGAGAACTCGTGAAGCCTTATGAAATTCCAACGATCGAAAAGATAGAAAGGTGGATGGAGACTGATGAATAACAGAGAACATTTAAGTACATCTGTGTTTCTAGCGCCCTATTTAATCTTGTTTTCGATGTTCATCATCATTCCGGTGGTGGTTGCCGTCGGATTATCCTTTACGTACTTCAATACAATCGAATTCCCCTCCTTCATTGGACTTTCGAACTATGTGAATATCATTACGCAGGATAATACCTTTATGCAGTTTGTGCTGCCTAATACCTTAATTTTCTCACTGATTGTAGGTCCCGGCGGCTATATAATGGCCTTCTTATTAGCCTGGATGCTGGCGCAAATATCGAAGGGGCCCCGCACCATTCTCGCTTTAATTCTTTTCTCACCGTCGATGACAGCGGGAGTAGCGATGGGGGTCGTATGGAAAATCATTTTCAGCGGAGACCAGACAGGCTATTTAAATAATCTTTTAATATCGATGGGTTTTATTACCGAACCCATTCAGTTCCTTCAATCCCCTGAATACTTAATGATCATTATGATTCTCGTAACCTTATGGGGCAGTATGGGCGTTGGGTTTCTCGCGATGTTGTCAGGGGTGCTGAATATTGATAAGGAAATCTATGAAGCGGCTTATATTGACGGAATTAGAAACCGCTTCCAGGAAATCATCTACATCACGATTCCTTCGATGAAGCCGCAAATGCTCTTTGGAGCGGTGATGGCTGTTGTGACGACATTCCAGGCGGGGTCAATCGGGGTTGAGCTATCAGGACAAAACCCGACACCGCAAAATGCTGGGCAGTTAATTGTAAACCACTTAGAAGATTTCGGGTTCATCCGCTATGAAATGGGGTATGCGGCTGCCTTGTCTGTGTTACTGCTCTTATTTATTTACGGATTCTCGCGGGTTGCTATGAAGCTGTTCGCCGAAAAAGATTAATAGATTACTAACTTACCAGGGGGTGTGAACATGGCATCTTTTCATGGCACAAAAATTAATCCAGATAAGTTCCATAAAAGTCAATTGAAGTTCTACTGCGTGTTGATCCCAATGGCGCTGTTAATGATGATTCCAATTGTCTATATTTTCTCGCATGCGTTTAAGCCAATTGATGAGTTGTTTGCTTATCCGCCAAGATTCTTCGTGCAGAAGCCGACGCTTGAAAACTTTACCGACTTAGCCTCTAACACAAATGCCACGGGTGTTCCGATGACGAGGTATCTATTCAACAGTGTCGTCGTTACTGTAATCGTTGTTTTCTTAACGGTCCTGATCAGTACTATGGCTGGATATGTTTTTTCCAAGAAACAATTCAAGTTTAAGAAAACGATTTTTGAAATCAATACACTGGCATTAATGTTTGTTCCTGCCGCTGTAGTGATTCCGCGTTATCTGCTAATAGATGAAGTAGGGCTGCTCGATACATTTTTCGCTCATATCCTTCCTCTTTTAGCAATGCCGGTCGGGTTGTTTTTAGTCAAACAGTTTATTGATCAAATCCCGGATGAATTGATTGAAGCGGCAAAGATTGATGGAGCCAATGATTTTCAAATATTTCTCAAGGTCATCATTCCTTTAGTAAAACCAGCCATTGCCACGATTTCCATTCTGGCGTTCCAGGCTGTATGGAATAACGCAGAGACCTCTACGTTGTTTGTGGATGATGAAAACTTAAAGACGTTTGCCTTTTTCATGTCTACGTTAGCGGCCGATACGGAAGGGAACACGGTTGCTGGTCAAGGGATGGCAGCAGCAGCGTCGTTGATCATGTTTGTACCTAACTTGATCATTTTCATCTTTATGCAGAGTAAAGTCATGAACACGATGGCACATTCGGGTATTAAGTAACGATTAGGAGGAAGGGAAATGAGGGGATTTATTACTGCTGTCATCTGTTTTTGGTTAACCATATTGTTTCCCGCACTTTCTTCTGCTTCCGTTTCTGTGCCCTACGATACAGAAACTTTAACAGCTGATGGAAATGATATTGAAACACAGACGGCCTATACACCTATCGGATTATTTGCCAAAGAAACGGAAATCGTCAACCCCGAAGACATTTATATCGATGGGGAAGGCAGTATTTATATCGCTGATTCCGGCACGCAGCGGGTAACGAAATTTGATGAAGAAGGAAATGAGCTTGAGGTTTACGGCGCAGAGGAATTAAACCAGCCCTTAGGCGTGTATGCCGATGAGAACGGCGAGGTTTATGTCGCCGACTATGGCAGCGAAAAAGTAGTAAAGTTCCAGGAGAACGGAGAGATTCTCGATGAATTTGAGCGGCCGGAATCCCCGTTATTCGGGAACAGTGCCCCGTATAAGCCGGAAAAAGTTTCGGTAGACACGCGGGGAAATATATACATTATCGGTGAAAGTGCGACGAACGGCATTATTCAATTAAGCGAGGATGGGACTTTTCTAGGCTACTACGGAGCGAATACACTGGCGCCGTCTGTAGGAACTTTTCTTCAAGAAATGGCGACTACGCAAAGGCAGAAAGCCAATCTATTTATGAAAGAACCGCCGGCCCCCGGAAATATTTCCATCGATGATCAGGGGCTGGTCTACACGATAACTTCCGGTACAACGTGGGAAGCGATTCGTAAATTGAATATTGAAGGTGGCAACATCTTACCCCCTGCGATGACAGAGGAAACCAACTTAGTCGATATCGCTGTAGGATCGATCGGAAATATTTACACCGTTGGCAGCGATGGCATCATTTATGAGTATGACAGCTCTGGTAACCAGTTGTTCTCCTTTGGTGGGAAGACGAATGAAAACAACCGACTCGGCCTGACGACTCAGCCGTCCAGTATCGAAGTAGATGATGTCGGCAGGCTTTATGTAACAGACAGGGAGCAGGGAAACATTCAAGTGTACGAACCTACGGAATTCACGTCTGTTCTTCATCAAGGGTTAGCCCTTTTTGAAGAAGGCTTTTACGTCGAGAGTGAAGACTATTGGAACGAGATTCTGCGGTTAAATTCTTCGTTCGGCCTGGCTCATACAGCGAAAGGGGAAGCCTTGTATAAACAACAGGAGTACGATGAGGCGCTGAAGGAGTTCAAATTAGCTAACGATAAAGACGGCTATTCCAATGCTTTTTGGGAAATTCGCTATCGGTGGATGGAAAACAATTTAGCTGGTGCTTTTATGATCGTTTTCGCTTTCTTCACAGTAAGGTATACCGTGAAATTCACAGATCGCAAGAAAAACATTCTCGATCCAGTCCGGAATACGACCGGTCAGATAAAGCGGGTCCCACTCGTAAATCAGCTTGTGTTTTTAACCCGGTTTCTTAAGAAGCCGATCGACAGCGTCTATTATTTAAAAAATGGTGAAAGAGTTTCGCTTATATCTGCGACCGTCTTGTATCTTGTGCTCGTCTTTGAATACTTACTGCGGATTTACTGGACAGGTTTTCTTTTTACAGACCGTGTATTAGAAGATGTAAACCTATTCTTTGAAATAGGAACTGTGCTCCTTCCTCTGCTCTTGTTTATCGTCGTTAATTATTTAGTCAGTACGATTACAGAAGGAGAAGGCAGGTTTAGGGACATTTATATTGGAACGATTTACTCATTGGCACCAATCCTGTTGTTTCTAATCCCTGTTACGCTCGTTTCTAACATTCTTACCTTTAACGAAGCTTTTGTTTACACGTTCTCGATGCAGATCATCATCGTGTGGTCGATCATCATTTTATTCACAACGATTAAAGAAATACATGATTATTCCTTCTGGGGGACAGTCAGGAATTTATTCGTTACATTGTTTGGGATGTTTCTTACTGTATTAATATTCTTTGTCCTCTACGTACTGTTTGATCAATTGTATGACTTTGTCAGCTCGATCATTGAGGAGGTGATGCTGCGTGTTTAAGAAGTGGAAATGGGTACTTGCCCTGTTGATTTTATTATTTCCTGTCACGGTAATTGCTAATACGCTGTCTGACAGTGATCCAGATACAGATGTGAAAGAAGAGGAAGAAAAACGTGCGAATGACATGCTGCGCTATCAATCGAATCAGTTCACCCAGCCCGAGAATGAAGAAGGACTTGTGAGGGAGACGTCGTTATCTGCTGGATATGAGAAGGTGGCAGAGAATGAGGATCTGGCTCTATATGTGGAAGAAGAATCGCTGGCGCTGCAGATTGAAAACAAACAGACGGGATATATTTGGAGCTCCGGACTGAGTGAAGATAAAGAATACAACTTAAATGAAACGTGGTCGGACATGGCTCATTCGGCTGTCACGATTGATTATGTTGATGGAGAGGATAAAACTTCTTCAGAAAGCATTCTTACCAATGAATCCGAGGTATCTGTAACCGAGCAGGAGGATGGTTTTTCGGCAGTGATTGCTTTCGAAGAAGCGGCCATTACGATGGAGCTTGAAGTACAGTTAGACGGCGATTCTATTGAAATCCATGTTCCTCAAAGCGAAATCACAGAGGAAGAAAGAAAGCTGGCTGCGGTGCGTGTGTATCCTTTCTTAGGAGCCTCTGAAGGGACGGAGATGGACGGCTATACGTTTATTCCTGACGGCAGCGGTGCTCTTATGCGATTTAACGAAAAGCAGCCATCATCCATGGCTCCTTTTCAGGCTTCCATCTATGGAGAAGATGAAGGGTTTAAACGAAGTGGCTCTGAAGAAGAGGAAGTCCGTACCAACAAAGCGCATAAGATTACGATGCCTGTCTATGGAATGACAAATGGAGTCGATGAGAATGGTTACGTCGCTGTGATTGATGAAGGGGAGACCTTTGCGGATCTGATCGCTTATCCATCCGGTATCGCGACAGACTTTCACTGGGTTACGGCGCAATATAATTATCGTTACCAATATTATCAGCCGACAAGTCAAGATATGAGCGGCTACAACGTCTTTCAGGAAGAAATGAATGAATTCGATATCAAGGAACGCATTACTTTTCTTAATGAGGATAAGGCAAATTATGTAGGTATGGCCCAAACCTACCAGCAGTATCTGCTCGACCGCGATATGCTGAAATCAGGGAATGATCAAGTGGATGTCCGTCTGGAATTCTTAGGCGGGGAAGTAAAAAGCGGACTGCTGCGAGATTCTGTGCAGCCGATGACCGCAGTGACTGACCTGCCTGATTATGTGGAACGATTGCAGCAGCAAGGTGTGGACGATATGCATGCCGTATACCGAGGCTGGACTGAAGGTGGATATACCGGTACGCTTCCTCAGAAATTTCCTTATGAAAATAAATTAGGGAGTGACAGGAATTTTGAAGAAGTAAATAACTACTTTGACCAAAATGATATCCCGCTTTACTACTACACGGACTACACAAAGGCATATGAAGGGGCTTCAGGATTTTCAGGTCAGACGGATGTAGCAAGAAAAATCAATGCTCAGACGATTAAGAGTGAAGGTGAAGCTGACGAGTATTATTATTTAAGCCCTGAAAAGTCACTCGAAATGGCAATAGAAGATCGTAATGAATATGAAGAGCGGCAGATCGCAAATTTAGCTGTAGACTCGAGTGGAAATAAACTGTTCTCCGACTTTACCAGTGATTCACTAAGAACTGAAGTAGTGGATGTCTTTCAGGATATGGCGGAGGAATTAAAAGCAGGCTTGGATTCTCTTTCTTTCTATCAGCCGAATGACTACATGCTCGCTCAATCGGACCGGTACCTGGATATCCCGATGTACTCGTCGAACTATAGTTTCGTTACGGATACGGTGCCATTTTTACAAATTGTATTAAAAGGGCATGTGCCTTATTACGCCTCTTTTTCCAATTTTCATAACAGTCCGGACGATGAGCTCCTGCGCATGATTGAATATGGTGCTAATCCATCGTTCTATTTGACGACAGAGCCTTCGCACGAATTAATGCATACGCCATCCGAAGATTTATATACCTCTCAATTTGATAATTGGGAAAGCGAGATTATTCACCAATATGAAACCGTGAAGCAAAGCTTAGGCCAGGTTGAAGGGGAAACGATTACAGACCGGACGGTACATGAGCCCGACCTTGTGGAAGTCCATTACTCAAACGGAAAATCCATTCTTATCAACTACAAAAGTAAGGACGTTGAGCTGGATGGAGTAGAAATAGAAGCAAAAAGCTATCAGGTAATCGACAGGGGGGATCCATCGTGATAAAACAAATGTCGCTGCAAAAGAAAAAAAGTGTCCTTGGGCTGACGTTCTTATCCCCCTGGATCCTTGGCTTTCTCGTTTTTACAGCTTTTCCGTTGTTTTATTCCTTGTTCTTAAGCTTCCAGAAAGTGAAAATTACGCCTAATGGCATTCAAACCGATTTTATTAAATTTGAAAACTATATGTATGCATTTACGGTAGATTCGCAGTTTACCCAAGTACTGCTCCGTTTCTTACGAGAACTCGTCATATCGACACCGATTATCATCGTTTTTTCCCTCATCATTGCTTTGCTCCTTAATCAGCCGATTATGATGAGGGGATTCTTCCGGACGATCTTTTTTCTTCCCGTCATCATAGCCAGCGGGCCCGTTATTACGGATTTAATGGATCAGGATGTAACTTCGATTCCTTCGATTGAAGAGTATGCAATTTTTGCCGTGTTTTTATCAAATACTGACGGGTTCCTCAATACGGTGTTGACGTATTTAATGGATAACTTAATTATCATTCTATGGTACTCAGGCGTACAAATCTTAATTTTCCTGGCAGCCCTGCAGAAAACCGACAAGCAGATCTATGAAGCTGCCAAAATAGACGGTGCTTCTAATTGGGAGTGTTTCTGGAAGGTCACTTTACCCACGCTGTACCCGATGATTATTGTTAATTTGATCTATACGATAGTGACGTATTCGATTTTTGCCTTGAATCCTGTGGTGGATCATATTCAAAGCAACATGTTTGAAGTCTCAACAGGATTTGGGTATGCATCTGCCCTTTCATGGATGTACTTTCTTGTCATTGCGGTCGTATTAGCTTTCAGTGTAGGAATTATGGTGTTTAGAGGAAATAAAAAGTACAGGTAAAGGAGGGATAACGAATGCTCGATACTAAGCTGACTCCTGTTCAGAAGAAAAGACTAGATAAGTACTCTTCCAAAACCAAAAGCTTTCTGCTTGGAGTACAAGGGAATAATGGCTTTTTGTTTAAGCTTTGTGTTTACGGACTGTTAATTGTCATTGGGTTTGTCTATTTATACCCAATCATATATATGGGCTCGTACAGCTTCAAGTCGCTGGAGGATCTATTAAATCCATTGATCAGCTGGATTCCGTCCGCCTTTTATGTAGAGAACTATGAGGTAGCCTACCGGGTGCTGGATTTATTCCCGACCCTGCTGGAAACCTTGTATGTCACCGTCATCCCGTCGATTGCGCAGACGGCTGTCGCAGCTGTGATCGGCTACGGTTTTGCAAGGTTCGAGTTTCCCTTTAAAAAGATTTTGTTCGGGCTGGTCTTAATCACATTTATCATTCCGCCTCAGGTGCTGCTCATTCCAAGGTATGTTTTCTTTAATGAACTTGAGCTGATTGGAAGTATCTTATCGTTTCTACTGCCGGCTTTATTCGGTCAGGGGTTAAACAGTGCGATTTTTATTCTGATTTTCTATCAATTTTTCCGAATGCTTCCTAAAGCTCTAGAAGAAGCGGCTCATTTAGATGGAGCGGGTCACTTCCGTATCTTCATGACAATCGCTATTCCTATGGCAGTGCCGGCCATCATAATTTCCTTCTTGTTCTCATTTGTTTGGTATTGGAACGAGACGGCGCTTGCCAGCCTCTACTTTGGGAATGAACTGACAACACTGCCGATTGAGTTAGGGAAGTTCAACGCCACCTTTGATCAAATGTACACCGGCGATACAGAAGCAGCGAATATAAACGAAGGAATCAGCATGGCTGGGACGATGTTATCAATACTGCCGCTGCTGATAGTGTATTTCTTTACGCAGCGCTGGTTCGTAGAGGGTGTGGACCGTTCCGGGATTACGGGCGAATAATTCTATGATAGTGCGCTGCACGAGATCGATTCAATTGCCTCCGGGAAGATATCAAGTCTCTGGATTATTTCATAAACATGAAAGAAGTAAACCCATTTTAAAAAAGTACTTTTTAAGTCTAAATTGAAACGTTTCAATAATTTAGTTGGAGGTATGTGAAGTGACACTCACGAAAGACTCAACCATTACATTAACAGCAGGAGAATATCAATTTTCATTCTTAACGAGTGGAGATCTGTCAGAAGCTGCTTATAAAGGCATTATGATTAACCAATTAATGACCAATCCGTTAGATGGATCGCTCAATAACTTGTATTTGCGCGTCCACCGGGACGATAACATTCATGCTTACCCACTGCTCGGGATCAATTCTAGAAGTGATGTAGCCTTCGGTAATCGCCATGCGGTATGGACAGGTACAGTTGATGACATACATTATGAAGTGGTTTTCCATTTAACCGACCGTGGCGTTTGGTTCTGGGATGTGAAAGCAGAGGGACAGGAGGCCGAAATTGACATTGTTTACGGCCAGGACCTCGGTGTCGCGGATAAAGGAGCATTAAGAAATAATGAAGCCTACATCTCCCAGTACTTAGACCACCAGATTTTTGAGGATGAGGAAAAAGGCTGGATCGTCTGTTCACGTCAGAATCAGCAGCAGTCGACGGGTTTTCCGTATGTACAGCAGGGATCACTTACCCGCGCTGCTGGCTATTCAACAGATGGTTTTCAATTCTTTGGACAGTCGTACAAAGAAACAAACCAGCCGGTAGTATTAGCTGAATCTTCGCTCGCTAATGAAGTCTATCAATATGAGTTCGCCTATACGGCCCTTCAATCTGAAAAGGTAAAGCTTTCAGGAGAAGAGCAGTTTATCTTTTATGGAGCTTTGATGGAAAACCATGAAGCGGCCGTAAGCGAGCCTGCCTATCAAGAGACTATTCAAGAAGCATGGGATGAGGTAAAAGCTAGTGAGCCTCAGGATGAAGAGCCTGTGGAAAAAATAGAAAAAACTCCTAGCATCGGCGACGTATTATGCGGGGAATCCATGCCTCTTTCTGAGATTGAGAGCCTGTACCCAAACCGTCATCAGGAGGAATGGGACGGAGACAGGCTGCTTTCTTTTTTCACTGACAGCTATGAACACGTCGTTTTAAAAGAAAAAGAAAAGCTGGTAGAGCGTCCGCATGGTCATATCGTGATGTCAGGTAAGAACGACCGGTTGAAGGAGAATACGATTACCTCTACGTCATGGATGTATGGGATCTTCAATGCCCAGCTCGTTGTAGGAAATACGAACTTTAATAAGCTTTTAACCAATGCCCGAAATGCTCTTAACATCTTAAAAACGTCCGGTCAGCGCATCTATGTAGAGATGGATGGCACCTATCAGCTGCTGACTATGCCTTCTTTATATGAAGTGGGCTTTAACTACGCCCGTTGGTATTACAAAACAGAAGACGAGACGTTCATAATTACAAGCTACACGACTGTCGATTCACCAGAGGTCCGGCTTACCGTAAAGGCAGCAGGAGGAGGGGAATATCGGTACTTAGTGACGAATCAAGTAGTTATGCATCCGAATGAATATGAAGTCCCTTTTCATGTTCGTCGGGAGGGGCAGACTCTTACGGTAACCGCGGATGAAACAGCGATGAATACAGGGGTCTATCCGGATTTATTGTACAAAATTCATATCAACGGAGCCACTTTTGACACAGCCGATGAACAAAAGCTTGTTACTAACGTAAAGCCGGGATGTGCTTCCCTTGTAGTATGTGACCTTGATCCAGCAGATGAATGGGAAATGATTATTCAGGGATTGCTGCATGGAGAAGACCTCGAGGTAGAGGAGAGGTCAACTGAGAGTGAAATAGAGCGTTACCGCGAGTACTACCGCAGCGTCATGAACGGCTTTCACCTTTCTGAAAAAGGGATAGAGACCGAGCAGCTAAATAAAGTGAACGCCCTCGCCTGGTGGTATACCCATAACATGCTTGTGCACTTTTCCGTGCCGCATGGTCTTGAGCAATACAGCGGGGCAGCCTGGGGGACCCGTGATGTGTGTCAGGGACCAATGGAATATTTTATGGCGACGCAAAACTATGAATCTGTAAAAGAAATCATAAAAACGGTCTACACCCATCAATTTGCGGAAGATGGCAATTGGCCGCAATGGTTCATGTTTGATAAGTATTCCCATATTCAGGCTGGAGAAAGTCATGGAGATATTATCGTCTGGCCGCTGAAAGCGTTAAGTGACTATTTAACAGTGACAAAGGATTATCAGATTTTACAGGAGAAGGTCCCTTATACGAAACGGGGGGACGGGTTTGACTTGACGGAAGAAAAAGCGACCATCTACGAGCACGCAAAGAAAGAAATTAACTATATTAAAGAACACTTTTTACATGATACGTATTTATCCTCTTATGGAGACGGTGACTGGGACGATACGCTCCAGCCGGCTAACGCGCAGCTGAAGCAGTATATGGTCAGCAGCTGGACGGTGGCCTTGACGTATCAAGTGGTTACAAGATTGGCAGACGTATTGGAGTCATTCGATCTCCGGCACGCTTCTGAACTTGCTTCACTGGCTTCCGGGATAGAAGGAGATTTTAAGAAATATATGCTGCAAACGGAAGTTCTGCCTGGTTTTGTATATATGGAAGAGCCGGGAGAGCCTGAGCTGATGCTTCATCCAGAGGATAATACTACAGGGATCGATTATAGGCTGCTGCCGATGCAGCGGAGTATTATTAGTGAACTGCTAACGGCTGAGCAGGCCGAGCAGCACTATCAAATCATTAAAGAAAAACTGTCCTGCCCGGATGGTGTGCGTTTAATGAATCGTCCTGCTCATTACGATGGCGGGGTGAGCACCCATTTCAAACGGGCTGAGCAAGCGTCCAATTTCGGCCGGGAAATCGGCTTGCAATATGTCCACGCCCATATCCGTTTCGTCGAAGCAATGGCAAAACTCGGGAAGAAAGAGGAAGTATGGCAGGGGCTGCAGAAAATTAATCCAATCAACATTCAGGAAGTAGTACCTAACGCAGAAATCAGACAGAGCAATGCCTATTTCAGCAGCTCGGATGGGAAATTTAATACACGTTATGAGGCCGAAGAGAATTTTGGCAAGCTGCGTGATGGGTCCGTTGCTGTAAAAGGGGGATGGCGAATTTATTCCAGCGGTCCTGGAATTTATATGAATCAGCTTATCTCGAATTGCTTAGGCATTCGTTTAGAAGGTGAGCATCTAGTAATTGATCCCGTTCTCACGGACGAGTTTGATGGCTTATGCTTTGATTTTCAAATCAATGATAAACCTGTCACCTTTGTCTATTCGCTTGGAAAAGGAGAGAAGCGCGTCACCATTAATAATCAGCCGGTAGAAAAAGTGGAATTTGCCAAAAATACCTATCGTGAAGGCGGGTTTCGTATCGAACAGAAGGAGCTCGAGCAGCTGTGCAGGGAGAAAGCGAATGTGATCGAGATTTTTCTTCCTTAAATTAAAGGGGAGACAGCGCCCTAACTTAAGGGGGTAGCGCCCTAACGAGGAAGGACAAAGCTCTAACGTGGCAGGGTAACACCCTAACGACAAAGGATAACACTCTATCGAAAGAGATAACAGCTTAACGCTAAAGAAAGGAGAGATTTGTGCATGATTGAAATCACGGATAAGCAAATATTGATTGATGGCAAGCCACAAATCATCATGTGTGGCGAGATCCATTATTACCGGCTCGACCGCTCCCAGTGGCAGGACCGGATTGATAAGCTGAAGGAGGCAGGCTGCAATGCTGTCGCCTCCTATGTTCCATGGCTTTGTCATGAAGAATTCGAAGGTACGATCGATTTAGAAGGAAAGACACGTCCTGAACTGGATTTGGCTGGGTTTATTGACCTATGTGCTCAAAATGATCTTTACTTCTTCTTACGTCCCGGGCCGTTCATTATGGCAGAAATGAAAAATGAGGGCATTCCTTACTGGGTAATTGACAAGCATCCCGACATCGTTCCAGTTACATGGGACGGAAAGCAGACGTTAGCGAAAACGCTGGATTATACGGCCCCTGCTTTTTTACAGGAGACGAAGAAATGGTATGCCGCCGTTATGGAGGTGGCAGCACCGAGATTACAGCCGAATGGAGGAAATATCATTGGTGTCCAATTGGATAATGAGGTGGGGATGCTCTCCTGGGTGAGTAATTGTCCGGACTTAACCGACCATGTGCTGAATGATTTCACAGAGTGGCTGCGCGAGCGCTATGGCGAAGAAGCGCTGAGAGAGCGTTATCCATTTGAGCTGAAAGGAAGTTATTCTTCCTTCCGTTCTCCAGAAGAAAGCTATGTATCAGAGCTGCATTTTGATCTAGGTTATTTTATGCGTCACAGGTTTGCAGGGTATATTGCGGAATTAAGAAGCTATGCGGAGGAATTCGGAGTAAAAGGTGTGCCATTTGTTGTTAATATTCACGGAACCGGCGGCGGGCGAGGGTTTACGTACCCAATTGGAATCAGCCAGCTGTATGAGTCATATACCCAGGATCCGGGGTATTTATCGGGATCAGACATTTATTTTGGCGATTTAAATATGAATACCTTTCAGGACCTCTACGTCATCAATGGCTTTATGGATGCAGTTCATCGGCCGGAGCAGCCTTTAACGTCTGTGGAGTTTAACTGCGGGGATGGCAATTTCGGCAATAATTACAGCGGCCGACTTGACCCTTCAGCTTCGGACTTTAAAGCACGTATGTGCATTGCGCAGGGGAACCGGCTCATTAATTATTATTTAATGACCGGAGGAAAAAATTATCGCCTCAGCGATCAGCGAGACGATGGGAATGACCGGATTGCTTCCACAGGAGAGCGCCATGGGTTTGCGGCCCCTATCAGTCCGGAAGGGGAGCTGAATTATACTTTTCCAAGAATGGCGCGATCGATTCAAACGATCATGGCAGTTTCAGATAAGCTGTCTGTAATGCATGAGGAGAGAGATGACGTTGCCTTTGCCTTTATCCCTGACTATTACATGACCGAAGCTCGTTATCCGCACAGTTCAAAGATGAAAGAAATTTATCAAAATATAGAGGCTAATCGATCGACTGCCGCGTGGGAAAATATGGCCCGTGCAATGCTTCTGGCGGGCTATAGATATGGCTCTGTCGATATTCAAAACAAACCAGTCGATCCAGCAGTCAGCTCCGTTTTAGCCGTACCATCCGCCCGGTACATGGCCAAAAAGGTACAGCTGAAATTAGCAGACTACGTAACAAACGGGGGCAGCTTAGTAGTGTATGGGGAGCTCCCGGCTTACGATATGGAAGGAAAATCATGCCGCATTCTGGAGGAAACGTTGGATGTAAAAGCTGCAAACACCCGCCTGGCAGGCCCGGATCATCACTTATCAGTTTACACCGATGGTTGGGCGCAGGGCAGAGCTGAAGTAAGAGTTCATAAAGCCCAGGTATTTGAATTAGGGGCACAAGCTGAACCTTTGCTTCGGGTGTATGGAACGGATGAACCGTGTGGTTTTGATACTAAAGCAGGAAAGGGAAGAGCTGTAGTCATCGCTGCACCTTATCCGTGTGATCCTGGCTTATTTCAAAAAGCATTAGAGAGACTGGGCTCAAAACCTGCCTTAACGAATGATAGTAAATACTATGGTGTTTTCATGACATCCACGGCTTCTAAAGAAGGTGAGAGATTTCTTCATATCCTTAATTTAGATGGATTTGATAAAGAAATACATGTTTATGAAGAGGGAAGCGAGTTGTTTAATGGCCGGAAGCTTGAGCTGCAAGCAAAGGAGGGTGTAATGCTTCCTGTGAATGTTGGAATTGGAGACGTGACGATCGAATATGCCACTGCTGAAATTAATAAGATTAACACCGATTCGATTCGTTTCCGACTTACCCAGTCAGAAGATGTAATCGCTTTAAGAACTGACAGGAAAATAGCTCCGAGTGAAGAGTACACCGTTCATCAAGAGAATGAAGTAACTTACCTATTTTCAAAAAAACACGCAAAAATAGATGATCAGCTCACGGTAAACTTTAATTAGATTCCTTGTTGCTCTAAAGCAAATTCTATTTTAAAAGAAAGGAAGATTCATATGAAAATTCTTTACATTGATATTGACTCTCTTCGCCCAGACCACCTGGGGTCTTATGGTTACCACCGCAACACATCACCTAACATGGACCGGATTGCTGAGAAGGGTGTCAGGTTTACAAATTATTATGCTTCGGACGCGCCCTGTGCTCCTTCTAGAAATGCGATGTTTAATTCTAGATTTGGAATTCATACAGGCTCCATTAACCACGGCGGATTGGATGCCGATGTACGGCCGATAGGCGAGGATCGTCCTTTCAATCATCATCATAGTCCTTATCAGGCTTGGGTAGAGGAACTGCGCTTTAAAGGTCATCATACGGCAATGATCAGTCCATTTCCTGGCCGCCATGCCAAGTGGAATGTACTCGAAGGCTTTCTGGAAATGCATGATACCGGCAAGCATGCAGGTGAAACGGCTGGTGACGTCTCAAGGGAAGCTTTACGCTGGATTAAAGGAAGAGGGACGGAAAAAGAGGACTGGTTCCTGTATTTGAATTTCTGGGATCCGCACACACCTTACCGTACGCCTGAGGAATATGGCAATCCATTTGAAAACGACCCGGCCCCTGATTGGCTGACGGATGAGATCATTGCTGAACACCGAGAAAGTTATGGACCGATGAGTGCTAGGGAGATTCCAGACCGCAACCAATGGCCGAATCTGCCTGAGGAAATCGCGTCGGTAGAAGATTTCAAGCGCTGGATTGATGGATATGATACGGCGATCCGCCATGTAGATGATCATATCGGCAAGCTGCTTCAAGCTTTAGAAGAAGAAGGGATGCTGGAGGAAACAACAATTATTCTATCTGCGGATCATGGGGAAAACCAGGGAGAATTAAACGTTTATGGAGACCACCAGACAGCTGACCATATTACAAGTCGTATACCTCTGATTATGGCAGGTCCGGATTTAAAAGAAGGTCATGTTGATGAAGATTTTCATTACCAGATTGACCTTGGTCCGACATTGATTGAACATGTTGGAGGAAAACAGAGCGAGCGCTGGGATGGGACAAGTTTTCTGCCTGCAATAACTGAGGGCGCCGAAGCCGGCCGTCCGTACCTCGTGGTCAGTCAGGCTGCATGGAGCTGCCAGCGTGGCGTTCGGTTTGACAATTGGATGCTGATTCGTACGTATCACGATGGGTTGAAGGATTTCCCTGATCTGATGCTGTTTGATATAGAGATAGATCCTCATGAAACGAACAATCTAGTTGATGAGAAACCGGAGATTGTAGGTAAAGGGCTTAGGCTGCTGGATGAGTGGGTGGCCGAACAAATGGCAACTTCAGATTCTCCGACAGATCCTATGTGGAATGTCATTCAAGAAGGCGGACCATTTCATACAAAAGGTGATTATCACGGCTATGTGAAGAGGCTGCGCAATGAAGGCAGGAATGAAGCGGCCGACCGTCTGGAACGAAGGCACCAGAAATTTATAAAAATCTATCAGAGGGAGGGATAAGTCTTTGAAAAATACTACTGAGCTTTATGACACGCTTCCTGATCAAGTGAAGGATTTTTTCGACAAACAGTATGAGGCGGCCTACCGCTTGCTTGAGGCTTCCCGTCATCCTGAGACTGGCTTATATGCAGATAGTTATAAAACGTTTGAAGACAATCCAGAACGAAAATGCTCAATTGCAGCTACGGGAGTCGGACTGATCGGACTTTGCGTGGCGGATATTGAAGGCTGGGAGCAGGATGCCGCAGCTAAAGTGAAGCTCACTTTAAATGCAGCCATGGGAAATATTGAAGGGTGCCGCCCAGCTCGCGATCCGAAAACAGGCTTTTTTGCCCACTTTGTCGATATGAAAACAGGAGAGAATATGCAGTCTGAGATTTCGACGATTGACACTTCCTTATTAGTAGCTGGGGCCCTGTTTGCCGGCCAGCATTTTATAGAGAAAGATCCGGAGATTGAAAAGATGGCACGTGCATTGTTAAAAGAAATTGACTGGAACGTTATAGTTGCTGATAAAGAGAAAGGGTCAATCAATATGGTGGTTAAAGACGGGGAAGGTATTATGCCGCTCCCCGCCTTTAACGAATATGTACTGGCAGCTCACCTGGCGCTGCTTGGACAGCCGGAAAATGAAGCGATACAAGACTTGTGGTATCAAAACTTTTCCGAGGACAAAATCCCGGACTTACCTCAAGTTCATTATCGCGATATTCCTGTTTTGACAGACATGAATGGAGCACATGGACGGGCATCTTTTTTATCTTCTTTCGTCCATCAATTTCCTTTTTACCTCGTTCCTGAATATGCAGACAGTCCAGTCTATAGGGATTACTATAAAAATGCTTGTCTCGCCGATCAGTTAAAATGGAAAGAACTTGGTGACGTTCCCTCTTATGTGTGGGGATATGGAGCAGGGCCAAATGACGGACTGCATGGCGGTTATCATGCTGATCAAATCAACAACTCCCCGGGAGATATAGCCTCCGCTTATATCGTGGCCGGCTTTTTGCCCGTTAATCCGGCGGGAATTTATGATTTGTATGCTTTATATCGTCTTCACCTTCCGTTTGATACCTATGAAAACAGGGAAGATCATGAAGATGAGAAAAAATTACGTGCGGCATACCGCTACGGTCTGCATCGCTGCTCGTGGTGGCATTTAGAACAGCCGGAAAGATGGTATCCAACGAAGGTGACGTTAATTGACTGGAGTTCCATGCTGTACGGGTTGACAGCTTATAAACGTGGCATGTCCTTTTTTACCGACCGTCTTATCCGATGAACTAACAAAGGATCAACTAGATGATTAGTTGGTCCTTTTATTCATAAGAGAAAGAAGGTGTGATAATGGAATTTAAAATCGGTACCTTCAATGTAAGGGTGAATTTAGAGCAGGATGGGGAAGATTCATGGCCACATAGAGCCGACAAGGTTACACAGATGGTTCGCTGCCACCAGCCCGATGTTCTTGGCATTCAGGAAGCCTTGATTGACATGACAAGAGATATTGAGGAAGCCTTATCCGATTATAAATGGATCGGGGAAGGAAGACGAGGTGGACTCTCTGATGAACTGTGCCCGATTTTCTATAACGATCTTACAGTAGAATGCAGGCACTATGGCCAGTTCTGGCTTTCTGAACAGCCTGAGCTTGCTGGAAGCATCAGCTGGGGCAGTGATTTTCCGAGAATTTGTACGTGGGGGCACTTCCGTTTCAGGCAGGCGCCTTATGAAGAGTTTATAGTTTACAACACTCATCTCGACCATATCAGTTCTTCAGCGAAAGAAAACGGGTCCGCATTACTCTGGCAAAGGCTTTATGCTCATTATATAAGGAAAAAGGTTCCGATCATCTTGACGGGGGACTTCAACAGTGAACCAGAGAGTAGAGTCATTCGAAGTTTAAGAGGAAAACTAATCCTGCAAGATGCATTTTCCTCTCTGGATGGTGCTCCGGGACGAACATTCCATCATTTTAAAGGCGGCACAGAAGGGGAACCCATTGATTATATCTTCTGCACGACAGATGTTAAGATTGGACAAACAGAGATTGATCGAAAGACAGTGAATGGCCGTTATCCATCTGATCATTATCCCGTTTTTACCACTTTAGATTTATGAAGGGAGAAGTCTCATGAAGGAAGAGAATGTACGACCCTGCTGTCAGGCCAGCCGGGCTGATGTTGAAGCAGGTACGAAAAAAACAAAAGCGTCAAAGGTAACGCTGGCAGATAAGAAGGTGAAGTTAAAAGAAAGAATGGTCCGCCTGCCTGGCGGAGAATTTTTAATGGGGACGGATGATAAAGATGGATTTCCATTTGACGGAGAAGGTCCTGTCAGAGAAGTGAAAATCGACCCTTTTTATATCGACTCGCACACGGTAAGTAATGCCGATTTCAAGCAATTTGTAGAAGAGACAGGCTATATGACAGAGGCCGAGCAATATGGCTGGTCGTTTGTTTTCTACCAATTTATCGCCCCTGATCCTAAATTTAAGGTCCAGAAGCTGCCGCAGACACCCTGGTGGCTTGCGGTCGAAGGGGCATATTGGTACCAGCCGGAGGGACCGGGTTCATCAATAGACGACCGTCTTGACCATCCTGTTATTCATGTTTCCTGGAATGATGCTGAAGCCTTCTGCAAATGGGCTGGAAAAAGGCTGCCGACGGAAGCAGAATGGGAATACGCAGCACGTGGCGGCCTTGAACAAAAGAAATATCCGTGGGGAGATGAGTTGATGCCAGACGGAGAACATTACTGCAACATCTGGCAGGGTAAATTTCCCCGTGAGAATACCGAGGAAGATGGTTATTTCGGCACTGCCCAGGTGCAGGCATTTCCGACCAACGACTATGGCTTGTATCATATGGCTGGAAATGTATGGGAATGGTGCTCAGATTCGTTTGCTGTACCCGGCAGGCCGAACAATCCGTCTTCCAAAGTGATGAGAGGCGGATCCTACCTGTGCCACCACTCTTATTGCAATCGCTACCGGGTTGCAGCCCGCAGCTCGAACACAATGGACAGCTCCACAGGCAATATGGGTTTTCGATGTGTAACGGATCATCTGGCGGACTTTTAACGAATAACGAGGAATCAGCCTTTAATGTAATTCTGAGATCTGACTCAGATGCAAAAAGGCTGATTTTTTTATAATCCTTTAATTAACATGCTGTCTTTCTCCCGCAACAGGTCATACGTCGGCAGCAATCTTTCAGGCACAAGTGTCCGACCGTAATCCCAGGCATTTCTTTCAATCTCCGCTTTAAGTTCTTCGATTTCTTCATCTTCCCCGTACATAAGCGTGCGCAGATCATGCTTGTGCTTCTTAAAGGTTAAATAATACCCAATCTCATGATAAACCATAATCTGAACGATGTTCTTTTTCGATTCATTGATTTTAATTTTACCTATATATCCGTTAACTTCTAAGTAGTTAAAACTGATTGTGTTTGTCGATACGTTATAGCTCATGGGTGCCGGAAGTTCGTTGTTGAATTCGGTATGGATCGCTAATTGGTGCTCGTGCAAGATATTTTTAATGATGTCTTCGATATGCCAAATGTAGAGCATCTTCTTCATCACTATCCTTTTTGTACTTATTTCCCATCACCTGGATTAAATGTATTCTTATTTAAACAATATAATAGAATTTTGCGTTAATTTAAACTATTTAAGGTATTGGTAGGAACTTTAGTCGGCTTTTTAAATAGTAGAAATAGACAGGCATTTGAAGTTCCCGATTCTATGGATCTATAATCATTTGAAAATGCTTAAACATTAGACTCAAAAAAGAAGCAGGAATATAATAGAAGTTATTCAAGAGAGTCAGGAGTTTTAATGATGAAGAAAGTTTCGACCTACGCTTATGCCGCCATCGTAAATTTATATATCCTATTGTTTTATGTCTCCCTTCAGGTGGAAAGTGATTTTTTACTGAGTATATTGTCAATCTTCGGAGTGTTATCACTGATATTCTCGCTGTTCTATTTACCAGCGAGCAAGAGAATGCTGCCGTTCTTTTTGATTGTGTTAGCTTTTTTAATTTTAATCATGTCCGATTCGTCTATAACAGTTGGAATTTTTGAAGGCTTTCGTCAAATGACGAGTTTGATCGCAATTTTGCTGATCGTACCGATTATCAGCTGGATACTTAGGGAAGAACCCTATATTGAAAAGATTATGTCCTTTGCGGGGGATTTCTTAAATACCAGCCGCAGGTTCTACTTCGGTATTATGGTCATTACTCAGATTCTATCATTCTTCCTCCTGTTCGGTTCCATTCAGACGGTGTATCAGTTCATTCAGCAGCTGCTCGGTGAACGAAAAGGAGAAGCGTGGGAGAACTTTAAAGGAACAGCTCTGTTGCGCGCGTTCTCGCTTTGTACGCTGTGGGTTGTCAGCATACCGAGCTTTGTATTTATCGTCAACTTTCTCGATGCTTCTTTATGGCTGTCTATGCTGCAGGGCGGGGTGATTTCTCTATGTGCCGTACTGTTGGCTGTTTTGTTTTCTTATTTTGAAGAGAAGCATTATAAAATTGATATTACGTCGGCGTTAAAAGAAGAAATTGATAGAGCGATTGGAGGAGGAGACAGGGGCCATCTGAGTCGTGAAGTGGTTGAGTTCGCTAGCTTGTTTGTGCTGATATTTGGAACGATATTCTTCCTGCATGGCGTGTTTGGCCTTGAGATTCTTGAAATTATTCCACCTGTTATTCTTACGTATACGCTGCTTTACTTTATTTTAAAAAACAAGGTAAAGAGCTTGAAGAAAAACATGGAATTTTACTTTACAGGCTATGCTCGTGGAAAGGCACAACAGTTCAGTATTCTGCTGTCGGTTGGGCTCGTTATTGTGGCGCTTAATCTCTCCGGCTGGGGGGAAACGATGATTGACGGAATTATAGCAATTGAGGGAGCCGTGCCATTTGTCAATCTTCTAACGTTACTACCTTTTATTCCAATGATTTTAAGTTTCTTTGGCATTGGACCGCTTCCTGTGCTTGTGCTCGTCGGCGGGGTATTGCAAAACGTGTCTCTGCCGTATCCACCAGAACTTCTGGTGCTGTCCATTACATCGGGCAGCGTAATCTCTGCGCTCCTTTCGCCTTTTATCCTCCCTGCGATTGTGCTCAGCAGTGAGAATGGGTTAAGCATCTTTAAGAACGGGTTCCAATTTAATATTGTTTATGCGGCGGCTTTTTATTTGTTTGTTCAAATGTATTTGCAACTCGTTTCCGTGGCACTCTAAGTGTAAGTGTTTGCCAAATAAGGGTTTTACACACAATTTCCACATTTAATATATTTTTTACTAAATGGGCTGATAAATCCCTATATGGCGGCTTTTAGAGGGCGTTATCGGGAGGAGAAGTTCATTTGTGTGACAATTGTGGTATTTTACATGGGACAGACAAGTGATACAATGACAATCACCATGAATCGGAAAGGGGTTTACATTTTGAATAAAAAATGGTTATTGAGTTTACTTTTAGCAGCGTTCGTAATGTTCCTGGCTGCCTGCAATAGTGATGATTCAGCAGAAGGTGACGAGGGCGGAAATGAAGAAGAAAATCAGGAGGAACAGGAGAGCGGTGAAGGTGAAGGCGAGCAAGCTGAAATGCCTGAGCCGGACCTAGAGGATGTTCCTGATGTTGTAGCTGATGTAAATGGAGAAGAAATTGGAAAAGAAGAATTTAAATCAACCTATGAGCAGCAGTTTCAGCAAATGGCGATGCAATCTCAAATGTCTGGGGAAGAGGTTGATCAGGATCAGTTGAAAGAGCAAACAGCTGAGAGTCTGGTCGGTCAGGAGCTTCTCATTCAAAAAGCAGAAAGTGAAGGCTATGAAGCTTCAGAAGATGAAGTAAATCAAACACTTGAAGATCTTGCGGAACAAAACCAGCTCGAATCTACAGATGAATTCCTCTCTGCATTGGAAGAGCAGGGGATGAGTGAAGATGAAGTTATGTCTCAAATTGAAACACAAGTGAAAGTCGATCAGCTGATCGCAAGTGAAGCAGGAGATACTGAACCAACAGAAGAAGAGCTTAAAGAAGCCTATGAGCAGATGAAAGCTCAGCAGGAGCAGATGGGCGGCGAAGGTGAAATGCCTTCCTATGAAGACGCTAAGCCGGATCTTGAAGAGCAAGTGAAGACTCAGAAGGAATCTGAAGCGACGCAAACACTAGTTGAAGAACTACGCGAAGATGCAGATGTAACGGTACACCTATAAGTTAGATAATTAAACCAGATCCTACTACGGATCTGGTTTTTTTATGTTTTGGTAAAAACCGAACATTTTTTATATATTTTCATAAAAAATTCGTTTTTAGCGTTGATTAACGTTCGCTGGTTTGCTATAGTTGGCAACGTACTTATTTTAGAATAAGAAAACTCGTATATCCTCGGTAATATGGTCTGAGTGTTTCTACCTGGTTCCCGCTGAAAAGAACCAGACTACGGGTTAAAGGAATTTTTAAATTTATTGTCAAGCAGGTTAGCTGCCTGCAAATGTTTCAATTCATATAACAAATTCCCCATCATTAACCTTCCTGCCAGACACCGAGGATGCGACACCATCAAGGAGGAAAACCACATGACAAAGAGATTTGGGTTACTGGTTGTGCTTTTTACAGCGATAGCCATAGCCGCAGCTGGATGCAGTTCAGCAAGTGAGAGTGAAGAGTCCCAAGAAGAAGAACAGCAGCCGATCCTCATTCAAGGACCAATGCCGATAGAAGCAGAAGAGTTTGCGGATAGGCTCGACAATGTGGAGGAAGAGACTTCGGGGAATTTTGTTTTTTATAAAGGTACAGTCAATGATTATCCTGTTATTGTTGTGAAAACAGGAAAAGGAATGGAAAATACAGCGGCTGCCACAACGCTTGCGATTGAAAAGTATGACCCAAAAGCAATCATTAACCAGGGCACGTCTGGTGGACATGATCCTGACCTTCACGTCTATGACATTGTACTTGGCGAACGCACGACGAACATTGGCGCGCTAAAAACAGGAGACCGTGATGAAGGGGAAGGAATTAAACCGAAAGATTGGATTCCAATGGATTTAATGGCTTCTGAAGGAAGTGCGGGAGAAGATCCTGACGCTGAGAACATTCGTTATTATGAGGGAGATGAAGATCTTCTGGATGCCGCTAAGGCTGTTAAAGATACGCATCAAGAAGGGAAGGTCGTTGAAGGAACAATCGGATCAGCTGACCTATGGAATAATGAAGTGGACCGTATCAAGTGGTTCCACGAGAAATATGAGACTTCTGTAGAAGAAATGGAAGGTGCAGCAGGTGCGCAGATGGCTGATGCCTATGATGTGCCTTATTTAGGGATTCGTATTTTGTCCAATAACAAGACCAATGACGGAGAATATGATCCTGATACCGCAGCATCTAATCAAGATTACGTTTATGAAGTTGTACAGAAGTATATCTCAGAATTAGAAGAGTAACAGCGTTGAGGAGGATACAGATGAGTACATTTATGAAGAACGTCTTAGGATTGATATTGGCAGCTCTTGTTTTAACGGGGTGCGGTCAGCAACCTGACAACACATCGGAAGCAAAAGAAGACGAGAAAGAAGGCAGCACCATTGGTATTATTGGACCGATGGAGGTAGAAATCGATCTTTTACGCTCCAATATGGAGGTTGAGGAAAAAACAGAAAAAGGCGAATTAACTTTTTATGAAGGGGAACTGAAAGGTCAGGATATTGTCCTCGTCCAATCAGGAATCGGAAAAGTAAATGCCACAGTAGCAGCACAAATGCTGATTAGTGAATTTGGTGTAGACCAGCTTATTAATTCAGGCGTTGCTGGAGGTATTCATCCTGACTTAGGACTTGGAGACATCGTCATTTCGACTGAAACTGTGCATCACGATATGGATGAAACAGCCAAAGGATTTAAACCTGGTCAGATCCCGGACATGGATACGAGATTTTTTGAAGCAGATGAAGAACTGATCGATTTAGCTAGAGAAGGAACAAAGAACTTACCAGATTATGTCGATGTATTTGAAGGGCGTATTGCCACGGGTGATCAATTTATCGCAAGTGAAGAAAAAACAGAGTGGATCTACGATACGTTTGATGCTTATGTAGTTGAAATGGAAGGGGCAGCAGTAGGACAGGTTGCTTATCTTAATGAGATTCCTTATGTCGTCATTCGTTCAGCTTCTGATGATGCGGGAGAAGAAGCATCCGATATTCAGGAGAACTTTGTAGAAGAAGCTGCTAAAAACTCCAGTGATGTAATTGAAAAAATTCTTGAAAATATGTAATGTGTACGGTTAACTTATGGCCATCACTCTATTCTCGTTATGGAATAGAGTGATGGCCTTTCTTTATGAAAGATACGGAAGGGGGGGATGACGGGTATGGCAACTACTTCTTAAGGTACATCCACAATACTTTCATCCTTTATCCTTGCATTGGCGTGTTGTCGCCCTGCAGTATTTTATCAGACAGTTAGGAAATAATCGTTTACAGAATAGTGTATAGTGGAATTGACACCCCTGTCTACATATCGTACGATACAGCCAAATAGAAAACGTTTACTTTTATAAGAAAAGGGAGTAAGGATATGAATCCAACCATAAAAGATGTAGCCAATTATGCCAATGTCTCAATTGCTACAGTATCGAGAATCTTAAATAGTACTACTGCCGGGTATTCAGAGAAGACAAGAGAACTAGTAATGGAGGCTGTTGAAGAACTGGGATATAAACCGAATGCTGTTGCCCGGGGACTAAAAAATACCAGGACCCAAACTATTGGGGTGCTTTTTCCAGACATTTCTGGCATGGTATCATCTGAGTTGTTGCATGGAATAGAAAAAGTGACGCATAACTTAGGACATAGTGTAATTGTTTGCAATACGGCCTCGCAAGGAAAGAAAACACTCGATTATTTGAAGTTGTTGAGTGAAAAAAGGGTCGAGGGCATATTATTTGCCAGTGAAGAAATTAAGGATGAATATTATGAAGCCATAAAAGGAATGAACATACCCGCCATTTTGGTTTCCACAAAGTCTCCCAAACATCCTCTCCCTTATGTGAAAGTCGATGATCGCGATGCTGCGTATACAGCGACATCTTATTTAATAGAAAAAGGACATAAGAATATTGGGATGATCAGCGGAATAAAACAAGATCCCATAGCTGGATCTCCGCGCATTGAAGGTTTTCAAACGGCGATGCGAGATCAGTTAGGTAATGATTCACCTGTGATCGTATCAGCTCAAGGTTTTTCTTACGAACATGGTGTGGAAATGTTTGGGAAATTGATGAAAGCTGCCCCTCATACAACGGCAATCTTTGCAGCCAGTGATGAAATGGCGATTGGGGCAATGGCTTCAGCTTATCGCATGAATATTAAGGTGCCCGATGATATTTCAGTTGTCGGTTATGATAACCTGAAAATATCTGAAATGGCCATCCCTCCGCTTACAACCCTTTCTCAGCCTTTAAGGAAAATGGGAGAAAAAGCAACAGAGTTATTGTTTGAAGCTTTAAATGATAAGACCTCCACACAAAGTAGTATTATCATGCCTCATCAGATTATTGAGCGTGAATCCGTAAAAGATATGGCGTAAGCCTTCTTTTACGGTTTTTTTATGTGAAATAAAGTAAACGTTTACCTAACGGTGGTGAGAAGTGGTTTCTAAGGCTTGTATATATAGTATGGACTTTATAAATACAGATTTAAAAAGAAATGCAGAATCATTTTAATTTTCAAAAAAAGTACTGGACTTCAAAAATGTAAACGCTTATAATGACTTTAAATGAGTAAACGTTTACTCAAATCTAAACTAATTCTGAGGGGAGAGAAAGGAGGACGTATTACGAAGCTATTTTCTCCCGTTTTTCTTTGGCTTTCGGTACTTCTTTAAAAATTATAAAAGGAGAGATCAAATGATCAAACGTCCACGAAAACGGATTTCTAAAAATAAGAGCTTAGTAAGTAAACAAGGAGTTTTTTGTGTGCTTTCCACTTTAGCTCTATCGTCCTTACTGGCCACGACTGTTTCTGCTCAAGACAGTGAGTTTACTAGAGAGGGATCTGGTCCCATGTATTTTTCAACTTACGAGCACCAGCATGACAAAAATACATACATGCCTGAAGACAGGTTTAAGGAAAATATTGATTGGATGGCAGAAAATTTTCAGCCTTATGGATATGACATGATCGCGACGGATGGATGGATCGAAGGAGCGACGTTATTAAATAAAAATGGTTATGTGGTGAGTCATAACGATAATTGGATGTCGCGTCCCCTGAATATGGATGGAAGTGAGGAAGAAGCAGAAGGATTGTTAATCAATGGGGATTTTGAGTCAGGAGGTACAGAGGGATGGACCATCGATACGGATGCATCTACGGGTGTCGATGCGAACGATGCCTATGATGGGTTAAAATTATATGTCTATGATCCTGAACCCCATACAGCCAAAATCTCGCAAACAGTAGAGGGATTAGAAGATGGCAATTATACCGTTGAAGCTCGAGTGAAGTTTCCAAATGACGTTGAAAATTATCTGGATGGTACGAGTTCAGCTAATATGAAATTAACCGATTATGAAGATGTTGCTGATGGCGAGAATGTACCTGAACAGATCGTTGAATTAAATGATGGAATAGCCAATGAATACGGGGAAGCACGCTATGGACTTTTTGAACTTCAGGCCGAAGTAACCAATGGTCAGCTGACAGTAGAATTTAATGTAGATGCAGCAGGAGAGCACAGTTCCTTCCAGTTGGATGACGTGAAATTATACAAGACTGGAGAAAAGCCTGAGGAGGATGGAAGCGAAGAGGAATTCCAGTATCCATCTGAAAAATACCCGGATGGCCATACTTGGAAATTCTGGGGTGACTATATTAACGAGCAGGGCATGGATTTTGGAATCTATTATAATCCGCTTTGGGTAAGTCCGGAAGTTGTAAAAAATCCAGATAAATATATCGTAAAAGGAACGGAAGATGATCCAGATGGCCCCACTTATGTCGCAGATTTAATTGATCAGGGTGACCCTGACGACCCGACTGATGGTGATCGCTTTAATGGCGGACAGGGAAATGAACGTGCTCTTTACTGGATAGACGTGGAACATCCAGATGCTGAAAAATATGTGAAAGGGTATATCGACTTTTTCAAAGAACAAGGCGCTGATTTCTTACGTGTTGACTTTATCTCATGGTATGAAGATGGAATGGACCCGAACCTTGGGAAAGTGGGAGATCCGCATGGCAGAGACAACTACGAAACGCATTTAAAATGGATGTCTGAAGCAGCCGAAGAGAATGATATGTTCTTAAGTTTGGTTATGCCTCACTTATATAATCATGGAGAACTTGAACAAAAGTATGGAGATATGATTCGAATTAATGAAGATGCATTTGGCGGCGGCTGGGACCATATTAGTGAAAGGCGCCAAGAATGGCAGGAAGGCTGGTCGCAGTGGGCCAACTCTTTCCAAGGTTTTACTGGTTTCTCTGATATCAGCGGACGCTCCAGCATGCTCTTAGACGGAGACTTTTTGAAGCTGAATACGTTTGAAGGGGATCATTCGGAAAATGAGAAGAAAACAACTCTATCCCTCTATACGCTCGCAGGATCTCCGATTGCAATCGCTGATCAGTATGACACGATTAAAGAAAATTATAAGTACTATCAAAACACCGAATTGATTGAGTTTAATAAAATGGGGCTAGCCGGAAAGCCCATCTTTGAAAATGCAGAACATTATGGCGAATCCAATGATAATCGAGACAGCCAGCGCTGGGTAGGTCAGCTTCCAGATGGCTCATGGGCTGTCGGTTTGTTTAACCGTGAAGATGAGAGTCAGACTTTTAATTTTGATTTCAAAGAAGAACTTGGCATAGGGGAAGGTCAAGTACGTGATGTTTGGACGCATGAAGACCTTGGACTCCAGTCTGATTACTCTGTAACGCTAGAACCGCATGATAGTGGGTTCTTAAAAGTCATCCCATCCAAAGTGGATAAAGTCTTTGAAGCTGAAGCAGCCTCTTATACAAAAGGTGTGGAATTTTCCAAGGAAACAGACGGTCATGAAGGGTTTGGCTACTTGAGTGATATAGACGAGGAAAAAGAAAGTGTCACTTATGCGATCAGCGTTCCAGATACAGGCGTCTATAACTTAGACTTAAAGTATGCTGCAGAAGAAGCAAGTGAAGCTGTTGTTAAGGTTCGAGAAGAGGAAAGCGGTGACGTTACGGATGAACTGCCTGTGGCAATGAAATCAACTGATGGCAAATGGAAAGAACAAGGAACAGAGGTAGAACTACAAGAGGGGACAAACCTTGTGAAAGTGGACTATGCTTCTGGTAACTTTAATTTAGACTCCTTAACGCTAGGCGAGTCAGTAGATAAAAATTCATCAAACTTGCGAAATGGCGGCTTCAGCCATGGCTTTGACCATTGGAGCAGAAGCAATATGGTGAACACTTCGATCGAGGATAGAGCTTTGGAAATCAGTGGGGAAGAGGCGTTTTCCTCTGACACTTGGCAGTATGTGGTTCCTGGACCTGGAGTCTATACACTGACAGCTGATGTAATACGAAATGGAGCTTTTGACGAGGCCTCCTTATATGTTGAAAACGGGGAAGACACCCTTAAAGCTGACATTCCAGAAAAAGAAGAAATGTCTGAGGTTTCTATTTCTAATATTAAAGTAACTGAAGGAGATGTGTTAAAAGCCGGCAGTCTTATTGAGGGGCAGGGAGGGGCTTCGTTAACCCTGGCTAACGTCCAGCTTCGTGCTGTCGAAGATTATAATCAGTATTTCGACATTGTTAATAAAAATAAAAACAAAGTAGAAATAACGCGTAACAGCCAAAATGCTGATGAATTCTCTTCATATCTGGTGAAATTAGAGGAAAAACCAGAACCAAGGAAGGTTCATGCGGCTGCCCAAAAATATAAAGAAGCAGACAGTAAGGATGAGCTGGAAACAAAACAAAGAACTTATTATTATGACCAGGAGAATGAGGAGGTATGGTTGAATATACCAAGTGAAGAAAATAAGAAAGTTCAAGTGAAGTTCTAACTTGTTTTTTGTAAAAAGGTCTTCTCTTTCCTTGTTTTACCAACGGGAAGAGAGGCCTTTTCTTTTACTTAACTATCCGAGTCCTAGTTATATTAGAAGATAAGCATGACTCGTTACTCTGCTCTTGAGAAGTGATAGGATAGAAGAAACAAAGGGAAAGAGGTGCTTATTTTGAAGAAAATCCAATTAGGCCGTAGTGATTTAGAAGTTGGTGAAATCGCTTTAGGATGTATGCGCATCAGCGAGCTCAGCCGGAAGGACGCTGCCCATGTTATTGATAACGCATTGCAATTAGGTGTAGATTTATTCGACCATGCCGACATTTATGGTAAAGGGAATTCCGAAGAAGTATTCGCAGAAGCGATTAACATGAATGATGATGTTCGTGAAAAAATTAAACTGCAGACCAAGTGCGGCATACGTGATGGGTTTTTCGATTTTTCCAAAGAACATATTCTCGAATCAGTTGAAGGGAGTCTCCGCAGACTAAAAACTGACTATATTGACAGCTACCTTCTCCATCGTCCAGATGTTCTAATGGAGCCTGAAGAAGTAGCTGAAGCTTTTACAACACTGAAAGAAAGCGGGAAAGTCCGTTACTTCGGGGTAAGTAATCAAAACCCGATGCAGATGGAGCTTTTGAAAAAATATTTGAAGGACGATTTAATCGTCAATCAGCTCCAGTTAAGTGTCGTACATACGCCGATGATCGATGCGGGCTTTAACGTCAATATGATGAATGATCCGGCTGTTGTTCGGGATGGAAATGCGCTTGAGTACTGCCGGTTAAATGACATGACAATCCAAGCATGGTCGCCTTTTCAGCACGGCATGATTGAAGGGCCTTTTATTGGAAACGCTGCCTTCCCTAAAGTGAACGCCAAGCTGCAGGAACTGGCAGAGAAGCATAATGTAACCGATACTGCGATCGCTACTGCATGGATTCTTCGTCACCCGGCTGATATTCAACCTATTGTCGGCACGATGAACGCGCAGAGATTAAAAGACATTGCCACGGCTTCACACATCGAACTGACACGTCCCGAATGGTATGAACTGTACCGTGCTGCCGGCAACAAGCTGCCTTAGGAGGAAGGGAAAAAGAAACTTTATGCACGGAGGGAAAGTTTCTTTCTTATAAAGAGGATTCACTTAAGGT
The DNA here is from genome assembly GCF_900240285.1 of Halobacillus sp. Marseille-P3879. Classification (GTDB taxonomy): domain Bacteria; phylum Bacillota; class Bacilli; order Bacillales; family Halobacillaceae; genus Halobacillus_A. The sequence goes on from NZ_OESS01000003.1 coordinate 438,708, forward strand.
TGTATCGAAATAATGAAAGAGAGAAGGAGGAAATCAACAATGAAATACATTCGTTTTCAAAAAGATAATCAAATCTATTATGGTGTCGTGAAAGGGAATTCAATCACTCAGCTTGACGGTGATTACATAACCGGCGAAACACGCCCGCTATCTACTGAATTCGCTTTAGATGAAGTCGAGGTGCTCACTCCTGTGGAGCCGCGTCAGGTACTGTGTATCGGCTTGAATTATGAAGCACACGCTGAAGAAACAGGCAAGCCGATTCCGGAGGAGCCAATGATGTTTATGGCTTCGCCAAGTGCCGTAACCGCTCACGGGACTGAAATTACGCTGCCTAACCTTGACCATCGGATTGACTATGAAGCCGAACTAGTGATCGTTATCGGAAAAGAAGCCAAAGAAGTGAAGAAGGAAGAAGCATTGTCTTTTATTTTCGGGTATACCGTCGGAAATGACGTTTCTAACCGTCATTTACAGAAAAAAGATGGCCAGTTTACGAGAGCTAAATCTTTCGCCGGCTTTAAACCACTCGGACCTGTTATTGAAACGGATCTGGATCCAAACAACGCATCAATTAAGCTGAAGCTTAACGGTGAAGTAAAGCAGGAATCGAACACGAACGATTTAATACACACCATAGAAGACCTGGTCGTAAAAGCTACAGAAGTCATGACGTTAAGTCCGGGAGACGTTATTTACACGGGTACGCCGTCTGGGGTTGGGCCGTTATCTCCGGGTGATGTAGTGGAAGCTGAGGTTGGTGGAATTGGTGTATTAAAGAATCATGTGATTTCTAAGTAAAAAGCATTATACTATAAAGGAGGTAAATCAATTGGATGAATATGGAAAACTCTTCCCTTCGAATGGACGTTACGCCTTACAGTTTGAACGCTTCTTTCCTTTCAGCTGTGAAAAAGTTTTTCAAGTGATTACTGATCCGGAGGCTTTTACCAAATGGTATCCGTTCGCCACAGGAGAGATGGATTTAAAAGAAGGAGGCAGAATTCAGTTTGACGACGGGGAAGGGGCGGCATATGAAGCTGTCATCTTGGATTTAAAACCCCCTCATGTCTTTAACTTCAGAGAAATTGAGGATCTCATTGAAATTTCTTTGCAAGAGGAGAATGAAGGCTGCCGTTTCTTCTTCACTCATACGTTTGATGATCAGGATATGGTTGAATATGTGGCTGCGGGCTGGCACAGATGCATTGATGTTCTTGAACAAATCGTCCACGGTCAGCAGGTGAAATGGAAATACAATGCGTCCGAATTAAGAGAAACCTACAAAAAGCAGTTTTCCTGATCCACCAGTCCTTTAATAATCTGTTTAGTGCAGCTGCATCGAGTATGACATACACTTATTAAAAGGTTCTGTGGTTGGTAATTCTGAATCATGACGATTCAATGACGGGACTGCTAATCACTGAGTTTCGGCACATCATTTTTCTCCTCAGAAGCAGCCGTACAAGGTGTTTAAAAAAAGTCTTCCCCACAAGAGGAAGACTTACAGCTTGTGGAGAAACCCCTGTTTTTCCGAGGCCACTGAAAAAGTCATTTCTGCTTTTAAAGTTGGTTGTCGGTTCTCACGAATCACTTATCGGTGGATACTTGCCGCAGGCACGGCCTCAGCTAACTTGGTCGAGAAGATCACTTGACCAAGTGGATCTTCGGCCCGCGCTGTTCCCGCGACGCACCGGCCGTGGCCGGTTTTAATCGACCAGGCGTCACCACCGATCGCTCATCGTGGCATCAACAGAGGTAAAACGAAAAAGAGTGATTTTCTTTGATGGATAAAAGAAAGTCACTCTTTTTTTCTTGTGCAATGAAAGGAATACATAAAAGGGAGGGATTGGATGTTAGACCGACAATTATCCATGAACTTCAGACTATAATTCCGTTTCCATAATCAGAGGAACACCAAAACCAACTAGCGTTCCAGAACAGAGAATCCTTTAAAGAAAGAGCAAAAGAAAAATGAAAGAATTTAGAAAAAATAGGCTGCCGAGACTTTCTCGACAGCCTGAAAGTCTTCCTCACAAGAGGAAGACTTAGATAGCTTCTTCATATACCTGATTACCATCTGGATGAAGCTTGTAATAGAGCGGATAGGCTCTTGTATAGCAGTATTGAATAACAGGACCTAGAAATATCATCGGTGCAATTGTTCCTAACCCAACCGGTCCCCCAATAATCAAGGCAAGAGAAGTCATGATAACCGCGACTACGGTTTGGCCTGATTGAATACTTAAGTTAAAGCGGGCACTGACGGCTAAGAACAACTGATCAACGGGCGCCCGTGGGAATTGAGGAAGAATATAGATAGCTACTCCCAATCCAATAATAGCTACACCTGTTAATAAAGCCAGTACCTGTAATACATATGGGGCAGAGGAAAGGTCCACATGGGCAAATACGAATTCCAGCCAGAAGTCCAAAATCAGACTTTCTAATAATACAGGCACCACAGCTCTTGGCTCAGGCTTTGCTTTCATTAACTTTGCGTTGACGAAAATAATGAGAAGCTGAAATGCGCCGTACCAGAATCCAACGGTAAATCCGAGATGATCAGATACTCCTATGAAGAATGAAGTCCAAAAACCAGCGCCCAGTGTAGCATTAATCAACAGCGCGACCCCAAAAAAGTTAATAAGCATCCCGGCTAGATAAACCAAAGAGCGATAAAGCATGACGTACTCCTCCCTTCCATTAAAAAGTGATCACGTAAGAGATTTTGTCTCTGAAACGTGACCACATTTTATTAGCGATTATTTAATGCGTCAATCAAAAATTTTTAATGAAACTAAAATGTCACATCTTAAATAAAAAAACGCTGTAACCACTGGTATTACTGGGATAAAGACACGGAATTTTCCAGTATGATCCGTAAATATTGCAGGATATGGAATAGAGGCAGGCGGTTATGCTGATCATGAAGATCTTCTTTAGTAAGAGAAAATGGAGGGAAATATATTTTATTTTATGCTAATAGAATAGGTTAAGTTGAGGAGGGGTAGTATGGAAAGGGAGATTCGGCAGTCAGAAAAACTTTTAATGGCAGGTTTAACGTTTATCCTGCTTTTCATGGTTGTACAGGATATCGTGCCGCTAGGCTCACTCAATGATGTGAACGCGATCTTTGAGAATAGATCTGTCGCTGAACTTACGGTGGTTACTATTATCGGTACAGTTCAGATCCTATTACTGCTCGGGCTGGTACTCTTCTTTAGAGGGAGGCCCTATCCGCTATGGGTTAAGTTATGGTTAATCATTCACCAGAGCTTTATCAGTATGGGAGCTTTATTAGATTGGTGGATCCCTTATTTTTCCAGTTACGGTGCAGAAGAGAGAGCAGACAAATATGAGTCAATGTTTTCCAATACTCATTCATTCCTGCCGGAAATGAATGGGATCGTGCCAAATACGCTTCACGTTCTATTCCATACCGTGCTTTTCTTCTGTCTTATCCTAACTATATATATTAGTCTTACGAAGAGAGCAAATATGACAAACGACCGCAATAGAGAACGTCATGTTAGTTCTTCATAAAAGGATGCATTCTTATGATCCATTTAATAATAAAGGGTTAAGGGAGCACTATTTTCCAGTCTCTTTTTTTTGGCAACCCAAAAGAAGCAGCTGAGGTAATTTGTATTTGTATTTAAATAACAAAATCAATAAAGCTGTCGAGATTTTCTCGACAGCTTTACTTATATCAACATTATTTTATTAAGTCTGGATTTTCTCTTTTTGCTTGTTTTACTTTCGGCTGCCGGTAGCCCCCGGCAATATCCGCCTGTTTAAATTCCTTCGCATAACGAACTTCCTGAGCGTCTGATAGTTCGACCTTATTCCCTCTTATAGGCTGATACTGTGTGTTTTTAGCCATAGTGCTCATCCTTTCTGCTGGAGTAGGGTTATATATTTTCTTCCCGCTCCATCATGGTTATAAACATAACTGCTTGTAAAGCAAGCTTTATGTTAAAGTTAAAACCAACATACTTCAAGGAGCTGAAGTCGCATGGTCTATCTATACACCGATTACCGACATAAAGAGTACCTGCCGAACAAGCATCAATGGAAACCACCGCAAGGGCTGTTTAATCTTAAACCTTACCCCGTCAGCTTCCCAGTAGAAGAAATCGGTTATCGCCAACCGACCATGTGGCGGTATAGAGAAGCACTGCCTTTTGATCATTCCGATGGCTATTCAAAAGTAACTCTCGGCGAAGGCATGACACCGCTGGTCGGATTAGATTCAGAAGAGAATCCCCTTCTATTGAAATTGGATTATTTAATGCCGACGGGTTCCTTTAAAGACAGAGGAGCTGCTGTACTCATAGCAAAAGCACTGGAGCTTGGAGTCACTTCAGTGATCGCTGACAGCAGTGGAAATGCAGGGACAGCTGTTGCCGCTTACTGCGCACGAGCAAATATAGAATGCAATATTTATGTGCCCTCTTCCACGTCTGAGAAAAAATTAACCCAAATCGAAGCACACGGGGCAAAAGTAGTGAAGGTACCAGGATCGCGTGAAGACACAGCGGAGAGAGCTAAGAGAGCTGTTGAATCTGAGCTTGCTTTTTATGCGAGCCATGTCTATAATCCTTTTTTCTATGAAGGGACAAAAACGTTCGCATTTGAAATATGGGAACAACTGCATTATGAGGCCCCAGATAAACTTATTCTTCCGCTCGGTAACGGGACGCTTGTTTTGGGGGCGTACATCGGGTTTAAAAACCTCAAAAAAGCTGGAGTGATCAGCAGGCTGCCTCAAATCGTGGCTGTCCAAGCGAAAGGGTGTGCTCCAATTGCTGAGGCTTATAATGAAAATAGAAGCGTATCGCTTGTAAAAACAACAAAAACACTGGCAGAAGGGATCGCCATCGCCAACCCAGTTAGAGGTGATCAGGTTCTCCAGGCCATTAAAGACACGAAAGGAACCATCATTACAGCACCTGAAGAAAACATTGAACCATCCAGGCGGGAACTGGCGGGCAAAGGGTTTTATGTGGAACCTACCACGGCTGCCACGTACGCCGCGTATAAGGAATACAAACAAATGATCATTCAGCCAAATGAGACTGTTGTTCTGTCATTATGCGGCTCAGGGTTGAAAAAATAAAAAATTATAATTAAGTGCAAAATTGTGAAGGGAGGAGCTAGAGTGGCCGATAAAGGTGAAAGAAAAGATCAACCGTTCAATGACGCTGTTGAACATCAGCAGAAAGTGGAAGGTCAGCTAAAACCCACTGAAGGTAAACTTCCTCTGCCCATTAGGTTAATCGGTTATTTCTTATTTGGTGGAATCGCATTGATGCTTCTTTTTGGTCTGCTTGGAAACTTTTTGTTTAATTAGGAGCATCAGCTGGGTTAAGCAAAATGACAAAAGGCTGTTCCCCCGCGGAACAGCCTTTTGGGACCTTTTTAATGTCTACTGTAAAGCTAAGGTTTAACGTCGGGGAGAAAAACAACCCCTAATGGTTAAAAGAAGCACGTAACTCAGGTTTCTTAGCCATATAACTGTGGAAGAAAAACTCTCCTGCTCCAAGCACAATACCTGCTAAAACACCTGCTGAAATCCAGGAAGATTGGTCTGGGCTGCCCATCATGGAGCCTACGATGGCGATAATGATTATGGCTAACCCCACATCTGCTGTAGTCGCTACCATGTTTGTTGTTTTCGGAAATAATAATAAATCACCAAACACATAAGAGATTGCGCCAAGCACTACGGTGATGGCTAAAATGGTTAGAAACGAAACGTCAAAGCCTAATCCAAGGACCAGATAAAGCCCTACAATGGTCATAAGACCTTTAATTGCCAGTGCTTTTACGTGTTCCATCATCATTCACTCCTTTGCAGTGGGTAGGAAGATCCATGTCTGCTTGAAGGATACTTAATCATGTTAGTTACATTAATTCCCATTGTGGAAGCAACTAAACACCCTTGCCGAATTATCGTTAAAAAGTTATAGGGAATTATAATCATCGCCCAAGGTTACTCACAAGTGCCTGCCTTACTTATAAGTACGTACTTTTCTAAAGCTGGGATACGTTTCATAATAGAGAGTGACGGATAAATAATAGGTAGAGTGAGTCAATCATTCAACTGGAGGTTTTAAATATGCACAGTATATTGAAAGGCAATATAGGATTTGGCACGGCACCTTTAGGCAATATGTATCGCAATATTCCGGAAGAAGAGGCGCAGGCAACTGTTGATACAGCCTGGGATTACGGCATCCGTTATTTTGACACCGCTCCGTTTTATGGTGCCGGCCTGGCAGAGTTAAGGCTTGGTGAAGTATTATCGAAGCGTAACCGCGATGAGTACGTGTTAAGTACAAAAGTGGGAAGATACATGCTCGATCAAGAGGAGAAGCCATCTGAAGGACAGCTTTTTGAACATGGACGCAATAATAAAGTGGTGACAGACTACAGTGGAGACGCAACGCTGCGTTCCATCGAACAGAGTCTTGAGCGGTTGCAAACGGATCGTTTAGATTTTGTTTATGTGCACGATATTGCTCAGGATTTCCACGGCGATGAGTGGCTGTCCAAGTTTGAAGAAGCTCGGACAGGTGCATTTAGAGAGCTTACTCGACTTCGTGAAGAAGGCGTAATTAAGTCCTGGGGCCTTGGGGTTAACCGAGTCGAACCGATCGAAATTACTATGGAGTTGGAAGAATCCAACCCTGACCTCTGCCTAATGGCGGGACGTTATACCCTTCTTGATCATGAAAAGGCACTGCAGCGCGTGTTGCGCCATGCAGAGGAAAAGAATGTGAGTATCGTTGCCGGCGGGCCTTATAACTCAGGAGTTCTTGCAGGAGGAAAACATTTTGAGTATCAGGAAGCGCCTAAAGAGATGATTGAAAGAGTCGGAAAAATTAAAAGCATAGCGGAGCGTCACGGAATCAGTGTAAAAGCGGCAGCTCTGCAGTTTACACTGGCACATCCAGCCGTAGCCGCGGCTATTCCAGGAGCAAGCCGTCCGGAAAGAATTGAAGAAGATCAAAAGGCTTTCGATACCGTTATTCCAGAAGCATTCTGGCAGGAACTGCGCGAACAGAAGATTATATCACCTGAAGCACCACTGCCGGGAAACAAATAAGAATTCATGAGGTTGGGGCAAAACTGAATAAAGCATAAAATAATCCGAACGATTTTGTTGAAATCAGTTCGGATTATTTATTTGGCAAGAAAGGATTTTTACTATCGCCAACTCAAAACACTTCGCTTTTTCGTGGGCACGGCCTTAAGCCTTCCTCGAAAAACAAAGAGCGATTTCCTGCTGGATTTTCCACTCTCGCTATTCCCACAGGAGTCTACGCATTTTGACTACGCTAATGTTCTGCGTATATATTATTCAATTTTTATTTGCTCATTTTTTGCTGTCATAGCTGAACTTATGTCTCACCTTCACTTAATTAGAGAAGAAGGAAGGAACAAACTGCGGAAGATATTGAAAGAGCTCCTAATCAAGATTTGAACATGTCTGCAGTCCCTTTAAGAATTGAGTCGGAATCCGTTATAAAAGGCAGTGAAGTTCCGGTTGACACTTCTTCACATATCATATAAAGTAACGTTAAATAAAGACCGGAAAGGGTGACCCAACTAGATGAAGTACTAATCCTATTTTACGAAAGCAAAGAATTGAAGAGCACGTACCGAGCAGAAGAGTTATACTGCCTGCTTTGTGCTGTTTTTCAATCGGAGTTTTCAGAATAGGATTGGGATTTCTATAGTTGAACCAATAAGGGAGACGTATCCTCCTTTTGTGTCCACCTATACTTATGCCTCCTATTCTGAACGCGGATAGGGGGCTTTTTATGTCCCTGGAAAATTGGTGAATAGGGGATGAGTATATGAATCTTTTAGAAACGCATAACGTAAAACATTATATAAAGGACCGTTTAATTCTTGACGTGAAGCATCTATCTATTCATACAGATGACCGAATCGGTCTTGTCGGTCCTAACGGAAGCGGGAAAACCACTTTATTAAACGTGTTCTCAGGAAAAATAAAGCCTGAAGAGGGACGAGTGCTGCACCATGCGATCGCTGAGCTTCTGCCGCAGTTAAAGCACACAGATCCAGTAAAAAGTGGAGGGGAAGTGACTCAGGAATATATTAATCAAGCCCTGGTTAAAGCTCCGGAGGTTTTATTGGCTGATGAACCTACGACTAATCTGGATACTGAGCATATTGAATGGCTGGAGAAGAAGCTTCTTAATTGGAAAGGTGCTTTCGTGATCGTTTCCCATGACCGTGCTTTCCTGGATGCTGTTTGTACAAAAATTTGGGAGATGGAAGACGGGAAACTTAGAGAGTATTCAGGGAACTACAGTGATTATGCGGCTCAGAAAGAAATTATTTTTCGTCAGCAGCAAGCCGCTTTTGAAAAATATGAAAGCAAGAAAAGACAGCTGGAAGAAGCTATGAGATTAAAAGAGAAAAAGGCAGAAAAAGCAACAAAAACACCTAAAAATGTCAGCCCATCGGAAGCGAAAATCACCGGTGCGAAACCGTATTTTGCTAAAAAACAGAAGAAGCTGCAGAAAACAGGGAAAGCGATCGAAAAGCGGCTGGAACAGTTGGAAAAGGTTGAAAAAGTAACAGAAGTCCCTTCCATTAAAATGAACCTGCCTAATAAAGAGACTTTTAAAGGACGGATTATGATAAAGGTCGAGGACGTTTCCGGTATAATAGCAGACCGAGTTCTATGGAAAAAAACAAGCTTTAACGTCCGTGGCGGTGATAAAATAGCGATCATCGGTCCGAATGGCAGTGGCAAAACGACCCTGGTGAAAAAAATCATTCAGAAGACGGAAGGAATTACGGTTTCTCCCTCCATGAAAATCGGCTATTTCAGCCAGAACCTTAGTATCTTAAATTTAGAGAAGTCGATTATAGAAAGTGTCAGCTCCACCTCCAGGCAGAAAGAAACGCTCATTCGCACGGTGCTTGCCAGGCTGCATTTTTATCGGGATGATGTGTATAAACGTGTAGAGGTTTTGAGCGGAGGAGAACGGGTCAAAGTCGCTTTAGCGAAGTTATTCCTGAGTGATATCAATACATTGATCCTGGATGAACCGACGAACTTTCTTGATATCGAAGCATCCCGGGCGTTGGAATCCCTCTTGCAGGAATATGAAGGTACAGTCATTTTCGTTTCCCATGACCGGCGGTTTATTGAAAATATTGCAGACCGGATTCTTTCTGTACGAAATCAAGAGATCGAACTGTTTGAAGGGACCTATGAACAGTTCAAAAATAAAGAACTAAATAACGAGCGCAATGTAGATGAAGATCAAAGGCTTGTGCTGCAGACAAAAATATCAGAAGTACTCAGCCGTTTGAGTATCGATCCGTCGGAAGAATTAGAGAAGGAATTTCAGCGGCTTTTAGAAGAAAAAAGAAAGTTAAAGTGATCAAGTTTAATGAGGAGCTTATCCGTAATAAGGGTAAGCTCTTATTACAAGAAACATAGACTATAAAAAAACTATGAGGAAACTAAAAAAAAGAATTAACATTATAAAGAAATATACCATACAGTAGTGAGAGTAAGGAGGAATTTAATGAGTAAGGCACTATTACATTTTGAAGGTCTTGCCGTGTTACTGGCTTCGCTTTATTTCTATGCGCATGAAGGGGGAAGTTGGTGGTTGTTTTTCCTTTGTTTATTCCTCCCTGATCTATCAATACTAGGATACATGTTTAATAAAAAAGCTGGCGCGATCTCATATAACGCAGGACATACCTATGTACTCCCATTAATCCTTCTCGTTCTTAGTATGATGTGGCATCATCCGTTATTTTTATCATTAAGTCTCATCTGGATCGCTCATATAGGAATGGACCGAATGATAGGTTATGGGTTAAAATATCCCGACCATTTCAAAAAAACTCATCTGCAGAAAGTAAAAAATACCTATTAACTCAGCTTGTAGAGAAACCCCGTGTTTTTCTGCAAACTTTTTTTGTGCACGGGCGGACGAACGCCCGTGCCTCCTCGTGAAACCCACACTGCGGGGTCTCGGATCGCCCGTTTTTCCGCAGGAGTCTCGTAGTATTCGCCCGCCCGTAACGGTAGTCTTTTTCATGTACTGACAGGCAGCTGTCAGTAATGCCTTTGAACCGGCTTTAGAATGAAGGCAAGTGGATTTATCGAATGAGAAAAGAAAAAGTGGAACGTAGCTTCGCAGATTCCAAAGAACTGCACGGGCTGCGTTATTATCGTTTTGTCTTTCCAATTCCCGTTCCGAACGAATCCCATAGAAATAGGCGATAAACATCATTTTGAATACCACAAGAAGATCAAGAGAAGGACGGCCATTGTCTTGCACGTACTCTTTCGGGGATAAATAAAAAATCTATGTATTGATCAATCTTACAAAGCAAGTGATCTTAGGGTACCAGTTCTTCAATGGTCACGACTTCGATTTCACTTTGGCGTTCTTTTCTAGAATGAAACATGACTAACACCGCCTTAGAGAGTTCTGTACCAAATTAACGCGGTGAAAAATGAAAGTTCCATAAAAAAATAAAGACTGTCGAGACTTTCTCGACAGTCTGAACTCCCTCTGCAAGAGGGAGTTTTTGCTAGATTATGTTTATAAGGAGGCAGCGTACATTCGTGTAACCTGATGCATAGGATAGTGTCATGAACTTAGGAAGGGAATGAGCGAAACATGTACTATTATCCGCATCCTTATTACGACCCTGCTGCGTATATGACAAGAAATAATGAGCAAGTAGTGGAAGCTCTGCGTAACGGAATAAAGACTAAAGTGACAGCCATTGATTTATACCGAAGATTAGCAGATGCTGCACCAAATCAGGCTGATAAAAACGAACTTCTCCATGGTGCCGAAAACGAAAACCTCCTCTTAAATCAATTCACTAACTTGTATATGACCTATACAGGCAGCCAGCCGGAGTATGAAATGAAGAAGGTGGCCTTTGAGAATTATATTGATGGTTTGCAAAAAGCATATGAATTAGCAGTTCAAAACTATGAAGAGTACCGAAACGGTTATTTACTTACACAGCATTTACCGTTAAGTGATGTATTTCTTAGAGCGTGTCATAATGAGACAGGATTCGCTGAGCGGTTCAGCTCGTTAGCTGATCACGGAGGCAATACGGAACTCAAAGATTTTGGAACCGAACCTTTTGTCATAAATATTGACAAGGCCACAAAGCAGAACGATACGTTTCGTACCGCCCTGTGGACGGGGGAGCATTTACAAGTGACGTTGATGAGTATTGGGGCAGGAGAAGACATAGGGTTAGAAATCCACCCAGAGGTAGATCAATTCCTGCGGATCGAAGAGGGAGAAGGCCTTGTTCAAATGGGGGATAGGGAAGACCAGCTGACTTTTGAAGAAGAAGTATCTGATGACTATGCTATTATGGTTCCAGCTGGTAAATGGCATAATCTAACCAACACAGGAGACAAACCACTTAAATTATATACGATTTACGCCCCGCCTGAGCATCCATTCGGGACCGTTCATAAAACAAAAGAAGAAGCAATGGAAGGAGAAGAGTAATCAATAGAGAAGAGCCTTGGGCAAAAATATAGTCTCGATCTCTAAATTTTGGTCATGACGATAAGAAGAAAAATCCGAACTATCTTGAATCCTATGAGGGAAACGTTAAAGATAGTTCGGATTTTTTGTGAACTGAAGCGATCTATTGCTGCTTTATCTTATTCTACTTTTCTTCTTCCGAGGAATAGCCCTGCCCCAAGTACGGTAACCATACCCCCAATGGCCATCATAGCTGGGTTTGAAGTGGCGGTGTCTGGTAAACTTCCTCCTTCATCATCTACTCGATCCATTCGATCCGCAAACACCCATTTGCCGGCTTCGTAGCTGTAATCACTCGTGAGGGTGTATTCTCCTCTTAATTGATTTTCTCCCTCCTGCGTAAGAGTATATTGACTGTCACTGACCTTTTCTAAATCATAATTTTGATCGGTTTGTAGTTGATAAGGTCCATCCATTTCTTCTATATACAATTTATCGTTTTCTTCATAAAAATAAGTGTCGAGGTAATCATCTGCTAAAGGAGCAACCATAATGCTTTTGAATTCTTCTTCCAAACGATCTTTGGAATCATAATTCACTACTTCGCCATCATCATTGGTTTCCAGGTTCATTAAGTCATTAAATTGTTGTTCCAGTTCTTCCACAGGCGGTTCTCCATGATCGTCAGCTGACACTGAAGTCTGAAATCCGAAAACTACTAAAAAAGCGAACAAAACGACAGACAACATTCTAATCATTATTAACCTCCTAGATAATGTATTACATTTAGTGTGTTCCGGTTATATGTTACAGTTAAACATATTTTCGTCATTTTAATGTAATATTTTTTGGTATGAGTGACGAATGTAATTTTATAGGTTTGCAAAATTAGAAATTAGATTCTAGTGAAACTGCGAAGAGTGTGAATCGTAATAGAACTATGAACCTTCATACGGGAGGATGAAAAGGAAAGGTAGTTCCTGATGCTCGACATTACAGCTAACAGCCCAAAGGAGGAAATATAATGGGATTCATTCTCGTTTTTTTAGGGATTATCTCTTCTGCGGTGTTTTTAATATTCTGGGGGAAATCTGGAAATGAGTGGGGTTCTTCAGGCGAGGGAAAAAAGTAAATAATGCTGTTTTAATAAACAGGAGGAGGGGCAGAGACATTGGCTTCTCGTTATCGTATAAAACCAAGTAAGAGTGCGTCGGTTTTGGGGATAGTAATCGGCTGTATATTTATATTTGCAGGAATTACCTTATCATCTCAGTTAGGAACATTTGGGATCATTTGGACGATCGCTGCAATAGTCATTACAGGTTATCACGTGCTCAATTTGTGCTCTGATAGTGGAGCATCTGTTTATCGAGCTGATCTTGAAAAAGAGGGTGCTCCCCAGGCTGGGAGCTCAAATGACCCCGAAACCCAAATAAGGCAGCTTCACCGTCTGAAAGAGGATAACATGATTAGTAAAGAGGAATATCAAAAGAAAAAAACGGAGTTATTAAATACGAAGTGGTAAGGGTTTTTCAAAATCTAGATGGAGAATGTTTTATTCTAACGATGGAAGTTAATTGAACAAGCCTACTCATAACATTCTTGAACGGATTATCCTTCATAAGTAAATATAATGAGAGCATAAATTAGCACTGTTACGCTAACTTAGTCCTGCGAATTCTTGAAGTGACAGGAGTTAGTAAGGTCAAAGCAAGTTCGTTCAATATAGAAGAACATGCGTAAGTGTTATGGGATTTTTATTAATTGAACCATAGTTCGTCATTGAAGGAGTTCTATTCGGAATGGTAGGATGGCATTCCTTTAAAAAGCCCAATAATCAGCAGGTGTGGTTAGTATTTTGTATGATTGGTGTAATTATAGGTGGAGTGACGGGATGGTTAGAGGTTAATTTGCTTAAAGCTGAGATATAACAACCACAAAATTACTCCTGAGAACATAAGAAAAGGAACTTCTTCATTAAGAGAAGCTCCCTTTCCATAGTTTATTTGCGCTTTTCTACGAACCGTTTGATACGATCCATTGCTTGATCCAGTTGTTTCAGGGAGGTTGCGTAGGAACAGCGGATGTAGCCTTCTCCACTGGTTCCGAATACTTCTCCGGGCACGACAGCAACCTGCTCTTCCTGCAGCAGCTGCTCTGCAAATTCAGCCGAAGATAATCCAGTCGCTTTAATGGAAGGAAAGGCATAAAAGGCGCCGCCCGGATTTGGGCACTCTAATCCAATTTCATTTAAGCTGCTTACAATAAAATTCCTTCTTTGCTTATAGCTTTCGATCATTTCGTGGACACTGGGTTCTCCGTTCTTCATCGCTTCCAATGCAGCATGCTGGGCCATGGTAGGTGCGCACATCATCGTGTACTGATGGATTTTTACCATGCTTTCAATGATTTCTGACGGTCCTGCTGCATAGCCGAGACGCCATCCTGTCATAGCAAAAGCTTTTGAAAAACCACTGATTAGAATGGTGCGTTCTTCCATGTCTGGGAGAGCCGCAAAGCTTGTGTACGCTTCATCATAGGTGAGTTCAGCATAAATTTCATCAGACAAAACGAGCAGATCGTGTTTTTCAATCACGGTTGCCAGCTGTTCCAATTCCTGACGTGATAAGAAGGTTCCAGTCGGGTTATTCGGATTACACAGCATAATGGCTTTCGTTCTCGGTGTAATTGCTTCTTCAATTTGTTCCGGTTTTAGTTTGAAATCATTTTCCGGTTTAGTCTGAATGGTCACTGGTGTACCCCCGGCTAAACTGACAGTCGGTACATAAGCCACAAAGCTTGGTTCGACCACAAGAACCTCATCTCCGGGCTCAATCACTGTCCGCAATGCAAGGTCGATTGCTTGACTGGCTCCAACAGTGACAATAACCTGATCTTCCGGTTTATATGAAAGTTGAAAGTTTCTTTTTAAATAACCGCTGATTTCCTGACGAAGCTCCAGCATACCGGCATTTTCCGTATAAGACGTGTAACCTTGTTCAAGAGCATGAAAGCTCTGCTCGATAAAGTTCCACGGAGTAACGAAATCAGGCTCGCCAACTCCAAGGGAAATTACATCGTCCATCTGTGCCGCTAAGTCAAAAAAGCGACGGATACCTGAGGGCTTTAAATCCGCTATTTGCTTAGACACATATGAGGTTTTATTCATGGTGATACCACAATTCTTTTATCGTCGTCATCATCGTCATGAAGAATAATGCCGTCATGCTTATAACGTTTTAATACGAAATGCGTCGTCGTTGACAGTACGGAATCAAGCGTGGACAATTTCTCAGAAATGAAATTTCCGATTTCTGTCATTGTTTCTCCTTTTACAGAAACAGAAAGATCATATGCGCCTGACATTAAATATACAGCTTTCACCTCAGGAAAACGATAAATACGTTCAGCTACTTTATCAAACCCGACCCCGCGAGCCGGAGTGACTTTGACATCAACCATTGCAGTAACTTCTTCTACATCGAGTACTTTGGCCCAGTCGATCAGCGTAGAATAGCCAAGTATGGCCTTCTTTTCTTCCAAGTCACTAAGCAGCTGCTGTACCTCATCTATACTCTTACCCATTAGCTTTGCAATTTTGCTAACTTCTAAATTAGCGTTTTTCTCGATTAACTTTAACAATTCTACTTCCGTTTCTTTCACTTTAAACACACCCACTTTTTAAGTTGTACTATGCTCCATTCTACCAAGGTTTTCACCAGAACTAAAACCTTAATCATACTAGTTCGCGCATTCCTTATTTTTTTGACTATACTCTTTCCATTACTTAGAAAAAGAGGCTTCAATAATTGAAACAAAATTATATATCAATCGTTAAATAATGGAGGAGACTCTGGGAGATGGTTAAAAAGTTGTGCGAATGAAATTGGACAATAGCGATGAAGGCATGGTTGTCGATTTTAAGGGCATCTGCAGCTTAGTTGACGGCGCCCATTTTTACGGGCGTAATACATAACAAATCAATTCTAAAAAAAGGGAGGTTATTTTATGGAAACGAATCAAACGAGTACTCATTCTATCCTTTCATTAACATTAGGCGTGCTGTCTATTCTGATATCCCTTGGAATAGGAACTGGTATTGCAGGCGTGGTTCTTTCAAAGAAGGCTTCAACCGTAATTAGAAATACTAATCAAGGCGGCAAAGGGATGGCAGTCTCAGGAATGATTCTAAGCATAGCGGGAATCATCCTTCAGCTGTTAGTATTGCTTTCAATCATCACATTTATGATGCTGATTGATGCAGGGTGATTTTATTATTCATTGAAGTTAGGCTACAGCGTATACTTTTCATTTAATAAGGCATGAGGGAAGGTGAACAAATTGTTTTAAATTGACTGACTGAACGAGGGTGCTCAGTTTGTTGAGGGAAGTTTACAGTGGATGGATGTAGATAAATCAACTATAGGGAGACTTGGGGGTTGCACTGTATTTCTATAAGTGTCTTGAAGAACAGGAAAGTTAAAATAAAAAAGCACACAACAGAAAATAGCTGCGTGCTTTGAAAGAAAACTATGCAATGACTTCGTCGTCCTCAGGTTCTGGCCAAACTTCAATTTTTTGAATTTGAGCATCCTCTTTTTGAATGACTTTAAAGTAAAACGTATCTCCAGTAATCACTGTACCTTCTATGGCATCTACATTGTTTTTTAAGATCCAGCCTGAAATGGTGTCGACTTCTCCGTTTTTTAAGTCGATGTCAAAATAATTATTTACATCAGAAATAGAGGTTTTTCCATCTAATGTGTAGGTGCCGTTTTTATTTTTCGTAATATCTTGTTCTTCTTCCTGGTCGAATTCATCGCGTATGTCACCAACGATTTCTTCTATTATATCTTCAACCGTTACAATACCAGAAGTTCCACCATATTCATCCGTTAGGACTACGAGGTGAGTGTTTTCTTTTTGCATTCTAATCAGCAGGTCATGAATAGGGATATTTTCAAATACCCTGATAACAGGATGGACATAAGTTTCTAATGTTTCGATTTCTTCTAATCCTTCTCGAAAAAGCTCTTTAATGTGAATGACTCCGATTATATGATCTTTATCCCCTTGGATAACCGGATATCTCGTAAACCTTTCATTTTTAATATAAGTTAAAGAATCCTTGGTCGGATCTTTAATATCTATAACAGAGATTTCTGTTCGAGGAACCATAATTTCTTTGGCTGTTCTGTTGTCGAATTCAAATATTCGATCGACGTACTCATATTCAGATTGATTGATTTCTCCATTTTCGTAACTTTCGGTAAGAATATGACGCAGTTCCTCTTCAGAATGAACTTCATCAGATTCTTTTGCGGTCTGGTATCCAAGCATGCGGATCAATAAGTTTGCTGAACCGTTTAAAAGCCATATTAATGGATACATCAGCTTACTATAGAGAATTAATGGGGTGGCTAACATTAAAGTAATGGCCTCCGCTTTCTGTATAGCCATTGTCTTAGGTGCCAGTTCTCCCAAAACTACGTGCAAGAAAGTGATAATGAAAAACGCAATAGCAAAGCTTATGGTGTGAGATACTCCGGATGGCAGGTTAGCTCCTTCCAGTAACGGGTACAAAATGACTTCTAACGTTGGCTCACCCAGCCAGCCCAAGCCTAAGGCGGTAATTGTAATCCCTAATTGACAAGCTGAAAGGTAATAATCAAGGTTATTCGTTAATTTCAACGCCTTTTTAGCCTTTTTATCTCCATCATTTGCCCTGGCTTCCATTTTCGTCTTCCTTACTTTAACAATCGCAAATTCGCTTGCAACGAAAAAAGCTGTTAAAAGAATTAACAACGCAACCGCTGCAAGCTTCATCGACGTTTCCATAGCATATCCCCTTTAAAATTAAATGGTAAGTGTTTGTCACTTACCATTTATATTAACCGAAAAATCAAAAAATGACTAATTTTAAAATTAAAAATCTATCAAAACGTCCGTTTGAAACGTGATAAGAGCTGAAGCGTATTGTAGTTAAGGATTTATTACTGGACGTGTAGAAAGCTGGCTAATAATCGGAGAAGTCGGGATCTGTAAAAAAAGCTCAAAAATGAAGGTTCACTTCGTAAAGATAGATGCGGAAGGGAAAAAACAAGGAATTGAGGGAAGTTCCAAAGAATTTCTTAACTTCTATCTGTCTATAAGAGTGTAAGTGTACGATACTTATTTTAATAGTTGAAGGGGGATTCTATTTTGAAAAACGTGGCACGTCGTAAAGAAATGAAGGATTGACCTCATGACTAAAAGCCTTAAAAGTAGTTAATCCTTAATAGGGAGTGGGTTTATTAAACCGGTGTTACAGACTTAGTTTATCTCAAATGTCTTCTTCGTTCGTACACATCGATCCGTGTTTAGAAACAGATTTCTTTTCTTCCTTAAAATAATTTGAAATAATAATTCTCATCATTAAAGAAAGAGGGAGATCACAATTGAGTCATACAAATGTATCGACAGAACCTTTATTTAAACCATTTACAAGTAAAAATATAAATTTACCGAACCGAACGGTGATGGCCCCGATGACCCGGGGTTTTTCACCTGGGGGCATTCCTAATGAGGAGGTAGTTGCTTATTACCGCCGCCGTGCGGAAAACAATGTCGGCCTGATTGTTACAGAAGGAACGGGCATTAATCATCCATCTTCTGTTTCTGGTGACAGCATCCCTCTTTTTCATGGGGAAGCGTTAAACGGGTGGTCCCGGGTAGTAGAGGAAGTCCATAATGCAGGAGGTAAAATCGTACCGCAGTTGTGGCACGTAGGAATGACCCGTAAGGAAGGGGAGCTTCCTAATGAAGAAACCTTACCAGTCGGTCCATCTGGATTAAACCTGGACGGGGAGAAGGTAACCGAATCGATGACGGAAGAAGAAGTGGTCAATATGGTAGAGGCCTATGCACAGGCAGCTGCTGATGCTAAGCGTATTGGGTTCGACGGGATTGAACTTCATGGAGCTCATGGTTATTTGATTGACCAGTTCTTTTGGGAACAGACGAACAAACGGACTGACCGCTATGGTGGTGATCTTGTTGGGCGCACACAGTTTGCTGTTGAGGTAGTGGAAGCCTGCCGCCGTGAAGTGGGTCCTGATTTCCCTATCATTTTCCGTTTCTCTCAATGGAAAATGAATGACTATAATGCAAAGCTTGCAAAAACACCGGACGAATTGGCGAATTTCTTACAGCCGCTTGTTAACGCGGGAGTGGATATTTTCCACTGCTCCACACGCCGTTTCTGGGAGCCGGAATTTGAAGGGTCTGATTTGAACCTGGCAGGGTGGACGAAGAAGCTGACAGGCAAACCTGTTATATCTGTTGGTTCTGTAGGATTAAATGGAGAGTTCACCAGCTTCTCCGGTGCTGAAACGACAAGCCTTGATGGCTTAATTGAAAAGCTCGACAGGGAAGAGTTTGATTTAGTAGCCATTGGTCGATCCCTCTTAATGGATCCAGAGTGGGTGCGAAAAGTAGAAGAGGGCAGAGCTGATGATTTACTGCCTTTTGAGAAAGCAGCCCTTCAAAAACTATATTAATAAAAGAAACAGGTGCTCCATATAATGGGGCACCTGTTATTAATCAATTATTTTATTTACGAGGATCTACATAATCAGGGTAGTCCGTAATAATTCCATCGGCTCCTACTTCTAATAAGTAATCTGCAGACTCCTGGTCACGGACCGTCCATGGGTGGGTTTGCATGCCATACTCATGAATGCGTTCTACAAGCTCCGTATCGATCATAGCCATATTCGGGTTCACGTATTCCGCATAGGAGGAAAATTCAATCATCTGCTCATTGGAAATGCCGTCACCGCTGTAGCTTAACAGGACTCCTACTGGAACGTCCGGAAGAATAGAATGAAAAGCTTGGACGGAATTATGCTCAAAGGATTGAACGATAATTTTGTCGTTGTTTGGCTTATCAAGGTTACGCTTCTTGAGTTCCTCCGCGATCTTTTCTTCAATCCCTGGGTAAAGGGAAGGAGATTTCATTTCAATAAGGATACCGATTTTTCCTTTATACTCATCAAGGACTTCACCTAGTGTAGGAATTTTTTCGCCGGCAAATTCTTCACCAAAGAAACTGCCTGCGTCAAGCTGCTGCAGTTCATCGTATGTAAGGTCACCTACTTTTCCTGTTCCATCAGTGGTGCGGTCAACGGTTGTGTCATGAATGACTACGAGTTCTCCATCCTTACTCATCTGAACATCGATTTCAAACATGTCAGCCTTCATATTGAAAGCCTTATCGAATGCGGCCATCGTGTTCTCAGGAGCATAGCCTGAGGCGCCTCGGTGGGCGATGTTGAGTACCTGATTTTCATTTTTGATTTTACTTTGCTCAGCCAGGACTTTTCCTTCTGTGCCGATCCACGGCATTACGAACACTCCCATCATCATTAGAATCACAGCCAGCTGCTTCATGTCCATCTCTCCCTTCCATCTATCTTTTCACTATCTATGATAAGGGAGGAACATTATGATAGTTTTAATCTGGTGTTTAAATTTTGTTGAGCTTTAAGTATAGACATCTTAATATCCTAAATGAAAAACCCTATTGAATTTCTGATTCAATAGGGTTTTGCTGGCTTTATTCAATGATTGAGTGTAAGTGATTAATTTCTACATTCTCAAACACCGCTTTCCCCCCTTCAGAGAAAAGAGTGATGCCTTCGTCCTCAAGAGGAGGAAAGACCTGATTGGAATGGACTATCTTCCCATCATCAATAAAGACTTCAACGCTTGTCTTATCCACCAGCACTTTCAAGTGGACTTTCTTTTGTTCTGAATCAAAAGGAGCCTGACTTTTTACGAGCCCTTGATTTTCATCCGGCTGGGCAGTGAAGCTGCGGTCAACGTATGAGTATTGTCCTTCTGGTGATATACCAACATCCACGTGACGGGAAGAATCGTCTGATTCTCGTAGTCGCAGGCCTGCATTTTTAAGATCTGACCAGGAAATGTCTGCTTCGAGCTGATAACTCGTCCCGGTGGCTTCCAGTGTTTTTGAACCTTCCACTTCTATGCTTTCATAAAAATCATAAGAGCTTGTTAATTGCTTCAGTTCTTCTTTTGGTTGGGAAGCTAAGTAATACGAGTCGTCGTCACTTTTCTTCAGCTCTACTTTTCGAACGACAGAATCTACACCGTTAAACCCTTCTGTCATGGTTGGTGTCTCATCTGCATACACCCAGTTATTCATCCATGCTAATGCATAGCGGTGATCCAGTTGATCTTCGCTTTTCCCATCTGTAAAGGTTACGCCGCCGTACCAGTCAAATCCGTAATCGAGCCATTCAGGATCGTCATGGTCGGGAGTGAATTTGTCTCCGTTAAAATTGCCCGTCCAGTAGGCATACGTATTTGGTTTTTCAATTTCTTTCCCATTCGCGCTTACACCGAGCACCCATTTCAATGACCCATCATCAGCCCGCATTCTATATAAATCCGGACATTCAATTAAGCCGATGTCTTCAGTTTGAAATCCTCCCGTATAGTTCCAATTTTTCAAGTTATCTGATTCATAGAAGCCAACCTTTGTGTCCTCTGCCATAAGCATGACCCATTTCTCCCTTTGGTCATCCCAAATAACTTTCGGATCTCTAAAGGCTTCCGTTCCAGGATTCTCTAACACAGGCTCATCACTATAAGATTCAAAGGTATCTCCATCATCGTTGCTGTACCACAGGTATTGTTCCTGAGAGCCGTCAGCAGAAGGCTGGGTGACAATGGCTACTACAGCTTCTTGGCCAAATCCGGCCGTGTTTTCCTTATCAACGATGACAGAGCCTGACCATGGATCTCCATTTTCGTTAGTATATTTAGGGATTGCTACGCCTTTGTCTTCCCAGTGAACTAAATCATCAGAAGTGGCATGTCTCCATTCTGTTCCATTACCGTCGGGGTAATCTCCGTTGTAAAGGTAATAATAGTGGTACTCTCCTTTAAAATAAACCGGCCGCTGAGGATCGTTTTTCCAATGATCGGGGGTCGTGAAATGATAGTTCGCGCGATAGGAATCATCGTGAAATTCTGGTTCCGGCTCTTCCTCAGGAGCTTCATCAGGGGTTAGAAGCAGCACGAGGCCCCCGGTTATTACCATAAGTAGGAAGAGGGCGGAGGCTGCTATAATTCTTGGATAGCGAGTCAAAGCTTTCTTCATGATGTTATTCACCGCTTTCTTTGCTGGATGAAAAAGAAAATGCCAATCGATTATTGGCATTTTCCCTTATCGTTATTCGTCTACTGTAATTTGGCCTTGTTCAAGGATGCTGTCTTCAACAACGGAAGATTTCTTTCCTTTAAGGTCTAACTTAAAGCTTGGGGAGAAGGTTGATTTCTCTTCTTCAAAGTATCCTCTATTCGTCATGTAGCTCGTTACTACGACTTCATCACTATCTTCCTGAGGAATCGCATAGTGCGCATAGTTCCATGTTACATCATATGGATCAAGGTCCTGGTGAAGCACAATTCCTGTTTTGTTCATTGGTTTGAATTCACCGTCTAAGGAGTTAGCCACATAACCAAGCAGGTAAATGTCTTCATCATCAATTCCGTCAATGGTCATCTTAGAACCGCGGGCACTTGTGAATAAATACCATTTGCCGTCTTTCTTGAAAATATTTGGACGTTCAATTTCGTCCGTTACAGTGTTAGAAGCAATTAGTGGATCTTTTACTTCTTTCAGCGTGTAATCATCGTTAATTTCAATGATACCGATCGCCCCGTTTGCAAGTTCAGCAAGATCTTTCTGGTCGCTTTCAAGAAGCTTGTCTTTTTCATCTTGAAAATATTTGTTGCTGTTGCTGTAGTATTCGCGGTTGTAAAGAGAGTCTTCGCCGGAGTAGCCGAATTCAGTCCCTGTATTTGCTTCAAATACGAGGTACTTCTTGCCATCTTCTTCAATGTAATGCGGGTCTCTAAATGTGTGATTTTCATTCCAATCAATTTCTCCATTACCAAAGGCTTGATCCACGTTTTGGTAAACAGATCCGTCACCGCCTTCAAAAATAGATTTATGGTCTTCTACGCCGTCAACGTTAAGCGTACCGGCTTTCGGCTCTGATACGTTTACTTGTGCGGTTGTCAGGGTCTGTTTTCCGTAAAGCTCTTTGCTTTCGTTAAATTCTGTACGGTTCGTGTAGAATAAGCGAACTTCTCCGTCAGACGTAAAGGTAGCAGAACCGGACCATTCTTCTGATTGATCTTTTAAGTATTTATCGTCTGCCTGGTATTTATCTTCGTCGTCAAATACGCGTCCTGCATTTTTCCAGGAGTCTATTGATTTGTCATCTGCGTCTTTATAGAACATGTAAATGAATGTGTCATTCGGATCCTCAGGGTCCCCTGCTAGGCCGAATAGAATGTGATAGCCGTTATATTCTGCTACTGTTCCATCCGCATTTTGAAGCGGCCACGTATCCCATACATCCATTTTAATTTCATTGCCATTCTCGTCCGTCTTTGTTGCTGAAGGTATGTTCTCAATCGTAGATGCATCGAACTCAGGAACCGTATACTTGGAGTCGCCATGCTGATTGATCATTCCTTCCATATCAGAACGGGTAATATGAGAGATTCCATAGTCTTCTTTATGATCCTTGGAATCCTTTGGTGC
The DNA here is from genome assembly GCF_900240285.1 of Halobacillus sp. Marseille-P3879. Taxonomy (GTDB): domain Bacteria; phylum Bacillota; class Bacilli; order Bacillales; family Halobacillaceae; genus Halobacillus_A. Next base: position 461,868 of record NZ_OESS01000003.1, read on the forward strand.
CGCTTCGGCTAATAATGCGTCACCTCCTGCCAGAATTGCTGTACTGAGCGTAACTAGTGTTGCTTGTTTTGCCAGCCTTTTTAAATTCATGTTCTGCCTCCTCCTTGATTTTAGCGAAGTCTTCATCGCCTTCACTGTTGTACAGTTAAAAGTATAGGGGTAGATATCGGCTCTGGATATGGAGGATATTGATTCGTATTTCGTCTTGAATTGACATCCCAGTCTGAGAGGGGGAAAAACATAAGAAAAGCCCTGGGAAGGATCACTCTGCTTGAGCGGATTCCCAGGACTTCTGGTATTCATTTAATAGTTCATCACGGTTTATGTCTTGATTAATGTACTGCTGAGTAGCGGCTCCGAAATCTTCACGTACCCCGATGGGGAAATCAAACCAGTTCGAAGACAAAGTTCGATCGTCTTTATAGTAGTCCATTGTTTCCTCTGCCAATGGGCCTGATGAATCGGAGTCGATATGCTTAAAGGCCGGCAGGAATTTTAAATGCTCCGTCATATGCACTTGCCCCTCTTCAGAGGAAACCATCCAGTTTAAAAATTTCTTTGCTTCCTTCTTCTTATCGGAACTTGTTTGTTTATTAACGACCCAGTAACCTGGTGTGTTTACAACCAGGGAATCATTTTCCGTGTCGTCATTAATGGGAATCGGCATAATGCCAATGTTCATGTTAGGTGCCTGCTGATCAATTACCGGCTGAATCCAGTTTCCCTGCAGAATCATCGCGGCTTCTTCCTCGGCGAATGCTTGAATCTCCATGCTGTAATCTGTATCAAGCGGATCGTCGCTGCCATAGGCCAGTGTAACGTCGAGAAAGGTGACAAGATCTTTAAACTTTGAATTAGTTGAAATTGTTTCTGTTCCTTGATTAAGGCCGGTGATGAAGGCTGCGGGGTCCGCTTGTTGAGCGAAAGCCGTGTTCATTAAGTGGTCTCCCAGCTTCCACTTTTCATAATAACCGGTGGCGAAAGGGGTGATTCCAGCTTCCTCTAGCTGCTCCGCTGTTTCCTTAAGCTCCGTCAGCGTCTCCGGACGCGAATGGATTCCTGCCTGTTTAAATAAATCTTTATTATAAATAAAACCATAACCTTCCAAGTTTATCGGCATGCCGTAGATTTTATCATCAAATGTCACAGCAGAAAGTGTATCTTCATAAGCCTGATCGATCCAGGGTTCATCAGAAAGATCCTCTAAATAGTCATTCCATAATTCAGCATGTTCATATCCTGGATTTGTAAAGATATCCGGACCGTCTCCGGCAGCCATCTGTGCTTTAAGGTCAGAATAATCATCCATGGCCCCGCCGATGGTATAAACTTCTATGGAAACATGCGGATTTTCCTTTTCGTAAGCGTTGACCAATTGTTCGAATTGGGAAGCTATTTCTACTTTAGGATTTCTAATTTCAAGGGTAACTTCTTGATCTTCTGAGGGAATTTCTTCCGTCTCCTGGTCTCCTGCACAGGCGGAAAGCGCTAAACTCATGGTCCCGACGATACACATCTGCCAAAATTCTCTTTTCATTCCGTCACCTCTATTTAAATCCCCACGGATGAATTACCTGCTTATGGTTTGAGGGTTCCTTTCGCTTCTATACTCGAAAGGAGTAAGACCGACTTCTTTTTTAAACAGTTTTGAAAAATATTTTTCATCCTGATAACCGAGCATTAAGGAGATTGAATATATCGATTCTTGAGTTTTTCTTAACCAGCATTTAGCCTGATCAATTCTTAATTTCGTAACATACTTAGATAAGGGCATACCTGTTTCCTGCTTGAATTTTCTCGAGATATGTTCGCGGCTGAAGAAGAACAGGTTTGCTAGTCTTTCTAAGCTTAGATCTTCCATGTAATACGTATCAACGTAAGAGACGATGTCCTTCATCCTCCGCGCCGCATCCAGATCATTCAATTTGTGAATCGACCTATAGCCATGAGTTTCAAGCGCCGTCTGCAATTGCTTGAAAGTCTGTGGCATCTCATGTAAGGATGAAATGATTTCTTCACTTACGAGACGAACCGGAATATCGAGCTTCCTGCTCATCCATTCTTCTGCTGTTAACCATTCCTCAGGGACCGTAAGTACTAAGTATAAATTTTGAGCATGGTGAAGCTTATAAACCCGGCCTAATTTCTGCAGAACGAGCTTTTCAGACAGAGCTTCCATATATGGATCGGGTTGATGCATATGATAAAAAGAGAGCAGTGTCATTTCATAGTGTTCTGCTGATGGAAGGGAGGATTGGATAATTTCAAGGGGGAAGTCTTCCCCCATACACGCAGCCGTTACGGATTGATCGATCTGAAGCTTCTCTTTACCCTCCTCAATACTGCGGACCGCCTCCTCCTGCTTCCAGCTTTCAACCGCTTCACTCAGTACTTGGTTAAACGGTTCTTCTTCAATAGGCTTTAATAAATAGTCAAAGCTGCTGTATTTAATGGCTTTTCGCATGAATGTATAGTCGTTATACCCTGTAATGAAGATCACTTTACCGGGATACGAAATCGAATCCAGCCACTCAATCATTTCCAAGCCGCTCATTCCTGGCATTTTTATATCAGTAAAAATGATCTCAGGCTGTTCTTTTTCAATGATTGCCTTGGCTTCTTTTCCATTGCCGGCTTCTAAAATATCGGTGATCCCATGTTTTTCCCACTCCCCCAAAAAACGTATAACCTCCCGGACATTGATTTCATCATCGACAATTAAAGATTTCATTATCTTTCCTCCTTATTACGAGGGTTGTTGTGTAAGTCGGCCTTCCATTGGTATAACAAGCTCGACTAGAAATCCGTTACCTCCGTTAGTACCTACTGTAAGTCCTGCTTCTTCACCATAATTGAGTACGAGACGTTCATGGATATTCTTTAACCCGATATGCTCATTGTGCTCTTCGTATTGAGGTTTATAGATATTCTCTCTTAAGTTGTAGAGATCGTGATCCGATAAGCTTGGTCCGTTATTTTTCACACTGAGTATTATACAGCCTTGTTGAATTTCTCCATAAATTCCTAAATGAGCGTCATGAAAGCCTTCTTCGTAGCTGTGTTTAAAGAAGTTCTCCACAAGTGGCTGCAGGATCATGCTCGGTATTTTTTTCGATAGAATGCACTCACTGATGTCGATTGAGTAGTTTACTTGATTGCGGAAACGTTCCATCTGCAGAGTGAGGTAAGCCTCTATGTAATTTACCTCATCACGGACAAGCACCCATTCGTTTGCTTGAATGGAATAGCGCATCATTTTCGATAAAGAGGTGACTAATTGATAGACATCCGGTGCTTTCGACCGTATGGCCACAGCTCCGATCGATTGTAAGGCGTTGAATAAAAAGTGGGGGTTCACCTGCGACTTTAAAGCACGGAATTGATTTTCTTTATTCTCAATTTCCAGTTTATATTCGCGGTCGATATGCGAGTTGATACGATCCATCATATCCTTCATATGTTTCTCTAAATAACCAATCTCGTCCTGGCGGCTTTCTTCAAAAGGAGATGTCATATTTCCAGCTTCAATTGTCTGAACCTTATTCGTCAGGCGTTTAATTGGATCAGTTATTCTGTAAGAAATCAGACTGATCATGATCAACCCTAATACTCCAACGCCCAATCCTACAAAAATATTGGTATATGCTGTCCTTCTTACATCCTGGAAAAGAATTTCACTTGGAGTAATTTTCACTATCTTCCAATCCTTCAGTGTGCCTGATAAGGTGGAAGATAAAAGGATATCTTCTCCGGCCCCGCCGTCAGTTGAATTCATTTGCTCTTCAATATTAGAAGGGAGAGGCTTTCCGAGCAGATGGGAATCATTCGCATACATTACTTGATTCTCTTCATTTACAATCAGAACTGATTCGTTAGTGTATTGAGTCAAACTGTTACCAATTTGAGCCAAACCATCTAAATCAACATCCATGGAGATGATGCCCAGGAATTCGTTGGATAGAACATCGGTAACTTTATGGTGAAATGTCATTACCATGGTGTCGTCAGACTCAGGGACGATGGCAGCGTCGTTGTAATTCTCTATCTCATGTGGCGGCTCGATCACATATTTTTCGCTGGTTTGGTCAAGCTGCCGGATGCCTTCTTGTTCAAGGAGCTCAGGGTTTGCTTTTCGGGCGCTCACCATCGCATTGTATACAGTGAACGATTCTTGTTGTTGATCCATATAAAACCTGACCTGTCTCATTTCATCACGCATTAAGTAATAATTCTCCAGACTTTTTTCCAAGTAGCTGGAATCATCTGTATCATTAGTGAAAATACGAAATAAATCAGGATCACGATAAAGAATATAGGGGAGATTCACTATCTCATCTACGTATTGTTCAAGCTCTTTTGAGTTCTTATCAATTTGCTCACGACTGTTCTCAAGCTCATGATGTTCCACGCTATTCTTCGTATATCCATAGATAATGAAAATCGATAAGAAGTAGGGAAGGAGGATAAAAACGAGTAACATGAGCAGTAAGCGGCGCTGGATGCTTTTCACGGACAAGTGCCCCTTTCGCTAAAAGGACCAATTAATCGTATACGGGCTTTGTAATTCTCTAAACTATAACAAATGAGTTTTTAACGTCAATAATCCATTAGCAGGCGGACGATAGTGGTGATTTTTTGAAGACTCTTCTATATCACAAACTGGAATCGCTAACATAATATAAGTCTATCTATCAACCTATTGCAAAATGAAACTATTCTACTAGAAAAAGAGGTAAGACATAAGTAAAGCAATGGTAGCAAAAAACGAACCATAATAATTGAATTGTATAATCAGCGCAGACAAAATGCTTAAGACCGCTGTGGGAAGCACAATTCGAAGATCCTGCAGGAAAGCGCTCTTTGCTTTTTCGAAGTAGCTGAAGCCGTGGTCATGGAAAGTGTAATATTTTCGGAGCCATGGTAAAGAATTTTTTTCTTAGACATAAATAATCCGAACTGATTTCAACAAAATCGTTCGGATTATTTTTTTATGCTTTATTCAGTTTTGTCACTCATTTTATGGCTTTACGATATGGACGTTAACATTAAATCGGTTCATATCTTCTTCGAAATGAGCGGGAACATCTTCATCTACAATGCAGAAGTCAATTTCCGTAAGGTCAGCTACTTTAGCGAAATTCACTTTCCCGATTTTACTATGATCACTCATGAGTATGGTGTGTCTGGCATTTGTAATCATCATTCGCTTAATCCGTGATTCAGTAAGGTTCGGAGTCGTGATGATCCCTTCATAAAGGTCAATGCCGTTCGTCCCAATAAATGCTTTATCAATTCTGATCATATTAAGTGATTGTTCAGCAAAAGGACCAACGAGCGCTGACGTTTCTCTGCGTAAATTCCCCCCAAGCAGCATGACGTCTAACCCGGGATTGTCGGCCAGCTCCTGCATGATAATAATTGAGTTTGTCACTATGGAAAGGTTGGAGAATGTTTTTAACTCTTTGACGAGTTCATAGGTGGTGGTACCTGAATCCAGTAAAATCGCATCCCCCGGGTTGATAAATTCTGAAGCTTTCTTAGCGATCGCCTGTTTTTCTTTAATGTAGTCCTTCTTTCTGTCTCCAATTGATGCTTCAAAACTAACCGGCTGCAGGAGGATAGCACCACCGTGGGTACGTTTGATGTTATCCGTCTCCTCTAGTTCTTTAAGATCCCTGCGGATGGTAGAATCGGAAACATTAAATTGGAGACTTAAGTCATGAACCGAGGCTCTTGACATATGACGTAAGTATTCTAAAATCTGAGCTTTCCTTTCTTCCATGAACATGAGAGGCAGCTCCCCTTTCTGCGAACTTCAGCCTTCTCCCATTATAATCGATTCCCGAACATTAAAGAAAAACTATGTTTGTTTATTTATTCTTATAATTGAAAGTGTTATCAAGTTTTCATTCGTAACAGTCATAAATAGTCATAAATGAGTATTTATTATGTGTAGCAGTAATAATGACGAAGGAAGAAAGATTGCTGAAATAAATAGTAATTAAATACTATTTTTATAATTTTCTGAAAACTTATTGACATTTATTTCATGTGCATATATAGTCATTAATAAGCAAAAACAGTCATATACTTTAGCTTTAAAAACTCTTTAGCAGTGTGTTAAAGAAAGGAGGAGTAAGCTGACTTTTAATGTAAGCGCATTCAAAAACATTTTAAATCAGTAAGGGGGAGAACGTATGATGAAACGACTGATTAAAAGCACATCTATACTATTAGTTGCAATATTTATGTTGCTTTTGGCTGCTTGCAGTGGAAACAATGAAACATCTGGGCAGGAAAATGAAAGCGCTGACAATAGTGGAGGGCAGGAAGACTTAAAAATCGGATTAACGCTGAACAATTTAGCGAATCCATTTTTCGTTTCCATGAGTGATGCGGCTGAAGAGTATGCAGATGAAATGGGAGCTGAAATGATTGTTCAGGCAGCCGATGCGGATCTGGCGAAACAAACTTCTCAAATTGAAGACTTTATTACGCAAGGCGTGGATTTAATTTTACTAAATGCGGTTGATTCAGAAGGGATCGCAGGAGCTGTGGCTCAGGCAGACGCTGCAGGTATTCCGGTTATTTCAGTAGATGTAGGTGCGGACGGCGGGATTGACGGTACGGTGACTTCGGATAACTATCAGGCGGGCGTGCTGGCAGCTGAATATATGATCGAAGATTTAGATGGAAAAGGGAATGTGGTCGTTATAGATGGACCGCCGGTAACAGCAGTAAAAGATCGTATTGCTGGCTTTGAAGACACAATTAACGGTACGGATATTGAAGTGATCGCCAAGCAGAATGGCGAAGGCAGCCGTGAAAAAGGACTGCAGGTGATGGAGAGTATTTTACAGGCTAATGAAGAAGGAACCATCGATGCGGTCTTTGCTAACAACGACCCCGTTGCCATAGGCGCTGAAATTGCGCAGCACCAGGCAGAGCGTGAGGATGAATTTTATATCGTAGGTGTGGATGGATCTCCTGATGTTATTGAAGCGATGAGTAAAGAGGGAAGCTCGATCGCAGGTACGTCTGCTCAACATCCTGATGAAATGGTAAAAGAAGCGATGGATGTTGGTCTGCAGGTACTTGATGGAAAAGAGGTAGAGGAAATAGTAAAGATTCCAGTAGATTTAATTACACAGGATAACCTGGATTCCTATGAGGGCTGGTAAATCAATCTGACAATGAGACGGTTCTTGCTGCGACAGCAGGAACCTTTCTTAAATCAAAGAAAGGTGGGGTTGAAATTATGGTTACTTTTGAAAAAATACAACCGGCTCCGGTCTCTCAGAGTCCCATTCTAAGCATGAAAGGGATCAGCAAAACATTCTCAGGTACGACTGTATTAAAGAAAGTAAACATCGATCTCTATCCAGGAGAAGTTCATGCTTTGATGGGAGAAAATGGAGCAGGTAAGTCCACATTGATGAAAATTTTGTCGGGTGTTTATGCACCAGATCAGGAGAGTGGGACGATCAGTTATAAAGGAAAACAAGTTCAGTGGAAAGATCCGCTCTTAGCTAGAAAAGCGGGGATTGGTGTAATTCACCAAGAGTTGAATCTATCACCTAACTTATCCATCAGCGAAAACATTCTAATGGGGACGAAATACCCGAGGAATAAATTAGGTGGAGTAAGGTGGGAGAGAGTACATAGGAAGGCGAAGGAAGTTCTTGCTTCAATGGGCTCCAACCTGCAGCCTGAACAACTCGTCTCCACCTTAAGTGTGGCTCAGCAGCAGATGGTGGAGATTGCGAGGGCGCTTTCCTATAAAGCAGAAGTCCTAATTATGGATGAACCTACGGCTTCCCTGACAGATAAAGAGATTGATGGATTATTCTCTATTATAAGTGACCTGCGAAAGCAAGGTGTAGCGATTGTATATATATCCCACCGGATGGAAGAAATTTTTAAGATTGCTGACCGTTACACCGTACTCCGGGATGGGGAGTGGATCCAGAGCGGTCCCATACAAGAAACAAATCCTGATCACTTAGTCAGCCTAATGGTTGGACGCGATTTAAAAGGTCTTTTTAGAAGAAAGGGCAGTTTATATAAAAGAGAACATGATTATCCGGCGCTAGAGGTGAAAGGGTTGAGCGACAATACGTTTGTACAGAATTTATCATTCAGTATTTATCCAGGAGAAATCGTTGGATTTGCTGGACTGGTAGGTGCCGGCCGTACGGAATTGGTCCGATCTTTATTTGGTGCTTCAAGTTTGAGGAAAGGAGAGGTGTGGGTTCAAGGAGAAATGGTAGATATCCGCTCTCCGTTAGATGCTATTAAATACAGAGTAGCTTTGGTACCAGAAAGTCGAAAAGAACATGGGATTTTTCTTGATATGTCCGTGAAAGAAAATATTTTATTGGCAGAGATGAAAAGATTTAAAAAGAGGATGAAGCTTAATTGGAAAGAATTTAATCGATCGGCGGATAACTATATTCGTGATTTGAGAATTAAAACAGCTTCACCTGCCCAGCCTATCTCAGGACTTAGTGGAGGAAACCAGCAGAAGGCGGTCATTGCCCGATGGCTTTCGACCAATCCAAAGGTACTGCTCCTTGATGAACCAACGAGGGGAGTAGACATCGGGGCCAAATCGGAAATTCATAAAATTATTTCAGAGCTGGCGGACGCTGGTCTTGCGGTATTAATGATTTCCTCTGAACTGCCGGAAGTGCTGGGAGTAAGTGATCGAATCTTTGTAATGCATGAAGGAAGAATCACCGGGCATCTACACAAGGAAGAAGCCACTCAGGAAAAAATTATGCATTATGCTACGGGAGGGAAATAATCATGAAATCAGCATTGTCGCCAAATCCTCAGCCAACGCCGCCGCAGGGAATGAAGTTTGGACAGAGCGTAACACTGGTATGGCATAGGCTTGGCATGATTCTTATTTTAATCCTGCTGTGTATTGTCATGAGTTTCGTTGCTCCCAATTTCTTAGATGCCTCCAACCTCACGAATATATTAAAACAGGTATCTGTCACAGCAATATTAGCAGCAGGGATGACGATCGTTATATTAACGGGAGGCATTGATTTATCGGTCGGGTCGATCGTGGCACTCTCAGGGGTTGTCTCTGTGATGGCATCTCAAGCTGGGGTTCATCCTGTTTTGGCTATGCTGTTAGGGGTTGGAGCCGGTTATCTTGTAGGTTTTATTAACGGTGTATTTACTGCGAAGGCAGGACTCCCTGCATTTATTGTGACATTGGCCAGCATGACTTACGTGCGCGGCCTTGCATATGTAAGCAGTGGAGGCTATCCGGTTGTCCTCGAATCTAATACGTTTCGCTTTATCGGTTCAGGCTCCATTTTCGGCATCCCTACCCCTATTTATCTTATGATGCTCGTCTACCTGATCATGTTTTATGTACTAAAGTACACTATGTTTGGCCGTAACATTTATGCGATTGGAGGCAACGCAGAAGCAGCGCGTCTTACAGGAATTAAAGTGAAGAAAACCTTAGTTAATGTTTATTCAATCAGCGGCTTGCTTGCAGGGCTGGGGGGAGTGGTCTTAGCGGGAAGGCTTTACTCTGGTCAGCCGACAGCAGGCAACATGTATGAATTAGATGCGATCGCAGCAGTTATTTTGGGCGGTTCGAAACTCACGGGAGGGGTCGGTAAAATTCAGGGGACCATTATCGGGGTTTTAATAATGGGGGTTATCACCAATGGATTAACCTTAATGGACGTCAGCTACTATTCGCAGCTCGTTGTTAAAGGCGGAGTTATTCTGGCAGCTGTATTAATAGACAGGGTGCGTTCTTAACGAACAGAAACTGATAGACTACTGGTAATAGAAGTTCGGTTTACGCTATATCGTTAATAAAGACTATCAGGGAATTTCTAATTTTCTAGTTGTCTATCAACAGCATTATTTCACATAGCCAATATCTATAAAAAGGAGGTTGGAAAGGTTGAGAACAAAACGGATGTTTCTTTTCGCCATCTGTTTTCTTTTAGTTCGGCCACCGTGGCAGGTATCAGCTGACGATTCCGGCTATTACGAAGAACCCTACCGTAACCAGTTTCACTTTTCACCTGAAGCAAACTGGATGAATGACCCTAATGGAATGGTTTATTACGAAGGCGAGTACCACTTATTCTATCAATATCATCCTTATGGGACAACGTGGGGCCCAATGCACTGGGGACATGCTGTAAGTGAGGATCTAGTAAACTGGGAGCACTTACCGGTTGCACTATCGCCTGATGAATACGGTCAGATTTTTTCAGGAAGTGCAGTGATCGACTGGGACAATACGGCCGGATTTGGGGAAGAAGCAATGGTAGCTGTATTTACCCATTCAGGGCCTGAGGGTCAGGTTCAGAGCCTGGCCTATAGTGTGGATAAAGGCAGGACGTGGGAGAAGTATGAAGGGAACCCTGTGATGCCTGATCCTCCAGTTGCCGACTGGCGCGACCCGAAGGTTTTTTGGCATGAGGACACAGGTCAGTGGGTGATGTCGCTGGCGGCTAAGGATCGTATTATGTTTTATACCTCCCCGGATTTGAAAAATTGGGAGTTTACCAGCGAATTTGGTCCTGACGGAGGTATCCAGTCTAATAGTCTTGATCAAGTATCTTACGCTATGTCAGATCATTCGGGCAGTTCCTTCCATTATAGCGGTGATGTTACCCTTCACGAGAAAAATGGAAGAGAAGGGGCTGGAGGTTTAGTCTTTCGTTCAGACAAAGAAGGGTCTAATGGATACGTTGCGGAAGTCGACGCAAATCAGAACGAGGTGACATTAAGTAAAAATATCGATGGTGAAAAGGAAGAGATCGAGTCTGCATCGCTGAAAATTGATTCTTCGTCTACCTATAAGGTGGAAGCTGTAACAGAAGAAGATCAGATTCAGATTTATGTGAATGATGAGCTAATGATTGACGTGCAGGACAGTACGTTTGAACACGGGTACTACGGTCTGGCTTCAGACACTTCCACCTCTTCATTTCGGAACGTTGATTTTGAAAATATGACCAATTTCGTATCTAACCTATCAGGATGGAGTGCTCTAAACGGAGAATGGGAAAATTCACTCACAGGTAAAGCAGGTGTTTCACAAGAAGATGCTTTTATCCTTAGTGACGTAGAGGTGGATAACTTCTTGTACGAAGCGGACATTGAAATAGCCGGTGACAAAGGTGGAGGGGGAGCAGGCGCTTTAGTTTTCCGCGCAGATGATCAGGCGGAGAACGGTTACTTTGCCAACATTGATGCCATGCATGATGTCGTGAAGCTGATGAAAATCGAAGATGGCAGTATATCCATTTTAGGCGAAACGTCTATGGACATTGACACGGATCAAACGTATGAGCTGAAAGTTGATGCTTATGATAATAATCTTAAAGTATCCATAAATGATGAACTCGTACATGATATTAGTGACGATTCTTTTGCGAGCGGACAGCTTGGATTAAATGTATGGAACTCTACTGCAGTCTTTCAAAATGTCAATCAAGGGAAGAATATACGAACATCCGCAAGAGAAATTGACAATCATGATTTTGAAACAGGGGATCTTTCGGGGTGGAATGTTGTTGAAGGCAATGCGTTTACGAATGATCATGTCACGGATGAAACGGAGTATTGGGGAGGTCCATTTAATCTTCAAGGCACACATCACTTCTGGGGATTTTCTGATTTACATGATGGGGATCAGGCAAAAGGTGAAATGCATTCTTCTTACTTTAAACTAGATGGAAACGGTGAAATTAACTTTCTTTTAGGTGCAGGCAATGACATTAGTAATCGCTACGTCTCCCTCATGAGAGCTTCAGATGACAAGGAATTGATTCGCCAGACCAACACGAAATTCAAGGATGACGAAACGTATAAAAGATATTTTTGGGATGTTTCAGAATATCTGGGGGAGATTCTATATATTAAAGCAGTTGATCAAGCGGCAGGAGGGTGGGGGCATATTAATTTAGATGATTTCAATGTTTATAATGAGGGGTCCATGTCAGAAGGAATAGATTCAACAGCAGAAAAACCAAAGGAAGAAGATATTAAGCAGAACGGAACGATAGATGAGTGGGAAGCAGTGCAAGGGGAATGGGTAGATTCAACTCATGGAAGTAATGGCGGCATCTGGGAATGTCCGACGCTTGTAGAACTACCGATTGATGGCGATCCGAATAATACTAAATGGGTACTTCAAGTCAGCATTAACGATGGCGCCCCTGCCGGCGGTTCAGGTATGCAGTACTTTGTCGGCGATTTTGACGGAGAAACGTTTACAAATGAGAATCCACCTGAAGAAACCTTATGGACGGATTACGGAGCGGACTATTATGCAGCTGTCGATTGGAGCGGAATTGAAGGCGAGCAAGGACAAAAATATTGGCTTGGCTGGATGAGCAACTGGCAGTATGCGAATGAGACTCCTACGAACACGTGGAGAAGCTCAATGAGCTTGCCCAGAACGATGGAACTAACCGAGAACGAATCAGGAATACGTTTAAAACAAACTCCCGTTTCACTCAATAGCATCCGCGATAACAGCCAGAAGGCGTCTTTCAATGATGAACTGATTTCTGGAAGCAGCCGTTTACTTTCAAATTTTGCAGGAGATACCTATGAATTGAAGGCTGAGTTTGATGTTTCGAATTCAAAAGCTGAAGAATTTGGATTTCGTATCCGTAAAGGAGAGGAGGGAGAATATACTACGGTTGGGTATGATGCAGTAACTGAAGAATTATTTGTTGATCGTACACACAGTGATAATTTTGATTACGGAAATAATGTGACAGATCAACATGAGGGTAAATTATCTGTATCAGACGGCAAGGTGAAAATGCACATGTTTGTTGACCGCTCAGCAGTGGAGGTGTTCGGGACTAATGGAGAGACAGTTATAACTGATCAGCTGTTTCCTGACCCGTCCAGTAAAGGATTAGACGTCTATAGCAAAGGTGGAGAAGTCCGTTTGAAATCACTCGAAATCTATCCCTTGAGGAGTATATGGCAAGATCAAAATCAATTTAAATCAAACCTTACAGGATGGGAGACGATTTCAGGAAGATGGGCTGAGACACGGCAAGGCCTTCAAGGCCAGGGCGCTGGGGATACTTTTACTTTAGCAAGCGAGCAGGGGGACGATTTCCGTTATAAGGCTAACATTAAGATCCTGGATTCAGACTCTCACCCCGAGGATTCTGAACAGGACATCGTCGATAATCCCGTTGGTGCAGGGTCCCTTGTATTCCGTTCAGATCGTTCTGCGGAAAATGCCTACGCAGCTAATATTGATGTGAAGAACAATCAAGTAAAACTGATTAAGTTTGAAGACGGGAAGGGGAGTGACTTAAAAAGTTCAGAAGAAGAGTTGAATTTAAAAGCAAATCAAACGTATCAGCTCAAGGTGGAAGCAGAGGGAGAAGATATAAGAGTTTATTTAGATAAGCAATTAGTAATTGAAGCGGAGGATTCAACATTTCAAGACGGACACTTTGGGATGAATGTGTGGGATTCGACAGTGGTTTTTAATAAAGTGAAAGCTAATCGTAATAAAGGGGGAAAATGAATGAAAAGCTTATCTCTTTTTGTGAGGGTTTAACCCAGGTTATAAAAGACCCGTCTTATAGAAGGCGGGTCTTTCACTATTAAAGTTAAAAATGAACTAGGATTTTTTCTCTGCATATAGCAAGCAACTAACCTATCCTACAATGGTTCTAGTGATTAAAAACAAAACCGAAGGAATGATAAGGCACCCGAGCCCGGTGAAAAATGTAGCAGTCATTGCTCCATAAGGGACAAGCTTAGGGTCAGTAGCCGCCAGCCCTCCAGCTACTCCACTGGTCGTCCCCATTAATCCGCCATAAACTATTGCTGAGCGAGGGTTGTTCAATCCGATATATTTTGCAATGAAGGGTGTGCCTATCATTGTGAGTATAGATTTGATCAATCCAGCTGCTATACTTAATGCAATGACTTCTGAGCTTGCCCCAATTGCGGTACCGGTCACAGGTCCTACGATATAAGTTGCAGTCCCCGCACCTATTGTCGTCAAGCTGACAGCGTCTGTATATCCAAAGGCAAAAGCAATGAAAACACCAACAACAAAAGAAACAATTACACCAGTAAGCAGGGATACGAGACCCGGCAAGCCAGCTTTTTTAATTTCATCGAGGTTTGCCCCAAAAGCTGTAGCTACTATCGCAAAATCACGAAGCATGCCGCCTCCCATTAATCCTATTCCAGTAAATATCCCTACATCTGCTAATCCCTGGTCTCCGCCAGTATTGACCCCGCCAATATACGCAAGTAAAAGACCTATAATTATCGCAATGGCTGAACCGTGAACTCTCCCTCTTGTAAGTTTATCGGACAAGATATAAGAAAAATAGATGGTAATACCGACCAGGGCAAAAGAAACAATTAAACCGTTATCCGAGAAAGTATCACTTAATATTTCGAACATTTTCTGTCCCTCCTATTTCTTCTTCAGAAAAAGAAGATGTATCTTTTCCGATGTTACTAAGTAAAGGCACAAGAGCCCAACTCACAAAAACGGTAACTACTCCTGCTAATAAAGCAACAGGTCCTCCATCTAAAGCTGCTACTACGTTTTGATTAGCAGCCATAGCTATAACGATAGGAATGTACATGGCTCCCCAGAAACCCATTCCTTCCTCTGACTTTATATCTAATTTTTTATTTCTCTTTAAGTAATCAACTAATAACACAAGTATTACCATTGCAATGCCAACTCCGCCAACATTGGCTTCAATTCCAATTGCTGCTCCCAATAGTTCACCCAGAATAACTCCAGCTAACATGCAGATTGACAATAACGCAACACCATATATGACCAATTGATTCACCTCATTTTGTTTTTTATATCGCCTTGTGTTCCGAGGACAACGAAAGTCATTGATTGCTACAGAACAAATGGACAAACAACAGAAAGATAAAATCAAGTGAAAAGGGCCTGCATACGGACTTAGTTAGCCGGGGGATTGATCAAGATATAATAAAATAAATATCCCTCCTTACTTAGAAAGCGTTTTCAATTCTGCCGATAATCAACTGTCGACTGTTTTCATATTCTTCATCTTAGATAATTCTTTTTAGAAATGCAAATACTTTTTTAAATTTTCTAAATATATTGAATGGTCCAACTATTTATTGTACAATTTAATCGACAGTCGACAATTGAGTTTTCTAAGGAGGTCTAGGGTGAGCTCAGTAAATCTTAATTATAATGCCTTATCTAATCAAATTGCTGAATACATCTCTAAACAAATTATTAGCGGAGGGTTAAAGTCTGGGGAAAAAATTGTTGAAAACGTATATGCTGCAGATTTTGGTACAAGTCGAGCCCCGGTTCGTGAAGCTATTTACCTCTTAACCATCGAAGGGCTGGTTGAAAGAATTCCAAGAAAAGGTGCCGTTGTAAAAGAACATACGGAAAATGAAGTATATGATCTCCTTGAGATTAGAATTATGCTTGAATCTCTTGCGATGAATCGAATAAAAGATGGTCAGGTAGACCAAGAGGTTGTAAAAAAGATGGAAGCATTGTATGAGAAGATGGTTTCAGAAAAAGACATAAAGAGTTATACCGAGCTTAACCATGCTTTTCACTTATGTTTAATTGAAATGAGTAGAAGTGAAACCATTGAGAAAATGTATACTCGTTTAGAGCTGCCACTGCTTAGAGTTCAAAATGTTTCTTTTACTGCCGAAGGGAATATTGAAAAATCAGTTAAAGAACATTTTACTTTAGTCGAACTTCTCAAAGCCGGCAAAGTAGAAGAGGCTGCCACTGTCTTAGAGAGACATAACCAGGATGTAATTACGACCATTCAAAAACAGCTGTTTAGCCATAGCAGCGATTCCCAACTTTAAAAGAAAAAAGGGTGAAAATTCCCTTTTCTTTTTAAATAAATTTAGTCGACTGCCGACTGTTGGTAAATTTCATAACAGGAGCGAATATTATAATGTCTACTGTCTTTCTTTTCCCTGGTCAAGGGTCACAAAAGCCTCGCATGTTTCAGGATTTACCGGACCACCCAGTTGTAAGGAAAGTATTTGAAGAGGCCAGTGACGAATTAGATGAAAGCGTTTACCAGTGGGATGTAGAATCTAAACTAAGTTCTACCATTGCCGTACAGATATGCCTGCTTGTTTCTGGGGTGGCGTCAGCACGAGTGCTAAAGGAGAAAGGAGCTGTGCCGGATTTCGTTGCAGGTCATTCTGTTGGAACGTTCGGAGCCGCGGTAGTTGCAGGAGCCTTAGAGTTTAAAGATGCAGTCCGATTAGTCCGCATGCGTGGAGAATGGATGGAACAGTCATTCAAAAAAGGGTATGGGATGGGGGTTGTCACAGGGTTGGGTGAAAGACAATTGAATGGATTGATTGATGAGTATAATCAGAATGAAAGAAATATCTATCTTGCTAATTTAAATAGTTCTCGACAAATGACAATAGCTGGGTCTCTCCCTGAACTACGCAGGTTTATGGAGATTGCTATTGCGAACCATGCTCAGAAAGCAGAACTCTTAGATGTTGCCGTACCGTCCCACTGCTCCTTATTGAATGAGCTGTCTTTAAAGTTAGAGGCAGAGCTTGATCGTCTTTCAGTGAAGAACCCTGAGATTCCATACGCCGGTAATCTTAGGGGGCGGGTTTTAAGAAGGGGAGAGGCTATAAAAAAAGATTTAGCGTGGAATGTTTCTCATTCTGTTCATTGGCATGAAGCAACATCCTTGCTATATGAGCTGGGAGTTCGGTTATTCGTCGAGATGCTTCCTGGAAACGTACTGACGAAATTGGCAGAAGACGCTTTTCCTGAAGCAAGAGCAATTTCTATCTCAGATGATGGCAGTGATACGGCTGCTATTCTAGTTAATCGATTATAAATTCATTAAATGAAAGGGAGAGACAGTACATGACGATTAATACCCAAACGAATAACAGTTGGACGACAAGACGAGATGCCAAAACTAAACGAATGAATAAGATTACGCATATTACAGATTCAAGGGTGATTCCAACGGATCGAATGGTGGAAGTCTTAGAGGAGCTGCTGCTTCCTGGTGACAGGGTGGTATTAGAAGGGAATAATCAAAAGCAAGCTTCTTTCCTTTCACAATCGCTCTCACAAGTGAATTCTGCCAAAGTCTATGATTTACATATGGTATTAAGCAGTATCTCAAGACCAGAACACTTGGATATATTTGAATCTGGAATTGCGGAAAAAGTGGACTTCGCTTATGCAGGGCCCCAAAGTTTAAGAATCGCTCAAATGATTGAAGATAAGGAACTGACTATGGGAGAGATACACACGTACATTGAACTTTATGGCCGGCTGTTTATTGATCTAATCCCAACTATTGCGTTGGTAGCAGCAGATAAGGCGGATAGTGACGGTAATTTATATACAGGGGCAAATACAGAAGAAACACCGACTATTGTAGAGGCCGCAGCTTTTCGTGACGGCATTGTAATTGCACAAGTAAATGAAATTACTGACGACTTACCTCGTGTAGATATACCTGGGTCATGGGTTGATTTAGTAGTTGAAGCTGATGAACCCTACCAATTAGAACCGCTTTTTACAAGAGACCCGAGACATATTACTGATATACAGGTCCTTCTGGCAATGATAACAATACGCGGTATCTATGAGAAGCACCAGGTGCAGTCTCTCAATCACGGGGTTGGTTATAATACAGCTGCTATCGAACTCTTACTCCCTACTTATGGAGAGTCATTAGGATTAAAAGGGAAAATATGCAAGCATTGGGCATTAAACCCCCATCCTACCATGATTCCAGCCATTGAATCCGGATGGGTAGAAAGCATTCATTGTTTCGGAGGAGAAGTTGGGATGGAAGAGTATACCTCTAGGCGTCCGGATGTTTTTTTTACCGGAAGAGATGGAAGTCTTCGGTCGAATCGAACACTTTCCCAACTAGCAGGTCAATATGCTGTGGATTTATTTGTGGGGTCGAGCTTACAGATAGACTCCGTTGGAAATTCATCAACTGTGACAAATGGCAGGCTTGCGGGCTTTGGGGGGGCACCGAATATGGGGCATGATCCTGGTGGACGAAGACACTCCACGCCGGCATGGTTAAATATGATGACTTCAGAAGACCCTCTCGCACGTGGGAAGAAGCTGGTGGTTCAAGTAGTAGAAACCCATCAAATAGGAAATACTCCAGTGTTTGTAGAATCTTTAGATGCTATTGACGTGAAGAACGAAGCTGATCTGGCTACGGCGCCTGTTATGATCTATGGAGATGATGTCACCCACGTAGTCACTGAGGAAGGGATCGCTTATTTATATAAAGCCAAAAGTCTGGAAGAACGCCGAGAAGCTTTGGCTGCGATAGCAGGAGTAACACCTGTTGGGGTTCGATACTCTCCCAAGGATATTCAAAAACTTCGGCAAGAGGGGATTGTTGCATTTCCTGAAGACTTAGGGATTCGGCGGTCTGAAGCCAATCGTTCCTTACTTGCAGCTAAGAACATAGAAGAACTTGTTGAGTGGTCCGGGGGGCTTTACAACCCGCCTGAAAAGTTTCAAAGCTGGTAAAGAGGTGAGCAAGCCTATGACATGGAAAAACGCAAGAGAATGTGGGGAAAACCTTAGTTACTGGGTGGTTCAGGCCTTAATAAACGAAGTGGAGCTTGCTCCTAAACCAGGACTGGTTGACCCAAATGACAGAGGGTCTCATCAAGACATGAATTTTGAATTAATGGTCCAGTCTGCCCGTTCTCTACAGGAAACATTTAAGTTAATTGCTGAAGTTTCATATAGGCAAGAGCCGAGCCAGCAGCTGCGGGAAGAAATAGCAGGCATTGGGAGAGCTGGTGAGAAGAAAATGATGCAGGTTACGGGCGGGATCAATACGCATAAAGGAGCAATATGGGTACTGGGACTTCTAACTTCCGCTGCAGCTGTCAATCCTCCAGGCGAGGACACCAAACGGCTCGTGCAAACAGCTTCACGGATAGCACGATTTCCAGATCATTACGCTCCCAGTATTCCCACCCACGGTTCTACCCTTCATGAAAAACTGGGTGTAAAGGGAGCTAGAGGGGAAGCTGAAGCTGGCTACCCAAATCTTATAGAAATCGCCTTGCCTGCATTAGATCATTCAAGAAGAAAAGGTATTTCAGAACGCCAAGTGAAGTTGGACACTTTAGTAGCATTGATTGCCTGCTTAGAAGATACATGTATTATTCATCGAGGAGGATTGCTGGTCTTAGAGTTGGTCCAGGAAAAAGCTGCTCATATCTTACAATGCGGAGGAGTCTCTACTCTGGAAGGATGGAGGGAGCTGGAAGAATTAAATCAATTATTTTTAAAATACCACGTCTCCCCTGGAGGAAGTGCTGATTTATTAGCAGCAGCTCTATTTTTGGATCAGTTAAAAAAAGTTCCTTTTAATGAATCGAAAGGTAAGGTAACTATATAAAGGAGGAGTCAGATTGGAATCATTGTTTTTTCAATATCCAGCTAAAAATAAAATAGAACGCCAATCCCATGTAGGTGTAGTAGGTTCGGGAGATTTAGAAGTATTAGTTACCCCTTCTGAAGAACCGTGGGTTAAAGTAGAAGTCAGAACAGGTATGACCGGGTTTGAGCAGACTTGGGAAAAGGTAATCGAAAGGTTCTGTAATTATTATGCAGCACAGGCAACTATACAAGTGAATGACTTTGGGGCTACTCCTGGGGTTGTCTCCCTGCGGTTGGTTCAAGCTTTGGAGGTGAGTGGTCACCATGAAATCTCTTAAAGTGAGTTTTGCAGAATTAAACGCTCGGGAACGTACAAAGGCGTTATTAGATGAAGATACGTTTCGCGAGTTACTGGATCCTTTTGAGGGTTTCGAATCCCCTCATTTAGTACGTCAGGGGATTGTCCCTCAAAGCGACGATGGGGTAGTGATAGCAAAAGGAAACATTAATGGAGACCCGGCAGTTATTATTTCAATCGAAGGCAGCTTTCAAGGAGGCGGGATTGGAGAGGTTTCAGGCGCAAAGATAGCCGGAGCCCTTGAGTTAGCTCTTCGTGATAACCAAAATGGGATTCCTACTCGCACAATTATTGTCTATGATACCGGTGGTGTTAGGCTGCAGGAAGCCAACTATGGATTGTTAGCTATTGCTGAGATCGGTTCAGCAATTTCTGCGTTAAGAGAATATACACCTGTCATTGGAGTGATACCTGGTAAAATAGGCTGTTTTGGAGGGATGTCCCTGACAGCAGGGTTATGCAGCACCCTTATCATGACTAAAGAAGGACGGCTTACATTAAATGGACCGGAAGTTATTGAACAAGAAGCTGGAATCCAGGAATTCGACTCTCAGAATAGACGTTTAATATGGAATACAATTGGTGGTGAACAGCGTTTCTCCCTTGGTTTTGTTGATTATCTCGCAGAAGATGACATTGATTCAATAAAAAACATAATTATAGAAAGTACCCGGCGAACGGAGAAGAGCCATTCTCGCAGCGAGCAAGTGCAGCTTTATAGAAACCGCCTACAAAAAATAGACCCTTCGTTCCCTTTAAATTCATTAGATTTACAAAGGAAGTGGGAAGAAGCGAGCATTGAAGAAGGGGAAAGATGGATTGAGGAGAATTCTGACGAAAGCTGCATTGAAAGTAGAGGTAGGACTTGGTTTACAGCTTTAACAACCAAAACCAAAAGTAATCTTACCCCTTCCGTTTTGTGTGCAGATGAAGAAATCGAAGATGAACGTGTTCGTTATATTTCGGTTGTACCTAATTTGAATAGCCGCTACCACCGTGCCCGCGAAGGAGAAGTGGGACTGGAAGAAGGATGGACGATTGCTCACTATGTAAGGGAAGCAATTGAGCAGGATGACGGAGGTGACCGCCGTGCTATTGTAGCGATTGTGGATGTCCCCAGCCAAGCATATGGATACACTGAGGAATTACTGGGGCTGCATCAGGCAGGAGCAGCGGCAGTAGATGCTTATGCAGCAGCTCGACGTGCAGGTCATCCTGTCGTTACTTTAGTGGTAGGTAATGCCATTTCGGGAGCATTTCTCACTCATGGGCTTCAGGCTAATCGTATACTTGCTTTAGACGATGAAAAAGTGAACATCCATGTCATGTCAAAGCAATCCGCCGCTCGCATTACACGTCGTACCGTTCAGGAACTTGAAGAAGCTACTAAAAAAACGCCGGCCATGGCCTATGATGTGTTGTCTTTTTCTACTCTTGGTGCTCTTCATGAACTGATTGGAGGAGTGAATGCAAGTAACCCGGAAAGTGAAGATATTAAGTTAATAGAAAGAAAAATAGTAGAATCAATAGATAGTGCCAGGTCTGGTCCTTCAGATTTAAGAATCCGACTGCAATCTTTACAGGCAAAAGATAACCGGTCAGCATCGATTAAAGTGAGAGAGAGGCTGGAAACCCTATGGTAATGAATCCTCACGATCTTTTGAAAATAAAAAAAACGACGAAGCTGTCGAGCTCTCCTGAGATTCCTGAATGGGTCACAGAATCATTGCAAGATGTTCCGTACGTTGTGGTACGGCGTGCTCCAATGTCAGAAGGGATGATACCAATAGGAGTGCGGGGGAAAAAACGTAATCAGCGATTCGGTGCCTATATAGCTGAAGAGGACATCGTTCACTTGATTTCGCCAGTTACGATTTTACAGAAGTACGCCTGGAGGGAAAAAATAAGCAATAGCCCAATGCCTGCGATCAAGGCATTGGGTCATGTGCATGAAATATTCAAACCTTATAATTTGTTATGGGGGCCCGCGGGAAGTGTAGGGTTTGAGATGGTCAGTAAGTGCCAGACTGTTACTAAGAGCAGTGATCTGGATGTTGTCGTCTATGCGGATGAAGTTTTATTAATTGAAGTGGTCGAAAACATTGTTAACAAGCTTAATCAACTTTCCGTCATGGTTGATGTCCAAATTGAAACTCCGAATGGTTCAGTATCTTTAAGAGAATATGCCCGGGAGAAGGGGCCAATCTTAATGAAAACAATAGATGGGGCAAAGCTAGTTCATAACCCTTGGGAGCCTGAATTCGTCACAGCCCCATATTAGTAAAAAGTGTCCTGATTTTTCTATGCTTTAAGAACGTATAACTTTGTTAAAGTCCTTTGACTTCCGCCATGGACTTGACAGTAAGCCAGTTTTTTCTAATCCTTTTGTTTTTCTAAATAAAGAATAATAGCTATTGTTATTACAACGCAAACGACAATTTTGATTAGACTAAAGATAGGCGAAAACAGAACAATCATACCTACTGCAAGTGCAATTCCCCCATACAATGGAGTTTTATAAGCAAATTGGCCTAAAACAGCCCCGAATATAGCGGGAAGTACAAAAGCAAATGCATCTTCTACGGCAGGAGGAATGATCGAAAGAATATAGGTCCCGCCTAAAATAATTAAAACAATAACTACTATATTCACTAAAGAAGCAATTGCGATACCGAATACTCCAGCTAGCTCTGCTTTACGTGACCCACTTTTCGCCCCGATAGCTTTTTGAGCAGAGACAGAACAGGGAAGACACATGTTTGCTATATTTCCGGTTAAAAACGCTAAATAAGTACCGGCAATTCCGAGAGTAGGGTAATACGTAATGGGCTCCAGTATCCACATGATTCCAATAAAACCTGCATATCCTACAAGTCCTGTGAAAATGGCTCCCCACCCAGGGTGAGCATCTAAAATAAAAGACATATATATAGGCGGGATGAAGCACATTATAATTAATGTGAAGAGTGTTAGACGTCCCCAAAAATGAGCTCTGTTATGGAATATTTCCATGCTGTTTGTTGTTTCTGCTCCTGCACGACTTACATATTCATCTGGAGTTACCTTTTCCGGGTTAAGACTCATCAGATTTCCTCCTTATTTTTCTAATACCTCAGCACATGGTCGGTAATTTAGAAGAGGGTAGTAAAGTAAGCACTTGCCATACCAATTACCATAGCAATCCCTAATGCCCATTCTTTTAACCAGGCAAAGTTTACTTTATCAGCTATAAGCATGATAAGAACCATCGAAGAAAGAGCAGCAAGACCTGCTATAGTATGAGTAACACTTAAAACCATTTGATCACTTGCCTGGTATCCAAAAGCACCTAACATAGCAGCAGAGGAAACAGCAGCCATGATTTTTGGGTTTTTCTTCTCAATTTTCTTCTGTGTATTCCCAAGGGATTTGGTGAAAAAAGCCGTAAAGAGTAACCACCCCATCCCACCGAGACACATCGTCCAAACGACAGTTGTAAAAGCTGAAATTGAAAAGTTGTCGGAGTTTAATCCCACGCCAAAAGCATTGGCTCCTATCTCTGCTGCAGCTGATTCAGTTGCTGCAGACCCTATTATTCCTATTCTCATTAATGTTAACGGGGAACCGAGCAAAGCGATTAACGAAACAAGTATGATTGCAATCGCAAATGAAGGCCCTATCGAACTAATGAATCCTGTTCTAATAGCAGTTTTTACTTCCTTAGAAGTCATTCCTATACCTGGAGCTGATTTCTTTGCTATTCTTAAAAACACGATCGCTTGAAACATAACGATCCCAACGAAAATAAAAGCCATAATCCATAAAGGAGCACTATTTGCTATGTTCATTGTCTCGTTACTCAAATTAAGTTCCCCCTTGATTCAGTCTAATTGATAATTCAACTTACTTATTTCGTCGATTGCTTTTCTTTAGCGAAGTGGTCTTCTTTAGCCGATAAGTAGTCAAATACAGTAGAGATAAATAATTTACCAATATACATCATCGCTTCTTCCTGAACATTGAACTTCGGGTGGTGGTGAGGATATACCTTACTTTCTTCGTCTAAAGCACCTCCGACCCAGAAGAAGCTTCCTGGAATTTCTTTTAAATAATAAGCAAAGTCTTCCATGCCCATTTGTGGAGGCATTTCCTGCACCATATCTTCACCGAATAAGTTAGAAGCTGTCTTTCTTACTCTTTCCGTTTCTCCTGGATGGTTTACCACTGCTGGGTAGCCGCGTACATAATTGTAATTAACGCCAGCGCCGAATCCTTCACATGTAGATTCTGCTATTTTTCCGATTGACTTTTCTACCCAATCGCGAACCTCTTCATCAAACGTTCTTGCAGTTCCTTTAATTTTTACCTTGTCAGGGATGACGTTATAACCTTCGCCTCCATTAAAAGAGGCTACGGTAACAACAGCGGATTTTAACGGGTCGATTTGTCGGCTTACGATTTGCTGCAAATTAAGCATTAACTGGCTGCCCACAATGAGAGGATCAATTCCTAAGTGAGGTGTAGCTGCGTGGGTCCCTTTCCCGGAAATTTCTATTTCGAAAGTGTCTCCATTGGCCATAACTTGTCCTTCTTTGAGGCCCACTGTTCCAAGAGGTTCTATAGAACTTACATGAGCTCCGTATACTACATCTACTCCATCGAGGCACCCATCTTCTATCATGAATTTAGCCCCGCCGGGAATCACTTCTTCTGCAAATTGGTGGATAAATACGATAGTTCCTTCCAGCTCATCCAGGTTCTCACTGAGCACTTTTGCTACTCCTAGTAATCCAGCGGTGTGAAGATCATGACCGCAAGCATGCATAACACCTGGTACACGTGATTTGTACTCTACATCTTTTTCATCCTGGATAGGAAGAGCATCAAAATCTGCCCGTAAAGCCACTGTCTTGCCAGGTTTATGACCTTTTAAAATACCCACTACTCCACGACCGCCTACTTCTGTTTTTACCTCCAATCCCAACGAGGATAAGAATTCTGCTATTTTCTTTGGTGTGTGTACTTCTTTGTGTGAAAGTTCCGGATTCATGTGGAGATCTCTTCTAAAGTCTACTAACTCTGGATAAATTTCTTCCAACCTAGTAAATAATTTTTCTTTCATTAATAACTACTCCCATCTATTAAAGTTGATTAAAACGACGATCAGTCAGAAATTTGGGACTCATGTAAACCTGAAATTTTTGGGCGTTTATCTCCATGTTTTGTCGCTTGTTCAAATAAATAACCGATCTGCAGGACATTATAATCTGCTCGGTGAGGTCCTACTATCTGGAGACCGATCGGCAGCCCATCCGACGTAAAGCCGCCTGGTATTGATAAAGCCGGATTACCCAAAGCAGAAATGTAATAGCTTGAACGCATCCAATCAATATAGTTTTCCATTCGTACCCCATTAATTTGGTGAGGGGCTTCCTGGTCAACTTCAAAAGGCGGCACCTGGCTCACGGGGAGAATAAGGGCATCATACTGCTGGAAGAAAACTCTCATTCTATGATACAGCTCATTCCGTAACCTTTCTGCTCTTCCAATATCTACTCCTCGTAGTTCACGCCCTTTATTAAAGTTCCATATAAAGCTTGGCTTCATAACTTCCTGATAACGTTCAAACAATTCCTTATGTGACATTTCAAATTCCCATGCTCTAAATATATGGAAGACTTCATCCGCCTCTGACAACTCAGGAGAAGCTTCTTCAACCTGACACCCTAAATCCGAGAAAACTTTCATCTGTTCTTCGATATTGCTGCGGATTTCAGAATCTATAGGAAAAGCTCCCCCTAAATCTGCTGACCAGGCAATTCGAAGGTCATTTGCTTTTCTTGAAAATGGGCGAAGAAATTGTTCGCCGGATTCTTCGATTGAGATTGGCGATCGGCTATCAGGCCCTGACATAACAGACATCATAAAGGCAGCGTCTTCCACATTTCTTGAGATCGGTCCCTGAGTTGCAAGTGGAGAAAACAATGCAGGCTTAGGATAGGTTGGTACGCGGCCAGGGGAGGTTCTCATTCCAACAACATTATTGAAAGCAGCAGGAAATCGGCAAGATCCGCCCATATCACTTCCGTCCGCAAAAGGAAGCATTCCACAAGTTACGGCGACAGCCGCTCCACCACTGCTTCCACCTGCAGTACGATTAAGGTCATAAGGGTTTCTTGTAACGCCAAACACTTCATTAAACGTATGGGCTCCTGCCCCAAATTCTGGGACGTTCGTCTTTCCGATCACAATTGCTCCTGCTTTTCTTAATCGTTCCACCAGGAGGTCATCTTCGGTAGAAATGTTATCTTTTAAGGCAAGGGATCCACTCGTCATCGGAAACCCCCTGGCGTTATGTGTGTCTTTGATTGCTATCGGTAACCCGTGAAACGGACCTGTTTTTTTACCTGAAGCCAGAGCCTTATCTGCTTTGTCTGCTTCAATTAATGCTTGTTCATCATTTAGTGAAACGATCGCATTGACTTTTGGATTCACTCTTTCTATCTGTTTAAGGTGGGCTTCCATAACTTCCCGAGCCGATACTTCTCTTGATTGAATCGATTTAGCGAGATCACGTGCGGTAGAGTAACACTTATTTTCATTCATACCTTTTCAACCCCTCATAGATAGAATTTACAATTTGTGGATAGTCGTTTGTCGACTAAAAATGTATGTAACAATCTTCTGCTTTTTAAAGACAGGATTCCAGACATAAGCATATTTTGTTTGGTTAAAGGAATAGAAGCCATCAAACAAGTGAGGGAAGAATCTGAAGTGAAAATTATACTTCTGATGTTATAGGATGGCTAAAAGGTGTAAGTAAAAAAACAATGCGGCAGTCAAATTAATGTGGCGGGTCAGAAAAGAGAATTTAGGTTATTCCCTCCTTTGTTATTTTAAAAGTTATTAATTAGGATACAAGGGGAAAAAACAAAAGTCAAACTATTTAAAATATTTTATATGTTTTGTTAATTACTTGATTTAGTTGAATCATATCCGGAAATAGTGCATATTTTAACCTTCTTTCACTCAAATTAATAGAAAGGAGATGGTACTATGCCGAAAGATTCACAAAATCAGCATTCTCAGGTTTCCTCTCATAAAGATGGGGAGAGGGAAAGTGTTATCAATGACTCTAAAGGGCAACAGTTAGGCGTGACCACGGAATTTATTAATCCCGGTGGCAGGAAGGGTAAAGATAAATTGAATTTAAAGCCTGATGAGAAGATGAGAGAGTTTAAAGAGAATATGGAAAATCTTCCAAATAAGAAACATCACCCTGATGATTAAGGGTGATGTTTTTAAAAGACTGAAATTGTTAAATTCTATAAATTGGATAGTCTTATTAAAATCACTAATTTCCCCCGCTGCTAAGAGACAGCGGGGGTTCCTTCGCTGGTTATAAATCGTCCGCAAGTCGAAATCCGCTGAATGCCCATCTCATATGAGGATAGAAAAAGTTTCGATAGGTAAGGCGGATATGAGATTGAGGAGTGACACAAGATCCGCCTTTAAGTACGATCTGATTCGCCATAAACTTCGCATTGTACTCACCAAGTGAACCGTCTAGAGGCTTGTTTCTGGGATAAGGAACATAAGGACTCTGTGTCCATTCCCAGACGTCTCCAAACGCTTTATGAAAAGTTTCGTTGGTACTGTATTGGGAATGCGGCTGATAAAAATCGTCTTCCATAAAGTGCCCTTCTATTAAATGGCCCTCAAGGGCATGTTCCCATTCTTGTTCAGTAGGCAGCCGCTTCCCAGCCCAGCGTGCATAAGCATCAGCCTCATAAAAACTTACATGACTTACAGGGGCGTGGGGGTCAATTTTTTGCAGTCCGCTCAACGTATAGACGTACCATTCATTTTCTCTCTTCATCCAGTACTGTGGATGGACCCAATTCTCTTCATTTACTTTCTGCCAGCCATCGGACAGCCAATAGTCGGGAGTTTCGTAACCATCAGCGTTAATGAAATCTATGAACTCTCCGTTTGTTACTGGTCGGTTGGCCAGTTGGTAAGGAGCTAAATACGTTTTATGACGAGGTCCTTCATTGTCAAAACAGAACCCTTCTCCAGAGTGGCCGACCTCTACCAGTCCTCCGTCGATCTCATAGAAGGATAGTTCGGGTGTATGGGAAGATGGTTCATAATTGTTATCACGGAACACTGGATGAAGAGGGTTAAATGAAAAATTGTATTTTATGTCCATTAAGATAAGCTCCTGATGCTGTTGTTCATGCTGTAATCCAATTTCTACAAGCTCTTGAAGTTCTTCATTATCACTCTTTTCATCCAGCAATTGAGACATATGTTCGTCAACATAATGGCGGTATGAATACGTTTCTTCGACTGTCGGCCGCGTGATCAGTCCGCGTCTGGCTTGAGGGTGAGGGGTGCCGACAGTTTCGTAATAAGAATTGAATAAGTATAGAAATTCATTATTAAAGTGTACGTAGTGGGGGAGAAAGGCTTCCAAAATGAATTTCTCAAAAAACCATGTAGTATGGGCTAAATGCCATTTCGCAGGGCTTACGTGGGTAGCGGCCTGTACAACAAAATCTTCTGTTTCCAAATTTGAAACTAGTTTTTCGGTATATTCCCTTATATTCTGATATTCTTTCTGAACTTCTTTATCCTTGGTTAGTGGCATACTTTCACTCCAATTATTCCAGTTTTAAATTTCCGAGGAACCAGTCTGCTAAACGTCTATAAAGGGGCATACTCCCTCCATAAATGGGCTGTAACTATGTATTTCCCTGTAATGCATGGAATTAATCAAGGTATTTTAAAGAAATTGGCCTCCCAAAGAAGATAACTTCGTTGGCTTATGCGGCCAGTATGGTCTTCTCATCGAATAGCTGCAGCCTCACAAAGGTATCATCAGAATCTGAAATAGATATTTCCATGTTAATAGAAACTTTCGCAGCTTTCACAGTAATTCTTCCTCATTTAGACTGGGCAATTCTGACGGCAGTTTGATAGAGCAGCTCAGTACCTTTTTGGATATCTTCGATTTCAGCAAATTCTAACGGATTATGGCTGATTCCTTTTTCGCACCTGACAAATATCATTCCATAGTCGCAAATATAAGACATAAACAACGCGTCATGAAACGGGCCGCTCATTAAAGTGGGAGAATTCAAACCAAGTTTTTCATCTTCTTCTTTCATAATTTCTTTAATCCAATCAGCACAGTAGCGAGGATCACTGCGGGTATCTTCATTCAGTGAGTACGTAAGATTAAGCTCGGAACATGTCTTCTCAATAATTTCATAGAGCTTCTTTTCTAACCTTGTTCTGGCATCTGTGTCGATATCTCTTAAATCAATGGTGAATTCTACTTTCTCAGGAATGATGTTTCTTGAGTTAGGGAAGTTTTGCAGGCTTCCAACTGTTCCTACCGTGTTTTTCGATCCTTCCTTTTTAACTAGCTCATTAAATTCCTTTATGATAGAGGAGGCTCCAACAAGAGCGTCTTGTCTTAAGCTCATCGGCACTGATCCTGCGTGGCCGGCAAAGCCTTCTACCGTAACAGTCAGCCAGAGAGGCCCTGCAATGGCAGAAACGATGCCTACAGGTTTGCCGAGATCTTCAAGCACTGGACCCTGCTCGATATGTAATTCTAGGAAGGCTTCGATGTCTTCAGGCTGGTAAACTGGGCTTTTAGTTATATCAGGGGTTACGCCAAATTCTTTTAAAGCCTCTAAGCGGCTGACGCCATCCTTATCCTTCCGCTCTAGTTCTCCTTCTTCTAACTGTCCAATTAAGGCACGGACGCCGAATACGCCTTTGTTGAACCGAGCTCCTTCTTCATCTGCAAAACAGACCACTTCTATTGTCCGGTTAGGGACAATTCCATTATCTTTTAAGCTATGTACCACCTCAATACCGCCCAGAGCGCCGGCGGTTCCATCAAACCGGCCACCGTAGGGCTGAGAATCAATATGAGAGCCAAGCATAAGGATAGGTTTATCCGGTTCTTTACCCGTTAATCTACCAATTAAATTCCCGAAACAATCGATGCGCGTTTCTAATCCAGCTTCCTCCATCCATTCTTTGACAAGGTCGACTCCTTGACGGTCTTCCTTAGAATGAGCTAAACGACGTACTCCTGTTTCACCAATTTTTCCGATAGTGGCTAACGTGTTAATATGTTTTTCCAGTCTTTCCCCGTCTATTACCATTGCCATCCTCCTCGTTCTAGTTTTTTCAATATAACAAGTATGCTAGTGGTGAACAATGTACATAATGAAATTTTTGAAAATATTTTGTATATTTAGTCTATTGTTGTTGGTCCATTAAATCAAGGGTGGAAAACAGGACAATGGAAGGACAAGAGGGGGACAATAGCTGAGCAGCTTTTATTTCTTACTGGTGTACTATTTTCCTCCATGACCTATCAGGTCTTGAGCAATGAAAGGAATACATAAAAGTGAGGGATTCGATGTTAGACCGTCAATCATCCATGAATCTAAGCCAGTATGAAGGGCTATACGATATTGAAAGATAAAATTTAAGTAAAAATGCCAAAAATTAAAGCTGTCGAGAACTTTCTCGACAGCCTGAGTGCCTCTATAAACAAGGCACTGTCAATTTACAAAAACAACAAACCGATTGCGATTGGAATAAAACTCCAAATTAATATGATGACACAAAAGCCCATAATGTCTCTTACTTTCAATCCGGCAATGGCAAGGAGCGGCAGGGCCCAGAATGGCTGAATCATATTCGTCCATGCATCTCCCCAGGCTACAGCCATTGCTGTTTTTGCTGTAGCCACGCCTAGTTCCATTGCTGCCGGGATCATAATCGGGGCTTGCACCGCCCATTGGCCTCCTCCTGAAGGAACGAAGAAATTGAGAATCCCTGCACTGATAAAAGCAAACAATGGGAAGGTAAAGTCACTTGACATCTCTACGAACCATAAAGATAACTGTTCAGATAAACCGGATGCGACCATCATCCCCATGATTCCTGCGTAAAACGGGAATTGAATGATGATCCCGCCGGCGTTTTTGACTGCGTCCGTTACACTGTTTAAGAAGCGCCGTGGTGTCTTATGAGCCAGGATCCCTAGGAAAAGCATGATAAAGTTAACGATGTTGATATTAAGGTCGAGACCATTTTGGATAAAATGTAAAAATACAAAAGTTAAACCTAATACACCAATAAGTAAAGATACGATCCTGCTGTTTTCAAGCCTTTCAGCAGGTGTAAGAGCTTGATTGGAAAGAGGAGTGGATTCGTTATCGTTCGTTAATTGTTGCTGGAGAAGGTCAAGGTTGTTTTGCCTGCTATTTCCGCTGGATTTCATAATCCATAAATTAACTAAAGGAAGAGAGACAAGCAGTATTATGACGATAAATAAGTTCATGCTGCTAAACAAGGTGTCTGTAATCGGCACCGTGCCGATCGAATCCGATAAAAAGTGATCCTCTGTGGCAATTGTTAAAGGGATAGAGCCTGACAAACCTCCATGCCATAAGAGAAAACCGCTATAGGCGCTGGCCATTAATATTCGATAATCCACGGAAGGAACCTGACGAGCTACATGGACAGCAAGTAAAGCACCTACTACAAGACCGAAACCATAATTAATTAAACAAGCAATAGCAGCGACAAAGGTCACAAGCAAAATTGCCTGGCCTGGCGTAGACGCCATTTTGCTAAGCTTCGTCAAAAAAGATTTTACAATGGGGCTGTTTGCCAGGATATAGCCAGTGACTACGATTAAGGTCATCTGCATAGCAAACTCTAAAAGGTCCCAGAAACCCTCTCCCCAAAATTGAACCATTTCACCAGGTGAACTTCCTGTAATACCAATTCCCAGTCCAAATACAAGTAACGTTAAAAGAACAGCAAACAAAAATGCGTCTGGCAGATATCGCTGGACAAGCCGGTCAAAAAATAAAGTAGTTCCTCTGAGCATAAAAATCCCCCTTCAATTGTAATCGCTTTCAAAAATGCGATTCTTTATTACAGTACTGAATATAGACAGGTTTCATTCATAAATGAATGAAAATTCAGTTTAGTTTTAGTGTGTAAGTATATTGTCGAAATTGCAAGGGATGTAGTCTTTTTTGTGGGTCATTTTTAAAATATTTTGCGGAATTGAAAGATATTATATTGGAGACGACAAAAATGCAGTAATTAAGACGTCAATCAATTAAAATCAAGTTTTATTTTTTAAATCATATAAATATGTCATCCGGTTGACATACATTTCAAACAAGGTTACAATCTTATTAAGAAATCGCTTTCAATAAGGAGGAGGAGAAATGAAACATGTGATTTTAACCTTTGTATTAGCAGGCTCATTGTTTCTGACAGCATGTAATACCGAAGAGAGCAGCAGTACATCGGGAGAAGAAACGATCAGCATGTGGGTGCAGACATCAAAGGAGAGTCCAGAAGGGGAAGTGATGTTTGATACTGTTCAGCAATTTAATGACGAATACGAGGGAACTTATGAAGCTGAGATTGAATTTATTCCGAGAAGCGGGGGTGGAGGAGGTTATGAAGATAAAGTAAATGCAGCAGTTTCCACAGAAACGCTTCCTGATGTGTTAACGCTTGATGGTCCGAACACAGCGGCTTACGCTGAGGCAGATATAATCGCCCCGATAGGTAAATATCTTTCCGATAAAGATGATTTTTTACCAAGTATTATTGATCAGGGAACATATGAAGATGAGCTTTATGCTATTGGATACTCGGAGTCGGGCGTCGGGATATTTTACAACAAAGATATGTTTGAAGAAGCAGGCATTGATTTAGATTCATTACCGACGGTTGAAGATCCCTGGGACTGGAATCAATTTATGGATTTATCAAAAAAACTGACAGAGACCTTTGATACTCCAGCCATAGACATGGGGCTGGATGATAAGAGTGAATGGTTAATGTACGCCTTTGCTCCGTTTTTATGGTCTCAGGGGGGACAGGTTGTCTCAGAAGATGGTGAACAAGCCGCAGGGGTTTTTAATAATGAAGATGGGGTGAAAGCCATGTCCTTTATTCAAGAAATGCAGAACAAAAATTATACGACCATTTCTCCTTCAGAAAATGGATTCGAGACGGGCAAATATCCAATGATGATGAGCGGCTCCTGGTCGATTCAGATGCTGGAAACTAGTTATCAGGATATCGATTACGATATTATGCCTTATCCAGTTTCTCCAGATACCAACGAACTTGTCTCTCCTACAGGAAGCTGGCAGTATGCGATGTCAACCAGTGCGGAAAATGAAGAAGCCGCTGGGGCATTGATTGATTTTCTTACGACGACCGAGGCACTCGTAGATATTAGTTTAGGAAACACTGTGCTCCCCGCACGGTATTCAGCAGCAGAAGAGCTGGAAGATCAAGTAACACCGCAGATGAACAAGCTGATTGAGCAAAATACTGCTTCCGGCCAGCCGCGTCCAGTGCTCCCTGCCTATCCGCAAGTGACACGTGCCTTTCAGCAGACGGTAACAGGTCTTTCTTTTTATGAAACAGATGAATTGCAGCAGCTGCTTGACGAGAAAGCTCAAGAAATGCAGACAGCCATAGATAGGAGGAACTAAAGTAATGGAGTATTCTGATAAGTACACAAAACGGGAGAAAAGAAAAGCCTTCAGTTTAGAAACGATCAGTTTTCATGTTCAGCCATTTTATTTTCTGCTGCCAGCCTTGATACTTTTAGGGATTTTCTTATTTTTACCGGCATTACTGACAATTTATTATGCTTTTACGGACTATTATCTGCTTACGCCAGATCAACGGGAATTTGTAGGCTTTAGTAACTTCGCTCAGCTCTTTAGTGATCCAGTATTTATGAAAAGTCTGCAAAACATTTCAATATTTGTTGTTTGTATAATTATTGTTCAAGTAGGTGCCGCTTTAGGGCTCGCTTTGTTAATCAACAACAACAAGAAAGGAAACATTTTTCTCAAAGTAGCTTTCTTCTCTCCAGTCGTAATGTCTTTAGTTGTAATCTCGGTCTTGTGGCTGTATTTATTAAACCCTTCTGATGGATTAATAAATTCTATGCTGCAGGGCATCGGTATTGATGCTCAGCCGTTTTTAACGAGTCCTAACCAGGCGATTTTTGCTATTGTCTTTGTTTCGGCCTGGCAGGGAGCAGGGTATCAAATGTTAATCTTTCTTGCTGGATTACAGAACATTCCCAGGGAAGTTTATGAAGCAGCTAAAATAGATGGAGCTACGAAATGGAAGAGCTTCCTGCATATTACGCTTCCTTTATTGAGGCCTACGACTACTCTAATTGTGTTCACTACGTTAATTGCAGCATTTAAATTAATCATTCAACCGATGATTATGACTCAGGGCGGGCCGTTGAACTCGACAATGACACCGATTTATTATATCTATCAAACTGGTTTTACAGATCGGTTAGTTGGTTACTCCAGTGCGATGACAGTTGTATTTGGGGTATTAATTGCTCTGGTTACATTTGTGCAGCGTAAACTGGCAAAGGAGGAGATCTAAGTGCAAAGAGTGACGAAAGGAATAAAGAATGTATTATTAACTCTTTTAGCTTTTTTGTTCATATTTCCTCTAATTTGGATGATTTCCTCTTCTTTAAAGTCAGAAGAGAATATTTATCAGGATTTAGACAGCATTAAGGCTTTGCTTCCTTCTTTTCAACTATCAGAATGGATGGCTTCTTATACGGAGCTTTTTGAAAGATTTGATATTTTTAACTATTTGTTCAACAGTATTCTCTATGCAGGTATAGTTACTGTTGGTTCAATCGTAATCAATGGAATGGCAGGGTATGCCTTCGCCAAGTTCAGGTTCTTCGGTAAAAACCTGTTGTTCAGCCTGCTGCTGGCGCTATTAATTGTTCCTGTAGAAACCATCATCATTACCCAGTTTACCATCATTCACAACCTGGGATTGGTCAACAGCCGTCTGGCTGTCGTTCTGCCTATGATCGCTAACGCGTTCTTTATCTACTTATTCAGGAACTTCTTTATCGCAGTCCCTGATTCAGTAATTGAATCGGCTAAAATTGAAGGAGCCAGCAACTGGTCGATTTTCTGGAAGATAATGATGCCGATGTCTAAACCAGCTATTGCCACTGTAGGCACACTTTCCTTTATCGCCAGCTGGAATGATTATATCTGGCCGTTAATGATCTTAACCGATGGCGAGAAATTTCCGCTGCAGGTTGCGATTACGAATATCAATTCGACCGAGCCCGTATTTACAAATCAGATTATGGCAATTCTAACGATTTCAACGATTCCGCTTATTATCGTATATATCGTAGCGCAAAAATATTTACTTCAGGGACTGGGAACATCAGGAACAGGTAATAAGTAAGTATTTATTTTTAATTTATATGACAACCGGATAGCATATAGTGGAGGGAAAAATTATGAAATTAACCAATGAAACACATGAGCAAAAAGTAAAGCAAGCCACTCAGGAGGTGGAGTTTAGAAAGAAGCAAGTTGTAGATGCCCGCTATCGATTAAATTATCACTTTATGGCTCCGGCGGGCTGGATTAATGATCCCAACGGCCTGATCCAGCATAAAGGAACCTATCATTTATTTTATCAGCATAACCCTTATGGAGCAGACTGGGGACCGATGCACTGGGGACACGCTGTAAGCAAAGATTTAATTCACTGGGAGCATCAACCCGTTGCTTTAGCACCTTCAGAGGAATATGATTTTGAAGAAGAAAATCAAGATATTGGCTGTTTCTCAGGGAGTGCTGTTTCTAAGGGGGATGAACTTTTCTTGATTTATACGGGGCACGTAGAAGGGAAGTCACCAAAAGAGGTTCAGGCTGCCGCCTCTTCTTTAGATGGTATTTATTTTAATAAGTACAGTGAAAATCCTGTCATTGAAAAACCTCCTGAACATCTATCTCAGGATTTTCGCGACCCTAAAGTATGGAGGCATAACGGGTATTGGTATATGGTTGTAGGCTCGAGTGTAAGTGGGAAAGGAGCCGTTCCTTTATATAAATCTCAGGATTTACTGAATTGGTCATATGAAGGAGAGGCCTTAGAAGCAACGGAAAGTCAGGGGGATATGTGGGAATGCCCGGATCTATTCCCTATCGAGGATAAACACGCCTTGATTGTTTCTCCGATGAATATGAGCAATGGGAAAAATATCATTATGGTTGGCGAAATGAATTATGAAGAAGGTAAATTTACTCCTGAATCAGTAAAAGAAATTGATAACGGAAATGATTTTTACGCGGCCCAGACGTTCGAAGATGAACAGGGAAGACGAATTCTAATTGCCTGGATGGATACGTGGCAGACAGATTTTCCTACTAAATCAGAAGGCTGGGCAGGAGCTATGACGATCCCAAGACAGGTTGTTCTAGACGATAACCGTCAAGTGAAGCTTTTACCGGTTCCTGAACTTCAGGGCTTACGAGAGAATTATCAGTGCAGGGAGAAGGTGCATTTGAACTCAAATGAAGATGTAGATGTTACTAGAGACGATGTAGATCATAGCTTTGAAATGTTAATAGATTTTGATTTAAAAGACACTGAATCTTATGGAAAGATAGGAATGGAATTAAGGGTTTCCAATGACGGAACAGAAAAGGTAATTGTGTACTACGATTTAAAAACAAAAGAATTAGTCGTAGACACTACTGCAGCCGGGGGAGATACACATCCTGATATTAATAGAACAAAGCTTGATGTCACAGACAACCTTTCACTCAGATTATTTATGGATACATGCTCATTAGAAGTGCTCACTGCTGATGGAGAAGCATGGATAACGAATCGCATTTATTCTGCTTTAGACAACAAAAGAACTCGATTATTTACAGAAGGAACCAGAGTTACTGTAGATAAAGTGGAGACATGGTCATTAAAAAAGGTAATAGAATAAAAAGAAGAGGAATGGGACAAAACTGAATAAATCATAAAATAATCCGAATGATTCTGTAGAAATCAGTTCGGATTATTTATGTTAAAGAGAATTCACACCATCGCTTCGTCAAAATACTTCGCTTTTCAGTGGACACGGCCTTAAGCTTCCTAGGAAAGCAAAGAGCGCTTTCCCGCGGGATCTTCGGCTCGCGCTATTTCCACAGGAGTCTACGTGTTTGGACTACGCTAATGATCTGCTTTTATATGATGTTCGTTTTTTGACATCACTGCTTTACTTATGTCCCAGTCTCTTCTTTCTGTTGATCTTTAAATAGAGTCACCATCATAAAGAGCGACATCATGTCGGATTTCTTCCTGGGTAATCGGTTTTGTTCCTTCGATTTGCTGCTGCAGAAGGGACACGGCTGATTCAGCGATAGTCTGAATCGGCTGACAAATAGTGGTGAGGCTAGGGTGGATGGTACGAATGGTTTCAGTACCATCATAGCCTATAATTTTTAGTTTTTCTGGTACAGGAATACTTCTGTTTTCTGCTTCCCGCATAACGGCCAGAGCTAATATATCGTCACTTGCAAAAACTCCGTCCATATCCGGCTGTTCATCAAAGAGTTGTTTAATAATTTGATTGTGCTCCTGAATATCAACTACCCCCGGAATTTCATAGGTGGTATAAGACAAATTGCGCTCAGCCATCACATCCTCATACGCTTTCCTTCGAAGGTTAGCAGGGGTTTCAAGATCATAAGGCCCGTTTAAATGGATGATGCGTTGACATCCTGACTCCAGAAGCTTCTCTACAGCCAGCTTCCCGCCTTTATAATTGTCTGAACCTACAACGGGGATATCTTTAGATAAATAATGGTCAATCGCGACAGTCGGCAAGTTATGCTGTTCATAATCAAGAAGACCACGGTTGTAAGTTCCCACGATGACACCATCAACTTGATTTCTTCTGAGCATATCCCAATACTGTTTTTCTTTATCAATATTATTTACGCTGTTACAAAGGAGAACTTTCAGCCCTTTTTGTGAGCAGTAGTTCTCTATTTCAGCAGCGAGCTCGCCGAAGAAAGGGTTTTTTGTCGTTGGAACAATGAGTCCAACAATATTTGTTTTTTTATTATATAAAGATCTTGCTAAATCGTTTGGAATATAATTGATTTCTTCCATGGCAGTATAAACTTTCTTTTTCATTTCTTCGCTTATGTATCCACGGTTATTGAGCACGCGGGATACTGTTGTTGGGGAGACACCAGCTGCTTTAGCCACGTCTTGAATTTTTGGCTTCATAATATGTGAATCTCCTTTATTGATTAGTAGTGGGAGGCGGGTATGAAAACTCTTTCATCTTTATAAAAATGATTATACCTTATTGGAAATAACATATTAAATAAAGAGCTTTAAGAATACATCAAATTTTTTTGATGCATTATCTTGACTTTCTGCATACGATATCTTAAGCTTTAAATATCAAAAAAATTTGATGTAAGGAGGGAGGGAAGTGAATAAGGAAATTCCCCTTCAAGATGTAACCCTGGATAGAACCTTCAGTACTTATGAAAAGAAGTTTAAGGCCCTTGCTGACCAGAAGCGCCTGTATATCCTGCATGAGATTACCCAGTATGGAGAAGTTTGTGTCTGTGATTTATCAGAGAAACTTGAGCTTCCTCAGTCTAAGCTTTCCTATCATTTGAAGATTCTGATGGATGCCAGGCTTATAGAAAAAGAAACAAGAGGAACCTGGAGCTACTATACCTTAAACCACTCAGAAATGAACCATTTGTTGTCCGAAGAGCTTTGCTGCCTGTTTCGACGTGAGTAATTTTTTTATTCTATAAATCAAAAAAAATTGATGAATGGAGAGAGTTATAATGAATGTACACGTTGGGTTACATGTGACAGATCTAAAGCAGTCCGTTCAGTTTTATAACAAAGTTTTTGGAGAAGCTCCTGTCAAAATAAAGGAAGATTACGCAAAATACTTACCGAAGAATCTGCGGCTGAATTTTACGCTTAATACAGCATCCGAGGTATCAGGGAACCAGGTGGGACACTTTGGCATTCAGGTCGAAAAGCAGCAGGACATTGACCATCACAAAAAACGCCTTGAAAAGCTGGGATTCTTCACACGTGAGGAAAAAGATACGAATTGCTGCTATGCCCTTCAGGATAAATTCTGGATTACTGACCCCGACGGAAATGAGTGGGAGTTTTTCTATACGAAGCGTGATGTCGGATCAGACAATAACGAGCAGGTATGCTGCAGTCCGGAGGTAGAAAAATGATGAATGTATATTCAATGTCGAAGCGTATTGAGGAAATAAAAGAAGGGGTTGAGGGGCATAAACATGGCCCTGTTATCCATCAGCACAGAAAGCAGATAAAATGGTTTCAGCTAAAATTCTGGAAGCAAGATAAACCTAAACCGGCTGACTGTTGTCCAACCTGCTGCTAATCACAGTAATACGGACAATATTGATCACAGTAAACGTTCAGGGATCTCCCCCTGGACGTTTCTTCATGTGTTTTGCATGGAGCGTTCCGGACTCGGGATTTAATTAATCATTCAGCTCACAACTGGAGAGGAGGACTTATACAGACCCTCAAACTAGTACCTGAAAATTCTATTACTTCCGCTTCTGTATTATGATGGATGCAAAGGAGGAAGAGACATGTCAGTATTTGATTATACCGTGAAAAAAAGTAATGGAGAGACTTTGGAGCTGGCCGATTTTCAAGGAGACATCCTTCTCATCGTAAACACT
Organism: Halobacillus sp. Marseille-P3879; assembly: GCF_900240285.1. Taxonomy (GTDB): domain Bacteria; phylum Bacillota; class Bacilli; order Bacillales; family Halobacillaceae; genus Halobacillus_A. The sequence continues at coordinate 501,298 of NZ_OESS01000003.1, forward strand.
GCAACAAAATGCGGGTTTGCCAATCAGTTCGAAGGCCTGGAAGAACTGCATCAAAAGTACAGCAGCTCTGGCCTGCAGGTGCTCGGTTTTCCGAGCAACCAGTTTATGAACCAGGAGCCTGTATCTGATGACGAGATGGAACAAACGTGTAAGATTAATTTTGGGGTAACTTTTCCGCTGCTAAAGAAAATTAATGTAAAAGGGAAAGACGCAGATCCTTTATTTAAGTATTTGAAAGATCAGCAAAAAGGCTTTTTAAATGAAGAAATTAAGTGGAACTTCACAAAGTTTCTCGTTGATCGTAAGGGTAACGTAGTGAAGCGATACGCACCGAAGGATAAGCCCGAAGCTATAGAAGAAGATATCAAATCTCTGTTATGAGGGTATATACTCTGAATAAAGAAGGAGGAGTTTTCTCATTCAAATGGGAAAAGTCTTCTTCTTTTTTATAGAGTTTTAAAAAGAGATGGGGTTTGATCAAGGCAAAGTAAAACGCGTGACCATTGAATTTTCAGAAAAGTAAATATATATTAGAATTACATACTATCTGGTTAGTATGTTGGATAAAAACCTATGGAGTTTATGGACATTTTTACTGCGTGAGAAATGAAATGGAGGGTGGATGGAATGGGAAGCATCGAAACGGTCACGGGTCTTGTTGAATCCAGTAAACTGGGAAAAACCTTGATTCACGAACATTTCTTTTTCGGGTACCCAGGTTTTCAAGGGGATATGACGCTTGGAAGGTTTAATTTTGAAGAAAAGAAAAAGCAAGGGATTGAGGTGGCCCAACAAATTCAAAAGCAGGGCGTGGATACAGTGGTTGATCCCACTCCGAATGAATGTGGCCGTAACGTTCAATTGCTTCAAGCCGTGGCAGAAGCAACCGGCTTGAATATTATTTGTGCTACGGGTTTTTACTACGAAGGTGAAGGAGCGACCCCTTATTTTAAGTTCCGGCAGCAGCTCGGAACTGCCGAGGAAGAAATCTATCAAATGTTCATGGAAGAAATCACCAATGGTATTGAAGGGACGGGTATTAAGCCGGGGATTATTAAACTAGCTTCGAGTAAAAATGAAATTACAGCATATGAGCAGATGTTTTTCAGGGCAGCAGTACGAGCGCAGAAGGAAACCAATATCGTCCTGCTTACACACACTCAGGAAGGGACGATGGGGCCTGAGCAAGCTGCGCTATTAAAAGAGGAAGGGGCTGATCTATCTAAAGTGGTGATCGGGCATATGTGTGGAACCACGGACCTTAACCAGCATTTACAAGTGCTTAAGCACGGGGCATATATTGCACTTGACCGCTGGGGGCTGCAGGGAATTGTCGGGGCACCGATGGATGAAGCGAGAATGGCGGTGCTCAGTGGGCTGCTCGCTTCGGGTTATGAAAAACAAATTCTTCTTTCTCATGATACGGTTAATGTATGGTGGGGCCGGGATCCGGTTTTGCCTGAGGCGTTAGCCGGGCTGCTGCAGCATTGGCAGCCTGATCATTTATTCAAACATATACTGCCTTCATTAAAAGAAAAAGGAGCGATTACGGAGGAGCAGATTCAGCAAATCTTTCACTCTAACGTCAGCCAGCTGTTTGCCTGAGGACACATGAGGGTTCTGATCTCAGGAACTCCCTGCTCGATCTCGTTTTTAAAAATGAGCCTGATACTAAAACCGGTTTCTCTTAAAAGAAGCCGGTTTTTTTATTAATAGCAACTTGTGGAAAAATTGTGAATTTGAAATAATTGCATGAATGAAATATGTAGTTTTATGGATGGAAAAGGAGTTGATTGGTCATGAGATTTTTTGTGAAGCTGAACGTACTAAGTGCTTTATATGCCTTTATATTATTTATCGCGGTCGAGCTGATATTAAACATTGGTCGATTAAGTCGTTTAACAGGGTGGATATGGATGCTACGGCCATTGGGGGACTTGTTACATTCATTTTCGGATGTATTGCCTTTACCATCCTGTTTCATCGATTGATCAGGAGATTAATGGAAAACAGAAAAGCCTCATTTTGGTCTGTACTGCTTTGGGTTCCGTACTTTTTGTTGTTTGTATTTACTTTTGTCTCTTTATTTCCTATTACCAACCCGTCTGATGAGCCAGCAGCTGCCACAGGGTTGATTATTATATTTATGGTCTGTTTTTATCCGTTCTATTTATTAGTTCTTCAGGTTTTTGGAACAGGGGTCGGCATCACTGAGGACTAGAAAGGGAGGAAATGATGAATAAGGATTTACTAGATTTAATGAAAACTGTAAGTCTTGTGCTAATCGCAGTAACTCTCGTAATTATTGCCTGGCGGCTCGGTGAAATTGCTGGATACTTGTATGACTTAGTCATGCTGTCTTGAAACTGGTAAGAGGTCTTTGAAACGAAAATGAATTCCCGTTCGTATGGTAGTTATGAACAGTAGAAAGGGCCTCTTTAATGGATTTAATAAAAATTTTCAGCGGAGGTGAATTGATGGATAATAATTTAAAAATACATTTAAAGGAACGAGAAGAAAGTCATTTAAATTTGAATGTTCGCAAATCCCCACAAGTTCTAGACGAAATTTTAGCTGATGAGTTTTGGGAAATAGGAAGTTCAGGCCGGATGTTTGATAAGAAAGAGTGTCTCAATATTGGAGTGACCTTAACGGAAATGACTCTGTATAATTTTGAAATTCAGCCGTTAGCTCCTGATGTCGTCTTATCTACATATTTTATAGAAGATCGGACGAGGAAGAGAAATACGCTTCGCAGTTCGATATGGAAGTACATTGATGGACGCTGGCAGTTATATTTCCATCAGGGAACGATTACTAAGCTGCAGTTAGACGAAGTAATACACTCATAAAGAAAAGAGGAAAAGTAACATGTCTCTTACAAAAATCAATCCTATTAAACACATTTTAGATCATCATTCCGTGCTTGTTCTTGACGGTGCTTTAGCTACGGAATTAGAAGCCTATGGCTGTGATCTTGATGATCCGCTTTGGTCGGCACGTATTTTACTGGAGCAGCCGGAGCTTATTTCCCGTGTTCATTATGATTATTTCAAAGCAGGGGCAGATTGTGCGATTACAGCAAGCTACCAGGCAACGATTGACGGCTTTGCTCAGCGTGGAATTAAAAAGAAGGAAGCGGTGGAGTTAATTAAGAAAACAGTAGAGCTTGCCCGCGAGGCGAGAGATGATTTTTGGCAGGAGGAAGCAAGGTTAGACCGTCCGAAGCCGATCGTGGCCGCATCGGTTGGTCCTTACGGCGCTTATCTTGCAGATGGCTCTGAATACGTGGGAAACTATGGAATCTCGGATGAGGAGGTCGTTGAATTTCATCGTCCAAGAGTGAAAGCGTTAGTAGAAGCGGGGGCTGATGTATTAGCATTTGAAACGCTGCCGTCTTTTCAGGAAGCTAAAGTTCTTGCTGCTCTGCTGGAAGAGTTCCCTGATACCTATGCCTGGCTATCATTTACATTAAAAACCGGAGAAAGTATCAGTGATGGTACACCACTACAGGACTGTGCAGAAATGGTTAAAGAACACCCTCAAATTACTGCAATCGGAATCAATTGTTCTCCGGTAGAAGAAGCCACTAGTGCCATTAGTGAGCTGCGGAGGTGTACAGATAAGTCTATCATTATTTATCCGAACTCAGGAGAGACGTATGATGCAGCTACTAACACCTGGCATGGGCAGGAATCCTGTGTGCGTTTTGGTCGTCAGTCGGAAATTTGGTATGAAGCTGGGGCCCGCATCCTTGGGGGCTGTTGCCGCACATCCCCGAATGACATAAAAGCTATAGCTGACAAGTGGAGATCTTACTAACTAAGGTTTTAAACAATAACTGGAGGATTTTCACGTTTCAAGGGAGGAAAAAAAAGGGGGGGAGACGAATCATTTTTGATTCTTCATCGCAGTCTATTGTATTCCCCTGCTCTTTTGTTTTCATAGCAGAGTCGCCGTTTTATTCTAATATGATGTTCTTCTTGACTCTTGAATTCCCCTCAATTTATTTCAGCCTATCAGTTTGAGTAATCGTTAAATTGGCTGATTTGTATACTCCGCATTCTCCTCTTCTGATCTTCTCTCTCCTTAAGTTACTTCTACCATACGGGTTAAACAACTTTCGGTTTATTCTTACAAAAGCTAGCAAACTATTCATCAATTTAAGAGATACCATGTTAAAATAGAGATCATGTATATACGGAGAAGGGAGGGGAGACTATGGCCAAAAAGAAAGCGAAAAAAAACAAAAGAAAAGGAAGCTTCTTACGTCGGAGTCTCCCTTTTCTGATTTTCGCTGGTATTGTTTACGTATTTCTGAATGGTAGTACGATAGGGGAAGGAATTAATAAAGAATTCTTCCATAGTAATGAAGGAAGTCTTTCCCCGCAAGTCTTGCAATATGAAGAGGAAGTAAGGAAAGCCGCTGAGGAAGAAGGCATTGAAGAGCACGTCGGCATCCTGCTTGCTTTAATGATGCAGGAATCAGGGGGGCGGGGAGATGATCCGATGCAGGCTTCCGAATCGCTTTGCGGGTCTGTAGGCTGTATTGAAGATCCTCATCGTTCGATCGAGCAGGGCGTGGCCTATTTTGCCCAAACATTAGAAGAGGCTGATCAGGATATGAAATTAGCGTTGCAGTCTTATAATTTTGGAACTGGATTCATAGATTATGTGATGGAAAACGGTGGAGAATACTCCCAGGATTTAGCGATTGAGTTCTCTGCGATGAAGTATGAGGAATTGGCCCATACGGGTAAGTACAGCTGCCTTCGCTCAGAAGCTGAGCAATATGATGCTTGCTATGGGGATATTTATTATGTTGATGCTGTACTAGGATATAAAGAAGCTGAAGATCAACGAAAATCAGCATAAAATGAGTAAGGACCAGCTCTTAGACGGGAGCAGTGGTCCTTTTGTAATTAAAGATTCTATAAATGACGACCGTCGAATAGGAGAATGCTTGTGCTTCCACTACCTGTTGCTAACCGATTATATCTGTTTTATTCGTTTGTATTTTTATTAAATGTTATCCATGTATTCTGGGCTGATCCCGTACTTTTTTCCGTTATTGGGGTGCTCGGAATTGTGATGGTGGCCATCAACTTCCCTAGAGCAGACCGTGTGTTTAAGATTCTTGGGATCATCCTGTTGACTGCGGGAACCATCTTTTTATTCTCCAGTGATGATGTCTCAATCGCGTCTGTTCCTTCCTTTTTCGCGGGGAACATCGGGCTGTTGTTTCTTTTATCCATGCTGCCGTGGATGAATAGTGTCGTAAAAGCCGGCCGCTATAATAAATTGCTTCAATCTTTATTAGGTGGCAACGTTAAGGGAATGGGCGCGTTGTATGTACGTAGTGAAGTAACAATGATTTCACTGGCGGCCTTTTTAAACTTATCGTCAGCAACGATCTCCCAGGACTTGTTAAAAGACCAAATAAAAAACGTGCGAAGAAAAGTCAAAAACAGCTTTATTGCTATGTCTACCTTGCGGGGGTATTCTTTAGCTTTGCTTTGGAGCCCGCTTGAAATATTATTAGCTACGTCGATTTTTATTACAGGAGCAAACTATTTAGTCGTTCTGCCATGGATGCTGCTTATCGCACTGCTCGGATTTGCTATGGATTCCAGCATAGGGAGAATGATGTTTCGCAAACACGAAATTGAGGAGGATATGCCTCCAAAACAAAATATAGGTGAAAACAAGAAAAAGCTGATTCATTTTGTTACCGCACTGCTTTCATTCCTGATCGTCGTTGTGTTTTTAGCAAATGTGATTCAGTTTGATTTCTTATTTGCCGTAACGATCGCGATTTTCCCATTTGCATTTCTCTGGGCAGTACTCATGAAGCGTATAAGAAGTTTTTTCCAAATTGGCTGGCCGACGTGGAAACAACAGACTAATCACTTAAGTAACTTTATCGTCCTGCTGCTTTCCTTATCATTTTTGACAGAGACGTTAAATGCTTCACCCTTTTTACAATACTTACAGGATCCTATTGTGGCCCTGGAAGGACGTCCGCTGTTGATCATGTTCTTCATACAGGCGGCCTTCCTGGTTATGACGCTGCTGGGGGTGCACCCCCTGGCGACCATGGGGATCTTTGGCGGAGTGAGTGAGCTACTGATAGAAGCACTGCCCACCGTTACGTTAACCGTACTGCTGTCAAGCTGTGCTATAGCCACTGTTCCTTCTGCTCCGTACGGTTTAATCGTGACGATGACATCCGTCGCATTGCGAATGAATCCATATGAAATTGTGGTCAAAAACCTGCCCTATAGTTTTCTGCTTGGTTTGATTGGCATTGCCGTCTCTCTTCTGACGTTATTCGTATACTAGTACAGATTAAGAGAAAATCTCTGTGATTTTATGGGGCTCATTTGAATCTTCTGCCTGCAGGGGGAAGGTTAGATCCTATTTACAAGGCAGTAGTTTGTTATATTTATATAATACAATTTCAACCAATTTTTCTAATTATGTTTACCAGGGGTTGATTTCGGACATATACACCTGGATGGTATTTTCATTAAAAAACATTTGAGGAGGGGTTGGATGAAAAAGAAAAACCTAATCGACTATAGTATTTTTATTCCATCGTTAATCATCATGATTGGGATCAGCATACCATTTGCCTTATATGAGGCTGAATCTTTAGAGCTGCTTAACTCGATCTTTGATTATATAGTAGAGGTGTTTAGCTGGGGTTATCTATGGTACGGCATTATACTGGTGGCGGCAGGGTTGTTCCTTTCCTTCTCCAAATATGGACAGGTGGTGCTTGGTGACCCAGCAGAAAAACCGCGCTTTAATTTGTTTGAGTATGCTTCCATCCTTGTAGCAATGGGGGTTGGTTCCACTATAATGCGGACAGGAATGCTTGAGTGGACCTCGGTAGCGAACGATCCGCCAACTGGTGTTGAGGCTGGCTCTGCGGAAGCATTGTTATGGGGAAACGCCTATAGCATGTTCCTATGGGGTTTTCAAGTTTTCGCGATTTTTGTGATGATTGCTCCGGCGATGGGGTACGTTCTCCACGTACGTAAAAAACCGTTGATGAGAATCTCAGAGGCTTCACGTGTGATTTTTGGTGATAAATTTACGGATGGTATTGGCGGAAAGTTATTAGATATTATTTTTCTTATTAGTATTTTGGCAGGAGCGGCAGTTACACTCGGACTAGGAGCACCGATTATTACACATAACCTCTCTGCCCTGTTAGGGATTGAAGTTACATTCGGCATGACTTTGTTGGTTACGATCGTATGGGTGTTTATGTTTTCTGTCAGTGCCTACCTGGGTGTGGAAAAAGGGATAAAGCGCTTAAGTACGTTCAATATGTATTTGGCTGGACTATTTGCGGTTTTTATCGTCCTGGCTGGTCCTGGAGTTTTTATACTCGACTATTTTACGGAAAGTGTTTCATTTTTGATGACTAATTACTTAGACATTTCCTTAAATACTGAAGCTGTGACTCCTGCTGAAACCACGCATATTCAAAGTAATACGGTATTTTGGTTTGCTTATAGTGCGACCTGGGCCATGCTTCATAGTGTATTTGCTGCAAAGATCTCAAGAGGCCGCACAATTAAAGAGATGATTTTAACTTATTTCATGGCCCCGACTTTAATTTCATGGGTAGCAACAGGCGTTCTTGGAGGCTTAGGAGTTCACCGCTATCTTATGGAAGATATGGCTATCCTTGAGTTTGTACAGAATCAGGAGCCGATGGCTGCCATCCCTAAGATTTTGGCAACGCTCCCGCTTGGTGGATTGGCTATTGTGGTTTTCATGGTGGTCGCCCTCGTGTTTTTAACAACTACACTTGACTCTACTACCTATACGGTAGCCGCTTATACGAGTACACGTGACATGAGTAAATTTGAACCACCAAAGACATTACGGATTGTTATTGCAGCGATTATTACAACTTTTGCTCTGCTTCTTATGCGGATTGGCGGTCTTCCTCCTCTAGAGGTGATTTCAGGACTTATGGGCATCCCGATTATCTTTATTCAATTTATACTAATCTACGCTGCGAAGAAGATGATCGATAAAGACAAAGCCTGGAAGTTTAATATAAGAAAAGAGTAAGTTTAAAGAGCCTCTCGTGAAGTGACGAGAGGTTTTTTTATGTTCATTGAACACAAGCTGCTGAAGATTCGATATATATTATTTAAAGCATGTTTACTAACGTTTCTACATATCCTACTACTAATCAAGAATAGGGGGAACGATTCATGACATTTACGCACGGAAAAATGGAACTGATTCAGGATTTGCAAAAAGTATTTGCCAAACATAACGTGAAATCTGTTACCGTCAAAGAAGCGGGAACTTTATTTTTAGTAGAAGCAGACGGTTCGCTCACAATAGGAGCAGGCGCCACGATCGCCGCTTTTGAAACAGCAGCAGAGGACAAGCCTTCTTCAAAGTTAAAAGTAATACAAGGTGGCAGTAATAATAGAAACACGAGCCGGGGATAAAAGTGGCTCGTGTTTTTTTGTGAAATAGAAGTCAGATGGAAGGCTGTTCCGAGACGGCTTTGTAGTTTCTTCCTCAAAACAGATAACATGTTTTTCGATCGTTGCTTGCTTCATTTATAATGAAGTAATAATAAAGTTACCAGGAGAGCTTGTGGCTTAGAGAAATGCTGGTATGGAAAAGGGAACAGAGCCGCTTTAAGTGATCCTGTTTTTTAAAAATTAACAGGGAGGTAATAAAATAATGGAAATTAAAGAACAAGTGGTGTTAGTAACAGGAGCAAGCAGAGGTTTAGGTGCGGAAATTGCCAAAGCTTTTGGCCGTGAAGGGGCGCGTGTGATTGTAAACTACAATAAAAGTGAGGGTAAAGCTAGAGAAGTGGTGGAAACTATCGGAGATCGTGCTGTTGCTGTGCAGGCAGATGTGCTTGACAGGAGGCAGGTAAATGAGCTTTTTAAAAAATCGAAAGATCATTTTGGTCAGGCTGTGACTACAGTAGTAAACAATGCACTGATAGACTTTAAGTTTGATGCAGCCAATAACAAATCGGCAGAAAATGTGGATTGGGAAGACTATCACACTCAACTGGAAGGGAGCATTAAATCTTCTCTTCATACGACCCAGGCGGCCTGTAAAGAAATGAAAAGAATCCAATTCGGGCGCATCATTAATATTGGAACGAATTTGGTACAAAACCCAGTTGTACCTTATCATGATTATACAACCAGTAAGGCGGCCCTGCTTGGTTTTACAAGAAATGTTGCCAAGGAAATGGGGGAGCACGGAATTACGGTCAATATGGTATCAGGGGGGTTATTGAGGAAAACAGATGCCAGTTCCGCTACTCCTGATGAAGTATTCGATATCATTAGTGAAAACACCCCCTTGCAAAAAGTGACAACTCCTGAAGAAGCAGCCGATGCCGTGTTATTTTTCGCATCACCATGGAGCCGCGCGGTCACCGGTCAAAACTTAATCGTTGATGGAGGCCTAGTGATGAAGTAACCATCAATAGGGGAGCAGCGGCCTGCCCCTATTGTTATATGATACTCTCCTTAAAGGCTGCTATTGTAAACATAAGGAAGCCATTACTTAATTTTTATTAAGATACGACTGAAAAAATGAAAGAAAAGACCACGTATACTCTCAGAGGAAATGAGATCAGAAACCAAGTGTCTCATTTTGCTTCGCTTAGTTTAACAGACTTGTGTTTTTGGGGCTGCAAGGTTATGACAGCAATGCCGCCCATGATAAGAATAAAGCCAATAAAAAAGTTGGCGCTCAAGGATTCTCCTAATAACAACCAGCCGAATACAGCACCAGTGAGTGGCTGAAAGAAATAGAACAATGACCCAACTCCTGCCTCCATCAATTCCATTCCTTTGTTCCAGAAGAAAAAGCCTCCGGCGGTTGAAACAATTCCAAGGTATAGAATGCCGGTGATTATGGATATATGCTCAATCGTTATGCTGTTATGCTGAAGCTCCCATATCATTAAAGGAGTAGTCATGAGCATTCCAAAAAAGATTCCGTACGCTGTAATTTCCAGGGAGGAAAATTTTTTAGAAGCAATTTTGACATAAACGGATAAAAGCGCCCACGAAATCGCAGCTACCACGAGAATGATACTGCCTGTCAGGTAAGAACTCATCTCGGTATCCCACTCAATTACAATCACTACTCCAACGGTGGCCATTATTAAAGCTGTGACCTTACGAAAGGTAATAGTTTCTTTTAAAAGCAGTCTGGCAAAGCCTACAAGAAAAACGGGAGTAGTTGCCGTCAGCAGCGATCCAGTATGAGCATTAGCCAGATCCACTCCAATGAACTGAAATGAAATCGTTATTAAATATCCTATAAAACCAATCCATAGAAACAAGGCCCAGTCTTTTTTTGTTTTAGTAACAGAAGGTTTATTAAACAGTTTAATGATGCTGAATAGCAGCGTACATCCAATTAAGTATCTAATATACATTAAGGTAAATGGAGGAATGAACTCTAATACGTGTTTGCTGGCAACAAACATTCCTCCCCAAATACTGGCTGCTAAAGATAGACAAATTGAGCCTAACCAGGTGTCTTTCCTCATAAGCTTATCTCACCTCTCTATAACAAAAAGCAACGAAGAGGAAGCTTCGTTGCTTAAGTCGCCGTCAATAATATTCACTCGTGCGCAATTGATTATTAGGCGGCAGGATGTGAGAAGCCAGAAAGAGATGAAACCCATACTCACCTGCTGCCATAATCCCCGCTGAAATAAGGGAAGCCATAAATACGGAACCATCTAGTGTGAAAATCCATGCGCTGACAGCAAGAACAACAAAGAATGTTAGACCAAAGTCGGCTATTGTTGCCGTTAAATTGGTAGTGCGAGGCAGGATCAATAAGTCTCCGGATAAATAAGAAGCAGCACAAAGAACAATGCTTAACAGCAATACACTAAAGAAGGAAACGCCATAGCTTAAGCTTAAGACAAGAAACAATACAAATATCGTCATGCATCCTTTAACCAGTAAAGCTTTTGTATGGTTCATTCTTTCTCACTCCTCTTATTAATAGTTGATTCTTTATTTTCCGGAGAATGGTGACGTTAAACAGATTTTACTTAAAAAAGGACTATGGTCTTTCTTGCTTAAGCTCCTTTTGGTCCTAAAACCATAGGAAAAAACATCCATATTCCTCTGAGAAGGTTTAAGCTGAACAATAAATGGAAATTTCAAAACTATAGAAAACATTTCTACTTCTCAAAGAAAGGTGGATGGATAATGAGTAAAGTAAAAGATGTGATGACTACAAGTCTTAAAACTTGCAAATCTTCTGATGATCTGGCGACATTAGCAAAGCATATGAGAGACGAAGATGTTGGGTTTATCCCTATCGCTGAAGGAGATAAGTATGCAGGGGTTGTCACAGATCGGGATATTGTCGTTAAAGGTCTGGCGAAGGGTTCATCTGGAGAAATTAAAGCAGAAGACATAATGACAGAGAAGGTCATTACAGGTTATCCGGACATGGAGGTAGAAGAAGCTGCGCGTCTTATGCAGGAGCATCAAATTAAGCGGCTTCTAATTGTAGAGAATGATGCAGTCAAAGGAGTCGTCACTCTTGGTGACATTGGATATCAAGGAATAGACGAAGCAGCTGCTGGTATTGTACGTGAAGTCTCTAAAGGAGACGGAAACAACTAAAATTTGCGGACTGAGAAAGGTACGCTATGCCATCCATAGCGTACCTTTCTTAATAGGAGGAGGTAGTATGTACGAACAGATACTTGAACAGAAAGGACATAGAAGCTCTCCTTTGCCGAAAGGACCATGGATCATGACACAGAAATGGGACAACCTCCTATTTATCCATCTTCCTATAGAAAAAGAAAAAGTAGAGTCTTATCTCCCTGAGGGTCTGTCCATCGATACTTTTAAAGGAGAGGCCTGGATTACAATCCTTCCGTTTGAAGTAAATGATATGCACCTTAGAGGATTGCCGACGTTTCCTTCCGTACATACATACCTGGAATTGAATGTGCGGACCTACGTAAAACGAAATGGGGTCGCCGGTCTTTATTTTTTCAGCCTGGATGCAAGCAAAATACTTGCTGTAATAGGAGCAAGAACGACTTCCCTGCCTTATTATTATGCAGTGATGGATATGGATAAAAAAGGAGAAGAATTTCAGTTTTACAGTAAGCGCAAAAGTAAGACGGGAGCTCTTCTTCAAGGTTCCTATCGACCTCTTTCAGAAGTATACATTCCTAAAGAAGACTCGCTTGAGTATTGGCTGTTGGAACGATATTACGCCTGGAGCCCTTTTGGGCGTTATCTTGTCGAAGTAGGCATTCATCATACAAGGTGGGAGATTCAACAAGCTGAAGCAGCAATCCAGTCGTACAATTTAACCCCGTTTACTTATAAAGAGATGGCCAAAGATGCCCCACTTTTTCACTACTCTCCTTCCAAACGGGCTTTATTTTGGCCTGTTAAGCTGATAAAGCAAAGAGATGAGACATAAGTCCAGCAATGACATCAAATAACGACAATATAAATTGAATCATATAAACGCAGGTCATTAGCGTAGTCAAAATACGTCGACTCATAGGGGAACAGCGCGAGCCGAAGATCCCGCAGCCCACGAAAAAGCGAAGTGTTTTAACGGAGCGATGGCCAAAGCCCTTTATTGGCAAATAAAATAATCCGAACTGATTTCAACAAAACCGTTCGGATTATTTAATGCTTTATTCAGTTCAGTCCCAACTCTTTTATTGTTTGATCCATTTCCAAGCATCCTCTTGGTCCTTAGGTTCAAACACCTTCACATTTATCCCTGGTAGATAATCCGCCAATTTCGCTGGAGATGTAATCCAGTATTTTTCACTGACTACAGCAAACTTCTTAATTTGCTTCCATCGTTTAGCATCTACTTTAATTCCTTTAAGAAAACCTTGCTGTGTAACTCCGCTTAGATTTTGAATATGCGCGATTACATTAAAACTTTCTTCCTTTTTAAAGTGTTCACCTACATACTCATCCAGTTTCTTAGCATCTCTGCCTGTAGCTTCTCCCTCAACCTCGAGTACAATGATTGAAGGATCTTTACTTGGTAAAATCTTGAACACTTTAAAGTTCCTCCTTTGTTCTGGCTTTCTTAACCATTCACGAAATAAAATGAGGCTAAACTCAAGAAGAAAAGAATCTATTTTCCTATATTAATATAATACTTAAGTCTATTAAACAAAGGGAAAATATGTAAATTATACTCTATGAAATCACTGCATTGCTTTTATAGAGAAGGTTGGAAGGAGTTAGGTCCAAAGAATTGTGTCTTTATACAACAGGGGATGTAATATTAAGTCAATAGGAAGTGATTAACAATTTTCTTTAAGTTTTGATTACCAATATTTCGGTAATGTTTCAAATCGAGGTTAGTGGAAATTTATTGTTTAACTGCCCCGTAAAACGAGAATGTTTATCTATGTAACATAAAAAGATTTTAAAGGAGGCTAGATAGCATGGCTAAGAACAATCAAAGTAATAACATGAGCAGAGAAGAAGCAGGTCGTAAAGGCGGAGAGAAAGTAAGTCGGAAATATGACCAGGAACATTTTGAGAATATCGGTCAAAAAGGTGGAGAGACCACTTCTCAAGAACATGGTCAGGAATTCTATGAAGATATTGGCCAAAAAGGCGGAGAGAAAGTAAGTCAGAAATACGATCAAGAACATTTTGAAAATATCGGTCAAAAAGGTGGAGAAACCACTTCTCAAGAACACGGCCAGGAATTCTATGAAGATATCGGTCAAAAAGGCGGCGAAACAACCAGCCAGGAATATGACCAGGAACACTTTGAGAACATTGGTCAAAAAGGTGGGGAGACCACCAGTGAAAAATACGGTGAAGAACATTATGAAAAAATTGGACAAAAAGGCGGCCGTAATTCAAGCAGCGGATCCAATCGCAGCTCATAATTACAGCCGCAGCGACTCGAATGTAAAAGTCTAAGAAATTGGTTACTGGCATAAACAATTTCTTACCAAAATTATAACGGAGGTGCTTAATCATGGCAAATAACAAACAGTATAAAACAGGTGAAAAAGCTCCAGAAAGCGGTAAGTATAAAGTAGACAAGCTGCAGAACGGCAATTCTGCACAGGATAATACAGAAATCAATCTTAATGAAGGAGATCAGTTCCCGCCTTCTCCTTCAGAGAATGAAGCAGCTTACTGGGTGAAATCTTCTTAAGCTCTTGATTTAATCCCCTCTTGGTTTGCGGATCAAGAGGGGATTGTTATTGAAATAGCAGTTTTGAATGTGCTCGATATAACAGTTAGGGGTTGTAACTGTGCAGCGACTTCAAACTTTCAAATCAGAAGGTTACCCAAAGAGCGCTACTGAAATGGAAGATAAACAGCAGGGCAGTGTGTGCCTATGTTTAAACGACCTGGTTAGTGAGGAGCAGTTATTAAATATTTTAAGGATTAACCCTATTCGAGTAGAATACTTCCCTTTAGAAGAAAAACCATATTTGGTTGTTTATGAGGAGAACAAATGTACGAGAGTATCTATTCACCCTAAGCAAAAATCATCCTGAAAAATTTATATTAGAAAGGTTGGTTGATCTCAATGTTTTTCCACAGAAAAGAGCTACAGTATCATGCAAAGCCTGAACGTCCGGATCCTGTTTATGCAAAAAAGCTTCAAGAAATATTAGGCGGACAGTTTGGGGAAATATCCGTTGCGATGCAATACTTATTTCAAGGGTGGAACGCACGCGGTGATGAACGCTATAAAGATTTGATTATGGACACAGGAACAGAAGAACTTGGACACATCGAAATGATTTCTACAATGATTGCAAGGCTTTTAGACGATGCGCCTCTTCATGAGCAGGAGAAAGCAGCAGAGGATCCTGTGATTGGCGCGATCATGGGAGGAATGAATCCGCATCATGCCATCGTTTCAGGGCTAGGAGCAATGCCGGAGAATAGTACAGGTGTACCCTGGAATGCTGGGTATATTGTGGCGAGTGGCAATCTCATAACAGATATGAGAGCAAACTTAAATGCTGAGTCACAAGGGAGGCTCCAGGTTGCTCGATTGTATGAGATGACAGACGATCGTGGCGTGAAAGAAATGCTTTCCTTTCTTCTTGCCAGAGACACGATGCATCAGAATCAATGGATTGCGGCTCTTAAAGAGTTAGAAGAAGAGCACGGTACCACAGTTCCAGGCACGGTGCCAAAAGAGTGGGAAGCAACCGAATTTTCCTATGACTTGCTCAATTTTTCTGAGGGTGAAGAGAGCACTGAAGGAAGTTGGACATCTGGTAAAACACCAGATGGAAATGGTGAATTCGGTTACGTGAAGGAACCACAGGCACACGGAGGAAAGCAGGAACTTAAGCCGACACCTCAATACGTTCACGGTACTCCACCTACCAAATAAAAAAATTTGGCGACATGTTTTTTCTTAACGTAGCAGCTATGTAAGGAGAGAAGCGTAAGGAAGAGCTGCCCTGAAAGGTAGAAGGGCGGCTCTTTGCTTTTTTATAAGGGTAGACGGTGAGACTTAGGAAAGAGGGAGGTCCAAACATGCAAACAAACTCACTGTGGAGAGATATTGACATAGAAACGTTCCCTTCCTTAACAAAGGATTTAACTGCAGAGGTAACCGTCATAGGAGGAGGAATTACCGGTATTACAACCGCTTATTTATTAGTGAAGCAAGGTTATAAAGTGGTTTTACTAGAGGCCGGCAGGTTGTTGGAAGGTACGACTGGCTATACCACTGCTAAGGTTACTTCACAGCATGGTTTAATCTATGATTATCTCATTCGAACATTTGGACGGGATAAAGCAAGGCTGTACTATCAGGCGAATGAAGATGCGTTGAAGCTGATCGAGCAAATCCAGGAAGAACTGAATATCGATTGTGATTTCTCGAGGCAGGACGCTTATGTCTATAGTGTTACGGATAAGGGCAAACAGGAAATTTATAAAGAAGCTGAAGCCTACGAAAAAATTGGAATAAATGGAGGAATCGTAAAAAACGTGGAACTTCCATTTGAAGTGACGTCAGCAATAAAAATCAGGGAGCAAGCCCAGTTTCACCCTGTAAAATATTTACATCCTATGGTTCAATATTTAAAAGAACACAACACACCTATTTTTGAAAATACGCGTGCGTCAGATGTGGAGAAAGGTGAGCTCCTTAGTGTCATTACCAGAGAAGGAAACTCGGTTACTTCAAATCATGTCGTTATGGCTTCCCACTTTCCATTTAAGGATTTTGAGGGGATGTATTTTTCCAGACTTCATGTAGAGCGCTCCTATTCAATCGCATTACCAACAAATGAAGTTGTGCCAGAAGGAATGTACTTAAATGCGGAGAACCCAAAGAGGTCTCTTAGACATTATGTCAGCGAAGAAGGGGAAATGCTTCTTCTCGTAGGAGGAGAAGGTCATGTGAGCGGACAGAAGGAAAACACGAAAGAATGTTATGAAAAGCTGCAATCTTATTCCAAGGAATACTTTAATACTGACCAGGTCACCCATCGGTGGTCTTCTCAAGATTTAACGACTCTTGATAAGGTTCCTTATATAGGTCCTGTTAGCAGGAATAACCCTCGTCAATACACAGCCACCGGCTTTTCAAAGTGGGGAATGACAAATGGTACGATTGCAGCCAAAGTAATTAGTGATCTAATCCAGGGATCTGCCAATCCATATGCGGAACTTTTTTCTCCATTAAGAAGGCCCGGTGTGGAGCAGGCGAAAAATTTCGCTTTGGAAAACACAGACGTGGCTAAAGAGTTTGTAAAAGGGAAGCTGGAAAGCAGAAAGATGGAGCCAGAGAACCTATCACCTGGAGAAGGTGCAGTGGTGCGATTGAATGGAAAACGTGCAGGTGCCTACAAAGATGAAACGGGTCGTGTTTATTTAGTCGACACGACGTGCACTCATATGGGGTGTGAGGTGAATTGGAACAAAGCAGAGCAGTCTTGGGACTGTCCCTGTCACGGGTCCCGGTTTACTATTGAGGGAGAGGTGATTGAAGGCCCCGCAACTAAACCGTTGAAGGAATTAAAAAAGGAGGGCGAGAGGTAATCTCGCCTGATTTATTCCATTTGACTATTGTTTTCGTTAGGTGAAGTGTTATATGGATCTTCACTTTTTTCATCTTTGTCATCATGAGTGGGATGAGCTCCCGGATATTGTCTTGGTAAGTCCTGGTGGAGATTGCGGTTTTCATAGGCGAAGTTGCTGTAATACTGTTGGCCATCCTCCCAGGGCGTGTCTTTATTTTCCACAGGGTCTTCTTTTCCCTTCGGGTGCCCAAAGGAGCCTTCTGGGAATTCTTCTGCCGTTAAGAAGTTTTTTTGGGTCTCAACATTAGCGAAATCTGTATATTTTTGATTCTTTTTTGCCATTTTCTTCACTCCTATTCTTTAAGGGCGATATAGAGTGTACCGTCCTTTTGCAGTTCTGCGTAAAATACTTCGGACACAGAAGGGATACCAGCTTGTTTAATTTGTTTTTCAACCCATTGTTTGGTTAGGTTTAGTTTGTGTAAATTGGCGGTATTCATTCGTCCATCAGCAATAACCTTGGTTGAAACAGGGGAGAATGCTGAAGGAATAGTCATAACATTCATCTCTTGTTTAGTTACAGGCTGATTGTATTCCTTCTTTAATACTGACAGCTTACCGCTGGTTTCAAAAATGGCATAATCCACCTCTGAAACCGAAAAAGCATTCTTTTCTCTTAACAATGCTTTTAATTCATCGATGTCAAGTCTGGCCCTGCGTAATTCTTTTTCCATGATGTTCCCGTTTTTAATAAGAATCAACGGCTGTCCGTCTAATGCTACCCTCATCCTTGTTGATTTAATATCCAATAACCCCATTGAAATAGTGAAAAAACTCCATAAAATTAACCCTATCAGTCCATTTCTTACACTGATGGAAGGATTGATGGCCAGAGAGACACCTAAATTGCCGAGGGCAATCCCCGAGACAAAGTTAAAAAATGTCATTTGAGTTAGTTCTTTTCTGCCTAATATCCTTGTTAACAGCAGCAAAGTGAAAAAAGCAATGGCCAGTCTGATGATCAGTTCGTATACCGCCATGACAGGTCCTCCAATGAACTTTTTGTTCAGGTTAGTATCCCCGGCAATGCGGCTCCCATGTACGCTTATAAACTAAAACTCTTATTAAAAGTGAAATTTTGTATTGTTGTATATCTCCTTTCTTTTTACAAATGATAAAAGAGAGGAGGTGTTAATTGTGAAACATGCAAAATACATGGCAGCCAAGTTTATCGGCTGTTTAGCATTGTTGTTCCTTATTCTTGGAGTGGGATATGAAATGTCGTTTGGCAACGTGTTTCTTATTACCTTGGTTCTTGGAGTTTTATCTTACGTTATTGGTGACATGATGATCTTGCCGCGAACAAGCAATACCGTAGCTACGATTTCTGATTTTGTGCTTGCTTTTGCAGTCATTTATTTCATGAGTGACGCTTTAACGGTAGCCGGTGATATCTTCACAGCTTCCCTGCTGTCAGCCATTGGAGTCGCTGTATTCGAATTAATTTTTCATAAATACGTGGCTTCCAGTGGATTATTTGAACCGAAAGAGCGCGAAGCCAATGACTTAAATTACGCCGCAGAAACGTCTGATGAACTTTTTCCATATGAAGAAAAAGATAAAAAAGATAAGGATTAATAATTAAGCCCCCTGAACTTCAGGGGGCTTTCCGTTTTAACCTTGATTTGGAACTTTAGTGTGAAGGGGAGGTAAAATGATCCAACCTTTTTCTTTGTTCAGCCGTAGAGCTTTTGCAGCTGATTGTGCCTTGTTCATATGATATTGACCAAATAACATCGCTACATCTTCTCGTGTGCATTCTCCGATAATTTTACTGCAGGCAACAAGTCCTGCAGAAATACTCGCGGATACCATGGCACTGACCTCAGGATCACTGAACTTAGCACCCACAGGAATTTCTTCTAAATCGGCTAATGACCGTTCCGGCGGTGTCGGAGGCAAAGCTATGCCATTGCTTTTTAAGATTTCTTCAATCCCTTCAGTTTCTTGTTTAATCCCCTGAGTCAGTTCTTCAAGAAACTGTTTTAACTCTTTGTCTCCCACGTGATTAATATAAGTCTGGAATGCAGCATAGCTTCCTTTGATTGTCACAAGGTAAGACCACATACCAAAAACTTCTCCGTAATGAAGCGGTTGTTTCTTTGGATTTCCTGATAATACTCCCATGTGCTCACTCCTTTTTATTTTCCTTTTTATTGTGGCTAAGGCGGTATTTATTATGCGTAAGGAAAAATGCTTTGAAATAATATATAAATTTTGTTAAGAAATTCCTTATCTGTTCTAACTCTTTGTTAGGATAGCAGTAAGAACATAAAGAATAGGAGCTGGTTTGATGGAGAAAAAGAATAAACTAACGGAGCTTTTGAACATTGATTATCCGATTATTCAAGCGGGAATGGCAGGAGGTGTGACGTCCCCTGAATTAATTGCTGCGGTCTCAAATTCCGGTGCCCTTGGAACGCTGGGGGCCGGTTATATGAGTGCGGAAGCTATGAAAGATAGTATCCTTCAGGCCAAGAAGTTAACGGATCGTCCATTTGGAGTAAATGTATTTATTCCTGAATTCCCTGAGATCGTAGAAGAGGAAGTAAACGAAGCGAATGATTTACTAGAGCCATTCCGCGAACAATTAAAGTTTGAAGAGAACGTAGTCCCTTCAGTTCCTGATTCCCAGTTTGATAAGCAATTAGAAGTGGCAGTGGAGCAGCAGGTTGCTGTATGCAGCTTTACCTTCGGTGTTCCATCAAAAGAAGTGGTTCACGATTTAAAAAGGCGGGGGATAAAGGTAATCGGCACAGCTACGAC
The DNA here is from genome assembly GCF_900240285.1 of Halobacillus sp. Marseille-P3879. Lineage (GTDB taxonomy): Bacteria > Bacillota > Bacilli > Bacillales > Halobacillaceae > Halobacillus_A. The sequence continues at coordinate 521,189 of NZ_OESS01000003.1, forward strand.
TGTTGAAGAAGCTGTAGTCAATGAGGAGCATGGAGTAGATGCTGTTGTGGCTCAAGGAAGTGAAGCGGGTGGTCACCGGGGGACCTTTATTCATTCATTTGAGACATCCCTTATTGGTACGATGTCTTTAGTGCCTCAAGTAGTCGACCAGGTCCATATACCCGTTATCGCCGCGGGTGGAATAATGGATGGAAGAGGGGCAGCTGCTTCTCTAGTATTAGGCGCCGGCGGAGTTCAGCTCGGCACAGCTTTTGTCACCAGTACAGAAAGTAGTGCTCACCAGTTGCATAAAGAAGCCATTTTGCGTGCAGAAGAAAGTCAAACTGTCCTGACTCGCGCGTTCAGCGGTAAGCCTGCCCGCGGAATACAGAATGCGTTTATTGAGAAAATGAAGGATTATGAATCTAATTTGCCTGATTACCCTGTACAAAATCGTTTAACAAAAGGGATAAGAAAGCAAGCGGCTAAGCAGAATAACCCTGACTTTATGTCTCTCTGGTCAGGACAGAGTCCTCGATTAAGTCAAAGAAAAGCTGCCGGAGAAATCATTAAAGAAATTATGGAAGAAGTCGAAAAAGTGTTATAGGATTCAAAGGATTTCAGAAAGCTGTACAGAAACTATAATTATACGAAAGGAGGACCGCCAATGAAAAATGTAATGCCATTTCTAATGTTTCAAGGAACTGCGGAAGAAGCGATCCATTTCTATACTTCACTTATCGAGGGATCTGAAGTTAAATTGCTCTCCCGGTATGGACCGCATGAAGTTGGGGAAGAAGGTACCGTGAAACAGGCGGTGTTCGCTTTAAAAGGACAGGAATTTATGTGTATTGACAGCAATGTTCAGCACGACTTTACGTTCACTCCGTCGTTTTCAATTTTTTTAACATGTGAAAATGAGAAAGAGGTTACTCACTTGTATCAAAGCCTGGCAGAGGGCGGGGACGAATTGATGCCGCTTGGTGATTATTCCTTTAGCAGAAAGTTCGCCTGGGTTGTTGATCAGTTTGGAGTCTCGTGGCAGTTAAATCTTCCTTAAAAAAAACGAGGAGCCTTACTGAGTCTTTTCCGGAAGGCTTGGACATATAGTGGAGAGAACGTTTATTCTCCGGGAGGCTTCTTATGGAATCAAACGTACTCTTAATGTTGTTATGTGCTCTTGCTACTGGTGCAGGCGCAATTCCCGTACTTTTTATAGGAACGATTTCACATCGAAGAATGGATAGTATACTTGCATATACTGCCGGGATTATGGTGGCTGCATCTACATATGGATTAATCCCTGCTTCTCTAAAGCTTACCAATTTATATGTCCTAAGTATTGGTGTCCTGGCGGGAGCAGTGTTATTGAATTTATTGGAGTATGTGGTCCCTCATGAGGATATTGATCATAAGAGGGCGGGTGCGGGCATACCCTCTTCTTCTCTCATGATGGTCATGGCTATGACCCTGCATAACATACCTGAAGGGTTATCAGTAGGAGCCAGTCTGGGGAGTGATCTAGAGCACTTAGGGTTGGTTGTTGCTCTTTCGATGGGACTCCAAAACGCACCGGAGGGTTTTCTGGTTGCTTTATTTTTAGTACATCAGCATGTTAGAAAATGGACAGCAATAGGGTTGGCATTATTTACCGGAATGATTGAGTTTTTATCCAGTTTAATCGGGTACAGCCTTGTAAATGTAGCATTGTTTCTTGTGCCTTATGGACTGGCATTTGCTGCTGGGGCTATGTTATTTATCGTATACAAAGAATTAATTCCTGAGACCCACGGACACGGATATGAACGCTGGGCTACCTTTTCTTTCTTGTTAGGATTGCTGAGTATGATTGGCCTGGTTGAATGGGTTCGGTGAATAAATATTGGTTGTTATCATCAAAGACATCTACCAATACACTATGATTCTATTGCTCATATAATAATCTACCTTGTAATAAAAAAGGGGGTTATATTATGGCAGATAAAAAAAGTATACAAGAAATCCATGATTACTGGATGAACTCAAGTACACCCGACCGGTATGCAAATAAAATAGAGCGAAGCGAGTTCTTAACTAAATATGTCCAGAAGTATATTGCAAAAAAAGGTCGTATTCTTGAGGTAGGATGTAACGTAGGGAGAAATTTAAATCACCTTTATGAGCAGGGCTACGACCGGCTCTCCGGAATTGAAATTAGTGACGAAGCTGTGGAAGCTTTGAAGAAGACGTACCCCATGATGGCAGCACAAGCTGATATTTTCCACACGCCGATTGAAGACATTGTTACAAAGATGCGTACAAATTCTTTTCACTTGGTTTTCTCCTTGGCTGTACTGGAACACCTCCATCCAGATAGCGAGTGGGTATTTGAGGAGTTAGCGAGAATTTCACGAGCTTACATTATAACGATAGAAGCAGAGCAAGCGGAAAACTGGCGTTTGTTTCCTCGTAATTATAAAACTATTTTTGAACAGTTCGGTTATGTGCAGGTCGAAGAAAGTGACTGTATTGAAGCTGATTTAAAGAATTACACGCTGCGTGTATTTAAAAAAGTAGGTAAATAGAAGGTATTTTAAAAACTCCCTCATACGGGGGTTTTTATTTAGGGAAAGAAAGGAATTATATCGTAAATGCTGGGTAAGGAGGAATAAGAGTGAACCTTTATTCGGGACCGACAAATGAAAGACAATTTGAACAGCTGCTAGATAAGGTCAGGAAAGAAAGGTCAGCCTTGGAAAAAGGGGACAGGCCCTATTTTGACGAGAAAAAGGCTGAGCAAGCTGTCGAGGAGTACTATGAATCTGTGGATCTGACAGATCTTAATTCGATCGGGCGGGTAGTAAAGGATACTCATACCAATCCAGTGAGCTATGATCCTAGTGAATATCTCTATCCCTGGGTCGACTTACGTTCAGATGGTCAGCTGCGTAATATTTATTCAGGAGAGAGGCGCGACGCAGAGCAAGTCATTAAGGAAGATTATGAAATCGTGAAGCAGAGAAAAGCAGCTGTTGAGGAAGAAGGGTTGAATGAAATCACAATCCTTCGTGATTTAAAATTTAATTGCGAACACGCTGTTCCACAATCGTGGTTTAATGGAGAAGAACCTATGCGTGGAGATCTACACCACTTGTTCACGTGTGAGCCTGTATGCAATTCCATTCGGAGCAATTATCCCTACTATGACTTTAAAGATTACCCAAACCATGATGCTGGGATAAATCGTATTGAAGAGCACTGCGGAAAAGCAGAAGATGAGCGGTTTGAGCCAGAGCATGGAAAAGGACCTGCAGCTCGTGCCATGTTGTACTTTTTACTGAGGTATCCTGCTCATATTGACTCTTCATATAAGCAAGAGATTGACCAGGATCTATTGTTAACATGGCATGAAAAAGAACCACCTGAGTTGTATGAGCTGCACCGCAATCAGGCAATCTATGAAATTCAGGGAAATCGTAATCCGTGGATCGATCTTCCAAAAGACATGTTAAAGGTAGTTAAGTCTGCCGGCACCCCCTTTTCCAAATAAATAAGGGAGAGGTGCATTATCTTATTATTCTGTAACGAGTTGTCCTACTTCAAATAACAGAGGTACTTGGCACACGGTACATTCCGTGTGTTTATTTTTGTGAAAATGGGATAGGGTAATAATATTTTTCAAAAGTTACTCAACTGATCATGCTGTTTAAGCATGGGCCGGACTTGCTAAGGGTGAAACATAAATAACGCTCCAGGGACAACATCTGGAGCGTTTTCATGCGTTTACTAACAGGGTCTCTTTACTCTAAAGTATAAGGCTGGCGGCCGCTTAACCACTGGTCCAAGTGGACATTTTTTAAGGCATTTAGGGTCTTCTTTTTTCTTCTTTTTCTTTTTTTTACGCTTAGGACGTAAATAGACAGTCGGCACTCTCTCTAATTTGGGACAACATCCATTCATAATCTATTTCACCTTCCTTGTTATATTATATGAACGCAAAATTCATAAAGTTAATAGCAGAATAATAGATGATTAAATGTCCCTGTTCATTCCGCGTTTTAGGTTTTAAATAGGACAGGGAAGACTCCTGCAGGTTTTTTCACTGCCGCTGATCTCCAAATGGATATATATGTTAAAATAGCGTGGAAGCATAGTAAAGTACTAAACTTCAATACTATTTAAAAAATCGAAGGAATACTCATAATTTAATTCGTTCTATAAAGGAGAATAAGAGGTGAAGAGATACTTTAAAAAAACTAAAAAGGATAAAAATGGGTTAAAAGACATCATCTTAGAATTAATATTTTGGATTCCTGAATTACTAATATACCCGATTCGGCTCGCCATTCTGCTCGTCAGGGGAATAGGGAAACTGCTTCATCACATTTTTGATGTGATCTAATGACTTTTATCGCATGATCATTTAAGGGGAAGCGTCATGGAAAACATATAAAATAAAGGAATCGCCTGGCTCAAGTAAGCATACATGTTGTTACCAGGGCTTAGTTTTTAACTTTTTTTATAATTATCAGAAGGGTTTTTTGTCTTTACTTATTCGCAGAACCCCCTTGCTGGATATTCGACTATTGAATGTAAGAGAAAGTTGACTCTTTTATAAGAAAGCGTTTACAATTTAATTACAAATGAAATCAGGTGGAACCGATGACTCAAAAGATACCAATCGGGAAGCTGGCGATGCTTCTGGCTTCTCTTTCAAACGAGGAGCTTGAACCATTTAACGATCAGTTAAGAGATATCGATTTCTGCAGTGGAAAATCAGGCTCGATGAACATGCAGAAAGTAATATCAGCTGTGGAAACGTCAGCAAAAAGAAATCATATAATATCGGAGGAACTATACCGTGAAACGCACGCGCTTTATCATGCAATATTAGAAGCGCTGGAAGGCGTGATGCGGGGACAGATGGCTGCCGGGGATATGATGAGGACAGTGGGACTTCGTTTTGCTGTCGTTCGCGGATCTCCGTATGAGAAGTTTGATGAAGGGGAATGGCTGGCGGTTGCTTTCTATGGAACGATTGGCGCGCCGGTCAAAGGGCTCGAGCATGAGACATTCGGGCTCGGGATTAATCATATAGGGTAATAAGCTGCCTATAGTCATGAGTTATGAGGAGGCGGCAATGGTATTTGGTATGCCATTGTCGTCTCCTTTTTATTTAGGAAAGGAGAGGTGTTGGGTGATTGTATTAAATGGTTCCGCGTTAACGATCGAACAGCTTAAGAACATCCTTTATAATAATGAATTGGTTGAAATCGACTCCGACAGTAGGGAAAAAGTGAAAAAAAGCAGGGAAGCCGTAGAACGTATTGTGGACAGGGGAGAAACAGTCTATGGAATTACGACTGGCTTTGGCAAGTTCAGTGATGTCCGCATTCATAATCATGACGTAGACGACCTGCAGCTCCATCTCATTCGTTCTCATGCCTGTGCGGTTGGGGAACCATTTCCGGAAAAAGTCAGCAAAGCGATGCTCGTATTACGATTAAATGCGCTGCTGAAAGGTTTCTCCGGGGTACGTACTTGTGTAGTGGAACGTTTACGTGAGTTAGCTAATAAAGGCGTCATTCCTGTTGTACCAAGCCAGGGTTCATTAGGAGCTTCCGGAGATTTAGCGCCACTCTCTCATCTCGCTTTAGTACTGATCGGAGAAGGGGAAGTCTATTACAAAGGGAAGAGGCAGCAGACAGCACACGTTTATAAACAGCTGGGGTATCAGCCGCTTTCTTTGAAAGCGAAAGAAGGGCTAGCGTTGATAAATGGAACGCAGGCTATGACTGCGATGGGAGTCATTGCTTATATTGAAGCTCAACGCATACTTGAACAAAGCGACCGGGTGGCTGCCATGACGTTAGAAGCGTTAGAGGGAATTATTGATGCTTTTCACCCAGCTATTCATGAAGCACGCGGGTATCCTGAACAGATTGAGGTCGCAGAACGAATCCGGTATCTTACTCATGACAGCCAACTGACGACTCATCAAGGAGAAAAACGAGTACAGGATGCATATTCTCTCCGCTGTATTCCTCAGGTTCATGGAGCATCATGGCAGAGTCTCGCTTATATAAAAGAAAAATTGGAAATTGAAATCAATGCGGCCACAGACAATCCATTAATTTTTGAAGATGGCAAATTGGTGATTTCGGGAGGCAATTTTCATGGTCAGCCGATTGCACTTGCGGTGGATTTTTTAAAAATCGCTGTTGCGGAAATGGCCAATATCTCTGAACGGCGTGTGGAACGACTTGTCAATCCACAACTCAATAGCTTGCCTGCTTTTTTAAGTCCGAATCCAGGACTGCAGTCGGGCGCAATGATTATGCAATATGCTGCCGCTTCACTTGTGTCTGAAAATAAAACATTTGCCCACCCAGCCAGTGTGGACTCTATTCCCTCTTCAGCAAACCAGGAAGACCACGTCAGCATGGGGACCATTGGGGCTCGTCACGCCTATCAGATCATTTTAAACACTCAAAAGGTAATTGCCATCGAATTGATATGTGCTATGCAGGCGTTGGAATATCGAGGAGAGTTGAATGCTTCCTCTGCTGCAAAAGAATTGCTGATAGAAGCTAGAAAAATCGTACCTGGTATTACAGAGGACCGGGTGTTTTCCAAGGATATCGAGGCGCTGTCTAAATGGATGGCAAGTGACAGCTTTTGCTGGAGAGTAAAAATGAATTACGAGAGTACAAGGTGAAGTTCGACACAAGCCGTAAAAGAAACAAAGAATGTGAAATAACTAGATGAAAACACCCTATCAGGCTGTCGAGTTTTTCCGCAGCTTGATAGGGTGTTTTTAGTTTTCATCTTGATTAAAAGACAATCGGAATGCTTTAACAATGATGCCATCGTCTGCGGGCTCGAAGTCATACTCAGGCAATCGCTTAAATCCGTAACGTTCATATAAAGCAATTGCATTATGCATAAATTCTCCCGTATGCAGACCAATATAATGATACCCTTTTTGTTTTGCAAGACGAATGCATTCATCCACTAAGGCAGAAGCAATCCCTTTTCCCCGGGCGTCAGGAGCAACAGCGAGGACTCGAATTTCTGGATAATCCAGTTCATCCACTAATCCATCATAAGCATCTGTTTTGGCAGGAAACAGAGCGGTACTGCCTGCAATTTCTCCATCTACCTCGGCTACAAGCAGCTCCACTCCTGGTTGTTCATCCGAATCGGATGTAATGGCTTTCTTTAAAGCTTGCCAATGTTTAGCTGGAATGGTGTTTATATGCTCCTCATAGGCTTGCAGACGCTGCTTGCGTATGAGTGGTATTTCTTTTTTACGAGCAGTACGGATTGTAATCATTTCAGTTTCCCCTTTACGTTAAAACTCTTTTCTTAATGGTTTCGTCCATGAGAAGAGACGGGCATAACCCAACAGGTTTGAATCGCGTATAAGTTTTCAGTTAGCTAAGGTGTTATAGTACACCGCTGAACTCTTTTCACAATGTTTTCTTAAACCGTTTATCGCATGTATTTTGAGAAGGGTCAAGCCTTTTGCAGCATTAGAAATTTATGTAAGAGAGCTGTTCTAAGATAGGATAGGGGTGTGGAGGACTCGATTTCAAATTGGGGGAGAAGGGCATTGAGGAAACCTCCGCTTATTGCAGGAGTCCGTTTAACCTTATCGTACTGGAGTAGGAAAATGCAAAAAACTCAGAGTGTTGAGGGTCTGAGTTTTTCAGTATAAAAACCACGGTTTTTTTAATGAAAGTCCGCACGTGACTACCTTCTGCGCCTTCATATAGCGAAGCATCATTCTTGCATGGCGGCCTTCCCTTGTGTAGGGGTTCGCTAATTCTTCTAATCTATAAATGAAATCCCTGTCACAGGCGCAATAGTCTCCATAATACAGGTAACACAGATCGTGCGCTTTACATGCGGCATCGACGGCGTTAATTGGTTCGCCGGGGCCGCTGCAGGCAGGCCCACACCAGTTGTAACCTGGAAATAGGCAAAACGGCGAGTTTCTCCTTCTATGTCTGTATCTTCGCATATAGCCTTCTTCTCTTTCCGTTTTATTTAAGAAGTAACCTTCCTGTCAATAGATATTGTATGAAGGCGAAACGATTCCGTATAGTATGAATGCTCATAGATGTTTCATTTACTGAATAGGTTCATAGAAACTGGCCATAAAAACAGGATTTTTTTATTACTTTACACAGATCATGAAAGTTACCGTGAAAATTAATGAGGAGCCGATAAAAATAAAAAGAATTTCCGCTGTGATACTGCTCCAACATTGGTTTTATTATATATTAAAGGTTATCATTTTTTCGGAATGTATTGACAATTCGTCGAAATCAGCATATTATATTTACCATTCATGACTTTATTATAATTGTATACGAGCTTTCTTATTTTGAGAGGTGGAGGGACTGGCCCTGTGAAGCCTCGGCAACGGGTCTTATTCGTCAAAACAGGATACTGTGCCAATTCCAGCAGAGGCATGAAGCGTCTGAGAAATAAGAAGAATGGAGATTACGATTAAACCCTCTCTTCTTTTTATTCAGAAGCGAGGGTTTTTTGTTAGTGTTTAAGATGGGGTAAGAATCGATTTCAGATATTTTTTTACAGTTAAACCCGACTAAACAACTATGATTACAATGTGAAGTGGAGTGAGGTGGAAATGTTGCAATTAAAGGAAAAGAACAGTCCTTTTAATCAGGAGCAGGCGGAACAATTAAACCGTGTGCTTCCTACCTTGACGGAAACACAGAGAATTTGGCTGAGCGGCTATTTAGCTGTGCCATTGAACGGCGCCGGGATTGAGGATCCGCCGCAAACCTCAGAAGCAGGCGGTACTGCAGCAGCAAATCCTACGAGAGAGGTTACGATTTTATATGGATCTCATACAGGGAACTGCGAATCTCTTTCGGAAGAATTTGCCGGCAAGCTGAAAGAGCAGCAATTTAATGTGACGGTTTCTTCGATGGATGACTTTAAACCGAAAGCATTAAAAAAAGTCGAAGATTTGTTAATTTTAACAAGTACACACGGAGACGGAGATCCTCCGGATAATGCGTTGTCTTTTTATGATTTTCTTCATAGTAAGAGGGCGCCTGAACTTGACGGGGTACGATTCTCTGTCTTGGCTTTAGGGGACAGTTCCTATGAATTCTTCTGTCAGACGGGTAAAGAATTCGATCAGCGTCTGGAGGAATTAGGTGCTGAGCGAATCGCTGATCGTGTGGATTGTGATTTAGATTTTGAAGAGCCGGCGGAAGAGTGGTTTCAAGCAGTAGCTGAAGAGCTTGACACTGGTCAAAATCAAACAGGTGACGTGCCGCAGGCGGCTCCTGGGCTGAATCAGACAAGTGAGACGGTTTATTCAAGGTCTAACCCATTCAACGCTGAAATCTTGGAAAATATTAATCTTAATGGCCGTGGATCTAACAAAGAAACGCGCCACCTCGAGCTTGATCTTGAGGGAACAGGTATTCAATATAAGCCTGGTGATAGTTTAGGTATTTTTCCAGAAAATGACCCGTCACTCGTTGATCAACTGATTCAGCTGATGGACTGGAATCCTGAAGAGACAGTAACAATTAACAAACAAGGAGAAATCCGGGCTTTACGTGAAGCTTTAACCTCCCACTTTGAGATTACGAGTTTAACGAAACCACTGCTTGAAAAAGCGGCTGCTCTTACCTCAAATGAAGCACTTAAAGAATTGGTTGATCCTGAGAACTCTCAAGAGCTGAAAGCTTATACTGAAGGACGCGATTTACTTGATCTGCTGCAGGACTTCGGACCATGGGATGCGTCTGTCCATGATTTTATTGCCATTCTACGTAAGATACCAGTACGTCTTTATTCAATTGCAAGCAGTCCGGAAGCTAACCCTGACGAGGTTCATTTAACGATCGGGGCAGTAAGATATGATGCGCATGGACGCCCTCGCTCAGGTGTGTGTTCTGTTCAATGTGCAGAACGGTCAGAACCAGGAGATAAGCTTCCGGTCTTCGTACAGCGGAACCAGAACTTTAAGCTTCCTGAGAACGAAGAGACCCCTGTAATCATGATAGGGGCTGGAACAGGGGTAGCCCCTTACCGCGCTTTTCTAGAAGAAAGGGAAGAGAACGAAGCGAGCGGTGACACCTGGTTGTTCTTTGGAGATCAGCACTTTGTTACCGACTTTCTTTATCAAACGGAGTGGCAGCGCTGGTTAAAAGAAGGCGTCCTGACGAAGATGGACGTCGCTTTCTCAAGAGATACAGACGAGAAGGTTTACGTGCAGCATCGTATGCATGAACACAGCAAAGAGTTGTATGAATGGCTTCAGTCTGGGGCTCATGTATATGTGTGCGGAGATGAGCAGTATATGGCAAAAGACGTTCAGGAAACGCTCTTAACCATTTTAAAAGAAGAAGGACAAATGAACGACGAACAAGCTGAACAATACTTGGCAGACATGCGTCAAGCAAAGCGTTACCAGCGTGACGTTTATTAAGGGGAAGGGGGAAGAAATCATGACGAACAATAGATTTCCTGAGCAGCACGGACCGCCGAGTGAAATGGAAAAGATAAAAGACCAAAGTGACTACTTAAGAGGCTCGCTTGTCGAAAGCTTTGCTGAACGTTTAAGTGCAGGCATTCCTGATGAGCAGACGAAGCTTCTTAAGTTTCATGGAAGTTACATGCAGGATGACCGTGACGTACGAAATGAACGAAAACAGCAAAAGCTTGAACCCAATTATCAATTTATGATTCGTGTCCGCCTGGCCGGAGGAGTCGCTTCTCCAGAGCAATGGCTTACTATGGATGAGCTGGCGAATACCAACGGAAATGGCACGCTTAAGCTGACAACGCGCCAGACGTTTCAGCTGCACGGCGTGTTAAAATGGAATATGAAAAAGACGATCCAGGGCATGAACGAAGCCCTTATGGATACGATCGCTGCCTGTGGAGATGTCAACCGTAACGTGATGTGTAATGCCAATCCGTATCAGTCAGATATCCACGCTGAAGTTTATGAGTGGTCTAAACAAATCAGTGACCATTTACTACCGCGCACGAGAGCATATCATGAAATTTGGCTGGACGAAGAAAAAGTACTCGACAGCAGAGAAGAAGAAACGGAGCCGATTTATGGCCCGCTTTATTTACCGAGGAAGTTTAAGATTGGAGTGGCAGTTCCTCCTTCAAATGACGTAGATATCTTTTCTCAGGATCTCGGATTTATAGCGATTTTAGAGGATGGCAAGCTGCAAGGTTTCAATGTAACCGTAGGCGGCGGCATGGGCATGACTCACGGGGATACGAATACATATCCCCAATTGGCTAAAGTGCTTGGTTTTTGTAAACCAGAGCAAACGTTAGAAGTCGCAGAGAAAATCCTTACCATTCAACGTGATTACGGAAACCGTTCGGAGCGGAAAAATGCCCGCTTTAAATATACGGTTGATCGAAAAGGCCTTGATTGGATCAGGCAGGAGCTCAATGCCCGATTAGGATGGGACATTGAAGAAGAACGTCCCTACTCTTTTGATCATAATGGCGATCGTTATGGATGGGTGAAGGGAGATGACAAATGGCATCTCACTCTCTTTATCCAAAACGGCCGGGTGAAAGATACAGAAGATTATCCAATGATGACGGGACTGCGTGAAATCGCCAAAGTTCATCAGGGGGATTTCAGACTGACGCCAAACCAGAACTTGATCATTTCAAATGTGGCAGAAGAGGATAAGGCGCAGATTGAAGACCTTGCAGCCCAATACGGGTTGACCGATGGCAGGCATAACTCCGCGTTGCGGCAGAATTCTATGGCTTGCGTTGCTTTTCCAACGTGTGGACTGGCGATGGCTGAATCAGAGCGTTACCTTCCTTCTTTAATCGATAAGGTAGAGGACATCTTAGATGAATCCGGGATTCGTGAAGAAGAGATCATTATCCGGATGTCCGGATGTCCAAATGGGTGCTCTCGGCCAGCGTTAGGTGAGATCGGGTTTATCGGCAAAGCACCAGGCAAGTACAACATGTATCTCGGAGCCGGCTTTAGAGGAGACCGCCTGAACAAGTTGTATCGTGAGAATATTGGCGAGGAAGAAATTCTTGAGGAGCTAAAACCTATGCTTCAAAACTTCGCCAGAGAAAAAGAAGAAAATGAACACTTCGGGGACTATGTGATCCGTGCGGGTTACGTCAATGCTGTTCCAGATGGTGTAGAATTTCATACGTGACGATCTGCCCCGTGGCTTCGAAGAAGCCACGGGGTTTCTTTGTTTACGCTCTGACATAACCGACTTTCACCAGGCATATAATGAAAGCGTGGATGAAGAGGGGGGAGTATATGTCATACTTGCTTCTTTCTACATATGGAGAGAAAGGATCAAGGGATTCAGGAGATGATTTGATTTGTAAAAGCCTGACGAGACTGATCAGGCGTGCAAAAGGGAAGAAGCTAGGTGTCGATGTTTTCAGTTTAGTTGATGACAGTGTAGAAACTGTAACGGACATCAGCAAGTATCGAGCGGTCATTGTGCCGGCGTTACGTCCAATCGTTCAGGGAAGTAAATTACTCCCTCCGAAGCGTTCATTACTTCTACAGCAAGCAAAGGAGCATCAGGTACCCGTCTACGTCATTGGTGCGGGGTGGGGATCTTATCCAGGGACTTTCAGACAGGCAAAGAACCAGAAGATAATTAAAGAGGACAAGGCTCAACTTATTGGATTAGACGGACTTATCTCAACACGTGATTTTACCACTGAAGTGCTGCTGCGAAGTAACCGGATCCCCTGCTATGGGACTACTGGAGACTGCGCTCTGTTTGAGACTACCTCTATTGGACAGACTCCCCAGCTTCCAGAAACAGTAAAGAATGTAGCTTTATCTCTTCCCCGCAACCGCCGTCACTGGTCTGCCTGCTATAGGCTTGCTCTCCGGATAAAGGAAGAATTCTCGTGTGACGTTTACATAACGGTTCACGAATACTATGGAGAGTTCTCTGCTTTGATTCCTTCAAATTGGGACCGGCATAAGGTGTATATTAAGGATCTGTCGGGAGGGGCGGAGAAATTAAGTTTCTATAAGCAGTGTGATGCTCATATTGGCTTTCGACTTCATGCTCACATCTGGTTTTTAAGAAAAAGAAAACCAAGTTTGCTGATTGCAGAGGACGGCAGGGGGATGGGGACCCTCATGACTTTAACTGGATTAGGTTACTCGGCAGCTGCCAATCAAACATGGAAAAAAGCTGATGAGCTTATTACCTTTAGTGAAAAAGCAGTGTACAAGCATAAAGGAAATGAACCTACTGTAGAAAAAGCAGTTCGTATTTTTAAAAATGAACATCAGAACGGCTATGTAATTACGCGAAATTCCCTCAGAAAGATCGATCGATTGTGGAGAGAGAAAATGAAACCGTTGCTTCAAAGATTGCCATAGATTAGAAGGGAGAGAGTGGATGGGCATTCCTAAAAGAGAAAAAGCGTTAAATAGTCAATCGGTAATCGTCCAGGTACCTATCCAGAAATGTTGTGACTGGCAGGGATTCACTTACACGAAAGAAGGCTGGCATTACCTGTGTGAAACGATGAAGCAGGTGGAGGACAATCCAAATCTTAAGTACAAAGATTCCATATTGGCCCGTTTCTATACTAACTATCAGCCCACCTCATTAATGGAGTGCTTGTTGGAGCAAGAAGATGGAAAAAATTCCTCTTCAACAGAGCAATGGGAACCTTTACCATGGAGAGTAAGCATTAATATCCCTGAGGGCAATAACCAGCATTTTGGTCCCAACCACGAGCGTTTTGGGGAGAGACAATTACAGCGCATCATTTCTGTGTATAAAGCCGTGAAGCAAAAAGGCTACCACCCTGCAAAATACAAAGACGGGTATGTTCGCGGCTACTTTTTAAAAAAACCAGGAGACTATAGGTTTCTCATAACAGCCGGCCAACACAGGATGGCAGCATTAGCCGTATTAGGGTATAAAGATGTAATTGTCCGCTTGCAGCCCCGGCAAAAACGTGTAATCACAATGAAAGAAGTGGAGAAGTGGCCGCAAGTAATCAATGGTACCTACGATAAAGAAACGGCCCGGCGGATATTCCAGTCCTACTTTAAGAATAATGGCTCAGAGAAGGCGGAAGCATTGGGCCTTCTGCACCGAAAAGCAAAGAATTGACAAGTGAATCTATTCGGCTCATATTAAAGTTCTCTTCCTAATCGTTTAACCCCCTTAAGAAAGGGGTAAGTTACATTCTCAGGAGGAGAGGAACTTTGATGAAGAAAATACTTATATATGCAGCGAGCCTTGTTCTTGTAGTGGCAGCGGGAGTCTGGGTGGTAAACTGGAACCAAATAAAGAACAATTCGGCTGAAGAAACGGAAAAAATGGTGGCCCTTGGTGATTCGTTAACGTACGGTATCGGTGATCAGTCCGGGCACGGATTTGTAGAGGACCTGGAACAGCTGTTAAAAGATAATAAAGACGCCAGCGTGCAGGTGGAGAACTATGGTATTCCTGACCAGCAGACAGATGGTTTATTAAAACAAGTAAAGCAAACCAATATAAAGAGTGACTTAAATCACGCAGATTATTTTATCTTATTTATTGGTACAAATGATTTAATCGAAAGTAATGGAGGAAACTTGACTTCTATTAATGAAGAGAAGATTGAATCCGGGAAGAAAGATTACGAGAATAATTTATCTGAAATCCTTAATATTATACGGAATGAAAATAAGGATGCTCCCATTCTTTTCCTGGGACTTTATAATCCTTACCCTGATTCCCAGGAAATTGAAGAAGAAGTTACTGATTGGAACCAAAAGAGTCAATCTGTAGTTGATAATTATAGACGGATCAAGTTTATTTCAACGAATGATCTTTTTAAAGAAAAGTCAGAGGAATACTTTAGTGATGCTCTTCACCCGAATAAAAAAGGATATGATCTTATCACTGAAAAAATTGTAAAAGAATATGACTTTTAACAAACAATAAGCCGCATCTCTGTAGAAGAAATGCGGCTTTGTTTTTATCGGGTTAAAGTAATATTCGTCTCCCGCTTTTGAAAATCAACATCCTGGTAATACGTATTCTTCACTAATAGGTTCGGTCCTAAACATTTGGCGGCCGGACAGTGACAGTTTAACGCTTTAGCTGTATTTGTATCCATCCATTTCGTAAAAGCCTCAGGAAGAGAAGTATCCTGGATTCTTCCTAGTGAAGGTTCATCACCAAAATCCGTTACGATGATCTCACCGGAAAAGATATTCACATTCAGGCGTGAGCGACCGTCAGGATCATTACGGACAGTTACGTTTCTGGCAGCGTCTAACCGTTTCAGCATCTCTAAATCTTCCTGTGAAGAGCTGCAAGGGTAAAAAGGAAGGGTGCCAAACAACATCCATGTGTCCGGATCCCGGTGGCTCAGGAGCCGGTTAATTCCCTCTCTCATTTCCTCTAAACTTAAAGTTTCCAGATTACTTGCAAAGTCCACAGGATACATCGGGTGAATTTCGTGGCGCGCACAGCCCATTTCCAGCACATGATCATGGATTTTTTCTAAGTGAGGAAACGTGCGCTGGTTGAGCATAGTTTCTGCTGATACCATTACACCTTCTTTAGACAAGGCCTGGCTGTTTTCCACCAGCCGTTCAAAGTAGCCGGCACGATTTTCAAAGGAAGGCTTACGTTCCATTAAAGCAAACCCGGTCTCCGCAAATTCATCGACGGTTCCCCAGTTGTGAGAGATATGTAAAACATCTAAATAGGGTATAATGTCTTCGTAACGAGCGTATGGCAGCGTTAGGTTGGAATTAATCTGCGTCCTTACTCCCCGCTCATGGGCATATTTTAATAAAGGAACAACATACTCCCTGACTGATTTTTTTGAGAGCATTGGTTCGCCGCCTGTAATGCTGAGGGTACGCAGGTGTTTAATTTCGTCCAATCTCTTCGTCAAAAGTTCTACAGGCAAAGCATCAGGGTCTTTATTCTGCAGCGTGTAACCAACAGCACAATGAGCGCAGCGCATATTACATAAGTAAGTCGTTGTGAATTCGACATTTGATAATGTCATCTCTCCATGTTCTTCGACGTCCATATAAGCTTCCCACGGGTCATAGGAAGGGGAAAGTGTCTTTAATTTAGTACTAACCATGATGATAAACTTCCTTTCTTACGATAAGCATCTATTTCTATTGTATCATGCTTTACGATGATTTTAACTCCAGGTAAAATATCTTGAATTTGAGATAAAAAAACGATAGGATAAAAGAAGAAACAAAGGCTCAGTATAACTTCCGAATGGAGGAATGAATTATGAATGAATTAAAAGGTCTTCATCATGTAACAGCGATTACTAGCAGTGCTGAGAAGAACTATGAATTTTTCACATATGTATTGGGAATGCGCCTTGTTAAAAAAACAGTAAATCAGGACGACATTCAGACATATCATCTTTTCTTTGCTGATGACAAAGGAAGTGCAGGAACAGATATGACGTTTTTTGATTTTCCCGGCATTCCTAAAGGTTCACACGGAACAAATGAGATTGCTAAGACTTCTTTTCGAGTACCAAGCAATGATGCATTGGATTACTGGCAGGACCGATTTGACCGTCTCGAAGTTAAGCATAACGGAATCCAGGACCGGTTTGGGAAAAAGGTTCTTCCGTTCGTTGACTTTGATGATCAATCCTACGAGCTAGTCTCGGATGAACATGACCAGGGAGTTGCACCAGGGACTCCATGGCAGAAGGGTCCGGTACCATTAGAATACGCGATCACTGGCTTAGGACCTCTTTACGTCCGGGTCGATAATTTGGATTACTTTAAGGAAATGCTTGAAAAGGTGCTTCTATTTAAAGAAGTTGGGGAAGAAGGAGCGCTTCACCTGTTTGAAGTAGGAGAAGGTGGGAACGGAGCGCAGGTTATCGTTGAGTATAATCCCATTCTTCCTCCAGCTAGGCAGGGGTACGGCACGGTTCACCATGCGGCCTTTCGTGTGGAGGATCGGAATGCTCTGGAAGAATGGATTGAGCGGATGCCGCGCTTTGGTTTTAGAACTTCCGGGTATGTGAATCGTCACTATTTTGAATCTCTTTATGTTAATGTGGCGCCGCAGATCCTTTTTGAATTTGCAACGGACGGGCCGGGTTTCATGGGTGATGAACCTTATGAAACATTAGGAGAGAAACTATCCCTTCCTCCAATGCTTGAACCGAAGCGGGAACAAATCGAACAAGCTGTCAGACCCATTGATACGGTGAGAAGTACGAAGGAAATAAAAAAAGAATAAGACAGTAAAGCCCGCTGCGGACAGAGCAGCGGGCTTTTTTTATATTATTATTCATCAAAGTAATCAATTGCACCTTCAGTTATCGCATCTGCGACTGTGGATTGATAGCTTTCGGTCTGAACCACTTCAGCTTCTTCCTGATTTGTCAGAAAACCTAGTTCAAGAAGAACTGCTGGAGCATGGTTATCTTTTACTACACGAAAATCCTCTTGAAATACGCCGTCGTTTTGACGGTCCGTCTTGCCGACCAGCTGATTCTGCATGGTTCTTGCCCAGGATGAGTCTTTGTTGTCATCATGATAATAGCTGCTTATTCCACGGGCACTCGAAGAAGCGCTGGCATTATAGTGAAAGCTAATGAACGCATCAGTATCGTAAGAGTGGCTGATATTGACTCTTTCATCCAGATCTACATATTGATCTCCTGAGCGTGTCATTGTAACAGTAGCACCGGCGTCGCTTAATTGATCGTATGTACGCTGAGCGGTACTTAAGTTAACATCCTTCTCATAAATACTATTTACCCCTATGGCTCCTGGGTCTGTACCCCCGTGTCCCGGATCAAGGGTTATACGTACACCTTCGAGCGGTGAATCTGATCCAACTAAAAAGTCAGTGGATACCCATCCAGTGTAGCCATTATACTCAATTCTTCCCCAATTCCCGTCCTTCTCGTATACGGTTACAGAAGCCCCGTCTTCCAGGGCGCCAATAATTGGAGCGTCCATGCTCGGTGTACTTCTAACGTGCAGCGATGTCGCATCAACCTGGTAGTCGGTTCCTTCTTCCGCATTGACTGGAAGAGCACTTAACAGAGTGACTACTCCTGTTATAATCGCTGTTAGAATAACCAGTCTTTTTACTTTAAATGTGGCTGGTAATAGAATGATAACTCCTCACCTCTCTTGTAGTAATTATGAAACTAGCACTCTATGAATCTTTTTCCTACTATCATAACAACACAGGAGAGGAATTCAATTGATTCAGCAATAAACGAACCGATATGCTAAGAAAACAGGATATATATGTAAAATTTCGATTTTTTTCTTAATACAAAAAGGACTATTCTCTTGGTGTCATTTGAAGGGGATGTTTTGCCGCTTAATTATTACACTGACGGGAATAGTAACTTCAACAAGAGAAGTAGTGATGGGGGACCATTATAGAAAATAATGTATCAGGATCTCGTTAATTGTCATAGAGGTCGTTTAAGAGAGGAGAAGTACTATGATTTATGCAATATTTCTGCTCGCTGCTGCAGTTGTCGTCATAGCGGCTATTAAGCTTAACACTTTCGGGGATATCATCAGCAGAAAGTCTGTGTTAAGCGGAGCAGCTGTCGGGACTTTTTTGATAGCGGGGGCTACATCTTTACCTGAACTCACAACGAGCTTAACCGCTGTGTATATTGATAACCCTGATATAGCTGTTGGGAATATGATCGGAAGTAATGTCTTTAATCTCTTAATTCTGGCCGTTGTGGATATAATTTATCGAAGGAGAAAGCTGTTTCAGCGTGTAGATTATAGAGAACACATGCCTGCAGTAGTGAGTGGGTTAGTCTTTATGTTTATTGTGATAGCAGCTTTAATTATTCCTGGATCAATTGAATGGTTCGGAATTGGAATTGAAATGTTTCTCATGGCAGGTTTATATATTTTCATGACTAAATCTCTATCAAATAATACGGCAGAGAATGAAGCAGCAGTGGACATAGAGGGCCCGGCAGAGTCCTATAGTTTACGTCAGTCTGTTGTTCGCTTTTTTCTATTGGCCGTTGTGGTTTTTGTGGCGGGAAGCATTTTGTCTATTTCAGGGGATCAGCTCGCCCAAGTATCAGGGATGGATTCCAGCTTTGTAGGAAGCTTTCTTATAGCAGCGTCTACTTCGTTACCTGAACTTGTCACAGTACTTGCCGCGTTTAAAGCTTCTAATTATGGAATGGCGATTGGAGCCATATTAGGCAGTAATGTTTTTAATATGCAGCTGCTTGTAGTAACCGATATCCTCTATCGGGAAGGAGCGATTTTAAAGGCAGCAGGAATTTCCCACGTATTTATGGCTCTGCTTGTTGTATTTATGACCCTGATGGTTATTTATCTGCTCCGCAGGCCTGCAATTTCAAATTCAATGCGCTACGCAGCCCCATCCTTAGTGATAAGTGTCGTTTATCTTATTGCTTCTTATATCATGTTTTAAGCTGGGCAGCTTTTTTCTTTGATTAGAAGGTCTGCCCGTTCAAATAACGAATAGGCTTATAGAAGAAAGCGTTAGAAGGAGGAATTCACGTGAGGTCTGCTCAACCGATGAAAAAGATCATCTACCTGCCCATTGAAATAAAGGCAAGAGAATTAGATGCAAAACTCTTGTTTACTTATTATGCCCTTCATAAAGGATATCGGGTAATTATCGGAGAGCAGCTTATGGTGGAAGAAGCGTCTATAATATTGGGCCCTGGGATTTTCTTTTCAAAAGGGTATTCTGAACGATATCGGAGGAGAGTGGTGACAAAAGCTCATCGAGCAAACCATACAATTGTTGAGCTTGATGAAGAAGGGTTTATATTTCACGACCCCTCTAAGTATATAAAGGAGCGTATGAACGAAAAGATGATGCCCTTGATTGCTCAGGAGTATTGCTGGGGGCATTACCAGCAAGACACAATTGTCCAGGCTTATCCTGAGGTTGTGAATCGATGTTACCTTACCGGTAATCCACGGTTTGATTTGTTGAAGAAGAAATATCGTTCACTTTATGAAGCGAAAGCAGAAGTGTTACAGGAGCAGTATGGAGATTTTATATTAATTAACACACGTTTCGCTTTATATAACCATTTTCGAGGGAAGAACAAAACAGCAGAAGATACGGATGCGGCAGCTTATATACAGAAGCTGTATTTCGCTTTTTTAAAAATGGTGAAAGCGTTAAGTATTCAGTTTCCCTCAGAAAAAATTGTGGTTAGGCCTCACCCCTCAGAAGGTCTCCAGTCCTATAAAAAAGAGCTTGCTTCCTATAAGAATGTTATTGTACGAAACGATGGTTGTTCCACCGAATGGATCACGGCTTCCCGCGTTGTCATTCACAATGGATGTACGACTGGGATCGAAGCCGTACTGCTTGAGACACCGGTTATTTCTTACGTGCCTTTTGAAGACGCCAGGTATGATGTCGTACTGCCTAATTCAGCTGGTGTAAAGGCATCATCGCTTGAAGAGCTCATTTATTATGTTGAACATCCAGGAAAGAAAAAACGAACTCGCTTTCTAAACCCTTACTATCAACAAACGCCCTATGCTCATGAAGCTATTTTGCCATTGTTAAGTGAACTGCCGGTCCCTCCATCTCCCTTTAAAAATGTTCAGGTTCCTAAAATAAGGAGAAAGCACTTTAAACATCGATTTCCCTCGTTAAAGATAGAAGAAGTCAGGGCTTTTCTTAAATCAGTGGATCAAATTGAAGGCAGAGAGTCTATCATTAGAATTAAGGAAGCCGCGACCCATTTATTTGATCTATCGATTAATGGAAGGTGAGCAAAAGCCATGAACCATTATGAAAAAAATTACTGGGCTCTTTATTTCGACTTTATTGAATTATTTTCTAAAGAAGCTCCTAAAGGCTATCCCCTTGTTCTGCTAAGCCATTTTTATGAGCATATTAAGAAAATCCCTGCTCTTCATACAGCTTTAAAAAAAGAAACATTTGAGCGTCGCTTAATTCATAGACTCGAAACGGAAGAACAGGTACAGAAATTCTTCGAAGAATATTTTCCTAATGGAGAAAGAAAGATGGTAAAAGGGAAAATAGCTCTTCATGATCATCTGCTCAGGTTTCCCCCCTCCGTTATGAACCAATTCCCTCCAGCTCATACCCTGCTGATTAAAAATAAAAGCCGCAGCAAAAAAGAGAAATCAGGAATCCCCATTCTCAGTTTAAAAGATTATGAGCAAGAGACGGAAGAAATGGAAAAAGAATATAAAGAAGCATGGTATCGGCTGTTCTCAAAGCATTCTAATCATCCGCTTATAGGGAATGCAGTTTTTAAGAAGCGGCTAATCAAGGAACTGCCACGGTTATTACAGGCTGTCTTTGCTGCAGAGTCTGTCATGCAGAAAGAAAAGTTGAATGTCCTGGTGCTTGGGACTACGAATTCTTGTGAAAGCCGTGCACTGGCGCTGTCAGCGAGAAAGTATGGAATTCCTTCTGTATGTATGCAGCACGGAATTATAGGTCTGGAATTCGGCTATTTACCTAAAGCGGCTGATTACCTGGCTGTTTACGGACATTACGAGCTTGACTGGTATATAAGAAAAGGAATCCCTGCTGATGAAATAAGAATAACGGGGCATCCAAGATTTGACGAAATTAAGAATCAAAAGACGGCACCACTCTCTAAGCTCGGTTTCAATCCTCGTAAAGCAACCATATTATTCATCCATCATCATGAGGAAGTCAGCGTGCCAAGAGCCATTATTCAAAGCTTGACTGAGTACGACACGTTTCAGCTTATAGTAAAAGCCCGCGGTAATCCAAAAGAGATCACAAAACTACAAAAAATGTATCCTTCAGTCCAGTTGAGTGCCGGGATTGGTTTATATGATTTGATTGCAGCTGCAGATATAGTGGTCAGTTATCCCTCGACAGTAGTTTTAGAATCATTGATCGCAAACAAACCTGTTTTTATATGGAATATTCCAGGTGAACCGCTGCCGGCCTGCTTTGACTCTTTACAAGAAATGGTCCATGATCATCCTGTAACTTTAGTAAAACACATCCTTCATCACTTCAGGGAAAAAAAGGGGATAATAAAAACAGAGTTCCTTGCCAGGCATTATCCTCTGGAGCTACAGCAGAAAAAATCTACGGATGTTCTGCTGAAGTTGATTAATGACTTAAAAAGCTGAACCATCAGGTGGTCAGCTTTTTTAAGTCTGTTGCCTAGATTATCCCACTGCCTATCGGGGAGCACGTTTACTCTATTCCTTTCAGTTTAGATAATAAATATTGTGTCAACTGATGGACTGATTTCTCGATGGGCTGCTCTGTAGTATTTATTGTTATTTCTGGATCTGAAGGTTCCTCATACAATTGAGATATACCGGTGAAGTTTTTAATTTCTCCATTTCGGGCTTTTTCGTAAAGGCCTTTAGGGTCTCTTCTCTCACATTCTTCAAGCGTACATTTTACATACACTTCAATAAATTCTTCTTCTTTAAACCGTTGTCGTGCTGCTTCTCGGTCCTCCTTGTAAGGAGATATGGCGGCAGCAAAAACGACAATCCCGCTGTCAACGAACAGCTTGCCGATTTCTGAAATTCTTCGGATGTTTTCTTTTCGATCTTCCTCACTAAAGCCTAAATTATGGTTAATGCCATGACGCAGATTGTCTCCGTCAAGCAAAAATGTATGGATGCCTTCTTTAAACAGCTGATGCTCGACGAGATTGGCAATCGTCGATTTGCCTGAGCCTGACAATCCTGTAAGCCAGACGATTAAACTTTTATGACCATTTCTTTTCTGTCTGTCTTCCTTAGATAATAATGGTTTATGCCACTTAATGTGTTTATTCACTTTTTTCACCCCCAAATAAATAATGCGAGTCCCACTGTACAAACGGCGCAGAGAATACTCAGTCCGATTCCAGCTCTGATGAAATCTTTAAATCGATAACCCCCCGGTTCAAAAATAATGACATTGGTTTGGTAGCCGATCGGAGTAATAAAACTGCAGGATGCAGAAATGGCAATTACGATTGCAAACATTTTTGGATCTGCTTCGACCAGGTCTGCCATTGACTGACCAATGGGAAACATAAGGACCGCTGCCGCAATGTTGTGGGATATTTCTGTAAGAATCATCGTAGCTAAATAGAGAAGCAATATGACCCCCGCTAATCCGATGAATGGGTAAAGGTCCATAAAAGCGGTAGTGAGCAGCTTCGTAATTCCGGATTTTTCAATGGCAGTGCCAATTCCAATTGCAGAAGCCATGAGTAGTAAGACGTTCCCGTTGACTGCTTTTCTTGCCTCAGAAGGGCGGATTACTTTAGTAACTAGTAAAATGATGACTCCTGCTAAAGCGGCTTTTACAAGAGAGGTGAGATGAAAAGCGACGGAGCCAATCATAATGGTGATTACGAGGAACACGATCCCTGTTTGGCATTTTGTTAAGGGGACTTCGCTTTGAGCTTTCTGCCGCTGGTTACCAGGGGTACGGTCTGGAAGTAATAAGGAACCTATAAGACTCACATAAACCACTCCTAATAGAGTGAGAGGAATTCCGATTAAGGAAAATTCGAAAACTGTAAATCCAGGGTGCCCTTCTTCTATTAAAAGTCCATGAATAATCAAGTTTGTGGAAGAACCATATAGCGTGATAGAACCTCCTAGAATCGCTGCATAAGACAAAGGAATGAGCAGCTTAGAAGGTGGGACCTGATTGTTTCCTGCCCAATTGGTTATTGAAGGTGTAAGCATTGATACGATCGGTGTATTATTCATAATTCCTGACAGTATGGCAACTGGCGACATAATTTTTAATAAGAGAACAGGCTGCTTATCCTCCCGGTTCAGACATTGTTGAAGCAAGGAAATAAGAATACCGCTTTTAAATACGCTGTATCCAATAATAAAAAGTAGGGCAATTGTAATGACGCTAGTGTTGGCAAATCCTCGAAAGGCTTCTTCAGGAGTAATGACTCCAGTCAGCAGGAATACGGACAGAGTAACAAACATGGTGAGATCGGGAGGGGCCCATTGTTTAATGAGTACAACAAACATGCCTGTTAGGAGCAGGGTTACAATAACGATGTCCATCCCGCATGATTCACCCTCTTTTCTATTCAATTATGAATACTATATGCCGCATTTCGTCGATGGTTATGAAAATGGTTGATTGTATTAAGTCTAGCTGGCTCTATTCCCCACACATAATAGGGGAGCGCAGATTATAATATCATAGCCGTAACGCTGAATAAGAAGGGGAAGGAAGAGACAAGTGATTCATTTTAATAAGGAGAAACTAGACCTGGAAAAGTTGGTCTGTTTTTTGCATATTCCTAAGTCAGGTGGCAAGACGATGTGGAATATCTTAGCGGCTCAGGAGGAAGAAATACTCGTATGGCATGGCAAACATTTTAAAAAATTAAAGAAGCAGCCTGTTTTTTTTACAATGCTTCGAGATCCTGTAGAACGGGTGATTTCGACATTTTACTATATTAAGAGCTACGAACGGGATCCCTTACATGAACAGGTAAAAGATATGAGTTTTGAAGAATTTTTGACTTATATGAAAGCTGATGGAATAGGAAATAAACAATATCACAAAAGAGATATTCGCAGTATCCGCTATCGGACAGTTAATTTGGCGACTCGCTATTTATCGGGCGGAGATCCGGAGGGGTTAAAGAAAGCCAATGCTCATTTAAAGAAGTACTTTAAAGAGGTTGGGTTAACAGAGAGATTTAGTGAATCTCTATTTTTTATAAAAAAATATTTTGGCTGGCACGACATTAAGATTGAACATTTGAATATTACACAGAATCGCCCAAAAGCACAGGACATCCCCCCTCACATTATTAAAGAAATAAAAAGACTCAACAATAATGATATTGCTTTATATAAACAAGCCAGAAAAAAATTTGAAGCTCGTCTGAGCAACTTGGATGAACAGCAGAAAATAGAGTTACAGGAATGGAAGAGGAAAGCAGGGGTGTAGGCGGTCTAACCTGCCCCTGCTTCCGTCTATCCGCATTTGTTTCATATTTTTTTGATTTAAACATAAAACCATACCAATTCCAGCAGAGTGCATACTATAAAAGAGGTGTAGAGGCCTGGTATTCATCACTATTTTATTAGATTAATAGAACCCGTAAGGCACTCTTCCATATGATGAAAAGAAGAGATTAGAAAGGAAAGAAGGAGCTAATGTGTATTTCAAAGACAAACGTATTCTAGTTATTGGAGGAACGGGAACGATTGGGAAAAGTATCGTCCGCTATGTACTTGAAGACGACCCGGCTGAAATTATCATATTCAGCCGTGATGAATATAAACAGTTTCAAATGCAGCATGAATGGGATCAACAGGCTAACCTCACATTTGTACTAGGAGATGTCCGTGACTATGACAGAGTTTCGCATGCAATGAAAGGCGTTGATTACGTGTTTCACTTAGCTGCGATGAAACATGTAGCTTCCTGTGAAACCAACCCTCAGGAAGCCATCCTTACTAATGTAAAAGGCACGTATCATGTAATTAACGCCGCTTTAGCTCACGAAGTTGAAAAAGTGGTGTTTACAAGTTCTGATAAAGCTATTTCGCCTACCAATACTTATGGGGCCACGAAGCTGATCGCTGAAAGGTTGATGACGGCGACTGAACTGAGAAAAGGAAAATCGAAAACGATCTTCTCCAGTGTTCGCTTTGGCAATGTAATTGGTTCACGTGGTTCTGTGATTCCATTGTTTAAGAAACAAATTATTGAACAGCAGAGAATTACAGTTACAGATTCACAAATGACTCGCTTCATGATGACTCTTACTCAAGCCACCGAGCTGACGATCCAGGCATTAAAGGAATCAAAGGGCGGAGAAGTTTTTGTTTTAAAGATGCCTGTTATCTTATTGGGAGATTTGGCTTCTTTAGTGATTGAAGAGACTTGTAGAACCGAGCAAATGAATGAAAATAATGTAACTATCCGGGAGATTGGTCTACGTCCTGGAGAAAAAATGTATGAAGAGCTGATGACGTTTGATGAATCCCTGACAGCCCTCGAGCTGCCGGATATGTATGTACTGCCGGGCAATAACAAAAGCAGCTATCCAGGTGCAAGGCAGGCCCAGAACAAAACTTACAGCTCCATTGATCAAACGCCTATCTCTTATAAAGAGCTTAGAAAGTTATTAAAAAATGAAAACATCATTTAGAACTTTATTAAAGAAAGCTAAGTTACAGGATACCCACGGAAAGGAGGGAGTAAATTGAATACGTACGAACGAAATTACTGGTCGCTTTATTTAGATTTTCTGGACCGCTTTGAAGAGCTGAAGTACAAAGGTATATCCCTGCCTTACCTTTGTCACTATCGAAGTTTAATTAAATATGCACCTTTAATGAAAAGGCTGGACCAGGATGCATTTACCCTGCTTTTAAAGAACAAGGTAGAAAGCAATGCTGACGTACAGGCGCGGTTTAATCGCTTCATTAAAAAACACACCAATAAAAACAAGTCAAAAAATAATAAGGGGAAGATCGTAATTCACGATGTTTACAATTTGATTCGATTTCCTACACCCGTTCTCATGAAATACTTCTCTCCATCTTCCACTATGATTATTAAAGATAGAAAAAACCCTCCTAAAGAAAAAGGGTATGTCAGAAAAGAGAAAGATGGAAACATCCCCGTTCACTATTTCGATGAATTCACTAACGATTCAAGCTCAGTATCTGCAGCAGTTAAGGTCATTCAATCACAGGCGAAGAAAATTTTTAAATCACTTCCTAACCATCCATTGTACAGTGATCCTAAGTTCCGTAAAGTTTTCTTAATGCAGCTTAAAAAAATTATTCACCGCGTAGAACAAGCAAACAAACTATTCCGAAGTGAGACAGTGTCCTGTATAGTGGTGGCTTCTACTCATTATCCTGAAAGCCGCACCCTTTCCATAGTAGCTGCCAAAAAGGGAATTCCAACGGTTTGCATGCAGCATGGAATTATTTCAAGTGAGTTCGGCTATTTACCGAAAATAGCCACAGTTGATGCCGTGTATGGTACGTTTGAGAAGGTATGGTATAAGCAGAAGGGCATTGAAGATAGTGCTGTTGAAGTCATTGGCCATCCGCGGTTCGATCAAATATTTTTAAACAAACCAATCGGTCACGGTGAATTTGTAAGACAGCTTGGACTTGAGCCGGCAAAAAAAACTGTGTTAGTAGTCGTTAGGGGAAATAAGGACCTCCCCCGGTGGAGAAAGCTCGTTGAAGCATTAGCTAAAGATGAGAAATTTAATATACTCATTAAAGATTTTCCCAGTTCTCAGCCCCATCAACTGACGATTGATGTACCTCAGGCGCTTCCTTCTCAAAACCTTCACCTGTACGACCTCCTGCACCACGTAGACGCGGTTGTAGTATATTCATCTACAGTAGGGCTGGAAGCGATGCTTGCAGGCAAGCCGGTTTTTATATTAAATGAAGAATTTCCAGGTTATACAGGATATTATTATGGATTAAGCGGGCTGACACACAATAACCCTGTTAAGCTGGCTGAGATCGTCCAACGTTATTTTAATGAAGATACGATGAAAACTTATGAAAAAAAGATAAGGGAAAAGTTTTTGTCCTCCGCCTATGATACCCAGCAGCTATCAGGTAATCGATTAATGCGTTTGATAGACCAACTGACAAATGAAGATGAGACATAAGTCCAGCAATGACAGAAAAAAAACGAACGATAAAAACTGAATAATATATACGCAGAGCATTAGCGTAGTCAAAATGCGTAGACTCCTGTGGGAACAGCACGAGGCGAAGATCCCGCAGGAAAGCGTTCTTTGTTTTCCGAGGAAGCTTAAGGCCGTGCCCACTTAAAAGCGAAGTATTTTGACGGAGCGATGGTGTGAATTCTCTTTCACATAAATAATCCGAACTGATTTCTACAAAATCATTCGGATTATTTTATGCTTTATTCAGTTTTGCCCAACCTCTTTTTGAGTTGGGTCTCTTTTTTGTTCTTATGAATATTCTTTCTTCCTTTTTAATAGGATTGGTCTGAAGGGATAAAAGAAGGGGATGATGAGGTGAATGTACTTGTAACTGGAGGGGCAGGATTTATCGGAAGGTGGGTGGTTAAGAAGCTACTTGATGACGGGCACTGCGTGTGGGTGCTGGATGATCTATCAAATGGCCGAATTGAAAATGTCGACGAATTTTTAAGCCGTAAAAATTTCAAAGAGTTCATTCAAGGTGATATTAAAGATGTTCTTCTGCTGAAAGATCTTTTTTTGAAGCCTTTTGACTGTTGTTATCATTTAGGAGCAAGCATAAACGTACAGGATAGTATTGATGATCCTCAGACGACTTTTGATAATGACACTGTCGGTACTTTTAACGTTTTAGAGGAATGTAAGAAACATAATGTTAAGCTGGTGTTCATGAGTACGTGCATGGTGTATGACCGTGCAGCATCTCCTGCAGGCATTAAGGAAACAGACCCTGTAAAACCGGCTTCGCCTTATGCTGGAGCCAAAATAGCAGCAGAAAATATGGTCCTTTCCTACTTCTTTGCCTATGGTATGCCGACAACCGTCGTCCGCCCGTTCAATACGTACGGCCCTTTTCAGAAGACGGGAGGGGAAGGCGGGGTAGTTGCTATCTTTATAAAAAATAAACTGGAAGGAAAATCACTTCAAATCTATGGGGACGGTACCCAAACGAGGGACTTGTTGTATGTAGAAGATTGTGCTCGTTTCGTCGTCGAAGCAGGGTACTCTGACAAGGCTGACGGAGAAATACTAAATGCAGGACTTGGTCGTGATATTTCAATTAATGATTTAGCGAGCTTAATTATTAAAGATGTGAACAAAATCAAGCATGTCACTCATATCCACCCTCAAAGTGAAATTCAGAAACTCCTTTGTAATTATGATAAGGCAGAAAAACTATTGGGATGGAAGCCCCTGTATAGTTTAGAAAATGGGATTACACGGACAGAAGAGTGGATTAAGTCCACGAATTTGATTTAATGAGGGATTCATCATGACGAAGAAGTTAGCAGTGCATGGGGGTAAGCCAGTAAGAGAAAGCTATCTCCCTTATGGAAGGCAGTCGATTGATGAAGAAGATATTAAGAAGGTCGTGAAAGTTTTAAAAAGTGATTATCTTACCACTGGTCCTGAGATTGATAAGTTTGAACAAAAGATCAGCGATTATGTCGGAGCAAACTACAGTGTGGCCTTTTCGAGCGGAACTGCTGCCCTCCATGCGGCTTGTTTTGCAGCAGGCGTGAAGAAAAATGATGAAGTGATCACTACACCGATGACTTTTCTTGCGAGTGCCAACTGTGCGCTGTACATGGGTGCTATGCCTGTATTTGCAGATATTGATGCCAATACTTACAACATTTCTCCAACTTCCATCCAGTCACTGATTACGGAGAAGACAAAGGCTATTATTCCTGTAGATTTTACTGGTCAGCCGGCTGCTTACGATGACATTCTCTCTATTGCAAAGGCTCGTAACATACCTGTAATTGAGGATGCTGCCCATGCATTAGGGGCGCGTTACAAAGGAAGGGACGTAGGGTCGCTGTGTGATATGACGATGTTTAGCTTCCATCCGGTGAAACATATAACAGCGGGAGAAGGCGGAGTAATCACCACCAATCGAAAAGATTATTATGAGAAACTCATTCAATTTAGAAACCATGGGATGACCCGTAAAGTAGAGCAGTTCAGCGGAATATCTCACGGGCCGTGGTATTACGAAATGCAGACATTAGGATTTAACTACCGCATGACAGACCTGCAGGCGGCTTTAGGTCATAGTCAGCTCAACAAATTAGACCACTTTATAGCAAAAAGAAAAAAATACGCCGATATGTATAATAAAGCTTTTGAGGATGTCGGCGAGGTAATTCGTCCTATGATGAAATCAGGCTGTGATTCAAGCTGGCATTTATATATTCTTCGTTTAAAGCTCGACCAGCTCACAGGCACCCGAAAAGACGTGTTTGAAGCCTTAACAGAGGAAAACATCGGAGTGAATGTCCATTATATCCCGGTATACTGGCAGCCATACTATCAGCAGGCCGGCTATGAAAGAGGACTTTGTTCGGTAGCTGAGGAAGTTTACGAGGAAATCATTACACTTCCATTATTTCCATCTATGACGAAATCTGATGTAAAAGATGTGATTAAAGCAGTGAAAAAAGTAATCTCTCATTATGCGGGGTGATGGTATGAAGGTAGCAGCAATTATTCAGGCGCGGATGGGTTCAACCCGTCTGCCTGGAAAGGTGCTAAAGAAAGTACTCGACCGGCCATTGCTTGACTTTCAATTAGAAAGAGTACGTCGATCAGCCCTGATTGATGAAGTGATTATTGCAACGACTAATAAATCGAATGATGATATTCTTGATCAATTCGCCGCGGACCGTTCTGTACCAGTATATCGCGGTTCTGAAGAGGATGTTCTCAGCCGGTACTTTGAAGCCGCACAGCTGTACCACGCAGATGTGGTTGTCCGCCTGACCTCCGACTGCCCCTTAATTGATCCAGCGGTGATAGATTCGATCATAAATCATTACACACGATCCAAAGGGAAATACTGTTACGTATCTAATACTTTATCACGTACATTTCCAAGAGGAATGGACACCGAGGTGCTGTCCATGGCTGCGTTAAAACACTGTAATGAAAAAGCGAAAAACCCGTCAGAGCGCGAGCATGTCACAGGTTATATTCACCATCATTTAGGGGAGTTTTCGACGTTTAATATAAATTATAAAAGAGACGAAAGCCATCATCGCTGGACGGTGGATACCCCTGAAGATTTTCAATTGGTTAAGAGAATGATCAATTGTTTGTATCCATCGAAACCAGATTTCACTATAGAAGATGCTCTGGAGATTGTTAAACGAAACCCGGAGTGGGCCCTTATTAATAGTCACATCGATCAAAAAAAATCGTGAGAGTGTGAAGGTGAGTGGAAGTCGTTATACGAACGGACGCGTCGGTTGAAATAGGATCAGGCCATGTAATGAGGTGCTTAACACTGGCTGACCAGTTAAGAAGAAAGGGGGCTGGTGTTTCATTTATATGCCGGCTTTTACGAGGAAATATGATTCAGCAGATACAAGATAACGGCTTCCGCGTGTATACGCTGCCCTCCCCTGTAGAAGAGCATTTTAATAAAGACCGTTCTATTCCTTATTCTTCCTGGCTGGAAGTAGATTGGAAGACTGACTGCAAACATACGTCAGCTTTATTGGAGAAGTATATTAAGGCTGATTGGCTGGTTGTAGACCATTATGCAATTGGTGAAAAGTGGGAGCGTTCTATAAGGAATTATACTGACCGGATTATGGTCATAGATGATCTGGCTGATCGAGTCCATGATTGTGATCTGCTGGTTGATCAAAATTTATACAAAAACTACCATCACCGTTATCAAGACTTAGTGCCCGGACATACAGTGAAATTACTAGGGCCAAAATATATGCTCGTACGCGATGAATTTATTAATGCTAAAACCAGGGCCATCAGCCGTAATGGAATAGTGAAACGTCTGCTCGTTTCGTTTGGCGGGACTGATCCTACGAATGAGACACAGAAAGTATTAGCTGCGATCAGACGGTTAAATCGAAAAGATTTAATGGTGGATGTGGTAGTTGGATCAAGCAACCCGAGAAAAAATGAAGTCAAGCAAATGTGTGAGTCGATGCCAGGGTGTAATTTTTACTGTCAAATTAATAACATGGCCGACCTCATGCAGAAAGCTGATCTCGCTTTTGGAGCAGGCGGGACATCAACGTGGGAGCGTTGTTATTTAGGTTTGCCTGCCATTACCATTCAAACCGCTTCTAATCAATCTGGTATTCTATCATACATGGCTGAGAAGGGAGCTCTGGTTTGTCTGGGATCGAGTAAAAATGTCGCGGAAGAAGATATCGTCTCTACCTTATCATCTTTTTTGCAGCAGCCAATCCGCGTAAAGGAGATGGCAGAATCCGCGTGGAATGTGGTTCAAGGGGTCGAGGAAGGATCGGTGGTCCGCTGCATGCTGGAGGGAGCTGGAATGATTGATGTCCACCATTTTGAGTTAAGAGACTTAGAAAAGAAAGATCTTCCTGCTGTTCTCAAATGGAGAAATTCAGAAGCCATTCGTGAGGCGATGTATACAGATCATAAAATAACAATGGAAGAGCATGAGCGTTGGTACAACAAGGTGAGCAGTGGTCAAAATACTATGGTGAAACTGCTCTATTATAAAAATCAGCCGATAGGACTCGTTAACTTTTCCAGGATTGATCACCATCATCGTAAGTGCTATTGGGGTTTTTATATTGGAGAGAGCTCTGCACCTAAAGGATCAGGCACGGTGCTCGGGCTGCTGGCTCTAGAGTTTATTTTTGAAGAGCAATCTATGCACAAACTATGTGCCGAAGTACTTGTTTCCAATAAAAGAAGCTTTCAATTTCATAAAAAGCTCGGATTTATGGAAGAAGGACGATTCATTAATCACACCTTAAAGAACGGAAAGTATATGGATGTTATCCCGATGGCGCATTTTAAAGACGCATGGCCTGAAGCGAAAAAAGGGATTATCCAGGCATTAGGAGGCGGAGGGCATGAACAGCATTCTTCTTCAAAAACGTAAGGTTGGAATTGACGCTCCGCCTTTCATCATTGCGGAAATGTCAGGGAATCATAATCAATCGCTAAACCGTGCCATACAGATTGTGGAGGCTGCTGCAAAAGCGGGGGCTCATGCTTTAAAGCTGCAAACCTATACAGCCGATACGATGACTTTAAACCTGTCACGCAGCGATTTTGTTATCAGTGGCGATCGTCAATGGAAAGATCAGTCTCTCTATCAGTTATACCAAAAGGCCTGCACTCCCTGGGAATGGCACGAACCTATTTTTAAGAGGTGCCGGGAGCTCGGAATGTTGGCATTCAGCTCTCCTTTTGATGAAACAGCAGTAGATTTTCTTGAGCAGTTAAACGTCCCGTGTTATAAGATAGCTTCATTTGAAAATACCGATTTACCCCTTATTAAAAGGGTGGCTCAAACCGGGAAGCCGATGATTATATCGACAGGATTAGCCAGTGCTGCAGAGGTGGACGAAGCGGTAAGAGCGGCAAAGGCAGAAGGGTGCCATGATCTAATTTTACTTAAATGTACAAGTACGTATCCCGCTTCCCCTGAACATACGAATATCCGAACCATCCCTCACATGAAGGACCTGTTTCAATGCCAGGTGGGCTTATCCGACCATACGTTAGGGACAGGAGCAGCCGTTGCCAGTGTGGCGTTAGGTGCCACTGTTATCGAGAAGCATTTTACTCTTTCACGGGCAGATGGCGGGGTGGACGCTGCCTTTTCTATGGAGCCGGATGAATTTAAATCACTGGTGGACGAAACAAAAAGAGCATGGCAGGCGCTTGGAGAGATTACTTACGGTCCTACTAAAAGTGAAGTTTCTTCCCAAAAATACCGGCGTTCCCTATATGTAGTGAAAGATATGAAAAAAGGAGAAACTTTTTCTAAAAGTAACGTAAAGGCGATTCGTCCAGGTTACGGCCTTCCGCCTAAATATCTTGAAATACTGATAGGGAAAACGGCTGGTCAAACAATAAAAGCAGGAACCCCTTTATCGTGGGATTTACTAAGTTGATTGAATAAAAAGAAAAAGAGAAAGCATATTGCTTCCTCTTTTTCATAGATTTTTTTATTCTCCACCGTTACCGTTGCCGTTGTTAGGGAATACCACTGGGCATTGTGGCGGTCTAACAGGAGACGGGCAAGGAGTAGGAAGAATGTCTCTAGGCTCACAGAATTCAGTAACTAGTTCAACTGTAACAGGGAACGTAGACTGAATGCTTTGACAAAGATTAACATTGATTGAAGCATCAAATGTTGGATCTGTATCAGTGTCACCAGGGTCACAGTCAAATGTACATACGAAACAGTCAGAGTCTGTGTATGTCACATCAATTTCTGTCCCTGCTGGAGCACAGAGCACTACTTGTTCACAGCGGGAGAAATCCAATTCTACTTCTTCGTCGCCGTTTGTAGTAGTAGGGATTGTAAGAGTTACTGTGAAGTTTTTACGGATATTGACTAACTGTAAAGTTGTTTCAATACCGTCGATGATGAATGTGCGATCCTCACGAGTCAAAATGTCGACGTCTTCAGGAGTAACTGTACAAGTTACCTCTGCAGGATCAAAATCATCACAGTCCAACCCTTCTGGTAAATCTTCATCGACAATATTAATATCGAAAGAAGCCTCATTTACCACCCAATCGTAAACCTTATCTACATTGACACAAAGTAGTTCTTGACCACCGCTTAAATTTTTTGCTTGCATCTAATAAGCACCTCCGGATTATAAGATATGTTACACTCGTAGCATATGTTTGCACTTGCAGGATGGTATAGTGATTGCGCATAGATTTTAAAATTTATTAAATAAATTTGAACGGGCATTTCATATAGTTTATTTGATATTTTCTTCAGCGGCCGAAATGATTTTTTCTAGTAAAGTTAATCGAGAACGATCGCTGAACCACCTTTTTTATATCTATGTAACTCAGCATGTCCTTGCTCACAAAGAATTCAATTAGAATTAACCTTTAAGATTTAAAAAACTTCTCTTGTCAAAGGGAAAGCCAGTCGGACCGAAATTTCGACCGTCCTATTGCCTTTTTTAATGACATTTCGCTTTTTGAGCAGGTACTTATGGAGACTTCTTGAGGGGGAACTTCCACCTGTAGATAGGAGCAGTAAAAAAGCTTGCAGAGAAACCAGGGTTCCTCTGCAAGCTGAATTTTTCTATTATTAATCCTGATCACTAATTTCACCGCATGCAATTCTGGCACCTGCGTCCCCGGAAGGCTGTGATTCATTATCGTCAGCTTCCGCATGGATCACTAGTGCTGTACCGTCTTCATCTAATAAGGAATGGTCTTCACCACTTTGAAGCGTAACCTCTTCAGCCGTTACTTCCTGCTCAACTGTTCCATCTTCACCTACTTCAATATTTCCAAGATCCCCTGCATGAGGCCCATCTTCTGACTCTGTCCCATGGCTTACTTCTGTCGGGTTAAAGTGACCTCCTGCCGATTCAAAATCCGGTCCTTCACAATGGCCGCTCTCGTGGATATGAAATCCATGTTTGCCTTCAGGAAGTTCAGAAGCATCAAGGTGGATAAGAACCTCTTGATCCTGCTCAATCAATTCAGCCGTTCCGACCTCGTCTCCGTCCCCATTTATCAAAGCAGCTGTTACCATTTCTGAGTCTCCGTTATCTTCTATTTCTTCACTGTTGGATTCCTGCTCCGTAGACGTCTGCTCATCGCCTGTATCCGGCGCGTCATCCTTGCCTTCATCTTCAGCACAGGCAGTAACTAGTACCAATAAAACAAGCGTTATTAAGAAGTAGAACCATTTTTTCATTTAAAACACTCCTTTTAGTTAAAATTTCTAACTTATAAATGTTGTTTTTACCGGAGCTGCGGACAATAAACCAACAATTGTGAATTTCATCCATTAGACCTAAGAATTAATGCTGGCAAACATTTCTTTTGCATAGGAGAGTAATTAATACATATAATAAGAACAAATGTTCGTAATAAGGGGTGAATATTATGGAGAGCCAGCTTAAGAAAGCGGAAAAAAGCAAGGAGAAATTAGAAATCATTTACTTAGCTGCGGATGGAAGGATATCACAACGTGTAATTAGAGTATTAGACTGCCGCGTGGCGACGGTGCTCGCCTTCTGCTATTTAAAAAGAGAGGTCAGAAGCTTCCATAAAGAAAATATCCTGTCTGTTTATCCATATAGAAGGGCAGAAGGGATTTCGTAAACAGGTTAAAGAAAATAAAAAAACCACCGGAACAATTAGTCCCGGCGGGTGTGTCAACAAAATATTATTATTACTTAGCAATGAACATTTGAGTCCAGTAGTTACCATCCTCGGCATGTCCAACACCAATGTGAGTAAATGATTCATTCATAATATTTTCACGGTGACCTTCACTATTCATCCACCCTTGAACAACTTCTTCAGGAGAAGTTTGTCCTCTGGCAATGTTTTCACCGGCAGTTGTATAATCAATACCGTATTCATTCATCATATCAAACGGTGACCCATGTGTCGGGCTGTCATGTGAGAAATAATTGTTTTGCTGCATATCCAGTGACTTATCTTTAGCTACTCCGCTAAGTTCTACATCTAACTCAAGAGGTTCAAGACCTTGTTTTGCACGTTCTTCGTTGGTCAGGTCTACTACTTGTTGTTCAAACTCAGATACTTCAGAGCTTGCTTCTTCTTGTTCAGCTGTGTCTTCTTTAGAAGCTTCTTGTTCAGCAGGTTGTTGTTCTGCTGGTTGAGCTTCTTCTTGCTGTTCAACAGGCTGTTGTTCAGGAGCTTCTTCTTGCTGTTCAACAGGCTGTTGCTCAGGAGCTTCTTCTTGCTGTTCAGCAGGCTGTTGCTCAGGAGTTTCTTCCTGCTGTTCAGGCTGCATTTGATCGAGAAGTGCCTGAATATCTATTTGTTGAAGATTATTAGATTTAAGTGCATCTTCATTTTGACTAACCCACTCAAGCGCACCTTCTATATTAATAGTTTGTTGATTTACTTTTACTTCGCTATCCCCTGTGGAAGCTAGAGAAGTAGCTGGAGCTGCCAGTACTGAAAGGGCAAGTGCTCCTGTAACAATCAGTGATTTCACTTTCATGTTCGTATTCCTCCTTGAAAAGTTTTGTTTTTTCAACAATTCAATCCTATCATCTACTTTATGTAATAATTCTGGTTGATTTTAGAAAATGAAGAAAATGTATTTTAAGAGTGCTGTTTATAGAAGGTTAGAAGAGGAAATTATCGTCTTAGCATTGTAATGACAAGGGTTACCTTTATTTTCTTCTTTTTATATCTTTATGACCAATTGGAATTACAAGGAAAAGACGCATAATAATTGGAAAAACAAGTGGGTTGACAAGGTTTTAAACTCCTATTGTTTTTTACGTTTGTTACGGTAATGTTACAACCGTTAAAATTAGTGACATACGAGAATCTCGATTAATATTTCCCTGGAAATACAGCATAATCAGACAGCTTCATTTACAAAAATACCTAAACACACAAGTTTTGTCGTAAGACTATAGATATAGTATAGTTAGAGTATGAGTGAGTTTTCAGAAAATAGTGAGGCAGAAGTGAGGGGATCTGAGTAAATGAGTAATCAAGCATTCTTATATCATCCAAAAATATCGGAAGTTTTAAAGAATATTAATAGAGTTATGATCGGAAAAGATGAGGAAGCCTTACTAAGTGTTGTGGCTTTACTGGCAAAAGGGCATGTACTGTTGGAAGATGTTCCTGGCGTTGGAAAAACCATGCTTGTTCGGACGTTAGCTAAATCACTGGACTGCGATTTTAAACGGATTCAATTCACCCCTGACTTATTACCTTCGGATGTAACCGGTGTGTCGATATATAACCCAAAAACGCTCGAGTTCGAGTTTCGTGCAGGACCTATCCTTGGGAATATAGTACTTGCAGATGAAATTAATCGAACTTCCCCAAAGACCCAGTCTGCTTTACTTGAAGGTATGGAAGAAACGAATATTACGGTTGATGGAGAAGCGGTGCCGCTTAAAAGCCCATTCTTTGTTATGGCTACTCAGAACCCTATTGAGTATGAAGGAACATACCCACTTCCTGAAGCTCAATTGGATCGTTTCTTATTAAAGCTGAAAATGGGCTATCCAACAGCGACACAGGAAATGGAAATGCTGGCTCGTACGTCCGGCAGTCATCCAATTCATGAAGTGAAAGCGGTTATCAGCAGGGAGGAACTGACAGAGTTGCAGAAAGAAGTTGAGTCGGTATATGTGGACTCCACAGTTCATCGCTATATTGTTGACTTAGTCACAGGCACAAGAACCCATGAAGGCGTGTATCTGGGTGTCTCCCCCCGTGGATCGATTGCTTTAATGAAGGCAGCGAAAGCATATGCATTCGTTCAGGATCGGGATTATGTCCTTCCGGATGATGTTAAGTTTTTAGCCGAATATGTACTCTCCCACCGAATTATTCTGACATCTGAAAGCAAGTTCGAAGGGGCAGTTCCAGAGCAGGTTATTTCTGAGGTTCTTTCCAATATAACTGTACCTGTACAGAGGAATGTAAGTGAATGAGACAAACCTTTCATTTTACAGCGAGACTCATCACTGTCTCTTTGCTGTTTGCGGTTCTTTTTTCTTACGCTATGTTTCAGGGAGGCTTTGTAAGCTGGTTTTTATTTTATAGTTTTCTTCCTTTTTTACTCTATATGACAGCTTTAACCTTTTACCGTCTGGATAAATGGGAAGTCACGCGACATCTTTCCAAACGAGCTGCAACAGCAGGGGAAACAATAGATGTAAAGATTACGATTGACCGGCGTTTTCCTTTTCCAATGTATTATTGTGTAATCGAAGAATACTTACCTAAGTCATTGATGTATAGAGACATACACATAGAAAAATACCGGCAAATGGGTGATTTCTCCGCAACCAGGGAAATGAGGCAGGTAAAGAGAATATCATTCCCCTGGTTTAAGCGTCGCATCAGCTACCGGTATCAGCTCGAAAAGGTCCCAAGAGGAGAACATCATTTAAAAGCACTGCGTGTGAAAACAGGCGACTTCTTTGGTTTTATTAAAAAGGAGTACATTTATGATCTGGACGAGCAATTTCTTGTTTTTCCTTACCACAGACCTGTAAAGCTTACCGAGAAAGCATACAGCTTTGAACAGGGAGCAAGTCCCTCTTTTAAATTGAATGAAAAAAACACCAATGTTGTGTCAGGGGTAAGAGAATATGTACCGGGGGATAGATTCTCCTGGATTGACTGGAAAAATACAGCAAAGAGTAACCAGATGATGACAAAGGAATTTGAACAGGAAAAAAGCGTAGACATGCTGCTGATTTTAAACGGTGTTCACAGCAGCAGTACTACTCCGCTCAGTTTTGAAGGTGCTGTGGAGTTTAGTGCTTCATTGCTTGAGGAACTGCAAAAGAAGTCTTCGCAGCTTGCCTTTATGACACTCGGTGATCACAAAAGGTATTACTCTTTTCAGCAGGACTATCAGCATAAAGACCAAATTCATCGTCACTTAGCAGGGATTAAAGATATCGGACAGACTTCGTTTGCTAAACAAGTTGAACAAGAACGTTCTCAAATTCCATCAGGTATCGTACTCTTATTTGTTAGTCATCAGCTGGACCATCAATTGGTCGAAACGATGACCAGGCTGGCTCAAAAAAGTAAAAAAGTGGTGTTCTTCTTTGTAAGATCTAAGGACCTGATGGATTTTGAAGACCATAAATTAATTAAAAAACTTTCTAATAACAAAGTGATTGTGAATTTGCTTACAGAAGAAGAATTAACTAAGCCGGAATTTGAGGTGATTACATAATGAACCTCACATCCACACACCAGCGGTTTTATCAGATTGCCATCTATATCAGCGGTTTCTTTTTGTTTATGGAATGGCTTCGTCCGCTTGAAATTATTGGAGAGTTTAATAACGTCAGCATCTTTTTTATTTATGCAGCGTTTTGTTTTTTTATTTCATTTATACAGTTGAATTGGGTCGTATCTGTTCCTTTGAAACTTTTAGGACTTATCTTTATTATAGATGGTCTTTACATTGGAGAGCGTATATTCAGCAGCAATTGGTTCACGATTATTTATGATCAAATCCTGTATAACATTCAGGTGATTCAAGGGCAGCAGTGGTGGCAGATGACTCCTATGTTTAGGAGTATGCTTTTTCTGGTCCTTCTATGGTTGATGAGTTATCTGTTGTTTTATTGGTTTATTGTCGCTAAACGGATGCTGGTCTTTGTATTACTAACAATTATTTATGTTACGGTAGTCGATACTTTTACGATATATGAAGGAAAATGGGCGATTATCCGTACTTTTACATTAGCTATGATTTCTCTTGGCTTATCTCACTTTTATAAAGAAATGGAAAAAGAAGAGATTTCCTTTAAAAGTAACTCGGCTTCATTTATCTGGTTAATCCCACTTGCCGGGATGATCATTTTCTCGTTATTCATAGGCTATTCATCACCTAAGCTTACTCCTCAGTGGCCGGATCCTGTTCCTTACTTAACGAGCGGAAATCCGGGAGCTGGCCCAGGCGGCGGAGCAGGCGGCCCTGTGCAGAAGGTCGGCTATGGTGAAAATGATTCGAGGCTGGGCGGGGGATTCGTTCAAGATGATACC
Organism: Halobacillus sp. Marseille-P3879; assembly: GCF_900240285.1. GTDB lineage: Bacteria > Bacillota > Bacilli > Bacillales > Halobacillaceae > Halobacillus_A. The sequence continues at coordinate 561,437 of NZ_OESS01000003.1, forward strand.
CCTGTCTTTCAAGCTTTTGCACAGGAGGAACAGTACTGGAGAATTGAGTCAAAAGATACGTACACAGGAAAAGGATGGGAAGATACCCTGGATGGTGAGAAGAGTGCCGTTTCTCCTGATGATCTAGAGTTTGAAACTTTTACCGATCAAGTAGAAACCGAAGAGAGTTCCACTTATTTAAATTTCACTGCCGAAGCTAATTTTAATAAACTCGTTTACCCGTATGGTGCTCGTTCCATAGAACAGTTACCGAATAATACGATACTTGAGCTTCACAGTAACACGGGGGAAATAGACACGATTAGAGATGGAAGCATGACGCAGGTAGAAGAATATCTGCTCGAGTACGATGCTCCTTCTTTTGAATATAACGAATTACGTGAAGCTGACAGTGAAGATCCAGAAGAAATAAGGGAACAATATACACAGCTGCCCGATAATCTTCCTGCCCGAGTAGGTAATCTTGCGGAGCAGATCATTGAAGAGGAAGATAACCGTTATGATCAGGCAAAGGCAGTAGAAGCCTATTTTGCAGCCAATGGTTTTGAGTATTCCACGGAAGATGTAGAAGTTCCTGAAGAAAATGAGGATTATGTTGACCAATTTTTATTTGAAACAAAAATGGGTTATTGTGATAACTTTTCAACATCAATGGTCGTGCTTCTTCGCTCTCAAGGCATACCAGCCCGGTGGGTAAAAGGGTTTACGGGAGGGGAAACGACAGGCGGAACCGAGACGATCGATGGAGAGGACCTTAATGTATATGAAGTAACAAGCGGCAATGCCCATTCCTGGGTAGAAGTTTATTTCCCTGACCAGGGGTGGGTACCCTTTGAGCCTACTCAAGGGTTCTCTAACAATACGGATTTTTATTTGGATGTGGAAAGTGACAACGATAGTGATCCGGAGACAGAAGAAGAAAATGAGGAATCTTCGAGAGCTGATGAAGAGGATCCGGCAAACCCGAACCAGCAAGCTGAAGAGGAAGGCGCAGAATCTGAAGAAGATAATAGTGCTGCAGGCGGAGACGGGAGCAGCAGTCTGGTCCCGCTGTGGATTACCAGTGGAATCCTGCTTCTCGGAGCAGCTGTTCTTTACTTTACAAGGTTCCGCTGGCTCGCAGCCTATCACGACCGTAAGTTAAAAAATAATCCTAATCGGAAGACGTTTGAACAAGCATTTCTATTTCTATTGAAGCTCCTCGAGAAAAGAGACTTAAAACGAAGGTCTCATGAGACACTTCGGGACTTTTCCCGCAAGGTAGATGCCCGCTACCAATCAAATGACATGCGTCAATTAACGACCTATTACGAACGGCTTCTGTACCGTAATGAAATCGATCAGAAGCAGATGGGCAAGGTCACAGAATTATGGGAAAATTTAATTAAAAAAGCATTGTCTTGATTCCCGTCGTTGCGGTTGATAGAATGAATGAAATTAATCATCAACCTTCATATATCCTCGGCAATATGGGCCGAAAGTCTCTACCGGAGCACCGTAAATGCTCTGACTATGAAGGCAGGAATCGTGTAGTGTTTTGGACATGGACTTCTGCCTTCACCGTATTATTCCGGGGAGGAGAAGTCCATTTTTTTATATAACAGGTCGATAGAATGTGAAGTAGGAAAAGGAGAGGTACTTATTATGGAACAAATCCAAGGCATGATTCTCGTGCTTGACTTTGGCAGTCAGTATAATCAGCTGATCACCCGTCGTATCCGCGAATTCGGCGTGTACAGTGAACTGCGCTCCCACAAGATTTCAGTAGAAGAGATTAAGGAATTAAACCCGAGCGGGATCATTCTATCCGGCGGTCCTAACAGCGTATACGGAGAGAACAGCTTCCGATGCGATGAAGATTTATTCGAATTAGGGATCCCTGTACTTGGCATCTGCTATGGGATGCAGCTGATGACCCATCACTTTAATGGAAAGGTTGAGCGTGCTCATCAGCGTGAATATGGCAAAGCTGAGATCGCTATATCCCAGGATCCTGTCCTCTTCCGTAAAACTCCTAAAGCTCAGACGGTATGGATGAGTCACAGTGATAAAGTGATTGAAGCGCCGGCAGGCTTTACCGTTGAGGCGACCAGCCCTACCTGTCCGGTTGCAGCTATTGGAAATGATGAAAAGCGTATGTACGGCGTCCAATTCCATCCCGAAGTCCGTCATTCAGAATATGGGAATGATATTTTACGCAGCTTCGTTTTTGACGTTTGTGAAGCAACAGACGACTGGACAATGGAGCACATTGTTGAGCTGGAGGTTGAAAAAATCCGTGCCGAAGTGGGTGACCGGAAAGTATTATGTGCCCTGAGCGGCGGAGTGGACTCTTCAGTGGTTGCCGCTTTAATTCATAGAGCTATTGGAGATCAGCTTACTTGTATCTTTGTAGACCACGGGCTGCTGCGTAAAAATGAAGCCGATGATGTTATGCGGACGCTTGGCGATGGTTTTAACATGAATATCATTAAAGTGGACGCTAAAGACCGTTTCCTCAGTAAGCTCGAAGGAGTAGCGGATCCCGAGAAAAAACGTAAAATTATCGGAAATGAATTTATTTATGTATTTGACGATGAAGCAGACAAGCTTCGTGACATTGATTATTTAGCTCAAGGCACTCTCTACACGGATATAATTGAGAGTGGAACAGATACTGCCCAAACCATTAAGTCTCACCATAACGTGGGCGGACTGCCGGAAGACATGGAATTTAAATTGATTGAACCCTTAAATACTTTATTTAAAGATGAAGTTAGAGCTTTAGGCACAGAGCTTGGAGTCCCTGATCATATAGTTTGGCGTCAGCCTTTCCCAGGGCCGGGGCTGGCGATACGCATATTAGGTGCCGTTTCCGAAGAGAAGCTGGAAATCGTTCGAGAATCTGATGCCATTCTAAGAGAAGAAATAAAGAACGCGGGGCTTGACCGTGATATATGGCAGTACTTTACCGTGCTCCCGGATATCCGTTCTGTCGGAGTCATGGGGGATGAGCGTACGTATGACCACACGATAGGGATTCGTGCTGTTACTTCTATTGATGGAATGACTTCAGATTGGGCACGTATTCCATGGGAAGTACTGGAGCGGATTTCAAACCGTATTGTGAATGAAGTTAATCATGTCAACCGCGTCGTATATGACGTAACAAGCAAGCCGCCTGCTACTATCGAATGGGAATAAGCGAATGATAAGACGAATAAAATAGCCGAACGTTCGGATTTTAGGTTGACGAATTTTGTCGTCCTTAGTAAGATAAGAATGTAAAAAAAGTAGATAAACTGTCGTATAATTTTGGGGATATGGCCCATGAGTTTCTACCGGACTACCGTAAATGGTCTGACTACGTCAAGAAATAACCACACGTTTGAGCAGCGTGAGGTTCATTCTTTAGTAGTTCTGTGTAGAACGCACTCTTGGTCCCTGGCTGAGAGTGCGTTCTTTTTTCATTTAAAATAGGGCCCGCCGGCGCCGTCTCTTCAATACGATAGTTTTTTATACTTTTAAAAATGTTTAACTTTGGTAAAACAACAAAGTATAAAAACTACGACTTCCGCCATTGGACTTGGCGGTAATCCAAAGTTTTTCTAATAAAGGGGAGGAAAGAAAGATGAAGAAGTTTTTTAAGTTTGAGGAACACGGTACAAATTACCGCACAGAGTTCCTTGCAGGGATGACAACCTTCCTGGCTATGGCTTACATTTTATTCGTAAACCCGTCTACACTCGCTCTTACAGGAATAGATGAGCTGCCTGAAGGCGTAACACGGATTGATGAAGGAGCAGTATTTACAGCTACAGCTATAGCGGCTGCCATCGGAACCTTAATTATGGGAGTACTGGCCAAATACCCGATTGCACTGGCACCCGGCATGGGCTTGAACGCCTTTTTCGCCTACACAGTAGTGTTAGGCTATGGAATCCCGTGGGAAACAGCGTTAGCCGGCGTATTAGCTTCTGGACTTATTTTTATTGTATTAACATTAACAGGATTACGCCAAAAAATTATTAACTCAATTCCAGCTAATTTAAAACTGGCTGTCGGCGCAGGTATCGGACTGTTTATTGCTTTTATAGGTTTTCAAAACTCCGGGATTGTTCAGGGCAACGAAGATACCCTCGTAGCGCTTGGAGATCTTACGCAGTCGACAACCTTACTGGCCGTGTTTGGAATTGTGGTGTCGGTTATGCTGCTGGCACTGGGAATTAAAGGCGGTATATTTTACGGCATGATTATCACTGCAATTGCCGGAATGGTTACTGGATTAATTGCACCACCGACAGGGATGGGAGATATCGTAGGTCCAGCACCAAGCATGGAACCAACATTTGGAGCAGCTCTCACTCATTTTGGTGAAATTTTCACTATAGAAATGCTCGTCGTCATTCTAACATTCTTATTCGTTGATTTCTTCGATACAGCAGGTACACTTGTAGCCGTGGCCACACAGGCTGGTTACATGAAAGACAACAAGCTTCCACGCGCCGGCCGTGCTCTTTTTGCAGACTCAGCTGCTACTGTGGCCGGAGCTGTTGCCGGAACATCAACCACAACCTCTTATATTGAATCAACTGCTGGGGTTGGTGCAGGAGGGAGAACAGGATTTGCTTCTGTCGTTACAGCCGGATTCTTCCTGTTAGCTCTGTTCTTTTCACCGCTGTTATCTGTCGTCACAGCTGAAGTAACAGCACCCGCACTTATCATTGTCGGTGTACTCATGGCCTCTACCTTAAAGAACATTGATTGGGATCAATTTGAAATCGCTGTGCCCGCCTTCTTTACTATTGCAGCCATGCCGTTAACGTACAGCATCGCCACAGGAATTGCGATCGGGTTTATCTTTTATCCCATTACTCTTCTATTAAAAGGAAGAGGAAAAGAGATTCACCCGATTATGTATTTCTTATTTGTAATCTTCCTTCTCTACTTTATATTCTTAGCTTAAGCGCTATGCAGGACAGAAGAAAGGCCCTCATATAGAGGGCCGACTCTTATTCATCTTCAAGGTGACGGATCTTAATTGGTTTCTGGCGAGTAGAATCTGTAATAAATCGGTACAGCTGAATAATAAGAAGTCCATGTTTATACGTCGCTTCCATCTTATCGCTGCGAACAGGAAAAGGAAGGTCGATTGATCTCTCAAAGGCCCCTGTAGCAATCTCGGACTTCAGCTGGTGCCCGCCTCTGTGGTGGATGTCGATTGTTCCTTTCAAGGTCAGTGTTGCATGATCGACAAGAACATCCACGTTTTTAGGGTGGTTCATCCCTGGTATGTTCACTATACAAGTGACTTCGTTGTCGTATTGGTACACATTCATTTGGGGGATGGACGGTTTCATAAACCCTTCAAATTCACCCCAGAAATCCTGACCGAAGAAGCGGTCGAAGTTCTTTTTCCAGTCATCAAATTGTTTCATGTTTCATGACGACCTCCGTTCGACAAAAGTTTTGAAAATATCTTATTGTGCCACTAGGATATGATGGTATATAGTGTATGCAGATTGAGCGTTTGGGTGAATGTCCCGGCGTGCACCGTAAAACGTCATCTAATTGATTGTGCTTTTTCACGTGGCGGTGGAGGGGCATAGGAGGAGTACCCATGCTGGATAATACACTTGTTATGATCACGATTATCTTAGTTGTCAACATTGTTTATGTCTCGTTTTTTACACTGCGAATGATATTTACTTTAAAAGGTCAACGTTATTTCGCAGCCTTTATTAGTACGTTTGAGATTTTAATTTATATCATTGGCCTCGGATTAGTCCTTGATAACCTGAATGAAATCGAGAACGTAATTGCTTATGCGATCGGCTATGGCCTCGGTGTTATTGTTGGGATGAAGATCGAAGAGAAACTAGCTATTGGGTACACGACGGTGAATGTGATTTCCTCAGACCCTGATATAGAGTTTACGAGAATGCTGCGTGATAAAGGATATGGTGTAACGAGCTGGTATGCTTATGGGATGGAAGGTGATCGTTTGGCTATGCAGATCCTCACCCCTCGGAAATATGAGCTTCTGTTGTATGAAACGATTAAGTCAATTGACCCGAAAGCATTTATTATTGCGTATGAACCTAAACAAATCCATGGCGGATTCTGGGTGAAGCAAGTGAAGAAGGGAAGGATTCGCAATGCCCAAGAAGAACACCAGGAAGCGCTATGAAGTCGCTGAGAATGAAACAATTGACCAATGTTTGAACCGAATGAAGAAAGATGGATATATACCAGTACGACGTTCAGAGGAACCTGTTTTTCGTGAAACAATGGAAAACGGGGAAAAAAACTTCGAACCAGTAGGCAGAACGATCGTTTTTCATGCCGTTAAACAATAAACACGAACAATTTTTATTTATTTAATTTTAAATGTTCGTTATTTGCGTTGACAGAATGAATCAGATATTGCTATGATGAAATCAGAATTGCATATTCGACCTCATATAAGTCGGGAATAAGGCCCGAACGTTTCTACCTGGACACCGTAAATGTCCGGACTATGAGGGGAGACGAAGCAGTTGATTCATTTCTTGACACACGTGTGCCTGTTTATCTCCTCTCATACGAGGGGGATAAGCAGGCTTTTTTAATGGAACTATTCTAAGAAAAAGAGGGATTGTATGGCACAAGTTGGCGTGATCATGGGAAGTATTTCCGACTGGGAAACTATGAAACAGACATGCGGGATATTAGATGAACTGCAGATAGACTACGAAAAAGAAATAATATCAGCTCACCGCACCCCCGAAGACATGTTCACTTATGCTGAAGAAGCAAGAGCAAAAGGGTTGAAAGTGATCATTGCAGGAGCAGGAGGAGCAGCACACTTGCCAGGTATGGTTGCCGCAAAGACGACACTGCCTGTAATAGGGGTGCCTGTACAGTCAAAAGCATTAAGTGGAGTAGATTCGCTTTATTCGATCGCGCAAATGCCTGGAGGCGTTCCGGTAGCGACAGTCGCGATCGGATCTGCAGGCGCGAAAAATGCCGGTCTGCTTGCGGCTGAAATAATTGGTGCCTTTGACGACCAAATTGCAAACCAGCTTGATGAGTATCGCGATGACATGAGAAACAAAGTAGAAAAAATGCGAGGTGAGCTTCGTGACCAATAAAATTCTTCGACCAGGAGACACGATTGGAATACTTGGAGGCGGACAGCTTGGCAGGATGATGGCTGTAGCAGCTAAGCATATGGGTTATCGAATTGCCGTGCTTGATCCGGCAGAGGACTGCCCGTGCGCCCAGGTTGCCGATCATCATATTCAAGCTAAATATGATGATTTAGAAGCTGCTGAACAGTTAAGTGAAGCCAGTGATGTGATCACCTATGAATTTGAAAATGTAGATTTAGAGGTCGCCAGGCAATTCGAAGAAGCAGACAAGCTGCCACAGGGAGCCTTCTCCTTAGAAGTGACGCAGAACCGTGCAAAAGAAAAGGCTGTTGCCCTGGAAACGGGGCTACCTGTAGCGGAATATGAAATCGTTGAAACATTCGATGAGTTAAAGGAAGCTCTTCAGCATATAGGGGTTCCTTCGGTACTCAAAACTCTCAGTGGAGGATACGATGGTAAAGGGCAGCTCAAGTTTGAGTATGAAGAGGACGTCGCAAAAGCAAAAGAATTTATAAAAGAGGGCGGCCGTTACATTGTCGAAAAGTGGCTGGACTTTGATTTAGAAGTTTCCCAGGTATTCACAAGGGGACAAGACGGAGATATCAGTTATTTTCCAATTGGAGAAAACGTCCATCGCCATCAAATATTACATGAAACACGAGTGCCGGCCGGCGTGTCATCACAGGTTGAAAAAAAGGTTCAGGAAGCAGTGGCCGCGTTGGCTGAGCAAATGAGCATTGTTGGGACCTTTGCAGTAGAGCTGTTCGTAAAGGGTGAAGATATCTTCATTAACGAAATGGCACCGAGGCCACATAACTCGGGCCATTATACTATTGAAGCTTGCAGTGTTTCCCAGTTTGAACAGCACGTCAGAGCCATTTGCGGACTCCCGCTTCTGCCGGTATACAGCTTTCCTTCAGCAGTGATGATCAACGTGCTTGGTAAACACCGCGAGATTTTGTTAAGTAAGCTGGAGGAGTATCAAGGGATCCATCTCCATGATTATGGGAAGAAAGATGCTCGCACAAACAGAAAAATGGGACATCTGACCATTATCGGAGAAAATTTAAAAGAAATTGATGAAATTATAGCAGCTAATAACATTCATATGTGGTAATAACCGAGGAGGAAGACAATGATAGAACGATATACAAGACCTGAAATGGGAGCGATCTGGACAGAGGAAAACCGATATCAAGCATGGCTTGAAGTAGAACTGCTGGCTTGTGAGGCTTGGAGTGAGCTGGGAGTAATTCCTAAAGAAGACGTTGAAAAACTACGTGAGAAAGCATCGTTTAATGTTGAGCGTATTCATGAAATTGAAGCAGAGACGCGCCATGATGTGGTTGCATTTACACGCGCTGTTTCTGAAACAGTCGGGGAAGAACGAAAATGGGTGCACTACGGTTTAACTTCCACTGATGTGGTGGATACGGCACTTTCTTACCAATTAAAGCAGGCGAATGACATTATAAGAAAAGATCTCGTTCAATTTATCGAGATTCTGGCTGACAAAGCCCGTGAGCATAAACACACTGTAATGATGGGACGAACACATGGCGTCCATGCAGAACCAACAACATTCGGGTTGAAGCTCGCCCTTTATTATGAAGAAATGAAGCGGAACTTGGAACGTCTGGACTTAGCCATTAAGAATATTGAAGTAGGTAAGCTTTCAGGGGCTGTGGGAACCTATGCCAATATCGATCCTTTCGTTGAAGAATATGTGTGTAACAAGCTTGGACTGGAGGCGGCTCCTGTATCAACCCAAACTTTGCAGCGCGACCGTCACGCTCATTATGTATCGACGCTGGCTCTAATTGCGACTTCAATTGAGAAAATTGCTGTCGAAATCCGCGGTTTGCAAAAAACAGAGACCCGTGAAGTTGAAGAGTTTTTCGCTAAAGGACAGAAAGGATCCTCTGCCATGCCGCACAAACGTAATCCGATCGGTTCTGAGAATATGACAGGAATGGCGCGCGTACTTCGCGGAGAAATGCTTACAGCTTTTGAAAATGTTCCACTCTGGCATGAACGTGATATCTCTCACTCTTCTGCGGAACGGGTTATTCTGCCGGATGCGACAATCGCTCTTAACTACATGCTCAATAGGTTTAGTAATATCGTTAAAAACCTAACTGTCTTCCCTGACCGCATGCAGGAAAATATGGAGAAAACGTACGGACTTATCTTCTCCCAACGAGTATTGCTTACTTTAATTGATGAAGGTTTTGTTCGAGAGGAAGCTTATGATCTCGTGCAGCCAAAAGCCATGGAAGCCTGGGAACGAGGTATTCCGTTCCGGGAGCTGATCGAAGCGGATGATCGTATTACAACTGCATTGTCCACCGAACAGATTGATGCTTGCTTCGATTATAAGCATCATTTAAAGCAAGTTGACCGCATATTTGACCGTATCGGACTTTCATAAATCCAAAAAGGTGAGGTGTTCCCAATGAAAGGTTCTCTGTTATACGAAGGGAAAGCGAAAAGAGTCTATCATGTCAACGATCAGCCTGATCAGCTGATCTTATCCTATAAAAATGATGCTACCGCTTTTAACGGAAAGAAAAAAGATGAGTTTGAGGGGAAAGGCCGCCTCAACAATTTAATCACGTCAAAGATCTTTGAATATTTACACCAACAGAATCTGCATTCCCATTTTATAAAATCTCTTAATGATACCGAACAGCTTGTATCAAGGACAACGATTATACCTTTAGAAGTGGTCGTAAGAAATATTGCAGCAGGCAGTATAACAAGAAGACTCGGTATCGAAGAGAAATCTGATTTTAAACCGCCGATCGTTGAGCTTTTTTATAAAGAGGACGAGCTCGACGACCCTATTTTAAATGATCAGCATGCCCTCTATTTAACAGATGTGACAGAAGCTGAGCTGGAGTCGATCAAACAGAAGGCATTGAAAGTAAATGATTACTTGATCGATTTGTTTAAACAGGCAGACTTAAACCTTGTTGATTTCAAACTGGAGTTCGGACGGTTGGCAGACGGTTCGATAGTACTGGCTGATGAAATCTCCCCAGATACTTGCCGGCTTTGGGATAGAGAAACAGGAGAAAAAATGGATAAAGACGTGTTCCGTGAAAGCTTAGGTGACTTAATCTCAGTATACGAAAATATTTTACAACGACTGGAGGATAACTCATGCGCAAAGTAAAGATTTACATCACACTAAAAGAAGGTGTACTCGATCCACAAGGAAAGGCTGTACAAAACTCCTTACATTCATTGGAGTATAACAATGTTTCTGATGTGAGAGTAGGAAAGTATATGGAAGTTATGCTTGAGGATTCAAAGGATATAGAGCAGCAAGTGGATAAGATGTGTGACGAGCTGCTGGCCAATCCAGTCATTGAAGATTATTCCTATACGATCGAGGAGGTCGTTTAAGTGAAATTCGCTGTTGTTGTATTTCCAGGCTCAAATTGCGACCGGGACATGTATTTTGCGATAACAGAGGCCCTTGGACAAAAAGCAGATCTTGTCTGGTATCAGGAGGCTGATCTATCAAGCTATGATGCCATTCTATTACCAGGTGGATTCTCTTACGGAGATTATCTCCGATCCGGAGCTATTGCTTCTACCTCTTCTGTCATTCAACAAATCCGTGAAGCTGCTGAAGCAGGTAAACCGATTCTCGGTGTATGTAATGGATTTCAAGTTCTCCTTGAAATGGGACTGCTGCCAGGCGCCATGCTGCCGAACAAACATTTAAAGTTTATGTGTCATTATGAAACCTTAAAGGTAGAAAACACTAATACGATGTTTACTCACAGCTACGAGGGGCAGGAAGAAATTCAAATTCCGATTGCTCACGGAGATGGAAATTACTACTGTGATCCGGAAACTTACGAACAACTTGAAGCTAACAATCAAATCGTGTTTACGTATAAAAATAACCCAAACGGCTCTGTTGAAGATATTGCAGGCATCACTAATGAGCAAGGCAACGTCCTTGGTATGATGCCGCATCCCGAGCGTGCTGTCGACAACTTAGTGGGAACGACAGACGGACTGCGGTTATTCCAGTCGATCCTTACACATTGGAGGGATAAACATGCCATCAAAGCTTGAAATCAGCCCAGATCAAATCAAACAACAGCAACTCTATAAAGAAATGGGTTTAACGGATGAAGAGTTTCATTCCATCGAAAATATTCTCGGCCGTCTGCCTAATTATACAGAAACGGGTCTTTTTTCCGTTATGTGGTCCGAGCATTGCAGCTACAAGAATTCTAAACCTCTGCTAAGAAAGTTTCCTGTGGAGGGAGATCATGTTTTACAAGGACCGGGTGAAGGCGCTGGAATTATTGACATTGGCGACGAACAGGCCGTGGTATTTAAAGTGGAAAGCCATAACCACCCTTCCGCCGTTGAACCTTACCAGGGAGCTGCAACCGGTGTGGGAGGAATTTTGCGTGATGTGTTTTCCATGGGAGCGCGTCCAGTAGCACTATTAAATTCCCTGCGTTTCGGCTCATTAAAACATCCGCGTGTCAAATATTTGTTTGAAGAAGTCGTACACGGGATCGCAGGTTATGGAAACTGCGTAGGAGTCCCAACAGTAGGCGGAGAAGTCCAGTTTGACGATGCCTATAACGGCAACCCGCTCGTGAACGCGATGTGTGTGGGGTTAATCGAGCATAAGGATATTCAAAAAGGGATTGCTGCCGGGATTGGGAACACAGTGATGTATGCCGGTGCGAAAACAGGCAGAGACGGGATCCATGGAGCTACTTTTGCTTCTGAAGAACTTACGGAGGAATCTCAGGAAAAACGTCCTTCTGTACAGGTGGGAGACCCATTTATGGAAAAACTGCTCATTGAAGCTTGCTTAGAAGTGATTCACCACGATGCTCTTGTCGGCATACAAGACATGGGTGCAGCAGGTCTGACGTCATCTGCAAGTGAAATGGCCAGTAAAGCTGGAACAGGGATGCTGATGAATCTCGACTTAGTCCCGCAGCGCGAATTAAACATGACACCTTACGAGATGATGTTATCCGAATCACAGGAACGTATGCTGCTCGTCGTTGAAAAAGGGCGTGAAGATGAAATAGCTCAGGTATTCCGGAAATATGATCTTGAAGCGGTCTCAGTAGGTGAAGTTACAGATGACCAAAGATTCCGTCTCTCTCATCTGGGCGAAACCGTTGCTGATGTCCCGGTTGATTCATTAGCAGAGGATGCCCCTGTTTATCACAAGCCTTCTCGTGTACCTGCTTACTATGAAGAGTTCCAGGAGATGGATCGCTACGTACCTGTGGTGGAAAATCACGCAGAGACATTAAAGGAATTGCTGCAGCAGCCTACGATTGCCAGCAAAGAATGGGTTTACGACCAATACGATTCCATGGTACAGACGAACACCGTGGTTACGCCTGGTTCAGATGCAGCTGTATTACGTGTCCGTGGCACTGATAAGGCACTGGCGATGACAACAGATTGTAACTCTCGCTACATTTATCTTGACCCTGAAATCGGTGGTAAAATTGCTGTTGCAGAAGCTGCGCGCAACATTGTTTGTTCAGGTGCTAAACCGCTTGGAATTACAGACGGACTGAACTTTGGATCACCGGATAATCCAGAAATTTTCTGGCAGATGGAGAAGAGTGTAGAGGGCATGAGTGAAGCCTGCCGCCAGTTAAACACCCCTGTTATTAGTGGGAATGTGTCTCTATATAATGAATCGTTCGGTGGACAGGCGATCTATCCTACTCCTGTAGTTGGAATGGTAGGACTTGTTGAAGATACGAAGCATATTACTCAATCTCATATTAAAAATCCTGATGATTTAATCTATGTCATTGGTGAAACGCAGACTGAATTTGGTGGAAGCGAACTTCAAGGATTACAGGAAGGTCGTCATTTTGGCCAGGCGCCTGCTTTAGATTTACAAGTAGAAACAAAGCGTCAGCAGCAGCTTCTTGAAGCTATTCAGCAAGGTCTTATCCAATCTGCTCATGATATCGCAGAAGGTGGACTTGCCGTTGCTTTGGCAGAAAGTTTATTTGATGCCGGCCTTGGCTGTGAAGTCAAAGTAGAAGGTGATCTGACAACAAACTTATTCTCTGAAACTCAGTCCCGCTTTTTAGTTTCAATTAAGCCTGAAGATAAGGAAAGATTTGAACAACTGGTAGAGGATGCAAGTCTTCTTGGTAAAGCGACAGGGGATGGGGTGTACCGTATCCATTCACCTAAGCAGATCGTCGTGGAAGAGCAGACAAACGAATTAAAGCAACTTTGGAAAGGAGCTATTCCATGCTTGGTGAAATCAAAGGACTAAACGAAGAGTGCGGTATTTTTGGCGTTTTTAATCATCCAGAGTCAGCTCAGCTTACGTATTACGGACTTCATGCTCTTCAGCACCGTGGCCAGGAAGGTGCTGGAATCGTTACAAGTGACGGAGAGCATATGAAGGTAGCCAAAGGGCACGGTTTAATTTCGGAGGTGTTTCCGGAGAATCGTTTAAGCGATTTAGAAGGACACTCTTCCATTGGCCATGTCCGTTATGCAACTGCAGGAGACGGAAGCTATGAAAACATTCAGCCGCTTATGTTTCGTTCCCAAACGGGCGGTCTCGCCTTAGCCCATAACGGGAATCTCGTTAACGCCCATGCTTTAAAAGGCCAGCTTGAAGCTCAAGGCTCGATTTTACAGACGACTTCTGATACGGAGGTAGTTGCTCATCTCATTAAGCGGGCCGGCCATCTCCCTATGGATGAAGCAATCAGCCAGGCCCTGTCCATGATTAAGGGAGCTTATGCTTTTCTTATGATGACGGAAAATAAGATCTACGTTGCTAATGACCCACGAGGTCTTCGTCCTATTAGTATCGGCTACCTTGGGGATGCATGGTGTGTTTCTTCTGAAACATGTGCATTCGATGTAATTGGAGCCACTTATGAGCGCGAAGTACTGCCGGGAGAACTGCTGATCATCGATGAGAACGGCATTGAATCCAAACGTTTTTCAGCACCTATACAGCGTACGTTGTGCTCTATGGAGTATGTTTATTTTTCTCGCCCTGACAGTAACCTTGACGGGAAGAATGTTCATGCTGCCAGAAAACGCATGGGGAAATCTCTTGCTGCAGAAGCTCCAGTAGAAGCTGATGTCGTTACAGGAGTTCCGGACTCCAGTATTTCTGCGGCTATTGGATTTGCAGAGGCTTCCGGTATTCCTTATGAACTCGGACTCATAAAAAACCGTTACGTTGGACGGACCTTTATCCAGCCCTCACAGGAACTGCGTGAACAAGGTGTGAAAATGAAGCTCTCCGCTGTAAGAGGTATTGTAGAAGGAAAACGAGTGGTTATGGTGGATGATTCAATTGTTCGTGGAACAACGAGCCGCCGGATTGTAAAGATGTTAAAAGAAGCCGGTGCTAAGGAAGTGCACGTTCGTATTGCATCACCTCCAATCAAAAACCCTTGTTATTATGGAATCGATACGTCAACCAGCGGTGAACTTATTGCAGCGAACAACACAGTTAAGGAGATCGAGGAGCAGATTGGTGCCGACAGCCTTTATTATTTAACAGTCGAAGGTTTAAATGATGCCATTTATCAGGGAGAAGAATCATTAAATCATGGTGGCTGTGCTGCTTGTTTCACAGGTAATTACCCTACAGAAATTTATCCAAACACCGCTTTACCATATGAAAAAGCGTAAGCAGAAGGAGGCTCCCAAAACATGAGCGAATCTTATAAAAAAGCAGGAGTCGACGTTGAAGCCGGTTATCAGGCTGTTGATTTAATGAAGAAACATGTCCAGCGTACCATGCGTCCGGAGGTCATTGGAGGCTTAGGTTCTTTTGCAGGTTTGTTTGATATAAGCAGCATGACCTACAACCAGCCTGTACTCGTAACGGGAACAGACGGCGTTGGAACGAAGTTGAAGCTGGCATTTGAAATGGATAAGCACGACACAATAGGAGTAGACGTTGTAGCGATGTGCGTTAATGATATTGTTGCTCAAGGTGCCGATCCTCTGCTTTTTCTCGATTACATCGCCTGCGGGAAAAACGAACCAGAGAAAATCGAACAAATCGTAAAAGGGATTGCAGATGGATGTGAACTTTCCCACTGCGCACTGGTTGGCGGTGAAACAGCTGAAATGCCGGGAATGTATGACGAAGATGAATATGATTTAGCCGGATTTGTTGTCGGAATGGCGGACAAAGATCAGCTGATTTCTGGTGAAAGCATCCAACCCGGAGACGCACTAATCGGCTTGTCATCTTCCGGCGTCCATTCAAACGGGTTCTCCCTGGTCCGCCGGATCATCGAAGACAAAAAACTGGACTTACATCAGGTGTATCCGCGTTTTACTCAACCATTAGGAGAAGAACTCTTAACTCCGACAAGAATTTATACGAAGCCGCTGCAATCATTAAAGCAGGCTGTTTCCGTTAAAGGAGCAGCTCACGTAACGGGGGGCGGGTTTTATGAAAATATCCCCCGTACGTTACCGGAAGGGTTGGGAGCACGAATTGATCAAGACAGCTGGGAAGTTCCTGCCATCTTTGAATTTTTACAAGAAGAAGGAAACCTCTCAATCGATGACATGTTAGGCGTATTCAACATGGGAATCGGCATGGTCGCTGTTGTGGCAGAAGGGGAAGTCGATGCAGCCCTCCAAGCGCTTCAGAATGAAGGAGAATCTGCTGCTTTAATCGGACACGTCACAGCACAAGAAGGAATTCATTGGTCATGAGAAACAAAATCGCGGTCTTTGCCTCAGGTACAGGTTCTAATTTTGACGCCATAACCGAGGCAGTTGATGAAGGCATTCTCGATGCAGAAGTCAGCTTACTTGTAACTGACAAAGTCGGTGCAGGTGTAATTGAGAAAGCCCAAAAACGAAACATCGATACTGTCGTTTATACACCGAAAACCTTTACAAACAAAGCAGCCTACGAAGCCGCGGTGCTTAAAGATTGTCAGGCTAGAGACATTGAGTGGATTATCCTGGCCGGATATATGCGTCTGATCGGACCGACATTACTTCAGAGCTACTCAGGACGGATAGTTAACATTCACCCTTCGCTATTACCTGCCTTTCCAGGAAAAGATGCGATCGGACAAGCCATTGACAAAAAGGTAAAAGTAACGGGGGTAACGATACACTTCGTCGATGACGGAATGGACACCGGCCCTATTATTGCTCAGGAAGCGATATCCATTACAGAGAATGATACAAAAGATGAAGTCCGGCAAAAAGTTCAGTCGGTAGAACACAGGCTCTATCCTCGTGTTATCCAATCTCTACTCACCAAGGAGGAAGCTAAATGAAACGTGCATTATTAAGTGTATCCAATAAACAAGGACTCAGCGAATTTGCTAAACAATTAATCGACCTCAACTATGAACTGGTTTCTACCGGCGGAACGAAACGTACGATTGAAGAAGCGGGCCTTCCGGTGAAATCAATTTCGGAGATTACTGAATTTCCTGAAATTATGGACGGCCGTGTAAAAACCCTTCATCCATCTGTTCATGGAGGTCTTCTGGCTAAACGAAGCAATGAGGACCATATGCGCCAGCTGGGAGAACTTAACATTGAAACGATTGATCTTGTAGCTGTAAACCTCTACCCTTTTAAAGAAACGATTGCTAAGCCGGATGTAACTGAAGAAGATGCGATCGAAAATATTGATATCGGCGGACCGACAATGCTCCGCTCTGCAGCTAAAAGCTTTGCAGATGTAGCTGTTGTGGTGGATCCTGATGATTATACCCATGTAATCGACGGACTTCAATCTGGAGATCTATCTTTTGAAGAACGTAAAAATCTTGCAGCTAAAGTATTCCGTCATACAGCTAATTATGATGCTATGATAGCGGAATATTTCTCAGAGCTTACAGAAGAGCCTTATCCAGAGTCCTACACGGTCACTTATGAAAAGGTACAGAGCCTGCGTTACGGAGAAAACCCTCACCAGACGGCTTCTTTTTATAGAAAAGCTAATTATAAAGGGGCTTCACTGGCAAATGCGGAACAGTTAAACGGCAAAGAATTATCTTATAACAATATTCAGGATGCAAATGCTGCGCTGGATGTTGTTCTTGAATTCAATCAGCCTGCTGCTGTAGCTGTTAAACATATGAATCCATGTGGAGTAGGAACGAGTGATAATTTATTTGATGCTTTTGGTAAGGCGTATGCTGGTGACCCTGTTTCCATATTTGGCGGGATCGTTGCGTTAAACCGTGAAGTAGATGGAGATACGGCATCCAAATTAAAAGAGATTTTCTTGGAAATTGTTCTGGCTCCATCGTTTAGCCAGGAAGCGCTTGACATTCTTACAAAAAAGAAAAATTTGCGATTACTGAAGATTGATATGAAAAAACCAGAATTCCAAACTCACAAGCTCACTTCTGTAAGCGGCGGGTTACTTGTCCAGGATACAGATGAGGGGACGCTTGAAGATGTAGAGTTAGAAGTGGCGACTGAACGACAGCCATCTGAGCAAGAATTGAAGGATCTTGAACTCGGATGGAAAGTTGTAAAACATGTTAAGTCCAATGCCATCGTAGTAGCGAAATCAGATCAAACTCTCGGAGTAGGAGCAGGGCAAATGAATCGCGTAGGAGCAGCGCAAATTGCTTTTGAACAAGCGGCAGATCAAGCTCAGGGAGCGGTTATGGCTTCCGATGCCTTCTTCCCAATGCCTGATACGGTTGAAGCAGCTGCTGCGGCCGGCGTGACAGCGATTATCCAGCCTGGCGGATCAAAACGTGACCAGGATTCAATTGATGCCTGCAATAAGCATGGAATCGCCATGGTCTTCACGAAAATGCGTCACTTTAAACACTAAGAGAGGGGGAGACAGAATGAAGGTATTAGTTATTGGACGCGGAGGACGTGAACATAGTCTTGTTCAAAAGTTTGCCGAAAGTCCGCAAGTAACGAAAGTCTATGCTGCTCCTGGAAATGCAGGAATGGAAGAAGATGCAGAATGTGTTCCTGTTTCAGAAACTTCTCACGGGGAGCTGGTAGCTTTTGCTCAAGAAAGCGGAGTGGATGTAACATTTGTCGGGCCGGAGAATCCTTTATTGGATGGAGTCGTAGATGCTTTTAAAGAGGCGGGGCTGCTTGTTTTTGGACCGACTCAAGAAGCGGCTCTTATTGAAGGAAGTAAGCACTATGCCAAGCAGGTTATGAAAAAGTACAGCATACCTACTGCTGATTATGAAGCTTTCAAGAACGCCGAAGAAGCAAAGGCTTATATTCAGAAGAAAGGTGCTCCAATTGTTGTCAAGGCTGATGGCCTGGCAGCAGGGAAAGGAGTAGTGGTAGCTGAAACAACAGATCAAGCGGTCGAAGCAGTAGATGAGATGCTGCTAGACCGTCGATTTGGCGAGGCAAGTAAAGAAATTGTTGTGGAAGAATTTCTGCAGGGTGAAGAATTTTCTTTGATGGCTTTCGTTAATGGAGAGAGCGTCTATCCGATGGTAACAGCTAGAGATCACAAGCGTGCGTATGAAGGCGACGAAGGACCGAATACAGGGGGGATGGGAGCTTTTGCTCCTGCTCACGACCTGTCTGAGGGAGACTATGAATTTGCTGTGGAAAACATTCTAAACCAGACGGCTTCTGCTCTCGTTAAAGAAGGCCGCTCGTTTACAGGGATTTTATATGCAGGCTTAATTCAAACGTCTGAAGGACCGAAAGTAATTGAATTTAATGCAAGATTCGGTGACCCCGAAACACAGGTAGTTCTGCCACTGCTGGAAAACGATCTCCTGCAGGTGATTCTCGATGTCCTTGACGATAGAGATCCCCGGCTTGCCTGGAAGGATCAGGCTTGCGCCGGTGTTGTTGTCGCTTCTGCAGGCTACCCGGGCAGTTATAAAAAAGGCGTTCCTCTGCCGGAATGGTCAAAGCAGCCCGGACTTTTCGTTGTTCATGCCGGTACGAAAAAAGCCGATCAGACATATGTTTCTGATGGCGGACGCGTGTTGCTGTTTGGCAAAACTGCTGACAACCTTGAAACAGCCTTACGGGACGTGAACCAGGCTTTAACCGTATTTGATGCGTCAGAAGATTTCTTTTATCGGAAAGATATTGGTCAGTCAGCTGTTGTTTCTTCGAATAAAAATATAGAGTAAGGCTGCTACAGTACCAATAGCAAGAGATATGACGAAACCTACATCAGTTAAATACTCCATGAAATTCATATTGTCGACATCCTTTACAAATCAGGGCGGGTATCATCCCGCTCTTTTTTTGTGTTCTAAATCCAGGCTGAGGTAAATTTCTTTGTAGTGACATTCAGTGCAAGCGCACAGACACTTGCGGCATAAGCTATATGACCTGTGGAAGAGAGGACCACCTTTTTCCGGCCGTTTGGCTTATGCGAGTCGCGTCTATAAGGGCGCCTACGCCTTTGTGCTTATGATGCTTCAAGCGCTTTCTTTTTTATTCCCCCGGGTTTTCTTATATTTAGCGCAGGGAATCAAACCTGTGTTACGATAGAAAAAATGAACCTGGGAGGCAGCTCCATGAATGAACAACGCTTCCGCTGGCGTAACCGTCAACTTCGCGAACATACAGCCGTTGTAGATGGTAAGCTAGCACCAACAAAGTTAATCAAACAAACAACTTATTTAAACGTATACTTAAAACAATGGATGAAGGGTCATATTTGGATTTATAATGACCGGATTATTTATTGTGGAACAGAGCTTCCCTTGCTCACCGAAGGAACTGAAATTATTGATGGGTCAGACTCTTATATTGTTCCTGGTTATATTGAACCTCATGCCCACCCTTTTCAGTTATATAATCCCCGTAGTCTGGCTGAATATGCAGCTGGAAAGGGAACGACAACGTTAATTAATGATAACCTTATGTGGCTGCTTTTAACCGATCAGGAAAAAGCCTTCTCGCTGCTCGAGGAATTTATGAACGTACCTGCTTCCATGTTTTGGTGGGCTCGTTTTGATTCCCAATCTTCCCTCCCTGAAGAAGAACAGGAGGAGTTTGAGGATCAAGTCCTATCCTGGCTTCATCATGACGCCATCATTCAAGGGGGCGAATTAACGGCCTGGCCGGAAGTCCTCTATGGAGGAGATGATCAAATGCTCCATTGGATGCAGGAAACTAAACGATCCCGAAAACCAACGGAAGGTCACCTGCCCGGAGCCTCGTGGAAAACCCTTGTTAAGATGAAGCTGCTTGGAGTAGATTCCGAGCATGAATCAATGACAGCTGAAGAAGTGATAGAAAGATTGTCATATGGCTATCAAACGGGCTTACGTTATTCTTCTATTCGTCCTGATCTGCCTGATATCCTTAAAGGATTACTCGATAAGAAGCTTCAGTCCTTTGAGCACATTATGTTTACGACGGACGGCTCTACGCCTGGATTTTATCGTGAAGGTGTGATCAATCCGTGTATTAAAATTGCGCTTGAGGCCGGAGTGAAAGATGTTGAAGCTTACATGATGGGATCTTATTACGCAGCCCGTCATTTTGGGATTGAGGATCGTGTCGGAAGTCTTGCACCTGGCCGGGTTGCCCACATAAATTTCTTATCTTCGCCTGAAGATCCTACCCCTCATTCGGTAATAGCCAAAGGAGAATGGGTAACTCGTGATCGAAGTAAAGTAAAAAATGATGAGAGTTTTCCGTGGGAAAAATACGGGTTGAAAGCTCTTGATTTATCATGGGATTTAGCAGATGAAGATCTGCAATTTTCAATGCCGGTCGGGATGGAGATGGTGAATGAAGTTATCATGAAGCCGTTCGCAATCGATGTTGATTCATCGGCAGAATGTCTGCCCGAGGACCACGATGAAGCTTTTTTAACCTTGCTTGACCGTGATGGAAAATGGAGAGTAAATACACTGCTTAAAGGTTTCACAGATTCGCTTGGAGCACTGGTCAGTTCTTATTCAAACACGGGAGATATCATCTTGCTTGGTAAATCCAGACCTGATATGAAACTGGCTTTCCAACGATTGAAGGAAATTGGAGGAGGTATTGTACTTGTAAATAATGGGCAGGTTGTATTTGAACTCGCTTTATCTCTATCTGGTGTAATGGCAGACATGGAGATGAGTGAGCTGATTGAGAAGGAAAATGAATTAAAGAAACAATTAAAAACATATGGTTATACGTTTGGAGACCCTGTTTATACACTGCTCTTTTTGTCATCCATGCACTTGCCGTTTATTCGTATTACGCCTGTGGGGATTATGGATGTGAAAAAGAATGAGGTTCTTTATCCAGCGATCATGCGGTAAAATATAGAGAGATGAGAAAATTGTAAGGGGAATTAATGAATGAGAAAGTTCTTATGGGTAAGTGTGTTTTTACTTTTTAGTGTGTTAGCAGCCTGCAGTAACAACAACGATTCAAAGAAAGAAGAGAAGGATGCTGCTGCTCAGGAAGAAGATGAGGCTCCGGAGAATACTTATCCGCTCACAGGAGAAACAGCGAGTGGAAGTATTGACCAGCGAGTGATATCAGTAATGGTTAACAATCATTCTCAAGCACGGCCTCAATCAGGGTTAAGCAAAGCTGACATTGTATATGAATTTCTGGCAGAAGGGTATATCACCAGGTTTCTGGCTGTCTATCACAGTGACCTGCCGGAAAATGTGGGACCGGTCCGTAGTGCACGGCCATATTTTTATGAAGTCGCTGATGGCTTTGATGCTCTTTATACTTATCATGGGGCAGCGAATTTCATTAATGATGATATTGAAGACAGCGGGGTTGATTACGCGGATGGAGCCCATTATGACAATGACCGCGAGCTGTTTAAAAGAACATCAGACCGGCAGGCTCCGCATAACTCTTACTTAATTACAAATGGGCTTGAACAGTTGCTGCAAAGTAAAGGTTACGATACTGAGATGGAGATTGACCCTCTTCTTTTTAGTAACGAAATGAAAGCAGAAGGAACATCGGCTCAACAAGTTACGGTGACTTATGATGAGGATGAAACTGTGACTTACACGTATGATAATCAAAAAGAACAATATTTACGTGAAAGCGATGGAGAAGCGACAGTAGATGCGGAAACGAATGAACAAATCGCTCTTGAGAACGTCTTTATTGTAGCAGCTTCCCATGAAGTAATTGATGATGAGGGCCGCCGGGATATCGACTTGAAATCAGGCGGAAAAGGATACCTCTTGCAAAACGGGGAGCAGATTGATGTAGAATGGAAGAATAAAGATGGGCGGATTCTCCCATATAAAGATGGGAAGCCTTTACCGTTTAAACCTGGTCAAACTTGGGTGAATGTTATTCCTGAAGAACCAGGAATCGTATCTGTTAACGAAAAGGGAGGGGATACAAGTGCAGATTGATAAATTAAGAGGCAAGACGCTGGACCAGCTTTTTGAAGCAATTTTATCCTTGAAAGATGTAGAAGAATGCTATGAATTTTTTGATGACTTGGCTACCATGAACGAAGTACAGTCACTTGCCCAGCGCCTGGAAGTAGCAAGAATGCTTCGTGAAGGGTTTACCTATCATAAAATCGAAACCGAAACAGGCGCCTCGACGGCAACTATTTCTCGTGTTAAGCGCTGTTTAAACTATGGAAATGACGCTTATACGCTTGCTTTGGACAGGGTACAAGAGAAAAGAACAGAATAATCCTGAAGGACCGTCCTATTGAGTTGGGCGGTTTTTTGATGAATAAATATAAGGATGTTCGTAATGGAGGCAAACAGACTAATGCAGAGAGTCGGTCTCAGCTGTGAAATTCAGTTGTACATGTAGATACACCGCTCCCCAGTCTTCACAAAAAATCCCTCTTATTGATTCATCTAATAAGTAAAAGTTTGCTATAATATATGAATGGACAAAAGGTTGACCGAGAGCGGCCAGTAGGAAGAAACTATGTAATAAACAGCATGCACGTGAGTCGGACGCGAGAGGAAGATTCACGATTTGGGGGAAAATATAACTTGGCAAATGTTAAAGAATGGAACCATGTTTTCAAACTGGATCCGAATAAATCAATAGAAGAAGACGATTTATCCTCTATCTGTGAGTCTGGAACGGATGCTGTCATTATTGGAGGCACAGATGGGATTACGTTCGACAACGTGTACGATCTGTTCGAGAGAGTTCAGCCTTACCCCATCCCGTGTCTGCTTGAAGTATCAACTATGGAAGCTATTATGCCTGGTTTTGATGGATACTTAATCCCGAGCGTGCTCAACAGCACTAACAAAAAGTTTATTACGGGTGTGCAGCACGAAGCAATTAAAGAATATAATGACTGGATTGATTGGAAGCAGATGTTCACAGAAGGTTATTGTATACTGAATCAGGAAGCCAAGGTTTTCACAGCAGCTGAGTGTGAACTTCCTTCGAACGAAGATGTTTATGCCTACGCCGTGATGGCCGAGCAGATGTTTCACTTTCCGATTTTTTACTTAGAATACAGTGGAGCATATGGTGATCCAGATTTAGTTCAACAGGTTAGTAATCATCTGGAGGAGACGACTCTGTTTTATGGTGGAGGTATTAAATCATTTGAGCAGGCAGCAGAGATGAAGCAGTATGCGGATGTCATAGTTGTCGGCAATATTATATATGAAAATATGCAGGCTGCTTTACGTACGGTCAAAGCCTGCAGGCAATAATTAAAAAAAGGAAGGTGTCCCGATGACACAAGCAATGCACCCTCTAGTCAAAGGGTTGAACGAACAACAGAGGAATGCGGTCACCCACACGGAAGGCCCGCTTCTGATTATGGCCGGAGCAGGCAGTGGAAAAACAAGAGTCCTTACACATCGTATAGCTTATCTGCTTGACGAGCGAGATGTATCTCCACGTAATGTGTTAGCCATCACCTTTACGAATAAAGCGGCACGTGAAATGAAACAACGTGTCGAATCATTAGTTGGCCCTGAAGCGGAAAAAATATGGATGTCTACCTTCCATTCGATGTGTGTACGCATACTAAGACGCGATATTGACCGTATCGGGTACGACCGCAACTTCTCGATTCTGGATTCCAGTGATCAGCAGTCGGTTATTAAGCAAGTACTAAAAGAGCTGAATTTGGATCCGAAGAAATGGGATCCTCGTGCAATGATGGGAGCCATCAGCAACGCAAAGAACGAATTGATTACACCGGAGCAGTACGAACGTGAGGCAACGAATATGCACGAGGAACAAATCGCCCAGATCTACAAAGGCTATCAGAAGAAACTGCGGAAAAATCAGTCTCTCGATTTTGATGATTTAATTATGCAGACTCTTACCCTTTTTGACCGTTTACCGGAAGTACTCGAATATTATCAGCGTAGATTTCAATACATTCATGTAGATGAGTATCAGGATACAAACCATGCTCAATATCAACTCGTCAAACATTTAGCCAGCCGCTATAAGAATCTATGTGTTGTAGGGGACTCTGATCAGTCCATATACCGCTGGCGGGGAGCGGATATAACGAATATCCTCTCCTTTGAGAAGGATTATCCGAATGCGCGGACGATTCTACTGGAACAAAACTACCGTTCCACAGAGCTGATATTGAATGCGGCGAACAAAGTTATTGCCAATAACAGCGGACGAAAAGCCAAAAATTTATGGACGGATAATAGCGGCGGTACAAAAATACAGTACAAGGAAGCGGGCACAGAAAGAGAAGAAGCCTTTTATGTGACCGATCAAATTGAAGACCTGGTGCGAAGCGGTCGCTTTCAATATAAAGATGTAGCGATTTTATATCGGACGAATGCTCAGTCGCGTGCGATTGAGGAAACCTTTGTAAAATCAGGGGTTCCCTATCAAATGGTGGGCGGCACAAAGTTCTACGATCGTAAAGAAATTAAAGATTTACTCGCTTATTTGCGGCTCATTGCCAACCCGAACGATGACTTAAGTTATCAGCGGGTAGTGAATGAACCAAAACGGGGCGTAGGAAAGACGAGCCTGGACAAACTACAGGCATACGCAGCCGCTCAGGACATTTCACTCTATGAAGCTTCGGCAGAAATTGATTTCGTAGGAGTAAGTGCCAAAGCTGCAAAATCCATCATGAACTTCTATCAAATGATCCGTAATTGGACGCAGCAGCAGGAGTTTCTTTCAGCTACAGATATGGTGAATGAGGTCATTGAAGTCACAGGCTATGAAGATATGTTGAAAAATGAGAAAAGCCTGGAAGCACAGAGCCGACTTGAGAACATTGAGGAATTCAAATCTGTTACGAAGAACTTTGAAGAGGCGTCTGAAGATAAAACATTAATTGCTTTTTTAACCGACCTGGCGTTAATTGCCGATATTGATTCTATGAACGATGAGCCTGGAAGCGATGATACGGTAACCTTGATGACCTTACACTCAGCCAAGGGGCTTGAATTTCCAGTTGTCTTTTTAATTGGTATGGAAGAGAACGTGTTTCCTCATACCCGCTCATTAATGGATGATGATGAAATGGAAGAAGAGCGACGACTTGCCTATGTAGGCATTACTAGAGCTGAACGAGAGCTTTATTTAACTCATGCAAAAATGCGTACTCTTTATGGACGTACGAATATGAATCCCGTCAGCCGTTTTATCCATGAAATTCCTGAAGATTGTTTGGAAGGAAGAGCGGAGAAAGAATCGCTCCCATTTTTCAACCAGAAGCGTGAAACTTCTATGAATGCACCAACTCAACCGGCTCCAAAAAAACGGGCAGCCAAAAAAGAAAAAACAACATCAGGGGGAGAAAAAGTTTCATGGCAGCCTGGGGATAAAGCAGCCCACAAGAAATGGGGCGAAGGAACGGTTGTTAAAGTACAAGGTGAAGGAGAAGATATGGAGCTGGATATTGCCTTTCCGGCACCCACCGGCATCAAACGGTTAATCGCTAGATTTGCACCGATTAAGAAAGTGTAAGGACGTGGTAGGAAATGAATCAACAGGAAGCACAGCAGCATTTGCAGTCATTAAGAGAAGAAATCCATCGATATAATTATGAATATCATACACTCGATGCTCCCAGCGTATCGGACTATGAGTACGACAAAAAAATGCGTGAACTTCTGGACCTTGAGGCAGAGTATCCACAGCTTGTCACCCCTGATTCCCCTTCTCAGCGAGTAGGAGCCGAACCACTTAGTGCCTTTCAAAAGGTGCGTCATAACGTGGCCATGCTCAGCCTGGGGAATTCCTTTGACGAGCAGGAATTACGAGATTTTGACCGCCGCGTGCGGGAAGGTACAGGCGAGGAAGTAACCTATGTATGTGAGTTAAAGATTGATGGGCTGGCTGTTTCTCTAACATATGAGGATGGGGTTTTTGTCAGGGGAGCCACTCGTGGTGATGGTACTACGGGTGAAGATATTACGGTTAACCTCCGGACAATCAAGACCATCCCTCTCCGCCTTCACCAGCCGGAGACATTGGAAGTCCGCGGCGAAGCCTTTATGCCAAAGGAAGCCTTTTTAAAAATGAATGAGGCCAGGGAAGAAAAAGGAGAGGAACCTTTTGCCAACCCCCGAAATGCAGCAGCAGGTTCCCTTAGACAACTCGATCCGAAGATTGCGGCTAAACGTAATTTGGACATTTTTCTATATGGAGTAGGGGAGTGGCAGGGTGAATCCTCTTCTTCTCACAGCGAACGGCTTGAGAGAATGCAGCATTTGGGCTTAAAAACGAACCCGGAATGGAAGAAATGCGGCACCATTGAAGAAGTTATAGAATATGTACACGGATGGGTGGAACGTCGTCCTGATCTGGATTATGAAATCGACGGGATCGTGATTAAAGTTGACCGTCTTGATCAGCAGGAAGCTTTGGGTTTTACAGCAAAGAACCCGCGCTGGGCCACCGCTTACAAATTCCCGGCTGAAGAAGCAGTAACCAGGTTAAATGATATCGAACTGAGTGTAGGACGTACAGGCGTAGTAACCCCAACGGCTATTCTAAATCCTGTAAAAGTAGCAGGGACGACTGTACAGCGTGCTTCTCTGCATAATGAGGATCTCATACGGGAACGGGATATCCGTATAGGTGATACGGTTGTCATTAAGAAAGCTGGAGACATTATTCCGGAAGTTGTACGTGTGATCACGGAGCAGCGCAGCGGTGAGGAAGAAGCTTACTCGATGCCCGAGCATTGCCCTGAATGTAACAGCAAGCTTGTGAGGCTGGAAGAAGAGGTAGCGCTGCGCTGTATTAATCCGAATTGCCAGGCTCAGCTTCGCGAAGGATTAATTCATTTTGTGTCCCGTAACGCCATGGATATTGAAGGTCTCGGAGAGAAAGTGATTGCTCAGCTTTTTAAAGAAAACTTAATCGCCACGATTGCCGACTTGTATAAACTGCAGCGGGAGGAGCTGCTTCAGCTCGAACGGATGGGGCAGAAATCCGTAGATAATTTGTTAAAAGCCATTGAAGACTCTAAGGATAATTCTTTAGAAAAACTTTTATTTGGATTAGGGATTCGATATGTAGGAACGAAAGCCGCCCAGACGCTGGCGCAGGAGTTCGAAACAATGGACGAGTTAAGCAAAGCTGGCGTCGAAACGCTTATGCAAGTTCCTGAAATTGGGGAGAAAATGGCCGATTCGATTGCACGCTATTTTGCAAAGCCACAGGTCCTTGAGCTTCTTGAAGACTTAAAACAGTCAGGGATCAACATGGAATACAAAGGACCGAAGAAAAACCAGGGTCCTGACAATTCCCCGTTTAAAGGGAAAACAATCGTACTTACCGGAAAGATGGAACAATTCACTCGGTCAGAAGCGAAAAACATTGTACAGGAGCTTGGCGGCAAAGTAACGGGGAGTATAAGTAAAAACACTGATTTACTTATTGCCGGTGAAGATGCAGGCTCAAAGTACGACAAAGCTGAAAAACTCGGTGTAGAAATTTGGAACGAAGAAGAATTTGCGAATGCTTTAACATAACAGGGAGTGGAATACATGAGGAAGCTACACGCCGTTTGGCTGGCTATGATCCTTATTGTCAGTGCGTGTACACCGGTATACGATAATACAGATGAGGTTGTTCGCGAGACGACGGATGAAGAAAGCGAAGAAAAAGCGATTATTCCAAACTATGATTTATCAGATAATACGTATCGTATGATTCTAACAGAAGGGGCATCAAAAATTTCTGCAGCCCGCGGAGTAACAACCAATCAAATGGGAAACCGCCTCGATATTGCTGAATTTGAAGGTGGTTTGCAGCGTCACTCTAAAGAATATTATAACCCTGAGGAATATTATTTCCAGCCAGGGCAGTTTCTAGATGATGATACACTGCTAAGCTGGCTTGGCAGGGCTTCGGAGAGTAATGAGGAAGGGCTGAACCCTGAGCTTGATGAAGATTCTGCATCGGAAGAAGAGTTCCGCGAGACACCACGTTACATCTCAAATATTGTGGAACAGAATTACTTAACCCGAGAAGGAGACGATGATGTCGTAGAGCTAGCCGGACTGACAATTGGTATCTCTATGCGCTCTGTCTACGATTTTCAGGCGGAAGGCCGTGATTACTCTGAGAACATATCAACAAGTGAATCGTTGTCAAAAGGCCGGGAATATGCGAATACCATTCTTGAGCGTCTGCGTGAAAGAGAAGACCTTCAGAATGTACCGGTAGCTTTTGCTATTTATGAAGAAGAGGAAGATAACGCTGAATCGCCGGGGAACTTTTTAAGTAAAGGGTATGCAGGGGGCTCTGATAATTCGGTAGGCAACTGGGAAGATATCGATGAGGAATATGTTCTCTTCCCGTCTGATGAAGCCGAAGAGGATCACTTTGATGATGCCGAAATTTTCTCTGATTTCCGTACAGAAGTGTCTGATTACTTCCCGAACTTTGTAGGAATGATCGCGAATGGATTTTATGTAGATGATGAATTACGAGAAGTGAAGATTGATATCCCAATTCAGTTTGATTCACAAACTGAAGTGACCGGATTTACTCAATATGTTTACAGTCTGGTTATGGAGATGTTTGAAGACCATTATTCCGTAGAAGTGAAGATTAACAGTATGGACCAACAGGAAAGTCTGATTGTAAAAGAGCCTGGACAGGAAGAACCTTTTGTCCACATTTATGATTAGTAAAAAGAGCCGTGACGGGAAGAATACCGTTACGGCTCTTTTAATCTAGTTGAAGAAAGAGACAACTTGCGATAAAATATTTTGTGGAAACGCTTAACTTTGTAATTTTCTAAAAATTAAAGCGTCTGACCCAACAAATTGAGGAGGCGGTTTTACATGGTAGTTGCTTACAAACATGAACCATTTACAGATTTCAGTATGGATGAGAATAAGAAGGCCCTTGAAGATGCGATTAAACAGGTTGAAGCTGACTTAGGGAAGGATTACCCGCTGATCATCGGCGGCGAACGGATTATGACTGATGATAAAATAAAAGTAGTTAACCCTGCTAATAAAAAAGAAGTGATCGGCTATGTATCAAAAGCAAATCAGGATCTGGCGGAAAAAGCTCATCAAATAGCGGATGATACATTCAATTGGTGGCGAAAAACTAAAGCACAATTTCGTGCAGACATTTTATTCCGCGCAGCGGCTATCGTCCGCCGGCGTAAACATGAATTTACTGCCCATCTAGTCAAAGAGGGAGGCAAACCCTGGAAAGAAGCTGATGCTGATACAGCGGAAGCCATCGACTTTATGGAATATTACGGAAGACAGATTTTAGAAATCGATAAAGGGGTAGAAATTAATTCCCGTCCGATTGAAAACAACCGCTTTCATTATATACCGCTTGGCGTAGGTGTAGTCATTTCGCCTTGGAACTTCTTGTTCGCCATTATGTGCGGCACGACTGTTGCTTCCATGGTATCAGGCAATACGGTGCTGCTTAAACCGGCAAGTGCGACGCCAATCATTGCATATAAGATGATGGAAGTCCTCGAAGAAGCTGGAATGCCGGCCGGAGTAATTAACTATATCCCCGGAAGCGGAAAGGAAGTAGGCGACTACCTGGTGGATCACCCACGTACAAGATTCGTAAGCTTTACTGGGTCGCGCGAAGTGGGAACCCGGATTTTTGAAAGGGCTTCAAAAGTTCAGCCTGGTCAAAAATGGCTGAAGCGCACCATCATTGAAATGGGCGGTAAAGATACGATTGTGGTCGATAAAGATGCGGACCTGGAATTAGCGGCTGATGCGATTACGTATTCTGCTTTCGGTTTCTCAGGTCAGAAATGTTCGGCTTGTTCACGCGTGGTAGCGCATGAGGCTATTTACGACGAATTGCTAGATAAAGTCACAGCGAAAACAAAAGAATCTGTATCGTATGGAGATCCAGCCGCTCACGACACTTATATGGGGCCTGTGATCGACCAGGCAGCTTACGATAAGATTTTAAGTTACATTGATATTGGAAAAGAAGAAGGCAGGCTTGTTACAGGAGGCAAGGGGAACGACAGCAAAGGATGGTTTATCGAACCTACTGTATTTGCTGATTTGGCCCCTGACGCGCGTATTATGCAGGAAGAAATTTTTGGCCCTGTTGTCGGCTTTACAAAGGCTGCAACATTTGATGAGGCGATTGAAATAGCTAACAACACTGAATACGGGTTAACAGGCGCTGTAATCACTACTAACCGGCAAAACCAGGAAAAAGCCCGTGAAGACTTTCATGTCGGGAATCTTTATTTTAACCGGGGTTGTACAGCTGCTATTGTCGGCTATCATCCGTTTGGAGGCTTTAATATGTCAGGAACCGATTCAAAAGCAGGCGGACCTGATTATCTCATTCACCACATGCAGGGAAAAACAACATCAGAAATGCTGTAACTCTGCAGGGAAGCCCTTTGTTCATGAGAGCAAAGGGCCTTATTTGTTGGACGATTCCGAATAAAAATGCAGTATTTTAAGCTTGAAAATGCAACTTTTTATACGGGAGAAAAGACTTCCCTGACCTTGGAATATTTACCTCTAGCAAATTTTTATTTATAAAATTATATGAATAGATATCATCTATATAGGACAAATTTATACATATAATCAAAAATAATGTATATTTATTCAACCAAAAGTCAATATTATAATTTTTGCAATGTTCTAACTACTATACTATGATATAGTGGTACCTGTGTTTGGCTATTTTCACTTCTGTGCCTGATTTGCAGGCATTCTGAATTATTTAACAATTGCATAGGAGTGTATATTACACAAATTGGAGGTGACACCGTGTTTGAACTAGCAACCGCTGCAGGACAATATTCACTTTCAGGCGCAACATGGTTCTGGCTGTTTGTACCAATGCCGTTATTAATCATTTTATCATTAATTACACTATTTACCGGAAGGAGCGAGTAAGTAAACATGGGTTCAGCAACGTTAATTACGTTTATAGTATATCTCATAGGTATGTTGTTGATTGGTTTTGCCGCATACCGTTTAACAAGCAATTTATCTGATTATGTATTAGGTGGTCGTCGATTAAGTCCGGGAGTTGCCGCACTTAGTGCCGGAGCATCGGATATGAGTGGCTGGTTACTGTTAGGTTTACCTGGTGCCATTTATGCATCTGGTTTAGCGGAGGCTTGGATTGGTGTAGGACTTGCTATTGGTGCATACTTAAACTGGCAGTTTGTCGCACGTCGTTTGCGTGTCTATACGGAGGTTGCGAAGGATTCTATTACGGTTCCAGACTATTTAGAGAATCGTTTCCACGATCACTCTCATATCTTACGTGTTATTTCTGCATTAGTCATTCTTTTATTCTTTACATTTTACACGTCATCCGGTATGGTTGCCGGCGCCACATTATTTGAAGCTTCATTTGATTTAACGTATACACAGGCTCTATGGATTGGTGCCATTGTAACTATTTCTTACACGTTCCTCGGCGGTTTCTTAGCCGTTAGCTGGACAGACTTTGTACAAGGCATCCTCATGTTCCTGGCTTTAATTGCCGTGCCAATTGTCGCCGCGCAGGAGCTTGGCGGATTTAGTGAAGCAGTTGATGCAGTAGGACAAATCGATCCAGGACACCTGCAAATGGTACAAGGCGTAGGAGCAATGGCGATTATTTCTTCACTTGCATGGGGGCTTGGTTACTTCGGCCAGCCTCACATCCTGGTGCGTTTTATGGCTCTGCGTTCACCAAAAGATGTACCAAAAGCCCGCTTGATCGGAATCGGCTGGATGGTTATCGGACTTTATGGTGCGATTTTTACAGGGTTGTTCGGTCTGGCTTATGTGGCAGCAAATGACGTAAGCGGACTGGGAAGCTTTGGAGTGGCTCTGACAGAACAAGACGGCGTTCAAATGCTGGATAATTCAGAAACCATTTTCATCGCATTTTCTCAAATCTTATTCCACCCGGTTATTGCAGGGATTCTCTTAGCAGCGATTCTTTCTGCGATTATGAGTACAATTGACTCTCAATTGCTTGTGTCCTCTTCCGCACTAGCTGAAGACTTTTATAAAGCGATTTTCCGTAAAAATGCGTCAGACCGTGAACTTGTGTGGATTGGTCGTGTAGCTGTTGCGGGTATTGCTTTAGCTGCGATTTTCCTTGCAAGCGGAGCGGAAAATACCGTACTTGAGCTGGTATCGTACGCATGGGCAGGATTCGGTGCTGCATTCGGACCGATTATCATACTGTCTCTTTTTTGGAAAGGTATTACTCGTAACGGTGCTTTAACGGGCATTATCGTAGGTGCGGTTACTGTCGTAGTTTGGGCGGACTTCCTTAGCGGCGGAATCTTTGATCTGTATGAACTTGTTCCAGGTTTCATCCTGAGCGGGATTGCTGCCATATTAGTCAGCTTAGCAGGTACTCCACCGAAAGAAGTAGCAGCTGAATTTGAAGAAGCAACACGTCAATAACAGTTTAAGATCTCCAGCTTATGGCTGGAGATCTTTTATTAAACAGGAGGAACGCGATGATTGTAAAAGAACGCAAGAAACCTGAGCATTTGCTGGCGTTAGAGGCATTGATGAGAAGAACGTATAGTCGAATAGATGATATGGAAAGGGACCTTTCACTTTATCGTGCTGGATTTAAGGGAGAAGAATCTTTTGATTATCACTTAAAAAATTTATCTCCCGCTTTTCATATCCTTCACGATGTAAGATTACAGATAGATGATGATTATACTCAGCTGGATACGATATTGCTCTCAGAAAAGTTTATAGTCGTTATTGAAGTGAAGAATTTTATAGGAAAATTGACATTCGATGAAGCACGTCACCAATTAATCCGCACCCTTGAAGGAAAAGAAGAAGCGTTCCTCGATCCACTGCTTCAAGTAAGAAGACAGAAAAATTATTTAAGAAAATGGCTGAACCTCCACAGCTTTCCCGATCTCCCCTTAGAAACCCTCATCGTCATAAGCAAACCCTCAACTATAATTGAAACATCCAACCCATCTGTGCTCCACAGCGCTTATCTCCCTTTTAAAATAAGTGAATTGGCAAGCAATTATGAAAAACAAATACTCGGGCAGAATGATTTACTACGCCTCGGTCAGGAGCTGCAGCAGGCTCATACGCCACGGAAAGTAGATGTGCTTCAGAAATATCAAATAAGAAAAGAGAATCTGCGGGTCGGTGTGTACTGCCCAGGCTGCACAACTCTGCCTATGGCTAGGGGGTACGGCAAATGGAAATGTTCTTTTTGTGGATTGGCTTCTGCGGATGCTCACATAGAGAGTCTCCGCGATTATAGATTGCTGGTGGGGGATGTTATTACAAATCGCGAGCTGCGATGGTTCTTACAAATTGACTCTGAAAGAATAGCAAGGAGCATTATCCAATCCCTGTATCCAGTTGGGAAAACAAAAGGAAGGAGATACAGGCTGGATTTTATGTAAATGTCAGAATTCATGCCTATAATGTCAGAAAAACCAGCCCAAATGTCAGAAAAAATACTCCAATTGTCAGAAAAACCACCTCAAATGTCAGTATCACTATGGCCAATTGACCCAACTAACATTCAGGAAAAACCCCCTGAATGAACTTTAACTATATGTTATGATAGGAAGGGTGTATAGCTGTACGTTGCGTATGAAAACAGATTTTTGGTATGATCATATATTATGTGAGATCGAAATGGAGGTAACGACGACATGTCCCGAATTAGTAAAGAAGAAGTGAAACACGTGGCACACTTGGCCCGTCTTTCCATTAAGGAAGAAGAAGCTGATCTTTTCACTAAGCAGCTTGACGATATTATTACGTACGCTGAGCAGTTAAATGAACTGGATACTGAAGGCGTAGAGCCGACGACACACGTTCTTGACCTGCAGAATGTAATGCGTAAGGATGAACCGAAGAAATGGATTGAAAAAGAAGATGCGCTTAAGAACGCACCAGATCAACAGGATGGACAATATAAAGTCCCATCCATTTTGGAATAGGGAGGGTATTTCATGTCTTTGTTTGAACATTCTTTACGTGAGTTGAAGGATAAGCTACATAGTAAAGAAATTACCGTAACGGATTTAGTCAATGAATCATACAACCGAATTGAGGAAGTAGACGACCAAGTCAAAGCCTTCCTTACGTTAAATAAAGAAGCAGCTTTAAAACAAGCAGTTGAATTAGATGATACGCGCGGTGATGACGCTGCGAAGCTGTTCGGCCTGCCAATCGGTGTAAAAGATAACATCGTTACGAAAGGTTTGCGCACGACAGCGGCCAGCCAGTTCCTTGATAACTTCGAGGACCCGCTTTACGATGCGACCGTCGTGAATAAGCTGAACGAAGCGAAGTCTGTGACGATCGGGAAGCTGAACATGGACGAGTTTGCCATGGGATCTTCCAACGAAAACTCAAGCTACTATGCAACGCGTAATCCATGGAATACAGATTACGTTCCAGGAGGATCAAGTGGTGGATCAGCTGCTTCCGTAGCAGCGGGCGAAGTACCATTCTCTCTTGGTTCTGATACAGGCGGTTCCATCCGCCAGCCAGCAGCATTCTGCGGTGTTGTCGGGTTGAAGCCTACATACGGCCGTGTGTCCCGTTTCGGCTTAATTGCATTTGCGTCTTCTTTAGACCAAATCGGACCGATTACACGCTCTGTTGAAGACAACGCGTACCTGCTTGAAACGATCGCAGGCTACGACCAAATGGACTCTACTTCAGCAAACGTAGAAGTGCCAAGCTATACAGATGCTCTTACAGGTGATGTAAAAGGGTTGAAGATTGCCGTGCCGAAGGAGTATCTCGGCGAAGGTGTAGCACCTGAAGTGAAAGAGGCCGTCCAAGCCGCACTGAAAAAGTATGAAGAGCTTGGAGCGACTTGGGACGAAGTATCCCTGCCTCACTCTAAATATGCAGTAGCGACATACTACCTGCTGTCATCTTCTGAAGCGTCTGCCAACCTGGCCCGCTTTGACGGCGTACGATACGGCAAGCGTACAGAAAACGCAGAAACGATGCTTGATATGTTTAAGCGTTCCCGTTCTGAAGGCTTCGGCAACGAAGTGAAGCGCCGTATTATGCTTGGAACCTTTGCGCTCAGCTCAGGTTATTATGACGCCTACTATAAAAAAGCGCAGCAGGTTCGTACATTAATTAAGAACGATTTCGAAAAAGTACTCGAAGACTATGACGTGATTGTAGGACCAACCACGCCTACTCCAGCGTTTAAAGTCGGAGAGAAAATCGATGATCCGCTGACGATGTATGCGAACGATATTTTAACGATTCCAGTCAACTTAGCTGGTGTACCAGGAATCTCTGTTCCGTGCGGCTTCTCCTCTGACGGCCTTCCGATCGGCCTGCAGATTATCGGCCGGCACTTTGATGAGAGCAGCGTTTATCGTGCTGCTCATGCCTATGAACAGGCGACAGACTTCCATAAACAACGCCCGTCCCTTGGAGGTGCGCGCTAATGAATTTTGAAACAGTGATTGGACTTGAGGTCCACGTAGAATTAAAAACAGCATCTAAAATTTTCAGTCCTTCTCCGAATATGTTCGGGGATTCACCGAATACAAACGTTAACCCGATCGACCTTGGCTACCCGGGAGTACTTCCTGTTCTTAACGAGGAAGCTGTAAACTATGCAATGAAAGCGGCTATGGCGTTGAATTGTGAGATTGCCACCGATACGAAGTTCGATCGTAAGAACTATTTCTATCCGGACAACCCGAAAGCGTATCAGATTTCTCAATTTGATAAACCAATCGGAGAAAATGGCTACATCGATATTGAAGTTGATGGGGTGAAGAAACGCATCGGCATTACCCGCCTGCACATGGAGGAGGATGCTGGTAAGCTGACTCACAGTGATGACGGCTATTCTCTCGTTGACTTTAACCGTCAAGGAACACCGCTCGTAGAAATTGTGTCCGAGCCAGACATTCGTTCACCAAAAGAAGCATATGCTTATTTAGAGGCATTAAAGAATATTATCCAGTATACAGGTGTATCTGATTGTAAGATGGAAGAAGGATCGCTGCGTTGTGACGCCAACCTTTCCATTCGTCCAATCGGCCAGGAAGAATTCGGGACAAAGACTGAACTTAAAAACTTAAACTCGTTCTCGTTTGTACAAAAAGGTCTTGAGTTTGAAGAGAAGCGCCAGGAGAAGGTCCTCCTATCCGGCGGAGAAATTCTTCAGGAAACCCGCCGTTATGATGAACAGACGAAAGAAACGATCCTGATGCGTGTGAAGGAAGGTTCAGATGACTACCGTTACTTCCCGGAACCGGATCTTGTGCCTCTTCACATTGATGAAGCGTGGAAAGACCGTATCTTTAATCAGATTCCTGAACTTCCCGACGCTCGTAAGAAACGCTACATTGAAGAGTTAAAGCTTCCTGCGTATGATGCGATGGTTCTAACAAACAATAAGGAAATGTCCGATTTCTTCGAAGAAACGATCGAAGCAGGCGGGGACGTGAAGCAGGCCTCCAACTGGCTGATGGGTGAAGTGTCGGCTTATATGAATAAGCATGATAAAGAATTCAGCGACCTTGCCTTAACACCTTCAGGATTGGCGAAACTGACGAAGCTGATTGAAGACGGCACCATTTCTTCTAAGATCGCGAAGAAGGTATTTGGAGACCTCGTCGAAAAAGGCGGAGATCCAGAGAAGATTGTAAAAGACAAAGGTCTTGTACAGATTTCCGATGAAGGCCAGCTTCGTGAAATTATTACAGGTATTCTTAATAATAACCAGCAGTCAATTGAAGACTATAAGAATGGTAAAGACAAAGCGATTGGTTTCTTAGTCGGCCAGGTAATGAAGCAGACAAAAGGTCAGGCAAACCCGCCTATGGTAAACAAGATCTTGTTAGAAGAAATCGATAAGCGATAGAGCAATGCGGCAAGGGTACGACCCTTTCCGTCCACAATGAGAGCACGCACTCATCGTGCGTGCTTTTGTTTGTGGAATACAAAAATGTTTTCAAATGATGCAAAAAGAGCTATGATGTTATTTGGAGCATGATGGATGAGGGGGTCATACTATGCAGCGTGCCCGTATTATATATAATCCGACC
Organism: Halobacillus sp. Marseille-P3879; assembly: GCF_900240285.1. Classification (GTDB taxonomy): domain Bacteria; phylum Bacillota; class Bacilli; order Bacillales; family Halobacillaceae; genus Halobacillus_A. Next base: position 598,997 of record NZ_OESS01000003.1, read on the forward strand.
TCTGGGAGAGAGATTATTAGAAAAGTTCTTCCTGATGTCCTGCAGCGCTTTGAACAGGCAGGGTACGAAACTTCTGCCCATGCGACAACGTGTGAAGGCGATGCGACAGAAGCAGCTAAAATTGCTGTTGAGCGTGAGTTTGATGTCGTTGTGGCAGCAGGCGGGGATGGAACAATTAATGAAGTAATAAACGGAATTGCTGAGCAGGAATTCAGACCAAAGCTCGGTATTATTCCTGTGGGAACTACAAACGATTTCGCGCGTGCCTTATGCGTACCGCGTAATATTCATAAAGCGGTAGATGTGATTTTAGCTGATTATTCAACTCCTTTAGATATTGGACGAGTCAACGATCAATATTTCATGAACATTGCCGGCGGCGGTAAAATTACTGAAATTTCGTATGAAGTGCCAAGTAAGCTGAAAACGATGCTTGGACAGCTCGCCTACTATTTAAAAGGCATCGAGATGCTTCCTTCGCTGCGTCCAACATTTGTTCAGATGGAATACGACGGACGTCTCTTTGAAGGGGAAGTGATGCTGTTTCTCGTTTCGAATACCAACTCGGTCGGAGGGCTTGAAAAGCTGGCGCCTGGGGCGAAAATGGATGACGGTGTATTTGATCTAATGATCATTGAGAAAATGAACATCGCTGAATTCGTCCGCCTCGCTACTCTGGCTATTCAGGGCAACCATTTGAACCATCCGAAGTTTATTCATACGACAGCAAGCCGTGTAAAAGTGCATACCGAGGAAAAAATGCAGTTAAACATTGATGGAGAATATGGCGGACAGCTCCCTGGGGAGTTCGTCAATCTATACCGGCATATTGAATTTTTCGTACCGGAGGATAAATTCTCGACAGATCCAAAGGATAATTGTTAACCGTAAACGCTGCCGTTCTAATAACGGTGGCGTTTTTTGTTATAATAGGGAAAGCTAAGAAATGAAAAGGACGGATGAACGATGGCAAAACCTAAACCGCCGGTACAAAAGAATCAAACGATCGAGTTAACCTTCGAGGACCTGACTCATGAAGGCAGCGGCGTCGGCAAAGTGGACGGGTACCCTTTATTCGTGCCGCACGGTCTGCCTGGAGAAAAGGCACAGGTGAAGGTTGTGAAAGTGAAGAAGAACTTCGGATTTGGAAAGCTGCTCGAAGTGGAGACACCGAGCGATGAACGAGTCGAACCGCCATGTGACGTTTATTACCAGTGTGGTGGCTGTCAGCTGCAGCACATGAGCTACAGCATGCAGCTTGAAATGAAGCACAATCAAGTAAAAAACGCGATGAAAAAAATCGCTCATTTAGAGCACGTCCCTGTTCACGAAACGATCGGAATGGCCGATCCATGGCGCTACCGTAATAAAATACAAATTCCCGTCGGGCAAAAAGAAGATGGCCAGCTGATGACCGGCTTTTATCAAAAACGAAGCCATAACATCATCGATATGGATACATGCGTGATACAGGATGAAATGAACGACCGCATGGTAGAATCTGTCCGCCGCATCGCCAGCCGTCTCGGCATCGACGCCTACGACGAAGAGAATCACCGCGGCGTCCTGCGTCACATTATGGTACGCACCGGGCAGACAACGAAGGATATTATGGTCGTCCTTGTCACCCGAACGAAAAAACTTCCCCACCAGGAGAAGTTAATCGACGAGCTCCGGGAAACCTTTCCTAACGTGAAGTCCATCGTCCACAACGTGAACAGCGGCAGGACGAACGTCATTTTAGGAAAAGAAACAAAGGTGATCTGGGGAGATGAATACATTTACGACACCATCGGCGACGTGAAGTTTATGATCTCGCCAAAATCTTTTTATCAGGTCAACCCGACCCAGACGAAAAAGCTTTACGATCAGGCACTTGAATACGCGGACCTTCGAGGAGGAGAAACCGTCATCGACGCCTACTGCGGCATCGGTACGATTTCGTTGTTCCTGGCGCAAAAAGCGAAGAAAGTGTACGGTGTAGAAATTGTTCCTGAAGCGGTAACCGATGCCAAGAAGAATGCCCGCTTAAATAAAATGGACAACGCCAAATTTTACGTCGGACAAGCCGAAGAAATCATGCCATGGTGGCGCAATCAAGGCCTTCAGCCGGATGTAATTGTTGTTGACCCGCCAAGAAAAGGGTGCGACGAGGAACTATTGAAGGCGATGCTGGATATGGGGCCGGAGCGGATTGTTTATGTTTCCTGTAATCCATCGACGCTTGCGCGTGACTTGCGTGTACTTGAGGATGGGGGCTATGAGACGAAAGAAGTACAGCCTGTTGATATGTTTCCGCAGACGAATCATGTGGAGTGTGTGACCTGGTTAGAAAGAAAGTCTTAGATTTATGAATTAAAAAAGCACCTTACCCGATGCCTTAGAAGCCAAACTAACCGCTTCAAGCATCCAGGTAAGGTGCTTTTAATTATTATGCCTGTTGAGACACTGTCAAATCACTAGTTTGTTTAAGATCAAAACGATCCGCGTTCATGACTTTAACCCATGCATTTACGAAGTCACGTACAAATTTTTCTTGATTGTCATCCTGGGCATATACTTCAGCAAGAGCACGCAGGACAGAGTTTGAACCGAATACGAGGTCGACACGTGTAGCTGTGCGAACGAGTTCGCCTGTCTGGCGGTCGCGGCCTTCGTATAAGTTGTAGTCTGACGGCTTCCATTCAATACCCATGTCAAGCAGGTTGACGAAGAAGTCGTTTGTAAGGGAACCGACACGGTCAGTGAATACGCCGTGATCTGTGCCTTTATAGTTCGTTCCCAGCACGCGCATACCACCGATCAATGCTGTCATTTCCGGAGCAGAAAGGCCAAGCAGTTGAGCTTTGTCCACTAACAATTCCTCCGGGCTCAGGGTGTACGCTTTCTTCTCATAGTTTCGGAATCCATCTGCCATCGGCTCTAATACTTCAAAGCTCTCAACGTCTGTCTGTTCTTGTGTGGCATCGCCGCGTCCTGGTGCGAATGGAACGGTAACGTCTACACCTGCATCTTTTGCAGCTTTTTCTATGGCTGCACTTCCGCCGAGAACAATTAAATCAGCGATGCTGACTTTCTTATCCAGCTTGCTTTGGATATCTTCGTAAACTGCAAGCACTTTTTCAAGCTGTTCAGGTTCGTTCACTTCCCAGTTTTTCTGAGGAGCCAGGCGGATGCGGGCGCCATTTGCACCACCGCGCATATCAGAGCCGCGATACGTACTTGCGGAAGCCCATGCTGTTGTAACGAGTTCGCTGACAGATAATCCTGTATTAAGAATCTTCGCTTTCAGTTCTTTGATTTCAGCGTCTGAGAGTTCATAATCCACTTTAGGGATTGGATCCTGCCAGATGAGATCTTCTTCTGGAACTTCAGGTCCAAGGTATCTTGATTTAGGTCCCATGTCACGGTGAAGCAGTTTAAACCAGGCTCGTGCGAACGCATCTGCGAATTCATCCGGATTCGCATGGTAACGGCGTGAAATTTTTTCATAATCAGGGTCTTCACGCAGAGCCATGTCAGCTGTAGTCATAAATGTTGGAACCTTTACAGACGGGTCTTCAGCATCCGGTGCAAGGTCTTCTTCTTTAGGGTTTACTGGTGCCCACTGATTGGCGCCGGCAGCACTCTTTGTAAGCTCCCAGTCATAACCGAATAACAAATCATAGTACCCGTTATCCCAAACAGTCGGATTAGCTGTCCATGCACCATCTACGCCGCTCGTGATCGTATCGCGTCCTTTACCGCTTCCGTGCGTACTGTTCCAGCCTAGACCTTGCTCTTCAATATCTGCTGCCTCTGGTGATCCACCGACCTTTTCAGGGTCCCCTGCACCGTGAGCTTTACCGAATGTGTGCCCACCGGCAATCAAGGCAACTGTTTCTTCATCGTTCATTCCCATGCGGCCGAATGTTTCACGAATGTCGCGGGCACTTGCCAGCGGATCCGGATTTCCGTTAGGACCTTCAGGGTTTACATAGATGAGACCCATCTGTACGGCCGCAAGCGGACTTTCAAGCTCCCGGTCACCTGAGTAACGGTTGTCCCCGAGCCACTCTCTCTCCGTACCCCAGTAAATATCTTCTTCCGGATGCCAGACATCTTCACGTCCTCCGGCAAAACCAAAGGTCTTCAAGCCCATGTCTTCAAGCGCAACATTTCCTGTTAGTACAAGCAAGTCAGCCCAGGAGATCTTGTTTCCGTACTTCTGCTTAATCGGCCAGAGCAGCCTGCGTGCTTTGTCAAGGTTGGCGTTATCCGGCCAGCTGTTCAATGGTGCGAAACGCTGTGTTCCCGTAGCACCGCCGCCTCGGCCATCACCTGTACGATACGTACCGGCTGCGTGCCAGGACATACGGATAAAGAGGGGACCATAGTGTCCATAGTCAGCAGGCCACCATTCCTGACTCGTAGTCATTAGCTCACGAAGGTCCTGCTTAAGTGCGTAATAGTCCAGCTTTTTAAATTCTTCTGCATAATCAAAGTCTTCCCCCATAGGATTCGTCTTCTTATCATGCTGATGTAAAATGTGCAGGTTCAGCTGGTTCGGCCACCAATCTTTATTGGTCGTGCCGACTTTTGCGGTGGTGACAGCATTCTCTTCCTCTGTTTTCCCGTGGGATACTGGGCATTTACCCGCTTGGCTTTCGTGCATTTCATTCTTGTCCATGTTTCATTCTCCCTTCTTTATGTGCAAAAAAGTATTTATAATCTCTCTCAGATTATAATTATAATAAATTAGCACTTGAATTGAAAGTAAGACACTCAAATTCTTGAAATTATTTTCAATTAGGAAACATAGAAAATGATAGATTCACCTTAAGCATATACAGGTACGAATATTATTGTGACAGTAGTAAAAGTCCCATTCACTCTTATTTTAACAAATTTACTGAATTTAAAGTATATTTTATCAGTTTTAAAAAATAAGTGCGAGCCCCCTGATCCTGATAAGGTTTCGTGAATGTTATCAGCCGTTTTTAAAACAGCAGTATAATCCATTTTTTTGAATATATGGTTCTTGGTGGAAGGGGATAAATAAAAGCTGATTATCTTTATTCAATAATAAGTCGTGCACAGGGAAGGAGCGATGGTAAAAATATTTTCTTGGCTCATAAAAAATCCGAACTGATTTCCATAGAATCGTTCGGATTTATATTTCTATTCAGTTTTGTCACAGGCTCTGCATGTGTCTATTAGTCTATATTTTACTTTCACTCGCCAAACGCTTCAGGGAGCATCTTAAATCCATCAATTTCAGCGTCTTCTTCAATTTCAATCATGATACAGCGTTTCCCTTTATAATTTACCTGTCTGACGTATTCCAGGTCTTGAGGGCTGATTGAGATATTGGCTATCTTCGTGTTGATTTTAATAGATTTCGATTTATACTTTGGCACAATACTGCTGGCTTTCAGCTCATATCCTTCGTCATCAGTCACTCTGTGAAAAGCGGTTTTTATTTTTTCAGATTCTACTTTCTCGCCGCTTTGCATTAAAACCCGTTCTACGTCCTTATAATCGAGTTTGGGTGCTTCATCTTCTTCATTTTCTTCTACGACACGATTGATTTCTCCATAGACGTTAGCGAGAGTAGAAGGGTTAAGCTGGTCGCCGACGACATCCTTAATCACTTCCTCAAACACCGCTTTATCTTCCTTAGCCGTCATGATCTCTTCTCCGTTTAATACGTCTTCGATGAAACGATAATCTGGCTCATTAGCTTTTCCCGCGGCATATAACACATGGTTTACGTCTGAAGCTCCATCGGTAATGGCGGGAAATAGAAACCCTGTCATCGGATTCTTTAGGTCAATAACCGGATCTACCTCAATCTTGTATTTAAACTCTTTTTCGACATAGTCGAATTGGATTTCTTTTTTTGGTTCTTCTGTTTTGTTGATGCTGCAAAGAATAAAGGGGTTGGAGTAAACGGCATCTCGTTCACTTTCTTCTGCTTCGTCATTGCGGCTTTTCACAGGCTTTAAGTATTCAGCGCGAATAAACGTAATAACGACATCTTTTTCGTATGGATGGTCTTTGATCATTTTCTCTGTCATCTGCAGCATCTGTTCCTTCCAATCCTCGACCTCGCTGCTTAGTAACCCTCTATGTAAAATAAATTGACTGCTGTTCTCGGCGTCGCGCTGAAACTTCAGTTCAAATAATTTTTCATCCAGCTGACCGGACAGTACTTTCTTAAAATTGTTCATGAACAGTTCTTGTTGATCGGTGTCCAGCATTTCGAACGGCTGGCTCTGGTGATGATAAATGTCTGTCGTTTCCTTCATGATATATACGTTAAAAATGTCAGTGATCTTCAGTAAGTCATTTTCTACTTTAAGCTGTCTGCGGATGCCGGCTATATCTTTTTTATCCATTGTATGTCCACTCCTAAAATTTCCTGGTTGTTCCCTGATTAGAGGTGGTTCTATTTTATCACAGGTTTCTCAACTCCTCTTCACGTTTCCATTTGTATTAACGACAGGAAAGTTTTCATATACTCGCACATTACCGCTGACTCCTTATTGTGATAAAGTTAAAAGAGATTTTATTGTAGTGAGGTATTTCTATGCGAAACGTAAAAAAAGCTCTCCTTCTTATTTCAGGCTGCGTGTCCTTAGCAATTGGGATTCTTGGCATCGTACTTCCGTTAATTCCCACTACTCCTTTACTGCTTTTAGCTGCTGCATGCTTTTTTCGCAGTTCGGAGCGGATGTACTGGTGGCTGCTTGAGAATAAATATTTTGGCCGCTATATTAAAAACTACCGGGAACATCGTGGAATTCCTCTTAAAGCCAAGGTGATCGGGGTCACGGTTTTATGGGTGTCTATTCTGTATTCAGCGTTATTTGTTGTTCCTTTATTGTTTGTAAAAATTCTAATGATCGGGCTTGCCTCGTATTTTACCTGGTTTATTTTATCGTTGAAGACGATCCGCTGATCTTCATCGGTTATTCAAAACAAAAAGCAGGGAATCCAAAGTGAATTTGGAGACTCCCTGCTTTTTTTGTGTGCCAGGAAATTATCATACAACGCAAGCACCCAGACGCTCGCGACATAAGCAATCCGACCGGAGGAAGAGAAGGCCACCTTCCTCCGGCCGTTTTTGTTCATTAATCATCTGAATTGTAATCTTCAATTTGCTTCTGAATTTTAAGGTGGCGTTTGCGTTCTTCTTCAAGTCTGGCTTCTCTGTAGTCCTCGCGGATTGATTTGAGCAGGGATAAACAGGAGATAAACAAGACGATCGAAAACGGCAGTGCACCGATGAGTGAGGCGGTCTGTAAGCCTTCTAAACCGGCGCTTAAGATTAGGATAATGGCCAGGGCAGCAATTAATGTACCCCAGACAATTTTTACTACGACGGATGGGTTTGTGTCTCCATTTGAACTCATCATTCCAAGGACAAATGTTGCGGAGTCCGCTGATGTGACTAAGAATGTGAATAACAGGCAGATGGAGAGAATGGATAAAATAGGTCCTAATGGCAGGTTCTCCAGCATACTGAAGAGGGCTGTTGTTTCATCCTCCGCAACCGCAGCAGCGATATCGGTGCCGTGGAACAGGTCTAAGTTTACTGCTGTCCCGCCAAAGATCCCAATCCAGATCAGTCCTATAAATGGCGGAGCTACCATAACACCAAGTACGAATTCACGTACGGTACGGCCCTTCGAAATACGAGCAACGAACATACCCACAAACGGAGCCCACGCAATCGTCCAGGCCCAGTAATAAACGGGCCAGTCCTGTACCCAGGTGCCTTCGTTATATTGGTCCAGGCGTAAACTTGCCTGGAAGAAGTTTTGCAGGTAGTCCCCTATTCCCATTGTAATCGTATCGAGTATGAAGCCTGTAGGTCCGATAAGTAATACAGCAATCATTAGAAATAGAGCGATGCCAAGGTTGGCATTACTTAAGTATTTTATCCCTCGATCAAGACCGGATAGAGTGGACAGCATAAAGAACACAAACATAACTACAACGATGATAAGTTGGGTTGTGCCGCCTGCCGGAGCATTAAATACGCTTCCAAGTCCGCTGTTAATCTGTAAAACACTCAAGCCGAGCGTCGTGGCAACACCCATTACGGTTGCAATTATCGCAATGATATCAATGGTGTTACGGAGCGGTTTTTTGCCTGTGCTTCCTATAACTGAATTCATCGTGTCGCTGATTAAACTTCTTTCATCCTGACGGTAGATGAAGTAGGAAAGAGCAAGACCTACGAACGTAAAGGAGGCCCATTGGTGGATTCCATTGTTAAAAAAAGCATTCCACATAGCGACCCGGGCAGCCTCTGCGGATTCCGGTTCTATGTTGCCGTCAAATGGAGGGGGTGTACCAAAGTGAGTCATGGGTTCTGCTACGCCCCAGAACACGATACTTACTCCAAATCCACAGCTGAACAGCATAGCAATCCAGGTGAACAGCGGATATTTCGGTTTAACATCATCTCCGCCTAAACGGATTTTTCCATATTTACTGAAGGCTAAGTAGAAATTGAAAAGAATTAAAAATAGCACAAAGACTAAGTAAAACCATCCAAAGGTGTTCGCGATAAAACCGTAAATGTTTTCTGCTTGTGAGGCAAGGGCTTCAGGAGCTAAGCCTCCCCATAGTGCGAATACGAAAATGATAGTAAAAGAAACCCAAAAAACTTTATTCATGAATTTCCATTTTGTCTGTTTTTTATCCATGACAAGTCTCCTTTAAGTAGTGAAAATTTTAGTGCGTTATGTTATCGATCGTGAATATTTTCTCTGGATTTTTGCTTTATCAGCCCCAATCGTTACTCCACTATGCTAGTAACCATACCCTTTTATTAGAAATTTCATGTCAGGAATTTTAAAATGAGTGAATGGTTTACTAGTATAATAGAGAATAGAATTAGTTCATTTCTTTATGAAACAAAAGTATGATGTGGATTGATTAAAATTGTAACTATTGATACGCTCAGTGAATACCATCAATAGTCTTAATTTTTAAAATTTTAAAAGGGGTTCTTTATTTTGTTAAAGAAGATTAATTATTTCAATCAAACCTACAGGAAGAGGGAGAATCTTGTGCTGATCCACCAAATGGGGAAAGTGGGTTCGACTTCGTTGACCAAATCGTTAAAATCATATGGATATCTGCCGCTTCACATCCATAGTTTTTACTCTCCGATCTCTTACGAAATGTATAAGAATTATCACGCCATCAAATTTTATCGTTCGCCATTACATAGGTTAAACTATTTCCTGACGAAACAACTCGTATTAAAATTGTTAAAGAGCAGGAAGAAATTAAAGGTTATTTCTATCGTAAGGGAGCCTGTCTCCAGGAATTTGTCCATGTACTTTCAGGCTTTCCACGTTCCTCTTATGGATATAAACAGCACAACAGATAACCGGCAGGAAGCAAACACTAATCTTCAGGCCTTTAGAAATGATTTCTTTCAGAAGTTTAACCATCATTACGGAATTAACTGGTTCGATAATGAGTTTAAACGGACCTGGAATATTGATGTGTACAATTATCCTTTCCATAAAGAAGAAGGGTATACAGTCATTGAAAAAGGGAACGTCGAAGTGCTTTTATTAACAATGGAAAAGCTGAATGAAGCAGAGCAGATCATTCGAGATTTCCTCGATATGGAGGAGTTCACACTAACTAATGAAAATATGGGGGAGCAGAAGTGGTATCAGTCTGTCTATAAAGAATTTAAACAAAACATTCAACCGAGTGAAGAATATTTAAATGCGCTTTATGACTCAAAATATATGAAGCATTTCTATACGAATGATGAGGTTGAGACATTTAAAGGGAAATATAGGGAGGAAACTCACACACCAACTCCTTCTTTTTCTACAACAAATTGATATAAGTTATTGGAGATCGTTATGAAAAAAGCTGTTGTTATTTTAATGGTATTAACCATTTTTTCTAAATTTATTGGGTTTTTCAGGGATGTTATTCTTGCGTATTTCTACGGAGCTTCAGGGATTAGTGATGCTTATATTATTTCCATGACAATCCCGGTGGTTATTTTTGGGGTTGTTGCCAGAGGAATCTCTACCGGCTATATTCCAATGTACAGCCGGATCGAAGAGGAGGAAGGCAGCCCCGAAGCCATCCGCTATACAAATAATCTAATCAACGTCCTGCTCGCCTTTTGTACGCTGATCGTGGCCGCTGGATTGTTTTTTACTGAACCGATAGTTAAAGTGTTTGCCAGTGGGTTTGAAGGGGCGACATTGCAAACTGCGGTTACATTTACGAGAATCACAATCCTTGGTATTTATTTTACAATTTTTATCCGGGTATTGAGTGCTTACCTGAATTATAAAAAGTACTTCGCTGTTCCTAATCTTCTTGGTATCCCGATGAGTATCATTGTGATTCTTTCGATTATGATCAGTTATCAGTTGAACGTCGTAGACCTTCTGGCTTTTGGATTTGTAACAGCATTGTTCGTCCAGCTGCTTATCTTGCTGCTGTTTGCCTATAAGAAAGGGTACCACTATAAACCGACCTTTGATTTGAAGGATGAACACCTAAAAAAGATGCTTCTTTTAGCCGTGCCTGTCATTCTAGGGTCAATGGTTCACCAAATTAATAAGCTGGTCGACCGTACGCTGGCTTCACAAATTTCAACAGGGGGGATCTCGGCCCTTAACTACGCAAATACATTAAATGGTTTTGTGCACGGGGTGTTTGTCACCTCTATTGCTACGGTGATGTATCCCTTAATTTCAAAAATGGCATCGAAGGACAACATAGAAGGGTTAAAACGTTCCTTATATCAATCTATTATTGGTATCTCTGTATTAATTGTACCCGCAACCGTGGGATCGATGTTGTTTGCTGAACCGATCGTACGAATGCTGTTTGATCGGGGAGCTTTTGATGCTCAGGCCGTAACGATGACAGCTGGGGCTTTTTTCTTCTATTCCATCGGGATGATGGGGACCGGATTGCGTGTTATTTTATCTAAGGCGTTCTTTTCTTTACAGGATACCAGGACGCCTATGGTGAATGCAGCGATGGCCATGGGGTTAAATATTGTGTTAAACCTGATCCTCTCCAGATATATGGGGATTAGCGGACTGGCTTTAGCCACAAGTATTTCAGCGATCTTTTGTACTGTTTTATTATTTTATAATTTAAGGAATAAACTTGGTTCCTTGAATTACAGACGAATGACTGGGTCGTTTTTAAAAGTCGTTGCTGCCTCCTTGATTATGGGAGCAGCAGCGGAGTTAGTCTACCATTCACTGTTAAATGTGATTGACTTTCAAATTACATTAATCATAACGATTATTACGGCAGCTGTTATTTACTTAGCAGTAGTGTATTTTATGAAGATTGAAGAAATTACTCCATTAGTAAACGGAATTCGACAAAAATTAAAACTTTAATCAAACCGGGCCAAAACTGAATAAAGCATAAAGTAATCCGAACGATTCTGTGGAATCCGTTCGGATTTTTTTATGACCCATGAAAGAATTCTTACATTCCTCCGTCAAAACACTTCGCTTTCCGTGAGCACGGGCTCAGCTTCAAGGATTGCGGATCGTCGACTCGCGCAGTTCCCTCAGTTGGGCTGTAAACATAGATGTCATTTTTATTAACGTGTAAATAATAACGAGACTTAGAAAACCTATATTTAATATATATTGGGTACATTTCCCTCTACTAATATCACTATATGTTAACTTTCTTAACATAAAAGGTTACATCATCGTTTGTTATGTGATATATTTAATTTAAATATTCAAACATTTTAAACAAATGAGGATAAGCGTCTGTTGGAGGTTTATAGGATGAAAAAGCAGCAGCTTGTAGTGATAGGAAACGGAATGGCAGGTATACGGTGTGTGCAGAATATCCTTCAGGAAGATTCAAATGCTTTTGAGATCAGTATGTTTGGCAGTGAGCCGCATACAAGCTACAGCAGGATTATGCTTTCTTCCGTTTTGCAAGGAGATACATCGTTAAGTGATATTACGATACGGCCGTATGAATGGTATAAAAAGAACGGTATTCAATTATTCACAGGGGAAACCGTAATAAAAATTAATACAAAGGATAAGAAATTAATTACCGATCAAAATCGGATAGTAAAGTACGACAAGTTAATCGTAGCTACCGGCTCGACTCCATTTATCTTACCTGTCGATGGTGCAGATAAAGACGGAGTTCTCTCGTTTAGAACCATACAAGACTGCGAACGAATGATGGACGCAGCTGAAAAGCACACCAAAGCTGTCGTTATTGGAGGTGGACTGCTTGGTCTTGAGGCAGCTCGAGGATTGCTGAACCTGGGAATGAAAACCCATGTGGTGCACATATCCAACTATATTATGGAGAGACAATTAGATGAGCAGGCTTCTTTGATGCTTAAGGAGCAGCTCGAGGAGCAGGGAATGAACTTTCTTCTGGAGAAAGAATCGGCCGAAATTTTTGGTGAGCATAGGGTAGAAGGAATTCGATTTAAAGATGGAACTTCGATCGAAGCTGACCTTGTCGTTATGGCCGTGGGAGTAAAGCCTAATGTCCAGTTAGCGAATGAAGCCGGTTTAGCGACAGGCCGCGGAATTCTCGTCAATGACAAACTGGAAACCAGTGCTCCTGATGTGTTTGCGGTCGGGGAATGTGCTGAGCATCGGGGGAGGGTATACGGGTTAGTGCAACCTTTATACGAACAAGGGGAAGTGTTAGCGAAACATTTATGCAGGAAAAAGAATGAAGGGTATAAAGGCTCTCTGCTTTACACTCAACTGAAGATTTCAGGAGTAAACGTATTCTCTGCAGGTGAAATTGTTCCTGGAGAAGGAACGAAAGCCATTCAATACCTTGATGAGTCAGAAGCTGTTTATAAAAAAATATTCTTCAAAGGTAATAAAGCTGTCGGTACTGTGATGTTTGGCGACACTAAAGCAGGGCCTCAGGTGTTGGATGCCATTGAGAAGAACAAAGTAATTTCACCGCAGGATAAGCCGGAATTATTAGAAACACCCTGTCCTGAAAATTCAGTAGCTGCTTCTCAAGCATTAGATCAATCCATTTGTACATGCAACAGTGTGAGTAAAGGAGAAATCATCCAGGCGGTTCAGCAGGGAAATTTATCTTCCGTAGAACAGGTTAAAGAGCATACGAAAGCTTCTAGTTCCTGCGGAGGATGTAAACCGTTAGTTTCTGATTTGCTGGATTATGTACGCAGTGAAGGCTTTAACGAAAGTGTAGTAAATGAAAAACCGCTTTGTCATTGCACCTCTTTAACGGAAGATGAGGTTGTTGAACAGATTCAGCTTCAAAATCTATCGAATGTGAAGGAAGTCATGAACCAGCTGGGATGGATAAAGCGTGAAGGATGTACTACGTGCCGGCTTGCTCTGGATTACTATTTAGGAATGATTCACAACCAGCATAAAAAATGGGAGGAAGAGATGGTGTTTAGTGAAAAGCAGAAGGCTGTCCTCCAGCATGACGGCCGTTATGCGGTCGTTCCCCAATTGTATGGTGGTGAATTGACAATTGATCAATTGAAGAAGATCACGAATGTTTCCGAAAGGTACAACCTTTCTAAACTTGCTGTTGGAGCAGACCAAAGAATTCACATTTTTGGAATAAATAAAAAAGATCTTCCAGAGATATGGGAATCACTGGATATGCCGCTTCGCTCTCCGTACGGCAACCGGGTTGAACCGGTGAAAACGAACGTGGGGACCCACGATTGTAAATGTGAGAAACATAAAGCACAGAAGCTTGCCCGGAATATAGAAAGAAAAACAGAGCTGCTTCAAACACCGTACCGGGTGAAAATGGGGATCTCTTCATGCATCCATAACGGAGCGGGTTCGACTACGAAGGATTTCGGCGCCATTAAGGTGGATCGGACCTGGGAGATTTACATCGGGGGAAGCAGCGGCAGGAATGCTAGAAAAGCCCAGCTGCTATGTGTAGTAGAAGAAGACCATCAAGTAGAGGAAATGATCCTTGGATGTCTGCAATATTATCGAAAGTCAGCTCGCTATTTAGAGAGGACCTGGCAGTGGGTGGACCGCTTAAGTCTCGTACACATACGGGAAGTCCTCTTTAACCAGGAGCTTTGTGAGGATTTACTGCAGACGCTGAAAGAGGATATGTCTCTCTCTAAAACAAGTAGTCCATAACTAAGAACTTCACATTATTAGGGAAAAGGATGAGCCGGCTTGACTGAATTAATGTTGAAATATTTTCGCACCAAACAGCAGGAAGCCCAATCAGAAAGAGTTTATGAATCTCAATGTCCTTTTTGCAGCATGCAATGCAAAATGCAGTTACTAGAACAACAAGTTGTTTCACGTACATCATATAAGACAGTGGGCAAGGATAACCCCACTACTCAAGGCAGATTGTGTGTGAAAGGAATGAACGCTCATCAGCATGCGTTTCATAGAGATCGACTCATGCAGCCGCTGCTGAAAAGAAACGGAGAGTTTGTGCCGATCAGTTGGAGTGAAGCATTAGAAAAAATTAAGACTCACTTTACTGACATTCAGGAACAGGACGGATTGGATGCACTATCTGTTTATGGAAGTGCTTCACTGACGAACGAAGAAGCTTACCTGCTCGGGAAGTTTGCCAGAGTAGGATTAAAAACAAAGCATATTGATTACAATGGAAGGCTTTGCATGTCCTCGGCTGCTACAGGTGCAAATCAAAGCTTTGGAGTCGATCGGGGGTTTACGAATTCCCTTCAGGAGATTCCTCGTACACGATGTATTGTGCTGGCTGGAACCAACATAGCAGAGTGTCAGCCTACCATTATGCCTTATTTTGAACAGGCGAAAGAAAATGGTGCATATATTATAACAATTGATCCAAGGGAAACAGCAACGACCGATATTGCCGACTTGCATTTAAAAAATAAACCAGGCACAGACGTTGTGTTAGCCAGTGCCCTGCTGAAAATAATAATAGAAGAAGATTTAATAGATAAAGAGTTTATAAATAATAGAGTCCAGGGATTTGAAGAGGCGGCTCACGAGGTATCTTTACTTGATTTAGAAGAGTGCGCATTTGCGACGGGAGTTCCGAAAGACCAGCTGTACCAGGCTGCTATCACCTTTGGCCAAGAAGAGTCGGGGATGATCTTCACAGCCAGAGGAATTGAACAGCAGCTTGATGGGACGGAAGCTGTACGAAGTTTTATTAACATCCTGCTAGCCACAGGGAAAATCGGCAGACCTTATTCAGGATTTGGTGCAGTTACGGGCCAGGGGAACGGCCAGGGAGCAAGAGAGCATGGTCAAAAATCTGATCAGCTGCCGGGCTATCGTTCCATTGAAAATGAGGCTGACCGTAAGTATATCGCACATCTGTGGGAAGTGGAGGAAAAAGAACTTCCTCGTAAAGGTGTTTCAGCATATGAAATGTTTGAAGAGATCGACCGAGGAAAAATCACTGGCATGCTCGTGATGTGCTCGAACCCGTTAATCTCCAATCCAAACGCAAACTTTATAAAGAAATCTCTTCAGAAGCTTAAATTTCTAGTTGCCGTAGATATGTTCCTATCAGAAACGGCTGAGCTTGCAGACTTAGTTCTTCCGGCTTCCTCTTATCTAGAAGATCAAGGGACAATGACGAATGTGGAAGGCCGAGTAACTTTAAGAGAAGCTAGTTATCCTCTGCCTGGAAAAGTGAAACATGATTGGCAGATTATCTGTGAGATTGCCTCCGTGATGGGAAAGAGTGATCAATTCTCCTACCAATCGCCTGAGGAGATTTTCAATGAATTACGAATCGCCTCCCGCGGAGCAAGGGCCGATTACTATGGAATAACCTATGAAAAGATCAGGAAAGATGAAGGGGTTTTATGGCCGTGTCCAGAGTTGGAACATAATGGAACAGCACGATTGTTTGAAGAAGAATTCGCTCATCAGGATGGGAAAGCCAGGATGGCCGTTTTAAATAAGGGAAGAGGGACTCCAAAAGAAAAAACATCGGACGCGTTTCCGCTTTTCCTAACAACCGGGAGGGTGATGTCCCATTACTTAACAGGAGAGCAGACGAGGAAAAGTCCTTCGTTAGCTGCCAGGCATATTGAGTCATTTATGGAAGTCCACCCTGATACGGCTGAGAAATATAATCTGAAGGATCAAATGCTTGTACGAGTTACTTCAGAGCATGGCGGTATAATTGTGCGCTGCAGACGGTCAAAGAATATACGAAAGGACACAGTGTTTGTACCTTTTCACTGGGGAGGCGATCAAAACGTGAACCGTCTCGTTAGTGGTGAATTAGACCCCTTCTGCAGAATGCCGGGCTTCAAATTAACAACAGTAAAAGTAGAACCTGCTTTAGCTAGAAGTGTTTAACTCTATACAAAGTTAAGATTGATCAATAATTGTGGAGGGATTGCGACATGGAAAAACAGAAGTTAGTGCTGATTGGTAACGGTATGGCTGGTGTTCGGGCAGTTGAAGAAATTTTGAATTTATCTCCTGATCAATTTGATATTACCGTATTCGGGAGTGAACCTTATCCAAACTATGATCGTATTCAATTGTCCAAAGTGCTGCAAGGTGATACAGAAATAGAAGATATTACATTAAATACGTGGGAGTGGTACGAAGAAAACAATATTCTATTATATCCTGGTGAGACGGTTACTAATGTAGATACGAAGGAACAAACAGTTACAACAGATAAAGATCGTCATGTTCGTTACGACAAATTAATCATAGCTACTGGTTCTGTTCCATTCATGCTGCCGCTGCCTGGAGCTGATAAAGAGGGGGTCACAGCTTTCCGGGACATTAAAGACTGTGAACAAATGATAGAGTCCTCACAGGAATACAAAAAAGCAGTCGTTATCGGTGGAGGCCTGCTTGGCTTAGAAGCAGCCCGTGGCCTGCTGAATCTTGGAATGGAAGTAGATGTCGTCCATCTTGCAGACTTTCTAATGGAAAGACAATTAGATCGCACCGCTGGTAAGATGCTGCAAACAGAGTTAGAAGACCAGGGAATGAATTTTCTGTTAGAAAAACAATCTTCCGAAATTATAGGGGGAGAGAGGGTAGAAGGTTTAAGGTTCAATGATGGAGAAGAAGTGGAAGCTGATTTAATTGTCATGGCGGTAGGTATAAAGCCAAATGTGAGCCTGGCCAAAGAAAGCGGCATTCCTGTTAATCGAGGAATCATAGTTGATGATCATTTAGAAACGCAGATTCCTAATGTATTTGCCGTTGGTGAGTGTGCAGAACATAAAGAGATGGTATATGGACTGGTTGCCCCGTTATACCAGCAAGGCAAGGAGATGGCAAAGAGAATCTGTGGTGTTGAAAGTGAAGGCTATCAGGGTTCCGTTTTATCTACCCAGTTAAAGGTCTCAGGAGTCGATGTATTTTCAACAGGAAAAATCAATGAGGATGAGAATACGAAAACGGTAAAAGTGTTTGATGACTGGCGTGGAATTTATCAGAAAGTGCTCGTGGATGAAGGAAGAATCACCGGGGCTGTCCTATTTGGGGATACGAAAGATGGAAATCGACTGTTAACCCTGATTAATAAGGGGGCCGCCATTGAAGAGTATCTTGACGAAGGGAAAAACGAAGAAGCTGGGATCGATTTCATTGAATCTATGGGAGCAGAGGAAATTGTATGCGGCTGTAACGGGGTGACTAAAGGTTCCATAGTCGAAGCAATTGGAGAACAAGGTCTGACGACTGTGGAGCAAGTCAAAGGATGCACAAACGCATCTCGTTCATGCGGCGGCTGTAAACCACTAGTTGCGGACCTGCTTGAGCATACACTAGGAGATGAATATGACCAGAACCAGAAAGAGTCAATTTGTGCCTGTACTTCTTTATCAAGAGATGAAGTGGTTGAGGAAATAAAAACCAAGGGCCTTACCCATACAAGGGAAGTCATGAATGTACTCGACTGGAATACTGAGGCAGGCTGCTCTAAATGTAAGCCGGCATTAAATTATTATCTCGGTATGCTGAATCCTTCAGAGTATAAGGATGAGAAGGAATCACGTTTCGTAAATGAAAGATTGCACGCCAATATTCAAAACGACGGGACATATTCCGTAGTTCCAAGAATGTATGGAGGAGTAACAAATGCAGACGACTTAAGAAAAATCGCTGACGTTGCTGACAAATATGAAGTGAAAATGATTAAGGTAACCGGCGGGCAGCGTCTAGATTTATTAGGTGTCAATAAAGAAGACCTCCCTGGGATTTGGTCAGAGCTGGACATGCCGTCAGGCTCGGCCTATGCCAAAGGCTTACGTACAGTGAAAACTTGTGTAGGAGCAGACTTCTGCCGGTTTGGAACACAGGATTCCATAGGCTTAGGTGTGCAAATGGAGAAGAAATTTGAAGGTCTTAATACACCGCACAAGGTGAAAATGAGTGTCTCAGCATGTCCGAGAAACTGTGCTGAAGGGTCAGTGAAAGACGTAGGTGTAGTCGGGCTTGATGGCGAATTTGAAATCTATGTCGGCGGAAATGGCGGGACTCATATGAGACAGGCCGAGCTTTTATCTAAAGTGAAGACAGAAGAAGAAGTGTTAGATACAACGGCGGCTTTCCTGCAATATTATCGTGAAAACGCCAACTATCTTGAACGTACATCGGCCTGGGTCGAACGCGTAGGTTTAGATCACATTCAAAGTGTCTTATCCAATAAGAAGACGTTTATCGAATTAAACCAAAGAATGGATGAAGCTCTTGCTGCAGTGCAGCAGCAGGATCCGTGGAAGGAAGCGATTGAGGATGAAACCCTGCTGAGAGACCTATATAAAAACGTGAAAGTAGCTGCTGGTTCAAACTAATTTACAGAGGAGGAGATTTACATGGAACAAGTGGTAAACAAAGTGTTTGTAGCAAAGGTAGAAGAGCTTCCGGAGAACTTAGGAAGAACGGTCCATGCAGGAGGTCTTGAGTTAGCTATATTTAAATTGGCTGACGGTGATGTACGTGTAATTGAAAACCGCTGTCCTCACAAAGGTGGAGTACTTGCCGAAGGAATGGTGAGCGGTGAGCATGTATTCTGCCCTATGCATGATTGGAAGATAAGCGTTAAAGATGGGAAGGTTCAGGATCCAGATACAGGATGTGTGAACACGTATGAAGTAGAAGTAGAAAAGGGGAGCGTCTACATTTATATTCCAGAATAAAAGCCTTTGAGGAGGGCAATGATGGCAAAAGTATATTTAGTGGGTGCAGGCCCGGGAGATCCAGAATTAATTACATTAAAAGCACAAAAATGCATTCAGGAAGCTGATGTCATTTTATACGATCGGTTAGTGAATAAGGCATTGCTGGAGCATGCAAAACCAGATGTGGATCTGGTTTTTTGCGGAAAGCACCCTCAGTTCCATATCGTAAAACAGGAAACGATTAATCATCTGCTTGTGAAGTATGCTAAACAAGGCAGGACCGTCACACGTTTAAAAGGCGGGGATCCCTATGTATTCGGGAGAGGAGCAGAAGAAGCAGAAGCTTTAGCCAGACACGGGATTAAGAGTGAGGTCGTGCCGGGCATTACTTCTGGCATCGCTGCCCCTGCTTATGCGGATATTCCTGTCACTCATCGTGAACTTGGGAGTTCCTTTGCTGTAATTGCAGGCCACCGGTGTAAAGGAAATGATAAAGAAATCGATTGGAAAACTCTCTCCGAAAATATAGATACGTTAGCCATATATATGGGGGTGAGTAATCTTCCATACATTTGCAGTCAGCTGCTTTTGGCAAAGGGCAGAAGTGATACTCCAGTGGCGGTTATTGAACAAGGAACAACTGAAGAACAGAGAGTAGTGACAGGAACGCTTTCTACCATTGTGGAAATAGCGGATGAAGCAGAGGTTAAGAATCCTGCCATGATTGTCGTCGGAGAAGTCGTGCGTTTTCGAGCCCGTCTTAAGGAGTTGTTAGCTGAGGACCCGGCTTTTTCAGGGGTTCATGTAATGGAAGCATAAATAAAGGTGGAGTGATGGTATGCAAGCCGTGCTGTATGTGGGGCATGGAAGCCGTATGGAAGAAGCAGTAACTGAGGCAGCTGCTTTTATGAAGGAAACTATGAAAAAGATCGATTACCCCATCCAGGAATATTGCTTTCTTGAACTAGCTTCTCCTTCTATATTGGAGGGAATCGAGATCTGTGTGCAGGAAGGGGCCTCAAAAATTGCTGTTGTCCCGGTGCTGCTTTTATCAGCAGGACATGCCAAAACAGATATACCAGAAGAAATCGATAAAGCCAGTCATTATTATCCGGAAATTGAATTCACTTACGGATGTCCTTTAGGGGTTCACCCCATGATGATAGATATCCTCGTAGAAAGAATGATAGAAACTAATCCTATCACAACGGATATGGATATAGTAATTGTCGCAAGAGGAAGCAGGGATCCTGATACGGTAAGAGACGTGAAATCGATCGCTCACTCATTAAAGAGAAAGCTAGGTGTAAATTCAATCGAATACTGTTTCTTAACGGCAGCCCATCCTCGATTTGAAGTGAAACTGAAAGAAATGGTCACTGGCGGAAGAAAACATGTCATAATTCTTCCTTATTTATTATTTACAGGAATATTAATCAATGAAATGAAACGATATGTGAATACGCTCCCTCTACAAAGTTACCAGCGTGTTGACATGGGTAATTATTTAAACGGCCATCCCAATTTGAATCGGCTGCTTAAGAAAAGAATTCAGGAAGCCGTTAAAATGTAAATACGAAGCAGCCCCAGGCAGAATCAGGCCTGGGGTTTTTGTGGCTGGCTCCTCAACTAATATTAATTTTGTTCTCATTTTTGGTGACAGTACGTTTATAGGAAAATACCGGGGGAATAATTTAGTGAAGCCACTTATAGAGGAGGGAGCCTGGAATGGCAGCACATACACCATCTGCAGAAGGCGCTACATATTTATCAAGAAATCTTTGGTCTGGATTTTTATTTGGAATTGGTCTGGTCGCTTTTTTAGATGAAACAGTTTTTCACCAGTTATTACATTGGCATCACTTTTATGATAAATCAACAACAAACGTCGGGCTTGTTTCAGATGGTTTCTTTCATGCACTCAGCTGGTTTGCAACAATTGGTGGACTTTTTTTATTTGCCGATTTACGAAGAAGAAATGCTGTGGCGATGAAAAGATGGTGGGGAGGCATTCTGCTTGGTGCGGGTGCGTTTCAGCTTTACGATGGGATCATTCAGCATAAATTGATGCGTATTCACCAAATACGGTATGTCGACAATGTTATTGTGTACGATATAATCTGGAATCTGATTGCTTTATTGATGATTATTATTGGAGTAGTTTTGGTAAGACGTACACGCCATGGAAATGGGAGGGGGCGAGGGTGAACGGTCAGCATCATAGTGCCATGGTAACAGGAGAAGGTTTTTTGATGGCCCAGGTCCTTTTGACTCTTCCATTTATAATTATCCTGGCTGTTTATTGTACAGCCTTATATACATTAAAAAAGAAGCAGCAGAATTGGCCTTTACACCGGTCAATCATGTTTTTTACAGGTGTCCTCTGTGCCCTTGTGACAGTTGTAGGACCTTTCGCTCATTGGGCGCATTCCAATTTCATTATCCATATGGCCGGACATCTGCTGTTAGGAATGCTCGCTCCACTATTAATGGTTCTGGCCGCGCCGCTCACTTTATTCTTAAAAGCTCTGCCGGTAGATTCTGCGAAAAAAATTACATTCATTTTACGATCCCGTCCTGCCGGTTTACTGACGCATCCGGTAATTACATCACTCCTTAACGTAGGAGGCCTGTGGATCCTTTATACTACGAGTCTCTATTCCATGATGCACGAGTATGTAGGGTTACATATTATAATTCACTTCCATGTTTTTGTTGCCGGTTATTTATTCACAGCGTCGCTCCTGTACATTGATCCGACTTCCCACAGGAAGAGTTATTTGTACCGTTCGATTATTTTAATTCTGGCTCTTGCAGGGCACGGCATCCTATCTAAGTATATCTATGGACACCCGCCTGAAGGAGTACCAGTTTCTCAAGCAGAAGCCGGAGGCATGCTTATGTATTACGGAGGGGATGCAATAGATTTAATGATCGTCTTTTTCCTTTGTCTGCACTGGTTTCGGGCAACTCGTCCCCGTTCTTCCCGGAGTGGAGGTGTGGAGACCTGCCAAACGGTGTAAGAGCAGTTCCTGCCTCAATAATACTATATCGATATGCAGAAAATTATGATAAAATCTGACGATAGATTTGAATTTTCAATCTATTTTTAAAGGAATTGGAGGAGTTTCAGATGCAGAATCAATCGCTGTTAAAAAACTACTGGAATCGTCTTTGGCAGATGCATGAAGAAGCCAAGGATTTAATGAAATTTACTGTAAATGGCAATTCGGAGAATCTTACTGAAGAGAAGCAGGCGGACTCGGAGGATACGAATGGTTCTCAGCCGCCGTTTGATACCCGGCAGAAAATAGGGCTATTTTTAGGGCCAATTTTGTTTGCGCTTACATTGATGTTCTTTGAACCGGAGGGACTTTCCCAAAGTGCGGTAGCTATTTTGGCAAGTACGTTATGGATCGCTACATGGTGGATTACGGAAGCCATGCCTATCCCGGCTACATCCTTGCTCCCCTTAATCTTGTTTCCCCTTACCGGCGGTTTGAATGGGGGAGACACAGCTTCTTCCTATGGGGACAATACTATTTTCCTGTTTATGGGTGGTTTTCTGATCGCATTATCGATGCAGAAATGGTACTTGCATAAGCGGATTGCATTATTTATTATTTCGTGGATTGGCACGAGCACAGAACGAATCGTGCTGGGTTTTATGGTAGCTACGGGGTTTTTATCGATGTGGATTTCCAATACTGCCACAGCTATGATGATGGTGCCCATTGGTCTGGCTGTAATCTATCAGTCCTCTGAACAGCTCGAAAAATCTGGTGAAGGCAGCATAGACCATTCTTCTTTTAATTTTGGAAAAGTAACCATGCTTGGTATTGCTTATAGTGCTTCGATTGGAGGATTGGCAACATTAATTGGAACGCCTCCTAATACACTATTTCGAGGAGTAGTGGAAAATCAATACGGAATTGAAATTTCCTTTTTAGATTGGATGGCTTTTGGCGTACCGCTGACAATTATATTTATGGGGATTGCCTGGATTTACCTTGTGAAAATGGCCTATCCCATGAAAATGAAAGAGCTTCCTGGAGGAAGAGAAGTGATCAACAAAGAGCGCAAATCCCTGGGAGCTATGTCTTCAGAGGAAAAAGCTGTCATGACAGTCTTCACTTTAACGGCGTTAGCCTGGATTCTGCGTTCCTTCGTATTAGTTGAGATTAATGAAAATATTGACGACACGGTTATTGCTATGACTGCCGCATTAATTTTATTTCTTATCCCATCTAAAAATAGAAAAGGAGAATTTATCCTGGACTGGGATACGGCTAAAGGACTTCCCTGGGGGATTCTCTTATTGTTCGGTGCAGGTTTAGCAATCGCTGCCGGCTTTGAAGAATCCGGCCTGGCTGAATGGATAGGCACGCAGCTTACCATCTTAGAAGGAGTCAGCTTCATTCTAATTCTGGCTACAGTGATCGCTCTCGTCATTTTCTTAACTGAGATCACTTCCAACACAGCTACAGCAACCATGATGTTCCCGATTATGGCTTCGCTTGCTGCAGCAATTAACGTGCATCCTTACAGTTTAATGATAGGAGCAGGGGTGGCAGCCAGCTGTGCGTTTATGCTGCCTGTTGCAACGCCTCCGAACGCTGTTGTATTTGGTTCAGGTTATTTAAGAATACCGGATATGGCGAAAGCTGGTTTCCTTCTTAACGTATTTGCTGTTATTCTTGTCACGATTGCGATTTTCCTCTACCTGCCTGCAGTCTGGGGAATTGACTTAACAACGTTCCCGGAACAGTTTAGAGAGTAAGGTGACCAGCAGCATGAGTTCACACCTGAAACCATATACTCCTAAAGAACCAGCATTTTGGCAAGTTACAATTGCTTTAATGCTGGCTTCGTTATTAGTATTTTCAACTCTATATGTTTTTCAGCCGCTGCTTCCTGTTTTTGCTCGTGAATTCCAAGTAACAGCGACACAATCGAGCTTTCTTATGTCTTCCACTGTGATTTCCATGGTAGTCGGCTTGTTCATATTAGGATTTATGGCGGATCGCTACGGGCGGCTCCGGCTTATGCATGTCTCTTTAGGAGTAACGGTTTTGCTGCTGGCAGTAATGCCGTTCACTCCTTCTTTTGAAGGTTTAGTCCTGCTTCGGTTCCTGCAAGGGTTCTTCTTAGCCGGTGTTCCTGCAGCGGCAATGGGTTATTTAGGGGAAGAAGTAAATGCAAATGATCTTGGCCTTGCCGTAACCTTATATATATCAAGCAATGCACTAGGTGGAATGGGAGGCAGGGTAGTTTCAGGCTATGTAACTGATATTCTTGATTGGAACACAACCTTGCTCATTATGACTGGCTTCGGCGTACTTACAACGATTCTTTTTATAGTACTGCTTCCTAAAGAAAGGTTTTATGAAAAGCAGGAAACCCTTTTACGTGAAGATCTTAAAGGGATGCTTGTGCATTTAAAAGATAGGAATATGCTTGCTTTATTTCTAATGGGGCTGCTGTTACAGCTTGTTTTCACTGCCATTTGGACATATCTGCCCTTTTATTTGCAGAATGATCCTTTTAACTGGTCGTTGAAGTCGATTTCTTTTACGTATTTAGCTTATGGATTAGGTGTGCTGGCTCCTCCTTTAGCCGGCAGACTATCAGCGCAGCTTGGCCTTTCTAAAGTTATGCTTGCCGGCTTAATTTTACTCATTACCGGCGTTTGGATGACGGGGGTTCCTCTTACTGGGGTCATCCTGTCTGGGTTAGGAATAGTATGTATGGGATTCTTTGTTGCTCATTCAATGGCCGCTGCTTTAGTAAGCAAGATAGCTTCTCATCATCGCAGCGGAGCCTCTGGTTTTTATTTGATCAGCTATTATATTGGTGTAGCTGTAGGAAGCACGGCTATAGGAGCGTTGTGGGAGAACTTTATGTGGTGGGGAGTGATATCTGTTAGTTTTGTCTTTTTATTAGTTATGGCCTGCCTTCCTGTTTACAAAAAAATGGCTTAACTTTTCACCTGTAAATTAGTGAGAGATCATTTTTTGATCTCTCAAAAAATTTTTTTATTTTTTTAAAACTGACTAAAACACTAGGAATAAAAGGGTTTGTGGCGTTGAGAGGCGCTAAATCGGTAAAAAACCCCTTTGACAGCTTTACTTTCATGATGTATATTTCCATTTAATCACATAATAATTTTTTCTTATCCAGAGAGGTGGAGGGACTGGCCCGGTGAAACCTCGGCAACAGACTTTTTGAAAAAAGTACTGTGCTAACTCCAGCAGGCATCATCGCTTGATAGATAAGAAGAGCAGAGATCGGTTTTCTCATCCTCTTCTTATACCCAATAAAAGAAGAGGATTTTTTATTTCACGTTGATTCGAGAGGCAGCTGACCCTGCTGCTTCATATAGAGGAGGACTTCACAATGAAGCGAGATATCATCACTTATGAATCTTTTGTTCAGGATCCGTTTGGTAATGTTCAGCCCGAGGATGGAACAAAGGGAGCTTTAACTATATTAGACTGGGCATACAACACGTATGAAGACATCGTTTATGCATGCAGCTTTGGAGCGGAAGGAATTGTATTGATCGATTTAATTTCCAGAGTAAAGAAAGATGCGCACATTGTTTTTCTTGATACCGCTGTTCACTTTGAGGAAACCTACGAGTTAATTGACCGCATTAAGGAGCGGTTTCCAGATTTAAAAATCACAATGAAGAAACCTCAGCTGACGCTTCAGGAACAAGCTGAAAAGCATGGAGATCAGCTCTGGAACTCAAACCCGGATCACTGCTGCTACATTCGCAAAATCAAACCATTAGAAGAAGCGCTTAGTGGTGCGACGGCCTGGGTCTCAGGACTAAGACGGGAGCAGTCACTAAGCAGGAGTAAGACAGATTTCGTCAACAAAGATGAACGCTTCCGATCCATTAAGATCTGTCCATTAATCCATTGGACGTGGGATGATGTATGGGAACACATTAAAGACAATAATCTTCCTTACAACGAACTCCATGATAAAGGCTATGCGAGCATAGGCTGCATGCCGTGTACTTCGCCTTCAGATGATCCTAACGATCGATCAGGAAGGTGGGAAGGATTCGGAAAAACAGAGTGTGGGCTCCACACAGTAGCAAGTCAGGATAGTCACTCATGACGCTCATCCTATTGAGCTTCATCATCACCTATTTCTATGCGTTTAATGTTGGCGCCAGCGGTTCAGCGGCTACGATGGGGATTGCGTATGGAGCTCAAGTTATTAACAAGAAATGGGCTGCCCTGCTTTTAAGCGGGGTTGGATGCTTATTTGGCGCATTATGGGGGGGCGAAGTAGTAGAGACAATTGGAAAGGGGCTGCTTTCGGAAAACAGTCTTACGGTTGAAGCAGCAGCTATTATTCTATTTGTCTCTGCTGTCACCTTATTTGTTACGAATCTAATCGGCATCCCGCTGTCTTCCAGTGAAGTAACCGTCGGCTCCATTGTTGGTGTTAGCATCTCACTGCAGCAGCTGTTTGTAGGGAAGTTATTCGATATTGTGTTGTTCTGGATCTTTGTACCATTGACGGCTTTTTTTCTTACTTTTCTTTGCGGGCTCCTGAAAGAACGAATCAAGCCGAGAAAATTAAAGTCAAAAAAATTAACGGCGGTTCTCTCAATCTTGTTAATAGTTACGGGGTTCCTCGAAGCTATTGCAGCCGGTATGAATAATGTAGCCAGTGCGGTTGGACCGCTTGTAGGCGCAGATGTATTAAACAAAAGCACAGGGCTGATAACAGGGGGATTATTCATGGCTTTTGGCGCTCTGCTTTTAGGAGGCCGGGTGCTAGAAACCAATGGCAAACGGATTTCCCATCTTTCGCTCTCTGACGGGGTAGTGATTTCCGGAACATCCGGTTTTTTAGTGATCGGTGCCTCATTATTAGGAATACCGATTCCTATGACTCAAGTGACAACTTCAGGAATTGTCGGAGCAGGAGCTGTAAAGGACTGGCGTGGGATTTGGAAAAAGAAAGTGATCCATCAAATTGCCAAGGTATGGGTTACTTCCCCCCTGATTTCCCTTGTATTCGCTTATTGCTTAACAGAGATCTTTTTAATGTCAAAGGTATCTACTGTTCTTATCATTACAAGCGGAATTTTTGCTACACTGGTACTCACTAATTTCGGCAGAGCATCAATTGTTAAGAAAACGAGACACCCACTCAAGGAGGAATTTTAATAATGCCCAGTCAGCCGCATGGAGGAGCTTTAATTAACCGCATCGTAGAATCGGCAAGTCTGCCCCAAAAAAGCATTTCAAACGATATCGAATTAGATCAAATTGCGGTGAGTGATCTGGAACTGATTGCCAATGGAGCTTACAGTCCGCTCACAGGATTTTTAAAAAAAGAAGATTATCTAACAGTAGTACATGATATGCGCTTGTCTAACGGTCTTCCCTGGAGTATTCCGATTACACTTCCTGTAGATGAGAAAAAAGCGAATGAGTTACAGGAAGGAAGCTTAGCGTCCCTTTCTAAAAATGGGGAGGTTTACGGTTGGATTGAGATTGAAGAGATCTATGAAGCCCACAAAGAGGCGGAAGCTCATCATGTCTATCAAACGACTGATCTTGAACACCCAGGGGTAAATAAGCTGTTTGAACGTCCGGATTATTATGTGGGAGGTCCAGTGTACCTGGTACAGCGTCCAAAACGGAACCATTCAGAAGTGTATTACTTAGATCCTGCGGAAACGCGTAAGGAATTTAAAGAACTTGGATGGAACAAGATCGTCGGTTTTCAAACGCGCAACCCCGTACACCGTGCTCATGAGCACATCCAAAAGACGGCCCTTGAAACGGTGGATGGTTTATTTCTCAACCCGCTGGTCGGAGAAACGAAAAGTGATGACGTACCTAGCGAAGTAAGACTAAAAAGCTATCATGTCTTGCTTGACCACTATTATCCGAAAGACAGAGTCTTTCTTTCTGTTTTTAATGCAGCGATGAGATATGCCGGTCCCAGGGAAGCCGTTTTTCATGCGCTTGTAAGGAAAAACTTCGGCTGTACCCACTTCATAGTAGGGCGAGATCATGCAGGAGTAGGGGATTACTATGGCACTTATGATGCTCAAGAAATCTTTTCAAATTTTACGGAAGATGAACTCGGCATTACACCATTGTTTTTTGAACACAGTTTTTACTGCCATACGTGTAAAGCAATGGTTTCCAGTAAAACATGTCCGCACGATAAGAGTCAGCATGTGATTCTGTCAGGCACAAAAGTAAGAGAAATGCTGCGTAACGGAGAGAATCCTCCAGAAACGTTCAGTCGTCCCGAAGTAGCAGGAATTCTAATACAAGGGTTGCAGAGAGTAACTACTTAGTGAAGGAGAGAGAACAGATGAGTACAAATTTAACATGGCATCGCACATCAATAACGAAAGAGGACTACCGGGAGAAGAACAGTCATTCAAGTGGTGTTATTTGGCTGACGGGGTTATCGGGGTCCGGTAAATCTACGATTGCTAACATCGTCAATCAGAAGCTGTATGAAAAAGGATTGCAGACATACGTCCTGGACGGTGATAATGTACGCCACGGATTGAACAAAGATTTAGGTTTCGGCGATCAGGACCGCGAAGAAAATATTCGTCGAGTCGGAGAGGTGGCGAAGTTGTTTGCTGACAGTGGAACCATTGTCCTGGCTTCCTTCATCTCCCCATTCCGCTCAGACCGTGATCAGATCCGTGAGAATTTAGCAGAAGGCGAATTTGTAGAAGTATTTGTCGATTGTCCGCTTGAAGAATGCGAGAATCGAGATCCAAAAGGAATTTATAAAAAGGTAAGAAATGGAGAGATCCCTTCATTTACTGGGATCGATTCCCCTTATGAAGCTCCAGTACAAAGTGAATTAGTGATCCAAACAGAACAAGAAACAGCAGAAGAATCCGCAGAAAAAATCATTCAATTCTTACAGGATAAGAACTGGGTGTAGCGGCTCATCAAACGTGGAGGGGATAACATGACGAAAGTCTTTTTAGTAGGAGCGGGTCCTGGAGATCCAGAATTAATTACAGTTAAAGGGATGAAAACAATTGAAAAGGCGGACGTCATTTTATACGATCGACTCGTTAATGAGGAGCTGCTGGAATATGCATCTGAGGAGGCAGAGCTCATTTTTTGCGGGAAGAAGCCGGACCAGCACACGCTGCGTCAGGAAAATATAAATGAGCTTCTCTGCTACTATGCGTTAAAGGGTAAAGTAGTAACCCGGTTAAAAGGCGGCGACCCGTTCATATTCGGCCGCGGAGGAGAAGAGGCCGCTGTTTTGAGTGAAAAAGGAATCGACTTTGAAATCGTTCCAGGCATTACTTCAGGAGCAGCTGCGCCGGCTTATGCAGGAATTCCGTTGACTCACAGGGAATTAAGTTCGTCAGTGACGTTCGTATCAGGAGTAAGTCCACAGGAGGATGTCGTGGCATATTGGACAAATTTAGCCCATCATAAAGGCACGTTATGTATTTACATGGGGGTGAAGAAATTCCCTTACACCTGTGAACAGCTTATTAACCATGGAATGGATCCCGACATGCCAGTTGCCATTATTCACTGGGGAACGACTGAAGAACAGAAAACGATCACAGGAACATTAGCGACCATCCATAAACGGCTGCATGAAGTATCGAATCCTTCCATGATCGTCATAGGGGAAGTCGTAAAGCTGCGTGAAACCTTGAAATGGTTCAAGGAAGATACCATTCCTGCAATATCATCAGTCATTTAATAAGAAGGAGAATCGGCATGCAAGGAGTACTTTATGTTAGTCATGGTACACGATTTGAAAAAGGCAAACAGCAAGCGATTGACTTTTTAACGGACATACAGCCCAGCATCGAAGCCCCACTGCAAGAGATTTGTTTTCTTGAAATATGCGAGCCTGATGTGCAGCAGGGAGTCAAAAAACTGGTCGAGGCAGGAGCCACTTCCATTTCTGTGGTTCCTGTTTTGCTTTTAACTGCAGGGCATGCATTAAAGGATATTCCAATTGAACTAAGAAAAGTTAAGGAGACTTATCCATGGCTCGATCTTACATATGGTGAGCCGCTTGGTGTCCAGGAAAGAATCATTGGTGTGGTGGAAGAGCGTATTCGGGAAGCCTCTGATCAGCTGGAGGAGGACACGACCATTTTATTAGTAGGCCGTGGCAGCTATGATCCAGCCACAAGGCGTGATATTGAAACGATTGCGGGCACTCTGGAAAAACGTTTGACCCTTCAGGTAAAAACGGCTTATCTAGCCGCGATTAAACCTAAATTTAATGACATGATTGAAAATTGGCCGCTGCATTCAAAGGTAGTCGTAGCACCTTACCTGTGGTTTGAAGGCCTTCTGACGGAATCTATGAAGAAAAAGGTGCATGAGCTGCAGGAATCTGGAGGAGAAGTTGACCTTTGCCGGCCATTAGGAGATCATAGAAACATAGTGAACGCGTTAATAGATCGCGTTCATGAATCTTTTGAATGTCCATTTGTCGTCGTGGAGGCGGCAGATTGACTTGTTGGAGGCATCTAAATTGACGGCATTAACAGGAAAATCAATTGCCATAGCAGCAGACCGCCAGGCAGCAGCCATAGGTGAACTTGTACACAAACAAGGGGGCACTCCGGTTACGGTCCCTATTCAAGGCCGAAAAGTATTGAACGAGAGAGAAGCTGAAAAAGATGTTAAAAAGCTGATTGGCTCCCATTTTGATTATGTGATCTTAACCACAGGCATCGGCTCTAAAGCACTTGAAGAAGCGGCCACACGAATTGGGGAGCATGAAGCCTACATAGAGTCACTGAGAGAAACCAAACTCGCTGTTCGTGGAAGTAAAACGATAAAGTGGCTGAAAGAGAAGGATTTAAAGCCTTTCATAGTTTCTGAAGATGGGACGATGAAGGAGTTGATTGGAGCCTTAAGTGATTTACAACTTAACGGGGAGAAGGTTTTCCTTCAGCAATATAATAAAGAGGAAGAAAGACTGCTCAATCAATTGACTGCTCTGCCAATAGAGCTATATCAATCTCTGCCATACCATTATATCGAGCCGGAAGAAGAAACTTTACACAAGCTGCAGAACCTAATTATCGACCAAAAAGTAGACGCTGTCGTATTCACAAGTAAAACACAAGTCCAGAATTTATTCGAAACGGGAAGCAGACAATTAAGTGGAGCCTTTGCCGACAAAGTCCTCGCAGTAGCGGTAGGTAGTGTGACTGCTGACGAACTAAAAAGTTATGGCATACATCGTATCGTGGAACCCGCTAAGCCGAAAATGGGTGCCATGATCATTGCCTTAACCAATTATTACAAACAGCAAGCATAAAGAATATCCCATCCCTTTTTCCAAGAGTGGATGGGTTTTTTATTGGGATTGAATGTAAGCAAGCATATGTTGTTGTTTCTCCCGATCAAAAAAGTCTTCAGCTACGAGACGCTTTAGTAAGTCTTTCCTTTCATTTGGAGAAAGGGACGACTGCTTAATTAGCTGACGGGCGTCATATAGAAAGTCTACATATTCTTCATACCTTTCATCGTATTGATGCCCTAAGTTCTCCTTAATGGTAGAAGCTAAGGTTGGGCTCGCCCCATTAGTCGAAACACTGATAGAGAGTCTCCCGCGCTTAAATTGAGTAGGAAACTGCACGTTCCCTTCTTCAGCTTCCTGTACAGAGTTAATCAGACAGTTTTGTGGAGCCGTTTGAACGACTGCCTGGTTCACCGTTGTATCATCGGATGCCGCAACAACAAGAAAGGCATCTGCTGTATCCTCTGGTGAAAACCATTTTTGGAACCAGCGGATCTGTTTATTTCTGTTAAGGGCCTGCAGGTCAGAAGTCACATCAGGACTGATAACTTCAACATCAGCATCCCCTTCTACTAACCTATTCACCCTACGCTCCGCAATCTGACCACCGCCAACAACAACAACCTTCTTCCCCCTAAGATTAACCATCAAAGGAATCACACCCATCCTCATCACCCTCACTTATAAAATCTGTACCCGGTACCATTATAAACGATTTGTGAATTGTGTGGTACCCGGTACAGAAGGGAGAAAGAAGCGTACCGGGTACAGCGAAAGAACTGTGTGGTACCCGGTACAGAAGAGAGAAAGAAGTGTACCCGGTACCAACTGGTGAGGGGGTGTGGTAAGATGGGGGTATCTTATTGAACGGAGGGTTCTTTATGTTATTTTGCAGACTTCGATCCCGTCAAGGGTGCCGCTAACTGAATATAGGGGCGTGTGTCTTTGGATGTACAGGGACATAGGTAAGTCTGCTTGAGATAAGGAACATCAGCATAGAGTGTAGAGTCGTATTATAGAAACTGGCTCTCTATTACATTTTTTATTCTTGAACACGGGCAGACTTGCCTGTGTTTTTCTATTTGCGAAAAAGAAAGGTGAGTGGATTATGTCCAAATCAATGAAGCAAGTGATGGAGCTGGCTGAACAGCACCAATTGTCATTAAGAAAAGAAACGATGGAAGTTAACAATTCAGGTCTCGATTTTCAAGTCGTTTTTGCAAAGGATGTAAGCGGCAGGGAATGGGTGTTGAGGATCCCGAGGCGGAAAGATGTCATCCCAACGGCAAAGAAAGAAAAGGAGATTCTGGATAAGGTAAAAGGGAAACTTTCCGTTCAGGCACCGGTATGGGAAATTTTTTCTGAGGCACTTATTGCTTATCCAAAACTAAGGGGAGTGCCTGCAGGAACCATTGACCCTCAAGCTAAAGCTTACGTATGGGAAATCGATGAAAAAAACATCCCCCATCTCTATCATAAAACGTTAGGGGAAGCTGCTGTGACTCTGCATAATATAAATCTAGTAGAAGATCCAGAAGCGGCCGACTTACGAGAAAAGATGAAAAAGCGTATGGAAAAAGTGAAGAAGACGTTTGGTGTGAGTGATGAATTGTGGCAGCGCTGGCAAACCTGGCTGTCTAAAGATGAATTGTGGCCCAAACATAAAGTTTTTATCCATGGTGACCTTCACCCCGGTCATATTTTAATAGACGAAGAAGCACGGGTGACAGGCTTTATTGACTGGACGGAGGCGCGTATCGATGACCCCGGTAATGACTTTGCGGTTCACCTGGCTGCCTTTGGGGAAGAGGCGCTCAGGGAATTAATTCAGGAGTATGAAGCAGCTGGTGGACGTACGTGGCCGTATATGTTTGAACACATTGTAGAGTTATTAGCTGCCTATCCAGTAGCTATTGCTGAGTTTGCCATTAAGTCTGGGTCAGAAGAATACGAATTGATGGCTAAACAGGCCTTAGGAACAGCGGATAGTTAATACACAGATGGAAATTACATCATGAAGGAGGACATCAAGGTTGGAAACGGAAAAAAGGTTATTGAGCTTAATAAATTCAGTTAGAGTATTAAATTCAACAAGAGATTTATCTGATGTCCTACACCAATTGATCAAAGAGGTCTTACGTGTAATTGAAGGATCAAATGCCAGTGTTTTATTCTTATATGATAAAAAATCGGATGAATTGTATGCTAAAAGTGCTATTGGCTTCGATATGAGTTATTTAAAGGATATCCGGATGAAACCAGGTCAGGGGATGAGCGGTAAGACGTATTCATCCAAAGAGGGACAGGTATTCACCTCTTCCGATGATACATTTGAGGGAATGGCCGACTTAACCTCTCAAACAAAAGAGCTTTATGCACAATCGCTTGGAAGAATGGAATATCCTATGAGCGCTATCTGTGTTCCCCTTATTTCTAATGAGGAGTGTATAGGTGTATTAACTGTCGATATTTATGAAAAAGAAATGCAGTTTGATCAAACAGATTTGCAATTGCTTGAAACTTTTGCAACTCAGGCCACCATTGCGATTGAAAATGCTACGTTATTTTCTCAAAACGAACGGACTCAGCGAATTCATAAGGAACTTTCAAGAGTATTTCTTTCAAAAAGAGGACTTGAAGATATTACAAAAACTCTTGCTTCCCTCATTGATAAAGACATTATAGTATTTAACGAATGGATTGAACCTTTAGCCCTCTCCAACGAGGAAACTACCTCTTACTCTACTGAGTTGAGAAATCTCTTTTCTCAAACACTAAATGAAGTCATCATTAAGGGGGAGGTAGTCTTTCATGAGGTGACCCTGCAAAATCACTATTATACGGTTTATTTCTTTCCAATTAAAACCGAGAAGTTAACCCTGGGTCTGCTCACAGTTGTTGTGGACGAACAAGTAGAACTTGACCCGTTAGATCGGTTTGCAGTAGAGCAGGCGCTGACTATTTTTGCAATGGAAATTGACAGACAGGAAAAGCTGGTTGCGGATGATTTCAGTTATTCTGGAACCTTATTAGAGCAGCTGCTTCATGAGCCGTATGACGAACTGTCTCCTAATCACCCGGTGAAACTTAATTTTCCAGAACGGGCTGATCATCAGTATGTTATAGTTAAACTTTTTATTGAAAATCCCCTGCTTTCTTTTGAAAAACTTAATGAAAAGAAAGCCCATCTGACGAGGTTAGTTTATAGAGAATTGGCTAAGCTTCCATATAAAACACTTGTTCATGATAAAAATATGGAATTGACTTTTATGTTTACTGTGCGGTCTGGGCAGAATGAGGATCTCATTTTTGAAAGGTTATATCAGTTATTCAGCAAAATCATTCAAATTTCACACGAGCAGTTTGGGTTAGATCACTTCGCAGGAATGGGAAAAATGGTTGAAAAACTGACGAATATCAACTATTCGAATCAGGGTGCGGGGCGATGTATTCAGTATTTACAGACCACTGCCGGGAAACAGTCAATCATGTCCTACAGCCAATTAGGACCAAACCGTCTGTTTTTAAAATCAGATCGGAATGAACTGCAGGAATATGTAGATGAGACAATAGGTGAAATTATAACTTATGATCGAAAGCATGGTTCTGAATTACTCAGAACACTTGAAGTCTACTTTGAATCCAACCAGAATATGGTGGACAGTGCTAAATCACTATATGTTCATGTCAATACTATTAAATACCGTCTTCGTACCATTAGGCAGTTATTAAACATTACAACCATTAAGGGAGAAAATGCATTTGAATTGCAATTGGCACTGCGTGCGGCTAATTACCTTTCAATGTAAAATAAAAACAGTATTTGTGCGTAACCGACAAAAATATTTGTTGAAGTTTGTCGGTTGCGCTCATTTTTTATTTGCTTTAATTATCTTATAATTTTGAATAATTAATAATAAGAAAAGGATGTATTATATGCAGCCCATTTATATCGTATTGATTTTAATTGCAATTATTGCTTTAGGGGAAGTGCTCTCTTTGTCCTCAAGAGCGAAGATCCCTACACTGCTAGTAGTTGTGGCAGTAACTTTTTTGTTGTTACAGACAGGAATTTTACCCGAATCATACATCGAAGCCTCTACTCTGGTGGCTGTCGGGGGCGTTCTCGTACCTGTGTTAATCGTTCACCTTGGTACAATGATCCCACTTTCGGTAATTAAATCTCAATACAAAGCCGTGATCATTACATTGATTGGATTAGTGATCTCTGTAGCTTTAATGCTGTCGCTCATTACCTTGCTATTTGATTATAGTACAGCGGTGGCAGGAGCTGGACCGCTAACCGGAGGTATTATTGCTTATATCGTGACAGCGGAAGGATTAACAGAGGCTGGATTTACGGCGATAGCCGCTATTCCTGTCGTTGTATTTGCGCTCCAAAACCTTGTAGGCATGCCGCTTACTTCTACGCTTCTGAGTAAATACGCAGTAAGTATTAGAGATGACTTGTCCAGTAGAGATTCTTCAAACGGAGAAGGGGACTCAGACGGCAGTGCGTTGTTGGGAGCCAATAGTCAAAAGAAGCTTCTCATCCCTGAGAAATTTTTAAGCAGTAATTTTATTTTACTTTTTATGTTATTTATTGGCGGAGCTCTCGCTACATGGCTTGGGGCAGTAACTGGAATTAACTATAGTCTTTGGTCACTTGCTATCGGGGTAGCCGGCGCAGCACTTCGTATTTATCCTGACCGAGCGCTGGATCGCTCGAACAGTTCAGGTTTTGCTATGGTTGCCCTGATTGTAGTAGTGGTAAGCTCGCTGGTGGGCATTACGTTTGAGCAGGTTGTTGCTTCGCTAGTTGCTGTTATTACCATTATTCTAATAGGAACAACCGGGTTAGTGCTAGGCGGAATTATTGGAGGTAAGATCTTTAAATGGAAGTCTACAAAAGCTATACCTGTCGTATTAACGGCAATGTACGGTTTCCCTGGTGATTATCTGATCGTCGAGGAAGTCAGCCGGAGTGTTGGTCGAACAAAAGAAGAAGAAAAAAGGATCATGGATGAATTAGTCGCCCCCATGTTAATCGGAGGGTTCACATCGGTAACAGTTGGTTCTATAGTCATAGCAAGTGTTCTAATCAGTACATTGTAATAAAAAGGAGGAGTTTAGGGTGGCTTACACACTTATTAAAAATGGAACATTAATTGATGGACTCGGAGGCAAACCGTTAGAAGAAGCTTCCGTATTGGTAAAAGACAACCAAATCGTAAAAGTAGGAAAGGATTCATCCATCAACGCTCCAGAAGGCGTAGAAACAATAGATGCAGAAGGTCAATATATATTGCCTGGATTGATTGATACCCATGTTCATATGACAATGGAATTAAAAAATATTCAGGATGCTGTATCGACTCCTTTTTCATATCGATTTTATGAAAGTACTCAATTTCTAAAACGTACGCTGAACACTGGAATCACATCTGTCAGAGACGCCGGTTTTACAGATATCGGGACAAAAAAAGCAGTAGAGGACGGATTGGTCGAAGGTCCCCGCCTGCAAATAAGTATAAACCCGTTAACGATCACAGGAGGCCATGGAGACAATTGGACTCAGTCTGGTGTTGATGCCACCCTCCAAACATATCCAGGTATGCCAGGTGGGATTTGTGATGGTGTAGAAGAAGTCCGTAAAACCGTCCGCCAAATGCTGAGAGCAGGGGCAGATGTTATTAAAGTTCATGCTACAGGGGGTGTGACAAGTCCTACCGACCACCCAGAGTTTACCCAATTTTCCTACGAAGAATTAAAAGTAATGGTGGATGAAGCTTACGACCGGAATGGTGTGAAAGTTATGGCTCATGCTCAAGGGGCTCAAGGCATAAAAAATGCCGTTAGAGCAGGTATCTATTCAATTGAGCATGGGATATATATTGACGATGAAGTGGTTGATTTAATGCTTGAAAATGATACATTCCTTGTACCTACATTGCTGGCACCTGTATCTGTACTTGAATCGGGGGAAAAGAATGACCGAATGGCTCCCTATGCCATTGAGAAATCAAAAGAAGTAATTGAAGCTCACAAAGCAAGTATTGCGAAAGCCTACGAGGCTGGCGTAAAAATTGCGATGGGCACAGATGCCGGAGTGATGGAACATGGAACGAACCTCAGAGAGCTCGGTCTTATGTGTGAGATTGGGATGACTCCTATGGAAGCAATAGTAGCTACAACTAAAACAGCAGCCGAATGCCTGGGATGGGAGAACAAGACAGGAACAGTGGAAGAAGGAAAATGGGCAGATATAATCGTAACGGCGATGAACCCGCTAGAAGACATTCGCTCGTTAGAAAACGCAGACAATGTTACAGTAGTGATGAAAGACGGAAAAATATATAAAAATATAGCAGGGTGATGGAGATGGAATGGAACTTATATGCACAATTAATGGAAGAGTATGATTCTAGTTTAACCTATGACGGGATCGACGGTGAAAGATTAGCTTCAAGATTACATGCCATTTCAAAAATTGGATTAACTCCTGACGGGGGCAGTCAGAGACCGGGATTTTATAAAGAAGAAAAACAGGCCAAAGATTTGGTTAAACAATGGATGAGTGAGGCCGGCCTTACAATTACTGAAGATGGAGCCGGAAATGTATTTGGTAGATTAGAAGGGAAGCAGCCGGGATTACCAGCTGTATTGAGCGGCTCTCATGTAGACAGCGTCCCAAATGGCGGTCATTTTGACGGTCCTCTCGGGGTTCTTTCTTCACTTGAAGTGGTAGAAGCGTGGAATGAAAGAGGATATCAACCCGAACGGTCTTACGAAGTCGTTATTTTCTCGGATGAAGAAGGAGCAAGGTTTAACAACGGTCTTACCGGGAGCCGCGCTATGACCGGGGAAGTTGACCGGGAGATCCAGGAGGGGTTAGTCGACCAAAATGATGTTTCTTTTGGTGAGGCTTTAAAAGAAGTTGGTTTATCTTCAGAGGGATTTTTTAATGCAAAAAGGAACCTGGATGAAGTGTCCCATTTTGTGGAGGTTCACATTGAACAAGGCAAAATTCTGGAACAGAAGAACCTCCCAGCAGGTATCGTGTCAGGCATTGCCGGTCCTTCCTGGCTCGAGATTACTTTTGAAGGGACAGCCGGACATGCAGGAAACACTCCTATGACGGAACGAAGGGACCCGCTTGTAGCAGCGGGGGAGTTTGTCAGTAATATTCACTACCTTCCTAAAGAAGTAAGTCGAACCGCTGTCGCTACTGTAGGAAAACTGAATGTACAGCCGAATGGAGCCAATGTTATCGCAGGAAAAGTTCATTTAATTGTAGACATCCGTGATATTTATGAAGACACAAGAGATCAGTTAGTGGAGTTAGTGACTCAGCAAGCGGACCGGATCGCTGATAAATATGGCGTGACCATGGAAGGAAAGCAGATATTAAAAGTCGCGCCCGTACCTATTGCTCCTAAGTATACCGATCTCTTGCAGCACACCTTTAACAACTTAGGAATGGATTCTCACCTTTTACCGAGCGGTGCCGGGCATGATGCTTTAATTGTCGGCCATCAAATTCCCGTTTCCATGTTGTTTGTCAGAAGCAAAGACGGAATTAGTCATACTCCAGAAGAGTGGTCCTCCCTAAACGACTGCGTCCAAACCGTTCACGTTTTAAAAAGATATATTGAAACCCATATTAATCAATAATCCCTACTCCTGTGCACCCATCGGGTACAGGAGTTTTTTGATGGTACACGGTACAGAAGGAGGAAAGAAGTGTACCCAAGAAGTGTACCCGGTACACAAACAATAAAAAGTGGTACCAGGTACACACTTTTCGCCAAAGTGTACCTGGTACCAAAAATGCTTTGAAAATTGAATTTTTAGTGGACGTTGAAGTATCTGGCTTCGGGGTGAGCGAAGACGATAGCTGTGACGGAGGCTTCGGGTTCCATCATGCATTCCTCGGTAAGTTCCACGCCGATCTGCTCTGGTTGAATGAGCTTAAATAGTTTCTTCTGATCTTCTAATTCCGGGCAGGCCGGGTAACCAAAGGAATAGCGCTGTCCCTGATATTTGGCTGAAAAACGTTCCTGCATGGTGAAATCCACTGCATCTGGGAATCCCCATTTATCACGCATCAGCTGGTGAATATGTTCGGCCAACCCTTCCGCTGTTTCTAAAGCTAGAGCCTGCAGTGCATGACTCTTCAAGTATTCTCCTTGTTCTTTCAACTTAACGGATTGGTCACGTATTCCCTTTCCGGCAGTAACAGAGAAGAATCCAACGTAATCCATTTCTCCACTGTCCACAGATCGCAAATAGTCAGCTAAACAAAGGTACGGATCTCGATTCTGTCTCGGAAAAGTAAACCGTTCGATGATTGTTTGTTGGTCACTTGGGTCGTAAATAATGACGTCGTCTCCATCCGACTGAGCCGGAAAGAACTGATAAAGCGCAGAAGGCTGAATAATCCCTTCTTTTTGAGCTTTTTCAATTAATTCATCAACCACCTCTTTTAAGTGTAGAGCCTTTTCATTTTTCTGTTCCATCAGTTTTGAGAATTTACCTTTTAACCCTAAGTGGTGTCCGATTAACATCTGCATATTAATGTAAGGTTCAATATGGGCAACTGAGTAATTTCTCAATAGATGCTGTTGAAAATCGTGAGGCTTAAATACAGGAACTGTTTTCGATACCGTTGAAACCGGTTTTTCAGCTACAGCGGTGGCGGCTGGCTTTTTGGCAGCCTGTTCTGCGCCTCTCGTTATGGCCTGTTCCTGCTTTTCACGCTGCTCCTCAATCAAGAGCTGGCGGTCTTCTTCATGACTCAGCCTATTCGATAACGACAGGCCGTCCATTGCATCTTTTGCGTAAAACACGGTGCCTTCATACTGGGGAGCAATCTTCGTGTTAGTGAACTTCCGTGAAAGGGCAGCGCCGCCAACTAATATAGGAATGTCAATTCGCTGCTGCTTTAAATCCTGGGCGGTAAGCACCATCTGTTGTGCAGATTTCACGAGCAGTCCGGATAATCCGACGAAGTCCGGGTTTTCATTTTTAATTTGTTCAATTAGTTCGGTGGATGTGACCTTAATCCCAAGATCAACGACATCAAACCCATTGTTACTCAAAATAATATCGACGAGGTTTTTGCCTATATCGTGTACGTCGCCTTTTACAGTTGCCAGTAGGATTTTTCCTTTTTTGTTCGACGTATCATCTTTTTCCATGTGTGGTTCAAGATAGGCAACAGACGTTTTCATTACTTCGGCACTCTGCAGAACCTCGGCAACAATCAGCTGGTTGTCATTAAACAGACGGCCGACTTCAGCCATACCATCCATCAAGGGACCGTTAATAATCTCTAACGGCGTCGGGTAACTTGCCAATGCTTCTTCTAAATCCGGGATCAGGCCTTCTTTCGTTCCTTCGACGACGTAGTGAGCGAGACGTTCTGATAGGCTCATCGTAGCTGTTGGTACTTTTACTTCCTTTTTCTTCCCGCGGTAAAAGGCCGTGAATTTGGCTAATGTTGCATCAGTGGTCTCAAAAAGAAGCTCGTTGGCCTGATCGATTTCTTCCTGGGCGATGGAAGCGAAGCGCTCAAGCTTCTCCGTATTAACGATCGCATAATCAAGCCCGGCTTTTGTACAATGATAAAGATAAACGGCGTTTAGTACTTCTCTTCCAACAGGAGGAAGACCAAAGGATACATTGCTTACACCTAAAACGGTCTGACAGTTCGGAAGCTTTTCTTTAATCATACGAATTCCTTCGACGGTTTCATCAGCAGAGCCAATATACTGTTCATCTCCCGTTCCAACAGGGAAGACAAGGGGGTCGAAAATAATATCCGACTCATTAAGTCCGTAATCTTCAACAAGAATATCCCTTGACCGAACAGCGATCTCAAGCTTGCGTTCTGCTGTAACCGCCATCCCTTCTTCATCAATCGTACCTACGACGACAGCAGCTCCATACTGCTGAACTAGTGGCAGGATTTCCTTGAAGCGGTCTTCGCCGTCTTCGAGGTTAATGGAGTTGATAATGACTTTACCTTGAGAGTAGGTAAGAGCTTTCTCGATAACGTCCACGTCAGTCGAGTCGATAATAAGAGGAACCTTCACTTTATTGATAACCTGTTTCATGAATTCTTCCATATCCCGCACTTCATCACGGTCAGGATCGGCGAGACAGATATCGATCACCTGGGCACCTTTTTTTACTTGTGCCCGGGCTATTTCGGATGCTTCTTCGAATTTCTCTTCAGCAATTAAACGTTTGAATTTACGGGAACCAATAACATTGGTCCGCTCCCCGATAAGAATAGGGCGGTCGTTTTTGTCTTCGTAAATGAAAGGCTCTATTCCAGATACAGCATGAGGGTGACTTGCAGGTGCTTTTCTTGGTGTGAAATCTTTAACGGCATCGGCAAGGGCTTTAATATGGTCAGGTGTCGTTCCACAGCATCCGCCGACTATGTTAAGCCAGCCTTTTTCAGCGAAACCGGCAATTTTTTCAGCCAGGGATTCAGGTGTTTCGTGATAGTTCCCTTCTTCATCAGGGAGTCCTGCGTTTGGATAGCAACTGACACTTGTCGTAGCTAAGTCAGATAATGAGCGAATGTGATCTCTCATAAATTCCGGACCTGTCGCACAGTTCAGCCCCACGACGGCAGGTTTCATATGTTCAAGCGATAGATAGAACGCTTCAATGGTCTGACCTGCAAGCGTTGTTCCCATCGGCTCGATGGTCCCTGACACCATGAGCGGCACTTCTTGCTCAACTTCTTTAAATGCGCGGGAGATACCTAGATACGCCGCTTTTACGTTTAGCATATCTTGAGAAGTTTCCAGCAGCAGAAGATCAACCCC
The DNA here is from genome assembly GCF_900240285.1 of Halobacillus sp. Marseille-P3879. Classification (GTDB taxonomy): domain Bacteria; phylum Bacillota; class Bacilli; order Bacillales; family Halobacillaceae; genus Halobacillus_A. The sequence continues at coordinate 641,288 of NZ_OESS01000003.1, forward strand.
GCCTTTAAGAAGTCCGCGAGCCTGCTCATGGTAAGCATGAGTTAAATGTGCAAAAGTCGTTCCACCGGTGACCGACAGCGTTTTAGTTGTCGGTCCCATCGCTCCGGCGACAAAGCGAGGGCGGTCTTCTGTGGAATGGCGGACAGCCGCTTCTTTAGCAATTTGAGCCGCTTTAATATTAATCTCTTCCGCTAAGTGCCCTAACTCGTATTCATCCAGGACAAGATCGGTAGCACCGAACGTATTCGTTTCAATAATATCGGCTCCCGCCTTTAAATATTCGTCGTGAATCCATTCGATTACACCGGGGGAGGTTAAATTCAAGTATTCATTACAACCATCATAGAGTTCTCCGCCAAAATCATCAGGAGAAAGGTCAGCGTCCTGGAGCATCGTCCCCATGGCTCCATCTAAAACTAGAATTCTATTTGAAAGATGCTGGTGAAATGCTGTCGTTTTCATGGTGAACCTTCCTTTCTGAGCGATGCTGGGTGACTTCTTTTATATATTTCGTTAATTCTACAGTAATTTCATAACGCAGGAATGGTGTAATTAAGTAAATTCCATTAAAAAGCTCCGCTGCTGTATCTATTAATGATTTGGCAATGGCAATTCCTTCAGCCTGAGCAAGGGAGGGGTCATGACTGACTGTTTCCATCCGTTTTCGTATTTCATCTGATAACGTAATTCCCGGTACTTCATTATGAAGAAATTCAGCATTTCTTGAGCTCGTAAGCGGCATAATACCTATATAAATCGGTGCGTCAATGTGCTTTGTGGCCTCATAGACTTCTTCAATCTGTTCTGAGCTGTAAACCGGCTGGCTGATAAAGTAGTCAGCGCCAAACTTTATTTTTTTCTCAAGACGTCCTACAGCCCGGTTAAGGTTACGTACGTTTGGATTAAAGGCTGCAGCTACGGAGAAGTTCGTGTTCATACCGAGTGATTTTCCTGAAAAAGAAATTCCTTTATTAAGTTGTTTAATGTATTGAATCAAATCAAATGAAGATAGATCATACACGGATGTAGCACCTGGAAAATCGCCAATTTTCGTCGGATCTCCGGTGACAGCCAACACTTCAGTAATTCCGAGTGTATGGAGTCCCATTAAATGAGACTGCAGCCCGATTAAATTGCGGTCCCGGCATGCAATGTGGACGAGCGGGTTAATATTATAATTCTGCTTAATAAGGGAAGCGATGGCCGTGTTGCTGATGCGCGGACTGGCCAGGGAATTATCAGCCAGTGTCACTGAGTCGACCCCTGCATCCCTTAAGGCTTGAGCCCCATTCATATATTTATCTGTATTTAATTTTTTGGGAGGGTCAAGTTCCACGATTACAGAAGGGCGCTTGGCTGCTATTTCATGAAGGTGAGGGGTGGTACGGACAGGTACGTCAGGTGTCTCAACTTCAGCAGGTTCACGCTGGACCTTTTTTTGCTGGATCGGTTTTTTACCTTTTACTTCTTCAGCAATGGCTTTGATATGTTCAGGTGTCGTTCCACAGCATCCGCCGATTAAACGAGCTCCTTCCTTATAAAGAGACCGTGCACTTGCTTTAAAATAGCTGGCATCCGTTTTATATACGAGTCTGCCATCCTGGTATGCTGGTAAACTCGCATTCGGATAAGCTGAGAGCACGGCCTTCTTAGGAAGCGGCACCCCTTCTAAGGCTCGAGTCATATGGTAGGGTCCAAGGCGGCAGTTGATACCTGTAACATCAGCACCGATATTCTCCAGAGCTTTTAAGGCATCAGGGAGGGAGGTTCCATCCTGCAGCACACCAGGTTCGTGCATCGATACTTGTGCAATAATAGGAAGCTTAGTTTCTTTTCTGGCAATCTGTACTACGGTTGACAGTTCTTCAAAGTCATAGAAAGTTTCTAATAAAAGACCATCCACCCCTTCAAACAGCATACAGTATAACTGCTCACGAAAACTTCGCTTGATTTCTTCCAGGGAGACTGCCTGTTTACTGATCGCCCGGATGCCTCCAATAGTTCCAACTACATAATTGTGGTCTGCCGCTGCTTGTTTCGCAAGTCTTATCGCGGATGTATTAATTTCTTTTACTTTATCCTCAAGTCCATAACGAGAAAGCTTTACATAATTAGCTCCGTACGTATTCGTTTGAATGACATCAGCGCCTGCCTCGACATACGCTTTATGAACGTTTAAAACCTCAGCAGGATGAGAACGGTTTAATTCCTCAAAGCATTGATCAATTCCATAAGAGTAGAGAAGCGTTCCTAGAGCTCCGTCTCCTACGAGAATCTGAGATTGTAGAGCTTCTTTCAAATTCATACATGTCCTCCTTACTTGAAATACCGATAAAAATAAAAAAGCCTTCTTAAGAAGAAGACTTTAATTTAAATTAATCCTCTCCTTATCTACCAAGTTTAAAAACTTGCTGGAGTTAGCACCATACTGTCAAAACAGTGGTTGCTGAGGCTTCATCGGGCCAGTCCCTTCACCTCTCTCGATAAGAAAGCATATGAAATTTTTCGAAATACATTGTTGCGACTTACGTTACACTAAATGATGAAAGGAATCAAGTGAATATTCTAAATTTTTCGCCCTGTTGACTTTTATGTTGTTGGATTTGGTTTGTTTACTTTAATTTTCCTTTTAACTAGTTATAATTACCCTGATTAAGTTCGACAATATATGACATTTCTGATCATAATGGAGTGAATTTTCACAATATTAAAACTTGTAAACGGATTTCTGTTATAATTTTCAAAAGCCTGCTATAAAGCCATTTACAACCACTATAAAAAGAATACTGGAAATCTATTAACGGCTATTGAATTTTAATGCAGTGGAATGTATGATTAATAAATTGGAACACTTGGATTAAGTACAATGTACTATTAATTTATACAATTTTTATTCATTTATGGGGGTTATATTATGGAAGCGGAAAAAAAGCAAGAACATGTTGCCCAGGGCTATACCTCAGGACAGCTTATTAAATTTTTAGTACCTTCAGTTATTGGGATACTATTATTTCTAGTGCCTGTATCGGTGGATGGTACAGTCACGATAGGATTAGGCATAATGGCAGACGGGCTTCAGGCTGCTATCTCAGAGCAGATTCCTTTATTTATGACAATTGTCCTCTGGCTTTCCGTTTTTGGAGCGTTTGTCATTAAAGCCATTAACAATCCTTCTATACGAAATCATAAATTTTTATCCAGTCTGTTTGATATTGGCGCATTATGGATTATCCTTCGAATCTTAGGAGCCGTATTTGCTACGTTAACGCTTGTTGGGGCAGGCCCCGAAATCATCTCTTCTGAACTGACGGGACAAGTCGTGTTGTTCGACTTAATCCCGGTGTTAATGGTTTGGTTCTTGTTTGCCAGTCTATTTATGCCGCTTCTTCTTGAGTTTGGTTTGATGGATTTTATCGGTACAGTAGTAAGAAAAGTAATGCAGCCCTTATTTAAGCTCCCAGGGCGTTCTTCCGTCGATGCTTTAGCTTCATGGATGGGGAGTGGAACCGTTGGAGTACTGCTGACGACTCAGCAGTACGAAGGAGGCTATTATTCCAAACGTGAAGCTGCTGTCGTGGCAACGAACTTTTCGATTGCTTCGATCGCTTTCAGTTTAGTCATAGCTCGTTTTATCGGAATCGACCATATGTTTGTCCAGTTTTACTTTACTGTAGCTGTCTGTGGAATTGTGGCCGCAGTAATTTGTCCTAGAATTCCCCCGCTTTCTCGAAAAAAGAATACGTATTACGAGCCGGCAGGAAAGCAAATTGATGAAGTCGTTCCCGCTGGTATCTCTAGTTTTCGCTGGGGAGTGGATCAGGCCGTAAAAAAAGCTGATCAAGTTAAAAGTGCAAAAGACGTCATCAGTCGTGGAGTTTTTAACGTTGCAGATATTTGGCTCGGTTTAATTCCCCTCGTTATGGCACTTGGAACAATCGCTCTAATCATCGCGGAGTTTACACCAATATTTACTTATTTATCTTATCCATTCATTCCTTTGTTAACCCTGCTCCAGATTCCTGAAGCTGCAGAGGCAGCTCCGGCGATGATTGTTGGTTTTGCAGACATGTTCTTGCCAGCTGTTGTTGGAGCCGGTATAGAATCTGAGCTTACGCGTTTTGTTATTGGTGTAATGTCTCTTACTCAGCTGGTGTACATGTCGGAAATCGGAATTTTGTTAATCAAGTCCAAAATACCATTGAATCTGTTTGAGTTGTTTGTGATTTTTCTTCAGCGTACAATTGTTACATTGCCGATTGCGGCTCTTATGGCTCATCTATTATTCTTTTAATGTTGAACTCATAGTAGGAGGTTATAGTTGTGGAATACAAATGGAAGCACCTTGTAGATAATATGTCTAATCGTTTAGCGCCGAGTATGGCGAAGGATCATCCGAATCTGCCTGTCGTTAAAGAGGAAGGCTGCTATTATTATGGGGTAAATGGAAAACAATATTTAGATTTTACCTCAGGCATTGCAACGACAAACGTAGGACACCGTCATCCAAAAGTGGTGGAGGCAATTAAGAAAGGAGCCGACCAGCTTGGGCATGGACCTTCAGGTGTCATAATTTATGAATCAATTTTAAATTTAGCCGACCGTCTGGCAGAAGTGATGCCTGGGAATCTGGATTGCTTCTTTTTTGGCAACAGTGGCGCCGAAGCGATTGAGGGAGCAATTAAGCTCGCGAAGCATGTCACACAACGCCCTTATATTGTTTCGTTTATAGGTGGATTCCATGGTAGATCGATGGGAGCCTTAAGTGTGACCAGTTCAAAAAGTAAATATCGTAAATTTCTTCAGCCATCCGGTTCTTACCAGGTCCCGTATGCTCAGGTCGATGAATGTCCTGAAGGCTTGGATCCTGAACAATACGTGGTGGACGAGCTTGAGAAGGATTTCGAAAGATTGTTTGCCCACCAGGTCACTCCTGAGGAAGTAGCGGCTGTTATCGTAGAACCGGTCCTTGGTGAAGGAGGTTATATTGTTCCACCAAAAGCCTGGCTGAAAAAGGTGAGAGAACTTTGTGACCGCTATAACTTACTGCTCATATTTGATGAGGTGCAAACAGGGTTTGGACGTACAGGCGAATGGTTTGCCTCACAGACCTTTGATGTTACCCCAGACATAATGGCCATTGCTAAAGGAATTGCAAACGGTATGCCGTTGAGTGCAACGGTAGCTTCAAATGAACTTATGAAGCAGTGGCCGCTTGGAAGCCATGCGACCACATTTGGAGGAAACCCGATCGCCTGTTCAGCAGCAAATGCGGTTCTTGATGTGATTAAAGATGAGAACTTACTTGAAAATACGAAGAAAAACGGAGCTTACGCAGCCCAAAAGCTTAATGAATTAAAAGCGAAGCACCCTGTGATCGGCCGGGTTCGTTCTGTAGGATTAATGATAGGGATCGAGATTATAGATCCCAAGACAGGAGAACCTAACAGTGAAGGCTTGTTTAAGATCCTGGATGCCGCCCTTGAAAACGGGGTACTTTTCTACTTCGGCGGGAATCAAACTGAAATTATCCGCATGATTCCACCGCTGACGGTTACAAAAGATCAAATTGATACTGGACTGGGAATGTTTGATGCAGCCTTAACAGCTTATGAAGAGGAAATTGGAGCTGTCATTAAATAAAGATAAAGAGCCTGTCTAAAAACGGACAGGCTCTTTACTTACTTAATTACCAGGACAGGACATTTAGCATGCTGTACAACATTGTTGCTCACACTGCCTAAGAAAAATTTCTTCACATTTCCTAATCCGCGGTTACCTATAATAATTAAATCGATGTCGTTCTTATTTGCATATTCGCAAATTTTTATTCCAGGATTGTTTTCACCTTTTCCGACCAAAGCTTCCGTTACAATTGGATGATGAACGGTTTTAAATTCCTCTTTAATCTTCTCTAAATCTTTCTTTAACTGATCGGCCAGCTCAGTTCCAATACTTTCGGACATTTTTGCATTAGTGAATGGTCCTGTCGGTTTGATAACAGAGATGACATGGACTTCAGCTTCGTTGTTGACTGATTCTTTAGAAAGTGCTTCCTGAATCGCTTTTTTACTGAGTTCTGAACCATCATATGCGACCAAAATCTTTTCCTTCATTATAACCACCTTCCTTGGAGTTATAATATTAAGGTTTTCCTACTTCCATTTTACCATACAGTGACATAGAAATCTTCCATTTTAACCCTTTTGTCGAATGACAATTGTTAATCGTGGTTAAACTTAGAATAAACATAAGATTAGGTGAAGTCCGTGAAAATACTATGCATTGACGGTGGTGGAATTAGAGGTATCCTTCCCGTAACGATCTTAAAAGCCATTGAAGAAGATTGCGGCAAGCCGATAGGAGGTTACTTTGACTTAGTAGCAGGGACAAGTACGGGCTCTATTATTGCTTCTTCTATAGTTCTCAACAAAAAAATGGCAGGTGTGCTTGAGTTTTATCAAACGTATGGGAAACAAATTTTTACTAGACAGGCTAAGGTGGGGCTGTTTAAAAGCGTGTATAGCGACAAGGATTTAAGAAAGCTGCTTCGTGATGTTTTCGGGGGGATTACACTCTCAGAAATTGATAAGCCGCTTCTTATTCCTTCAGTTGATATTACTAATGGGAAACCTTTTGCATTCCATTCGTACGACGGGAAAAGAGGAAAAGAAGTTGACCTATGGGATGCTATTCTTTCTTCCTGTTCAGCTCCGGTCTACTTTCCTCCAAATAACGTATCACAACAATATTTGACCATTGACGGAGGACTATGGGCTAACAACCCGTCGATCGCAGCCATTACAGAAGCCATTAAATCTTTCCAAATTAAAATGGACGATATGAAAGTTCTCTCGTTTGGCACGGGTAGACAAAAAGTCGATTTTTCCCTTTCGAAGAATAAATACTGGGGTCTGCGGCATTGGATGCCTTTGAAATTTCCCTCCTTAAAAACAAAGCCTAAGCTCCTGGATTTAGCACTGCATTTATCCTCAGAATCCGTTTCTTATCAAAGCCAATTATTATTAGGGGATCGCTATTTGCGTATAGATGATGATTTAGATCGGGAAGTTCCTTTCGATGACATTCATTGCATGGAAGAGTTGATAGAACTTGGAGAGAGTGTGTACAAAAATAATAAAAATGAAATTATTCGGTTTCTAGAGTAATAAGCTGCCTTTTTATAGCAGGACTGAAGAATAGAATATGAACAGGCTGGGACAAAACTGAATAAATCATAAAATAATCCGAATGATTCTGTAGAAATCAGTTCGGATTATTTATGTTAAAGAGAATTCACACCATTTCTACGCTAATGATCTGCGTTTATACTAATATCGTTTTTTGACTTCACTGCTTTACTTATGTCCCAGTCTCTTCCCAGCCCAAAGCCCACCCTAGAATTGAACGAATCCTATTTACTGTTGTTTCATTCCCAGTACAGCAACGTATTGCCACTCATCTTTAATTACAAACTTACGTCCGTCAAAAAAGAGGGGGGACTGGACAATTCCTAATCCATCGGCGTTGTAGCGGCCGGCGATACGCTGAAATACGAATAACTCATAAACTCCATTGCCGTCAAAATCAACAGGATATGCTGTATTTAATCCAGAGACCCAGCCCTGGACGGGGGATTTTAACTTGCCGTCCCTGGTATAAATTTCTGATAGGTATTCCTCTCCTTTGTTGCTGATATCGATAATGTAGTCGAGTTTTAATGTTTGGTTCGTTATTACAACTTTATAATTATCTTGATAGACGACATCGTATAAGTATTGGTCGTTAAAAGTCTCATAGTTGAATAATTCGTTCGCCTGATTGTTTAAAAAAGAGTAGATATATACAAAATAAAACCCGCCGCTGCCGCCGGAATTGATGTTGATTTGAATGTCATCGACTCCATCTCCAGTAAAATCGCCGAGGAACAGCGTCGGAGCGTACCCTGCATTTGTTTCAAGCGGGACGCTGTAGAAGGCTTGTGTTCTTCCGTCCTGGATGACTAACGTGATGTCGGTGGTATAAGGACTTCCCGTATCATTAGGTTTTCGTCCTGTTAAATAAACGTTATCGATGATTCCATCTCCATTTACATCCCCTTGAGCAAATGCAAGTACTGTCGGCTGATTTTCTGTAGGCCTGAAAGAGTAGGGGTACATAATTACTCATCCTTTCCAATGGATCTGCCTTTACACTATCCTATGCTTTGGAGTTCACAATTTATATGAAAAAAGTGGATATCCTTTTTGTAGACGATGGCTTGGAAGATGGTATATTCTTATAAGAAGGCATTACATATATAAAGGAGTAAAAGCATGTCTATTCGTAAACGTTTTATTCGTTCAAATATTTCTATTGTGATCATTCCGATTCTTTTGTTTCTTTTTGCAGAAGGCTATTTGCTGCTGTATACATTTGACTTTAGTGCGCAAGAAGGGGATCAGCTCACCTTTGCATCGATTCACATTGCCGGATGGCTCATTTTGTTATTAATCACGAATGCTTTGTTTATTTATTTCGTGATGAAAAATATAATCAAGCCGATGAAGAATCTGACAAAAGCAGCAGAAGAAGTGAGCGCAGGACAAATGGATGCTCCGTTTGTGCGGATGAAAAAAGATGAGATTGGAAAGCTTGCCGATTCATTTGAAAACTTAAGGCTGCAGCTGCTTGAATCTGAAGACGTAAAGAATAAGTATTCTGAGAACCGTAAGAAGCTCTTATACAATATTTCGAACGACTTAAGGCTTCCTATGTCGTTTATTAAAGAACAGATCGAATTCATGCAGAGAGAAGACATTTCTAAAGAGGAAGCAGACTCGGCATTACAGGCAGTTCATATGAAATCTATAGTACTTGAACGGTTAATCGATGAGTTGTTTCAGCATTCTGAACTTGATATGGGGCGGCTTGCTTTTTATTTTAAAAGACTGGAGCTGCGTTCTTTTATCATTGAAGTAATGGAAGAATTTCAAGTGGAGTGGGAAGAGGTAACGTTCACCTTCGAATCTGAAAAGGTAAAGCCTTATGAAGTAAAAGCAGATCCTGAGCAGTTAAAGAGGGTTATGGTTCACTTACTTAATAATAGTCTGCGATTTATGGAGAAAGAAGAGAAGAAAATTGAGATCCGCATCAAGGAACGACAGGGAGAAAGTATAGTAGAAGTCACGGATAACGGACCAGGTATATTGGATAATGATCTGCCTCATATTTTTGAAATGTTCTATCAATCAGAGCAGACAAAACTGTTTTCTGAAGGGGGAAGCGGTTTAGGGCTTCCCATTTCAAAGCGTATCATTGAAGAGCATGGAGGCAGCATTAAAGCAACCAGCCGGATTGGACATGGAACGACAATGAGCTTTACCCTTCCTTCTTACGATTCATAATCCATTCAAAAAAGCTTCCCAATAAAGGGAAGCTTTTTATACAAGGCTGAATCCTTCCTGTTCCAGGAAATCGGCAGCTTCTTCATAAGAGTTAAAGGAGCCTTCTAAATCTTCTCCCGCATAAACTTGATATCCATCTTCTTCACGCATAAGGACGAGAGTTTGGTCAAAGTCATTCATCCACTCTTCAAGGACAGGATTTTTTTCGGCCGGGGTAGTAGACAGGGAATCGACAGCCTCTCGAACAATATTGCGCAGCTCTTCTTCGGAGAAGTTACGAATGTTCACCATTCCACGCTCATCGGTTGGGTATCCTTCTATTTCTCCTGCGTATACAAAGCCGTTTCCATTAGGATGAAGGTGATAGACTACGTTTTTCTTGTCATATAAGCTTTCTTCAAAATGGAAGTTCACGCGGCCTAAAGAGACTTCTTTTTTAGTCAGCTCATCAAATTCTTCAACAATAGCAATTTTTTGTTCAAACGTTAGCATAAGTTCCTCCTGCTGAATTGTAATTGGTTAATTATAGCACAGGCTGAAGAGAATCGGAAATAAGGGATTGTAACTTGATGAAGAAAGTGGTATAGTAGTTGGGCGATGAGCTGTTTGTGTAAGACGAAGTATATGCCCTTTGAGGCTAAACGACGAATGTGGTCGTCGGTACATTCGCGACAAAAGATCGAAAGCTTTCCCTGAAATACGGGAAAGCTTTTTTGTTTGCTTTTGAAAATATCCCACCGCGGCTATTCATCATTCCCTTTTCAATCTGTTTCTGTTAATATCAGAGAAAATTCCCTAACGGATTTTGAGTGAGAATATCCTGGGAATAGGTGTGATATAGTAAATGGACCATCTTCGATTAGAAAGGGAAGGTGAATGTGATGTACCTAACGGTAAAGGAAACCGCTCAGTACTTGGACGTCCCAGAAGCCTATGTGGAGCATTTAATTCGAGAGAGTAAAGTCCGTTACCTTCACGATGGGGAACAGTATTTAATAAATAACGATCAGTTTGATGCTTATTTTGAGCAGATAGAAAAATTTCGCACGATGATGCAGGAATACTTAAGTGAACCTTTGCCTGAAGATCTCGATATCAAAGATGAAGACTAATAAGGGATTGGGACAAAATTGAATAAAGCATATAATAATCCGAACGATTCTATGAAATCAGTTCGGATTATTAACTGCCAAGAAAGGTTTTTTATTCACCGTTGCTCCGTCAAAATACTTCGCTTTTTCTTGGGTACGGCCTTAAGCGGAATCGAAAAAGCAAAGAGCGCTTTCCTGTGGGATTTTCGACTCACGCTGTTCCTGTCTACGCTAATGATCTGCGTCTATATGAGTCAATTTTTATTGGTATGCCATAGCTTTACTTATCTCTTGGCGTCCTTTACTTTTTGAACGTTCTTTTTCCGCGCTGCCATGTTTGCTGTATTTGAATCTGATGAATCTGCTCGGGCTTTACTTCTAAAGGATGCTTATTTAACAGAACGAAATCAGCTTGATAACCAGGCGCGATTTTTCCCTTTTCCTTTTCTCTGAACTCTAAGCGGGAAGGAGTTAAGGTGAAAGAATTAAAGCTGTCGTCAACAGAAAGCCGTTCCTGAGGCATCCAGCCTCCTTCAGGCTGATGGTTTAGATCCATGCGGGTGATAGCTGAATAGACCGAGATTAAAGGATTAATGCTCCCAATAGGCAGGTCAGAGCTCAATGTAACAGGGATGTTGGCACGGACCAGACTGTTCAGAGGGTCACAGAAACGCAGAAGGTGGTCGGGAGTCCACTTATCCTTTTTATCCCACTCTCCTAGTAAGAAAGAAGGCTGGGTTTCAATATACGGCTTTAGTTTCTGCAGCCGGTTTATCAAGTCAGGAGCCAGTGTCTGTGCATGAATAATTCGGTGCCTGAGTGCAGTTGTATTAGCTTCTTCTTGTTCCAAAGCTTCAATTGCTTGTTCGACAGCTCTGTCTCCAATAGCATGCATGGCTACCTGCATGTTTTTTTCACCGGCCAGTGCAACCATCTCATTTAACTGCTTTTGTGTATATATAAGCGACCCGCTTACTTCTGGATGCTCAGGATATGGATTCCTCATGGCAGCGGTGTGTAGACGCTGCGTTCCATCTAGGAAAATTTTGACCGCTCCAACTGTCACCTGATCTGTCCCGTCTCCTGTACGCAGGTTATTGGTTTTGAGAAACTCAGTTAAGTCCTCGATATCGAACACATAATGGTGAAGCTGAACATCCAATGGAAGTTGACCTTCAGCCTCGAGCTCTGTATAGGCCTCCCACAAACGCTCGTAGTCCCCAATAAAGCTTCTGTCATCCGTATGTACAGAGGTGATGCCGTGCTCACACAAATGAGGAAAAGCGGCGATTAATGCTTGTTTTGCATCTTCAGTAGAACGTCCCCAGAAACGGTGGTTAATGTAATGAACGGCTGTATCCTTAAAACGTCCTGTCCAATTCCCATTACTGTCTGTTTCTTTAAATTCTTCTGGCTCTCTATTAAAAGCCTCTTCTTGCTTTAACAAATCCATCGCTTTCTCGCTGATCACGCATTCATGTCCATCTTCATGCAAGAGATAAATGTAAGCATTCGCCTGGATTTTATTCAAATCCTCCGCGATTAATAAATGCTCTATGTCACTGAATTCAGAATCATTAAACCCTTTACCGAAAAACCAGCCTCCTTCATTTAAATCTTTATAGTGTTTCTCAATTAAATTTTTCATTTCTGTAAAACTTGTAGCTTCCGTTAAATCTAATTCTTTTTTTAAAAGCCCGTAGCGGAGTAAATGCATGTGACTGTCAATAAAGCCCGGACAAAGCACATACCCCTTTCCGTCTATTACTTCCTGATCCCCGGAATAAGGACTGGGATGAATCGCTTTAAATCTTTCTCCTTCAAATTCAACAGCATAGGTCTGTTCAGGCTTCTCATTACCGTAAGCTTGATAAATTCTAACGTTTTCTAAAATCATAATAGACTCCCTTCTAGTTCAACCTATTATTTTTCTACCCTCTCCCTCCTCAATTCATTCATTAAAAAAGCAGAGCTGCTGCTCTGCTTTAGATCCATTATTCTTTAACTGCAATAGCTTCAATTTCAACTTTTGCTCCTTTAGGAAGCTTTCCTACTTCTACAGCCGCGCGTGCAGGATATGGCTCGCTTAAGTAGCTGGCGTACACATCATTAACGGTAGCGAAATCATCCATAGAATCAAGGTAAATATTAGCTTTTGCAATATGCTTGTATGTCAGCCCGGCCTCATTAAGGATCGCTCCCAAGTTTTTCATTACCTGGTGAGCTTGCTCTCCCGCATCTTCAGAAACAAATTCCATCGTTTGAGGATCAAGAGGGATCTGCCCGGAAATGAAAATGAGGCTGCCTACATCGGCTGCTTGTGAGTAAGGACCAATAGCTGCCGGCGCTTTGTCTGTAGATAATGGTTTAAACATAACTGTCACTCCTTCTATGTAGTTAATTCCATCCTACCATGAGTCTGATAGAAAACGAAATTATTGTCGTTAGCTGTCCGACGAAATAATTTCCCGGGAAATAATTGTGGGATCCTCTCGAACGTTGGAGGTTTTTAGAAAATAAGCATAAAAACAAGTGGTTGGTATCCGGAAGAAATCCGTCTTGATAATTTGAATTTTAAGCGTTAATGTAGCTGTAATCGACCGTTGTTTTTACTGCGTTTGTAAACAAGGATATTTAACAATAACAATGTAGTATTACTTTTTTCCTTTTTAAAAGTAAAAAAAATCCTGAAATTAGTCGTTTAGTTACCAAATAATCATGATTTTATCCCAGATCGTTGTAAACGATTACTTGAAAGCTATGAATAGTGATACACTATGAAAGGATGTAACTGGATCAAGGAGGAAGTCTAGTGGGAAAACACGAAAATAACGAAGTAATCGACGAAGCATTGGGAGAAAAGAAAATTAAGAAGTTAGAGTTTCGCGGTGGAGTTTTTATGGCTACCATTCCATTAGTATTTTTCATTATCTGGGCGATCACGCTAAGTGTAGCCCAGCTTGTTACGGAAGAGGCACTAGTGTTAGGAATGGTAATCGGTGTAGCGCTTGGTTTGTTCTTTTGTAAATCGAAGTGGGCGGACTATGCTCAAAGTCTGATCTCAGGTATGGCTCAGCCTGTCGGTGTGGTGGCTGTCATTGCCTGGTTCTGGGCAGGGATGTTTGCCACCCTTTTATCCGCTGGCGGCCTTGTAGATGGCCTCATTTGGTTAGGGTTTCAAACAGGTCTTGAAGGAGGAGCATTTGTAGGAATTACCTTTTTGCTTTCAGCTCTTTTTGCAACAGCGGTAGGTACAGGCTACGGTACGGTGGCCACCTTTGGGATCCTTATGTATCCTGCCGGGGTTATTTTAGGAGCTGACCCTGTCATTCTGCTTGCTGCTATTTTAAGTGGAGCGGTATTTGGAGATAATTTAGCGCCTGTATCAGATACAACCATTGTTTCTGCTACTACTCAGGAAGCCGATGTACCCGGGGTGGTCCGTTCAAGGTTTAAGTACTCTATTACAGCAGCTGTTCCGGCTCTTATATTATTTGTTATTTTCGGAGGAGGAGGAAACAGGGGGGATACGCAGGTTATTGCAGAACTGCAGCAAGAAGTTGCTGCTGATGGACTGTTACTATTGCTTCCGTTTGCGCTAGTCTTGTTTCTAGCCTTATCAGGCCATCACCTGCTGACATCACTGACATGGGGGATAGCCGCAGCTGTTGGCGTAATGGCTCTTGCCGGAACCCCATTAACGGAAGTTATTCATATCTATCAAAATGATGCGGGAGATGCAGTTATTGAAGGGGCTTTAATGGATGGAATCGGCGGCTATTTCAATATGGCCATTTTAATTCTTTTCATTTTAGCGGCTGCTCATTTGATGGAAGTAGCGGGTACCATGGAAACCATTAAGAATTTCTTCTTAGGCATTATTAACAATATTGTCCGCCGTGCGGAGTTAACGATGTTTGGAATTGTCGCTTTCTTAAACGTGTTTATTACGATTAATACGGCTGCTGAAATCGCAGCTGCTCCTTTCGTTCGCAAACTTGGAAAAGAGATGAACATTCATCCTTATCGCCGTGCCAACTTTTTAGATACGGTCACCTCGTCGCTTGGGTACATTTTTCCCTGGAGCGGGGGCGTATTACTTGCATGGGCCACAATTCAGGGAGCAGCAGATGACTATGATTTCCTTCCTGTTGTCAGCCCGACAGAAGTATTTCCTTTCGTCTTTCAAGGATGGGGCTTACTGCTCGTTATGTTTATCGCAGCTCTAACAGGCTGGGGATTAAGATATAACGGTAAGAACGGTGAAGAAGTTAAACCAGCTGACTACCATTCAAACTCATAATATCCAAACCATCTTCCCCTATGGGGAGGATGGTTCTTTTGTACATAAGGCTCTTTAATCCAATCATTTAAAGTTGTTATTTTAAGCATTCTGGACCTTCATATCCGTTCACATGAGTACTATAATAGAGAAAAAGAATATATATTGTCGACAGGAGGACTACATAGAAATGGTAAACAGTTTTTATATAACATCAGATGAATTGAACAAACAGAAAAAATTTAACATAGGGTCCCTTGTGTTATTCGTTATATTCATCATCTTATTTACGCTTATGGTAAGCGGATTTTCATTCTGGGGGCTTGGACGTGCGGCTGTGATTTTAATGCTTTTATTTCCAATTGGCGGCGTGATCGTTGGATTAAAAGGTAATGGCTGGTTGAAATGGCTGATGCTGCTTCTTCACATCGGTGTATTTATAATGATGGCTTTCATTCTGCTGACGGCCCTTGGGGTCATGTAAGACAAAAACTTCCTTTTCACTCATAAGGAGTCAGGTTGAAAGTAGCCAGTTTAATTTATTAATCTTTTCTCTCTCTTTGTATTCGGTTTCTGCTGCTGCAGAGTCTAAGTGAATTTTAAGGAGTTGCGACCCAGGAGCCCTTATCTATATCGGTTTGTCAGACTTCTTTCCTGTAAGCTGCAAACACTTCGTTGATTCCGGTTTAAAATACAATAGTCGTTTCGTTTTAGCTATTTATAGTAAAGGGGTTTAGGAAACTAGGAGACTACTGTGGGAGGTGCGAACTCGGTGGGACCCCGGAGGGCTGTAGGCCCGCCATTCTCCCACGGAAAGGGAGTTTTTCCTAAAACCCTTATCCCTTCACCAGGTAACGGAGCTTTCTTTTTCTTCTCGATATATAAATAAAATTACTCTACCTGCGAGGTAGAAAATGCTTCCAGAAAAAACAGTATCTCCACTAACTGACTCCTTTTCTCATTAAAGAAGTCTTTTGTTATACAGCTGTATCATTTGATATATAACAGCTGATTCCATACAATTAAATGTAAGCGCTTTTATATATTGGGAGGGAGATACAATGCACGTACCTTTAGTCTTAACTGATTTTCTAGACCGCGCGGTAGAACTCTATGGCAGTAAGC
Organism: Halobacillus sp. Marseille-P3879; assembly: GCF_900240285.1. GTDB lineage: Bacteria > Bacillota > Bacilli > Bacillales > Halobacillaceae > Halobacillus_A. Next base: position 657,169 of record NZ_OESS01000003.1, read on the forward strand.
CTGCTATTATTGATGACCGGCAGACATTAACGTATTACGAGTTAAATGAAAGAGTGAATCAATTATCCCGCGGACTGAAGGATTTGGGCGTAAAGAAAGGCGATAAAGTAGCTTATTTAGCCCCTAATACTACGGAAATGCTCGAAGGCTTCTATGGTGTCTTTCAAACTGGAGGCGTGATGACCCCATTAAATACGCGGCTTCAGCCGGCAGACTATCAGTTTATCTTAACTCATAGTGAGAGCAAAGTCCTTTTCGTAGATGAAGAACTGTATCCACTCGTTAAGCCTGTCCTGCATGACATTCCTAACTTAGAAGAAGTGATTGTTCATGGGAATGCCCCATATGGATGTTTCGGCTATGATGAGTGGCGAAGCAATTATTCTTCAGCTCAGTTTGAGCGGGAACCCCTGAAAGAATCAGATATTGCCAGTTTACTATACACGAGCGGAACAACAGGAAATCCTAAAGGAGTACTGCTGTCGCACCGCTCTAATTATTTACATGCCCTCTCTTCAATGCATCACTTGCGTGTATCCGATCAAGATACGCTTCTGCACGTCCTGCCTATGTTCCATGTGAACGGATGGGGATCTCCTTTTTATTACACCTTAAATGGTGCCACTCAAGTAATGCTTCGTAAAGTAGATCCTGCCACTATATTGGATAAGGTGAAAAAGTATCAAGTCTCGATTATGCATATGGCCCCCACTGTCTTAAATGTGCTCCTTGAGCAAAATGAGAAAAATCCTGATTTGCTCTCGCATAAAGGCCGTATTGTAATAGCTGGCTCAGCCCCGCCGCCTGCTTTTGTAAGAAAGGTGGAAGAAGAGATGGGCTGGGAATTCATTCAAGTATATGGAATGACAGAAATCACCCCCCTTATCACAACTTCGGCCTTACGTTCGATGGAACAGGAACTTCCGGCAGAAGAGCAGTATTTGTTAAAAGCAAAAACAGGATATGCGATGATTGGTTCCAAAGTCCGTGTGGTGAATGAATTAGGAGAAGAGGTACCGAAGGATGGTAAGACGATCGGGGAGATTGCCACCCGTTCCAATAACGTAATGGAAGGTTATTATAAAAATCCAGAAGCTACGAATGAAACGATACGAGATGGGTGGCTTTATACCGGGGATATGGCTGTAGTGGACGAACGGGGATATATTGAAATAGTCGATCGAAAAAAAGATGTGATTATCAGTGGAGGAGAAAACATTTCTTCAATAGAAGTAGAAGCTGCTTTATATGATCATAGTTCCATTCTAGAAACCGCAGTAGTGGCTGTACCTGACGAAAAGTGGGGGGAAGTCCCTCATGCCGTGGTAGTAGTTAGAGAAGGCCATTCGCTTGAAAAAGAAGAGCTGACCGATTACTGCCGAAAGAAACTGGCCCACTTTAAAGTGCCAAAAAGTTTTTCGTTTGCAGAAGAACTGCCTAAAACAGCATCAGGTAAAATCCAAAAAGTTGTCCTGCGTAAGCAGTTCTGGAAGGATGAAGACCGCATGATAAAATAACCCCGGGATTACCGGGGTTTTTGTATGCTTGTAGTTAGCAAGTGCGGAATAAAGGGTACGTGAGGTAAAAGACATACGTAGGAGGCATACAAATATGCACACGAACAATAGAAACAAGCGGCCAGTGGTTGCATTGACTGGAGCAAGTGGATATATAGGAAATCATTTACTTAAGAGGCTGACAGAATATGCTGATGTCATTGCATTATCAAGAAATGGAGATAACAAAGAGGATACAGACCACGTGACATGGAGGTCTTGTGATTTATACTCCCTTGCTGACGCTGAAAAAGGGCTGGAGGGTGCAGATGTTGCGGTTTATCTCGTTCACTCCATGCTTCCATCGGCTAAGCTCACGCAAGGATCTTTTGAAGATATGGATGTGATTCTTGCTGATAATCTTGCTCAAGCCGCAAAGAAAAAAGGTGTGAAACAAATTGTGTATTTAAGCGGGATCGTACCGGAAACAGAACATCTGTCCCGACATTTAAGAAGCCGGGTGGAAGTAGAACGGATACTTGGGTCCTATGGGATTCCTGTAACGACGATCCGAGCAGGACTGATTGTAGGTCCCAAAGGATCTTCTTTTCCGATCTTAGCTAAGCTGGTCAAACGACTTCCAGTAATGGCCCTGCCAAAATGGACGCGAACAAAAACACATCCGATTGCTTTGCCGGATGTTCTTCATGCATTAAATAGAAGCATAAATAATGAGAAGCTGAAAGGAAAGGCCATCGATGTAGGCGGCCCCGAAGTGATGAGTTATAAGGAAATGATCATTCAGACGGCGGAAGCATTAGGGAAAAAGCCGAAGCTGATTGACGTTCCATTGATTACTGTTAAACTTTCAAGGCTTTGGGTGAGCTTGATTACTCAATCGCCTAAGGAAATGGTCTATCCTTTAATAGAAAGTCTTGTGCATCCGATGACAGCGAGCACGGAAAGAATGGAACAAGAAGTAAGCCGCGGCCAAATGACATTTAAAGAAGCTGCAGAATGGTCGTTACAAGAAGAACAAACTCCTGCAAAATCAAGAAAAGTCAAACGACCTGTAGTTCAAAGAGATGTACGCTCTGTACAACGCATTTACCTGCCGGACGGTAAAGATGCCTCCTGGGCAGCCGCTCATTACGTGAAGTGGCTGCCTGATAAGTTTAGTCCCCTTCTTAAAGCAGAAATGGATAATAGCAATAACTGCAAGATTAGGCTTTCGTTAACTGGAAAAACTTTATTAAAAATGAGCTTTGCCTCGGAAAGAAGCAGTAATGAACGGGCTTTGTATTATATAACAGGCGGTGTGTTTCTTAACGACCAAAAGAACGAAAGAGGACGTCTGGAATTCAGGCAGATCCCTAACTCGCAAGAATGTATTGTTGCAGTTCATGATTATATGCCTTCTTTACCCTGGTTTGTGTACAAGTACACCCAGGCAAAAGCTCATTTGCTCGTAATGTATCTTTTCCGTAAACATTTACAAAATATGATAAAATCAACAGAAAGCAGGACACCTCGTGTGAGAAAACAAGCTGAAAGCTCAGCTTAATAAACGAGAGGAGGGTGGTGTAATGAAGCTGCCTGAAAAGTTTGTTAACAATGTATTGGCTGCTTGTCCAGAAGATGGACAGGAGTGGCTTGACTCACTTCCTGAGCTGGTTAGTTATTGTGAAAAACGCTGGTCCCTTACAATAGAGCATCCTTTCTCCCTTTCTTATAATTTCGTGGCGCCGGCAACTGCTCGAAGTGGAGAAAAAGTTGTGGTAAAGATATCCCTTCCTGAAGAAGGATACGAACGTGAAGGGCTCATGGCTCTAAACCCTGAGGGGCGAATAAATATAGTGGACCAGGATAAAGAAAAAAGAATACTCTTGTTAGAAAGAGTCGATCCGGGAAACCCGCTCTCAGAAATGAATAACGATGAAGAAGCGACGTATACAGCCGCTCACGTTATGAAGAATATCATTTCAAGTCCCGCTCCTGAATCTCCTCTTCCGTCAACGAGGCTGAGAGAACAGCAATTAAGGAAGTTGTATTTAGGGTGTGATGCTTATCTCGGTCCCATCTCAAAGCGAACGTTGAAGCTGGCTTTAGAAGTATTTTCATATTTAAACGATACAGCCCGCAAGCGCAAGGTGCTCCACGGTGACTTTCACCACTACAACATTTTGCAAAAAGGGGACGGGGAATGGACAGCCATTGATCCTAAAGGGTTAATAGGAGAGGTTGAATATGACCTGGTCCAGTTTTTATTGAATCGTCTGCCTGACCATAATCGGCAGGACTGTATTCGCAAACGAGTAGAAATTTTCGTAGAAGAACTTCAATTAAGCAAGGAAAGGCTGCTTTTATATGGGTTCTGCCATTCGGTACTCGCAGCTTCCTGGACAGTAGACCAGCGTACAGGGCATTATGACGAAGTTTTTTACTCGGGAATTGACACTTTTCAACGACTCTATGAAAATACATATCATCAGTCTATTGATATTTACCGGAAACGAGGAAGAAGTAATGGAGAGAAATCAAGCAATACATAAGAAGAAATGGTTAGTCATTGGAATTATATTAGTCGCTCTAAACCTAAGGCCTTCAATTACGTCAGTAGGTCCCTTGATTAGTTCAATACGTGAAGACCTCTCTATCTCGAATGGCGTAGCTGGACTGCTGACCACTCTGCCGTTAATAGCCTTTGCCGTTTTGTCAGCTCTTGCACCAAGACTCGGACTCAGAGTAGGACAGGGACAGGCGGTTTTTATCGGTATAATTATCCTTACGGCAGGCATTTTTATCCGCTCGGTCGAATGGATAGCTACGCTGTTTGTTGGCACGACGCTTATTGGGGTCGGAATTGCAATTGGTAATGTGCTCCTGCCGGGAATCGTAAAAGAGCAGTTCCCAGACAAAGTAGGACTGCTTACTGGAATCTACTCTATCTCTTTAAGCGGATTCGCCGCTATCGGTTCTGGCATCAGTTTTCCCCTTGCTGAGCGTTTATCAAGCGGATGGCAGGGGTCATTAGGTGTATGGGGGCTGCTTGCGTTAGCTGCTATTATCGTATGGATACCGCAGACTAGAATCAAGAAGAAGCCCGTAAAAATTCCTAAAATTGATATTAAAAACAGTCCGATGATGCGATCGAAGCTCGCCTGGCAGGTTACGATCTTTATGGGAACACAATCTTTTATGTTTTATTGTTTAATTACGTGGCTTCCTGAAATCATGCAAAGCCGGGGGATGGACCCGGCAACCGCAGGCTGGATGCTGTCCTTTATGCAGATTGTGGGGCTTCCTGCTACATTTCTAACGCCCGTGCTGGCCGGGCGCATGAATAACCAGCGCGGTATCGTGTTATGTATTGGAGCCTTATACCTCCTTGGTTTAACAGGAATGCTTGGTGTAAACACAGTCCCGCTTCTAACCGCATGCATTGTTCTGATCGGAGTAGCTCAGGGAGCGTCTGTAAGTCTCGCTTTAACTTTATTAAGTCTGCGGGCTTCTACTGCCGTACAGGCTGCGAATTTGTCAGGTATGGCCCAGTCGATCGGCTATTCGCTTGCAGCAATCGGACCGATATTATTAGGAATGCTGTTTGATGTCACTGAGAGCTGGACAGCGGCATTGATTATATTTATAGGAGTGGTTCTTATTATGGTCAGTGCAGGAATGGGAGCAGGTAAGAGGCAGGAAGTTCCCGATAGTGAACTGTTGAATCATTCGACAAACTTTTAAAAAGGTGGTTAGTAAGTAGCGACGGCATAGTTCAATTTTTTAAAAAATTGAACTTTTTTAAATTAACGCTTACATAAAAGAATATCGTTTTACTAATATAATGAGCGGGTATCTCCGAGAATGGAATTATTTTAATCGCTTTAAGTAACCATTCAGGAGGTAGACAAGATGTCTAAAGGAAAGAGTATCCATGCGTTAATTATTCTTATGTTCACTCAATTTATTTCTGGTGGGGTAACGAATACAAAAGGAATTGTGTTGGATAAAGTGGAACAGGATATTGGGTTGAACATGGATGAGTTCGGCCTTGTGGTATTTATATTCCAATTAGGATTTACATTAGCCAGTGTGATTATCGGTTATTATACGGATAAAAAGGGACTACGGATCATGACCGTCATCGGGTCCATCATTATGGGACTTGGTTTCTTAGGAACTGGCTTGGCTCCTAACATTATGTTTTTCTTAGGTTTTTATATGATTGTTGGTTTTGGTTTAGGATCACTAGGAGTCGCATCGAATGCAATCGTCCCTGCGGCGTATCCTGATAAGCAGCGTCAGATGTTTAACTACGCAATGGGGGTTTACGGACTTGGGATGGTATTATTCCCGCAGATTCTTAACTTCTTGTTTCAGTTTGCTTCATGGAGAGCGTTTTACATTGGAATTGCGGTTTGTTTAGTATTTGTAATTATTTATGTTACGTCAGTAGCGTTCCCATCAGGTCGGGCTGAGAAGATTGATTTGAAAGCTTTCATTCCGATGCTTCGGGATGCTCAATTTGTTTTTCTTATGGTTTTCCTGATGCTTCAAGTTTCAGCAGAGGTGTCGTTTACAAACTTCTTCCCGACGTATTTGAAGTCCCTTGATTTAGGTGGACTGTCGACTGATGCTAAAGACGATATGGTGGCAACCATTCTATCTTTATTTTCTGTCTTTTTCATGATTGGACGGCTTACTGTGGCATATCTGTCGAACTGGATTAATGAGCGTCTTATTCTGATAACATTTTCCGCGGGTTCAGTTGCAATGGTGGGGATCAGCTTCTTATTCGCTAATAGCTTTCCTTACTTGTTTGCTGGTGCAGGATTGTTCTTCTCGACGCTTTTCCCTACGGCTACTGCGTTCGGTACACAGCTTTCGAAAACGAGTGGTTCAGCTTTAGGTCTGATCTACATTGCTTCAGGGATTGGAGGCGGTATTGCTGGTTATATTGTAGGTCTTGCGTCCGATTGGTTTGGTCAGAAGGGCGGTTTCAGTGTGGTGCTGATTTTCTTAGTGATCATGTTCATTACTTCTCTGTTCTTAGACAGTAAGAAATCCAGTCAGGAAGGGTACGCTTCTTCCTAATGAAAAACGTCGAAGAATCCACTGAGATTCTTCGACGTTTTTTAATTTTTGAAATAAGCCTCAATAATCATTTGCAGCGTGCTCGTTGACAGATTTAAATGTTCAACGTTTGTATCTTTTATCAGCTGTTGAGTATTGTAGTCTTCAAAAGAAACGTTACCTGCTAAATATACACGGAAAATATCAATCATGCTGTTCAGCTGCTGTTCTTCAGGCGTCAGGTCGGTTATATTGCCAGAATGAACGAGATCTAATTCGTGAAAGCTCAGCGCTGATTTAAACATGTTCAGAATTTCAATGTTGGTTGGCGGATTCGGATTTGTAATGTTATAGATCTTCCTGGGTTCTGCTTTAGTAACAGCGAGACTTAAGATATCGGCTACATAATCAACAGGTACAAAATTGGAGGTGCCTTCTTCATTTGCAATTACACGGTATTTTACTGTGGCATCACTGCTGTTATTTCTGGCAACCCGTCGTTTGAAAATATGAAGCGCCCTCATGAACCCGTACAAAGTAAATTCAGAGTCGGCTTCTCCTGTTTTGGAGTCTCCGACGATAATGGCCGGGCGGAAGATGGAGACTTCCATTTGATCCTGGTAAGACCAAACGAGATGCTCCGATTGCACTTTACTTGCTTCATACGGATTGTGATATTCGGCATCCAGAGGGTACAATTCTTCTACACCTTTACTGCTTTTTCCAACGGTGTAAGCTGTACTGATATAGAAAAATTTCTCCGCACCAAGTGCTTTTGCAAGTTCCAGTGTATTCTTGGTTCCTTCATAGTTAATCTCGAACAATTCATCGCTTAATTCCACATCAAACTTTACAAGGGCTGCAGAATGGTAGAAGCATTCCATGCCAAGGTTCTGTAGTTTTTTAAACTGTTCATCCGATAAGCCGCAGTAAGGCTGGGTAATATCTCCTTTAATCAAATGGATTCTGTTCTTTTTTTCTTCAGAAAACTGATTAACGAGGCGTTCTCCCTTAGACACATTCCTTACCAATACATAGACGTGATGATCGACGTTCTCCATGAGATTACCAATCAATTTTCCCCCTAGAAATCCAGTCGATCCTGTTAAAAATATATTCAAATTCTTCACTCCTGGAGCTGTACTTTAAGAAATTTGCTTCGTCGGTTTAACCCCTCGATTTCCTTTAAGAAAATCAAGTGTCACCTTATTAAATTCCTTATAGCGCTCAATATTACAAACGTGGCCGCATTTTTCGATTAACTTAAATGTGGCATTAATATCATGTTGAATGTCTTTTTTAAGATTCTTAATAAAAAGATGATCTTCGCTGCCTGATACGTACAGCTTTGGAATACTTTTAGCTAGTTTTGGTACCAGGTCATAACTTTGGGCAACTTTATCTATAGAATTAAACCAACCGATAAAATCTTCCCGCTTCATTTTACTTGCTTCTCTAATAAAAATATCCCGTGATGTTTTATGATTTGCTCTCGGCATAATAATATGAGCGAAAAGGTAGTAGATCCATAAGTGGGGTGTTACGGATTTAAATACTCGTCCGATCAGCAGCAAAAACTTGGAGAATACATTAAAACGTGTGATTGCCCCGGAAAGGACTGCACTTTGTATTCGTTCCGGGTGACTTTTCATCATATAATGAAGGATGATAGATCCCAGTGAGACACCGACAAAGTGAGCACGCTCTATATTTAAATGCTCAAGTGTACGAATTACTTCCTGAGAAACCAGTTCCTGGGAAAAATTATCCCCATAATGACTTAAGCTGGGAGAATTGCCATGTCCGGGTAAATGAATGGTCACTACATTAAAATGCTCACGATAATACTTCAATTGTTTATAGAAAATGTTAGAATTCCCGCCCATGCCGTGAAGCAGCACTAAGTCTTCCTTGCCACTAACCTTGTTGTACACCTTATATTCTAACACGTGGACCCTCCTGAAATACGTTATATATTCATTCGATTAAAGTCTATGTCATTCGACAGAACATCTGCCTCTTCTCATAGTAAAGCATAGAACCGCAGGGGGCTAGCCATATCAGGAGAATTCTTAATTTTTTTGTGAACTTTGTGAATTCAGCTGGTTTTTCAGGTTGAATATGGTAAAAAGTAAGCGGTCTATATCACTCCTTTTCTTATTTACACCTAAATTTCCAGGCTGTTTCTGGTAAAATAGTGAGGAGAAAGGAGAGCTTCTTATGTCATACAATTTTGAATGGTCCTGGAATCTGCCTGAAATTATTCTTTTAGGGATCGCATATTCCATATTTATCATCATTTTTACAAGCTTGTATAAGAAACAATCTGAAAAACCTCATATAGGAAAAGCTCTGTTAATAAGTTTTGGAGGTTTTATTTCTTTTTCAATAGACTTTCATTTTCAGGAGTATCCCGTCAGCATTGCCGTTCTGCCTCTGGGTGTTTGGTTTCTTATATTTTTTATTAAAAGAAGCGATGAAGAACGGTGGCGGATATACCGCGGCTATGCATGGCTGGGTTTTGGATTTAACTATGTCTTTCTATTAACTGGACTGCTGACACCGCTATTATTTAATCTTATGTATAATAAAAATGATCCAACTACATATTTAGCTCACACGGATGAGGCAGATGTGCATCTATCCCATGAATCAGCGGAACCGCAAATCTTACATAATGAACGATTAGCTGCTGAATTGAAAAATGCTCAAATTGAAGAGTTTGACAGTGTGGGGTGGCACCGGGAAGCGGAGGATGGTGAGGAGAAAGAGCGATTTCCTTACGTTTTATCGGGAGTCGAGGCTGAATCAGGAAGCGATTTAAAGGCGGTCACTTTTGTTGAGAAAGATGGAAAAGGCCTCCTGATTCAAACGCAGAACGACCAGCTTTATGTAAGAACAGAGCAGTCGGTGCTCGAGAAGGGAGAGTAAAATGAAGAAGAAGCTTCTAATTGGTACACTGCTCTTGCTTGTCGTACTGCTGACTACTGTATTTATTCTTCCATTCAATATTACAAAGCCGGGTGATCCCCCTGAAAATAGTGTACTTAAAAAGGAAATTGAGTCCAGCCTGCCAGTAGAAGTAGATCAAATTATTGATCGTCAGCAAGTCAGTGACAACCATGCTTTTTTTCCTTTTATCACAGAAGAGGGGCAGCGTGGGATGAGTGTGTGGAAAGTAGAGAACCGGAAATGGACAATAGGGGCTTCGGACAATGGAGGCGAACCAACATTATGGAAAATCGACCCTGAGGACCCCGACACGTTTAATATGATTTATAACTTACATCCTGACGATGGTGTGGATAAGATAGACTTTTATAGTAAGCGAGATCGCAATTATCATATAGCAGGTGAATATCAGACTTATGTTCCTCAAATTATGTCGAAAGAAGAAGTTGACTTAAGCCGGAGTTATGGTGTTCACCCTATTCCTGAATTATGGAAGGAATTGCAACATCAGCAGGGAGCATTAGCTCAATCCAATGGTAACGGAAGGAGAGGCCTGTCCCCAATCAATAGCACCAACAACCATATCCAAACATTGTATGTACCGTATGACGATGAGGGCGAACATATAAGGTTAGAGCAGACGGCTGGAGATCATTCTTTTTCGAATGGAGAGCAGATGGACCTTATTATTTGGATGGATCCGCTCGAGCTGGAAGAAGAACAGATACAATAGGTTGATTCTGATCCCTCCGTATGCTATTTTAAAAGTAATGCCACCTCAGCGCAAAACGACTGCGGGAACTTAACCATTCTCTACTGAGGTGGCAGGTTACATAGGGGAGCGGGATTCTATTTGTGAATCCCGCTCTTTTTGTGTGCCAAAATATACCTGATTATCCTCGTCATGACAGTGAAAACGCTTCAAAATATAGAGAAAAAAGAAAAAATATATAATTTTCAGAATAAAGGTTGTTATTGGGAAATAACCGTTATAGAATACTCCTTACATTCAATTTTGAAGGGAGGCTCAGCGATGCTTACATTTGTTGCATCCATCTTATTTTTATTAGCAGGTTATTTCATATACGCAAAGGTGGTCGAGCGGATTTTCGGCATTAATGACGAGAACCAAACACCTGCCTATTCACATAACGACGGCTTTGACTACGAACCTATGAGCTGGTGGAGAGCGAGTCTGATTCAGCTCCTTAATATCGCTGGGCTTGGGCCTATTTTCGGTGCTGTTATGGGAGCCTTGTATGGTCCTGTTGCTTTTATATGGATTGTTATCGGCTGTATCTTTGCTGGGGCTGTGCATGATTATTTCAGTGGAATGATGTCCGTCCGGCATAAAGGAGCTCAATATCCAACAATTGTCGGGAAGTATTTAGGGAAAAATGTGGCGAAGGTGATTAACTTATTATCGATTGCTTTAATGATCCTCGTGGCTGCTGCTTTTACCGCAGGGCCGGCTGAGTTAATTGCTCAGACGACACCACTGACTTTTATAACTGCACTTATCATTATTTTTGCTTATTTCTTAGTAGCGACCATGCTGCCTGTTCATAAAATCATTGGAAGAATCTATCCGTTTTTAGGAGCCGTTTTAATCTTTATGGCTGTATCCATCGGGATCGGATTGTTTTTCTTTGAAAATCCAGTACCGAATTTAACGGTTAGTAATCTGCACCCAGGCGAGCTGCCTATGTGGCCGCTGCTTATGGTTACGATCTCTTGCGGGGCGATTTCAGGGTTCCATAGTACACAAAGCCCTATTCTTGCGAGAACTCTTAAAAAGGAAAGCGAAGGACGTAAAGTATTTTACGGAGCGATGATTGCAGAAGGGATTATTGCGTTAATCTGGGCTGCAGCAGGTATGGCTTTCTTTGGAAGCACTGGAGGTTTGCAGGCTGCTCTTGATGCTGGCGGGCCCGCGGGCGTGGTCAATGAAATTAGTTCAACAACGCTTGGCACATTCGGTGGCATTCTCGCTATCCTTGGTGTGATTATTTTGCCGATCACAACAGGGGATACGGCTTTACGCTCATCCAGGATGATGCTTAGTGAACTTTTGACTAAGAAGGATACGAGTGCTCATGCTGCACCAAGTAAGCTGAAAAGCGGATTGATCGTGCTCGTCGTAGCTGTACCGGCTTTCTATTTATCTACCATTGATTATAACTTCTTGTGGAGATATGTCGGCTGGTCTAACCAGGTTGTGGCTACGGTAATGCTCTGGTCTGGTGCCATGTATCTTCTTCAACATCAGAAGTTTCACTGGATTTGCAGTATTCCTGCGCTGTTTATGACAGCTGTGGTCAGTACGTATATTTTCTACGCGCCGGAAGGTTTTGGTTTGCCATATGGAGTGTCCATGATCATTGGCGGAGTAATTTGGCTTGCTGTTCTTGGCTGGTTTATTATTCAAGTGACGAGAAGCAAATCAGTTAAACGAAACCGCCCCGTGGTAGCAACTGAAGCTAGTTAATTGTGAGCCTGACTCGAAGATGAGTCGGGCTTTTTTTATGCAAAAGTCTATCCTTTGAGAGCAAAGGACAGACTCACTGTTCTTTCACACAGTAGGATAAATTAAATTTCTCAATTGAGTGGATGATCTGGATTCGAAGTTCCTGCTCTAAATCTTCTCGTTCCCATGGAGGCAGGGTGGCACTTAATTTTTTAATTTTCGGCTCAAATCTGCCCAGGAGTTCTGCTACAGCCCGTTCATCATTTTCCTTGGCTCGCAGCAGCAGGGTATACAGGTTATTCTCCATTTTCTTTTTCCTCCTCTATAAGGTCCAGGACGACTTCTTCTAATCGCTGTATGCTTTTGTCTAATCGGAATAAAATGAAAGACGCGATTACAATTGGGAAACCGAAGCTTTCAACGGCCTGGACCCATAAGTCTAGTCCCATTTCTAATCCTCTCCTTTAAGAGTTTGTCTTAATTTCATGATGACACGCTGATATGTTTTAGAGATTGTCTGCTGAGAAACATTCAGCTGGTCAGCAATTTCTTGAAATGTAAATCTTTGTACAGCGTAAGCATACAAAATATATTGCTGTCTTGGAGTAAGCCCTTGTACAGCTGTATACAAGGCTCTATTTTCAAGAGACGCAAATAGATTACGATTGGTTAAATGGCGGATCACATCCTGACCATCTGATATGGTTTCTACATCCTCAATGTCAATGAACTGCTTCTGACTATACCGCTTTTTATGATAATCCTTCGCTTGTCTCCATAAAGCAGTGTTTACATATTTTACAAAACGGGCTTCAATTTGAAATTGTGGAAAAAGCTGGTGTACGTCACTGCAGTTTGATGTCGAAGGCTTCGTTATGGCAGTTATCAAGGCAGAGTCATTACTTGATTTCTGTAAAAAAGCTTGAAGCGGTTTTTCAAATTCTTTCCTCATTTGCCACCCTCCTTACTATAGAATAAGGGTTGTTCATTAAAATTCACAACCTACTTACGAACTAGTGTTCGTATTTTTGTTCGAAAAAATACCCCTTCTAAGGAAAAGGGGTGAAAATTTTAAAAGGGATTGGGTTCAACACTTGAAGTTGCCTATCGAAATTAGGATTGATCTTTAATCAGCCATTATACGTAAAAACCAGCAGAGCCCCCACTCTGCTGGTTTTAGTATCCTGTTATTCTTCAATTAAGCGCCCGTCAAATGCGTCGTCAGGGTTGATGGTTTCACCGTCTGCCTGAATGTCACGCAAATAATCTGCGAACAGTTCACGCTGAAAGTCAGGATCAGCTTCCCATTCTACTTCTCCAAAGGTGGTGTAGTCATCACCAGAGCCAGTAGATAAGAAGTTGTTCGTAACAACAGAGAAGGTCTCGTTGTTCTCTTCGCCTTCGGTGTAAACTGGAGTTCCATCCCAAAGTTCAATGGAGGAGACCCGTTCACCGTCCGCTTGAGAAGGATCGTAAACTACATTCATACCGGAGAATTGGATTTGCATAAAGTTCCAGTCATCTTCAGCTGGTCCTTCCAAAATTTCTTTGATCTGTTCGCCGGTCATGTCTGCCGTTACATTATAGTTATCAAACGGCAGAACTTCAAAGACATCTCCATACGTAATTTCACCTGCGCTGATATTACTTCGAATTCCTCCGCTGTTTTGAAAAGCGATATCGGTGTCGGCCCGTTCACGCATCGCGTCGGTAATCATATTACCTAATTGACTGACTCCAAGATCCCCGTATTTGCGGTCCCGGGTGATCGGCCCTTCAGTTGTAGAAACGACTTCGCTCGTGATTTCTTCCACCTCAGCCTTATAGTAATCGACGATATCTTTTACACTCTCATCTTCGCCTGCTAAGTGGGAGTAAGTTTCCAGCATATCGACTTCCGATCCATAAATTTCTTTTGAGTCGCGGTCGACGAACAGCTGGATGTGACCAACAGCATTGGTGTACTCATCTGCTTCTACCACCGGGATATCATTTACGTGACCGGCTACTCGTTCATGCGAATGTCCGCCGACTAAGGCATCCAGTCCGCCATTTTCTGCGCCGGCAAGATCGGCGAGTTCTCCCATAATCGCATCTGTTTCTTCCTCATGCCAGCCAGGAAGGTGTGAAGTAACCATTACCATGTCAGCACCCTGCTCTTTTAGCTCGGCAGTCAGCTCTTCCGCTATTGGGGCAGGGGTAGGAAATTCCAAACCTTCGACGTGAGTAGAGAGAGTTGTTTGCGGTGTTTCCGTTGTAGCAAAGCCAATGATCCCAATGGAATATCCACCGATTTCCACCATTGTATAAGGCTGTGCCCAGTCTGGACGTTCACCTGTATCTTCTTCAAAAATGTTAGCCCCTAGAATGGGGTAGTTGGCGTCTTCCATACGATCTTCCAGGACGTCTACGCCCCAGTCAAATTCATGGTTGCCGATAGAGCCGGCATCATAACCAATATCATTCAAAGTTTCAATGGTAGAAAGACCATCGAAAGAGTTAGAAATTAAGGTTCCCTGCATTGTATCTCCGCCGTCAACGACAACGGTCCCATCTCCATTTACGGAGCGGAAATCTTCGATAAGACCTCCGACCATTGCCATTCCGCCTTGTTCATACTCTGAATCATGTTCAATATTTCCGTGTATATCATTCGTTGATAGAATATCAATGACATCAAATACGAGAGGTTTGAAGGATTTAGCTACTTCTTCACGGCTCATAGGCTCAGTCGGATTAAATTCCTCTTCAAAAGAAATATCGAATGCACCTGCCAGGGTAGCATAAGCCACATAAGGTTTCGCTTCTTCAGGGATGGAGTCTACGTCGTTAAAATTGTTCAGTACTTCTAAATCTACATCAGGCTGTTTCCCATCATTCATCGCTAAAGTAAATACTTTGGCCATATCTACCTTAGTAATCGGTTCGTTAGGTTTAGCACCTTTACCTTTGTTGGAAGTATCGGAGAAGAAAATATCCTTAGGATTTAATCCTTCCATTTCATTTGCACGCTGCAGCATCTTTTTAACTTCAATTCTAGTAATCTCAGTATCGTTATGTATCTTTCCATTACCTTTTTCCTGCATAATGTTCTTTTCCATCATTAATTCTGTGTCACTCATGTTAACAGCATCAAAGTTGGTATCTGCCTTAACAGAGTCGGCTTGATAGAGGGATAATGCCATAACAGGGGCGGCAAGAACAGTGAACAGTTGTCTTTTTTTCATAGCTTCCTCTCCTTCAATAGTAATAGTAAACCGTCTCTAATTTAACAGAATGTTCACATTTTAAAAATCAATCAATCTATCTAATTTTACTATACACAGGAAGGTATTTTAGGGAAGGCTGTTTAATTATGTAAATGGTACTATATCAAGCTTTATAATAAGTGAAAATTCTATCATGTATTCAGTGAAATTGCCCGAAGAACTAATGTAATAGGTATATAGATTTATTTGATTCGATGAGTAACAGGTTGATATGCCTATACAAGGAAATGAGTTTGAGAGGTATTTGAATTAATTAAGAAAAAAGGAGGGGGAGATGGGGTGGTGTGGGAGGTAAAATGAACTAATACTTTAAGATTAAAAAATCCGCTTCAGCAGTAGAAGCGGATAAGGTAGATCGTTTATTGCATAAGCTCTCTTTCAAGTTCGTGTTCTTTTATATACGCCAGAGGAAGCAGGGTGCTCTTGAAATCAAATTCTTCCAGCTTCATTCCTTTTTTCGCTTTATGAGGCAGATCAGGATTAGCCAGCGCCCTCGTTCCAATAGAAATGAGATCAGCATGCTCGTTTCGTAAAACTTCTTCAGCTTTGTCAGGATCGCCCAGTTGACCGTTTGCAATTACGGGCAGATGACTGAATTCCTTAGCTGCTTGAGACAGCGTTCGAGTTCCTTCACCGAAAGAAGGCTGGGCACCGTCCGCATCCGTTACGTGTATATAATCGAGAGAGGTTGTACTAAGCTTAGTGAAGATTTGCTCTGCTTCTTTCTCGCCGCCTGCCCATTTGTGTTCTCCATCTGCTACTTTAGCTTGAGAAAGCCGAATACCTACAATGAAGTCTTCGCCTACAGCTTCGCGTACTTCTCCAATAAGTTCAACAATCAGGCGTAATCGATGGCTGATTGAACCTCCGTAACGATCTTCACGCTTGTTTAAATAATCTGTTAGAAACTGGTCAAGCAGGTATCCATTTGCTGCGTGCAGTTCGACACCATCAAAACCGGCTTCCTGTGCACGTAAGCAGCTCTCTACAAATGCTTCTTTTGTTTGAGTAATCTCATCCTCGGTCATGCCGCGTGGCCTAGCAAAAGCGCCTTTGCCTCCATAGAATTCCAATTGATCTCCTTTAGGGGCTACAGGAGAAGGAGCAATTGTTTCATCGGTATAGCTGTTTCCCTGGCTTTGCCCACCGGCATGCATAATTTGTGCAATAATAACGGTATCATTATCGTGTACAGCTTCGACCACAGGTTTCCATGATTCGGTGTGACTGCCATTTGCCAGTCCAGGCTGGTTGTAATATCCCTGGCTGTAACTGTCATCAGGGTAAATTCCTTCGGTTATGATCGCACTGAACCCGCCTTTTGCGTAACGTTCATAATATTTTTTCATTGTGACGTTTGCACGCCCATCGTCCTCAGCACTAATTCGTGTCATAGGCGCGACAATGAAGCGATTTTTTAACGAAGTATCTTTCAGGTTAAATGTTGAGAACAATTGATGATAATTCATAGTACGGCCTCCTTAGCTAACGTTTCTTCTACTTATCCTATCTAGTGGGAATCTCAGATTCAAGATAAATGCTCAATTATGAACTGATGTACATCCTATCCATACCCATTTTCATCAATCTTTAAAAGTGCTTCAATTGTTTGTATCGAAATGCAACAGGGAATATTCCCAATAGTCTATGGAAGGAGGACTAACGATGAAGGCTTTATTTCTGAATGCATCCTTGAAGAAATCTGATCAGACATCAAATACGGAAGGACTGGCACAGGAAGTTATTGATCTTTTTTCAAAAGAAGGAGTAGACAGTGAGATCGTCAGACTTGCGGATTATTACATTCCATATGGGATTGAAAAGGATGTTGGAGACGGTGATGAGTGGCCGCAGGTGTTTGAGAAGGTAAAAGCAGCGGATATCGTTATTTTAGCTTCCCCAGTGTGGCTTGGAGAGAAGAGCAGTCTGGCCACTGTGGCAATGGAACGCCTCTATGGCAGCAGCAGTGAAACCAATGATAAAGGACAGTCCATTTACTACAACAAGGTAGCCGGGGCTGTTGTAACAGGAAATGAAGATGGAGCAAAACATGCGGCTTCTTCATTGCTGTACGGTCTCTCTCATATTGGGTTTGTCATCCCGCCAAATGTTGATGCTTATTGGGTGGGAGAAGCTGGACCAGGCCCTTCTTATTTGGATGAAGGAGGACAGGAAAATGAGTTTACAAACAAGCATGTAGAAATGTTGGCTTATAATACAATGCATCTGGCTAAAATCTTTAACGAAAATCCGATTCCGGCTAAAGGCAACGTAATGGAGGAGTAGGAGTTAAGAAACGGACGTCTAGGAAGAAGAGGACGTCCGTTTTAAATGATATTCAATTGATTTATACTCCTTTTCATGGTTCGTGAAATAGGCAAGTTCGTTAAGTTTCTCTAAATAATATTTTTTGTCTAAGTCGTACATGTAGTTCTGAAAAACCTGCTCGGTTGTGCTGCCGGCGAAGGACCATAAGGTATCGTGTTTATCCTTCGTGATAACTTGTGCGAGCATACTCAATACAGCAATCAGCTCGGTCATAATTGTAAAGTTGCCCTCTGCGGCATTCCGAATCGTGCTGAACGCTGTATGCAAATAGTATTCAAAATCCTCACGTGGTACGATGATCCTTGTCTGGCCCTGATTATCATGCATGTAAGGGCTGAACGTTGCTTTCTCATCAATATCTACAAGCAGGTCCGAAATATGGTGAAGTGTTGAAACTGCCGTTTGAGGGTCTGAATTACCGACGGCTTTTACGGCGATTTCACTTAATTTCATCATTCCTAGCTTCATTTCCTGTATTTCTGTTTTCTTATGCCCGGATTCAATCAGATTGAGATAGGTAGATTTGTTTACATGATTCTGTCCGGGCCCCCAGTATGACAACAAAATATTTTCTTTCAGCGCAAAGTCACCGATTTTTTTGTGGAATTGAATAATAATGTTATCTTTCTTTGCCTGCTTAACCATTTCTTTGAAATAGACGGTTTGAATATACCCGCTTTTTGGGATTTTGACAAACTGGCGTTCATCTGTATATTCATCCATTAAATTGCCGGGCTCATAGCTGCTGCTTTCGTCAAAGCCATATTTTTTCGATTCTTTAATCGTCGCTTTAGAAGTTTTTTTCATCGCATAAGTAAAATTGTGAACCTGCATCCAGCTGGCCGCATGGTTTATAAAAAAGATAAAGGTAATAATAGTTAAAGCGGCAAGTAAGACGGCCATTACCGGGATGGCAGAGTATAGTTCATTTTCATTGTTCGTAAGAAATAAGAAAATGACCAATACATAAATAAAGCTGCCGTGAAAAATGCCTAATAAATGCTGTGTGGTTTTATCAGCGATAAAATTAAACATCATCCGAGGAGAAAACTGATCGCTGAAATTAGTTAAAACAACAAGGAGCGAGTTCAGTGTGAATGCGCTCAATGTTAAGATGCCTCCGATTAAAGCGCTGACTAAGATTTGTGTTGCATCTCCTCCGGAAGTAAACCAGGGGTGAACATAGGTAGAGATATTCACCTTAAGGTCGAGGGTAATTGTCAGCGCTATAACGAAGGTCGATGCAATAATGTACAGAAGCGGCATCGACCATAATGTCATCTGCAGCTCATTTTTTCTCTGCCGGCTCGACATTTGTAAATATTTACGCATTTCTAATGGGACGAAATTCATCCACCTTTTCTTCACCCTGCAGTCCTCCTGTTCATTAAGTTCTTTAATTTCATACCCTGCCTAATTAGGAAAATAACCATTAAATCTTTTTTACAAAGTTTATAATTTCAGCAGGAAAGGGAAAGGAATGGAATAATAAGTATCCCAATATAAAAGGAGATTAACCATGAAAAAAATTCCTGAATCTAACCGGTTGGATCAAACGATTAATGTTTTGCGTGAGGGGTATCAGTTTCTACCTAAACGGTTTAAGCAATTACATACAGATGTGTTCCAAATGAGCCTGCTCGCTGAGAAAGTAATTTGTTTAACTGGAGAGGAAGGCGCCAAGTTATTTTATGATAGGGACAAGTTCCAACGGAAGGGGGCACTTCCAAAACGGATCGAAAAGTCCCTGTTTGGAGAAAATGCTATTCAAAGTATGGATGGCGATCCTCATGAACACCGAAAGCTTCTCTTTATGTCGTTAATGACTGAAGAGCATTTACAAAGGCTGCATGACTTAACATTACGGTACTGGAGAGAACAGGCTTCAGGATGGGGAAGTGAAGTCGTGTTATTTGAAGAAGCGAAGCAGGTTCTGTGCAAGGCCTGCTGTGAATGGGCGGGTATTCCTTTAAAGCAGGAAGAGGTTAAAGACCGGGCAGAACAGTTATGGCTTATGATTGATGCGTTTGGGGCAGTTGGACGCAGGCACTGGAAGGGGCGGCACTCCAGAAAGGAATCTGAACAATGGATGATAGATAAGATTTTAGATGTACGACAGCTTAAGCTGGATGCCCCTGAAGATTCAGCCCTCTATAAGATGGCCTTTCATCGTACTTTAGAGGGGGATCATTTAGATGCTAGAATGGCTGCTGTGGAACTGTTAAACGTGATCAGACCTACCGTAGCTGTTGCAGCATATATTGCGTTTGGAGCCTTAGCGATACACGAGGACAAAGAGCTGGAAGCAAAAATCAGGACAGATGAGAATGCATATATGGAGTGGTTTGCAAAAGAAGTAAGACGCTTATTCCCATTTGTTCCATTCCTTGGTGCTCGTGTAAAGCAGGATTTCAACTGGAAGGGATATCCTTTTAAGGAAGGTCGTTTAGTACTTTTAGATATACATGGAACCAACCATGATCCTAGACTGTGGGAGGAGCCGCACGCCTTTAGACCTGAGAGATTTGAAGACTGGAACGGTGGATTGTTTGACTTAATTCCTCAAGGAGGAGGAGATCACTATAAAGGCCATCGCTGTCCGGGGGAATGGATCACGATGGAAGCGATCAAAGCGAGTATGAAGTTCTTAGTTGAAGTCATTCAATATGATGTTCCTTCCCAGGATTTAAGCTACAGCTTGAGAAGGATGCCTTCTCTTCCTAAAAGCCGGATGATCTTATCAAATGTTCAACTAAAAGGGGAGGAGCGTATAGAAGGTTAAAGGTAAGCTAAAGCTAATACACAGCATGTTTCTTACTTAGAAAGAGGGAGTCTCATGATTAGTGTATGGGTTAAAGCCTTCGTATTACCTGTTTTGTTAGTATTAGCCGGCTACTTCCTTGAAGGCGTTCAATTTGGCGCTGTCTGGCAGCCGCTCCTTGTGGCAGCTGTACTTATTGCTGTCGGAGTGCCAATGGAGAATAAGTGGCTCCGTAAAGGGAGTTTAATGGCAGGTGTGTTTATGGACGTAATCGCTGCTTTCTTCATAATTTGGGGACTAGGCAGTATGTTTGGGACAGCAGCTGTTACTTTTACAGCAGCATTTATTCTTTCTCTCATTATCGGGGCCTGTGAATATGTGCTTCATAAACATTTACTGCACAATGACAGGCCGTCACCGGTGTCAGAGTGATGAAAATAATAAGCCGCATGTGTGTATGACCCACATAGCGGCTTATTAAACGTGGGGAAGATGATAAAAGCTGCAAGTGTTCTTGTACAGCTGTTTATATACGCTTTCTAAATCGATTCGCTTGAGTTCACTAATTTTCTTTACTGAATGATGTAGCATTTTAGGGTGCGTCCACTCACTTTTAAAAAACTCCCATGGCCCGTCTGTCTCTACCATTAATAATTCTAATGGGTAGAGACGGATGAGCTGCTGAGTTTTTTCTTTATATAGGCAGTCTGGTGTAATCGAGACAAAATAGCGGTTGCTCTTCATTCTTTCAATGGTTTTAGTACCGCCTTTAAACCAGTGGAAATGAGCTTTTTTTATCGAATGTTTTTCGAGAAAGTTACAAGTGACATCTGCATCTTCATATATCGAATGCAGAGCTAAAGGCTTATTATACCAGGCCGCTTTTTTCATAAACTGCTCGAGTATTTCTATATAAGGCCCCAGATCGATGGCGGGGTTTTCCTGACGTAAATAATAGGGAAGGCCGACTTCACCTATTGCCGTTAATTGATCAGATTGCTGATCAATCAATGTGATTATTTCTTCTATCTCATGTTCACCGGGAAGAGGCTGTTCAGGGTGGAAACCAACTGCAGGATAAATTCCAAGTTTTTTGTCTGCCATATCCAGATTTTGATAACAGGAATCAAGGTTACTAGAAACACTAATTAAACCATCTATTTGATGCAGTCGGGTCTCTTGTAAAATTCTTTCCCTTCTTTCTCTTGCGTACCAGTCAAGGTGAATGTGGGCATCAATTACTGAGTGTACCATGCAATTCTCCTTTACTTCGTTTCCTATAGCATAACGCAAATCAATACATAGTAAATAGGTGAGTGTGATATGGTATACTCGTGCTAAGAGACAGCCAGCATAGAAAGGAGTCTGTTTATGGCCAAAGTTTACGTGATCCATGAAAATGATGAATGGACAGATCATCTCGTCAAAAGGTTAGAAGAGCTTGAATTGCCTTATGAATTGTGGCATTTACATGAAGGAACAATTGACTTAACGAATGAACCTCCTGAAGGTGTTTTTTATAATCGGATGAGTGCTTCTTCCCATACAAGGAACCACCGTTATGCTCCAGAATTTGCAGAAGCCGTACTTGCCTGGCTTGAAAGACACGGGCGCACGGTTATAAATGGGAGCCGTGCGCTGAGGCTGGAAGTAAGCAAGGTTAATCAGTACATGGCTTTAAACAGCGCAGGGATAGTGACACCCCGTACGATTAGTGCGATAGGAAAAGACGCTGTCATTGAAGCGGCAGATAAGCTGGGGGACTCCTCATTTATAACGAAACATAATCGTGCCGGAAAGGGTCAGGGTGTTCAGCTCTTTCACTCAATAGAAGCGCTGAAGGAATATGTATACAGCGAGCAATTTGATGAACCTGTAGATGGTATTACCCTGATCCAGCAATATATTGAAGCACCCCAGCCTTATATCGTTCGACATGAGTTTATCGGGGGACGTTTTGTATATGCAGTGAAGGTTGATACATCTGAAGGGTTCGAATTGTGCCCGGCCGATGCTTGTAAAATTGAAGATCTGGCATGTCCTGCAGAACAGCCTCCGGTAGCTCAAGGTGCTAAGTTTCAAATTTTAGAAGGGTATTATCACCCCATTTTGAAAAAATATGAACAGTTTTTACGTGAAAACGGCATTCAGGTGGGAGCTATCGAAGCTATTCAGGATGAGGACGGTCAGCTGTACACTTATGATGTGAATACGAATACAAATTACAATTCAGATGCTGAAGTGGTTGCTGGAATTCATGGGATGCTTGAGCTGGCAAAATATTTGGAGAAAGAATTACAAAAGGCAGCGGTGAATAACGGACACAGGTAAAAATATAGGTGCCGTAATTGATTCGTACTTCCGGGAAAAGATCGTACAGTTTAATGTACGGTCTTTTTCTTTTATAGAATTCAAGGTCCTTCATAATTTCTTGAAATTTTCAGGGTAGGATGAAAAACAGTGGGCAGGTTTAGTGTTTGATTTAGAAGTGGAATGATTAAGTACAAAGAAAAATGATGTGTCTTACATTTGTAAGCTGTAGTGGAGGAAGAAGAATGATGAATAAAATATCGCTCAAATTAGGTTTGTTCTTTTTCGTACTCATAATCATTATTGAGTTTATTTTGTTTGTCATTCTTTATACCAGCATTTCGGAAGACCGGATTAACGAAGTTATGGAACGATTGTTAGCAAGAGGGAATAGTCATCGTGATGTATTAGAAAATAACTTTAACGCTTCAACGTTAGACCATGTAGCTCTTATGGAGTCGGAAGCCTCAACCGATGTGGTTATTCTCGGCAGGGATTCTGAAGTTTTGGCTGCATCCACACAAGTAAAGGAAGAAAAGAGAGCGATAATTGAGGAACACCAGGCAATGGGCCACCAGTCAGAAGAAATGATTGAAGAAAGGTGGAAAACCGAGCCTTATGTGGCTACCATATCTCCGGTACTCGTTAAGGGGGAAGTCCAAGGGTATGTGTATATGTTTTCCCCTTCTGAAGAAATCTCTAATATTCTATCACAGCTTGCCCGTCAATTTATGATTGCAGTGGCCATCGGCTTACTCGTTACCATATTGATTGTAATGTTGCTGACAAAGCTGATAACCAAGCCTTTAATTCAAATGAAAGAACAAACGGAGCAGTTAAGTCAAGGAAACTTGGATATTGAATTTCAATATTCCCAAAAGGACGAACTAGGTGTCCTGGCTGCATCCATACAAAAACTTGCCGGCGACCTGGATCGTTTGAAGAAGGAACGAAGCGATTTTCTATCGGCTATCGCCCATGAGCTGCGAACCCCTTTAACTTATTTGAAGGGATATACGGACATTTTGTCTAAGCCAGGGCTGACTAGTGAGCAAAAAGAGAAAGCCATTGCCATTATTAAAGAAGAAGCTGTCCATGTGACAAATATGGTTCAGGAGCTCTTTGATCTTGCCAGGATGGATAGTAATGCTTTTTCACTGGATAAAGAAAATATAGATATAGTACCCCTCGTTGACCAAATTAAAGAAAGGCTGTATCCCTTATTAAAAGAAAAAAAGATGAAATTATCAATCGAATGCAAAGAAAGCATTATTATTCCTGTGGATCCCACTCGTTTTAAGCAGATATTAATAAATGTCCTGGATAATGCCATTCACTATAGTCCTCCTCACACCACGGTTCGCCTTAGAGTGGAGGAAGAAAAAGACTGCATTAGGATAAAGGTGAAGGATGAAGGTCCTGGAGTTCCTGAAGAATCACTTGCTCTCTTATTTGAACAGCTTTATCGAGTAGAAAAATCCCGTTCCAGGGCTTATGGGGGAACAGGCCTTGGGTTGTCGATTGTGAGGGAATTAATACAAGCGCATGCAGGGAAAGTAACAGCTGAAAATGCAGATGACGGAGGGCTCCTTGTTACGATGTCTTGGCCGAAGGGGGAGGAAAGATGACCAGAATCTTATTAGTTGACGATGAGCAAAGAATGCTTGAGCTCTTACAGTTGTACTTAGAGCCGCATGGATATGAGTGTGACGCCGTACTTAGCGGAAAAGAAGCCTTAGACTTAGTGAACCGCAGAAATTATCACCTCGTCTTACTTGATGTAATGATGAAGGATATGGATGGTTTTGAGACATGTAAGCGAATGAAAGAAAAAACTGATACACCCATTATTATGGTGACAGCTCGTGATCAAAAGCAGGATATTCTGCGGGGGTTTCGTTTGGGCGCTGACGATTATATTACAAAGCCGTTTGATGAAGACATTCTTCTTGCAAGAATAAATGTTCTGATTCGCCGCCAGGAAAAAGGGGTAAACATTTCAAGTGCAGGGCTTGAGTGGAATGAAGAAATGCATCGGCTCTCGTATGAGGAAAAGGAAATTCGCTTAACCCCTAAAGAATTTAGACTGATCGGCCTGTTGATGAAGCATCCAGGCCGGGTATTTGAACGGGATCACTTACTTGAATTAATCTGGGGAATTGATTCGTACACCGAAAGCCGCACGATCGACTCCCATGTACGAAATGTGCGGGACAAAATAAGAGTTTATGGTTTTCCGATTGATGATTATTTAAAAACCATTTGGGGGGTAGGCTACAAATGGGAGAAATAAGTGAATAGGTAAGGAGGTACAAATATGGACCATTCCAATCATAACCATCATCACGTAAAGGAAGAACATGAGCATCATCATAATCACGAAGAACATGACAGCCATGAAGGACATGACCATGGTGCCATGGTGGAAGATTTTAAAAGAAGGTTTTATATATCACTTATCGTGACAATTCCAATTCTGCTGCTCTCATCGATGATTCAGGATTTTCTAGGATTTGAGTTTACTTTTCTTTACGATCAATATGTTTTGTTTGCTCTCTCTACTTTTGTTTTCTTCTATGGCGGGTGGCCATTTTTAACGGGGGCAGTATCAGAAGCTAAAGCCAAAAACCCGGGGATGATGATGCTGATCGCCCTGGCTATATTGGTCGCTTATGGATACAGTTCGTTAGTCGTCTTCGGCTGGCCGGGCCGCAACTTCTTCTGGGAACTGGCTACACTTGTTGACATTATGCTTCTAGGGCATTGGATTGAAATGAAATCAGTAATGGGTGCCTCAAATGCTTTACAAGAGCTCGTTAAGCTGATGCCCAACGAAGCCCATCGCATAAAAGAAAACGGGGAAACAGAAGACGTGAAAGTAGATGAGCTTTCGAATGATGATCATATTCTGATTAAACCTGGAGAGAAGGTACCAGTTGATGGGCTGATTTTAGATGGTAATTCAGCCGTAGATGAGTCGATGTTAACGGGAGAATCTGTTCCTGTTGAGAAAAAACAGGACGATGAAGTAATCGGAGGATCCATCAATAAAGAGGGCAGCCTTACGGTTCAAGTCAAAAAAACGGGTGATGATACGTACCTTTCTCAAGTAATTACCCTAGTTAAAGAAGCCCAAAGCTCTAAATCCCGTGCGCAGGATTTGGCCAATCGAGCTGCTAAATGGTTGTTTTTCTTAGCCCTTACAGCAGGAATTGTTACTTTCATTATATGGATCTCCCTAGGATTTGCCCTAGACGTGGCAGTAGAAAGAATGGTAACAGTAATGGTTATTACATGTCCTCATGCCCTGGGACTTGCCGCGCCGTTAGTTGTAGCGGTGTCTACTTCCTTGTCCGCTAAACAAGGACTGTTAATTAGAAATCGAACCCAGTTCGAGAATGCACGCCGCTTAGATGCCGTCATCTTTGATAAAACTGGAACATTGACTAAAGGGGAGTTCGGAGTTACAGATTTAGTTCCTGTCTCTTCTTTCGATCAATCGGAATTACTGTATTGGGCGGCAAGTATCGAACAGAATTCTGAACATCCTTTAGCGTCAGGCATTCTACAAAAAGCAGAGGAGGATTCAATAAAGACGGATGAGGTTACAGAATTTGAATCTATGACGGGAAAAGGTCTTCAAGGGAAAGTACAGGGGAAGCAGGTTAAAGTGGTTAGTCCTGGTTATGTCCAGGATGCTGATATCAGTTTTGATGAAGAAGTCTTCTCTAATCTTGCACAAGAAGGGAAGACCGTTGTATTTGTACTTGTAGAAGAGGAACTTGCTGGTATGATTGCTCTGGCTGATATGGTACGGGACTCTGCAAAAGAAACCGTTCGACAATTGAGAGCGGAGGGAATTCACTCGATTATGCTCACCGGCGATAATAAGAAGGTGGCTGACTGGGTAGCGGATCAGCTTGAAATTGAAGAAGTTTATGCAGAAGTATTGCCTGATCATAAAGCGGATCAAGTAAAAGAGGTGCAGAAGACCGGCAGAAAAGTAGCGATGACCGGAGATGGAGTAAACGATGCTCCCGCTCTTGCAACTGCTGACGTAGGTATTGCTATAGGCAGCGGTACAGACGTAGCTGTAGAAACAGCTGATATTGTTTTAGTTAAGAGTAACCCTAAAGATATAGCAGCTGTTATCTCTCTTTCAAAAAATACGTACCGAAAAATGGTTCAGAATCTTTGGTGGGC
The DNA here is from genome assembly GCF_900240285.1 of Halobacillus sp. Marseille-P3879. Taxonomy (GTDB): domain Bacteria; phylum Bacillota; class Bacilli; order Bacillales; family Halobacillaceae; genus Halobacillus_A. The sequence goes on from NZ_OESS01000003.1 coordinate 684,028, forward strand.
GGCAGGTTATAATATAGCAGCTATCCCGCTGGCCGCAGGTGTCCTGGCTCCAATCGGGGTTGTGTTAAGTCCGGCAGTGGGAGCGATTCTTATGAGCATAAGTACAGTTGTTGTCGCCATCAATGCCAAGCTTCTTAAAGCCTAAAAAAAAACTGTCGAAAAATTTTTTCGACAGTTTTTTAGTTAGTGGCGTTTATGCAGCCAGAGCACACCGGACTTAGCTAAACGAGGCAGTCGCCCTGTAACAGGCTGCTGCATCATATTTCCAAATCCATCCGATTTCCCTAATGACCCTAATGTACCTTTTAATTTAAGTTCTTTAGGCTTCGAAGGCTCTTTTCCATTGAAAAGGGAAGCAAGAATTTCCCCAATTTGTTCTCCTTGCTGACCTGCAAGCTGAGCACTTGGTGAGAAAGTAGAAGAAGCACAATCTCCCACTACAAAGACGTTTGGTCGTTCAGGCACTTGATAGAAATCATTAATTACGACCTTCTCCTGCTCATCCATTTTAAACGGAAGTTCCCGAACTAAATAATTCGGACGCACACCTGCAGTCCAGATGGTTACGTCATTAATATAACAGACACCGTTGTTGCATACCCCATCTTTTTCCACATAGCCAACGTTTGCCTTGTGCAGGACTTCTACGTCATTACTGGTAAACCATTCTTCCACATAATCCTGGATTTTCTTATCGAATGCACGCAGAACAGTCTCTCCACGGTCGAGAAGACGAATGTTTAAATCAGGTCTGCTTTCTCTCACCTCCGAAGCAACCTCAATGCCGCTTAATCCTGCTCCTACAACGGTTACCTTTCCATACGCTTTTAAATTAGCTACGGAAAAGCCGGCACTTCGGGCATTGCCGAAAGTTTGAACGCTTTCTGTATACTCTTTGGCTCCTTCGATACCATGGTAATTATCTTCACAGCCGAGAGCAATAATTAAATAGTCATAAGAAATCATTTCTTTGAAGTCTTTGATTAAGACCTGTTCGTTTTCTATATCAATTTTGTTTATTTCAGTAAAAACATAATCCACCTGGTCGTGCTCAGGGAATTCCATTCTTACGTTCTTATCTGCTTCTGTTCCTGCTGCAATTGTGTAAAATTCAGTTTTCAGGGAGTGGTAGGGATTGCGGTCTATTACCGTTATATGTACGTCCTTTGGTATACCTTGATCCAGTAACGTTAATAAAGCTTTTAACCCGCCGTATCCGCCTCCGAGAATGACTAGTCTTTTCAATTGTGACACCACCTTACGTTACTTTAATTTAGAATGTGGACTTTATTATGTGTTTATCCATTAGAAAACGCTTTCGGTATACTTTCCACTAATAGACTACCAAAATTCAAGCCATAAAACTACAATAAGTCCATGATTATTCAATTTTTTTTACTCAAATGATGGCGATTGAAGGAATCCAGTTAGTAGTAGTTTGAAACTAATGGATAAGGGTACTTTATTATTGGATATAGTTATTTAGACACGAGACTGATGGAGGGGATAAGATGAGTGAAGAAAACAGTATTATTGAGCAGTCATTGACAGCGCTTTTGGAAGATAAGAGTTTTCTGCCTGATCTAAAAGCTCAGACAAGAGAACAAGCCTTTAAATCGTTGGTGGCGATACTTTCAACGCCAAATCATATACATAAATCGTTTCTGAGGGTAGCCCTTGAAGACGGTACTATTGTAAGGATTCCCTCTTTTCGTGTACAGCATAATGATACACTCGGCCCTTATAAAGGGGGGATCCGTTTCCATGAGTCGGTGAACGAAGGGGAAGTAGCAAATTTGGCCCGCCTGATGACTTTAAAAAATGCCCTTCATGAGCTTCCGTTTGGAGGAGGCAAAGGCGGAGTCATAATAGATCCGAGAGAGTATAGTGTGAAAGAGCTGAACTTGATCTGTAAGAAATATGTGCAGTACTTTAATGATATCTTAGGTCCTGATAAAGATATTCCTGCCCCGGATGCAGGGACGGGAGAACGTGAAATGGACTGGATGATGGCCGAATATAAGAACATTCACCCGGGAATGCCTTATCGCGGAAGTTTTACAGGCAAGAGTATTATAAACGGCGGTTCGCTGGGCCGCAAAGAAGCAACCGGGAAAGGCGTGTATTTTGCTTTTAAATATTTATTGCACGATTTTATGAATAATAATGAGAAATGGTTGAAGAATCAGGACAATCTTTTTGCTAAAACAGCTTTAAGCAAAAAGGATAAGAAGCTGAATATTGCTGTACAGGGATTTGGGAATTTAGGAGCAGTGGCAGCTAGAGAAGCATTTAAAAGTAATGAATTGCAGATTAATGTTGTTGCCGTAAGCGACCGAAATGTCATGCTTTATAACTCGGATGGCCTGGACATACCTGCCTTAGTAAAATATGCAGAAAAAAACCAAGGGGATTTACCCAGAACAGATGAAGCGTTAGCTCAACATGAAATCAAAGCCGTTATCAAAGAAAGAGATGAACTGTTGGAGTTAGATGTAGACATGTTAATTATGGCAGCTCTGGAAAACCAAATCCATGAAGATAACATGGAGAAAATAAAAGCGGAAATTATTGTAGAAGGGGCGAATGCGCCTATTACAGAAAAAGCCGATGAATATTTAAGCGATAAAGGAGTCCTTGTGATTCCCGATATTCTGGCAAATGCAGGCGGAGTTATTGTCTCTTATTTAGAGTGGATACAGGGAAGGGAAACTCAATTTTATAAAGAAGAGGAAATTTATAAGCTTCTTTTTGATAAAATGCAGAACACAATGGATACGATATTGCCGCAATTCTTTGGAGATCCGTTTCCTCTTCGGCAAAACTGTTACATTCACTCTGTGATGAAACTTTCCACCGTCTTATTTAGACAAGGTAAATTATACTAACAGATAAACGGACCTACTGTTGGGCTGTTTTTAGCTTGTGGTGAACCCATGGTTTTCCGCAAGCTTTATTCTTACCGCCAGGACCGAAAGTCATTTCTGTTTTTAGCGCCCGAGCTTCCTCGCGAAAACCACGCTCAGTGATCTCGGCTCACTCGTTCTTCCACAGGAGTGTAATGGAAATATTTGTAAATGGAGATAATAGCGATAATAATATGCATAACTGTTGACGATACTAAGAAGACTCTGTATGCTCAATTAGGTAACAAAACCGATATAATTGGTTGGTTTTAATATAGAAAGGAGAGTTATAAATGAAAAAGGCAGGTTTATGGATCGTAGCGTCTTTATTATTACTTATTATATCAGCTTGCGGGTCTAATGAATCAGAAGAGGGTGGTTCTGATGGAGACCAGAATTTATATGAGCAGATTCAGGAAGAAGGTGTACTTACCGTTGGTACTGAAGGGACGTATGCTCCTTATACCTTCCACGATGAGAATGATGAGTTAACAGGCTATGATGTAGAAGTAGCTAAAGAAATCGGGGAGCGTCTGGATCTTGAAATAAAGTTCGAAGAAACAAAATGGGATTCTATGTTTGCTGGTCTAAACAGTGAACGCTTTGATATGATTGCCAACCAAGTTGGTATTAAACCGGACCGTGAGGAGAAATACAGCTTTTCTGAACCTTACACGTATACAGCAGCCGTACTTGTAGCTAGAACAGATAATGAAGAGATTCAGAACTTTGAGGATCTTGAAGGAGCATTGTCTGCTCAATCACTAACGAGTAATTATGCTGAAATTGCTCAAGAATATGGTGCTGAGATTGAGAGCGTAGAAGGTTTTACTCCGTCTGTTGAACTGCTAAGAAATGAGCGGGTAGATGCGACGGTTAACGATCGCTTGTCTGTTTTGGATTATCTTAATCAAACAGGGGATAATGCTCAAATTGAAATAAAAGATCAAGAAGACGATGCTTCAGAAACAGCTATGATGTTCAGGCAGGATAACCCGGAGCTGGTTGAAGCAGTGAATGGCGCACTAGAAGAAATGAGAGAAGACGGAACTCTTGAAGAGATCTCCAAAGAATGGTTTGATGAAGATGTATCTGTACAATAGTTTTTTTAGTGCTGAAAATATAGAAATTCTGCAAGACTCCTTTCTTCCTTTATTGAAAGGAGTCTTGTCCTATACGATTCCATTAACATTAATCTCATTTTTTATTGGTATTATTATCGCTGTAGTCACTGCCGTATGCCGGATCTCCGGCATTAAGCTGCTTTCAGGAATTGCAAGGGTGTATGTTTCCATCATTCGAGGTACACCATTGCTGGTGCAGCTGTTTATTGTGTTTTTTGGATTAGGAAACCTGGGAATTGACGCTCTGAAATTTGAACCTTTTACCGGGGCTGTTATTGCATTTTCTCTAAACACGGGAGCTTATGCTTCAGAAATTATACGGGCCTCTATTCTATCGATTGAGAAAGGGCAGTGGGAGGCATCCTCTTCCATAGGGATGTCTTATTTCCAATCTTTAAAAAGAGTCATTCTTCCGCAGGCTACAAGGGTATCTATTCCGCCGCTTTCTAATTCATTTATTGGCCTGGTTAAAGAAACCTCGTTAGCTTCGACAATTCTAGTGAGCGAAATGTTTCGAAAGGCTCAGGAGATCGTAGCCACCACATACACACCTTTACTAGTTTATGTTGAAGCAGCTGCCATATACTGGGTCATATGCTTTGTATTATCTCTTATCCAGGAACGAATCGAAATTCGTTTAAATCGCTATGTGAAAACGTAAGGAGTAGTCAGTATGATTTCAATGCAACAAATTTCAAAACAATTCGGTGACTTAGTTGTCTTAAAAGATATTAATTTAGAGGTTGAGAAAGGTAAGGTGGTCGTCGTTATTGGGCCGTCCGGGTCTGGTAAAACGACACTATTACGGTGCTTAAACATCCTTGAAAAGCCTGAGAGCGGTTCTATAACCATTGATCAGCAAACCATCGATTTCTCAAGAAAGGTATCAAAAAAAGAGATCCTTTCATTTAGAAAGCAGTCCGGTATGGTGTTTCAAACCTACAATCTTTTCCCTCATTTTACAGCTTTAGAAAACGTGATGGAGGGCCCTGTAACCGTACAAGGAGTCAACAAAGCAAAAGCCCGCGAAAAAGCAGGCAGCCTTCTTAGTAAGGTTGGACTCTCAGAAAAGCTGGATGTCTACCCCTACCAGTTATCTGGTGGGCAGCAGCAGCGAGTGGGAATTGCACGAGCTATGGCAATCGATCCAAAAGTAATGTTGTTTGACGAGCCAACTTCTGCTTTAGATCCGGAATTAGTCGGTGAAGTACTTCTCGTGATGAAACAGCTGGCAGAAGAAGGGAGAACCATGGTGGTTGTTACACATGAAATGAAATTTGCAAGGGAAGTAGCGGACGAAGTGATATTTATGGACAACGGAGTGATTATTGAGTCTGGGAAACCGGATGAGTTATTTTCCCGTCCAAAAGAACAGCGGACAAAGGAATTCCTCAATCTAATCAATCAGTAAAATACTCCTTGGTACAGGGGTTTTCAGACTGTCGAGAAAGTCTCGACAGTCTTTATTTTTCACTTAAACTTTCATTATTCACAGCGTTATTTTGGTTCAAAATGAAATCGAAATCGTGACCATTGAAGAACTGGTACCCGAGGCTCACTTGCTTCGTAAGATTGATCAATATATAAATTTTTCCTTTATCCCTGAAAGAGTACGTGCAAGAAAATGGCCGTCCTTCTCTTGATCCTCTTGTGGTATTCAAAATGATGTTTATCGGCTATTCCTATGGATTCGAACGGGAATTGGAAAGACAAATCAAAACCAATGCTGCCAATCGTTGGTTCCTGGGACGGAACCTCACCGATCCTGTCCCTCATCATTCCACCATTAGCTGGAACCGTCGGAAACGATTCAAGGAGACAGATGTCTTTCAAGAGGTCTTGATGAAATGGTCCTCCAGGCGATGAATCACCGTATGGTGGGAGGAAGGTTCCTCTTCACCGACTCCACCCGCTTAAAAGCGAATGCCAATAAGAAAAAATTCTCCAAACAAGACGTCGAAGTGGAGACGACGGATTACATCGATGACCTTAATGAAGCTATTTTGGAAGATCGAGTGAAGCACGGAAAAAAGCCTCTCGAAGAGAAAATGTCCGGGTACAGGGATTACTGACAGCTGCCTGTCAGAACATGAAAAAGATTGCCCTTCACCTGGACAGGATTAGCCAGGTGAAGGAGAGTCTTTTTCGGTTACGGGCGGGCGAATACTGTGAGACTTCTGCGGAAAAACGGGCGATCCGAGACCCCCGCAGTGTGGGTTTTACAAGGAGGCTCGGGCGTTCGTCCGCGGAAAGTGAGTGGTATTCGCCCGCCCGTGCCCACAAAAAAGCTTGCAGAAAAACACGGGGGTTCTCTACAAGCTAAAGGCCTTTACACAGGCGTTTTTTTCTTTTTTAAAAAACCAACCTTTACCGAAAGAGTAAAGCGCCTCAGGTGATTCTAAAGTTTAAATACTTTAACACTCCTATTATCTCCATTAAACTATGAAGGAAACTACTGACAAAAAGAGGGTAAGATATGAGACAAATACATAGTGACATATTGCAGTTTAGAGGCTCCCATTATCAATTCGGCTATGAACAGGGGAAATTACTGAAAGGATCTTTGACAGTAAAAAATCGTGAACAACAATGGAAAGTCCGTAAACCGCGTTTTGTAGTACAACAAAAGGAAGTAAAGGCCGCCATTACGTCATTTGCTCCGTGGCTATGGGAGGAACTGCTGGGTCTACAGGACGGATTAAAGTGGCCTATGGATCGCGTTTTGATGGAGTACGGAGGCTACCGTATCGATTATAAGCGCTCAGGATGTTCCATTATGACAGGGGACGGTTACTTTATTCGAAATTATGATTATATGCCTAAAACCTATGAAGGGCGGTATGTATTTTTTCAACCCGACGATGGGGGGTATGCGATTGCTGGCCCCTCTCAGCGTATCACAGGAAGAATGGACGGGGTGAACGAACATGGTCTTGTGATCGGCTATAACTTTATGCATAGGAAGAAACCTGGTGATGGATTCATCTGCTGTATGATTGGGCGCTTGATTCTTGAATCATGTGCGAATGTAGAAGAGGCAGTGAAAATGCTCAAGGAAATTCCACACCGCCATTCCTTCAGCTATATTGTATTTGATAAAAGTAATCAAACGTATGTAGTAGAAGCCTCGCCTCGCGGAGTTGAAGTCCGTGAATCGAATGTTTGCACCAATCATTTTGAGATCTTGATTAAGGAAAACAGGAACCACCTAGTTGACTCTATGAATCGCTTTAACGCTATCACCGGTGCACGAGATACCCTTAATGATGCCTATGATGCGTTTCGTTTAATGAATGATACAGATAAAGGTGTGTTCTCTAAACAATATAGAAATTGGGCAGGTACAATTCATACCTCCGGCTATTTACCACAATCATTGAAAATATGGTTTGCTCTTGGAGGAAATCAAAAACCGGTCGAGTTTGATTTTTCTCAATGGTTATCTGGTAGTGATTTTTCTGTTGATCAAGTAACCGGGATGGTTGATACAGATATTCCGTTTGTTCACATTGACGAAGGAGCTTACTGGACTGGACGTAAATAGCATGCACCGAAACTATTAGCATTTTTTTCATGGATTTTAACACAGCAACAATTAAAAACAGTTTACCTGAAATTTGAAAAAAGACGTTTAGAATTTTTTCGATTGAGGAACAGGCTAATATAAGTAAATGAAAGTTGAAAGATTAGGAATTGCAGGTCCGCAGCTGCACGTATGATATGAAGAATACTCATTGAAGGAAATGGCAAAAGGCAATGTTGTAACGGTAAGAGCTGGCAGGGCGTCAGCTCTTTTTGTCGGCTTGTTAAGCAAAAGAAGGGGTGATGGTTTGCATGGTAATACGATACCGTATTTGAGAGATTTTCTGACAAGGAAATTAGAGCCTTCCTTTATTATAATGTTTGGTTCGTATCAAAACGGTGGGGAAAGAGGCGAGAGTGATATCGACATAGCTTTTTGCAGTGACTCTAATCTATCTATTTATAAACTGTTCCTAACCGCCCAACAGCTGTCAGAACTTATTGATATTGAAGTTAATCTGGTAGATTTACGGAATGCATCTCATGTCTTTCAAACGCAAATCTTTTCAAGAGGAACGGTCATTTATTCTGAAAATGATTACCTGCGTATGGGGATGCAGATGAAAGCCTATAGCATGTACGCTCTCTTCACCGAAGAAGAGACCAGTATAGCGAATCGCATCTATGAAAGAAGGGCGTAAAATGAAGGATGATATAATTGTAAGGAAGATTAATTCTATTGAAAGAAGCGTTCAGAAAGTGTATACCGTCTACGATGATAATCCTAATGAGCTGTTAGATACGATTAAACAAGATTCAATGGTGCTCAACATTCACAGGGCATGTAAAGCAGGTATAGATCTGGCTATTCATATTATTGCAGAATATCAGCTTGGAATTCCTCAATCTTATAGAGAATCATTTGACATTTTACACGATAAAGGAATTATAGATCATTCATTAAAACTTAAGATGAAAAATATGGAAGAGTTTCGGCATGTTGCTGTAAGTGACAGCCGTAAGATTAATCTAAATGCGCTAAAGAAAACCATAGAACAGGATTTGCCAGATTTGTCCCTATTGGGGAGGCAAGTATTAAAATCCAAAATATAAGAGACAGTCCAAACGGACTGTCTCTTTTCCTGTGTTCTAGGAATTTATAGAATTCCAAGCTGTGAATCATTTTTCTTGTAGAGCGACATCCGGATCCAGCGCACAAACACCCGCGACACAAGCAATCCGACTTGCGGAAGGAAAAACCACCTTCCTCCGGCCGTTTTGCTTATGCGTGTCAGGTCTACCAGGGCTCCTGCGCCTTTGTTCATTTCTATTATTGAACTTGTTCATAAGCTTCTTTCATTTGATCTAAATGGCGGAGTTCATGCCAGCCTATAAATTCTACCCATTGTTTCACCGTTAAATCGCCAAAAGCCGGGTGGGGGAAAGCATATTTATTAAGTGTTTCCTCGTCTTTATTATGAATAAGAAATAGTAGTGCTTCTCTGCTTTTTGCTAAAGCGTCACTTGCTTCCTTCACGTTCGTAAATTGGGCTTTAGGCTGTACAGATTCAGGTGCCTCTACTTTATAATCGCGATTTATCGCTTTGTGGATAGGTTTCTCACTTGTCTCCTGAGGGTTATCTTCTTTAAACGCTTTTCCAATTTGTGAGCTTATAAGTTGCTCCATTAAATAAAGATGCTCACTGATTTCCAGGATGGACCATGACGTTGGGGTAGGCCTTTTGTAAACGAGTGGTTCGGGAATTTTTTCAATAAACGAGAGAACTTCATTACGTTTTTCTTCGATTCCATACATTATCGGTCATCCTTTCCACTTAAAGGGTGATTTGATTTTATCATATTCACATGTAATATTCTTTTCTCAACCTCGTTCTGTATTTAGATGTTTTTCTAAAACCGTTACAAGTCGCAGAGATCGCGGCTAATTGGGCGAACTTGTTCATAATGCATTTTTCTATAATAAAAGAAGAAGGAAGTAATTTTTGGGGATAAAGAAATAAGCAATAAGAACTATAATTAAATTACTTAAAATACCGTTTGAATCTTTTATCAAAGCATTATTAGCAGGGAACCTGGGGTTTTTAAAAGAATAAATGAAATAAAATGAAAGCGTGAAAGGTTTAACGCAATGAGACGCTGAATAGTGAATGCTTATTTTATGGAGAGAAGCAAATATTACTATATTCCATAAATATCCTCAATTTGTTGAAAATTATGTCAACAATATAGGTTTATTGTCGTGTATGAATTTGTCCTTTGGTCTGATAATTTAGAAAAGGACCTTTCCCATTAAAAATGCCATCATCACTATTCATTTGGTTGAATTTTCTGACACATAACCTTCTATATTGATTCATATATAGGAGTAAACGAGCTATTACAACGAAGAGAAGGAGGCGTACATGCATGAACTTAACCGTTAAAATTTTTATTGGTTTAATTTTAGGTGCTGTTATTGGTTTAGTCTTAAATCTTACTTCACCAGATTTATTTAGTACGTTAGATACGTATGTGTTCGATCCACTAGGAACGATATTTCTTAATTTAATTAAAATGCTGGTTGTCCCGATCGTATTCTTTTCCATTACACTGGGAACAGCTTCTTTAGGGGATCCTAAGAAACTGGGACGTATCGGGGGAAAGACCATTGGTTTTTTCTTAGCTTCTACAACCGTTGCGATTACGATTGCCTTACTGCTTGCATTCGCATTTGAGCCGGGCAGTGCTAACATAGACCCATCCGGTGCTAATTATGAGCAGGAGGAAGAAGCACCTGGAGTCGTCGAAACATTTACTAACATTATTCCAGAGAACCCTATGCAGTCTATGACAGAAGAGAACATGCTTCAAATTATCACGTTCTCCATTTTTATTGGTTTGGCTTTAGCAATGCTTGGTGAAAAAACATCGGGCATATTCAACCTTATCGAACAAGGTAATGAAATTATGATGTGGCTTGTCAATCTAATTATGCGTTTTGCGCCATACGGGGCATTCGGTTTGCTTGCATCCGCCATTGGAGAAATGGGGATCAATGGGATGAAGGCGATGCTTGCCTATATGATTCTAGTTCTCGCAGGATTAGTTATTCATGCTTCACTTTTCTATAGTTCAATTGTTTACTTTATTGGAAAGATGAATCCTATTCATTTCTTTAAAAATTTCTTCCCGGCTATGACTGTAGCCTTCAGTACGTCAAGCAGCAGTGCTGTACTGCCTATTTCAATGAAAACAGCACAGGAAAGACTAGGGGTTTCGAAACCGGTAAGCAGTTTCGTTCAGCCTCTTGGTGCTACTATTAATATGGATGGTACAGCGATCATGCAAGGTGTAGCAACCCTGTTTATTGCCCAGGTATATGGCAGTGATCTTTCTTTCGCTCAATTAGTAATGGTTGTATTGACGGCGGTGCTGGCAAGTATTGGTACAGCCGGCGTCCCGGGTGTTGGTTTAATTATGCTTGCCATGGTATTAAGCCAGGTGGCCCTTCCTGTAGAAGGAATTGCGCTTATTCTTGGAATTGACCGTGTGCTTGACATGGCCCGTACCGCGATTAACATTACGGGCGATGCAGCTTGCGCAGTTGCTGTTGATAAATCAGAAAAAGACAAAGGTACACCTCATAATACGGCTGAAGATCCTGTTTAATGAAAAAGAGCTTGCTCAGAAGAGTAAGCTCTTTTTCTAATTTCGCTGTTTTTAGTTTCATCCTGCTGTGACAGGGTAGTGTTTTTTCTGCGTGAATAGGGAATAGAAATATTATTAATAACGAGAAGAGGTGGAGACAGTTGAGTTTTCTGTATACAAAAGAAGATATGACCGATTTAAATAAAGTACCTCAATGGGTCAAGAATGAATACGAAACATTCCGCGGTATTGTGACAGACAAAACATTCCCGTGCTACTTTGGAATGTCGGGAGAAAAGCGTGGAGAATTAAGGTACTCCTATATTACCCATGAAAACTGGAGACACCTCCCTGAAACTCTAGAAACTTTTATTCGTTTATTTGACAACCAAAAGCGAATGATTCGTCATGGGTTTTTCCTTTTTGTAGAACCAGAGAAAGAAAATAGATCCATTCCTTATTATCGAGAGTATTTCTGGGAAATTCTACAATACTTACATAACAATGACCATAAGCCATGGCCTGAGGATTATCCAACCGATCCTGATCACCATTTATGGGCATTTTCCTTTGCGGGAGAGCCTTTTTTTGCTTTTGGCAACGCTCCTGCGTATAAACAGAGAAAGACAAGAGACTTAGGAAACAGTCTAGTAATAGGCTTTCAACCACGGCGTATATTTGAAGGCTTGGAAGGTACGTCAAAGGGCGGCATTATGTCTCGGGAAAAAGTAAGGGAGCGGGTGGAGAATTGGGATCGACTGCCTAAGCATCCAAATATCAATCATTACGGGGACCCTGATCATAGGGAATGGAAACAGTATTTTATTGGGGACGATATAGAGCCGATTCAAGGGAAGTGTCCTTTCACTCATAAAAAAAACGAAGAATCCTAATTCGATCCTTCGTTTTTTAAAAATGATCTTCACCTAAATATCATTCACATCACTTAACAAGTTAGGATGCCTGGTCTACAGAAGCAGCAGAGGATTCTTTTTCTTTCATTTTCCGGTAGATCGTAGCTACTAAAGGTCCGGATATATTATGCCATACACTAAAGATGGCACTTGGAACGGCAGCTAAAGGACTAAAGTGAACGGCTGCCAGCGAAGCTCCTAGCCCGGAATTCTGCATGCCCACTTCGATCGATACAGCCCGCTGTTTTGCAGATCCCATCTTAAATAGTTTGCCTAATCCATATCCGGTCAAATAGCCCAGTAGATTATGCACGACTACTATTGCGAAGATAATGGGACCAGTCTCCATAATTTGCTGCTGATTGCCTCCGATAACCGCTGCAACGATTGCAACAATAGCCACGACAGAAACAAGAGGGACTGATTTAATTCCAACTTCAACTTTAGTACCAAGAAGAGCTCTAACAATTAAACCTAATATAATCGGAATCAACACAACGTTGATGATAGAAAAGAACATGTCTGAAGCTGAAACAGGAAGCCACTGACTGGCAAACAAAAGCATAAGAGCCGGTGTTAGAAAAGGTGCCAGTAAAGTAGAGACCGAAGTAATGGCTACTGATAAAGCTGTATCTCCTTTTGATAAATAAGTCATTACGTTAGAGGCGGTACCACCTGGACAGCAACCGACCAAAATTACTCCGACCGCTACCTCTGGAGAAACGGGTAATAACGTAACCAGCAGAAAGGCGAGTAGCGGCATTAAAACGAATTGAGCAGCAACTCCTACGGCTACATCTTTAGGACGTCGAAAAACTTCTTTAAAGTCTTGTTTTGACAAGGTTAATCCCATACCAAACATAATTATGCCAAGCAATGGAACGATATATGGAGAGATCCATGTAAAAGCGGAAGGATAAACAAAAGATAATACCGCAAATAACAGTACCCAGACAGCAAAGGTACCTCCAACAAAACTACTGATTTTTTCTAATGTACGCATATGAATTCCTCCTGGATGTAATAGAAATATAATGTCAGATTATACGTTATTTTCAGATAAAAGAAAGAAGTTCAGTAAAGAAAAAAATGAAAAGAATGCAGTTATTGCAGCATGCTGAATTTTAATGTTTTGTAAAGTAATCGTAATCGTAATTTCAATATTACGTGTGATAGAGTGTATAGAATCAAGGGTACATACTTGGGTTACCATTCAAAGCTGTAGAGAAGGAGTGAGCTTTTTGTTTATTCGCTCGTATTTTATTCCAATTGTCTTATTCATTATAAACGTAATTTTATTAAGTATTTTAACTTTAGAGGTGTCAGGAATTTTACCCCATAAGCAGGGTGGGCTGGGTTTCTTTGTACCTTTTTTGTCCTTTCTTTCTTTCCAATTTATAAGAGGAGAACAAAGAAGACGGGATTATGTCAGCAGAGGATTAAGTACTTTGCAAGCAGTTAATACATTGACTTTCATCATTCCATTTATTATATTTTTTACGTTTTTAATTAGGTTTATTTAAATATCTTGAATTCCCTTAACTTTCCTGTAAAATATAAGTAGACTTTGTACAGGGAAGTTTTTTTGGGGATTTAAATTATGAATGATCCATCATTCATAATTTAAGGCCCGGAACTTCTATATCTGGTAAACTGACTTATGGTAATGGTGAGGAGATCGATAATGGCAGAAATAAAAGAGTTACAAACTGATGAGGAAATTAAAAGCAGTTTCCCTGTAATGAAGCAGCTGCGTACTCATTTAAATCTTAAAGACTATACCTCTCTGGTAAAAGAAGCAATGGAAAAAGACATGTATCGTTTGTACGGCCAGTTTGAAGAAGGAAATATGGTGGCCGTTACAGGGTTCAAACCCATGATCACTTTGTATTATGGTAGGTTTATCTGGGTTTGTGATTTGGTCGTAAGAGAAGACTTGCGTTCATCAGGTTATGGGGAAAAACTGTTATCATTTGTCCATCAGTGGGCGGAGGAAAATAATTATGAAAATATAGCCCTGTCATCCGGTCTTCAAAGAGAAAAGGCCCACCGGTTTTACGAGGAAAAAATGGGGTATAATCGAGTAAGCTACGTTTTTAAAAAAAACATTGAACCTTGAATACAAAAGAGTGTGTATTTTGCAATCTATTAGAAGTGAGGACCAATTAATCATTGAGGAAAAATAATGCTTGCTATTTTATCCAGAAATAGTCTGAACAGGAGGTCCTCCAAGACAGCGCGTTAATTATTCCCGCAAATACATATTAAACCAGGAGCAGGAAGACTCTTTTGTATTATGTCATAAAACCCAAACGCAAAATAGATAGTCTATATTCCCCAGATGGTTTCAGTGTAGAGTGGATACGGCTGCGTTCGGAGGACAAACGATTTCACATGCCCACCTTCATGTAATTCCGCGATTTTCTGATGAACCATATGCAGGAAGAGGACTCCGTTATTGGATAAAGCGGCCCGAAAATGAGAGAAATGTGAAAGGGAAAAAATAGAAAAAACTCACTGTAAATAGAATGATGAAAGATCGTAAATTTTTTTGATGGAAAGTAAAACTTTATGATAAGGCTAGTCGTCTAACTTCATAGAGTTTTAACTGTGAAAGTTATTCATAGTTAAATGGATATAAGTTCTAATGTTTTCCTGATTATGTTAAAATACTTTCAGTGGTAAGACAGACCCATATGATTTTATTCCATTATTAGAGGTGAAATAGAAAAAGTGAACTATAATGTGACAATTGATATGGAAGGGCGAGGGGAGTTTTCAGATTATATTTATAAAAAGCTGGCAGAATGTAAAAGAGAATATACCAGCTATTGTGCCAAAAATAAAGAAGCGCTTCAGCCTATTAATATGATGGTATCGAACGAAAACCATAAGTGGATGGGCGGCATTTCTTCGGAATTGTATTGGAACTGGCTGGAGATCAATGATTGCTGGGTATACGAACAGTACCGCGGCCAGGGTATAGGAACAGAGCTTCTCCGAACTGTCGAGAACATGGCAAGAAAAAGAGGCGCAGATTATGCTATGCTTACCACCTTCGAACAACGGACAAAAAAATTCTACGAGGGAAATGGTTACAAAGTGGTAGGAGAAATCAAAGATTATTTACCAGGAACAAGCTTCTACACTTTAAAGAAAACTCTATAGACTGCTTAGAAAGAAGGTTATTTTTTGAGTTACGTAGAAGAACTTCGTAAGCTGGTAGGCTCACGTCCGTTAATTCTCACTGGGGCAGTAGTGGCCATTTTCAATGGACAAAACCAGCTGTTGCTGCAACAGCGTACTCATCCAGACAGGGTTTGGGGACTACCAGGAGGACTAATGGAACTTGGGGAATCTACCGAAGCTACGGCAATGCGCGAAGTCAAGGAAGAAACAAATTTAACAGTAAAGAATCTAAAGTTAATTGATATCTACTCTGGAAAAGATTTTTATACTGTCGCTCAAAACGGTGATCAATATTATTCAGTTACTGCAGCTTACTATACTTATACATTTGATGGCGAATTAAGTGCAAACAAGCAAGAATCGTACCAGTGCAGATTCTTCGATACAGAGAAACTGCCTGAGCAGATGGTTGGCAGTCATAGAAAAATCGTTAGTGATCTATTAAAAAAATAAAAAGTACTTTTCATATAAAAAGGCAAGGTCTTCTGTTGGAGACCTTGCCTTTTTATATGATTTCTCTCAATTTAAAAGATTGGCGCTTTAAAATAGAGACAACCTTTAGAAGTACGTAGGCTGCTCTAGTCAGCGGGTAAATTGAAAGCCTCAGCGAACAACTCCGGTGAACTTATAGCTTTAAGCCGCTTCTGCTCTTAAAACGCCTCAGTAAAATGTGGCTTTCCACGCGTGTAATCCCCTCAAGTGCGTAAAGTTCTTTATTAATAAAAGATTCAAGCTCTGTAAAGTCACTAACTAACACGTGCATATGTAGCGTGCTGGGGCCTGTCATCTGGTAGCAGCTTGCTACATAAGGATTGTTGGCCAGATTTTCAGCAACCTCTACAAGCGCTCTGGGTTCGCAATCCACTTCAAAGAATGCGGACACTTCTTTGCCCACTTTTTCGCTGTTGACCACTGTCGTAAACTTTTCAATCACTCCACACTCTATTAACTGATTTACTCTGGATCGGACAGCTACTCGTGAAAGGTCCAGTTTCTTGCCTATATCCGCATAAGATAGTCTTCCATCCTCAATTAACAGCTCTAATATTTTTTTATCTGTATCATCTATTTTTAAATTTTGGCTTTTTTCCATTTTACAACCACCTATCTATAAACAAGCCGGTTTGAAGCGCATATAATTTCCATTTGTTGTTTGAATACTATCACGAAGAAATTAATGTTTCAATCGACTGTATTTCTAAAATAACTAAAAAATATTTTTCATCATAAAAGGGTTTAAATTTTTAGATTTTTCAATTATAATCATGAACAACGAACCAATTGTTAACTTAATTATTGTTTTTGGTTAACTATAGAAAGTTGTTAAGGTTCAATTTAATGTAAAGTAAATTTGTGAGATCCTTAAAAATTGTCAAGAAGGGTGTGCAAATGGTCTTATAGAATCCTATGCTTCCTTTAATCTGCTTTAAAAAGGAGGAACATCTATAAACGAGCTCTCCTTGTATTCCACGAATAAAGAACAGAAAGACCGGAATGGAGGGAAGTCGACCAGGGCCATTTTGTAGCTTGCCATGAAGTTTAAGGGATTTGGCCTCCACTAACCAACTGGATTAGGAAGGTAGAGGACAAATTTTTTAAATATCTTATTAAGAAAGGAATCGTACATATGGAAAAAATGGATTATTTATACCAGCCTTATACCTCTAAAAGAACTTCTGCCATTTCTAATAAAGGAATGGTAGCTACTTCTCAGCCGCTAGCCTCCCAAGCTGGCCTCGATATGTTAAAAAAGGGTGGAAATGCGGTTGATGCAGCCATTGCAACTGCAGCTGCTCTAACAGTTGTTGAGCCTACATCTAACGGGATTGGCGGGGATGCTTTCGCTATTGTCTGGATGAAAGATAAGCTGTATGGGTTAAACAGCAGCGGGCATTCACCTTCCACCATTTCAATTGGTTCATTAAAAGAAAAGGGATACGAAGAAATTCCGAAATATGGGTTTATACCCGTAACCGTCCCTGGTGCGCCTGGGGCCTGGGCAGAACTATCTGAACGTTTTGGAAGCCTTCCATTAACTGAGGTGCTGGCTCCAGCCATTGATTATGCAGAAAATGGTTTCCCAGTCACTCCTGTATTAGGGAAGTTTTGGGAAGCGGGATACAATAAATTCCGGGAGGTTCTAGAAGGGGAGGAATTTTCGCACTGGTTCGACACGTTTGCTCCTAAAGGAAGGGCTCCAAAGATCGGAGAAGTGTGGAAATCACCAGGTCACGCTGAAACTTTGAAAAAAATCGCAGAAACAAAAGCTGAAGCTTTTTATCACGGTGAGATCGCTGATAAAATTGATAACTTCTCCAAAGAATATAACGGCTATATCCGAAAGAAAGATTTGCAAAACTTTCAGCCTCAGTGGGTTAATCCTGTGTCTGTCAATTACAGAGGATATGATGTGTGGGAGATTCCTCCGAATGGCCAGGGGATGGTCGCCTTGTCTGCATTAAATATTATGGAAGGATTTGACGTGCAATCTAAAGAAGAGGTAGGTACCTATCATCAGCAAATCGAGGCTATGAAACTGGCATTTGCTGATGGAGAGAAATTTATAGCTGATGAAGCACATATGAAGGTTGGAGTAGACCAGTTACTAAACCGTGAGTATGCTGCTCACCGTAGATCATTGATCGGAGAAGAAGCACTGCAGCCCGAGGCGGGAGATCCTCCGAAAGGCGGTACCGTTTATCTAGCTGCCGCTGATAGTGATGGAAATATGGTTTCTTTTATACAAAGTAATTATATGGGCTTCGGCTCTGGCCTTGTTGTTCCAGGGACGGGTATATCCTTACAGAATCGAGGGCATAACTTCTCCATGGATCCTGGCCATGTTAATTCTTTGGAAGGAAATAAACGTTCCTACCATACAATAATTCCAGGGTTCCTGACAAAGGATAATAAGGCAGTAGGACCTTTTGGAGTAATGGGAGGATTTATGCAGCCGCAAGGTCACTTGCAGGTCATTATGAATACCATTGATTTTCATTTAAATCCTCAGGCTGCTTTAGACGCCCCTCGTTGGCAGTGGATGGAGAATAAGACAGTATGGGTGGAACCTGATTTTCCAATCCATATTGCTGAATCCCTTAGAAGAAAAGGCCATAACGTCGAGGTTCAAGTGGAAACAGGAGCTTTCGGAAGAGGGCAGATCATTTGGAAAGACGAGGAAACAGGTTCCTTATTTGGAGGAACAGAATCACGAACGGATGGTTCTATCTCAGCTTATTAATACCGATAAGGGGTGAAAGATCTTGCAACAGTGGAATCTCTTCCTTGCCTTTTTTAGAGTAGGGATATTTGGGTACGGAGGAGGTCCATCCTCTATACCGCTCGTTCATAAAGAAGTAGTAGAAAAGTATAAATGGCTTTCCGATGACGATTTTGCTGATATCCTGGCACTGGGTAATTCTCTCCCGGGTCCTATTGCAACCAAAATGGCTGGCTATATTGGATACAGGGTTTCCGGCTATACCGGCATGCTGAATGCAATCCTGGCTACGATCCTGCCAACGATAGCTCTGTTAATTATGCTTTTATCCTTTTTGAATAACTTTCGTGAGCTGGACTGGGTGAATGGGATGACTCAGGCTGTCGTTCCAGTAGTTGGTGTGATGCTGGCTGTGTTAACCTTCGATTTTATAAAAAAATCTAAAGAGAATCTGGGGATTTGGATTACTATACTGCTTGGTGTAACGTCGCTTATTTTAATAGAAGCCATTGGGATTCATCCAGGAATTGTTATTTTAGTACTCCTGATATATGCATTAGTGAAACCAATGAAAAAGAAGAAAGATGAGGAGAACTACAAAGGTAAGGAGTCTTCGGTATGATTTATTGGCAGATATTTGTAGCGTTTTTTATCCCTGGTGTCGTAGGATATGGCGGAGGGCCCGCTTCCATCCCCCTCGTCGAGAATGAAGTAGTCGGGCGGTTTGAATGGATGTCGGTTAATGAATTTAGTGAAATGCTTGCTATGGCCAACGCTCTTCCTGGTCCGATTGCTACAAAGATGGCAGGGTTTATTGGTTATGAACAAGCTGGCATCGCAGGAGCTTTTGTCGGGGTATTCGCTACAGTAGCTCCGTCTCTGATTCTAATGATTGCGCTGTTAAGTTTACTTAATAAGTTTAAAGGTTCCCCTCGTGTAAAAGCGATGACCTCCTTGATTCGTCCTGTTATAGCTATCCTGCTAGGTGTGATGGCTTATCAGTTCTTTGCCAGTTCCTATGGATCTGCTGGTCTCCTTCAAACCTTCTTATTAATCCTCGTCAGCTATATTCTGCTTGAGCGGGTGAAGGTTCATCCTGCTTTCGTCATTGCAGGTTCTTTATGTTACGGAGCGATTTTTCTTGGAGGTTAGTTTTCTTATGAATCATTTATTTCTTCTTATTCGTATACAATAGGGACGAGAGAGGAAAGGGGTATAGCTTGATGAGCAATTATTCAATTAATGAATTTATTAGAAAAACAAAGCAGGATGAAGCAGAAAATGAGTTCTTTGAACTGGAAACACCGCGTATATTAGAAGTAAACCTTGCTGATCACGTGTGGGCGAAAGCAGGTTCCATGATATCTTACAATGGAGCGGTAAAATTTGAACGTGAAGGTATTCTTGAGCACGGCGTAGGAAAAATGTTTAAAAAAGCTTTCTCTGGAGAGGGAAGTTCTCTTATGAAAGCTTCAGGCAGAGGTCGTTTATACTTAGCTGACCAGGGGAAAAAGATCACGGTTTTTGATTTGGATAATGAGGCCATCACTGTAAATGGAAACGATCTTCTAGCCTTTGAACCAGGTATTTCCTGGGATATTAAATTGATGAAGAAAGTGGCTGGAATGATGTCAGGCGGGTTGTTTAATGTTACATTAGAAGGCAGTGGAAGGGTGGCAATTACTTCACATTATGAACCATTAACCTTGCTGGTGAGTCCTGATCAACCTGTTATTACTGACCCAAATGCTACAGTTGCCTGGTCGGGTCATTTGAAACCAGAATTCCGTACCGATGTCAGCTTTAAAACTTTTATTGGGCGTGGAAGCGGCGAGTCTATTCAAATGGAGTTTAAAGGAGAAGGATTTGTGATTGTCCAGCCTTTTGAAGAAGTTGTGACATCTGGGGGCAGTTCTTCATAATTTTTATGAAAAAACAAGCAAACGCCTTTACTTCGAGTTTGAAACATTGTATTATATAAAATAACTTAAAATTATAACGGAAACTTCTTATCCAGAGAGGCGGAGGGACTGGCCCTTTGATGCCCGGCAACCATCGAATCAATCCAAGGATTGACGAGAACGGTGCCAATTCCTGTAGAGTGATTATTTACTCTAAAAGATGAGAGGATCGTACGGAAATTTACGACCCCTTTTCTTATTACTAGGATAAGAAAAGGGGTTTTTTGGTAGTTTAAACCGTCAAACTCTCTTAGGTGGAAGTTGCGTTAATGGAAAGGGAAGATGACAAATGGCGACAGCAATTTTTGGAGCAGGATGTTTTTGGGGAGTTGAAGCATTCTTTGAACGTTTTGAAGGAATTACGAATACACGTGTAGGTTATACAGGTGGTCACGTAGAGAATCCTACTTATGAACAAGTTAAAACCGGTACAACCAGACACGCCGAGGCTATCCGTATTGAATACGATCCTGAGATCATCACATATGGCGGGTTAGTTAATATCTTCTTTGAAGCCCATGACCCTACAACTAAAAATAGGCAGGGTGTAGATGTGGGGCATCAATATCGATCGGCCATCTTTTATCAGAATGAAGCTGAAAAAGCAGTAGCAGAAGAAAAGATCCAACAGTGGACAAATAAAGGAATATTCAAGCGTAGGATTGTAACTGAAGTAACACCAGCAGGTCGTTTTTATGAGGCAGAGGAGTATCACCAGAAGTATGCACAAAAAAATGGGTCCTTTGCCTGTGGAATTGGCTAAGGTAGTTTATATCATTTCACTTAATAAAGCCGCTCCTTCACATAAGAGGGAGCGGCTTTTTTTACATAGCGGATTCAATTTCACGGTTTAATTTTTTCATTCGATCTTTGATCACAGAGGTATCGGCAAACAGATCATGGATGCCTTGATGTTTCTTAGTGAAAATTACGACTAAGTAAGGTAATCCCATAATGGCCATGCTGATATATCGACCGACCAGTTCTCTAAAGATTATCTGCCCTTTTGTAAGGTGGTCTCCTTTTAACGATTCGACTGACAGTCCAAGAACCATTTTTCCAAGGGTAGCCCTGAAAAAGAAAGTCATAAGGATGAAGTAAAGGAAAAACACTATAGATTGAGTGATATTTGCGGCGCTAAAGATTTCAATCCAGAGCTTTGCTTCAGAGAGATTGGTTACCCTTAACAGCGGTCTGGTAATAATCGAGTTCAAGCTCCAAATTACGATCAGATCAATGATGTAAGCAAAAAAACGTGGTCCAAATCCTGCATAAACAATACGATGGATTTCGTTTAAGTTTGACGATACAGCTTGATTTAAATAATTAGACGGCTGATTTGATTCTACAGTATCCATTTAATCGCCTCCTTTACTCGGAATACATATACATTAGTCTTGGACCTTGACGCTGCTCTATTAATTCATTGACCCATTTTACTTCGCTTGTTGGAAGAAAGCTTCTTACATCAATTGGGACTCCAAAAAAGGTTTCGCCGCTCGGATTATATTCAATCACTTCAGGGCTGCCGCCGACCTCTTCCTTAAGAGCATTCATTGCGTCTTCTTCAAAGCCTATGTTGTCAACAAGGCCGTTATCAGCTGCTTGTTGTCCAGAGTAAATACGGCCGTCTGCAATTTCTCTCACTTCATCTTCCGACATTCCACGTCCTTCACTGATTACGTCAACAAATCCTTCGTATGATTCATCTACTAAAGTCTGCAGTATTTCTTCATCTTCTTCAGTCATCTCTCTTGTCGGGCTCATAATGTCTTTGAATTCCCCGCTTTTGATGGTATTAAATTCTACCCCATATTCATCAGCGAGCTCTTCATAGTTTACACTTTCCATAATTACGCCTAACGATCCAGTAAATGTTTCTTCAGAAGCATAAATCTGGTCTGCCGGGGCTGATATGTAATAACCTCCTGAAGCAGCCATTCCTCCCATAGACACATACAACGATTTATCTTCCTCTTTTAATTCATTGAGTTTGTCATGGATTTCTGCACTCTCAAATACACCGCCGCCAGGTGAATTGACGTACATTAAAACGCCGTCAATCGTTGAATCTTCTTTAATGGCTTCCAATTGTTCCATTAAAGCTTCATGATTATATCCCTCACTCATAAAGGGATTCGAACCCTGACCGCTCATAATTGTACCCTCAACAGAAATACGGGCGATTCGATTAGAAGAAGAACCGGACTCGATAACTTCTTCGGTTGGACCTTCAGCATCATCTCTTCCAAATAATCCTTGTGATGACTCTGTAAAGGTGCTGGATGTTAAAAAACTAATACTTTGAATCAGGATAGCAATGATTAATAAACCACCAGCAATCCCAACAGCAATCAATCGTTTTTTCATAGTCTATCGATCCTTTCTTTAATACTCTGAATTACAATCGTAGCAAAATTATGGCAAATAATATATAGTTACACGAAAGAACATTTAACTAAATTGTTACGGATTTTGTTTCCATTCCCTATATAAAATACTCATTTCGTACAAACTCCAGTATTCCTCGTTAAAACGACGATGGTCTCTAAGTAATCCGTCAATTTGAAAACCTGCTTTTTTGTACGTTTTTATGGCAGGTTCATTGAAATCGAACACCCCCAGGGTTACTTTATGCAAGTTCAAATTCTCAAATGCGATTTGTAGCACGCCTTTTATCATCAGCAGACCAATACCCCGCCCACGCGCTTCTCTTCTCACAAGTACTTTACCAATACGCCCTGAATGATTATGTAGATCAATATTATTAAGCGCTATATGTCCTACTGCTTGATTAGTCGAATGTTCCACTGCTTTATAAACAAATAATGGACTTTGTTCCTGGTTAGCTCCTTTTATATACTCATCCAGCTGATTGTAGGTAAGCGGGTAGGAGAAATGTGGACCTGCCCATTGTAACAAAAAAGCAGGGGATTCTACCCATTGAATAAGTTGATCATAGTCTTTTTTCCCAAAGTGTTCTAATCTAACCATAAAGCACACTCCTTTCTTCTACTTGACGTAAACATTACTTTCCCTTTTAAATGGACATAGAATTGAATTCTTAATAGAAAGCAGGTCAACTATTCGATACCATTATATACTTTTGATCATAGGTTTGACGATTCTAAGTGCTTGTGGAAACGGAGCAGATCAAGTCGATATTGATAGTGCTCAGCTGTCGGATACGCTTTATATTCAAAAGGTAGAAGATAGTAAAACAAAGGAAGAACAGACAACAACAAGACAAGATGAAGAAACGAAGGAAGAACTGTTGGATATTATAAGTGGAATGGAGATAAAAGAAGCCGATGAAAAAGAAATGAGAGACAAGATGGATGCTCAAACTGCGTATACTTACAGCTTTTCAGATGAGGGAGAACTGGCAGCGGGCACTGAGTCTGATTTCAGCTTTGCTGTTTTAGAAGATGGTACGTTTTTACTTCCAGAAAATGAAGAAAGCTCTGGTACCTTAAGTTATCAATCTGTTGAGAAGCATCCAGATTTATTAAATGAAATTAATCATCTGGCAGATATTAGTTTTTAGTTTCTGATGGGGATGGGGAGCGGTGTCTATGTGGATCAATGATACGATTTTAATTCTTATGACCGTGTTTATGGCAGCAGGAGCTGTGGACTATACCTTTTTTAACAACCGCTTCCGTCTGGGAGACCGTTTTCATGAGGCTTTTCAAATGATGGGCCCTCTTGCCTTAGCTATGGTCGGAATTATATCGCTGGCACCAGTGATTTCGCACATGCTCTCACCTGTTGTTAGCCCTTTATTTGAATCGATCGGCGTTGATCCTGCTATGTTCGCTTCAATGCTGCTGGCTATCGATATGGGAGCCTACCCGCTTTCAGAAGCACTTGCGGCAAGTGATGATGCTGCCATCTTTTCATGGGCATTTTTAGGAACGATGATGGGGCCGACATTAGTGTTCACTATACCAATTGCGCTAACGATTATTCAAGAAAGCGATCAGCGCTATTTTGCGCGAGGTATATTAATTGGCATCTTAACGATTCCTGCCGGCTGTTTGATAGGTGGAGCTCTTGCAGGATATGAATTTCTCTGGATGCTTCGGAATCTTCTCCCTGCTGTTATTGTAGCTGTTCTCGTAGGTATTGGTCTTTGGAAGTTTACTACTTTAACCATAATGCTCTTCTCTAAATTCGGCAGAGGAATTGAAGTAACAGTCATATTCGGATTAGTGGCTATCATCATTGAGACGTTAACCGATACGACAATTATTCCTGGTATGGCTCCTTTAAATGAAGGAGTTGAGATTGTCGGCACCATTACGGTTACTCTGGCAGGGGCCTATCCCTTAGTTGCTTTTATAAATCAAAAAGGGGAGAAGCTGTGGGAAAGTTTAAGTCCTAGATTAGGGATCAATTCCGTCGCAATGACAGGATTTATTGCATCATTAGCCCACCATCTTCCTATGTTTGCTACGATGAAAGACATGAACCCTAAAGGAAAAGTTATGAATGCTGCGTTTGCAGTCAGCGGGGCATTTGCTTTTGGCAGTCATATCGGGTTTGTAGCCGGAGTGGAAAAAGAAATGATGGTTGCTGTTATGGCAGGAAAACTCAGTGCAGGAATAGCAGCCGTCTTTATTGCTTATGTGACCGCTGACAGTCTCGGAGATGAGAAGGCGTGAGCGCTTTTCTTCAATCCTGTCTCTTCATCTATTATACTTAGTTTATAATATGATAAAGGAGTTTTTCATATGAAGACGGCTATGAAGGAACGCTACAATGAGTACTTGCAAAAGTTTAAAGAAGCGACACCTCAAGAAATTCAGAACAAAATGAAAAACGCCATTGATGAATTAAAAAGCTCGGATGATGGAGAAGGATTGAAAGAAGGGGACAAGGCTCCGGACTTCTCACTTCCTGATCCTAATGGAAATCAAGTAAAGCTATCAAACCAGCTCGATCTAGGACCGGTTATTTTAACGTTTTATCGTGGAGGATGGTGCCCTTACTGTAACATGGAGTTGAGGGAGTACCAACAGATTTTAGATGAGATTCACAATAATGGGGGAGAGTTGATTGCCATTAGTCCCCAGACACCGGATTATTCACTTAGTACAGCGCAGAAAAATGAACTGAAATTTCGTGTGTTAAGTGATGTCGGCAATGAGGTGGCGCGTAAGTATCAACTCGTTTATCCAGTACCAGATTATCTTGCTGACATTTATAAAGAAAAAGGATTAGACGTCGATTTGCATAACGGAGATGAATCGTGGGAGCTTCCTGTTGCGGCTACTTACGTCATTGATCGGGATGGAACCATTATCTATGAATATACGAAAGCTGATTACAAAGATCGGGCTGAGCCTTCGGAAGTATTAGAAGTATTAAAGAAAATATCTAAGTGATTATGTGACACACCCTGTTAAACGGGGTGGATCCAGCTTGTGGAGAATTCTTTGATTTCTCTGCAAGCATTTTTTATATAGTTTGTTAAGATACTGCTGTTTTTCCGTAGTTGTGACCGTGGGACCCTCTGTGATAGGAAAATGAACGGAACAAAATGGGAATACTGATATTTTACATATCCAACAAGCGGTGCGAAGTCAAGGCAGCAGGACTGTAAGCACGGTTCCTGGTTAGAAGGAGCTCTACACCATGTTCGTTTCTGTAAAAAAAGTGGAGAGACGTTTTCACACCCGTTCAAAAGCGGCAATAAATAAGAATAAAGAGGGATAAATCGATGAAATTATATAGCGCTTTAATAGGTTTAAGTTTGATATGGGGATTGTCCTTCGTATTTATTAAATGGCTTTTGGATCCAGTAGGAATCTGGGGCACTGTATTTTTCAGGTGTTTAGCCGGGGCACTGGTATTGCTACCGGTTTTATATCTTAAACGAAAAGAAATAAAAGGACGAATTCCCTGGAAAGCTTTATTGTTTGTAGGTATATTTAATGCTGGGCTGCCCTGGGGAATGATTGCGTGGAGTGAAACGGAAATCCACAGCAGTACGGCAGCAGTAATGAATGCTTTGACTCCGATATGTACAGGCCTCGTTGGCTTTATGTTTTTTTCCATTGTATTGAAACGAAGACAATGGCTCGGTATTTTGCTGGGCTTTGTCGGTATATTAGTATTAATGGATTTCAATGTGTTTGAATTATTTAACGAAAGCTTTATTGGGATCGGGACGATGATTATGGCTTCAATTTCTTATGGATTTGCTTCTCAGTTCTCGAAAAAGCATTTACAGGAAACTTCTATTCTGCTCATTACAACTTGCTCATTGCTGGTAGCTTCCGCATTTGGTTTCGCAGGCATGGTAGTTACAGGGTCAATTGCAACTTTTGAATTTGAAGTAATGACCCAGCCTGGAGTATGGCTGTCCATTGTGGGTTTAGGTTGTTTTGGATCAGGTTTTGCTCATTTACTGTTTTATTATATGGTCAAGAACGGTAGTGCGGAATTCGCTACTTCTGTTACTTATATCATCCCAATTACTGCAATGGTATGGGGGTATGTGTTATTGGAAGAACCGATAACGAAAAATTTACTGCTGGGCTT
Organism: Halobacillus sp. Marseille-P3879; assembly: GCF_900240285.1. Taxonomy (GTDB): domain Bacteria; phylum Bacillota; class Bacilli; order Bacillales; family Halobacillaceae; genus Halobacillus_A. The sequence goes on from NZ_OESS01000003.1 coordinate 711,061, forward strand.
ATTGATTATTTTCAGCGGTGTTTATCTCGCTACGCGCAAGCCTCGCCAACAGGTGGCTTCAGCAGCTGCGTAAACAATTATTTCGTATATTTGTTAGCATAACTGCTCGCTGTTATGGATTCGGGTTTGATCTTTGGTTCAAAACCAAGAGACTCGATTCTGGCAACCATTTCATTAACATACGCTTTAGTTCTGTTTCTTTCTCCCGCTCCGATATCAATATGGCCTTCAATCGTGAAACTGGCATTTTGATAAATGTTAGGGAGGACGATCTCAATTAATTGATCAATTTTTTCTTTAGTAAAAAGAGATGCCACCTCAACCGTGAGGCTGGTTTCATAAGAGATTCTTTCATGAAGCACTCTCATCGTTCTCGGAATCACTTTTTTGTGGTAGCAGGCCCACGCTCCTTTCCCGACACGATGGATAACAATTCCGGTGATAAATAGAGTATGGTCGGAGTGAACCTGGGAATCTGTACCTAACATGAGTTTATATTGACCTGAAGGATCATCCTTCAGGAAAGTTTGGATGTGAGAAAATACTTCCTCGAAGCTCATTTTCGGAGAAGACAAATTCTGAAAAAACATCGGTTCCATTTTTGGTTCCTCTTTTCAATCAGGGATCATACATCCTGTTTTTACTATCCTATTCATGTTTTACTATTCCCGTGTTTTCCAAAATTAAAAAAGACGGCCAGAGCCGTCTTTTTAAAAAATAAATATCCATATGAGCAGAATGGTAATAACAAAGGTTATGGTATAAATCGTCGTCAATAAGCGTATGCTTGAATCTTTAACGGGACGTTCTGCCTTTAAGCGGGTTAAATCGGCTTCCGGCGTGTCATCCTCTTTTTCTCGTTTAGTCATTTCTCTGGCGATTTGAACTGTTCCAATGCCGGCAATAATACATACCGCTATAATGATTACATAATAAATAGGATACATAACAACCGCCCCCCCTGTTTATATGCTGTATTAATTAAATTTTACCAAGTGATATAGAAAAAAACTAGGAAGTTGTTTCGTTAGATAGATCTACAGGCCGTGCTCTTTTAACAAAAAGAGAAAGAACAAAACCTGCTAGAGCTACGGCAAAGGCCACGAAATAGACGAGCTCCACCCCTAAGACCATTGCCTGGGTTACTGCCTGTTCGGATCCTGGATCAGCCATTTGATTCAAGGCACTCTCTTCCCTGGTAGTTAAAATGCTGATAAACACTGAAACGCCAATGGCTCCTGCTACAGGCTGTAACGTATTCATAATGGCTGTACCATGAGGGTAGAGACGTTTGGGCAGCTGGTTAAGCCCGTTCGTTTGAGCAGGCATCATAATTGCCGATACAGATAACATTAACAGAATATAACTGATAATTATGACATAGACAGGCGTATGCTCACTTACTTGACTGAGGGAGAACATAGTGGCCGTCAGTACTGCGGCTGCCGGAATTATTAGTTTCCTTGGGCCGAATTTGTCAAAAAGTTTCCCCATTACAGGGGACATCAAGCCATTCAGCAATGCACCAGGAAGTAATATAAGCCCGGCCGCTGCTGCGGTCAATCCTAATGGCCCCTGCATAAACATAGGCAAAATAATTTCTGAAGAGAACATAGACATCATGACGATGAGAAACATAAAAAGAGCGATGGAGTACATCGGGTATTTAAATACCCTTACGTCCAGCAGAGGTTCGTCAAGCTTTAACTGTCGAAGGGTAAAAACAATTAAAGATGCTGCTCCGGCTACAATAAAGCTATATACCTGAGGTTCCATAAAGCCAGCTTCCCCTTCTCCTGCAAAGCTGAATCCCAGGACAATCCCGCCGAATCCTATCGTGGACAGAATAATAGACAGGATATCAGCTTTAGGTTTTGTTACTTCACCGACATTTCGTAAATATTTATAAGCGAAAAGAATGGAGAAGAGAGCAAATGGTATGACGGTGATGAATAAGTATCTCCAGCCTAAATGCTCCACTATAATTCCTGACAGTGTTGGACCGATAGCAGGTGCAAACATAATAACCAATCCGATCATCCCCATGATGGCCCCGCGCCGCTCCGGCGGAAAGATAAGCAAAAAGGTATTGAAAATGATAGGGATTAGCAAACCAGTACCAATGGCCTGGATAAGCCTTCCTGTCAGAAGGACAGCAAATGTTGGAGCAAGTGCACAAATTAATGTGCCGATTGTGAAAACAGTCATCGTCCCTATAAACATTTGTCTCGTGGTGAATGTCTGCAGCATAAACGCAGAAACAGGAATTAAGATCCCCATAATTAACATAAAACCTGTAACCATCCATTGTACGGTTGGACGATCGATTGTGAAGACCTCCATTAGAGACGTCAATGCAATGTTTAATAAAGTTTCATTCAGTATGGCGAAAAAAGCCCCAATAATGAGAGAGAACATTACAGGCTTTACACTAAAATCAGGATCATCAGCTAAAAATTCATATTCGTTTGATTCATTTCCTTCCATATATAATCTCCTTTTTTATATAACTTCACAATAGACTATTATATAGGAAAGAAGGGATCGATATGAGGTTTTTGCTCAATTAATTATAAAAATGACGGAACCTTAATAGAATCGATGCATCACTGACCGTAATGGCTCACATCTGATTTGGAGCTTCGATGCCTAGTAGTTGTAATCCCTCTTTAAGAATAATAGAGAAACCGTATACCAGCGTTAACTTAGCTTGCTGCTGGTCATCTCCTAGAATCTTTGACTTGCTATAATACTGGTTGAAAGCACGTGCCGCCTCAAGCAGGTATTTAGCTACTTTACTCGGATCGTAATCTCTATACGCTTGTTCTATAACGTTTGGGAATGTACGCAAGTGCTTAATAAGCGACCAGGAATCAGGATCATTAAGATTAGCTTCAGCCTGCTCAGCAACAAAAGCTCCTTTTTCAAGTATTGATCCTGCCCGTACATAGGAATACTGTAAATAAGGCCCCGTATTACCTTCGAATGTCAGCATGTCTTTTAGTGAAAATTCAACATCATTCTGACGGTCATGCTTTAAATCGTGAAAAATAACTGCTCCAACCCCGACTTGGTGTGCCACATCTTCTTTATTTTCTAAATGTGGGTTTTTCTCTTCTATATTTAATCGAGCATGCCGTATAGCATCCTTTAACACTTCTTCTAATAAAATTGTTTTTCCTCTGCGCGTAGACATCTTAGATCCATCCTGAAGCATCATACCGAATGAGATATGCTTAATGTTCTGGGCCCAGGGCAGCTGAAGCTTGCGGAGAACATGCTTTATTTGCTGAAAATGGAGCGACTGTTCATGTCCGACTACATAAAGAGCTTCATCAAATGTGTAATTTTGATAGCGATCAATGGCTGCTGTCAAATCACGAGTAGCATAAATAGTGGTACCATCACTTTTTTTAATTAAACAAGGGGGTAGTCCTTCCTTATCAAGACGAACAACTTGAGCTCCCTCAGATTCCTCAAGCAGTTTGTGGTCCTTCAATAAATCAACTGTTGACTCCATTTTATCGTTATAATAGGCTTCTCCGCGGGTAAGATCAAATTCTATTCCGAGAAGCTGGTAAATCTTATCAAATTCTTTTATGGAAACGTCTTTAAACCACTTCCACAACTTCACCGCTTCTTCATTCTGCTCCTCAAGCTTTTTAAACCAGGCACGGCCTTCTCCTGTTAAACTTGGGGAGTGGCTGGTTTGTTCATGAAACGCTACATAGAGCTTATTAAGTTCAGCTATGGGATTTGCTCGTATTCGTTCATCGTCTCCCCATTTTTGGTAAGCAGCCAGCAGCTTACCGAACTGAGTACCATAGTCTCCGATGTAGTTGATCTTAACTGTTTTAAACCCGCAACGTTCAGCGAGGTTAGCAATAGCATTACCGATGACAGTGGAACGGAGGTGCCCCATTGAAAAAGGTTTCGCAATATTAGGAGCCGAAAGGTCAAGGACCACTGTTTTTCCTTCCCCAAAAGAGTGTTTACCGTAACTCTCTCCTTCGGTAATCATTTGCTTAATTGTATGTTCAGTTATAAATGCTTTGTTAAGAAAGATATTGATATATCCATTCACAGGTTGAACTTTCTCAAATAAATCATGTTTCAACTGAGGAGCAAGTTCGCTCGCCAATTCATGAGGCGCCCTGCGCAAGGAGGGTGAGAGCTTAAAACAAGGGAACGCCAGGTCACCCATTTTTTCATTCTTAGGAACTTCAATATTGGCATAAATCCAATCCCTGCTGAATTCTTCTCCTAGTATGTGGGATAACTGAAGGGCCAGTACGTGTTTCTCCATTTGATTACCTCCTTAAATAAAAAAACACCTCATCTCTTTAGAAGAGACGAGGTGTTTGCCCGCGGTACCACTCTAATAGCTGAACGATTTGTCGTTCACCACTTGAAATTTGTAACGGGGTGCTCCCCGGCCGCATCCTACTCTTGGTTCAGAAGGGCATCTTAAAAGTCCGGTTCACTTTATGACGGATGTCAGGCTTTCACCAACCCTGACTCGCTTTGAACCAGTCAATAAAGCTACTCTCTTTTTCATAGAATTTATGTATTGAAAAGATTATAGCGGAGAAAGGAAGGGAATGCAACACCCTTTATGAATAGATAAGGACATTCGAGTGAGAATATGCGTAAGGAGGGATAATCTTGGAATGGGACTGGATATGGAAATCCATACTAATCATCTTCATCGGTACGTTTATTCTAAGGATTGCAGGGAGAAAGTCTATATCCCAAATGACACTTGCTCAGACTGTTATTATGATAGCCATAGGGTCACTTCTCATACAACCAGTTGCTGGCAAGAACATCTGGGTTACCTTCGGGGTCGGAGCTTTGTTAGTACTTTCTTTAATTGTGATGGAATTCACCCAGCTAAAATTGAATTTGTTTGAGAAGCTGTTCACCGGACAATCGATTTCTATCATAGAAAACGGCCAGTTAAATAAAGGCAATTTAAAAAAGCTGCGTTTTACAGTAGACCAACTGGAAATGAAGCTGCGCCAGCAGAACGTTTCTACAATGGCTGACGTGAAATCTGCTACTTTAGAGCCAAATGGCCAAATTGGGTATGAGTTAAAAGAAGATAGCAAGCCGGCTACAAAAAAAGATTTACAGCGGTTGGAGCAGGAAATTATTTCTTTAAAAGAGGCATTGGGGTCAAACAAAGCGCTGCCTTCCACTTTTCCTTCAAATGAGGAAAATATTTTTGATGAAGTAGCTAAAAAGGCTCATCAAAATGCGCCGCCAAAAGAGCTTGAATAAAAGAGAAAGGTTCAGCTTTTATCCATTTCTTCTATATAAATAGATGGAGGAACTATATCTGGTTCTGGACTCGACCGGCCATATTAAAGAGGGCTTCCAACCCGGCATTTGAAAGAAGTTCGATATTAATATGACGGGAGTATGGTTGATTTTCTCCTGCAATTGATCCATTGCTTTAGGGTAGAGATAGGTATAAAGGAGATCATGTTTTGATAAATCCTCCTTCATAAAGTTTCTTCTCCGTACCGTTAAATTTGGCCGGGGCTGAATTCTGCTTCTTATAAGCAAAAAGATCCATGGAAGTGCAGCCATTTCGTATGCCACAACTCTGGAGTTCGGAAATTGTTTAGCTAAGGGGAAAGCCATAGTTCCAAAGCCCGCTCCTAAGTCTGCAATCGAGTCTGGTTTGAAGGGCTCGGAAATTTTTAAAGCGGCCGTTTTCTCTTTTGATGTTGTAGGAGTAGGAGTAATGCCGTTCTTCGCGGAATCAAACAGGACTATCATCGTTATTAAAATCATTAAAAATGGTACAATTAAGCTGATTAGTGACATATGTTCACCTCTTAACCATTAGTATAAACCAACTGTTTCTGCTAATAAAGAACCAGGCGGTAAAATCGATGATAGGAGTGAAAAGATGAGACAAGCTCATTCCATTGAAGAGGTACGTGAATTTGTGGAAGGGGGATTGCTGTCCCTTATTTATATCTCACAGCCAGGCTGCTCTGTATGCCAATCGCTGCTTCCGCAAGTAGAGGAGTTACTGAAAGATTTCCCTTGCATTCATCCTTTACATGTTAATGCAGCGGAAGTAAAAGAGGTCGCAGGAGAGTTTACCGTGTTTACAGTACCTGTCGTGATAATATTGGCTGAAGGAAAGGAACTAGACCGAATGGCTCGTTTTATTCCTGCAGGTGCGTTGCACGAAAAGCTTGTAAAGTACAATCAGATGGTTAACTAAGGACCTTCTCAATTGGGGAGGGTCTTTTTTTGTACTTCAAAATCTAAACTTTGTAAAAAGATAAGCATATGAAAAATACGACTTACGCCCTTGGACTTGAGTGTAAGCCAGGCTTTTCTAATAAAACCCGCCATAAAAGCAATATTTAGAAAACTCAGACACGAAATCCTTATTATTTCCAAAAAAACAATCTCCATATAGCCGCTTGAATCGTAATTATTTGCGATGAGAAGCGATGAATGATAAATATCTCTCCATGAAACCGTTTACGCTCACTAATTGGACAATATAGACGTGACTTGTGAAATACCCCTTGAACTAGTTTTTACTAGTGTTATGATGAAAAACGTCATTGAATGAAGCGAACAAAAAACGCGAACGGGAGAGATGTAACGCAAATGATTAAACAGACAATTGCTTTTCTAGGTGCAGGATCTATGGCAGAAGCTATGATTTCTGGAATGGTTGAATCAGAAAGCATTCCTGCGCATCAAATCATTGTTACGAATAGAAGCAATCAGGATCGTTTAAACGAAATTCAAAGTAAATATGGTGTTCGCACCGTTCTAAAAGAAAATTTAGATTATGGTGAAGTTGACCAATTTATTTTGGCAATGAAGCCTAAAGATATAGATGCTGTTTTAGAAGATTTAAAAAATCGGATTACCCCTGATCAGGTGCTTGTTTCTGTATTAGCAGGAATTACTACTTCATATATGGAAGAACGGTTAAATGACGATCAGCAAGTAATACGTGTAATGCCTAATACCTCCAGCATGCTTAGAGAATCGGCAACAGCGATCTGCCCCGGCCAGTATGCAGCTATGAATAATGTAATGGTCGCAAAAGAATTACTGCAATCCATTGGTGAGGTATTTGTTATTGATGAAGATAAAATGGATGTCTTCACAGGAATCGCAGGAAGCGGACCAGCTTACTTCTATTATTTAATGGAACACATCGAAGAAACTGGCAATGCAGAAGGGATCGATCGCGAAACATTACGAGAGATCGGAGCCCAAACATTGCTTGGCGCAGCTAAAATGATGCTTGAGCGTGATGAAAGTCCATCTGAACTTAGAGAGAATGTAACATCTCCTAATGGCACAACAGCAGCCGGACTTAAAGCCCTTCACCAGGCAGGCGGAGGAGAAGCAATATCAGAAGCCATCAAAGGAGCTGCAAGCCGTTCAAAAGAGATGAGTAAAGAACTTGAAGGAATGCTTGTAGGCTCTAAATAATAAATTTTAAGAATCTAACCTCTTTAACAATATAGCAAACAATAGGAGTGATAAATTGGTTAACGGCACGAACAACAAACGTGTAGTTATAAAAATTGGCAGCAGTTCATTAACAAGTCTTCACGGTGAAATCAGCCGCCGTAAACTTGAGAAATTAGTAGATGAGGTCGTACGCATTAAAGATGACGGGCATGAAGTATTGCTTGTATCATCTGGTGCAGTAGCAGCTGGATACCGTAAGCTTGGCTGCCTGACTCGACCGGATTCATTACCGGAAAAACAAGCTGCAGCGTCCGTTGGCCAAGGATTGCTCATGGAATCATATTCTGATTTATTCCTATCTCATGGCTATGTAGGATCCCAAATCCTCATCACGCGCAGTGACTTTTCTAACGAAGATCGATACAACAACGCGCGTAATACCATCAATGTACTGCTGGAACGCGGTATTATACCAATTGTTAACGAAAATGATACAATTACAATTGACCGTTTGAAATTTGGCGATAACGATACCTTGTCAGCCAAAGTGGCGGGCTTAGTTGACGCGGATGAGCTTATCATTCTTTCAGATATAGATGGTCTGTATGATGCAGATCCGAGAAAAGATAGCAATGCTAAACTACTTGACACAGTTCATGAAATTACTCCGGAAATTGAAGCAGCAGCAGGAGATCCGGGAAGTGATGTCGGTACAGGCGGTATGAAGTCCAAGATTGATGCATTCAAGATTGCTATGGCTTCAGGCATTACTTCCTTCCTGGGCAAAGCCAGTACAGAGAATGTAGTATATGATGCTGTTTATCGTAAGGCTGTGGGAACGTACTTTGAACCTAAGCCGGATTGTGAAAACTTAAACCAGAAGAAACAGTGGATCGCCTTTAACTCTGGTCCAGAAGGAGAAGTAACTATTGATCACGCAGCGCGTGAAACAATCGTTGATCAAAGGAAAAACCTGCTTCCGATTAATGTGCATCATGTAAACGGCCGTTTCAAGAAAGGTGCGGTTGTACGGATATTTGATTTAAATGGTGAAGAAATCGGCCTTGGAGTTGTAAATTATTCATCTAAGCAGCTTGAAAAGATGATAGGGCTGACAGAAGATGAATTATCTGCCTATGAAATGGCTGCAATAGAAAGCAAAGATTTAGTTTGTCATTTAGAAGTTAAACTGCCGGTCGGTGTATAGTACAATTAGGTAAATATTAAGACGTCCGGGTCACCGGACGATCCCACCACGGCGTGGGCCAAACTTTCAAGGAGGTCTTTGATGACACAAACAAAAAGTAATGTGAACGTTGAGGAACAAGCGATTGAAGCAAAGAAAGCTTCCAAATCACTTCTGGTACTTTCAGAAAGTGAGAAAAATGAAGCCCTGAACCATTTAGCAGATGTATTAGAGAGAGAGTACGAAACCATTTTGCACGCTAACGAGAAGGACCTTGAAAATGGAAGAGAAAAAGGATTCTCTGATGCTTTTATGGATCGACTGTCACTATCAAAAGACCGAATTAGTGAATTTGCTAACGGGTTACGTGAAGTAGCAAAGCTTGAGGATCCAACGGGAAGCATTCTGTCAGATTGGACGCTGGATAACGGCCTTCAAGTAGAAAAAGTTACGGTCCCGCTTGGTGTGATCGGCATGATTTATGAAGCTCGTCCTAATGTAACAGTTGACGCTACAGGGCTTGCTCTAAAATCAGGGAATGCGATTGTGCTTAAGGGTGGGTCTTCCGCCATTAACTCGAACGGTGCAATCGTTGATGTCATTCACAAAGGCCTTGCGGAAACAAAGATTCCTAAAGAAGCGGTGCAGTTTATCGCAAGTACGGATAGGGCAGCTACGAATGAACTATTTACAATGAAAGAACACATTGATGTACTCATTCCTCGCGGCGGCGGCAAGCTGATTCAAGCTGTTGTCGAGAACGCTACTGTTCCCGTGCTTGAAACAGGAGTGGGAAACTGCCACATCTATGTAGATAAAGAAGCAAATGTCGAAAAAGCTATCAATATTCTTGTGAACGCCAAAACGGATCGTCCAGCTGTGTGTAACGCAGCAGAGACGCTGATTGTTCATGAAGAGTGGCTTGAGCAGCACAGTGCTGCTTTGATCGATGCCCTGCAGCAGCATAGCATTAACGTACATGGCGATGAAAAAGCAGTAAATGTTATTCCAGATGCTGTTCCTGCCAGCCATGAAGACTGGGCAAATGAATATTTAAGCACAGATATTGCAGTTAAGACAGTGAGCGACTTGAGTGAAGCCATTGCTCATATTGAAACCTACGGTACGAAGCACTCTGAAGCGATTGTGACGGAGAACGCTGACACCGCTCAGAAATTTCTGAGCCTAGTAGATGCGGCGGCTCTGTATCATAACGCGTCTACACGTTTTACCGATGGTGGAGCCCTTGGCTTTGGAGCAGAAATCGGAATTTCTACTCAAAAGCTGCATGCCCGCGGCCCAATGGGACTTCCGGCATTGACGACTATCAAGTTCTTAATGAAAGGCGACGGCCAGACAAGATAAAGTGGAAGGGAAGCTGAGGCTTCCCTTCTTTTTTGTGTAAGAAAGGGGGAAAGGGATAACGCCCTAACTAAATGAGATAGCGCCCTAACGATAGTAGATAAGTCCCTAACGTAAATAATAGCGCCTTAACCCATTTAGATAACGTCCTAACAAAAATTATAGCGACTTATCATAATTTTATATAATACTTTCTTGATTGCGTGTGGCCTGAATTGTGAGAGCAAACTTCTTTTAATAACTTCCGAGCGACTTTCACAGACTTTAATCCCGCAAACTTGCGAAAGTCTATATTTGTGATCTCACTTCCAAATAAAGTGTGATAATCCCTCAGTGTCTGCTTATGAGCGTCTTTGGACTTCCATTCACAGCGGCCGCACTTCCAATGATCTCTCTTTCGTTCCATTCCGAAAACCCTGCATTTTTCACATTGTACACCCAGAATTAATTGGTCCATTGTAATTTCATACTTTTCTACCAGTGAGCGGGAGAATGGCGAGTTTTCCTTTTCAAAAAGAGCAGCTAGTTCGTGAGTTTGTTGTTTAGTTAAAACCCCCCTGTCACTATAAGAGGAGTACAATTTGTGGACAGCAGGTATGATTCCTTTTGACCGGACAATACACGTGCTCCAATCGAATGAATTCTTCTCAGTTGTCTTGAAACTAGTGTTCGGATTTGCGATTACAACAAATGAGTGAATCGGCATTTGAATGCAATTGTAGTTATCTAACCAGTGAGAAAGCTGGAGTTTCTGGTGTTCAACTTGAAGAAAAGGATCCGGGAAAATATCTCGTACCCCCTCCAGTTCCCGAAACAGCTGGTTATGAATGAGGTCAAAATTCAGATCACCTTTAAGGTTCTTCACTTCAAGAATTAATAGAAAGCAAGGGGTAACTATCAAAGTATCCATTTGAAAATTTGAAATTCCATCAAATAAGCGAAGGTCTTTTATAACGCAGAATGTATCTGGGGGTAGATATTGAAGATAATGGTCGGCAGCTGTTTCACCATAGTGACCAGCGGAAATTTTGAGAAGCTGTGCTTGAACATCGCTCTTTTTATTGTGATTTGGGTGCAGCCGGTTATTTAATATTTCAAGTTGTACATGTGCGGTAGTCCGAGTTCTTTTTATAAAAAACAGTCCCTTCCTTAAGTTATTTTCGACTTCTCTTTTCAGAATCCTTTATTTAGGATATGATGAGGTAATAATTTTTCAGAGGAGGAATACTTATTCGTCAGTACGAGGCCGTTCAAAGGATTACTGAAAGCTTAAAGCAAGATGACCTGGTGAAGGCTGTTTTCTTAAAGGGCTCATTGGGGAGGGAAGAGGAAGATGAGCATTCGGATGTGGATTTGTATGTCCTGGTAGACGATGCAGAACAGTTTCTTCCTAAGCGAGTCCGACATTTAGAAGCTTATCGGCCACTGATTTTTTATGATGATATTTTTATTATAGCTCCTCAAATTATTGCTGTTTATGAAGATTTACTTCACCTGGATTTGTTTACAGTAACTAATGAAACTATTATACATAAGGATGCTTTTAAAGTGTTGTATGATCCTGCATCCAGGCTGAATAAGCATGAAGTCGAATACAATTTAAACCTCTCAGACCAGGAATTTGTTGACGCGGTCGAGGATTCGGCTTTCTTTCTCCTTCAATATAAAAAGGCTGCTGGACGTGGGAACGATCTTTGGGCAGTTAAGATGCTTACCAATGTAATGGAAAATCTGGCGCGAGTACTTTTATGTAAGTATTGTCCAAAGAGGGCACTATTGGGACTTAAAACGATTGAACGATCCCTGCATAAAAGCTTAGTCCTGGAATGTAAGAGCATATTTAAATATACCACGGTCCACGACCATCCTCGTGCTGCTTATTTAATTGCAGAACTATTAGACCGGGAATTTGCATGGATTACAATCTGTCTCCCAACGACTATGGTTACAGCTTCATTTCTAAGAAGAATGATTGACGAAGTAAAGTAAACCCTTCATTTTTAACTATGTAGGAATCGGGTTGAAGAACGCGCTTCTATCCGGCTGAAGAACCCCGGCAGCTGCTGACAGATGATTTATCTTATGGAAGGAATATGAATATATATGAAGAAATTTGAAGGAGGGAGGGATGAGAATCAATATGGTTATCTTACTGTTTATTATTTATCCACTGATTAGTATTATTCTTGGCGGCATAGCTGTATTATTTTTACGAAGTGTATATCTTATGCCAATTTTTATCGGGATTATATCAATGACAGCTATGTTTATTTTATACAATTCCAGCTTTTTTGTGTGGTGTGTCATTTACACAGTACTCGCCTATGGAAGTGGCCTGATCACGAAAAATATATTACTGCAAAATAGGAGGGAAACAACAGGGTGAATGTTAAAGGAGCGGCAATCGCATCACTAGTATTAGGAATTCTCTCCATTATTTTTCCCTTCGCGGGATTAATTCTTGGAATTATGGGTGTTATTTTCAGTCGAAAAGTCATGAAAGTCTCTGGAGAAAATGAAGGTTACCGTGGGGTGGCCAAGGGAGGAATGATCTGTTCGGTCATTGGTATCTGCCTGCAGATCTTATTTGTTCTATCTGCAGTATTAGGAGTGGCACTCTTTTGGAGTTTTACTTAATAATTGGAAACAGAAGAGGTTGAGGCAAAACTGAATAAAGCAAAAAGTAATCCGAACGATTTTGTTGAAATCAGTTCGGATTATTTATTGGCCAAGAAAAGATTTTTATCATCGCTCCGTCAAAACACTTCGCTTTTTCGTGGGCACGGCCTCAGTATCCTCGAGTGCATTCCCCCGGAATCTTCGGCCTGTGCTGTTCCCACAGGAGCCTACACATTTTGACTACCCTAATGATCTGAGTTTATATTATTCAATTTTAATTGCTGGACTTATGTTACAGCATATTTTTATTAAATCTTTTTCTCTGAAGTGAACAATAGTTCATTTAATACTTGAATTATCAGATTATTCGGGATAAAATGGAAATGACATACTAACCGGTCGGTATGTAATCCGGGTAAGGAGTGAGTTGGCATGAATTTCGATTACTCAGAAAAGGTGCAAGCTTATCAGCAGAAGCTTAATGATTTTATGAATGAGTATATTTATCCCAATGAAAAAGTGTATCAAGATCAGTTAAACGAGCAGGAGTCAAGATGGTCGGAGGTTCCGGCAGTTCTGGAGGAACTAAAAGCGAAAGCAAAGACACAGGGACTTTGGAATCTTTTTTTACCTGATGATACATATGGAGCTGGTTTAACCAATCTTGAGTATGCTCCTTTATGCGAAATTATGGGACGGTCGCTGTTAGCACCCGAAGTTTTTAATTGTAATGCTCCGGACACAGGCAATATGGAAGTACTAGCGCGTTACGGAAGTGACGAACAGAAAGAGAGATGGCTTAAACCTCTGCTGGATGGAAGAATTCGGTCTTGTTTTTCAATGACAGAGCCTGATGTTGCTTCTTCCGATGCTACAAATATAGAAGCAAGTATAGAGAAAGATGGTGACGAATATGTCATCAATGGTCGTAAATGGTGGTCTTCAGGCGCAGGTGATCCCCGCTGTGAAATAGCTATTTTCATGGGTAAAACCGATCCGGAGGCCGAAAAATATGAGCAGCAATCTATGATTCTTGTACCATTGAACTCCCCCGGCGTAACGATTAAAAGAATGCTGCCCGTGTTTGGATACGATCATGCCCCACATGGACATGGAGAAATTGACTTCGAAAATGTCCGTGTTCCAGCCTCCAACATAATTTGGGGAGAAGGAAAAGGGTTTGCGATAGCTCAGGGGAGACTTGGTCCCGGACGTATTCACCATTGTATGAGATTAATAGGGTCGGCTGAACGAGCGCTTGAAGAATTATGTAAGCGCGTACAAGATCGGGTAGCTTTTAAAAAACGTTTAGCTGATCAAGGAGTAGTTCAGGAGTGGATTGCCGATTCTCGAATAGAGCTGGAACAGGCACGTCTCCTTACGTTAAAGGCAGCTTATATGATGGATACGGTAGGCAATAAAAAAGCTAAAACCGAAATTGCCATGATTAAAGTTGTTGCACCTAGTATGGCCCTGCGTGTCATTGATCGTGCGATTCAGGCCCATGGGGCAGCCGGAGTAAGCAATGACTTTACACTCGCTGCTCAGTGGGCAAATTCAAGAACATTAAGGCTGGCAGACGGGCCGGATGAGGTTCACCGTAGACAACTGGCGAGACTTGAATTATCTAAGCATAAGGAGGGATAAGAAATGCACGTGATGGAGTTATTCAACCTAAAGGGTAAGACCGCGATTGTGACAGGAGGAGGCCGCGGTTTAGGGGCGCAAATTGCAGAAGGGTTAGCGGAAGCTGGTGCCAATATCGTTTTGTGTTCTAGAAAAAAAGAAGCTTGTGAGTCAACGGCTGAACGGCTGAAGGAAGAGAATAAGGTCGAAACATTGGCATTTGGCTGCAATGTAACAAACCCGGATGATGTTGAGTACGTGGTTGATCAAACAGTCGAAGCTTTTGGAAAGATTGATATTTTAGTAAATAATAGCGGAGCTACCTGGGGAGCACCTGCCCTGGAAATGCCTTTAGAGGCTTTTCACAAAGTAATGAACGTGAACGTAACCGGGACTTTTCTTATGTCGCAAAAAGTAGGAGAAGTCATGGTAAAGCAGGAGTCCGGGAAAATCATTAACATCGCCTCAGTCGCCGGTCTGGGAGGTGCAGACCCCCGTTTTATGGATACAGTGGGCTATAACGCAAGTAAAGGGGCCGTGATTACTTTTACTAAGGATTTAGCCGTAAAATGGGGATCGAAAAATATTCAGGTTAATGCCCTTGCCCCAGGTTTTTTTCCAACGAAAATGTCCAGAGGGGTCCTGGAGCAGGGTGGGGACTTTATATTGGACCGAACGCCATTAGGTCGTTTTGGAAGTGAGCAGGATTTGAAGGGGGCTGCCTTGTTCCTTGCATCAAGTGCTTCAAATTATGTAACTGGCGATGTTCTGGTTGTGGATGGGGGAATGCATGCTTCATGTTAGAGATAGAGCAGAATTCAAACATACCTAAAAAAGACAAAATGATTGATACGTGTATTGCTCTGTTTGGGCGTAAAGGTTTTCGGGAGACCTCCATCCAGGATATTGTCGATGCGAATGGAATGACCAAAGGAACTTTTTACTATTATTTCAAAAGTAAAGAAGACGTTCTCGTTTATATCCACGATACTTTTATCTCGGATCTGCTTACCAAACAAGAGAAGATTAATAGGAATATAGAATGGTCTTCTCGAGAAAAATTGTACGCGGTCGTTGAAATGATGATTGAAAATATTGCTGAAGGTGCAGACAGTGCGATGGTATTTTTTAGAGAAATACGAAATTTAAGTGATAAAAAAACAGGTGAAATTCTGCCCAAACGTGAACAATTTCAAAAAAATATACAGAGTATTATCGAAGAAGGGATTAATAGGGGAGAGTTCCGTAGTGATCTTAGGGCGGATATGCTGTCTTATGCCATTTTAGGTATCGCTAACTGGAGTTATTTCTGGTATGAACCTGATGGAGAAGTTAAGGAGAAAGAGTTAACGGACATTTATATGAATATTATCCTACAGGGGATTGAGGAGGAGAAGCCATGAGTATAGAGAATGTAGCAGTAATTGGTGCAGGCTCCATGGGGCACCAAATTGCCATGCTAAGTGCTTTGGCAGGTTATAAAACGTCGCTTCAAGATATTAGTAATGATTCACTAAAAAAGGCAAAAATGGATTTGAACAAAATCATGGACAGAGGGATAGCTAAAGAAAAAATTACGATGGAGGCACGAGACCAGGCTTTCGGTCGTTTGTATTTTACTACAGATCTACGAGAAGCTGCATGTGAAGCAGATCTAGTGATTGAAGCTGTTATTGAAAAGCTGGAAGTAAAACGCGAGGTCTTCTCGGAATTAGATATAGTCGTACCCTCTCATGCGGTACTTGCTACGAACTCTTCGACCATCGTCAGTTCCTTAATTGCGGATGCGACAACAAGACCAGATAAGGTATGTAATATGCATTTCTTCTTTCCTCCCCTTGTCATGGACTGTGTGGAAGTAGTCAAAGGAGATCATACATCCGAGCGAACCGCTGAGATTGCTATGGAGGCTTGTGAACAAATGAATCGAACAGCCGTGCTGCTGCAAAAAGAGATTTCTGGATTTATTGCTAATCGGATCCTTTTTGCTATCCAAAAGGAGGCAATGGCTTTATATGAGGGTGGCTATGCTGATTTTAAAGATATCGATAAAATCACTAGAAAGGCGTTAAGTCACCCGATAGGACCATTTGAATTAATGGACTTATCTGGAATTGATGTGGGGTATTATGTCATGCAGCAGCAGTATGCTGAGACAGGTAACCCAAAGGATAAACCATCCAGAACAATCGTTGAAAAAGTAGAAGCAGGAGAGCTGGGACGAAAAACCGGTAAAGGGTTCTACGAATACGGAACTAAAGCCAATCAGTGAGGGAGCGAACGAGATGCATACAACAGAAATTCAAGTGCGGTTCTGTGAAACTGATTTACTTGGGCACGTAAATAATAATAATTTTTTTGTGTATATGGAAGATGCTCGTATTAAATTTTTTAATGATTTAAACCTGGTGGATGAGGATTGGAATTTCATTTTAGCATCTATAAAATGTGATTTTTTAAAACAGGTTTATTTCAATCAAAAACTTCTAGTGAAAAGCGGAGTAGTTAAAATAGGACAATCCAGTTTCCATCTCGAGCAGGATATGTATGAAGAAAGTACAGGAGCTCTTGTCGCTAAAGGTCAGTCGGTTATTGTCCAATATAACTTTAAGGAACAAACCAGCCAGCAGCTGTCTTCGGAAATGCGGAAACAACTGGAAGCTTATCAATTGGCTGCTAATTGAGGAGGAACAATATGAGCGGCGCTCAAGAAACACAAGAAGTTAGAGAGGGCGAGGAATTAGATGTTTCGAAGGTGGAGGATTATCTTAGAAATACCTTTAATCATCTGCCTGAGGGGGAGCTGCAAGTTCGTCAATTTGGAGCAGGGCACTCCAACTTAACGTATGAATTAACGCTTGGGGATTGGCAGGCAGTCTTGCGTCGTCCCCCTAAAGGACCTGTTGCACCGAAAGCCCATGATATGGAAAGAGAATACACAATTATGAAAGCATTACACGAGATTTATCCTTTAACACCGAAGCCCTATGCATTCAACGAAGGGGATGTGTTAGGCAAGCCATTCTTTATTATGGAACGTAGACATGGTCTCGTATTTAATACTGAATTTCCAGAAGAAGCAGAAGGGTCAGCTGAATTAGGCGAGAAGGTTTCAAAAACGATGGTGGAACAGTTGGTTGAACTTCATTCCATTAATTATGAGAAAACTGAACTCCGCCGTATGGTGAAACCTGATGGCTTTATGGAAAGGCAGGTTCATGGGTGGATTAGACGTTTTGAAAATGCAGCCACAGAGGATGTTGGTAAAGCAGATGACTTAAAGAGATGGCTGGTCGAGCATCTTACTCAATCAAATGAAGCTTCGATTATTCATTATGACTATAAGTTAAACAATGCCATGTTTAATAAAAGTGGAGAAATGACTGGTCTTTTTGATTGGGAGATGACGACAGTCGGCGATCCATTAGCTGATCTGGGGGCAGCCATGAGCTACTGGACACAAAGTGATGACCCGGAACTGCTTCAGACAGGACTCGGGAAACCACCCTTAACAACGAAGCCGGGCTTTTATTCCAGAGAAGAGTTTATAGAAGAATATGCAAACAAGAGCGGCAGGTCAGTTGAAAATGTGGATTTCTATTTGACCTTTGCCTATTTTAAATTGGCAGGCATCGTGCAGCAAATCTACTATCGTTATAAAAAAGGGCAGACCAATGATCCAAGATTTGCCAGGATGAATATATATGTGAATAACTTAATCAGACATGCAGAACGAACGGCAGGAATAAATAATGGGTAATGTACAGTTGATTTTTAAAAAAGAAGATATTGTCCCTGAACAAATGAGAGGAAAAACAGCGGTTGTTTTCGATGTACTGTTTGCTACCTCGACAATTACTGCCGCATTAGCTGATGGGGCAAGCTCGGTCATGCCAGTATATGATCAGGCTCAGGCAAGGGAAAAAGCAAGAACTTTCAATGAACCTTATGTATTGGCCGGTGAAGAACAAGGGCGGACCATTGAAGGCTTTCATCACCCTTTACGAACGTTTCTAAATCCTATTGTAAAGGGAAGGCATCTAATTCTATCTACGACTAATGGGACAGTGGCAGTAAATCGTTCCAGTCAGGCAGATCACTTATATACTTCTTCCCTTTTAAACAATAGGGAAATGGCCAACCATTTAATCGAAAACCACAGTAATGAAACGATTGTTATCGTTTGTTCGGGCACCAGCGGTCACTTTACAATGGAAGATTTCTATGGAGCTGGCAGCTTAATTTCTTACTTAGTCGAAAAAGGGTCATTCACATTATCGGATGCAGCGCAGACTGCCCTGCTTTTTTATAATGGGTTATCGGCCTCACCTTTTGAGGTCCTGCGTTCCAGTAAGATTGGCCGTATATTACTTCAATTAGGAATGGATGAAAAGGAAATTAAATTTGTTGCCCAGGAAGGGGTTCTTCATACTATTTCTAAGTTTGACCCTGCTACTCGGCAGATTAAGGAGGTAGTTAAATGAACACAGTTCCCAACATGATTAAGGGCGGTGAATTTCTTATTTCGGATCTTCACCCGGATAATGTCTTCACTCCTGAAGATTGCTCGCAGGAACACAGAATGATTGCCGACACAGCTCGACAGTTTATTGCCCGGGAAATAAATCCTTTTCAGAAGGAAATGGAAGCTGGAGATTATCAACTGGTCAGTGAAAAGATAAAGCGTGCAGGAGAATTGGGTTTGCTCGGGCACAGTATTCCTGAGAAATACGGTGGGCTCGGGCTTGATAAAATAAGTAAAGGAATTGTTGGTGAAGCATTAGGAAGTGCTGGCGGTTACAGTGTAGCGCATTCTAATCATACATGTATCGCTACCTTACCCATTACTTATTTTGGCTCATCAGAACAAAAGCAGAAGTACCTTCCTAAATTAGCTAGCGGGGAATACATCGGAGCCTACTGTTTAACCGAACCAGAAGCAGGATCGGATGCTTTAGCTTCCAAAACCACTGCTGTGCTTAATGAACAAGGAACTCATTACATTTTAAATGGTACAAAAATATATATCACAAATGCATCGTTTGCCGATACGTTTATTGTTTACGCCAAAGTAAATGGTGAGTCTTTTTCAGCGTTTATTGTAGAAAGAAGCTTTAAAGGACTTTCTGTGGGACCCGAGGAAGACAAAATGGGGATTAAAGCGTCCTCTACGTGTTCCGTCGTGTTAGAAGATTGTGAAGTTCCAAGAGAGAATTTACTAGGGGAAATTGGTAAAGGGCATCTTATTGCTCTCAATGTATTAAATTTAGGTCGATTTAATTTAGGATTTGCCACCATAGGAGCAGCTAAACAGAGTTTCAAATTAGCGTTGAATCACATAACAGAACGTAAACAGTTTGGACAAGCCCTTGCAGAATTTAACCTGACGAAACAAAAAATTGCACACATGGCCGCTGACATTTATGCTGCTGAATCATTACTGTACCGTACGGCAGGATATGTAGAAAGTGCCCTAGGTGAATTTGAGAATTCAACGGCATTTGATTCTATCGCCAAAGCTATGAATGAGCATTCCATGGAATCAGCTATCTGTAAAATTACAGGTTCTGAAATCCTGGATTATATTGTAGACGAATCGCTCCAGCTTCATGGAGGAGCAGGATTTATTAAAGAATATCCCGTCGAACAGGCCTACCGCGATTCCCGAATCAACCGGATTTTCGAAGGAACCAATGAAATTAACCGGCTTCTTATTCCTGCTAACTTTTATAAAAAAACAACTCAGCAGGAATTAGACACAGATGCTCTTATGGAGAAGGCGATTAAATCGCTGCGGAAGGGCATAGATGGCCAAGAAGAAAATCAATTAGAACAACTCCATCAGGCTGTCCGCTTGTTTAAAGACCTCTACCTTGCTTCAGCAGGGCTTGCTTATAAAGTCTATGGAAAAGCGATTAAAAGAGAGCAGGAAATTCTAATGAAACTGGCCGACTTGGCAATCGCAATTTATGCAAGTGAATCGGTTGTCTTAAGAACGAAGAAAGTAAATGAGTCAGGTGAGCGCAAAGCAGAATTAAAGAAAAACTTGGCTTCTATTTTTATCGAGAGAAAAGCTTTTGAAGTCCTACAGACATCTAGTGAACTTTTTTCCCATCTGCTGGATGGAGAGGAGAGGAAGGAAACAGTAAGAAATATATCATTATGTTTAAGTGAATTTCAATTTAAAGACACCATATGTAAGCAACGCTCCATAGCCAATGTGTTCATAGAAGAAAAACAATATATTTTATAAAAAGTGAAGGGATGGAGATTCAATGAATAACCTGGGGAACGACCATTTAAATGTGAGTCTAGAAGGACCTGTCATGTCATGTGTTTTAAATCGTCCGGAAAGTTTAAACGCTTTTTCAAATGAAATGATTTTAGGGCTTCAGCATGCAGTAAGAGAAGCTGAAAAGAACGATCAAATAAAAGTCGTTGTTTTATCAGGAGCCGGACGGGCGTTTTCTGCGGGCGGGGATGTGAAAAGTATGGGGGAAGCGACTTCAAGTCACTTATATGACCACGTGGGAGAATTGAATAAACTTATTCTAATGATGAAAGATTTAGGGAAACCCATTGTGGCTGCAGTCCATGGATATGCTGCTGGAGCAGGGTTTAATTTAGCCCTCTCGTGTGATCAAATCCTGGCTGGAGAAGATACGAAATTTGTGCTCAGCTTTGCTCAGGTAGGGCTCGTATCTGATGGAGGAGGGCATTATTATTTAAGTCGAATTTTAGGCCCTTATAGGGCTAAAGAGGTTTTGTTTAAAGGAGAACCGATTCCTGTGGAAACTGCTTCAGAATGGGGACTGGTCAATCGCGTGTTTCCACTATCCGAGTTGGAGGAAGGGGCGATGAGTTACGCTTTAGAACTTGCGAACGGACCCGGACGCGCCCTTGGAATGATGAAAAAACTGGTGGACCGTGCTGAGAAGTCAGACCTCTCAGATATCTTGGAACAAGAGAGAATTACTCAGACAATGATGATTGATACTGATGATCACAAAGAAGGCGTTCAGGCTTTTAAAGAAAAGAGAAAACCAGAGTTCGTAGGTAAATAAGGAGGTTTTACAGTGAAAACAGTATTATTTAAACAATATGGGGGACCTGATGTACTGGAAACGGCTGAAGTAGACCGTCCTGAGCCTCAAAAAGGCGAAGTGCTCATTAAAGTTAATGCTATTGGGGTCAATTATGCTGATACAGCAAGGCGTGAAGGTGCCTATGTTGTTCCTACGCCTCTACCTTTTACGCCTGGGGCTGAAATAGCCGGGGTTGTAGAAGAAACAGGTGAAGGAGGAGAGGATTTTGCCCGCGGGGATCGTGTAGTAACTCTTGTTGGTTCAGGGGGGTATTCAGAGTATGTTACCGCCCCTGCAAATAGCTTAATTCGTATACCTGAAGGATTAGACGATGAATCTGCTGTAGCTCTCCCTCTTCAGGGGTTAACAGCCTACCATTTATTAACGACGATGGGAAAGCTGGAAAAAGGTGAAACTGTCTTAGTTCATGCAGCTGCAGGAGGAGTAGGTACGTTGGCTGTCCAATTGGCTAAGCATTTCGGGGCAGGCAGTGTAATTGCAACAGCTAGCACCGAGGAAAAACTGTCGCTTGCCAAAGAACTAGGCGCTGATCATCTAGTTAACTATACGAATACGAACTGGCGGGAAGCTGTTATGGATGCCACAAATGGGAAAGGAGTGGATGTCGCATTAGAAATGGCAGGAGGAGAAATTTTTCACGAAACGATTAAATGTATGAGATCTTTCGGGCGTGTAGTGATCTATGGAGTGGCAAGCGGCACACCGGCCGAAATGTATCCATCTGGATTAATGAATCGAAACCTTTCCGTAATTGGCTTCTTTCTTCCTCAGATTATGAAAAAGCCGGACTTATTTGAGAAAAGCCTGGAGGAACTGCTGCTGCTTGTGCATGAAGGGCGGCTTAAACTTTCGGTGGGGGGAGTATATCAATTAGATGAAGCGTCAAAAGTCCATGAGCTCCTTCAAGGAAGAAAGACTACCGGGAAATTAATATTGAAGCCATGATAAAGTCGTCCTTTTTGGGCGGCTTTTTTACATGCTGCAGCAGGAATTACTTGTAAACTATCGAATACATTTAGTAGCGGAACTTGTATTATTATGACGAAGGAGAGAGAAAATGTTTTTACATAGAGTAGATGGTGATCTAGCTTTGAAATTAATCGGACCCAACGATGCAGATGAACTTTATCAGCTCACAGATCATTCCCGAAATCATCTCCGTACTTGGCTTGGCTGGGTTGACAGCAATGATTCAGTGGAAGATACGAGAGAATTTATAAAGAATGGGTTGAGGAATTACGCTGAAAACAGGGGCATTCCTGCGTGTATCTTATTTAGAGGAAACATCGCAGGTATAATAGGCACCCAGGACACCGATTGGACAAATCGATCTACGAGTATTGGTTATTGGCTCTGTGAGGACTATATTGGAAAAGGAATTATGACACGTGCGGTAAAGGCTCTGACGAATTATCTTATTCAGGAACTCAAAATAAATAGAGTGGAAATCAGAGCAGCAGAAAAAAATGTGAGCAGCCGCTCCATCCCTGAACGATTAGGCTATACACAAGAAGGTAAAATCAGACAGGCTGAATGGCTTTACGATCATTACGTGGACCATATTGTATACAGTATGCTTGCCCATGAATGGAGTAAATAATGAAGTGGTTTTTCCTTAGTATTCTTTGTGTGGTGGTTGGAATTGCTGGGTATTTTATTTACATCAAATTGCATCCTCCCCTTACAAATGGGGGCTACGGTGCAAGTGAGTCTATGGAAACAGTGGTAATATCGTTAGGGAATAAAGGAATGCATGATATTTACTTTACAGATGTACAAATTAACTCAGACCGTACTCCTGATAATGCTGCTTTTCAGGTTGTTGATGGTGCCACCGGTTTTACACTTGATGAAAATTTTGAAAACGGGGAGAGTTTCGGAGGTCTGTCACAGTCTGTTGGAAGGACGGTGATCAGGGCCGATACAGATCCCGTGCCTCAAAATGATGAAGATATTATATATGGTTTAAGTGTGCATAGCGAAGAACCCATTGAATTAATAAAAGTGTCCTATGAATATTTTGGCCTCCGTTTTCTTGAAGAAATTGAGATCGATTAAGAGACTTGTCCGCTCTTTTGGGAAGGAGAAGCAGGGACTAGGACAGCCCCTGCTGCATTCATAAAAAATACTCCTAAGGCAGGAGATACAAGAATGCTACCTTCTTTTACCACAGCAGCCGCCAGATTTATATCCAACTCTTTTTTTCATAGTATTTGTATTAATAATAGTAGGTTCAGTTCTATCTTTTTTAACAATAAGAGGGGTTGTTTTTACCCTTGCTTTTCTTGCTTTCAAGCCTAACATCTCCTTTCGCTTTTACTATATTATAGTCGGGAATTTGAAAAAGGAGAGGGCTAGTGTATTTCCAGGGGATAGTTCATGTATGTGTGTTTATAAATCTTAAAGCATTTGATGTCGGGGGTGGAGTTCTTAAAGGAGATAATAATCATTTTTACGGCATTGTCGTAATGCTCAGCAATGTCGTAACTTGATGGTAAAGGAGAAGTCGTAGGGTGGGAGTGATAGACAGCTAGAACTTCCTCTGACTTCTCCTTTATTTGCAGCAAAGTTTTTTCAACGACAGATTGACTTACGTAGAAACGATGAACAGATTTGGCTTCATTAACAAAGGGCCAATTGTGCTTTATACAGGGTTGGCATCCAGATAACAAACCGCACACTTCAAACGGCAGGTGATTTTTTCCATGTGAGATCATTTGTTTATAGATATTCTTCGGAATGATAAGGGCGTTATTTTTTTTCATATTGCTTCCTCCTTTGAAAGAAGGAAAAAAATGATAGAATGATTTTTTTGGCTTTAGGCTGTTCTGGTTGATTGTTTCTTTCTTCTTCGTCTGCTGGTGTTGAGGGCAGATCTTCTGTCAGTCCGGTTTGCTTAACCGCCTGGATTGGCATGGTATTTACTTGTTTAGATCTCGTTTTGTTATAGATGAACTGGGATCTATCTTTTTTTTTAGACGTATTTTTTCTGGAGGAGTTGATGATGTTCCCTTGAGTAAAAGTGTTTTTATTGATGGATTGGTTGCCCGGCAAATTGGCTGACTGATTAAAATATGGTCGCTGCTGAGGACGTGAGGCTTCTGTATCATATATTTCCCTAGAGGAATGAACCATATTTCGTAACTGGCGGAAACTCGCCGGCTGTGTGGACTTTGTTTCTTGTTGAACAGGTTTAGGTTCTAAGCTTTCCTTCAAAATTTTAAATTCTTCTTTTATAGCTTGTTTTTCATTACGGTTTTCTTCCATAAATTCCTGTTGTAAATCAAGCATATCCTTCATGTGACTTTGCAGCTGTTCAATTTCCTTCCCCATAGAATGAACTTTTTCTTTTAACTGCTCGACCGTTTCTACGATAGAGGAGAGCTGATCAGGATAAGGATGACCTTGTTCTGGTTGTTGATTCTCTTCTTCCATTTCGATAAATGCACCTTCTATCTGTAAAAATTTTTTAATACTGCGGTTATCATCAGACAGGAGCTCTCGGTTTTTTAATGTTTCCAGTGTGAATCTATATTCTTCTACTCTCTGTTTCATTTTCTCGATCTCCTGTAATTCAAACCATTGTTGCCTTTCCATCACTCATCACCCTTTGGTCGCCCAGTATTATCCTATTGGCTATTGATGGATTCGTGACAAACTGCACAGAATTACATTGGAACTTCCGATCTTTATCTACTATTGAATCTATGCTGCCTATAAGAAATAGATTAATAACTTTTGAAGATTTTCCCTGGGGATAAGCAGGGGGAGAGATGTCCTGGACATTGATTAGAGCTGAGTGTCACTTATCCTTCAAAGCTTTCAGCGCAGTTGTGGAAGATGAAGGCCACCCTGCCGACCTGTCTTTTTTTAAAAGGGGACACTAGTGATATTGGATAATGGTGCAACATATGATGGAGTGAGGATGAACCTCTTTCAATTTATGAAATGGGGTGAATATAGTGGGAAGCCGCAATCATGAAATAAGCAAAAGTATTGATAGGCTTAGGAGTAATAACGAAGCTTTTATTGGGAAGGTAAAAGAGCTGGTACACCAATTAGAGAATAAGAAACATTTTTATTTATTATCTTATTTTACATATTCATTCAGCATCTCTCACCAACCTGAACAAGAAAGCTTATGCTTTGGATCCTGTCATCTTGTCAATAAAGGGTCTGTACCTGTAAACAATCCTTATATATGTATTAAGATTTCTGAAAAGTCTCCATTTACTTTTTCAGGAAAGTATACGTATGAGGCTCCTAAACAACAAGCAATAAAAACACCGGGGGGCTGGCTGAGAATGAACGATAAATCAAACAAAGAGGAATACTGGTTAAAGCCTTTAAACGTTACCACTCTTCTGCCGGACGAAACCGTATCGTTTTCTAACTTTCAGGTGAAGTGGCGGGCAGAGGAAGACTATGCCGGAAGTGTGATGGGATTTGTATATTGTGATGAGATCCCTGAAGGAGCAGCTGTGATTAATCCAATCAGCTTAAATGGAACAACTTTAAAAACGGAGGGGTAAAGGTGACCAAACAACACGAGCAGGACCAGGAGTTATTAGTGAAACATCTTATCCGCCAGTTTATGAGGGATCAACTGAATGACCTGAAGAACGATAAGAAGGAACGCAACAACAGCTTCGTATTTCTGGAAAACAATACGTTGAATATGCTGATTATTCATCTCCTTATGAACTGGGATAAGCGATCAACCGGGTCAGCAAATGATAGCTCCGCCGGGAATGAGGTTATGGAGTGGATTGAAGAATTAAACCAAGTCATCAAGCAAAGTGAGGAAGGGTTTACTGAAGTTATTACTCTTCTAAAAGAGAAAGTTTGAGTATATGCACACACTCTTTAGCTTTTTCATACACTTGAATGTATAGGTGCCTAGAAAAATGGTTGACCGGAGGTTTAAAGTATGAAAAAGGATCCAATCCAAATGCAGCAAAAGCTGATTTATTTTAAAGCTGAACTGGATAAATATAAAGAAAAGGTGAGGGATTACCAGGATAATTATCATTATTCCCAGCTGGAAGCGTTAAAAAAAGAAAATACTTCTTTATTAGAACAAAATGAAAGTTTATCTGTTCAGCTAAAGGCGGCAAAAGCGGAGCTAGACAAACGTTTAAAGGGACACGACCGAGAATTGAATGTGCAGAAAGAAAAGGTAGAAATGCTGATAAAAGAAAAAAATTCTATTCAACATAGGAATTCAGAACTGTTTCAGGAAAAACAAAAGCTGTTAAGTGAGCTGAAAACACTGAAGGATGAACTGAACACCAACCGAACCAGACTGTCCCAACAGCAGAATGACTTAGCTCTGCTTCAAGCCAGTTACGTAAATGCACAAAAGGATATAGAAGATAAAAAGAAAGAAGTCAGTACAGAGAAACTGGCCAGAGATAATGCCGAGAAAAAACTTCAAACCCTTGAAAAAAGCTGGGTAGAGGATAAAACACGGTTTGAGGAAATCACAGAGAAGTTAAGGCAGGAGAATTCGAAGTTACAGGAAGAAAGCAGGAAGATCAATCAAGAACTAAAGGATGCTTTACTCGTACAGAGGGAGCATGAAGAAGCAGCTGAAGAGCAGAATATTCAGTTTCTTAGCCATCTTGAGAGTCAGGTGAAAGATTTAATTGGTTATTCTACGGAGTTTGAAAAAGGTGAGGACTCCAAAGTAATTTTTATGAGTGTACTGGAAAACAAGCTGGAGGAGCTCACGAACGAAATTGATGAGATCGAAGAGCAGATGAGAGAAAGCCAGACTTCTGATGAGAAAGAATAGAATGTAGGAACAAAGGCGCGGGTGTCCTGGTCGATACCACACCCCTAAGCAAAACGGACGGAAGGTGGTCTTCCCTTCCACAGGTCGGATTGCTTATGTTGAGAGGGGCTGGGTGCCTGCACTGGATGTCGCTCTATGGAATTTTATAATTTCTGAGAACATAAAAAAACCCCCATGAGTAAATGGGGGTTTGAGCTTGATGATTACTTGCTCATGTAGTGTTCAAGTTCCCAATTGCTTACTTGAAGGGAATATTCTGTCCACTCTGCTTCTTTTTCTTCAATATAAACTTTAGAAGTGTGTTCTCCAAGAGCTTTCAATAGGACTTCGTCTTTTTGAAGAGCGTGTACTGCTTCTTTAAGGTTTGTTGGAAGAGTTGGAATGCTCTCATCTGTAACTTCATATAGGTTACGGCATTCAGCTTCCCCTGGCTCCATCTTGTTACGAATTCCTTCAAGACCAGCCTGGATAAGAACCGCCAAAGCTAAATACGGGTTAGCCGTCGGATCCGGGTTACGTACTTCAAAACGAGTACCTAGTCCACGCGTAGTCGGTACACGGATCATACAGCTTCGGTTAGAGTGAGACCATGCTACACTTACAGGAGCTTCGTATCCTGGAACAAGTCGCTTATAGGAGTTAACATTAGGGTTGGTGATTGCTGCTATTCCGCTCGCGTGGTGCAGAATTCCACCCATGAAATATTTCATAGTTTGTGAGATTTCATCGTCCGCTCCATTGTCATAGAATGCGCTGTTTCCATCTTTAAAAAGGGAAAGGTGACAGTGCATACCAGATCCGTTGTCGGCCGTTACAGGTTTAGGCATGAACGTTGCGTGGTATTCATGATTAGTTGCCACATCTTTAACAACACTCTTAAAGGTTTGAATGTTATCTGCTGTTTTCAGCAGTTCATCAAATCGGAAGTTAATTTCATGCTGGCCTTTAGCTACTTCATGGTGAGAAGCTTCCATTTCAAAGCCTATTTTTTTCAAAGTGCGTACGATATCCCTGCGTACGTTATCTCCTTTGTCTTTAGGAGAGGCATCAAAATAGCCTGCTCTATCATTCATTTTACGGACAGGGTATCCTTCATCATTTAATTTGAATAGGAAGAATTCTGGTTCAGGACCTACGTTTACTGTATAACCTAGATCTTTAGCTTCTTCTACAGCTCTTTTTAGAATATAACGAGGGTCCCCTTCAAAAGGTTCGCCATCAGGTGTGTAAATGTCACAAATGAAACGCGCAATTGGGTCTTCATCCATTTCCTGAGGTAATACCAGGAATGTATCTAAGTCAGGGTATAAATACATATCACTCTCCTGGATATCTGAGAAACCGGAGATGGATGAGCTGTCAAACATTGCTTCATTTTCCAGTACTGTTTCTAGTTCTTCGATAGGGAGTTCGACATTCTTTGTGTCTCCCAGCATGTCTGTAAACTCCAGGCGAATGAATTCAACTCTCTTTTCATTCACTGTCTGCTTGATCGATTCCTTTGTATAAGTCATACTTTTTCCCTCACCTTTGTTATATTTTTGAGATTTTCCTGCTAATTAAGTAGTCTGAAATCTCCAAATAATCTTATGTAAAGAATTCTAACATAAGATGTTCTGTATTTCTAACAATAATTTATATTTTTTCTTAAAAAATTTTTTCAATATCCATTAGTTCGAATTTTGGAACAATTTGACGAAGAAATTTTGTTTAAAAATTCTTCCTTTGAGGTAAAGGTTTGAAAAAGAAAAAGGAGTGACAAAGTATGCCATGGGATACGAATGATTATCCAAGTTCTTTAAAAAACCTTGACACGATCGTCCGTAAAAAGGCTATAGAGATTGCAAATGCAATGATTGATGAAGGATATGATGAGGGTAGAGCTATTCCTATTGCCACAGACCAGGCTAAAGAATGGTTTGAGAGTGCAAGCAAGAGTGAAATCGATCAAGTTCGCAATATGACAGATAAACAATTAAAGCAGCGTGATGAAAATGCAGAAAGCAGCCGCCCTGAGTTACTTGATAAAGGAGAGCATGTAGTGGCTCATGATAAAGGATGGGCTGTCCAGTCAGAAGATGCTAAAAAAGCTTCTTATGTTTTTAAGAATAAGAAGGATGCTGTGGAACGGGCGAAAGAAATTGCAAAAAATAAGGGAACAAAAGCGATTATTCATAAAAAAGATGGCAGCATTCAAAATCAGACCGCTTTTGATGATTAAAGACTGGCTCCTGCTCCGAATGAAATGGTTTCAGCGCTATCAGCAGCGGGGGATAATGGAAGGATCTCGCGATATGGAACGCAAATTACGAAGAGTAAAGCTGACGACGCCTTAAAACAGGTGTCGTTTTTTTGAAAACAGAAGGAAAATATGTGATAAAATATCAGCAGGAGAGAGAAGGTGAACAATGAACGGAAAAATTCGAAAAGATGTGAAGCCTGGGATAGAGGTAGATATCGTCCTAAAGAAAGACCAAAGAAGTGGTAAACTGACGACCGGGATTGTAAAAGATCTATTAACTAAATCATCCTCCCACCCTCACGGAATAAAAGTTCGTTTAGAAGATGGACAAGTGGGAAGAGTGAAGCGGATTTATGAAGAAAAAGAAGAAACTTAACTATCTTACCATTGAAAAAGCGAGTCAGATTATACTGACTCGCTTTTAAAAAATCGGATTAATGAATATGTTTGTTGATAGGCTTGCAGTTTCAATGCAAGCGGGATAATGAACCATATTGCCGCGGTGTGTTTCTACATGGTAGTTTTTATCAACTTAAACGACGCAATCCCTACCTCTATTGCATCCTTACAGCTCCGAAGCTGATCCAGTGTGATTAAGTTGTACTAAAACATAGCAGAATGCCAGTCTCATACTTATCACTCTTTCATTTTCCGAGTTACCTTTTAGCGAAGGCACTAATAAATAATCTTAATATACAACAACATATTTGTCAATAAAATTTACTGGTGATCTGCTGTGAAGATAGCGTACCATGTTATTATTCTTTAAACTTTCACAATTACTCTGCCTCTAGTCTGTCCTTGCAGGATCTGATTTAAGGTTTCAGGAAGTTCTTTCAATGAAATTTCCGATTTGATTTCGTCAAATAGATTTGTTGTCTTTAAATCATTGGCTAAGCGGTGCCAAATTTTCTTCCGGGTCGGCATAGGGCAGTATACGGAATCTATCCCAATAAGACTGATACCCCTTAAAATAAAAGGATAAACCTCTGTAGGAATTTTAGTTCCGCCTGTTAACCCGCTTACTGCTGCAGCACCGTTATATTTCAGTTGACTTAAAATCGATGCAAGTTGCTCTCCTCCGACAGGATCAACGGCAGCAGCCCATCGTTCACTTTGAATCGGCTTAAGCCTGCCGTCATATACATCTTCTCTGGTAAGTATGTTTTCAGCCCCAAGTTCTTTTAGAAAGGCACTGTGTTCTGTACTTCCAGTGCTTGCTTCCACATGGTACCCCCGCTTGCTCAACATGGCGACCGCCATGCTTCCAACTCCTCCGGAAGCTCCTGGGACAAGAATTTTTCCGTGATCCGGTTTTAGACCGGTATTTTCTAAACGGTGCACCGAGAGAGCTGCAGTGAAGCCGGCAGTCCCATAAATCATAGCCTCTTCCAGACTAATACCATCTGGTAGAGGCACAACCCATTCTCCAGGAATAGTTGCATACTCACTGTAACCTCCGTGATGATTTACTCCAATTTCATAACTTGTGGCAATTACAGCGTCTCCGGGCTTAAATCGCGAGTCCCTGGATTCCACCACTTTCCCTGACAGGTCAATACCCGGTACAATGGGATAGTTCTTAACTAAAGGGTTGTTTGGAGTGGCGACCATCCCATCTTTATAATTTACACTTGAGTAGTGAACTTTAATTAATACATCACTATCAGGCAGATTGTTTCTTGATAATGAAGTGATCTTGGATTCAATTTCCCCGTTTTCATTTTTATCAATGGTGTAAGCTTGAAAATCGGACACGTGAAGTCCCTCCTGTTTAATCCTTGTCTTCCTTGTTTTTTAAGTCTTCATCGAATTTTTCTTCAGTGGAAGAATCGTTTTTAGACTGGTGGCCTTTTCTTATTTCACGTTCTTCTTTTTTCATATCTTTATCAGGTACGGGATCCTCGGGTCTCTTTTTTTCTTCCTTAAGCTTTTTTTCAATCTCTTGGGTGCTGTAGCCATCTCTGTTTTCATTTTCTTTATTCATTATCATTCACCTCCGTAACCTTGTACACTGTGTTCCTTTTTTCAGCACTATTTAAACAGCTTATGTAGGTGAAATTTATAACCGTCCAGAAGAATTAGAAAAAACCCCTGCGGCAGGGCGCGGCCACTGAAAAAGTCCTTTCTGCTTTTAATTTTGTTGTTGCTTCTCACGAATCGCTTATCGGTGGATGCTTGCCGCGGGCACGGGCTCAGCTAACTTGGTCAAGACTTGACCAAGTGGATCTTCGGCTCGCGCTGTTCCCTATTGTTTTACCTCTGTTAAGGCCACTCCGTCAGGACAGAGGGGTTAAGACTCGTGATTCTTTAGGTGATTTATCATTCGCTGGACCCATGAACTTTTTAAAATATAATCAAAGGCGGTACTGATAACTAAGCCGTGTAGAACCACTCCGAACAATGTTAGGATAACTAATATGATGTGGCCGGCACTCGTAGCAGGCTCAAAGTTCGAACGGCCGAAAAACAGAAGAGCTCTAATTGAACGGATAAGAGCATCAAAGTAACTAGTCAAATGAGGTTCTGTGTTTTTTAAAGGAATGATTAAGATAAAAATAACAATTGTTGTTAATCCTGCTACATAAGAAAGGTGCTGCTTCTTTAAAAATCTGATAAACGGCAGTGTATAATACTTCGTAATTGATTTTAAACGAAGTAAATGAAAGATTCTTGCAAATCTGGCGAACTGAAAAACAGCATCGAGAGGGATTACTGCGATGACAAGAAATGGGTGTTTTTTTACAAATTCCCACTTATGTTCTGCGTGAATAAATCGAATCACAAAATCTATGAAAAAAATTCCCCAGGTCCCCCATACGATATAGCTGTCGTATTCTGTCTGCTGCCAAATGGTAGCGATTGATAACGAAGCCAGACCCAGCATAAGGAGTTCGTATACAGTTTGAGTATTTTCTTTTTTCGACATACATGTTCCCCCTGGCTGCCAACGATAAATCTATTATACCATTTTGATTAAAATGTCGAATTATGCAGTCAGAATAGTGATTATGGTAAAATAATAGATACAGAACTGCAAGAAACTTCCTCTGTTAAGTTTCTCCTGAATTATAATAGAGAGGGAAATCATACTTGAGACGCCTGTTCTATCAAATGGTCTGGCTGTTATTCTTCATCCTCGCAGCCGGATTGACGATTTATTCTTTAATTGACACCCAAGACAGCAGGGATGATGTCTACCGTGTGGATGAGGATGAACTTCCGGATGAGCTTCATCCCACTGTGGAAAATAAGAAAAATCAACTTCTTGAGGATGCATCTGAGATTGGAATTGATGTGGTAATTACGGACGGGATTCGGACTATTGAAGAGCAGGAAGAAATCTATGAAAGAGGCCGTACTAAAGAAGGTCAAATTGTAACGTATGCTGAAGGTGGAGAATCTTATCATAATTATGGTTTAGCTGTGGACTTCGCTTTAAGAACAGAAGAGGGCCGTATTTCATGGAATACCGAGGCAGACAGAAATGATAATGGAGAGGCTGACTGGGTGGAGGTAGCCGAGTTAGCTAAAGATCTAGGCTTTGAGTGGGGAGGAGATTGGGAATCTTTTCAAGATTATCCTCACTTGCAGATGGATTTTGGATTAAGCATTCGTGAATTGCAAAATGGCAAACGCCCTGAAGCTGAGCCTCCTGAAGAAGAATAAATGCCCCGGCCATATAGGCTGGGGCATTTATTCGTTAACTATTCTCATAAGGTTTGATCATGGCGTGAACAGTCTGGATATAAGGCAGAGAAAGGTTGTGTTCGTCAGCTAATCGAAGTGCCCCTCCGTGTAGATGTTCCACTTCTAAAGTAAGACCTTTGCGGCGGTCCTGGTGCATTGAGGATGTCATGGAGTCATCGAGTTTATTTAAATTGTTAAAAGCGGTTTCCACATCATCGCTCGTCAATTGGATTCGATTGGCATTGGCAAGTGATTTCATTTCATTCAACATCTCTTTAGCAATAAGAAAAGTTTCGGGGTGCTGCCTT
Organism: Halobacillus sp. Marseille-P3879; assembly: GCF_900240285.1. Taxonomy (GTDB): domain Bacteria; phylum Bacillota; class Bacilli; order Bacillales; family Halobacillaceae; genus Halobacillus_A. The sequence continues at coordinate 744,464 of NZ_OESS01000003.1, forward strand.
ATTTCACCAATAGGTAAATTAACCGCTGTCGTAATTCCAGAAAATGAAGTAATAAACATATACTTTTTCCACATGTCTTCGAGAATATTCGGGCTTTGTTTCCCTTTCATATTTGCCTGGCTGCATGCAAGGCTGAGCTCTTCACAAATCTGCTGTTGAGAAGGGTGCAGTGGCCCAAACACTAAATCGTGGAAGGGACTTGTATGGTGCACGTGACCTTTTTCATCCAAAGTAGCGATAATATAAGCCAATCCTCCAATGACAGCTTCTTCTCCAAGTTCCCTTTGTAATATGGTAAGATGTTCGACTCCATTTAATACTGGTAATACTTTAGCCCCTTTTTGAACGAGCTGTTTCAGCCATGGAAGAGTGCCGGGGAGGTGGTATCCCTTTACAGATAAAAAGACCAGGTCCGCTTCGGAAATCTCATCGGTGCTCTCGGCTACGTGAAGATCGGGAACTTCATAATCTCCATTTTTACTATGTAATACCAGTCCGTGTTCTCTTAATTGTTGAGCACGTCCTTCACGGACTAAATTAATTACTTTATGCCCGGCTTCCTGCCAGCGCGCCCCATAGTAAGCCCCTAAAGCTCCTGCCCCTAATACTACAATCCTCATAGCAAAGCCTCCTTAATTTTTATACTAATTTGAATTTAGAACTTATTATTTTGTCCAGTTCAATGATACCTTTAATGTACTGATTTAAATAAGACAGCATATCGTTGGAACCTGTTTTTTTCATTATTTCATAATAATGATCTTCATCATTAAATACGGTCTGCCCAAGTACTAATTCTTCGTCTTCTTCCAGTTCAAATAAATTCAGCATGCCCATTGTTCCCTGATTACCCGTCAGTTCATAAGACAAATAAATACTATGGTCTAAGGTGCCGTGGGAGACGAGTATATCTCCTGTTTTCTTTGCCATTTTAAGAAAGGGCGTAATTTGGTCCTTTTTCACCCTGAAAAAACAGATCACTGTATAAATGGAAGTCACACTCCTTAATAATAGATACGCCCTTTGAAATCGGCTGCCTATGTTTCTGACTCTGCATCTTGAAAAGTAGAGGTAACTACTGAAGTAAAATCCACTACCTCCCGCAGCTGCTCGTAGAGTTGAGTTATTTTGTCATCTTGCTTCATTTGTTCAATGGCCTCGTGAAAGTGGTCTTTAGACTTATATTCTATTTTTCCTAAAAAGACAACTTCATCATCTTGAGGATCAAATAAATTCAGAAGCCCTAATGAGCCCTGCTTACCTGTCAATGCATCTTCCTCAAATAGATATGGTGTACAGTCATAGGAGCAGATCGCAGGTTTAAGCTTATTCGTTATCTCTATGAAACGACTGGTGTGTTGACGGGGAACTCTAAAAATATACATTGATATGAACATTGTCTCCACCTCATCAAAGCTCTTATTTTTTTGTCTCTATGGCAGCATCAATAAGTAAAACGAGTGACGTAATCGTGTGCATGACCCATCCAACCAGAGGGATGGCGCCAATAAAGCTTGTAATCATACCCAATATGCTTCCTGCACTAAACCTTGCATCTTTAATTGAGAAAACTAAAGTTATGGTATGCAGGGCAAACATAAAAAGGAGAGGGGTCCATGACATGCTTAGAATAAAGGTTCCTCCTGCGAAAGGGATAGCAAGCAGCCCTTCACAAATGCCTGAAATCCATTTTAGTAATGTAGTGCGGTTCATATTCGAATCGAGCTCCTTTGCAGTTATCCAACTTCTTTACTAGTTGTTTACTTCGACACGTTATCGCTAAAACCCTTTTCATTCTACAATAAAGAAAAGACTAACCTAAACAATCAGGTTAGTCTTACTCAATTGAATCGTATTAGATTTCAGTGTTTTTGTCTACTTATTCACTCGTTTACTTTGCAGCTTTTTCCAACTTCTGAATCATCTTAAGGGAGCGGCCGGTACCTATGGCGACAGATTCCAGCGGGCTTGGAGCCATGTGAACAGGCACGTAGATTTCTTCAGAAAGCCAATCCTGCATACCTTTAAGCAGTGCTCCGCCTCCTGTTAAAATCACACCGTGATCGACAATATCTCCACTTAATTCAGGCGGGCAGTCTTCAAGAGTAGCACGAATGGTTTCGAGAAGCTGTTCAAGTGATTCTTTTAAGGCAGACTGAATTTCAGGTGAAGTCAATTCAATGGTCTTAGGCAGTCCAGTAACCATGTCTCTTCCGCGTACTTCCATTTTTTCTTCTGGATGGTCTACGAGGGCGTATCCAATCTCCATTTTAATTTGTTCTGCCGTTCTCTCTCCAATTAAAATGTTATAGGCTTTACGCACGTACTGAATAATCTCTTCATCCATTACGTCCCCGCCCATGCGAATAGAGCGGCAGGAGACAACACCGCCAAAGGAAATGATGGCTACTTCGCTAGTTCCGCCTCCGATATCAACGATAACATTGGCTACGGGTTCATCTACAGGAAGGTCTGCACCTATGGCTGCTGCGATAGGCTCTTCGATCAAATGCACCTGTTTGGCACCATAGCTTTTTACTGCATTATGGATGGCCCTGCGTTCTACCGAAGTAGAACCTGAAGGAGTGCAAATGACAACCGTAGGTTTACGCATAGACACCCCGGATTTACGGCTTACTTTCTTCATAAGTTCTTTAAGCATTTGCGCCGTCATATCATAATCAGCAATTACTCCATCCCGGAGCGGGCGTACCGGAATAATATTTCTCGGGGTCTTTCCTACCATTTCTTTCGCTTCTTTTCCAACGGCCACTACACTTTTAGTCTCAGTATTATAAGCAACAACGGACGGTTCGTTTAATAAAATCCCTTTAGTCTTCGAATAAATAAGGATATTAGCTGTACCTAAATCAATTCCTATTTCTGCAGTTGATAACATGTAAGTCGTACCTCCAAAGATGACAGATTCTTATACATCTTTCTATCATACTACTTATTTTCTGGGGGTTATAGCAAGAGGAATTTTATGGGCTTTCCTGCGGGTAGTCGATAAGCCTTACTGATGTGTATAATGGTTATAATCAGGTCATTAAGGAGTTTTCTGAATGAACAGGTATTTAACACACCAGGAAATAATCGATAAATCGAATAGAATAAATGAATCTTATGAACTAGATTCTGAAGTGTTTGAGACGATCGTAGATGATTTGCTTAATAGTGAAGCAGATACTGAAGAAGTGATTCTCGATGGATTTCAACGGCTGCTGGCCGAAATTAACCATGAGATCGGACGCATGGAAGACCATGTGTCTATGACGCCCAGCTGCTTTAAAGGCTGTGCCTTCTGCTGCTATTTTCCCATCATCATCAGTAAAATGGAAGCAAAAATGCTGTTTCGCTCCATTGAGTCCTTTCCCGACGAACGTAAAGAACGTATTTATGATCATTGGGCTGACTATTATTCTACCCAATCCGGAAAACTAAATAAAGCTTTGAAAATGGATCACACCGAGGAATCAATTAAATTTGATTACAAACGGTTAAATCTTCCATGTCCTATGCTGGATCCCAAAACGCAAGCCTGCATGGCTTATGAAGTCAGACCCGTTCCGTGCCGGACTTATTTAAATTATGCCGACCCCAATGTTTGCGCGGAGAATCATTTACCAAAAGAACCATTCAGCTATGAATTTCTTTATAATCATTACTTTGGTGCACTAAATGAGCTCATTCAGTTTTTATATGAAAATGGAGAAGAATTATTTGTAGATTACCCGTCCGATGCCTGGAGTTATGATTTCCTGCCGGCTTGGGTACAAAAGTGGAGAGAGGGGACGTTGGATGAATTATAAGCTGCTATCTTTAAATGTTGGGAAACCGGAAGTGTATGAAACGGATAAGGGGGAGTTGGAAAGCGCTTATCGAAAAAAATCGGTTAGTGGACCTGTTTATTTAAGCAGGCTGAATTTTCAAGGGGATGAACAAGCGGATAAGAAAAATCACGGGGGGATCGATCAAGCTGTGTGTCTCTATCCTGCACGACATTATCGTTACTTCGAGGAAGTTTATGGACGTTCTTTTTCATTCCCTTCATTCGGAGAAAACATTACAGTGGAAGGAATCGATGAACAGACAACCAATATAGGCGATATATTTTCAATTGGCCAAGCAGAAGTTCAAGTGACAAAGCCCCGTAAACCTTGTTACATCATTGCCAGAACCCATAGTATTGATGATTTTCCTAAGCGCGTGCAGAAAACCGGTTTTACAGGTTTTTATTTGAGAGTAGTGAAAGAAGGCTTCGTACAAGCGGGGGATGGGATGGTTCTTACAAAGAGGGATCCACATGGAGTTACAGTAGCGGATGTAAATGACGTAAAGTATAACCATCCTCATGACCAGGAAAAGATAAAGCGGATCCTTCAAGTAGAGGCTTTTGCAGAAGAAGACCGATTATCTTTAGAGCGTCGCTTATCTAAATAAAAGGAGATGAGGCCGGTGGATTTCGGTCATTTAACTGAAGAGAAGATCAAGCAATCGATTAAACAGGGAGATTTCGATAACCTTCCGGGAAAAGGAAAGCCGCTTCCGAAAGATGAACTATCTTACGTACCTGATGAGTTGCGAAACAGCTATCGTATTTTAAAAAATGCGAATATGCTACCTGAAGAGATGCAGCTTAAGAAAGAGATTATTCAGCTCGAAGAATTGATCGAAGAGAAAGGGGATGCCTCCTTAGATGAGAAACAACAACTAACGGAAAAAAAGATTAGGTTTAACGTGCTGATGGAAAAAAGGAAAATGCAGAGCAGCCCGGCTTTTAAACGGTACAGTAGTAAGGTTCACAGAAAATTGGGATGGTAGATTTTTTAGAAGGGGAGGGCGTGGAACGATGTGTGGAAGGTATACATTGACGGCACCTGAAGAGGAAATCATGAAGCAGTTTAATTTAAAAATGCCTATTCCTGATTACACTCCAAGATATAATATAGCTCCCGGACAAAAAGTATTAGCTGTGATTGATAATGGAGAACAGCGGCGGGGTGGTTATATGTATTGGGGACTTGTCCCTTCCTGGGCAAAAGACCCTAAAATAGGCTATAAGATGATAAATGCCCGAAGCGAAACTGCCCATGAAAAACCAAGTTTCAAAAAACTAATGACGGCGAAAAGATGCTTAGTCATTGCAGACAGCTTTTATGAATGGAAGAGAGACGGTAAAGAAAAGATTCCCTTTCGGATTAAGTCAAAAAACCGTAAATTGGTTGCATTTGCCGGCTTGTGGGATCAGTGGAGGACTGAAGAAGAAGAACGCTTTACATGTACAATTTTAACGAAAGCCGCTGACGATTTTATGGAAAGCATCCATCACCGCATGCCCGTGATTCTGCCAAAAGATCAGCAGGAAGAATGGATTAAACCAGTTAAATGGCAGCCGGAGGCCGCTGCACAATTTATAGAGAGTTGCGGAACGGAAGAACTTGAAGCAGACCAGGTGAGCACTTTTGTTAACTCTGCGAACAACGAAGGTCCTCAGTGCATTGAGTCTCTTACGTAAAAGATAAGCCGGTTTCTTCCCGGGCGGTGGACAGTTCAGCCGTCTTTTTTTACTTCTATATAGAAAAATAAAAATAACGCCCATCGGCTAAACAAGACCGACGGGCGTTATGTGTTATTGACTATTGTAACGTGCGCGTTTTTCTTCTTCTTTTTCTTGTTTAGCAACCTTTAGGAATTTGTTCGTTTCAGCCGCTACAACTCCGGATAATAGTAGAAGTCCGATTAAGTTTGGAAAGGCCATTAAGCCATTCATAACGTCTGCAAACAACCATACTGTGTCAAGCTGTGCTACCGCGCCCACAAGTACAAATAATACGAAAATGATCTTGTAAAAGGGGATGCCGCGGTCTCCTGTTAGATAACCAAAGCATTTCTCGCCGTAATAGGACCACCCTACAATGGTGGAGAAGGCGAAGAAAATTACGCCGAATGTAACAATATACATCCCAATATCTCCTAAGAAAACCTGGAAAGCGCTCGTCGTTAAATCTGCTCCGTCTCCTGCATAATCTGTACCAAACGCCATAACGATCGTTAAACCTGTCATTGTACAAACTAAAATAGTATCGATAAATACCTGGGTCATAGACACTAATGCCTGACGGCCGGGATAATCTGTCCGGGCAGCTGCAGCCGCAATTGGAGCTGAACCCAGCCCTGCCTCATTGGAAAATACACCACGGGCTACCCCGTATCGAATAACGGTACCAAGAAGACCTCCTCCAACAGCATTAGCAGAAAAGGCATCAGAAAAGATAGTTCCAAACGCGGTTCCAACTAAGTCAAAATTTAAGAAAATAATAATAAGTGCGCCAAGCACATAAAAGATAGCCATGATAGGTACAAAAAACGCCGTAACTCTTCCGATTCCTTTAATTCCACCTATAATAACGAGGGCGGCGAAAACCGTCAGAAGCACGCCTGTTACCCATGGATTGATGTTAAATGTTGAATCCATAACATCCGATACTGTATTGGACTGAACCATGTTACCAATACCAAAGGCTGCACACGCTCCAAATAGTGCAAACAGTACACCCAGCCATTTTTGTTTAAGACCTTTCTCTAAGTAGTACATGGGACCGCCCGACATTTTTCCGTTTTTGTCTGTTACACGGTACTTAACTGCTAAAATTGCTTCAGCATATTTAGTGGCCATTCCAAACACAGCAGTAATCCACATCCAGAACACTGCACCGGGACCACCGAGAACGACTGCGGTTGCAACCCCGGCAATGTTCCCTGTACCAATTGTTGCAGCCAGGGCCGTGGTTAACGCCTGATAATGTGAAATGTCTCCTTCTTCATTCTTTTGCTCTTTGCCTGGTTTGAAAGCCAGCCTGAGTGCATAAGGTAAAGTTTTAAATTGAAGAAATCCAAGTCGGAGGGTTAAATAAATCCCTGTACCCACTAAAAGAATCAGCAGTACAGGCCCCCAGACAAACCCGCTTGCAGCTTCTAAAAAGCTGTGAATTGCACCTAACTGTCCCATCTTAATCCCCCTTTTTTCATAGTTATAAAAGCATGTATATATAAAATATTCCGAAAATTCACGTAAAATGTCAAGTTAAATTCCAAATGTTACTACAAATAATTGGTTTAAAGGAAAAAGATTTAGGATAATCAATATTATAATGCTGACGATAGGTCAGAAATGGTCAATAAGTTTGTTTTCGTTCATGATATAATGGAGTGAAAGGATTTAGGAATGATGGGGGAAGATAAAGATGATTAAAGTTCTTTTCGTATGTCTCGGAAATATTTGCCGTTCGCCTATGGCAGAAGCTGTACTTAGAAAGCTTTTAACAAATGAAGGGCTTGAAGATAAAGTTATTGTTGATTCAGCAGGAATTGGCCATTGGCACATAGGCAAAGTCCCTCACGCGGGGACTCGAAATATACTGGATACAAATCAAATTGCTTATGATGGTATGACTGCCCGGCAGGTCGAGAATTCTGACTGGGACCGCTTTGATTACATTATTGCCATGGACCAGCAGAATATGGCTGACTTAAATGGGATTCGTGAGAAAAATGATGTGGAGATTAAGTTGTTTATGGATTTTGTCAATGAAGAAAGTGCAAAAGACGTACCTGATCCCTATTTTACGGGGAATTTTGATTATGTTTATGAGTTAATTTATACCGGCTGTAAAAACCTATTAGAGGAAATAAAACAAACCAAACTTAAGGAGGAATTATAATGGCGGAGAATAAATTGTTGAAAGGTATTGTGGCAGGAGCACTTATAGGAGGAGCCGTTATGCTGTGTGATAAGAATACCCGACGCTACGTAACCGGCAAATCTAAAAATGCAGCCGTCTGCTGTCGAAGTTATATCGACCAGCCTTCAGAAGCTATTCATGAGATAAGAGTGAGTTATGAATCATTTTCTAATAAATTGAATAATGGAATTGATAATTTATTGGTACTTCTAAAGAAGACTGAGGAAGCATTAACTAAGATAGGGGAGCTGGACGAGAAAGTGAATAATAAACTGGAATCAGTAGACAATTCTAAAGAAGCCTCATAAACCTCACAAAGGGGGGAGAACTTGAAACGTTTTATTAAAGAGCTGTTCAAACAAATAGGAGAGAATGACGTCCCTGGTGCGGCAGCTCAATTATCATACTTTTTTCTGCTATCACTCTTTCCATTTATGATTTTCCTTATTACACTACTGGGTTACTTAAACATTGATGAAGAAAGAGTACTGATATTATTAAGCACGTATGCTCCCCCTGATACTTATGAAATGATTTCCGAAAATCTTACTGCTATATTAAGTGACCGAAACAGCGGGTTATTGTCTGTAAGTATACTGGGTACTTTGTGGGCTGCTTCAAACGGGGTTAACACTTTGATTAAAGCTTTTAACCGGGCTCACCATACACAGGAAAAGCGGTCTTTTCTCGTCTCGAGACTTATTTCGATTTTATTAACAGTGGCCATGATTATTGTGATTGGGATAGCTTTCTTACTTCCTGTCCTTGGTAATGCGATTGGCTTTTATGTGTCTTCATTCTTTGGTTTATCGGAAGATTTTCTACAAGTGTGGGATACTTTGAGGTGGATCATTTCGTCTGTTGTCTTCTTTCTGGTTTTGTCCTTTTTATATTTCATGGCTCCGGATCAGCCTATAAGAATAAAAGAAATTACTCTCGGTGCACTTTTTGCCACAGTAGGCTGGCAATTAGTATCTCTGCTTTTCTCCTTTTATGTAGAGAATATAGGTAATTACTCTGCTGCATATGGAAGCCTGGGTGGTGTAATTGTCTTAATGATCTGGTTTTACCTCTCAGGAGTGGTCATCCTGGTCGGTGGAGAAATTAATGCCCTTGTTCATAAAAAACATAAAGGACGGTTTCCTTATTAATTAAGGGCAGCCTCTAAAAATGAAGTACTTTTGACGAAGCCGGGAGTGCTATATAGAAAGCCCCGATTAAATTCGAATGAATTTTTCGGGGCTCTTGCGCTTTGTTTCAATCTTATTTTAATAACCGCAGTCCATTTAAAATAACTAAGATGGTACTGCCTTCATGACCTATAACACCTAATGGAAGATCCAGCACTTGAAGAAAGTTACTGGTAATAAGAAGTAGAATGACAAGTAATGAAAATATAATATTTTGTTTAATAATCCGATTCATCCGGCAGGAAAGGTTAATGGAATCAGTAAGCTTGGATAAATCATTTTTCATCAACACAAGATCGGCCGTTTCTAATGCCACATCTGTACCCTGCCCCATGGCAGCTCCTATGTCGGCAGCAGCTAAAGCCGGCGCATCATTTACACCGTCACCAACCATAGCGATTTGGTTGTGTTTTTGCTTTAAAATCTGAAGTTCCCGGACTTTATCTTCGGGTAAACACTTTGCGGCATAATCATCAATCCCGAGTTCTGAGGCAATTGCTTGTGCGGTTGAAGAATGATCTCCAGTAAGCATAACTGTATAAACGTTATTATTCTTTAACTTTTTAATTAATTCAGCTGCCTCTGGTCTGATGGTATCTTTTAATGCGAATAATCCGACTGTTTCTTTGGAGTCAGCAGTAAAGACAACGGTTTTGCCTTCTTCTGAAAAACGTTTTGCTTTCTCGGCGATTGTTTCGTCAACTCCTACAAAGTCAGCACTCCCTACTTTCCAAATTTCTCCGTTTATCTCTGCTTCAATTCCTTTTCCAGGTATATCTTTAGTTTGCTGAAAAGATACGCTGCTAAGATTATGCTGACTAAGGTAAGAGACAATGGCTTTTGCTAACGGATGATTCGATTGCTCCTCTATAGATGATGTGATTGAAAGAACCATGTCAAGGTCAGTATTCTCCTTGAACCAGGTATCAGTAACTTCTGGAGTACCTTTCGTCAACGTCCCCGTTTTATCAAAGGCAATTGCTTTTATAGACGATAAACTCTCTAAAAACATGCCTCCTTTAAACAGCACACCATTTCGCGCGCTCGAGGAAATCGCAGATAAAGCAGCTGGCATTATAGAAGCGACCAAAGCACAGGGTGAAGCCACGACTAATAAAATCATAGCGCGATAAATGGTCTCGGTCCAAGTCCAGTCAAATAAGTAATGAGGGAGAAACATCATCAAACTTACTGTAATCAATACTGCTTTTACATAGGTGCCTTCAAAACGTTCTATAAAAAGCTGAGTATGAGACCTTTCGTTTTGAGCTTTCTTTACCAGTTGAATGATCTTTTGGAAGAGTGTATCGCCGGGAACCTTGGTTATTTCTACAAAAAGACTTCCGTTTACATTGACTGTTCCCGCAAACACCTCATCTCCTGTTTTTTTATTTACAGGAATAGATTCACCTGTGATGGCACTTTCGTCCACCGTTGTATCCCCTTGGGTAATTATCCCATCTGATGGAATTCTTTCTCCGGCTTTAATAAGAATAAAGTCTCCAATATTTAAGGAGACGGTTTCCACCTGGGTAATTGTATCGTCTGTAACTTTCCAGGCTGTGTCTGGCTGTAAATCCATAAGAGCCGTTAATTCTTTATCACTTTTATTCATTGTATAAGTTTCAAGTGCACCGCTTAATGCAAAGATAAATATTAATATGGCACCCTCTGACCAATAACCAATCGAAGCACTTCCTATTGCTGCAAAGATCATTAACAGTTCTACATTTAATCGCTTCTCCTGGATCGTTTCTGTAATCCCTTCTTTTGCTTTAGCAAATCCCCCAATGATAAACGCGATAATGTGAAGAGTAATATAGACGGCAGGACTTAATGCACTCGAGAAGATCGCTGCGCCAAGTAAAAGGCCTCCACTGATTAAAGCCGCAGTCAGCTCCAATACAGGAAGAAATGCAGGCGAAATGATAGCGCGTCTTGGTACAAGACTTAATTTGACCTTATCAGAGAGGCTGTTCACAGCCATAAGCTCAACTCCTTTTTACAAAAATCTAAAATATTTTTTAAATAATAATAATTATAATTTAATATATGTTATTATATTAGCACAAGTGGTGTGAAAGTCAATAAAGTTCTCAAAACCAAGTCAAACGAAGTATATTAAATCAGGCAGGAAGGTTGATATTAAGGTTGAACTGTTGCTATATTGGTTAAGTATGAATTTAAGAAAGGTGGACACAAGTATGCGTAAATGGCTTTTATCAATACTTATTCTTACGTTGGCTGTTGTTCTAATGGCTTGCGGTTCAGATGATAATAATGAGTCTTCAAATGAGGACAAAACATCTGATGGTTCAAAATGGGATGAAATTAAAGAAGAAGGAGAAATTGTTGTAGGTACATCGGGTACGCTATATCCAGCGTCCTATTATCCTGAGGATTCAGATGAACTGACGGGTTATGATGTTGAAATCATGAAGGAAATAGCTGATCGTCTTGACCTGGAGATTTCATTTGAAGAATATGGAGTAGACGGGCTTCTTTCCGCTATTGACAGTGGAAGGATAGACGTGGCAGCGAATGACTTAGAGGTTACAAACAGCCGGGACGAAGGCTTTGACTTTAGCGACCCCTATAAGCATTCTTATGCTACAATGATTGTTCGTGAAGACGACTTATCGGGAATCGAAACACTTGAAGACTTAGAAGGTAAACTTCATGGTGGTGGAGCTACGACGATTTTTGCTCAAATAGCGGAGCATTATGGAGCTGAAATCGAGTCTTATGGAAATGTGGCAAATGATGTTTATCTTCGTGATGTTGAAACGGGACGTACGGATTTAATTATTAATGATTACTATCTGCAGTCTCTTGCTCTAGAAGCGCTACCTGATATCGAAGTGACTCAGCATCCAGATCTCCAGTTTCACCCAAGCGAAACAGCAGTAGTTATGGGGGAAGGAGAAGATGAACTAAAAGAGAAATTGGACGAAACTTTGAGTGAAATGCGTGAAGACGGAACCTTGACAGAGTTGTCCGAGGAGTTTTTCGGTGGAAAGGATGCATCGCAAGAGCCTGAAGAAGAAGTAGAAGAGATTGAAGGACTTGATTTATAAGGGTGTCATTTCATGTTTTCCATGGATGTAAGAGAAATAAATATTGAAAAACTTTTTGTACCTGAACGAGCATGGGAGAATCTTCCCTTTGTATTAGAAGGTGTGCCTTACACTGTGCTGGTCGCCATTATAAGCATGGCGGTCGGACTTGTATTAGGTTTTTTTCTAGCATTGGCCCGGCGTTCGAGTTCGCGTATACTTCGCTGGCCGGCACGATTGTATATCTCCTTTATGCGAGGAACCCCTATACTGGTTTATTTATTTGTACTATATTTCGGCCTGCCTGTATTGGGGATTACTTTTTCAGGCCCTGCAGCTGCGATAATTGGATTTGGAACAAACAGTGCGGCTTATATTGCAGAAATTAATCGGTCCTCGTTAGCTAGTGTGGCTCGAGGTCAATGGGAATCGGCAAAAGCTTTAGGTTTCACCTACTGGCAGACGATGAGGAGAATAATTGTTCCTCAAGCAGTTCGAATTGCGATTCCTCCGCTTGCAAATGTGTTCCTTGATTTGTTGAAAGCAACATCCCTTGCGGCTATGATCGCCGTGCCTGAAATCCTGAATAAAGCGCAAATTGTAGCTGGTCGCACAAATGATTCCATGACTCTTTATATTCTTGCAGCGATGATTTACTGGCCGTTAACCATGGTGTTCTCTGCTGTTCAGGATTATTTAGAACGAAGATCCAATCGATATTTGCAATAAAAGAAGCAAGCTGCCCGACTTAAAGGGAAGCTTGCTTCTTTTTAACCTGCAAATTCAAATTCTTCATATACATATGGTTCGTTAGGAATTTCAATTTTATTTATTTCTGTTGGTTCAATCATAGGAAGGTCCCAATTGTTATGTTCAATTTTCTTAATCGTCCCTGTTATCTCCACCCAGGTGTCATCTTTATATTGATTAAAATCTTTTTCATTGCTTTGAACAAGAATTCCATAAACTCCTCCATCAGCAACACAACAGCTGATGCCGAATCGGCCGACAACCATCCTGTCCTCAGGAAATCCATCTTCACGGAAGACAAAGCCGGTCATCGTTATTTCCTTCCCTACATAGTCATCAGCAGACTCCTCTAATAATGAAACAGCTCCGATAAAATTATCCTCGTTTAACGTAAAACTTTCTTTGGAGGAGAGTTCCTTATAAAGGTTCGGATAACGGTCCGTTGTTGATAAAACGGCTGATTCATCTAATTCTTCTTGTTCATGAACGTTCTCTGAAGTCTCGCCGTCGGTTGCTGGTTCTTTAACTTGTGAACGGACGTCATCACTGTTGGCTGAGGCAGATCGGAGTTCATATTTGAAGCCTTTATTTGCTGCCTGCGAGCTGCCAAGTACATGGTCTGAGAAAAGCATCCCTGATACGATAGGAATAATAAATAAGGAATAGATGAGCAGCGAACGGAATATAGAGGAGGAATAATCATGATTGTGACCGCAGTTGCATTCAGTCTCTTCCTCTGTGTCACTTTTAAAGAATTGAATTAGAGCTAGTATCGCGATGACGCCTAAAGCGAAATACATATAAGGCATCATTCTGGGGGCTATAAACTTTTGAATATCCCCTGAAATCACTAGCTTTATAATAAAGAGCCCAAAACCTAATAAGATAACGCTTCGGATGAAGTAATGTGTGTTTTTAGTCAAAATAATCCCTCCTACAAGTAGAGCAAGTCAAATAATATAGTGATGAAATAAGCTGTAATGGTAACTATGGCAACAAATGCAACTACAAATCTCTTTTTGAAGTAGGCAGCCATTAATATGGTATTTTTTAAATCGGTCATAGGACCATACACGAGGAACCCTAAGATGGAGCTGCTTGAGAACAATCCATTAAAGGATGAGGCCACAAATGCATCAGCTTCTGAACAAAGTGACAGGAAGTAAGCAAGCCCCATCATGACCGCTGGACCTGTGAAGAATCCGCTTCCTACTCCTACAAGCAGTTCCCGGTCCATGAATGTTTGAATGACACTCGCAAGCAGAGCTCCAATAATTAAGAACTTACCCATTTCAAAGAATTCGTCACTGGCATGATAAAAGGTTTCAGCAATTTTATTTCGATGATGATGTTCATCGGAGTGGAGCCTACTGCCTTTAGCTTCTTTCAACTGCCAGCTGTTTTTAAATCTGGCATATACTACCGCTCCTACGACTATGGCTACGACAAAAGCAAGCCCCATTCTTGCCCAGGCCACAGTAAGATCTGTCTGGAAGGCGTAAAAAGTGGACAAAAATACGATTGGGTTTAATACTGGAGCTGAAACCATGATGACAATTCCGACATGAAGGGGCATTCCTTTTTGAATGAGCCGTCTGACGATCGGAACAATAGCACATTCGCAAACAGGGAATACGGCTCCAATTGCAACCGCTGGAAACAGAGCCAGAACAGGGTTTGAAGGGATAAAACGTTCGAGTGTTTCTTCTTTTACAAAGGACTGAATTAGAGCTGAAATGAATACGCCTAAAAGTACGAAGGGAATAGCTTCCAGTACAATACTTAGAAAGATAGTGTTCATATCCAGCAGGGAAGGCATGAATTCAGTAATCAGCGCAGCAGGAACAAGGTCCCCATATATAAACAATAGAAAAAACAGGAAAAGTAATATGTAGCCCCATTTGTAGTTGAAAGCTTTCTCTTGATACAAAGCTTGTCCTCCTTTATTATATAGATAGTTGATATTTAATCGTAATAATTACTATTTATTCTATAAACTATTTTTGACGGATTCATTTAAAAAGTCAATAGGTGTTTTACTTCACTATATGTGCGTATTATAATTTAATTCGTAATCATTATTGTTTTGAGAGGAAAATTATATGAAATCAAATAAAATCATAGATATGGAGCAAGTCTCCTTCAAATACGAGAAAGAGTGGGTCGTGGAAAAGGTAGACTTAGTGATTGAACGCGGCCAGTTCTTAGGGCTTGTCGGTCCGAACGGATCAGGAAAATCGACGTTGATAAAGCTGATGCTTGGGATTATCAAACCTGATAGGGGCACGGTTAGATTATTCGATCAGCCCATTAAGCAATTCAACCAATGGCAGGAAGTAGGATTTGTGTCCCAGAAAGCGAACAGTTTTAATTCCGGGTTTCCTGCTACTGTATTGGAAGTAGTGAAAACCGGACTTGTCTCTCGCATTGGAGCCTTTAAATTCTTTAATCGGAAGCATAAAGAAAAAGCTTTAGAAGCTTTAAAGACTGTAGAGATGGATGAATATGCAAATAGTAACATTGGGGAGCTGTCGGGCGGCCAGCAGCAGCGGGTTTTTATTGCACGGGCTCTGGTGAGCGATCCTTCCTTGCTTATATTAGATGAACCGACAGTTGGAGTTGATGCGAAGCACGTGACAGCTTTTTACGATTTATTAAGGAAGCTTAATAAGGAGAAGGGGATTTCTCTTCTAATGGTTACCCATGATATTGGAACAATAACCCAGCATGCCACTCATGTTGTTTGTATGAATAAGACCGTACACTTTCATGGGGCTTCTGAAGAATACAAAGAGTTTGATGACCAGGATCTTAATCGATTATATGGCCATTCTGTGCAGCAGCTGACACATAATCATGAGCACGGGGTGAGCCAATAATGATTGAAAGCTTTTTACGATACGAATTTTTACAAAATGCAGCGATCACAGGGATTCTAATTGGAATCGTTGCGCCGTTACTAGGTGTATTTATTGTAGTCAGAAGACTCTCCTTAATAGCGGATGCATTGTCCCACATTACATTAACCGGGATTGCAGCCAGCCTTTTATTAGAAAAAAGAGTAACAGGCATCAATGAGTTAAATCCAGTTTATATGGGAATGGTCTTTTCTGTTGGGGGAGCTGTTTTAATAGAGAAGCTTCGTAAGCTGTATAAACACTATGAAGAATTGGCGATTCCCATTATTCTTTCTGGCGGGATAGGTGTTGGTGTTATCCTTATCTCTCTCGCTGATGGTTTTAATACGGATTTATTCAGTTATCTCTTTGGCAGTGTAACAGCTGTGAGCAGTTCTAATATGTGGACCGTGTTTTTTATTACCATCGCTGTATTAACCATTGTTGTTTTATTTTATAAGGAATTATTCGTTCTATCCTTTGATGAAGAGCATGCTTCGATTGCAGGAGTGAACAGCCGGTGGATTCATTTATTATTTATTGTCATGGTGGCACTGGTCATTGCGTCATCCATGCAGGTGGTGGGGATCCTGCTTGTCTCTGCACTTATGACGCTGCCTGTTGCCGCTGCTCTACGTATCGCTTCAAGTTTTAAGCAGACCATTGGATTATCGATTGCCTTTGGAGAATTTTCCGTTATTCTAGGTTTAATTTCTTCTTATCAATTAAGTGTGCCTCCTGGAGGAACAATTGTTGTGATTGCTATAGTAATTTTAATTATGACGATTCTTTATAAAAAGGTAAGAAACCATCTTTATGTAAAGGGTGAAACAGTATGAATCTTGAAACTGCGATTCAGCGATTAAAGGAAAAAGGATATAAGAAAACACGCCAAAGGGAACGAATCCTTGAGATCTTTGTAAATCAGGACCAATATATTGCAGCTAAATCTATTTTAAAGCAAATTCAGGAAGATTTTCCTGGTGTAAGCTATGACACGATTTACCGCAATTTGTACCTGCTGACCGAAGAGGAGATACTGGAATCTACAGAACTCAGCGGTGAGAAGCACTTTCGATTGGGCTGTGATACACACGGCCATCACCATCATTTTATTTGTACAGATTGTGGGAAAACAAAGCCAATTGACTTCTGTCCAATGGAAAGCATAAACGAAAATTTACAAGGGTACGATATTGAAAATCATAAATTTGAGATTTACGGAAAATGTCCTGTTTGTAATTGAGGGACAGGACAAGGGTCTAATGCAACGCCAAAGACCCTATTTTCTTTTTATTTTTTAAAATGTAATGATTACCGTTTACAATTAGTAATCATTACTATATACTTTTTTATCGAAGAGCAAGGAGGAGAGACGACGTGAAAAGAACAACGGGACTGATATTATTTGTACTTATTCTTATATTAGGAGCCTGCGGAACGCAGGATAAGGAAGAAGAAACAGGCAGTGAACAGGACGCTTTGACAATTAATACGACGGTTTATCCGCTTCAGTATTTCACAGAGCGTATAGCTGGTGATGCTGCAGAGGTGGAAACCATTCTGCCGCCGGGATCGGATGCTCACAACTATGAGCCATCAACGAAAGAAATGGTAGAATTGGCGGAAGCAGATGCATTTATTTATAATGGAGCAGGACTTGAAACGTATGCTGAAAAAATATCGAACTCGATCGAATCAGAGGATGTTGAAATTGTGGAAGCCGCAAGTGGAATCGATCTCTCACCGGGTTCACATGGACACTCTGAAGAAGAGGACCATGAAGAGGAAGAACATTCCGACCACGAGCATGAGAACGAGGAACATTCTGAGGAAGAAGAGGCTCATCAAGAAGGTGATGGCCATAACCATGGAGAGGAGGACCCTCACATCTGGCTTGATCCTGTACGTTCTGTTCAAATCTCTGAAAATATTAAGAATAAATTGATAGAATTACAACCCGAGTCCGAAGAGCAATTTGAAGAGAATTTCAATGAATTAAAAACTGAACTGGAAGCCCTTGATCAGGACTTTCATGAGCAGGTAGAAGAGCAGGAAAAGAAAGAAATTATTGTTTCCCATTCTGCGTATGGGTACTGGGAAGAAGCTTATGGTATTGAACAGATTGCTGTTTCCGGCTTAAGCCCTTCGAACGAACCTTCTCAAAAGGATTTAGAAAGAATTGTTGCTACAGCAGAAGAACATGAGATCAATCACGTATTATTCGAGCAGAATATCACCCCAAAAGTATCTGAAGTCGTTCAAAACGAAATCGGAGCTGAAGCTCTGCGTGTCCACAACCTGTCTGTTCTGACAGAAGAGGATATAGAGAACGGAGAGGATTACTTCAGCCTGATGGAGCAGAACTTAGAAGTGCTTAATAAAGCCCTCACTGAATAATACAAAAAGAGCTGCGTACATGGGTACGCAGCTCAGCTTGTAGAGAAACCCCGTGTTTTTCTGCAAGCTTTTTTTGTGTGCACGGGCGGGCGAATACCACTCACTTTCCGCGGACGAACGCCTAAGCCTCCTCGTGAAACCCACACTGCGTGGTCTCGGATCGCCCGTTTTTCCGCAGGAGTCTCGCAGTATTCGCCCACCCGTAATTGAAAAAGACTCTCCTTCACCTGGCTAACCCTGACCAGGTGAAGGGCAATCTTTTTCATGTTCTGACAGGCAGTTGTCAGTAATGCCTGTTCCCGGACATTTCCTTTCCACGCAAACGACAATAACGCAGCTCATGCAGTTCTTTGGAACCTGCGAAGCTACGCTCAATTTTCTCTTTTCTCATTCCTCATTCTATAAATCCATTTGACCTCATTGGATAATCGGTTCAAGCGAACTTGTTCTTTAGCTCCTTCCCAAACGTGACGTGTGATGGTCTTCTAGTGTTTTGTATTTTGGGTACATGTCTGAAGTAAGGGACAGGTCACACATATTGAAGGGTTTGATTGACTAACACCGCCTTAGAGAGTTCTTACCTATAGTGTAACGCGGTGTAAAATGAAAGTTCCAGAAGAAATAAAGACTGTCGAGACTTTCTCGACAGTCTGAGCTGCGTACACGGGTACGCAGTTCTTTTTTGGTAAAAAACACCGAATGAAAAGGGATAAAAGCAGCAACTGTAAGAATCAATGCTATAAAGAGTTTTTAAAGAAATGGCCCTAAACAAAAAATAGGGTACCCACTAAACCAAATCCGAGAGCACCGTATAACCATAAGCCAGAGTCATTTCGTTTTCAACAAACTTACGGATCGCACGGATGACGAACGAACCGCGGACAACAGCAAATAAATATTCCCCGTTCAATAACCCGGCGAAATACGTAACAACCGCACCGAGAATAACTACAAGATAAGCTTTATCGATGAGCTCGATGATTTTCATTTGACTTCCCTTCTTTCTTGTATGGAACTTGACTATTCAAACATACATCTCTAAAAAATAAGAGAGATTTCTCACTTGATAACAGGGTTTGGATTTGAAAAATCAAAACACTATCCTTCGACGTGAGACGATTGAGGAAGTGACTTGAAAATAGTAGCAACCAGAACGGTTACCAACAATAAGACAATTGTGTAAAAGAGAGATACACCTGGAAAGAGGTCAATTACAATTCCTGTTAGAAAAGGACCACCAATACTTCCTATACTAAAGCTCATCCCACATAATATATTTCCAGCAGGGAGAAGGTCCTTTGGCAGCAGGTCTGTCATAAATGAAATCCCTAAGGAATAGAGCGAACCGACACATAGACCTCCAACGGTAAAAGTTACAAACAGGCCGATAATGGATGATTCCACGAATGCTGCTCCTGTAAATGCTGCGATACCTCCAGCGACTACAGCGCTGACAATTTTCTTCCTCCCAAAATGATCACTAAGGATACCAAGGGGAATCTGTGATAATAGGCTGGCAGCTGCAAAAGTCGGAATAACAAACGAAAGCAGATTTACTTCATGGCCAATCCTCATTCCATAAACAGGAAAGATCCCATGTAAGGTGGCTTCTAGAAATCCGTAAGTCATAGGAGGGAGAAATGCTACCCACCCTATTTTAACAGCAGAACCAAACCTCTTTATGGAGCTTGTACCATGAGCGGTGGTGTACTCTTTAGGAGGCATTTCATTGCGAACCCACCACATCAGCCCCCAGACCGTCATGCTTAGAAATGCGGATAGAACAAAGGGTAAATAGATGCTGATAGAAAGAAGATTAGTCATTAACGGGCCGAGTGTAAATCCTACGCTAAAAAACAGCCCATAGTATGCAATACTCTTCCCTCTTGTTTTTTCTTCAGCGGTAGCAGTAATCCATGTCTGGGTACCGAAATGTAATATCTGGTCTCCTATGCCGATCATCATGCGTAACATGAACCAGAACCACAGGGACTGCCAAATGGGAAAGAAAGCAAGAGAGATAAAAACCAGAGCTCCTCCTGCGATAATAACAGGCTTGTATCCAAATTTCTGTAGGGGTTTCTCCATAAAAGGCGATGAAATC
Organism: Halobacillus sp. Marseille-P3879; assembly: GCF_900240285.1. Lineage (GTDB taxonomy): Bacteria > Bacillota > Bacilli > Bacillales > Halobacillaceae > Halobacillus_A. The sequence goes on from NZ_OESS01000003.1 coordinate 764,606, forward strand.
AGAATTCCTATGTATAAAGCCGTAGCATGCAAACCATTTATCGACGAAGAAACTCCATTTTGCTCAAGGATTACGGCGAGTAATGGAAGTAACATTCCTTGTGAAAAACCAGAAATTGTGACAAGGCCGATGAGTATCCAAAATCGGGTTCCCTTTGATACCATATAAAGACCTCCCCGAACCAATAATATGAATCACACCCTTTTTATCCTAAACGATGACAAGAACTTCTAGCAACAAATATGAGGAATAGGTTAAACTGGAGTGGAAAACGGTTACAATAAACATAAGGGGACGAACTAAGACTAAAGGAGGGGTTAGGGTATGGACTTTTACATTAAAGAAGAAGGTGTACGCACATCCTTTGAATATGGGCAGCTGGACATATCAGGAGATGAAACATTTGGCTTTCGGCCGTATCAGCTTATGGTTGCGTCTGTAGCAGGGTGCAGCGCAGGAGTTTACAAAAAAATTCTCGATAAGCAGAAAGTCCATTACGAAGATATTAAAGTAACAGCTGAAGTTAAGCGTAATCCAGATGAGGCAAACCGGATTGAACGCATTCATCTGCATTTTGTCATTAAAGGTTACCGTCTTAATCAGGACAAAATGTTGAAAAACTTAGATATATCCAGTAAAAACTGCTCAATGGTGCAATCCGTTAAAGACAGTATTGAAGTTGAAGAAACGCTTGAGTGTATCGAATTAAGCAAGTAAAATAATAGAGCATCCCCTGCCAAATGGGGCCATGCTCTTTTTTTTATTGATAATTACGGATGTGCTGAAGATGGTGTCCTACGTCTGCTGCCTTGCTGTAACCGATTGAAAAATTACATAAAACAGGAGGCTTCATATGAAAGCTTTTGCGATTAAAGGATTCTTCTATTTCCTTGGTTTAATTATTATTTCACTGGGGGTCTCATTAACGATCAAGGCAGAATTAGGCGCTGGAGCCTGGGATGCGGTGAACGTAGGATTAACGGAAACCTTTGGCCTTACTGTCGGTAACTGGGTAATTATTATCGGTGCTGTGCTGATTGTGACTAATGCACTAATTGCTTCTGAGCGTCCTGATCTATTGGCGATTATCACGATTATCGTCGTCGGGAAAATGATCGATTTTTGGTTGATTACTGCTTTTGAAACTATGGTAATTGATGGACTGATTTATCAAATTCTTACACTGATAAGCGGGATATTTACCATTGCAGTTGGAGTTGCCCTGTATTTACAGCCGAAATTTTCTTTGAATCCAATTGACAATTTTATGGTTGCTTTGCAGAAACGATTTGGGTTCAGCCTTACAGTGGCTAAAACGTTAACGGAAACCTTTGCTTTTATATTGGCTCTCCTATTCGGCGGACCAATTGGGCTGGGAACAATTATTATACTTTTATGTATAGGTCCTTTCATCCAATTTCTGGATCCCAAAGCAGAAAAAGTTATGAACCGATTGCTCTCCTCTTAAGAATAGATATGACCATTTTTCACAAGATAAAGAAAAAGAAAGGTGGTCAACACTATGAGATTGAAATGGATAGGACTTATTGTATTTATTAGTATCTTCACAGCTGGTGGATCTTTAACAAGTTCAGCTGAGAATAAAGAAAATAAAATACAATCTGAAATTCCTAGTCACGTTCTCAATATATCGAAAGATAACACGTACCCTAATTCAACTGAAGATCAGGAAGTACTGGAGGCAGAGGAACTTACCGACGAATTAATTAACGATTCCGATGTCAGGATTTCAAATCCTGAACTCATTGAGATGCTTAATGAAACATCGATTCGTCCCTCCCCATTTGCAGTAGGCTACCGTGGAGAAATCTTCCTTGGAAGGTGGCCGCTGTCTTATGAATCAAAAGAAAGCAATACGAACTGGGAGTACCAGGAGATCAATATTAACGAACTAAATAATCAAGGCGGGCAGAACACGGAAGAGATGAGTTATGAACAAAAAGAGGAAAAGCACGTAAAAGGTGGATTAACAACAAAAGCAACCCACAGCGATCAAATGATGAAGCTGATTCTTCTTGAAGCTCAGAGTAAAACAAAGCTCCCTTTGTCTTTTCAAAGCGTAATTGGAAGAGGGACAAAGCAGAATAATAAATACTCCGTCCCTGTTAATAAAGTCGGCCAGTTAAAAGCATATGCGCCTGCTATTAATGAAAAAGGCGAAGTGGCATTCGGTGACGTTTATATCCAGTTAAAAGGATCTAAAATGAGTATTGACGTAAAAAACGTAACAAGACAAGGGATTGGAGCCTGGATTCCTATTCAGGACCACGTAAGTTTTTCTTTTGATTTACGATAAGTCTTCCTTTGAATTCAATTCAACGCGCTGCTCTGCCATAGCAATTTTGTGGTCATACATTGCTTCGGCCAGAATGTAGCGCGTTTCCTTTGAAGCTGTCCAATATACCAGATCATGAACCAATCCGATAACTGTGTATTGATACCCGCGGTGTTCATCATTTAATGATGACATGCCATAGACTTGAAACGGCTCGATAATTTCTCCTTTCAAGTCTTTTTTTAAGTACTCATGGAGCTCTTCGTTTAATCTAACGCAGGCTTCCTCGAGTACTTGTACAACTTTACGAGGATCTTCATTAAAATTGGTCGTAATGTGCTCGATCACACGCATGTGTTCAAAATTATAGTTTTCAATCGTGTTGATTTGGCCGTTGCTGATCGTTAACAGCTTACCGCTCCATTCTCTGATTTTTAAAAAACGAAGTCCGATATCTTCCACAATTCCATGATGGTCATTATTAAGAGTTATGAAATCCCCTTTGTGGAGCTGCTTTTCATAGAGCAGGAACAATCCTGAAAAGAAATCCTTAATCAGGCTCTGGGCGCCAAAACCAACGATAATACCAAGGACACCTGCCCCTGCTAAAATTCGTCCAATTTCTATCCACTCTGACAGAACGATAAAAATGAAACTAAGGACAGCAGCATAATTAATAAACGAATACAGCATCGCTTCCATTGTATTCACTTTACGGGCTTCGATAAAAGATGCTTTAGAAAAGAAAGTGTGCAGTAACTTTCTTAAAAGAAAAACTACTATGATAATTGTCACGGCAGCCAGGAGTATTGTACGAACAGGCGGCTCTATTATATAAGAAAGAAATTCAGTTTTAAAAAAATCCAAAATGAAACCTCCTCACTAACTCAGTCGTATTATAGCAATTCTTGTTAAAAAATGCAGTGAAACAATGCAGTGAAACAATAAAGGATAGACAGGAATTGTCCTTTATACTATGATAGGCAAGGTGGAAACAAACGATACCTTTATAAAGGAGTGTCATGCGCTTGTCACAGCAAGAAAAAATGATTGACTTAAAAGCTAAGCTTTCTGCTTTTATGGATCGCTTAGATCAAATAGAACCTGAAGATACATCAGTAGAGGATGTAGATGAATTGATTCGAATGCTGGAAGAGCTGGAACGAAAAATATAGAGGGTAAAAAAGGAAAACTCTCATTGCAAAATGAGGGTTGATTTTTTTGAAATAATCCTTTATTATGGTAAATCGCTAATGTGATAAAAAGAGTTTAACTTGAGAGGAGATTATAGTATGGCACTAGCTGTCATTGTGTCAGTACTTGTACTGATCATATTAAGTTTGGCAAGGGTAAATGTTATCATTGCTATTCTAGCTGCAGGCTTAACAGCAGGCGTGATGAATGGGCAGTCGATTGTTGATTCCCTTGATTTATTAGTGGATGGTATGGGGAAACAAGCTAGTGTAGCGTTAAGCTACATCTTGCTCGGTGCATTTGCGGTAGCCATTACCCATTCCGGGATAACGAGCATTCTTGTTGGATATCTGCTTCGTGTGTTGAAAGATATGCGTACGTTAACCGTTCTTGTTATAGCGGGCGTAGCCAGTTTGTCGCAAAACGTTATCCCTGTCCACATTGCTTTTATTCCTATTTTAATACCACCATTACTTCAATTATTTGACCGGATGAAGTTAGATCGACGTGCTGTAGCGACAGCTTTAACGTTTGGGCTGAAGGCACCCTACATTATGCTTCCGATAGGTTTTGGTTTGTTGTTTCATGAAACAATTCAGGAATCCATGGAAACAAACGGGGTAACCTTATCAATTGGAGAAATTGCTCAATCCTTAATAATTCCTGGGTCAGGCATGATAGTGGGACTTCTTATTGCTGTTTTTGTAACCTACCGGAAGAAAAGGGAACCAAAAGAAAGTGAGGCCGGACATGAAATCAAGTTCGGAGACTCTTTAGAACGGTTAAAAAACACTTCTTTCACCTATAAACACGGATTAACTTTAGCTGCTATTATTGTAACTTTATTTATTCAGGCCTATTATGAAAACTTAGTATTAGCTGCTTTGGCAGGTCTTATCTTAATGTTTATATTTAAAGTCGTCCCATTTAAGTCAGGTGATAAAGTCGTTGCTGACGGTATTGCCATGATGGGCACGATTGCTTTTGTTATGCTGATTTCAGGCGGGTATGCTAACGTTTTAACTGAAACAGAATCCGTCTCAGCTTTAGTGGACGCCAGTTCTAAATATCTGGGCTCAAATCAGCCTGCTATTGCATTTGTATTACTGTTAGTAGGTTTAGTTGTAACCATCGGGATCGGGTCTTCCTTCGCAACGATTCCAATATTAGCAGCTTTATTTGTACCTCTTTGTATAGGAGCTGGATTTTCCCCTATGGCTACTGCTGCTTTAATTGGTACTGCCGGTGCTCTTGGTGATGCAGGTTCCCCAGCTTCTGACAGTACATTGGGGCCTACCTCTGGGCTGAACGCTGATGGACGTCACCATCACATTTGGGACACATGCGTACCAACGTTTATCCATTTTAATATTCCGCTTTTTATTTTTGGGTGGATTGCGTCATTAATGCTTTAATTAGGAAGACGTGCGGTTTTAAAAACCGTGCGTCTTTTTTTATAGCAATTTTTATTATGAACATACTAAGAAAAAGTAGGTGATCTTAATGAAAAAATGGATCTTGTTAATGTCGGTTCTATTAATGTGCTCACCTTTACAGGCTAGTGCAGAAGGCTGGGGGTTTGAAAAAAATAAGCAGGGCGGTATTCCTGATGTGGGTCGTTACGGTCCAATGATAGAGAAGCATGATGGTTTTTACGTTGATCAATCTGGAGAAAAAACGATTTACTTTACCTTTGATAATGGGTATGAACAAGGGTATACTGATGACGTACTCGATGTTTTGAAAGAACAAGAAGTGCCTGCTGCTTTTTTTGTTACCGGACATTACATTAATAGTGCACCTGATCTTCTTAAGCGTATGGTTAAAGAAGGTCATACGGTTGGGAATCATTCCTGGTCCCATCCTGACTTCACAACAAGCTCAAAAGAAAAAATAAAACAGGAGCTCGATAAAGTGGAATCAGCTGTTGCCGATATCACAGAGCAAAAAACGATGACATTTCTCCGGCCCCCAAGAGGGACCTTCAATTCAAGGACGCTGGAATGGACGAGAGAGCTGGGTTATATTCATGCCTTTTGGTCCATTGCTTTTGTAGATTGGGAAACGAATCAACAAAAAGGCTGGGAATACGCATTTGACAATGTGATGGAACAGGTACATCCAGGAGCCGTTATTTTATTACACACGGTGTCTAAAGATAATGCGGAAGCTTTAGAACAGTTAATTATTGAACTCAGAAAACGCGGATATCAATTCGGAAGCTTAAATGATTTATTAGTGAAAAAATTACTTCCGTTTCCAATTGTAAGCTTATAGGTTTCACACAACTAAGATTCGGCTATCGTAATAGAAGCCGGGTCTTTTTTTAATGAGGTGGAATAAATGTGGGAAGAAACGATCAAGTCCGTTCCTGAATATAACTTTGACTACACGCTGTTAAGGTGGTCGTATGACCCGCTGACAAAGTTAAGTTTAGAAGACAGGTGGGTGGAGGTCCCTGTAAAAAGGGACCGGGAATCCTATGTGGTCCGCGTTGAAGCTTTAGGTACTACTGAACGTCCGGTTTTTAAACTTAGCAGTACAGATGAAAACAGGAAAGAAGAACTCATTGAGCACCTTTACTCCTTATTCCAATGGGGGAGAGATTTAACGGAAGTTCAGCATCATTTTCAACGTACGAATTTAAAAGAGTTGTTCACCACTTTTGCCGGCACGCCTATTGTAAAAGATTTTCATCTTTATGATTGTCTGATGAAAGTAATCATTCACCAGCAGCTTAATATGAAATTTGCCTACACGCTTAGTACAAGGTTCGTGAAGGCTTTCGGGTATGAACGAGGTGGAGTTTGGTTTTACCCTTCACCAGAAACCACGGCAGCTTTGCACTATTCTCAGTTAAGAGAGCTGCAGTTCAGCCAAAGAAAAGCTGAATATGTCATTGATACTTCCCGGTTGATTGCAGAGGGAGAGATTAACTTAAAGGAGTTGTCACTTCGGTCAAACCAGGAAGTCATAAATAACCTGACGAAAATTAGAGGGATCGGGGCCTGGACAGCGGAAAACTGGCTGATGTTCGGGGTAGGACGGGAGAATTTACTTCCTAAAGCAGACATCGGTATCCAGAATGCACTGAAAAAATATTTAAATATGGATCGCAAACCAACAATTGAAGAGATGGAATATTTCAGCACAGGGTGGGATCCCTTTAAAAGCTATGCTTCATTGACTTTATGGAGAAGCATCGAGTAGGTGAAATTCAATATAGCTGTGGTGAAAGAGGGGTAATTCTACAATTTTTTCAAGAAAGAAAATGTAATATAATATTCAAAAACTTTCTAATTTACGTTATAATGAAACCCACATTGGAAAATATTGAATAGAATAGAAATGAGGTCATAATTTTGGTGATAAAAGAAAGGTATTCCGATCATCTTTATAGCGGAGAATTGCTTGCCATTCTGGAGGTTAGTAGTACTCCAGCGTGTCTTCTAGATGTTCATCACCAGACCGTTACACTTAATCAAACGTTATCAGCAGAACTCAAGATTGGTGAAACTAAACTTCATCTTTCGAATTGGCTTTCCCTGTTTCAAATCCATAATCGTGGTGAAATTTATCGCATTATTCATCAGTCTTCGGCATGGAATGAGACGGAGTTAAGTGTGTCTATTCAAGTAAGTAACCAGTCAAAAGTGTTCTCGTGTAAGATGCTTCATTTATCCAACGGGAATATTGCCGTCATTTTTTCCTCACCCACCAATAAAACTAATAAATCTTCACAAAGATCTTATCAAGATACAAATACCCAAAATCCTTTACCTTCCAGCAGCGTACTAAATATGACAGAGGCTTTTAACACCCGGGCCAGTACCACAAGGACTTCCCAGGTAAAAGAACGCTTAGTTCAAGCTGCAGATTATTTTCCTTATGGCTTAGCGATGCTGAACAGTAATTGGGAAGTAATTTATGCAAACCCTAAGATGGAGGAAATGGTAGGCTTAAAGCTGTCTGACTATTATCGGAAAAAGCTATGGGAGTTATTTCCTGTAGATGAGTACAATAACTTTTTTCAGCATTACTTAAGAGCGATGGAAACCCAGGAGCCCGTAGACTTCCACGGTCACTTGTACAAAACAGGAATTGAGATGGACATAACAGTTGTACCAAGTGAACAAGGAGCTACGATTATTGCTAAAGATATCAGCCGGTATAATAAACAGCTGGAATCGATGAGGAATGCCGAAGAGCGTTTTAATTTACTGTCAGGTAATATTAAAGAAGCATGCTGGATCTGCTCACCTGACCTAGGAGAGCTGCATTACCTCAGTGACGCATTTACTAATATTTACGGATTAGACAAACAGGTCATTATGGATAATCCTGGTGCGTTCTATGAGCTTATCGACGATGAATATTTGGAAATAGTCAAAGAAGCCGGTATTATCATGACTCAGAAAGAGCATCAGGTGGAATATACCATTACTACACCGGCAGGCGAGAAAAAATGGATCCGCATGAGGGGGTTTCCTGCCGAAGATCAAGGCAGGAAGTATGTTGTTGGAATCGATGAAGAAATTACTAAAATTAAAGAGATGTCTTTACTTGAAGAGAAGTCCCGACAGCTTTCTACTATTACTCAAATGGCAGCAGGCGTAGCTCATGAAATTAAAAACCCTCTCACAGCGATCAAAGGGTTTTTGCAAATAGGCGCAGCTAATCCGGATTTAAGAGACAGTTATCATGATATTATTCTAGATGAAGTGAATAGAATTGAATCTATTGTTCAGGATTTTATGATGCTCTCCAAGCCGAAGTCTTCCGTACAGCTGGAGTATGTAAATTTAGAAGCAATTATTTCTTATGTCAGCCGTTTACTAGACCCTGATTCAAGCAGTAAGGAAGTCATGATTCATTATACGTGTGATTCAAATTTAAAAGGTTTTTACAGTGAACCGAAGAGACTTAAACAGATCCTCATTAACTTAGTTGCTAATGCGATGGAAGCTCTGGGAGAAGACGGTGAAGTACAAATAGAAGCCGTTATCCATCAACAGGAACTGATCATTTCTGTTATCGATAATGGTCACGGCTTATCGGAACAAGAGCTTTCTAAATTAGGCGAGCCATTTTATACCACCAAGGAGAAAGGTACAGGTTTAGGCATAATGGTTACTAAGAAGATGATTGATGATTTAGATGGCGAAATTAACTATCAAAGCAGTAAAGGAGAAGGAACTTGTGTAACTGTCCGGCTCCCATATCGAACGTAAAGAACATAAACCACTGTTCGCGGCTTGTAGAGATACTTTAGTTCTCTGCAAGCTTTTTTTCTGTTCACCCAGGTAATTCAACAGAAACCTTGAGCAAGACTGAGAATATTGCGGGCAGGGAAAGTGGAATTGGAAGTCGTCAATAACTTCATAGTATGCGATAGAGCGTTATAACTAAGGAACAAGCCCAAAATAGAATACGGATCTGGTTTAGCTTTGCTATTTTGGGGTTTGCGTGGGAAATTATAAGCTAATGTTGATAATTATGCATAAATGATCTTTGGTAATATTTGCACTAATCTGTTATCAACCGCTTACATCGCAGTATTTCAAAATTTTTATTTATAATGGTTTACAAGTGCCTAAAAGCCTTCTATAATCCCATATGTCCTGTTTGAGAATCGGATGTATAAACGAATTATATTTATAGAAGGAGGCTTACTGATGACAAATAAACTATTATCATTTCTACTTATGAACCTTGGTGCATTTGCGGTAGCTGTAAACGTCCACTTTTTCCTATCTCCTAATGATTTAGCAACTGGCGGCGTGAGTGGTCTATCAATCGTACTAAACAAATTATTTCCAGAATTGACCCTGGGGACACTTATGATTCTTCTAAATATTGTATTGTTTATTGTTGGTTTTATATTTTTAGGATTTCAATTTGGAACGAAAACAATTTATGCAAGCTTTGCCCTGTCTTTTATGGTATGGGGTCTGGAAACATTCTTTCCGATGCAGCAAGCGTTGAGCGATGATCTCCTTATTCAATTAATTATTGGACAAATCATTGCTGCTTCAGGGATGGCGATAGTTTTTCACCAGGGAGCTTCCACAGGTGGTACTGACGTCATCGCGATGATTCTAAATAAATACTTTTCTATCGAGGTAGGTAAAGGGGTTCTATTTTCCGACATTGCTATTGCTGCTTCTTCTATATTTATTTTTGGCCCGGCCGTAGGAATGTATGCCTTCTTTGGGGTTTTATTGAACGGTTTAGTCATTGATTATGCTCTTCAGCAATTTGATCACAATAAAGAAGTAGTGATCATCAGCCGAGAAAGTGAACAAGTCCGTGAATTTATTGTAGATAACCTGGGGAGAGGTGCCACTATTCACTTTGCAAAAGGCGCCTTTAACCAGGAAGACAAAGAAGTCATCACAACGATTATGAATCGAAAAGATTTTTCAAAATTAAAGAAGTATATGCAGGCTGTAGACGAGCAAGCCTTTATAACGGTGCATTCTATGAATGAGATTCTTGGTCAAAACTTTAAACGGTTAGCGTAAGATTAAAACCCATCAGACTCCTGTCTGATGGGTTTTATAGTATAAATTATAATTTTAATAATTTTCAAAATTTGTTATAATACTCTTAGTGTAAATCGAAAGCAGTAGGAGGAATCGTTCATGAACCGTGAAGAGTTAATAGCACCAGAGCAATATAATATCGTACAAGAAATTGAGAAGTTTACAAAAGATCCAGAGCTAAAAGCATTAAAGTGGCTCGACAGCAATGGGAGAAAAGCAGAAATTACATATGCAGAATTAATGACGAAAGCAAATAAAGTAGGAGAGGCTCTATTAAACAGCGGGCTTGAGAAAGGGGATAAAGTACTGGTTATGATCCCCAGACTGATCTCTGCTTATGAAGTTTATTTAGGAGCTCTTAAAGCAGGTTTAGTTGTTATACCAGGTTCTGAAATGCTGCGTCCCAGGGATTTGTCCTATCGCTTATCCCACGGAGAAGCAAAAGCGGTCATATGCTACCAACCATTTACGGATCAATTTAAAGAAGTTGATGAAATGAATAATGTAACCGCTTTCTCTATTGGGGGTGCTAAGGAAGGTTGGGTAAGTCTTGATGATTTAAAGGAAGAAGAACCAGGCGAGTTACAAATGGCAGACACCACTCATGATGAAATGGCGTTTTTATCTTATACATCCGGAACTACAGGGAATCCAAAAGGAGTCGTCCATACTCATGGCTGGGGTTTTGCACATTTAAAAACAGCAGCTGATCAGTGGCTGGCTATCGAGGATAAGGATATTGTTTGGGCGACTGCTGGACCAGGCTGGCAGAAGTGGGTTTGGAGTCCGTTCCTTTCAGTGCTTGGTACGGGAGCAACCGGGTTCATTTATAATGGAAAGTTCGAACCGAAAACTTATTTGAATTTATTGAACGAGTATAAGGTCAATGTATTATGCTGCACCCCTACCGAATACCGCTTAATGGCGAAAGTGGACGACTTGGAGAACTATAACTTAGATGCACTCCACAGCGCCGTATCAGCCGGGGAACCTTTGAACCGGGAAGTAATCTCTACTTTTCAGAAATATTTTGATGTCACTGTACGGGATGGGTACGGCCAAACGGAAAATACTCTATTAGTAGGAATTATGAAGGACATGGACGTAAGGCCTGGATCGATGGGACGTCCTACACCCGGAAATACAGTAGAAATTATAAATGAATTGGGAGAACCTGTGGAGCCGGGAGAAGTAGGAGATATTGCCGTCCATCTTGAAACTCCTGCGTTGTTTAGAGAATATTACAAAGATCCTGAACGTACGAAAATGGCCCAAAGAGGGAATTATTACATTACCGGGGATCAGGCGTCGAAAGACAATGATGGGTATTTCTGGTTTGAGGGGCGAAGTGATGACATCATTATCAGCTCTGGCTATACGATCGGACCTTTTGAAGTGGAAGATGCATTAGTTAAGCATTCAGCCGTCCAAGAATGTGCAGTGGTAGCCAGTCCTGACGAGGTAAGAGGGAACGTTGTTAAGGCCTTTATTGTTCTGCAGGAAGATGTTAAAGGTGACGAAAAATTAATTCAAATTCTTCAGGAGCATGTGAAGAACCTTACTGCTCCATATAAGTATCCCAGAAAAATTGAGTTTGTGGAGACACTTCCTAAAACAACGTCAGGAAAAATTCGAAGAGTGGAACTAAGAAAACAGGAACAGAGCTTAATATAGGGTAGAGAAAATGATAAGAGAAGCAGTAATAAATGATTCTGATCAAATGACCCGGCTTATGAACACACTAGGTTATCCTACTAGTTCAACTTCGTTGGAAAGAAGGCTCGAGGCAATTATTCCAGATGGTATTTATCAAACTTACGTTTATGAGCAACAAGGTATGCTTGAGGGCATGATCGGGATGATGCATTGTAAAGCTTATCATACCGAAGACACTCATGTCCGAGTTATTGCCTTTGTAGTAGAGCAGCATGCACAAGGCCAGGGAATAGGCCGCCGTTTGATGGACAAAGCCGAGCAGTGGGCAAGAAAAAGGGGAGCAAATAGGATTACGCTGAACAGCGGGAATCGGGAAGAACGCAATCAGGCCCACTCTATTTATGAACACTTAGGTTTTATAGGAAAAGCAACCGGATTTTATAAAGAAATTTAAATTGAACATTCCCTGAGCCTATTTGCTCAGGGATTTTTTTGACAACAGATGTAATATAAGCAAAATATTTGAAAATTAATTGAAACTATCTCCAGTTGTTGGTCGTATATATAAAGAGAGATTAAATAGAGGTGAGGTAATGAAGAAGAAAAGTATTTTTATTATACTATCGATGACTGCACTAATCGCATTCGGGCTCTTTTACATAAACCAGCACTTTTTCTTTAACCCGGTCACTTTTGAACAAGACCAAATTATACACCATGACTGGAGCGATTATGAGAGACCGTTGGAAATTAAACTTTACTCCTTTGAAGATGAAAGAAAAAGCGAAACAATAGATGAAGAGGAAACTATACAGGAAGTACTAACAGAGTTAAAGGAAAGTCCGGATACAGAAGACGCTGAAGCTCCTGCAACGGACGTGAGAGGAGGATTAACACTAACAGCCAATGACCGGACATTATTAGAAGTGCTGTTTTACCCTGAACATTGGGAAGTTCTAAAAACGGACGGTCCTGCTTTTGAGATAACAGATTCTTTAAGAAAGTTAGTGGATCGATTCTAAGTGACCAGATGGCAGCAAAACCATCTGGTTACTTCCCTTTTAATTCCCATTTCTGATATACTTGTTTTTGTTGAAAACAAAAATGAGGTGACGAAATGAATCATCGCCGCTTTACCCACATTTTTAATATATTAGTTGGCGTACTTCTATTTATTGAAGGCGGAGTATATATCTTTATGAATAACAAGGAAGGGGATTTGCATTTACAGAGCATTATTATGACCATTGTTCTGTTAATTGCCTGGGGCATTTCCTATCGTAAACAGACTACAAGTGAGAAGCAGAGTGCATGGCTGATCTTTACCATGATTGTTATGATCCCCATGATTCTGCCGTTCCTTTTCTTTATTTAGTGTTATTTACGAGCAGCACGTACTCTTTTTAGAGTTTTACAGCAACCACCGTATAAGGCCGGAAGCAGCCAGTAGAAGCCCTGCAGTCATATAGAGGTAACCGAAGAATTGATGTTTTCCTTCCTCGCTGCTGATTTCTACTGAGCCTGTGAAAATTAGAAACATAATAACCAGGAAATAGAGAGCTAAGTAAGTACTCTGCCAATTATGATTGAAAAACAGCAGCCACGCTCCAACAGGCAGGACGGTGAACGAAGGCAGATATAATGGATCCATGTCCGGCATTGCCTCTTTAATTTTTTTGAACATAAAAGTCTCCCCTTTTAGATTAAGCGTAACTCCCATGGAGTTGCGCTTTTATTTATGAGCGAATTCGTTACTTCTATCTTAAAGGAATTAAGCTTAAGAATTAAACGACTTTTTTCTGTATCGGAAAACCTATTTTGCCTCATCTTATAAATAGAACCATGAGAGCAAATACTGAATCGGAAGTTAAGTCGTGTAATATGTCATATTTTCTAGATAATTGTCGAAAAGACCGATAGTTTTGATGCGGATAGGGTATTATACTTACTAAGTTAGTTTGTCCTCTGTATTTACATTTGTTATACTTTCACATTGTGTTTGCCTACATCCTCCGGAAATCCTGCATCATTCCCCGTTAAAAAACTAAACAGATTAAATTATTTTTAAAAAAAGAGAAAAAAGAAAGGGACGATTTGGTTGAATACAAAACTTATTGATTGGGGCACGTTTATAGGTGCACTCATTCTCTTATTAGGTGTTACCATTCCACTGATTATCTTTCCTGAGGCTGGTAAGGAAATGGTAAATGAAGCCAATACATTTGTGAGTGGTAATTTTGGTGTTATGTATATGTTTATGGGACTACTTATTTTTGCATTTTTAATTTTTGTAGCTTTTAGTAAAAATGGTCAGGTTAAACTGGGTGATGAAGGGGAAGAACCTGAATTTAATACCTTTTCCTGGGCAGCCATGCTGTTTGCAGCCGGTATTGGGTCGAGTATTTTATATTGGGCGGTTATTGAATGGGCCTATTACTATGAAGGGCCTCCATTTGGTGTAGAGGGTGGTTCACAAGAAGCAATTCAATGGTCCACGGCTTATGGTATATTCCACTGGGGGCCGATAGCGTGGGCTATTTATACACTGCCTGCATTACCTATTGCTTACTTTTATTATGTGAGAAAAAAACCTGTACTTAAGGTAAGTGAGGCGGTCCGTCCTGTACTGGGCCGAAGAGTTGAAGGACCGATCGGTACAATTATTGATGTCCTGTTTATGTTTGGTTTAATGGGTGGGGCTGGAACAACTTTAGCTCTTGGTACACCTATGATCGCAGAGGGGATTAGTGATCTTACAGGCCTGGAAGTTACCTTAGGGATGCAAGCGGTTATTATGTTAATTTGTACCACGATTTTTGCTATTAGTGCTTACTCTGGACTCCGCAGAGGTATTAAAGTATTAAGTGATATTAACCTCTGGCTTGCTATCTTCTTATTGGCTTTTATATTTATAGTGGGTCCTACTAAATTTATTAGTGAAACGACGTTTAATTCATTAGGAATTATCCTGGATAATTTCTTTAAAATGGCAACCTGGATGGAGCCTTTCGCTAATACAGGCGATTTCGGTGAAACGCTATTCCCGGAATCCTGGACAGTTTTCTATTGGGCATGGTGGCTGGTGTACGCTCCGTTTGTCGGGTTGTTCGTAGCGAGGATTTCCCGTGGCCGGACCATTCGACAAATGATACTTGGAACTATGATCTACGGTACACTAGGTTGTATTCTTTTCTTCGGAATAATGGGGAACTTTGGGCTATACATGCAGATAACAGGCCAGTTTGATGTCATAGGGTTCCTTGATACCAATGGAGCGCCTGCAACTATAATTGAGATAATGAATCAACTGCCGTTAGCGAAGTTTATCGTATTAATATTTACTGTGTTAGCGATTATTTTCCTGGCTACTACATTTGATTCTTCTTCCTATATTCTGGCAGCCGTTGTACAGAAGAAAGTAGAAGGAGAGCCGTTGCGCTGGAACCGTTTATTCTGGGCGTTTGCCCTATGTATTATGCCTTTGACCTTAATGTTCCTGGGAGGACTTGAGACGCTGCAGACAGCAAGTATCGTAGGTGGGTTCCCGCTTGTTTTCATTATGCTGCTGCTAGCCTGGTCATTCATGAAAGCGTCGAATACTGATATTAGAGCTTCGGATAATTACGAAACTCCTACCATCCACATCGACCGTTGGAAGAAAAAAGGCAGGAAGAAGAAGCGTTCAGCATTAGAAGTATTAGAAGATCGTAAAGACGAAGATTAATTCTTTTAAAAAAGCAGTCCTTAGCAAAAGGACTGCTTTTTGTTGTTTAAGGAGCATACTGTAGGTAAGAGGATAAGGTGAAATCCTGACTATCATATAAAAACTGCTTGATTAAGTGCAGATGATCTGAGCCAATGATAAGTAGAATTTTATCGTTGGCTTCAGCCAGACGTGACAAATTGGCGGTAATGGCTAAGTCACGTTCATGCCACTGTTTTAACCATTTAACTCCAACCTGGTGCTGCCTGTCACCAACACGCGTTAATTTCATATAAACCCGTTGTAATTGAGAAATATAATGAGGGTCGTTTATTGATTGAAGCGTTGCTGACAATGAAGAGGTGTCTTCTATCTGTTTTAAGTCCTGCTGGATTTTAAGAATTTCTTTAAACAGGGAAGGCTGATGTTCCTTCGCCCATTCAAATACCTGATTTAAAGAAGGACTGGACATATCAACGATTTCATCAACAGGGTAGACAGCTGGATGGTCAAAGTGGTGAGCTAATGGAAAAGCAAATTGTTCAACCTCGTCATAACTTGGGATAAGATCACCTTTTTTATACTGTTGGAACTTGCGAGCTAGTTCCTCTTCAATAAGGAAAGATTTCTCTACCGCGATTTTTGTAGGTTTAAACTCTTTAAGTGCCTCTACTACCTGCTGTATTTGATCCTTCTGATGATTGACGATATCCGGATCCATTGATAAATGCAGAGTGCCCATAAGAAGGATCTCTGGTTTATTCATTGTTTCATACCACCTTTGTTATTGAAAATGAGGAATGACTTCTTTCCCAAATTCGTCTATTACTTCTTCCGTATCCCTGGAGCTTGCTGATAAATTGAACATGACGTGGTTCACACCGGCTAAACGATACTGCTCTAATATTTTAATCAGCCCGAGCCTGCCTGTCCGGTAGCCGGCAGGTATTTTTTGAATAGGCGCGTGTCTGTCTTCCTCAAGGTTAATAGGAAGTGGCATAAGAAAAGGTCGAAAAGCTTTTCCATGGTAATGCTGGACTTTTTTACGATAATGAGTAATAAGTTTCTGTTGTTGAGCCGGCTTTTGAGGATAAAACATCCATCCGTCCCCATGTTCAGCCACCCAGTCAAGCGTCTGTTGACAATACCCTGTCATAAGCATAGGAATTCTTTGATTCGGTTTTGGTACGAGGTTTACTTGTTTCATAGTTCCGTACCTCGAACTGTATTCTGGAAACTCATGATAGAGCGCGGTATTTAAGTCCTGAAATGCATCACGAAACCATTCACTGCGTTCCATAATCGGGATATCCAGTCCTTCAAAGTCCTTGCGCCGGTCTCCTGAGGATATTCCAAGCAAAAATCTGTCCGGGAAGAGACGATCGATACTTGCTGTTTCTTTTGCTGTTCTTAGTGGATGCCTCAAAGGTAAAACTGTAGCCGCCGTCCCGATATTGATCGTTGATGTATGGCTTGCTAAATAAACAGCATAAATGAAGCTGTCAAAGATCTGGCCGGTAGCCGGGTCTTCAAATGTTGGATCCTCCAGCAAAACATCCTGCAGCCAAAGGGCTTGAAATCCAAGTTTTTCCGCCAACCGTGCCCGTTTAATTTGCTGTTCCATAGATGGTACTTGCTTGTGATAATTTTCTATAGGTATAGTCAGTCCGAAACTGATTTTGTTTTCCTGGAAAGCTGTTGTATATCCTTTGTGGTATTTTATCATTTGATCACCTCATTTCGTTCAGTATAGAGGACTGAATTGTAAAACAAAAGTTATTGAATTGTTACATGAAAAAACCCATTTCCTGCTTAAAAGGAAATGGGTTTAAATATGGTGAGTATTTTTTATTAGACAATATAGATTAGTACGTATAGCAGGCCAGTGAGAAATGCGGAACCACCTAAACCATAGATAAAATCTGTAGAATCATATTCAGCTCTGTTTTTCATTTAAAAAAGCCCCTTTCTATGGAAGATTTCCTACTAAGCTAGTGACGGTTGTACTAAAAAAATTCCCCGGTGAAAATGTTCTTAAACTGAAAGACTCATTTTTTTCTTAACTACTTAATAGTCGACAAATTGTTACAAAAATTTCATTTATGTAACTTTAATGTTTCAATTATGTTACAAACTTAGTGTAACACAACTGTGAAAACAAAAAAAGTGTTTTTTTGAGGCTTTTTTGGTACCGGGTACACAACAATGACTTTTGTGTACCCGGTACCCAGAGAAAAAAGAAAAAAAGTAGTCTAGATACTCATGATCAAAAAGGCATGTGAGATATCGATCTTATGGAAAATTCTGATACAATCGAGGTAGTACATAATGAAAAGAGGAATTAAAAATGAATACATACGACCCGACGTGGGACCTTGAAGTTATATTTTCAGGCGGAAGTCAGTCAGAAGAGCTTCGAAACTATATAGGTGTAATAGAGGATAAGCTTGTTGATTTACAAAGCTTAGTGGAAAGATTTATGCCTCCTAAAATTCCTGAACAATCCTCTGATTTAACATCATTGGTAAATCGGATGGAGGATGTTTCAATGAGAATTAGGCAGTTCAGTGCTTTTGTCAGTTGTTTAACGGCTCAGGATACTAATGATAAGCATGCTTCACGCTTGACTGCAGTGCGGAGTGAGATAGGAGCAAAGTTTAAGAATATTCAAACTCAATTTGACCAAAAGCTCGTCCAAATCGAGGAAAGCACCTGGAAATCGCTTCTCCTGGACCTTACCTTATCTGAAATCGCATTTGTATTAGAGGAACGAAGAGAGAAAGCTAAAGACAAACTGGACATTGAGCAAGAGTCAATTATTAATAATCTCGCAGTCGATGGATATCATGGATGGGGTCAAATGTATGATACGATCGTCGGCAAAATGAAAATTGAGCATAAAGGAGAAGAGTTATCGATTGGGCAGGCTTCTAACAAGCTGAATGCTGCAAGCCGTGCGGAGAGAAAAGAAATGTTTGATAAATGGCAGGAGGCCTGGGAGGCACAATCGGATTTATTCAGTGAAACTTTAAATCACCTGGCTGGTTTCAGGCTGCAGACGTATAAGCACCGTGGGTGGGATAACCCATTAAAAGAACCCCTGGAATACAATCGAATGAGTGAAAAGACGTTAAACACCATGTGGGGTGTGATTACAAAATATAAACCTTACTATAAAAAATTTCTCAAGGAAAAGGCTCACTGGCTTGGAGTGGAGAAGCTTAGCATTTATGATGTACATGCACCTATAGGTCAGTCCGAGCAGACGATGGACTACAGCGAGGGAGCTCGTTTTATCATTGATCAATTTAAGGAATTCAGTCCTCTTATGGCTCAATTTACAGAGCAGGCCTTTGAGAAACGGTGGATCGAAGCTGAAGATCGTCCGGGCAAACGTCCTGGGGGCTTTTGTACAAGCTTTCCTCATAGTAAAGAAACTCGTATATTTATGACGTATTCAGGTACACTTTCGAACGTGGCTACGTTGGCCCATGAGCTGGGCCATGCCTATCACCAGCATGTAATGAATGACCTGCCGATACTCAATCAGGGTTATGCGATGAACGTAGCAGAAACGGCTTCCACATTTGCTGAAATGATCGTAGCTGACGCAGCTGTGAAAAAAGCTCAAGATCCTCAGGAAAAATTAACCCTCCTTGAGGATAAAGTTCAGCGCAGTGTAGCCTTCTTCATGAATATCCATGCACGCTATCTATTTGAACTGCGTTTTTATAATGAAAGAAAATCGGGTACAGTATCTAAAGAGCGCCTTAATGAGCTGATGGTGGAAGCACAGGAAGAGGCTTATCAAGATATACTTGAAGAATATGATCCGACGTTCTGGTCGTCAAAATTACACTTTCATATTACGGGTGTTCCTTTTTACAATTTTCCGTATACGTTTGGATATCTTTTCAGTCTTGGTATTTATGCCGAGGCATTGAAAGAGGGGGAGGGATTCGAAGAAAAGTACATTGCTCTGCTGCAGGATACGGGAAGTATGAAGGTAGAAGACTTGGCAATGAAGCACCTTAAGGTAAACCTTGAAGAAGAAAAGTTTTGGGATCAGGCTTTGCAGCAGTGCTTAGCAGATGTAGATGAATTTATCGAACTTAGCAAACATTTAAGAGCCGGGGAGTGATTCAAATGGCGGAAAGAATTCCAGAAGAGAAGAAACGAGAACGAGTGGATTCACTGGATAATTGGAAGCTCGAGGACGACAAATTTATAGTAAAACGGTATCGTTTTAAAGACTTTTTAAAAGGAGTAGAATTTGTAAACAAAGTAGCTGAATACTCAGAAGAAATTCAGCATCATCCTTTTATCAGCATCGATTATAAAATGGTGACAATGAAACTGACCTCTTGGAGTGCCAAAGGGTTGACCGAGCTCGATATTAAATGTGCAGGAAAATACGATGAATTTTACAATCAAATGGATTAAAAAAGTGAGCCGCTCCAGTCAGCGGCTCACTTTTTACGATCCCGAAAGAGACTGAACATGTTCATTGAAAAATAAGGGTGAGTCTTCAGGCGGCGGTGCTAAACATTCGATTTGTTCTTCCGTGAAAGGATGGACAAAGGTAAGTTTAGCCGCATGCAGGGCCTGCTTATAGGATACATCCTCTTTCCCGCCATATAAAACATCTCCTAATAAAGGGTGGCCTATGTAGGCAAGATGAACACGGATTTGGTGTGTTCTGCCTGTGTTAAGCTGAAGTTTAAGGAGCGAGGCTTTCCGTTTAGGGTCATATTGTATTACTTCAAAAAGGGTTTCAGCGGCTTGTCCATTCGTGGATACTCTTCTCCGGACAGGATGATGCCGGTCTTTTCCAATCGGTTTGTTTATCGTACCTTTTGTACGTTTAATCGAGCCGTGTGCCCAGGCGAGATAAGTTCGCTTAATATCTCTGTCCTTTAGCTGCTGTCCCAGTACAGCGATAGCAAGTTCGTGCTTGGCAAAAAGAACTGCCCCCGATGTGTCTCTGTCCAGCCGGTGAACGTATTTAGGGGAGGCTTCAATCCCATTCATTTGAAAATAAAAAGCGACCGCATTTACAAGTGAATTCGTCTCCCCTGGCTGATTGGGGTGGGTATCAACGCCGACGGGTTTGTTTACCACTAAAAGATGGTCATCTTCATAAATTACATCTATATCCATATAAGCAGGTGTTACTTCGAGTTCCTGTGGAGCGAAAACTCGAATTCTCAGCACGTCTCCCGCTTTGACAAAAGTTTGCTTCCAATGCTTTGATTCCTTATTGAGTGTTACGCTGCGCTCTGTGCGGTATTTGTGAAGAAGCTTTCGCGGTACGAGAAGCTCCTTTTTCATGATCCGTTCGATTGAGTAGGCATCCCATTTTTCAGGAATAATAAGTTCAAGCCATTCTCCCGTTCGTTTAGTCTTCATGCAGGCTTCCTTTCTTCGTTCAGGCAATTAGCAGGTTGCTCCTGCTGTATTCAGGGCCCTTCGTGTGTTGGTGCAATTATCCATATTGTACAAGGTTCGTCCAAGGAACAAAAGGAATTGTCTTATCTAATGGTATGTTTTACTGATTGTGTGTAAAAAATGACAAATAAGTGTACATTACCTATTGTTATCTTTTTAATTATGTTATACTAGATAAGTTGAATAATTAGCATTGTGAAAGAGGTGTGTGCTTCATGCAACACAGAAACGATATTCGTAACATCGCGATCATCGCACACGTTGACCATGGAAAAACAACGTTAGTGGATCAGATGCTTCACTATTCCGGTACTTTCCGTGAAAACGAACATGTCGATGAGCGAGCAATGGACTCTAATGATTTAGAAAAAGAACGTGGAATTACTATTTTAGCAAAAAATACCGCCATCAATTATAACGATGCGCGTATTAATATTCTAGACACACCGGGTCACGCCGACTTTGGTGGAGAAGTAGAGCGTATTTTAAAAATGGTGGACGGCGTACTTCTCGTTGTAGATGCGTATGAAGGCTGTATGCCGCAAACGCGTTTTGTTTTGAAAAAAGCCCTTGAACAGAAGCTTACACCAGTCGTTGTGTTAAATAAGATTGATCGTCCAAATGCTCGTCCGGAAGAAGTAGTGGACGAAGTGCTGGATCTATTTATTGAGCTTGGAGCCGATGATGAGCAGCTTGATTTCCCAGTTGTATATGCTTCAGCATTAAATGGAACCTCAGGTGACGAGCCAGAAGAACAAACTGAAACAATGGACCCAATCTTTAAGCTGATCATGAACAATATTCCTGCGCCTGTAGATACGAAGGAGGAGCCTTTGCAGTTTCAGGTAACATTACTGGACTACAATGATTACCTCGGACGTATTGGAGTTGGACGGGTGTTCCGCGGCAGCATTAAAGTCGGCCAGCAGGTATCACTAATGAAAAAAGACGGAAGTGTGAAGAATTTCCGTATTTCCAAGCTGTTCGGTTTTATTGGCTTGAAGCGGATTGAAATTGAAGAAGCACAAGCAGGAGATATCATTGCGATTGCTGGATTAGAAGACATTAACGTTGGGGAAACAGTCTGTCCGACAGACCATCAGGAAGCGATGGAAATTCCTCGAATTGATGAACCTACACTTCAGATGACGTTCTTAGTTAACAACAGTCCTTTTGCCGGACGGGAAGGTAAATATGTAACAGCTCGTCAAATTGAAGAGCGCTTGCTGACTCAACTGGAAACAGACGTAAGCCTGCGGGTAGAACCTACTGATTCACCAGACGCATTTATAGTTTCTGGGCGTGGGGAACTTCACTTGTCAATTCTTGTGGAGAACATGCGCCGCGAAGGCTTCGAATTGCAGCTATCCAAGCCGAAAGTTATCCTGAAAGAAATAGACGGAGAAACATGTGAGCCGGTAGAATACGTGCAGATTGATACACCTGATGAATATCAAGGGGCCGTAATGGAATCCATCGGACTTCGTAAAGGTGAAATGCAAGACATGGTGAATGATGGAAATGGCCAAGTCCGTCTCGAGTTTCTTGTGCCTTCCCGTGGTTTAATCGGCTATTCAACTGAATTTATGACTCAGACACGCGGCTACGGAATTTTAAACCATACTTTCCATGGCTATGCACCAGTAACTAAAGGTCAAGTGGGAGGACGCCGTCAAGGAGTTCTTGTTTCTCTTGATAAAGGAAAAGCTTCCACTTACGGAATTATGAACCTTGAAGATCGTGGAATTATCTTTGTAGAACCAGGAACAGAGGTTTACGAAGGAATGATCGTAGGGGAACACAATCGTGATAACGATCTAACAGTAAACATTACGAAAGAAAAACACTTAACAAACGTACGTTCAGCTACTAAAGATAATACGACTACTATTAAGAAAACACGTCAGCTCACACTCGAGGAAGCGATCGAGTATTTAGATGACGATGAGTATTGCGAAGTTACACCTGAAACTGTTCGTCTTCGTAAGAAATTCCTAAATAAAAATGAACGTGAAAAAGCGGCCAAGAAGAAAAAACTTCAAAATGCCGACGTTTAATAAAGAAGCAGACTGCTAGCTACAGGCGGTCTGCTTCTTTTATACTTTAGGAATGATTCACCTTGTTATGGACCTAAGAACGGCGCTTTCCACGATGGACTTAATGGTAAGCAGCTAATGAAGAACTATAGGACTAGAGGCAGCATTTGTGAAAACTACCCATTAAACTCGATTATAAAAAAACTGACCGTCATTACGGTCAGTTCACTTGAATTTCTTCTTCTTTATGTCCATGAATTTCTTCCTGGGGTTTTTCGTAATGGATATTGATGAGGTAATCTCCACTCTCAGGAAAGTCAAAATCTGCCTGATATGCTCCCGGTTCAACTTCTTCTGCCTCTATAAATTCATTCTTGTCTAATTGACTGGAGCTGATTTCAAAGCTGATCTCTCCGCTTTCAAAAGGTTCACCGTTCTGTTCTATATGAGTTGTTAATTCAGCTTCTTCCTCACTGCTGAATTCCTCCTCCTGCACGAGGTGGACAGTGAACTCTCCATCTCCATGGTCATGAGACCCTTCTGCGTCTTCACCATGTTCGTGACTGTGCGAGTCACCTGCCTGTACTTCTACCTGCGGCATCGTATGAACCCCTTTAGCCTGGGTATGTGCAATAACTTGATAAGTACCCTCGTCTTTAAAATTATACATGATTTCATAGGCACCATCTTCAGTATAATCGGCCTCGATCGTTTCAGAAGCTTCTTCTCCTTCTGCTTCATTCCAAATTTCAAAATCTACATATTCCGCATCCTCAATTGGCTCCCCCTCCGCTGTCACGATGGCTTGGACGGGGGTTTTCTCATCTACAGGCAGCGGTTCCTCTTCAAAAACCACCTCAACTTCAGGCTGTATAACTTCTTCTGTTTCCGGGGAACTCGAGTCATTATTCTCATTAGTTCCACACGCCGTCAAAAAAATTATTCCTAGAACAATAAATAGTTTTTTCTTCATATACATTCTCCTTTTGCTTCACTAGGAATAGAGTATCATGTTTTTAACCTCTTCGCATAGAACGCAGCGGTGGCTATTTAATGACAATAAAAAAAGCCGACTAATATAGTCAGCTTTCATCACCCCATTTATACGTATAGAAATTTTCATAGTGTACCCATTTTAAGGCTTCAGGGTCATCACGCTCGATTCCTTCTTCTAACATTTCAAGCATCCGGGCGGTTTGTGAAATGTGGGCCCGCATAGCATTTAACTTATCTTCCTGCACATGGCGGATATCATGTATAACATCAGGTTTTCCTAAATCTTCTTCTGTGTTGTTGGCAAACGCAACAGCATGCAGTGTCGGACGAATGTCGGGTTCAATTTCACCTAATGCCTCAACGACCGCACGGGCTGTAGCTTCGTGGTCCGGATGGACGGCATATCCAGGGTAAAAGCTGATGACGAGAGAAGGTTTGAGTTCATCGACTAAATCAGCGACAAGCTGCTTCATATCTGCGTCATCTTCAAATTCAAGCGTTTTATCACGTAACCCCATCATGCGGAGATCTTCAATTCCCATTACTTCCGCTGCTTTTTTTAATTCTTTTTTTCGAATAGAGGGCAGGCTTTCCCTGGTGGCGAAAGGGGGCATGCCAAGATTCCTGCCCATTTCTCCTAGGGTTAAACAAGCGTAAGTAACAGGGGTCCCCTGTTTAATATAAGAGGTGATTGTCCCTGAAACACCAAAGGCTTCGTCGTCAGGGTGAGGGAAAACCACTAGTACGTGCTGTTCATTATCAATCATGTAAGGTCACTCCTTGAGAACGGTTCTACCTTCCATTATTACGCAAATAATTTGTTAATGAAAGCTATTTGTTTTTCTTCATAAAACGTTCGATGTCCGTTTTATCCCCAAATAAAATAAGCACATCGTCTGCCTTTAGTGTCTCATCAGCATCTGGGTGATGAATAAAATCCTCGTTGTGCCTTTGAATTCCTAATAAAGTAAGGTCGAATTCTTCTCTAAGCTGCAGGTCATCCACTGTATTTCCTTCTAAATCTTGTTTTATGTGATAATCATCTAATTGAAAAGACTCATTTTCAGCGTGAATCATAGTATCTATATAATTCATACTTACCGGTTTTATCAGGGAGAGAGCCATTCTTCGACCTCCGAGGTCAGAGGGGTTAACGACCTGGTCAGCACCTGCGCGTTTTAATTTTTTTTCAGTCTCATTTTGTTCTGCACGAGCCGTAACTTCTACGTCTGCATTGATCCCTTTTGCTGTTAAGGTAATAAAAAGGTTTAAAGAATCGTCTGATGTAGTAGCGACGACTCCTTTAGCACGGTTGATACCCGCTTTTTCCAGCACATGATTTTGTTTGGCATCATCGATGATATAGGGGACATCTTCAGGAATTCTCTCAGTTACACCCTCATCAGTATCAATGACTACTACCTCGTATTCATGAGTTATAAATTCCTTTAATACTTCTTCTCCGACCCGCTCGTAGCCGCAGATAATATAGTGGTTTTTCATGGAACTGATTTGTTTGTTCATTCTCTTTCGCTCCCATTTATTTGTTAAGTTTCCTTCGATTAAGATCGATGCTAAATAAGTTAGTAAATACGAGCTTAATCCCAGTGTGATGGGAATAAGAATCATTGCTGTAATCTTTCCGCCATTTGTATTAGGAACATAATCTCCATATCCTACACCTAATATTGAAATGATGGTCATGTATAAACCGTCGAATAACGGAAGGTTTTCTGTCCACATTAGTCCAATCAGGAATATAATCACAAAAAACAGTAGAACCGAAGAAAAAATCAATATACTTTTATTTCTTTTATTCATCAGTAACGACCTCTTTATGTTTTTTCTTATCAATGCATAACCTGAATCCATTTACGTTAAACACGTGTATAGGTTTACTGCCATAATTTTTCAGGAACATAAAACAAGAAGCAATCAGATGAGAGGAGTTTTGATAATGGAGGAACGAGTTCAACATTTAGTAGAATGGATTAGAAGTAAAGTTCGTGAAGCTGGAGCAGAAGGAGCTCTAGTTGGATTGAGCGGGGGCATTGATTCAGCAGTTGTGGCTTATCTTATAAAAAGGGCATTTCCGCATCACTCAGTCGGAGTCCTTTTACCGATTAATAAAGAGGTCGAAGATCAGGCGGATGCGTTAGCAGTAATCGAAGATATCGGGTTGGATTATGTTGGGATTAACCTGACTAAATCTTATGAAGAAACGATGGGAACAATAGAAGGTGAGTTAAGAAACAAGGGAGATTGGAATGAAGATAACGCTCAGCTGAGAGGAGCGAATCTTCAGGCTCGTCTAAGAATGAGCGCTCTTTATACAGTAGCTCAAAATTACGGGTATTTAGTTGTAGGTACTGACAATGCGTCTGAGGATTACACAGGTTATTTTACTAAATTCGGTGACGGTGGAGTGGATATTGTTCCACTTATTCATATGAGAAAAGAGGAAGTCAGGGAAATGGCGGCCTTCCTGGGAGTGACAGACAAAATTATTAATAAGAAACCGAGTGCTGAATTGTGGGAAGGTCAATCAGATGAAGAGGAAATGGGGATCTCTTATGATGTTATTGATGCATACTTAAGAGGAGAAAGCATCAGTCCAGAAGATGAGGCGACTCTTAGAAATCTTCATGAAAAAAGCGAGCATAAGCGTCAAATTCCAGCAGGACCTCCAAAGTTTAAAGAGGAGTGAAATAAATTGTCAAACAACACTGCGCTACTCATCATCGATATCATCAACAAAATGGATTTCGAGGGAGGAGAGGATCTTCTTAAACACTCTAAGAAGATTGTTCCTTCAATTAACCAATTAAGGCAGCAGGCAAAACAGAACGGGATGCCGGTTATCTATGTGAATGATAATTTTGGTCTTTGGCAGGACAATGCAGATGAAATTATCGAAGAATGCATGAAGGGTCCAGGTAAGTCGATTGTGAAGGAAGTCCTGCCCGAAGAGGATGATTATTTCATTATTAAGCCAAAGCATAGCGGATTCTTTGGCACGCAGCTCAGCATTTTGTTAGAGCAGCTCCAAATAAAGAATCTAGTGTTGACTGGAGTG
This sequence comes from Halobacillus sp. Marseille-P3879, assembly GCF_900240285.1. Lineage (GTDB taxonomy): Bacteria > Bacillota > Bacilli > Bacillales > Halobacillaceae > Halobacillus_A. Next base: position 791,556 of record NZ_OESS01000003.1, read on the forward strand.
GCGGGGGATATATGCGTTTTATTTACGGCCAATGATGCATATATGCGTGATTATAACCTGTGGATACCTAAGGATACTACGGCGTCTGAGCTGGTGGAGGATAATAACAATGCGTTGCAGATTATGAAGCGTTCATTGTTCGCTAATATCGAAAGTACAGCAGAGACGTCACTGGAACGTGCATTTTTAAGCGAGTAAAAATGCACTTCTCTTCTGTTGAAATAGGAAAAGCCTCCTGAGTCTTTAGCTCAAGAGGCTTTTAAAATTGCTGCTCACTCGTATTGTCATCGTTAGATGTTTCCTTCGGAGCAGGATTAGAATCAAGATCAGAATATCCTACATAACTAAAAGCTAGTACAATTGTTAACAGTATACCGAATAAAAATCTTCTCATTAAAATCCCCCATGTTGTTCCATTTCACTAGTATAGACGAATCCCCTTCAAGCTTAGTGTGAACATATTTACTCATATCATGAATGTCGAATTTTGTCTAAAATTAGGAAACGCAACTATCATTTTACTGACTTTCCTCCCATAATGCAACAGCCAAACAGTTATTTATTCATAAAATTATGAAACAAGTTTCAGGCCGATTACCCCAGTGATAATGCAAGTGACGAAGAAGATACGTTTCATGTTTACTTGTTCTTTGAAAAATAAAATTCCTAACAGCACTGTCCCTGCTGAACCGATTCCGGTCCATATCCCATATGCCGTACCAACGGGAAGTTCTCTTAAGGATAGTGAGAGGAAATAAAAGCTTAAACTCCCGCACAATAGAGCAAATAGACTAGGCTTCAGCTTTCGAAGTCCGTCGGATAATTTTAAAAAGAACATGCCAAGCATTTCTCCCATTCCTGCAATTACTAAAAACATCCAAGACATTTTTTATCCCTCCTGAACAGTGTGTGTCGTTTCTTTAGAACCATCCGACAATTTAAGACCAATTACCCCGAAGATTAAAAGAACAATAAAAAAGACCTTTCCCGTGCCTGTTTCGTCACCAAGAAATGTCATGCCGATTACGGCTGTTCCAGCTGCACCTAGCCCTGTAAATATCGCATAGCCCGTGCCAATATCGATCAAACGCAGTGCTTTTGTAAAAAAATAGAAGCTGATGAAAATAAAAATGACGGTCGCCACTGAGATGAAGGGTTTAGAAAACCCTTCGGATAGCTTTAGACCGACTGCCCATCCTACCTCGAATATAGCACCAATTAATAAATAAACCCATGCCATCATTTATTCCTCCTGACTCGCTGCTTGGATACCAAGCCAGAAAATTTTAAAACTCGCCTTCTGACGTTCAATTAGTGTTTCTTTATCATAAAAGTTTTCCTCTAAAAACAACCCATCGATTATGGTGTAAAACGTAGAAGTCAGTTCACTCAATTGAAGAGGGCGGATAACTCCTGTATCGATCCCTCTTTGAAAGATAGGTCCAATAATTTTAATAACCTGCTCTTCTGTACGTAAGAATACTTTAAGGATTTCTTCAGCAAACTCTTCTGGAGGGAAAAAAGTAAAGCGTTTAAAAAAAGCTCCCTCCGTTGAATAGGACATATGGTCAACATACAGGTTAAAAACCTCATGAATTTGTTCTTTTATTGAACGATCCTGCGTATATTCAGTAAACCCTTTTAAGTGGTTTAATTCTTTGTGTGCTACTTCTTCCAACACGCGGAGAAAAATAGCTTCTTTACTGGAAAAGTGATTATACAGTGAAGGTTTTTTAATACCTACTTTATCTGCAATATCGGAAAGACTGGTGTTTTCGTAACCAGACTGAGCAAAACATTCCAGACTTGCTTCAATGATTTTTTGTTCTGTCATACCTTCACCTCCAAACGGCTAACTAACGGTTGTTAGTTTAAATGTAACACCATTTATTTCTGTTGTCCAGTGTTTGTTTACGGATAGCTACGTTTATTTTTACAGGATAAGGGAAGTGTCAAAGTAAGAGTGAATATGTCGGAACATTCCGCTTACTTTTTATAAAGGATGTGTCATTGTGAACAGGTACACGCTTGATCGTTATGAAGGGATTCACGCCATACTGATTGAAACAGATAAGGAAGAAAACGAATTACAGGTATTTAAAGAACGGCTGATAGAATTCGCCCATCCTGGAGACACAATAGCAATTGAATTCGATCATTTGGGTAACCTGAAACATGTAGAAGTAGTTGAAAGACATAATGATACGACTTTAAGCGACCTTGAAGAAGTCTGAAAAACACCTAAAATACACAGGCCACTGAAAAAGTCCTTTCTAATCTAGAAGAGCTTATAAAGTTTGTTGTTGCTTCTCACGAATCGCTTATCGGTGGATGCTTGCCGCGGGCACGGCCTCAGCTAACTTGGTCAAGAAGATAACTTGTCCAAGTGGATCTTCGGCTCGCGCTGTTCCCGCGACGCACCGGACGTGCTAGTGTCGATGTTGGCAACAGGACGTGGCCGGTTTTAATCGACCAGGCCTCACCACCGAACGCTCATCGTGGCAAAACGAAAAAGAGTGATTTTCTTTGATGGATAAAAGAAAGTCACTCTTTTTTCTTGGACAATGAAAGGAATACATAACAGGGAGGGATTGGATGTTAGATCGACAATTATCCATGAACTTCAGACTATAATGAAATCAGAGGAACACTAAAACCAACTAGCATCCAGAACAGCGAATCCTTTAAAAGAACGATATAAGATTGAAGCGAAGAAGAGCGAGTTGAAGCATAAACACGGATGTGAGACTGCCTCATCTTCGGTCTCCCGAGGCATGCGTGTACAAGGAGCGATGGCGATATTCACCGTTAATCTAAAGCGAATGATGAAGCTCATGGAGGAATAAGAGGGGAAGTACCCTCTTAAGATTAGGCGGTTTGAACGATTTCTTCGTTCAACTGCTTATATTTTTACACATCACTTGAAATCGTGCAGTTCTTCAGTGACCTCAAAATACAGGGTGTTTTTCTTATTTTATATTGATTTTCTCTCAGGAACAGCCATAATAAATAGTAAGAATATTTCGACAGGTGGGATGAGGGTGCTATTAAAACATGCGGTAGATCTATTAGATGAAGGTGTTGTAATAACCAATGAAGAATATATTGTCACTTACGTAAATCCTGCTTATATAAAAATGTTTGATCTTCACCAAGAGGAACTGATTGGGAAAAGTCTGCAAGAGTTATTTCCAGAAGAAGAGAAATCTAAACAGATTACGATTCAGTCAATAAAAAATAATAAAGAACTGAGTGTAGATCGTCTCTATTATCCATGGAAAAAGAAAGAAATGGTTCTGGAGGTCTATACGAAATTTTTTGAACACGAAGGGGAAAGGTATGTAATTACTCGAATATTTGATCAAACCAGGAAGGCAAAGGAGGAGGAGCAGCTTGTTCATATGATCGAGGAAATGACGGCGAATGTAGTTACCATTGCTAAGGGATATGCCCTACTGCCGCTGCAGCCTATTTTACGAGAAGAACAAAAACACATTCTCCTCGAACGTGTACCTGATCAATGCAGGGAACAAAGCATTAGCAGACTGGCGATTCAGTTTTCCGGAATTACAGCAATCGATAATGACTGGGCTGTTCTCCTTAAGAACCTGGTTATGAACCTGCAAATGTTGGGCATAGAAGTTGTACTGGCAGGAATGCGGCCCCGTGTAGTGATGCAATTTACACAAAATGGTATTGAACTTTCCGATGTAAAATCATTTATGAATATTCAGCAGGCAACTAAGTATTTTTTAGAAAACGGATACCGTCCAAATTTTAAATAAAAGCCTGCGAGAAGTTGTTCTCACAGGCTTTTCACTTAAATTGTATTAGCGATATCGAGTCCTCGTTCTAAACGATCTTCCTCTTCCATTGGGGTATAAGTCATTTGATAAACGACTTGATCCTCATCGTCGTACCATTCAAAAAATACAGCAGCGTCACCTTCTGTAACGCCTGCGATTACTCCTGAATCGAGGGTCATCCTTGTATCGGCTTCCTTAAGGTTGTTCTCTGGATTATATACGGTGATTACTTTCACCTCATCCCCGCTTGATGAATGATAATTCACTTCTGCTTCATTTTCCACAGAAGAAGCTTCCACTTTCTCCACGTTAAAAGGAAGCTCCGATGGCAGACCAAGCACTTTCTGCTCGTCCTCAGACAAGGAATCTTCAATAGGTTTTGCGAATGCTTCCGGGTGATTTTCTTTTAGCGAATCTAATGAAAGATCTTCGCCGGATGAACAGCCGGCTATCATGAAAATTAGAAGTAGTAATGTTACGGTGATCGATTTCTTCATGTTTGTCACTCCTAGAATGGTACTGCAATCTGCTCGAATTTATATTTTAGCACAATCCCTGTATTAAAGTAGATAAAAATGAAACGAACTCAAGGGCCAATTCGTTATTAATAAGAAGATTGAAAATTTAATACGAGGGGGAGAAGCAGATGAGTGGCAATTATTCCATTCGTTCGTTTCAAGCAAAAGATTTTGATGTCATCCATGATTTAAACAAACAGGAAGGGTGGGACCAGCTCGTAGAAAAAAAGGAAGAAACCTTTCACGGCTGGGTTAATTCTGAACCGGCTCTTGTATTAATGCACAATGATGAAATTGTAGGTTACTTAAGAGGACTAACAGATGGATCGGTCAGTTTGTTTGTGTGTGAGTTACTGATTCGGAGTGATTATAGAGGCCAGGATCTTGGAAAAAAACTTATAGAAAAAGCACACAGTTGTTATCCGGGTACTCGGGTTGAGTTGTTAGCGACAAGTAAATCTGAGGGGTATTATTCCCAGCAAAGCTTCAGACCGTATTACGGTTTTAGAAAAACTGCGGAAGAATTTGTATGAATTAGTCACAAACACAAAATGCTCAGTGCATAAATAAGATATGTACTGAGCACTTAAATTTTTGGGAGCTTGGTCAAAATTCGGGGTAAAGAATGAGCATCGCGTCTCAGGTATCCAAATAATGAGCCAATTTAGCTGCAAGTGAACGAGGTACAAGTCTAGTGGAGAAAGCGATGGACTTGTTAAGCTTACCAGGGATGATGACACGTTTCCCTTTAACAAACCCCATAAAGGCCTGATCGGCTACTTGTTTCGGGCTCATTGTGTAATTGACAAGCTTAGTACCTTCAGCTTTGGCATTTTTAAAGAAATTTGTATCCGTGGCTCCTGGACACACAGTGGTAATGGTAAGATCCCGACCTCGAAGCTCTTCGTGGAGAGCCTCTGTAAAGGAAAGGACATAAGCTTTAGAAGCGTAGTACACAGCCATCTTGGGCCCTGGCTGAAAAGCAGCTATACTGGCTATATTTACAATTCCTTTAGGAACTCCCTGTAATTGAGTTTCTTTTATATCCGGCAGAAAATAGTGGGTAAGTTCCGTGAGGGCATGAACATTAACCTGAAGCATATGTTTCTGCTCCAATAAAGGTAAATCTTCAAAAGCCCCGTTCAAACCAAATCCTGCATTATTAACGAGTACTTCTACTGTTCTTCCTTTCTCTTTTACCTGGCGATAAATATCACCGGCGCTGTCAGGTCTGGACAAGTCCTCAGGAATGATGGTTACAGAATGGTCCTGTAATTCGGATTTTAATTGCTGTAGTTTGGTTTCCGAACGTCCTACTATAATTAACTGGTAGCCGGCTTTTGCTAAAAGATGGGAAAATTCATAACCGATGCCTCCTGAGGCACCCGTGACTAATGCTGTTGGTTTCACAACTACTCTCTCCTTTTTGAATGGGGCTGTCGATTTTATACCCTTTATAAATAATATTGAACCTTTTCTTTTACATTCTATCTGTATCTTAACGTATAGCTGCGCTGGTACAAGGAACACACATTTAAAAAGAAAGTGTTCAGAGGTTGACAATATTATCAGAATTTTATACACTGTTCGAAAGCATGAAGAGTAGAGAATGAGATTAGATGAGTTGAGGAAGAAGGATGAGCTGAGTGAACTAAGAAGCCGGCGGACGAAGGAGTTGCCAGATGGTCTTAGTCAATTTTTACTACCCTTTTTTCATCCACATAGAAAACCCCTCAACGTCTCATTTTCCATAATGAATTATGGAGAGGTGAGCGATTTATGAGTTTAACAACAAAGGAATCATTCCTTAAGGACGCTGAGGAATACCACACGATTCCTGTTTCCCAATCATTTTATACAGATACACTAACCCCCATTCATATGTTTCACGCATTACGCGATGAAGCGGTTTATATGTTAGAAAGCCAGGACCCTGAATCGCCATGGTCTAATTTCTCATTCATCGGTTTAGATCCCATGATTGAAGTGAAACAATTAAATGGCACTTTTGTTATTGATGATTTTCATGAAAATAAAAGCTGGTACGCAGATTCGTTTAAAGAAGCATTTGAGCAGACGGTTCATGATTTAAAGGTTAAACAAGCTGATGTCCCTCTTCCTTTTAAAGGGGGAGCTGTAGGCTACATTGCTTATGATGCGATTTCTGACTATGAACCGGTCCCATATGCAGATCCAGACCATATTGATCTTTCGAATTATCATTTGTTGTTTTGTAAAACGCTGATCGCGTATAATCATAAAACGAAAGAAACGACAATTTTAACATTTTCCCGGATCAACGATGAGAACGCCGAGAGTAAATACGAGCAGGCTCTCCAGCGGTTAAAGAATGTCAGTCAGCGTTTAAAGGAAAACAGCTTCCTCCCGGATCTTATGCTGACGGACGAGTCATCCGACCATTCAATTGAGCTTATCAGCAATTATAATAAGGAAGACTTCAAGCGAGATGTTGAAAAAATTAAAGAGTATATTTTGTCGGGTGATATTTTTCAAGCCGTGTTGTCCCAACGATTTCACACAAGAACAGAGCGTAGTGGATTTGAGCTTTACAGGATCTTAAGAAAAGTGAACCCTTCCCCTTACATGTTTTATTTACACTTTAAAGATGTAGAAGTAATGGGAAGTTCTCCTGAACGGCTTCTCGAAGTTCAGGACGGTGAGCTTGAAATCCATCCAATTGCCGGTACGAGAAAACGAGGCGCAACGAAGGAAGAAGACGATGCCCTGGCAGAAGAACTCCTTGCAGATGAAAAAGAGCAAGCCGAACACCGGATGCTGGTGGATCTGGCCCGTAACGATATGGGCAGGGTAGCTGAGTTTGGCAGTGTAAAGGTGTTCGATTATATGACGATCGGCCGGTTCTCAAAAGTCATGCACATTATAAGTAAAGTAACAGGACAGTTGAAGGAAGGCGTATCTCCAATTGATGCTCTTATTTCAGCTTATCCGGCAGGAACGTTGTCCGGAGCCCCTAAGATCAGGGCGATGCAGATTCTGCGTGACTTAGAACCAACCCCGCGTCATTTGTACGGAGGCGGAGTCGTCTATTTGGGCTTTGATGGCAATATTGATTCCTGTATCACGATCCGCACGATGACTAAAGTAGGCGATCAAGTATATGTGCAGGCAGGTGCAGGAGTAGTTGCAGATTCAGATCCAGAATCTGAATACCAGGAAACAATTAATAAAGCAAGTGCTTTAAAACGTACGATAGAAATAGCTGAGCAGGCATTTGAGAAGAGCAGAGAAGGAGTCGAGACAAAATGAAAAACCTTTTAAGCGAAGTTGTAGAAGGCCGGAGATTATCAGAAGAAGCTGCCTTTGAAGCCATGAATGAAATTATGCAGGGGAACGTGACGACAGGACAGCTGATGAGTTTATTATCCGTTATCCGTCACCGTGGTGAAACGGTAGAAGAGATGACCGGTTTTGTTCGTGCGATGCGCGCGAACATGACAAAGCTGGACGTTGATCATGAAGACATTGTGGATACATGCGGAACAGGCGGGGATGGAAGTTCAACTTTTAACATTTCCACCGCAGTATCTATAATATTAGCTTCAATGGAAGTTAAAGTAGCCAAGCACGGCAACCGTAAAGTTTCTTCAAAAAGCGGAAGCGCAGATGTATTGGAAACGTTAGGAATCCCGATTGATACGACCCCTGCCGAAGGCGTAAAAGCGATTGCCGAAAAAGGAATGACCTTTATGTTTGCGCCTAAGTATCATCAGGCGATGAAGCATGCCGGACCAGCACGCCAAGAATTAGGCTTCCGTACGGTCTTTAACTTATTAGGCCCTATGTCCAACCCGGCGAACGCCAAACGTCAGCTTATTGGAATTTACGATACAGCTTATGCAGAGAAGATGGCTGAAACCCTTAACAAACTAGGCTCAAAGCATGTACTTCTAGTTACAGGTCGTGATGGACTAGACGAGATCACCATGACAGGCACTACAGATATTGTTGAGCTGAAAAACGGAGAAATTACACGTTTTACGCTTACTCCAGAGGATCTGGGACTAAAGAGCGGTAAGCTGGAGGATATTCAAATTAATACAACGGATGAGAGCGCCCGTATCATTGAACAAATATTACAAGGGTCTGCGAACGAAAGTGCCTCTACCATTGTAACGATGAACGCGGCAGCCGGTTTATATATTGCAGGTAAAGCCAAAGACCTTCGTCAGGGCGTAGAGCTAGTACAGCAAGCGATTGGAAGCGGCAGAGTGTATAATTATTTCTCATCGATTCAGGAAGAAAGGGAGAGACGTCAGTATGCTTGATACCATCTTAGCGATTAAACAGCAGGAAATTGAACGACTTTATTTACCGGAAGCAGCTGAAGTGGACCATTATTCTTTTGCTGACTCTTTACGTAATACACCGAATAAGGCCGGTTTGATAGCTGAAGTAAAAAAAGCTTCTCCTTCAAAAGGGATTATTCGTGACGACTTTAACCATGTGATGGTGGGAAAGCAATATTACGATGCAGGTGCTGAAGCAATATCTGTTTTAACGGATCAGCATTTCTTTCAAGGTCACCGTGACTTTTTAACCGACATTAAAAAGTTTGTGCAGGTACCTGTAATGCGTAAAGATTTCATTATCGATCCTTTGCAGGTCGAAGAAAGCAAGCTTATGGGGGCTGATGCCATTCTTCTGATAGGAGAGGCGTTAGAACCGAAGAAGCTGCATGAATTATATTTACAGGCGTATGAGTCAGATCTTGAAGTACTTGTTGAAGTTCACAGTGAAGAAGTCTTAGAAGGCGTTCTCGGCCAATTCACTCCTGAAGTATTAGGCATTAACAACCGCAACCTTCATACGTTTGAAACAAAGCTTGAACAGACAGAACGAATGGCACGATTAGCACCAAAAGAGTCCCTGCTCGTCTCAGAAAGCGGGATATTTACACATGAAGATATTGAAAAAGTCGTGGATTACGGAGCGAAGGCCGTATTAGTCGGCGAGTCTCTAATGCGTCAGACAAATATAAAAAAAGCGGTGAAAGATTTAGTTAACGGGGTGAACGTATAATGCGGGAACCTTTAGTTAAGCTTTGCGGCAATCGTTCAGCAAGCGACGTGGAGAAGAGCGCCAATTCTAATGCAACACATATAGGCTTTATTTTTGTAAGAAAAACAAAGCGCTATGTACGCCCTGAACGTGTTGGGCAATGGGTACGTCACACAAAGCCTAAGCAGAAGCTTGTTGGTGTATTCGTTAATCCTACCATTGAACAATTGGAAGAAGTGCTGACTTTCGTTTCATTAGACGTAATTCAGCTTCACGGAAGCGAAACCGTATCTGAAATCTTAAAGGTTAAAGAAGCATTCGGACTTCCTGTGTGGAAAGTTGTTCATCACAGTGATGATGCCATTCAGCAGATGGAAATTTTTAAAGGAGTAGCAGACGGCTATGTAATTGATTCTAAAGTTAAAGGGGCACACGGCGGTACAGGGGTGAGCTTTGACTGGAGCACGGTGAAGGAGTACGTCAAGGTTGCCAACGAGCAGAACGTGTCTTGTTTTATTGCTGGAGGAATTACACCTGAGAATGTAGACCAACTGCTCGATCACGAGCCGGAAGGTATCGATATTTCCAGCGGCATCGAAACAAATGCACAGAAAGATTTATATAAAATTCAAGCAATCATGAAAGAGGTGGGCCGACATGTTACAAGCATTTCCTGATATAAAAGGACGCTTCGGTGATTTCGGCGGTAAATATGTCCCTGAAACGTTAATGGGACCACTGCAGGAATTAGAAGAAGCTCTCGATGAAGCTATGAACGACCAAGCATTTTTAGACGAATATCATCATGTACTAAAAGAGTATGCGGGACGCCCGACCTCATTAAGCTATGCAGATCAATTGAGTGAACATCTTGGAGGCGCGAAGGTTTACTTAAAGCGCGAAGACTTAAACCACACCGGTGCCCATAAGCTTAATAATGCACTCGGTCAGGGGCTGCTTGCTAAACGAATGGGCAAAAAGAAAATTATTGCAGAAACCGGTGCTGGCCAGCACGGGGTAGCCTCAGCTACTGTGGCCGCTAAATTTGGTCTTGAGTGTAAAGTGTTTATGGGCGAAGAAGATATCCGCCGTCAGGAACTGAACGTTTTTCGCATGAAGCTGTTGGGAGCAGAAGTCGTATCTGTATCAAGCGGAAACGGAACATTAAAGGATGCTACAAACGAAGCCATTCGTTACTGGGTAGCCAATTGCGAAGACCATTTTTATCTCATTGGATCCGTAGTTGGACCTCATCCTTATCCTCGTATGGTCCGTGATTTTCAGCGTGTGATTGGGGACGAGTCGAAGAAACAGTTTTTAGAAGCGGAAGATGAATTACCTGACCGCATTTACGCATGTGTGGGTGGAGGCAGCAATGCCATGGGAATCTTCTATCCATTTTTAGGAGACAATTGCGAGTTGATAGGGGTGGAAGCAGCAGGAAAAGGCATCGATACACCCGAACACGCAGCTACTTTAACAAAAGGAACGCCAGGTGTAATTCACGGATCTATGACGTATTTAATGCAGGACGTAAATGGACAGATTACCGAACCTTACTCCATTTCTGCCGGCCTGGACTACCCTGGAATCGGCCCTGAACACGCTCATCTTTTCCAAACCAGGCAGGTCCGCTATGAGTCCATTACAGATGATGAGGCTCTCGATGCATTAAAAGTACTGACACGTCAGGAAGGAATCATCCCTGCTATTGAAAGTGCTCACGCTTTAGCACAGGCCTTTAAGGAAGCTGCAGAGATGTCCTCTGAGCAAACTATTTTAATTAATTTATCTGGACGCGGTGACAAAGATATGGCAACCTTGATGGAACACCTGCAGGAGGAGGACTAATATGCTGACACAAACATCGTTTCAAGGAAAGCTTACAAAAACTGAAGACTTATTCATCCCGTTTGTTGTAGCAGGTGATCCTTCTCCTGAGCTGACCATTCAATTTGCTTTAAAGCTGCAGGAAGCCGGTGCGGACATTCTAGAATTAGGGGTGCCTTATTCCGATCCACTTGCCGATGGACCTACCATTCAAAGAGCCGCTCAGCGGGCATTAAAGCAAGGGATGTCCCTCACGAAAGCGATTGAGCTCGTACCGAAACTGCGTGAAGCAGGAGTTAAGATTCCTGTGGTAATTTTCACCTATTATAATCCAGTACTGCAGCTGGGGTACGACCGTTTCTTTGAAATGCTTGAGGAAAATGGAGCTGAGGGAGTACTCATCCCTGATCTTCCTTATGAGGAAAGTGAAGAAATTCGTGGCCTGGCTGAAGAAAAGGGCGTGGAGTTTATTTCGCTTGTAGCTCCTAATTCTGATAAGCGGATCAAGCAAATTGCCGAGCACGCCAAAGGGTTTCTATACTGCGTATCTACACTAGGGGTTACCGGTGGAAGCAATCAAATGTCAGCTGAAACCTTATCGTTTATTAAAAAAGTAAAAGAACATAGCAAGGTGCCGGTAGCTGTAGGATTCGGTGTTTCAACTAACGAGGACGTACAGCTAGTGAGAGAGCATTCCGATGGTGTCATTATTGGAAGTAAAATTATTCGATTAATTGAAGGTGAATTAGAAGCGTTTGATAATGGAAAAGAAAAGGAAGCACTCGAACGCTTTCAACAAGAGATTCATGAACTTGTGAAATGAATCTAGAGTAGAGGAGCTGAGCAGAGTGATTTATATGATCGACCATTACGATTCCTTCACCTACAACCTTGTCCAGTACTTAGGTGAGCTGGGAGAAGAAGTGATCGTTAGACGAAATGATGAAGTTACATTTGAAGAGATTGACGAGCTGCAGCCGGATCTTTTGTTTCTTTCACCGGGACCATGCTCTCCGGACGAAACAGGGATAACTCTGGAAGTGATCGATCGATATAAGGCAAGGATCCCAATGTTTGGTGTCTGTCTGGGACACCAATCCATCGCCCAGGTTTTCGGAGGCAAAGTCGTGCGTGCCGATCGTCTGATGCACGGCAAAAGCTCCGAAATTTTCCACGATGGCCGTTCGATTTACAAAGGCTTGAATAACCCTATGGAAGCAATGCGCTACCATTCTTTGATTGTTGATATACAAGACGTTCCTGAGTGCTTTGAAATTACGGCGGCTACCGTTGAAGGAGAAATTATGGGTATACGGCATCTGGAATACCCAATTGAAGCTGTTCAGTTTCATCCTGAATCCATCGGAACTAATGATGGGATGCAGCTGTTGAAGAATCTGGTGGAGCAGCTGAAAGAAGGGAAAGAGGAAGCTATAGCAGAGTAGTTACGGAGTGAACCTATCTTTTGATCTCACACTGAAGTGAGGTGGGAAGATAGGTTTTTCTAAGGGGAGAAGGATAGAAAAAATGGCCTATTATTAAAGGCCATTAGAAATTAACTTGGTCATGATTGGTTACAATCAACAAGGATTTTCCTTTATCTAATTCTTTTTCCAGCTTCTGCGCTTTATCCTGTTCAAAACCTATTTCTTTCATTTTTGATATTAATTTGTCATCTTTTCCTCTAAAAATATTCTTTGTCGCCGTGCCAAGACCCGTTTCTTTCACACCAATTTTATTGGCATCTGTTTTTCTTTTACTACGTCTTACATGGTCGTTATCGTGAGCCAGAATGTAAATGTCATCATCATTTACTCCATCTTTACGGATCTTCTCAATAGATTCACTCAAATGCTCGTCATCGTGAAAGACTTTAAATTTGGGTTTCATAAGATCGCCTCCTTAGTGCACGAGTTTCCCGGTATGAAGAAGACCTAAACGGATGTAATCGAATTGAGATATTGGAAAAGAGAATGAATTTTTCTCTTGATATTTTAAGAGTATTCATTATATAATAGTTCTTGTCGAGAAAACATACGGGGCATTAGCTCAGCTGGGAGAGCGCTACACTGGCAGTGTAGAGGTCAGCGGTTCGAGCCCGCTATGCTCCACTACTTCAAAACCCTTGTGCTGCAAGGGTTTTTCTTATGTCTATTAAATGGATTGCAAGCCCTTAAATACAACACTTTACCTGTTCTGTGGTGGAAAAGATACTCCTGCTTCACCCTCCCAGAAATCCATCATCTTCATTATTTCTATCTTCCATTGTTTATGATATTCCTTTAAAAGTTGCATATACCATTCTGGCATAACTACAGATGCTTTTTAGGCCCTTATTTTTGGATCCTTGACTATAGACTTTCCCTTATGAGTACCTACAATGTTATTAACAACTTAAATTTCATTAGTTTCGAAGTGAATATTAGACCATTCTAGCGCAGTGAACTAACCTCTTCTAAATCCCCTAAAAAGAGCGCCTAAGCAATAAATTTTCCACATAACTTTTATCATCTAAGAATCTAATAAATTGAATGGTTTTAATGTTTACAATTCTTTTTGAACCGAAAACAGGCAAGATGTGATTCCTTAGACTGCTCAACTGCTGATGTAATTTTTAACTATCGTAGGGGAAAGCTCCTTATGCAAGGCTAATGGGTCAGGCAACGAATTCCTGATCCCGCTTTATATTTACAAAATAGACAGAAAAAACCCTTCCTCTTGTCAGTTTTATTTAAAACAGTCCATATGTACTATGTTACTTACGAAAGGAATAGTTCCGTTTTCTTAATTTTCTTAAAACTTAGTTTGTATACTGTACGAACTAAGTTAATGATGATATGATTTTCTATGAAAGGGCTACTTACATATGCGGTTACCTAAAATTGAAAGCCCTTCCAAAACGACTATTATTAAAAGGAGGTTATGAAGAGACTTTTAAAGCTTGAAAAAATCTTTTAAAAGGAGAGATTAAAACATGTTAAAAGTCTTACGTAAACCAATTATTTCGGGACTAGTTTCTGGACTAGCTTTGGCCCTGTTACTGCCTGCAGGAGTTGGCAGCGCTGCATATGAAAACTCCTGAAACGCGATGGGTGCCCCTGTGGAACTGGATGAAAGATATGAGGATTCTTTTAAAATTGGCGCAGCTGTGGAACCTTACCAGCTAAAAGGAAAAAGCGCCCAGGTTTTAAAGAAACATTACAACAGTATTGTAGCTGAAAATGTAATGAAACCAATTAATATTCAGCCTGAAGAGGGCGAATTCAACTTTGAAGAAGCGGATAAGATCGTGAAGTTTGCTGAAGAGAATAACATGGACCTTCGTTTTCACACATTGATTTGGCATAGCCAGGTACCGGACTGGTTCTTTTTAGATAAAGAAGGAGACCCGATGGTCGATGAAACGGATCCAGAAAAACGTGAGGAAAACAAACAGCTTCTGCTGGAGCGGGTAAGAACTCATGTTAAAACAGTCGTTACACGCTATAAGGATGTAGTAGATTCTTGGGACGTTGTTAACGAAGCAGTTGCGGATGGGTCCTCTCCAGAAACCGATGGCATGCGTGACAGTGCTTGGTACCAGCTTACTGGTACAGACTATATTAAAGTAGCATTCGAAACAGCCAGAGAGTATGGCGGGGAAGATGCCAATCTTTATATCAATGACTATAATACAGAAGAATCGACAAAAAGAGAGAATTTATATAATCTTGTGAAAGGGTTGTTAGATGAAGGTGTGCCGATTGATGGTGTCGGTCATCAAGCGCACATTCAAATCGGATGGCCTTCCATCGATGATACTAGAACTTCTTTTGAAATGTTTTCCAGCCTCGGATTAGATAACCAGGTTACTGAGCTGGATGTAAGCTTGTACGGCTGGCCGCCAAGTGGCAAGTACAACACATATGAAGAAATTGTAAACAGTGAAGAAAATATTCTTGAAGCACAGGCTGATCGCTATGACCAGTTGTTCAAACTATATGAAGAATTAGATGCTGACATCAGCAGTGTAACGTTCTGGGGTATTGCCGACAATCATACATGGCTGGATGACCGTGCAAGTCAGTACAGTGATGATGGCCTCGGCAAAGATGCACCATTTGTTTTTGATCCAAACTACAAATTAAAGCCTTCCTATTGGGCTATTATTGACTAAGTACTTTTTAGAAATCAGCTTCAGAATAGTGAAGCTGATTTCTTTCTTGCTTTTTTATTACGAGGGATAGTTGATAGGTTAATGTTTAAGAAAGGACTGGTGTTTGGGTAATTGCTTCACTCAAGAAGGAGAACAGACCCGTCAGAAGTAAATCAGTGGAGTCGCGATAATAATGTCCTGTTCTTCCTTACTAAGATGATGGTTTAAATAATTGTTTAATACTAGGGGCTTTCGCTCCTAACGGCAACAAAAAAGCCCTGACCAGGTCAGGGCTTTTTTGTTTTCTGAAATATTATAGACGATTCGATCGCTTCTATATTTTTCTGCAATAGGACATAACTATAAGTTTATTTGTAAGACAAATAAATTTTCCTAATATTTTAAATTGACATATAAATTTATTTGTCTTACAATTTGACCATAAGATAATTAATAAAAGAGAGGAGGAAGCGAATTGGAAGCAGAAAGCAGCAAATTTCCAATGAAAAATATCAAAAGAAGAACTTTATCCAATCAAGTAATTGAAGAAATTATTGATTTATTGATGAGCGGACAGTTGAAAGCGGGAGACAAGCTGCCTTCCGAACATGAATTAATGGAGATGCTTGAAGTAAGTCGTCCAGTATTACGAGAGGCCTTGATTTCTTTAGAAAATCTAGGAGTTGTTCATCGAAAAACTAGAGAAGGAACGTTTTTTACTAAACGGGTAGGTAGTGAACCCTACCGTATTATGCTGGCCTTATCGATAGGTGATATTCAATCGATCATTGAAACACGTCTTTCACAAGAACTCGGTTTAGTAGCGATAGCAGCTGAGAAAATAACGGAATTGGATTTGAAAAGGTTGGAAGAAAACATCGAAGAAATGGAAAAAACTGAAGGAGATTACTTAAAGATCGATAAAGAATTCCATCGAATCATTGCTTTTAGCGGAAGTAACCCTATAACTGAAGGAATCATTGATCCACTTCTCAATATGTATGACAAAACATTAGAAAACATCCCTATGAAAAATCGAAACAAAGAGGTAACCATTCAACATCACAAAGAGATTTACGAAGCTTTGAAAAACAAAGACCCTTTAGCAGCCTATCAAAGGATGTATCACCACTTGGACCATGCACGGAATAGGCTGGATCATTACTAATTCATAAAGGAGGAGTTTAATGAGTATAGAAAAAAGAATCCCTCAAGGAATTGCTGGCTTTCCAGTAGCTCCTTTTAATGAGGGTGGCGAACTGGACGTTGATGCGTTAAAGGTGAATATTGAATTTCTTTTAGATGAAGGATTAGAATCTATCTTTATTGCTTGTGGTTCGGGAGAGTATCAGAGCCTGAATCTACAAGAGTATGAACAAATGATTGACACTGCTGCTGATGCTGTTCGCGGAAGGGTGCCCTTATATACCGGGGTAGGAGGAAATATACAAGAAGCCATAGTCAAAGCAAAGCTATCAGAGAAAAAGCAGGTGGATGGTTATTTAATTCTTCCCCCTTATTTAATCGAAGGAGAACAGGAAGGGGTTCTGCAGTACTATACATCGATTATCACCTCTACTAATTTGAATGCTATTATTTACCAGCGAAATAACGCAATTTTGAAAGCGGATACAGTAGAAAAACTTGTTGACTATCCTCAAGTAGTAGGGTTAAAAGACGGACATGGAAATATGGAGTTGAATATTGAATTGACTCATCGTTTTGAAAACAGGCTGGAATTTTTAAATGGCATGCCAATGGCTGAAGTGACTATGCCAGCTTACCATCCTCTAGGATTTCATGGTTATTCTTCTGCAATTTCCAACTATATTCCACATATTTCACGCAAATTTTATGATGCGCTAAAAAATGGAGATCAAGAAACAGTCAAGGACATCTATCAGGAAGTTATTTTTCCGATTAATAATATTAGAAAAAAGAAGAAAGGGTATGCAGTTTCGCTTATTAAAGCAGGTATGGAAATTGTTGGACTTCCGGTAAACAATACAGCACGCCCTCCTGTACTTCCTGTAGAACCGGCTCACTATGAAGAATTTAAGGATATTCTTCAAAAAGCATTAAAGAAATATCCATCAAAAAGGCGTCTCTATAGCTAAGGCTACCCAAGATTAAATGGAAGGAGAATAGTGACATGACAATTAAAACAGATCAGCGTAATAATTTTAATAATTTTATAGATGGTGAATGGGTTGAGGGATCATCTGGAAATGTAATTACGAATTATAATCCAGCGAATATTGAAGAGGTTGTCGGCAGTGTACCTGAATCTACAGAGGAAGATCTAGATCGTGCAGTTGAGAGTGCAAAACAGGCTCTTTCTTCATGGAAGGGACTTACTGGAGCTGCACGTGGTCAGTATTTGTATAAAGTGGCTGATATTCTCGAGAGTCGGACGGAAGATATAGCAGAAACGATGACAAGAGAGATGGGAAAGACCTACCCGGAAGCAAAGGGTGAAACTGCTAGAGGTGTAGCTATCCTGCGTTATTATGCCGGAGAAGGAATGAGGGAAGTGGGAGATGTTATTCCTTCGACGGACAAAGATGCTTTAATGTTTACTACACGAAGTCCTCTGGGCGTTGTAGGAGTTATTACCCCGTGGAATTTTCCGGTTGCTATTCCTTTGTGGAAATCCGCTCCAGCATTAATCTACGGCAATACGGTGGTCATCAAACCTGCTTCAGAAGCTGCGGTGACGTGTGCCAAAGTAGTGGATTGTTTTAAGGAAGCGGGTGTTCCGAAGGGGATCATTAACATGGTTACAGGACCAGGATCTGTGATTGGAGAACGAATTGCCACACATAAAGATGTAAAAGGAATATCGTTTACTGGATCCAATAAGGTTGGAAAACATATTGGCCAGCAAGCTCTGAGTAAAGGTGCCAAGTATCAACTCGAAATGGGAGGAAAGAATCCTGTTATTGTAGCGGAGGACGCTGACCTGGATCTGGCCGTTGAGGCCACGATAAGTGGAGGGATGAAGTCCACCGGCCAGAAATGTACGGCCACCAGTAGAGTAATTGTTCATTCAAGCGTTTATGAAACATTCAAAGAAAAACTTTTACACAAGGTGCAGGAGATCAAAGTAGGCAATGGAATGGAAGACGATAGTTGGATGGGGCCGAGTGTAAGTGAGAACCAGCTTCATACTGTGTTGCATTATATTAATGAAGGAAAAGAAGAAGGTGGAAAACTTCTCACTGGCGGCCACCGTTTGACAGACGGTGATTATGCGCAAGGTTATTTTGTAGAACCGACAGTATTTGAAAATGTGAGTTCAGATATGACTATTGCCCAGGAGGAGATTTTTGGTCCTGTCCTCGCATTAATGAAGGTGGATAACTTAGAAGAGGCTATTGAAATTGCCAATGACGTAGAATATGGACTTAGTGCTTCAATATTTACGACTAATATCCAAAAGATGTTAGCTTTCATGGAACATATGGATGCAGGATTGGTAAGAGTTAACGCTGAGAGTGCAGGCGTGGAGTTACAAGCCCCGTTTGGCGGCATGAAGAGTTCCAGCTCTCATTCGAGGGAACAAGGACAAGCTGCTAAGGAGTTTTTTACAAATATTAAAACAGTATTTGTAAAGTAAATACATTAAGAAAGCAGGAGCAGTTCCTATTGCTCCTTCTTTCTTCAGCATTATTGAAAGCGCTTAAAATTGGAGAGGAGTGGTGTGTAATGAAAAAAATTTTAGTTGTCGTATTGATTTCTATTTTAGCTTTGGTTCTGGCTGCATGTGGAAGTTCTACTAGCGGCAGTGAAAACAGTGGAGAAATTCCTGACCGCGTTCGTGTAGTGATTGGATCAACATCTACAGGCGGGGACACCTTTCAAAATGCTGAAGCTGCTTCCAGGTATTTAGAAGATGAGATGTCCACCAACATGAAGGTCGATGCTATCGGGGGAGTGCAGGCTTTTGATGAATTAAGCAAAGCGAAAGATGACGGAAGCACTGTCATGTTCTTTCACGATATGGCTTATCTGGGCGTGGAGTACGGAGCCTTTAATGAAGAAAATAAACTGGAAAATTGGGAAATTGGACCTGTTGTCTCTATTAACCCGGGGAACGCTTTTCTAACCAGCGGGGACGCTCCTTATGACACGATGGCGGAGTCGGCGGAATGGCTGAGTGAGAACCCTGATGAAACAGTAACGGTAGCTATTCAGGCTGGCGGGGTTTCCGAAATCATTTTTGATGGCTATTACCTTTGGGCGAAAGAAGAATTCGGTACAGAAGTATCGGATCGAATCAAAGTATATGTAACAGGCTCTCAGGAAGATAAGAATCAGGCTCTCTGGGATGGAAATGCTGATATTATTCATGGTTCTATAGGAGCTAACGCAGAGTTCACCAAAGAGGAGGTTGAAGATAAGGTTAAGATGAAGTTTCTAGGTCTCTCTGCAAGTGAGCGTGTAGAAGGATATGACATTCCTACGTTTGCCGAGCAGGGAATCACCGTAAATGGAGAAGAATTTACGTTCGATAAGGAGTTCTTCTACCTTATGCCTAAAGATATTGAGGACAGTTATGTAGAGCAATTAGATCAGTCGCTTGAAGAAGTGGTTAGTAATGAGAGCTATCAAGAGGATCTTTCGAAGAATGCTTATATCACTAATTACATTTCTGCTGAGGAATCAACAGATTATCTTTTAGAAAAAAGAGAAGAGGTAAACAAAATTATTGAACAAGCACCAGACTTAGATGATATTTCTCATTAGTCCTGTTGCAGATGAGAAGTGCACCCTTTGCACTTCTCATCCCCATTATTCTATAAGAAGGAAGGTGTATACATGAAAGATCTGTTAACTTTAGAAATGTCCTACAGTGAATATCACCTTATCTTTCCGAAGATTGTACTTATAGCTCTTGGTATTACAATCCTCATGTTGATTGGTCGTTTTGTCCTCAAGTTTATAAGGGAGAGAAAAGGGTTTATCTCAATGAAGAGATTATTATCCAGTGATTTTAACCGGTTAAAATTTTTCGCTTCCTTAGGGTTACTGTTTGTGTACCCCTTACTCATGAATGGTTTAGGATTTGTTATTTCCACGGTAATTTTTATGATTGTGCTTACCCTTATTTTAATGGGAAGAGTAAATAAAAAAGCGTTAATGGTAAGCGTTACAAATTCTTTAACAACGACCATCGTTGTCTGGTATGTATTTGGCCGGGTTTTTGATATCACTCTGCCTTAATGAAAGGAGGTATTCCAGATGGAGATCTTAGGAGTACTGGGACCAACTTCAATTCTTCTTTGTTTTCTGGGCGTCTTCATAGGAATGATATTCGGTACAATCCCGGGTATGACGGCAACAATGGCTATAGCGATTTTTCTTCCGATCACGTATTCGTTGGAAATGATCGATTCCATTGGACTTTTAATAGGCCTTTATGTTGGAGGGATTAGCGGAGGTTTGGTTCCTGCTACATTATTAAATATTCCTGGTACGCCTTCCTCGCTTTGTACTACGTTTGATGGCTATCCTATGACACAGAATGGTGAAGGAGAAAAGGCTTTAAAAGTCGGAATCACGGCTTCTATTATCGGAGGCTTTTTCAGTTTACTCATTTTGTATTTCTGTGCACCTTTTTTGGCTTCGGTCGCTATCGACTTCTCCGCTGTTGATAAGTTTCTAATTATCATATTTGCCCTTACCATTATAGCTTCTATTTCTCAAGGGAGTCTTTTGGGAGGCATGTTCAGCGGGCTGCTCGGGATATTTATAAGTCTGATGGGGATATTCCCGGATAACAATGAATTAAGACTTGTTCCCGGGTTCTGGGAGGAAGAGTTGTATTATGGGTTTACTCTGCTACCAGTTTTAATTGGACTCTTTGCCATTGGCCAGATGTTAAAAGAGGCGGAAGAAGGGATGAAACCAGCCGCTCATCAAGATATAGATCTGAAAAAGGGGAAAAAGAGTGGATTTAGTTTCGGCATCTTTAGGAAGCAAGGCGTTAATTTAGTGAGATCTTCTGTATTAGGGACTTTTGTCGGGATGCTTCCCGGGGTAGGGGGCAGCGCGGCCTCCATTACCGCCTATTCTCAAGCCAAAAACTTTTCTAAACAACCGGAAAAGTTCGGAAAAGGGGAACCCGAAGGATTAATATCCAGCGAATCTGCAAACAACGGGCTTATAGGTGGAGCACTTATCCCACTCCTATCTTTAGGGATCCCTGGGGACAGTACTACAGCTATATTAATAGGTGCCTTTCTACTGCAGGGAATTGAAGTAGGACCTCTATTTATTACTTCAAATCCAGACTTATGGAATGGTATCATCTATGCTTTAATCGTCGCCAATATTGTAATGTTTATCTTGATGTTTTTCTCTATCAAATACTTTGCCAAGATTGTGTACATCCCTAAATATATTATCTTCCCAATTATTGTTGTAATGTGTGTGGTCGGATCCTATGCCATTAACAATGGAGTAATGTTTGATGTATGGACATTGCTGTTGTTTGGTCTCGCGGGATATATATTTATGAAAATTGGGATACAGATTCCTCCATTTTTAATTGGATTTATATTAGGAGCCCAGTGTGAGAAGTATTTTATTGACAGTTTAAAAGGAAGTAATGGGGAGTTAACCGTATTTTTTACTGACGGTCCTATGGCTGTCTTCCTTTGGGTGCTCATTCTACTGGCTCTCGGGTATTCTCTCTTTGGTAATAAGAAGAACAAAAAAAACATTAATCAAGAAGCCGCTTAATTTAGTGATTACGGAGGAGTGAATGAATTGGAAATTTCGTTACACACAAAAAATCAAATTCCAAGTATTGAACAGATAAAAGTTTATACTGTAGCTGGGGAAGACAGCATGCTGTTAAACTTAAGCGGCGCTCATGCCCCTTATTTTACAAGAAACGTCGTTATCATCAAAGATTCACATGGAAACATAGGAGCCGGGGAAGTCCCGGGGGGAGAAGAGATTAAGGAAACGATTGAAGAGGCGGCTCTTCTTCTAAACGGTAAATCGATTGGAGAATATAAGAATCTTCTTTCTAAGGTGAAAAAAGAATTCTCCAGCAAGGATACCGGGGGGAGGGGGAACCAAACATTTGATCTCAGGGTCACTATTCATGCAGTTACTGCCCTGGAAGCAGCTTTGCTCGATTTGCTGGGGAAACACTTAGGGGTCCCTGCAGCCGCCTTACTTGGAGAAGGAATCCAGCGTACATCAATCCCAACTTTGGGATATCTGTTCTTTATTGGCAACCGTAACAAAACGAATTTACCTTACCGTGATGAATCCCATGCAGAAGAGGAATGGTTTCGTTTAAGGAATGAAGAGGCTCTCACCCCGAAAAAAATAGTTAGACTCGCAGAAGCCACTTATGAAAAGTATGGGTTCCAAGATTTTAAATTGAAAGGCGGGGTACTGACAGGTGAGGAGGAAATAGAGGCAGTCACTGCTTTACATGAGAGATTCCCGAATGCCAGAATAACGCTGGATCCAAATGGAGCCTGGTCTCTTAAGGAAGCTGTTCGATTGTGTAAAGGAAAAGAAGATGTACTGGCCTATGCGGAAGATCCATGCGGAGCAGAGGGCACATATTCGTCACGAGAAGTGATGGCTGAATTCAGGAAAGCTACAGGGTTGCCTACGGCTACAAACATGATCGCTACAGACTGGAGGGAAATGGGGCACGCCGTGCAACTTCATTCAGTAGATATCCCGCTTGCTGATCCACATTTTTGGACAATGAGTGGTTCTGTACGAGTTGCTCAAATGTGTAATGAGTGGGGTTTGACATGGGGATCTCATTCTAATAACCACTTTGACATTTCTCTCGCTATGTTTACTCATGTGGCTGCCGCTGCTCCGGGAGAAATTACTCCTATCGATACCCACTGGATTTGGCAGGATGGTCAGCATCTTACTAAAAACCCTTATCAAATTAAGGACGGAAAGGTTGAACTCCCTGAGAAACCTGGCCTGGGCATAGAGGTAGATTTAAAGAAACTGGAAGATGCAGCTCAATTGTATAAAGAAATGAATTTAGGTGCCAGAGATGATTCGGCAGCTATGCAATATCTAATTGAAGGTTGGAAGTATGATCCTAAACAACCTTCCTTAGTAAGATAAGAAAAATCTAAGTAGAGGCTTTGTCCGAGGACAAAGCCTTTTATATGTCTGTGTTCAGCAGACCGCTTTTATTTGTTATTTTTTAGTAGTTATATTCAGCCTCACCGTATTCTGGAATCAGGAAAGTAACTCTACTAAAGTTGGAGGTTATTTTTGTACAAAACTTCTATTCCATAATAAAATAATTAATGAACGTTAAAAAATCCGCCTTGATTTAACCCTGGCAAATAGTTGATTAGAAAGTAGGAAAGAAGTTGAAGCTGCAAAGTTTTATTGAACATCCGTGGTTTTCCAGATTTATATTGACTGTTATTCTCATTAATGCAGTTCTTATTGGTTTAAGTACAGACTCGTCCCTCTATGAAAACTATGAAACGATGTTTATAGGTCTGGATGTCCTTGTTCTGGCGATATTTACTATTGAGATTGTATTAAAGCTGTGGGTATACCGCCTGCATTTTTTCAAGGAAGGCTGGAATGTTTTTGATTTTGTCATTGTGGCTGGAAGTTTAGTCTTATATAATACCCATCTTGTAAGTGTATTGCGGATTCTTCGAGTACTCAGGGTTTTGAGAACCATTTCTGTGGTCCCATCGCTTCGCAGGTTAACTGCTGCTCTATTTCTGGCTATTCCGGCAATTGGGTCAGTTACCATTCTTATGGGGATCATCTTTTATGTGTACGCGATTATTGGGACAAGCTTTTTTAGAGATGTGGCTCCCGAATACTTTGGAAATATTGGCTTAAGTACGTTGACGTTATTTCAGGTATTTACGTTGGAGAGCTGGGCCAGCGGTGTTTTCCGTCCGATTTTTGAAGAAGTGGTCTGGTCCTGGTTTTACTTTGTATCGTTTATTATTGTTTCTACCTTTATCATTTTAAATCTAATCGTAGGTGAAATCGTAAATAATGCTCAGAAGCTCTCAGAACACTCGGAGCAGGAGAGTGAAGATACGAGAAAGATCATGAATGAACTGAATGAGTTAAAGAAATTGGTTAAAGAAAAGCAGGAATAAAGGAACAAAAAAAGGCCGTCTTTTTATTGTAACTAGAATCAATAAAATGGCGGCCTTAATTATTATTTCGTTTTAGGTAAAAGCACTTTGGTTTTTGATTTAACTAACTCGTAATATAATCCAGTAATGGTCTGGGTCATTAAGAATACAGGGAATGAATAAAAAAGTTCGTACCCTTCTTTAAATTGAATGATACCCATATTCGTGAACACCCATTGCATTCCTGTACCAATAAGAGCCCAGACTGCGATGTACCATATAAAAGTTTTTTTATTGATTTTAAATGAATCGTATAAATAAATGAAAATATAGCTGAAGGGACCAAATAAAAGATAATATAAAAAGTCGAATACCTCGTATTTATCGGTATCATTCAGGACGTAATAATCCATCAATCCTCCACCAATAGTAAAATCAAAGAGGACCCCTATCGTAAACCCCCATAGAAAAAATAAAGCTGTGATATGCCGATAGAACTTTCTTGCAAGAATAAACACAATAATGTAAGCCACAGCAAGCATGACCAATATCCATATTTCATTTTTATCAAAGTTTTCCCACAAATTCACGTGGATCTCACCTCACTCAGCTCCAGCTTTCTAAAGATTAGAAGGGAGGCATAGGATACTAAATAGAGAAATATATAATATAAAGCATCGTAACCGAGGTTCCAGTTTGTAAACTCCGTTATTTTAAAGATTTGTGAAAGCAGTGACATCAAAAGAAGGAAGCTGAACGACATAAGGATAGTTAAAACCACCCGGGTGACAGAAGTTACTGCATAAACCAGATTTAACTGCGTGATAAAAACAAATGGAATGATAATACTCCTTGATAAAAGAAACGCTGCATATTCCATAGGTTCTTCTGTTAAATTCACAAGCTTGAACTCTTCATAGATAATCCATGACCAATTAATACTAATGATCAATATAATCATAAATACGAATGTATTTTCTATAGTCGATAATTTTTTTGGGATGATTAAAAATAACGCCGTGATCAACCAGGATGCAAAGAAGAAAATTGCAAAGGTCATTGTGTTACCCTCCTTGTTTCATTATTATGTG
Source organism: Halobacillus sp. Marseille-P3879 (assembly GCF_900240285.1). Lineage (GTDB taxonomy): Bacteria > Bacillota > Bacilli > Bacillales > Halobacillaceae > Halobacillus_A. The sequence goes on from NZ_OESS01000003.1 coordinate 817,095, forward strand.
TATCAAGAGAAAACTTATACGATTGGGGGTCACATTGAACCTCTTTGACCTCGTTGAATGATTTTAAGCAGTAATTGTCTTATAAGTAAACCTACAATCACCCCTGGAATTAAGGAAAGAATAGGCAGCCAAATTGGTCCTAATAATGTCCCCATTACAGTAAAGTCGGAAGAAAACATTAACCCGGTGGTAACCGTGTAAGCCGAAAAGGCAAATGGCAGGAAAGAAAAACTCGGTACATCAGAGTCAGAATGCTTATAAGCATCCCATATTGCGAACATATACAAACATGGATAAAACATCAGCCACTGATAATCCACGACGTCAACCGCTTTTTGGGTCTCTCCTTTAAAGCTTAAAAGAATTGCTGTATTAAAATTGCTGTATAAATTAATAATTATTTCTAAAACAATAAAGAAAAAGCCTTTGAGATAATGATGGTTCAGCAGCTGGCCAAAGCCCGGAAAAGCGATGCTCCATAGAAATACCTCTAATTTTTTTGTCTTCATTGGCATTTTCTCCACTGGATTATATTTAGGAAATAACTGATCCCAAGGAGCAGTTCTTCTACGGTGGAATTTTCAAGCATAATATCAGAACCTTCCCTAGATAATTACTCAAGAGTGCTTGCGAGGCTGTTCAGTGAATAGCTTGCCCTTATTTTTAGTTTTTACTATATTTTCCTTATCCATAAAATCCCTTTTATTGGGATAATAAACCAAATGGGAGCTGGAGATGCTTTTGGAATAAACCCTTCCCCCTTACTCATACAATTCTAAAGTGCGGAGTTTAGACTGATAGGGGGAGTGTGTGTAAATGTTTAAAGATAGCGCAGATTTTGAACATACTTTTTGGCTGCAGATACTTGGGGATCATGCAAGGTTTATCAGGGATGCTTTATATCCCTCTGAAACGGAAGATATTCATCAGGCCAGCGAATACGTAAAGGCATTTGACCAATATTTACAAATGGTTAGAAGCGGAGAAACAGGAGACCTGCAGCAGTTTACCAAGAGCATTAAAGACCTGGTGCTTCAATTCCGCCAATTTAAGTTATCTTTACTGGAAAGACAATTAATTGGGAAAATCGGATTTCATTTGTCTCCTACTTTTGTTAATCATATGGTCAATGAGTTAGAGGAATATTTATTAGTCATCAGCTATTTGGAAAAAGGTGAACTCCCTCCTGTTTTTCATGAGTTACATCACCATTTGCTGTGGTTGTTGGATGCGAGCGGTCACGCTGGTGCCATAAATGATGAATTAGACGGAGTAGAAAAACGTTTAAAGAAAAAGAGTGATGAATTTACAAAGCATTTTGAGCAGTTTTATTTGAAAGCAGTGGAATTAACAGGATATTTGCGAGCTAACTTGGAAACGTTTCCTGCTCTGTCGAAATTTAATAATGATGTAGAGGTTGAAATGCATTTGTTTAAAGGTTTTTTACATGAACTTGAAGAAATGGAGTTATCAGAAACGGTCTTAGGTACTTTCTCAGCACTTATGGCAGATCATATGGCAAGGGAAGAGTGTTATTATTTATATAAGCTTGCGGAATCAACACAAGGAGAACATCCGGAATGTGATCCTACAAAGCCACGACTTGTGGATCGTTCTTAAACAGCCAGAATAAGGCTGTTTTTTTGTTAGCAAATTCGTACCGACATAGACATCTTCGAAAAAAATGGTAGAATCAAGATAGAGGACAAGCCGAGGGAGCTTTTATCTATGAAACTATGGTTTAGAAAGATATTTGTGGTTTTAATCGCAATTATGACTTTAGGGTTATACATTCCTCCTGCTTCTATTGAGTTAGATGCATCAGAGAAGAAAGAGCTTTCTTCTAAGGAAGATACAGGAGACCTGAAGTTTTCTGCTGAAGAAGCTGGAGATCCGGAACCGGACGGGGAATTTTCCTTAAGCGAGAACTTCGAGGATGACTACGTCCATAATATAACGGAAAAGGCAAAAGAGCAGATGGTATCTAAAATGGGCCCCAGGATTATAAACAAAGTGGAAGCTGACTTTGAACGTGATATTCTTCCTAAAATGACTGCTGTAATCGATGAGATTTTAAGTGAAGCCGGTGAAGAGAAAGTTCCGTATTATGAGATTACTGAGGAGTTGACTCCGGGTTACGGTGAGAAAATATTCACCCTTTACGATGCCCGTACAAAAGAGGAGATTGCTCGATTTGATGTAAGGCGAGATAATCGTCCAGGTGAAGGATATTGGTTTAATTTTCATTATCATTTAAGTGAAGACCAGTTTGAATCACACCATTCCCTCGGGGAAATATACTGGGATAAAAATACACCGCCGAAATGGATGTCGTAATAAAGAAGTGGGACAAAACTGAAGAAAGCATTAAATAATCCGAACGATTTTATTGAAATTAGTTCGGATTATTTATTTTCTAAGAAAGGAACTAACCATCGTCCCCGTAAAAAACACTGCTGAAAAGTTTCCTACTGTATGATCAGCTCGCGTTATTTCAACTAGAGTCCAGGTAAGATAATGTGAAGTATAAGAAAATATGGATGTAATCCACTCTTTTCTAAATTTGAATTTTCAGATATAAAGAAGATTTACCATTGACATTTCGTGTTAAACTCCATAAACTTATAAATAACAACGTTGTTACATTTCCTCTTTTTCCCTGTGAATATTTTTTTGATCAAAAATAACAACGTTGTTATTTTGGTAAGGGAGTGTGGTGATATTCATGCCTTCATTAAATAAAGAAACTGCACGAAAGTTGACAAAAGATGCTGATAAGTCCCAGCTGGAGAAAGAGCTTCCTGAGAAAGTCATCCAATTTGGAGAAGGAAATTTTCTAAGAGCTTATATAAACTGGATGCTGCAGCAAATGAACAAGCAGCAGCTGTTTAACGGAAGGTCTGTGGCGATTCAGCCGACGCCTCATGGGAAAGTCGTTCCTAAGCTTAACAAGCAGGATGGACTTTTTACAACGATTCTCCAAGGAATAGAAGACGGTAAGGAAAAACAGGAGATTGAAGTAAACTCAACGATTTCAAGAAGCATTAACCCTTATGAGGACTGGGAAGGACTGTTGAAGTTAGCAGAGTCTGAATCAATCGAATTTATTTTTTCTAATACGACTGAAGCCGGCCTGGCTTATAAGGAAGAGGCCTTTCCTGAGAGCGAATCACCACTGTCTTTTCCAGGCAAATTAACGGCTTTACTGTATCGTCGTTTTACTCATACAAATGGCGGAGCGGGCTTTACGATTATCCCTTGTGAACTGGTCGAGGATAACGGGAATCTGCTCAAATCCATTGTGCTTCGCCTTGCACAAGAATGGAAGCTTCCGGAAGCTTTCGCAGAATGGGTGGAGAACCGCAACATCTTCTGCAACACACTTGTCGATCGAATTGTTCCAGGCTATCCAAAGGACACAGTAAAGGAGTGGGAGAGCAGACTAGGCTATGAAGATACGCTGATGGCGGTAGGAGAGCCTTTTCACCTTTTCGTGATAGAAGCTGATTCCTCACTGGAAGAAAAACTTCCTTTTCAAAAAGCCGGGCTCAATGTGAAGTGGGATGAAGTAAAGCCGTACCGTGACCTGAAAGTCAGCTTATTGAATGCTCCTCATACTCTGCTTTTCAGTGTTGGATTCTTATCCGGACTCAATACAGTCAGGGAAGTGATGGAGGACAATACGATATCTTCATACGTCCGCCGGGTGATTTTCGATGATATACTGCCTCACCTTCCCTTTGATCAGAAGGAAAAAGAAGCTTTTGCTACTTCTGTCATCGAGCGCTTTCAGAATCCATTTGTGAAGCATCAACTGGTCGATTTAGGCTTAAATGCGGTACAGAAATTGAAAAGCCGTGTTTTTCCTTTATTAAAATATCAGGAGCATGTCCCTGTTTCGTTCAGCTACTCTCTCGCTGCTTTACTTCATTACTATAAGCCTTACACGCTTCACAGCGGTCATTTAATGGGACTTCATAAAGGGAGACAATATAAGGTGCGTGATGATGAAATTGTACTGAACGCTTTTACTGAGTTTTGGAAGTACAAACAACAGAACAAAGAAGATATTGCTGATCTGTTGAGCAATCAAAAGATATGGGAGCAAGACTTGTCGTATCTTACAGAAGACGTGTTTCACTACTTTGAAAACATTGGGCTAAGCGGGGCGAAGGCAGCGGCTGAGATGATGCTGCAGACAGTCTCTCCTGTAGAAAATCAAAAATAAAAAGGATGGGATACAATGAAAAATTTTATGGATGAAACATTTCTGCTGAATAGTGAAACGGCTGAACGATTGTATAACAATTATGCCAAAGATATGCCGATTATCGATTATCACTGTCACTTAAGTCCGAAAGAAATCTATGAAAACAAGTCATATAAAACCATTACGGATATTTGGCTGGATGGTGACCATTATAAGTGGCGTCTGATGCGGGCGAATGGGATTGACGAGAATTTAATTACAGGGGATGCTGACCCTTATGAAAAATTCCTCGCCTGGGCCCGCACCGTTCCTAAGGCAATTGGGAATCCTGTGTATACGTGGACCCATCTGGAACTGCAGCGATATTTCAATATTTACGTTGCGCTAAATGAAAATTCTGCACCAGAAATCTGGGAGCGGGTCAACGAGCAGTTAAATAAAGACGGTTTCGGAGTGCGAGATTTAATTAAAGCTTCTAATGTGAAAGTGATTTGTACGACGGATGATCCAGTAGATTCGCTCCAATATCATAAACAGATTAAGAATAGTGATTTTGAAACGACAGTTTTGCCAAGCTACCGTCCGGATAAAGGGCTTGAGATTAACCGAGAGGGCTACCTGACCTGGATCGACAAGCTGGAACAGTCTTCAGGTGTTTCGATTAACAGCTATGAAGATTTCCTGGCTGCCCTTGATGCACGTGCCCGTTATTTCCATGAAGTTGGAGGCAGAGTGTCTGATCACGCCCTGGATGAAGTGGTTTATGAAGAAGCAACCATGGAGGAAGTTTCCAAGATTTTTAAAAAAGCGAAAAAAGGTGAGAAAGTCACCAAGGATGAAGAGGCGAAATACAAATCGTTTACGCTTACCTTCTTAGGAAATGTGTACGCTGAGCTTGGCTGGGTAATGCAGTATCACATTAGTGCCCAGAGGAATAACAATACGAAGATGTTTCATAAATTAGGACCTGATACAGGTTATGACAGCATGAATGACGGGCAGATTGCTAAGCCGCTTTGTCAGCTGTTGGATGCACTTGAACGGGAGGATGCACTGCCAAAAACGGTGCTTTATTCATTAAATCCCAAAGATAATCCGGTGCTTGCTACAATCGCAGGCAGCTTCCAGGAAGGCGGAGTACCAGGGAAAATGCAGTTCGGGACAGCCTGGTGGTTTAATGATACGAAGGAAGGGATGCTCTCACAAATGAAAGCGCTTGCTGATATGGGGCTGCTCAGTCAGTTTATCGGCATGCTGACGGATTCAAGGAGCTTCCTGTCGTACACGCGTCATGAGTACTTCAGAAGGATATTGTGTGATTTACTGGCTGGATGGGTGAACAATGGTGAAGTTCCAAATGACGATGAGCTGCTTGAACCAATTATTCGTGGGATTTCCTATGAAAATGCTGAACAGTTCCTGGGGTTTCAGCCACAGTCTCAGCAGCTCAACGTGTAAAGTATTCTGCGAGGAGGATAAACCGTGGAAGATATATTGAAAATTAATGAACAGGATAATGTTGCAGTGGCATTAAAAGATTTGCCCCGCGGCACGAAGGTCCAGGTAGAAGCTGAAGAGATTGAATTGACTTCAGATGTACCAAGAGGTCATAAGATTGCATTAAAACCGATGGATAAAGGGACAAATATCCTGAAATATGGTTTTCCGATCGGACATCTTGAAAAGCCGGTGCAGCAAGGGGACTGGGTGCATACTGACAATACGAAAACGAATCTTGAGGGCGTTCAGGATTATCAATATGAACCGAAGTTTGCAGACAATCCTTTTATCAAGGAAAACTTAACGTTTAAAGGCTTTAAGCGTGAGGATGGCCGTGTCGGCATCCGTAACGAGCTGTGGATTGTTCCTACAGTCGGATGTGTCAATGGGATTGCGGAACAGATCATTAAGATTTTTCAATCTGAGGTTGGCGACATAACCCCTTTCGATAATATTCAGGTTCTAAAGCATAACTACGGCTGTTCCCAGCTGGGTGATGATCACGTAAATACGAGAACAACCCTCGGAAATGCTGTGAAACACCCAAACGCAGGAGGGGTGCTGGTACTGGGGTTAGGTTGTGAAAATAACAGCGTCAATGAATTTGAACAGTCTCTCGGTGATTATGACAGAGGCAGAATCAAGTTTCTTACCTCTCAGGACGTTATGAATGAAATGGAGGAAGGCGTCAAGCTTCTGCATGAAATCTATCAGACAGCCAAAGATGACCATCGGGAAGAGGTACCGCTGTCAGAGCTGAAAGTCGGACTTAAATGCGGCGGATCAGACGGATTCTCTGGTATTACAGCAAACCCGCTGCTTGGCAGACTCTCTGATTACCTCGTCGCTCAAAACGGGACGACTGTTTTAACAGAAGTTCCTGAAATGTTCGGAGCAGAAAAGCTGTTAATGGAGAGAGCAGTTAACGAAAAGGTTTTCCATAAGACAGTCGATCTCATTAACGATTTCAAACAATATTTTATTAAGCACGATCAGCCTATCTATGAGAATCCATCTCCAGGTAATAAGGATGGGGGCATTACGACTCTCGAGGATAAATCGCTCGGTTGTACGCAGAAAGCGGGTACGTCAGTTGTTACCGATGTACTGAAATACGGCGAAAGGCTGGAAACGAAAGGTTTAAATCTGCTCAGCTCCCCCGGTAATGATTTAGTTGCTTCTACAGCCCTTGCAGCAGCCGGCTGTCAGATTGTTCTTTTTACAACAGGCCGAGGGACCCCGTTTGGATCCTTTGTACCGACGATGAAAATATCTACTAATACACAAATCTATGAAAATAAGAAACACTGGATCGATTTTAATGCAGGCAGTCTCCTTGAGGGGAAAGCGCCGGATGATGTGCTTCAGGATTTTATCAACTATATTATCAGCGTGGCCAGCGGAGAGCTTGTCAACAATGAGAAAAATGACTTTCGTGAAATTGCCATCTTTAAATCGGGAGTGACGCTCTAATGAAGGAGGAGCTTGGAATGGATCAGCTATTAGACGAGAAAAAAATTATCGCAATCATCCGCGGTATCCCTTTAGGTACAGGACAGCAAACAGCGCAGGCTCTGTATGACGGAGGGGTACGCTTCCTGGAGATCACGTTGAATACAGAGGGGGCGCTTGAAATGATTTCGGAATTGAAGGAGTCATTTCAAGGGCGAATGAAGATTGGGGCAGGGACGGTTTTAAGTGTGGAGGATGCAGAAGCTTCCATCGAAGCAGGAGCTGAATATATCGTGAGTCCTCATTTTGATGAAGAAGTAGTCACCTACTGTCTTTCAAAAGGAGTTACGGTGTGGCCGGGAACGATGACACCGACAGAAATGGTACGCGCAACAAACCTTGGAGCTCCTGCGGTTAAAGTGTTTCCAGTCGGGGCTCTCGGAATGAATTATATTAAAGACGTACGCGGCCCGCTCAACCATATTAAAATGATCGCCACAGGCGGTGTGAATTTAGATAATATCCAAGACGTGATTCAAAACGGCGTCACAGCTGTTGGGTTAGGAGGAAACCTGGTAAACAATAAGCTGATTGCGGAAGGAAAATACAGTGAAATTACGAAACTGGCTGAGCAGTACACCGCCAAAGTAGAGGAGGCTGCTGTTCATGGGTAATTACGCGGATGTCGTAACGATCGGGGAAAGCATGGTCCTTATTCAGCCTTATAATGGCGGGGGAATTAAGTACGCTCCTTTATTATCTAAGTCGGTGGGAGGAGCAGAATCAAACCTGGCATTCGGTTTATCCCGGCTGGGAAAAAAAGTGAGATGGATCAGTCGTGTAGGCAGTGATCCTTTTGGAGAGCTTATCCTCTCTACCATTGCCGGAGAAGGAATTGACGTGTCTTATACGGAAAAGGATCCAAATGAACCGACAGCTCTTTATTTTAAAGAAGCCACAACACCTGGAGATCCAAGCGTGTATTATTACCGCAGGAACTCAGCAGCGAGTCAATTCGCAAGGGAGCATATAAAGCCTGAATGGTTTGAGCAGGCAGGACATCTGCATGTCACAGGAATCACTCCTGCTCTAGGGGAGCACACGGTGGAGTTCATGAAAGAAGCGATGAAGCAGGCGAAAGCACAGGGATTAACTGTTTCCTTCGATCCTAATCTGCGCAGAAAGCTTTGGGATGACCACACCGCAAGAGAGGTGCTTCTTGAGCTGATTCCTCTTTGTGATATATTCCTGCCGGGGCTGGAGGAGGCAGAATTTCTGTTAGGAGAACAGTCTCCTGCTGCTCACGGTGCGGAGTTTCTAGAAATGGGTCCTTCGATAGTAGCCATGAAGCTTGGAGAAGAGGGATCTATAGGTTTTACGAAAAATGGTTTCTATGAGGAAGAACCTTATAAAGTGACACAAGTGGTTGATACCGTAGGAGCGGGAGACGCCTATGCTGCCGGTTTTCTGTCAGCATTATTAGAAGAGAAGAATTTTCTAAATGAGGAGAAGTCAGCGGAAATACTGCCAAAAGCATTAAAGCGTGCCAATGTAACAGGAGCATTAGCGACACAGTTCCATGGGGACTGGGAGGGAGCTCCAACACTGCAGGAAGTGAACCAGCTGATGAATGATCAGCAGGCCGTTACCAGGTGACAATGAGGAAGCCTTACTCAGCTGAATAACTGATGAGGCTTTTTATACATCAATAAAAATATAAGGAGGTTATTGAATGAGTATAGGGGTGCTGGCCCATTTATTTGGGAAAATGTCGTATAAGGAGCTTGCTTCCAAGGTGGGGGCAAAAGGGTTTCCTCATGTACAGCTCGCCCTTTGGAAGGCATTTAATGATTATGATTTTAGTAAGCCGGGATTACTAAGTCCGGGACTTGCGGAAGACATTGGGGAAGAGTTTGATAAGCATGATGTTTCCATTTCTGTATTAGCTTGTTACCTTCACTTTTTTCATGAAGATGTTCAGCAGAGGCGGGAGAACATGGAACGCTTCAAAGAATTGATTCGTCATGCGAAGTTCTTCGGTGCACCGATTGTTGCCTGTGAAGTAGGAAAGCTGCAGTCAAAGGAGCTCACGGGTGATGAATGGTTAATATTAAAGACGAATATTGAAGAGCTGGTAGAGGAGGCCGAGAAATGGGGTGTCTATATCGGCATTGAGCCGGCGAATGACCATTTAATCGGCTCAGCAGAACAGCTGCATCATATGCTTGAGGAAGTACCGTCTTCTAACATTGGAGTCGTGTTGGACCCAGGGAACTTAGTGCATAATGGAAACTTTCATAAGCAGGATGAAGTGATTAGAGAAGCCTTTGATTTACTAGGAACACGTATCATTGCCGGTCATGCTAAAGATCGTATCATCGGTGCTGACGGGCAGATCAAAACCGTGGTTCCAGGAAAAGGTGATTTGAATTATGAATTGTATATGGAGCTGCTGGAGCAGTATAAGCCGCAGGCAAGAATCATTATGGAAGCTGCGAAAGATTATCAAATGCTTGAAGCTAGAAGTTATATAGAGAAAATGCGTGAACAGGCTAAAGTTAAAGCGTCTGTAACACACCCACTAACCAATTAGGGAAAAGCTTTTTTAATGGGGGGCATTAAAAAAGGAGAGATGTGGAGAATGAAGAGATGGACAAGACGATGGGCAGTCATAACAATTCTAATCTTATTGTTTACAAGCTTAAATGTAACCGCTTTCGCTGATGAAGGATCTGGTGAAGATTCTGAAGACTGGGAGTTCGGAGCTTTTGGTTCCAATACGAGCGAAGATAGTAACCCACCTCCGTCATTTAACGAGGATGGCTCTGTTACGATCGAAGCCTCAGGGGGAAAAATAGCCAGCAGTGAAGAAGGATTGTCTTATTACTACACGAAGCTGCCGGCCGATTCTAATTTTGAAATAGAAACAACGGCTTACGCTGATTCTTACAGTCCTGACAGCCAGCGTTCATTCGGCTTGATGCTGAGGAATGGGGTAGGAGAAAATGGAGACAGTGGCAAGCAGGCCTCTGAGTATGTAGCTGTCGGTGCTTTACATGATGCAATAAGAGGTTTCTATAGTCAGGGTGGATTAAGTAAGCTGGATGTTTTCTCAGATAATACAGCACCAGGCCCGGGCGAGACGTATGATTTGTCCATTAAAAAGTCAGGAGATACGTTTGTTGTTACCTCTAATGGACAAAGTGAGACAGTGACTTTAGATGAAGCCTTTTCTGAGGACCTTTATTTAGGGTTTTATGTAGCACGTAATGGAACTGTGACATTTAGTGATACAAATGTCGAGCAGTCAGCAGAGGTTTCCGATATAGAAGTGAATGCAGAGAACATGAAGACGGAATACTTAATTGATGAACAACTGGATTTAGAAGGTCTGGAGGTACAGGCCGTCCAGGAAGATGGCACCACGGAAACGTTAACGGAGGAAGATTATATTGTTACAGGGTTTGACAGTAGTGAACCAGGTACAAATACCATAACAGTCAGTTATAACGGAATTGAAAAAAACATTGATTTAACCATTACAGAATTGCAGCTAACTGATATGTATATCAATTATTACCCTGCAAAAACGGATTATTATGTAGATGATCATTTTGACCCAGAAGGACTGGAAGTGATCGGAGAATACGAAGATGGTTATAAGGAAGAGGTGCTGACGAGTGACCAATACACCTTTTTCATCGACGGGGAAGAAATAGAAGAGGGGGCGCAGTTAACGGAACCAGGGACTAAATCAGTCACTATTCAATCTTCTCAGAAGTCTGATGTGTCCGCTTCATTTGATATCGAAGTGAAGGATGAGCAGGTTTCAGCACTTGAGGTCATTCAGCCGCCTACAAAAACACAGTATTTTATAGGGGACGAACTTGATCTGGATGGTCTTTCGGTCGAGGCTTCTTATAGTGATGGGACGACCGAGCGATTAACAAAGGATCAAATTGATGTCTCTGAGCTTGATACAAGTACAGAAGGAGACAAAGAAGTAACCTTATCCTATAAAGGGGAAGAGACTGATTTTACAGTTAATGTAAAAGAAAAAGAATCAGAGGGCATAAAGGTTACCGAATATCCTAAAACCACATACGACCTCGAAGAAGAATTTGATGCTGAAGGACTCGAAATATCCAAAGTCTATGATAACGGCGATGAAGAGCCGTTAGACCAAGCTGATTACGAACTTGATAGTTCTGAATTAAATTCTTCTGAAGAGGGTGTGTATCCAATTACCGTCACCCCTGCTGATGACTCAATTGAACCCATTACGTTTGATGTAACGGTTCGCGATCAAGGGGAAGTAGATTGGCAGACGATCCAGTTCGGCCAGTCTACAGGAAGTGATACAAATTACATTACAGATGAAGATGACTCAGTCCGAATTGTAGCTGAACCCGGCGCGGGAAAAATTACCGGGGATCATGATGGAATCACATACTACTATACAGAGATTGATGCGGAAGAGGACAATTTTGAACTTTCCGCTGATATTAAAGTCAATGAATACGCCAAGAGTCCAAATCACGATGGGCAGGAGTCATTTGGAATTATGGCGCGTGACGCAATAGGAGAAGAAGATAATTCAAGCGTATTTGCGTCTAATATCGCTGCTGTCGGCGGCTTTAGCGGCGGAACTCAGGAAAAGAATGGCACCCAGTTGTTCATTCGTGACGGAGTAGAGTCTCCGGACGGTGCTGGCAGTCAGGGAGTGCAAAAGACGATGCTGAACGATGTGAAACCCGAAACGGGCAACACATACCCGGAACAGGATTATCGTTTAACATTATCCAAAACGAACAGTGGCTACACTGGCAGGCTGAACGATGGGGATGAGGAGATTTTCTTTGAACCTGACATCTTAAATGTACAGGATTCCAAAATCTATGTTGGGTTCTATACAGCTCGGCTTGCAGATATTGAAGTAAGCAATATTGATTATTCCGTTACAGCTCAAGATACGGATCCTCCAAAGGTAGAAGCACCTGAAGAGCCGGTGGAGCCTGAATTTAGTATCGAGTCCCGAAGTAAAACATCTGAATCTGAGTATGACCTGCTGCTGGACTCCAATGTAGATGGTGTCGTCAGCGTTAAGCAGGAAAATGAAGAAATTGTTAGTAATGAATCTGTTGAACAGGGAGAATTAACAAGTGTTCCCGCAGAGTTAGCTGATAATGATGAGACAAATTTCAGCATTACTTTCCTTCCCGATGATACGCAGAATTTAACTTCATACGGGAAACAAGTAAAGAACTTTACCGTTTCGATGAAAACGTTCAATGAAGAAGGGGATATCCATGTCACTCCATCAGCATCAGGTGACGGAGACGGTACAGAGGATCATCCGGTTGATCTGGATACTGCTGTAGAATATGTTCTGCCTGGTCAGAAAATCGTACTAAGCGATGGCGATTATGTCCGGGACTCTAAATTGGAAATCGCAAAGTATAACGATGGAGCAAAAGACAGCATGAAATATTTAGAGGCAGAGGATGGAGCACGCCCTGTAATCGATTTTGATAAAAAGTCTGAGGGTGTTGTATTAAGCGGTGATTACTGGCACGTTAAAGGCATCGACTTTGCTCGATCTGCCGGAAACACAAAAGGATTCACCGTAGGCGGTAATGATAATATTGTTGAAGAAAGCCGCTTTTATGAACATGGTGATACAGGACTGCAGATCAGTCGTACCGATACAGATGCACCAAAAGAAGAATGGCCGTCAAACAACTTAATTTTAAACAGCGAGTCGTTTGATAACCGTGATCCTTCTGATAATAACGCCGATGGTTTTGCTGCCAAGCTGACATCCGGTGAGAACAATGTATTCCTTGGCTGTATTGCCCACCATAACATTGATGATGGCTGGGATTTATACACCAAAGCCGGTACGGGAGCCATAGGTCCTGTACTAATAGAGGACAGCATTGCTTATGAAAATGGTGCTCTTACAGATGGAACAGTCGGTGACGGTGACAAGAATGGCTTCAAGCTTGGCGGAGAAGGGATCCATGTTCCTCATATTCTGCGTGACAGTATAGCGTTTAATAATGGGGCAGATGGAGTCACCAGCAACAGTAACCCAGGTGTTATTGCTGAAAACACTGTTTCTTATAACAACGCCGGACGCAACTTAGCGTTTACCACGTATTCCAACATCGAAGAAGACTTTACAGTGGACAAGTTTATTTCATATCAAAGCGACCATTCAGGTGAGGACCAATATCCGGAAGAAGCAGTGTCTGGTAACAACTTCTTCTTTGACGGCAGTGTGAGTCAAAATGAATCTGGAACGAAGCTTACAGATGAGAACTTTGTAAGCCTTACACCTGAACTGCCATACGAAAGAGACGAGGATGGAACCACTATAAAGGGAGATTTCCTTAAGTTCCAGGTTTCTGCGAATGCAGAATGGAAGCCTCCGGTTATTAAGAAAAAAGAAAAAGGGAAAAAGCATAATGACCATAAAGGCCCGAAAGCCAAAGCGTATGTAAGCCTGCAGGATGGGTTTGCTCTAGAAGACATAGATTTAGAAACCCTTCGTGTAAATGGTGAACTTGAACCGATAGCAAAGCAGAAGAAAATGCAGATTGATGACTTTGACAAAGATGGATCGAATGAATATGAGGTTCGATTCTCCCGTGATCAGTTAGCTTCCATTCTTGAAAAAGGAGAGCAGGAGGTAGTGCTCACAGGCGAGTTAAACTCAGGAGTACCATTTAAAGCTGTTTCAGTAGTTACAGTGAAGTGATAAAGAAGAGGGGAGCCCCTCTTCTTATTTTTCATGATGGTATGAAAATTATTAGAAAGAAGGACGAATCGTGGATGCTGGAAAAGGTCGTTTAACATATAAGCAGCTTTGTGCATTTTTTATCCCGTTAGGATTTTCAGCCAGCTTAACGTCAATTACCCATGTCATTATTAATGGGACATTAAGCCGTGGGGAGAACGCCGCTTTTATTATTGCCTGTTATGCAGTAGCCTTCGCGTTGTTTGGCATTATAGAAAGACCGATTATCGTTTTTAGACAGACCTGTTCAGCGCTTGTAAAAGATGTTCAATCCTTTAAAGCGCTTGCTGTATTTATGGTAATTCCTATGGCAGTCATTATAGGATTCTGTCTTTTAATGGTATATAGTTCATTTGGCGGCTGGGTGTATGTGAATTTATTTAATGCAGATCCCAATATGGTTCAAACCATTTCTGATGCTTTTGCGATTATTTTGTTTGTCATTATTTTTTCCGGCATCAGAGGAATCTATCAAGGAGTGATCATTAACCACCTGGAGACAAAATGGCTGACGATTATGGTGGTGATTCGGTTATGCGTTATGTTCGCTGCAGCCTATTTATTCGTCTATTTTGACTATATTACGAGTGCTGCTGGCTCGATTTTATTTTTACTCGGAATGCTCATCGAGTGTGTCATCAGTGTATGGAAGGGACACCGGATATTAAACGCTTCTTATCAGAAACAAGTAACAAAATTACGTAAAAGAGAGATTTCCAGCTTCTATCTGCCTTTAGCTTTTTACTTTGTAATTCAGACAGTACTCGTTCCTGTGATCTATGTATTTTTAGCGAAGACGAATAATATCGAAATGGGCATTGCTTCGTTTGCTTTAGCTTTCAGCATCACTCAAATGCTCCTAAGCTTCTTTATGTATACGCACCAGTTAGTCCTTCAGCTTTATGAGGTGAATAAGGAAAAAGTCATACGGTTTATTGTATTTATAAGCATGGTCCCTACTCTCGCTCTTTCAGTTTTATGTTATACACCTGCAGGCCTGTGGTTTATGGAAGAGGTTATGGGGGCAGATGAGGAGCTGACCTTAACAACAATTGCTGTTCTCAAGTTTTTTATAATTAAAACACTTGTATTTCCCTGGGTTGATTTCTTAAACGGCTTCCTAATGCTCCACAGAAAAACGAAACGAATGGCCGCGGCCCAAATCGGAAACTTAATAACAGTGGTCGTGTCTATCTCCCTTCTGGTAACTTATTTCCCCGCTTGGAATGGGGTGAATGGTTCCATAGCTGCATCCCTGGGGGAACTTGCAGGGTTAGTCATCGTTCTTTCCATTGTTCTTAAAATGGTGGCAAAGGAGAAAAGAAATCTTTCTCAATCGGCATAAGGAAAGAGTATACAATAACATTCCTAAAATAAACATTTATAATTTTTTCAATTGTGATATAATTCGATTAAAAACGGCAGGGGGAGGGAGACATGAAACTTAAGCCTTTTTACAGTCACTTTAAAATTAAAGATAAAATATTTTCTATCTCGCTCCTTCTTTTAATGATTTTTGGACTTCTTGGCCTGATCACTTATCATTATTTTACTTCTTTGTACGAGGAAAGAATTTATGAGGAATCGGCAGATATGCTGCAGCTTTCATCTTCAGTTGTTGATAAAGAATTAAACGTTATAGAAGATCTTTCTTTTCAGGTGAGTACAGACGCCGTAATTCAAAGTTATATGGAAACCATTAATACAAATAAATATACGTTTGAAGCTTATGAAACGGAAGCCAAGCTGCTTGAGCGCCTGCTTAACTATGCTTCCACCCGTAAGTATATTTCTTCCATGCAAGTGATTGATCGACATGGAGAAAAACATACGACAGGTTATAATACCCAAATTGAAAATGACTCCCGGAAGATACGCAGACTGCTAGCTGATACTCAAGGGTCTAACATTTGGACGAGAATAGATGGTGAAAACGGAATTTCGTCAGCACGGTTGATTAGACAAAAAGAAAATTTAAGTCTGGAAAACATAGGTACTTTAATTATTTCTATCGATATGAATGAATTCGTAGAGCAGACCCTCAACTTTTCTCCTGACAATAAAGATTTCGTTATTACCAGCGATAATGAAATCTTTTACCAGAGCAGTGAGGGAGAATGGAATATTAACGATTTTTCTAACAACAAAGATGGAAGCGGTTACAACAGAAGTGAAATAAACGGAAAAGAATACCTACTTTCCTACTCTCATTCCCAATTTTCACAGTTAACTTACCACCATCTCCTGCCGTATGACAATATAAGCAAGCAAACCGATGCTATCAAAATTATTATGGTGCTCTGTTTTTTACTGATGCTTACTTTAACGATACTTCTCAGCCGACGTGCGGCCCAGAATATTTCGAAACCGCTTGAGTCTTTATCTGCACGGATGAAAAAGGTTCAGGAAGGAGACTTTGAAGAGTCTATCCCTGAAGAACATTATAATGATGAGATCGGAGAACTGCATGACAATTTTCGGCTTATGCTCAATCGAATCAATGAACTGATTAAAGAAAATTACACGAAGCAATTAATGATTAAAGAAACTGAATATAAAGCATTACAAGCTCAAATTAACCCTCATTTTTTATATAACACCCTTGATTCCATCAACTGGCTGGCTAAGGTAAATAAACAAGAGAAGATTTCCGTAATGGCTGACGCTCTTGGCAACATGATGAGAAACATTATTAGCAAAAAGGCTCCGATGATCACGATTAAAGAAGAATTAGAAATTGTCCGCAATTATATTACGATCCAAAGATATCGTTATGATAAGCGTCTGGATTTCACTTTAGATATCCCTGAACAGTACCACAATAGCCAGATTCCTAAGCTGTCCATCCAGCCAATTGTAGAAAATGCGATTCAGCATGGACTTGAAGAGATGATTGATGAATGCCGGATCACTGTCAATATTTTTGAAAAAGAAGAAGGAATTGAACTTACGGTTACCGACAATGGGCCTGGGATAGAAGAGAACAAACTTGAGGGGATTTATCGTGGAGAAATTCGTTCGAAGAGTTCGGGAATTGGACTCAATAATATTAACGAACGTATAAAGATGATGTTTGGTGACGCTTATGGAATAACGATCGAGAGCGAAGTGGGCATAGGCACGAAGGTCAAGATTCTACTACCTTATATGACGGAGTGAGGCAAGGTGTATAAAGTATTATTAGTCGATGATGAAATTAATATCTTAGAAGGCATAGCAGCTATTGTAGATTGGAAAGCCTGCGGAACGGAATTAACAGCGAAAGCTAATCATGGACAAATGGCATTTGAGATGATTAATAAAGATCAGCCGGATATCGTAATTACAGATATTAAAATGCCCGGTCTCAATGGAGTGCAGCTCATTCAAAAGGTACACAGCCTTTATCCTGATATACGGTTCATTGTGTTATCTGGACACGATGAATTTGAGTTTGCTAAAACAGCAATGGAGTGCAATGTGAAGCATTATCTGCTGAAGCCCAGCAATGAAGAGAAGATTGAAACCGCTTTAAAACAAGTGGTTGAAGATCTGAATGAAGAGGTCGAGAAAGACCAGTTCCTGAAAAATATGCGGGACCATCTGCAGCAGGTGATGCCAAAAGCGAAGGAGCAATTTTTAAAAGAGTATATTACCAACAAAAAATATGGTGTTCAGGAATGGGAACATTATAGAGCGTTATTTGAAATTGATACAAACTCAAAAGAATTCAGACTGGTCGTAATCACAATGGATGATCCCTATGAGTATGAACACTTATTAGCGTTGAAAAAAATTGTCGTAGAAAAGCTTGGTGAAGAGCAGGTCCCTTTAGAAACGACAATCGGTGATAAGATTGTAGTGCTTGCTGAAATGAATTCATTAAATACTATTATTGAAAAGGTTAAAGAAGCAAAGCAGGATTTTACAAGCTTTTACCCGATGGATTACACGGCTGCCATCAGTGACAGCGGAAGTATCAGCGATCTGAGAACGTTATACAATGAAACATTAAATTGTTTAACTCAGCGTTTTTACGTTTCAGGAGGCAGCATAATCACCATGCAGGATTTAAAAAAAGATCATACGAGTATCGACGAACTGCAGTACGATCATGAGGATCTGATATTTGCGATTCGAAGTGGCAATACAGAGGCCGTGCTTCAAAATTTGAATAATTTCTTTGAAGAAGTAAAGCAGAAAAAGTACGAAGTCAGCCTTGTCCAGTCCCACTGTCTGGAATTGTTTATGTCCATTATCAGACAGGCAGGCAAGGATGGGATGGCCGAGTACTTTAAACAGATCATCATTTTTCAGGAATACGATAAATTTCATGAAATTAGACACTTTATTGAAAAAGCAGCGACTGAAATTTCTCAGCATCACTACGAACGGACGAAACAGACACAAAGCAGCATTATTAACCGCGTAGTAGAATTTGTGGAGAAAAACCTTGATGATCCTGAGCTTTCTTTGTCTAAGATTGCATCAGAAGTTCTCTACATGAATTCGGATTACTTAGGAAAGCTTTTTAAAAAAGAAAAAGAAGAGCGGTTTTCTAACTTTCTTATCAATCGGCGGATTGAAAAAGCGGTTGAAATGATTGAGGAATCGCCGGATGAAGTAAAGATATTCGAAGTAGCTGAATCGGTTGGTTTTGGTAATAATCCGCGTTACTTCGGGCAGGTTTTTAAGAAATATACAGGTGTAACCCCAACAAGCTATATCAATAATAAAACGAGCGGTTAGCTTATAGAGTACGGGCTCTATAAGCTTTTTTCTGCTATAAATCTTCCTTATTCGATCTCAATTTCAGGAATGTCTGTTTTTTATACATTGATATCTGAAAATTTTATTTATTATAAAAACGATAAACTTTATGATAGATTCATGAAACAGAAAGCGCTTTCAAATATTGCGAGGGAGGTTATCAAAAAGTGAAGAAAAAGTTTTGGGCAATTAGTTTAGCAGCACTTATGTTAATTGGCGTTCTTACAGCTTGTTCAGATTCAGAAGGAGCTTCAGGAGACAGTGAAGAGGAAGATGGGGTAACCACTCTAAACATGACATGGTGGGGATCACAAAGTCGTCACGACCAGACCCAGGAAATTATTAAGAAATTTGAAGAAGAAAATCCGGATATCAAAATCGAATCAGAATTTACCGGTTTTGACGGCTACTTCGAAAAAATGGCTGCTTCTGCTTCCGGGAACAACCTGCCGGATATCATGCAGCAAAACTTTGGTGAATACTTAAATCAATATGCTGATAAAAATTTATTGGCCGATCTTAGTGAGTTTGTTGAAGATGGAACAATTGACGTAGAAGGTGTAGACGACACCATCATGGAATCAGGTATGAAAAATGATAAGCTGCTGGGTATTCCAACCGGTACGAACGCTTTGACTGCTTTTTATAACAAAGATATGACAGATGAAGCTGGAGTGGAGATCACTGACGGCGAGTGGAGCTGGGAAGATTACGAGGAATATGCCACTCAGATTAGTGAAGAAACAGGTGAATATGGTGCAAGACTGATGGAACCGCAGAACTTGTTTGAATATTACTTAAGGGAAAAAGGTGAAAAGCTGTTTAACGAGGATGGAACAGCTCTAGGCTATGAAGATGATCAGCTTCTTGTAGATTACTTTGAAAGGAATCTGGAGCTTCATGAAGCAGGTGCTGTTCCTGGTTATGAAACTATTCAGCAGATTAAAGGTGTAGAGGACGAGTTAATTGCACGAGGCGAAGCAGCTTTTGACTTTAGATGGTCTAACCAGGCTACGGCTCTTGATAGTGCAGCCGATGGCAATCCTCTGGAAATGACACTGCTGCCAGGCTCCAATAATGATCAGGGTATGTACTTAAAACCTGCGATGCTCTGGTCTGTAGCCGAAAACTCTGAACATAAAGAAGAAGCAGCGAAATTTATTGACTTCTTTGTAAATAACATTGAAGTTTATGAAATTGGCGGTTCTGACCGTGGTGTTCCAATTAAAGAAGATATTCGAGAAGAACTATCTGCTGACCTAAGTGAAACAGACCAAAAAGTATTTGAGTACATTGAAATGGTAACAGAGAACAGCTCTCCAATCGATTCGAATTTCCCTCCTCAGTCTTCTGAAGTGCTGGGTGAATTGGCAAAAATCGACGAAAGGGTTATGTACGGAGAACTATCTGCAGAAGAAGGCGCAGAACAGTTTAGAACTACAGTTGAATCAATTCTGGCTCGATAAAATTTTACGGGAAGGTGGCCCTGGGGACAGCATTCAGGGCCACTTTCTTATCATAAAAGTTTGCGAAAGAGGTGAGTGCGATGATACCGAAAAAAGATGGACATGAAAAAGTGGAACCCCAGCATCCAGTGAAAAAGCCTAAAGATAAGAAGCAAATTAAAGTTGTACCTCCTAATAAAAAGATTAAATCAGGCAACAAAAACGTAACAGGCTATTTATTCATATCGCCTTTTATAATTGGATTCTTATCTTTGACTCTTTTCCCTATCTTGTATTCTTTGTATTTGTCGTTTACTGATTTTGATTTAATGGGTACCCCGAATTGGATTGGATTTGAGAACTACGAAAGAATGTTTACAAATGATCCGACCTTCTGGCAGGCGATGAAAGTTACATTTTTCTACGCGGGGATTGCCGTGCCTGTACGTCTGATTTTTGCCCTGCTTGTAGCTTTAGCGCTTAATAAAGTAGTTGAAATGGTTGGACTTTATCGTACGCTGCTCTATCTTCCATCTGTAGTAGGTGGCAGTATCGCTGTTTCCATTATGTGGCGTCAGTTGTTCGGGGATGATGGGGCATTTAACTCTATCCTTGCGACTCTTGGACTGCCGACTCACTCCTGGTTAGGAGATCCGGACACAGCGATTTGGACATTGATTGTTTTATATGGATGGCAGTTTGGATCGTCCATGTTGATCTTCTTAGCGGGGCTTCGTAATATTCCAAAGACATTCTATGAAGCCTCCAGTGTAGATGGAGCCGGCCCGCTTCGTCAGTTCTTTATCATTACGATCCCGTTGCTGACACCAGTTATCCTGTTCAACACAATTATGCAGGTTATCCAAGGATTTATGGCCTTTACTCCAAGCTTTGTTGTTACTAACGGCGGCCCTGTTGACAGCACCTTATTGTACGTCCTTTACATGTATAGACGAGCATTTGAATACTTTGATATGGGCTATGCTTCCGCGATGGCGTGGGTCATGCTTGTAATCATTGCGATATTCACAGCTCTCATCTTTAAAAGTTCGGAACACTGGGTGCACTACGAATCAGATGCCAAATAAAGAAAGGAGAAGGCGATATGAAGAACAAAGCAACAAAAAAAATTATTCAACACGTGTTAATGGCCACTTTCGCTTTAATCATGATCTATCCGCTCATCTGGATGGTGAGCAGCTCTTTAAAAGAGAGCTCGAGTGTCTTCGTTGATTCGCACTCTCTTATTCCAGAGGGATGGCACTTTGAAAATTATATTGATGGATGGAGCGGGTTTGCAGGGATTACATTTGGTACGTTTTTTTGGAATTCCTTTGTGATCACGATCATCGCGACAGTAGGCAGTATTGCTTCATCAACATTGATTGCGTTCGGGTTTGCCCGTATTAAATTTGCCGGCAAGAAGATCTGGTTCGTGTCGATGATGCTTACTATGATGCTGCCGTTCGAGATGGTTATGATTCCGCAGTATATCATGTTTAATGGATTTGGCTGGATTGACACCTATTTACCGTTAATCCTACCAACATTCTTTGGGATACCATTTTTCATCTTTCTCATCATGCAATTTATCCGTACGATCCCTATGGAGCTCGATGAAGCGGCTAAAATTGATGGGTGTAATACATTTGACATCTTTTTCCGCATTATCGTTCCGTTAATCATCCCGGCCATGATGACTTCAGCGATTTTCTCTTTCTACTGGAGATGGGATGACTTTATGGGACCGCTGATTTATCTGTCAACACCTGAGAAATACCCTGTTTCACTAGCATTAAAACTATTCTCAGATCCTAACTCAGTAACAAACTGGGGAGCGATGTTTGCCATGTCTACATTAAGTATTTTACCTATATTCGTTATTTTCTTTGTGTTCCAGCGCTACATTGTAGATGGCATCAGCTCTACGGGGATGAAAGCCTGATTATTTAAGTAAGGAGAGATTTGTATGACGTTAAATCAACAAACCAATATTAAACAAAGCTTACACACACCCTTGGACTGGGGGAAAGCCGCGTGTGATTCATTGATGGCTGCATTTGAGCCGTCTGAATTACCACCTGATGGAAGATGGCATTATCATCAGGGAGTCTTTCTAGAAAGCATGCGTCAGCTTAGGACTATTGTGGGAGAAGGAGAATATTTAAACTATATCAAAGCATACGTTGACCACAATATCGATGAAAACGGAAATTTCCTTTGGAATCGTAAAGAGCTGGATGCCATTCAAGCAGGTCTGCTCCTGTTTGAACTCGATGAAAAATATGAAGATACCAGGTACCGAAAAGCTGCTAAGAAACTAAGAAATATGTTTCC
Source organism: Halobacillus sp. Marseille-P3879 (assembly GCF_900240285.1). Taxonomy (GTDB): domain Bacteria; phylum Bacillota; class Bacilli; order Bacillales; family Halobacillaceae; genus Halobacillus_A. The sequence continues at coordinate 839,590 of NZ_OESS01000003.1, forward strand.
AACTTTGAATACTACCTCTGATGGCGGATTCTGGCATAAAGATGGATACCCTTACCAAATGTGGCTGGACGGTTTGTACATGGGCGGCGTATTTTCCATGAATTATGCAAAGGCGTACAATGAGCCTGAACTGCTTGATATGGTACTTGAACAGGAACGTTTGATGCGAAAGCACACCCTCGATGAGGAAACTGGCTTATACCACCATGCCTGGGATGAGAGCAAAGTACAGCAATGGGCAGATTCTGAAACAGGGAAGTCTCCGGAGTTCTGGGGAAGAGCGATAGGATGGTATGGCATCACATATAATGAAATACTAGACTTTCTTCCGGAGAACCATGAATCTCGTCAAGAACTTATTTCAGCACTCAAGAATTTGGTAGAAAGCCTTGTAAAGTACCAGGATCCTGATCATGGGCTTTGGTATCAGGTCGTCAATAAAGGGGAGAGGAGCGATAACTGGATTGAAACATCCTGTTCCGCACTGTTTGTTTATACAATTGCAAGAGCTATCCGGAACGGGGTCGTGGACGAAAGCTACAAAGAACAAGCTATTAAAGGATATCGAGGATTGTTAGAAAGAATGCAGTTTAATGAAGACGGTCATTTTATCATGCCGGAAATTTGTATCGGGACCGGTGTTGGAGATTATGAGCATTATATTAATCGTCCTAAAACCGAGAATGACTTACACGGAGTGGGCTCTTTTGTCTTAGCTAGTATAGAAATGCAACACCTCCTGCCTAAACTCTAAAGGATGAAATAAATAACAGAAAATGGAGTTGGAACCATGAGGAAATTTGCAGTTTGTGGAGTAAGTAAGCGGGCAAACGATATGTTTATCCGTCCGATGATTGATACTTTCGGAGCTACAAGTAAGCTGGTTGGACTTCTTGATCATGATTCAAAAAGGTTTGCTGTATGTAAATCTTTGTTCCCAAAGATTGAGCAGGTTCCTGAGTTTAATGAAAACGAATTTGATCAAATGGTTAGAGAAACGAATCCGGATGTTATTATTGTGGCCAGCCGCGATGATACCCATGTAGAATATATCTTGAAGGCACTTGAACATGATCTGGATGTCGTCACGGAAAAACCGATGACGACAACCGCACATGACAGCAGACGTGTTATGGAAGCAGAGCAGAATAGCAGAGGGAAAGTGACGGTAACTTTTAATTATCGTTACAGCCCTTATCACATGAAGATAAAAGAGATGATCTTATCTGGAAAGATTGGCAGAGTAACGTCAGTAGACTTGAATTGGTACATTGATACTTATCATGGTTCCAGCTATTTTCAGCGTTGGAATCGAATGAGAGAATTCTCAGGTGGACTGTCTATTCATAAATCGTCCCACCATTTCGATCTAATAAATTGGTGGCTGGATCAAAAACCGGTCCAGGTTTTTGCTTTTGGAGCTTTAAACTATTACGGTCCTGAAAGTGAGCATAACCCCTTAAAAGAAGACGGCCGGCATTGCAAGACGTGTCTCGTCAAACACAATTGCGCGTATTATACAAGATGGAATTCAAGAAGCAACAGTGCGGTAGTTAAAGATGACCATATTGATTCAGATGAAGCCAGAAAAGATGGTTACACAAACTATCGCCCGGATCAATGTGTATTTGATTCGGATATTGAAATTGAGGATACGTATACAGCAACAATTCAATATGATAAAGGGGCGCTTTTAAGTTACTCAATAAACTTTTCACTCCCTTACGAAGGATACAGACTGGCGATAAATGGTACCAAAGGAAGGATCGAAACCACCGAATTTCATGCTCCTTCGCGAGTCCCATTCCCGGTGCCCGAACAAACCATTGATTACTTTCCTTTGTTTGGTTCAAAAGAAACCATTCACGTATTACAACAGGAAGGCGGCCATGGTGGCGGTGATCCTGTGATCCAGGAAGATATTTTTCTTGGAGAAGATCCCTCACGTCCCTATCGAGTATTATCAGGAAGTGAGGATGGGGCTTATGCTGTTACTACCGGAGAAGCTGTCTGGCGGTCAGTCAAAGAAAAACAGCCGATTAACATAGAAAAGTTGCTGCATGAGCCGTTATTCAGCAGCTGAAAGAAAGCGGCCCATTGACGTGCCAGCTGTAAATAGGAGGTTGACCCGATGAACGCAGGACGTTTACTAACAGGTGTACTGGCTTTATGTAATTGGATTACGCACTTTGCTCTGTTAAACTTATTATGGATCGTATGTACTTTATTAGGAGGAGTTGTTTTTGGCATCGCGCCAAGCACAATTGCTTTATACACCGTTTCACGAAAAGCAGCCAGAGGGCAAACCGATTTCCCTTTAGCCAAGACTTTCTTCAAAACGTTTAAGAAAGAGTTCCTCCGGGCGAATGGTCTGGCCGTCATTTTACTCTTTATTGGAGTAGTATGCTTTTATGATTTGCATTTCTTCCGACAAATGGAAGGGGGTCTCTATGACTTTATGTCTACTGTGGCTCTCGTATGCTGCTTAACATTTCTCATTGTGATGGCGTATATTTTTCCTGTGTATGTGCACTACGATTTAAAGGTTTTACAAACGATAAAGCAAGCGTTATTGATTGGATTCTTAAAGCCTAGTAATCTGCTTCTCATGATTATTACTACGGTTTCCATGTACTACTTCTTTATCTCTTTTCCTGGTTTTATTCCCATCTTCGGGTTTACGATCTTCGCCCATTTAAACATGTGGATGGCGCTGAAGTGTTTTGAGAATATCGAAGAAGTGAAGGTGGCAGCTGAAGCAGCTTAATGCATAAAACAAGGTCCTCAACACTTGAGGGCCTTGTTTATTTAAATAGGAAGTTACTATTGCAGGGGGAATCGGACATGGAAGTTCTCTTTATTTTTCTAAACATTATTGTACCTGTCTTTATTCTAATAGGTATCGGAGCACTCATGCATAAAGCATTTAAACTTGATTTATTTACACTGGCGAAGCTTAATATTTATTTCCTCAGTCCTGGTTTTGTGCTGGTTAACTTATATGAATCTTCCTTTTCTATTGATTTACTGGGGCAAGTAATCGTATTTTTTGCCTTATTTATTTCTGTGCTATATGTGGTCGTTCGGCTTGTTGCCCGGATAGGGAGGTATAAAAAAAGCATAAGGGGTGTATTTGCTAATAGTGTCCTTCTGTACAATTCAGGCAATTACGGGATCCCGGTTAATGACCTGGCTTTTAAACAGGACCCTTTTGCAGCCACGATTCAAGTAATTGTGATGACCCTGCAAAACGTTTTCTCCTACACGTTTGGTGTCTTCTCGTTACGAGCAGTAGAAGAGGGAAGGGTCCGCGCGCTGATCGGGCTTTTGAAAATGCCGGCCATTTATGCCATGGCAGCAGGTATTCTCTTAAATGTAAGTAATGCAAATGTTCCAGAGTTTATCATCAAGCCCGGAGAATATATCGCTGATGCGATGGTAGGTATTGCTCTAATTACATTAGGTGCCCAAGTAGCTCAGCTGACGTTTAAATTTAAGCTGCTGGTCGTTTATCTGAGTATCGTAATAAGGCTTCTCCTTGGGCCGGCGCTTGCAGTACTGATTATTTGGCTGCTTCAGTATGAAGGCATTCTCGCACAGGCTTTACTTATTTCTTCAGGTATGCCAAGCTCCGTGAACAGCGCAATTATCTCGCAGGAATTCCGAAATGAACCGGAACTCGCTGCTCAAATTGTGTTAGCATCTACGATTTTTAGTATGTTTACGGTAACTCTTACGATCTATTTCTCACAATTGCTCTTTTGATGAGGAAGTTGTACATAATCGGCTAACCGAGTCGGCAGGCCGGCAACTGAAATTGCGATAAGTTCAGCCACTTCTTTAGCGCCATCAAAGTTAAGGTGAGTATCGTCCTGGGCCCCTTCTGGAAAATTAGGGGAAACGTTTCTGTCTATCCACATAAACAGCTTTTTGGAGTTTTCTGTCCCGAGATTATGGAGCAGCCGGGTTGATTGTTCGGTTAAATCGATTAGATGAACTCCGTAATCCGAAGCGATCTGCCTCATAGCACTAGGATACTCTCCGTGTGTCTCATTAATCGAACCGTCAAGGTTAAATTTACGACGCTGAATAGGAGTTACGAGTATAGGTACAGCATCGTTCGTCCTTGCCGTCTCAATATATTTTAAAAGATGCTCTTGATAAGTAGTATAAGGGTCTGTACGTCGTTCTTTCTCTGGTTTGCTGTCGTTATGCCCAAATTGAATAAAAAGGTAATCGTTACGTTTTAGCTGTTTGGCAATGGTGATCAGCCGTCCTTCATCAATAAAGCTCTTTGAACTTCTTCCGTTGACTGCCTTGTTCCATATAGATACTTCTTTCGAAAAAAAGTGAGGGAGAAGCTGTCCCCAGCCTGCTTGAGGGGAATTGGCTGATTCATAATTGGCTACAGTAGAGTCACCTGCTAAATAAACATTTATTCGTTTCATCGATTCCCTCCATTTATGGGCTGGCATGATTCGGTTATTTTTAATTCCGGCTCAAGAAAAATATAATCCTCTGTTTTTTCCTCGTTGATGACGGACATTAATACTTCTGCAAGCTTTTCTGTGATCATCTGCAGCGGAACTCCAACGGTAGATAAAGGGATTTCGAAGTTTTCAGTAGCTGGTATATTGTCATAACTGATGATGGATATATCATCAGGAATCGAAAGTTCACTCTCGTAAATGGCCCGCAGAATCCCTTTAGATAAATCGTGACTTCCACTAATTATAGCGGTAGGACGCTCTGGGTCATGAAGCAGCTTTTTCGCAGCTTCATAGCCATCGTATTGCTCAAGGTCCGATACAGAAATAACCCTTGAATAATAAGGATCTAAGCCAAATGATTGGACCGCCTGCTTGAACCCATTTACTTTCTCCTCCTGCAGCCGGTCTTCCTGCAGCAGATCACCTACATAGCAGATTCTTTTGTGGCCGATCGATATAAAATATTCCACTGCTGAACGAATAGCTTGTCTGCGGTTTACGTCCACTGTTGGAAAAGGAGAGTAATCATCCGCGATACCATAAGTCACCACAGGTACGGTAGAATTGGCTGGCTCTCTGGAATTACGATCGTCGAATGCAACAATCGCATCCACCTGGTAACGGTTAAATGTATTAATCGCAAATTCCATTTCATTAATAGAAATCAGAGTAGTGTAGGAAAGCTGTTCTAGCTGCTTGTTAAGCCCCGTAATTAATGCTGAATGTGTTACCCGTTCAATCGTTGGCCAAATGACCCCGATCGTATGAGACTTCTTAGATACTAAACTGCGCGCAGCAACATTAGGCTGGTATCCAAGCTGTCGGGCAATCTCGATTATTTTTGTTTTTGTAGGTTCTTTTACGAGCGGGCTGTCTCTTAATGCTTTAGATACGGTAGAGTAGCTGACCCCGGCAGATTTAGCAATATCCTTAATAGTTACCCCCATAGTCATCCTCCATCTTTTTTTCTCAATTATAATAAATATAGGAACTAAAAACAACGTTGTTTTATTAGGCACATCTTTGATTGTATATAAATTATCATGTTCTGCGTTGACAAAGAAAGCCTTTACATATACAATAATAACAACGTTGTTATTAAGAAATCAATTCATATGTGTCAAGATGGATTAAAAGCAGTGAAGGAGGCGTTTACATTAATGAATTCGTTATTTTCTTTAAAAGGGAAAACAGCACTGATAACTGGGGCGAGCCGGGGACTTGGGCAGGGTATTGCCATAGGACTTGCTAAGGCAGGAGCCGAAGTGATCGGTGTAGGGACAAAAAGTCTTGCGGACACTAAGAAAGAAGTAGAAGCCGTGGGTGGCACTTTTTACGAGCTCATTTCCGATTTGAGTGAAAAAAATGCAGCCGAGAAGCTTGCGGCTGATGCGGTCGCTGTTAAAGGGAAAGTTGATATTCTCGTTAACAATGCGGGGATTATCCGTCGGGCGGATGCTGAAAATTTCTCTAACGATGATTGGTTCAACGTCATTAACGTCAATCAGCACGCTGTCTTTCAACTAAGCCGTGAAATCGGTAAACATATGCTTGAAAATAACTCCGGAAAAATTATAAATATTGCCTCGATGCTCTCCTATCAGGGAGGTTTAAAGGTTCCAGCTTATACAGCTAGTAAACATGCCGTTGCAGGTTTGACGAAATCGTTGGCGAACGAGTGGTCCAGCAAAGGAGTTAATGTAAATGCTATCGCACCAGGTTATATGGCAACAGACAACACCGCTCCTATAAGAGAAGATGAAGCGAGAAATGCTTATATCACTTCCCGTATTCCTCAAGGCAGATGGGGGACCCCTGAAGATCTGCAGGGCGCAGCAGTATTTCTCGCTTCAGATGCTTCTAATTATGTGAATGGGCATATTTTAAATGTGGATGGTGGATGGATGAGCTCTTAGTAAGAAGCATTTTTATAAGAGACTGTAATAAATGATAAAAAATGAGAGGAGAATGAACATGGAAGTAAGATATGCGACCAACCCGACGGATTTTAAAAATTACGATGGTGAACGAGTAAGAAGCGAGTTTTTAGTAGATTCACTATTTGTAGAAGGTGAGCTCAACATGGTGTATTCTCACTATGACCGTGTGATTACGGGAGGTGCTGTCCCGAGTGTTAAACCATTAAAACTTGAAGACCAGGAAACTTTGAAAACAGAATTCTTTTTAGAGAGAAGAGAAGCTGGAATTATTAATATCTCAGACGGACAAGGAAAAGTAACGGTTGATGGAGAGAGTTATGAATTAAATAAACGCGACTGCTTGTATGTCGGATTGGGGAATGAAGAAGTTACGTTAGAAAGCGTTGACGCCTCACAGCCTGCAAAGTTTTACTTAGCTTCCGCTACAGCACATAAACAATATCCTACTAAAAAACTGCCAATTGAGGATGCCACACCGACGAAACTTGGCTCAGATGCAGAGTCTAACAACCGTACGATATATAAATATATCCATGAAGATGGTCTGCAAAGCTGTCAACTTATGATGGGTATGACACTGCTGGCTCCCAACAATATGTGGAATACTATGCCGCCTCACGTTCACGACCGACGTATGGAAGCTTACCTGTATTTTGATATGGATGACGAATCGCGAGTCTTCCATTTTATGGGCAAACCTGATGATACGCGGCACTTGGTCGTTAAAAATGAACAAGTGGTCTTATCTCCACCGTGGTCGATCCATTCAGGTGTAGGGACGAACAACTATACATTTATTTGGGCAATGGCTGGAGAGAATTACACCTTTACCGATATGGACCATGTAAAGATGGAAAACCTTAAGTAATTAAAAGGAGAGGAAGGGCTGATTTGACAGGAAGGACTGTTGAATCGGTCTTTTCTTTTTGGAACTGGCTGTTTATGGTTAATGGAGGGAAAATTCCATGGAATGGAAGGGGTACACATATGCAGGAGGTTGATTATTATTTAAGAAAGCTGTATGAAGATGCCACCAATAAAAAGCTTATTAATAAGCGCCGTATGGTTCTTGAATTACAACAGATGCTTGGTTCCTTTCCACAATCAAGGAGAAGTGGCCTGGTTCAAATGGAAGAGCCTGTATACTTTGACGACTACCGGAGAGAACGTATTAAATTTAACACAACTAAAGGGTTATTCTGTTCTATGTATGTTTTAACCCCAAACAGCTCTTTTGCTGATTCGAAGTTCAGTCCTGTATTAGCTCTACACGGGCATGGTAAAGGGAGTAAAGAAGCAGTAGGAATGATAAATGAAGCCACTGCTCATCGGGACTTTGGCCTTGATTTGGTTAAAAAAGGTTTTAAAGTCTTTGTACCCGAAATCGTGGGGTTTGGAGAACGTATGCTTGAAGAAGATTTAACGAGCGGTAAGAGGAATTCGTGCTATTCTTTAGCTGTCCAGCTTCTTATGAGCGGAAAGACGTTAGCCGGTTTAAGGGTTTACGAAGCAAGATGTGCGATCGATATTATCGAAAAGTATGAGGACGTTAACCGAGACCAGCTCGGTGTGGTGGGTTTCTCTGGCGGAGGACTGATCGCTGCTTTACTATCGATCCTTGACCGAAGAGTAGAAGCTACCGTATTAAGTGGTTTTGCGAATACTTATAAAGGCAGTATATTGAATTCACCTCATTGCATCGATAATTACATTCCACATTTATTAAAGCTAGGAGAACTTCCATCGCTGATTGGTTTAATTTGCCCGCGTCCTCTTTTTATTGAATCAGGTGATAAGGATACAGTTTTTCCCCGGGAGTCGGCTGGAGAAGCCATCGAATATATTGAGTCCATCTATAGGGAATTTGAGTGCCTGTTTTCCTTTGGGAAGGATTTCTTTGATGGAGAGCATGAGGTACACGGTAAGGCAGCATTTGAATGGTTAAAGAAACATCTGGAAATCTAACATTAAACGCCGAATCCTGTAAATTACCAGATTCGGCGTTTTGATTATTTATTCACAATTAAAGCAGGCTGATCCTTAATAGGTGTTTTATCCTCGATATCCTCATTATATAAATGGCAGGCAACAAAATGGTCTGTTTCCACTTCCTGCCACAGCGGTTCGATCTCAGCACACGCTTTCATAGCGAGCGGGCAGCGCGTTCGAAACACACAGCCGCTTGGCGGATCAATAGGACTCGGGATTTCTCCTTCAATAATGACCTGTTCCCGGCTGTCCTCAACATCTGGATCTGGTATGGGGATAGCGGATAAGAGAGCTTGAGTATACGGATGAAGCGGCTTTTCATAAAGCTGTTCACTGCTCGTCAGCTCAACCATGTGACCTAAATACATTACACCGATTCGATCAGAAATGTGTTGTACCATAGAAAGGTCATGAGCGATAAAAAGGTAAGTAAGTCCTTTATCCTCCTGAAGCCGCTCAAGCAGATTTACTACCTGAGCCTGAACGGACACATCAAGAGCGGAGATAGGTTCGTCCGCAATGATTAATTCCGGCTCTAAAGCGAGCGCACGGGCAATTCCGATCCTCTGACGCTGACCTCCACTGAATTCGTGGGGATAGCGGTTGGCGTGGTCACGGTTAAGTCCAACTTCTTCAAGAAGCTCATAGACTCTTCCCATTCGCTCTTTTTCTGTCTTGTACAGCTTGTGAATGATCATTGGCTCTGAAATGATATCGGCTACTGTAGAGCGGGGGTTTAAAGACGCGTAAGGATCCTGGAAAATCATCTGCATCTGTCTTTTGAGTTGAAAGTCCTCCACATCAGATAATTCGTGAACGTCTTTGTTATTAAACAAAACTTCTCCGTCAGTACGATTGTACAGGTTCATAATCGTTCGTCCTGCAGTTGACTTCCCGCATCCCGACTCTCCGACAAGACCGAATGTTTCTCCTTTATAAATATCAAAGCTGACGCCGTCAACTGCTTTGAGGGTCCGGTCTTTTCCAAGCTTAAAATGCTTTTTTAAGTTACGGACTTGTAATGTTTTTTCATCCTTCATCTGCGATCCTCCGCTTCCTTCCAGTACCTCCGAGCCGAACACAGTTCTCTTTCATAGATAGTTCCTTTTAAAGTAATGATTTCTACAGTTTTCCCTGTTTTCGGGGAGTGGATCATTTTCCCGTCTCCATAGTAAATACCGACATGATGGATAGTGCCGCTTCCATTATCATAAGCAAAAAACAACAGGTCTCCAGGCTCTACTTGATTTAATTCTATTTTTTTTCCGGATACGGCCTGATCTGTAGCATCTCTTGGGATTTGATACCCATTGGCTTTATGCATGTTATAGACAAAGCCCGAACAGTCATATCCATAAGAACTCATACCGCCCCAGAAATAAGGGAGGTCTACGAAAGTCTCGCCAGCTTTTATAATAGCGGCTCCGTCTCCTTTAGGGATATCTTCCTTAGATGGATAAACCGAAACGTCTTGTTCTGGAATATATCCTATCCCGTGAGGAGTACGAACTTTTATAAACTTTTCCTCATGGGCGAGAGCAGGAAGGGAAGTAAGATAACTGAGCTCAAACATCGGATCTTCCTTCTCGTCAATAAGAATGGTTGTGTTTTTGCTGACAACCGCTACCCCCTGGCCAATCCATTCGTGTTCAGGTACTTCTTTAACATGATCCACAGGTAAATACCCAGGGTATCCACGCTCATCTTTTTTCGAAGGCTGGGTGGGGATAACGACCTTGGCCCATTTTCCTTCTACATCGTCTACTATAACCTCTTCTCCATATAGAAGCTGTGACTGAACCAGGTTTTTATCGCTTAATGCCAACCTCGTTTCGTACGTTAACCCATTAAGCCACTCTTTAATTCGGGTGGGGTTGGATACTCCGGGTAAATCAATAGTTCGAGGTGATTCCTGTGATGTCCAAACAGTTGCTACCGGGACTTGAACTACCCACGTTGTTCTTGTGGCTTCTGCTTGTGTCATTTATGCTCCTCCTCATGTTTGCTGTGAAAGTATATCTTCCAATTGAATATTGCTAATACCTAAACCATTATCTGAAGAAAATAAGATATGACAGCCGTTATAGGTGATGCCGCCTTCTAGCGGATCTTCTGCAAGCATAAGCGGCGCATCGAAATCATAACGTATAATATTTCTCTGACTTGCTGCAAAATGGGCTGCAGCGGATATTCCCAGTTTTGTTTCAATCATACTGCCGACCATACAAGGTACTCCATAAGCCTCTGCAAGCTGGTTAATTTTTCGGGCCTGATAAATGCCGCCAGACTTCATCAGTTTAATATTGATTAAGTCAGCACTCTCAGTTTGTAAAACCCTCCTGGCGTCTTCTACAGAAAAAACACTTTCATCGGCCATGATTGGAGTAAAAGTATGCTCTTTTACTTTCTTAAGACCTTCGATATCCCAGGCCTTGACCGGCTGTTCCACAAGTTCAATGTTTAGACCCATATCCTCCATTTTTTGAATGGCGTAGATTGAGTCCTTAACACTCCATCCTTGGTTGGCATCAAGACGTATCAAAGGTTCAGAGCCGACACGGTTTCTAACTGCTTCAATCCGCTTGATGTCTTTTTCAATATCATCTTTTCCCACTTTGATTTTTAATACATTGAAACCATTGTCAATGTATTGACCAGCATCAGCAGCCATTTGCTCGCGGGTGTTTATACTAACCGTATAATCCGTTTCAATGGAATGATTGTACCCCCCTAGGAATTGATAGAGAGGCAGACCGCAAATCTGGGATAGACAGTCGTGTAAAGCCATATCCACAGCAGCTTTAGCACTGGTATTGCCGACAGCAGCTTGATGCAGGTTTTCAAATAACCTTTCTGTTTCTATTACTCTCTTCCCTAGAATCACAGGTTTTAAAATACTTTCTATCGTATATTGTATGCTGGCTAAACTTTCACCGGTGATTACATGAGTAGGAGGTGCTTCTCCCCATCCAATGGTCCCGTCCGAACAAGTCAGTTTCACATAAACAGATTCAGCAACAGTGACGGTTCGAAGTGCAGTTTTAAAAGGTGTATGTAATGGGACAGCAATAGAATATGTATCAACAGCTTGAATGTTCATGTCATTCTTCCTTTCCGTAAATTAAGATACACCGGGCTGGATACTTAATGATCTTGAAACACTCGATAAGGCAGCCTTACTACCGAGGGGCACAGCGTAATGAGGCAAACAGTGCCCAATTTTAAATCCAGATAGGACTGGTATATCTAAATCTAAGAAATAGTGGTCTAAAACCTCTTGTAAAGAAAGAGACTTTTCCCTCTTTTTAGGAGCAGCCTCATTAAAATCTCCGACGACTACACCTGCTGCTTCTTCGAATTTACCGGCGAGCTTAAGCTGACTGAAGAAGGAATCGAGACGGTAAGGTTCTTCACCGGTATCTTCTATTAATAGCAGTCGGTTCTTTGTATCTATTTCATAGGACGAACCAATCGAATTGACTAGCAGGGATAAGTTCCCACCTACTAGTCTTCCTGTAGCTTCTCCCTCAGCAATTACTCGTAAGGGAGAGATAGATTCGGTGTAGTGAAGGAGTGTTGGTTGAAATAATTGTGTGAACATCGATTTAGAAAAAGAATCAAAATTGTCTTTGCCAATATCGGAGCTAAGCATAGGTCCGTGAAAGGTAACAAGGCCTGTTTTCTGTCTTATGGCCGTGTGCAGATAGGTAATATCACTGTAGCCCCAAAAGACTTTAGGGTTCTTTTTAATTAAAGAAAAGTCTATAGAATCAACAATCCGGCTTGTACCGAAACCTCCGCCTGCGCAAATAACAGCCTTGACTTCTCTATCTGCAAACATCATGTGTAAATCCTGCAGACGATCTTCATCGCGGCCGGCTAAATAACCGTATGTACTGGACACATGCGGAGCAATTTTGACATGAAGTCCCAGTTCATTTAAGAAAGGGACTGCCTTATGTAAGAAATGCAAATCAGGAGGACTTGCGGGCGCAATTACCCCGACTGTATCGCCTGGTGTTAAACGTTTGGGATAGATCATAGGTTTACCTCCATTTGATAAAAAGAGGGGAACCCATACGAAAGTGTATGGGTTCATCTCTAATCTTAATTTATTCTTTTGTAGCCCATTTTAATTCAAGATATCCGACAGGGTGACGGACAATACCATCGACATTATCCTTTTGCAGGAAGACCTGGTTGTAAAAGTGGACAGGGAAGATTGGCATTTCATCGAATAAAATCTCCTCGGCTTCATACATATATTCGAAGCGCTGCTCTTCATCTGTCTCTTCTTTCGCTTGAGCAATCAAGTTATCATACTCTTCATTTGACCAACCAGTACGGTTCATAGTTGAATCTGTCGTGAAGCTTTCAAGGAAGTTGATCGGATCTGCATAGTCTGCAAGGAACGAACTGCGGGAAAGCTGATGCTCCAAAGCTTTCTGATCCTCCAGGAATACGTTCCACTCTGTATTTTCCAAACTTATATCAACATCTAAATTATCACTATACATTTCCTGAATGGCTTCAGCAATGGCCTTGTTCGTATCATCAGTATTGTAGGTAAGTGTTACGTCAGGCAGCTCATCGTAGCCTTCTTCTTCCATACCTTCTTCTAGAAGCTGTTTCGCTTCTTCAGCATCAAATTCTACTAGGCTGCCGCTCTCTTCACGGAAGTCATTACCATTAGCATCATTGAATCCCGGAGATACGAATCCGTTAGCAGGCTCTTCTCCCATTCGCGTTACATATTGAACGATGTCTTCCTGGTTCACAGCCTTGGCGAAGGCTTTTCGAATTTTTTCGTTCTGGAATGGCTCTTCTTCTACATTAAAACGGTAGAAGCTGTTTCCTGCCTGGTCTTCAATTGTCACTTCCTCACTATCCAAAAGTTCATCAGCCATATCGGAAGGGATTTCAGAGTTATCTAGATCACCGCTGTCATACATTTGATACTCTGTGTTCGAGTCATCAATCATAGCAAAATGTACCTCTTCTAATTCTACGGTGTCCGCATCCCAATATTCCTCATTTTTCTCAAGCAGCATTTCACTGTCGTGCTCCCATTCTGCGAGTGTAAAAGGTCCGTTACCAACAAAGCTGTCTGCTTCGGAATACCATTCTTCATCTTCTTCAGCAACTTGATGATTAATTGGGAAAAACGCAGGGTTAGAAATGATGTTTAAGAAATAATTTGTAGGAGCCTTAAGTGTTACGTGAAGTTCTTTATCATCTACCGCTTCCACCATCACATCATCCTCAGACCCATCACCGTTGTTAAACTCTTCTCCGCCTTCAATAAAATAACCAAGGAAAGCAGCAGAGGAAGCTGTTTCAGGGTCTAACAGCCGTTTCCAGGCAAATTCAAAATCCTCAGCAGTGACATCGTCACCGTTTGACCATTTAGCATCATCACGAATTGTAAATATATATTCGGTCCCATCTTCAGATACTTCTATGTTTTCAGCTGTGGCTTCTTCCGGTTCATGCTCCTGGTTTAGTCGTGTCATTCCTTCCATTAAGTTGTTTAATACATTCCAGGAAGCTGCATCAAAACCAATGGGTGGATCAAGAGAGGTTGGTTCCACCCCATTGTTTAAGAGAAGTGTACTTGTGTCCTCACCAGCCGATTCTTCGCTGTCGTTTCCTCCCTCTTCTTCTCCCGCATCCTCATCAGCAGTACAAGCTGCTAAGACAACCACGAGCAAAATGCCAAGCAACACGGTTAACCATTTTTTCATGATTTCTCTTCCCCTTTCAAATTTAAATGGTGTTCCCTTCTTACGGTGAAGCTGTATATTTTTTAGCCCTTTCATCCTGAAGCCAGCAATCCACAGCATGTGTACCGCTGAGCTCTGTCTGAAAAGGATAAACGCGCGAGCATACTTCCATAGCTTTAGGGCACCTGGCGGTAAAAGGGCAACCTTCAGGTGGTGAAAATAAGTCGGGAGGGGTCCCTGCGATAGGAATTAGTTTTTCTCCTTTCTGGTCAAGACGAGGTACAGAATTTAACAGTCCCTGTGTATAAGGGTGATTTGGCCGGTAAAAAATCTCCTGCCTTGTCCCCGTTTCAATGACCTTACCGGCGTACATGACAGCGATTCGATCAGCTATTTTAGCTACCACTCCTAAGTCATGCGTAATTAAAATTATTGAAACGCCGGTCTCCCGCTGGATTTTTTGGAACAGCTGCAGAATTTGAGCTTGAATCGTGACATCTAACGCAGTGGTTGGTTCGTCAGCAATAAGGAGTTCAGGTTCACAAATTAATGCCATCGCAATCACGATACGCTGCCTCATCCCACCGCTGAATTGGTGGGGATATTGCTTCATCCTCTCCTCAGGATTAGGAATCCCTACTAACTTGAGCATATCAACCGCTTGCTTATTAGCTTGAGTGGAGGAAATATTGCGGTGCTGTTTCAATCCTTCTGTCAGCTGATTTCCTATTGTTAAGGTAGGGTTAAGGGCTGTCATAGGATCTTGAAAAATCATCGAAATATCGACACCGCGTATCTTTCTGACCTGCTTGTTCGACAGTTTGGTCATGTCATTTCCTTTAAAATGTATCGAACCTTTTTTGATCTTGCCGGGAGGGGAAGGGATCAGTCTCATAATACTGTTTGCTGTTACGCTTTTTCCGCAACCGGATTCGCCGACGATCGCAAGGGTTTCTCCTTTGTATAACTCTAAATCAACTCCACGCACAGCCTGGACTTCACCTCCGTAAGTAACGAAGGAAACGTGGAGGTCGTTAATATCAAGAATTTTTTCCATAAGGTTACCTCCTTAACTTCGGATCGAGTGCGTCCTGTAGCCCGTCACCTAATACGTTAAAAGCAAACATAGTAGCTGATATGAAGAAAGCAGGAAAGAAAAGCCGCCACCAGTGTCCTGAGAGAATGGTACCCAGAGCATCATTAGCCATAACTCCCCAGCTGGCAAATGGAGACTGAATCCCCAGCCCGAGAAAACTTAAAAAGGCTTCAGCAAATATAGCTGTAGGTACAGTTAACGTCATTTGAACAATAATTGGTCCCATCGTATTTGGGAGAAGGTTTTTTCGGATGATCCGCTTTGTTTTCGCTCCAAATGACTGGGAGGCGAGCACAAATTCATTGTGCTTGATCTGCAGCACCTGCCCGCGTACAATTCGTGCCATTCCTACCCATCCAGTAACCGTTAATGCTACGATTATGGTTAATAAGCTTGGCCCCATAACGACCAGGAGCAGGATAACAACGAGTAAGTATGGCAAACCGTATAGAATTTCAATAATACGCATCATCACGCTGTCTGTACGGCCGCCTTTGTAGCCTGATATCCCTCCATAGGTAACCCCTATAAAAAAATCAATTAAAGCCGCCATCAGCCCAACAAACAAGGAAATGCGTGCTCCGTACCATGTTCTCGTAAACACATCCCTGCCCATATCATCCGTTCCAAACCAGTGGGTGGCGGAAGGAGCCTGGTTTTGGTTGGATAATATTTGATCAGAGACAGAATGAGGGGAGAGGATCGGCCCGAAAATCGACATCAGCCCGAGAAAAATTAGAAAGACGAGTCCAGACATGGCTAATGTATTTTTTCTAAGACGGCGCCACGCGTCCTGCCAGTAAGATAGAGAAGGACGGACGACGGTTTCTGCTTCTTTTTCATCTCGTTCGATAGGTTGAAACCAATCATCAGGTATATCTTTTTCTTGAGGTTTCTTTTGTTTGGTTAATGGAAGCAAATCACCCACCTCCTTCATCGTGAAGTTTTATTCGTGGGTCCAATAACCCGTAGGCAATATCAACTAAGAACAGCATAAAAACAAGAAAAGCACTATAGAATACGGTCGTGCCCATAATGACAGGGTAATCCCTCTGATTTATACTTTGGACAAAATATTTGCCCATGCCTGGGATAGCGAAGATTTTTTCGATAACAAAAGTTCCGGTAAGAATTCCGGCCATCAGTGTCCCTAATATAGTGACAACGGGCATAAGGGCATTTTTTAAGGCATGCTTCACCACAACTTTAACAGGAGAAAGTCCTTTGGCACGCGCTGTTTTAATGTAATCCTGAGTTAATGTTTCAAGCATACTCGAACGGGTAAGACGTGCGATGATCGCCATGGGTCCTGTAGCAAGCGCAAGGATAGGAAGGACCATGTGGGCAGGTGAACTCCAGGTTGCTGCAGGGAAGATGCCTCTGTTCACAGCAAGTTCCTGAATCAGCATTGTAGCAAGGACGAAGTTTGGAATCGAGATTCCAAGCACCGCAATCGTCATGGCAATGTAATCGATCACTCCATTATGTTTCAATGCCGCAAATACGCCGAGGGCGATTCCTGATACTATAGCAACTAAAATCGTCCAGATTCCAAGTTCTGCAGAAATGGGGAATCCCCGTCCTAATAGCGAATTCACCGTTTCAGTCGGTTGTTTAATCGATGGCCCGAAATCAAAAGTAGCGATCGATTTTAAATAAAGCCCATACTGTACAATTAAAGGTTCATCTAAATTGAAGTGGGCTTCGAGGTTTTGCTGAACTGATTCATTCGTTGTCCGTTCCTCGTTTAATGGTGAACCAGGCAGTAAATTCATAAGAAAAAAGGTTAAAGTCGCAATGATTAATACGGTTACGACCATTAGTACGAATCGTTTCATTATGTAGCGAGCCATCTGTGGTCCCCCTTAACTAAATGTTGTCCGCATGGCAAGCTCCGTCATCACGAGCATAGCCTGATAGGCTTCCAGTATATCTTTTGCCTGAAATGAAACGATAGTAGAATTGGGTTCAAGTTGTGTTCCAGGCATCAAGTTCGCCCATTCTGCCTGACCATAGTTTGCAAATTCAATTCGCAGCATTGGAGAAGGCGGCGGGGTTAACGGTTTGATATTGTTTAAGTTATGTATGGCATCAACGGTTTTAGCCTGCAGCAGTTCTCCTGCCTTTTTCGGGGACAAGGTTTTTACAGACGACCTTGAAATGCTTTCTTTTACAGGGGCTGTCACTACATTTGAAATAAGCTGTTTTGCCTCATCTGCTACACGGTCATCGCCTGCGACCATGATTAACGGGACGTCGTAATATCCGGCTACATATGCGTTTAATCCTAATTCACCTACGGCTGTATCGTTTATGTAGAAGTTTCGCACCCCAAATGTCATGGAGTGAGACATAACCCCTGGTTGATCAGCACGGGCATGATAACCCAGGAAAATAGCCCCGTCACAACTATCATCAAGTCCCTGGACCATTGAATAAGGCTTAACATCTCCTGTAATAAGGAGGGCTTCAGGATGCAGCTCGTCCACTAGAAGGTTATTCATTTTCGAGTGACTATCGTTTATTAACACTTCAGTGGCTTCCAGATCAAAAGCGGATTGAATCACGGCATTGGCTTCATTGGTCATAATTCTTCGAGCTCGTTCGTAGTTATGTTTGTCGGAATCAACAAAAGTCGCGTCAGGTAATCCTGTAATTCCTTCCATATCGACAGATAGATAAAGCTTCATGTTGCTGCGCCCCAATCTTTATGTAAAATTAGTAATTTTCTAATAATTCTATCAACATTTAACAAAAAAGGCAATCTGAATTGAAAAAATATGACGAGAAAACGTTGTTAGTAATGAAAAAGTTTTTTAATGTGTTATTTACGTTGTCTGGATACGGCGGAAAATTCCTTCCTAAATGGATCGTTGTGAAAAGACAGTACCACCGTTTCAGAAAATATGATTTAGGGAATAGATTTGAGGTGAGCAGCTTAAGCTATAGATAGCTCACAGTTTTATTTACGGTGAGGAGGAGCGGCCGTGCTGTTTTCAGGGACCAAAGTATCGGACCTCTCTAAAACGTCAATCATCATTATAGTAGTGGGATTATTAATTGTAGGTAGTGGTGCTTACCTTTTTACGGAAATTGGCGATGAAGTTCTAGAACAGGAGAAATTCGCAGTAGATGCTGTAGCATCAGATATAGTAAACGAAAGACAGTCCCCCTGGCTGTCAACTGCTATGGGATGGATTACAGAAGCAGGTTCCGTGAAAGTGATTACAATCCTGTCTATCATCTTATTTGCATGTTTACTGTTCGCGGTGCCTATAAGCAAATGGGCAGCTGTCTATTTCGCTGTCAGTATGATAGGGATCAGCCTCCTTACTAAAGGATTAAAGGCATCATTTGGACGTGAAAGGCCTGACTTATTAGAACAATATGACGGAACGGGGTTCAGTTTTCCAAGCGGCCACACTACTGGATCGGCCGTCTTTTATGGATTTATGATTTACCTGGTCGTAATTAGTCCTTTGTCGAAGACAGTTAAATGGCTTATTAACGGATTATTAATACTTGTTATTTTATTGATCTCACTAAGCCGTGTATATTTAAGTGTCCATTATTTTACCGATATACTCGGAGGACTAGCATTAGGGTTCTCCTGGCTGCTTATATGTATTGCTGCATTGGAAATTATGCTTTGGCGGGGAAGAAGAAAGAGTCTGACGAAATAACAGAAGGGAGATGATGTTATGCTTTATATTTTAGCCATATTTCTGCCGCCCCTGGCTGTATTATTTACAGGACAATTTGGAAAAGCCTTATTAAACCTGTTACTTACAATGATTTTCTTTGTTCCGGGGGCCATTCACGCCGCTGTGGTGGTCAAAGATCATTACGATAAAAAGAAAGCACATTAGGCCTAAGCCCAATGTGCTTTTTTAAGTTCTATCTGCAGCTTTGTTTTGTACTTAAACTCCACGTTTGTTTCCCCATAATAAGGCGTGAACCTGAGGGAGCACCCTAACATGATTGAGTGAAGAGGAGTCCATAACTTTGTCGATAAGCCACTCATATTTTGTCAGCAGATCCGCAGCTAGCTGCTCCGGTTGTTCCTCTGCTAAATCGTCATTACCAACTTGGAGGAAAAACGGAATATGAGGGTAACGCTGGTGAACATATTCAGCGTATTGTAAGTCCTCATCGTTAAAAATGACAACCTTTAAGCTGGTGTGATCAAGACGCTCGAAATCACTAAGTCGATTTAAGATATCATCGAGCACTTCCCAATTCGTTTTAATCTTTGAACTTGGCGGTTTTGGTGAAATTGTTAAATCATCAATTTCTGTAAACCAATCCTGCCAGCGGCTTCCCTGAGTCTCAAGGGCAACTTCAATCTGATGCTCATGCAGAGGTTTAATGAGTTCGTGTAAATTTTTCAGTAAAGCGGGGTTGCCTCCTGAAATTGTAACGTGGTCAAACTTATCGCCGCCGGTTTCGCGAAGGTCATTTATAATCTCATCTGCAGTCATCCTCCTGACTTCTTCTTTTGCACTTCCATCCCAGGTGAAAGCAGAATCACACCACGCACAGCTGTAATCGCATCCTGCTGTACGAACAAACATCGTTTTCCGGCCGACGACCATTCCTTCACCTTGAATAGTTGGACCAAATATTTCAAGCACAGGGAACTTATTCACTTTGCATCCACTCCCTGCGCACTTCGGCATAACTGGTAGGAGTTTCGTAAAGTTTTACGAATTCCACCCGGTAATCCTCACGTTCATTACTTAGTGCTTCCTGCATTTTTTCGTAAATCCAAACCACCATATTTTCTGCGGTGGTGTTCATGTTCGGCAGGGTATCATTTAAATATCGATGATCAAGGTAAACTTCAATCTTCTCTTTCCAGATTGATTTGATATCGCCAAAATCTATCACGAGACCGATATCATCTGTATATCCGCTGATTCCAAAGACTACCTTATACGTATGACCGTGAAGGTTTTTACATTTTCCTTCGTAGCAATGGAGGTGGTGAGCCGCATCAAATGTGAATTCTTTGCTAACGAGAACCCGTTTGTTGTGATACTTAAGCTCATGCTTTTGAATATCTTCGTTTATTTTCTGTAAGTTCTCAACAATGGTAAACCCAAACACTATTCAGACACCTCGGCTTTCTGCTGAAGGTAAGTTTCTAAACCATTTTGACGGAGTTTACAGGCAGGGCACTCCCCGCAGCCGTCCCCGCGTACCCCGTTATAGCACGTAAGCGTATATTCTCTGACGTAATCAAACGCATTTAAATCATCAGCTAATTCCCACGTTTGGGCTTTATCAAGCCACATTAAAGGAGTATGAACGACAAACTGATCATCCATAGAAAGGTTCAACGTGACATTAAGTGATTTAATAAATACATCACGGCAGTCTGGATAACCGCTAAAATCTGTCTCACATACGCCGGTAATAACATGTTTAGCTCCGACTTGCTTAGCTAAAATGGTAGCAAAAGATAAGAAGAGCAAGTTTCTTCCTGGAACGAATGTAGAGGGAAGTTCTCCATCTTCTCCATCTTTGACTTCAATATCATCCCGGGTCAGCGCATTGGGAGCCAGCTGGCTGAGTAAAGACATATCAAGCACGTGATGCTTTATATTTAGATCGTTTGCAATTTCTTTTGCTACTTCAATTTCCTCATTGTGACGCTGGTTATAATCAAATGTCACTGCTTCAACTTCTTCGTATTTATCGAGGGCCCAGAACAAGCAGGTTGTACTGTCCTGACCGCCGCTGAATACAACGACTGCTTTATTATTATCCATAAAAAAATTCCCCTTTCAAGGATGAAAAAGAGAATTCCAGTAACCCAAAAACATAAAAAAACCGCACCTAAGGCAAGGTCCAGTTCCATCCTTAGTTTTTTATAGAGGGTGTAGCTAGAACCTCTCCTGCTTCTACTGCAGACTTTTATTTATTTCCTTAAAACATTATAACATATAGTGATTTGAGTAAAAGACTTCTAATTAAAAAATTTGATTCATATATAAGTCTGTGGTCTTAGAAAAGTTAGGTCCCAGGCTCAGTGTTTAAGTAACGCAGGAAAGGTATGATTAAATCATAAAAAGTTTTCTCGAAATTTTCAATACAATAGATATCAGATAAGCTATAATAATTGTTGTACTGTAAAAATATAACATAATTATAATTATTTTGATATGGGGAGGTTATTTTGTGAATTGGTTAAGGTTTATCGTAAACAGAAAAATCCTGGTTGGTTTAATGGTTGTTTTAATTTTAATGGTAGGCAGCTATTCTTTGCTTAAACTGGATCAGGAGCTGATGCCAGACGTTACCATGGATGGCGCATACATAGAGATCTACGCGGGGGACACATCAGCCATTGAAGTCGAACGGTCAATTACAACACCTTTGGAACAGCAAATGACAGGGGTGGAAGGCGTAGAGGACATCAACTCTACTACCAATATGGGAAGAAGCTCTTTTCAACTTACCTTCGAACAAGGTGAAGGGGATGAAGTCTATAAAGAGGTCGAATCCATAGTTAATCAGACCGCCTCTGAAAATAATGTGATAGACGAAGTTGAAGCCGGTCAATATGCAACCTCGCAGGGATATGAATTTTATATGGATGTTTCCGGCGGAGACGCAGAGGAAATGAATAAATTTGCTGAAGAAGTGCTGGAGCCAAGGCTTGAGAGCCTTCCTGAAGTCCGTGATGTGGCTGTATCCGGGCAGGCTGAAAATGAGGTAACGATAGAGTTTGATAGAGAAGAATTAAATGACCGGGGTTTAGACGTTAACCAGGTAATGGGATCAATTGAAGAAGCTAATAGTGAATCAACACTCGGGGAACTAAATGAAGAGGATAAAACTGCCTCACTCCGCTGGACAGCACAGCTTAGCAGTATCGATGACGTAAAAGAAATTGAGATTCCATCCGATGAAGGTCTGGTACCTTTAGAGGACTTGGCTGAAGTGTCCGTACAGCCAACAGAAACATCGTCCTTTGTTTGGAAAAATGGCACAAGCGATTTTCTTTTTATAGAAGTGGGGCGTGTTTCGGAGGCTACCCAGATTGAAATGGCTGAAGCAGTCAGGGGAGAGGTACAGGAAATTCGTGATGAAGGTCTTGTTGATGGATTTGAATTAAATGAAATGGTAGCTCAAGCTGATTATGTAGAAGAATCTCTGGATGGAGTAACTACAAATATTATTATTGGTGGAATATTAGCGGTTATTATCCTGCTTCTCTTTTTAAGAAATATAAGAGCAACGTTTATAATAGGTCTCGCCATTCCAACATCTATTTTACTTACATTTGCATCTATGTGGCTGTTTGACTACAGCTTTAATATTCTAACGCTGATTGGTCTCGGGTTAGGGATTGGAATGATGGTAGATTCCTCGATTGTTATTCTGGAATCCATTTATAGAAAGAAAGAATCAGGTTTACCAAATATGGAATCCGTATTAGAAGGAACTAAAGAGGTTGCAACGGCTGTTATTGCTTCTATGCTTACAACAATTGTAGTATTTCTTCCGATCGGTTTACTCGGCGGTGAGACCGGGCAGTTTATGATTATGCTGTCTGTAGTTGTTGCCATTACGTTAATCAGTTCCGTGATCGTATCATTTACAGTGATCCCCTCCTTATCTGAGAAATTTCTTAAATTAAGAAAATCGGGCAAAGCGAAAAGGGATAGCAGGATCATTAATAAGTATAGTAAGCTGGTCGGCTGGGTAGTCAAAAAGAAGCGTCATAGTTTTGCGGTAATATCAATATTTGTACTTATGTTCGCAGGTTCATTATTTCTGGTGACCAAAGTACCAATGACAATTATGCCTGACATGTTTAACCGTTACTCTGAATTAATGGTTGAGTTAGAGACTGGTTTAACAAATGATGATAGAGAAGATATTGCCCAGGAAATGAATGAGACACTGTCTGACATTCAGGATGTTGAATCAAACTATGTGATTGATATGGGCGGAATGTTCTATACGATGATTAATATGACAAAAGATGAAGAAATCACCCGGGAACAGGATGAAATAAATGAAGAGATACTGAAATCACTTCGGGAGCTGGAAGACGATCAGCCGGTTAACTCTGTTGAAAGTGTGATGTCAGCAGGGGGAAGCGGCGCTCCAGTGCAGGTTAATATTGAAGGTGAAAGTTTTGAAGAGCTTGAAATGATTTCTGATCAGTTCACCAAGGAACTTGAAGGGATAGACGGAATAGTAGGAGTTACCAGTTCGAATGAACGAACCTCAATTGAACAAGAAATTGTACTCCAGGAAGATGAAATTGAAGATGCCGGTCTGACTAAAACACAGATAAGACAAATTATAGAGCAAGCGTTTATGGAAATTCCTTTGGGTGAAATAACTATAGAGGAGGAAGATGTCCCTCTTACTGTTAAATGGCAAAATGAAACTGAGTCGGAATCTGCATTGATGGACTTAGAGGTGATGACACCGGATGGAGAAGAGAAGTTATCCAGCTTTATTGAATTAGCTGAAATCGAGACTCCAAATGAAATCACTCACTCCGATGGGGAACGTTATGTCTCGCTTACAGCTGATATTGAAGATACTGATTTAGGGACAATAAACCGAGAAGTTCAGAAGCTTATTGATGATTACGAGACTCCGGCGGGATACAATTTATCCGTTGCAGGGGACCTTGAACAGCAGCAGGAGCTGATTCAGGAAATGCTCATCATCTTAGGGATTGCGATCTTTCTCGTGTACCTGGTCATGGCTGTCCAATTTAACCATTTAGCTCATCCACTAATCGTTATGTCAGTTATACCGATGACAATTGTAGGAGTGATCTTAGGGCTGTTTATTACTCAGCGTGAATTAAGCATTATGTCCGGGATGGGGGTCATTATGCTGATCGGGATTGTGCTCAACAATGCGATCTTGTATATTGACCGTACAAATCAGCTGCGTCAGCAAGGACTTGGCGTGGAAGCTTCCCTGGTTGAAGCTGGCAAGAATCGTATACGTCCTATATTTATGACGAGTTTAACGACAGCAGCAGGTATGCTTCCGTTAGCGTTGGCTACTGGTTCTTCAGGGAATTACCAGGCCCCGATGGCTACCGTAATTATTTCAGGGCTGCTGTTTGCGACAGTAATTACTCTGCTTCTCATTCCAGCTGTATATCGTTTGTTTACAAATGCAAGAATTCGATTCTGGAAATCAAAGAGTAAGCAGAAAGAACGCCTTGAAGAGAAAGAATCAGTAAGCTAGATTGAGATACGAACCCTTACAGCTGCTAAGGGTTCGTTTTTTTACGTACAATAGAAACATAAGCTCTTTTGAAAGGTTTTTAGTAAATGTTAAGACAAAAGGTCAGTAAAGATTATAATTTAATTTATTTCTGGAAAAAAGAAAAAGCTGGACGAAAACGTATAAAGGAGAATGAAAGATATGACTGAGAAATGGTTAGAGTGGGCGCAGCAAATCCAATCTACTGCCCAGGCAGGGCTGACGTTTTCAAAGGACAAGTTTGATCTAAAGCGGTATCGTCAACTGCTCGAATTAAGCGCAGAAATAATGTCTTCCTATTCCAGTACTTCTATGTCTACTGTTATGGATCTGTTTCACAAGGAAGAAGGTTATCAAACTCCTAAGATTGATGCCCGTGCAGTTATATTTAAAGAAAACAAAATATTGCTCGTTCGGGAAAAGGTGGATGGAAAGTGGGCTCTGCCCGGCGGTTTTGCGGATGTAGGAGTATCTTTAACGGAAAATGTAATTCGTGAAGTGGAAGAAGAGACAGGATACAGGGCTTCGTATAAGCGGCTGATCGCTGTTTTAGATTATCTCAAGCACCCACATCCGCCTCAGCCGTATCATTACTATAAATTCTTCCTTGAATGTGACGTCACTGGTTCTCCTGCTGATCAAACGTTAGAGACAAGTGATGTGCAGTTTTTCGAAAGAAACGGCTTGCCTGAACTTTCACTAAATCGTAATACAAAGTCACAGATTGATCTCTTGTTTCAGTATTTAAATAATCCTTTTAAACAGCCTTACATAGATTGATAGGTAAAAATCATATAACGAATCGTTGTCGCGGCTCTCGAAGCATCCCAGAACAAAAAGCACCCTTAGCCCGGAGGTTTGATTTTTTCCTGCAGCAGATAGATAGGGTTCATTTCTTTACTTCTAAGACTATCTAACGGCCCGAGGCATATAGTCTGTATAAAGGGGCGTGAGAACATGGTATACATGTTTGATAAAGAAAGGTTTATTGAAGATACGACTCTTAGTGTCAGTGTAAAAAATAAAGGACTGAATTATGGGTTAGGAGCCATAGATGGTATACGGGCTTTTTGGAACGAGGAGCAAAGTCAGCTTTACGTCTTTCGACTGGTCGATCATATTAACAGGTTTCACCGCTCCTGTGACAGCTTAACTATACAAGTACCTTATTCTCAGAAAGAGATGTATAACCTTATCTTAAAACTTCTCGTAATAAATAATGTGACCCAGGATGTATATATACGGCCTATTTGTTTTAAAGGGGAGTCCACACTTCGTCCTAATTTAAGCGATCCGTATAACCGCTTATCCATCTACCTGGATTTTACGGAGTATGAAGCAAAGCCGTATTTAAAGGTGTGTCTATCTTCCTGGACTAGAATTGGAAGTAATGCCATTCCTCCACAGACGAAGTCTAGTGCTGGTTATTTAAATTCCGGACTTGCGATTCAAGAAGCGGAATCTAATGGTTTCGATGAAGCGATATTTTTAACGGAAGAGGGGCACGTTAGTGAGGGAGCTACAGAAAATGTCTTTATTGTTCGTGGCTCCACGCTTGTTACGCCGCCGGTAGCTGATGATATTTTTCCCGGCATTACTCGTAATACTGTATTTCATATTGCAGCTAAAGAGCTCGGTTTACCAGTTGTAGAACAGAGCTTTACTAGAATTGAGCTTTATGAAGCTGATGAAGTTTTCTTTACAGGCACAGCTATAGGAATTAAGCCTGTAATAGAAATTGATCATCGAGTGATCGGTACTGGAAAAACAGGGATAGTGACACGGAGAATTAAGGAGTTGTATGAGCAGATGATAAGAGGAAACCTTGCATCGTATTTGAACTACTCTACTCCAGTCTATGAATGACGGATAAATAGGTTAGAAGAGATGAACGATCTAATAAATTATAATAAGAACTAATAAAGGAAGAAGGAAAGAACAAAAGGACTTAAGGAAGAACTGGTTTTATCGGTAAAACTGGGGATAAGAATTTAAACCTAACTATGAGACAAGAAGTGTAAGCGATGTTTAAACTCCTTTAAAATAAGAAATAGATAAGTATGAATCATGGAATAACTGGAGGAGGAAATGATGAGGTACCTTGTCGTGTCGGATATTCATGGAGATATTAACAAGTTTGAGCGCGCTCTGGAAAAAGCTGAGTATCAACCCGATAAGGATCAGCTGATTTTGCTGGGAGATTATGTGGACCGTGGTCCTCATTCGAGGGAAGTAGTTAAGAAAGTAAAACAGCTTGTAGAAAATGATGGGGCTATCGCGTTGAAGGGTAACCATGATGATTTGTTTATAAGGGCTGAATACGAAACGGAAGCTATGGAACTATGGAAAATAAATGGAGCCTCGACCACCTTTCAGTCATACAGGGGAAATATTGATGAGGTGAAGTATGATCAGGAGTGGATGAGAAGTCATTTAATTCTGTATTACGAAACACAGGAATATATTTTTGTGCATGCTGGACTGAAGCCGTTTACTCCTCTGGAAAAACAGGAAAAACATACGATGTTATGGACAAGGCATACTGAGGAAATAGGACTTGGAAAAACTGTAGTTCACGGTCATACTCCTGTTCCGGATATTGCTTATTATGAAGACCAGATCAATATTGATACAGGGGCGGTGTACGGTGGAAAGCTTACTCTCTTAGAACTTCCATCTCACGACGTCTATACGGTGTAAAGGCACGCTGATCCACTCGCGTGCCTTCTTTCTATTAAAAAAGAATTCACCTATAAAGACTTTAACGGTAAGAATAATTGCGTATCTTATAGTTCCTGATAGACACAAGTAGTTGAGGGATGGGATTTGGTCAGTTTAATACACAGAGTGTTGAGATCTTCATTTCTTATTGACGTTAGAAATAAGGAATTATATAATTAAAATACAGAATAGTTTGACAATTTCGTTTGTTTTTTCCTTTTCTTAAAAGCGGCGGATCAGTTTTTTACTACAAAGTCTTAAGGAGGAATCAACAACATGGAGCAGGACCCTAACAAAGGTACCACCCGCAGAAGAAAAAAAGACCGAGGAGGAAAAATCGTCAACAGGGCTGGATCAGAATGTAGGTGGTCTGCTTGCGTACTTGCTTGGAGCTGTGACCGGAATTATTTTTTTGATTATCGAGAAAGAGAATAATTTTATCCGTTTTCATGCGATGCAGTCAGTGCTTGTGTTTGGCGGGCTGTTTGTAATCGGCATAGTTGTCAACTTCATTCCAATTATCGGCATTTTAATTAACTTAATCATTGCTCCTGTTTCGCTTATTTTGTGGATTATTCTGATGATCAAAGCTTACCAGGGAGAAAGGTATCATTTAGTAGTGGCTGGTAAGATGGCAGAGGAGCAATTAGAAAAATTCAACTAATATATATAAGCTGTGCAGCCCAATGGCTGCACAGTTTTTATGAAAGCCTCTGCCAACTTTCAGGGAGAAACTTCTAGTTACATCTCCTGCATTTCTGAATGAGGGGCTTGTGTTTTAAACAATTTTTTCATCTCATATAATGGGATATTCCTTCCTTTGAAAGGTCCACACCAATATACACTAGTGGCATTTGAAAAAGAAGTTTAGGGTTAATAATGCAGGGAGGAAGGGAAAGTTATCAGAAAGATACTTCCAGAAGGTGGATGATAACGTAATGGCTGCAAAGTATATGAGGCAATTGGATAAAATGGGAAGGGTTGTTATCCCTAAAGACATTCGAGATGAACTTGATTTAAAAGGAAATCAATTAGGGGTGTATGAAATCGGTAATAACCACGGGTTAAAAATAGTGAAGGAGGAACAAAAAGAAGAAGCCAAAACTTTGGACCGTTACGGCCGGGTGGTTATACCAATCGAACTGAGGCAGAAACTGAAATGGCAAGAAGGCAAACAGGTAGAAATTAAAATTGTTAATGAAGAGGTTATTATCAATGATGATCTTCAGGGATGTGCCATTTGTGAAAGGGAGCAGTCTCTTCTCCAGGTAAAAGGAAAGTATGTTTGTGAGGAATGTCTCGGGATATTAAATACCAGAATTGTCGATCGGTGGGCAGTGGTATTTCACAACTTATTGGGAAAGTATCGCGAGTACGGCAGAAACGCACTTACTTTTAAAGATCCAGAAGACATCCATCAAGCCCGGGTATATGGACGCCGTTTGAAAGCTATGCTTTTATTTATAAATGTGTCCCGTAACCATCCTCTTTTGGCTCCACTCAAAGAAGCTCATAAGCTTTTAGGAAATGTTAGAGAACTTGACGTTTTTCTTAGTGAATTTATTGAACGGACCAAGCTTGAAGAAAATAACAAATCACTCTCTGTATATGCTCAGTTGCAGGAAGTAGTGGCAGATAACAGAAAGAAACATAAACAAAAGCTTGAAAATAAGCTCCCAGAGATCATAAGTGATCATTATTACGGCCTGTGGGAAGAATTTATAAAAGATGAACTTCGACAATACGTGGTTCCTTTATCCGTAGAGCAGCGTTTAAGCTCCAAGGAACAATCCTTTCAAAAAGCTGTGGATGAGTTTGAGGAGGCTGTACGGAATTCCAGTAGAGATTCCGGGGAATCACTTGATGCATTACACAGAGTAAGGATTGAAGCCAAATACCTGCGCTACGTTTGCAGGTATCTTAATCAAATGTTTGAAGACAATTATAAAAAGCAGGCTGACTATTATGAAGGCATTCAAGACCAACTTGGGGTTATTAATGACCTGAAAGATTGGCTGAAGATAATTAACAAACATCAGAAACGGATAGATGCAAAGAAGAAGCATATAAAGTCGGTTAAGTTAAATCTAAAGAATGAATTGGCCGGACGAGTGGAAGAAGTGAATATAATGAAGATTGCTGATAAACAGCTCTGATTCCTATGAGGCCACTGAAAAAGTCCTTTCTAAACGAATCGCTTATCGGTGGATGCTTGCCGCGGGCACGGACTCAGTTAAGTTGGCCAAGAAGATCGCTTGACCAAGTGGATCTTCGGCTCGCGCTGTTCCCGCGACGCACCGGACGTGCTAGTGTCGATGTTGGCCACAGGACGTGGGTGGTTTTAATCGACCAGGTGTCACCACCGAGCGCTCATCGTGGCATCAAGAGAGGTAAAACGAAAAAGAGTGATTTTCTTTGATGGATAAAAGAGAGTCACTCTTTTTTTGTACAATGAAAGGAATACATAAAAGGGAGGGATTGGATGATAGATAGACAAAACAATTATCCATGAACTTTAGGCAATTGGAGGGACTATAATTCCGTTTCCATAAAATCAGAGGAACACCAAAACCAACTAGCATTCCAGAACAGCGAATCCTTTATAGAAAGAGCAAAAGAACGATATAAAATTGAAGCGAAGAAGAGCGAGTTGAAGCATAGACACGGATATGAGACTGGCTCATCTTCGGGTCTCCGAGGCATGTGTATACAAGGAGCAATGGCGATATTCAGCCTTTAATCTAAAGCAAATGATGAAGCTCAAGGAGGAATAATAGGGGAAGTACCTTCTTAAGATCAAAAGATAGAGGCGGGTTGAACGGTTGCTTCGTTCAACCCGCCCCTATCTTTACACATCACTTGAAAACGTGAAGTTCTTCAGTGGCCTCGATTCTTATTGGGCTGTTTTTTTTGTTCTAAGGAATTATAAAATCCCAAGCTGTGGAGAAAGACACTCGACATAAGCAATTTGACCTGCAGCAGGGAAGAGCGCCTTCCTCCTGCCGTTTTGCTTATGCGTGGCGTGTCTGGCCAGCGTCTTTGTTCTTTTCACACTTCTAGGCATTCGCACATATGATGACTTGCATAAAGAGGTGGTGAAGCATGAAGAAGGAAATGAGAAAACATAACCAGGATCCGATGGCAATCGAACAAGAAGAGTGGAGAAAAAGACAGATAAAAGGACGAATGAAACAAGTACTTACAATTTCTTCACCGATTTTCATTTTACTGCTTTGGGAGTTTTTGTCTCGCACGGGTCTCGTTGATGCAAGATTTTTTCCGCCACCGACAGAGATCGTAGGCACATTCTTAACGATGGGCACAAGCGGAGAATTATTTGATCACATCGGTATTTCTTTATTTCGAATTTTTGCAGGGTTTTTGCTTGGGGTTATTCCAGCTGTCATATTAGGGCTGATAATGGGGCTTTATTCACCTGTCCGTCATTTTTTCTCGCCGTTAATTATGGCTCTAATGCCAATTCCAACCCTTGCGCTGCTTCCTATAATTTTAATTTTATTTGGAGTAGGGGAAGTTTCAAAAATTGTAACGATTGCAGGCAGTGTGTTTTTCCCTGTAATCATCAATACAGTCGCGGGGGTTGTTAACATAGATCGTATTTACCTCGATGTGGCAAAGAATTACGGGGCAGATTCGAAGAACTTTTTCTTTAAGATTGCCCTGCCAGGTTCACTTCCTGTCATGCTTGAAGGAATACAAATGGGGCAGGCGATTGCACTTTTGACCATTGTGGCAGCGGAGATGATGGGAGCTAATTCGGGAATCGGTTATTTAATATGGACTTCTTATAAAGCCTTTTTATTACAAGAGATGTATGTAGGACTCGTGCTTATCTCGTTCTTTGGCTACTTGTTCTCACTTATCTTAAGAGGATTTCAAAATAAACTGCTGCCCTGGAGGTGAACTTAAATGGCAAGTTCAAAGATTTCTATTCGACACCTCACTAAAGTTTTCTATAAAAAAGGAAACAGTGTAACGGCCTTGAAGGATATTTCGATCGATATAAAAGATGGTGAGTTTATTTGCCTGATCGGTCCGAGCGGCTGTGGAAAAACAACACTGCTTCGTATCCTTGCTGATTTAGAAATGCCGAGTATTGGTGAATTTACGATTGATCAACATAAAGAAGGCCGTCCTCTTCAATCCATGGTATTTCAGGAGCGCGGCGTTATTCCCTGGCTGACCGTTGAGGAGAATGTAGCGTTTGGATTGAAGATGCGGCATTTGCCAAAGAATTATATAAAAGAAAGAACGACTTACTATTTAGAAAAAGTAGGGCTTGATCGATTTGCAAAATTATACCCAAAAGAGTTATCAGGGGGGATGAAACAGAGGGTCAGTATTGCAAGAGCGTTTGCTAATGACCCGGAAATATTATTAATGGATGAACCATTTGCTGCGTTAGATGAGCAAAATAAATTTATTTTACAGGAAGAACTGTTGAATATATGGTCTGAAACAAAAAAAACAGTGTTGTTTATTACTCACAGTATTGACGAGGCTTTGCTGCTCAGTGATCGTATTCTGCTTATGAGTTCTCAGCCAGGTCAAATTATTGATGAAAAGGTGATTGATTTACCCCGTCCAAGAAACATGGAGCAGGTTCGTGCTGATCCTGCTATGGCAAGGCATTTTGTTGAGATATGGAAGCATCTTCATGATGAGGTGCAGGCATCACGAGTAAAAGAATAAGGGTGAGTTAATATGATTAAAAGGCAGATGGTGTGGTTTGTTCCCCTTCTTTTCTTTGTTTTCCTACTAGGGGGCTGTTCGGCCAGTCAATCTAATAAAGATGTAGAGGAAGAGGTAAGTGACAAACATCCTTCAGGCGATTTAGCGCCTTTAGATAAGAAGGCATCCGTTTTTATTGCTGAAGATGGAGCCGCTTCAGGCGCCGGGTTTTATATTGCGAAGGAAAAAGGATATTTTGAAGATTATAATATAGAGGTTGAATTCACGCAGTTTGCCAACAGCGATGATATGCTGCCCGCGTTAGCAGCCGGTGAAGTAGACATTGCCGGCGGAGTTTCCACTTCCTCCTTCTTTAATGCCATTGCCCAGGGGATCGATGTGAAGATTATTGCTGACAAAGGTCACTATATTGATGGTAATTCCTACTTCTCGTTTGTAATAAGAGAAGACTTGAAGGAAGAAATTAAAGATTACTCCGATTTAAAGGGTAAACGTATAGCCGTTTCGTCTAGAAATGCAGTAGATGATTATATTTTTCAGGAAATGCTGAAACACGCCGGGTTAACCGAGGATGACGTGGAATTTGTGCTTATGTCTGATTTCGGAAACATGCTTGCTGCTATGGGAAATGGGTCCATCGATGCCGCCCTGCAGATCGAACCTTTAATTACTCAGGGAATTGAGCAGGGACTCCACGTACGATTAGGAGATGCAACTGATTTTGCCCCGAATGCTCAGATTGCGATGGTACTGGGTTCTCCTCGCTTCATACTCGAAGAAGAGGATGTCTCGCTTCGGTTTATGGCTGCTTATTTGAAAGGGGTACGTGATTATAACGACGCGTTTGTAAACGGTGAAGGAAAAGAAGAGGTTATCGATATTATGACGAAGCATACGGCATTAAAGGATCATGAAATCTGGGAAAAGGTTTCGATTACAGGATTGAATCCAAATGGCGAAATGTTTATCGATGACATTAAGAATCAGTATGAAATGTATGAACGAAATGGAGCTACACGAGGAGAATTTGATTTTGATAAATCCATTGAAACGTCAGTGACAGAAAAGGCAGTGGATATTATCGGGGAGTATGAAACTAAATAAGAGTGTAAGAGGCAGTTAGCAGTCTACAGCGATAGCTTCTTACAATGTGTAATTGCGATGTTCAGACAGGTAGAATTGTAACTGAACATCATTTTTTTTATAAAAAGAGACAAGCTATAGAGTGAGAACATAAAGATTGGAGGGTGACAGATGGGAAAGAAAGCGAAAAATAAAAGTAAAGAAGATTTAAACGCGTTAAAACGAGAAAAAGGTGATAAGAAGCTGCATGATGCCAATACACCGACAAAATAATAGAAGGAAAGAGGATCCGTTTCATGCGGATCCTTTTTATTAGGGAAGGAAGCAGTCATACACAAGCTACAGAGTTTTTTACACTCAACAAAAAAGAAACTATCCATATTAAGATAGTTTCTTTTGAGAAAAGTTTATTTATTATATTCAATCGGAGACCCTGGGCCAAGGTTTGGCTCAAATGGCAAGAAATCCAGATATCCAATGGACATCCAAAGGATTAAGAAAATTGTCCAGGAAATCAAGAAAACAATTGAATAAGGGAACATGACTGAGATAAGTGTACCGATTCCCATTTTCTTATCATACTTCTGTGCGAAAGCAATGATAATCGCAAAGTACGTCATTAACGGAGTGATGATATTTGTGGCTGAATCCGCAATACGATAAGCCATTTGGGTTAGTTCAGGAGAATAACCAAGCTGCATCATAATCGGCACGAATACGGGAGCCATCATCGCCCATTTTGCAGAAGCACTTCCGATAAACAAGTTAATAAATCCGGCCACCAGAATGAACATAATAATTAGAGGTATTCCTGAGAGGTTAATGGATTCTAAAAATTGAGCTCCAAACACCCCAAGAACAAGTCCCATATTAGATTCCGTAAAGTAAGCAACAAATTGACCAGCTGTAAAGGCAAGAACTATAAACATCCCCATAGATGCCATCGTGTCTGAAAGCTGATTGGCTACATCTTTATCATTCTTAATATTCTTTGTCACTTTTCCATAAACAAGGCCTGGAATAAAGAATAGCAGAGCAATGATTGGAACGAGTGAGCTCATGAAAGGCGACTGGACAATTGAACCATCTTCTCCACGCATAATTCCATTTGGAGGAACGATGAGTAAAGCTGTAGCAATAAGACCTACCAATAATGCGATACCAGCTGCAATTAAACCTTTCTTCTCCAAAGCATCAAGACCGTTTAAGTCTTCAGTATGTTCTCCAGTATATTTGCCTAAGCGCGGTTCTACAATTCTTTCGGTCACCCAGGCACCTACAAAAGTGAGTAGGAATGTGGAGGCAATAATGAAATAATAGTTCATCGCAATGTTCATACCTTCAGCATAGGCAGGGTCGACAACGGACGCAGCGTCAATCGTTAATTCCCCAAGCATAGGATCCGTGGCTGATAAGAATAAGTTTGCACTAAAACCTGCAGATACGCCGGCAAATGCAGCAGCTAAACCTGCAAGCGGGTGTCTTCCAAGTGCGGCAAAAATAACAGCACCCAGAGGAGGAAGGACGACGTAGCCTGCGTCGGAAGCAACGCTCGACATAATACCTGCAAACACTAAGCCAAGAGTAACCAGTTTCTTAGGTACTGATAAAACAAAGCCGCGTAAACAAGCGCTGATCAGGCCGGTTCTTTCTGCAAGGCCAATCCCAAGCATCGTTGCGAGCACAACACCAAGCGGAGCAAATCCAATGAAGTTATCGACCATACTTTCAAAGATGTATTGAATCCCTTCCGCATTTAATAAGTTTGTGACTTCTACCATTTCGCCCTCTTCGCCTGGATGTTCTACACTTATCCCTGTTGCAGAAACAATGGCAGATAAGGCAAGTACAGCAAGGGCAAGAATAGCAAATAACGTTACAGGGTGAGGAAGCTTATTTCCTAAGTACTCAACCCCGTCTAGAAAACGCTGGAACAATCCTTTTCGATGATTTTCCATGTTTTCACCATCTCCTTTCTCTTCAGAAAAATAATTTAAGTTTTATATAATTTTCTGAAAATTTCATATAAAATAGTTTAAAAATCGCAAATATTATTATATTAGATGTTGTGAAAATTTAAATAGATTTAATAAAAGAGTAAAAAATGAAAAGATTTTGTCATCTTATAAAGAAGTTTGTCATTCGTTGATATGACTGAGGTCGAAAAGGGGACCTTTTAATGATTTAGATTGGTAAAATGAGTATTTTGATGGATAAGAAGATTCAGGTCCGAAGAAATTTTTGGGAAAAAATGAGATTAGTTGTATTATGTGTTATATTTTTTACAAGGAAAGAAGAAGAAAAGCTGGGGATTTATTATGTATGTAAACAGCTGAAAAAAATAGAATTGATAAATCGAGGCTTGACGAATTAATGAGAGAAAAAAGTTAGAATCATTATGCAAAGGAGCTGTTTCATACATATGGACCCAATACTTATAGATTTTCCACACGAATTTTACACAGACCGATTACATATTCGACTTCCGTTGCCGGGTGATGGGAAGAAAGTCTATCAATCTATACAGGCTTCCCTTTCTGAAATCAAGCCGTGGCTTCCGTTTGCCCAGCATCCACAGACAGAAGAAGAGACTGAGGTTAACGTAAGGAACGCTCATATACATTTTCTAAAAAGAGAGGACCTTCGAATGCTCGGTTTTCATAAAGAAACAGGAGAACTCGTTTGTTCGACAGGACTTCATCGAATGGATTGGGAGGTTCCAAAGTTTGAAATCGGCTACTGGGTGGATTCAAGATATAGTGGAAAAGGCTACATTACTGAAGCTGTGGATGGGTTAACTGAATTTGCTTTTCGTGAGTTGAAAGCAAAGCGGATAGAAATTCGGTGTGATCTTTTCAACGATAAAAGCCGGGCCATTCCAGAAAAATTGGGTTATGAGCTCGAAGGTGTGTTGAAAAACGATGACCTTTCTGTAGATGGGCTTGAGGTAAGGGATACATGCATTTATGCAAAGATAAGAAGGGGTCAAAGTTGATAAGATTGATAGTAGAGTTGTTGAGGATCGTCCTTATATTTGGCATTCTTGGAAGTTTTGCATGGTCCTTGGTTAGTAATTTGTATACTTGGAATGACCGTGTATTCCAATTTCAATGGCTGGCAGCTCTTGGCATTTATGTCCTGTTGTTTATTTTCTATCGTAACAAGTGGCAGTTCACCGGTTGGTATAGAGGCAGAGGAAGGGAAATGCTTCCCCGGAATGTCACTGTTTGGCTTTCAGTTGTCTCTGCTGTTTTAATGGCAGCTCCATTTCTGCTGAGTTTATTTCTTAGCTGATCAAAGAATAAAGAATAGCAGGTTCAGACCATCCTTTTCTGTCGCTAATAGCAAGGGGAGTTGAACATAAGTAACGCAGTGATGTCAAAAAACGGACATTCATATAAACGCAGATGATTAGCGTAGTTAAAATGCGAAGACTCCTGTGGGAACAGCACGAGTCGAAGCGTTTTGACGGAGCGATGGTGTAAATTCTCTTTAACATAAATAATCCGAACTGATTTCTACAAAATCATTCGGATTATTTATGTTTATTCAGTTTTGTCCCAGCCTCTTGTTAATTCCAACTATGCGTCCGTTATAATTCTCTTATTCAGAAACTCTCTTTTCGGTCTTGTTAATGATGGAAGTACCAACCAGATCTCCAGTTACATTTAATGCTGTAGCTCCCATCCCCACGAGCACGTCAACAGCAGTTAATAAGGCTACAGCTTCCATTGGGAGTCCCACTTGAGCAAAGACAGTGGCGATCATTATAATCCCGGCTCCCGGCACACCGGCCGTACCTACAGAAGCGAGAGTACCAACGATGACAACCTGCAGTACAGCAGCAAAACTCAATGGTTCGTTTATAACATTAGCTGCGAATACAGCGGATACAGCGATTCGGATCGCCGCTCCATCCATATTAATGGTGGCTCCTAACGGCAGACTAAATCCATACAAGCTTTTCTTTAATCCTAAATTATGGGCTGCATTTAGTGTCAGTGGCAGAGTACCTGAACTGCTCTGGGTAACAAAGGCTGTAACCATGGGCGTACGGGCTTCTTTAAAAAATGATAATGGTTCTACTTTACTGAAGTATAATATAACTATATAAATCGCAAGCTGTACCAAAATGGCAATATAAAGAACACCAATAAACTTACCAAGCTCCGTTAAAGTATTCATCCCCTGGCTGCCTACCACATTGGCAACAATGGCAAAGATGCCAATCGGAACATATTGCAGAATTCCTTTCATCACAGTAAGCGTCGCTTCATTTAAAGCATCAACACCCTGGAAGAGTTTTTCCCCGGCTTTATGATAGTCTATTGTAGAACGCAGATATGATATGGCTATCCCGAAAGCAAGAGCTGTAAAAATAATTCCCAGTAAATTTAGTTCTGAAAAGGCAGTAATTATATTATCCGGAACGATACTCATCAGTACTTCAATTACGCCTGGGTTATCTGGTGTGTCAAAGCTTTCGTCTCCACTTAACGACGCCCCCGTACCAGGGTTAAACAGACTGGCTATCGCTACTCCGACTAGAATAGCTAAAGCAGAGGTCGCTAAATAATATAGAAATACTTTTCCTCCCATACGTCCCAGACTTCCTATATTTGTTTGATTGACTCCAACAATTAAAGTGAAAAGAATAAGAGGAAGAATAATAAATTGTAATAAACGAAGTAATAAATCACCCAAAGGCTGTAGAACTTCTGCACCATCTCCAAATACCAATCCGACAATGATACCAAGTCCAAGCGCAGCCGTTATCTTTTTGATTAAAGACACATCGGAATAGGCTTTCAGAAATTTCTTCATTTCAATGCCTCCTTTTACTTTATAATCCTTATCGTTTTACTCCGAATTTGAATTTATCACTCTACACGATTACCAGATCCTTGTCAATTGTATGCTCTTTTCTACAAATGTTCCCGATTTGCAAGTTATTAGACATATTAGCTGGGGTGACATTTTATATGACTTTTATCGGCGTGGTATAGTACGATAAAGATAATAAAGAAAGGGGTGGCCGGCTATGTATGAAGGTTTACATCATGTATCGATCATTGTAACGGATATTGAACGAGCGAAGCATTTTTATGGAGAAATTCTAGGGTTTGAAGAAAGTAAAGAAAGACCCGATTTTGGTTTTCCAGGTGCATGGTATCAGGTGGGTACGACTCAAATTCACTTAATTGTCCATGAAGAGGGCGGTACGCTGCGGGGAACCACAGAAATTGATAGTCGTGACGGGCATTTTGCTGTCAGAGCAGAGGACATAGACAAAGTCATTGAGAATCTGGAAAAGCACAATGTAGAATTTGTCAATAAGCCGCATAATAAAACAGAGTGGCACCAGGTGTTTATCAGTGACCCGGATGGTAATTTGATTGAATTTAATAAATAAAGCTCTCGAGTTCCCCAAAAAGGAGGAATGACCTTGGATGCATTTATTCGAAGTGATCAATTTAATTTCATAAAAAGTCAGACCTACCACTTAATCAACGGACATTCTACTGTAAACGATACGGGAGTCATACAGGCGCTTAAATCTGTTTCTAAAGAAAAAGTACTTGCTGTATTTAAAGAACTATCCGATTCTCAATCAGAAATGGTGAAGCAGGTGACAGAGATTAAGGATCAGGCAGATGCCGTCCTTGTTCTTTCACAGCTGAAACACTATGTCATTCCATTTCCGGAGATACCCGAAAACAGGATGAAGGAATTATTCCCAAAAGTGAAAAAACTGAAAATTCCTGTTCTTAAAGATATTGACCGACGTGACCTTTCTTATCTTGGCTGGGATGATATGAGCGCGCATAGGAAGTTTATCATATTTCCAGAAGCCGGGCGTTTATCAGGGGTGGCCGGCGATTTTATGAAATCTAATACCAAAGGGATCTGTTCCATCTGCAATGAATATGAAAAGGTAGGAATGTTTACTACTACGATTAAAGATTCCGAACAGCATACTATTAAACGAGGCAATTATATTTGTCAGGACAGCATGACATGTAATCAAAAGATGACTTCATTGGATCCTTTGGAAGAGTTTATGAATCGGTTAAGAGCTTAACTTTTCACGCACATTCTTTTGTCACTCCATTCTTACAGGCATAAGATAAAGCAGAACCTATAAAAGAAGGGGATCTAATGAGTGCTTTTTACGAAAATGGCAGGGATGGAAACAACAATCTCAAGAATGAATTTTATCAAAACAATTTTGCCGATCTACTCCAATTTTTCGGGCAATGGCTGGTAACAGCAGGGGATGCTATTACCCTTGCAGGCCAATCCATCGCATTAGCCCAGGCAAAACAAGAGGAACTTCTCGACCAGCAAGAAGAAGAACAGGAGAAAAGTGAGCAGCAGAAAATGCAGCGGCAAATAGAGGAGCTCCAAAATCAAATAAAGCAGTTACAGGAACAGTACGATAGGGAACCTTCCCGCCAGCGGTATTAATTCCTGGTTTATATATTTTTACAGACAGGTAAAGGCTTTCCGAAATGGAAAAGCCTTTTTACGTAGAATAAAAAATTTCATCGGGCTAAAAAATCCCCAATTTTTTGAAAGACAGTCTCTCGAATATGAGGGAATCCGTTAATTAATTCATGAGGTCCTTCATCCACAAGAACAATAGAAGCATTTGGAAACCTTTTATTAATAAAGGAGACGTTGTATTCCCATGCTACTGTATCATCTTTGTTCCCCTGGATGACAAGTATTTCCTCCCCGAGTGGAGGATAGCATGGAATTGATTTGTTCCAGTCCATCAACGCTTTAAGCCAGCTTAAGGGGATGGCTTTTGGTTGAAGGGGGTCCTTTTTTAGAAAAGCAACGTATTCTTTACTCAACGCTCTTTTTTTAATTTGTCTTCTCACTTTTTTAATAAAAGGGATCAGCTTCACAAGCCTGTAGGCTATATTTGTTAAATGCCAGTGATTTGAACGGACAAGCGGGGCAAGTAAAATAATTTTATCAAAGGGATGAGTACGGTGTTTTAATAAATAATCAATTATAATGGCTCCGCCTGTACTGTGACCGATGACGAAAAATGGATCAGGCATTTCTGCTTTTACCTTTTCCATCAGCTTCTCCAAAGTGGTCACATAATCGGCAAAGCATGATATGGAAGCGCGCTCTCCATTTGATAATCCGTGCCCCTGCAGGTCATAACTGATTACTCGGTATTGAAGATCTGTTAAATGTTTAATGATTTTATTTAAATGCCCCACATGATTAAGGTATCCGTGCAAAAGGA
This sequence comes from Halobacillus sp. Marseille-P3879, assembly GCF_900240285.1. GTDB lineage: Bacteria > Bacillota > Bacilli > Bacillales > Halobacillaceae > Halobacillus_A. The sequence continues at coordinate 879,864 of NZ_OESS01000003.1, forward strand.
AAACCGTTGCTTTCGTTTGTTCAGGTGTGAAAATTTGGACGGAAATTTCCGTTTCGTGAATTACGAGTTTTCCTAAGTTGAACTCTACCTCTTTAAAATCGAGACCGTAAAATTTTAAGTAAGCTGCAATCTCATCATTTATTTCGATGGGATGATCAAAATCCAACTCATGTCCCAGGTTTGTTAAATTATTTATAATCTTATCTATACTCATGTGAGCAACTCCTACTCAGTGTGTATTTCTATTATTAACGAACATCGAAGAACTATTTCTTCATTAGTAAATTGTTTCGAAGAGGGAAACGTAAAGGAAATTATGAAGAAATGGGGCAGCTGACGATGATTTATGACTGTATAATTATAGGCGGAGGAGTTGCAGGTCTGCAGGCTTCTATCCAGCTTGGAAGATATATGAGAAAAGTGGCAGTAATTGATGCAGAGGAAGGGCGGTCCACTCTTTGTCAAAAATATAACAACATCCTTGGGTTTCCGCACGGTGTCAGCGGGCATACATTACGTCAAGCTGGTGAAGAGCATGCCAGGCGGCTTGGGGTGCATTTTTACAATGATGCCGTCCGTCATCTACATAAAAATGGAGCCACGTTCGAAGCTTGCGGCCAGCTCAATATTAAAGGAAGAAAGGTATTATTGGCAACAGGAGTAAAAGACCATATTCCAACTATTAAAGGTGTGGAACCCTGCCTGGGTCTTTCCATTTATGTATGTCCAGATTGTGACGGATATGAAATCAAAGGTAAAAAAACAGTAGTCATGGGGTCAGGAGATACAGGGGCTGCGCTTGCTGTAATTCTGACATACTGGAGCTCCAGGATTACATTTATCAACCATGATCAAAAACCGCTATCTAAGAAAATGCTGGAGAAATTACAGGCCAGCCAGGTCGCCCTTAAAGAAACAGAGATCTGTGAAGTTAAAGAAGAAAATGGACAAATTCAAGCTGTAGAAACTGTGGAAGACGGTATAATAGAAGCTGAGAAGGCTTTCGTAGCTTTTGGCGGGAATATCGTCCGCTCAGATCTGGCGGCCCAGCTGGGAGCGCAAGTAAGAGAAAATAAACATTTAATTGTAGACCCTCAAACGAAAATGACCACTGTAGAAGGGCTTTGGGCGGCCGGGGACGCTGTAGCCCATTCGGAATTAGTGACAGCAGCAATGGGGGAAGCCTCAATCGCTGCATTATGGGTTCATAAATCCTTGTTAAAAGAAGAGTAATACTTCAGTTCGAAGGGAGAATGAGAAATGAAACAACAATTAATGAGAGTGGGGACCACGTACCTTCCAGTGAATAACGTAGAAAAATCTGCTCACTGGTATAGTGATAAATTAGGGGCGCATTTGACTTATATGGATGAACATAAAGCCATTGTGAATATGGCCGGTCAAAGTTTTTTTCTCGTTAAAGCAAAACAAGGAGAGACGTCTAATTTTACAGATGTTAATGGCAGACGTTGTTTTGCTATTACATTTGAAGTAGAAGGAGAAGAGTCATTACTAAAAATTCGTCAGCAATTTATTAATAACAGAGTTCAAGTAGGCGAAGTTGAAGACCGTGGGCATGCGGGACGCAATTTTGTATTCTACGATTTAAATGGCAATCAGTTTGATGTTTGGAGTGAATTAAGCAACAATGGCTGATAACCAAAAGAAGCTGCCTTTATATACACAAATAAAAAATAAGATGGTTAGAAATATCAAGGAAGGAAAGTGGAATGAGGGAGAAACGATTCCTTCTGAAAGCCAGCTGATGGAATACTATAACGTGAGCCGTACAACGATTAGACAGGCCGTTCGCGAGCTTGTTCAGGCAGGAATTCTAGAAACACGAAGAGGCGCTCCTACCAAAGTACGGCTGCGTCCGAAAGTCGATATGAATAATCCTGGAATTATCCATCATGAACAAGGTCATAACTTGACGGTAAAGGTTCTTCGAGCTGAGGATACTAACCGTCACTACTTTGCTGCGCGGCAGCTAAAGCGTCCTGACGAGGAAGAATTATTCTCCTTAGATAGACTGCGCTTTGCTGATGATCGACCGATAGCTATACAACAAATGTATTTACCAGCGGAGATCGGAGAAAAGATAAAAGATACAACAGGTACAGATTTTGATCTTTTTCCTCACCTCGGTCGTTTCAATATTCATTATACGACGATTAAAGAAAATGTATCCGCATGTAATGCGACGCGTTACGAAGCTGATTTATTAGGAATTTCACCAGGGGAAGCATTAATTGTTATCGAACGGGTAACATTTGGGCTCGACTATCTCCCAATGGAATACAGCAGAACAAAATATCTTCCTGCCTCTTTTCAATACAAAATTGAAATAGGAAACTAACTTGCTTTACCTTATTGTAACAAGTTTTCACTTATAGTAACATGTTATACATGTACGATATTAACAAGGGGGAACGATTATGAGCAAGTTACAAAGTATCCGCCACGATAAAACACAGATCGACCTTGTACGTATGCGTCAGTACAGGTTAGGAAGAGTGAGAGAGCAATTGAAGAGACTAGGATATGGCGGCATTGTTATTTTTGATCCTGTTAATCTTCGGTATGCAACAGGCAGCAGGAACATGCAAGTATTTATGCTGCGTAATCCAGCACGGTATGCCTTTATTCCTGTAGAGGGACCGGTTACGTTGTTTGATTTCCCAAACTGCGAACATTTGTCAGATGGGATCGAAACTATAGATGAAGTCCGGCCGGCAATTACATTGTCCTACGTAGCTTCTGGTGATCATTTGTATGACAATGCCAAGCAATGGGCACGGGAAATAGAGGATCTGATGAAACAGCTTGCAGGAAACAATAAGAAGCTGGCGGTTGACTACATTCCTTCGGTAGGTGCGGTCGAGTTGGCAAAACTGGGAATAGAAGTAATGGACGGTCAGGAACCGATTGAGCATGCCCGCAGCATTAAAAATAAACAGGAGCTCGAAGCGATGAAAATATCTGTCCGTACGGCGGAAGAAGGTATGATTCGCATGCAGGAAGCCTTAGAACCTGGAATTACTGAAAATGAGCTTTGGTCCTATCTTCATCAAACCAACATTGCTCAAGGAGGCGACTATGTAGAAACAAGGCTTTTAAGCTCAGGAACCAGGACAAATCCATGGTTTCAAGAGTGTAGTGACAAAGTCATTAATGAAGGGGAATTAGTAGCTTTTGACACTGACATGAATGGACCATTCGGTTATTTTACTGACATAAGCCGTACATTTTATTGTGGAATGAGCGAGCCTTCAGATGAACAGAAAAGGTTATATCAAACAGCCTTTGAACAAGTTCAATATAATATTGAACTTTTGCAACCTGGAATGACATTTAGAGAATATGCAGAGAAAAGCTGGAAGATTCCTGAAGAGTTCTTTCCTAACCGTTATTTTACAGTAGCGCACGGAACAGGGCTTAGTGGTGAGTATCCATATATTGTGTATCCCCAGGATTTCGAAGAAAAAGGATATGATGGGGTGATTGAGGAAAATATGGTGCTTTCTGTAGAAAGTTATATAGGTTCCCCTGGTGGCAGTGAAGGAGTAAAGCTTGAGGAGCAGCTTCTTGTTACTAAAGACGGAGTCGAGAACTTTTCTGATTTTCCTTTTGAACCAAGACTTCTTAAATAGAAAAAGAGAGCTGTTAAGAATTCCTTAGACTGTCGTAACTTTCACGACAGTCTTATTAGTTTTTTAACCAGAGAGTTTAGGTTGGTACCTAAATTCAAGCTCAAGCTGCCTTTGAGTGTTAGGTGTATGAGTACCCCGTTCACGACCCTCTATTCATTGTGTTGTAATTTTCCGATAATTAAGTATAATTCTAATCACCAGAGGATTAGACAAAGGAGAATTACATATGAACAAAACGGAAAGTCTTTATGAAGAACTAAGAAACTCACTTAAAGAACATCAGGTATCCAGGAATGAAACATTACGTGAACAACATAGTCATGATGAATCCTACCATAAACCGAGTCCGCCTGATCTAGTAACTTTTCCTGAAAGCAGCCATGACGTAGAAATTATTGTGAAGATTGCAAACGCTTACGAAGTTCCTGTGACACCTTATGGTCTTGGGACAAGCCTTGAGGGGCACGTCATCCCCTATCATCAAGGAATAACGATTGATTTCTCAGAGATGAATCAAGTACTTGAAGTCCGGGAAAGCGACTTTCTCGTTAAAGTGCAGCCCGGTGTAACCCGATCTCAGTTAAATAAGGAGCTTAAAAAATATGGGCTGTTTTTTTCGGTTGACCCGGGAGCCGATGCAACTCTTGGCGGTATGGCAGCGACAAACGCGAGTGGGACTACATCGGTAAAATATGGAGTAATGAGGGATCAAGTGCGTGATTTAGAAGTGGTGCTTGCTGATGGGAACGTAATTCATACCGGAAACCTTGCCCAAAAGTCGGCATCGGGTTATAACTTAAACAGTCTGTTTGTAGGATCAGAGGGTACGCTCGGATGTATCACTGAATTAACCTTAAAGGTATACGGCATTCCTGAACATATTGTCGCAGCACGAGCTTCTTTTCCTACCGTAGATGATGCAGTCAAAGCGGTGGTATCCGTCTTGCAGGCGGGGGTACCTATTGCCAGAGTAGAACTTGTGGATGAGCCTTCTATGAAGCAGGCTAATATTTTCAGCGACACCAGGTACAAGGAACAGCCCACGTTATTTTTAGAGTTTCACGGAAATGAGCCCGGTTTAAAACATGATGTTACATTTACAAAGGAAATTGTAGAAGACCATAATTGTGAAGAGATTTATTTTGAAGAAGACAATGCAGCGAGAAATCGGTTATGGGAAGCAAGACACAATTTAGCCTATGCCTACATTCATGGAAACCCAGGCAAAAAGCTAATGGTGACTGATGTCTGTGTTCCTATTTCAGAGCTCGCAGGAGCAATCAAGCATGCAAGAGAAGCAATCGATCATCTGAACCTTGATGGAGGGATCCTTGGACACGTAGGTGACGGGAACTATCATATTCTCCTCATGCTGAATATGGATGATTCAGAAGAAGTTAACAAAGCAGAACAGTTGAATGAACGAATAGTAGGATATGCTTTAGAAAGGGGAGGCACTTGCACTGGCGAGCATGGAGTAGGTGTAGGTAAGATGAAATATCAGCAAAAAGAACATGGACACGCCCTCGAGGTTATGAAAAATATAAAAAAAGCACTGGATCCTGATGGACGGCTGAATCCGTATAAGCTCGTTCACAACAGGGAGGAGAACTGATGAGAATATTAGAAGCGATTAGTAAGACAGCGGGTAAGTACTTCGCGTTCTGGGTAGTGGGGATTGCCGTTATCGCTTATTTCATTCCTGATCCCTTTTTGTTTTTAAACAATTACATTACGCTTCTTCTAGGGGTCGTAATGTTTGGGATGGGGTTAACGTTAAAACCGGTGGACTTTAAGTTAGTGGCGAGTAAGCCTGTCCCTGTCATTATAGGGGTAATGGCTCAGTTTCTAATTATGCCTTTAGTAGCGTTGGTAATCGCTTATATCTTACAGCTGCCAAGTGAATTAGCTGCAGGGTTAGTATTGTTAGGAGCTGTGCCGGGCGGGACAGCTTCAAACGTTATGGTTTACCTGGCTCGTGGCAACCTTGCTTTATCTATCGCTATGACTTCATTGTCAACCTTGCTGGCTCCGATTGCCACTCCGCTTATTTTATTGGCATTAGCCGGACAATGGCTGCCGGTGGATCCTATGGCCATGTTCTTATCAATCGTACAGGTAATTATTATTCCCATATCCTTAGGAGTCGTGATTCGAAGAATTTTTCCAAAAGCGGTTAACAAAAGCAGTACTGTGGTGCCTCTCATCTCAGTATTGGCGATTATTATTATCGTTTCAGCTGTTGTCGCAGCGAATGTTCAAAGTATTGCTACATCCGGTCTCATTATTTTCTCGGCAGTAATGATGCATAACTTAATGGGTCTGCTTCTAGGTTATGCTACTGCTATGTTCATGAAACTGGATGAAAGTAAGAGACGAGCCATATCTATTGAAGTAGGTATGCAAAATTCCGGACTGGGTGTAGCACTCGCTACAGCTCATTTCGGTCCTCTTGCTGCTCTTCCAAGTGTGATCGCAGCCGTAGGGCATAACATTTCCGGGCCGATTCTTGCTACTTACTGGTCGAAAAAACCAGTAGAAACGAATGAAGAGGCGCCAGTAAACCCAGTTAAAGAAAGAGTACAACAGACAGGAAGTAATTGAAACCTTTATTAATGGCCGCTTTGATCGAGGAAGATATTGCCGGTGTTAAAGTGTCCAAGGAAGTTAATGATAATGAGGACCTCTAAAAAAAGGAGTTATATTAGATGTTCTCACATATGAAGGAATTACAATATAATGCTAAACCCACTCAGCCTGATCCTGTTTATGCCAAAAAGCTTCAAGAAGTGCTAGGCGGCCAATATGGTGAAATGAGTGTAATGATGCAGTACCTTTTTCAGGGATGGAATTGCAGGGCTGATAATAAATATAAAGATATGATCCTGGATATTGGAACAGAAGAAATCGCGCATGTTGAGATGCTGGCAACTATGATTGCTCAGTTACTTGATGGAGCACCTGCTCATGATCAGGAGGAAGGCGCTAAAGATCCTGCAGTTGAAGCTGTGTTAGGAGGAATGAACCCGCAGCACGCTATTGTAAATGGGCTAGGAGCACAGCCGAATGACAGTGCCGGATATCCATGGAATGCACGCTATACGATTGCGAGCGGAAACCTGCTCGCTGACTTTCGCGCCAATTTAAACGCAGAAACCCAGGGAAGACTTCAAGTAGTACGTTTGTACGAAATGACAACGGATCCTGGAGTCAGAGACATGCTGTCCTTCCTTATTGCAAGGGATAAAATGCACCAGAACCAGTGGATGGCCGCTATTGAAGAACTAGAGCAGGCAGAAGGAGCTGTTGTACCAAGTACATTCAGCCCGGAACATGAAAAACAAGACGTTGCTTATGCTTTTATGAACTTTTCACAAGGAGAAGAAAGCAGCCAGGGAAGCTGGGCAAATGGTCCATCCTTTGATGGCAAGGGGACGTTTAAATACATTCAAAACCCTTCAGCGACCGGTCAAATTCCTGAGTTGCAGCCGGCACCGCCTTACATGCACGGAACTCCGCCTGCACATCCAGGTTTACTGCAAGGCAATGAAGGCATCCAGCCTCCTCATTAAAATAAAAAAAGCAAACTCTGGCTGCAGAGTTTGCTTTTTTCAAAATTTAAGGAAATATGTAAAATATTGTCCATATCCCACAAAAAAAGACGGTGTCCCGTCAGTAGTTTTCGTGAATTTAGTAACTAATAACCAATACTAATTTATCAATTTTCAGAAAAATGGAAATTATTACACGTATTATAACGAACGTATGTTATACTCAAATCGCAGGACCTGTATCAGAATGAGTTAAACCTCTAAGAGGGAGGTGATAGCTGTGACTCCGTTTGAAGCAATAAGCGTAATGCTAAGCTTTGGGATGCTGATAGCGGTTCTAATACACAATAAACAGTAGAAATAATCTAACTCATTCTGAACTCTTCCAAGGTGTTGGGGCACCTTGGTTTTTTTATTTTCATAACAATTATATGCTAATTTCTACATGATATCAAGTAAACGAAGACCCATATCTAAAATACATTGACTTATCCTGACGTTGAAACAAGATTTTGATTGACTGTTTATACTATGATATTAATGTTTGTGGATAGAACTGAATTAAGAAATATTTTTTATAACCTGAGTTAATGGGGGGAGTAATAGTGAAAGAAGTTATTGTTTCATGGAGTGGTGGGAAGGACAGCGCTTATGCTCTTTCCCAGCTGCTGGAAAGTAAGGACTACAAAGTAAAAGGTTTATTATCAACAACTTCGGAGGATACAGGACGATTACCGGTTCACGAAGTTAATAGGGATCTTCTCAGAGCTCAGGCAGAATCGCTTGACCTCGCTTTATTTGAGGTCCAGCTCCCTGCGGAAGCGGATAACATCACGTATGAGCAAGCTCTTTCCGGACAATTTAATAAGTTTAAAAGTGTCGGAATCGATACAATTGCTTATGCTGATTTGTATCTGGAAGACATTAAACATTTCCGTGACAGCCTCCTGCAGCGTTTAGGCATGAACGCTATATACCCATTATGGAAAAAAGACACTATGGCTGCTGCAGTCGGATTTTTGGAGGCAGGGTTTCAAGCTGTCGTCACTACTATAGATTCTCAGAAGCTTCCCGATAAGCTGACAGGGGAAATATTTTCGAAGGATTTTGTACAATCGCTGCCAGGCAATGTGGATCCGTGCGGAGAAAATGGCGAATTCCATACATTTGTATTTGACGGACCCATTTTTAATCACAAAATCGAGTTTGAAACCGGAAACCACTTTAAAACCATGAACGGCCGATTCATCCATTGTGAGCTAAAGTGAAGAATGGATATTGATGTGTGTACCGGGTACAGGCAGGGGATTTTTGTGTACCCGGTACACAGGGTTAATTTTGTGAACCTGCTCCCATCTAAACTAAGAGACAGTTGATATATGGCGCGTTGAGTAGTGATTTGTAAGGGGAAAAATAAAGTGAAAAGATGAAGGGAAAAAGATAAAATTAGGAAGAAATAGCGATGAAAAATTGATTTTAATGGTGATTTTGGTACCAGGTACAGAAAAGTGGCAGAGGTGTACCTGGTACCACTCTTTTCATTTTGTGTACCTGGTACAAAAATAGGTGCGAAAATTGAATTTTACTTGTCCTTTAGCTTACATTTCTTCTTTTATTCCTTTGTTTACTAATATCCAATTGGCTGGGTAACTTGTAATAAATCCAAAGATCATAGCTAACTGCATCATAAACCAGTAGGTAGCTTCGTTAGGTTTAGGGGGCTCTTGAAACAGCCAGAAATGGACAATGGCCATCCACCCAAACATGCCAATTTCAAAAGCAATTAAAGAAAGGGAGTCTGCTTTAATTGCTGCTTTAATTGAGCCGGCGATCCCTTGTTCTTCAGCCATGGGATAGATAGCATAAAACTGGAAGATAATACCGAATATATACGCTAATATGAATTCAACTACATAGTGGGCAAAAAGAACGGAGCCAGCGATCGTCATTGCAGTTAAAGCTACAATAGGCACGCCAATTATATCCCCGAGGGTGCAACCTGAGGAACAGTGGCTGGTGGAAACAAAGACTTTTGCATGTTTTCCTCGAGTATCTTCTTTCTGGGAATCGTTCGTTTTTAACTTCCCCCATTTAAAGTAAGTGTAGAGGGCAAATGGTCCAAAAAACCATCCATTTATGGGCCAAACCACATTCATGATTTTCATCATCTGCGGGTGTCTGTAAACGTCTGCTGTGATTATCAAGGAACAGATTATACCGATACTTAAAGCTGTCCAAGAAACTATCGTAAGCAAGGTATCACCTCGATTTATCTTCTTTATTGGTAAGATTTTGTTGCGACTTATATTCTTCTTTGTAATGATTTCGAGCTCTAAAATCGTGGACTAATCGAATAGTTGGTCGAATAATAAATTGAATACTGGCCAGCACAAAAAGGGTAACGCCCCAGTTTTTCAGGGATTCAAAATAGAAAAAGCAGCTTCCTATTAAGAACCAAAGCCCCATTAAAAAGTCATTAATTGTATATAAGACGTCGTACACATTCTTATAGAAGCGGGAGTGTTTGTTCATTTGTTGACCTACATACTGGTCTCTTTTAACCTCGTCTCTATCCCAATTTGATCTGGCAGTATGAGATTGTGCCATTGTTAAACCCCTCCTCTTCTCATCACTCCATACTTAATCTCTAACCTTTTTACACTTTTATAAAACATGCATAGAAAGCTGAAGTGTACCCCTTACAGAACAGAGATAAAGGTGTACCCGGTACACAAATAGTAATCAGCTGTACCTGGTACCGAGAAAAAAAAGAATTAAACTTGCTTTTTTTCTTCATACTATGGATGGGTAGAAGGGAGGGTTGGTAATGGGTAAGGATCGGCAGGAGAAGAAGTTGAAGGAGTCTGGAAGAGTTGAATCCGACCGTGATCAGAGCCTGGGCTATCCTGGAGCAACAAAGATGGAAGGTCCGGAAGAAGCACGTAAACGAAGATAATCCAAATGCGTGCCGCTGTATATAGAAGCGGCACGCATTTTTTAATGAACATCGCGTATAGGACAAACTTGGCACAGGAAAGGCTAAGGTTTAAGGAGGGATTTCTGATGATGGATACTTTCGAAGCCTTATCTTTAATGATTAACTTCAGCATGTTAGTGATTGTCCTATTGAAATTCCATGACCGCGATCATGAATAACCAAACTAAAACTTTACGTCTTGCAGCTTTTTAATTTGGTTCTTGTGAAAAGGAGAATCAGGATGTTCTATAACCGCACTTAACGTGTTTCCATCCGGATCTGTAAAATCAAACTTCTTCATGAACCCAAGGTCTTCTATCTCTGTCGTTTCCACGTTGTGATTCCTTAACTTTCGCTGTGCTTCTTTAATATCATCGACGCTGAAATTGAAGTACACATTTTTCTTGTCATCTGTAATATTAAACTCCGAGGGCTGTTTCTTTTCTACTTTGATCAAAGCTAAGGTCATATCACCTGCAGGGAACACATATCCTGCACCTTCACTCCATTCATCTACTTGAATCAGTCCCAGATGACGTTCGTACCAATCTTTAGCCTTCTCTAAATCTGTGACCGGCACAAATACTCCATTTAATTGATACATTTAACCACTCCTTTTTTACACTATTCTCTCTTTAGGTTTAAGACTCCTTTAATTTCATAAAAAAAAGCCTCTCCAGCGATGTAGAGAGGCTTTTTAGAATATAAATAATTTTATTGTTCCTGTTCCTCAACGAGTGGATAAACACCGTTTTCGTCATGAGTTTCCGCACCTGTAATTGGTGGGTTGAAGACGCAAACCATGCGCATGTCCGTATTAGCACGAAGGAGGTGCTCATCGTTTTCGTCAAGTGCATAAATTTCGTTTGCTTTAATCGGCCAAACCTTACCGTCTTTTAATGTTTCTACTTCTCCATCGCCCTCGATGCAGTAAACGGCCTCCAGGTGATTTTGGTACCAGATGTGTGTTTCAGTGCCTGCTTTAATCGTTGTGTCATGGACAGAGTAACCCATTCCGTCTTTTTTAAGGAGTAGACGGCGAGAGGTCCAGTTTTCACCTTTAACTTCATTTTCAGTTCCTAGTACATCTTCTAATTTAACGACTTTCATTTTTTGAGCCTCCAGTTCCTGTTGTATGGTTTAATAGTGGATTAAGAAGTAACTAAATCTTTCTCTTTGGCAATAGATTTAACTGCTTCTTCAATTATTTCAAAGCCTTTATTAAGGGCTTCTTCATCAATATTGATTGGCGGGAACAGCTTAAATACTTCATCATCTGCACCAGCTGTTTCCATAATCAGTCCTTGTTCAAATGCACGGGCGGCCACTTTTTCAGAGAATCCTTCTACATTTGAAGAGATTCCTTGCATAATGCCGCGGCCTTTGCGGTATCCATCCATTTCAGGATACTTTTCTACAAGACCTTCAAGGAAAGAAGTGATTTTCTCTGCTTTTTCCTGAATGCCTTTTTCAAAGCTTGGATCATCCCAGTAGTTCAGAGCTTCTGTGGCTGTAACAAACGCCATGTTATTTCCGCGGAAAGTTCCATTATGCTCACCTGGTGCCCAGACATCATGCTCTGGTTTAATGAGAGTAATGGCAAATGGAAGTCCATATCCGCCGATAGATTTGGATAGACACACAACGTCTGGTTTAATTCCTGCTGGTTCAAAACTAAAGAACGTGCCTGTACGTCCAACACCAGCCTGCACATCATCTATTATTAGGAAAATGTCCCAACGATTACAAATCGTTTCAAGCTTCTTCAGCCATTCTGGACTTGCAGTATTTAGACCGCCTTCACCTTGAACCGTTTCAAGGATAACAGCTGCCGGGATTTCAACACCGCTTCCGCCATCTTCTAAATAACGCTCTAAATAATCCAGCGAATCTGAGTTTTCGTCAATATAGTTGTCATAAGGCATGGTTACGGTATTGTGAAGCGGGATACCGGCACCTTTACGTTTAAAGGAGTTCCCGGTTACTGATAATGCTCCAATAGTCATTCCGTGAAAACCATTCGTGAAGCTGATCACTTCTGTACGACCTGTTACTTTACGTGCAAGCTTGAGAGCACTTTCTACCGTGTTTGTGCCAGTCGGTCCTGGGAACATGACTTTATAGTCAAGATCTCGAGGTTTCAAAATAACATCATTTAATTTTGTTAGAAAATCTTTTTTTGCAGTTGAAGCCATGTCTAAGCTGTGGGTGATTCCATCATCCGTAATATATTCAATCAGCTTTTTCTTCATGTTTGGATCGTTATGCCCGTAGTTTAGTGCTCCAGCTCCACTAAAGAAATCTAAATATTCTTTTCCGTCTACGTCCCACATTTTATAACCTTGTGCTTTTGTGAAAATCGTAGGGAAGCTGCGGCAATACGAGCGTACCTCTGATTCCAATTGTTCGAATACGGTTAGATCGTTTTTCATTTTCTAAAATCCTCCTTAGAATGATTCATTCTTCTGAATAAAGTTCTTGGTTCTATTTGGAAAATGGTCCGATTCTGTACGTTAGTTCTTCTTCATGTTCGTCCCCAGGAAATAATTCCTCTGCAAAACACTCTGAGACCTTACAGTTTGTTTCGTGGTCCCGGGCTAAGCGTTTAAATAAGGCCTGGGAAGCTTTGTTGGATGGAGTAACGGTTGCTTCTACGTATCGAACACCCTCACAACCTTCGCGTTGCAGCAGGCTGTTTAACAGTCGGGAGGCTACACCTTTCCCTCGCTGCGATGCATCTGTGCCAACCTGCCAGATAAACAGTACATCTTCCTTTTCTGGAGGGATGAAAGCTGTTACAAACCCGACAACTTGATCATTTTGCTTGGCTACTATGCAAGTTTCCGCGAAAAATTCACACATCATAATGTATTTATACGGTGAATTTTGATCGAGGGTTGAGTTGTCAACAAGCTCCCACATGGAAGAGCCGTCTTCAACAGTTGGTTTTTCAAAGGATAACGTATCTTCAGTTTTAGTGATTGTGGCAGTATTAGGATTCATTAGAAATCACCTGTTTCATTTCCAATAGTTTAATGACATTGGCCTCCTTTAAGAATTCTAGTGACTTAACGACAGTTGCCCAGATCATTCGTTAATAATGAATGCTTCCGATTGAAGATCCACTATTTGGAATAAATCTGGAATTGTTAACGTTTTTATAATAGGGGGATGCGTAAATTTAATCAAACCTGCTTAATCTCGATAAATTGGCATTAATCTTTATAAATTGGAATGGCACACACTAAGTGGCAGTTCCTTCTAGTTTGCTTATGTATAGTTGAATATACAGAAGATTTTAAGATATTTGGAAATTTGTTGGTTTTTAAAATACGGCTTCATCCCATATGTGGCAAAGGGTTTGGAAGAATGGCGCGGGGAGCGCGTTTTCAGCAAATAAAATTCAATTACGAAATCAAATTTTGGCAACATTCTATGTGCCAAACATGCGTTTAGATTGTATTGATGCCAGTGATGTAACCGTTTTATCATTAGGTTTATAAAGAAATAATTAATTTTGAGACGAGGAGTGAGATAATGTCTGAGAAAAATAAATCAGGCTTTAGAGCAAAAGTTCAAAAATTCGGTAGCTTCCTTAGTGGAATGATTATGCCGAACATTGCCGCTTTTATTGCTTGGGGTATTATAACTGCATTATTTATCGAAAGTGGATGGCTGCCAAATGCTGATCTTGCAGAAATGGTAGAGCCGATCTTATTTTATCTATTACCTATTCTTATTGCTTTTACCGGCGGCCGATTGGTTTATGGTCTCCGTGGTGGAGTTGTCGGTGCGATATCTACGATGGGAGTGATTGTATTCTCAGAGGATGCGCCGATGTTTTTAGGAGCTATGGTCATGGGGCCGGCCGGCGGTTATGCAATCAAGCAGATTGATAAACTGTTTGAAGGCCGGGTCCGTCAAGGATTTGAAATGCTTGTTAACAATTTCTCAGCAGGTATTCTGGGAACCATCCTGACGATTCTTTCTTATTACGTGATGGGTCCGATTATTTCAGGGTTGACAAGGGCCCTTGCGGTCGGGGTTGAATTTTTAATTGATGCTGGACTTCTTCCTCTAGTAAACATATTTATAGAACCGGCCAAAGTTCTGTTCTTGAACAACGCAATTAACCATGGGATTTTAAATCCGATTGGTGCCAGCCAGCAATCGGAGCTTGGCAAATCTATCTTATTCATGCTTGAATCCAATCCGGGACCGGGATTTGGTGTTCTGCTTGCCTTTATGATTTTTGGAAAAGGGGTTTCAAGACAGACTGCACCCGGCGCTGCTATTATCCAGTTTTTTGGCGGAATTCATGAAATTTATTTTCCATATATTTTATCCAAACCTGCGCTGCTATTGGCAGTTATCGGCGGGGGTGTAAGTGGTACAGCTACATTCGCTGCCTTTGGGGTTGGTTTAAGTGCGACGCCTTCTCCCGGCAGTATCTTTGCCTATATGGCCTTAACACCAAGAACGGATTATGTTGGTGTTATTCTGGGAGTTCTTATTGCGACAGTTGTCTCTTTTCTTATTGCTTCTTTCATTTTGAAAGTAAGTAAACAGGAGGAAGAGGGAGATCTAACACAAGCCACTGCTAAGATGGAAGACATGAAAGGTAAGAAAAGTAGTGTTTCTGACAACCTTTCCCATGAAGAGCAATCGGAAGAAGCTGCACCTGTCCAAGAGCGTTCAACTGACGAAGTCCCTGCCTTAAATCGGGAAAATGTAGAGAAAATCATCTTCGCCTGTGATGCAGGAATGGGGTCAAGTGCGATGGGGTCTTCTTTATTAAAGAATAAGTTTAAGAAGGCTTCCATAGATATTGACGTAACGAATATGGCGATTAATGATCTTCCTTCTGATGTCGACGTCGTTATTACCCATAAGGATCTGACAGAACGCGCTATTCAAAAAGTGCCTGATGCTTATCACATTTCAGTAGAAAATTTCTTAAATAGTCCAAAGTATGATGAACTTGTAGAAGAATTAAAATCTGATCAATAGTTAAAGAGGAAAAGAGTCTGAGTCATTTCAGGCTCTTTCTTTCGATAATATTATTAAATTTTGGCAACATTAAACGTGCAGGATTTTGCTTTTCTTACTATTGTTTTGAAGGGATAGAAAGGCATATGATGAAAGGGAAGATTGGTTGGTATTTAAAAAGTGTCATTAACAGGAGGGGGTGGAAGCGGTATGTATATTACCGGAAGAGAACGTAAGATACTGCAGCTGTTAATCGATGCGAGAAATGAACTAACAGTAAAGTCGGTGGCTGATGAATTAGATGTAAGTCCTCGTACGATTCATCGTGACTTAAAAGGGGTAGAGGAATCTCTTAAGTCCTACGGGCTTACACTTAAGAAGAAATCAGGAAGCGGTCTGCTGCTGCAGGGTGACCAGGAAAAGCGGCAAAAACTCCTAATGGAGATCAACCAGCAATCCGCTATTGATTATACACCGGAAGAACGGCATCTCATGATTTTATCTCGATTACTTGAAGCGAAGGAGCCTGTTAAATTGCTCTCTCTTTCACATGAACTCGGGGTGACCGTAGCTACCATTAGTAATGACCTCGATAAGATTGAAGGCGAACTTTACGGCTTCCACCTCACTCTTATACGAAAACGAGGATATGGTGTTGAAATCCAGGGGGAAGAAGCAAAGATTCGTGAAGCCATCGGGTTTTTGATCATGCGGTATATGGACGAGCTCGATCTCTTGAATATCCTGAGAGAAAATATCGGAGGGATAGCTGAATCCCCTGTCGACACTGTTTCAGATCAATTACTTGGGCTCGTGGACAAAGATAAGCTGGCGTCTATAGAGCGGCACGTGGAAGGGATTAGATCTTCTCTAACTTATGACTTGGCAGATAGTGCATACCTGGGTCTTGTCATCCACCTTGCTTTGGCGCTGGAACGCATTCAAAAGGGTGAAATAATTGAGATGGCAGATGAATATCTAGAAGATCTTCGCCATTCTCAAGAGTTTGAAATTGCCAGAGAGCTCATTAACCGTCTGGAAAAAACGTTTGAATTAAACATACCTGAAGCGGAAACGGGCTATATTACGATGCACCTCATGGGGGCGAAGGTACGTTACACCCAGGATGCTTTCTTAGAAGCCACAAGTTTAAGTGTAGCTTTTAAAGCGAAACAATTAATCGAATATGTTTCCAGCCGGATCGATGTGAATTTACATGAATCCAGTCACTTACTGAATGACTTAGTCGTTCACTTAAAGCCTAGTGTTTATCGGATTAAACAGGAAATGGACATACAAAATCCATTAGCAGATCAAATTGAAGAAGATTATAGAGAACTTTTTTCGATTGTGGAAGAGGCTGTCCGGCACGTTTTCACAGAATTTCGCTTTCCGAAAGAAGAAACTGCATTTCTCGTCATGCATTTTGCTTCCGCGTTACTGCATAACACCTATTCAAAAGGTTTAAGAGTCCTTGTCGTATGTTCAAGCGGGATTGGTACAGCTAAGATGCTAGCTGCAAAATTGAGCCAGCAATTCAAAGAAATAGAAGCAGTGGAACATGAATCTTTGTTTGATTTAAAGAATATTGATCTATCCGTCTTTGACCTTGTCGTTTCCACGGTAGGGCTTGCAGATCATGATCAATATATTCTGGTCAATCCAATGCTCCCTCCCGCTGATGTTCATAGAATTGAGCATGCAATCCGCAGAACAAAAGTGACAAAACAAACAAGTAAACAGGGACTAGGATCTGTGGTCAAGTCTAAGGATCAAACAATAAAAAGTATTCAAGATTCAGTGCTAGCCGTCCAGCGTTACGCAACGGCTGTCCATCAGATTTTGGATTCCTTAAAGGTCGTCAACGTTTCAGGAGAGAGTTCAGATGAAATGATAAGAGCAGCGGTTATGCCGTTGGAAGAAATTGAATTCATAACCGATGCGGAGGCTGTCACGCAATCTCTTTTGGAACGTGAAAAAGCCGGCGGGCTGGGAATCCCTGACACTACTCTTGCTTTATACCACTCGCGGTCAGAGCAAGTAAAGCAGCCGCTGTTTACAATAAACATCCTGGAGCATCCCGTCTGCGTTCCTGGTATGGGGGGCATCGATATAGAAATATCTACTATTCTCCTCATGCTTGCCCCGCAGTCTATTAACAAAGAAGGACTGGAAGTATTAAGTTTTCTAAGTTCTTTAATTGTTGAAGAACCAAGAGCTATCGAGACCCTACAGTCGAAAGATAAAGAAGCAATTGTGCATTATGTATCAAATCAACTGCATCAGTTTTTTCAAAAAGAATTACATTAAAAAGGAGAATGACAATGTCTGATAACATCCTAACTACTAATAACATTGAGCTTAATGCAAAGCTGGACAACAAAGAAGAGGCCATTCGCTTTACAGGGAAGATTCTTTATAATCAGGGTTATGTAGCAGCCGATTACATTGATGAAATGCTGAAACGAGAAGAGTTAACTTCTACATTTATGGGGAACCAAGTCGCGATTCCACATGGTACAGAAGATGCGAAAAAATCTGTAAAGGAAACAGGTATTTCGATCGTAACAGTTCCTGACGGTGTGGATTTTGGAGATGGCAATATTGTGAAATTGCTGATTGGAATTGCCGGAAAGGGAGATGATCATTTAGAAGTTCTTTCCCAAATTGCTATTGTATGCTCTGAAGAAGAAAATATTGATAAAATTCTTGCTGCAGAAACGAAAGAGGAAGTACTGGCGATCTTTAGTGAGGTGAGCTAAATGAAGGCAGTTCATTTTGGAGCAGGTAATATAGGGAGAGGGTTTATTGGTGCTCTGTTGAATCAATCAGGCTATGAAACGATTTTTGTTGACATTAACGATGAGGTTATTGAAGCACTTAATAGTAAAAATTCGTACAAGGTCCTTCTTGCTGGCGCTGATGATTTTTTATATGTAGAGCAAGTATCAGGGTTAAATAGTAAAACGGCTGAAGAACAAATTATTCATGAGATCAGTAAAGCTGATCTGGTTACGACGGCAGTAGGTGCAACGATACTCCCGGTTATCGCTCCGGTGATTGCCCAGGGTTTACAGCAGCGTGTAAATGATCAACAAGGCCCGCTGAACATCATTGCTTGTGAAAACGTGATTGGAGGAAGCTCGCTTTTAAAAGAAAGTGTATATGAACATATTCCATCCGAACACAAAAGTAAATGTGAGACGATGTTTGGTTTTCCAAATGCAGCGGTCGATCGAATTGTTCCTGACCAGAATCATAAAGATCCTTTAACTGTAGAAGTAGAGCCGTTCTATGAATGGGTTGTTGAAACAAAAGATATAAAAGGAAAACGTCCGGACGTAAAAGGGATTCATTATGTAGAAAATTTAACTCCATTTATTGAACGAAAGCTGTTTACAGTTAATACCGGCCATGCAGCAGCTGCTTATTTAGGCAGAAAGCACGGCCATTCCACAATAAAAGAGTCAATGGATGATCAAGCGGTCCTGGATAAAGTAAAAGGTACATTAGAGGAGACAGGGTTCGTTCTAATCGGGAAATATCAATTTAATCGTGAGGGTCATCATGATTATATTAATAAAATAATTGATAGATTTAAAAACCCTAGTATTTCAGATGAAGTAACTCGGGTAGGGCGAGGCCCGATCCGTAAATTGGGGCCGAAAGATCGGCTGGTTAGACCGGCTGCTGAGTATGTTGACATAGCAGGTGAAGCGCCTCGTCACTTACCTGAAGTCATTGCAGCAGCACTCTTATTTAACGACCCTAATGATGAAGAATCTCAAAAGCTTCAACAATCAATTAAAGAAAATGGGGCACTGAATGCTCTGTTAGAAGTAACAGAGCTTCCAGCAGACCATCCAGTGATCAAACAAGTGAAAGAATATTTGAGTCATTGATTAACAAGGCAGGGGAGACAGTTCCCTTGCTTTTTTGTTTAGAAAAAAGCAGGAAAAGAACAATGGGCAAAGAATTGTACTCTAATAGGTAAGATTTTAAGCACTTAGAATATACATGAGATAATAAGGTGGAGTAAACGTGACAAAAATTGCAGTAATATCTGATATTCATGGAAATAAGACAGCGTTAGATGCAGTAATGGACGATATCCGTCAAAGAGGAATTGAACGAATTGTGTGCCTGGGAGATCTTATTGGAAAAGGGCCGCAGGGATCGGAGTGTATCCAAGTTATTAAAACAAAATGTGAAAAGGTTGTAAGGGGCAATTGGGACGTTTTTATTCAGGACTCTTCTGATGACGACTTTATTCAATGGTTCAAGGACCAGCTTTCTAGAGAGGATTATGAATATTTAGCTTCTCTTCCTTTCTACTTTGATTTAGAAGTAAACGGACAGGTAATCAGGTTCTTTCATGCGTCCCCGAGGAGTGAATTTGAACGAATTCTTCCTTTTCATTCACTGGAAAAACGACTGACAATGTTTGAAAATAGTGAGCACACGGGAGCAGTGCGGCAACCTGATATCGTCTTTTATGGTGATATACATACTGCTTTTTTACATACATATGAGTGCGGTATCTTGTGCAACACCGGAAGCGTCGGCAATTCACTGGATTTAACTTCTGCTTCTTATGCGATTATTGACGGCTCTTACTCGACTAATTGCATACAATTTATCCGTGTAAACTACGACCGTGAAGCTGAACTGCAAATCTCAAGAGATCGGGATCTGCCTGAATATGAAAAGTATCGAGATGAGCTCTTGTTTGCCAAATATCGTAACGCACAATAATATATGACTTTAGGAAGGGGCAGTCAAATGAAGTTTGCTATGAATTACTCACCAGAAGCTCAGAAGCTGATCAGTCAATCACTCATTGATTTAGACTTATTTAAATGCCCTGATTTTGATCCATTATTAGTTCAACAAGCGGAAAAGAGTAAACCCTCTTATATTCATTTTGATCTTGATGCGGGGCATGGTGAACTTCCCTCGGTGAACTGGAGTCAAATTGCAAAGCTGGCTCAACAGACGCAGACTCCTTTTGTTAACTTGCATTTAGTTGCTTATTCCAAAGATTTTCCCTCCATTCCGAGTGCAAGTCTGGCTAAGGAAGATGTAAAGGTTATTAAAAAGCATATTATTGATGACATTCAGCATGCGGTAAATCAATTTGGAGCAGAAAAGGTTATTCTGGAGAATGTGGTTTATCGGGATCATAACAGTGACATGCTGCGGGCAGTTGTTACCCCGGAGCTAATCTCTGAAATTGTTTATGAAACGAAGTGCGGCCTGCTGCTGGATATTGCTCATGCTCAAATGACCTGTTACTACTCTGGAGAAGATGTATACAACTATATCAGCCGTTTTCCACTTGATCAGCTCAAAGAACTTCATATTACTGGAATTCAACAGAAAGACGGGAGTTATAGAGATAGTATGCCTATGAGTAAAGCGGATTGGAAACTGGCTGAATGGGCATTATCCAATATTAAAGAAGGAGTATGGAGCGAGCCATGGGCTGCTTCTTTCGAGTATGGAGGAGTCGGCCCTATTTTCGAATGGCGTACTGATTCAGGAATTATTGAAGAACAGACACCCCGTTTATATAAACTAGTTAAAAATATATAAGTATCAGCCAAGCACAATTTTTTGTGCTTTTTTTGTTTTTTAGAAAATTATAAAAGTCCAGGCCGTGGATACTTTTTTGCAGAGCAACATCCGGCGTCTTTGCTCACACACTCGGTGCATAATCCATCCTTCGGCCGTTTGGCTTCTGAGTGTCGTACCTGCCAGGGCGCGAGCCCCCTTTGTTCTTTTACTACATCAGAATAGATTTACCAAGATGTTAAGAAAGAGGGAGTTTAAAGTGTCGAAATTTAGGGTTAAGTAAAGTATCTAGTTATCTATTCCTATATCATTCTTATCATTAAATCTACATAACAACTGGTGGTAACTGGAGAAGTTTTAATAAAGTGGGGGAGATTATTTGAAGAAACTAATCATGGGCGTTTTACTAGGCGCCGTTGTCGCCGGAGTCGTAGTGTTTTTAGCAAACGCCGACGGCAAAGAATTTGGTTATGGTTCAGGCGGAGAGGAAGAAGAAGGTGAACGTACAGTCGAGGGAGATTCGGAAATGATGACTGAACAAGAAGGAATAAATGAGGTCATTCAGTCCTCTTATAGTCAAGGAGAATATGATTTGAACGAGCCTCTTGTGATTGAAGATCCTTATGGCGCAGCTCCTTTAACAGCTTTAGCTAAGTTTGAGACTGAGGAAGCACAGGAAATCACAGTAACCGTTCAAGGTCAGAATGGAGGGGGAAATATCTCCCATACATTTGATGGTTATGAAACAGAACATGAGGTTCCAATTCTCGGTCTTTATCCGGACCACGATAACACAGTAGTACTGGAAGCTGAAAACGAAGACGGAGATACTTCTGAAACGGAACTGACGATCACTACAGACCCGCTACCTGACAATTTTTTAAATACAGAATTGATCGAAGCCGATAAAGAACGTATGGAAAATGGTTTAACGTTCGTGGTCCCTAGTGGTGAATATGCATACGGTGTCGATTCAAATGGGGATGTCCGCTGGTATTCCTCTATGCCGAACAGCCATGTCTTTCAACGTCTTGAAAATAATAAACTTGTATTTTTAACTCAAAAGGTAGAACAATCGGGTCAGTATAATCTTATTCTGGAAATGGATATGTTGGGACAAGTATCATTTGGATCTTATATTGACGTAACTAATTTTGAAAATTGGGGTGTCGTCCACCATGATGTGATTGAACTGCCAAATAATAATTTTCTGGCCACTGACCATGATGGTTCTGGCTATATTGAAGATGATATGGTTGAAATTGACCGTGAGTCAGGTGAGATGGTCGATGAATTAAATATGAAGGATATATTCCCAGAAGAGATGTATGAAGATTATGACGGTCCTTCTTCTGATGAAGGAGACTGGTTCCATCAGAATGCGGTCTGGTATGACGAACATGATGAAGATATTCTAGTTTCCAGCCGCCACCAGGATGCGATTGTTGATATGAGTTATCCTGATGGAGAGGTTGAATGGATTCTGGCTGATCACGAAGGATGGCCTGAAGAGTTCCAGGATCATCTTCTTGAACCGCAAGGGGAAGATTTTAAATTCCCTGGAGGCCCTCACGCTGTTATGACACTTCCGGACCAGGATGAGAACCCGGATACTACAGACGTTTTGTTATTTGATAACAACATTGCTGTTGTCAGAGGAGATGAAAATCAGAGTGAAGAATTCAGCCGTGCCGTTCAATACCGTATAAACACTGAAGATTTTACTGTTGAGGAAGTATGGTCTTACGGAGAAGAACGAGGGGAGGAATTTTTCTCAAATATTGTAGGTGATGCAGATTACCTTGAAGCCACAGGTAATCGATTAATTACTTCAGGACATGCCTTTGGAGAAGGAGATGATCTCCACAGTCGTATTGTTGAAACCACAGACGACGAAGAAGCTGAAGTTGTATATGAACTTAAAGTTTCAGGTTTTGAAGAAGGAGAAAGCCGTCAAGCTTATCGAGCAGAGCGTATGCCTCTTTATCCTGAGGAATGGGAGTTTAACTTACAGAATGAATAATGTAAAAGCACGAAAGAACGAGGGGGTCCTCGTTCTTTCGTGCTTTTCTCTATCTTATGACTGCTTAGCGTCCCACTCTTCATCTGTGGGTGGAGAGGTGCGTTTTACAAAGATAGCTAGAATTAATGCTACAAATGATAAAGCAGACACCACCATAAACGCAACGTTCACACCAAATATATCGGGTGTTTCTGTCGTCTGCTGCTGTTCGGCGGTCATAGCAGTAGTTGTCATTATTGTAACCAGGATCGCAGTACCAACTGAAGCAGCAATTTGACGCATCGTATTATTCATCGCTGCTCCGTGTGGAATGAGTTTAGGCGGCAGTTCGTTTAATCCTGCTGTTGTGACAGGCATCATAACCATAGACAACCCAAACATCCGGATCGCATACGCGATCATGAGGTAAGACAATGAGGTCTCAGTATCGAGCAGCCCTAGTGCTATGGAAGATGCGGTCATAATGGATAACCCTGTGATTGCCAGAATACGGGCTCCAATTCGGTCAAAAATCCTTCCGGTAATAGGGGACATAAAACCAGAAATAAGCGCCCCAGGCAGCAGCACCAGCCCTGATTCCATTGCTGAGAAGTCTCTCATATTTTGCATATACAATGGAATTAAGGTTTCCGCTCCAATTAATCCCATAAAGGATACCATGCCGATGGCAGTTGTAATTGTAAACGTTCGTAATTTAAACACTCTAAATTCCAGCATAGGATGACTTTGTTTCAGTTGACGGATGATAAAAATAAACAATATAGCAGCACCAGCAATCAATACGCCAATCGTAATGGGACTGCCCCAGCCGTTATTTCCGGCACTGGTGAAACCGTATAATAATCCACCGAAACCAAAGGACGATAATAATATAGATATAGGATCTACTTTAGGGTTTTTAAGTTCAGTCACATTTCTAAGGATCTTATACGCTACAATGATCATAATAATCGCCAGCGGGAAGATAAACCAGAATAAGTAGCGCCACGTATAATTTTCTGTTACCCAGCCAGATAACGTTGGTCCAATAGCAGGGGCGAAGGAAATTACAAGTCCGATGTACCCCATGGCTGCTCCTCTTTTTTCTACTGGAAAAATGAGCAGAAACACGGTTTGCATGAGCGGCAGCATTACGCCTGCTCCAGCTGATTGAATTACCCGGCCAAGCAGTAGTACAGGGAAGTTAGTTGCAATTCCTCCCACGACCGTTCCTAGTGCAAAAACACTCATCGCCGCCATAAACAGCTGTCTGGTCGTGAATTTTTCAATCAGAAATGCGCTGATTGGAATCATGATTCCATTGACAAGCATAAATACGGTAGTCAGCCATTGTGCGGTATTCTCTGAAATATTCATTTCCTCCATAATAGGAGGAATAGCTGTAATCATTAGGGTTTGATTTAATATAGTAACAAATGAACCAGCGATAAGCAGGGCGGCGATAAGAACTTTGTTGTAGTTTTGCGGCATAGCCAGTCCTCCTCTATGTAAAAAAGAAATCTACAATTCTATTATTTAGTGACCTAATGAAAAATTATACTCTTAGATGATAAGCATGACAACTAAGTTGATTTCTTTTTTAAAAGAATTAGAAAGGCAGCAAAACGATTGGTGAATAAATTAAAAACATGCATAAGAAGGGGGGATTTCAGAATGTAAAGGCGATGCTGTTTACGGGGCAAGACAAGTTTTTTCTTCCTATTTAAATAGAAAGAATTGAAAAAGGAGGCCAAATCAATTATGGAGCTGGCAGAAGATGCTCAAGGAATTTTATGCTTTTTATGAGGGACGAGAGATTGTAGAGATCGGTAAGGGATGAAGATGCACCATGTGGAGAATAAAAAGACGAGTAGAAATTTCATTAAACGCGTATATTTAAAGAAGAGAAATAATAGAAGAAAAAGGGGTAAAATCAGGGAGATGGGTTTGGTTCTATACTAGGAAGCATTCATATTCATTCAATCTATTTAATAGTAATTTTTCAAGGTGTTATTAAGTATTAAAAATCTTTCGCCTTAATGATATTGAAAACCCATCTTCCTATTCCTGTTTTCCTTAAGCATAAACAAGTGATAGACGACTTCCTTTCCAATAGGGATTGCCCATTATCGGTTAACGAGCGGCTAACAATTTAGGCTGCTGGCTGATCTTGCGTAAGATGTAGAGTTGATCCTGTTTTGATAACATCCTCCAGCTGCTTACTTTAATTTTCACTTAAATCTCCTCCATGGATAGATTTAATTGCTGTATATTAGCTTATACCGTCATTTTAAACATTTTAAACAACAAAAATTTCTACAATGTTCGCATAGAGAGTAAAATGATATGATGATTGGTCAATGAACACGGGCCAGATATGACTCAGGAAGACTGCGCAAAAAGAAAGAAGGCAGAAGTGATCGGACGTTATTATCTGTCGGAGTCCAAAATATTGCTGTAACGGGTCTGCTTAATTTTTAAAAAAATATCTGGGAAATGCATAATATCTGCACATTTCCCGGGGAAGCATAAAGTAGGGTTTAACCTATCCCGTTATTGGAAAATGTAAAATAGGTCGATAAAATTACTCATATCTAAGGAGGATGAATATGTCTCACTTAAAGTATCAATCAACAATTGAAAAGCTGCATGAATGCATGGAAGCCTGTAACCATTGTTACGATGCTTGTCTTCAGGAAGATGACGTGAAAATGATGGCTGAATGCATAAGAACAGATCGGGAATGTGCTGATATCTGCAGTTTTCTTGAACAGGCATTAACTAGAGGTACTCCTTTCGCAGCTGAACTGGCTGAGGCTTGTGCAAAAATTTGTGAAGCATGCGGGAATGAGTGTAAAAAACATGACCACGATCACTGCCAGCAATGTGCCGAAGCCTGCTTTGCCTGTGCAGAGGAATGCAGGAAGCTTACTGCTTAATAATGACACTATGGAGAAGCGATGTGCAGTCACATCGCTTCTTTTTTACTTTAAGAATTTTGTTAAAGAATGCTGCTTCCTCCATTAAACTTGGTGGTAAGCCCATTTTATCTAATGGCTGTATGAATTTAAAAAAATTAGAAAAAACCCGTTGACTTTTAAAAATAGCCATGTATAATTATAAACAATTAGTAATAAACATACAGAGAATAAACACAAATTGATTCTACGATGAAGAGAGTAAATGTAATCAGAATCCAAGCGAATCAGGGTTGGTGTGAGCCTGATATTCGAACTGCATTGAAACGCACTTCGGAGAAGTTCTGGTGAATATCCAGTAGTCAGAGCCGGGAACGCCCGTTATCAGTATACGAGTTGGTCTATATTGTAGACAATTAGAGTGGTACCGCGGATGATACAAAGTCCGTCTCTTATGTTAGAAGAGGCGGACTTTTTTTAATGGAAAATATACGGAAATATACAAGGAGGCATTTGCTATGTCAAAACCAAAAGTAGTATTAGCATATTCAGGTGGATTAGATACCTCAATTTCAGTGAAATGGATTCAAGAGAAATATGGTTACGACGTGATTGCGCTTGGACTTGATGTGGGAGAAGGAAAGGATCTTGAGACCATTCGTCAAAAAGCGCTTGATGTAGGAGCTATTAAGGCGATCATGGTAGATGCAAAAGAAATGCTTGCTAAAGACTACCTTATGCCGGCACTAAAAGCGAACGCGCTTTATGAAGGAAAGTATCCATTGTCTTCTGCATTGTCTCGTCCATTAATTGCAAAGCTGCTGGTCGATATAGCTGAGCAGGAAGGGGCAGTTGCTGTAGCTCATGGATGCACAGGTAAAGGAAATGACCAGGTTAGATTTGAAGTGTCTATCCAGGCACTGAATCCTGATTTAGAAGTAATAGCTCCTGTAAGAGAATGGGGAATGAATCGTGATGAACAAATCCAGTACGCAGAGGAAAAAGGCATCCCTGTTCCCGTTAATCTGGATAATCCTTTTTCAATTGATGCCAATATCTGGGGCCGTGCTTGTGAAGCGGGTGTTCTAGAGGATCCATGGATGGAAGCACCAGAAGCAGCATACGCGTGGACGAATCCGATCGAAAAAACTCCAGATACCCCTGATACAATTGAAATTGAATTTGATCAAGGGATTCCTGTCGCACTCGATGGGCAGCAAATGGATCTTGTACCTCTGATCGAAAAATTAAATGACTTAGGCGGAATGCATGGTGTCGGACGTATCGACCATACAGAAAATCGTCTTGTCGGTATCAAATCCAGAGAAGTATATGAGAATCCGGCAGCGATGATATTAATCAACGCTCATAAAGAACTTGAATTTATTACTCTTACAAGAGAAGTTTCTCAATATAAAGTGAACGTTGAACAGCAGATGTCTAAAATGATCTACGATGGACTGTGGTATTCCCCGCTTCAGCCTGCACTTCAGGCATTCGTGGAGGAAACTCAGCAAGTAGTAACAGGAACTGTGAAGGTGAAGCTGTTTAAAGGTCACTACAATGTCGTAGGCAAGAAGTCTCCTGTAAGCCTGTATAACGAAGCGCTTTCCACTTACTCTAAAGACGATGCCTTCGATCATGATGCTGCTGTGGGATTCATTAAGCTTTGGGGACTGCCGACAAAAGTAAATGCTGATGTGCATAAATCGAAAGAAATTAAGGCAAAGAAGGAACCGGTGAGTGTGAATGAGTAAGCTTTGGGGCGGAAGATTTACGAAACCAACCGATAAGCTGGTCGAAGAGTACACCTCTTCGATCGGTTTTGACGTTAAACTGGTATTGCAGGATATTCAAGGCAGCAAAGCTCATGTTAAAATGCTTGGCAAGTGCAGCATTATCACTGAGGAGGAAGCTGCTCAGATCACAGAAGGGTTACAGTCAATTGAAAAAAAGATTGAAAATGAGGAAGTAGAATTTTCCGTAGAAGATGAAGACATCCATATGAATATCGAAAAGCTTCTGATTGAGGAAATAGGCCCGGTGGGAGGAAAGCTTCATACCGGAAGAAGCCGTAATGACCAGGTTGCGACTGATATGCACTTATATTTAAAGGAAAAAACAAACCAGCTTATAGGGTTAGTGGAGGCTGTTCAAAAAGCACTTGCCGATCAAGCAGAACATCACGTGGAAACGATTATCCCAGGCTATACGCATCTCCAGCGTGCCCAGCCTGTTTCATTCGCTCATCACCTGCTTGCGTATTTCTGGATGTTTGAACGTGATAAACAACGTCTGCAGGACAGTATCAAGCGAATTGACTGGTCTCCGCTTGGAGCAGCTGCGCTTGCGGGTACTCCTTACCCGGTCGATAGAAAGATGACAGCTGAGGCGCTCGGATTTGAGAACGTTTATCCCAACTCATTAGACGCCGTCAGCGATCGTGATTTTATCCTGGAATTTTTGTCAATCTCTTCCATTTTAATAACCCATATTTCCAGACTTTCTGAGGAGTTAATTCTTTGGAGCAGTCAGGAGTTTGATTTTATTGAACTGGATGACGCGTTTTGTACAGGATCAAGTATAATGCCGCAGAAGAAAAATCCGGATGTACCGGAGCTGCTTCGCGGGAAGACAGGACGTATATATGGCAACTTAATGGGTCTGCTGACACTGCTTAAAGGTCTTCCTCTCGCATACAACAAGGATATGCAGGAGGATAAAGAAGGCATGTTTGACACAGTAGAAACTCTGGACGGAGCCTTATCTTTACTTGCTCCAATGCTTGCTTCCATGGAAGTAAAGGGTGCTAATATGCGTCAGGCTGTAAATGAAGACTATTCTAATGCCACAGATATTGCTGACTATTTGGCTGTAAAAGGGATGCCTTTCCGTGATGCTCACGCGGTAATTGGGCAGGTTGTATTGTATGCGATTGAGCAGGGGAAATATTTGCTTGAATTGAAGCTTGATGAGTACCAGCAGTTCTCCGAGTTGTTTGAAGATGATATTTATGAAAAACTAGCTCCAGATCAAGTGGTTGCCGCCCGCAGCAGTGAAGGCGGAACAGGTTTTAAACAGGTGAAGGAACAACTTGATCTTGCTAAAAAGCATATATAATTAAGAAGCCTCTTCGATTAAAGAAGGGGCTTTTTATCGCTTTTAAAAAGTTATAGTTCAGCTTAAATAGGGAATAGTGTAAGTACAATAAAAAACAAGGAGAGGGTGGTAGCTGTGACGAAGCATATTGAAGCTTATTTTAAAACAGAAAACGATGCGGAAAGTGCCAGAGCAGAGCTGCAGAAGCTGTCTGTATCAAATGAAATGGTGGAAGCTATTCCCGAAGAGTCCCGTTTGACAGGAATTGTCCCTATCTTGAATCAAAGCCAGTCAGCGGGCGTAGCTAATTTCAGTGATGTGATTAAGCCCGATAAAGCAACTTCCCGGGAGGACACGCCGCCGGAAACGAATTATCTTACTCATTTGCTGCACTTTGATGTCGATCGCGACGAATACAATGATGCACTGGCAATCTTGACTACGCACCAGGGGCATATGGATCAGGATAAATTGTAGAAGGTTAAGCGATGCTCTCGTATGGAGGGCGTCGTTTTTTGTAAGGATTAGTTCTTATACACGGAGTTTTTCCTTACATATACATACTTGCTAAAAAGATTCCGAGTGCTTTCTGGTAGATTTCATCAAACTGTCTGATAGAAAGGGGATTGATGCCCTGACCAAGCTCTACGGTGAATCCCGGCTTTCGAAAGTCTTGAATAAACCAGTCTTTGTAACCGGCAAAGCTGTAAACATAGCGAATAGGTTCAAAACTGCTGACGCGGGAGAATTCATTTACAATTTGCCTGGAGCGTGGAGGTTCACAATTTTCATACCCCCAGTAAATTACTTCTCCCTGTGTATGGAAGGCAAGCATCGTTTCATAGTTTAACTCGCCTGCTAATTCAGCCATAGCTTTGCTTTCCGGCTCTGTCAGAGGGCTATAACCGGGGAAGTCTCTCGGTTTTGGCTCTTTTGGTTTACGTGCGGCTTCCATCTCCCAATTCGCGGGGTATTGATTATTTAAGTCGACACCTCTAATATTAGCCTTCCAGCCACTAAAGTCAGTACTGCCATTATTTATTTGTATCGCTGATTCCCCATATGACCCATTTGGAGGTCCGTTTAAGACAAGATCGACTCCATCCGGATTAACCATGGGAACAATGGATAAAGTGATTTCGCTGTAAAAGGGGCCCATCACTCGGCCGCGGATGGTTTCATTATTTGTCAATGCCAGAAGGTAGCTGTTGACAAACTCCATAATGACACAAGTGGTAATCCATTCCTGTGCGTGAAAGGAACCGTCCCAATGAATAACTTTATCTCCATCGCCTATCTGAAGTTCAATAAGACTTTTTCCCATTACGCTTTTTCCAATTGCTCGTGTTTTCATAAATGGATACAACTCAGTGAGGTTTTCTAAGTCAGAAGTCATTGTTTGATAGTCGTACTTTTCACGTGGGTGTATGATGGCTGATGTAACTCTAGTTGGGATTTTAACCGTTTGGCCGATTCGAAGCCCATTTGGGTTCGAACGGGGGTTGACCAGAAGTAAACTATCTATTGATAATCTTCTGTTCGTAGCAAGTTTGTAAAATGTATCTCCTGGCTCTATGGTATAATTTTCTAAGCGGTAACCGGGAATATGAATGGTCTGTCCACGAGATAAAGAAGCCGGATTAATGTTAGGATTAGAGTGAATGATGAGAGGGAGTGGCACGTTAAAGGTATTGGAATAGTACCATAACGAATCGCCGTTTCTTACTTGTACGTCCACTTATAGCCACCTCCTAATATGGAGTATCTCTATACTATATGGTACTTTAAAAATAAAAATGTCAACGCTCGCTTACTACAATCAGGGGAAAGTAAACTAGAAAGAAGTGAAGTAAAATGCAAGATTTTAAAGATATAGGAATTAATGAACCTTTCCTAAGCAAATTGAAGAAAAACGGGCTTACCTCACCTACGCCTGTTCAGATCCAGGCCGTCCCTCTTCTTCTGAAGGGAAAAGATGTGGTGGCAAAAGCGCAGACAGGGACGGGGAAAACACTTGCTTTTCTGCTGCCGCTTTTACAAAAAATCGATTACGACCTTCCCTTTATTCAAGGGTTAATCGTTACCCCAACCAGAGAATTGGCACTGCAGATTACTAATGAAGTAGAGAAACTTCGTACAGAAGATACAGGAGTACTTGCCGTATACGGAGGCCAGGATGTAGTTAAGCAGGTGAAAAAGTTAACTGGGAGAACTCATATTGTCGTTGCTACTCCTGGGAGACTTCTAGATCACTTACGCCGGGAAACCATTTCTTTAAGGGATGTTCGTCATGTGATTCTTGATGAAGCAGATCAGATGCTCGAGGCAGGTTTTCTGCCCGACGTTACTTCAATACTTGAGGAGACTCCGGGTGATAGACAGACGAGCGCATTCTCAGCTACGATTTCTCCTCAAGTGAAGAGCTTGGCCGGCAGCGTTATGAAAACTCCAGAAATAATAGCGGTTCAAGCTGAAAAGGTAACGTTATCGGAAATCAAGCAGCTCGTTTATGAAACAACTGACCGGGCCAAACAGGACCATTTAATACAAATCATGAATGAACATCGTCCTTTTTTAGCTGTGATTTTCTGCAGGACGAAACGAAGAGCAAGTAAGCTGAACGGGGCGTTAAAAGCACATGGTTTTGAAGTGGATGAACTTCATGGTGATTTGTCTCAGGCCAAGCGAGAAAAAGTAATGCAGACATTTCGTGACGCCAAAATTCAATATTTGGTCGCTACTGATGTAGCTGCAAGAGGGCTGGATATTGAAGGGATAACTCACGTGTTTAACTATGATATTCCACAAGATGCAGAAAGCTATATCCATCGGATTGGAAGGACCGGACGTGCTGGTGGAAGAGGTCTTGCCATTACTTTTGCAGCCCCTAAAGATAAACAGGCCCTGCATTCAATTGAAAAAGGTATCGGAGAAAGACTTCACCGTCGTTCGATAAGTAATTTGTCACCTGGAAAAAAAGATAAAAAACCTGATTATGACCGGTCTGGGAGAAAACGAAAGTGATAATTAAAAAGGGGCAGTTAACTAGCCCTTCTTCAGGCTGTCGAGAAAGTCGACAGCTTTATTTATTTCAATAGCTTTAAATTAGATAGCTGCCTTGTTATCCCTTACTATTTGAAAGATGCAATGAAGCTCAGGCTGAGAGATCCTTCGCTTCTTTTTTATAATTTAAGAATCATTGGAGATTGCGATAAGCCAAGTTTTCAATGCAGATTTGCACAAAACATTAACATTGAGCAGGCTTATGAAATATGATAATGTAAAGCTATAATTCCGAGTTAACTCATAGGAATTATTAATTATAAGGAGATGAAGGAAATGGGCATAGAGTTTGTCGACCTTTTTAATCAATGGGCGAGCTCTTATGACGATACGGTTTCTGGAAGTGATCCAGAATACAAGGAAGTGTTTGAAGGCTATGAAGATATGCTCCAGGAACTTGCTGATTTATCGATCTCCCCTGTTCTCGAATTTGGGGTAGGGACGGCTAATTTAACACAAAAAATGGTTGCTCAGCATAAAGTAGTGGTTGGTATAGAACCATCAGAAGAAATGAGACGTATTGCCAATGTGAAATGTCCGGAAGCTGCTGTGTATTCAGGCGATTTTCTTCATTTTCCAACCCTGCAGATGCCGATACGGTCGATTGTCAGCTCCTTTGCTTTTCACCACCTCAATGAACAGGAGAAAAGGTTAGCCTTAAAGGAATATTGTGATAAACTGGAGCCAAATGGAGAAATCATTTTTATAGATACGCTGTTTAAGGATGAGAACTACAAACAGCAATTAATTGACGAAGCTGAACATAATGGTTTCATGAACTTAGCCCAGGATCTAAGAGAGGAGTACTATCCATACTTGAAAGATCTTGAGCAGATGTTCCAACAGTCAGGCTTCGAGGTAACATTTAAACCGATGAACAAATTTGCCTGGCTGATCCGGGCGAGAAAAGGAGAATGATGTATGCCACAAATGAACGTTGAAAGCTTTAATCTTGATCACACTAAAGTAAAAGCACCTTACGTAAGACTGGTAGGAGTCACCGAAGGGGAGCACGGGGACAAAATCTATAAATACGATATCCGTTTGAAGCAGCCGAACAAAGAGCATATGGAAATGCCTTCTCTTCACTCTCTGGAACACTTGCTGGCAGAGAAAAGCCGTAATCATCACGATCGTGTAATTGATATTGGGCCTATGGGCTGTCAAACCGGATTTTACCTTGCAGTTTTAAATGATGACAGCTATGAGAACGTACTGAACGTACTGGAAAAAACACTTCAAGACGTACTTGAGGCTGATGAAGTGCCGGCTTGCAATGAAGTTCAATGTGGCTTTGCGGCCAGCCACAGTTTAGAAGGAGCAAAAGAACTGGCGCGTGAATTATTAGATAAACGCGATGAATGGACTGAAGTTTTTTAATTATAGAAGGTGAGGAAAACCGATGGGATACGTGACGAACGTTCAATCACTTGTTGGCCGGACGCCGATGATTGAGTTGACCCACTCTGCGATTCCAAATCAGGCGCGTATTTTTGCGAAGCTCGAATTTATGAACCCAGGCGGCAGTGTGAAGGACCGTCTGGGTTTAAAACTGATTGAAGATGCATTAAGCCGAGGTTTATTGAAGCCGGGGAGTACCATTATTGAACCTACAGCTGGCAATACGGGCATAGGGCTTGCTCTTGCAGCTATCGGAAAAGGGTTTAAAGTAATATTCGTAATCCCGGAAAAGTTCAGTAAAGAAAAGCAAGCTCTCATGAAAGCACTGGGGGCTCAGATTGTGCACACCCCTACAACAGACGGAATGCTTGGTGCAATCAAAAAAGCCAAGGAGTTATGTGATGAAATTCCTGATGCTTTTAGTCCTCAGCAATTTCACAATATGGCAAACCCGAATACGTATTACGAAACACTGGCTCCGGAAATATTCTACGATTTAAATGGGGAGATTGACATTTTTGTGGCAGGAGCAGGTACGGGCGGCACCTTTATGGGCACAGCTCGTTATTTAAAAGAACAGGACGCTTCTATTAAAACTGTCATAGTCGAACCTGAAGGCTCTATTCTAAATGGGGGGAAATCGGGTCCTCACCGAACAGAAGGGATAGGGATGGAGTTTCTGCCTTTTTATATGGATGAAAGTTTTTTTGATGAAATTCATACAGTTTCAGACGAAGCAGCTTTTATCCGACTCAAAGAACTCGCTTTAAACGAAGGTCTGCTTGTAGCGAGTTCATCTGGGGCTGCATTTGAAGCTGCTTTACGAGAAGCAGCAAATGCTGAGGCAGGCTCACGTATTGTAACCATTTTTCCTGACAGCAGCGAACGTTATTTAAGCCAAGGAATTTATGAGGAGTGAGAGCAATGAGGAAAAAGACACAGCTCATACACGGCGGGATTACAGGTGATGAAAAAACGGGGGCCGTATCTGTACCCATTTATCAGGTGAGCACGTACAAACAGGAAGGAGTAGGCCGGCATAAAGGATATGAATATTCTCGGACCGGGAATCCGACACGCTTTGCACTTGAGGAATTAATAAAGGATCTTGAGGGAGGCCATGCGGGATTTGCTTTCGGTTCCGGAATGGCAGCGGTTACTGCAGTGTTAATGACTTTCAACCAGGGAGATCATATCATTTTTACAGATGATGTTTATGGAGGGACGTACCGGTTAGTTTCTAAAGTCATTAATCGTTTCGGATTAGACGCTACCTTCGTGGACACAAGCGATGTAAAGAATATCGAAGCAGCTTTAACGGAGAAAACGAAAGCAGTGTACGTAGAGACACCGACAAATCCGCTCTTAAAAATAACGGATATGAAAAAAGTCTCTGAACTGGCAAAGAGAAATAATTTAAAGTTTATTGTAGATAACACGTTCAGCACACCTTACTGGCAGAACCCAATTAACTTTGGCGCTGATCTTGTCCTCCATAGTGCCACTAAATATTTAGGGGGGCACAGCGATGTTGTCGCAGGGTTAGTTGTAGTCAATTCTGAGGAATTGGCAGATGAGGTTCATTTTGTTTTAAATTCTTCCGGCGGCGTGCTGGGACCACATGATTCGTGGCTGCTCATGCGTGGAATTAAAACTCTCGGAGTCCGGATGGAAGAAATAGAAAGCAACACAAAGGAATTTGTTGAATTTCTACAGGGTCTCCCGGAAGTAACGAATATTTATTATCCCGGTTTAGATGCTCATAAAGGACGGATAGTTCACGAGCAGCAGGCGGGCGGTAACGGAGGGATGATTTCATTTGATGTAGGCAGTGGGGAGAGGGCTGACCAAGTGCTCCGCAATGTAAAATACTTCACATTGGCGGAGAGTTTAGGAGCGGTTGAAAGTTTAATCTCAGTTCCAGCCATGATGACCCACGCGTCTATTCCTGCTGATCGCCGAGCCGAGTTGGGAATTACTGATGGCCTTGTTCGTGTTTCGATAGGGTTAGAAGATATTGAAGATTTAAAAGAAGATTTTCTGCAAGCTTTACGAAAATGATGACAAAAAAGCGGCCCGATGGTGGTGGCCACTGAAAAAGTCCTTTCTGCTTTTAAAGTTTGTTGTTGCTTCGCACAAATCGCTTATCGGTGGATGCTTGCCGCGGGCACGAGCTCAGCTAACTTGTCAAGAAGATCACTTGACCAAGTGGATCTTCAGCTCGCGCTGTTCCTGCGACACACCGGACGTGCTAGTATCGATGTTGGCCACAGGACATGGCCGGTTTTAATCGACCAGGCTTCAGCACCAAACGCTCATCGTGACCTTAACAGAGGTAAAACGAAAAAAAGTGATTTTCTTTGATGGATAAAAGAAAGTCACTTTTTTTTGTACAATGAAAGGAATACATAAAAGGGAGGGATTGGATGTTAGACCGACAATTATCCATGAACTTCAGTCCATTTGAGGAACTATACGATATGGTGGTTCCAAAAGACCACCTGCTTCGAAAAATAAATGACCTTGATTTCCCTTGCAGAGCGACTTCCAGCGCAAGCACCCAGACACTCGCGCCATAGTTCAGACCACCTTCATCCGGCCGTTTTATATGCGTGGCGTGTCTACCAGAGCTTCTGCGCCTTTGTTTACATGGCAGAATGAATACAACAATTCTCCTAAGCCAAACTATAGGTAAGTTCGGAAACAGGAGGAATGACGATGGATTATGCTCACTTTAAAGCTCAACTTGAAGAACGAAAGCGAGAAATTGAACAAAAAATGATGGATAACAATCAACATGGATTAGAACGTGGATTTGCAAGTGATATGGCATCAGGGGAACTGTCCCAGTATGATAATCACCCTGCAGATTCTGGAACAGAACTTTATGAACGAGAAAAAGATATGGCGTTACTGGAACATGCAGAGCAGGAGTTAGAAGACATCAGTGATGCATTAGATAAAATCGAAAAAGGAACCTATGGAGTTTGTGAAGTCTCAGGTAAGAACATCCCTGTCGAGAGACTTGAGGCTTTGCCAACAGCTAGAACATTAAAAGAATATTCCACTCCTCAGCGTGTCCCTGATGATCGAAGTATCGAAGAAGAAGTTTTAAGGGAGATTGACCAGGAGGACAATCGAGAGCCCAACCCTTATCAGCAGGCAGCCTCTTTCAATGAAAACAGCATGACATATGAAGATTCCTCCTTACAAGAAGAGGATGAAGGGTCAGGCTATACGGAAGAGTTTGAACCTTTCATATCTACTGATATCCATGGTTATACCGGCGCCGATAGTGTTCATCTTGAACGTAATCTCCACTATGAAAAATATAAAGAAGAGCACGAGGATGAGTGGGAAGAGTAATTAAAGTCTGTTGGGACAGGATCCCAACAGACTTTATTAATATCCCACTTCAACAGAAGCATTTACGATATACATTTGATCATTTGAATCATTTTTTTCTTCCAGTACAATTCCGCTCGTAGTTAACATTCCGCCCTCACGTTTTTCTACGGTTACTTCCCCGTATGGGATGGTCTGTTTAACTTCTTCTTCATCTAATTGATCGAGATCGGCTGGTAACGCAAGTTTTACGTTAACTTTCATATTATTCAGGTCATGATCCGGAAGAGCTTCCCGGATTCCCGGCATTGAATTTGAATTAATAGCATTTTGGATGGCACGTACAGAAGCATGGGTTACGTTTTGTCCATGGACATCAATTCCCATACCTGTTTGAATGAACATTAATTTTTCCATAACTTTGACTCCTCCTCATTTGTTGTTATAAAACCATACCCGTAAGGAGTGAATGTTAAAAGTCATTTTGGTTGTTCTTTGAAAACTAATGAAATACAATTAACTTACAAAAAGTAAGTTAGGGTGGTGGTGTCTTGAATGATTCAACAATAGAATCTCCTCACATTCAAACAGTGTCAATTCGCGTTACTCAATTAAAGGAAGCAAAAACTTTCTATACAGAAGTGATTGGGTTAAAAATCTTAGCGGAGTCGGAGGACGAGCTTAAACTGGGAGCCGGGGGGCGGGTGCTTCTTCAAATCTATACAGGAGCTTCCTCAAAGAAGCTGGCAGGAAAAGCTGGACTTTATCATTTTGCTTTATTAGTACCGGCCAGGGAAGATTTAGGAAGTGTACTTCATCACTTGATGGAGGTACATGCTCCGCTTCAGGGAGGTGCGGACCACATCTTTAGCGAGGCAATTTATCTAAATGACCCGGATGGTAATGGCATCGAGATTTATTGTGACCGTCCTAAAGATCAATGGCAGGTGCAAGAGGATGGATCACTGCCTTTAGCTTCCGATCCTTTAGATGCAGAAGAATTGTTGAAGATAAGAAACCAATGGCAGGGCCTTCCTGATCAAACAGTGATAGGGCATATTCATCTCCATGTGGCAAACATAAAAGAAGCTTTTCATTTCTACCATCAACTTCTTGGATTTCAAGTGAAAATAAGACTTGGGAACCAGGCGTTATTTTTAGCTGCTGATGAATACCATCATCATATTGGACTAAATACGTGGGCCGGGGAAGGCGTTCCTCCGAATCCTGCTGAAGCTGCGGGGATGAGAGAATGTGTCTTTCATGTAAACGAGGAAAGAGAAATTCTTCAATTAGCGATGCGTTTAAAGGGGGATGGCTATTCTTACAGCCTTACCTCTCATGATTTAAAAGTAGTGGATCCGTCGGGCAACCATTTACGTTTTACACTAAAAGGTCAGTACTGAGACATAAGTAAGACAATTGAGCAGATCATTAGTCAGTCAAAACGCTTAAGACTCCTATGGGAACAGTGCGACTCGAGTATCTTCAGGAAAGCCGAATTATGTTGACAAAGCAATGCTAAAAGTCCTTTCCAGACCCATAAATAATCCGAACTGATTTCAATAGAAATCGTTCGGATATATTTATGCTTTATTCAGTTTGATCTTAGTTTTAGGAGGTCGGCTGTTTAATGGGTTCAAAGATATTCATAGTCCATATCCCAATATCTTCAAAACCAAGCCGTTTATAAATTGATCCGGCTTCAGGATTATCATAAAAGAGGCAGAGCATTTTCCCTTCATCTAGAAGGTCTTCACACAGCTTCTTCATACAAGAACTGGCGTATCCTCTACGTTTAAAGTCAGGGTGAGTACAAACACCGACGATCATTGCCGACTTAGAGTTTTCAGCCGTTGTAGAAGCACTTGACACCATTTGATCGTCATCTTTCACATAATAAATACGTGTAGATTTGCCTTCTATACCCTTAATCATGCTGCTTTCACGGCTGTCATCCTGTTCAAATTCAACAATCTGGTTGTGAAGGTTGAGGATTTCAGGTACATCTTTTACTGAAGCCAGTTTAACTTGTGATGTATCAAGCTTCAACCCGAGCTTTTCCTTTGATTCACATTTGGCATAAAAGAGCGCTCGTTTCTTCTTAGGTAAATGTTCAATGTACGGAAGGATTTGATCGGTTATCGTTTGAAGACCAGATATCTGCATAAATTCGTGATCCCGATTAATAATAGCTGCAAAGCCTTCAGCGTCAAACGACTTACTGGCATAAGCAATAAAGTTGTTGTGGTATTTAAGCAGTACGGCACGCAGTCTGTCCTTCTGATCAAAATCCCCCCACAAAGTTTGAAAGTCCTGTTCATAACCAAAGTTTTCAATATCGCCAATGATGAACAGATTTTCAGCAGGTTTCTCTCCCAGTAAGCGCTGACAGTCGGGGTCATCCCGCTTATTAAGCTTACGAATCATCCCCATCCCTCCTTTATGTAAATTGTATTAATTTTACCAAATATAATGAAAATTTCAATAACCATTAGAATTTTTTTCAAAGGCGATAAGTTTATCGTAATCTGGCCACACTAAAAAAGACGTAATAAAGGGGGACAGTCTTATGAGAATAATACTTTTAGTCACTACCGCTATGATGATTATGGCTCTGCCGGTTCAGGCTCAGAGCGTATATAGTATCCAACATAAAGATCAGGTCAGAGAAGATTATGAAATTCACATTGATTTCCCGAACTTCGACGGGCTTATTAATAAGAATCTTGAACAAGAGGTAAATAAAGGGATCAAGAAAGAACTTGAGAAGATGATGTCTGAGGTGAAGAGAGCAGGAGAAGAATCAGTGGGTATTCCTGTGTTGTACTATGGGGAATCATCTGTTGTAGAAGACAAAGAGTTTATTTCTGTAATCCTCACTTCAAATATTACGAAGGGCGATTTCTATGAATCCTCAGTACGCTCCATAAATTTTGAGAATGAAGAAGACGGGATTTTCTTAAAGCTGGAAGATGTAGTCCATATGGATAAATTAAATAAAGAAGTAGAGAAGAAACTGGCAAAAGACCCTGAAACCTTCAACCTTCAAGCTTTTCAAGAAGTGAGAAAGGATACTGCTTATTATATACAAGACGGGAAACTTACTCTGGTCTTTGATAAATATGAAATCGCGTCAGGGGTTTACGGAACACCTGAGATCACCGTACCTTACCAACACGTAAAAAAAGATAAACCGCTGCATAAAAAAAGTATTCCTGTCCCTAAAAATGTTTAAAAAGGAAGCATAGCTGTCTATGCTTCCAACACTTCCTCTTCAGAATGCTGACCTCCATAATAATGAAATAGGTACTGTTCTTTGGAAATCATATACAAATCATAAATCTGTTTATCCTCGTTAATCCAATGGTGAACCTCCGGGTATAGCTCATTTGCTTTCACGACATAAGGAAGTTTTAATGCAGCTTTTAAAGAGCGTAGATTGGAATGCCGGATCTTCATAAAAATACCTTCAATATCCAGCTGGAAAAATAATTCTTCAAAGAATGCTTCTTTTGCAACCTTGTTGTATCCCTTACCAAAAAAAGGCCTGCCAAGCCATGTAGCTAGAAATCCTTTGTTTTCCTTAATATCAAATAAGTTGATTGTACCAATAGGATGGCCCCACTCATCAAGGATCGTCCGGGAAATTAACTTACCGTGTTCTTCGGCTTCTATCGTCTGTTTAGTTATAAAGTAATACTCATCGGTGGTGTCCGCTTTATCGCGAACATACGGATAAACTTCAGGATCAATCATTAAATCAAACAGTGCCGGCACATCGTGTAAGTCACGCTTTTTCAGCATAAAAAATCCCTCCTTATGGGTAGAGGAGGGTAATTTGAACAGTGGGAACTAACGTTCAGCAGGTTCAAATCACCCTCGAATTTTTATCAATTGCTCACAAAAATTCGGGGTGGGAATCGAACCCACTAGAACCAGCTTGCTGGTGGCGCACCATTTGCCTTCCCTTTGTCCGTGTACGATACTATATATTATAGTAAGATTATCTTAATCGATTTTTTAGTAAAAGGGAATAGGCGAATAACAAATTTTTATTGTTAAATTTTGCTCTCAGTATGCACCCTTTTCATCTACTGCTTATCCTTGTACAGGAGTCGTTTTAGAGCAGCTTTTTCCTTTGTTTGGAACAACCATCTCCGCCTTTTAGTTAGAAAAAATATTATTTCAGAATAGTGAAAAGCGTGATATTAAATATAAACATAACGTATAAGTTACGAACGAATGCCGCTTTTCTTTTTCATGTTAAGAAAATTGAATTAGGTATTACTTTTTATAAACGATTTTTCCATTGATCATTGTCCAGACCGGCACCGACATGAATTCGAAGGGATGCCCATTCCACAATACAAGATCTGCATCTTTACCTTTCTCAATTGAACCGACACGCTTATCAACTCCCAGGTTTCGGGCTGGAGTAATCGTGATTCCCCGTAATGCATCCTCTAACGGAAATCCTTCACGGGCGGACAAAGCCGCGCAAACGTTTAAGTATTGTATCGGTGTGTAAGGATGATCAGTCGTTACCGACACCTGGATACCGTGTTCATGTAGTACCCTATAGGTCTGCCACGTTTTGTTACGCAGTTCAATTTTAGACATGCGTGTAAGAGTAGGTCCGACTGAAACTTGAAGATTGCGGCCGGCGAGCTTATCGACAATTAAATGTCCTTCTGTACAATGCTCAATTCTTAAGTCCAAATCAAATTCATCAGCAAATCGCAAAGCTGTAATAATGTCGTCTGCTCGGTGAGCGTGAATACGAACGGGAATTTCTTTTCTTAATGCTTGTAATATAGGTCGAACCCGCAGATCTTCGGGGTCGGACTTGGTAGCACGATAAAATGTTTCCCTTAAGGTTCCCATTATTCCGAGCCTTGTTATTGAGGCATTTCTTGAAGGAGAATGAACACGCTTTGGATTTTCTCCTAGTGCCATTTTTAATCCTGCGGTTTCCTTGATCACCATATCACTAATTGAGTGACCGCTAGTCTTAATAACGGAAGTAGTCCCGCCGATAATATTAGCGCTCCCCGGCATAATATGAGCTGTCGTCACACCAGACTTTCGAGCATGAAAAAAAGCAGGATCGAAAGGATGAGTGCCGTCCACGGCACGAAGGTGGGGAGTCGTTGCTTCGATTGTTTCATTGGCGTCGCTTCCTGCCCAGCCTGTCCCTTCATCATACAGCCCCAAATGAGTATGAACATCAATAAATCCTGGAAACAACCACTGTCCTTTACCATCAATAATTTCAGCTTCTTCAGGGATGGACAGATCTGTTCCAAAGTCATCGATTCTGCCATCAGTGATAAGAACGCTGCCTTGTCTTACTGGTGGAGTGGTAATTGGATGAATATGAACATTTGTAACAATCGTGTGCACATGAGATCCTCCTCATTTTGTCTTATATATAGTATACTTCCAAAATAAATAACTAGATCATAAAAAAAGAACGGGAGTAGTTTTGCCCGTTCGTTAGTCAGTCAATATAGATTGTAAAGCAGGTTTAAGTTCAGGGTATTTAAAAGCATACCCGTATTCCGTAGCTTTTTTGGGGACGACAGATTGTCCGTCTAAAAGCAGGGTGCTCATATCTCCAAGAGCAGCTTTTAATGCAAAAGCTGGAGCAGGAAGCCAGTGAGGCCGATTTAAAACTTCTCCTAACGTCTGGCCGAAGTCTTTGTTTCGTTTAGGGTGAGGAGCCGTCCCATTAAGAGGACCTTCTATGCTTTTTTCCTTAACAGCTAATTTTATCAGACCCACTACATCTTCTACATGTACCCACGACATCCACTGTTCCCCGGTACCGAGGTTACCTCCTGCCATCAACCGGTAAGGGATAACCATTTTAGGAAGCGCTCCTTCCTCTCCCAGGATAATACCAAAGCGGATAAACGCTGTGCGAACCCCCAGGTTGGCTGCCTTTGAGGCGCGCTTTTCCCATTCAGCAACTACGTTAGCTAAAAAGTCATTCCCGGGCTCTGTCGTTTCTTCGGTGAATGTTTTTGTCTTAGATTTACCGTAAAAACCTACAGCAGATGCATTAACTAATACATTTGGTTTTACGTGAGATTTTTCGATAATTTCAAGGACGCCTTCAGTTGCATCAATTCGACTGTTCATGATCGATCTTTTTTTGTCTTCTGTCCAGCGGCCGCTGTTTAATGATTCACCTGCAAGGTTTACAAATGCATCGATTTGAGGTAGCTCAAGCCATGGAGAATAACCATCCATCAGCCACCCTATATAGGTGGTATGATCCGTATCGTGGTACTTTTCAGGGCTTCTTGTCAATATGTACACATGGTGACCTTCTTCAATCAATTCACGGGTCAGCTTCTGGCCCACAAATCCTGTGCCTCCAGTAATGGCGATATTCATCAAAGCTGCCTCCTTAAAATTAGATTTAAAACGATTCTCTGGCGTGACCGAATGATAGCAAGCCGTGCTACAATAGTGGGAAAGGGGTGTTGTAAAATGGCAAAAATCACTCGGGTCACGACTCAGAAAAAGAGTAAGAATCGGTACAATATCTATCTGGATCGAGGTCAAGGGGAGGCCTACGGTTTCAGCGTTGATGAA
Organism: Halobacillus sp. Marseille-P3879; assembly: GCF_900240285.1. Classification (GTDB taxonomy): domain Bacteria; phylum Bacillota; class Bacilli; order Bacillales; family Halobacillaceae; genus Halobacillus_A. The sequence continues at coordinate 923,042 of NZ_OESS01000003.1, forward strand.
GACATCTTAGTTAAGTACACCCTCCAGAAAGGCAAGGAACTTGAAGAGTCTACCATCGAAGCTTTAATCCAGAAAGATACCATACATAAGGTATATACCCAAACAATAAATTATTTAAGCTATAGAATGCGTTCAGAAAAAGAAATACGTGATTTTTTAGCGAAAAAAGAAACGGACGAAGAGCATATTGAAGAAATCGTTCAAAGATTGTACAGGGAAAAACTTCTCGATGACCTTGAGTTCGCTAAAGCTTTGGTAAGAACGAGAATGAACACCGCAAGTAAGGGTCCTTTAGTGTTAAAAAAAGAGTTAATTGAAAAAGGAGTTGACAAGTCAGTGGCTGAGGAAGCTATACTTGAATTTCCTTTTGAGCTGCAAGTGGAAAAAGCGGTGAAATTAGCCGAGAAAAAATTGAGAAGTGATCGTAAAAAATCTCAGAAGCAGCAAATTCAGAATGCCCAACAGCATCTTATGCAAAAGGGTTTTAACAGCGATGTTATAAAAGAGGCACTGTCTCAACTTCCGGAAGAAGAGAGCGATCAGGAGTGGGAAGCGGTTGTCTTTCAAGGGGATAAGCTGCTGCGTAAATACGAGAGAAAGGCGGAAGGGTTTGAATTAAAACAAAAAGTGAAATCGGGGTTGTATCGAAAAGGGTTCTCGTTCGAAGAGATCGATCGTTTTATTGATGAGTATATAACTGAAGAGTAAATGTGCATAAATTTTGCTGCAGGAAATGTTCATAGACCCTGCACGTGGTCATATTTCCAAAAAGAAGTTTATAAACAAAAAGCGCCCCTCATACAGTCAGGGGCACTCTTCTTCATCAGTGTAATCCTTTTGTTTTTAAATCCTCTACGGCTTCGTATACATGGTCAACCACGAATGCTGCTTTTTTCTGTACATCCGGATGGGCCGTAGACATCGCATAACTGTGCGGTGTAACTTCAAACATGGGCAGATCATTAAAAGAATCTCCAATACAGGCTGTTTCGTTAGGTTCCACTCCGATTGAGTGAAGGAGTGCTTTTATTCCGTTCCCTTTATTGATCATCTGCGGCATAATATCTACACAGGATTCATGTGAAATAAAACTGTCTAGTTTATTCCCAAATTGCTTCTGCACCCGGCCGTGGGCAAGAATAACATCGTCTTCTTTCCCATGTAAGGTTATTTTAGAAGGGGCAATGTGACTTCCAAATTGAGAAGTGAGTGCAGGCTCGATAATAATATTCTGAAAGAGCTGAGTCGAAATTAAATCGACCCATTCATTATGCTCGCTTGTATAAATTTTATCTTCTGTCGAAACCGTTTTGACCATGGGCTCCTCTTCAATAAAATTCATAACTTCCTTTGCCATAGCGGCTTCAAAAAATCTTGAATGAATGGAATTATCATTGACATCATATACGAAAGCACCGTTTTGGCTGATACGGTGGCCTGTGACACCGACTTTATTAAGGACCTGTGCTATATCATGATCCATCCGGCCGGAAGCTACAGCTAATTCTACTTTCGCTTGATTTAATTTTTTTAACGATTCTATATCTTCTGGCTTAATATAGTGATTCATACCTAATAAAGTTCCGTCCAAATCACTAATGAAAAGTTTAATCATTTGTCTGCTCCTTTCAGCTGCGGAGGCGTTTACAGCCACGATAACGATTGTACAATGAAAATAAGGGCATACCAAACACTTTGTTTTTCCTAAGACGAAGGTTGTCAAATTTGAAAGTCAATTATACGATAGAATATACTGAGATATTGAAACCGTTTTTTTTGTCAAAATACGTGGGGGAGCAAATATGGACGAACAAATTACGATAGATAAAGTGTTAAATAATAATGTGGTCATCGCTAAGCATCCGTCCTATCAAGAGGTTGTGCTTATAGGGAAGGGCATTGGATTCAATAAGAAACGAGGGGACTCAATTTCGTTTAATAAAGCGGACAAGACATTTTTATTAAAAAATGAAAATGAAAAGCAGCAGTATGTCAATTTGATCCCCCACATTGAAGAAGGTTTTATCGATTTCATGAATGACCTGCTATATCATATTGAAAATCGAATGGGGCAGGAACTAAATGAACATATTCATGTAGCTTTAACCGATCATCTCGCTTTCGCTTTAAAGAGAACACAAAAAAACATGCAATTCACGAACCCTTTTTTACCGGAGATCGAATCACTTTATCCAAAAGAGTATCAAATCGCATTAGAAGTGGTGACGATGGTGTATGATCAACTTGGCGTCCAATTTCCAGAAGGAGAAATTGGTTTTATTGCACTGCATATCCACAGTGCAGTAACAGATAAAACTTTAAGGGAGATAAACCGTCATAATCAGCTGATCACCAATCTTGTGGAGCTGGTAGAGGAGACGATGCATGTTACCATCGATAAACACAGCGTTGATTATCACCGCCTGGTACAGCATTTGCATCGGGCGATCGACCGGGTTTACCAGGATGAAAGCATCGGTGACGAAATTCGCCTCGCCAACATGTTGAAAAATGAATATCCCATGTGCTATAATTTAGCGTGGAAGTTAATTAAAGTGATGCAAAAACAGCTAAATAAACCAGTTGATGAATCAGAAGCAATCTATTTGACGATTCATTTACAGCGATTAACCAAAAAATCTTAACGTTACGTGTTACTGATACGATCAGGCATGAGTATCGAAGGATCAAATGGTTACGATATAAGGGAGTAGTGTACCCTGTTCGTAATGATTGAACCTTTGTACTCATGCCTTTTTTGTTGGCAATAAAGCATAAAGGCCGGGGCAATACTGTTCCCGTTCGCCTTTATTTTTCGTACTCATGAAACCGTTTTATTTTTCTGACAATTGCTGTTTTTGTTTCACCACAATATAAAAATAGGGAGGAATTACTTATGTTTAAGAATGCTTTTGGTACTTTGCAAAAAGTAGGTAAAGCGTTGATGACACCTGTTGCCTTGCTTCCAGCTGCCGGTATTTTGCTGGCATTTGGTACGAGCTTTGCACAGGAAGACTTTACTGATAAAGTGCCATTCTTCACCACGCCATGGGTTCAGACATTACTGGAAGTTATGGCTGAAGCTGGTGGAATTGTCTTTGATAACTTGCCGCTGCTCTTTGCAGTAGGTGTTGCGATTGGGCTGGCAAAAGGTGATGGAGTTGCCGGTCTGGCTGCTATTATTGGGTACTTAATCATGAATGTAGTTATGGGAGTACTCGGCAATGTGGATGGTGATATGACCTCAGACCCTGCCTATGCTGAAGTATTAGGGATACCTACCCTGCAGACCGGGGTCTTCGGCGGTATTATCGTCGGTATATTGGCAGCCTTTATGTATAACCGATATTTTAAAATTGAATTGCCGCAGTTCTTAGGATTCTTTGCAGGTAAACGGTTTGTTCCGATTATTACCGCATTTTCTGCGATTTTCTTAGGTATGATTATGCTTGTTGTGTGGCCATTTGCACAAAATGGTTTAAATGCTCTTTCTCATTTGATGCTTGAGGGGAACCAGACGATTTCCGCGTTCTTCTTTGGTGTAATCGAACGTTCATTGATTCCATTTGGACTGCACCACATTTTCTATTCTCCGTTCTGGTTTGAATTTGGTTCTTACGAAAATGCAGCAGGAGAACTTATTCGTGGTGACCAAACAATTTTCTTTGAACAGCTAAAAGATGGGGTTGATTTTACAGCCGGAACGTTTATGGTTGGTAAATTCCCATTCATGATGTTTGGACTGCCAGCTGCAGCTTTAGCGATTTATCATACAGCAAAACCTGAACGTAAAAAAGTGGTCGGCGGTATCATGCTTTCAGCCGCACTGACTTCTTTCCTGACAGGGATTACAGAGCCGCTTGAATTCTCATTCTTATTTGTTGCTCCTGTCTTGTTTGGTATTCATGCTGTTTTTGCAGGATTGTCCTTTATGACGATGGAAATTTTAAACGTTAAAATCGGTCAAACCTTCTCTGGAGGATTGATAGACTTTATTCTCTTTGGAATTATGCCTAACCGTACCGACTGGTGGTGGGTTATCATTGTTGGTCTCATCTTAGCTGTGATCTACTACTTTGGTTTCCGATGGGCCATTCTAAAATTCAACCTTGCGACACCAGGGCGTGAGGATGAAGCGGCTGATGCAGGTGGAACAACCGGTGAAGGTGATGATTTACCATTTGAAATTCTTGAAGCTATGGGCGGCGAGAAGAACATCAGTTACCTGGATGCGTGTATTACCCGTCTAAGAGTGTCCGTTCACGATAAAGGAAATGTAAACAAAGATCGTCTTAAGCAGCTAGGTGCTTCTGGTGTAATGGAAGTTGGCAATAATATTCAGGCGATTTACGGACCAGTTTCAGATACCCTCCGTGGGCAAATGCAGGATATTATTGATGGCAAGACACCACGTAAGCGTGAGGAAGATGTTAAAGAAAGTGCCGGTGAATCTGGTGCCGTAGCACCTGTATCTGACGGTGATCTGGAGTTTGTGAGCCCGATGAAGGGTAAAGTATTACCAATTACTGAAGTACCTGACCAGGTGTTTTCTGGTAAAATGATGGGGGATGGCTTTGCAATTGAACCGATTGATGGTAAAATTGTTTCGCCTATTAATGGTAAAGTACTCAATGTATTCTCTACTAAGCACGCAATTGGACTGCAAGCTGAAAATGGTATGGAAATTTTGATTCACATCGGAATCGATACTGTGAAGCTTAAGGGTGAAGGGTTTACTTCAAAAGTTGAAGAAGGAACTGAAGTCAAGCAAGGTCAGACTTTAATGGAAGTAGATCTTGACTATGTCAGCGAAAATGCGACTTCCATTATTACCCCGATTGTCTTTACGAATCTTGAAGAAGGTCAGCAGGTCGAAATTACGGCTGCTGGCGAAGTGGATCATAATACAGAGAATATTGTTACCATAACAAAATAAAAGGAGAGATTTAATCATGGCAGAACAAGCAATGACAATTACAGCAGCAGACGGCGTACACGCTCGTCCAGCAACAGCCCTTGTACAAGTGGCAGGGCAGTACGAATCTGATGTGAACATCGAATACAAAGGCAAGTCAGTAAACATGAAGTCAATCATGGGAGTTATGTCTCTTGGGATCCCTAATGGTGCAGAAATTAAGTTTACTGCAGAAGGTTCTGATGCAGATGAAGCTGTTGAAGCACTTGCCAAAAAAGCTAAAGACGAAGGTTTAGGCGAATAAGAAAAAGGAGCAAGCCGCTTATAAGGGCTTGCTCCTCAGCTTGTAGAGAAACCCCGTGTTTTTCTGCAAGCTTTTTTTGTGTGCACGGGCGGTCGAATACCGCTCGCTTTCCGCGGACGAACGCCCGAGCCTCCTCGTGAAACCCACACTGCGGGGTCTCGGATCGCCCGTTTTTCCGCAGGAGTCTCGCAGTATTCGCCCGCCCGTAACCGAAAAAGACTCTCCTTCACCTGGCTAACCCTGTCCAGGTGAAGGGCAATCTTTTTCATGTTCTGGTCAGTAAGGCCTGTTCCCGGACATTTTCCTTTCCACGCAAACGACAATAACTCAGCCCGTGCAGTTCTTTTGAATCTGCGAAGCTACGCTCAATTTTCTCTTTTCTCATTCTATAAATCCATTTGCCCTCATTGGATAATCGGTTCAAGCGAACTTGTTCTTTAGCTCTCTCCCAAACGTGACGTGTGATGGTTTTCTGGTGTTTTGCATTTTGGGTACATGTCTGAAGTAAGGGACAGGTCACACATATTGAAGGGTTTGATTGACTAACACCGTCTTAGAGAGTTCTTACCTATAGTGTACTAAATGAACGCGGTGTAAAATGAAAGTTCCACAAAAAAGGAGCAAGCCGCTTATAAGGGCTTGCTCCTTTTTTGTGTGAGTAATGGATAAGTAAATCAATTAAAAAAGTCCAGTAACCTGGAATTTCAGTTCATGTATTTGTTAACGGTCCACAAAGATTTCTGGGCGTCCATCATCCTCGTTAAAAATCTGCTCTGCCACCCCTTCAGGTCCTTTAAGAGAATGTGGATTGCTCACGTGGTCACTTTGATCCCAAAAGGGTGTATTCATGCCTCCCATGTACACAGCAGTTGCTTTCATTGATTCGCTTTCCCATTCTTTATGCAGGCTTTCTGTGAAGCCGCGCACGGCAAATTTAGATGCGCAGTACACTGTTTCCTCTGCTTTTCCCCTTAGTCCGGCCGTCGATATTATATTTAATACTCTTCCGTTGGACTGATTCAGTAAAGGAGCAGCTTCCTGTGTCATTAAAATAGTACCTCTAACATTCGTATTGAGCATCTTATCGATATCTTCCGGGTTATAGGAGTCGAGTGTCCCAAATATTCCTATTCCTGCGTTATTAATTAATACATCTAAATGGTCGAGCTGCTTAAAAGCTTCCTGAACCGAAGCAGGCTCAGTTACATCACAAATAAGCACTTCGGATTCACCGCCGAGTTCTTTAATTTCTTGCTGTACGAGCAGCAGTTTTTTTTCTGTTCGACCTGCCAGAAAGACGTTGTAGTTGTTTTGAGCGTAATGAAGTGCCAGGGCTCTTCCTAATCCGGTTCCTGCTCCGCTGATTAATACTTTTCTCATATGATAACCTCCAAAAACGATAATATTTATATTGTGACAAAATACTGCTAAAATGAAAACAGCAACATGGTGAGATGTCACTAAAGGGGATGTAACAATGGAAAAGAGATACAGTGAATATAGTTACGAGGAATTACGCAGAGAAGTAGCTCAATTGACTGAGAAAGCACAAAAAGCAGAGCAAATGGGAATGATTAACGAATATGCGGTTTACGAACGTAAAGTTGTTATGGCAAAGGCTTACATGCTCGACCCAGAGGACTTTAAGGCGAAGGCCGCATATCAAATTGAAGGAGATCCCGGCCACACCTTTCACATTGATTATTTAAACGGAGTTTTTGCATGGGGCTATCGTATAAATCTAACAGGTAAAGCGGCAAGTGATAAAGAAGAAGCTTTACCTATCTCCATGCTAGGAAAAGAAGTCCAGGAATAAAGCGCAGTCACCGTTATGACTGCGCTATAATTTACTGCCTTTGTCTCACCTGGGATTCAGTGATTTGTTGAGATTGAGTTTGGGCTGTTTCACCGTTCACTCGATGGTTTAAATGCTTCGTTCCTCGATGAAGGGACTTCTGGGTAAGGTTTCTTTTGCCCATTTTAGTATTTGCCTCCTTGATTCACGTCGCGTTCTCTGGAGTGTGCTGCCCGCTCCTGTGGTCTTGAATTGATGGTACCATTGGGGCGCAGCGCTAAATATTCACTTTGATCGTCAGGGGAGTGTGTCATTTTTCTGTTAGGAAAGCCTTTTGCTTTATTTCGCATCAGATATCCTCCTAATGCCACTATGTTGTGGCTCTATTAGTGTGTGTAGAAGAAGGTGTCATATGTGGTAAAATGGTGTGTAAACTTTTCCATTAAAGGAGGCATTGAAATGCAGGAAATTCATCAGCGATTAGCGGAAAAATTATATGAAAAAAATGAATGTTTAACTATAGATGAAGCACGTACATGGATTGAATTATTGTGGGAAGACTTTGAATCAACGCGTGCAAAAGCAGGATATGATTATAAAGGAAAACAAATGACTGAGCAGATTGTGAACAAATGGATAGAGTTTTATGGACCGAGGCTTCATGAATTTGCAGCTGCAAACTCTAAATATAAAGGATTGCTGCATAAGAGTGGACATAAGCATTAAAGAATCCGGACAGCTTCAAGTCCGGATTCTTTATTTGGGCTCAGCCGCTACGGTTAATTTATCTTGAAGCTTCTCTTCAGTAAACACCCAGCCAGTATAGGAATTTATAATCTTCAATTCTTCTCCGTGCTCATCATCAATCTGAACAAGAGCCACGAACGGATATCGGCCTTTAGAACGGTAGCGTAAATCCGTAAATCTTACTTCTGTAAATTCATCAAAATAATAAATGTCATAGCGATAGACCGGTGAGAACGACAGAAACGCTTTAATATTGGGATCTGTCAATGCTGTTTGTACGATAGGATCTTCATAATCAATTTCCTTGTAATCAAACTGATCGTATATGGTTATATGCCCATTTTCCGCCCGGCCTACGTAGTAATTGGTCTTAGTTTCAATGGCAATTCTCCATACACTTTGCCTGATGGTAGGCGACGTTGCAATCTGCACGATATCGTCAAAGTGCTTATAAACGAGTTTAACGAGTTCACGTTTGTCGAAATATCGTTTAACATAATAAAGAGAGATTACAAAATAAATGACGAGCCACATATAAGCAGGATCAGCACCTAAATTCCATGCTACAATACCTGCTAAGTGCATGGTAAAGATATAAGGGTCAAACGTGTTAATAAATCCATAGGCTACCCATCTTTTTGTGAAGGGGCGGTATGCCTGTGTTCCATAAGCGTTAAATACATCAACAAACACGTGCAGAATGACAGCGAGGAATGTCCACAGCCACAGATGCAGAAAGTTGACTTCAGGGACGAAGAGGTAAATAAGAGAAGCTAATCCTCCGCCCCACAGAATGACAGCTGGAATGGAATGTGTAATCCCTCGGTGATGCCGAATATAAACGGCATTGTTTTTTAGTTTCAGGATCGTATCAAAATCGGGCGCCTGTGATCCAACCATTGTTCCTACGATTACAGCATTTGCAAGCGCAGGATCTGACTGAACGACAGGATCAAGCGTAGCTAAACCGCCAAGAGCTACACCCATGACTACATGAGTGCCAGTATCCATGAAATGCTTCCTCCTTTGGCCGACAACAATAGAAATTGTGTAATAGTTAGGATGAGTGAAGAATGAAACAGCAAGAAAAAGTTCAATCTATACTTAATGAATTCGATATAGAAAAATTCCGCAGTCAGTTAATTGATTGGTTTAATAAAGAGCAGCGTATCCTGCCATGGAGAGATAACCAAGATCCTTATCGTGTGTGGGTATCAGAAATTATGCTCCAACAGACACGTGTTGATACGGTTATTCCTTATTTTAATAATTTTATGGAGCAGTTTCCAACTCCAGAGGCTTTAGCAAACGCTAAAGAACAAGACGTACTTAAAGCGTGGGAGGGTTTAGGTTACTATTCCCGGGCACGTAACTTACAAAACGCTGTAAGAGAAGTAGTAGCACATTACGAAGGCAGAGTCCCTGATAATAAAGGGCAGTTGGGGGATTTAAAAGGCGTGGGACCTTACACTCAAGGAGCCATATTAAGTATTGCCTTTGATCAGCCTGAACCAGCTGTCGATGGGAACGTCATGCGTGTATTGTCCCGGATTCTAATGGTGGAAGAAGATATCGCAAAAGCGAACACAAAAAGTTTGTTTGAAGCTCTGGTGCGTTCATTAATTTCTACCGATAACCCTTCTGCTTTTAATCAAGGGCTGATGGAACTTGGAGCCATTATTTGCACACCGAAGTCACCCTCCTGCTTGTTGTGTCCTGTGCGGAGTGAGTGCCGTGCATTTAACGCAGGCCGAGAGCAGGACCTCCCTTATAAAACTAAAAAGAAAAAACAGAAAAAGCAACCTTATATTGCATTATTTATTGAAAACGAAAAAGGGGAAGTTCTGATTGAGCAGCGTCCGGAAGAAGGTCTGTTAGCTTCTTTATGGCAATACCCAATGGCCCCGCTCAATGAAGTATCAGAACAGGATATTCCTTCATGGTTTTATGGAGAATACGGTTTGAAGATTAATGTCCAATCAACAATTGATCATGTTCACCATGTGTTTTCCCATTTAATTTGGGATATGCAAGTGAAAAAAGCCCATCCCACTGATGGCGCCTTAGATAGAAAGAGATCTCGGTTTGTAAGTAAAGAATCCATTAAGGAATATCCATTCCCGGTTTCCCATCAAAAGATTCATAAGCATTTAAGTTAATCTAGATTTGCTCTAGACTCATTTTCCAATGAAGCTTCGCGCTGTGTTAAACCACCGCGGAGCTTTATTTCGTTGTTAATTTCACGTAATAAGGTTACACCTTCCTGATTTAAATAAGGGGCGGTTTGTGACAAAGCGTAATGAAAGTAGCCTAATTCTGTATCTTCCCAATTTTGCTTAGACTCCATACTAAGTTCTGACATATCTCGACCGGAGTACATTTAAACCCCTCCTTTCTCCTGTTATTATAGGGAATTCGACAAATTTTATGCATGTAAAAAGTCCTCGAAATTCAGTGGATTTCCGATTTGTAACCGAACTGTAATGCAACTGTAACGAAACATGCTGAACCTTGTCATATCAGGCGATTTCATAGATTAATAGGGATTTTCCAATGTTTAGCTATATAGACAAGACATAGAAAAATATGAATAATAGGTAACAGAGCAAAACAACAGATACATAAACGTAGACTTTTCGTACTAGTGAAATCTAATAAACTCTGAAATCAAATAAAAATGATATATAAAAAGAGAGGGTAATACGATGAATAAAAAACGTGTAGCAACAACAGTTTTCGGAACAATTGTCGGTGCGTCGCTTTTTGGCGGTACAGTAATGGCGGATGAATCACACGAGGTTAAATCTGGAGATTCTTTATGGAAGTTAAGTAACAAATACAACACAAGTGTTTCAGATCTGAAATCATGGAATGATTTAAACAGTGATTTGATTCGCGTCGGACAAACTTTAGTTGTAGATAAAGACAGCTCTTCCAATTCTTCCAGCAGTTCAAATGAAAGCAGTACATACAAAATCAAGAGCGGTGACACTCTTTCCAAAATCGCTTCTAAGCATGGTGTGTCTGTAAGCAATTTGATGGATTGGAACAATTTAAATTCTTCTTTGATTTATGCAGGTGAAGAACTTAAAGTTAAAGGCTCGAGCTCATCAAGTTCAAGCTCATCAAGCTCAAGTTCTTCCAACAGTTCAAGTTCCTCCAGCAGTTCAAGTTCAAATGCAACAACTTATACAGTTAAAGCTGGTGACACTTTATCTAAGATTGGAAGCAAGCATGGTGTAAGTGTGTCCAACCTTCAAAGCTGGAATGACATTTCCGGTCACTTGATCTATGTAGGGCAAAAGCTTGATCTTAAGAAGACGTCCAACAGTTCAAGCTCATCAAGTTCAAGTTCATCAAGTTCAAGCTCATCAAGCTCTGAGAAAGAACAAGTAAAAGGTACATCTACAAGTTCTTCAAGTACAGGTGTAGTAAGTGAAGCTAAAAAACACATTGGTACCCCATATTCCTGGGGAGGTACTTCACCTTCAGGCTTTGACTGCAGCGGATTCCTGCAGTACGTATTTAAGCAAGCTGGAAAGGACCTTCCGCGTACAGTCGCTTCAATGTATGCTGACAGCCGTATGACTTCTGTAAGTAAGTCTAACCTTCAAGTGGGAGACCTTGTTTTCTTTGAAACGTACAAGCCTGGTGCTTCCCACGCCGGTATTTACGTAGGGGATAATCAATTTATCCACGCCGGGTCGTCCCGTGGAGTTGAGATCAGCTCCCTTTCTAATACGTATTGGAATCCGCGCTACATTGGTGCAAAACGTCTGTAATATAAATGTTCGTAAGACGCTCTTATGATAAGGGCGTCTTTATTTATATTCTTTTCACGGAAATGCCTGATTTTAAACTTGAATTTTTTTATCTCAAAAAGCTTCTTGAAAAATGATGTTTTTTAGTGAATGTTTTTTTAAAACCTGCGCACAATAATTTTTGCGGAGGTGATACAAATGGCTAAGCAACCGAAACAAGGTAAAACTGCAGCTGGTACAGATAAAAACCACGTAAAACAACAAAACCAACAAGCTGCTAAAGGTCAGAACCAATTTGGTGCTGAATTTGGCGCAGAGCAAACTGACGCTCAGCAAGTACGTCAACAAAACCAAAAATCTCAAGCTAAGAAAAAGTAACGCTTGAAATTTAATCTGTACAGGCTTGCATTTTAGCCTGCATCAAACTCCCGGAAGCCGTCCAGATTTGGACGGCTTCTTACATATGTGTAAATTCTATTATTTTCATTCATAACCATAAGTCGTTATAATGGGTAAAGGTGACTAACGGGATTATAAAGGGAAGGGGAGATGATGATGCCCGGCCCGGACTCTGGAACTCATACAGAAATACAAAGTTACAAGCATAACGGCAAGCTGCATCGTGTATGGGAAAGCACGATGGTGCTAAAGGGAACGAAGAACATCATTATTGGAGCAAACGATCGTACACGAGTTCAAGAAAGTGATGGGAGAACCTGGATAACACGTGAACCCGCAATTTGCTATTTTCACTCTAAACACTGGTTTAATGTAATTGGAATGCTTCGTACAGACGGGGTGTATTATTATTGTAATATCAGCTCTCCGTTTATTTATGAAGATGGAATTATTAAATACATTGATTATGATTTAGACGTAAAAGTGTTTCCAGATATGACATTTAAGCTTCTGGATGAAGACGAATATGATCTGCATAAGAAACAAATGAATTATCCGCATGTTCTGGATCGTATTCTTTACAATAATGTCGAAGTGCTGATTCGGTGGATTCGTCAGCGTAAGGGACCTTTCTCGCCTGAATTTATTGACCAATGGTATGAACGTTATTTGACGTATAGGTGACGAAGCATGCGCACTGGTAAGGGGGTGCGCATGCTTACGTTATATATCGAAAGGGAGGTGGTCTGATTGGAAAGTATTAAGCGTTATTTATCCTTTGTTAAACCTTATAAAGGGAAAATTATTTTAACGGTACTAATCGGGGTTATAAAGTTCTCCATCCCATTATTAATGCCGCTGATTATAAAGTATGTCATTGACGATATTATAAACGAAGATGCTCTGACACAGGCGGAAAAGATTGATCAACTGCTTCTCCTCATGGGAGGTGCCTTTTTTGTTTTTATGATCCTGCGCCCTCCTGTCGAGTATGCGAGGCAGTATCTTGCACAATGGATAGGCAGCAAAGTTTTATACGATATTCGCGATAAGTTATTTGACCACATTCAACGGCTGAGTCTTGGGTTTTACTCACGAACGAAAACCGGTGAAATTATTTCTAGAGTGATTCATGATGTAGAACAAACGAAAACTTTTGTTATAACAGGATTAATGAACATCTGGCTCGATATGTTTACCATTGTAATTGCTATTATTATTATGTTGACCATGGATCCATGGCTCACTTTAGTCGCTGTTGCTTTATTTCCATTCTATGGCTTTGCCGTTAAGTACTTTTACGCACGTCTGAGAAAGCTGACAAGAGATCGATCACAGGCGCTTGCTGAAGTTCAAGGCCATTTGCATGAGCGGGTTCAGGGCGTACCTGTGACAAGGAGCTTTGCACTAGAAGATTATGAGCAGGGGCAGTTTGACACGAGGAATTCTAACTTTCTAAACAAAGCACTCAAGCATACGAATTGGAATGCGTACACGTACTCGATTACGAATACCATAACAGATTTAGCCCCACTGCTCGTTATTGCTTTTGCAGGATATCTTGTTATTTCAGGTCCAATGACTGTGGGAACAATGGTGGCCTTTACCGGGTACATGGACCGCGTGTATAATCCGCTGCGCCGGCTTGTTAATTCATCGACGGTGCTCACTCAGTCTATCGCATCAATGGACCGTGTATTTGAATTTATGGATGAACGCTATGATATCGTAGACCGTAAAGATGCGAAACCGCTGGAGCATGTGAATGGGGATATTTCTTTACGTAATGTTTCCTTCAGCTACGGAGAAAATGATCCGACCGTATTAAAAGATGTGAACTTAGAGGTTAAGAAAGGTGAAACCATTGCTTTTGTCGGTATGAGTGGAGGCGGAAAATCTACGTTAATCAGTTTAATCCCTCGTTTCTACGATGTAACGAGTGGTCAAATCTTAATTGACGGTAAAGATATACGTGATGTAAAGGCGCGTACACTGCGGGATAAGATTGGTATGGTGCTCCAGGATAACATTTTATTTAGTGATTCGATTCGAATGAACATTCAAATGGGGAATCCTGAAGCGACCGAGGAAGAAGTAATAGAAGCGGCTAAAGCTGCCAATGCTCATGATTTTATTATGGATCTCCCAGACGGATATGAGACGCTTGTAGGAGAAAGAGGCGTTAAACTTTCAGGAGGCCAGAAACAGCGTGTGGCTATTGCAAGAGTATTCTTGAAAAATCCTCCATTGCTTATACTTGATGAAGCAACTTCAGCGCTTGATTTGGAAAGTGAAAGCTTAATCCAGAACGCTCTCGAACGTTTAGCATCGGATCGTACGACGTTTATTGTTGCTCACCGCTTAGCTACAATTACGCATGCAAGCCGAATTGTTCATATTGAAAATGGAGAAATTGTTGAAGTGGGGACTCATGAAGAACTGATCCGCCGTAAGGGTCATTATTATGATCTATATCAAGTTCAGCAGCTGGACGATAATAAAACAGAATACATGGGAACATAAAAAGGGGCCTCCCTGAAAGAGGCCTCTTTTTAAAAGGTTATTTTTCGTTGGTCTGGATATAAGTGTTAGGGTGATATTTCTGGTAACTCTTTAACAGCCGTTTTAACTTTTCGAGCTGATAGTAATATTCCATCAGCTGGGAAGCAAGTGGCAGAAAAACTAGTTTATCTGGGTGATGGTTGCTCTCTTCATAAACTTTCATTAATCGCTCGACAAGTAAAGGAATATTTGGTTCTTCAATTTGCCGTAATGACTTTTTATGAGTTTCCCGGATCCGCCCCTTAAGACTGAGGATAAGCTTTTCATGGGCGTTAATTAACTTATCTAACTCCGCTACCAATGCATCTTGAAACTCATAAGGGATGTGCTCGATTTTGTTTTCCAAACGATAGAAGGCTTTTAACACATCAAATGATTTTTTAGTGGTCGTAATTAACTGCCTGAACAATACAAGCTTACGTCCCTTTGAAAAACGGGAGCCTTTGAAATAAGTACGCTCTTCCGAATACAGGAGATAAGTGTGATCCAGCCAGCGGATATCATCCTGAATCCGGGTAATTTCATATTTTAAAGCAGGTTCATCTGATAACTGACGTGTCATGACGCGCAGCCATTGTAAAATTTCATTGGTAGCCGTATCCACTTTGGTAAATAATCGTGTTTCATACTTCGGCGGCACAAAAACAAGATTTACAATAAACGCTGCTAAAATACCGAGTACCATCGAAGTAAATCGAGACGCCGCAAAGTAAATAAAAGTCTGGTCAGTTGAATCCATGAGAGCAATTACAGCCACGGCAGCTAGAGAAATGGTGTTCTCATTCATCTTCAGGTTCATCGTTAACCCGATCACGACAATAATCGCGAACGCTACAATAAAAGGATCATTCCCTAAAGTGAACACTGCAATAATAGCAACTACAGCACCGATTATATTGGCTTGAATTTGTTCAACGATCGATTGATAAGATCGATAAATCGATGGCTGAATTGAAAAAATGGCTGCAATTGCAGCTAATAGCGGATTGATAAATCCAAGCAGACTTGCTGCATATAATGCGACAGCAACAGCCAGGCCTGTTTTCATCATACGAGCTCCAAGCTTCATGCTTTATCCATCCTATCGTATAAGATTTCTCTTTCATTATATATGATTAATGCAGAAAAATTATAGAATTTTGTGCACCAGGACATTCATTTCCCTTATCTTGTCCAATTTAATCTTCTCATTAAAAGCGCACACCAAAGAGACGGTGTGCGCGAAATAGTTACTGGTTTGCTGCCATTTTCTTAAACGTGCGATCGACAGCTGTAATCGTTTGTTCAATATCTTCCTGGGTATGGGCGGTGGTGAGAAACCATGCTTCATATTTTGAAGGAGCCAAGTTGATTCCCTGTTCGAGCATAAGTTTAAAAAATTGAGCAAATTTATCGCCGTTTGTATTCTCAGCTTGCTCGTAATTTTCTACCTTTTCATTGGTGAAATACACAGTTAAAGCGCCTTTTAGACGGTTAATCGTAAGTTCGATGCCGTGAGCTTCGGCTTTTTCCAGTATGCCCCGTTCAAGCATTTCACCGAGCCGGTCCATCTCCTCGTATATTCCTTCTTGCTGCAGCACCTCTAGACAGGCAATTCCCGCTGACATAGAGGCAGGGTTGCCAGCCATCGTTCCGGCTTGATAAGCAGGGCCGAGTGGCGCTACTTGTTCCATGATATCAGCACGACCACCATAAGCGCCGATTGGTAAGCCGCCTCCAATAATTTTACCCATAGCCGTCATATCCGGTTCAATGCCTAATAATTGCTGGGCGCTGCCATAAGTGAATCGAAAAGCTGTAATAACTTCATCATAAATAACAAGTGCGCCTGCTTTATGAGCGAGGTCATTGATTTGCTGCAGGAATCCAGGCTTCGGTTCAACGATACCAAAATTACCTACTATTGGTTCAACGAGTACGCCGGCAATTTCATCACCGAATTTTTCAAGTGCGACCTTAAATGGCTCTATATCATTAAAAGGGACTGTAATTACATCCTGGGCAATGGAAGCAGGAACTCCGGCAGAATCTGGTGTACCTAAAGTAGAAGGTCCTGACCCTGCTGCTACCAGCACGAGGTCCGAGTGACCATGATAACAACCGGCAAATTTAATAATTTTATTTCTGCCGGTGTAAGCTCTAGCTACTCTTATCGTGGTCATCACCGCTTCGGTCCCTGAATTGACGAATCGGACTTTATCCAATGATGGAATAGCATCCTTTAGCATTTTAGCGAAGCGATTCTCTAATGAAGTAGGAGTTCCGTAAAGGACGCCTTTTTGAGCTGCTTCGGTTATTGCTTGTGTAATATGAGGATGGGCATGTCCCGTAATAATTGGTCCGTAAGCACCTAAGTAATCAATGTATTTCTGTCCATCAACATCATAAAAATGCGCCCCGTCTCCTTTTTCCATATATACAGGAGTTCCTCCTCCTACGCCTTTGTACGCTCTAGAAGGAGAATTGACACCTCCCACAATATGCTGTTGGGCTTCTTTAAATAAATTTTCAGATTGTGTAAAGTTCATTAATATCCCTCCAAAAAACATTCAATTTTAATTCTAACATGAATAGGAGGAAGCAGAGACGGCTTCTCATTCATAAAGCAGGAGATTTTTGCATAGTTAGGAAGTAAGCTTGTCTATTTAATAAGGAGATTTGACGCCAATGGCAACGATAATTATTGCAATCGTATGTGTACTGCTAATCGCAGGAAGCATCAGGCAGTTGTTTACTTCTCTTGAGATTGAACACCATATGTTTTCATTTCACATATTTATAACCCTTGTAATGCTGTATACCGTTGTGATGATTGGCTTTGGTCTCATATATGCTTCTATGTCAGTGCAGGGAATAGAAATGTTTATGCGGACCGTTCATAATGACCCTCCTTCCTGGGGACATGAATTATCAAAGGGAATCTATTTTAGCGGTGTAACCTTGTTTACAGTTGGATACGGTGACCTGATGCCGATAGGATGGGGACGGTGGATTGCCCTTGTCGAAGCTATGATCGGCTATACAATTCCTGCTGCTTTAGTAGCAAAAGTGTGGCAAACCTCTAAAAAAGAAAGCTGAGATTGGAAGTTTATCTCTATATACGATACCCTTACATTAGAAATGATTTAGGAGGGATTAAAGTATGACAGTAGAAGTAGGACAGCAAGCACCAGATTTTGAATTAACTGCCCATACGGGAGAAAAGGTTAAATTATCGGATTATAAGGGCCACAATGTAGTACTATACTTTTATCCAAAAGATATGACACCTGGGTGTACAACGGAAGCTTGCGATTTTCGTGACCACCACGAAAGCTTTGCCGACTTAGATGCAGTTGTGCTCGGCGTAAGTCCGGACCCGGTGGAAAGTCATCAGAAATTTATTGATAAACATGACCTTCCATTTCTGCTGCTTGCTGATGAAGATCATAAAGTAGCTGAAGATTACGGCGTTTGGAAGCTGAAGAAAAATTTCGGCAAAGAATATTACGGAATTGAACGTTCCACTTTTATTATTGATAAGGATGGGAATCTTGCAGAAGATTACCGGAAAGTGAAAGTGGATGGTCATGTAGAATCCGCCTTACAATTTATCCGCGAAAATTTATCGTAAACGTTTAAACCGTGATGGGAGGCTATCACGGTTTTCTTTATAAAAAATCCTTCTCATTAAAAGAAAAAGTTGCGATTAATCTCAAATGCATATAATAATAGAAGAAAGAAGGGAAGGAGTAGGATTATGCTTGTATTATCCGCGATTAAACGAGTTCCTGAAGAGATAAAGGAACACTTTAAAAAAACATTTAGTCAGGTAGAGTTTCTTTTCTGTCATGGAATTGAAGAAGCCGAAGCACATCTTCCTAAGGCAGATGTATTTGTTACATATGGTGAAGATTTAAACAGTGAAAGAATAGAAGCGGCCAAAAATCTAAAATGGATTATGGTATTGTCTGCAGGAATGGACCGCATGCCGTTTAATGCCATTCATGAACGGAATATTCTCGTCACCAACGTCAGAGGGATTCATGCTAAGCCGATGGCTGAATATGCTCTATCGATGGTGCTGCAAGTGGCCCGCAATGCAAAAGTGCTGACTGAAAGAGAGCGTGCTCACAAGTGGGACCGCAGAGTGCCGATGACAGAAATCAATAACAGTACGATGGTGCTGCTCGGCACCGGCGCCATTGCCCAGGAAACAGCGAGACTTGCAAAAGCGTTTCAAATGAAGACAATCGGAATCTCAAGGTCAGGGAAAGAGAAAGAGTTTTTCGATGAAACATACAAAGTAGAAGAAATGGATACAGTGTTACCGTCAGCTGATTATTTAATTGCTGTATTACCAAGCACCCCGGAGACAAGTTACCTGTTAAAGAGAGAGCATTTTGCAAAGCTTCCTTCTCATTCAGTTTTTCTTAATATGGGAAGAGGAGATCTGGTAAGCACTGAAGACATTCTGGCTGCCATTCGCTCAGGGGATCTGGCTCACGCCGTTTTAGATGTATTTGAGGAGGAGCCCCTTCCTGAGAACCATGAATTCTGGGAGGAAGAAAATGTTACGGTAACCCCACATCTGTCCGGGATATCGCGGCACTATGTACCAAGAGGTTTTGAATTATTTGAACGCAACTTAAAATCATATTTAAAAAGGGAAGAGATGGAAAATTTCATTGATCCTAAACGGGGGTATTAAAGATGCGTATCTATACAAGATCAGGTGATAAGGGACAGACGTCTTTAATTTACGGTGATCGAGTGGCTAAAAATGATTTGCGAGTAGAAGCTTATGGAACGTGTGATGAAGCAAATTCGTCAATTGGTGTTGCGTTAAGCCATTTAACCAAGGAAGAGTGGAACGGAAAAGATTCATTTATTGGAGCCATGCATAAAATCCAAACGGTGCTTTTTCATGTCGGAGCCGAACTGGCTACTCCTAAAGGGAAAGAGGTCAAGTGGCAGCTGAAGAAAGAATATATCGAATGGTTAGAGCAGCAAATCGACAAATGGGAGGCAGAACTCCCCTCTTTGAAGAACTTTATTTTGCCTTCAGGTCACGAAGCGTCAGCTGCGTTTCATATGGCTCGAACGATCGTCCGCAGAGCAGAGCGCGTAGCTGTGGGCCTGGTGGATGAGATTAACAACCCTTTGGTAATTAAGTACTTAAATCGATTATCGGATTTATTATTTGTGGCAGCTCGTTACGTGAATCACCATTTAGGCGGAGAAGAAGTCACACTAAAACCTGACGTATAATCCTCGATAGATCGTCCTAAATTGTTTGACAATAGATTAACAAGCGGGTTAAACTGTTTATAAGGATTCTAATTTAATAATTTTCTAATTCAAGAATCAGTTATGAAAGCGAGGTGCATGACGGTGTCAGATCATCGACTTCAAGAAGCTATAGATACACTTAAAGAGTCTGGGGTAAGGATAACACCACAACGTCATGCGGTGCTTGAATACCTGCTGAATTCTATGACTCACCCTACAGCTGATGAAATATACAAAGCATTAGAGAGCAAATTTCCGAACATGAGTGTCGCGACAGTTTATAACAACCTGCGTGTGTTTAGAGAAATCGGCCTCGTAAGAGAATTAACGTATGGCGATTCATCTAGCCGTTTCGATTGTAATACTTCTGATCACTATCACGCGATTTGTGAATCATGCGGCAAGATTGTTGATTTCCACTATCCTAGTTTAAATGAAGTGGAATCATTAGCTGAACAGGTGACTGGATTTACTGTAAGTCATCACCGCATGGAAGTGTATGGTACTTGTTCACATTGTAAAGCTAAATCAGCCCACTAAACATGGGCATAAAAAAAGTCCTGCTGAGTCAGCAGGACTTTTTTTATGCGGTATTTATGTTTTTTGATCGGCTTCCTGCTGTTTCTGGTAACGTTTTGAATTATATTTCTCATCAAACTCTTTACCCTCTAACGATTTATCCAGAGTGAGCGGTTGTTTACAATGCATGCAGGCATCTACACGCCCGAGCATTTTTGTCGGTTTCTCGCAGCCTGGACACATGATCTGTATTGTCTTTGTCGAAAGCATTCCAATCCAGAAATAAACCACGGTACTTAATCCGATGAACCCCATTCCTAAAATCATGAAAATAGCCATTGCCCAGGCCGTTTCCTTGAAAAGGAGCCCTATGTACATGACGCCAAACCCGACAAAAATCAGCCAAAAAGCAAATGAACGGATTTTGTTAATTTTACTTGTATATTTTAACGCCAACAATATTCCCTCCTAGTAAGCTTACAAAAGTAGTATAGCATTTTTCATAAGAAAAATATATTTATGGAAAGGAATTTGCTAATATATATCGAATTACATAATGTAGCGAAATACGATATGGGGGAACTATTAATGGAAGATCTTTTACGGCCCATTTACCAGGAAAGAGCCAGCCAGGTGAATACTCTTGGCATTTTAATATTAGAAAAGAAAAAACCAGTGAGTCCTGTGACTGATAACTTTGATGTCATTTTGTTTATCATTGTACGAGAAGCCAAAGAACCCTGGTATGTGAAACATTACGAATTTGAAGGAAAAACAGCAGCTATGCATATAGTGGATGAAGAGCTATTGCAGCACTGGATTAATACTAGTTCCTTCCGCCGTTCAGTAGAGTGGGTTATAAACGGCTCTATTATTTTTGAACGAAATGAATATATTAGTGAACTTAAAGAAAAGCTTCGCACATTTCCTGCTCATTCCAGGGATTTAAAGAAGGCGATTGAATTCTCTAAATTAATCCGCAGTTATAGTGAATCCAAAGATTTATTTGAAAATGGTCATCACCTAGACGCGTTTAGTCGAATGGTTCACTCACTTCACTACTTGGCCAGGCTGGCGATTATTGAAAAAGGTTTCCATCCCGAAGTAACGGTATGGAATCAAGTGAAAAAGATTGAGCCGGAGATCTATAAATATTATGAAGAACTAATAATGAGCAAAGAATCTACATCTAAACGAGTACAGCTGATGACTTTGGCGGTTGAACATGCAGTTAGCATACGAGCAAAGACGAGTGCCAAACATCTCTTACATTTAATGAATGAAAGAGATGAGCCCTGGTCTCTTGGAGAATTGAAAATTCATCCTCAGATCAAAGAGTATGCTCTGGATCTATCCTCAATGATAGAATATTTAGTAGAGAAAGAACTAGTAGAGATTGTTCGACAGGAAACAAAAGGCATGAATATTTATCATCGTTTGTATAAAACTGCATCTATTGAAGATTTGTAATAACATTTGTGATTGGCCCTTTCTTTAAATATAAGAAAGGGTGTTTGTTTCTTTAAACTGTTATTGGTATAGAGTAGGTAACTCCAGCTAAATAACCGCAGCAGTAACAGCCAGGTAAGCATCTTTATCAAAAGAGGGACCTCACTTATTCCCTGCGGAAAGCGGAATGTACTTGAACAGGAAGACAGGAATAAGCAGGAATGAATTCGGTAAGGATTATTTTTTAAATAATTGTTGACTAAGATTAAATAAGCATGGTATATTATTAAACGTCGCAACAAGAGACGCGGCATTACAGCAAAACAAAATTAATAATCACAAAAAAGTTGTTGACTTAAACTTGAATGCGTGATATATTAATTAAGTCGCCATTTTGAAGCGGCAAACGAAAATTTGATCTTTGAAAACTGAACGAACCAACCAGTACGTCAATTCTTTCTTTCTATAATATAGAAGGAAGTAAAACAAGCACATTCGGTGTGCAGAGCTAAAGGATCTTCAACGAAGTTCGCAACGTCCTGTTGCAACGTTGAAGTCAGTGCATCCGTGCACAAGTCATTCTCAACTTTTATGGAGAGTTTGATCCTGGCTCAGGACGAACGCTGGCGGCGTGCCTAATACATGCAAGTCGAGCGCAGGAAACCAG
>NZ_OESS01000002.1 GCF_900240285.1 Halobacillus sp. Marseille-P3879
GATGAGATTTCCCCTTACGCCAAGTAAGTAAGATTCCTCAGAGACGATGAGGTCAATAGGTCCGAGGTGGAAGCGTGGTGACACGTGCAGCTGACGGATACTAATCAATCGATGACTTAACTACAAGCCTTTGTGAAAGGCGTTTCGTACCAAAGATGGTCCATGCTTATCCAGTTTTGAAGGTTTATAAAAAAACTTTATAAAACCCCTTGAATTTTTCTTGAAAGGGCAATATAATATATCTTGTCCGCAAAAAAGAAACAATTCAAAAGATCTGGTGACGACAGCGAAGAGGTCACACCTGTTCCCATGCCGAACACAGCAGTTAAGCTCTTCAGCGCCGATGGTAGTCGGGTTTACCCCCGTGAGAGTAGGACGTTGCCAGGTTATACATTATTCCACAGTAGCTCAGTGGTAGAGCAATCGGCTGTTAACCGATCGGTCGTAGGTTCGAATCCTACCTGTGGAGCCATTCTTCTGGAGAGCTGTCCGAGCTGGCCGAAGGAGCACGATTGGAATTCGTGTAAACCGTTCACGCGGTTTCGAGGGTTCGAATCCCTCGCTCTCCGCCATTAGAATCAATAACCGGCCCGTTGGTCAAGTGGTTAAGACACCGCCCTTTCACGGCGGTATCACGGGTTCGAATCCCGTACGGGTCACCACTTCCGGAGGATTAGCTCAGCTGGGAGAGCACTTGCCTTACAAGCAAGGGGTCGCAGGTTCGAGCCCTGCATCCTCCACCATTTCGACTTCTCGCAAGAGTAACCGTCGAAAGATAACTTAATCATTGTCGCGGGGTAGAGCAGTCTGGTAGCTCGTCGGGCTCATAACCCGGAGGTCGCAGGTTCAAATCCTGCCCCCGCAACCAATTTATTCAACATATAGTACGACTTTATTTAATGGTCCGGTAGTTCAGTTGGTTAGAATGCCTGCCTGTCACGCAGGAGGTCGCGGGTTCGAGTCCCGTCCGGACCGCCACTGATTACATTGATACATATGCTAGATCAACAAATTGTTTGGCTCGGTAGCTCAGTCGGTAGAGCAACGGACTGAAAATCCGTGTGTCGGCGGTTCGATTCCGTCCCGAGCCACCATCTTTTTTGACTAGCCGGCCTAGCTCAACTGGTAGAGCAACTGACTTGTAATCAGTAGGTTGGGGGTTCAAGTCCTCTGGCCGGCACCATGAAGGTTTATATTACTTGGAGGGATAGCGAAGTTGGCCAAACGCGGCGGACTGTAAATCCGCTCCCATCGGGTTCGTAGGTTCGAGTCCTACTCCCTCCACCATTTTAATTTTATAATTCAAATAGGGGTATAGTTTAATGGTAAAACTACGGTCTCCAAAACCGTCAATGTGGGTTCGATTCCTACTACCCCTGCTTTGATTTGTGGCGGTTGTGGCGAAGTGGTTAACGCACCGGATTGTGGTTCCGGCATTCGTGGGTTCGATCCCCATCAACCGCCCCATTTTTATCTAGTCGATAATGGGCTATAGCCAAGCGGTAAGGCAACGGTTTTTGGTACCGTCATGCGCTGGTTCGAATCCAGCTAGCCCAGCCATTTACACTGCGGGAGTAGTTCAGTGGTAGAACACCACCTTGCCAAGGTGGGGGTCGCGGGTTCGAATCCCGTCTCCCGCTCCATTATTTTAATCATAATTAATTAAACTTATGAATATAATTGATTACAATGCTTATTTCAATGGCGGCATAGCCAAGCGGTAAGGCAGAGGACTGCAACTCCTTTATCACCGGTTCGATTCCGGTTGCCGCCTCCATGAAATGCCGGTGTGGCGGAATTGGCAGACGCGCACGACTCAAAATCGTGTTCCTTCGGGAGTGTCGGTTCGACCCCGACCACCGGTACTACGAAAATAAATAAAACCTATTAAGTCAGTGCTTAGAGTAATTCAGTGCACTGATTTTTTTGTGTGTAAAATTAATTAACTCAATGCCTAATCGTGTAGACAAAAACTGCTGTTATTGAGGCTCTACTATATTTGTCGGGGTCTCAGCAAATTAAGCATAAAAAATGCACACAAGCTCCTTGTCTACTACACTTGAATTGTCCAGAAACAAGTAAGTAAGGAGTTGTGTACAGGTACATTTTAACATGTCATTGTCCGGATTAAAGACTTGATTGTGACTCAGGTGGAAGAACCCGGTGGTGTCTTCCGGATTTATGTATAGGGTCGAAAGCAAAGGCAGATCTGTCCGGTTTGTGGAGAAAAAACAATAAGAGCGCATGATTACAGCGTTCAAAAATTTCAACATCTTTAATTATTTCTTTAATATAAATAACGCCGACATGTTGGGAACGATTGAAACACTACCTGAAGTATGTGGTATAGAGCTTCAACCTAGAACCTATTTAGCTAGTTGCTCTTCCTCTTTTCGTCATTTTCAATCAGCTTCTTTTGGTTATTAATAATCTCTCGCTGTTGTTTTATAATCTTAAGAGCAAACCATATTATAGAAATAACCACTAAAACCAATAGAATCACTGAGACGAAAGGTAGAAAAGTTGTTACAAAGCTGGAAACAACCTCCGTATCATTTTCCACTTCCTTCATTCAATACCTCCTCTAATTTAAGTGACTATAACTCATTTTACCATGTAACATGTTGCTCTAGATGCCCCACATCCATCTACTTAACCTAAGAGATAATCGAATGGTCTTGTGAGAGGCCAACTGTCATTACCCATTGAACAGCTGCAATCATTTTGCCACTTAAGTAACTCCCATATCTCTGGCAATATAATCAGTAATTGTGGTGTTTGTTAACTTTCTCAGGGTAGACAGCACTTGTTCCTCCGTTAGAAGTTTAGTTTGATGTCAGATTGTTTTATTGTGGAGGTTTTAAAATTTATAAAGGTAGTGAACGCCAACGGCTGATTTGGGATTTACTATTTTGTTGTTACTTATTGGGACAATTTTTAATAGTAAATGCATATTTAGGGTAGGTTAATAAGGATAAGCTTAAAAGCCCGTATTGGAGGGACGGTAGTATGGATGTGGATGGAAAAATTATTAAGTTAACTTCTGGTGAAATTGCTCATTTATGGAATTCCTACATGAGCGCAAGCAGTACGATTTGTCATTTGGAACACGAATTGGATAAGGCTGAGGACGAAGAAATTAAACCTTTGCTTCAACATGCATTGACCAAGACAAAATCACACATAAGCAAAATTACGGAAATTTTTAATAAAGAAAATTACCCTATTCCCCACGGGTTTACCCTTGAAGAAGATGTAGATATCAGTGCTCCGAGATTGTTCTCTGACACTTATGCTTTAAACTCACTCAACCATTTAGGGAAAATCGGATTGAATGCATATTGTATGGCTTTAACTATTGCAGTAAGACAAGATGTTTATACTTTTTTTAGTAACAGTTTAAGTGATTATGATGATTTAGTTAAGAAAACGAATGATTTACTGTTATCAAAGGGATTATATATTCGTTCACCATACCTTCCAATACCTGAGGAGATTGACTTTGTTAAAGAGAAATCTTTTCTATCAGGTTTTTTTGGTGAAAAAAGACCATTAACAGGAATTGAAATTACACACTTATATACTAATTTCCAAAGAAACGCACTAGGGGCTGCCACTATGACCGGCTATAGCCAAGTATCTAAAAATAGTGAAGTGACTCAGTTCCTATTGAGGGGAAAGGAAATAGCTAAAAAACATTGTGAAATTTTTGCCTCGTATTTGAAAGAAAGTGATCTTCCGAGCCCTTTGACATGGGGATCGGAAGTGACAGACTCTACTACTTATACGTTTTCTGATAAGAAAATGATGTTTTACACAACTAGTCTAATCGCTCTTAGTATTGGTTATTATGGCAACAGCATGACTATGAGCCCGAGAAGAGATATTGGAGTCATGTACAGCAGACTAGTTGCAGAAATCATGAAATACGCTGATGATGGTGCAAAAATAATGATTAAATATGGGTGGATGGAAGAACCTCCAAGATCTTTAGACCGGGATGAATTGGCAAAGAGCAAACAATAAAAACTTACCCAGAGAGTTACATTCCGATTCATTTTAACCTCAATATGTATGTTGTTCAAAAGTGGTATTCCGCGCTCTATCAATTCCATGAAATACGGGAAAGCATGCAAAGAAAAGGTTCTCGAACCAGGGAAACATAGGGAGTAGAAATGGAGGAGAACCTGGGTTTTGAGGGATATAAAAGAAGAAAGTCGTCTAGTCACTTACCCTGCTGCGGTCTGAATAACCTGCAACAGGGTTTTAAATTATTCGCTTAGTATAGTGCTGCTCGGAGTTGGTACATAATGATAATTGTGAACGCAGGTAAACTTATGTTAAGCTTTTTGGTAGCAGATTCATTATTGAGTAAGGTGAGGCAGATGAAGACCACAGAAAACAATCAAATCAAATATGCTCAGCAGCATTTAGCTAATGAACGTACATATTTAGCATGGGTTCGGACAGTGATCGCAATTGTAGGTATCGGCTTCCTGAACACCAGTCTTCACTTTACAATGGGTGCCCAGCGGAACCTGACCGTAGATTTAATAAGCATTGCGCTTGGTGTGTTTGCCTGTATCCTTGGATTTGTAATTATCGTACTCGCCACTTTTGCTTATTTTCATCGAAAGAGAAAGATCATGAACGAAGAGACTTTTTTACCTTCTAAAGCGCAAGTTACCTTGGTGTCGTCCCTAATGATTATTATTATCTTATTTATTGTATTGTACTTTCTTTACCTTGAAAGCTGATTTATCGATTTTTGTTGAAATTGGTCAACTATCGGTTGTCAGCTGGCCGGCTGATTGTTATAATTAAAATTGTCTTCCATAAACGCGGGTGTAGTTTAATGGTAAAACCTCAGCCACGAGCGAGGCTTCACTTGAATAACCTGCGAGTTGCCTCGACGGATAAGCTTCCTTGATTAGCTTTTAGAGGAAGAGGCATGAAAGAACGTGGCTAATGAAAGATTATATATGCGGGTGTAGTTTAATGGTAAAACCTCAGCCACGAGCGAGGCTTCACCTGAATTGCCTACGAGTTGCCTCGACGGATAAGCTTCTTTGATTAAGCTTTTAGAGGAAGAGGCATGAAAGAACGTGGCTAATGAAAGATTATATATGCGGGTGTAGTTTAATGGTAAAACCTCAGCCTTCCAAGCTGATGACGAGGGTTCGATTCCCTTCATCCGCTCCATAATTTGCTATTATATCTTAATTACGTGATCCAACGCAGTGTTTCGTTTAAAAAAAACGAAGCATTGCGTTTTTTATTGAAGCAAACCGGAAACACCAATAAGAGGTAGAAAGGAGCATAAAGAATGAACAAACTAAAAAACGTTCTAAAACAAATTGATGGAAAAAGTTATAAAGGTTACAAGGAGATTCAGGGCAGCTATTCATTTCCTTCTTATCGACTGAAAATTGATTATGTACAGGGAGATCCATTTGCCGCACCGTCTAAAATACGGGTGCAAATTCCGGCTAGTGTGAAGAAAATAAAAGCTGAGTGGAAAGAAACAAAAAGCAGACAGATTTATACGGAAGATGTTT
This sequence comes from Halobacillus sp. Marseille-P3879, assembly GCF_900240285.1. Classification (GTDB taxonomy): domain Bacteria; phylum Bacillota; class Bacilli; order Bacillales; family Halobacillaceae; genus Halobacillus_A. Next base: position 5,559 of record NZ_OESS01000002.1, read on the forward strand.
TAGCTCGGAAAGTAGCCTCCGTTCTTAATCGAAGCAAGCCAAATGTACGGGGGTCTGGAAAAAGCGGTATGGTCTCAATCGATCAACCTAAACAAGAGATCATAGAACGAACAGCTGTTGGTGTGGAGAATGATCTAATTACGGTTTGTCTTACTGTAGGGCTGCCCGCAAATGGCAGACGTATTAATGGAAAAGAAGCAGATAAACTCTTTTTTACAGTGATTCCTAACTTAATTAAAGACTCTCTCCTTTCAATTACGGATGGCGAAATCCAGGAGTTTGTAGAATTAGCTGATCAGCATGATGCCATCCTTTCCAAAATGAGAGAGAAAAACCTTATTTCTTTTGTAGCTGATGACGCGATATTACCTAGAGAAAGCGGTGTAAGTGATCGTCCGATGAAAGGTGCGATTCCTTTTAAGAGTCCTGAAGCCAATCGAGTTTCTATAGATGTTCCTCATCGGGATGAACCTCTAACTGGCATGGGGATTTCAAAAGGGATTGTATTAATTGTCGGAGGGGGCTATCATGGTAAAAGTACCCTCTTGAATGCGATGGAGCGCGGGGTTTATCCTCATATTAGCGGGGATGGCCGTGAATTTGTGCTGACCGACCCCAGTGCGGTAAAAGTTCGAGCCGAAGATGGCAGGCAGGTAACCAATGTCGATATCTCTCCTTTTATAAAAAATTTACCACGAGGAGCAGATACGACGAAGTTCTCTACAGAAAATGCAAGTGGAAGTACTTCTCAGGCGGCGAACGTTATCGAAGCCATTGAGGCTGGAGCACACACTTTGCTTATTGATGAGGATACAAGTGCTACGAACTTTATGATTCGTGATGAACGTATGCAGGAGCTGGTTGTCCGTGAAAAAGAGCCGATCACTCCTTTTATTGATAAAATTAAAAGTCTGCGTGATGAAATGGATGTTTCCACCATACTTGTTATGGGCGGATCAGGCGATTATTTCTCAGAGGCAGATGATGTGATTATGATGGACCAGTACGTTCCTCATAACGTGACAAAGAAAGCGAAGGAAATTGCTGAGAAGTATCCTTCCCACCGTCAAACGGCTGAAGAATCGTTTGGTCAATTGCCTTCTCGTCATTTTCTTCCTCACTCCATTCAGCCTCGCAAAGGAAAAAAGGAAAAGGTTCAAGCTAAAGGAAGAACGGTGATTTTAATGGGAGCAGTAGAGGTTGATCTTGATGGGGTTGAACAACTTGTAGATGCTTCTCAAACGAGAATGATCGCTGACTTGCTCATGCATTTATATAAGGAAGATTTATTAAGTAAAAAACAGTCATTATCCAGTTTGCTTGATACGATTGAAGCTCAGTTGAATGAATTGGGACTTGCGTCATTCGCCCCATTTAAAGATCAGCATCCCGGAGAGCTGGCAAGACCGCGCCGGTTTGAAATTGCAGCAGCGTTAAATCGTATTCGGACTGCGAGAGTGAAGGATTTAAGATAAAAAGAAAGGAGGTAGTCAAGGTGGATTTTCATCAATTTAAAGAAGAAGTAATCGCTTATAGTAAAGAAATAGGGATCGATAAAATTGGATTTGCCTCTGCTGATGTCTTCGGTGAATTAAAAGCGAGACTTCAACGACAACAAGCCCTTGGCTATCAATCCGGATTTGAAAAAGGTACGGTGGAGGAACGGTCAGAGCCAGAACGTCTGCTTCCTGAGGCTCAAACGATTATCTCAATCGCGCTTGCTTACCCTTCTAAAATGAAAAACGCTCCAAAAAGTAAGAAGGGGGAGCGCAGGGGTGTATTTGCCCGTGCCTCCTGGGGGCGGGACTATCATGATGTCCTAAGAGAGAAGTTGAATCTGCTCGGAGCTTATATAAAAGAACACGTACCTGAAGCTGAATTTAAATCAATGGTGGATACTGGTGAGTTGTCAGACCGTGCTGTTGCTGAACGTGCCGGAATTGGTTTCAGTGGTAAAAACTGTGCCATTATCACACCTGAGTATGGCTCTTACGTGTACTTAGGCGAAATGGTTACCAATCTTCCATTTGCTCCTGACGATCCCGTGGAAGATAGTTGCGGGGACTGTAATATTTGCGTAGATACCTGCCCGACTGATGCATTGGTGCAAGGTGGTCAGCTTAATGCTCAGAGGTGTATTGCCTTCCTTACTCAAACAAAAGATTTCTTGGCAGAGGAGTACAGAACGAAGCTTGGCAATCGGTTATATGGTTGTGATACGTGTCAAACCGTTTGTCCTAAAAACAAAAAGAAAGATTTCCACAATCATGAGGAATTTGAACCTGATCCAGAAATAGCCAAGCCTAAGTTAATACCCCTGTTATCCATCAGTAACCGGGAATTTAAAGAGCAGTTCGGTTCGATTTCCGGCTCATGGCGTGGTAAAAAACCGATCCAGCGTAATGCGATACTGGCTCTCGGCCATTATCGGGAAGAAGCTGCGGTAGATGAATTGATCCGTTTAATGAAAAATGACCCACGTCCCGTAATTCGGGGAACAGCAGCCTATTCGTTAGGTAAAATAGGCACAGTCGACTGCTTCCGTGCTATTGAGGAAGCGCAGGCTGTGGAAGAAGATGAACAAGTGGTTTTTGAAATGAAAAAAGGCTTACAATTTCAAGAAAGATAAACGAATCTCCCTTTTCAGAATATAATAGGTCCTGTATAATAGAAAAAACTGTTAGTAAGAGGGGTTTTATATGAGCAACCAATCCATGATCTATTACGATGTGATGGATACACCCGTCGGAGATATAACTATATTAGCTACCGATGAAGGGATATTACGAATTGACTATGGTCGCTTTGAAGACCTGCACTCTTTTTACCAAACGTGGATAAAGAAACACCTGCTCAAAAGTTCATTTATGCACAGTCCTGAACATCCCTACGTTCACCAGGCGATAATGGAACTCAGTGAATACTTTACAAGAGAACGAGAAACGTTTACTCTTCCGCTTCTTTGCTATGGGACCCCTTTTCAAAAAAGTGTCTGGCGTGCGCTGCGAGAGCATATTCCCCTGGGGATGACAAAGACGTACAAAGATATAGCGCTCGCTCTTCAGGCTTCCCAATCTGTGCGGGCAGTCGGCGGGGCGATTAATAAGAACCCTTTTGCTATTGTTGTCCCTTGTCACAGAGTCATTGGAAGCAATGGAAAGCTTGTCGGTTATGCAGGCGGTTTAGATCGGAAACGCCAATTATTGGAGTTAGAATCCGACCAAACTAGATTAAAGGCCTAAGTTTTAGTTAACTCCCTAATAAAGGGAGTTTTTTTGTATGGTTTTCTTTTCTTGTTCATATAGTGATAGGACAGGAGGGGATAGGCAGTGAATGCGATCAGAAGGTATTGGGAAGATATTATGGAACGTTTATTTACTCAAGAAGAGGAACTGTGGCTGTACCGTAAAGTCCAGGGATTTACGGAGAGGGGCCAGCAGGTAAAGAGAGCAACATTCGCCATCCGTCCTTACCACCGGGTGACGTATGACAGAGACCAGTATGTAGATTATCTTATTTCTGTTCATTTATATATTAAGGATGGATTAAAATCGTACTTAGAAGAAGGCGTTTATTCCTGCTGTTGCTATGTTCAGGGGGATGAAATCATTGAACAAACCACCCTCACAGAAAAACTTCTCTCTCCGAGTAAGGCTAACCTAACTCCTCAATTTATCGAAAAAGAGGAAGAGTTAAGATCACCCTTCAGCTATGACAGAAGGGAAGCCGTTCGTTATGCAGAGCAGTGGTGGGATAGCTATAATCCTGCCTACAAGCATTTTGATGTAGATTGTACCAATTATATTTCCCAATGTCTGCGAGCAGGAGGAGCTCCGATGTTAGGCCAGCATAACCGTAGCAAAGGATGGTGGTACAGCGGAAAAAGCTGGAGCTATAGCTGGGCTGTCGCCCACTCTTTAAGATGGTATTTAAGCGGGGCGAGGAAGGGATTAATAGCAAGCGAGGCTTCAGAAGCAAACCAGTTATCCCCGGGTGATATTATTTGTTATGACTTTCAAGGGGATGGACGATTTGATCATACGACGATTGTTGTCAATAAAGATAGTCAAGGGGAACCTTTGGTAAATGCCCATACTACTAACAGTCGTCAGCGGTTTTGGGCATATACGGATTCGACAGCCTACACACCCAATATTCAATATAAATTTTTTCACATTGGAGGCTGATAGATATGGTATAATAATTTAGTTGATGACGTAGAGCGAGGTGAGAAGAATGTCCAATCATATTGTATTATTTCAGCCCGAAATACCTGCCAATACAGGAAATATTGCTCGTACATGCTTAGCAACGAATTCACAGCTTCACCTTATTCGACCTTTAGGATTCTCTACAGATGATAAAATGCTGCGTCGCGCCGGTTTAGATTATTGGCATGACGTTACGATTCATTATTACGATTCCATCCAGGAACTATATGACCGTTATCCAGCAGGAGAATTCTTTTATATAGAGAACTTTGGTACGAAGTCGTATGCTGATTTTGACTTTAGTGATTCAGAGCAATCCTGGTTTTTCGTTTTCGGGAGAGAGACGGATGGAATACCTAAGCAGCTGCTGCAAGGACTTGAAGATCGCTGCCTACGTATACCTATGACGGATAAAGTCAGATCATTAAACTTAGCTAATACGGCTTCGATCATTTTGTTCGATGCTTTAAAGCAGCAAGGTTTTCCTCAGTTAATTAAATAACAGCTTTAAAGGACTGACTATATTCTCTTAGAATAAGCGGGCTCAGTCTATTGATCGATAAAAAAATCGCAGCTTCTACACGAAGTGCGATTTTTTTGCATTATAAAGATAATTCTTTGTGGGAACGAGGTTACTCCCCGGGTTCCGGCGTCTGCATTTTAGTTTTTATATGTTATTTTTTTGGACGTCCTGGCTTTACGTCGTAGCCAGCGGAAAAGATTGATACTAAGTATGTGACGCATACGAGAATAATCAAAGTTAACTTCATGTAAAGCGACCTCCTTTAATAGCTGAGCAGACAAGCAGTGATGTTTGTTATTATAACCCATTTTCGTGAGAATGTGAATTGATTGTAAGTGAAAATTAAAAAGATCACTTTTCGCCCATACATCCTGTTGGAGCGGCACATATGTTGAAATGTAGGTGAATAACCCGCTTGCAATGGAGGGATGATATGCTGCCTTATTCGCACGAGTTCGAAGATGATATGCGTTTTATAGATCCTCATGAATATGAAGATGATCGGTTTATTGGAGGGTTTATAGGAGGTCCTTTTGTTGGTGGATTTTTAGGAGGACTACTTGGAAGTGCTATATTTCCACCTTACTATGGTGGAGGAGGCGGAGGATACTACCCACCGCCCTATTACGGCCCGCCAGGCCCCCCACCGCCATACTATTACCCATATGGCGGAGGATATTACTGGTAGAAAATAGTAGACCGCTGTCTTTAGGCGGTCTTTTTCTATTTAATGATTATGGTATAATAGGAAAATAAATCCGACATAAGATTACATAATTATTTCTTTTTTCTGAAAGGATGTCACGAATGGGGAAAATGATAGGTTACTTCCTGATGGGGATCGCTCTGCTAGTAACAACAGCATGTGGTTCAGAGCAATCAGATGAAAGCGATCCAATAGAAGTAACTCTTGAACAAATCAAAAGTAAAGAGACCGAATCTCAGGAAATGCCCGAAGAAGAAATTAAAGAAGAAATTCCAGAAAACAATCTCGAAGATTTAGAGTCGGTTGAGGAAGACCTTGAGGATGAAGTCCAGGAGGAGACAGAGGTTGAAGAAGAGAATTTAGATGGTTCAACCAGGACAGAGGAATATACATATAATGAAACCGATGAAGGGACATCTTCCCCTGATGCTCAGGCTTCTCCGTACAGCCCTGATACAAGTTCAAGCAGACCAGATTCAAGCAGTACAGACAACTCCTCATCTTCTGCCACATCACCGTCATCTTCCGAAGAACCAACTGAACTACCTGAGTCAGAAGAGACAGAAGGTACAGAAGAGCCTGAAGAAGATGAGGCAGAAGAAGAACAAGAACAAGAGTCTGAAGAACACAATGAAACAGTCGAAGAAACAGAAGAAGAAGTGGAAGAAGACGCAGAGGAAGATAGTCGCGAGGATGAAAGTGAAGTAAAAGAAGAGGAACAAGAACAAGAAGAACAAGAGATGACCGAGTCAGAAGAAGAGAACCCAGAATAAAAGGAAACGAAATTAAAACCATAGTCTCAACCTCTAAAGTCGAACCCTTAACTACAAAAAAGAGAAATAAATCCGAACTATCTCGTCCCCTTGAGGAAAAATTCGAATGATAGTTCGGATTTTTTGTGAACAGAAATACTTTTGTCCTAGTTCTAAAGGCTCGTTGTGTATGTCCTGGTGAACTAGATGAAAAGTGTCTTTCACTATCTTAAACAACTACCCGGAAGCATGCCCTCTCAAGGCCTGCGGAAGAACGATTGAACCGTAATCTCTGGATATGGACATCTTGAGGCAGCCCATCCGTGGATTAGAAAGAGTTTTTCTCTCCTCTGGCAGCAAGAAAAAAGCTTGCGGAAAACCAGGGGTTCTCCACAAGCTGAATCCGCATGCTCAAACGGATATCTTCGCCTTTAAAATGTCGTTTTGTCTAATGTTTTCCCTTGAGATTCATAGCCTTGCATATACTTAATTCGACGTTGAGCTGAAGTTTCATTGACTTGCTCATCCGCATGATAAGAAGAGCGTACCATTGGGCCTGCTTCGCAATGCTTAAATCCTTTTTCCATAGCAATTTGTTTTAATTCCTCGAATTCGTCAGGATGGTAATAACGTTCCACATTTAAATGTTTCTTCGTTGGCTGTAAATATTGGCCAATTGTCATGATATCTACATTATGAGCCAGAAGGTCATCCATTGCCTGAATAATTTCTTCTTTCGTTTCTCCCAAACCTACCATCAAGCTGGATTTTGTCGGTGTATCCGGGCGGATTTCCTTCACACGGCGCAGCAGCTCCAGGGAACGATCATACATCGCACGGGCACGGACTTTCTTGGTAAGACGACGTACAGTCTCAATGTTGTGATTGAAAATGTCTGGTTCGCCCTCCATTAAAGTGTTCAGGCTTTCGTAATCCCCTTTCATATCAGAAGGGAGGATTTCTACGGTGCACCCGGGTACACGGCGGCGGATAGCTTTAACGGTTTCTCCAAAAACTGCTGCTCCGCCATCCTTTAAGTCATCACGGGCAACAGCGGTCACAACCACATGTTTAAGACCCATAATTTCTACAGATTCTGCTACACGTTCCGGCTCTCCCCAATCTAATTCGTTAGGAAGGCCTGTTTTTACTGCACAGAAGCGGCATCCGCGTGTGCAAGTGTCTCCAAGGATCATAAAGGTTGCTGTTTTACGTTCGCTCCAGCATTCATGAATATTAGGACAGCGCGCTTCTTCACAGACGGTATTGAGTTTCTTCTCACGCATTAATTTCTTTAAGCCTGTGTACGATTTGTTCGTGTTAATCTTAATCTTTAACCAATCGGGTTTACGTATGTATTCATCTTTCTTAGCCAATTAGATCGTCTCCTTTTATTATCTGGAATAATTCCACTCATTAGTGTTGTACCTTTTTTCAGCAAGCTCATAAACCTCTTTCCATTGATCGTCACTAATTTTTAGAGGCTCAAGTTTAATATTTAACCCTTTTTCAAATCCTGATTTAAAAGCAGAACGGGTTTGATCATAGTTAACAGGAGTCTCTACAATGTCATTAATCGCAATGGCCTTGTCTGCAAATGACTTGCGGGCACGCTCTTTAATCCGTTCATTTTTGTAAATAAACATATCAAACAGCTTGTCTTCATCCACATTGATCGGAATTGATCCGTGTTGGAGAATGACACCTTTCTTTCTCGTTTGTGCGCTTCCGGCAGCTTTTTTTCCATCAACGATTAATTCATACCAGGAAGGTTCTTCAAAACATACAGCTGACCCGGTAGAATTAAGTTTCTCTTCAGGTATGGCGAATTCTGCCTCTATGTTCAATTGTTTAAAACCTTCGAGCAGGCCTCTTGAAAGTACGAGATACGCTTCCTTAACCGAAGCCGGCATGTTCGGATGATCTTCTGAAACAATAATACTATATGTCAATTCATCATCATGAAGAACAGCACGTCCTCCTGTTTGTCTCCTGACCAGCTGGTATCCGTTTCTGTTAATACCTTCAATGTCTATTCTGCCTTCCACCTTTTGAAAATATCCTACTGAAAGTCCTGCAGGTTTCCAACCATAAAAGCGGAGAACAGGCGGGATTCTTCCTTCACTATGCCAATTCAGTAAAGCTTCATCCAATGCCATATTGACGGCAGGCGTTAAATGTCCAGAATCAACAAAGGACCATGTTTCCATTCATTAGACCTTCTTTCCATAAGTAATCCTTTATTCGATTAAATAGTCAAGACAATTCTAACAAGGGGACTATACCCTGTCAAAGCAAGGAGAAGCTTACAGTAATGGAAAACGCTTTTTTTGCGGGTGGTTGCGTGATCGCGCATACGGAAACTGCGGGGATCATCAAGAAAAGAGCTTGTACCTTATACGAATGTTTCTGTTCTCCCGAGCATAGGATGTATTAAATTTGCTAGTTACGACGAGGGAGGTCGTTGAGTGGATATTATTAGAAGAATTCAAGATCACCGTGAGCATGAAGAGGAATTGAAGTGGGAAGGGACTTTCAGGGATTATTTAGAGCTGTTAAAAGACAAACCTTATTTGGCTCAATCTGCTCATTCTCGTGTTTATAATATGATTACTGAAGCAGGGGTAGAGGAAGGACCGCATCACAAAAAGTATTCGTTCTTTGATGAAGACATTTATGGCCTGGATGAAGCAATGGAAAGATTAGTAGAAGAATATTTTCACCCGGCGGCACGTCGACTGGATGTTAGAAAACGAATTTTGTTATTAATGGGACCTGTCAGTGGAGGGAAGTCCACACTCGTTAACTTGTTAAAACGGGGATTGGAAAAGTATTCGTATACTGATAAAGGCGCTGTATTTGCTATTAAAGGCTGTCCGATGCATGAAGACCCGCTGCACATGATTCCTCATCATTTAAGAGATGAATTTAGAGAAAAATACGGCATTCGCATAGAGGGCAGTTTATCGCCTCTAAACACGATGAGACTTGAACAGGATTACGGAGGACGTATTGAAGATGTGCTGGTAGAAAGAGTCTTTTTCTCTGAAGATAAACGTACAGGTATTGGCACATTCAGCCCTTCTGATCCCAAATCGCAGGACATTGCTGACCTAACGGGGTCAATTGACTTCTCAACTATCGCACAATTTGGTTCGGAATCGGATCCGCGTGCTTATCGTTTTGACGGAGAGCTGAATAAAGCCAATCGTGGAATTATGGAGTTTCAGGAGATTTTAAAATGTGACGAAAAATTTCTTTGGCACTTACTCAGCTTGACGCAGGAAGGTAATTTTAAAGCGGGCCGTTTTGCTTTGATTTCAGCAGATGAACTTATTATTGCCCATACGAACGAAGCAGAGTACCGCTCTTTCATTGCAAATAAGAAAAACGAAGCGCTGCATTCGCGGATGATCATTATGCCGATTCCATACAACTTAAAAGTGACGGAAGAAGAAAAGATTTATGAAAAAATGATTCTAGATAGTGATATACGCGATGTTCACATTGCCCCTCACACGTTAAGGGTAGCTGCTATGTTCACGGTTCTTACACGTTTAAAAGAGTCTAAAAAGGCTTCAATCGACCTTTTGAAGAAGATGTATCTATACGATGGAGAAGAACTGGAAGGGTTCAGTGAGGTGGACGTTGAGGAACTGCGTAAGGAATTCTCTGATGAAGGTATGACGGGGATTGATCCGCGTTACGTGATTAACCGTATTTCCTCAACTATTATTAAAAAAGAAATGACCTCTATAAATGCCCTTGATGTCCTTCGATCGCTTAAGGATGGGTTAGATAGTCACGCTTCTATATCTAAAGAAGACAAAGAGCGTTACCTGGAGTTTATCTCTCTTGCCAGGAAACAGTATGATGATCTTGCGAAGAAGGAAGTTCAAAAGGCATTTGTTTACTCTTATGAAGAATCTGCGGTTACTCTTATGGATAATTATTTAGATAACGTGGAGGCCTATTGTAATAAGACGAAGCTTCGAGATCCTCTAACAGGGGAAGAGATGAATCCAGATGAAAGACTAATGCGCTCGATTGAAGAGCAAATTGGAGTATCAGAGAATGCGAAGAAAGCGTTCCGTGAAGAGATTCTTATCCGCATCTCTGCTTATGCACGCAAAGGCAAGAAGTTCGATTACCAATCACATGAGCGTCTAAGGGAAGCCATTCAAAAGAAACTGTTTGCAGATTTAAAGGATATCGTGAAAATTACCACATCCACAAAAACGCCGGATGAGCAGCAGCTGAAGAAAATTAATGAAGTCGTTGCCACACTCGTTGATGAACACGGTTATAATTCTACATCTGCCAATGAACTTTTAAAATATGTGGGCAGCCTGCTGAATAGATAAACATGAGATTAGGGACCCTGGACACTGTCCAGGGTCCTCTTATGATATAATGTGCAAAAACACATGGGCAGGTGGAAAAATGGCTAAGGAATACTATGGAATTGTGGATGTCGGTTCGAACTCAGTACGTCTGGTTATCTATTTACGTGAAAAGGGAGGAAGGCTGCGTGAGGTGGAAAACGTTAAGGCAGTAGCAAGATTGAGCTCCTATTTAACAGAAGACGGTACACTTTCAAGGGACGGAATTGATAAGCTTCTTCACACATTGTCAAGCTTTGAAGAAGTCCTGGCTACATATGTATTAGAACAAACAGTCTGCGTAGCGACTGCAGCCATTCGCCAGTCAGTTAATCAAGAAGAAATTGCAGCCGAAGTATCAGAAAAAACCTGCTTTGATATGAGGGTTTTATCTGAAGAAGAAGAAGCATACTATGGTTATTTAGCTGTGGTTAACTCCACCTCCCTTACTGAAGGCGTTACCGTTGATATAGGTGGAGGAAGTACAGAAATTACTTATTTTAAAAATCGAAAGCTTGTTCATTCTCATAGTTTTCCCTTCGGTGCTGTGACATTAAAACAGCGCTTTTTCAAGGATGATCTTCCTACGGAAAAGGAGCTTGCCAGCCTTCGTCAATTCTTAAAGGAAAATTTCCGATCGTTGCCCTGGTTAAACGGCAGGAAAGTACCTTTAATTGGGATCGGTGGCGGGGCGAGGAACGTTGTGCAAGTCGATCAGAATTTAAAAGAATATCCTCTAGCCGGACTGCATCAATATAAAATGTTCGACAGTGACCTGTCTTTTATTAAAAACTACCTGTTCACTCTGCCTATGAAAAAGATGCAGAAGGTGGAAGGACTGTCAAAAGACCGGGCAGATATTATATTGCCGGCCGTTGAAGTTTTTCACACATTATATGAAGAGGTGCAGGCCGAGGGCTTTATTTTAAGCCGGAAAGGGTTAAGAGATGGTGTTTTTTTTGAACAGCTTACTAAAGGGATAGGGACCAGCCTTTTTCCAAGCGTATTAGAAGAAAGTATACAAGAACTTATTAATGATTTTGAGCTGGATGTAAGACACATTCAACATGTGCAGAAATTATCGAAAGAATTATTTTCTGAGTTTCATGCGAAAGGAATTGGTTCTTTAACGAGTGAGGATTGGATAGAACTTAAGCGTGCTGGATATGTGTTTAATCTCGGGCAATATATAGACGACGAAGCAAGTGCGCAGCATACTTTTTATTTATTAGCTAATCGTACAATTGACGGATTGATGCACATTGACCGGCTGAAACTTGCATTGATCGCTTCCTTCACCAACAACACAGTATTTAAGCAGTTTATTCAGCCCTTTAAAAAGTGGTTTTTAAAAGAAGAACGAAAACATATTCGGTTGTTAGGTGCCTTATTAAAGTTCTGCTACAGCCTCGACAGTACGCGGAGAGGAGCTGTGGAAACCCTGAAGGTAGAGGCCGGTCAGGAGAGTATGACAATTACACTGCAATGCAATAAGGACTATATGCCTGAACAATATCAAGGGGAGAAACAAAAGAAACATTTAGAGAAAGCATTAAAACGAAAAATTAATTTAGTGTTTGTCCAGTTGTGAATGGATTGCGTTAATTTCAAGTGTGCATTCCGTTAAGAATTTACTGTCTTAAGGGGAGGGTTTCATGGCGATGGATGAGGTTCGTAAAAATTTAAATGATCCACGTTATTACAATAACCGGGAGTTAAGCTGGCTTGCGTTTAATGAGAGGGTGTTGGAAGAGGCCCAGGTCAGAGAAACACCTTTACTGGAAAGGTTTAAATTTTTAGCGATTTTTTCCTCGAATTTGGATGAATTTTTTATGGTAAGAGTTGCCGGGTTAAAAGATCAAGTAAAAGCCGGGTTTAATAAGCCAGAGAATAAAGCAGGCTTAACCCCAAAGCAGCAGCTACGGGAGATTGCCCGTATAAATCAAAGACTTGTAAAAAGTCAATATGAGACGTACCAGGCCATGAAACCACAATTAGAGTCTGAAGGGATCTCAATCACTGAAATTTCGCTGCTTACTGACGAGCAGTTAAATAAATTAGAACGGTATTTTGACGAAGAAATATTTCCGGTATTAACCCCGATGGCGGTAGATGTTTACCGCCCGTTTCCAAAATTATTAAATAAAAGCATAAATCTCGCTGTTGTCCTAAGGGATATGGTCGATACAAAAGATCAGTCGGAGAAAACAGCGATAGTTCAGGTTCCTTCAGTAATCCCCCGCTTCGTTGAACTTAAACCATCTTCACCAACCCAATATGTACTTTTGGAAGATATTATCAGCCACTTTGTAGAAAAGCTCTTTAAAGGCTATCAAGCCAAATCCATTACCGAATTTAGAATTACTAGAAATGCAGACATGACGATCCATGAAGAGGGCGCCCGCGATCTGTTGAAAGAAATTGAAAAGGAACTCATGAAAAGAAAGTGGGGGGCTGCGGTTCGATTAGAGGTTCGAAAAGGAAAATTAGAAGACCGAATGGTTCACTTTTTGTTAAACTCACTGGAGATTCATGAGGATGATTTATATGTAACAAATGGACCTTTGGATCTCAGTTATTTATTTGATTTTTACAACGAAGTGTCTGAAGTAAGAGAAGACTTGGTATATGAGCAGCTTATCCCCCAGCCTCTGCGCGATATAAAGAATGGAGAAGATTTATTCGAAGCCGCATTAAAGCGTGATATCTTTCTTCATCATCCTTACGAGTCATTTGAGCCCATTGTCGAGTTTTTAGCAGATGCAGCGAAGGATCCGGACGTCCTGGCGATTAAACAGACTCTATACCGTGTCAGTGGAGACTCACCGGTTATAAAAGCGCTGAAAAATGCAGCGGAAAATGGAAAGCAGGTTACAGTCCTTGTCGAGCTTAAAGCTCGGTTTGATGAAGAGAATAATGTGCAGTGGGCAAGGGAATTAGAGAAGGCGGGCTGCCATGTCATCTATGGAATGACATACCTAAAGACTCACAGCAAGATTACGCTTGTTGTAAGAAAAAAGAAAAACACGATCGAGCGTTTCGTCCACTTAGGAACAGGGAACTACAATGATCAAACTGCTAAAATATATACAGATATGGGTATAATCACCACTAATCCAGAGTTTGGAATTGATGCAACTAATTACTTTAATTACTTAAGCGGCTATACTGAGAAGCCGGATTATTATCACATTTCCATGGCTCCTTATGATTTAAGAAATGATTTTATTAAAAAGATTGAGGAAGAAATTCGTTTTCATCATGAAAATGGAAACGGGCGCATTATAGCCAAAATGAATTCACTGTCAGATAAGTCGATCATTAAAAAACTGTATGAAGCTTCTCAAGCAGGTATAATGGTTGACTTGATTGTGCGGGGAATCTGTTGTTTGAAGCCTGGCATTGAAGGGGTGAGTGAGAACATCCGTGTGGTCAGTATTGTCGGGAGGTTCCTGGAACACAGCCGCATCTTTTACTTTCACCACAATGGTCAGGAAAAAGTATACTTATCTTCAGCAGACCTCATGACAAGAAATATGGTGAAGAGGGTCGAATTATTGTTTCCTGTCTATAGAATCGAAATTAAAAGCAGATTAAAAGAAATTCTAGATCTCTTTCTTGCTGATAATGTGAAAGCCAGAGAGCAGGATGAACATGGCTGTTATCACCACGTAATTGCAAACAGAGCCCAAGCTCACGTGAATAGTCAGATGCAGCTGTTTGAATGGGCGTATAATGTTCTGGAAGACGAAGAGTGAAATGATGGGAATAATTTACTGAAAAAAGTGAAATAGACGTACCAATTGGTGCGTCTTTATTGTTATAATGGAGGGGAATTGAGACGTAGAGAAAAAAAGCGATAAATGTTGAATTCTATAACGTTTCAACTCTATAATAGTATGTGTATTTGCAAACGTTTACGTTCCAGCATTAGACAACAACTACTTGGAGGTATTTGACGTGGCTAATCAAGGTGCCAACGAAAGGTTTTGGGAAGAGTTTCACGGTCCGAATATGGGCTATATTGAAGAGCAGTATGAATTATATACAAAAGATCCGGAGTCAGTTGATCCATCGTTAAAAGAACTATTTGATGAGCATGGTGCGCCAGAGTGGATGAGTGCTGCCACTTCGACCGCTGTAAACGGAGCGGCCCAGGCCCCGTCTTTAGATATGGTTAAAGTGACCTCAGCAATCAAACTTGTTGAGGCTATTCGACGTCATGGTCATCTTGACGCTAAGATTTATGCCGTCGGGAGCAATGAGAGACCACCGACAAATATGCTTGAAATTACCCGCTATGGATTAAGCGAGGAGGATTTAAAGAACATACCGGCTGACATCGTATGGCCGAATGCACCTGTAAAACTGGACAATGCACTTCAGGTCGTTCGAACTCTGAAAGAACGATATGCTGGGACTATTTCTTTCGAATATGACCACGTAAGTCATGAGAACGAAAGACAGTGGCTGCAAAAGAGAATTGATTCCACTGAATTTCAAGTGAACCTGGATCAGGAAGAAAAGAAACAATTACTTAAAAGGCTCGCAAACGTAGAAGGCTTCGAGAACTTTCTAGCAAAAACATTTGTAGGCCAGAAGCGGTTTTCCATTGAGGGGCTGGATTCAATGGTTCCGATGCTTGATCACATCGTACAAGCTGCTTCCTCTGATCAAATTTCAAATATTATGATGGGGATGGCTCATAGAGGGCGTTTAAATGTACTAGCGCATGTCTTAGGAAAGCCATACGATCGTATTTTCTCTGAGTTTCATCATTCCCCTGATAAAGAGCTGATTCCATCTGAAGGTTCTACCGGTATCAACTATGGTTGGACAGGAGATGTAAAGTATCATTTCGGTGCTCACCGTGAAATAGGAAACGGAGAGCAGTCGTCTACTCAGGTGACGTTAAGTCATAACCCTTCACATCTTGAATATGTAAATCCTGTAGTACAGGGCTTTACAAGAGCTGCCCAGGATGACCGTACTAAACCAGGTTATTCCCAGCTTGATGATGAGGAAGCGTTTGGCATTCTAATTCATGGAGATGCTGCATTTATAGGAGAAGGCGTAGTGGCGGAATCTTTAAACATGAAAGACCTTCCAGGTTATCGTACAGGCGGTACTATTCATCTAATCGCCAATAACTTAGTTGGTTTTACGACAAACCGTCGAGACGGCCGTTCTACTCGTTATGCCAGTGACTTAGCTAAGGGCTATGAAATTCCTATTGTTCACGTTAACGCTGATGACCCAATAGCCTGCTTATCTGCTATTTCACTTGCTTATGAGTATCGTAAGCAGTTTAAAAAGGATTTCGTTATTGACCTTATTGGATATCGTCGCTACGGTCATAATGAAATGGACGAGCCGCGTTCCACTCAACCTTTACTTTATAAACAAATTGATGAACACCCTACCGTTCCCCATCTATTTGAGAAACAACTTATTGAAGAAGGGATAGTAGAAAAAGGTTCATTAAAGGAAATGTTTAAAAACATTGAGCAGAATCTACGTGAAATATATAACAACATGAAGGAAAATGAAAATAAAGAAGCAGATGTAAAAGATCGTCCAGGCGGGGTGGAGCGACCTCTTGATGAAATAGTCACCGCAATCGACATGGACCGCCTGCGAAAGCTGAATAAGGAGCTTCTAAAGCGTCCGGAAGGCTTTAATGGTTTTAAAAAGCTGGAGAAAATTCTTCAGAAACGCGGAGACATGCTTGAGGAAGGGAAAAAAGTAGATTGGGCGACAGCAGAAGCGTTGGCGTTTGCTTCTATCATCGAAGATGGTAATCCTATCCGCATTACTGGACAGGATACAGAGCGGGGAACTTTTGCTCACCGTCACTTAGTGCTGCATGATATTGAGTCCGATGAAACCTATTGCCCGCTTCACGGTATTGAACAGGCAAAAGCAGCGTTTGACATTTACAATAGTCCTTTGTCTGAAGCTGGTGTACTTGGATTTGAGTATGGTTACAGCGTACAAGCCCCGGAAGCACTGGTTATTTGGGAAGCTCAATTTGGAGACTTTGCTAATGCGGGTCAGGTTATATTTGATCAGTTTGTTGCGGCAGGCCGAGCGAAGTGGGGCGAGAAATCAAACATGGTGTTCCTGCTTCCACACGGATATGAAGGACAAGGGCCGGAGCACTCCAGCGCACGCTTAGAACGTTTCCTGCAGCTGGCCGCAGAAAATAACTGGACTGTTGCTAACGTAACGTCATCTGCTCAATATTTTCACCTGTTAAGACGTCAGGCAGCTATTAACGATCAAGAGGAATCACGTCCACTTGTCCTTATGACGCCTAAAAGCCTGCTAAGAAACCAGCGGGTAGCAGCTGAAGGCAGCAAATTTACTGAACTTAACTTTCAGCCGATCGTGCGTCAGCCTGGTCTGACTAAAGAGACTAAAAAAGAAAAAGAGAAAGTAAAAACTCTTTTACTCGGCAGCGGAAAGATTATGGTTGAAATTGAAGATACGGTAGATAAAATGGAGGATCGTTCATTTGAAACGTTAGATGCTGTTCGCGTAGAACAGATTTATCCTTTCCCTACAAAACTTTTAAAAGAAATTTTATCAGAATATCCAAATTTAGAAGAGCTTGTGTGGGTGCAGGAAGAACCGCAGAATATGGGAAGCTGGTATTTTGTTGAAGGAATCTTGCACCGGATGCTTGAAAAAGGACAGATTCACCGTTATGTAGGAAGACCACACCGAGCATCTCCTTCTGTTGGTGAACCAAATATCCACAAAACAGAGCAAAGAAGAATCATTAATGAAGCGCTACAGTTGTCTAAAGGAGGAAGAAATCATGAAGGAAATTAAGGTCCCTGAATTAGCTGAATCCATTACAGAAGGTACGATTGCCGAGTGGCTTGTAAAGAAAGGTGATCAAGTTGAAAAGGGTGACCCCATCCTTGAACTCGAAACAGATAAAGTAAACGTAGAGGTTAATGCTGATTCCAGTGGAGTTCTCGCAGAAATTCTAAAAAACGAAGGGGATGATGTAGAGGTAGGAGACGTCATCGCTAAAGTAGATGAGAACGGTGAAGCAGGCGGAACACAGGATGATTCTTCTGATGAAGAAGAACAGGAAGCTCCAGCAGAGGAAGAACAACCAAAAGAAGAAGCGAAAGAATCTGCTTCTGAGGATAAGCAGGAAGAGAAGCAAGAAGAACAGCAGAAATCTGCCGGACAAAAAGACTCAAAAAATGATGTGGTCGCTACTCCTGCTGCACGGAAGCGGGCTCGTGAGCTGGGTATCGACTTAAGTGAAATTACAGCAAAAGACCCATTAGGCAGAATACGCCCTGAAGATGTCGAAGCTAAAGCAGGCAGTCAGGAGAGCAAGAAAGAAGAGAAGAAAGAAGCACCTAAGCAGGAGAAGAAACCGAAGGAATCGAGTGAAAAGACAGAGTTTGATAAGCCTGTTGAGAGAATTAAAATGTCACGTCGCCGTCAGACGATTGCAAAGCGCCTGGTTGACGCTCAGCAAAATTCAGCTATGTTAACTACTTTTAACGAAGTGGATATGACCAATGTAATGAAGCTCCGCAGTGAACGTAAAGATGCCTTTCAGAAGAAACATGACGTTAAACTTGGCTTTATGTCCTTCTTCACAAAAGCAGCAGTGGGAGCTTTGAAAGAATTTCCATTGATCAACGCTGAAATTCAAGGCAATGAGATTGTTCAGAAGAAATTTTATGATATTGGTATGGCTGTTTCTACCGATGAAGGGCTCGTAGTCCCTGTCGTCCGTGATGCTGATCGTCTTGATTTTGCAGGAATCGAGAAAGGCATAATGGACATGGCTCAGAAGGCCCGCAACAAAGAGCTTCAGCTTGATGACTTGCAAGGCGGTTCATTTACAATTACAAACGGCGGTATTTTTGGCTCTATGCTTTCGACTCCGATTTTAAACTCCCCACAAGTGGGAATCTTAGGATTGCACAATATTGAGAAACGGGCGAAAGTTATGCCGGATGACACAATTCAGGCTCGTCCTATGATGTACATTGCATTATCCTACGACCACCGAATCGTGGATGGGAAGGAAGCCGTACAGTTTCTCCGCAGAATTAAAGAGATGATTGAAGACCCATATGATTTATTATTAGAAGGATAATTATGATGAACCTCTCCGTAAGAAACGGAGAGGTTTTTTGTTTAAAGGAATGAAACAGGGCCCAGTCTCACCCTCTATCTGGCAGGCATTGTTTAAAGCCGCCTCTTCCGCCATCACGATCATATATTTGTCCTTTGATATGGCCGTTCCTCACAGTGTAAAAAACTGAAAATTCAAATAAAATGCAGTCATATCGTATTTAGCCTCATCCATTGAACTTGTCCTGCATATGATATAGTAATCCACAAAGAGGAGGGGGAATTTAGGATGAATGATAAGAAGAACTTTGTCATTGCTGAAGACGACTGGTCCCTCCATCGAAAAGGCTATGATGACCAAAGGAGACACCAGGAAAAAGTCAAAGATGCAATGAATAAACAGCTGCCTGATTTAATAACTGAGGAAAATATTGTGATGTCTAACGGAAAACGTGTAGTAAAGATCCCTATCCGCTCACTTGATGAATATAAAATCCGATATAATTACGACAAAAATAAGCATGCCGGTCAGGGCGACGGGGATAGTGAAGTAGGGGACGTAGTGGGTCAGTCTCAGGAAGCACAGAAGAAGCCTGGTCAGGGTGAGGGAGCCGGTGATCAAGCCGGTGAAGACTACTATGAAGCAGAAGTATCATTAGCAGAGCTTGAGGAAGCATTCTTTAAAGAGTTAACACTTCCAAATTTAGCAGAAAAAGAAAAAGATACCATTATTCATGAAGATATTGAGTTTACGGATATTCGTAAAACAGGATTGACTGGTAACATTGATAAAAAAAGGACGATGCTTGAAGCGTTTAAGCGTAATGCACTTGGCGGAGACTCGTCGTTTGCCCCTATTTATCCAGAAGACATTCGATTTAAAGCTTGGACAGACCAAGATAAGCCTGAGTCTAAAGCTGTAGTTATTGCCATGATGGATACCAGTGGTTCAATGGGGCAATGGGAGAAGTATATGACAAGAAGCTTTTTCTTTTGGATGAACAGATTTCTTAGTAAAAACTATGAAACCGTAGATGTAGAATTTATCGCTCACCATACGCAGGCTAAGATTGTATCAGAGAACGATTTCTTTTCCAAAGGAGAAAGCGGGGGAACGATTTGTTCCTCAGCTTACCGGAAAGCGCTGGAGCTAATCCAAGATAAATATTCACCAGAGCGTTATAATATTTACCCGTTTCACTTTTCCGATGGCGATAATTTAACCTCTGATAATAAGCGCTGTGTATCGTTGATTCATCAGTTGATGGAAGTTTCACAAATGTTTGGGTATGGGGAAGTCAATCAATATAATCGATCTTCCAGTTTAATGCAGGCCTATAAGTCAATTGGACACCCGAAATTCCGCTATCATATTCTTAGAAAAAAAGCTGATGTATTCTATGCCATGAAACATTTCTTTAATGAAGAGGAGAGCAGTGAGATCGCAGCATTAAGTGAGTGAGCCGGAGGGTAACTCCTCGGCTCTTTTTTTATTTATAAGGGGAAATATTCCTATAATTACTCTTTCCCCTGTTATAATAAGAGATGTGCCCAATTGTATGTGGAAAAAGGAGTTACTATTAATGATCCATGAAATAGTTGAGTCTAACCAGTTTATCATGCTTGTCGCTTTGTTATTGATTATGAGTGTTTTCGTTACTAAATTCTCTTCACGGCTAGGAGTGCCTTCTCTTGTTTTGTTTATAGGAGTGGGGATGCTCGTAGGAAGTGATGGGTTGGACCTTCTTTATTTTGACAATGCGGAAGTTGCTCAAATTGTAGGGATTTTTGCGTTAATTGTTATATTGTTTGAAGGGGGAATGCAGACCAAGTGGAAGTCGATTAAGCAGGTTCTGGCTCCCTCGGTGACACTGGCTACCCTTGGGGTTATTTTAACGAGTGCCGTAGTGGGCGCAGCCGCAAAATACATATTAGGGATCTCATGGGTAGAGGCTTTACTGCTCGGTTCCATAGTTGGTTCTACTGATGCGGCAGCGGTGTTTGCTGTTTTGAAAGGAAAAAATATAAGAAATAAACTTGAAGCTACATTAGAAGCAGAGTCAGGGACGAATGATCCGATGGCTGTTTTTTTGACCATCAGCTTTATACAGGTTCTCACTACAGATGAGACGAACATCTGGGCGATGGCAGGATCCTTTTTTTGGCAGATGGGAGGCGGGTTGGCCGTTGGTCTGCTGATCGGCTATGGAGCGAGCTACGCCTTAAACCGCATTAACCTGGATTCAAGCGGTCTTTATCCGATTTTTGCACTAGGGTTTGCATTCTTAACTTATGGAGCAACTTCTTTAATCCAGGCGAGCGGACTCCTTTCCGTTTATGTCGCCGCAGTACTGATTGGAAACGCGGAACTGGCTTACCGATATTCTATACTCCGTTTCCATGAAGGGTTTGGCTGGATGGCACAAATCCTTATGTTTGTTTTACTCGGATTGTTCGTTTTCCCTTCTGATGTATTTACAGGCGAAGTAATTGCAGACGGTTTACTGATTGCATTAGTTCTCATTTTTGTCGCCAGACCTGCTGCTACGTTTATAAGTTTGATATACTTCAAATTCAATTGGAAGGAAAAGCTGTTCCTTTCCTGGGCAGGACTGAGGGGGGCGGTCCCGATTGTACTTGCTATTTTTCCTTTGTTAACGGATCTGGAGAACAGTCAGTTAATGTTTAACATTGTATTTTTTATTGTGATTGTTTCTACCCTGCTGCAGGGGTCGTCGATCACATGGGTAGCTGAAAAGCTGAAGCTGGTCTCAGATCAGAAAACAAATCCGATTCACTCGCTGGAGCTCATTTCAATGGGGAAAGCGAATGTGGAACTCATGCAGTATGAAGTTAACGATAAAAATTTAATCGTCGGTCAATCTCTTGAGAATATGGAGCTGCCGGACAAAGCATTGATTAATGCGATCATACGTAATGGTGAAGTGATCACACCCTATGGACAAACGACGATCCATGCAGGAGATACGTTGTATATTATGGTCACGAAGCCGGTAAAGAAGGAAGTTAAGTCTTTATTGGAAGCTGAGGATGAAAGAAAAACAGAAGAAAATAGTTCCCACGAAAAAAACCGAGCTTGAAGGTAGCTCGGCTTTTTTCGTAGCAGCTATGATATTAGTGGTCAATCGTTATGATATGAAGAATACACTCATAATTATAGATAAGCTATAGGGATTTGTAAAGGCTTTAATAACAAAACGTGATTTTTTTACTAGAACTTTGGACCTTGCTGACTGCAAATTTCACGGGATAACGTTGTCTCCAAGCGCTTTATCATATACAATTGAAGACACGAAAGAGAGGGGTTGGTAAGGTGAGTAAAAAAATTGGATTTTTGGGCTGTGGCCAAATGGGGCAAGCTATGATTCAAGGAATGATTGATTCAAGGGTCGTGGAACCTGAACAAATCTCAGCTACAGCTTTAACGGATGAGACCATTGATTTTGTAGCTGATGAATATGGAATTTTTATTTCCAACGATAATAAAAAATTAGCAGCTTCAAGTGACATCTTATTTTTAGCTGTTAAACCTTATATATATGAGGGTGTGATCCAGGAGATTAAATCTTCTGTAACGGAAGATACCGTCATCGTTACTGTCGCTGCTGGAATTACACTGGAAAAAGTGAAAAATTCCTTTGATTTTAATGTGAAGGTTATTCGCGCGATGCCGAATACCCCCTCTTTAGTCGGTGCAGGAATGAGCGTTCTCTGTCCAAACGATTTCATCACAGAAGAAGAACTATCCAGCGTCAAGGAACTCTTTGAGAGCTTTGGGGAATCTGAAGTGGTTGGAGAACATCTGATGGATACGGTTACTGCTGTAAGCGGTTCATCTCCTGCTTACGTGTACATGTTTATTGAAGCGATGGCTGATGCAGCTGTCCAACAAGGACTCCCAAGAGAAAAAGCGTATAAGATGGCAGCCCAATCTGTTCAAGGAGCAGCAAAAATGGTTCTGGAAACAGGAATCCATCCAGGAGAGTTGAAAGATACGGTTTGTACACCAGGAGGTACGACGATCGAAGCGGTTAATATGCTTGAACAAACAGGCCTGAGAAGTTCGGTCATCCAGGCAATGAATGCTTGCACACTCAGAGCCAAAGAATTATCAAATGGCGGAAAGTAAAGTGTTCAGTTGGGACAAAACTGAATAAAGCATATAATAATCCGAACAATTCTATTGAATTCAGTTCGGATTATTAAGTGCCAAGAAAAGGATTTGGACCATCGCTCCGTCAAAATCCTTCGCACTTCCGTACGCACGGCCTCAGTTTCCTCAATGAGCTGAGTTTATACGGTTCAAGTTTTATTGTTCGTATTTTGCTGCCATTGCTTTACCTATATTTCAGCCTCTTTGTCTGAGGTGAAACGAAAAACGCTGCATATTCGTATAAGGAGTGTCGGGAATGGGGGAATGTATATGAAGGAACCAACTCAAAGAATATCAATTCGGGCGTTAACCTTATGGAGACTTTACGGAATTATTCAAGCTGGAATAGTTGCCTTGCTGGTAATGGGTACAGGGGTGCTTACATATTTATTTGATTGGCCGATGTGGCCGATCCTCTCTATAAGCATTGTATTAGCGCTGATTATTATCTTAAATATTGGGATTATTCCAAGTGTGCGCTGGAAGCGATGGAGGTATGATGTGCGTGATCAGGAAATTGAATTACAGTACGGGCTTTTTATAATAACAAGAACACTTATCCCAATGGTGCGAGTTCAGCATGTTGATACCGAGCAGGGACCACTGTTGAGAAAATACAGACTGGCTACGATTAGCATTTCTACAGCAGCTACCACCCATAAAGTACCAGCTCTGGATGAAAGAGAGGCCGAAGAACTAAGGCATTCCATTTCTTCGTTGGCAAGGGTGGCTGAAGATGATGTTTGAACCGCAACGACTCCATCCAATTTCTGCACTTATAAATTTTATTAAAGGGTTAAAGGATGCTATTCTTCCTCTTGCAGCTGTTCTGTTTTTAAATAGTAACCGGGGAGACGGATGGCTTGGTCTTCTGCCTTTTCTGATATCTGGTTTAATGCTTGTGATCATTCTGGCTGGAGGGATAATCAAGTGGCTGCGATTTACGTACTGGCTGGAAGAAGGAGAGCTTCGAATGGAGCACGGTCTGGTCGTAAAAAAGAAAAGATACATCCCTATAGATCGCATTCAGAGTCTCGATTTTTCAGAAGGTATTTTTCATCGTCCGTTTCAGTTGGTGAAAGTAACTGTAGAGACGGCAGGATCTTCGAATGCGATGGAAGCTGAAGCGGAGCTGACAGCGATACGCAAGGAAGAAGCGAAGATGCTGGAGGAGCATATTAACGAACTCAAAAAAAGCAGTCAGGAAGTTAAAGAGGAAGAAGGAGAAACAAGTCGCCAGTTAGTTTATAAAATGGGGATGAAAGACATTTTAGTGATGGCTTTAACTTCAGGAGGAGCGGGGGTAGTTATTTCCGGGGTGCTGGTTTTCCTCTCACAAGGAATGGAATTTCTACCTGTAGATGCTATTTATGATGAAGTGATTGATTGGCTGCAATTCAGCTTCTTATTTATAGCTGGAGTGGTGCTTCTTGTTTTAATCGTTGCTTATGGGATCTCCGTCTTACTTACGATCCTTAGATACAGTCAATTCTCCGTCTTCCTTGAAGGAGGAGACATTATTATGACGAGAGGACTGTTAGAGAAGAAACAAGTTACCATTCCCCTTAATCGGATTCAGGGCATTCGGGTCGACGAGAATTTAATTCGGGAGCCATTGGGCTATGCTTCTGTCACTATCATTAGTGCTGGTGGTTCTCAAAGTAACGATTCCGATCATTCACTCCGGGTTCTCCCGCTTATTAAACGAAAGAACATAGAAGAGGTGCTTCATAGTATACTAGAGGACTATCAATTAAATCTTCCTGTTCAACGACCGCCACAGCGTTCCTTGTTACGATACATTGCCAGGTTTGTGTGGCTGCCGGTTATTGCCGCAACCGTTCTTAGTATTCTTTTTTATCCCTTTGGAATGCTGGCCCTGATATCCGTGCCGGTCTTCATGTGGCTTGGCTATCTTTCCTTTAAGCATGCGGGCTGGAATATTGAGAATAATCAACTTACATTAATTCGTCGCTTTCTCGTAAAGCAGACATATATTATGAAAAAATTTCGGGTACAGGCCCTGTATTCAGATCAATCGCTGTTCCAAAGAAGAGCCAAATTGGCTACGATTGGGGCCACTTTGAAGTCAGGCATCGGTGGAGAGAGGGCGCAAGTATGGTATTTAGAAGAAAAAGATACTCATCACTTGTTGAAGTGGTACAGCTATGAACAGTAAAAAAGCGTTGATTTCTTTTATATAAAGGAAATCAACGCTTTCTTTTTGTGAAAGACGAACAATTTTAATGTTTTTATTGAAATTTGTTCGTAAAACAAATATTATATTATTTGTTGGTTTATTTCATTCGGAAAGTAAGGTGTTTGTGATGTTTAAAATGTTTCGCTTACAAGAAAATCAAACAAATGTACGAACAGAAATATTAGCAGGCGTGACGACTTTTTTAACGATGGTGTATATTGTTGTCGTCAACCCGGCTATTTTATCTGAAGCAGGTCTGCCTTTTGAGCAAGTATTTATGGCTACTGTTCTGGCAGCAATTATAGGAACGTTAATTATGGCGCTGGCTGCGAATTATCCGATCGCAATTGCACCGGGGATGGGTATGAATGCTTATTTTGTTACAGAAGTCGTTCAGCAGGATGTGAGTTATTCAGTAATTCTTGGAACGGTGTTTCTTGCTGGTGTTCTATTTGTCCTTTTGAGTTTAACGAGCCTGCGGGAAGTTCTGATAACGGCTATACCTGCTTCGCTGAAATATGGAATTACTTCGGGGATCGGCCTGTTTATTGCATTTTTAGGTTTAAGAATGTCGGGGATCATAGTTGCAAATGAATCAACTCTTGTAACTCTTGGGGATTTAGCTGCTCCAGGCACTTTCTTAACGATTATTGGGCTGTTTATTACGCTCGGTTTAATTGCTAAAAGGGTTACAGGTGCGTTGTTTATAGGTATGATCGTAACAGCAGTAATCGGTATGTTTACCGGGCAGTTGTCTTTTACTGATGGATACGTCTCCACGCCTCCGTCTCCTGTTTTCTGGGACATTGATCTGGCAGGTGTGTTTACTAATGGTTTGTATACTGTTATTTTTGCGTTCTTGCTTGTAACCATTTTTGATACTACTGGAACAATGATTGGTGTAGCAGAGCAGGCAGGGTTTATTCGGAAGGATGGCAGCCTTCCCCGCGCCCGGGCGGCTTTAATGGCTGATGCTACAGCAACTACTGCTGGAGCTATGTTTGGGACCAGCCCATCTTCAGCCTATATTGAATCCTCTTCCGGCGTAGCAGCGGGTGGAAGGACTGGTTTAACGACGGTGGTCGTAGCCGTATTATTCCTATTATCGATCTTCTTTTCTCCACTTGTCGGAGCTGTTTCCAATTTACCTGCCATCACGGCTCCCGTTCTTATTATTGTCGGGTGCTTTATGATGGAGGGACTGGCTAAAGTAGATTGGAAAGCGTTTGATGAAGCGTTCCCTGCTTTTATCATTATTCTTACGATGCCTTTAACATCCAGTATTGCTACAGGAATTGCGATTGGTTTTATTACTTATCCACTGCTTAAACTGTTCAGCGGGAAAGGCAAAGACGTTCACTGGATTCTATATATGTTCGGTGCAATCTTTATTGTTCAGATGATTTTCTTCCCTGGTCATTAATGTTCTAAAACCCACTGCATAACAGCGGTGGGTATTTTTGTTGTTTAAGGAATGAATAGGATAACTATGAGTTGGAATGCTAAGAGCAGGTGATGACTATGGGATTTTTTAAAGATTTCCTTCAAAAACAACAAAGGACAGACAGAAGGATTGCAGATGAGAGTGCCGAACCACAGGAACCGAGTACTCGCAGTCTATCAGATAATATCAATTATATATTAACTGCTTTTAAGCGAACTGAAGATTTAAAAGTCCGGATCT
Source organism: Halobacillus sp. Marseille-P3879 (assembly GCF_900240285.1). GTDB lineage: Bacteria > Bacillota > Bacilli > Bacillales > Halobacillaceae > Halobacillus_A. Next base: position 32,306 of record NZ_OESS01000002.1, read on the forward strand.
TAAAAAAAGGGGAAGCAGCTCTTCTCTATTTCGAATCTTTAGTAGATCAGGAAAAAGTCCAGTTGAGCATATTCAATCCGGTAGAAATAGGTAAGGTGGACTCCATTCATGCCATTCCAAATGCCAAGGAGTCCACCAATTTAGAAGAGGCTATTAAAAGCTTGTTAAGAGGGCATGCCGTTTATTTAGAAGAAGGCAGCCGGCAGATTTCCTTATTTAATGTCACATCAGTTTTTAATCGAAGTGTTGAAGAACCGGCGAATGAAAAAGTTGTTCGAGGGTCTCATGACGGATTTGTAGAAAATATTATGATTAATATTAATCTCTTGAGAAAACGAATTGAACACCGCGATTTAAAAGTCAAGTTATATAAGGTTGGAAAGAAAACAAATACTAATGTTGCTATCATCTATATGGAAGGACTTGCCGATCCTGAAATAGTGTTAAACATGCAGAAACGAGTCGAAACAATTGATTCAGAAATGATACAAAGTCCGGGGTATGTGGAAGAATTTATTGAAGATAGTCCATGGTCACCTTTTCCCCAAATGTTAAATACCGAGCGTCCTGACCGGGTTGTTGCTAATTTAATGGAAGGCAGGATAGCTTTATTTACAGAGGGCAGCCCGACATGCTTAGTGGCACCCGCAACGTTTTTTATGTTTTATCAGGCGCCGGACGATTATAACACCAGGTGGTACACGGGCACGTTCATCCGCCTTATCCGGTTGGCTAGTTTTATTATTGCGATTGGACTGCCGGCTTTTTATATCGCAGTCGTCAGCTTTCACTTTGAAGTTATCCCTGATGATCTCATAACCCCGGTGAAAGCTTCGATTAACGAAATTGCTTATCCACCTGTTGTAGAGGCGTTAGTAATGGTTGTGATTATAGAATTAATTCGGGAAGCGGGGATACGATTGCCTTCTCCAGTAGGGCAGACCATTGGTATTGTGGGTGGTCTTGTTATTGGGGATGCAGTAGTTAGGGCAGGATTAATTTCTAATATTATGGTTATTGTCATTGCTTTAACTGCCATAGCCTCATTCGTCGTCCCATCAAACGAATTAAGTACCTCCCTCAGACTTCTCACTTTTCCATTAATTTGTTTATCAGCGACCTTGGGATTTGTCGGCTTAATCTTCGGCTTTCTATTAATCACCGTGCATTTGACAAAACTAGAGTCTTACGGTGTCCCTTATTTTGCGCCGGTTGCTCCTTTACGTTTAACAGATTTAAAAGATACCTTTGTTCGATTTCCGATTTTTATGATGAAGAAGCGACCTAAAGATGCGCATCCAATGGATTACAAAGCGATGGGAGAGTCAAGGGAGTGGAAAAAGAATGAGCAGTCAAAAAAATCTTAAGTTATCCAGACGCCAATACTTTTTCCTGATCATCCAATCGCAAATCGGTGTAGGTATTATTGCATTACCATTTGACTTACATTCCGCTGCAAAGCAGGATGGCTGGATATCCTTACTTATGGCTGGAATGCTGATTACAGTTTTAATGTTTTTCTTATGGCTGCTTGCAAAGAAGTATCCTGATAAGGATTACTTCCAAATTCAGGAGTACGTGCTGTCGAGGTGGGGAGGGAAAGCTTTTTCTGTTCTATATATCGGATACTTTGCGTGTGTGGGTATTTTAATTCTGCTTCTGTACAGTCGTATGATAAGTTTATGGGTTCTGCCTAATACGCCTTATTGGATTCTTTCCCTGATGATGGTTGCGATCTGTATATACATCGTATGCGGAGATATAATAATCATGGGCAGGCTTTACACAATGTTTTCCGGATTTCTAATTTTTATGGTCGGATTAATTCTTTATTCCGGGAAGGACAGCAAGTTGATATATTTATTTCCAATAGCAGCTGATGGATGGGGAGGAATATTTGCAGGAATCGATAAAGGAATTATTTCGTTTCTAGGATTTATTTTAGCTCTGGTGGTCTATTCAGTAGTGGATGGTAATTCTAAAGATAAACTAAAAACCATTATTTACGCTCAATTAACGGTATTGTTTTTTTATCTGTCGATCGTATTTGTCACTTTTACATTTTTCAGCACAAAAGAGATTGCTTTAGTGTCAGAGCCGGTGCTCTATATGCTTAAATCTTACCAGTTCCCTATCGTAGCCAGGATTGATTTATTCTTTATCTCAATGTGGATGATTTTTGTGACAACTTCATTATCTACATATTTGTATATGGCCGGTTTAGGGACAAGAAGAGTGCTTCAAAAGAAAAACAATCCGTTTATTATATTACTTGTGGGTGCTCTTTTCTACCTCCTATCGTTGTTTATTGGGTTTGATATAGCAAAGCTGGAGAAGTTTAGTAATTTCGTGGTTAAAGGTGGATACATTTTTTCCATGGGGCTCCCTTTACTTATTTTATTTATCAGCTTGTTTAGGAAAAGTCCAAAAAAGGAGAACGCAGTATGAAGAAATTATGGATTATCCTAATAATTTCTATGCTCGTGTTAACCGGCTGCTGGGATCAGCGGCAATTTAAAAATGTAAAGCTTGCTTTATCTATTGGACTGGATGAAGGGGAAAACGGGGCATTAAATGAAACCGTTTCGATCCCAACAGTAAGAGGAGGCGGTGAAGGCAATATTGAGGAAAGGATTGAAATTTTATCGAGTGATGCTCGTACAGTTCTCGATGCACGGAATCAAATTGACCGCATGATTTCTCATTCCTTTAATCCGTCAAAAATGGAAGTGCTTTTGGTTGGGGAAGAATTGGCACATAAAGATATCTATCCGCTTCTGGATAATTTTTATCGTAATCCAAATAGTAATTTAAATACCCATTTAGCCATAGCTGAAGGCACTGCAAGAGAAGTTATTGAGTTTAAGAATACTGGAGAAATAAGAATTAGTGAATATTTAAAAGGAATACTTGAAGGGGCGGAAGCTGCTTCACGCACAACCGGTGAGAATTTACAGATGATCTGTGCTGAATTAGTTGAAGAGGGAGAAGATTTCACTCTGCCCATTATTGCACGTGATGACGAAGAAGATACCCTTAAGTTTAATGGGCTTGGGTTGATGGATGGTAAACGTTATACAGGAGAGAAAATATCAGCTGAACAAGCTCCATTATTAATGCTTATGACAGGAAGAAAAGGTAGAACAGCTCAGTTGACTAAAAAAGTAAACGAGGGTCAAGAAGAACCGATTCTCGATTACATTACTGTCGAAGTAATGAAATTTAAAAATGATTTAAAAATTAACCCTGGTAAAAATGAGGTAAAAGTGGATTTAACGCTTGATTTAGATGTCCGCGTAATGGAGTATCCCCACGATCATCTAGTTTCTGATAAAATGATCAAGGATTTAAACAAAAAATTAACAGAAATATTAACTGCAGAAGCAGAAGAAATTATATCAATTACACAGGAAGCTAATAGTGACGTTTTCTCTATTGGCCGCCGGATTCACGCTTATCACCCTAAAGAATGGGAGAGCCTGGATCCAAAGAAGATGTATCAAGACATCCAGTTTAACCCGGAAGTAAACGTTAAGATTCAACAACACGGGATCGTAAACTAAAAAATTTTATATTAATTGAAACCTTTTATATGGTCTCGTCGTCTAAATTATAGAAGCGCTTTAAAGCACTGGTGAATGATTCATCTTTCGCTCTATTGCCTTCTATGAGAAAGCTGGCGCCCAAGCTGCGGGCTGCATTTTTCAAACGATATACCTCCCCTTAGGTATAGCACCCTTCGACTGACCACCGAAGGGTGCGTTTTAGTGTGTAAAGAATTATCAGCTTCCGATACGCTGTCTAAGATCGCCATCACGATCTAAAGTCTATTTTAATTTAGGAAAAATTTCACCGTTATTATAATGCGCTTACTTGCTTATGTAGCAAGGTTTTTGGGAGTATCGGTCTGAATTAGTCAATTTGTATCAATCTGTGATTTTAATAAATTGTATTGCAAGACGTCTGACAACCTGTTAAAATCCTATTAGAAACAGGGAATGAAAGCATTTTCATTTGGTTGTTTGCAGACGACTTCTAAAACTTTTTGAGGAGGAAATAAAGCGTGGATATTTTATTAGGTATCTTGGCGATTGGTGTTATTCTCGGTATCGCTTTTTTAATGTCTAATGATAGAAAAAACATCAACTATTTTGGTATCGGTGTTATGTTGCTGGCACAGGTTGTTACGACATTTATCATGTTTAAAACTGAAATAGGGCGGATTATCATTGAAGGGATCTCCTGGGGATTTGAAAAACTTATTGAATTTGGATCCGAGGGTGTAAGCTTCGTTCTTGGTGGTTTTGTTCTTGAAGATGGGGCCACAGTGTTCTTCTTCAATGTACTGCTTCTCATTATTTTCTTTGCTACGATCTTATCAGTTCTTACTTACTTGAAGATTCTTCCGTTTATAATTAAATATCTTGGACAGGCTCTGTCATATATTACTCGTCTGCCTAAAGTTGAATCATTTAACGCGGTAAACAGTATCTTTTTTGGACAGTCCGAAGCGATTATTGCTATTAAATCTCAGTTTAAGCAATTGAGTGATAACCGTTTATACATCGTTAGTGCTTCAGCAATGGGTTCAGTATCAGCATCAATTGTAGGGGCTTATATTGGAATACTCCCGGCTGATTATGTATTGGTTGCCTTGCCGTTAAACATGTTTAGTGCTCTGATTGTGGCTTCCTTAATTGCACCTGTACGTGTACCAAAAGAAGAAGACCATGTTGATGTTCATGATGTATCTAATTCCAAGAGCTTTTTCGAAGCGATGGGGAACGGTGCATTAGATGGTGGGAAAATTGCCCTGATTGTTGCAGCTATGCTGATCGCGTTTATTGCATCGCTTGAGCTGGTAAATGCTATGTTCGCCGGTCTTTTCGGCGGGTTGACTCTTCAAGAGGCCTTAGGATATGTTATTTCCCCTATCGGTATTCTAATGGGAATTCCAACCGCTGAAGTTATCGATGCAGGTTCCATTATGGGTACAAAGATTGTGACTAACGAATTCGTTGCCATGCTTGAATTCCAGGGAATGGTGGATGCCGTTTCAGAAAAAACAGTAGGAATAGTTACCGTGTTCTTGACCAGTTTTGCCAACTTCTCCTCCATCGGTATCATTGCGGGTACCGTCCAGGGAATTGATGCAGACAAAGGAGCACGCGTATCAGGATTTGGTATGAAGCTGTTGATCGGTGCTACGCTTGGTTCTATGCTGTCCGCGACAATGGCCGGACTATTTCTGTAAAATAACCAAACACTAAGAAACGCTTGAAGAGACTCATCTCTTCAGGCGTTTTTTATAGCTGATTAAAGGACACTCTTGAATTACTTTGCAGTTTTGTATCTTGACACCCTTAAATGCTTTTTTAGTTTATTTAAATTACTGACTTTCTTCACTATTAAAAATGTTTGTATAGTTTACGGAGTAAAATTTTCATTCAAACATTTTTTGTGTGTCTGCTTTTTTTGCTGAAGATGTAGCATTCTAAATAATAAGGCAACCGCTCCGGCAGTTAACCCTATAATTAAACTCATCCAGTAACCAAAAGGACCTAGTGGGGTGAAATTAGCCATAAGATAGCCGCTTGGAAGCCCGATTACCCAATAAGAAATAAAAGCCATCATGAGGGTAATATTGACGTCTTTATAACCTCTTAGTATTCCCTGGAGAGGAGCTCCGAATCCATCTGAGAGTTGAAAGAAGATGGCATAAAAAATGAATGCTTTCGTCAACTCGATGACTTCTTCATTCGAACTGTATAATCGTGCTACCTCATCATCAAGCAGGTACAAGATAAGACCGGCTACTACAGACGTACCAACCGCCAGAGATATACCTAGATAGGAGTAGGTCCGAGCTGCTTTATATCGACCCGCCCCCACTTCATAACCTACAGCTATAGTAAGGGCAAAAGAAATACTAAGGGGCATCATATACACTAAAGATGCAAAATTAATTGCGGCCTGATGAGCTGCTATCGTATATGTATCGTACACCGTCATAAAAAAAGTCACAGCTGCGAATATACTGGTTTCAAAGAAAATAGCAAACCCAATCGGAATGCCGATCCGTAACTGCTCAGTCCAGCTTTTTAATGAAGGGGCAGACCAATTAGCAAAGATCCCGTAAATTCGTAAAAGGTGAACCCTGTGAATGATTAGCACTATAATAAAGCATGCCACCCAATAAGTAAGGGCTGAAGCCAGTCCGGCTCCAATACCGCCCAGAGCTGGAGCTCCCCACTTTCCGAATATAAGCATATAATTAAATACTATATTTGTTGGAAGTGTTAGTAATATAACCCCCATGGAGATTTTAGTCTGACCCAGGGCGTCAATGAATGAGCGTAAAAGGTTAAACACAAATAACGGAATGATTCCAAAACCTAATGTAATTAGGTAATATTTAGCTACATGACGGACTTCTGCTTCTATCGTAAATAAAGAAAGAATTGGATCCAACACCCAAAATCCAACGCAGCCGATAAAAAGGGCGGCAGCTATCGATAAGTAAATCCCTTGTTTTACAGAGGAGGAAATTTCTTTTTCCTGCTTTGCCCCTTTTAATTGAGCAACAATAGGGGAAATGGCCATCATTATGCCATTTAGGCCTGTGAAAACAGGCAGCCATATGTTCGAACCAATAGCCACACCTGCTAATTCATAGGGGCCCGCCTGCCCTGCCATAATCGTATCGAAGAAATTCATTAAATACATTCCGATTTGAGTGATTAAAATCGGAATTAAGATGGTGAGCAGCAGCTTAATTTTTTCTTGTAATGTTCTTGTTTCGTACATAAAAAGGCTCCTTTTTGATACAATTCCTGTAGCAGGATATGGAGTGAGAAAAAAGGGTCTTAGATCAGAGTGTTAAGAAAGGAAGTTGGAGATTTTGAGTCAAAAACGTATTTTATTTACCGGCGGCGGGACGGCCGGGCACGTAATTGTCAACCTCGCCCTTATCCCTGAATTCCAAAAACAGGGCTATGAAATAGATTATATTGGTTCCTATGAAGGGATTGAAAGGAATTTGATCGAGCCCCTTGATGGAGTCACCTATTACGGGATTTCTACAGGGAAGTTGAGGCGGTATATGTCTAAAGAAAACTTTAAAGATCCTTTTAAAGTCATGAAGGGTCTATATCAATCCCTTCGTATTATACGAAAAAGGAAGCCGCAGGTGGTTTTCTCTAAGGGGGGATTCGTTTCAGTTCCAGTTGTCGCTGCTGCAAAGCTGAAAAAGGTGCCGGCGATCATTCATGAATCTGATTATACTCCTGGGCTCGCTAATAAACTATCCTTTCCGTTCGCGGAGAAGGTACTGGCGACATTTCCAGAGACTATGAAGTATCTGCCAGAAGCCAAAGGAACATATATAGGCGCGGTGGTCCGGGAAGAGCTTTTTGAAGGCGATCGGGATGAAGGTTTACGCTTTTGCGGCTTCTCTAGTACTAAACCAGTCATCTTAGTTATGGGAGGAAGTACAGGATCAAAGAAAATTAATGATGCAATAAGGGGAAATCTGGATGCTTTGCTGAAAGATTTACAGATTGTCCACCTATGTGGGAAAGGTCATATTGATGAATCCATAGAACGTGAGGGCTACACCCAATTTGAATATGTGAATGAAGAATTAAAAGATTTATTTGCCGCATGTGACTATATCATTTCAAGAGCTGGATCCAATGCGATTTTTGAATTTCTGGCTTTACGGAAACCAATGCTCCTGATTCCTTTATCCCGTCAGGCAAGCCGGGGCGATCAAATACTAAATGCAGATTCCTTCGTTAAACAAGGTTATGCAGTAAAGCTCGAGGAAGAAGAGCTAAACTCAGAAACACTGCTTCAGAAAGTAAATCAGTTAAGGGAAGAAAAAACGCATTTATTAGAAAACATGAGAGCATATGAAAACCGGAAAACAAAACAGCAAGTGATTGATATTATTCAACAGGCTGAAAAATAAAAAAGCAGCTGCTGCAAATTTTTTGCATGCGGCTGCTTTTTTGCGGACCTATGTTAAAGTTTAGGCAATATAACAATGAAATTTTACGTGCTCATATTATGGATAAATACGCTATAATAGAAAGCAGATGTTTGTTAGGGAAAAGACATTACAATTAGGAGTAGGTGTAATGAATACAAAGGTATGCCGGTATTGTTATAAAGATATACGAGATCGTGATGAACTTGTAACAGCTTCTAACTGGTTTCGCGTTCGTCCGTACCATTACCGCTGTTTTCAATTATTAGAAGAAGAGACAAGTACGGTGGCAGGAATGTGGACCCCTGTAAATGGCAGAATAGGATTAATTACTGTAGCGTTGATGCTGGCCTTATCTATATGGATGTTTGCGACCAATACACTTCACTTTATAGGTGATCTTATTGGAGTTTTGGCATTATACCCTGTACTCCTGAGGGTCATTTCTTATTTATTTATTGAAAGTCGTCTGCCAAAATACATAGAGAAAAAGCCTCCCTTATAAAGAGTGTTTACAGAAAACCAAGTTCTTCTTCCTTGTTTAATGGTTCTGTAAGTCAGGGAAGAGGTACACATACTTAAATTATGAAAGGCGGTATAAATCTTGAATCTATCTACAACAGTCGAGTTATCAAATGGCACCCATATTCCTCTGCTGGGGCTGGGGGTATATAAAGTGGATAGTGGAGAAGAAGTGTATCAAACGGTTCAATCAGCTTTAGATCTCGGCTATCGACATATTGATACAGCTTCCTTTTACGGCAATGAAACCGGGGTAGGACAGGCCGTGAAGGATAGCCGTATACCAAGAGAAGAGTTGTTTATTACAACAAAAGTGTGGAACGACGAACAAGGATATGAAGAGACGCTGCAAGCATTTGAACGCAGTCTTGCGCGTCTTCAGATGGATTACGTTGATTTATACTTGATCCACTGGCCTGTACCAGGCAAGTTTATAGATACATGGAGAGCACTTGAAACGCTATATCAGAATGGACGCGTTCGTGCAATAGGAGTTAGTAATTTTCTTGAATACCACCTGGATGATTTACTTTTACATGCTGAGATCACTCCAATGGTAAACCAGGTAGAATTTCACCCTCAACTTTATTTGGAAGATCTGCTTGATTATTGCAAGAAGAATAATATTCAATTGGAAGCATGGTCACCATTAGCACGCGCTCAATATTTACATCACCCCTTGCTGCATGAACTTGGTGAAAAATACGGGAAATCAGCAGCTCAAATCATTTTAAGATGGGATGTTCAGCATGGTGTTGTGACCATCCCTAAGTCTACAAAACCACCTCGTCAGAAGGAAAATGCCGAGATTTTTGATTTTGAATTATCAAGGGAGGAGATGGAGGCAATCAATGCCTTGCATTGTAACGGCAGGGTAGGATCAGATCCTGCTCAACTGAAATGAATGTTTAAACCGTCCTTAAACACGTAAGGACGGTTTTTATTTGTTTTCTTTTTGTACAGTTGGCTCAGTGTCCCTTACTTCCTCTTTATAAATTACCAAATATGGGAGTACCGTGAGTAAAAGTAATAATAAAAATATGATGAGTTTCGCTACCCAATCAAATAAAAATAATATAGCCAAAAAGAAACAAAGCAAAAGAACGAGCGGGGTGATATAAGCGTAGATCAAGTCATTACCTCCTTTCCCATAGCTTAACCAAGATTGCATAAAAAACCAGGGAATGTGAACAATAAATTCAAAGTGCAGCATGTTTGATTTCCAGGGGGTAAGGTGACTTAATATGTGGAAACGGAAAAAGAAACGAGCACGGGAAAAAAAACAAAATGAACTAAAAGAGAAGTCTGATGAAACGCTGCAAACTTTGTTTGAAGCTCTAAAAAAGTCTGATGATTTCAAATCTTACCAGGCTGGTTCCAATCGTTACGTTGTTTCTTACCTTGGTACGTTAAGTGAGCCTAAACTGATTAATCATTCAATCCTGCCTGTTCTCAACGAAAATGTCTTCTTTACGCTAGAAGAAATGAAAAATATGTTACCTGTAGAGGATCTTGAGATTACTGAGGATCCAACTGGGGTCAGGGAAAAAATAATGAAAGGTTATATCGCCATCCAATTAAAGGAGAGCGATAAGAATGTGCTGCTGATTCCAGCCGTAACAGTCGAGGGAAGACAGGTTTCAATTCCAGAAGTTGAATTCAGCGTAGTAGGCCCTAAGGAAGCTTTTGTGGAATCCCTCGATAAGAACATGAGCTTGATGCGAAAACGGTTAACTCTGCCTCAATTTACTATGAAAGAAGTTTCCGTAGGAAAGATTACTAAAACGAGAATAGGTGTTGTTTACATAGATGGGATTGCAGATCCCGATAACGTAAATACGGTTCTCCAGCGCTTAGATGCTATAGAATACGATCAAATTATCGACAGTTCTTTTATTACCCAGATGATTGCTGATAACTCTACTTCCCCTTTTCCACAGTTGTTAGACAGCGAGAGGCCTGATCGTGTAGTGGAAGTACTCGTAGAAGGCAAAATTGCAATTGTAGTCGATGGGTCGCCACACGTATTAACTTGCCCGACAACCATCGTTGAATTCTTTTCTTCGTCTGATGATTACTTTCTGCCGTGGCCTTTAGCCAGTGTCTTTCGATTAGTTCGCTTGTTTGCCGTCTTTTTCTCTGTCCTTAGTACGTCTTTATATGTAGCCATTCTTACCTATCATCACGAAATGATTCCGGAAGAACTTATGTCTACAATTGTTTCCTCAAGAGCTGACATTCCTTTTCCACCGATCCTTGAAGTCGTCATACTAGAATTAACCATCGAGCTGCTCAGGGAAGCTGGAGCAAGACTGCCTACTAAAATTGGTCAAACCATTGGTATTGTAGGCGGTATTGTTATTGGTACCGCAGCTGTGGAGGCCGGGCTGACAAGTAATGTTCTACTAATCATCGTTGCTTTAGCCGCACTGGCTTCGTTTACGACACCGGTATACCAAATTGGTAATACCATCCGACTGATCCGTTTTCCTTTTCTTCTTGGAGCCCAAATGTGGGGGTTGGTCGGAGTATCGATGATAATGGTTTTTTATATTGGCCATTTAATAAAGTTAAAATCGATCGGCCGCCCTTTTTTTGCTCCGCTTTATCCACTGCGGTTTCGTGATTTGAGGGATGCGTTTATTCGTTTACCTTTTAATACACAGTCAGAAAGACCGTTGCAGACACGTCCTGTAGATCCAATTCGGTTTAATAGAAAACGAGCTTCTGAGAAGAGGGATGTGGATGAATAAAATCTCTGGAGTTAAAGGTGTGAATATACCAGAACAATTTCTGATTACCCCTATGTTTGTATTTTTTGTCATCCACTCCATGCAAGTAGGGGTGGGGATTATGGGGTTTGAAGGCTATATAGCTGAGCATGCTGGATTTGACTCCTGGATTTCCATCTTAATTGCAGGGGCGTTTATGCACATCGTTTTATGGATGACCTATAGTCTCCTTCACAGCAGCGGAGGTGATATTGTATCGATTCATAGAGGGCTGTTTGGTAAATATATAGGTGGATTCCTCAGTGTAGTAATCAGCTTATACTTTTTACTGCTCGCTTTAACAGTGCTGAGGACATTTGTGGAAATCATTCAAGTGTGGATGTTCCCCAGCCTTCAAATGAAATTGTTTACAGCCGTTTTTTTAGGGATTATTTATTATTTAGTAGTGGGGGGATTTCGACTTGTTACTGGGTTTTGTATGATCAGTGTCATACTAACACTCCCTTTATTACTATTGTTGTTGTTCCCTATTCAGATAGGCAATGTAAATTATTTATATCCTGCTATTGAACATGGCTTTGTTGACCTTTTAGCCTCGGCAAAAGCGACTACGCTGAGTTTTCTCGGAATCGAACTGCTGCTGATTTTTTATCCTTTTATTAAAAAACCACAGCAATCCGTTAAGTGGGCTCACTTTGGGGTATTTTTCACAGTTCTTATCTACTTAGCTACCGCACTTGTAGCATTTATTTACTACAGTGAAGAACAACTGAAACAAGTAACGTGGGGAACCATCTCCTTATGGAAGATTGTGGAGTTTCCATTTATTGAACGCTTCGAATATATTGGAATTTCCTTGTGGGTATATGTCATTATACCTAACATCTGTTTAGCAGTATGGGGAGCGACCCGGATTCCAAAACGTTTGTTTAAAATCAGTCAGAAAAAGATGGTTATTCTATACTGTGTCATTTTGTTTACTGCCACCTTACTACTGGATGACCGGCAAATCGTTGAAAAAATAAATGATTTTACAAGTCAGGTAGGCTTTTACGTACTACTTTACATTCCAGTGTTATTTGTCATAAGTAAGATCTTCCACAAAGTGAGGGATACAAATGAAACGTAAAGGACTGCTGGTACTTATGTTATTATTCCTGACAGGCTGTCAGGAAATTTACAGTGTAGAAGATCGAGCCATTGTTCAAATTCTTGGTTATGACTATGTGGATGATAAGGAAGTGAAAGGCACAGTAGGTATTCCTCATTATGGTGAAGAGGAAAAACGTACGGTGGAGGAATTAAATCTAACGGTCACTGCTCAATCAATAAAGGAATTTACTGATAAGATTGAAAAGGAATCCTCAAAGCCTATTTCTATCGGCAAATTGACCGTATCACTGTATGATAGGGAGCTGGCGGAAAATGGCTTAGACGAGTTCCTTGATGTTTTGAGCCGTGATCCGCGTATAGGAAGAAACATTCACCTGGGGATTGTGGACGGAGAGGTGCAAGAAATGATTGAAGCTAAATACAACCAAAACGAAACAACAGCCAGATATGTGAATAGCATAATAAAGAATAATTCACGGCGAAACTTCCCTCGGTCGAACCTTCATTGGTTTTTATACGCGTACTATGCCGAGGGTCTTGATGGTTACTTACCGTTGTTGAAAAAACAAAACAGTCATATAAAAGTCACTGGCATAGCTTTATTTGATAAAGGAACGTTTGTTTCTACAGTAGAGGAGGACAAAGTACTCATCTTAAAGCTATTAAAAGAAAAAGTAGAAAAAGGGACAGCCAGCCTGCCAACTGAAGAAAAAACCGGAATTGAAATCTCAGATTCAAATGTTAAATATCGGATTAATACGAAAGGTGAAGTGCCTGAATTTAATATCAGCCTCACTATTACGGGGTTCATAAATGAAATACAAGAATCTTCTTTAGACAAAGAACAAACCCCTGAATTAGCAAATAAACTAGAAAAAGATTTTGCCGAATATTTTAAGGAAAATTCAGAAGAGCTGATCGCTCAATTTCAAGAAAATAACACCGATCCACTGGGATTAGGAAACCTGTTAAAAAATAGACGTCAAGGTTTTGATAAGGAAAAGTGGGAGGAGCAATATCCTGATGTGCCCGTTAACGTAGATGTTGATGTGAAAATAACCGGTATCGGCATCTCTCTTTAATAAAAACCAGGCAATATGGCCTGGTTTTTTAAGATGTTGGGAAAATGGTCAAACATCAACTGCCAATAATCAGCTGCCTCTCATTCTGATAACGACCACAAAGACATTCCGTTAATTATCAGAGGCCACTGAAAAAGTCCTTTCTAATCTAGAAGAGCTTTTAAAGTTTGTTGTTGCTTTTCACGAATCGCTTATCGGTGGATGCTTGCCGCGGGCGCGGCCTCAGCTAACTTGGTCAAGAAGATCACTTGACCAAATGGATCTTCGGCTCGCGCTGTTCCCGCGACGCACCGGACGTGGCCGGTTTTAATCGACCAGGCGTCACCACAGACGCTTATCGTGGCCTTAACAGAGGTAAAACGAAAAAGAGTGCTTTTCTTTGATGGATAAAAGAAAGTGGAGACGCTGCGAATTCGGAAAAAGGAAATATAGCTTATGCCGCCGAAAACGGCAGGAGCCTCGTTTCAAAGTTAAATCCGTCTGTATCTCATGGTTCCCGTAAGGAAGAAGATGAATTTGAGTTCAATAAGGACGCCGGGATGGATGTATGGCCAGCCGGGCGAAGAATAGCGAGTTGAAGCATAGATACGTATGAGATTGCCTCATCTTCGGGTCTCCCGAGGCATGCGTGTACACGGAGCGATGGCGATACTCACCGTTGATCTAAAGCGAATGATGAAGCTCATGGAGGAATAAGAGGGGAAGTACCCTCTTAAGATAAAAAGATATAGGCGGGTTGAACGATTTCTTCGTTCAACCCGCCTATATTTTTACAAATCACTTGAAATCGTGCAGTTCTTCAGTGGCCTCCAATTATCACGGCCATTTTTTATTCTTGCCGCAGGTTAAAGATTTTACTGCGGTTAATGAGTTGAGGTGGTTCCTCCAACCAGTTATGCTTAATCATTAAGTCCATTCCGTCTTTAGCAAATAATCCAATTTCTATGGAAAGCTTTTGGTATAGAAGGACCAGGTCATAACGAAGGCTTGCGGATGAAGCGGTAGAATAGTTTCCATGTCCCGTGCTTGTCAGTACACTAATAAGGGCAAGAATCAGTTTATCAGAGAACGGGGCAGTGATGGACTGTGTCACAAAGGACTCCGATCCCATAGGTGGATGGAGATTTGCCTCGTTAAATATTTTAGTGAACAGGCGTATATGTTTATTAGAGATATTTCTGCCTTTAAGCATAAACTGTTGAATTTTTTTAGACTGGGTCGTTTGAGCAAAGCCGGTACATAGTAATTCTCCTAATGCGTTATTTTTAACGTTTTCGAATAAATGGGTAATTTCTATCGTATTTAATGTTCGTTTTTGAATTGGACTTAAATAACGCTTGCTTCGTACTAGTTCCGTCTCTTTTTCTATCTCAATTTGAGGAGGGCTTATAAACCACCCCTTAGAAAAAGCCGTTTCTACAGTGGCATTAAACAGCTCTGTAGTGCCTCTTAGCACAGCTGTAAACAAAGATCGAATCTCCTGGCTGCTACAGGATGCTAATGAGAGACTGTGAGCTAGTACTCCAGCTTTCCCCATATTTTCTATAAAGTTGAGCATCAGGGGATCGGAAAATAGTTTAGGTGCTTTTAAATCAACATCTCTTTCTGAGAATCCAATCGGGAGAGGAATATCATTAGTTTCTAAGAGAAGGTGAGTTTGCTCATGAATCATAATAGAAATATTATAAGCTTGCTGGATTCTTGCTTTAACCTCTTCATCTTCAACAGTCTCGAGGAAATATAAAAGAATTCGAATAGACATTCCTGCCTGAAAATTTTGTGTCCACAGGTTTCCAATTTCATTTGCAGTTAATCGCTGAGGCAAAGTGTTTCTCTCCTTAATACATAGTTGCATTTATCTTTTCCATAACCTCAAATATTATTTCTAGTGCACATCATAGAGGTTAAAAAGGAAATGCTAAATTTACTAGGAATAGAAAGGGGGAGAACAGATGAACTTACAGCTCATTGAAGTCTACGTGCCTCCATCAAATGTTGAATCGTTTACCCGGAAGCTTGATAATTTCTCTTATGAAACTTATTGGGAAGAAAAAAAAGCGGATGGAAGAACCCTGTTTCGGGTGGTGGCACGTAAAGGAAATGTGGAGGATATATTAAATGAATTAGAAGAGGTTTCTCATCAAATTGATGGTTTTGAAACGGTGTTATTTCCAGTTCGATCCTATTTCTCAAAAGACACTTTTGATGCTGAGGATAATGACGAGAAACAGAAAGCCAAACTGCAAAGAGCGAGTCGTCAGGAGCTGTTACTAACCATTGACAAAAACAGTAAGATTACTTGGAATTATTTTCTTCTTATTCTATTGTCCGCTATCGTAGCAACCACAGGGTTTCTAAAAGACAGTGAAGCTGTTGTGATAGGAGCGATGGTTATTGCACCAATGATCGGACCGGTTATTGCGATTGCCTTTTCTTCTATTCTGGGTGATTATAGAGTGCTCGGGAAATCAGCAGTTACTTCGCTTTTAGGAGTGGGAGTGGTCGTAGGAATTTCTATTTTATTTGCCGTTTTGATGGACCTTGACTTACAGACGACTCAATACCTCAGCCGTACAAAGGTAACTCTTATTGATATAATCCTCGGGGTGGCTTCAGGTGCAGCTGGAGCACTGGCCTTTCTTAACAGGCTTTCTGGTAATTTAGTCGGCGTCATGGTAGCTGTTGCTCTGCTGCCGCCATCCGTAGCGTTAGGGATGTCGATAGGAAGCGGTGCATGGGAATTCGCTTACGGTTCCTTTCTACTCGTAACGGTTAACATCATGTCTATTTTGTTAGCGGCGGTTATTGTATTTTCAATAAGCGGAATTCGTCCTGTTCAATGGAAAGAAGTCCAGAAAGCAAATGTATCACGCCTGCTTTCTATACTATTCATATTTATAATTGTCGCGGTGCTTGCCTTATTAATCTTTATAAGTGAAGGCCGGTTTAACTTGTAGGGCTGAGATGACTGCTGTGGAATTAATGAAGTTATGGAAATTAGAAAAAAATTCAAATTTTATTGCAATAATTTTCGGAAAATTATATAATAAATAATTATTAAGCAAAGGAGGTCACGACAATGAAAAAGAACATGATTGTATTACGCATCAACTTCATATTGCCGTGGCCTCTCCGTTTCTTTTAAACAATTTCGCGCGAACAGACAGGGTCACGTGTGTCCGTGACCTGAAATATGTAATTAGTGAAGCATACGTCACGTACGTATGCTTTTTTTGTTGTATAGCGGACAGTTCCGCTTTACATAAATCATTTTCAAGAAAGGGGAAGAAGGATGGAACTTCAGCAGATAGAAAAGAAAATTAGTGAAAAATGGAAGGAAAGCGGTTAGCCAGGCGGGCTTCTATCGGAAAGGATGATTAGATGTTTGATGTTTTATTTAAACTGGGATGGTTTTTTAAAGAATACTGGAAAAGGTACACGATTGCTGTAGTCGCTTTAATTATTGTAAGTGCCATTGATTTAATTCCTCCAAAATTAGTAGGGGTCGTCATTGATGAAATTCAATTCAATACATTAACGATGGGGAAACTGCTGGATATATTGTTTATTTACGGCGTAATTATATTCTTAAGTTATACACTGTCTTATTTATGGGATTACACATTATTCAGCGGGGCTGCGACACTGGAGAAAACAATGCGTACCCGGCTTATGAATCATTTCCTGAGAATGACTCCAAGATTCTTTCAGAGCAATAAAGCAGGAGACTTGATGGCGCGTTCTACGAATGATCTAAAAGCAATTATGATGACTTCTGGATTTGGCATACTTACCCTGATTGACTCTACCATCTTTATGGTTTTAATCATTTTAATGATGGGTTTTACCATTAGTTTTAAACTAACGCTGGCGGCTTTACTTCCTTTACCAGTGATGGCAGTAGTTATGAGTAAATATGGGAAAGTCATTCATGCAAGGTTTATGGAAGCACAGGATGCGTTTGGTGATATGAATAATAATGTACTCGAATCCGTCAGGGGTGTAAGAGTAATCCGGGCATTCGTTCAAGAAAAAAATGACGAACACGCCTTTCAGCAAATGACGCATAATGTGTACGACAAAAATGTTGCAGTTGCTAAAATTGATGCATTATTTGAACCGACAATTACCGTATTAGTGGGGATAGCTTATACGATTGGGTTAGGATATGGCTCTTCACTCGTTTTTCAAAATGTTATTACGTTAGGAGAGATGGTGTCCTTTAATGTTTACTTAGGAATGTTAATATGGCCTATGTTTGCGGTTGGCGAGCTTATCAATGTCATGCAGCGGGGGAATGCGTCTCTAGACCGGGTGAATCTTACACTCAGCCAAACTCCCGATGTTACCTCCCCCAATGTTCCAGAAAACGTAGATATCCCCCGGTATATTGAGTTTAAAAATGTTAATTTTACTTATCCCAACATGGAAAAACCAGCTCTTAAAAATCTTACCCTTCGAATTAATCAGGGCGAAACAATTGGAGTAGTGGGGAAAACGGGTGCCGGCAAGACGACTTTTATCCGTCAATTCCTAAGAGAGTATTCCGGAGTAAAAGGATCCATAGAAATTAACGGGGTAGATCTAAACAGCCTTGCCTTAAATAAAAGCCGTGCCTGGATAGGGTATGTACCTCAGGAGCAAGTCCTGTTCTCTAAAACGATTCGAGAAAACATTCAGTTTGGGAGTCCCGAGGCATCAGATGAAGAAATTTACCGTGTCCTGAAGCTGGCGTATTTTCTAGAGGATATGAAAGTACTTCCTCTAGGGCTTGATACATTGGTTGGAGAAAGCGGCGTAACCTTGTCTGGTGGCCAAAAGCAGAGAATTAGTATTGCCAGAGCCTTTATTATGGAGCCGGAAATATTATTACTGGATGACGCGATGTCAGCCGTAGATGGTAAAACGGAATCTAATATTATTCACCATCTGCGTGAACAGAGAAAGAACAAAACAACAGTCATTGCAGCTCACAGGTTATCAGCAGTCACTCATGCCGACCATATTATCGTGTTAGATCAAGGAAAAGTTATTGAGCAAGGAAAGCATGGGCAGCTAATGAAAAAGAATGGCTGGTATCAAAAGCAATATGAGCGTCAACAGCTGAGGGAGGGGGCAGAATAATGGCACAATCGACTGAAAGAAAATTATTTCAATACGCCTTTACCTTTAAGCGAAACATTATTATTGGTCTGATCTGTTTAATTGCAGCGGTTGCCCTTGAATTAACAGGTCCTTTTATTGCTAAGCACTTAATTGATAAACACATCGTGGGAATTGAAAATACGTGGCATCAGGTTTCCAGGGAAAATAAGTGGACAGCAAGTTATGAGGGAGACTTCTACGTACGGGATGATCGCATAAACAGCAGAGGGGACAGCTTATCAGAGGCCTCGATTTTACAAGTCGGCCGCAGTTATTATTTTATTGATGAAAGTGTACCGTTAACAGGCAGTCGGACTATTGAAGAAGGGATAGTAACGATTGAAACACCAGACGAAACAGTTAAAGCAGAAGCAGAGCAGTTAGCAGTTCATGAGCTTTATCAATTTTTCAAGCCGGAACAACCTTCTATATACTGGCTTCTTGCTTTTTATGTTCTTATTTTATTGATTGCTGCTTGTTTTCAATTTATCCATACATTTATTCTTCAAAAGACGTCGAATCGAATTATTCGTAAAATGAGGGACGATTTGTTTGCACATTTGCAGCGGCTGCCGATTTCTTACTTTGTCAACCAGCCGGCCGGAAAAATAGTAGCACGCATTACAAATGACACAGAAGCTATACGAGAATTATACGTGAAAGTATTAGCCACATTTGTTACAAGTATTTTTTACATGGCAGGTATTTTTGCCGCTTTGTTTTTACTGGATATCAAACTAGCGCTGATCTGTCTTACTGTTGTACCAATCATATGGGTGTGGATGCGGGTGTATAAGTATTATGGGGGAAAATACAATACCGTAGTCCGCTCAACCGTTAGTGATATGAATGGGAATATAAATGAAGCGATCCAGGGGATGTCTATTATCCAAGCGTTTCGTCAGGAAAATCAGGTTTCAAATGATTTCGAACAGTTAAATAACCGACATTTTGCGTTTGAACGGAAGCTAGTAAAACTGAGTGCTTTAACCTCATTTAATCTTGTGAATGTTTTAAGGAATATAGCTTTCGTTGCTTTTTTGTGGTACTTCGGGTCGGGAGCTGTAGGAGCAGAAGGGATAGTAACCGCTGGCGTACTTTATGCTTTTGTAGATTATTTAAACCGCTTATTTCAACCTGTAACGGATCTCGTTAACCAACTACCACAGCTGGAGCAAGCCCGGGTGGCAGCTGGAAGAGTATTTGAGTTGATGAATGAAAAAGGACATGACGTTTCTGATTCACCTATGAAACGTTATCGAGGTTACATTGAATTTGCTGATGTTTCATTTGCTTATAATAAAGAAGAATATGTGTTAAACGCTATATCTTTTAAAGTTAGACCTGGAGAAACAGCTGCATTTGTAGGCCATACAGGCTCAGGGAAAAGCTCTATTATGAATGTTCTATTCCGCTTTTATGATCATCAAAAAGGTACTATTACTGTCGACCACCAGCCAATAAAAGAATGGTCCAGGCAGCAAATAAGAAGCCACATGGGAATAGTGCTTCAGGACCCATTTATTTTTTCGGGCACTATTTTGTCGAATGTAACAATGAATGATAAGGATATTTCCCGGGAAATGGCAATAGATTCTTTAAAAGCTGTAGGTGCAGACCAGTTTATTGAAAAGCTTCCGCAAAAGTTTGATACACCTGTCGGGGAGAATGGTGATACTCTTTCTATGGGGGAAAGGCAGCTGATTTCGTTTGCCAGAGCACTTGCCTTCGACCCTGCCATTCTTATTCTTGATGAAGCAACTGCAAATATTGATACTGAAACCGAGCAGCTGATTCAACAAGCATTAGAAGTTATTAAAAAGGGAAGAACAACATTAGTAATTGCTCACAGGTTGTCAACAATTAAGCAGGCTGACCAAATTTTTGTGCTTGAACGTGGTACAATTGTTGAAAGAGGGAATCATGAGTCACTTATAAAACAAGACGGAAAATATCATCAAATGTATAAGATGCAGCGGGGAGCCGTGAAGGAACATGCTGTATAACACAGTTCTATACTGGTTCACGAGGTGGATGAATGACGGATCGTGACAAAGAAAAAGACGTGATAGATAATGACTTGTATGAAGAGATAGACGAGGAAGAAATGTATGAACTCGTTCAGGAAGAAAAAAGAAAAGCACTGAGGAAAGCACAGGAAAAAAAAGAAAAAGGGAATGAAAGACATTTTCCTAAGTGGATGTTTTATTTGATTGCTATTATGATGGTTGCTGCTCTGCTGCCGAGCACATTCTCTATTCCTGCATTTGACTTTCTTGTAACTTCAGCCAAGCTTTCCACTAATGAAGAAATTAAAGATTACAAAGAATCAGTTGTTGCCGTAGAAGCAGGAGAAAGCAGGGGAACGGGTTTTTCCATTGATAGTAAAGGGACCGTAATAACAAACCATCATGTAATAGAAGAGGAAAAAAGAATCGCTGTCAGCTTTCAGCATTCAGGTCTACACGAAGCAAAGGTAGTTAAGGAGTTTCCTGAAGTTGATTTAGCCGTTTTGGAAGTAGAAGGGAATGATTTCCCGCATTTAACTTTGGCTGAGGCAACCACTTTTGAAAAAGATGAGAAATTTTCATTTATAGGGAACCCATTAAGCTTTACTGGGGTTGCTAATGAAGGAACGATTATTGAGTATGCTGATTTAAACGGCTGGAGTAAACCGGTATTAATGCTTGATGCTCCGATTTATAGGGGGAACTCGGGTAGTCCTGTTATTAATCAAGACGGTGAGGTCATAGCTGTTGTTTTTGCCACAATCCGTCACGACGACTATGGAAGAGTGGGTGTAGCCGTTCCAATTGATTACTATTATGATCAAAGTGATAGCCCCTTGCCTGAATGAGGCAGGGGGCTGATTTTTAATTCGAATAGGTATATATGACTAGTTAAGTTTGGTTAGTTCGGGACACAAAGACTACTTGAGTGAATGTGTGACATTTGACCCTTTTTTTGAAATCATTATTTAACAAACTGTAAATCGTATGTGGTGGAATTATCGTCGAATTTTAAGTAAAATTGTCTTGCTCAATTAAATACTAAAAGCACACCTGCTATATAATTAGGAAATATTGCTTCAGTTTTAATGGTTGATACAAAAATGTAATCTAATTGAAATTATTTTTTAAAAAAACGCCCAGATAATTTGTAAAGCATACGAAAATATGTGAGTGGCTGGAGGTGATGAAGGTTGATCAACCGCCTGTTAAGAAAGAATGAGATTTCCCTTGATGAACGTGTAGCAGCAGCCAAAGAGGGAGACGACGAAGTAAAAAATGAAATCCTGCAACAATATCAACCTTTTATCGCCAAAAGTGTTTCTGAAGTATGTAAAAGATATATTGACCCAGCAAAAGATGATGAATTCAGCGTCGGCTTATTGGCTTTTAATGAAGCGATTCACGCTTATTCGTGTGATAAAGGGAGTTCTTTTCTGTCATTTGCAAAGTTAGTCATAAAACGCAAGGTAATCGATTATATTCGCAATGAACAGAAGCGACCTAAAATGATGTCTCTTGACGAAGAATATATAGACGATGAACAGATGGAGAATCCTTCAGAGATTAAAGCTGCAAAAGACCGTTTTGCGCTTGAAACAGAAGCCTGGTACCGCCGCGAGGAAATTATAGAATTTCAGTCTCAATTACAAAATTACGGACTGACCTTTGAAGAATTAACTGAGACTTCTCCGAAGCATGTAGATGCACGGGAGTCAGCAATTCAAGTCGCTCGAATTGTTTACAATGATGAACAATTGCGCGAACAAGTTCTTTTAAAAGGCAGACTGCCTATGAAGGATCTAGTTAGCAAAGTGGATGTCAGCAAAAAAACGCTGGAGCGGAATCGGAAATTCATCATTGCAATGGTTATCATTCTCGCCGGAGATTATGTATATCTTAAAGAATATTTAAAGGGTGTGGGTGTGTGAGGAAAGGTATTGTAATGGAGCAAAATAAAAAATTTACCATCGTGATGGCGAGTGATGGTACCTTTCATAAAGCCAAACGCTTAAAGCGAGCAGCTGTAGGGATGGAGGTCCACTTTCAACCTTATAATCAATCAAATATGAAGCAAATGTTTGTCGTTCACCGCATGAAATTTGCAGCAGTTGCTGCGGCTGTTATACTAACTCTCTTTCCAGCCTATATTTGGCATGAAGAAAATAAAGCATACGCTTTTGTAAATGTTGATATCAACCCAAGTGTAGAAATGGAAATCAATGATAATATGAAAGTGTTGCAATTGAATCCGCTTAATGAAGAAGCAGAACAAATGATAAAGAAAATGGAAGACTGGAAGAAAAAGCCTGCTTCTGAAGTTGCACTTCAAATGATTTCTTTAAGTAAGCAGGAAGGTTATATGTCAGAGGAGCAGGAAGTGCTAATTGGAGTAAGCTATATAGAAGGACACGATTTAGATTTTTCACAGGAAATAGAGAATTATCTCGATCAGGAAATAGATGGCTTAATGTTGGCGTCATATAATGTGCCTGAAAACGTCCGGAAGCAGGCAGAAGACAATGATACTTCCGTCAATCAACTAATGGCCGAATCACTGGAAGAAGAGGAGTCAGACCAGTCATTGACTAAGGAAGAAGAACCAATAGAGGATGATGATTTAGAAATTATTCAATCTTTTTATGGAGATAATAACTCCTCTAAAAGCGATCATCTTCCTGAACAATCGACGGAAGAGGCACCACCTTTTGGTGAAGAAATAATACTCCCTGATCAGAAATACGAGCGTGAACATCCACAACATGAAGAGGATGATCCTCACTCTACCGAGGATGAAGAAAAAGAGATGAATCATCCTGCTGAAAATGGCAAACAAAGCAAAGAAAAAGATGAAGACCACCCTTCTGAAAAAAAAGAAGAGAATGGGAAACCTGTACCCAAGGAAAAAGAGCATGCACCTTCTAACAACTCAAGTAATAACCCTGAGTCCAATGAGGAGAGTAAAGGCAAGCCTGAAGAAGCACCCTCAGATCAAAAAGAAGGGAAAGGGCAGCAGAACAAGGATGAAGACCACCCTTCCCAGAAAAAAAGTAATAATAATGATAAGGAAGAAAGATAACTTATCACATTTAACATTTCCAGTTGCATGGAAGTGTTTTTTTATAGCTGAAATGGTGAATACATAATAAAAATTAGATTATAGGAGAACGAAGGGGATAGAATTTCATTTTAAAATGAAAGTTAGGTAAATAGAACTAGTATTATGATCCTTTGAATCCTTGTATGGCCCGCATATCATGCCACGGGTACAATTTTGCATATACTATTTTGCGTCAAATAGGTACAGTTTCATTAAGGTATTATCAGAAGACAAAATAAGTTCTCTAATAGGGACACCATTTTTAACTGCATAAATTGTTCATCTGAATACATCAAGCAGGTGTTTCGTTAAAAGAATGAACTCAATAGAAAGGATTTTTACCATGTCTAAACTGGATTTATCACAATTTGAGAAAAAAATGATCGTACGCAACACTACAGCCGCAGACATCGATCAGCTGCTTCAATTGCAAAAGGTATGTTTTCCTAATATGGAGCCCTGGAAACGAGAACACTTAGAAAGCCATTTGTATCAATTCTCCGAAGGGCAGTTCGTGGTAGAGTATGACGGTGCCATTATAGGAAGCTGCTCAAGCTTAATTGTGAACTTCGATGAATACGACGATAAACATACTTGGGATGACATTACAGATGAAGGCTATATTACAAACCATGATCCTGATGGCTATAATTTATATGGTATTGAAGTTATGGTCCATCCGGATTTCCGAGGTATGAAAATCGGCAGACGGTTGTATGAAGCAAGAAAAGATTTAGCACGTACTTATAACTTGAAGAGCATTATTATCGGGGGGAGAATCCCGAATTATCACAAACACGAAAACGAGCTGTCACCTAGAGAATATGTAGAAGAAGTGCGAAACCAGAATATTTACGATCCCGTCCTTACCTTCCAAATAATGAATGGTTTTGCAGTGATGCGTATTAATCCTAATTATCTTCCCGATGATGAGCTTTCATCTAAATACGCTACATTAATGGAATGGAATAATATTGACTATCATGCTCGAACAAAGCGGCATTTTAAGACAAGTCATCCTGTCCGCATAATGGTTATTCAGTACATGATGAAAAACATCGCTTCTTTTAAGGATTTTAATCGTCAATGCGAATATTATGTGGATGTAGCTGCTGACTACGGCGCTGATTTTGCCGTGTTTCCTGAAATTTTCACCACCCAGTTGATGTCCTTTCTGGAGGAAAAAGTGCCCTCTAATGCGGTTAGAAGATTGGCCGAATTTACAGAAGAGTATATTGAAATGTTTACCCATTTATCCGTAAAATACAATGTAAACATTATTGGCGGCTCTCACTTTGTTGAGGAAGATGATCAAATTTATAATATATCTTATTTATTTCGAAGAGATGGAACCATTGAGAAACAATATAAAATTCACATTACCCCTAATGAACGAACATGGTGGGGAATTCAGCCAGGCGATGCGGTCAAAGTTTTTGACACAGATTGCGGAAAAATAGCTGTTCAAATCTGTTATGACATTCAATTTCCGGAGCTTACCCGGTATGCAGTAGATCAGGGAGCAAACATCATTTTTGTCCCGTTTTGTACCGACGATCGTCAAGGTTATTTGCGTGTTCGCTATTGTGCCCAGGCCAGAGCAGTTGAAAACCAAGTGTATACGGTAATATCCGGAACAGTCGGTAACATGACGGAAGTCGAAAATATGGATATCCAATACGCTCAATCAGGAATTTTTACTCCGTCTGACTTCGAATTCGCCAGGGACGGAATCGTAGGGGAATGCAATCCAAATGTCGAAAGTGTGGTAGTCGGTGACGTTGACCTTGAAGTGTTGAGAAGGCAAAGAAAATCAGGAACCGTGCGGCAATTGCAAGATCGACGAAAAGATTTGTTTAATTTGAATTTCAACGTAAACACCGAATTTAAACCTGAGCGGACTTAATTAAAAAAACCACCCTTCCTACAAGGGAAGGGCGGTAAGTCTATACATAATATTCTGTTTGGGTTGTCGCAGCATGGGCGTGGTCTATATAGTGTAATAAATTTTCGTGTGATACATATAGTGAAGCTTCATGGTTTGGGTAGTGAAAAGCGTGAAGAAAACACTCGATTTTCTTAGCTAAGAAGTGATCGCGCGTCCTTACCATTAGGACGAGTAAATCATCCCATTGGCCCCAGATCATATAATGAAGAGCTTTTTCGTAGTCATCTGGATACATGAAGTCACTTCCTTCTAGGAAAGGAGTGTTTTTATTATCTCCTTGAAGGGTAACTAAAAATCAGAGAGTTCTTCACAAGAATGGAAAAATCGACAATCTTAATTGTTGGATAGAACTTAAATTATATTGTTGGGAAGGGATTCGATAGGAAAATGGAAGGAGCAATTGGGTCAATGACGGTACGGCAATGGGTGTGGGTTAACTTTGGAAGCACTGCAGCTTTCGTTCTATTCGTATTACTTACTTTAAGCACAGGTGGTCTCACTGCTCTAGTGGTAATGACGGAAATTATAGGTTTTCTTGCTTTGCTCGTTGCAATTACAACTATTATTTATCATAGAAACGAAGCCATGTGGATGGCTGTATCAGTGACAGCTTATATGATCCCGTGGCTAGTCTTCGCGATTGGATATGAACTGAATATTGGAGAAGAATCGAATTATTATCATTTATGGTTTGTTTTATTCTATATGGCTTTAATTGGTGCTATTGTTTTTTTAAAGAAAAGTTTTCTGGAATTAGAGGATCAATTTAAGTTATTTCCCGTCTTTTTATTATTTTTTCACGCTATGCTGCTTATATTCATGATCGTTCTACATATTTGGTGGCTGCTGCCGATTTAATCGTATATTTCCTCTTTCCTTACACATACTACGTGTAACCACGGAAGGAGGAAAATAAAAATGAAAATTAAAGTATTTACTATTGGCCTTTTGGCTGCGTTTTCACTCGTTGCTTGTCAAGCTGAGCAGCAAGAATCACAGGATAACACAGGTAATTATGATGGAGTAGAAAATACGCGTTTTGAACGAACAACGGATCAAGATAATACGGAAGCTCCCCAGAACAGGGAAGAAAATGACCGCGGCATGCAGCATAATACAAATTACGAAGTAGCTGAACGTGCAGCAGACCGTATTACAAAAGATGTGGAAGGTATTGAGAATGCTTATGTTCTGAAAACTCGTGAAAATGCGTATGTAGCTGCTGAAATGGACAATCAAGATGGCGGAACAGATGAAGTATCAGATGAAGTGGAAAAGCAAATTACTGACATAGTAAAAAATACCGATCAAAATATTGATAACGTGTACGTTTCTACTAATCCGGACTTTGTCGATCTAACAAATAATTATGTCAATGATGCGGAAGAAGGAGAGCCGGTTGAGGGCTTTTTCCGTGAATTTGGCGAAATGGTTGACCGGATTTTCCCTGATCAGGAAGGTTAATAAAAAGTCAGGCTTCTCGTTGGAGAACCTGACTTTTTGTTTTGGCTGAAAATAGGATCTTTAAGGAATTGTCACAAATTCAATATCGAAAATTACTCCTTCTTTGTTCATTTAGATAGTATTTCTTCATATAGATAACTATGTAATTCAAAGGAGGGGGCAACTTGAAACCGCAAGATCAAGTTGAATTAGAAAAGGCGATCAGCGAAATTACTGAAATAGCAGACGGATTTGGTTTGGACTTCTACCCAATGCATTATGAAATCTGCCCTGACGATATTATTTATACATTTGGTGCTTATGGTATGCCCACACGATTCTCTCATTGGAGCTTTGGGAAGCAATACTACAAGATGAAACTTCAATACGATTTAGGGTTAAGTAAAATATACGAGTTAGTTATTAATTCAAATCCATGCTATGCTTTTTTGTTGAATTCCAACAGTTTAATTCAAAACAAGTTAATTGTGGCTCATGTTTTAGCTCACTGTGATTTCTTTAAAAATAATGCTCGTTTTCAAAACACCAAACGGGATATGGTTGAGAGTATGGCGGCTACGGCTGAACGAATTGCAAGCTATGAGAAGAAACACGGCAAAGAAGAGGTTGAATCTTTCCTGGATGCTGTGCTGGCTATTCAGGAGCATATTGATCCGTCCCTCGTAAGACCAAAATTAACATGGCAGAAAGATGAGCCTCCAAGTGAGACGAAAAAGAAACGGACACCCTACGACGATTTGTGGAAATTGGGAGAGTCGCCGGATGAACCTGGTTTCAAAAAAAGTAAAAAGTTTCCTCCGCAGCCGGAGAAGGACCTGCTGTTATTCCTTGAGCAGTTCAGCAGAGAGCTGGAAGACTGGCAGTGTGACATTCTGACAATGATGCGGGAAGAAATGTTGTATTTCTGGCCGCAGCTGGAAACGAAAATTATGAACGAAGGATGGGCGTCTTACTGGCATGCTCGGATTATTAGAGAAATGGATTTAACGAGCGGGGAAGCTGTTGATTTTGCAAAATTAAACGCGAGTGTTGTACAGCCATCTAAAACACAGCTAAATCCTTATTACCTTGGATTGAAAATCTTCGAAGATATAGAGAATCGATACAATCATCCGACAGAAGAAATGAAGCGTCACGGTGTAGAACCAGGTTCGGGACGGGAAAAGATGTTTGAAGTACGGGAAGTTGAATCGGATCAAAGCTTTATCCGGAATTACTTGACGAAAGATCTTGTAAGAGACGAGGATTTATATTTATTCCAGAAGCAAGGACAAAAGTATAAAATTACAGATAAAGATCATGAGGCTGTACGTGACCAACTCGTTACCATGAGGGTGAATGGAGGATTTCCTTATATCACCGTAGAAGATGGGGATTTTATGAAGAGTGGGGAGCTCTATTTAAAGCATCACTATGAAGACGTTGAACTTGATTTAACATATTTAGAGAAAACATTACCTTACATTTATCAGTTGTGGGGTCGTCCAGTGCACATTGAAACAAAAGTAGAGGATCGGGACGTGGCGTTTAGTTTTGGAGGTAAAAGAGTGCAGAAGAAATATTTATAATCCTGCAGGGTCATCCGAGTTTCGGATGACCCTGTTTAGGTCATTCGTCTCATATTCAGAAGATTTAATGAATACCACGACTGTCCTGCGTTTTTTTGGTAAACTAGTCTTTAAATAAAGTCGCTTCAAGGAGGCAGTATAATGAGTGTGTACGATAACGTTTTAACACATAAGGGTTTTATCCACAAAGATGATTTAAATTACCCATTTGAAGAGAGAGGGTTGCAATTTGGTGATGGCATTTATGAAGTGATCCGTGTATATAAAGGACAATATTACTTAATAAATGAACACGTGGAAAGGTTATACAGATCGGCAGAAGCAGTAAAAATCGAAATCCCATTTACGAAAAAAGAAGTGTTTAATTATTTAGAGGAACTTCTATTAAAAAATAATATTAAAACCGATGCCAAAGTTTACTTACAAATAACCAGAGGCTCAGCCCCGCGTGATCATGCTTTTCCTTTAAATACATCAGCAAATTTATACGCCTATGTCCAGGATCTGCCCAGGAAAATGGAGATTATGCGTGATGGAGTAGCAGCGATTACTCAACCAGATGTCCGCTGGGATTGGTGTTATATTAAGAGTCTAAACCTGCTTCCGAACGTGATGGCTAAACAGACGGCAAGTGAGCAAGGGTGTTTTGAAGCGATCCTGCACAAAGATGGAGAGGTTACGGAGTGCAGTTCGTCGAATATCTATTTAGTGAAAGAAGGAAAGGTGTACACCCATCCTGCAAAGAAAAATATTCTTCACGGTTGCGTAAGGATGAGAGTCGAACATTTTTGTAAAGAAAAAAATATCCCCTTTGTAGAAGAGGCCTTTCATGTGGAGGATATCCAGTATGCAGATGAACTCTTTTTGTCAAGCAGTACTGCTGAGGTTACCCCGGTTGTAAAAGTGGATGGAAAACCTGTGAGTAACGGAATGGTTGGAAAAGTAACAAGAAAGATGCAGGAGAAATACGAAAAGGATGCAGAGATTAACGAGGCTGCTTCCATTTTCGCGAAGGAAGTCTAGTTTATGATATAATTACCCTGCTTACATTATCAGCAGGAGGGTTATCATGAAGAAGATTAACCTTGAATTAACTGAAAAACAATACCAGACCCTGGTAGAATCTGTATTCCTTGGAACATGGATGGTCAATTCAACAAAAATGGAACTAGATGAGGACTTTGAAGAAATAAGGGAGCTCGTACTCTCGAAGTATAAAGAAGCTGAACTTGAGGATAAAATCAGCTACCAGGAAGCTTTTGAAGTGTATGATCTGCATACTGATTATGAAAAACATTTATTTGAGAAATATGTAGATGAATATGAAGAATTCAGTTTCTGGGATATGCTTATTGAAAAGCTGTCTGAGAAGAGGTTGAAAGAAGAATACGGAGACATAAGTGTCCCGCTGTCAGATGAAATGATAGAGCGTCGCTTACAAATTGAAGAGGAACTTGGCAAGGAATTGGAAGAACGTGGGTTAACCAATCTGGAATTGAAATAAGTTAACTAAAACAAAGGGTGTACATAAGGTGGTGCATCCTTTGTTATTTCTTGACAATTATATGTTGGAAAATTAAGATTACTTTATGGTACTCAGTTCCTAGACTTTAATAAAGGTTTGCAATAAAATGAAAAGCTATTTTAAATTTTGAGATTTTCATGTAAAATGTGTTGTATATGTGAACTTTCATTACACTTTCGGGCGTTCATTTAAATTCAAATTGTACATATTACCAAACAATTTGAATTTAATTGTTGTCATAAATAACAAAGGGGAGGAATTATCATGTTTAGTAAGAAAAGCCTGTTAACTATTTCAATGTTGTTAACGCTTTCTCTGATTCTATTCGCTTGTGGCGGCGGCACATCTGATGGCGGCGGCGATGACGAAGAAGGCGGCGGAGGAGCGGATGAACAATTCATTCAAGTCCTCACTGGTGGTACTGAAGGTACTTATTACCCGCTTGGAGGTACGTTTGCTCAAGTTATTAATGATAACGTAGATGGAGTAGAAGAAGCTAATGCTACATCTACAGGTGCTTCCGTTGAGAATATGAACTCAATCAGTGAAGGGGACGGCGAAATTGCGTTTACCCAAACCGACATTGCTTCTTATGCTGCAGAAGGGGAAGTAATGTTCGACGAAGCAAATGAAGATTTCGGGGCAATTGGCACCCTTTATCCTGAAACCATTCAAATTGTAACCACTCAGGACAGCGGAATTGAAACAGTAGAAGACTTAGAAGGACAAACCGTTTCTGTCGGGGCACCGGGTTCTGGTACCTATGCCAATGCAGACAACATTTTGGAAATTCATGGTTTGGACATTGATGAGGATATTGAAGCTCGTGATCTTGATTTCGGTGATTCAACGACCGGTATTCAGGATGGTACAATCGACGCGGCCTTCATCACATCTGGTACTCCGACTGGTGCTGTTGAAAGCTTAGCTGCATCTGTAGACGTGAACATTGTCAGTGTTTCTGAGGATAAAGCGCAGGAATTAATGGATGAGTACAGCTATTATGCGGAAGATGAAGTACCAGAAGGAACATATGGCTTAGAAGAAGCGGTTCCAACTGTAGCCGTACAAGCCATGCTTGTGGCTCACAGTGATTTGAGTGAAGACATTGTCTACGATATCACAAAAGCTATTTTCGAAAATACAGACGCTATTTCACATGATAAGGGTGAACTAATTGATGCAGAAAGCGCACTTGATGGTGTAGGAGTCGACTTGCATCCTGGTGCCCAGAAGTATTTCGATGAAGAAGGAATTAGTGAAGAATAACATTAAATAGCAGAGTCTTACGGGGCTGTCTCGGGTTAAGTTGCGTTAAATGTAATAAACCTGGGAGCAGTCCCTTCTCATGTAAAAGATAGTCAGGAAATCACTGTATGAACTGCTACTTACTGGATGATGGTGATCAGTATGAAATTTAAAATTAATTACCTTATTACCGCTTTGCTCCTGACAGGAATGATAATGATGACTGTATGGGTATTTTATCCTTACCGATCAGTCGTAGCCTTTGAGCAATTCGATCGGCAAGGATCAAATGCCTATATGCCTATAAGGGAGAAGGACCATTTTAAACTTAAATTCACTCACTCAGTTCACTTATCTGATGTTGTGGAAGAGTATGAAGTAAAGGATAAGAAACTTTATCCTGTAGAAATGGTTTATGAGGATACAGCTATAGGCATGCCTTCAAATGCAGGTGAAGGAGAAACATTCGAAATGAAAGATGGGAAGTATTATATATCCAACTTGACAGGTTCTCATGAATTCATCAATTTATCGGTCGGACAAGTCCGGGCTGACCATACAATTATATACAAAAATGATTCTTATCTCTTAAAGGACGTCTTAGGAGCTGGTTCCGTAATCCGCATATCTCCTAAGCACGTATCGAATTGGGAATTGATGAGAGGAGAGACGCTAAAATGAGTGAGGAAAACAACGCAATATCTACAGAAAAGCAACAAGAAATCATGGAAAAATATGATCCCGATGCCGGTGGCCGTGAATTAACCGGATGGCTGGGGAGGCTTGCATTTATAGGGTTATTAGCCTTTTCGTTATTCCAACTATATTCTTCTACGATCCACCCTCTGCCTGCACAAATTCTAAGGTCCGTTCACGTAGGGTTTGGACTGGTATTAATTTTCTTGTTGTATCCTGCTACAAAGAAGAACCGAAAATTTAATAAAGTCGCATGGTATGACTTGATTTTCGTTTTACTCAGCCTTGTAGTTGGTACGTACTGGCTCTTTTTTTATGAAAGGATAGTGACCCAGGCCGGTGCTTTAACAACTATTGACTTCTATATAGGAGTGGCTGCCGTGTTACTGGTGCTCGAAGCCACTAGAAGAGCAGTAGGGATTCCTATCACGGTAATTGCTATTCTTTTTTTGGTCTATGCTTATTGGGGCAGGCAAATGCCTGGTTTTCTCATTCATAGAGGGGTAGACGTGGACAATTTAGTTCAATCAATGTTTTTTACAACAGAAGGTATATTAGGTACTCCTATTGCTGTATCTTCTACATTTATTTTCTTGTTTTTATTATTTGGTGCATTTCTGGTAAAAACAGGGGTTGGACAATATTTCAACGATCTGGCAGTGACATTGGCAGGCCGACGTACGGGGGGACCGGCTAAGGTAGCCATATTCTCAAGCGCCCTGCAGGGTACCATCAGCGGAAGCTCAGTTGCTAACGTAGTTACTTCAGGTGCATTTACGATTCCTATGATGAAGAAGTTGGGCTATCGCCGGGAATTTGCCGGAGGAGTAGAAGCAGCTGCTTCTACGGGTGGTCAGTTAATGCCGCCGATTATGGGGGCAGCAGCCTTTCTAATGATTGAATTCATAGGGGTAGATTATTGGTCGATCGCTAAAGCAGCCTTAATTCCTGCAATTTTGTATTTTACAGGGATTTGGATTATGACCCATTTTGAAGCCAAACGTACTGGCTTAAGCGGGATGGATAAAGAGGAGATGCCGAATCGTAAAGCTGTATTCAAGCAGCTGTACTTGCTGCTGCCTATTGTAGCTATCATTCTTTTTCTAAGCAGTGGAATGAGTGTTATGCGTGCTGCCCTTTACGGGATTCTGACGACGATCGTGGTAGGATTACTACGTAAAGAAAAATTCCGTAAGCTCTATATTGTTGCATTTGGAGTAGGGTTTGTCGGCTATGTCATCTATGGTATAGCAACCGGCGGCTTTGAACTCGTTCAAGCCTTTATTGTTGGTGGAATGGTGACGGTTCTTGTAAGTTACTTATATGATGGTAACTTTGCTGAGTCCATTGAAGCATTAGTTGATGGTGCTCGGACGGCCCTGGGAGTAGTTGCTGCAACAGCAGCTGCTGGTATCATTGTAGGTGTAGTTACGAAAACAGGGTTAGGTCTTAAACTTGCCAACAGCCTCGTTTCTCTAGCGAATGGACAAATATTGCTTACGTTGTTCTTTACGATGCTTGCTGCCATTATTCTTGGGATGGGCTCTCCGACCACAGCAAACTATGTTATTACATCTACGATTGCAGCACCTGCCGTCATATTGTTGGGAGTGCCAGACCTGGCTGCTCATTTATTCGTGTTTTACTTTGGAATAATCGCGGATATTACACCGCCCGTAGCGTTGGCTGCCTTTGCAGCTTCAGGAGTAGCTTCTTCCGAACCGATACGGACAGGCTTGAATGCGGCTAAGCTCGCGATAGCTGCATTTATTATTCCATATATGTTTGTACTGGAGAATCAGCTTCTCATGATTGGGGTAGACAACGCCTTTGAACTCGTATGGATCTTGTTCACAGCTATATCAGGAATGATTGCGATTGGAGCTGGGTTGGTAGGATACTGGTTCCGTAAGGTGGAGTGGTACGAAAGAATTCCGGCTGTCATTGGTGGTTTATCACTTATTTACCCTAGTACGATGAGTGATGTCATCGGGCTTTCTATCTTTATCATACTATTGGGCCTTCAATTCCTATTCAAAAGAGACAAAATAGGTGTTCCTGTATACAGAGCAAAACCGAAATCCTCTCATGGTCAGGAAGCATAAAAAAATAAATTCGTTCACTTTTCATGCTGTCGAGAAAGTTCTCGGCGGCTTATTTTTTTGTCTGCCGCGGCTATCAGACAAGCAATGGAAGTACAAGGACGATGAAAGTCTCGGTGTGTGTCTGCCTCCAAGTACTGTAATGGTTATCTTCATTATAAATCTGATCCAAAGTAGAGAAGGACCTCTCCTTTTCTAGCGCAGAACAAGCAAAAACCAAGCCATTATGTAGGGGAACGAAAAGAGCGCGGGATTGATGGCACCGCCTTTCCAAT
Organism: Halobacillus sp. Marseille-P3879; assembly: GCF_900240285.1. Taxonomy (GTDB): domain Bacteria; phylum Bacillota; class Bacilli; order Bacillales; family Halobacillaceae; genus Halobacillus_A. The sequence goes on from NZ_OESS01000002.1 coordinate 66,825, forward strand.
GAGGGGAAGTTGATTTATCGATGAGAAAAGAGAAAGTGAAAGAACAGGAGCTGATGACGGAAGCCTGTTGAACATGAAAAAGCTTGCGGAAAAACAGGGGTTTTTCCACAAGCTGAACGTGAATCCTTTAAATAGATTCATGTTTCTTGCTTGCTGCTGAATCAGTCCATATAGCAGCAACGGGTCTCGAAAGTTGATAAGCCCATTGAATAACCGGACCGAGCCCCAGGGCAACAATGAGTGTACCTATCCCTACCGGTGCTCCTAACATAAAACCAATCAAGGCCATACCGGATTCTATAAATATGCGGGAAGTGCTTTTAGATTGTTTTGTTTTCTGGTCTAAAATCATCATAAAGTGATCGAGTGGAATTCTAGGAAACGGTGTACGTAAATATACTGCAATTCCTACAGCAGTTGCCAGGAGTCCAAGAGTGAAGATTCCCCACTGGGAATACCATGCTTGATAGTCTGCGTTACCCAGCCAGCCGTATAGAAAAAAATCCAGGCTGGTCCCCCTCACGATAATAGGAAGTAACGACTCCAATTGAGGGCGTTTGCTTTCAAGCTTAGCATTTACCAGCAGCAATATGACAAAAGCGATAATCATTACTGTTCCTACTGTAATAGGGGTATGCATGGATACTCCTACTGCAATACTGTCACCAGGACCTACTCCCAGCCCCGAGCGAATAATTAGCGCAAGCCCAAGACTTGAAACTATCAGTCCCGCTAAGTATATAATAAATAAGTATAAGTATTTCATCATTTTCTCCTTTGTCCGTTTACCGAATCTTTCACAATCATATACGTTTGGATAGTTGTTGTAAAGGTATATACGTGATTGTGTTTGGGCTGGAAAACCAGGGGGAATGAAAGCTTTATAAAGGAGGACATATCGAATGAAGATAGCGATTGTAACTGGTGATTCAAGAGGCCTGGGAGAGGCAATAGCTGACAAATTTTTAAATGAAGGTATCCATGTGATAGGCCTGTCGAGGACTTATAACGATACGTTAAAAGGAAAAGCGGACCATAAGGGTGTCACTTACTCTCATATTCGTTGTGATTTAAGTGATTCCGATGATCTTACTCAAGGAATTGATAAAGTAATGTACTTAGCTTTTCAGAATGATATTGAGAAGGTCTATCTTGTAAATAATGCCGGGGTTATAGATCCGATAGAGACTGTTGGTCAATTAGATGCTTCATTAGTTAACAAACATTTTCAAATTAACGTCACTACCCCTATATTGTTTATAAACCGCCTGTTGAAAGAAGCGGATGAGCAGGGGGTGAATGCTGGAATAATAAACATAACTTCAGGAGCAGCTGAGAAAACGATTCACGGCTGGAGCATATACGGCAGCGGTAAGGCAGCAATAAATCAATTTACTGCGACAGCTGCGATGGAACAAGAGCAAGCGGGAAGTGAACATTTTATCATTGCATATAGCCCTGGAGTAGTGGATACCGACATGCAGGGGGAGATCAGAGCTGCAGCCGAATCTGCTTTTACAGATGTGGATAAATTTAAAAAACTGAAAGAAGAAGGACAGCTTCGTTCACCTTCAGCTGTTGCTGAGGTCTTAATGAAGCTTTTAAGTGAAGAAGAATCAATAGACAACGGAAGAGTATATAAATTATATGATCTTATTGATCAATAATCTCGTTCGGAGATGCTGATATTATCTGAGGACATTTACAGGAATAATTAAAATCTGCGCCTTCGTCTTTTGCTGAAAGAAAGTGAAACTGCTGGATATGAGGAGGTAATTGGATAGGCAGTAGAGAAGTTAATAAATGGATAAGAGGGGGATTTTATAATGAAATTTTCATTTTTTGACGGTCATAATGACACATTATTAAACCTATATAATAACCACAAGAATGATGCAGAAAGTTTTTTTAATACGCTCAGTGGTGGACATATTGATTATGAAAGGGCAGTAAATTCTGGAATGGAAGGAGGATTTTTTGCTATATTTCCCCCTCCTTACACAAGTTTATCTCTACCCGATCCTGAAAAATTTTTGACCCCGGAAGGCTATGATGTACCGCTTCCTGAAGCCGTGGACCCGGAAGCGTGTAGAAAGGTTACAGACGAGATGATCGATCTTCTCTATCAGATAGAAACCAATTCAAATCATCGTTTTAAAGTAGTAAAAGATTCAAATGAGCTTGAGAAAACTGTCCAAAATGGTCAAATGGCTGCTGTCCTTCATTTTGAAGGAGCAGAGGTCATTTCGCCGGATCTATCCAATTTGGAGTATTATTATGAGAAGGGATTACGTTCCTTAGGTTTAGTTTGGAGCAGGCCGAATGCTTTTGCGCAAGGGGTTCCGTACCGTTATCCTTCTACAGGTGATATCGGTCCTGGATTATCAGAACAAGGAATAGCTTTAGTGAAAAAGAGTAACCAGTTTGGAATTATGCTGGATACCTCCCATTTAAACGAAAAAGGATTCTGGGACGTTGTTGCACACTCCAATGCCCCCATAGTTGCTACACATTCCAATGCATATGCGCTCAGTCCAATTTCACGAAATTTAACCGATGAGCAGCTCAAGGCAATCGGAGATTCAAATGGTGTGGCAGGCGTTACATATAGTGTAAATATGCTTCGTAAGGATGGAAAGATGATTCAAGAAACTCCTATAGGGGAGGTTGTTAGTCATATCCGTTATATAGTTCAATTAATAGGGGCAGAGCATGTTGCTCTTGGCTCTGACTTTGACGGAACCACTCTTCCTAATGAAATAAATGACGTTACCGACGTTCCTAAACTGATTGAGGCTCTTGAAAAGGATGGGTTTACGAATGATGAAATTGAAAGGATATGCTTCCGGAATTGGCATAGAGTTCTAGCTGATACGTGGAAATAACTAAAGAAAAGCGATTGTCCCCCGGGACAATCGCTTTTCTTTAATAAACAGGTTTCGCTTCCTTATTATTACGTAAAAACATATAAAGCGATGCGCTAAAGATCGTAATGTAACCCAGTATACTAAGCCAGTCAGGCACTTGACCAAACAAAACTATACTAATCAGCGCTGAATAGACGACAGTGGAATAGAAAAATATTGAAATCTCTCTGGCTGGGGCAAATTTATAAGCGATGGTTAATCCGAATTGACCGATTGTTGCAAACCCGCCAGCAGCCAGAAGATAAATCCATTGTTTCGTCGTCATTGGCTCATAGTAGGCAATTGTAAAGGGAGTAAGTGAGACGGTTGTGAAAAAAGAAAAATAAAATACAATTGTATAAAACTTTTCTTTGTCGCCTAATACGCGTAATAAAGTATAGGCTCCGGCCGCAAAAACCGCAGAGAAAATGCCTGCTAAATAAGGAATAAATTCTACTGAGAATTGCGGCTTAATAATAAGAAGAGTGCCGACAAAAGCAATTAATATAGCGATAATTTGATATGGCCTTGCTTTTTCCTTCAAAAAGACAGCAGAAAAAATAATTAATAAAAATGGGCTGAGTTTATTAAGCATATCGGCATCAGACAGGACGAGATGATCGATCGCATAAAAAAATAACACCATACCAATTGTGCCCAGCGCAGAACGTGAAAGCAGCAGTATTTGATTTTCTTTTTTACCGAAGAGTCGTTCCTTGTGGTAAATAACTAATCCAAAGGCGATCACAGCAGAGACCGCATTTCTAAATAGTGTTTTCTGTACGGTGGGTACGTCTCCAGACAGCTTAACAAAAGCGCCCATCATAGCGAACCCAAAGGCTGAGATCAGCAATAAAATAATTCCCTTATTTCGGTTACTCATGAGTCTAGTTCCTCCATCATTTGTAGCTTTTGCTAAAATCCCTGTACTATCCTAATACATTTCTTAAAGGGATGGAAAGGAAAAGCATGGGCTTTGACACGATGGTAATTTATCGCTACGCTGAAACAAATGCAGCAAAGGAGAGAAGCCGTTGATTTGTTCCCAGCCGATCATATGGGTGGTTCGAAAAATCAAGCATAACCAACAGCACTACATTGAGGAAGCCTCCACCATAGATCTTTATCGTGATCGAGTTGTTACTCCTTTTGAACAATTTCATATAAAAGACGTTCATGATGCATCTTATCGGTCCATGTCCGGTCGGTATGATTTCTTTTATTTGCATACGATTCGAGGGGTGTTCTCTTATAAAGTCATAGAATCCCCTGAACATTGGATTGAAGAATATAAGAAGATTCAAATTAAATAAGTCAGCCAGGAATAAGGCTGACTTATTTATATATGAAGTGTAAAAAAACGATGTTGAATCATTTTTTTTAAAAGGAAATGTCCTGAAATAGTGAACATAAGAAGTAAAAGAAACAACGTCACTGAGGATGGCCATAGACCGGTAATAAAAGAACTTTTCCATAATACTAAAATAACTAAACCAAAAATGACAACTTCTGCTGCTAAAGCCAGTAATCCAATCATCCGGCCTTTAAAAATTTCTCGTTCGTCGGTCCATTTCATGTTAGGCATATATAAATCCAGTGAAATGCCGATCACGCTCGTTATCCAGTTGGTCAGCATGGATAAAATCAACCAAATAACTACAATACTGATTGAAATATGAGCAAATCCTACAGCAATAATACTAATAACTACTAATGTAATTAAGTTAATTGTAAAGGCAGCAAGGACTTTGCTGAGTATGATGGTTTCAGGTTTAACTGGCATATACAAATGATTGAACCAGCTCTTTCCTTCACGTGAAACCGAAGAGATAGAAGCTGGGTTTATACCCAGGGCAAACACAGTAAAGCCCAGCATTGCCAGGATGGTAAACTTGGGGTCTGTACGTGCAAGCATATTGTTTAAACCTGCCGCTGAGAAGCCTCCGCCCCCCGAATCAAACATGATAATAACAATAAACAACACAGGGAAGACGAGCGACTGCACCACGATCTGTGTGAAAAATGTCGGGTTACGAAGCATAATTTTCATTTCTCTTAACCAGCTTATATAAAGGATACTGTTCTGCTTTATCTGTTTTGCTATTTTTTTCTCGTTCCATTTGTTTTTTGAACCCGCTGATAATCCAAGAACACCTTTAAAATATAACTTTTGCCCTGCTGTAAGATAGAAGAAAAAGACTAATGTTGAGAGGGCAAAAAGTATTAGTAAGTAAATGAATCCGAGGAAAGAGTCCGGCTGAGTTAAGCTGATTGAGCTTAAGTAAGCGGATGGAAATAAGACTGTGATCATTTCTAATAGAGCGTTTCTCTCTATAAACAGCTCACCGATGTTTTCTCCCAATTGATTAGACCCTGTATCCAGGCGGAGGACGATGTTAAAGCCTATAATAAATATAAACATCAACAGCCCTGCAAAAATTTTGATACGGTCTTTATTTTTAGATAGGTTTAAAAATCGCATAAGATACATAATAATAATTGCAGTCAGTGCAAATGGAATTAATGGTGTGACAAGCCAAATCAACAGTGCATAGATAAAGTAGAGAATACCTCCATTACTATGGAAACCATAGATGAGCAGCCCTGGTCCGAGTACAGCTGCATTTGTAATATATAGAGTAATGAATGGGGCTGCCGATTTTCCGAGCATAAGTTGATAAGGATGATACGGCAGGGAAATGAAGGCTTCAATATCCTCTGCGAAATAAAAGGAACTGATTATGGAACCAATACTAACAAAGCTAAAAAGACCAAACATCGAGATAAACAGGGCACCTAAAATAAAGCTTTGATTGTCTAATGGTTCAAGCACCTCATAGAGGCCTCCAATTATTCCGTCCATTGCAAAGTAGATTAGGAATGAAAATGGAATGATGAAAATGAACAAAAAGAAATAACCGATTTTTTCACCTGAGCTTTTGCCTGCCATGGAAAACTGCATTTTCAGCATTACTCGAATGAGGTTCCAGGTTTTATTCATTTTGGGTCAGCTCCAAAAACACTTTCTCTAAGGATTCATCATCTTTAAACTCACGCTTCATATCAGTCATATTCCCTAAAAATTCGATGTGTCCATTGTTGATTATAGCCACTTCATCACACAGTTGTTCTACTACTTCCAGCACATGTGTAGAAAAAAACACGGTTTTTCCTTTATCAGCATGCTCACGCATCATTTCTTTCAATATATAGGAAGATTTAGGGTCGAGTCCTGTTAAAGGTTCATCTAAAATCCAAACATCAGGGTCATGAAGCAACACCCCGCATATGACAACTTTCTGGCGCATCCCGTGGGAATATGTAAGAATGTGATCGTTTAAAGCCCCATAGATTCCAAATTTTTTGGTGAAATACTCAATTTTATCTTTTCTGACCTCTGTAGGTACTTTATATACATCAGCTATGTAATTGAGATATTCTATTCCCTTTAAACGGAGAAATACATCAGAGCGATCTGGGACATACCCGATTTTTTGCTTGGCTTCTAAAGGGTTTTTCGTAATATCGCTGCCATTAATGGTAATGAAGCCTTTATCAATGGGCAGTATGCCAGTTATCATTTTAATTGTAGTTGATTTACCTGCCCCGTTTGGCCCTAAAAATCCGAAAATTTGTCCGTCATTTACCTGCAGTGATAAGTCACGGACAGCGGTTGTGCCAGGGAACTGTTTTGATATATTTTGGATATCAATCATAGCGATCCTCCTTTTTGTCTCTTGATTATTTATACGTTTTAGAATAGCCGAGGTTTCATACTGTATTAAATATAATAGTCCATCCAATATTGATCTAAATATCGATCATATAATTTAATAGCATGTCGTTCGGTTCCAAACACCTTAAAGCCCACTTTTTCATACAATTGAACAGCTGGTTTATTATCCGTTACAACTGCAAGGTGCAGGACTTCTATTTGAAGAGAGGCAGCCGTATGGATGATTTCTTCCATGAGCTGGATCGCCGTCCCTCTTTGGCGGTGAGATGGAGTGACGTATACACCAGCGATAGAGCCTTTATGAAGGTACTTCGGGCGGGTTTCCTGAATAAGTGTGGCCACACCGGCCAATTGATCATTATAAAAGGCTCCTGCGGTCTTCGTATGAGGGCTTTCTAACCGTTTTGCTGTAAATTCAATTGGATTAGGACGCTGCTTTTCCTGCTCGTATGTGGTTAGAAATGCCTCAGGGTTTGTTAACAGTGCTTCTAACCTTAGTTCTCTATAAGCTTTTGCATCTTGACCTGTTAATACTCTATAATTCATCTTATCATCCTCTCCTAGTTGTTCTAGATTAGCTAATCACTATGATAAAGTAAAGGGAAGACATTAAGATTATATAGGTCAGGGGGAATACTAATGACGGAAAAAGAAAAAATGCTTGCGGGTCAACCTTATAAATCGTGGGATGAAGAATTAATATATGAACGCCAGCGGGCAAGACAAATTCTTTACGAATATAATCATTCAAAAGTAACGGAAAGTCATTACCGTGGCCAGCTGCTTCAGGACCTTTTTGGTTCAATAGGTGAGGAGGCTTTTGTTGAACCGGTGTTTCAATGTGATTACGGCTATAACATTTATGTAGGTAATCATTTTTTTGCTAATTTTAATTGTGTGTTTCTGGATGTATGTCCAATTAGAATTGGTGATCGCGTAATGTTGGGGCCTAATGTTCAAGTGTATACGGCTACTCATCCTCTTGGCAAAGCTGAGAGAGCAACCGGTCTGGAATCCGCAAAGCCTATTAAGATAGGAAATGATGTATGGATAGGGGGAAGTGCTGTCGTTAATCCGGGTGTAACGATAGGAGACGGAGCAGTAATTGGAGCAGGGGCTGTAGTGACGAAAGATATACCTTCAGATGTATTCGCGGCTGGAAATCCTGCTCGTATTATAAAGGAGATTTAAGCATCTATACTGGTCCTTAGCAGTTTTTTTCGATATGATACTAGGGGACAGTAGCATTAAGAGAGTAAAAGAGAGGGAACGAGTATGATAAAAAGAAAAAGTAAACGTGAGATTGAACTAATGCACGAGGCAGGAAAGCTGCTTGCAAATGTTCATAAAGAATTACGTCAGTTTATTAAACCTGGAATAACAACTATGGAAATTGAAAATTTTGTGGAGAAATACTTAGCAAAGAACGGAGCCACAGGTGAACAGAAGGGATACCAGGGGTATGCCTTTACCACATGTGCTTCCGTTAATGACGAGATATGCCACGGGTTTCCGAGAGATGAAAAGCTGAACGACGGAGATATTGTAACAATCGATATGGTAGTGAATTTAAACGGTGCGTTAGCGGACTCTGCATGGACTCATCCTGTAGGAGAGATTAGTGAAGAAGCGGAGAATTTACTTGACGTTACTAAGACATCCTTATATAAAGCTATTGAACAGGCACAGCCAGGGAATCGAATAGGGGATATTGGTCATGCTATTCAATCATATGCGGAAGGCAAAGGATACTCGGTCGTCCGTGATTTTACCGGTCACGGCATAGGGGAGACTATTCATGAGGACCCTTACATTCCTCATTTCGGAGCAGCCGGGAAAGGGGCTCGATTAAAAGAAGGTATGGTTATCACCATTGAACCTATGATTAATATTGGGACTTATGCCAACAAAATGGACGATAATAATTGGACGGCTCGTACACTTGACGGCTCATTATCGGCACAATTTGAACATACTATTGCTATAACAAAAGAAGGACCGCTTATTTTAACAGAGCAGGATAACTAAAAAAGCTCCCATCGTGGGAGCTTTTTTCTAATATTATGCCTTTTGAACGTTGGCAGCTTGAGGTCCGCGTTGACCTTCTTGGATTTCAAAGTTTACTACTTGTCCTTCTTCAAGAGACTTGAAGCCTTCTTCTTGAATTGCGGAAAAGTGAACGAATACGTCGTCTTGACCTTCAACTTCGATGAAACCGAAACCTTTTTCTGCGTTAAACCATTTAACTGTACCTTCTACCATGTAGAATACCTCCTGCGTGGAACCCTGCTCCACCTTGTATTACTATTCTTGCTCTTCACACAATCAAGACGAAAATTACTATGTAGCAACTTCTTTCTTTGAATCGTATCCGAACAACAATAACTATAATTAGTATAACAAATTGTTTATATAAATGATACTATTTAGGAAAAATTTTTCATTTATTAAACTGACTTGTTTGCTTAATACAAAAAAGACTCCCCAATGGGAGTCTTTTTTAAAAAGGACATTACTGCTTATTAACGTTAGCAGCTTGAGGTCCGCGTTGACCTTCTTGAATTTCGAAGCTTACTGCTTGTCCTTCTTCAAGAGATTTGAAACCTTCTTCTTGGATAGCAGAGAAGTGAACGAATACGTCGTCTTGACCTTCAACTTCGATGAAACCGAAACCTTTTTCTGCGTTAAACCATTTAACTGTACCTTCTACCATGTAGAATACCTCCTGCGTGGAACTCTGCTCCACATTGTATTACTATTCTTGCTCAAATATTCAATCAAGACGAACTCACTATTACGCTACCTTCTCTGTTATGAATCGAACAACAATAATTAAATCAAGTATAACAGATTATGACTAAAATGCAAGCCCTACTCTTGAGATTGAATATATTTAGATTCTTCCATTATCTGATAAAGTGACTTTTCAATAACTGTAGTTACTCGTTCTACAGGAATTAACAGTAATTCAGGCATAGTATACCCCCGCTTTAACAAGTGATCAATGACCGACCATCCAACAAAGCCTGCTTCATTCTGATAACCGGAAGCTCCGGTACCTTTAGTGAACGAGTAAATTGCTTTATAATCCGAACGTCTTAAGTGGGGGAAGATATTCATCATGATTCTGGTAGGTTCAAGCTGACACTTAGCCATCCAGGGGTAAAGCGTTGTGCCTCCCACATCGGAAGAAGTAATGAGGTTAGCGGTGTGTAATGCAAGTCCTTCGAGAAAAGTTACAAATGCAATATTCGTCAACTGAAGTGGATTCATTTTTAATTGGTTGAGGTAAACCACTTTAACGAGTTCATTTACAAAATGTACAGGTTTCCATTCTCTTTCAATAGGAAAATAAAGAGTATAAGAGTTATTATCCTCTAATTCTATAAATGGATCCGTTTCAAAGTCTCCGACGAAATATAATATAGCGGCGTGCAGGGGTTCATAGGCATGCAGCTCTTCCTGAATGACTGAAAGATAATGGTTAATTGATTGTTCATTTGGTTCAAAATCTAGAATGTGAGGCAGAGCTGCTTCATATTTCGGGAAGGCTTGAATCAGCATCTCTTTTGCTAACTGCTCGCTATGCTCTTCCCGGTGAAAAGGATTAAAACCATAATACCGCTTCCAAATCGTATAACGTTCCTCTTCATTGATATTTAAGTTGGAAGCCAGCTCATAAAACGTCAAAAATTCTTTTTTATAATGAGTAATCTTGATGGCATTCACATTTATCCCCCTCATCCCTCTATTGAGTAATAAATTCAAGCCGTTTTCTCCATACACTGGCAGCGTTTTTTCCAATCCATATAAGATGACTGTCTGACTCAACATCGTAGATTTCACAGTTAGGAACAGCAGATCTCAGCAAAACAGCATTTGAATAATCCACGCTCCGGTCTTTTTTTGTATACATCCCTAATACAGGTACTTGGACTTCATGAAGTAGATCCGCGTTATGGTGAATGTCTAATAAGAACCCTTTACCTGATTGAGAAGTGGCCAGCATGTTGTATATAAAGCGCCGGTCATTGGCAGAGAGACTGGAAAGGTAGTCATCCACAGGGTCCGTAGTAAGAGAGTTCATGATCTGCTTGATGGCAAGATTAGGTGAAAATTTAAGAAGCGTTCTAATTCCTTTCCAGACTGCTTTTTCTCCTCTGCCAAAAAGTAACTTAGCCTTTGCCTTCGTTTTTTGATCAAACGGTGTAAGTAATGCAGCTTCCATAATAAGTTTGTTGACACGGTCTCGATAGTTAACTGCTAAGGCAATCCCTGTCGGCCCTGCTGCTGACACAGCAATTACTGTCACCACCTCGATCCGCAGGTGATCGAGGACTTCGATGATTGTTGAAGCGAATTCATCTGGTGTTCTGCCGGTTGATACTTCTGTATAATCGTAACCAGGGCGAGAGATCGTCAATAAAGAATATCCCTCGTATACTAAGCTATTGTGTGACAAGTCAGTATCCCTTGTGCAGTGGCCCCCTTTTAAAAGCAGAAGAACAGGCCCTTTGCCTATGTAGGAATACTCGACTAATCCTTTTGAGGTATCAAACAATGCTGATGTCACACTGTTCACCCTTTCTATCTTTTTTCTTATCATAAATATAAGCTATAATGAAAGAAAATGAAACATCAGAGGATTCTGAAAATAGAGGTGGTATTATTCGAATTGTGTCGATTTGCCCAAGCAATACTGAAATTGTAGCTTATCTTGGACTTGAGGAGTTGTTGATTGGTGTCGACAATTATTCTGATTATCCAGAAAGCATTCTTGACCTTCCGAGACTGGGCCCGGATCTTTCGATTGATATTGAGAAAACAGCAGATTTGAAACCTGATCTTGTTCTGGCTTCTCTTAGTGTGCCGGGTATGGAAAAGAATATTGAGGGATTAAAGGAAAGGAACCTGCCTTATATCGTACTTAATCCACAGTCGCTTGAAGAAATTGCTGAAGATTTAATTACAGTTGGAGAGGCTGCGGGGCGACCGGAGCTGGGAGCCAGGAAATCTAACGAGTTCTTAGCGGAGATTCAACAATACAAAAAAGAGGCTTTGCAAAAAAACAACCCACCTTCTCTCTATTGGGAGTGGTGGCCGAAGCCGATTTTTACTCCGGGGGGAAAAAACTGGCTTACGGAAATAAGTGTATTAGCCGGTGGAACGAATATATTTGCTTCTGCAAATGAGGCTAGTGTGCAAACAGATTGGGATGATGTAAAGCAACGGGATCCCGATCACATATGTATGGTATGGGTAGGCGTGAAGGAAGAGAAGATGAATCCTGAGCTTTTAAAGAAGAGGCCGGGATGGAAAGAGCTATCCGCGATTAAAAATAATCAAATACACGTACTTGAAGAATCTCTCTATTGCAGACCCAGCCCCCGCTTATTAGAAGGGCTGAGAAAGCTAAAGACTTTACTTGACCAATACGAGTAAAGACCGCCGGTGAAAATGGCGGTCTTTTTAATGAAGTTTCTTTTGATGTTTTGGAATAGCAAGTTCTTTGAAGTTTAAGGCGAGATGATTGAGCTGTTTTTGCAGTACCTCTCCATCCATAGGTAAACCATGCCCTGTTAACGCTGTTACTGGATTCAGATCTGCGAGTTTTTTCACCGAACGTTCTGCTTCCTGCCAATTGGGAGTGAAATAGGCGGGAGGGCCATGGACGTGCTGGTGCTGAATAAACACTGCCATACTGGATTCTTGCTTTACTGTTATAAATGCATCGCCAGTGATCAATGTTTTGTCGCGGTCTCTAAATAAAGAGATATGGCCTGGAGTATGGCCGGGAGTGTGGATAACTCGCCACTCTTTTAAGAACGGAACAGTCCCGTCTTCGGGGAGTGGATGTACCCATTTCTTCAAGTTGACTGGTTCTGTTGGAAAGAATGGAGAAAGTATAGCTAACAAACCTCCTCCTACAGTCGAGTTCCCAACTGGATAAGCGCGCTTGCCTGTTAAATAATCCATCTCCATCGGATGAGCATAAATGGGAACGTCGTAATGCTGGGCTAGTTTTTTAGCAGACCCTACATGATCAAAATGGCCATGTGTGAGGATGATGGCTTGCGGAGGAACTCTGCCATACCGTTTCTCAGCCGCTTCAATAATCCTTGCAGAGTAATGGTTGATTCCACAATCAATAAGCACCCATTCCTTAGCTCCTGGTTTCCCGATAAATCCTACATTGACCATCAACGTACGATAATAAGCCAGATCGTCTAATATACCGTCTGCCTCAGCATAGGTCATATCTGTATAACTATCCTGAGGCAGCTCGTGATGTTCATCTTTCATTTTCTCACCACTCCTTCTTCTCATAGTTTGGATAGGGAAGCTGAGTTCTATTCGAGAGCAGGCAATGAAAGCCAAACTCGAGACCGAGACTACTGATTAAAATGATTTGGATTTTCAGACAAAAAACCCTAAGATAAACAGTTTTAATAAAAAGTGTCTATCTTTAGGGCAGCATTTGAATGGGGATCAGACCGGGTGCCGTTTTTTTATAACTTCGTTAATGTCTTTCCTGTAAGGCCATAAAGAATCGTCAGGAGAGGACATAGTAAGCAGAAGAATGCAAAAGGCAGATAACTGATTACGGAAACTTCTAATACATCTGTAAGAAATACGCCGCATACACTCCAGGGTACAAGCGGGTTAATAACCGTTCCAGCATCCTCAAGCGTTCTTGATAAATTTTTACGGGCAAGCTTGGCTTTTTCATAGAATTCCTGATAGGCTTCCCCGGTTAGAAGAATGGATAAATATTGTTCACCTATAGCTATATTAATTCCAATAGCTGTAAGAGCCGTTGAAAGGATAACAGAACGGGCTGAAGTAAGCGCATGCTGAACACGAGCTAATATGGAAGGAATAATCCCTGTAACAAAAAACAATCCCCCCAGTGATAAAGCAAGGATAACAAGTGCAATTGTGAACAGCATACCATTCATTCCGCCGCTCGATAAAAGCTCATTTACCATCTCATGATCGTAATCGCCAGTGAAACCGTTGAACCAGGTATTCCACAAGTCTGTCCAGGGAAGAACTCCCCTTACTCCAGCAATTACTGTAGCCGTAACACTGGTAACAGCCAGGGAAAGGAATGCTGACCTTTTACTTAGTGTTAACCCTGCAAGCACGAGCAGGGGAAGCCAGGAACTCCAATGGATCAGGTGAGTGGCAGCAAGTTCTTGTTGAAGTGAGATCAATTCATCACTATTTTCTAATGCAGAGGGCGAGAGAATAGCGAAACCGATAAAACTAAGCACAAAAGCAGGTATAGTTGTCCAAGACATATTCTTAATATGTTCAAACAAGTCAACATCCACTACCGTCGAGGACAAGTTGGTAGTATCTGACAACGGAGACATTTTATCACCAAAAAACGCCCCCGACACAATGGCACCTGCCGTAACCGCTATGGAAAAATCTGCGGAAGCTGCCACGCCCATAAAGGCTGCTCCTACAGTAGCTGCTGTTGTAAATGAGCTTCCCAGCGCCAGACCCGTGACTGAAGTGATCGTAAAAGTTAAAGCATAAAACCACGGGCCTCCAGTCAGCATGAAAGCCGTATACATAAGAACAGGAATGGTTCCGCTTGCCATCCAGCTTGATATTAATATCCCAATGAGAAAAAATAGAAGAACTGCTCCAAGACCTGTTTGGGCGCCTTGAATCATGCCAGACTGCAGGCTGGAAAAGGGGATTTTTTTTAGCAGACCATATGCTGTCATAATAAGAATTCCTAAGAAAATGGGAATGTGTGGGACGGTTTCCAATTCGATGATAAAAAAACTAACTATAGCCATGATCAGCAGAAGCAGTACAGTGGATTCGCCGGCTCCTGGTAATCGTTTTGGACTTAAATGAAACATTCTAATTCCTCCTAATATCATAAAAAGCTTCATCCCAATAAATAAGGGACGAAGCTTTACTACATTAAGCTACCCTATTGATGCTGGAAGTTATCCAATGAAAACTTAATATATAACAGCGGAAGTAAGCTGCCTTTAATCAAGCTTTCTTGTTTTCTTTTTCACTTGAACGCTTTTGTGCACTGAAGAATTCCTTGTAAATCATAAAGCAAATTCACTTCGGTGTCAATTTATTTTCAATCGTATTTGAATCGTGTATAATAGTGGAAATTTGGGGAAAGGAGACGTAAATGATGAACACAGAAGCAGTAGAAATGCCCAGGCAAAGTCGGCTGCAATTGGTTCGGCGCGGAGCAGCAGCAGGGTTTCCTATTGTACTTGGCTATATACCTGTTGCCCTTACATATGGTGTAATCGCTGGTCAGTCAGGGTTGACGATTGCTGAATTAACCTTAATGAGCGTACTTGTCTTTGCGGGAGCTGCACAATTTTTAGCAGTCAGCATGGTTGCAGCAGGAACAGGAGCAATAGAAATTATTATCGCTACTTTTGTCCTGAACTTTCGGCACTTTGTAATGAGCTTATCTTTTATGAATCGTTTACGTAGGATTGCTTTAAAAGCAAAAATTCCGCTGTCGCTGGGTTTAACAGATGAAACGTTTACGATGTCCTCTTTACATAAACGTGAAGCCAAAGAAGAATATGGTTCATGGTTCTATGCTTCTTTAATGCTGACGGCTTATTTATCCTGGGTGGGCGGCTCATTTTTAGGGGGATTACTCGGGGACATCATACCCTCCCGATTAAGTGAAAGCATGGGGGTAGCCTTATATGCGATGTTTATCGGCCTGCTCATACCGTCAGTTAAAAAACATTCACGAATTGCTTATATCGCTGTAATAGCAATGGCGGTCAATTATGTATTCCAGTTGTGGGGAATAAGTCAGGGGTGGGCCATTGTCATTGGCACTTTGGCGGGTGGTCTTTGCGGTATATGGATATTAGAAGATGAGGAGGAAGAAGTATGATCATCTGGATAATAATCGGGATGGCACTAGTTACTGCGGTTCCTCGATTTTTTCCTGCTTTTATCATAGATCGAATTCAGTTTCCAAAATGGATTGACCGCTGGCTGAATGCGATTCCTTATGCTGCATTAGGGGCTTTGATTTTCCCGGGCATCCTTTCTGTGAAACCTGACGCTCCGCAAATTGGAATCATTGCTGCCTTAGCAGCCGGAGCTCTGGCCTGGTTGAACCTTAATATAATTATTGTTGTACTAGGGTCTATTGCTGCGGTTTTTCTTATGACTTTTTAGCACGCTCATCGCCTTTACGCATAACGTATAAAGAAACTCCATGAAGGGATGGAACGTTATGGATAGACAAAATGGAATTCCTGGAGGGCAGCAATACCCTGGTTTAGGTCCCGGACAGGGGGGGATGGGACCAGGTGGACAATTCGGTCCAGGAGGGCCTGGAGGACCAGGAGGCCCGGGAGGACCAGGAGGCTTTCCTTCTTATGGGGGAGGACCTCAGCAGCAGCCGCCACAGGGGCCGCCTTTCTCCGGTGGGCATCTTCCTCCTCCGCCAGGTCCGCCGCCTTCCGGGCAGGGACCTGGTGCGTATGCAGTAGATCCAGGATCATTATATGGCTGTCTTTACCGCTATACATGGGTGCGTTTAAATAATAACCGCCGCTTTTGGTTTTACCCTGTCTTCATAGGCAGAACTTCAGTTGCCGGTTATAGATGGCGGCCGAACCGCCGGCGATGGGAGTACTTTGGGATTGATACCAATCGAATTGCCAGCTTTCAATGCTTCTAACCGAAAAAAGAGGTGTCACAAGCGTGATGCCTTTTTTTCTGCTAAAATGTAAGCATCAACTAGGGGAAAAAGGAGAATGACAATGGCTAAAGTGAGGCTAGCTCAATTTGAGGATGCAGAACAGATCGCTAACATTCATATTCAAACTTGGAAATCTACATATAAGGATTTAATTGATGAACAGGATATGAGCAATATCACCTTAGAAAATCGTATTGCCCTGTGGGAAACTATTTTAAAGTCCCCTGTAAACGGGCAGATCGCTTATGTAGTAGAAAATGAGAATGGAGAATTGGTGGGCTTTGTTTCAGGAGGGAAAGAAAGAACGAAGAAGTATCGTTATGATGGGGAGATTTATGCTATTTATTTGCTTAAAGACTATCAACGTATCGGTTATGGTCGAATGCTCATATCCACTATTGCTCAGGCGATGAAGCAAATGGGATATGATTCTCTGCTCGTATGGGTGCTCACGAGAAACCCTTCTGCTGATTTTTATAAAGTTTTAGGTGCAAAGCCTGTAGAAGCAGAAGAAGTAACAATTGGACAGGGAACTTATGAAGAAACAGCCTTTGGCTGGGAAGACATCAACGAACTTCTTAATAATTTTTAAAGTAAGCCCCCAAGTTCCAGGACACTCGGGGGCTTACTTATCGTAAGGCTCAATATGAATATGTGCATAATAAATGTTAAGTCTTTTTTCCAACAGTGATTCCAATTGATCTGTTATATTGTGACCTTCTTCTATAGTCAAGCTGGGATTTACATGGATAGTAGCTTCCACTAACGTCTGATTTCCCTGAAATCTTCCTTTGACATCTCTTACAGCCCAAACCTCAGGATGAGCTTCTATCAGTTCACGAATTTCTTCAATTTCCTTCTCGTCAAAACCATCTGTCAACCGGTGGGTAGAATCTCTAAAAATATCCCAGGCCGTCTTACATATGATAAACCCAACAATTAAGCCTGCAAGCGGGTCGAGCCAGAAAATGCCGAGTTGGGCACCGAATATACCAATCGCAGCTCCAATGCTGACTAACGCATCTGAGCGGTTATCCTGGGCGGCAGCGTATAGTGCACCGCTGTTAACTTTCTTAGATAATTTTAAATTGTATAGATAAACGCCGTACATAATAACTGCAGCGGAGAGGGCAGTCCAGGCAGTTAATAAAGCAGGCTCGCTTGTATTTTGCTGGATTATGTCCTGGATGGTTCCTATAATGACTTCAAAACCTACCGTTACCATAATAAAGGCAGCAATTAAGGAAGCAATTGTTTCCGCTCTGAAATGTCCGTAATGGTGATCTTCATCCGGCGGCTTTCTGGAAATTTTCAGTCCTATTAAAACGGCAACAGAGGCAATGACATCGGTCGTATTATTTAAGCCATCTGCACGTAATGCTTCAGAATTGCCTATGGAAGCAATGATGAGCTTGACACTGGCTAATATAAGGTAAGCAATAATACTTACCCAGGCCCCGCGTTCACCCTTTTTTAAATTTTCGTATTCACCCATATTCTTGTGCCTCCACTTTGTAACTTAAAGCATGGTTAAGCTTATCAAAACCCTGCCATGTAAGTCTAGAGAAAAAAAGTCACCCTTCTACATATCCCTTGTAGTGAGGAAGATTCTTTGCATGAAGTCAACTCGTAGGATTAATTAATTGGTAGTTGGGGTAAACATCTTACAAGTAAATATTTTAATTCTATAGTGACCAGAGAGGGGAGTATTTATGATTCAGGAAAAGATAATTGTTGAAGGTTATGTCAATGGCATGAAATTTTCAAAGGCACTGGACCTTACGTACAACCCCGATCAGCACGACGTGGAAGAAGCTCTCATTGATTATTATGGAAGCACGGCAATGTCATTCGAAGAGTTAGCAGTTCAGCAGGGATGGCAGGACTCTTATTGGACATATCCAACCTATTTAGACCATGTAATCTAGAGCCTTCTTTCTGAAAGGTTCTTTTTTTTGTGATTATCTTGAAATTAAGAGTCTTTAGTTTGAATAAAAAGAATTACGGGTATAAGTAGTTTGTGAATATAACAAATTGTGTCGGAGACAATAACGTTATCTGATTTAATTAAAGAAAAAGGAGAGGTTCTTCATGGCGAATGCTAAATTGGCGATTATTTATTACAGTTCTACCGGAACGAATTATCAAATGGCTCAATGGGCAGAGGATGAAGCGAAAAAAACCGGAGCTGAAGTCAAACTTGTCCGCATCCCTGAACTTGCACCAATGGAGGCAATTGAGCAGAATCCTGCATGGAAGGAACATTATCTGGCTACAAAGGATAAGGTTCCAGAGGCAAAGGTAGACGACTTAGACTGGGCTGATGCTTTTCTTTTTAGTGTGCCAACGAGGTTTGGAGCCGTACCTGCACAGGCTAAACAGTTTATTGATCAAGCAGGAGGTTTATGGGCTCAAGGTAAGCTGGTAAATAAGGTAGTGAGCGCTATGACTTCGGCACAAAATCCTCATGGTGGTCAAGAAGCTACTCTTTTAAGCTTATATACCAGTATGTTCCACTGGGGAGCGGTAATTGCGGCTCCCGGCTACTCCGATAATTCCATTTTTTCTGCAGGAGGTAATCCTTATGGGACCAGTGTAACTGTAGATGGGGAAGGGAATATGAAAGATGATATTGAAGAAGCGGTAAGACATCAAGTTAACCGGACAGTGGAAGTAGCTCAAAAAATAGTAAAAGGATAATAGGCCTGCACCACAGCTTGTAGAAAAACTGTTTGGTTTTTTTACAAGCGTTTTTTTATATCTCAGAGTTATCGGATCCCGTGTGCTTCCCGCCTGAAATAGAAGGATTGCTTTACTGGATAGAGCGGCCTGTATTCTAAAAATGGTCAGTGGGAAAGCTCCTGATTTCATGGGCGGTTAAAACGTTAAAAATTTTTTGTAGTAGTAAAATGCCTCTATAGAGGTTTAAAACTGACTTTTTCGGGAATTATATAACTAAATATTCAGAATATTGTTGCTAAATGTTCCGAAATCCTTCATAATGAAAAAAAGCAATTAGGGGGTAATCTCATGAGAAAGCAAAAACTAATATATGTGCTGCGCCGTGACCCTGGTTTTAGAAATCGTGAAATCACTGCTAAAAGAGAATTGTCCTTTGGAATTAAATTAGCCTCCAGGCTTTTACTTGACGAGCTAAGCTTTGAGTTTAATAAAGAACGATTAGACGAAGAAATTAACGTTGCAATCGAAAATAACGATCGAAAAGAATTTAAGCGGCTGAGCTTAAAATATCAACCATATACTTGGGAATAGATAGATAGTGCCTCTCTTAGGAGCGGCACTTTTTTTGATGCTGTAAGAATGTTTAATTTCTTTTATAGAACTAAAGTAAAAGAAAAACTACGATGTCCATTGGACTTGATGGTAACCCAGGTTTTTCTTAAAAATTCCATGCAGTTATCCAGGATCAATGTTATAGTTGGAGTGAATATTTTTAATGTAGGAAGGTTTTATGTAATGAAAGTTAAGTCAATTATACTTGTTCTGTCATTAAGTCTTTTGTTAACGGCCTGCTCACTTGATGAGTGGACTAATCAATCAGAGGAGGAATCTCCTTCTCAGGAGCCTTCTGAAGAAGAACAAAAGGAAAATGATAGCGGCACAAACGAAGAAGATGATGAAGAGAATGAGGATAATGAAAAGAATGAGGATAATGAAAAGGATTCAGAGGAGCAGACGGGTGAGGAGCAGCATGAAGACGCCGACCCTCATGCTTACGCTGATGAACTGGATGAAGAAGTCGATGAAGACGGGTTGACAATTATAGAAGAACCAGAAATTAAAGAAGTAGTTGTCAATAAAAGCCGTAAACTTCCAGAGGGTTATGAACCTGAGGAATTAGTAAAACCGGATGTGCGTTTTCCTTTTGAAGAGGACCTTCCAAAGAAATATATGCAGCCGGAAGCTGCTGAGGCATTGGAAAATTTATTCTCTGCCGCTGAGGAAGACGGACTGAAGTTGTACGCTACTTCTGGTTATAGGTCCTATGATACCCAGAAACAAATTTATGAAAATAATGTGGCAGAGCGAGGGCAGGAGGAAGCTGATAAATTCTCTGCCAGGCCTGGGACAAGTGAGCATCAGACAGGCTTAGCAATGGATGTAACGACAGCAGAAATGGAATTTAAGCTTGAACAATCCTTTATTGATACCGAAGCGGGAAAGTGGCTTGCTGACCACGCTCATGAACATGGTTTTGTTATACGTTACCTTGAGGGAACAACTGATATAACTGGATATGAATACGAACCTTGGCATTTACGGTACGTCGGCGAGGATTTATCAACTGATATCCATGAAACAGGAGGGACCTTGGAAGAGTTTTTCGGATTCCATCCAGAATAAAAGACTGTTCAGCTTGTGGAGAAACCTTTGGTTTTTCCGCAAGCTTTTTTCTTCTATAATGTTCTGGCAAACAGCCGTCAGTCATAGTTGTTTGCACATTTCCCTTTAAGGGCAAACGAAATAACGCCGCGTGTAGTTCTTTAAAATCTGAAAAACCAGGCTCCATTTTCTTATTCAATAGTACTATTTATATAAAAAAGGGTTCAATTAGACAGTACTTTAGCTCCTTCCCGCGCATGATGTTACTGAGTTTGCTCTTTTTTTAGCTCCTCGCAGGCTTATTTGCAAGAGGATATTATTTGGGTCTTACATACTTTCTTAAAAGCTAAAATAAACACTTTCTTACCAGCCTAAAGAGCCTTTTTTTATAAAGTTGTTTTAGGTTTAATAACTTAATCCTACGCGTGTATGGTGAAATTCCTTTGCCTTGAGCTCTTTGAATGCAAATAGAGCTGTGTCTGTTACAGTAATCTTTTTGCCATTGTCCGGAAGATGATTCTCCTCATAGCGAGCCGTCCCTTCTGAAGCTCCATCTGGTAAAAAAGTGGGGCAGAGAATAACCCAGTCCAAAGTACTTTTATTTAATAATTGATAGGCTTTTGCATGTTCTTCTGCTGCAAATGTAGAGCGACGCTTGGACTCTTTGGACTGAAATCGATATTTCCCTTTTTCATATTGGCTGTTTAAAATTCCCGCTGTTCCAATTGTAATAATTCTATTTACCCCATAAGAAAGCATACTTTGAATAATAAGAGGTGTAGCGGTGGATAAAGTATAAGTTTTATCTGTATTTAAAGCGCTGAACACTATATCACAATCTTTTATTGTTTTTTCCACGTCCCGCGCTTCAGTTGCCTGTCCATGGATAATATGAACTTCAGGAGGTAAGTTTTCAGCTTTTTCCTTATCTCTCACTAAAGCATTGACTTTATAACCCTCTTTTACGCAAAGGTTAGTGACAATCGAGCCAACTCTGCCGGTGGCACCAAAAACAGCAATCTTCATAAAATAACTCCTTTTCTTGTAAATGTTTCAAAATAGTGAACTAAATGATGTATATTTTTGCTAAGCTAAGAGAAAGCGACGAAATGGGGAAAGCTTATGAAAAACAAGCGGGAGATGAGCTGGATCTTATATGACGTCGGCAATTCTGCCTTTGCCACGACAATTATGGCAGCTGTATTACCCGTGTTTTATTATGATGTGGCTGCTAAAGGCCTGGATGAATCGTTGGCAGCCAGCTACTGGGGGTATTCCCAATCGATTGCTGTTCTAATCGTAGCAATTCTGGCTCCTGTTTTAGGAGCGGTTAGTGATTTTTCAGCAGCAAAGAAAAAATTCCTAATGTTCTTTGCTTTTATGGGAATGATAGCAAGCGTCCTGCTTGCTTTCGTAGGAGAAGGTGCTTACTTGCTGGCTTCAGCTCTGCTTATTGTAGGAACAATTGGGTTCTCTGGCGGAAATGTGTTTTATGATGCATTTCTTCCGGAAGTATCGAACGAAGACAATATGGATAAGGTTTCCTCCTGGGGATTTGCATTCGGTTACATTGGCGGGGGGGTCCTCTTTGCAATAAAATTACTAATGATCTTGAACTATGAGGCCTTTGGACTTCCAAGTACCATAGCAGGGACGAGGCTGGCGTTTATTTCAGTTGGCATCTGGTGGTTGATATTTTCCATACCGCTTTTGAAGAATATTAAAGAAGAACGAAAACAGCAGACAAAAAAAGAATCTTCTTACATCCATATTGGATTTAAACGCGTAGGCTTCACGTTTAAAGAAATAAAAAAACACAAACAGGTACTCTTATTTTTAACAGCTTTTTGGCTTTATAATGACGGAATATCGACAATTATAAAAATGGCTACGATTTATGGAAGGGATATAGGAATAGATAGTAACTCCTTAATTATTGCTCTACTTATTACCCAATTCGTGGGGATTCCTTGTACCTTCTTTTTTGGATTTTTAGCTGGAAAAATTACGGCTAAAAAAGCTTTATCGTTTTCTTTATATATTTATCTTGGAATTGTAGCATTAGGCTATTTTATGACAAGTGCCTTACATTTTTATTTGCTTGCTATTTGTGTTGGTTTAGTTCAAGGAGGGGCTCAATCGTTAAGCCGGTCTATTTTTGGAAAGATGGTGCCAGGTGATCGGCATGCGGAATTCTTTGGGTTCTATGGGATTTCTGCTAAGTTTTCAGCTATATTTGGACCGTTTGCTTTTGCACTGGTTGGTCAACTAACAGGCTCAAGCCGCCTTGGGATATTATCTCTGATTGTATTTTTTATTGCAGGGATTATTATATTAAGGTTCGTAGATGTGGAAAAAGGAAAAGAAGAAGCCAGCGCACAAACGAACCCTGAGGTGCAGACCACAATTAAAACATAAAAGTAAGGTTCCGCTTCGTTATCGTGAGAAAAGGGACTGTGGCTTTACAAACTTTAAACTGTAAAGCATGTAATGTACCTGTAGATCAGGCGAAACAACTGATAAAAAAAGCTGTCGAGTTTTTCGACAGCCTGCTTCTACACAATAGGATTACTGAAGAGGTTATCGTGGTTTTGAGCCAGAGGCGTCCCTGTATCGTAGGAAATGTTTTGTAATAAAAGCTCTACTTCTTTAATGGTCTTATGCTCTTTAGTTGTCCAGTAGTGTAATATTAATAAAATAAGGGTTGAAGCCTCTTCTAAAGCTTCGAGGTATAAGTCATTAAACGAATCGGTATGCTGCTCATAAGTTGCTGAATGGTGCCATATTGTACGTTCGCTGTTTAAATAATCGATATGATCTTCAATAGGTTGATGTGAAAATGAGGAAACAAGGGAACCAAGCCATTTATTTTTCCACCCATGAGGATCAAATAGTATTCTTTGGGCATTGGCCAAGTCTTTAAAAGACTTCTCAATAAACCGTTTAGGTAAATTTCGAGAAAAATAATATTTACTGATGGTCGGTTCAAGCAAAGTAGATAATTCCTTTCTTTCTCTTCTTGTTAAACGAATCAGTGGAGCAACGGGTACTTTCCATGTTTGTACATGACGCTGCTTTTCAAGCATTATCGTATCAATTGCAACTTCTAAAGCTTGATGTTTGTTCCCATCATATCCAGCTTTGTAGTGAATATACGGATGAGTGACACGGTCAAGGATGTGATGGCTTACAAATCCTAAGATATAAGCTTGTTTGTGGTTCTTTAAAGACACTCCCTGTATAATCAAATCCATTAAGAATCTGCCGCATTCCTCCTTATGCAATTGGAGCCCTAAATTATTCACTCCGTGATCCTTAAGCTTAGGCCAGAAATTATAGTAAAAAAAAGGATCAGGACCTTGAGATCCTAAATAAAGAAATCGTTCACTCGTGGCCAGCAGCTCATCTATTTCGATCTTCATACAAATGTCTTCTGCAAACAATATATGGGTCCAGATGTTTGGCATCGATGATCCAGCTCCTTGCATTCATAAAAAAGAGCCTTTCTGCGAAGGCTCTTTTTTAACCATTTACCCATTGAAAAAGATCAAGCAAAAACAGCTTAAAGTTCTCCAACCCTCCTTAAAGGAATATGTAAAACTCTTCTGTTTCTGCCTCCTTTCATTAAGTTATTCTTATAATACAACAAAGTTTGAATAATGTAAATACTCTGATTATTTATTTTTCGACATGTTTACTTACGTGGATATCGATTGTTTGTAAGAATATTGATACAATTAGATGTGGAATATAAGTTCATATAAAAGGGAGGATCCGCGTGATGGATTATCGTATTGAAAAAGACACATTAGGTGAAATTAAAGTACCAAGCGATAAGTATTGGGCAGCACAGACTCAAAGAAGTAAACAAAACTTCCCAATCGGGCAGGAGAAAATGCCGGTTGAAGTAATTGAAGGTTTTGCGATCTTGAAAAAAAGCGCTGCCAAAGCGAACGCTGAATTAGGTTTGCTGGAAGATGAGAAAGCTGAAGCAATTGGGTATGCTGCCGATCTTATCTTAAAAGGGGAGCTGGATGAACATTTTCCGCTCGTTGTATGGCAGACTGGAAGTGGCACCCAATCTAATATGAACGTAAACGAAGTTATTGCTAATGTTGGAAATAATTGGCTTGAAGAAAAAAGAAGTGAAGTTCGTTTACATCCCAATGATGATGTGAATAAATCACAAAGCTCTAACGATACTTATCCCACGGCAATGCACGTGGCTTCCGTCAGAAAAGTAGAAGAGGTACTATTACCTGCCATTGCTCAATTTAAACAAACACTTAAAGAAAAAATGGAAGCGTTTCAAGAAATAGTTAAAATTGGGCGAACTCATTTGCAAGATGCTACTCCGCTTACATTAGGACAGGAAATCAGCGGCTGGCATCGTATGCTTGAAAAAACAGAAAATATGCTCGTGGAAAGTACGAAATACGTGAAGGAATTAGCAATAGGCGGTACTGCGGTTGGAACTGGTTTAAACGCACACGTAGATTTTTCAGAGCAAGTTGTAAAATACATTAATGAAGAAACCTCCAATTCATTTATCTCAGCTCCTAATAAATTTCATGCCTTAACATCTCATGATGAACTCGTTCATACGCATGGGGCAGTGAAAGCATTGGCAGCCGACGTTATGAAAATTGCGAATGATGTTCGATGGTTAGCCAGCGGACCGCGATGTGGAATTGGAGAAGTAACGATTCCTGCAAACGAGCCGGGAAGTTCTATTATGCCTGGTAAAGTGAACCCAACTCAAAGTGAGGCCATTACTATGGTGGCATCTCAAATTATGGGGAACGATGCAACAATCGGATTTGCAGCCAGTCAGGGTAACTTTGAGTTAAATGTTTATAAGCCTGTGATCGCATATAATTTCCTGCAATCTGCCCAGCTTCTAGCTGACAGTATTGTCTCATTTGATGAGCGATGTGTGAGTGGGTTAGAGCCAAACCACGAACAAATTGAGAAATATTTGCGTGACTCACTTATGCTGGTAACGGCTTTAAATCCTCATATTGGTTATGAAAATGCTGCTAAAATTGCAAAAACAGCTTTTGAGAAGGATCAAACCTTGAAAGAAACAGCTGTAGAATTAGGTTTATTAACCGAAGAACAATTTGATGAATATGTTGATCCGAAAGCGATGACGAAACCCAACGCATAACTGAAATATTGTTAGCCATGACTGGTAGGAAAATACCGTTTATTACCAATGCATTTCTGTGATAAAAATAGTGGTCCGTGATCATACTACTATCATACACAGGAGGTGAGACAACATGGCTAACAACAACAGTTCAAACGAGTTAGTAGTACCTGGTGTACAACAAGCTCTAGACCAAATGAAATACGAAATCGCACAAGAATTTGGAGTACAGCTTGGTGCTGATTCTACTTCCCGTTCTAACGGTTCTGTAGGTGGAGAAATCACTAAGCGTCTAGTACAAATGGCTGAACAACAGTTCGGTGGACAACAAAAGTAAATAATATGAATGAGGAGAAAGGGTGCGCCCTTTCTCTTTTTTTAATGCTTTTGGTGTAACTCTTGGGGATCAAAGTTGGCTTCTATCCACTCTCAGCAGGATGTTTGCCTTATTATTCATATCGATCTTTAGCCGATATATAAATAAAGAAGAATGTCAATTCATATTATGCTCTTCACTCACCGCCTGCGGTCTATCATCTTATGACACCTTCCCATAAAAAACACACGGTCGAAACCGTGTGTCAGGAAAAGTTAGCGGATACGTTTTTCATCTTCAACATCAAAGAAGTGAACTTTATTCATGTCGATAGCAAGCTCTATTTTGTCCCCGCCCTGAACGTCTGAACGTGAATCAACTCGTGCGATAAATTCCTGGTCACCAATTCTTGAATAGAGGTAGGATTCTGCTCCCATTAATTCTGCTACTTCAATGTCTGCCAAAATCTTCTTGTCCGGATTGGCATCAATAAAGAGCTGCTCGTCGTGCATATCCTCTGGACGGACACCAAGAATGATATCTTTTCCAATATAATTTTGATCGCGCAGAGTTTTTAACTTCCCTTCTGGAATCGCAATCTGTACATCTCCAATTTTTACATGTCCATCTTCTAGAGTCCCGTTAAAGAAGTTCATCGCAGGGGAACCGATAAATCCACCAACGAAAACATTCTCAGGCTTATCATACACTTCTTTTGGCGCGCCGACTTGTTGAATGATGCCATCTTTCATAACGACAAGACGTGTCGCCATTGTCATCGCTTCTGTTTGGTCGTGTGTAACGTAAATTGTAGTTGTCTGCAGACGCTGGTGAAGTTTTTGAATCTCTGCACGCATTTGGACACGAAGTTTCGCATCAAGGTTGGAAAGAGGTTCGTCCATTAAGAAAACCTTTGCATCACGCACGATTGCACGACCTAATGCCACACGCTGACGCTGTCCGCCTGACAGCGCTTTCGGTTTACGGTCTAATAAAGCTTCGAGACCAAGGATTTGAGCTGCATTGTTTACCCGCTGTTCAATTTCTTTTTTATCCATTTTACGAAGTTTAAGGCCGAATGCCATGTTATCGTAAACGTTCATATGCGGATAAAGGGCATAGTTTTGGAATACCATCGCGATGTCACGGTCTTTTGGAGCAACGTCATTCATTCTTCTTTCATCAATTAAGAAATCTCCGCCTGTGATTTCTTCCAGCCCTGCGATCATGCGAAGTGTGGTCGATTTCCCACAGCCTGAGGGACCTACAAATACAACAAATTCTTTATCACCAATATGTAGATTAAAGTCATCTACCGCTCTTACATTTTTATCATATACTTTTTCAATATTATTGAGCTTTAATTCTGCCATTATAATTCCTCCTCTTTTGAAATCGCTTTCTTTTGTATGTATACAGTCTAGCGATTTTTTTAATCGAGGTAAATGGACAAAGTGCACAAAGAATTTTGACGATCTTTGTGCACACTGATTAAAGGTTTGAATGAAGTAAGAGTAAATAAACAACCAGCCCCTGTTCAAACTGTTTAATATCTACTCCTGTCTTTTCCACAAATTTATCTACTCGATACTGGAGGCTGTTACGATGCATAAATAAAAGCTTGGCAGCTAAACTGGCATTAGAACCGGATTCCAGAAATACTTTAATGGTTCGAAGCAAATCCCGGTCTTCCTCTACCCCTGCCAGCATTAATCTATTTAACGCGTATAAATCCTCGGGTGGAAGTGAGTGAACAAATACATACGGGATGACATCATTGAAACTGACAACTTGACCAAGCTGGTATTTTTTTGCCAGAGAAAAGCACCTCTCAGCCCAGGTATAGTGCCGGGGAGCATGAGAAAGGTCTTCAATATCTTCACTCACATAAAAATCAATTTTTGTGTAAAAATCACTCATTAGCACTTCAACTACACTGTCAAGTGATACAGGCTCTTGTTCAACATCAACAAATTCTTCTATTAACAGGCCTTTATTCTCATTCAGCCAAATTAGCGGCATTTCAAAAGGAAAAAAAGCCTGCAATGCTTCTCGAAACGTGTCAGGTTCTAATGAGGGATCAGAAACCGTAAAAAGAACAAACCGAATTTTGTAAGGTGTTTTTAACAATCGAAGAGACTCACTCTTTCCGTCAATAAATGCCTTCCATTGAAGATCTTTTTGCGTTAAAGCAATTTCATGGTTTTGCACTGGCTGCAAAAACGTGGATAATAAGTTGTATTCTCGCTCATTCAGTTCTTCTGCAGCAATCCCTACTACTTCCTCATTATTTATGCGGAACAAGTAATACTCTCCAGATGGCCGGCCTTTACTGGAATCATAAACAAACAAAGAGGTGTATGTTTGCTTTAATTGGTCAATATAGGACATAGAAAACTTCCTTTTTTAAAGTGAATTTACTATTATGATACTATAAAGTATAAAATAAAAAGTTTATCATTCAATAGTATATACCAATAAATTGAGACAGGAGGAAATATCAGTGGCAGATGTAAAAGATAAATATGTATATCCTCAGGAAACCAAAAATCGATTAAAACGGATTGAAGGACAGGTGCGCGGTGTCCTTAAGATGATGGAAGAGGACAAAGAATGCAAGGATGTAATTACTCAGCTTTCAGCAGCTCGTTCTGCAATGGATCGAGCTATTGGATATATCGTTGCGAAAAACTTGGAAACCTGTATTAAAGAAGCAAAAGAAGAAGGGGAATCCGCAGAAGAGTTGATTAATGAAGCGGTAAATATGATCGTCAAAAGTCGTTAAGTAAGAAGAGGCTGGGACATAACTGAATAAAGAAAAAAATAATCCGAACGATTTTGTTGAAAACAGTTCGGATTATTTATTTGGCAAGAAAGAATTTTGACCATCGCTCCGTCAAAACCCTTCAATGTGTACGGCCTTAAGCCTTCCCCGAAAAAGCAAAGAGCGCTTTCCTGCAGGATCTTCGACTTGCCGCTGTTCCCACTGGAGTCTGCGCCTGTTGACTACTCTAATGATTTAATGATTTGCGTATATATTATTCAATTTTTATTGTTCGTTTTTTGCTGTCATTGCTGGACTGATGTCTCATCTTCTTCTATTGACCTTCTTTTTTGTTCTGTGCAGGAATGGGATGAACTTCACCAAATTGCTCGCGACCGTAGGCCGACTGGGGACGACCTCCGCCCATACCTTCATTAATCATTCTGTCTACATCAAGTTCAAACTTCTCTTTACCCTCATATGCTATTTGCTTTTTTTCCTTCAAATGCTCACCTCCTATAGTAATAGTGTTCCCATTTAAGCAGACACGTTATTTGCTAATAATTGGTTCGTCGATTTTATAATCCCCAGATGAGCTGTGGGTTTTGAGAGTAGCGAAGCTTTAGATATTCCTCTATAATGGGACAAAGTTAAGAGTGAAGTGAGGGTTCATCATGAATGCCGTATTGTTAATATTATTTATGATTTTAATTGGAGCTGCCATCGGCGGAGTTACGAATTCACTGGCAATTAAAATGCTATTTAGACCTTATAAAGCAGTATATATGGGACGTTACAGACTTCCTTTCACCCCTGGTGTGATCCCGAAACGTCAAGAAGAGTTAGCCAGACAGCTTGGAAAAATGGTTGTTAATCATTTGTTAACTGCCGAAGGGATCAAGAAAAAAATTAAAGGTCAGGAATTTGAAAATCAGCTTACGACCTTTGCCCAAAGGGAAGTAGAGAAAGCTTTAAACAGTGATCAATCGCTGAATCAGCTGTTTAAGTCACTTGAATTAGGTATGAGCAGAGAGAATATGGAGAATGCGCTGGCCGAGTGGGTAGAACGAAGGTACAGCGGAGTAATGGAAGACATGAGGAAGCAAAAGGTAAAGGATGTTTTTCCTGAAGAGTGGCAGCACCGGGCAAAAGAGGGTGCGGATCAACTTGCTGGTTACATCCAGCAAAAAGTTCACCAATTTTTAAAGAGCAGAGAAGGGAAAGAAAAGGTTGGGGAGCTGATTGATGATTACTTAGAGAAACAAGGTTTTTTAGGAAGTATGATTCAATCATTTATGGGTTCCGACCGTGTGATTGACCGTGTTCACCCAGTGATTATCCGCTATGTAACAGCAGGGGAAACTAAGGAATGGCTGGGGTCTATGCTGCATAAGGAGCTGCACCACGTGCTTGATCAACCATTAGGTTATTTTGAGGAAAAAATCGGAAGACAGAGGATTACTAATGGACTGGGACAGGCTGTTACGAAAGCACTCCCACTAGAAAAATGGTTAAATCAATCCGTGGCTGAATGGACAAAGCCTTTCCAAACAAAAGTTATTCTTGACTTAATTCCTGCCTTCATTCCTAAAGGGACACATTTCCTTGCTTCAAAGATTGAAAAGATGATGGAATCTATGCATTTAGCTGAGATCGTACAGGAACAGGTGGAGTCCTTTAATGTGAGCCGTTTAGAAACAATGGTGCTCGATATTTCCAGAAAAGAATTTAAAATGATTACTTACCTGGGGGCTCTCCTGGGCGGGATAATAGGATTATTACAAGGAATCCTCGTTCTTTTTCTTGGATAGCCGTCAATTCCTATACATGGACAAACATGTTTGTTATAGTGAGGAAGGAGTTCAATACTCAACATTCTTAGGAGGTACAACTAACTTATGGCTAATATTTACGATCACGCATATGATCTTGAAAAAGCAATTCGTAACAGTGACGAATTTAATGGATTAAAGGATGCTTATGAAGCAGTAATGAACGATGAAGCTGCTAAGAAAATGTTTGAAGATTTTCGTCAGACTCAAATGACTCTTCAACAAAAGCAGATGCAGGGTGAGGAAATTTCTGAAGAAGAAGTAGAGAAAGCCCGCCAGGTGGTTGAACTTGTTCAGCAGCACCCGCAAATTTCCAAGCTTATGGAAGAAGAACAGCGTTTAAACACTGTTATTAACGATATAAGCAAGATTATCACAAAGCCGCTTGAAGAGCTTTATGGTAATCCAGAAGAACCACAACAGTAATTTTTCGAAAGCTGCCTTTTTAGGGCAGCTTTTTCTTTTTTCATTTGAATATGGTTCTGTTCGCATCGTTTGTTGCTCCTTTTTCACCCCCACCGTAAAATGGAAGCAAAAATAATTTGTCAGTTAAGCAGGAAAAACAGCTTCTTCTGGCGAAATTTGTAATATGCAGTATGAAAGGGGATACGTATGGAATTTTTTACTGTTGAAAGAGAAGGTCCGATAGCCTATTTAACACTTGCTCGCGGCGAAAAATACAATGCGTTGCATGTAGACATGCTGGGAGAATTCGCAGAAGTTGTGGAAGAGCTGAAACAGGACGACCAATCCAGCATTGTTATCCTGTCAGGCGCCGGAGACGGATTTTGTGCCGGTGGAGATGTCTCAATGATGCAGGATGTGAGCAGTCCAGAGGTCTATGATCAGGTAATGGATAAGATTGAGGCCATTGTAACTGGATTTTATACAATGTCGAAAATAGTGATTGCTGCCCTGCATGGTCCTGTGGTAGGTCTTGGTCTTAGTATTGCTTTATCTGCTGACTATCTTATTGCTGAAGCAAATGCTAAACTTTCTATGAATTTTATTGGAATTGGTTTAGCTCCTGATGGAGGGGGACACTTCTTCCTGGAACAAAGGCTCGGAACCCATCGCGCAAAGCAGTTTGCCTGGCAGGGCGAGCAGCTTAGGGCAAAAGAAGCGTTTGACTTTCAATTAATTGATTTAGTGTATGAAGGAAATATTCATGAGGAAGCAAAGCTGCTGGCAGAGAAGTGGAGCCGCAAGCCCCTTCAATCAATGATTGCTACCAAAAGCATTTATCATCAGTACGGGATTGATCAGCTTCGTCAATACCTGGCAAACGAAAGACAGTCTCAGTGGAAACTGAAGCAGACAGCTGACCATCGGGAAGGAGTAAAGGCCTTTTTAGAAAAACGCAGTCCGCAGTTTAATGGGAAGTAAAAAGCCGCGTATTTGTTTAAACGCGGCTTTTTTGCTGACTAAACCATTTTAATACTTGAAGCCGCTCTTCTGTTTTGAATTAATAGTGAAAAACTCGTGGCACGGATTCCTGACATGGGAGGGTTCTATTATCGGTGAAAAAGAATAAGATGGCCTTCAGGGGCCGCGCATCGATGAGTATATTCAGCATAACCTTTTTCTTTTAATTTTTTTGACCCGATTTTCCTGGCTTCTGCGTCATTTTCAGCTTCAAATGACTCGTCAAGAATATTATTCCCATTTTTCTCAAAAACCGTAAGATAGTATTTTTTCATTGAAGAAACCTCCTAAGGTGAATGGTGACTCATTTTATACATTAGGCATGAAGGTGTCAATTTCCTGCTTCATACTTTAAAAAACAGAAACTTTTTTCCATTCAGCTCGTATATATTGATAGAAAGGGGAAAAGCGCGTGACTTTAAAATTACATAATGTAAGTAAACAGTTTGGAGGATTTACAGCTGTCGACCAATTATCGCTGGAAATACCCGAGAAACAAATTTTTGGTTTTTTAGGAGCTAACGGTGCCGGCAAAACAACAACATTTCGGATGATTCTCGGATTAATCGAGGAATCAGGGGGAGAAATCACCTGGAATAATGGGATGATTGGCTATGGCCAAAGCCATTTAATTGGATACCTCCCTGAGGAACGCGGCCTATATCCAAAAATGAAAGTAGTTGATCAGCTTGTCTACTTAGCGAGGTTGAGGGGGATGAATCGCTCAGATGCTTTGAGGGAGCTTGAATTCTGGCTTGAGAAGTTTAAAGTACCTGATTATAAAAAGAGAAAAGTGGAGGATCTTTCTAAAGGGAATCAGCAAAAGATCCAGTTTATATCGGCGGTGTTACATAAGCCGAAGCTGCTTATTTTAGATGAGCCATTCTCCGGCCTTGATCCTGTTAATGTGGAGATGCTTAAAGAGGCTGTAGTGGAATTAAAAAATGCCGGAACCTCGATTGTCTTTTCCTCTCACAGGATGGAGCATGTAGAAGAGCTGTGTGAGAATCTGTGTATTTTACACCATGGAAAACCTGTATTACATGGTGGTCTAAAAGAAATAAAACGTTCTTTCGGAAAGAAGAATGTGCGGGTAAGCGCAGACTTTGATTTGGATTACTTAAAGGAGATCCCCGGAGTAACTAAATTTAAAAGGTATGGGGACAGTTGTGAACTTCAAGTGGAAAATGAAAAGGTATCTCAAGTGATATTTAAAGAGATTACTGGAAAAGGATTTGTGCGCACCTTTGACCTCGAAGAACCTTCTTTAAACGACATATTTATTGAAAAGGTAGGGGCTTCTTATGAATAAATTTTTAATAATGGTGGTGCAGACCTTTAAATCCAGGGTGAAATCTAAGTCATTTGTCATTTCAACCGTAATTACATTAGCTTTGATTCTCCTATTAACTAATATTCAATCGATCATGGAGGCTTTTGAAAGCGGGGAAGAAGATGGGAATAACACGACAGAAATAAGTGTCGTTAGTGAAGAAGAAGGATGGATCCCATTATTTGAAGAACAGCTTAGTTCAGCCGGACCTTTCGAAGTGGAACAAGGCCAATCAATTGAAGAGGCCAGAGAAGAGGTAGAAGCAGGAGAGTTAGACTCGGCTTTAGAAATTGAGAAGGATGATGCAGGCATGCCGGCGGCAACAGAGTACGTCGGGGAGCAATCTGTCCCTTCCACCAGTGAAACTATTCAACAGGCACTTCAGCAAGTTAAAATGAATGTTGCTGCTGATCAAGCAGAAGTTGATCAGGCAGCCATTGAAGCAATTAACTCGCCTGCAGCCTATGAAACCGTTGCTTTAGGAGAAGAGGCGCATACTCCTGAAGAGATGCAGCAAACCCAGGGTCTTGTATACGTTATGCTTTTTCTCCTTTATTTAACTGTTATGATGTATGGCAGCATGATTGCAACAGAGGTGGCAACTGAGAAGTCCAGCAGAGTAATGGAAATATTAATCTCCAGCGTCTCTCCTGTGTCACAAATGTTTGCTAAAATAACCGGAATTGCCTTACTTGGATTGTTACAATTCTCCTTAATCCTGGGTGCAGGATATATTGGTATACTGCAAAATGGCGGAGAAGGTTCTTTACTGGATAGTTTTGGTTTAAGTGATATTCAACTGGACGTGATTGGATATGGCATCGTATTTTTTATTCTGGGGTATTTTTTATATGCTACATTAGCCGCGACCCTTGGATCTCTCGTCAGTCGGCTGGAGGATGCCCAGCAGATGATTGCACCAATGATTTATTTGATTATCATTGCTTTCTTTATTTCCGTATTTGGGCTGAATGCACCTGATACGTCGTTTATTACAATTACTTCTTATATTCCTTTTTTCTCCCCGTTAATAATGTTTCTGCGGGTTGGGATGCTCGATATACCTGCATGGGAAATCGCTTTATCGATTGGTGTACTTGCGGGCTCGATCATTCTTCTTGCGTTAATAGGGGCAAGAATTTATAAAGGCGGAGTTCTTATGTATGGAAAGTCTTCTTCCATAAAAGACATAAAACAAGCAATACAGCTATCAAAAAAAGAAAATTAAACCTTTCTCCCCTTCTGTATTAACAGGAGGGGATTTATAATTCAAAGGTAAGCCTTTGACAATGTTCAGGCCTCTTATATCCGTGCTAAACTATAAGGGCAAAGGGGAGATTATATGACTACACTTAAATTTATACATAGTGCTGATCTGCATTTGGACAGCCCGTTTAAAGGAAGAAGTCATTTTCCTGAACATTTAAAGGAAAAACTTCGCTCCTCAACGTTTGAGGCCTATGAAAGGTTGATTCAGCAAGCAATTCACCATCGAGTGGATTTTGTACTATTGGCAGGGGATCTGTTCAATGAAGAAACAAGAAGTTTAAAGGCACAAGTAAAACTGAGAGAAGGTTTTTTCCGGCTTAATCAGTATGGAATTCAAGTTTATATGAGTTATGGTAACCACGATTATTTAGCTGGAGCTCACTATCCGATATCTTATCCTGAAAATGTTCATATTTTCGATAAGCAAGTGGTGGAATCCATTCCGTTTTGTCGAGAAGGTGAGGTTATTGCACAAATTTATGGGTTTAGCTACGAGGAAAAAGCAGTTTCAGATAAAATGGTTTCTTTTTATCATAAAGAAGGAAACTCTCCTTTTCATATAGCAATGCTTCACGGAAGTCTGGAAACGCAAACAGACCACGATGTCTATGCTCCGTTCTCCATGAATGATTTGTATCATTCACCAATGGACTACTGGGCATTAGGACATATTCATAAAAGTCAAATCCTATCCTATAGTCCGCCTGTAATCTACCCGGGAAACATTCAAGGCCGTTCCCACAAAGAAAGTGGGGAAAAGGGGTGTTACCTTGTAGAATGGAAGGATGAGCAATTCACATGGCGGTTTCTTCCCCTGCACAGTTTTACATATGAGAGTGTGGAAGCCTCTTGTTATCATATTGAACATCCTCAACAGCTTGAAGATGTAATAGAAGAAGCTAAAGCTAAACGCAGTTTTTCATCTCCAGCTCTTCTTAAGCTTACCCTTAAAAGTAGTCACGGTAGGTTGAAAAAATGGAAGAGCAAAGGGGTTATTCAGGAATGGATAGAACTTATAAATGAAAGAGAGCCTTTAGAAGGTAAGTGGATATGGATAGATGAGGTTACGGTTGAAGATGTCCCGGATTGGGATGAAGAAGAGCTGAAGAATAGTACCCATTTTGCGGGCGAATTCTTAAGAAACCTGGAAGACTTGACACCGGAACAGTTTCAGCAGTCGATTGACCCGCTTTACTCCCATCGCAGAGCCTCAAGATGGCTGGATCACTTAACGGAAGAGGAAAAGGAAGAGGTATTGGAATCAGCAAAAGAGATGATGCTGCAACAAATTATAACGCGGGGGAACGAGTAAATGAAGCTGTTATCATTAGAGATTTATGGTTTTGGAAAATGGAAAAACTATTCACTTTCTTTTTCCAAAACAGAGCTGAATATAATTGCCGGAGCAAATGAAGCTGGAAAATCAACGCTGCAGCACTTTATCTTATTCGTTTTATTTGGACTGCCTCCGAAGCAAAGAGCATTTTATCAACCTAAAACGGGGGGGACCGTTGGCGGCAGGATAACAGTTCATACCACAGATGGGGAAGTTACCATAGAACGCGTGGATGATCGTAATCAAGGGGAAGCGATTTGCTGGCTTTCTAATGGTGAGAAAAAAGGTGAAGCTTTCTTAAAAAAACTGCTGGGTGGCTTGTCGAAATCTGTTTATCAATCCATTTACAGCTTTAATGCAGATGATTTAAATCAGCTTCAACGACTTACAGGAGAGGAACTTGGAGAAGTCTTATTAAATGTAGGACTGACCGGATCTGATCAAATTTATCAAGCGGAGAAAAACCTGGATAAACAGCTGAACGAACAATTTAAGCCAAAAGGGAGAAATCCTTCACTTAATCAAAAGTTGACCTCTATTGAAGAACTAGAAGCAAAAAGAAACCGCGCAGAAAAGGAAGTAGGAGAGTATCAGTTAATTAAAGAAAAGCTGACAAGCCTTGATCAAAAAATTGAAGATGCAGGAAAGGAAAGGGACAACCAAAGCCGTCTATACTATAGCTATCTGCAATTAAATAAAGCGATCCCCGCTGTACAAACTTATCATCAGCTTATCATTGATGAGGCTGAATGGTCGATGCCTCCACGGGCGCGGCCAAGAATGCAGGAGTATCAGGAACAGCTGCTGCCTCTACAGAGCGAATTGAAGGCAGTACAGGAAAACCTTAGTAGTAAAAGAGAACGATTGAATAAAATAGATACGGAGCTGGTTCCTGTTTATGAACAGGATCTTCAACTGATCATAGATAAGGAATCCGTTTATCAAAGATCTGAGCAGGAAGACAGCAGACTTGAGCGCCACATTCAGAAACTGAATGAAGAGATTGATCAAGAAATGAAAAGGCTGGATCTAGCCATCGACAAGGAAGAACTCAAAAATTTTGAATTTCCTTTTTACCTTGAAGACACCTGGAAATCCTTAAAAGAAGAACGCCAACAAATTGATCGGGAAGAAGAACAGCTATGCAGGGACAAAGATGCATTGCAGCGTCAGGAAGAACAGACGAATCAACAGCTTCACAATTTGCGTAAAGGAATAATCAGTGAACAGCAGGCAGTTGAGCACTCAGAACTTATTGACCGTTATATTCATTCACAGCACGGTGAAGAAAAAACATCCAGTAATTCTAAGCGAACGTACCTTCTCGCTTCAATTGCCCTTTTAGGAGGCATATTCCTGTCATTGGAAACAGCACAGGTCATGCCCGTCATTATAGTGGTTTTTACAGCTGCAGGACTGCTGATTATGGACAAAAAAGAATATCCCGGGAAAAATCAGCCTGAATTCAAGATTACGAAAGAAATGTATACTCAAGCAAGACAGCAGCTGCAGCAATATGAACAAGCTAAGGGGGAAGCTGTCTACTTACAAGAACTGCAAAAGGAACATGCCCAGAAGAAACATATTCTCCAGGAGCAGGAAAACCAGCTTGAACGAAAAATAAATAGTTTTGAACAGAAGATGGAGGAACAGCTTCAGCATTATCCGTTTCTACAGTCTCTAAAGCTGGCACATTGGGAAAAGCTTTATCATTTACTAAAGCAGTTACAAGACAAGCAGCATGAAATTGTGAAATCGAGTATAGCAAAAGATAAAGCAGAGGCTGAGATGCAGCAGATTAAAGAAGACGTAAACAGGTTTTTCGCCGAGCAAAACTGGGAACATAGTGAACGGAGTATTCTTGAGCAGCTTAATCATATTAAAGAAGTTGCTAATAAACAAATTCAGTTAAAAGAAGAGTACAAA
Source organism: Halobacillus sp. Marseille-P3879 (assembly GCF_900240285.1). Classification (GTDB taxonomy): domain Bacteria; phylum Bacillota; class Bacilli; order Bacillales; family Halobacillaceae; genus Halobacillus_A. The sequence continues at coordinate 104,894 of NZ_OESS01000002.1, forward strand.
AAGATTAGTGAAGAAATTAGAAGTCTTAATGAAAAGGAAGAGCTTCTTGAAGGGAAAATCCGCCCCCTTCTGCAGGAAAGAAATCAACTAATTGAAGCGGCAGGGGCAATAAATATTTCGGATTTTTATGAGCAGCTCGATCATTATGATGAGGAGCAGAAGAAGAAAGAGCAGAAATTACAATTGAAAAAGCAAATTGAAGTACTTCTTACTCCTGCAGAGCAGGAAAAGTTTCAAGTATGGAATTCCCCACCGACAGAAACTGAAATCGCCTTTCAATTGGAACAATTAGAAAGGGAAGTTAACGAGTGGCAGGAGCAGGAGAGAGAATTCCAGCAGGAAAAAGCCAATTACGAGCATCAAATTAATAAATTGGAGAGTTCAGATGAGCTTTCCCAGCTGAATCATCAACTACTTTTAGAAAAAAATGAATTTCGTGAAAAGGCTAAGCAATGGGCAAGCTTCAAAATAGCGCTTGATTTGCTTACGAAAACTAAAGAAATGTACCAAAATCAATACTTACCTAATGTTCTAGTTACCGCTGAAGCTTTCTTTACTAAGACTACTCACGGCAGGTATGAATCGCTTCATTTTGATGGGCTGCAGCAGCAATTAATCGTAAAAAATGAAAATGGATTTTATTTTACTACGGAGGAATTGTCACGAGGGACAGCCGATCAACTGTATGTTTCTTTGCGACTAGCTTTAGCAAAAACCCTCTCCGAGGAGTTTAGCGTCCCTTTTCTTGTAGACGATGCTTTTGTCAACTTTGACGCGGAGAGGCTTACTACTATGCTGCATATTCTCAAGGAGCTTTCCACAAGCAATCAGGTTCTATTGTTTACATGGAGAGAAGACGTGCTCACTTATCTTGATGCTGAGAGTGTAACCTCACTTCAACTCTCTAGCGGATAGTGGTCGCAAATCTATCCTATTAATGATAAAATGTTTTAAGATTAAATCACGATCGAGTGAATGGAGGGTGGACCCTTTGCCGGAAAATCAAAATAAAGACTGGGAAAAATATCAAAATACAATCGAACAATTTATTCAAGTTATTGCAAAAAATATGAATCTCTATGGGGTTACCCCATCCATTGGTCGTTTGTATGGTGTGCTTTATTTCGCGGAAGACCCCATGACTCTGGATGACATGCGTGAAGCTTTGGAAATGAGCAAAACAAGTATGTCCACAGGAGTACGTGCTCTCTCCGATATGAAAATGGTAGAGCCTTCCTTTAAAAAAGGAGTACGAAAGGATTTATATAAATCAGAAGAAGACTGGTATAAATCGTTCACTTCATTATTTGGCAGCCGCTGGAGGCACCACACTGAAACGAATATTGAAGAAGCTGATGAGGCCATTTATGAGCTGCAAAAACTAAAGGAGCAGACAAATGATCAAACGTTAATAGATAAGATTGAAGTAGATATCGACCGGCTGGAGTATGCCCAGGATTATTACCGTTGGCTGATGCGCTTCATTTATGTTGTTGAATCAGGTGAAATATTTGAGTACGTACCTAAGATTCAGCATAAAAAAAGCAAGAGAAGTGAATGACAAAAGACTGTTCCTGTATTCGTTTCCTGTCCATGACCGGAGGTGAAGAAGGAACGGTCTTTTTTTACAAGGGAAAGGGAGTGTTTTTTATGAATAAAGGGATTTCGAACTTTCAAATCGGAGAAACCTTTGATCATTTCTTACTTATAAAAAAGTCTATAAAAGGTGTCGCAAGTAATGGAAAACCATTTTTATCCATGCTGTTAACGGATAAATCAGGAGAAATAGATGCCAAGCTTTGGGAGGCTACTCCTGAAGATGAAGCTTTGTTTACTCAAGGCGAGCTTGTAAAGGTAGCAGGGGAAGTCGGACAGTTTAGAAACCGACCTCAGCTGAAAATACAAAGTATTAGACCTGTACAAACTACAGATGGAGTTGAAGTTTCAGATTTTGTAGAAAAAGCTCCGGTAAACAAAGAAGTACTCATGGAAAAAGTAACAGAGGTTATATTTGAAATGAAAAACCCTAATATTCAACGGGTTACTCGTCACTTTGTGAAAAAATATCAAGATGACTTGCTCACTTATCCGGCCGCGGTGAGAAATCACCATGATTATGTGTCAGGCCTGGCTCATCATATTGTATCTATGCTTAACATTGCTCAACAGTTAAAACAGCTGTATCCGGAAATTAATGCTGACCTGTTGTATGCAGGTATTATTTTACATGATTTAGGTAAAATCAAAGAACTATCTAACGCGACTTCTCCTGCTTACACATTAGAAGGGAAGTTAATTGGTCATATTCCGATGATGGTGGAGGAAATAAAAAGTGCTGCTGATGAATTGCAAATTGAGGGTGAAGAGATAACTATCCTTCAGCACATGATTTTGAGCCATCATGGGAAAGCAGAATGGGGAAGCCCTAAGCCGCCATTAGTACGGGAAGCTGAGCTGTTACATCAAATTGATATGATTGATGCCCAGATGAATATGCTGAATCGCGCATTAAATAAAGTGAAGCCTGGAGATTTTACAGAGCGTATCTATGCGCTGGATCAACGTGCGTTTTATAAACCAGTGTTTGAAGAGTCATAATTACCCGGCATATCTACTACTGCTTGTTCATAAACTGATAGTAAAATGAGTGGACAGGGAGGAAGCGGCATGATTGTAGGACTTCCGGTGTGGGTGTTCTTTTGTATTATATTGATCTTTGTAAGTGGAATTATGGCTTACAGGGCGATGAGAGCGGAGCAAAAGCTAGAGCAGCAATTTATAGAGAAAGAAGGCAAAGTATACTTAAACAGAATGGAAGAAGAGAAACAACAAAGAGAGAAACAAAAAGTTGATTCTAACGTAAGACAACGAGCAAGGTAGTGTAACCTACCTTGCTCGTCTGTGTTATGATTTATTCTTCACTATTTTCGTTATCTTCACTATCTTCCTCTGTATTTTCCTCTGATTGTTCAGGATCTTCTACAGGTGCTTCAGGTTGTTCGAATAAGTCTTCATATTCCTCTATTTTTACATCAATCTCTGCATCTTGCAGCAACTGATTCATTTGACTTTGGAGCTCCTGCTGATCTACTTTCTGACTGACAAGGGTACGTTTTATTTCGTCTTTAGCGTCCTCGTATGATTCCACATCTTCTACCTCACGCTTGTCCGTTACTTTTATAATGTGATAGCCAAACTGTGTTTCAACTGGATCGCTTACTTCATCTACCTCTAAGTTATAGGCTGCTTCCTCAAAGTCAGCGTCCATTGCACCAGGTCCGAAGAATCCAAGTTCTCCTCCCTGCTCAGCAGAGCCATCGGTAGAGTATTCACTGGCAAGGTCTGCAAAATCTTCGCCTCCGTCCAGCTTTTCTTTCACTTCATTTGCCGTTTCTTCATCTTCTACTAGAATGTGACTGGCTTCTACTTCGGTTTTCATACGCTCATAGTATGTTTCCATTTCTTCTTCAGAAATATCTACGTTCTCAGCAGCTGCCTGTTCCTGTAAGAGACTTAAGCGGATTGTTTCTTTAAACTCATCTTCATCGGAAAAACCGCTTTGCTGAAGAACCATATCGAATTGTTCACCATATTGCTCTTTTAAAGCATCGAGCTCTTTCTCTACGTCTTCGTCTGATATTTCGTAATTATCTTCTAATACTTCATTTAAAACAAGCTGCTGCAGGACTTCTTCTCCGGAATTCTTCTTGAGTTCTTCATAGAATTCCTCTTTTGTAATTTCTCCACCATTTGTTTCCACTACTGCTTCAGAATCACCTTCATCTGAGCATGCTGTTAAGACCGTTAATCCAGTGGCAAGTAAAACAGTAAGTATCTTGTTTTTCATTTTCAATTCGTACACTCCCCAAGCATATGTTGTTATAAAGGAACAGACAATAAAACTTCAAATCTTTCGACCATCAGGCCAAATGGCGAAAAATACAATTCTCATCCCTGAAAGTTTTACGTATAGTCCATTTACTAATATACCACATTTTAACTACTTCGTACTATATGGTTTAAAAAAATAGGAAAATGGGTAGGTGGCTGCCCATTCGAATGATAAGAAAAAGGCATATGATGTGTTATGTCTTAAGCATGGGGGTGAAGATATGGGTTACGGATATGGTGGAGGCTTTGCGCTAATCGTAGTATTGTTTATTCTACTCATCATCGTAGGTGCGGCTTGGCTATAAGATGGAAGAAAAACAGGCTATGCTTGCTGCATAGCCTGTAGATTACATATGGTTGATCACATCTACGTAGGAAGTAATCAATAAGATTGTAATGAGTACATTAATTGTCCGGAATACCCGCGATTGTTTTTCATTAGACATCTTAGTTTTCAAACATAAGGAATGTGTAAGAGAATTAAATGTGAAAAGAACGATAAGTCCATAAATAACAAATAATATTGCAACGATTGTAAAAACCTCCTTTATTCCCTATGAAACTACTCTACCAAAGATTCCCCCTGTTGAACAGAATAAAACCTCAATTAAAAACACAGTGCTCTTCTAACGAGCACTGTGTTTGTTAGATTTCCTGATTACGGATAAGAATATCATACCCATCTTTTGCATTTTCGATAATACATTGACGAGGTGCCCTGACAAATTGATTTAAATAAAGAAAATCACTAAAGGACAACCCAATATTAACCGAAGCGATAATGACAAGATATGCAAAATATCCTGGAAAGACAAAACTCATTACAAGTGCTGGCGCGGTTATAAAAAATGTAGGCGCCAGAGCCATAAGAATTGAAGTGCTTTTTGATAATTTTGATTTACATTGATAAGCGAAAGTAGGTGTCATGCGATTGACCACAGCAAACTGCACTTTCACTTTTTTATAAGTTAACAATAAAGGCAGTATATGCATTAAACGATGCATGGAAGGCAGGAATAATAAGATGACCATCAATGGAAGAAATCCATGATCTTTAACATCCTCAGTTCCATGCATAATGGAAAAAGGCAGGTAAAGGATTAAGAAGGACATCAGTCCAGTTAAAAAAGACATTAAATATACACGGTTGAGTCCGAATTCTTTATTGATGTTTACTGATTTCCAGCAATTCATCTTAGAATCCCCCTTTGCTGTAAAAATTTCTATGAAAAATAGTGTGATTTCGAGTATGATAGGTGGTGCTGCTTTCTTTAAACACTAGATGAATAATAGTATGTTTTAGGGGAAAAAGCAATAGGTTTTCTGTAAAAAAAGATTTAGAATTTTTTAGAGGGTGCAAACCGCGTGAAATCAATGTTTACAAGGAATGAAGGAGAGAGTGTGATTGTCGAAAGATGACGTAAAAAATGACTTGCATTTCCGGTTGCAATTGCTGCTGAATTTAACACTACTAGATCAGTACCCATTCACTAAATTAGTAGTGGAGAAATGTTTAACAGAGAAAGAATACAAGGAAACGATGGAACTTGTCGAATACTTATACAATAGATACCTTGAAGAAATAGAGGAGGGATTTGTCCATCATGAGCAGTTACTAATTCATTTCGCCGGAATGCTTTGCTTAAAGCTGCCTGTAGAAAAAACATTCCTGGCAATGTATCAAGAAGGTCTTTACAGTGACTTGATGGAGCTGTTTATTTATTTAACATCAGGGCATAAATAAAAACCCCTTCTTACAGTAAGAAGGGGAGAGTTTTAAGATGATTGACTTGTTGATGTCTTATAGACTTCTAATTCCGTTTTTTCGTCAAGCACATGGTTGTCGTCTTCAATGTTTTCGAGGGACCGCTCAAGAATCTCCATATATTCATCTCCGTAGATCTCTTTAATAAGTGCGGACAAGTCAAGGAATTCCGGCAGTTTACCGTACATTTCTGTCATCGGGAGAACACCTCGTAATACAGAATTATCATTGGGGTCATATTCCTTCAGCGTATCTTCTAGCAAATCTGTACCTTTTTCCGTCAATTCGATATACGTGTTTCTCTTATCATTCTCACGTTTGGAAAATCGAAGCAGTCCCCGTTCTTCTAATTTTTTTGAAAAATTAAAAGCCGTTGAAACATGCATCACGCCATATTTTGAAATCTCGGATATGCTGGCTCCTTTTAAATGATAAGCGATCCAAAGAATATGATGCTCATTTATATTAAGTTTAAAAGGCTTTATCCAGTCCTGCCAGTCCTTCTCAATAGCCTTCCATAACGCTTTGGATAACTGGGCCATTTTATGACTATAAAAAATCGCATCCTGCTTGGAAATTTTATTGTTCATACATCTCACCTTTTCTAGGTTCTAACTTCATTCTACAAAACCTCTGAATTCCCTAAAAGCAGAAATGATAGAGTCCTCGAAAACTGTTACTTACTCTTTATTTTAGTAGATATTATTTTTTTTTCAAGATTTAATGTGCTGGTATATTATTTTTGAAAAATATTTTTAATTATCTGATAAAGGTGAATGTTTATAAACGTTAAAACTTCCTTCAAAAGAAGCAGTTATCTGTTTATGAAATTCAATCATTTGATTGAGACGATTCTGCAGGATCTCTTGATTTGTGGAGGAAAGACTTTCCTTTAATCTTTCCAGCGATTGAGTTTGAGCGTAAGAAGCTTCAATCCAGCGCTGTACATAAGTTATCATAAACTTTTTATAAAGCTGCTCATCAGCCTTGTAATAATCTTTACGAACCCCTTTTTTCCACACTTTCTCGACTAGCCCCTGCTCGACAAGGTTACGGATTCCTGTACTGATTGAGGTCTTACTCTTCCCAAGCAAATCACTCATTTCATCTAGGGTCATCGCTTTCCCCTTCAGGTATAAACTTGCAAATAACCTGGAATCAGCTGTGGTAAATCCAAACATCTCAAGTGTTTTTGAAAATTCTTGGACGATCGCAATATGTACATTCTCTTGTGTTTGGCTTGGATGTAATTCCATAAGCTCCTCCTTCACGATTGGCTAAATCACACAATACTATAGATGAAAAAAATAGAAAAATAGAAAAGACAGTCGAAATATGGAGCAATAGCGAGAAATTTAAAAGGAATATGCTTTAATACTATGTACAGTTTAAACTGTACATTATTTTTAAACTAAATTAATAGAATTTATGGTTTGAACTTTATGTTACAAATAGGTTACAGTGTATAGAGTGTGCAATGGAACGCAAACCAAAAAATGTGAAAGAAATGAAGAGGTGAAAAGCTTTGCCGATTATTGAGGTAAATAATTTATCTAAAATCTTTGGGAAAAATCCAAAGAAAGCCACCAAGTTTTTGGATGAAGGCTTATCGAAAGATGAAATATTACAGAAAACAGGAAATACAGTCGGTGTAAACCGGGCTTCCTTTAATGTGGAGGAAGGTGAAATATTTGTCATTATGGGACTTTCCGGAAGTGGTAAATCTACATTGGTTCGATTAATTAACAGATTAATAGACCCGACTGAGGGAAGTGTACTTATTGACGGAAATGACCTGGCAAAAATGGATAAAAAAAGCTTGCGTGAAGTAAGACGTCAAAAGCTTAGTATGGTTTTTCAGAGATTTGGGTTATTTCCTCACCGAACGATACTGGAGAATGCTGAGTTTGGATTAGAAGTTCAGGGGCTGGATAAAGAGGAAAGAAAAAGCAGAGCGAAAGAATCATTGGAAATGGTTGGTTTAGGCGGCTATATTAATCAGTATCCAGCTCAGTTATCAGGAGGAATGCAGCAGCGTGTTGGTTTAGCGCGCGCACTTGCTAATGATCCAGAAGTGCTGCTGATGGACGAGGCTTTTTCTGCCTTAGATCCGCTTATTCGTAAGGAAATGCAGGATGAGCTCCTTGAATTACAGGAATCCATGAAAAAGACAATTCTATTTATTACTCATGATTTAGATGAAGCATTGCGCATCGGAGATAGAATAGCTCTTATGAAAGATGGGCGGATTGTACAAATTGGGACACCTGAAGAGATTCTGGTCAATCCTGCAAACGATTATGTAGAAAAATTTGTTGAAGATGTAGATCGTGCGAAAGTGTTAAACGCTGAGAACATTATGAAACGTCCGGAAACAGTGGATATTGAAAAACATGGACCCCGTACGGCTCTTGAACGAATGCGTAAAGAAGGGCTTTCCAGTATTTATGTAACCGATGCTAGACGAAAACTGTATGGTTATGTGACGGCTGAGGATGTATCTGAGGCAGCTAAGCAGGAAATGAAAGATTTGAAATCTATTCTGCGAACCGACGTTCCAAAAGTGCAAAAAGATACTTCAATGAACGAAATATTTACAATTATTCATGATACTCCTGTCCCTGTGGCAGTCGTAGAAGATAATAAACTTCTGGGGATTATTGTACGCGGTGCTGTCATTGCAGCATTAGCAGGAAATGAGGTGAATCTAAATGGAACTAATTCCTAAGCTTCCGGTAGCAGAATGGATATCTGACGCTACCGATTGGATAAAAAATACCTTTAGTGGGTTATTTAATTTTTTAAAAGATGACTTTGGAGATTTTATTGAATTTTTCGCAGAGACTGTTTTAATGGCCATCCCGATCTGGTTGTTTATCGCAGTTGTTGCGGTGCTGGCGTTTTTTGTCTCTAAGAAAAGGTTTGGACTGCCGGTCTTTGTCATTGTAGGACTCTGGTATATTCAAAACCAGGAATTATGGGAAGAATTAATGAACACTTTCACACTCGTTATTTTTGCAAGCTTAATTTCAGTAATTATAGGGGTTCCATTTGGGATCTGGATGGCAAAGAGTAAGGTGGTTCAGCAAGTTCTTACTCCTGTTCTTGATTTTATGCAGACAATGCCGGCATTCGTTTATTTAATACCTGCTGTCGCTTTTTTTAGTATCGGAATGGTACCTGGTGTGTTTGCTTCTGTGATTTTTGCTACCCCTCCAACTGTTCGTTTTACAAATTTAGGGATCAGGCAAGTTTCTCACGAATTGATTGAGGCCGCAGAAGCATTTGGAACCACAGGTACACAAAAGCTGTTTAAAGTTCAGCTGCCAATGGCTAAAAAGACGATTATGGCTGGAATTAACCAAACGGTCATGCTTTCACTTTCTATGGTCGTTATCGCTTCTATGATCGGTGCGGAAGGTCTGGGTCAAACGGTAATTACAGGTCTTCAGCGTGCTGATGTAGGAACAGGATTTGTGGCAGGATTGGGTATTGTTATTCTAGCGATTATAATTGACCGATTTGCTCAGAACTTAAATACACAGCGCGGAGATCAAGCTTAATAGTTAAGAGCTTTTGCGGTTCTTTTACTATAAATATATTAAGTTAGAAGGGGAGAGGTTTATATGAAGAAAGAGAATTGGAAACGATTGAGTATTGCTGCAGGGTTGGCATTATCTCTTGCGGCGGCTGGCTGCGGTTCATCAGATGAAGGTGGAGAAGCTGAAGGTTCAACTAGTGTAAGTGAAGAAGTAGACTATACGATAACAGGAATTGAAGCAGGGGCTGGTGTAGTAGCTGGAGCTGAACAAGCGGTTGAGGAAGATTATGACAACCTTGAAGGATGGGATGTTTCTACTTCTTCTTCCGGGGCAATGGCTACGGAGCTTGGTGATGCAATTGAAAATGAAGAACCGATCATCGTTACGGGTTGGACTCCGCACTGGAAATTTGCTGAATATGATTTGAAATATTTAGAGGATCCTGAAGGCAGTTTTGGAGAAGCTGAAGAAATTAGAACAATGGTTAGAGAAGGACTAGAAGAAGATAAACCCGAAGCTTACCAAATCTTAGATCAGTTTAACTGGGAAGCCGAAGATATGGAAGCTGTTATGTTAGATATTAATGAAGGAACAGATCCAGAAGAAGCGGCTCAGAACTGGGTTGAAGAAAATGATGATAAGGTAAGTGAGTGGACAGATGGTACGGAAGAAGTAGACGGGACGGAAGCTGAGCTTGTTTACGTGAATTGGGACTCTGAAATTGCTTCTACCCATGTGGTAGCAGAAGTAATGCAGAACCAGGGATTTGAGGTATCTGTTACTCAATTAGACAATGGGCCAATGTGGGAGGCTGTAGCCTCCGGCGAGGCTGATGGAATGGTTGCTGCATGGCTGCCGGCTACGCATGGAGATCAATTTGAACAACACCAGGATAACCTAGAAGACCTGGGAGTAAATCTTGAAGGAGCTAAAGTTGGGCTGGTTGTTCCCGATTACATGGATGTAGACTCTATTGAAGATTTAGAAGCTGACAATTAAAACCCTAAAAATCCGTTTCTCTTACCGAGAAACGGATTTTTTTACACTGTCGAGAAAGTTGACCGTCTTAATTATTGGTTTTTGAGCTAGTTGTGAGGAAGGAACTTGCCAAATAGATCCCTTTTTCTCAAAAAGTAGTAATAATACGGCCTGCGAAGTATAAAAAATCAATTTAAAAAGAGAATTTCCAGATATCCATATCTGGAAATTCTCTCTTACTGTAACTATTAATTGTTTGGCTGTGGATTCAAATCATCATCAGGCTCAGTGTTTTGCTCAGCTTTTGCTTTGTCTTCTAATTCCTTTAAGCTTTCCTCGATTTGTTCTAAATATTTTTGAATGTTTTTCTGATGGGGTTCGACGGTTCTCTTCCAGCTTTCAACGGAGCTCTTTACATCTTCTGAAAGTTCTTTAATGAGCTCAGCCCCTTCTTTGGAGGTTTGAGCAATTTGATCTTTTAATTGCAGTCCTTCTTCTTTAAGACTTAAAATCGTTGTTTTTAAACTTTTACTTTTTAATTTAGCATTTTCCCGGAAGTCCCGGCCAGAGGAAGGGGTGTTAAGTAATGTGTAAGCAGCACCAGCAGCACCACCGACGATGATACCTAAAATTAAAGATTTCGGATTTGCCATGAGAAAATCTCCTTTCAGAAACTATGACTATTTACTATTTTCTCTTAATATGTACGTTTAAAACCTATTAGTTGAAAAACAGGCCGCTCCAAAAAGAAGGCAGCGGCCTAAGATGATGGTTAAGACCACCTGTGACACTACACGCTCAAGGAGTGAGCGGCACTTTTTCGTTTCATTATTGTTTGGGCTACTGGATATATGACAACCATAGCCATTGTATTAATCACTGCTGTTGGAACAACAACAGTTAAAAACATCGCTCCGAAGCTAGCTTCCATCATACCTAGAATAAATAACACACTGCCGAGAAAAACACCACCGCTTATAAGCGTCCCAACAGCTGTCAGAATTGGCGCTGCCCCATTCTTCAACACCTTTTTTAAACTTAGATACAGTGCAAAAAAGGTTACAGCTGTGACAGGCTTATCGATTAAGTTGGCAATCTGGCCTCCTGGAACAGTTGTTGTTAATGCAGAAATCAATCCTGTGGCTGCTGAAAGCAACAATACATATTGCAGCTTAGGAAAAAGAATAATGCCTAAAAACATCATCGTCAGCATCATATCCGGACGCATTCCAAAGAAAAACGGGGGAAGGACAGCATGCAGTACAGCACCCATTCCTACTAACAATGAAAGCATAACTAGAATACGTGTATTCATTTGTACATCTCCTCTTCTCTACTAAACTCATCTATTTCTATCTCAATTGTACCCTCTGGTCAATTGCAGATACTTACATTATTATAGCAAAACATGAGTATAATACAAGCTCACAAACTAGCTGATTTTAGCGCTAATTTCTTCAGCCAATGCTTGTAAATCCTCATTTGAATACTCATCTGTATGAACGACCCAGTCAGGCTCAAATCCATCCTTTTTTCCATAACGGGGAATGAGATGGATATGTAAGTGAAAGACAGATTGACCTGCAGGCTCCTCGTTGTTGTTAAGAAGATTTAGTCCAACAGGCTCAAAAGCAGACTTTAATGCATTAGCAACCTTAGGAACACGGGCGAATAATTTTTCGGCGATTTGTTCATCCGTTGAGTAAATATCCCTGGTGTGGGTTTTCGGAATGATAAGGGTATGCCCTTTGGTTACTTGACTGATGTCAAGAAACGCGTATACATCTTCATCTTCGTAAACTTTAGCGGAAGGAATCTCACCGTTAATGATTTTACAAAAAATACAGTTGCTCTCATGAGACATTTTAACGCCACTCCTAACATGATGTTTTGTATAATTGTATCATAAAAGAGGTAGTTTTCTCGATTAAGAACCTTCTCTGGCAGATAAGTGTAACACCTGCCAGATTATGATAAAATTTATTAAGATGAAGTACGCATGAGAAAGAGGGATTAAATTGAACTCACTTTTACATATAGAGGATTTACACGGAGGCTATACTCATAAAGATGTGCTGCATGGCATATCGTTTGATGTCTATCCCAATGAAATTGTCGGGCTGATCGGACTTAACGGTGCGGGTAAAAGCACGACCATTAAACACGTAATTGGAATGATGCAGGCGAAAAAGGGAAAAGTAGCTATTAATGGCACTACATTTGATGAGAACCCTGAAGGATATCGTCAGCAGCTTGCTTATATACCGGAAATGCCCATTCTGTATGATGAACTTACACTATACGAACACCTGCACTTAACGGCTATGGCTTACAATATACCAGAAGAAACATTTAAGAAGAGACTAGACCCTTTATTAAAAGAATTCCGTCTTTCTAAAAAGCTCAATTGGTTCCCTGTTCATTTCTCAAAAGGAATGAGGCAGAAGGTGATGATTATGTGTGCTTTCTTAATTGAACCTGAACTTTATATTGTAGACGAGCCATTTGTAGGCTTAGACCCTCTGGGAATCCAGTCGTATCTGGAGCTGATGGATGAAATGAAAGAGAAGGGGGCTGGGATCTTAATGTCGACACATATTTTAGCGACAGCTGAGAAGTATTGTGACCGTTTTGTAATTATACACGATGGTAATATTCGAGCTTTAGGAACGCTGGAAGAGCTGCGGCAGTCGTTTGGCAGTCCGCGAGCATCTCTAGATGATATCTATATTCAGCTGACGAAGGAAGAAGACGATGATTGATGCCAGAAAACTATGGAGTGACCGCTTTCAGGCACATATCAAAGAAACCAGCCGCTATTTAAAATATATTTTTAACGGTCATATAGCGATCGCGATGTTTTTCTTCATTTCTGCCCTTGCCTATTACTATCAGAGATGGCTGCTGGAACTTCCAGAAGAGTTTCCGACTGCTTGGGTGATCGGCATTGCTTTTGGGCTCACAGTAAGCTACAGTCCTGTCAGAACACTTTTAAAAGAGCCGGACTTAGTATTTCTTTTGCCGGCAGAGCATCAGTTGAAAGAATATTTTAATAGATGTTTAGGCTACAGCTTTATCGTCCAGCTATATTTGATTTTTCTCGTGGCAGCTGCACTGGGACCTCTGTATTTTGAGTCTTACCCACAGCTTGGGATGGGGCATTACCTTTTAATGCTCTTAGGAATGCTGTTAGTAAAAGCGGTAAATATGATGGCCAATTGGTGGATGTTAAAGGAAAGAAATGTAAATGTCCGTTCTGCTGACCAGCTTGTAAGAACGATTATAAGTATCTTTCTATTCTTATTATTTGCTCAAAATGAGCTGCTGTACGCCGGGATTCTTTTTCTAATCCTTTTATGCTTAGTCTTATATATCCGTCATATATCAAGCAGGAAAGCCGGACTTGTCTTTGATGTGCTCGTTACAAAGGATCAAGCAAGAATGCGCACGTTTTACCGTATTGCAAATATGTTTACCGATGTTCCGCACTTAAAAAATACTGTAAAGAAAAGACATGCGCTTGTTCGCTTGCTTACAGCATCAATTACCTATAAGCAGAATGAAACGTTTACTTACCTCTATCGAATTACGTTTATCCGCAGCAGTGACTATTTAGGAATGTATTTGCGCTTAATCGGAATTGGAGCACTGGCGGTATGGTTTGTACCTAATCTCTGGGTGAAAATTGCATTTGCCCTTTTATTTCTTTACTTAAGCGCTTTTCAGATGATTTCCCTTTGGAATCATCATCGAGTCATCGTGTGGCTTGATTTATACCCTGTCAAACATGAGTGGAGGCAGGAAGCAATGCTTACATTTTTAAAGCAGCTTATGCTTTTTCAAACCATCTTGTTTGCTATTCTGTTTTTAATTCAATGGAATTTACTTGGAGTTATAATTGTCGCTGCCGGAGGAACTTTATTTACGTATACTTTTATTCAAAGCTATGTGAAACCACGTCTCGTTTAAGTATTGCGGTCCTTCCCGTATAGGGCCGCATTTTTGGAGGGAGCTTATAATGAACCATTATGAACAAACGAAGTATAAAGAGGCACTGCGTTGGAGCCGCTCCCTTGAGAAACGATCAGGTGTTATACAACGAACGTCGAAAGGCTTTCAATCATCTATTAACAAAAAAATCCCGGACCGTGTCCATAACCTGGTTACCGAAAGTATAAAAAAAATGATCGAATTGTCTCTTACGACATCTAAGTATATACGACCTATTGAGACGGAGCAGGACTGGTCGTTTCAGCATCGGGAATTACTGGTGGAGGAGCGTCTCAAACAATATAAATCAACTGCTTCCTGGGAAGGAGCAGGAACCGGAGCGGGTGGTTTCTGGCTTGGCGTCGCTGATTTCCCCTTATTATTGAGTATTAAGATGAAGTTTTTATTTGACGCAGGCCAGTATTATGGACTCAACGTACATCGATACGAAGAAAGAGTCTTTTTGCTGCATATTTTTATGCTTGCTTTCTCTAGTGATCAGCATAGGGTAAAAGTAAAGAACTTAGTCTTAAATTGGGAGAATGAGAGCCTTGAACGAAAACATATCGACTGGAAGACGCTGCAAATCGAATATAGAGATACAATTGACCTGGTTAAACTTATGCAGCTTATCCCGGGGCTGGGAGCAATCGTGGGTTTTGTGGCAAATGGACGGTTATTGGAGCAGCTGGGGGAGACGACGATGAATGTTCATCGTCTCCGTCTGCTCGGCTAAGCTTGCTCTTGATAAGAGCGATACGCTTGAAGTAAAGTTTTAGCTGCGTGGGGCAGAGCCTTTTCATCAAAGTCGAATTTTGGATGGTGATGAGGGTAGTAATGGTCAGGGATTTGAGCCCCGGTAAAATAGAAGGCACCGGGCTTGTGCTCTAAATAATAAGCAAAATCTTCTCCTGCCATAACAGGTTCTACTTCTTCAGTGGACAGAGAATTGTCCGCCTTCACAGCATCCTGTAATATTAAAGCAGCTTCTTTTTCATGATTAATTACCGGGGTGTAGCCTTTTAGATATTCAAAGTCGTAATCCGCACCATAGCTTACACAGGCACCTTTAATTACTTTTTCCATTTCTTCAATAATAAGCTCTTGAACTTCAGGCTTAAACGTGCGAACCGTACCCGATAATGCAGCGGAATCTGCTATAACGTTAAATGCATCTCCGGATTCAAATGTGCCGACTGAAAGCACCGCTGTATCTAAAGGGTTAACTCGACGAGAAACAATTTGCTGCAGAGATGTAACGAGCTGAGAGGCAATTACAATGGCGTCCTTAGTTTGATGAGGTATAGCCCCATGTCCGCCTTTCCCTTTAACTGTAATATGGAATCGGTCAGCGCCCGCCATAAAAGGTCCTTTTGCCGTCTGGATGATCCCGGTAGGTGTGCTGACCCATAAGTGCGTACCGAATACAGCATCTACGTCATCCAGTGCACCTGTTTCAATGATCGACTTAGCACCGCCTGGCGCGTACTCTTCGGCGTGCTGGTGAAGAAATATGATTGTGCCGGGAAGTTCATCCTGAAAGGGCAGCAGGGCTTCTGCTAATCCTAATAATGCTGCGGTATGGCCGTCATGACCGCAGGCGTGCATGACCCCGTCCACTTTAGACTTATATTCTACATCATTTTCTTCCTGAATCGGCAAAGCATCGAAGTCGGCACGTAAAGCGACTTTTTTTCCAGGCTTGCCGCCTTTAAGGGTGGCCAGAACTCCATTTCCTCCCACGTTTCTTTCGTATGGAATCCCTAATCGATCATAGGTTTGTTGAATAAATGCCGCAGTTTCCTCTTCTTCAAAGGACACTTCGGGGTGCTGGTGTAAGTAACGCCGGGTGCGGACCATTGATTCATATTGTTTATCTACGGCTTCAAATATATTCTGCCACATAGTTTGACCTCTCCTTATCACTTTAGGTTGTATTTAATATTACTTAATATATCAGACTATTTTTTATATTAAAAGCTCATAAGAAAAGCCTGCCGTCTTGGTCGGCAGGCTTTTCACAATTAAATTGTTATTCATGCAGACGAGAATCCTGCAGTAAACGGTCGATTTCTTCCATGTGGCCTGTCTCATCTGAAATAAGATCATCTAGTTTAACAGAAAGTTCAGTTAAGTTAAGTTCATCCGCTTGCTGTTTACGTTCTTCATAGCGATCAATTGTTGCACGCTCTGCTTCACGTGCCTCGCGGAGCATAGCTCTGACTTCTGTGTGTTGTTTTACTTCAGCTGGAGTTGTAGTAGGTGTGCCTCCTAAAATACTGATTTTCTCAGCAAGGTATAAAGCGTGACCTTGTTCATCGGCTACTTCGCTCTCGAAGAAAGGTTTAAGCACTGAGCGGTATAATCCTGATACAACGGCTGCATTGTAAGTATACATAATAGAAGCCGCATATTCATTTGCTAAGTCTTCGTTGAGTCCGTCGATTAATTGTTGCATTTTTTCGTCCATTTCATGATCATCCTTTCTGATAAAACTTGGCACATTTCAAATATTCCCTCTTATTTTTGGTTTAAACATCAATATCCATAAGTTTGTACTTCTTATTTTGATTTCAAAACGATAGCTAGTATAATAACAGGTGGGAGAGAGGCAGAAAGGAAATTAGTAAAATGAAACAAAAAAGTGAAACGCTATTATTCATTGCTTGGGCTGTATCATTAGCTGCAACGCTGGGAAGCCTGTTTTTTTCTGAAATCCTGCGATACACGCCATGCGAGTTATGCTGGTTTCAGAGGATCTTTATGTATCCCCTGGTCGTTATTTACGGAGTCTCATTAATTAGAAAAAATACACAAACCGCTTTATCAGGGTTGATATTAAGCGGGATTGGCGGATGTATATCCATTTATCACTACTTAATTCAAAAAGTACCGGCTTTTCAGTCGGCCGGTGATGCCTGCGGAACGGTACCCTGTAATGCTGCGTACATTAACTGGGGTGGATTTGTAACTATTCCATTTCTTGCGGGAACCGCTTTTGCTATTATTTTTATTTGTCATGTGATGACGATTCGTGAACAAAGGAGTAACGCTTAAATGAAAAAGAATATGATTATATTTGCTACGGTACTGGTCATTCTTATTGTTGTACTGGCCTTTGTCGTAAACTACCAGAACTCTCAGAAATCAGCAGATAATCCATACGGTAAAGACAATCTCGAGCAGGCAACGATTGATCAACTTGACGATCCGGACTATGGAAATCAAATTCTTCCTGATGAACTGGAGGAGGAAGTTCAGTCCGGCGACCCGGTAACAGTATATTTCTATAGCCCGGAATGCCCGCACTGCCGTGAAACTACTCCTGATCTTGTACCGCTTGCTGAAGACATGAATGTCGACATGAAAAAAATGAATCTGCTTGAATTTGACACTCAATGGAACAAATACAGTATTGAGTCCACTCCTACTCTCGTGCACTATGAAGACGGAGAAGAACAGGATCGTATGGTCGGTGCACAGTCAATGGAAGAGTTTGAAAGTTTCTTTGAAGATAATGTTGTAGAATAAAAAAGTGAGCGGCTCTGACCGCTCACTTTTGCTGTGTTTTATTCTAGCTGGATCATTTGGTATTTAGTTATATAAGGTTTTCCATCAATAAACGACGGCTTCTCTTTGCTCTGGGGTCCGGAATTCTCATGAGCTTTTTCAAAAGCTTGAGAGTTTTTCCAGTTTTCAAAGCTTTGTTCATTTCGCCACTGAGTGAATACGACATAGGTATTGCCTTTGACAGGTCTTAGAATACGAATCGCCTGAAACCCCTCCATATTTTCAACACTGCCTGCACGTTTTTTAAACCTGTCTTCGAATACAGGACGGCCTTCGTCAGAAACAGGGATGTTGTTCATCACGACAAACCCAGTCGACTGAACTTCACCAGATGATTCCACAACTTCAAAGTCACGTCCCTCAGCAAAAAAGGAAGCTTTCTCACCTTCATAGTAAGCTACTGTTTTATCCTGATCCTGCATTAGAAGAAGCTCGGGATACTCTTGCTGTAGCTTTGCTAAATAGTTTAATGTACCATTTGTCATAGATACGGTCATAAGTTTGTCTCCTTTCCTACATCACGTTAAGTGTAGCAAGTTAGACAAAACTTCTGCAAGCTCTAACATAAGGAATTAAGAAAGGATGCAGGACGTTTGAAAAGAAGGGAAAGAAAAAAGTCGTCCTATAAATGGATAAAGCGGGTAAAATGGCCGGCTGTAATCATAACCGCCTTTTTGTTGTTTTCCATTATAGGCTTTTTGATCATTCTGTTTGGAGGCCGGTTTATTGTTTCGGGAGAAGCTTTAGCACTGGATACAGCCACGACTGTGGAAACAAAAGAAGGAGAAATCATAGAAAGAATCTACACAAAAAATAGGACCCTGGTCGACATCAACGACATTCCGGAGGATGTGCAGGAAGCTTTCATTGCTGTAGAAGACAGCCGATTTTATGAGCATTCCGGAGTAGATTTCAAGTCTATATTAAGAGCCGTTTATCGGGACATTATTGCAATGGAGAAGGTAGAGGGCGGCAGCACGATTACCCAGCAGCTTGCGAAGAATTTATTTCTGACAAATGAGAAATCATGGATGCGTAAAACTAAAGAAGTGATGGCTGCTATTCATTTAGAGCGCAAATTTACAAAGGATGAAATATTGGAGCTTTACTTAAATACCATCTATTTTGGGAATGGCGCCTATGGTGTAGAAGAAGCTTCAAAGGAATACTTTAATACATCAGTCTCAGACCTGACTGTCGCTCAAGGGGCCCTGCTGGCTGGATTGCCTAAAGCACCAAACTCTTATTCACCTTTTGAGAATCCAGAGGAAGCATTAGACAGACGAAATACGGTTCTTGCTCGAATGGAAGCACTTGATATGATTGCTGCTGAAGAAATGGTGAGCCTGCAGGGATCTACTTTAGGAGCGGAAAAGCGTGAAGAGAACAATGAAACATGGACGAATAGTTATGTGGATGCAGCCATTCGTGAAGCTGAAGAGAATTATCATATTTCACGAGAGGAATTAAAACGCGGAGGCTATCGACTTATTGTGGAAATGGATCCTGCTATACAACGGATTGCTTCAGAAAAAATGAAGAATGGGGAATTTGCGCCAGGCTCTCAGGAGCAGGTTGAAGGAGCTTTTACATTAATGGATCAAAAAACAGGTGGATTAGCTGCTGTCGTAGGGGGGCGTGATTTTAAGCACGGAGATGTGAATCGAGCGTTGACTCGTAAGCAGCCTGGTTCCGTGATCAAGCCTTTATCTGTATACGGACCAGCTTTGATGGACAAAAAGTATATTCCATACTCCTTATTAGAAGATGAACAGACCAGCTATGGAGACTATACCCCTCGAAATTATGACGGGCAATACGATGGGTACACCTCTATGTATCAGGCGATTATTGAATCGAAAAATGCCCCTGCAGTTTGGCTCTTAGATCAAATGGGGATTGGATATGCTAAAAAATATTTAGAGCAGCTTGGTCTTCCGACAAAAGACGAAGGGTTATCTATTGCTTTAGGAGGACTATCAGAAGGTTATACGCCTCTGCAGCTCACTCAAGCTTATCGAAGCTTTGCGAACCAGGGAAAGGTAATAGATGGACATGCGATTCAACAAATTATCGACCGCAACGGAGAGGTCATCCACCGCCAAGAGATTTCAGAGAAACAAGTATTTAACGAAGAGACTGCCTGGAATATGACTCAAATGCTTGAAAAAACAGTGGAGGCAGGTACAGCTCAAGCAGGGAGTTTTGCTAAAGCTCTGGCTGGTAAAACGGGGACTCAGCAGCATCCATCTGTGGAAGGAAAAAACAAAGACGTTTGGTTTGCAGGGTACACGCCCAAATATGCAGGAGCTTTATGGATGGGATATGATCATTCGGGGGAAGATTATTACCTCACTGGTGGAAGTGAATATCCTACTGCTCTAATGAAATCTATATTGTCCGAGGTAGATGAGGAAAAAGAAATGGCCTCATCATTTAAGAAGCCGGAGGGGCTCGAGCGCTTGCCTGACCCGATTTCTCTCCCTGAAATTAACGATGCTAAAGGCTCTGTCGGCTTTGGCGGTTTCAGACTGGTCTCCGGGACGATTGAATGGACGCCAGCCGACGACGACCGTGTAATCTATCGAATATATGAAGATAGAGAAAACGGTAAAAGATTAATCGGGGATGTAACGGGGGAAGGCCGGTATAGTGTGAGCGGATTTAGCTTGCTAAGCTCAAGAACTTATGTTGTGGTGCCTTATGACCCGTTGACCGGGCGGGAAGGAGAGCCATCAAATTCTGTGACGATAAATTAACACCTGTGAAAAAATGCACAAAACAGTGACAAATCAATCGTTTTTCTATACACCGAGTAAAAATATGAGTATAGTGGAAAGCGGATAAACGTTGAACGTGTAAAAGGAGTTATGAGGGATGACGAAACCATTTAATGATACGATCTTAAAAGCATTTCGGGGTGAGCCGACAAGTCATACACCAGTTTGGTACATGAGACAGGCCGGCCGTTCACAGCCTGAATACCGTAAATTAAAAGAAAAATACTCACTTTTTGAAATCACGCACCAGCCCGAACTAGGTGCTTATGTAACGAGGCTGCCTGTAGAACAGTACGATGTGGATGCGGCCATACTATACAAAGACATTATGACACCGCTGCCTGCCATAGGCGTAGATGTGGAAATTAAAAAAGGAATCGGACCAGTAATTGATAATCCTATCCGGAGTAAAGCCGATATTATGAAGCTTGGAACCATTGATCCTGAAACGGATGTTTCTTATGTCATGGATACCATTCGTCTGCTGACGGAAGAACAGCTGAATGTACCGCTTATCGGTTTTTCCGGTGCACCATTCACTTTGGCAAGCTATATGATTGAGGGCGGCCCTTCGAAAAATTATAATAAAACAAAAGCACTGATGTATAGTGATCCAGAAACGTGGTTTGCACTCATGGATAAGCTTGCTGACACCACCATTAGATATGCTCGGGCCCAGGTTGAAGCCGGGGCTAGTGCTATTCAAATTTTTGATTCATGGGTTGGCGCTTTAAATGTTGAGGATTACCGTACATTCATTAAGCCGATTATGGAGATTATTTTCTCAGAACTTCGCTCAACAGAGGTTCCTTTAATAATGTTTGGAGTAGGGGCAAGACATTTGGCACTGGAATGGAATGACCTCCCAGTGGATGTCGTAGGTCTAGATTGGCGCCTCTCCATTAAAGAAGCCAGGGATATGGGAATTACAAAGCCGCTTCAAGGAAACCTTGATCCTTCAATCTTACTTTCCGATTGGAGTGTTATCGAAGAGCGTGCGAAAGCGATTATTGATGAAGGAAAGCATCATCCAAGCCATATTTTTAACTTAGGTCATGGGGTTACGCCGGACATTAAGCCTGAAACCTTACAGCGTCTAACCCGGCTTATTCACGATTATTCAAAAAAGATTTAAGAGGTGAACGGTAATGAATAAAAGACAAGTTGGTTTGCTCGTGATGGCATACGGAACGCCTTATAAAGAAGAAGATTTAGAGCCGTATTACACCCATATCCGCCACGGCAGAAAACCTTCAGAGGCAATGCTGCAAGATCTGCGGGACCGCTACGATGCGATTGGCGGTATTTCCCCTCTTGCTCGTATTACAGAAGATCAAGCGACTGCTTTGCAGGATACATTAAATGAAGAACAAGACGAAATTGAATTTAAGATGTATTTAGGACTTAAACACATTGAGCCATTTGTGGAAGAGGCCGTGCAGCAAATGGCTGAAGACGGCATCCAGGAGGCTGTCTCTATTGTCCTGGCGCCCCATTACTCGACATACAGCGTGAAGTCATATAACGGACGGGCTCAGGAAGAAGCTGAAAAGCATGGTATTTCTATTCGTTCCGTCGAAAGCTGGTACGACGCTCCTGGTTTTATCGACTATTGGAGTGAGCATATTCTGGCAGAGTACGAGAAAATCCCTTCACATGAAAGGGAAAATACGTGCTTGATTGTTTCAGCACATAGTCTTCCTGAGAAGATTTTAGAAGGCGGCGATCCGTATCCGGAACAATTAAAGCGGACAGCACAGCTAATCTCAGAGGAAACTGGCATCACACAATATGAAGTTGGGTGGCAGAGTGAAGGTAATACGCCGGATCCGTGGCTTGGTCCTGACGTTCAGGATCTAACAAAAGATCTTTTTAATGAAAAAGGCTATCATTCCTTTGTTTATGCACCGGTTGGATTTGTATCGGATCATCTTGAGGTCCTATATGATAATGATTATGAGTGTAAAGTGGTTTGTCACGAAATCGGAGCTGATTATTATCGCCCGGCCATGCCGAATACCCATCCTAAATTTATTCGCACATTAGCTGGTGTCGTACTTGCTAAGATTGAAGAGCAGGTATAAATATGGAACGAAAAAAAGTGGTAATAGCAGGCGGCGGTATCTCTGGATTAACTGCTGCCTATTATTTACAAAAAGAAATACGTGAAAAGCAGCTCCCAATTGAGGTTGAACTTTATGAAGCGAGTGATCACTTAGGCGGGAAGATCGATACTGTTAAGCGGAATGGCTTCACTATTGAGCGGGGGCCGGATTCCTTTTTAGAAAGGAAAAAAAGCGCCACCCGTTTAGCGCAGGAGGTTGGACTGGAGGACAAGCTGGTTCCTAATGGAACAGGCCAGGCATACATCCTCGTAAAAAACAAACTTCACAAAATGCCGAGCGGATCGTTCATGGGAATCCCGACTAGAATCCGTCCCTTTCTTTTTTCTGGTCTTTTCACTCCAGCAGGTAAATTAAGAGCCGCTCTTGATCTTGTAAAACCAAAACAGGAAATAGAAGGTGATCAATCATTAGGATTGTTTTTTAGAAGACGTCTTGGAAATCAAGTCGTTGAAAATCTAATTGAGCCCTTGTTATCTGGGATTTATGCCGGTGATATTGATGATCTAAGCCTGCTGGCTACATTTCCTAATTTTTATCAATTAGAGCAGGAGCATGGCAGTTTAATTAAAGGTTTAAGAAATACCATGCCTAAACCTTCGAAAAGCAAACAGAAGCCAAGCATGTTCCGCACCTTTGAAGATGGACTAAGTTCGCTCGTTGAAGCGGTGGAGGTACAGCTCGACCCATCCTCAGTACACAGGAACAAAGGGATAGATCATATTGAGAAAAAAGATGAAGGCTATCATGTCTTATTGAGTGATGGAACTGTAGAAAAAGCAGATGCCGTGATTGCGGCTGTGCCTTATTTTGCAGCTCAGCGCATGCTTTCTCAATACGGGTTCATGGATAATCTAAAAGAAATGAAAGCAACATCTGTAGCAAACGTAGCGATGGCCTTTGATGCCGCGGCAATCAAAAAAGATATCGACGGTACGGGATTCGTAGTCTCTCGTAACAGTCGTTTCCGTATTACAGCGTGTACGTGGACCCACAAAAAATGGCCTCATACCACACCAGAAGGCAAGGTAATGCTCCGCTGCTACGTAGGTAAACCTAATGATCAAGAAGTCGTCGATTTGTCGGACGAGGAAATTACTGAGATTGCATTGCAAGACCTGAATCAGATTATGAAAATTGACGCACAGCCTGATTTTTCTATCGTCACAAGATGGCGTAATTCGATGCCGCAATATTCCGTGGGGCATCAAGATCGTATAAAACAGGTAACCGAAAAAATGAGAGATGAACTGCCAGGTGTTTATTTGGCTGGCGCTTCCTATGGAGGAATTGGACTGCCGGACTGTATCGACCAGGGTGAAGCTGCCGTCGAGAAGGTCCTTAAACACCTGAACCCCTAACTGCTGCCCCCTGCAGCAGTTTTTTTCTTTTTTATCTGTGTACCGGGTACAGCTTCCTCTATTTGGTGTACCTGGTACCAAACAATTCAATTTTCTCTTGCATCTTTTAAATTCTATTAGTATGATTTGATATGAAAACGATTTCAAAATGTGGCTGAAACAGGGGGAGTTAAAATGGCTACTATTGAGGATGTGGCCCGGCTGGCAGGTTTGTCACGGACTACGGTATCTCGGGTGATTAACGATCAACCCTACGTCACGGAAGAGAAAAAAGAAAAGATTATTGAGGCAATGGAGCAGTTAGGTTATGTACCTAATTCTTCGGCACGCCGATTGCGCAGTCAACGTACAGAAACAATTGCTGTACTGCTTCCTCGGGTAACAAATCCGTTCTTCGGTCATTTAATAGAAGCCATGGAGCTCAAAGCTTCTGAATACGGATACCAGGTGATCGTTTGTCAGACACATGATAAGAAGCAAAAAGAATTGGATTATTTGCAGCTGCTTAAAACGAAGCAAGTCGATGGCGTGGTGATGACTTCATTGGCGAACCAATGGAAGGCTATTGAACCGTATCTGGAGTCAGGGCCGGTTGTTCTTTGTAACGAATACATGGAAACGGAGCAGGTATCTATGGTTCACATTGATCACCGGCAGGCTGCTTATGATGCAACAGTTCATCTAATAGAACAGGGATGTAACAGAATTGCTTACTCAACGGGTTCTCAAGAAACCCATATTACTGATCAGCGTAAACAAGGCTTTCTGCAGGCGTTAAACGACTATAAATTGGTTTTTCCAAAAGAGCTTGAAATTAACGGTGCTCTCGATGTAAAAGATGGACAACAAGTGTTTTCCTTTTTGCAACAGCAAGCCCAAAGAGTCGATGGTATATTCACGGGGTCAGATGAGGTGGCGGCCGGCATCATTTATGCAGCCTCTGAATCTGGATGGAAAATTCCGGAAGACTTGGCGGTTATAGGTTTTGATAATCAGATGATTTCATTGCTTATGGCGCCGGCGATCACAACCATTCAACAACCTGTAGATGAGATGGCGAAGAAGACCATTGAAATTCTAGTAGGCAAAATAAAAAGTGAAGAATACCGACTTGAGAAGCAATACGTTTATAATTATGAACTGCTTAAACGAAAGTCCACTGAACGATTAAATATAAAGGAATCCGCTTCTACATAAAAGAGGCGGATTTTTTCATAAAAAAAAGAGCAGCGCCGATGCTGCTCTGGAAAATTAAAAGTTCAAAAACGGTAGAGATGTGGAATACTATGATTAACGGGCAGGGTGACTGCATTCATCGCAAACATTACCATAGCAGTCAGCTTGCTCCTGAATTGCATGGCCGCATTTTGTACATTGCTTTTTCGGTAGGTTTCGGAAAAATTCAATGACGTTCATCATATGACATCGCCTCCATTAATTTATTGTAAAACCATTGTATTATAACAATATTCAGAATTCAACCATCTGTTATAAAACAATTTAAAAATGGGTAAAAAGTATGGTAAGGAGTGAAAAAATGCAAGTAACTGCGATTGGATATTGGGGTGGATACCCAGCTGTTAACGGTGCTACATCATGTTATCTATTTGAAGAGGAAGGTTATAACTTATTAGTGGATTGTGGAAGCGGAGCCCTCTCAAAGCTGCAGAAAAAAATAGGTGTAAAAGATTTGGATGCCGTGATCTTATCCCATTATCATAAAGATCACACAGCGGATGTAGGAGTTTTGCAATACGCTTGGCTTGTACAAAATTCGATTACTGATTCAAGTGATGTCCTTCCAATCTTTGGTCATGTACAAGATGAAGGAGGCTTTCAATCTCTGACACATCAATTTACAGAAGGAGTAGCTTATGACCCTGATGAGGCTTTACAGCTTGGCCCGTTTACGATTGAATTTTTACAGACCAGGCACCCTGTTCCTTGTTACGCATTGAAAATCTGTAGTAGTACAGGGGAAGTCGTTTATACAGCTGACACGAGTTATTTTGAAGAACTTTCTGCTTTTGCCGGCGGAGCCGATCTGCTGATTACCGATACGAACTTTTATAAAGGAATGGATGGCAGCGGCCCTGGCCACATGACAAGTGAAGAAGCAGGAACTATCGCAGCAGACGCTGGAGTGAATACTCTGTGGCTCAGCCATTTGCCTCATTTTGGTGAGAGGAATCTTTTGCTACAGGAAGCTGCAGATGTCTTTCATGGTCACATTGAGCTGGCTGAAGAGGAGTTAACATGGAAATCAAACGCTGAATAAATTGTGAAATAACATCGAATTTTATACAATATAAGTTAGAGTGCTACTGTGAAAGGATGAGACGATGTTATTTATAGACCACGAAGGAGTCAATGATCCGCGTATAAATTTAGCAATTGAAGAATATGCTTTGAAAAATTTAGATATAAATGAAACCTATCTGCTTTTTTATATTAATAAACCATCTATTATTATTGGTAAAAACCAGAACACTGTCGAAGAAATTAATACTAACTATGTAGATGAAAATGGTATTCATGTAGTACGCCGATTATCAGGCGGCGGAGCTGTTTATCATGACCTCGGCAACCTGAACTTCAGCTTTATTACGAAAGATGATGGTGACAGCTTTCATGATTTTGCAAAATTCACGGAGCCAGTGACACAGGCATTAAATAAGCTGGGTGTAGCTGCTGAACTTTCCGGCCGCAATGATATTGTGGTTGATGGACGTAAAATTTCAGGCAATGCTCAATTTTCCACTCGCGGAAGAATGTTTAGTCACGGCACATTGATGCTGGATTCAGAAATTGAGAATGTGGTGTCAGCACTTAATGTGAAAACAGAGAAAATAAAATCAAAAGGAATAAAATCGATACGCAGTCGTGTGGCGAATATATCGGAATATCTTGAAGAATCGATTACGATGGAAGAGTTCAAACAGCTGATCCTGCGTTATATCTTTAATGTAGAAGACGTAAAAGATGTTCCTCAGTACAAATTAACAGAAGAAGATTGGACAAAGATCTACCAAATTGCTGATGATCGCTATCGGAATTGGGAGTGGAATTACGGTAAATCTCCGAAGTTTAACATTCAACAGACGAAGCGGATCGAAGGAGCCGGAAGCTATGATATTCGGCTTGATGTTTCCAAAGGCTATATACGAAATGTGAAAATCTACGGCGATTTCTTTGGTGTCGGAGACATATCTGAAGTTGAAGAACGGCTGATAGGCGTAAAGTATGAGAGAGCATCCATTGCTGAAGCGATTGAAAACGTGGAAATCTCTCATTACTTAGGAAAAATTACTAAAGAAGACTTTCTCGATATGATTTATTAATTAGACTACCAGCAGATTAAAAGTCTGTTGGTTTTCTATTTCTCAAGAAATTTTGGCCATATGCTGTTAATATTGATGTCTTTCCTTACTGTTGCACAATAATTGACAGTATTTTATAATCAAACTGTATATTTTTTAAATAAAAAATGAATGACTATTCATTCATAATAAGGGGAAGGGGAAATGGAATGAACTTAAGTGAGCAGTTGACACGCACTGCCGAAAGTGACCCGTTAAAAGAAGCTTACATATTTCAAGAAGAAAGTGTAAGTTACCGGGAATTTAACGCATCTGTTACTAAATTTGCTTCGAAGCTGACTAATTTAGGCTATGGAAAAGGGGATCATATTGCATTAGTAAGTGGGAATAGTCCTCTGTTTATGATTGGTCTGTATGGTTCGCTTCGTGCTGGAGTCACAGTTATTCCGATTAATCCAACGTATACGATTGAAGAGATGGGTTATATCTTAAAAAATGGGGACGTCAAAGGTATAATTACGATGGATCTTTTAATGGAGAAGTTTGAGCACATGGATTCAGATTTATCCATTCAGGATTATTTTGTCGGACATACAGGGGGAACTGCGGAAGAATCAAAATTAAACAGAAAAATGAAATCGTTTACAAAAGCAATCGAGGAAGGCGATTTAAACTATGAACCTCCCCAGCTTGAACAAGACGATGTAGCTGTTATCTTATATACTTCAGGAACAACTGGCAAACCAAAAGGGGCTATGCTGACTCATAAGAATCTTTACTCGAATGCTGCTGATGTAGCGGATTACCTTGAGATTTCAGCAGATGACCGTGTCATCGCGACTCTTCCAATGTTTCATGTGTTCTGTTTAACTGTTGCTTTAAATGCCCCGATTGTAAATGGAGGAACGGTATTGATTGTGCCTAAGTTCTCCCCTCCAGAAGTGTTTCAAGCCGCGGAACAGCATAAGGCAACGGTTTTTGCAGGTGTGCCGACCATGTACAATTATCTTCTGCAGACAGGGGAAGATAAGGTTCACACATTTGAAAATATGAGGATTTGTATTTCAGGGGGCTCTTCCCTGCCTGTTGCATTATTAAATGACTTTGAGAAGCATTTTAACGTCCGTGTTTCAGAAGGTTATGGACTCTCCGAAGCTTCACCGGTAACCACCTTTAATCCGTTAGACCGGCCTCGTAAGCCGGGTTCTATTGGGACAAATATTAAGAACGTAGAAAACAAAGTAGTTGATGAGCTTGGGGAGGAGGTGCCAAATGGTGAAGTTGGGGAGTTAATTGTGCGGGGCCCCAATGTTATGAAAGGGTATTATAAACTTCCTGAAGAAACCGCTGTTACTATTCGCGATGGCTGGTTGTATACAGGGGATATGGCACGACGGGATGATGAAGGCTATTTTTATATTGTAGACCGCAAAAAAGACATGATTCTAGTGGGCGGTTATAATGTCTACCCTCGGGAAGTAGAGGAAGTACTTTATAATCACCCGGATATTACGGAAGTGGCTGTGATTGGAGCGCCTGACCCTCAAAGCGGAGAGAGTGTAATAAGCTTTGTCGTTTCCTCTAACCCCGCTCTTCAGGAGCAAGAGCTGAAAGAATATTGCAAGGGTTCTTTAACGAAGTATAAACAGCCAAGTCGAATTCATTTTATGGAAGAGCTGCCGAAAAATACAACAGGAAAAATTTTAAGGAAGAGTTTACGGGAAAAGCTGGCACAGCGCTGATTTTTGCTTATATGGGGAAGTACTTATTGCCATAAGCTGACAACAACGCAATGTTTTGCGGAACACCGCAAAATCTTTTCGGTGAAGTTGGAAAGTAGATATATTACAATAAGAATCAGATAAGCGATCATGCTTATTTGTTACACACCATTTATGATTCGGTTTCATAAGTGGGTCAGTAATGTACGTTACTGATGAGTGGTGTGATAGAAAAGGCGAGAGCTTTTTCTCACATTAATTCCCTCACTCAAAAGTTAACCAGTCGTCTCTTTGGCCAATGCTCCTCCCAGAGCATTGGCACTTTTTTTATTTAGGCTTTTGGTAGGTAATCATGAATTCTTCATTTGTTAAATAAAAGTCCCTTTCCGGCCGTTGAGGGAGTAAGTGAAGTCGATCCAGCTTATGATAGCTGATTCGTTTATACGGATCTAAATCAATGGTAGGAGCTTCACCCATCTGATTAATGTATAAGTCAACGGCCTGCTGAACCATATCCATTTCTTTAGCGAGATCATAATCCTCTTCTTCAAATAATTCATACGTTTCTTTCGACATATAATACCTCTTCTTCGGAATCCCCGCGATATAAGGGGAAAGCAGGTCATAATCAATGGTTAAGTCCTTGTTAATAATAACGCTTAGCGGTACTTCGTTTGGTTTTTTTTCAGCATACGTGTGTATAGCTTTACGGACATCATGGATGGATAAGTCCATTAATTTCAGCGGAGCTTTTTTCTGCGGTGTTTTCTTTTTTTTCCACATTAATATTCCTCCTTATCCGCTTACGGAAAGTGCATATTTTTAATAATTATATCAGACGGTTAATATTTTTTAAGAATTTTTAGACTTTTTTATCGGAATTTGGTAAATTAATAGAGGTAAGGTATAAAACAGCTTTAGTAAGCTGTCTATTTCAAATGGAAGGGTGTTGAAAGGATTGGACTTGATTTATAAAAAAGAATATGAAGTAAATCCGAGAACAATGGCACTTGTAGCAGGTTACGATAGTCAAGGGCAAATTATTACAGAAATTGTGGAATACGATCAGCGTTTTTATCTATCTGATTACCCCGGTAAAATCGTTGATAATTCATGTCGTTATTTTGCCAGTAGTTTAGAAGGACGCATTTCTGGTACTAAGCAGGTGGCAGGCTTCACACACAAACCCCCAATTGTTATCTCCCAAACCATGGGCATGTATTTCTTTCCTATTATTTCCCCTAAACGTAAAGAATGTACCTGGATTGCTCATAAGTATATTCGCTCTTATGAAGGAGAAATGGATCATTCAACGACGATTACATTCACTAACGGCGGATCTATTAATGTGCCGGTTTCAGTCGGTATGATTTCAAACCAAGTCCAGCGCACAGCACAATTTCGTTTCACCCTGGAAGATCGTTTGAAGAATTCAATTCCACCGAATGACGTTGTCGCAGAGAACTATGCATAAGTTCAAGTATAATGGTTTCTACTTTTTTTCGTATGGCTGGATTAAAGTAATTCCGTTTTTCCTCATATCCATGAGCCAGGAATAAGAACGAAGTAAACGACTCGTTACGCCCTGCTTCTATAACCTGGATTTTTTGGGCATCCATTTGGGCTCTTAATGCTTTTCTTTCCTCTCTTGCTGTAAGCTCCATTTTTCCAAGCAGCTCCATATAAGGTTCTTTAATTTTAAATTCCCCAAGCTGAAAGTGCTTCCTGTCTTGACGGATGACTACGATTGCCATCGATAAGAAGAGATATCGCAAAGCTGTTTCTAATTCATTCTTTTTTAACTGACGCATACACTTCTCCTCCGAAAACGAACGTTTGTTCTATATTATACCACGTTATTCTTACGCATATGCAACCAATTTTTGTCGATTAAAAAATTATTCACGTGGGAAAACTGGATAACAGTGGGAAAGTCATGTGGTTTTTATTAAAATAGAACTACAGAAAGATTTGCTTGTCTGCGATAAGGGGAGCCGTTATGAAGCTGGGAATGATTGATTTAGACGAGATTAAATATATGGCTGAAAATGATCGTTTATTTGAATACGCAATTGATCAACTAGAGCAGCTCGAACGATTTGGACCGTTACCTGGTATTTTACTGCCGCTTATAGAGGCGTTTTTACCGATTTTGCCGCTGGTGGCTTTTGTGCTTGCGAATTCAGTAGTGTATGGATTGTTTAAAGGATTTCTTTATTCTTATATTGGGGCTGTTACAGGAGCGGTACTCGTATTTTTGCTATCTAGAAAGCTTGGCCAGCAGCGCTTTTTTAATTTTGTCAGCCGTCATAAACAGGTGAAACGCGTAATGAATTGGGTGGAGGAGCATGGTTTCGGTCCGTTGTTTTTACTTATGTGCTTTCCTTTTTCGCCATCTTCTATTATTAATGTAGTATCCGGTCTATCTAACGTAAGCCGCCAGCAGTTTATTTTGGCAGCGGTTCTGGGCAAATCTGTAATGATCTTTACAATTGCCTATGTTGGCAGCAGTATCGCTTCGTTTGCTCAAAACCCTGTTAAATCAATTTTTGTCGGTGTCTGCATTTTTTCTTTCTGGATTGTTGGTAAATTGATTGAAAAAAGAATCCAACGTTCCTCAAAAGGACGGGTTTATCGCAGCGGTTAAAAAGGTCGATGAACGGGTAAGGTGTAATTAGTAACCTACCTGGAGGAAATCAACATGAAAAAATATGGGAAATTTGCTATGCTCGTCTTTGCAGCATTGATTGTAGCATTTGTATTTAAAACTTATTTGTTTGCAAGTTATATAGTTGATGGAGAATCAATGGAACCAACGTTGCACGATGGAAACTTACTAATGGTCAATAAGATCGCTTATGATTGGCAGGACATGGATCGAAGTGATGTTATTGTATTCCATGCTAATCAAGAAGAGGATTACGTAAAACGCGTCATCGGTTTACCCGGAGATGAAATTTCTTTTGAGAATGATACGCTGTACATTAATGGAGAAGCCGCAGCCGAACCTTATTTAGAACCCTTAAGGCCAAACGATGGAGAAGTCTTTACTGAGGATTTTACATTAGAAGAAGTAACGGGGGAAAAAGTGGTTCCTGAAGGCAAAATGTTCGTCATGGGGGACAACAGGCGTGATAGTTTAGACAGCCGTTCGTTTGGATTTGTCTCAAAAGAGCAGATTGTAGGGAAAGTAGATATTCGGTACTGGCCATTTTCTCAAATGGCTGTGCAGTTATAAACAAAGCCGCCTCGCCCGGGCGGCTTTGTTGCGTAGTCTGCTTCTGTGTGTATAAGTAAAGTCGCTTCAATGTATTTTAGGAAAATGATAGGATAATAGATAAGAAGAAGTGAGGAGAGGTGAGCCCGTGGGCATTCAATTTTTACTTGGGCGTTCAGGCAGTGGAAAAGGCACGCGCTGCCTTGAGGAAATAAGATCACGATTAGCCGAGGAGCCTGGTGGTGCACCTATACTGTATATTGCCCCCGATCAAATGACGTTTCAGCAGGAATATACTCTGCTGACGCAGGGAGATATTGAAGGTTCGATCCGGGCTCAGGTTTTTAGTTTCTCACGGCTGGCCTGGCGTGTTTTGCAGGAAACGGGCGGGGGAACGAAGAAATTTATTAGTTCAACTGGTGTACAAATGATGCTCCGGAAAATTATAGAGGAACGGACTTCTGATTGGAAAGTTTTTCAGAAGGCCATTGAAAAACAAGGGTTCGTTGAACAATTAGAAAATATGATAACTGAATTTAAAAGGTATCAGGTAACGCCGGCTGCTCTTCATGCTCAAATGGAACAGATGGACCAATTTATGCATCGGACGAGCCATGAAGAAGGTTTACGCGATAAGCTGGATGATTTAACTTACATTTATGACCGTTTAGTAGATGCTTTGCGGGAGCAGTACATTGATAGTGAAGATCAACTTCAGCTTTTATCTGAAAAAATTCCTGAAGCTGCGTTCTTAAACGATGCTGAAGTCTATATAGATGGATTTCATAGTTTTACCCCGCAGGAGTATACCGTTATAGAAGCATTACTTAAGAAATGTCGTAACGTTAAAGTTACATTAACCGCAGATAAACCTGCTAATGATGAAAGTGAAGAGCTCGATTTATTTCATGAAACGAATGAGACGTTTTTAAAATTGAGTCAGATGGCTGAAGAATCAGGGGCAGGGGTAGAGAAAGTAGAGATTCTTGATGAAAAGAGAGGACGTTTTGAAAACAGACCGGCCCTCCGTCATTTAGAGAAGTATTTTGATCATCGCCCTGCCCCAGTGTTTGAAGGTGCTCCCCCGATTAAAATTGCTGAAGCTGTCCATCCCAGGGCTGAAGTAGAGGGGGCCGCTCAAGAGATTTTGCGTTTAGTTAGGGAAGAGGGTTACCGATATAAGGACATTGCCGTTCTCATACGTGAACCAAATGTGTATCATAGTTTGATTAACACGTTATTTGGAGACTATGGAATTCCTGTCTTTATCGACGAAAAACGAACAATGCTGAATCACCCCTTAATCGAATTAATACGGTCAGGTCTCGATGTAGTTGAAGGGAATTTCCGTTATGATGCTGTGTTTCGTTTATTGAAAACAGGTTTTATTCCTTCTACTGACCGTCGTTATCCTTTGGATGAGGAAGCTATTGATGAAATTGAAAATTATGTTCTTGAGTACGGCATCCGTAAAAGGGAGCGCTGGTTTAGTAAAGACCCATGGGTTTACCAACGGTTTAGAGGTTTTGAAAATGCTGCCCAAACTGATGAGGAAAAAGACAAACAAGAGCGGATTAACGCGTACCGGTTTCAAATTACTCAAGTACTGGAACCGCTGGATCAGGAGCTCCGGGAAGCAGACACGATTGCCGAACGTGCGAAAGCGATCTATCAATGGCTTGACCGCTTACACGTACCTGCACAGTTAGAGAACTGGCGGGCTCATTATGATGAGCGAGGCGAAATCGAGAGGGGAAGGGAGCAAGAACAAGTATGGGATGAAGTTCTCCGCCTGTTAGATGAGGCCGTTGAAATTGCTGGTGATGAGAAAGTATCGCTGCAAGTGTTCAGAAATACGATAGAAAGCGGGCTTGAATCATTAACTTTCTCCCATGTACCGCCTAGCATGGATCATGTCGTTGTCGGAGATGTAGACCGATCTCGAATTACAGGTATTAAAGCCTCGTTTTTACTCGGGGTTACAGACGGCGTATGGCCAATGAAACCGTCTGGTGACGGAATGATGTCGGAGAAAGAAAGAGAAATTTTATCCGAAAGTGGTTTGCAGCTTGCGGAAGGGGCAGCCAGACAGCTGCTTGATGATCGTTTTTATATGTATTTGGCTTTAACAATGGCTAAAGACCACTTATGGGTCAGTTACCCGTTAAGTAATGAAGAAGGTAAATCTAAAGTGGCCTCCCAGATCGTGCAGAGGCTGGATGAGCTTTTTCCTGAAATTAAAGAACACATTACGCTCCAGGATGCTGATGACCTGTACGATGCAGAGCGTTTCATATCAACCCCTCTAAAAACCAGATCGGCATTGACTTCACAACTCGCTCGATATTTAAGAGGTTATCCAATTGAGAAGGTATGGTGGAATATTCTTAACTGGTATGTAGAAAATGAAGAAAGCGGAGGGCTGACGTACCACGTTCTCCAGAGTCTTTTTTATAGAAATAAACCTGTCCATTTATCAAAAAGCACGAAGGACCAGTTGTTTAGTGCTTCTGTAAAAACGAGTGTGTCACGGCTTGAGACGTATCATCGCTGTTCGTATCAGTACTTTGCTGGTCACAGTTTGAACTTGCAGGAACGAAAAACGTACAAGCTTGATGCACCTGATATCGGTCAGCTTTTTCATGAGGCATTGAAGCAAATAACAGAGTGGGTGCAGCAGGAGGGACGTGACTTCTCTCAACTCGATCAGCGGGAAACCACAAGGTATGCAGAGAAAGCCACAAACCTGCTGGCTCCGATACTTCAAAATCAAATTCTTCACAGCTCCAACCGCCATCACTATATTAAATATAAGCTGCAGGGGGTTATCGCAAGAGCTGCATTTATATTAAGCGAGCAGGCGAGAAAAAGTCATTTCTCACCTGTCGGACTCGAGCTCGGTTTTGGACTCGAGCAAAATTCAAAGCTTCCTCCATTAACGCTGGGGCTTCCTAATGGGCATGAGCTGATGCTGAGGGGGAGAATCGACCGCGTAGACCGTGCTTTAAATGAAGAAGAACTGTATCTGCGAATTATTGACTATAAATCCAGTGCTAAGGGCTTGGATTTAGTTGACGTGTATTATGGGCTTTCCTTGCAAATGCTGGCTTACCTGGATGTTGTTCTTTCCAATGCCGAGCATTGGCTTGGGTCGAAGGCTTTACCTGCTGGTGTTCTTTATTTCCATGTCCACAACCCAATGATTTCCGGAAAACAATTGATCTCAGATGATGAAATTGAGCAGGAAATTTTTAAAAAGTTTAAAATGTCCGGGCTGCTTCTGGAAGATGAACAGCTCGTCTCCATGATGGACACCACTCTTGAAAAAGGAAGAAGCCAGATTGTACCCGCAGGATTAAAAGCAGACGGAGGGTTTTACAAAGGGTCTAAAACACTGGAGGATGAAAAGTTTGAGCAGCTCAGAGGATATATCCGCAAGCTGATGCAGGACGCAGGTCAGCGGGTGACAGACGGCGAGGTGGCCTTGAATCCTTTTCTTAAAGATGATCAAGCTGCTTGTGATTACTGTTCATTCCGATCTGTTTGTCAATTTGATCCATCACTTGAGGACCATAATTTCCGCAGGCTAAAGCATTTAAAGGAAGATGAAGTCATACAGCAGATGACACAGCGAAAGGAGAATGACCGTGGTCAGCTGGACTAAAGAACAGGAACGAGCGATTTATACCCAGGGAAAAAATATTCTCGTCTCAGCGGCTGCAGGTTCTGGTAAAACAGCAGTCCTTGTAGAGCGGATTATTCAGAAGCTTTTGAACAAAGAAGCTCCGGCCGACATTGATTCTTTGCTCGTTGTAACTTTTACAAACGCTGCAGCTCAAGAAATGAGAAATCGAGTAGGAGCAGCCCTAAGCAAAGCTTTAGAGACCAATCCTGAATCAAGACACTTAAAGAAACAGCTTTCTCTTTTACAGAATGCTTCAATATCAACACTTCACTCTTTCTGTATGGATGTCGTGCGGAGGTATGCCTACCTGCTTGATTTAGATCCCGGCTTTAGAATTGCGGATGATGTAGAAGCGGAT
The DNA here is from genome assembly GCF_900240285.1 of Halobacillus sp. Marseille-P3879. GTDB lineage: Bacteria > Bacillota > Bacilli > Bacillales > Halobacillaceae > Halobacillus_A. The sequence continues at coordinate 141,195 of NZ_OESS01000002.1, forward strand.
TTAATCCGCCAGGAAGTGCTTGAGGATTTATTTGAAGATTGGTACGGAAGAGAAGGGGAGGAACAGCAGCGGTTTTTTGATGTCGTAGACCGGTTCTCAAGCGACCGGAACGATCTTGACGTTGAAAAACTCGTTCTCGATCTCCATACCTTTTCCATGCAGAATCCTTGGCCGGAAGAATGGCTGAAAGATATGGTTGCTATGTATCAAGAGTCCAATACAGAAAACCAAGAAAATCTCTCCTGGCTTAAGCTGCTTAAACGGGATGTTAACAGTCAGCTTGATTCGATGGAAGCTGAAATTCAGCAGCTGTTGGATTTAACCCGTGAAGCGGATGGACCTTCAAGCTATGGGGAAACGGCAGTACAGGATTTAGAAATGGTGCAGCAGGCGAAAGGTGCATTGGCTATTTCCTGGGAAGAGCTGCAATCGTATATGAGCACAAGTAAGTTTGCCGCATTATCCCGTAAGAAAATGGATTGCGATGAAGCCAAAAAGGAACGAGCTAAAAAAATAAGAGATCGTTACAAGAAACGCTGGATGAGCATGAAGGAAGAATGGTTCCAACGCAGGTTGGAAAATTATTTGCAAGATATGCAGGCTCTTCATCCTGTTATGAGCCAGCTCGCTTTTATTGTGCAGGATTTTCATAAACGCTACCAGCAGCTGAAGAAGGAAAAAGCACTTGTGGATTTTTCGGATTTAGAGCACTATTGTCTCCAGGTCCTTCTTGATGAAACATCTACTAAAGATCAGCTGGTGCCTTCGTCTGTAGCAAAAGGTTTTCGTGAGCAATTCTCAGAAGTTCTTATCGATGAATATCAGGACACGAACCTAGTACAGGAAACGCTGCTCCGTTTGTTAACAGACGGGCCGGAAGCAGGTCATTTATTTATGGTGGGGGATGTTAAACAAAGTATCTACCGCTTCCGCCATGCCGAACCCTCGCTGTTTCTTACGAAGTATCAGCTGTACGGTCAGCCGGACCATGAGGGTGAACGAATTGACCTTGCTCGTAACTTCCGCAGCCGCAAGCAAGTGTTAGATGCAGCAAATTATGTCTTCCGTCAGGTGCTTGATGAAGAGGTTGGTGAAATGAATTATGAGCCAGAAGCAGAATTAATTTACAGCAACAGTGTATATGATGAGAATCCTTCTGATTATGCAAAAGCTGAGCTGTTAATTATAGACCGGGAAGTCAAAGAGGAGTCTTCTGGGGAAGAAGGTTTCGAGGATTTAGAAAAAGCACAGCTTGAAGCAAGGGCTTATGGAAAGAAAATTCGTAATTGGCTCGGATATGGTGAAGAAGACGCTTTGCAAGTTGTCGATAAGGAAACCGGTGTGAAGCGGCCTGTGCAATATCGTGATATTGTAATATTAATGCGTTCTATGACATGGGCTTCCACGATTGTGGATGAATTAAAGCAGCAGGGGATTCCTGTCTATGCTGAGCTTTCGACAGGTTACTTTGAAGCTATAGAAGTTAAAGTTATGCTTAATCTGTTGAAGATTATTGATAACCCGTTGCAGGATATTCCGCTGGCATCCGTGTTGAAATCTCCGATTGTAGGGTTAAATGAAGATGAATTGATGCAGCTGCGTCTGGAGGAGAAAAAAGTAAGCTACTATGAATCCATTAAGAAGGCTGCAGGAAAAACAGAATCAAGTGAAAAAATTAATCGTTTTCTGCACCAGCTTCATCAATTTCGTGAGCAGGCCCGGCAAGGAGCTTTATCTGATTTAATCTGGCAGATCTATCGGGAAACGGGATATTACGATTTTGTTGGCGGGATGCCCGGCGGTCGTCAGCGTCAGGCTAATTTACGGGCGCTGTATGATCGGGCAAGATCCTATGAATCCACCTCCTTTAGAGGATTGTTCCGTTTTCTTCGGTTTATTGAGCGTATGGAAGATCGTGGAGACGACCTCGGAGCAGCTCGAGCCCTCGGGGAACAAGAAGATGTTGTCCGGATTATGACAATCCATAAGAGTAAAGGACTTGAATTTCCTGTAGTTCTGCTTGGTGCTATGGATAAACAGTTTAATATGATGGATTTAAAAGAACGATATCTCCTCCATAAAGATTATGGCTTTGGATCAAGGTATATTGATCCTCATAAACGCCTCATGTATCCGACTCTTGCTTATCATGCGATTAAAAGAGTAAAGCTGCGGGAACTGTTGGCTGAAGAGATGCGTGTTTTATATGTAGCGTTAACAAGAGCGAAGGAGAAACTGGTGATGGTCGGAAACGTAGCCTCATTTGAGAAGAAACAAGAGAAGTGGCTAACTCTTGCAGACCACCCGGATTGGGTCCTTCCACCTCATGACCGTCTGGATGCCAAATCCTATCTGGATTGGGTAGGACCTTCATTAATTCGTCATGAAGACAGTGATCAGTTAAGAAAAGAAGGTGTAGAAGTTAAAACATCTGAGGAAATTGAAAAGGATGCATCTGAATGGATTATTCATCTATCACATGGTAGTGAATATGCTGTCGTAGAAGAACTGGAAAAACAACGCGATGAAAAACTTCAGCAACGGATCGAACAATGGCAGCCCGTTGAAGTAGAAGCAGATAGCCGGGCAGAGCGGCTCAATTTCCAATATCCATATGAAAAGGCTGCTTATTCAAGAGCGAAACAGACTGTAACAGAAATTAAGCGGCAGCGCGAATTCTTAGATGAATACTCAAGTGATCAACTTCTAACTCCTTACCGCGCTCCTCTTGTGAAACGCCCGAGGTTCATGCAGGAAAAAAAAGGATTATCAGCAGGCGAAATAGGAACGGCGATGCATACAGTGATGCAGCATCTTCCTCTTGATAAACCGAAGACAGAACAGGAAGTAGAGGAGTTTGTCGAGTACCTTGTTCATAAAGAAATCCTGCGCAGGGAAGAAGCGGATGAGATTAATCATCACGCGATTTCAAGCTTTTTTCATACTCCTATTGGAAAGCTTTTTCAGCAAGCGGAGCAAATCGAACGAGAGGTTCCGTTCAGCCTGGCCCTTCCAGCTAATGAAGTGTACGGAGATTGGAATGAATCAACAACGGAGGAGAAAGTTTTCATCCAGGGGGTTATTGACGCTGTCGTTCCATATGGTGAGGGCTGGCTTATCCTTGATTACAAAACAGATGCCATCCCTGATGGGGAAAAAGCTGAGGAACAGTTAAAAGACAGGTATAGAACCCAAATTCATTTGTATAAGACGGCGCTTGAAAAAATTTGGAAAAAACCGGTAGAGAAAACCTGTCTTTATTTCTTTAACGGTCCGCTGACCTTGGAGGTGGAATAGCTTGGAAGAAGCTTGCGAGCTCTGTCATAGGAATCCTGTCAAAACGACAGAGCACCATTTAATTCCTAAGCAGCATGGAGGAACCAATGGACCTACCGCTGTGTTGTGCAGTGCATGTCATCGTCAAATTCATGCTCTGTTCACAAACGAAGAGCTGGCCGGATTTTACCACTCGCTTGAACGATTAGCTGACTACCCTGGTATGAAGAGATACTTAGGGTGGGTAAAGAAGCAAGCATCTGAGAAGAGAATAGCGACCAGAACTTCAAATCGTAAAAAGCGTTAAAAAGGTGCGGCTGTCAAAGCCGCACCTTTTATTTTAGGCGCCTCCTACATTCTGATCATTCACGTCCGGGTCTACAGGCTGGACATTACTAAATCCGTTATAGGTAGCGATAAAGTCACCGGTATTGGATGAACCAGAGCCAGTTATTGTTTTAGCTGAACTTTTAGGAGAAATGTAAAACGAATCTCCGAAATTCACCACTCCTCCACTGATACTATTGATACGGAAAGGACCAATAATAGATGGCATCACGAAGTCCTCCTTATCTGCTTACTGCTATAGCGTATGAAAAAAGTAATGTTACTGTTCTTTATCTAATATACGAATATGCTTTAGTCTAGATTCCCCGTCGACATAATCAATTCCTCCGATCTGGACAAGCCCAGCTGTTGAGGCACCAGTCACGTGAACATGTTTCACCTGAATCGTTGGATAGTGGTGGATGAACTGGGTTTCAATTCTAATAGGAGCTTTTGGAGGAGAGAGCTTTGCTGTATATATAGGATAATCTGTTAAATCAGTCCAGTCACTTAACACTTTCGTTTCTTCTTGTACAGCTAGAACGTCTGAGCGTGGACGGAAATGACCAAGATCTCCAATCAGCAGACCGGATCCTATCGTTATAGTGTGCGCGTTTACATGGTGCACGTCAGCCAGTCGGTTGCTATTCATTATCCTCTGTCTCCTCCACTGGGGTTGCATAGGGGCCGATGATTAAAGATTCTGGAGGGGTATCAAAGTATGAACGCAGCCGAATGGTGCGGTTGTCCCCGATAAGAAATAACGAAGAGGTCGTAACGCTCGTCACATGAACATTTCCTATATTGAATTCATGGTTATGAACGGTAAACTTCATGAAGCACCTCCGCTTTTATATTGTTCTAAATATTGAGTCACAGACCTTTGAATCTCTTCAGCTACCCTTTGAGTAATTTCTTCATTGGTCAAATTAGGTTCTTTCCGTTTATGTTCTTTAAAGCGCTCTGGGAGCTGTTGGTTAATATCTTTTATCATGTGATCGCGATGATCATTTGGTAAGTCAAGTTTATGATTCACCACATAATCATCAATTGCCTGAGGCACGGCATGCCCCATCAGTTCATCTAAATAAGGTTCATCAGTTTGTCCGGTGTATAAGTCTTCGATATTTCCTTCTCCTGAGCCGGTTGGAGTCAGGCCGATCTGGAGGGTACCTTCCAATGTTTCAATTTTCAGCTGATCAAAATGATATTCTATTTTCTCAATGACTGTTTTTGTCTGTTCCCTCGATTGCAAATGCTCTAGCTTTTGGGTGAGTTCTTCAATCAGGCGCTGCTGCTGTTGCATTTGCTCCATCATCTGCTGAATCCATTGATCCCACGAATAGTAGTTGTTCATTTGCGATCACCCCTTTCTAGCATATGCCGTTAAATGAAAAGACTTGCCTATGAGGTCGTAAGAGGGACAAGTGGACCAGAATCAGCTTCAGGAATATAGACCTCTCCTTCTTTTGGCTCGGGCTCTTTCGCAGGCTCGACAAAACCGCCGGAATTATATAAATCCGCCTGGGCCTGGATGACCCCTGAGCTGCCAATTTGGATAATAGAGGAATTGGCAACTGTACCGATCTTAATATAACGTATCGATATCGTCTGGTAGATCGTCATGTTCATACAGCTTCCTCCTACTCATTAAAAGATTGATCGATCAACTCTTTATCATTTATATAAGTTTCTGCTTTATCGAGATGGATTCGTATGCCATTTCCCGTGTTAAACGAACCGCCCCCGGCAAAAGTCTTTGTAGCTGCATAAGGGGACATGCTGAAGACATCTCCTATATTAAATACGCCGGATGAAGAGACAGTAATTACTTTAACGAAACCAACCTTTGCGGGCATGAGCTTTCTCCTTTCTACATCTATATGTAAGAACATTGTGTAAATATCGTAATAAAAGTAAAATGAAATCAATAAGGGGGAATAACATTGGAACAACAGGCCTCACCTTTACAAGAAAAAGAACGGCTGAGCTGGCTGGATGCTGCTCGTGGTTTGGCGATTTTTGGTATTTTTATGGTCAATGTTCCTGCTTTCAACGCGCCTTATTTTCTATACGGCGGGGAGGAACAGTTTTGGCCGTCGCCTACTAGTCAGTTTATCCAAACGTTTATCGATATTTTTTTCCAGGCCAGTTTCTATACCTTATTTTCGCTCATGTTCGGATTTGGACTGTATATGATGAAAAGCCGTTTGGAGCAGAGGGCAGTACATTACGGCCCGGTTATTTTTAGGCGCCTTATTATATTAATTGGGTTTGGTACCATCCATGCATTCTTAATCTGGCATGGAGATATTCTGCTCTCGTATGGCGTATTCGGACTGGTGATGTTTGCTTTCTTTAAAGCATCTCAAAAAACACTACTGGTCACTGCATTAAGCATGCTGGGCTTTCTCATCGTTCCGTTAACGTTAGGAATGTACGCTGTCCGCAGTAAACTCGGCACGTTTAATTCACATGAAGAAGTGAAGGCTGCAACACAGAATTATGGGGAAGGATCTATGATTAATATTTGGCAGCAGAACTTCGCCGACTGGACATACAGTAATAATATTGGAACTTTACCGCTGCTGGCTTTATCTTTGATACCTATGTTTTTAATTGGTGCATATATTGCTAAAAAGGGATGGCTTCATAAACCACAGGTCCACCTCTCAGAGATAAAAAAGTGGTGGGCGGGAACAGGCCTACTATTTATATTATTTAAAGCCGGCCCATATGTGATAGGGAATCCTGAATGGTTCCAATTAATGCAGGATAATATAGGGGGGTCAGCTTCAGCTGTCTTTTACTTACTATCAGTAACGCTCGCTTATCGTACTTCTGCAGGAAGGAAGGTGCTTCAGCCGCTGACCTGGGTTGGAAGAATGTCCTTATCTAATTATATTTTTCAATCTGTGATCTGTTTCCTTCTTTTCTATTCAGTTGGGTTTGGCTGGTATGGGGAAGTCACGCCGCTTGCAAGTACAGGGATTGTTATTATTGTGTTCAGCCTGCAGATTGTTTTGAGTAAAATATGGATTCAAAGCTACCCGTACGGTCCGCTCGAATGGCTTTGGAGAACATTGACGTACGGTAAGATCCAGCCGTTAAAGCGAACTGACAGTCAGGCTTCTTAAGAAAGGGAGGATCACATGAATAGGGGAGAGCTGAAGAAGGAATCTGAGAAGTGGGTTAAAGAAGGAGTCATAAGCTCTGATCAGAGAAACAGGATTTTAAGCCGTTATGAGAAAAATACTAGACATCTGGTGCTGCTTACATTTGCAGCACTGTTTATCGGCCTCGGTTTTCTTACATTTATCGCATCAAATTGGTCCGCGCTGACAGATTTGGTTAAGATGGCGATTATCCTGTTCTTCCTTCTTGTATTTTACGGGGCGGGTTTCTGGTTCTATAACAAAAAATCAAAATCTGTCGGCTTAAGTCTCCTTATTGTCGCTTTAAGTGTATTTGGAGCAGGTATATTTCTGACCGGGCAGATGTATCACTTCACTTCGTTTACGGCTTTTCCATTCTTTATTTGGTCCCTCGCTGCTTTCGGGCTGCTCATTGTCTTTCAGGAGTCTCTTTTATTTATAGCTGCATTAGTTATTATAACGGCTGGACAGATATACAGCGGAAGTGTCTATCAGGAGTTTTATATTCCTTTAGGGATATTGTTTATCGCAGGACTTGGCATGATCTTATACAAAAAAGGGAACCGTCTGCTTACCGGTTTATTCGCTGTCAGCTATGCTGTTCAATCGATTGTTTTTATTTTTTCTCATGGCTGGTCTTATTATTGGCTGATCTTATTATTCCTGGTTCTTTACATCGTAAGCCACTTTCCTTATGGTCGGATCCACTTAAAACCGTTTGGAGCGATTGCCGTATTTTCTATATTTATCATCAATGTGTTTCAGGTGTTCCTGCTAGGTTATGAAAGTGAAGATGTCGAGTATTCTAATCTCTTTTTTTTAAGTTGGTCGATCCTGTTTATCTATGCTGTTATTCAATCAGCTATGGAGTCTACAAAATTCAAGTGGATTGATTTAGTATTATTTATTCCTGTCTTTCGGATAGGGGCTGGAGATTTATTATCGCTGTTGTTATTGTTTATCTACTCACTAGGCTGGTTATTAGCAGGTTACCGCAAGGAACGTTCAGACTGGGTGGCTAAGGGAACTATTGCCTTCCTAATCACGACGTTCATTACTTACTTTCAATTGGCATGGGCTTTTATGGACCGCTCCATTTTCTTCTTCACTGGAGGCCTTTTATTATTTATCCTCAGTTTCTTTCTTGAAAGAAAGCGCCGTCAAGTTAAAGGGGGAGAGCACATATGAAACGCCTTCTGTTTTATACGGTTGTCGGAATGCAGGCTCTCTTTCTGATCGGTATGTCGGTTTCGTACTATGCAATGGATCACTGGGGCGAAACAATATGGCTTGAAACTGAACCAGTTGACCCCCGCGATCCATTTTACGGTGACTATGTGACACTTCACTACGAGATTGAAAGCTTTAAGGATGAGCGCTGGCAGGGAGAAGAACCTCCAGAGCGCGGTGATAAGGTATATCTGATCGTAGAAGAAGGGGAGAACAATAGGTTTGAATTAGTAAAAGCTTCTCAGAGTTCTTCAAAGTTATCCGAAGGTCAAGTAGAGATCAAGGCTGTATACCAATGGCATAATCCCACAGAGAACGAACACCAGGTCAGCATAGGCTTAAACCGGTATTTTATAGAGGAGGATACGGGGGAAGATTTTGAACGAACAGACCGATATGTTGTGGAAATAGTAGCAGCGCCGTGGGGACAGAAAAAAATTAATTCCATTGAATAAACTAAACAAGCTTCGGGAGCAGTTCCCGAAGCTTGTTTGTCTATGAGCTTAACACTTCTGTAATTTGTTCAATGGCCCAGTCAAGGTCAGCTTTATCGATGGTTAGAGGAGGAGCAAAACGAATCACGTTTTCGTGCGTTTCTTTGCACAGAAGACCTTTTTCTTTAAGGTCTTCACAGTAAGGTCTTGCTGGTTCAGTCATTTCCACTCCAATAAACAACCCTTTCCCGCGAATTTGTTTTATCTTTGGATTGTCTACTTTGCTCAATTCTTCTTTCATGTACGTTCCAAGCTCTAGTGAGCGGTCTGCTAATTTTTCTTCCTCAATGACATCCAGTGCTGCCATAGAAACCGCGCTTGCCAGCGGATTACCTCCAAACGTAGAGCCGTGGGAGCCTGGATTAAACACACCGAGGATCTCTTTATTGGCTACCACACAGGAAATAGGGAATACACCGCCTCCAAGTGCTTTACCTAAGATTAAAACGTCTGGAGAAACATCCTCCCAGTCACAGGCGAACATTTTTCCGCTTCGCCCTAAGCCAGCTTGAATTTCATCTGCAATAAAAAGAATATTCTGTTCTTTACACACTTCATAAGCTTCTTTCAGGAAGCCTTCCGGAGGTATGACGATCCCGGCTTCTCCCTGAATTGGCTCGAGGAGAAAGCCTGCGGTATTTTCAGTAATTGCATCTTTTAAAGCATCAATATCACCGTATGGAACTAATTTAATGCCAGGGAGCAGAGGTCCAAAGCCACGCTGGTATTCTTCTTCAGAAGATAAAGAAACAGCTGTTAATGTACGGCCGTGAAAATTACCTTCACAGGCAATGATTTCAGCCTTCCCGTCTGGGACGCCTTTTTCATCATAAGCCCAGCGCCGCGTTGCTTTAATTGCTGTCTCCACTGCTTCCACTCCCGTGTTCATCGGAAGAGCCATTTCTTTATTAGTCAGCTTACATACTTTTTCATACCATGGACCAAGCTGGTCATTGTGAAATGCGCGCGAAGTCAAAGTAACACGAGAGGCCTGGTCTTGAAGGGCTTGGATAATTTTAGGGTGACGGTGTCCTTGATTAACAGCTGAATAAGCACTGAGCATATCCATATAACGATTGCCCTCAGGGTCTTCTACCCAAACCCCTTCAGCTTTTGAAATAACAATTGGTAAAGGATGATAGTTTTTAGCACCATATTCCTGCGTCTGATCAATAATTTGTTGACTTTGGACTGTCATGATATCCCTCCGTATTCATTAGAAACTTCACGTACAGTATAACAGTTTTTATAACAATTTTCTCACTAATAAAAAAATATTAAATGAAAGCTTATTTCGAGAAAAAAGGACAAACACATGGTATGATGAAGGAAGATTTATGATAGATTGAAGGAGGAATATTGTTGGCACACTTACATATTACCTCATGGGTAATTGCATTTGCATTAGTTGGACTGGTTACAACGTTTACAAGAAGCGGTAATGAAAGAGCAGCGAAAATATCCCACATGATCTTAAGAGCAGACTATCTATTAATCTTATACTCTGGCGGTTCTTTGTTCGCCTTGTATATGGGATCAGACCAGATTGGACTGGCGATTATTAAAATGCTTATTGGACTATGGGTAATTGCAGCAATGGAAATGGTCACTATGAAGTATAAAAAGAAAAAACCTGCCGGTATGTGGTGGGCTCAATTGGTAATTGCCGGTATTATAGCGTTAATTCTCGGCTTTGGGTTCTTACCACTGGGAATTCTCCCGGCATAAAATAAGACCTGCATGTTTTTCTGACATGCAGGTCTTTTACATGTAAAAGGGGGGATGGTTATGCTTGTTGACTGCTATTGGGGGAAGCAGTGATAACCTTTCCTAATAGTAATGATAATCATTATCAGTTGAAAAGTCAACAGGTTTTTACGAAAAACTTCATAGATTCCAAGCCCAGCGTCATACCTTATATTATGATGCTTTTTTATACGCTTAAAACCAGCCTAGGGAGAGCGTATTATTGTAAAACTTGTTCAGCTCGTCGATTGACGCTGGAAAGTAAAAAGGAAGGTGACGCCTGTGTGCGGGTTTGTAGGGTGGGTAAATACCCGGAGCAGAGAAGAAGATAAGCTTTTAATTATTGATCAGATGGCTGAAACCATTGATCATAGAGGTCCTGATGATTATCAGAAGTGGGTGCAGGGCCCGGCTGGATTCGGTCACCAAAGGCTCATTGTTGTTGATCCAAAAGGTGGAGTCCAGCCCATGGTCCGCCAGGCAAATAATGAAGAATACGTGCTTTGCTATAATGGAGAATTATACAATACGGAAGAAGTCAGGGATGAGTTGAAAGCTAAGGGTTGGACGTTTAATGGGCATTCAGATACAGAAGTTGTGCTGGTCAGCTATATGGAGTGGGGCGAGGAATGCCTCAAAAAGTTTAACGGAATTTTCGCTTTTAGTGTGTGGGAGATAAACAAGCAGCGGCTCTTTATTGCTAGAGATCGTCTCGGAGTAAAACCGTTGTTTTACAGTGAACAAAAAAATGGCATTATTGTAGCTTCTGAAATAAAAGCAATTCTGGCTCATCCCGATAAACAGGCCTCAATAGCAGAGGAAGGAGTGCTGGAAATCCTCACATTAGGTCCTTCCAGAACTCCAGGTCACGGAGTGTTTGAAGGGATAGATGAACTCAGACCGGGTTTTTGTGCCTCCTGGCAGCACGGTATTCTTTCTGTGAAACGTTATTGGAATGTAGAGAGCCACCCGCATCATTCTTCTTTTAAAGAAACAGTCGAGAAGGTACGGGAATTGTTTACCGATGCTGTTGAAAGACAGTTAGTCAGTGATGTGAAACTGGGAACATTCTTATCCGGCGGAGTAGACTCAAGTGCCATCACTTCAATTGCAGCAGAGCACTATAAAAAAGAAGGACTTGGTGCATTGCAGACTTTTTCTATAGACTACGAAGAGCAGGGAAAATTTTTTAAAAGTAATTCATTTCAGCCGGACCGCGACCTTACGTATATTCAAATGGTACAAATGGCTCACCAGACGAAACACTATACGTTGGAAGCCAGTGTTGAAGATCTTGTGTCCAGACTGAAACGTTCTGTGGAACTTCGGGATCTTCCGGGGATGGCGGATGTCGATTCCTCGCTTCTCTGGTTCTGTGAACGAATAAAAAATCACGTGACAGTTTCTTTATCCGGAGAATGCGCAGATGAAATCTTTGGTGGTTATCCATGGTTTTATCGTAAAGAAGATCGTGACCGAAAAGGGTTTCCGTGGATTCGATCCATTAAAGAGCGCCAAAAACTAATAAGAAATGATGTATCAAAGAGATATGATATGGAAAAATATATGCTGGACCGCTATCATGATTCAATCGGAGAAGCGCCGCTCCTTAAAGGAGAATCGTTCGAGGCTTCAAAGCATCGGCAAATGCTGTATTTAAACATGAACTGGTTCATGCAGACGCTTCTGGAGAGAAAAGACAGAATGAGTATGGGGGCAAGCCTCGAAGTAAGAGTGCCATTTAGTGACCATCGGATCGTGGAGTACGCTTACAATATCCCCTGGGAAATGAAGCACCACGGGGAACAGGAAAAAGGATTGTTGAGAGAGGCATTAAGGGGTGTCCTGCCCGATAAAGTGTTAAAGAGGAAGAAAAATCCTTATCCTAAGACCTTTCATCCTAATTACACGAAGGCCGTTACTGCTTGGATGGATGAAATATTAAGTGTACCTCAAGCTCCAATTTTTGATTTATTTGATCATAAAGAACTGCAAACATTGAATGAATCTCAAGGCAGAAGCATTGATAAACCATGGTTTGGGCAGCTTATGACCGGACCTCAATTAATTGCTCACCTCTGTCAAATCAACCATTGGCTTACTGTGTACAACATTAAAATTAATTAAATAACCGTGTTATTCAGGCTGTCGAGAAAATCGGCAGTCTTATTTATCGTTTTTTAAGGGTTATTTACTTTGTGTCCCCCCTTTAAGAACCTTAATAATTTCTGCGATTTATTTTTCTCAGAGGAAAGATATTCGTTTCCGGATTGACGGCTGAAGTTACAGGGGATAATCTTAAGATAGAGAAATCAATGAGGGGGAACGGAAGATGAGAAAACTGTTAACGTTTCTCATGCTGATTCCGTTTCTTCTTTTTTGCGCCCATAAGTCAGATGCGGCTGAAAAAGAAGAGCGAAAATGGCAGGATGAAAGCATTTATTTTGTGATGGTAGATCGGTTTATGAATGGTGACAGGGACAATGATTACGAAGTGGATACGGACGACCCTGCTGCGTACCACGGCGGGGACTTACAAGGAGTGATCGACCAGCTCGACCATATTGAAGAGTTGGGATTCACTACTCTCTTAATCAGCCCCATTATGGATAATGAAGAGAAGGGATACCATGGTTATTGGATTCAAGACTTTATGGAAGTGGAAGAGCATTTTGGAACAATGGAGGATGCTCAAAGACTTGTGAAAGAAGCCCATGACCGTGACATAAAAGTGATTTTTGATTTTGTTGTTAGTCATACGGGCGAACAGCATCCATGGCTTGAAGATAATGAAAAAACAGAATGGTTTCACGAAGAACAATCAACTCCGGGTGAAGATCAACAGCATTTCAAAAGCAGCTGGATGGAGGGACTGCCCGATTTAAATACAGAAAACCCTCAAGTTAGGCAATATTTATTTGATGCCGCTGAATATTGGATTCAAGAGACGAATGTAGATGGATTTCGGTTGAACGATGGAAATCATGCCTCTAAGGATTTTTGGAATGAGTTTAGTGACCGTGTGAAGTCAGTAGACGAAGATTTCTTCTTGCTTGGTGATGTGCGGAGTGAAGACCCTGAATCTGTTTCCGAGTATGAATCTACCGGTATGGACAGCTTTTCGAATTACCTTTATTATAACGAAGCCATTGAGGTTTTCGATTCTGTAGATGGTTCATTGTCAGGCCTGTCCCATGTACTGGACAAAAATGAACAATCCTTCGAAGAGCCATATTTATTAGGGAATTTTATCGACAATCAAGCCAGTAAACGGTTTACTAGAATAGCAGCTGATGATAATGAAAATCCTATTACTCGCTGGAAGCTTGCTTTAACCCATCTGTTTACAGCTCCTGGAATCCCGGTTGTTTATTATGGCAGTGAAGTTCCGCTTGATGGAGGTGATAGTCCTGATAATCACCGAATGATGGATTTTAAAGGGACTAATGAAGAATTGCAGCAACGTATTGAAAAGCTGAATTCCATGCGAGATGAATTCCCGGCGCTCACTCGTGGAAGTTATGAGGAGCTCTTTAATGAAGATGGGATGGCTGTTTATAAGCGTGAATTTGAAGGTCAGACGATGGTGATCGCGATTAATAATGCTTCGGGCACAAGGTCAGCTGACCTTACGGATTTACCTGATGACCATCAAATGCGGGGGCTGCTTGAGGACGGAGTCATACGCCAGGCAAATGATAATGCTTATAAGTTAGGGATGGAACGTGAAACAGCGGATGTTTTTGTGGTGGAAGAAGATCATGGCCTGAATTGGTTATTTATAGGGTTTGTGGGATGTATACTGCTGCTGTTTGTTATTGCGGTCGCATGGATCACTCTAAAAAATAAGCGTGAGGGGCAAAAAACTGAGGCACTATAATATATGATGTTCGGCAGTCGAAGGTAAATTAATTTATTTCAGAAGGTGAAGGATATGGGAGTAACGATTAAAGAGGTAGCAAAAGCAGCTGGTGTCGCACCGTCCACCGTTTCTCGAGTCATAGCTGATAATCCACGAATTAGTCCGGCTACAAAGAAAAAAGTGAAAAAAGCAATGAAAGAGATGGGGTATCATCCGAATGCAAATGCACGAGGGTTAGCAAATCGTTCTACTCAGTCGTTAGGAGTTGTTATGCCTTCTGGTACGAATAAAGCTTTGCAAAACCCCTTCTTCCCTGAAGTATTGCGGGGGATTAGTACTGTGGCTCATAAGCTTGATTACTCAATTTTATTATCTACGGGTGAAAAAGACACAGAAATTCTCGAGGGTATCCAGCGTATGGTTTATGCAAACCGCGTGGATGGGATCATCTTGCTTTATTCTCAGGTAAATGATCCTGTACTTCACTTTCTGCTCGAAAAGGATTTTCCATTTGTGGTCATTGGGAAACCGAGTGAGAGAATTGATGAGGTTACTCATGTGGACAACGATAATATTCGCAGCGGGAAAACTATTACAAATTACTTAATAGAGCTTGGTCATGAGAACATAGCATTTATTGGGGGATCTATGGATTTAATGGTAACCCTTGACCGAATGAGGGGCTATCAGCTTGCAATTGAAGAGGCAGGGCTTCCTTACTTAGATGAATTTCGCATCCATACAGAATTCCTGGAATCAGGCGGACAGCATGCGGTCCGTGAATTGTTTAATTTAGCGGTTCCACCAACAGGACTTGTGATTGCTGACGATCTAATGAGTATCGGGGTCGTTCACATGCTGGAGGAGTTTGGTATGATTGTACCTGAAGACGTGTCGATCGTTAGCTTTAACAATGTTTATCTTTCTGAAGTAGCTCGGCCCCCGCTTACTACAGTCGATATACATATTTATGAATTAGGTGTTCAGGCAGCTAAATGTTTAATTGATAAAGTGAAAAATAAACTCGAACCTGCAAAACGTATTATTGTTCCCTTTACGATTGAATACCGTCAGTCAGTAAAGTCAATGGGTAGAACGCAGAGCGACTAAAAAAGAAGAAGCGGTTAAGCTTCTTCTTTTTTCATGTTTTAAGAAATTATAAAATTCCAAGCCGTGGAGAAATTTCCTTTTAGAGAAATTCCGGCGCCTATGCCTTTGTTCTGGCATTTATTGAGGCTGGTCATTTAAGAAAAATAACGCAATTGTACCTGGGCCGGCATGAGCTCCGATTACAGCACCTACCATTTCAATATGGATGTCTTTTGTCCCAAACTCTTCTTTAATCATAGCAGAAAGCTTTTGAGCGGTTTCAATGTCATCTCCATGGCTGATGGCAATCCGCTGTTGATCGAGGGATACACCTCGTTCTTTCATTAGATCAATCATGCGTTTTAATACTTTTTTTGAGCCGCGGATTTTTTCCAGAGGAATCAGCTTTCCGTTGTCGACATGTAACAATGGTTTAATTTTCAGAAGGCTGCCGACAAAGGCGGCAGTTTTACTCACGCGACCACCCCGATATAAATACTCGAGGTCATCTACAGTAAAAATATGCTCCATGTGGTCTGAATAATATCGGCCTGTTTGGACAATTTCATTAATACTTTTTCCTTCTTGTGCAAGCTCCGCTGCTCTTATTATAATGAGTCCGTACCCTAGTGAAGCAGCTTTAGTGTCAATCACTTCGAACTGAGCTTCAGGCTGCCCTTCTTTAATCTCCTGTTCAATCATTTTTGCAGTTTGATAGGTACCCGAGAGTTCTGAGGAAAAAGCAAAGTAAATAAATGGTTTTCCTTGTTCGACGTAAGTCGTAAACGTTTTACGGAATGCTTCCGGAGAAACTTGTGATGTCTTCGGAGCTTCTCCATTTCTCATTAAGGAATAGACTTTTTCCGGTGTGATAGATTTTCCGTCTTCATATTCTTTATCTCCAATCGTCACACCCAGGGGTAAGCATTCAACATTCATCTTATGTAGGTAATCTAAGGATAGGTCACATGCTGAATCACTAATAATCGCTACACTCATCTCTTCACCTACTGTCTTTAGGATTATATACTGTTAAGTTTAGGCTTAAGTGGAAGGATAGTAAAGTGAAATCTTTGCTTGCATATGATTATTGCAACTTCATATTGGGAAACGATAATGAAAGACTTGATTTTAATTTTTAACGGTGATAAAAAAAGTATAGCGTCTTTTTAGTCAGATAGGAGGTCGACATGTTTTCATTTGAAATTAAACGTATTTTAATTGTTTTTCTAGGGGCCGTGTTTAATGCATTATCATTGAATTTATTTCTAATAGAGGCCAATGTATATGCCAGTGGATTTACCGGGGTCGCCCAGTTGATGACAAGTATACTTCAAGATTTCTTGAATATTCCAGGAGTAAGTACAGGTCTTATCCTATTCATACTTAATATTCCAGTTGCGATCCTGGGCTGGTTTAAAGTAGGTAAAGGGTTTACGGTTTACAGTGCAATTTCTGTAGCTTTTACGACTTTTTTCTTAGAAGTAATTCCGATTCAGCAGCTCTCAGAAGATATCATTCTTAACGCCGTATTTGGCGGAGTGCTCGGCGGTTTTGGTGTCGGTATCACGTTAAAATGGGGTGCATCTACAGGCGGTCTGGACATCGTAGCTATGATCTTATCCCGCATGAAAGATCGTCCTATTGGCATTTATTTTTTAATTATTAATAGTGCTATCATAGCAATAGCAGGTTTCTTATACGAGCCGGAAAACGCATTATACACTTTGTTAACTTTATATGTAACGACACGTGTAATTGACGCCATTCATACTCGTCATGAGAAGCTTACAGCGATGATCATTACGACAAAAGCAGCTGATCTGGAGAAAGCCATTCATGCTAAAATGGTAAGAGGCATTACGACACTTCCTGCAAAAGGTGCTTTTACGCAGCAGGACAAAAACATGTTAGTTATGGTTATAACGCGATATGAGCTTTATGACCTGCAAGGCATTATTTCTGAAGTGGATCCCCAGGCTTTCACAAATATTGTCCAAACCACAGGCATATTTGGGTTTTTCCGAAAAGATGATAAATGAGTTCACGGTGAAAAGGATGTGTTGAAACTGAAAAAGTGGGTACCTGTTGTAGCAGGATTTCTAGCTGTATTTTTAGTAGGTTGTACAAGTGACAATTCGAATGAAGAGGATCAAAGCGAGGAAAAGAATTCTTCAGAGGAGTCGAATGAAGAGCCTGATCCAGAAAACATCGTATCTCTTATTGAGCAGTTGAGCTTTGATGCAGAGGTGGATTCAACAGATGAAGGAGTTAATTTTAATTTCTTTATCTCAAATGAAGCCGAGGAGCCGATTATTCTTGGCTTTAATTCCAGCCAGAAGTATGAAATTGTGCTGGAAAACGAGGAGGGAGAGGAAGTATATAAATACTCGAATGAACAAGCTTTCTCTCAGCAGCTGACTACAGAAGAGCTTGAACCCGGTGATCAACTCGAAGCTAATGAAACGTTAGAAGAAGATCTTCCTCCTGGTGAATATGACGCGAAGATGTCATTTTTAGTTACTTCTATTAATGATCAGCCCCTCGAGACAAAACCGTTTGAAATTACGGAGTCCGTAACAGTAGGCGGCGGGGAATCTGAACAGGAAGCCGAAGCGGCAGAACAGTTTGAAGCCAGCAGTAATGAGGAAGTGACTGAAGAAGTTGAGGCCAGCTCAAATGGAGAAGAAATTTTTAGAGAAATGACCTTAACAGGCGAAAATGGAGAATATACAGTATCCGGGGAAGCTAAAGTATCGGGTGGCGAGTTTTTCTACAATGTTGAGGATGGGCACAATGTCTTAATTGAAGAGGAAACAGCTCAAGTCGAGGATGTGAATGCAGAGTGGTCCGCCTTTGAAATTAATGTTTCTCTCAGTGAAGACGACCTACCTGAAAGCGGGTCTCTTATTATGACGATGTTTGAACGGGATGGAGACAATCAGCCCATTAATATGAACTTTGTACCACTTGATAATTTTGATGAATAACAATAAAGCTGAGACAAAAAACGAACAATAAAAATTAAACGCAGATATCATGAGCTAAGTCAGGATGCTTAAGGTTCCTGTGGCCCTGCGCGAGCTTAAGATTTTACAGGAAAGCGTTCTTTGCTTTTTCGAGAAAATTGAGGCTAACCGTGAGAAAGCGGTGTATTTTAACGGAGCGATGGTCAAAATCTATTCTCGGCACAAAAATAATCCGAACTGATTTTAACAAAATCATTCGGATTATTTTTAGCTTTATTCAGTTTTGTCCCAAACTCCCGCTTGTGGGGAAAACTCCACAAGTATTTGTTATACTTCGCTGACGAAGCAATAGAAGACAAACCCCAGCCAGACTTAGTAGCCGAATTCTGTCAAAATGCCTTCTACTTTGGGTGTAAGTACTTCCCAATCTGTATCCGGGAGACGATTTACCGTGATGAAATTCTGAAAGCCAAATACATTATCGACACCGTCAAGCTCCATTAATTGGTTCATAATGTCATATTCACTCTTTTGTCCAGGCATAACAGATACACTTCCATCTCCTTGAAATATAAGCGAGTCTGTCGTAAATTTACGTGCATTTGGATTCGGTGTTTCTTCTACTGTGATTGCCATATTCATTCCTCCTAACATCCTTGTACTCATTTATTTTAGCAGAAAAAAAATAAACTCTAAACTCAGAGCCTAAATGTTTCAATATCTTCGAAATAGTATGGTACAATGTGAACACTTTCAGGGAGGTATGAGATGGAAGCGAGATTAATAGATGTACTGCAGCCAATTAAGGAAAATGACTACACGATTCCCGAAGGTCAGAATTTGTCAGAACTGACTACGATTATGCTCCAGCGGATAGGAGCTCTTGACCCGGTATTAAGGGATGATTTGATTCATCAGATTTTTAAAAATTTTATAGAGCGGGATTATTACAACCATGATCAGCTCAAGAACATCCTTCGATCCATTCTGAATAAAAATTATCTTTTTTATAGAATAAAGATGTCTGCTAGAGAAGAGAATGCTGTATTTAAGAGAAGCTTTTCTGTACTGCTGATTCCACCGATTATGAAGAAGCACCAGCAGACTGGATTGTTAAGCGAGGCAGAAGTCCATCGTGTATGGGATAACCTGAAACGCTACATGGAGCAGGAGAAGGATCACCGTGGATATATTAAAGGTAAAGGATGGGCACACTCCATGGCTCATGCAGCTGATGCAATAGACAGCGTCGCCGCTTGTGACGAGATTACCCGTCAAGAAGTTATCGATATGCTGCCTGTGATCCGCCGTCAATTTCTCATTGATCAACCTTACTTATTTGATGAAGAAGAACGAATGGTTACAGCTGTAATAACGATGTTTCAGAAGATTGAAGATCATGAGAGAGTGGAGTGGTTAAGGACCTTATTATATGAAAGAAAGAGCTGGGATGACCCTTCAGAAGAAATTATAATTAATAACAGTAAGCATTTTCTCCGCGCGCTATATTTTAGAAACTTAGATTACCCTTGTGATACAGGCCATCTTCGTGAAGTTTTAGAAGAAATATTACGGGAACTTAGAAAGCAAGAAGCATACTAACGAGAGCGGAGGTATGTGCTGTGTTCGTTAAGTGGGGCATCTATATAGGTACCACATCCGGATTAGCTTTAGGTATTTACATGTGGTTTGCCGAGCTCATCACTGGAAAGAGAGTCTACACGCTATTAATGAATGTGGACTTCATTCCCTTCCTTGGGGAGGTGAACTGGCCTGTATTTGTCGAGTGGCTGTTTCATCTTGTGGTATCGTGGGCAGCTGGTATTTTATTTTGTTATCTTTTTATGAAAAAAATAAAAATCACTATGATGCGCCAGTGGATTGCCGCTTTTGTTTTATCAGGAGCGGCAGCGTTATCATATTTCCCGTTAACCGTTCTGGCTATGAAACAAACTCCATCTTTAACAGATGGAGAAGCAATCGCTTTATGGGCAGTCGGGCATATGATCTATGCGATCGTTTTAAAATCATCCTATTATAGAACATAATATAAACAGCCGGCTCCCGGCTGTTTTTTCTCAATCTAAAACACCGCATTTCATTTCGGATAAGGGCTGTGAATGTTATTGGGCCGGCCAAAAATTGGAGCATGAGCGCTTTAAGTAAAAGCAGACAGGCCTGAAAGATATAAAAGAGACCAGACTCATGTAGAGTCTGGTCATAAAGGTTATCGCATGTTATTCTGCTGCTGTCCGTTGTGTTCAGCTTCAAGCTTTTGTTCTAGCTGCTGTAGCTCTTGCTTCTCTTCTTGAGAGCACTGGCTATATGCAGATTGAATAGCTTGTTTTGCAGCTTGCATTTCTTCTGGACTAGCATGATCGCCGCCTCTTTGACGTCCCTGTGTCATACGGCTTACAGCATTACGTGCGTTTTCAAATAGGGAATTGGCCATTTTAAAACCCTCCTACTGTGTGCTGGTCTGCTTCCATTTCCTTGCGCTTTGCATCGGAAAGGCGTTTCGGTTCCATTTGACGTTCATCAAATGGACGTACTTCAGTCCAACGTTTGTCTTCTTTGTTTTGCTTATCCATGACATTCGCCTCCTGTCACAAAAAAAGCCTGAACGCTTTTGTGCGTCCAAGCTTAGTATGACCAGACCCTATATAGTTACTCAAGGAAAAATCTAACTCTACATCGCTTTACGATTTAATTTTAAATAATCAGTAAGAAATTCTCCAATTCCATTTCGTTCATTTGTATCGACTACAAAATTTGCCATGTTTTTCAGTTCTTCAATGGCGTTTCCCATGGCTACTCCTACTCCGGCATAGTCAATCATTTCAAAATCATTATCTTCATCACCAAATGCGATAATGCGATCCTTTGGAATGTGATAATAATGGGCAATCTTCTTCAGTCCAACAGCTTTATTCATTCCAGCACGAACAATTTCAATTACGTGCCATGGCGCCCCCCATTTTCGGTGTTCAATTAACTCCGCATGAACATCCAGTTCTTCCCTCAGAATTTTAATTTTTTCTTCTTCGGGGTGGATAAGCAGAGAAGTTGGATCTTCCTGCAAGTTATTCTGCAAGCTTCCGACGTTAACAGGATTATCATCATTCGTATGGAAAATTTCCATTATCTCAGAATCATATTGATCGAGGTAAACCGAATCTTTTACTTCAGCTAATATATTTTTCACTCCGAGCTCATGACAAGTATGGATAATCTTATGAGCGGTTCTTATCGAAAGTGGTGAATGAAGCGCATCCCAGTTTTTGTTTTTTGGATGATGAATAAGCGCTCCGTTAAAGTTGACCATTGGAGTTTCTAATCCTAATTGGTTGTAGAAATCAATACTTGCTCTGTGTGGACGCCCTGTAGCGATGCATACGACATGACCATTGTTGATTGCGTTAAGGACCACCTGTTTTGTTTCAGGGTTAATTTGTTTATCATCTGTTAATAGTGTGCCATCCAGATCCAATGCAATTAAATGTTGATTCTTCATTGTTTTCACCTCATTCATAGTAACAGTTTAGCGATAACAGGATGCAAATGCAATCTTCAGTACCTAATCCTTTCCAATAGGTTCTTCTGGTGTTACGATATTAATTATACAAAAGAACATGTAAATTTCGACAAAGTACATGTAAAGATTGTAAGAAAGGAACACAAACTCATGATAGGCATTTATCGGGAAACCATAAAAAACATCCCCGTGTTAGTAATTGTAGACGCAGAAAAATATGACCAGCCGCTTCCTGTTTTTACATACTTTCATGGGTTTACTTCAGCAAAAGAGCACAACCTGCCACAAGCATTTTTACTTGCTCAAAAAGGGTATCGTATCGTTCTGCCGGATAGCTTATATCATGGGGAGCGTACAGATGATTTATCTAAGGAAGAACTCAGTTTTAAGTTTTGGGATATCGTCTACCAAAACTTAAAGGACCTTCAGGATTTAAAGGACGGTCTTGATCAACGCGAGCTTATTTTAAATCGACGTTTTGGTGTCGGCGGAACATCGATGGGGGGAGTAACAACCAGCGCTGCACTTACGATGTATCCGTGGATCCAGGCATCTGCAGTTATGATGGGATCCCCTAAACCAGTCGACTTCGCAAAAAAACTGATTAAGGATGTAGAATTGACCGGGATTCAACTGCCGATTAGCGAAACAGAGCTTAATGTATTATATAGTTCCCTGCACAGTATTGATTTATCAGCGAACAAAAATAAATTAAATGAAAGACCGATCTTTTTCTGGCATGGAGATGCTGATCCAGTTGTACCTTTTGAACACTCTTATGATTTTTATAACGAAATTGTAGAAGAATATAAAAACCCTGAGAATATCAGGTTTCTCCGTGAAGTAGGAGTCGATCATAAAGTCAGCCGCTTCGCTGTATTAGAAATGGTTAACTGGCTTGAAATTGTTTTGTAAGTGTTAGTGTTTTAATCTACTCGAAATTTTGTTTATAATAGAACATGAATTAACGAGAAGGGGGTACTTTTATGGATGCAGCACTTGAAGAAAATGTTATGGGCGCCCTTGAAAATGTTATTGACCCTGAACTTGGTATTGATATCGTCAATTTAGGTCTCGTATACGGAGCTGATATGGATGAAAATGGCAATACTACAGTAACAATGACATTGACGGCTATGGGTTGTCCTTTAGCAGGTCACATCGAGCAGGATGTAAAACGCGTTCTTGCTGATCTTCCCGAGGTAAATGAAGTGACCGTAAATATCGTATGGAATCCACCTTGGACGAAAGACCGCATGAGCCGATATGCAAAAATTGCCCTTGGAATTCCAGATTGATGAACGTGACCCCTCCTTATTTGGCAGGGGTTTTTGTTTTATAGGAGGGAGGGGTGAAGTGCATTGGCACCACGGATTTTTCAGGTTGTCGGCTATAAAAACAGTGGAAAAACGACGCTATTAAAGAAGCTTGTTCAATATTCAAGTAGTATACTGGAAGAACGAGTGATTTATCTTAAACATCATGGACATATCGAACCTCTCTCGCAGAAAGCTAATGATGCAGATAGTGTTAAGCTGTATCAAAACGGTGCCTTTGCAGCGTGTGTTACTGGGGCTTCTCAGACCCAAATGCATTTAAATATAGAGCTTTCACTGTCTCAGTTAATTGATTGGCATTTATTTTTAGAGCCTGATCTTATTTTAATTGAAGGTTTTAAGACGGAAAAATACCCTAAAGCTGTAATTTTAAAGGACGAAGCTGATCTAAATCTGCTCAACCTGTCTAATATCAAACTTATATTTGTGTGGGATGCTAATATACCATTAGAAACGGAGTTACCTGTTTATCATATAAAGTCATGGCAGAACTCGATAGGAGATATTTACAGCTGTATAAAAGGGGGGAAGGAAGTATGAGCAGACATTTCTATATTACAGAAAATCACATCTCAATAGAGAAAACAGTCGAGCTAGTCTCACGGCCTGAAGCAGGGGCAATAAACACGTTCATCGGAACAGTCCGCGAACTGACCAATGGAAAGCGTACTCTTTATCTTGAATATCAAGCGTATAAATCAATGGCTGAATCTAAACTGGCGCAAATTGGTGAAGAGATTTCTGTCCGCTGGCCTGAAGCAAGAACAGCGATTGTGCATAGAGTAGGGCGTTTGGAAATTGAAGACATCGCCGTTGTAATTGCAGTCTCAACACCTCACCGGGCTGACTCTTACGAAGCGAGTCGTTATGCCATTGAAAGAATTAAGGAAATCGTTCCAATTTGGAAAAAAGAGCACTGGGAAGATGGGGAGGAGTGGATAGGCAATCAGCAAGAAACGAAAGCTTACAGCACAGGAGAACCAGAAAAGGAGGACTTATCATAAATAAAATACTATTTTTTGCCGGATTGCAGGAAAAAGTCGGACGTGAGGCTGTAGAGGCTGATTTATCAGGTAAAACAGTGGTGGAAGTAAAGAATTGGGTGGAACAAAAGTATCAATTGAGCAAAGTGCATGATGCGATGTGTGCGGTTAACGAAGAATTCGCACCCGATACAATTATTATCCAAGAAAATGATACAGTTGCGCTTATCCCGCCTGTAAGCGGAGGTTAAAAAAGTTAGGTCAAATCTGGATAAAGCATAAAATAATCCGAACGATTGTGTTGAAATCAGTTCGGATTATTTTTGTGCCGGGAAAGATTTTGACCATCGCTCCGTCAAAATACTCCGTTTTATTGCGGTCACGGCGTCAGCTTCCTAAGAAAAACAAAGAGCGTTTTCCTGCGGGATTTTTGGCTCGCGCTGTTCCCACAGGTATTAAGCATTTTGACTACGCTCAGTAATCTGCGTTTATAGTATTCAATTTTTTTGCTGTCATTGCTGGATTTATGCTTTAGCCTTTTTTGATAAACGTCCTTAGATGTATTTATAAGAAGTACCAGACAAGACTACCTACGATAAAGCAGTAAATAGCAAAGTATTTCAAATTGCCTTCTGCCATAATGTTCATGAACCACTTCAATGAAAAATAAGATGCCACAATGGAGGCGAGAAAGGCCACTAAATAACTTGGCCATAAGGTGGCTAAATCATCTTCAAGAAGGTCGCCCACTGATAGGAGCATGGTACCTGCGCTGACAGGAATAAATAATAGAAAAGAGAAACGAAGCGCCGTTTCCTGTTTAGTACCAAGCAGCATGGCCGCAACAATGGTTGCCCCAGAACGGCTGATCCCCGGCACTAATGCAACAGCCTGTGCAAAACCAATAATTAAAGCATCCTTCCAGGTCAGCATACCATCACCTTTTCTTCCGCGGAGGTTCCGGATGGACCAAAGAGCGATTCCAGTAATAATAAGAGTAATCCCTACTACATAGGTTTGCCCTTTAAGCCCGTCAAACGAATCCTTGAACAATATACCGATAACCCCCGCCGGAAGCGTGGCAATAATTAAGTAAATAATAAACTCAAAGTCATCTTTTTGCCGAGTATCCTTCGTAATCAGGTAACCGATACTATTCCTAAATAGTCGTACAATATCATTACGGTAAATGATTAATACGGCAATCAATGACCCGAAATTTACCATGACTTCAAATTCTAAACCTTCAATCCTCAAGTTCATTAGATCCTGTAAAATAACTAAATGCCCACTTGATGAAATCGGAATTGGTTCAGTAAAACCTTGAAAAATCCCTAAAAATAAGTATTTTATGATCATCCATATTTGTTCCATATAGACTTGTCCTCCTTGATTAAACTAACGAAATAAAACCATTCGAATTTATTTTCCATTATATGTACGAAACGCTTATAATTTTTATTACAAAAGAGCAATGAAAACGCATTAAACCCAATAAAAAAACGCTGCTAAAAGGTAGCAACGTTTTTAAAAGGGATCAGGCTTCTTCTTTAATAACACCTTCGCCTAGTACGATTGCGGCAAGACTGAATAAAATTGTCATAATAATCACCTGGGAGAACGCAAACTCTGTCCCGGCCATATTACTGACAACATATGCCATCATAAAACTTAATAGAAACGCCCATAAAACGGTCCAAATCATTCGCATACCTACTCACCTCGTTTACACATTCTTCGTTCATTTTACCAGAACCCTTCTAAAAAATAAATATGGAATCGCTTTAAGCCGCATGAATTCATGCGTGTCCGAATATTATTTATATAGTAGTAAATAGAGAGGGGGCTTCTGTTTGGTTGTTGTAGTATTTAATTGTTTTCATTGGATGGGCTATCACTGTACAAGGCAGCTCCTCTATAATGGCCATGAAGTAGTGGGCGTGGACGAAATCGATACTCCTTTAAAAGAAAAGTTGTACATGTATGTGGGTAGGAATAGTCATTTTCAACATTTTAATACGATAGAAGAGCGTGATAATCACAGTCATCATTCAAAGAATGAGCCCTGGATTAAGATATCACAAAGAGAAATTATTATTAGCACAAATGGAAATAGTGACGTGGCACTGCCGGTTCCTCCATTATTTGGAGAATGGATGAAAATGGAGAGTCAAGATATAGAAACAATAGATGATTTGAAACTATGGATATTAGCACAGAGAGCTAAATATGTAGGCGACTTTTTTGAAGTTGTAATTGATCATCTTGAAAAGGGAGAGGTCTCTTCGTTGCTGGAAATAAACTTTTCCAACACAGCGAGGGCTACTCAGCCTCAGGAAATATTGGAAAGGGTTTGGGAGGTCACTCGGCATAAGGAATTAAATTATAAAGAGATAGACAATTAAAACACTGGAGATTAACTTCCCGTATGACAAAAGAGAAAGTGGAATGCAGATTCGCAAAATATTATGCACTGACTACCAAAGGGCCCCACTCCTGGCTGAATAAATGATTGCGGAAAACCAGGGGCTCTCCAGGCTGACACGGGTGATCCCGTGTTTTTCTTATGGTGAAGCACTTGCCTAACGGGGAATTATAAATTAAAATTAGTACCAAGTCATAATAATTAGTATAAATAATAAGGGTGATTTACATTGAGGCAGGAATCCGCTATGATATTCGTGGATAAACCTGCTCGTTCATGTGGGATAAAAAATTACCTTTAAGGGGATGAATATATGAACGCTGGAATCATCGGAGTTGGTCATTACGCTCCCGAAAGAGTATTGACAAACAAAGATATGGAAAAAATCGTAGATACAAGCGATGAATGGATTCGCACAAGAACAGGAATTGAAGAGCGGCGTATCGCTGACGATGATATGGATACATCAGATATGGCTTTACGTGCAGCACAAAATGCATTGGATGATGCTGAGCTGTCTGCTGAACAAATTGATTTAATCCTTGTGGCAACTGTTACTCCTGATCATCCATTTCCTTCAGTAGCCACAATGCTGCAGGATAAATTAGGTGCAAGAAAAGTAGCGGCTATGGACATTAGTGCTGCTTGTGCAGGCTTCATGTATGGAGTAATTACCGCAAAGCAGTATATTGATACAGGTGCATATGAAAATATTCTTGTGGTTGGTGTTGAAAAGCTTTCTAAGATCACAAATTGGGAAGATCGCAATACGTGTGTATTATTCGGGGACGCTGCTGGTGCAGCTGTTATTGGCCCTGTAAGCGACGATAAAGGGATCTTATCCTTTGAGCTTGGGGCAGATGGAAGCGGAGGACCTCACTTGTACCAGGATGATTATTTATTTATGAACGGGCGGGAAGTTTTTAAATTTGCCGTACGTCAGATGCCTGAATCCTCCGTAAATGTTGTAAAGAAAATTGGTCTAAAAGAGGAAGATGTTGATTACCTTGTACCGCACCAGGCGAACATCCGGATTATGGAAGCGGCGAGAGAGCGGTTAGGGATACCAGTAGAGAAAATGTCCGTGAAAGTTAATAAATATGGAAATACCTCGTCAGCATCGATTCCACTTGCTTTGTCAGAAGACGTGAAAGCAGGTAAAATCAAAGATAACGATCTTGTTGTACTCGTCGGATTCGGCGGCGGTCTCACCTGGGGAGCCGTTGCACTAAGATGGGGTAAGTAATCAAGGAGGAATAGTGTAATGGAAAAACGACGTGTCGTAATTACCGGTGTAGGGGCTGTTACTCCTGTCGGTAATTCTGTAGAGGAAATGTGGAACAGTATAAAAGAAGGAAAATCTGGCGTAGGAGAAATTACAAAAGTAAACAAGGAAGATTATCCTGTGAAAGTAGCAGCTGAACTTAAAGACTTCGACCCATCCAATTATATTGACCGCAAAGAAGTTCGTCGGATGGATCCCTTTGTTCAATACGCTATGGTTGCTTCTCATATGGCGGTTGAAGATGCCGGCCTTGAGATTAACGAAGACAATGCTCACCGCACAGGTGTATGGATCGGCTCAGGAATAGGTGGAATGAACACGTATGAATCTCAGTTTGAGACATTTCAGAAAAAAGGATACCGTCGTGTCAGCCCATTTTTTATTCCAATGATGATCCCTGATATGGCCGCAGGACAAGTTTCTATCGCTTTAGGAGCGAAGGGAATCAATTCCTGTTCAGTAACAGCTTGTGCTTCAGGTGCGAATTCCATTGGAGATGCTTTTAAAGTAATTCAACGCGGAGATGCTGATGTTATGATTACAGGAGGAACAGAGGCTCCGATGAACAAAATGTCCTTTGCAGGATTTGCTTCAGCCCGCGCGCTTTCTTTAAATGAAGACCCGAAGACAGCCAGCCGCCCATTTGATAAGAACAGGGATGGTTTTGTGATGGGAGAAGGATCGGGTATTTTAGTAATTGAATCTCTTGAATCCGCACAAAAGCGCGGGGCAAAGATTTACGGTGAAATTACAGGCTACGGATCTACTGGAGATGCCTATCACATTACATCTCCTGCACCAGAAGGAGAAGGCGCCACGAGGGCAATGAACCATGCATTAGAAGATGCAGGAATTTCTGCTGAGTCCATTGACTATTTAAATGCTCATGGAACTTCCACAGATTTAAATGATAAATTTGAGACAACAGCAGCTAAATATGTCTTTAAAGAATACGCGAATAAGTTACCAATTTCCTCAACTAAATCCATGATGGGTCACTTACTTGGTGCTGCAGGTGCAGTTGAAGCAATCATATCCTTAAAAGCTATTAATGAAAGTATTCTGCCGCCAACTATAAACTATGAAACACCAGATCCGGAATGCGATTTAGATTATGTACCGAACGAAGCTAGAAATAAAGATCTTAACACCGTGATGAGTAACTCATTAGGCTTTGGCGGACATAACGTTTCGTTAATTTTTCAAAAATTTAACGGTTGAAGTATGGTAGATCAATGAGGTTGGGTCAAAACTGAATAAAGCATAAAATAATCCGAACGATTTTGTTGAAATCAGTTCGGATTATTTATTTGCCAAGAAAGGGTTTTGACCACCACTCCGTCAAAGCTCTTCGCTTTACCCTGGACACGGGCATCAACTTCCTCGAAAAAGCAAAGAGCGCTTTCCTATGGATCTTCGGCTCGAGCTGTTCCTACAGGACAGGAGTCTTATGCACGTTGATTACGTTCATGATCTGCGTTTATTTGATTCAATTTTTATGTTCGTTTTTTACTGTCACTGCTGAACTTCTACCTCACCCTTACTTTTTTAATAAAAAAGCACTCAAGGGTAATTTCCCTTGAGTGCTTATGTGTTTATTCCTTTAAAAATTCCTGTATGGCCTCAGCGCTTTGTTGTTCATCATGGGCTAACACCAAGCCAATCGGGTACTCTACCCGCTCGTTCCAAACATTATCATCTGTTGGTAAGCTGAAGGTTTCAATATCGTTGACAGGATTAAAGATCATATCTTTGCTTAAGCCAAGAACCTTGCCGCTTCCCACATTTGTATCAATATAAGGCTGAAGGGTTCCAAGTAAACGGGGAGCTTTCATGACTCCATTAATAGAGACAGCTTCTTCTTTTAAAAGCTTAATTACTTCCTGCTGGCGTTCAACGCGGGCAAAGTCACCTTTAGAATCACTCCGGTAACGGGCATAACCCAATAATTCTTCACCGTTTAAATCATGGGTGCCTTCTTTAAGATCAATATTTGTATCGGCCGCTTTGTACTGCATATCTTTTTCAATATCGACTTCCACTCCATCTGGGGCAAGTGTATCCACGATATGAGTAAACCCGTCAAAATCAATAATTGAGTAATATTCAACATCAATTCCGAAGTTCTCCTTGATGGTCTGACGCATCAATTCGGGTCCGCCTAAGGCGAAAGCTGCGTTTATTTTGTTATAGCCGTGGCCGGGGATATCTACATACATATCACGCATGATGGAGGCTACTTTAGCCTTATTTCCATCTTCATCATACTGAGCGACCATAATTGTATCCGATCTTGGTGTTTCATCATTCCGTTGATCCACGCCTAACAGCAGGACATTGGTTTTTCCATCGTTATTATCGACACCTTTAAACTCATCTTTATATTTGCTTGAGATCTCATCCAGCGTATAGTCGCTGCCATCGTCTCCTGAAACTCTCCCTTGTGATTCTTGTTTACCCATCATATATTCATACCCGGTATAGCTGAGTGTAGTTATTAACATAAGAAATATAATAGCAATAAAAAAACGTTTTTTACGCTTCCGCTTTCTGCGGGTACGCAAGGAGCGTCGTTCTGACATAACATCATTCCTTTCCATAAAAAAGCTCCTCCTTTAAATTTACCTGTAAATCACTAGTAAGTAAAGAGGAAGATGTAGGAACACGTCGTATATTGCGTGCATTTGTATCGTGTGTATTTCATAAAATAAATAAAGATTACAAAGGGGGACAGGCCATGTGGCAATGGGTTCTTATGCTTGTTGGTTTTGGTTTTTCAGTGGCAGGCGGAACAGTTACTATTACATACCTGAACCTCGTACCTGCCGGGCTTTCCTGGCTTGAGTTTCTTATACTTATTCAGTCAAGACCAGAGTGTTACTTATTCCCAATTGGACTAGCCATCAGCTTGCTTGCCCTTATATTTATGAAAGAATAATTTACTAAATGTTGGTTGAGAAGAATAAAAAAACCAACATTGGTCATAATGTAACCTAAAGAGTTCACGGCATGAAAGAGAGGTTGCGCTATGTTATATATGCATGATCTGTGGGTGAATTGGTTTGAAGGAGAAGAGAATGGGTATAACGTTTGTCACTTCCATGAGTGGCGCAAAGAAGATGGGATTGAGTTGGTCGATCAAATCCCGTTGCTGCTCATTGAAGAAGAGTTATTTGAATTCATTGAAAACGACTTGCAGGAACTTCCGAAGTCATTGCTGGATGATATTCATAAGCGAACTTATATGAAGAAAAACCAAGAACGAAAGACCATTGATTACGCAGCAGTTGTGACGGATGGTAAGAGTGTTTTAGTATTCGATACCCTCGGATATTCGC
The DNA here is from genome assembly GCF_900240285.1 of Halobacillus sp. Marseille-P3879. Classification (GTDB taxonomy): domain Bacteria; phylum Bacillota; class Bacilli; order Bacillales; family Halobacillaceae; genus Halobacillus_A. The sequence continues at coordinate 172,246 of NZ_OESS01000002.1, forward strand.
TTCCAGTTAAGAAAAGCAGGTTAATTCCTCGTCAGGAACGACTCGTATTTGACATGGTGGAAGGAAAACGGCCTTCTGGCTACGAGCTGGAACATCCGACACCTAAAGAATATCACATCTTATCATTATCACCAGAGAAAATGGCAGGTTTAACACGTAGAGAAAGACAATTAAAGCAGCTGTTAATGATGGCATTGGATCAGCTTAGACATACTGATTACCCTGAAGAAGTAGGCTATTGGCTGACAGAGTGGGACCCTTCACAATATGAACTTACAAAGGAGATTACCGCTGAAGCTGCCTGGCAGCGCCTATATTATGGAACAATTGAAGGCTGGAGTAACCAACATGAGGAACTGTGCGGAAAATTAATAAAGGGTCAGCCTTTCTTTGAAACCATGTGGCAGTCAGAACATCAGAAAACGAGTAAACATTTAAAAAGCCAGAATTGAGCGATTCTCTCAATTCTGGCTTTAGTTTATTTCTTTTTCTTCACACGGCCAAGCCCCATGGCTTTTTTAGCTTTAGTGAGCATTTTATTAGCTGTAAAGGAGGCGTCTTCTGCCCCTTGATCTAATATAGTATCCAATTCATTTGATTCGATAAGCTCTGTGTATCGTTCCTGAATAGGCTGAAGGACGTTAACAACGGATTCAGCAACCCCTGCTTTGAAAAACCCGTAACCTTGACCTTCATATTTTTTCTCCAGGTCTGCAATGGAATGTCCTGAGCAGACAGACTCAATCGTAAGCAGGTTGGAGACACCAGGTTTGTTCTCTTTATCGTATTTAACTATTCCCTCGGAGTCAGTTACTGCACTTTTGATTTTCTTCGTAATCTGCTTCTCGTCGTCTAACATGGAAATAAATGCTTTTTGGTTCGCATCGGACTTGCTCATTTTTTTAGTCGGTTCTTGAAGGGACATAATCCGAGCCCCTTCTTTAGGAATTTTTACTTCTGGAACTGTGAAGATATCGTTGAATTTATTATTAAAACGTTGTGCTAAGTTCCTCGTTAACTCTAAATGCTGTTTCTGATCCTCTCCTACAGGTACAATATCTGTCTGATAAAGAAGAATATCAGAAGCCATTAAAGGAGGGTAAGTAAGCAGCCCTGAACTGACTGCTTCTTTACCACCTGCAGATTTATCTTTAAATTGAGTCATACGCTCAAGTTCGCCTATATAACTGACGCATTGAAGCATCCACCCAAGCTGGGTGTGTGCCGGAACTTCTGATTGAATAAACAAAGTGGAACGATTTGAGTCTATTCCAGATGCTAAATACAATGCGGCCAGTGATTTAATGTTTTCTCTAAGTTTTAACCTGTCCTGCGGAACAGTAATAGCATGTTCATCGACAATACAGAAGTAACATTTATACTCTTCTTGTAAATCGACAAAATGTTTCATAGCTCCTAAATAGTTGCCAAGCGTCAATGTGCCGCTCGGCTGTATACCGGAAAAAATAGTTTTCATAGGTCTTCACTCCTCTAAAATTGTATACAAAAAAACCAACCATCCTTCCAAGACGGAAGGGACGATTGGTTCGCGGTGCCACCCTAATTACTTTTTAAAAAAGTCAGCTCATATTCGTTAACGCCGAATCCACGTATCTGCTTCAAAGTCCCAATTCGCTTTACTGATCTCAGCTGTTTGCACCAACCACAGCCTCTCTGTGAAAGTAGTCAGCAGAGCTACTAATAACTTCTTCACGGCAGATTGCCTATTCATTCTGAACAAATTATAGATCATCCGTGACGGCATTGCAAGTTTAATTATCCCTGATAGTAAACTACCAGCAACACGATTAGCGCGGCAAGTAATATCGCACCCTGGAATAGAAAGAAATAAGCAAACTTCTTTTTGAACATTTGAGAAGGGAGAGGTTTATCTTCAAAGTCATCAAGGTAATCTTTATTCTTCGCTACCCGGTTGGTTACTTTTCGGAAACTGTAGGTAATAGCATCAAAAAAACCACCTTTAATAATCCATAACAAAAGCCCGACAAATAAATAAAAGAAACTCAAATAAAAAAGTAAGTCAATAAAGGTAATTAAATTATAGGCCGGGGCGAACAAGATGAACAATAACCCTATCAGGAGCAGGTTAATACCAAATAAACCCCATTTATTTCGTACGATCACCACCGCTTGGACACATCCTTTATATTCGAAAACTGAATTTATTATATCACTTCAATAAAGAATAAATCACCTTTATTTCGTAAGTAAATAACAGAAAATTCGTCATAAAATGAATATTGCATGCCTTATTCACCTTTTCTATAAAAGATATCGTATACGTTAAAAGTTTCAAAAAAACGGTACATTATTAAACATAATAACGAATAAATAACAAAATATTATTTTAAAAAATGTAAAACAAACTAGGTAATTAGACCTGTTTTATGTCATTCAAACGTAATAATAAAAGGCTTTCAGCAAATAAATTGAAAAAAATGAATGCAAAATAGTTAGAAAACTTGTATAATTCGATATGTGGACAACGTTCCACGTCAAAATTTTTATTTTTTTAGGGGAGGTCATTTTCTACATGAAAAAGGCAAATTGGTTTTTGCTGGTGCTATTGCTAGCGCTCAGCATGTTCCTCGCAGCATGTTCCGGCGGCGACGAATCTGGCGGAGAGACTGAGGGAGACGCTGAAGGCGGCGATGGAGAAGAAACAGAAGAATCATCCGGCATGGATAGTGAGCAAGTACTTAACTTATACGAACCATCCGAGATTCCGACTATGGATGCATCTATGGCAACTGATGCCGTGGCATTCCAATGGTTAGGTTCTACAATGGACGGGCTGTACCGTGTAGGTGAAGATGGTGAAACAGAAGAAGGTATTGCTATTGATCACGAAATAAGCGATGACAGTCTTACTTGGACTTTCAATTTACGTGACGATGCTACCTGGTCAAATGGTGCCCCGGTGACAGCTCACGACTTTGTTTATGCGTGGCAGCGTGCTGTAAACCCGGATACAGGATCTGAATACGGTCCTTACATGATGGGTGGCGTAATTGAAAATGCCCAGGCAATCGCTGATGGAGACGCCCCAGTAGAAGAATTGGGTGTTGAGGCTGCTGACGACTATACATTAGAAGTAACACTTGAAAAACCGACTCCATATTTTGAGTCTTTAACGACTTTCGGTACTTTCTTACCGTTAAATGAAGAATTTGTTGAGGAGCAAGGAGAAGATTATGCTCTTGAGGCTGAAAGTTTAATAGCGAACGGCCCATTTGTAATTACTGAGTGGGATGCCAGCGGCTGGACGCTTGAAAAGAATGAAGACTACTGGGATGCAGACCAAGTTAACCTTGAACAGATTAACGTTGATGTAGTTAAAGAAACCTCATCTGCAGTTAACTTATATCAAACTGGCGAGGTTGACCGAGTAGCCCTTGATGCTGAATTTGTAGATGAATATCGTAGTGCTGAAGATTTTACAACGATTGAAGAGCCTACCTTATTCTACTTGAAGATGAATCAGGAAAATGAAATCCTTTCAAACGAAAATGCTCGTAAAGCAATCCAAAGAGTAATCGACCGTGATTCATTGGTTAACACTTTGCTTAATAACGGTTCTCTTGCTTCTGCGGGTAACATGCCGCAAAACTTTGTTTTCCATCCGGAAACAGAAGAAGATTTCCGTGAAGTTAATGGAGATCTATTTGAAACAAACGTAGAAGAAGCTCAAGAACTTTGGGCAACTGCCAAAGAAGAATTAGATATTGAAGAAGCAGAGATTGGATACCTGGGCGGAGATACTGAGTTATCCAAGAATATGGATGCTTACATCAAAGACCAGCTTGAACAACTTGAAGGTCTAACTGTTAATGTACAGGCAGTACCTTTCCAAGAGCGCTTAGATCGTGACACAGAAATGGATTACGACCTTCAAAACGCTGGCTGGGGTCCTGACTATGTCGATCCAAACACCTTCTTAAATTTATGGGTGACGGACGGCGGCAACAATAAGACAGGTTATTCTAGTGAAGAATATGATTCTATGATTGAAGAGGCTAACAATGAGCTTGCTCAAGAGCCGGTTGAACGTTTCGAAACGTTACTAGAAGCTGAAAAACTTCTTATTGAAGAAGATGCGGTTCTAGCACCACTTTACCAGCGTTCACGTGCTTATCTATGGCAGCCATACCTTAAAGATGTAACATTTAATCAGGCAGGCCCTGATTTCACTTACAAATATGCGTACATTGAAGGTAAGGAATAATACAAGCCCGACCACAGGCTAACTTATAGGGAAGAGAGTATATGTCCATATGTTGGCGTATACTCTCTTTTTCCCTGTTAAGCGAATTTTCGGATAATAGACAAATTTCAGTTAATTTATAGGGGTTTCGACAAAGGTTAATCTTAATAGGAGGTGTTGGCATGGGACGTTATATTACACAGCGTTTAGTATATATGGTTATTACAATGTTTTTGATTGCTACGTTTACGTTCTTCTTAATGAAGTTTCTACCGGGAACACCGCTAAGTTCGGCCGATAGGTTATCAGAGGAACAACAGGCCATTGTATTAGCTAAATACGGCTTGGACGAACCCATTCCTGTTCAATATTTCAACTACATGGTCAATTTGCTGCAAGGAGATATGGGGGTTTCTTTTCAATTTGATAATCGGGAAGTGACTACGATTATATTAGATCGAATAGGTCCTTCATTGCAGTTAGGCTTTCAAGCAATGGTGATCGGTACAATTTTAGGCATGTTGCTAGGTTTAGTTTCAGCCATTTATCATAATGGAGTGCTCGACTACGGATCTACTTTCACTGCGGTAATAGGGCAGTCTATTCCATCCTTTGTATTTGCAGGGATTCTTCAGTATTTCGTTGGCGTAAAGCTAGGATGGTTTCCGGTGGCTCTATGGGGAACATGGCAGCACACAGTATTGCCGACGATTGCCTTAGCAATATTTCCGCTGGCCATAGCAGCCCGTTTTATGCGAACAGAGATGCTCGAAGTGATGGGATCGGATTATATTACAACTGCTCGTGCTAAAGGGGTAAACAAATTTGGTGTTGTATTTAAGCATGGAGTTCGGAACGCATTAATTCCTTTAATCACAGTTCTCGGGCCACTTGCCATTGGTTTAATGACAGGTACTCTCGTAATTGAAAACATTTTTGCTGTACCAGGGATTGGCGAACAATTCGTTAAATCAATCAATACGAACGACTACCCAATTATCATGGGCACAACTTTGTTTTTCGCAATATTTTTCATCCTTATCGTTCTGATTATTGACTTGCTTTATGGAGTCATCGATCCGAGAATTCGACTTGCAGAAGGAGAGTAGTACCTATTATGGAAAATCATAAACCTAATAAGGATTTATTCGTACCCGTAGATACGAGAGATGATGACAGCGAAAAAATAAGCCGGCCCAGCTTATCTTTCTGGAAGGATTCATTTATCCGTCTTCGTAAAAACACTGGGGCAATGATCGGTTTAGTTGTCTTGATCGTTTTAATTGCAATGGCTGCGTTCGGTCCTTCAATGAATGAATACGACCAGTTTGAACAGGATCTTTCAAGAGCTAAGATGCCACCTAAAGTGGAAGGGCTTGGCTGGTTAGGAATGGACGGTACATTAAGCACGGTTCAAAGTCATGCTTCGCTTGACCAGGCTGAAACGAATGCGATGATGCGCTTTAACAACGATGAAGACTATATTGAAACGACCGTATTAAACGATGGTTCCAATGGTGAGCCAGCCGAAGTAGAAGCTGTGTATGATGTATATGCGGCTAAGGATATGGAAGACCAAAACTTCTGGTTTGGAACAGACGGTCTGGGACGAGACTTATGGACAAGAGCATGGGAAGGTACACGTATCTCGTTATATATTGCCTTCTTAGCTGCGGCTATTGACATGATTATCGGGGTCGCTTACGGCGGGATTTCAGCTTATTATGGTGGTCGTGTCGATAACTATATGCAGCGTTTTATTGAAATACTCGTTGGTGTACCAAACCTCGTTATTGTAATTTTGATGATTTTGATACTCGATCCTGGGATTCTCTCCATCACGATCGCTTTGACGATAACCGGGTGGATATCAATGGCCCGTATAGTCAGGGGGCAGATTCTTAAGTTAAAAAATCAGGAATTTGTCCTGGCTTCAAGAACATTGGGAGCACCTGACGGAAGAATCTTAAGGAAGCATTTAATCCCTAACGTTTTAGGATTAATTATTATAAACACGATGTTTACGATACCGTCAGCCATTTTCTTCGAAGCATTTCTGAGCTTTATAGGTCTGGGGCTGCCTACACCATTAGCTTCACTAGGTACGTTGGTGGAAGATGGATTCCAGTCTCTGCAGATCTATCCACATATTTTGTTATTCCCGGCTGTAATTATTTCCTTAATTATGATCGCGTTTAACATGCTTGCTGATGGTTTACGAGATGCTTTTGATCCTAAGATGCGCGAATAGGAGGCAGGTGGACAATATGGAAAAATTATTAGACGTTAAAAACATGCACGTATCTTTTGACACCTACGGCGGTGAAGTACAGGCTGTACGGGGCGTTAATTTTAGTTTAAATAAAGGCGAGACCCTTGCGATTGTAGGAGAGTCAGGTTCAGGGAAATCTGTTACGACCAAAGCGTTGATGAAGCTGATTCCTATGCCGCCTGGACGTATTAAAGAGGGAGAGATCCTCTTTGAAGGACGGGACCTTACAAAGTTAAGTGAAAAGGAAATGCAGAAAATCCGAGGAAAAGATATATCAATGATTTTCCAGGATCCAATGACATCTCTTAACCCGACGATGAAAGTCGGAAACCAAATTGCAGAAGGATTAATCAAACACCAAAAAATGAGTAAGTCTCAAGCAAAAGCCCGCGTTATTGAGCTTTTAGAATTAGTAGGAATTCCAGATGCCGAGAATCGAATGAAGCAATACCCACACCAGTTTTCCGGCGGGATGCGGCAGCGTGTTGTTGTTGCGATTGCTCTTGCTTGTAATCCTAAACTGCTCATTGCGGACGAGCCGACAACTGCGCTAGATGTAACGATCCAGGCTCAAATACTTGAATTAATGAAAGATATCCAGAAAAAGACTGAATCAGGAATTATCTTTATTACTCACGATCTCGGAGTCGTTGCGAATGTGGCCGACCGTGTAGCCGTTATGTATGCAGGCAGAATTGTTGAGATAGGGACAGTGGATGATATTTTCTACAACCCTAAACATCCATATACCTGGGGACTCTTAGGGTCTATGCCGTCGTTGGATGCTGAGGTATCAGAATTATATGCAATTCCAGGCTCGCCGCCAGATTTGCTGAACCCTCCTAAAGGAGATGCTTTTGCTCCACGCAATCAGTATGCGATGCAGATTGACAGGGAGCAGGAACCGCCAATGTTTAAAGTATCCGACTCTCATTATGCAGCTACCTGGCTGTTGCATGAGCACGCACCGGACATTGATCCCCCGGAGGCTATTAAGAAGCGGATGACTGCAATGACTTCTGCGGTAAACGGGAAAGGTGAGCGTGTATGAGCGAAGAAAAATTATTAGAAATAAAAAATTTAAAACAGCATTTCAAAACCGGCCGTCATAGTGTTGTTAAGGCTGTTGACGGTATCAGCTTTGATATTCATAAAGGAGAGACTTTTGGACTGGTTGGTGAATCAGGATGTGGAAAGTCGACTACAGGAAGAAGTATCATACGTTTATATGACGCCACAGAGGGTGAAGTCAATTTTAAGGGGGAAAACGTTCACGGGAAAAAGACGCGTGATCAGTTGAAGAAATTCAATAGAGAAATGCAGATGATCTTTCAGGACCCATATGCATCGCTAAACCCTCGTATGAAAGTCGCTGATATCATTGCTGAAGGTATGGATATTCACGGTCTTGAAACTAATGAAAAAGCAAGGAAAGCTAAAGTTGAAGAACTACTGGAAACAGTAGGACTTAATAAAGAGCATGCAAACCGCTATCCTCATGAATTTAGTGGTGGACAGCGTCAGCGTATTGGAATTGCCAGAGCTCTGGCGGTTGACCCATCCTTTATTATTGCCGATGAACCAATTTCAGCCCTTGATGTATCTATTCAGGCTCAAGTCGTAAACCTTTTAAAGCAGCTTCAAAAAGATAAAGGTTTAACTTATCTATTCATCGCCCATGATTTATCAATGGTTAAATATATCAGTGATCGCATCGGGGTTATGTATTTTGGGAAAATGGTAGAACTTGCGGATGCAGATGAATTATACCGTAATCCAATTCATCCGTATACACAATCTCTGCTTTCAGCTATTCCTTTACCTGACCCTGTTTACGAACGATCCCGCGAACGTTTTACGTACGATCCAAATGATCATGATACAAGTGAAGAACCTGAGTTCAGGGAGGTTAGTCCAGATCATTGGGTGCTTTGTACAACGAAAGAATTTGAACACTATCGAAGAGAATATAACACGGTAAAATAAGATCCAGTGGGACCTTACTTAGGTAAGGTCCTTTTATTTATAAATACTCAGACTGTCGGAATGGGCATTTGGTAACATTATGAAAAAATTGACTAAAAAATGAACTTATAGTCTATTCATGGAAGTTATCTCTCTATATAATGGAAATAGAAATAAAAATGGAAGTGGGAGAAGGTAGGAATGGGGAAATTACATATTAGAAAAGTCATTTTTGCTGGCTTAATTGCTTTTGCAGCTACGTTTTTTGTACATAACTTAGAAGCATCTGCACAAAAAAATGCTCAGGAACATAGTGGGAAGAACATTTATCTCCAATCGCTCGATGTGCCTGACCGAATTGCGAGATTTGTGTTTGATGCAGGGTTTGATTTTGAATATCCTGATTCAGTAAGAGGAATTTACGTGACGGGTCCTTCGGCGGGCGGAGAGAAAATGGAGGAATTGACGGAACTTGTTGATACAACAGACCTGAATGCCATGGTGATTGATGTAAAGGAAGATCACGGCAATATTTCGTTTGAACCGCCGGAAGATTCTCCTTATGCGGATATTGCAGAACCTTACATAGACGACCCGCAGAAGATGCTTAAAGAGCTTGAGAAGAAAGGAATTTATCCGATTGCCCGTGTGGTTGTATTTAAAGACAGTCTGCTCGCTGAGGAGCGACCGGACCTTTCTTTCCAGCAAAATGGGGAAGTGTGGAAAAACAGTCGTAATGAAGCTTTTGTGAACCCATTTGAGAAAGAAGTTTGGGAATATAATTTGGAAATTGCTAAAATGGCAGCTGAAATCGGATTCCAAGAAATTCAATTTGATTATGTTCGGTTTCCTGAAGGTTTTGAAAACAGGGATGAAGAGTTAGAGTATAGTGAAGGTGACTATGCAGATTCCGAAGAGAACAATGTTAAAAAAAGAGTAAGTGCTGTTACCGATTTTGTGAAATATGCACGTGAGGATCTAAGTGATTATGATGTTGATGTCTCTGTTGATATATTTGGGTATTCAGCAACGATCGAAGAGTCCCCGGGTATAGGACAGAACTTCTCGAAGATTTCAGCCAATGTGGATGTTATTTCGTCGATGATTTATCCCAGTCACTGGGGGCCATATTTTGGAATTGATAAACCTGACTCTGAACCTTACAGGATTATTGATGAATATGCTCAAGTAGAGAATCAAATTTTGGAAGATTTAGAAGATCCGCCTGTTTCAAGACCCTGGCTTCAAGATTTTGAAGCTCCATGGCTGTATTCCGGGGACACTTTTCAATATGGAAAAGCAGAGGTTGAAGATCAAATTCGTGCTTTACAAGACAACGGAATTGAAGAGTATTTAATCTGGAACGCTTCTAATAATTATACGGAAGGCGTGGATTACACGCCTTAACTTCAAGAAAAGCACTGGATAACCGGTGCTTTTTTTGCTCACACTATTGGAAGACTTCACCGTTATTTAACAATAAAATAAGAATCAGTTATAATAGTACTATACTTTGATAAGGGAGTAGATCAATGAGTTGGTATAAGAAATTGAAGCAATATTTCCCGGTAGAGGAAATGAAATCCGAGGAACACATGGAAACTTTACTCAAAGAAAAAAGTGATGTCTATTACAAAGATGAAAGTGATAATCATGTGTTGATGTATGCAGAATTTGACTCTTTTATTTTTATCGATTATGTATACGTTTCCACGAATGCTAGAGGTCAGGGCCTGGGTCATCAATTGATTGAAAAAATGAAGGCGAAAGAAAAACCGATTATATTGGAAGTTGAGCCTGTAGATTATGATGATACGGATACAGCAAAACGGCTTCACTTTTATCAGCGTGAAGGCTTTAAGCATGCTCAATCAATCGGATATACGCGTCGTTCTTTAGCAACGAATGAACCTACCCCAATGGAAATCCTCTATTGGTCTCCTGAAGACGCAACAGAAGAAGAGATTTATGAACAGATGAAACAAATGTATGAAGAAATTCATACGTATAAAGACAGTGAATTTTATGGTAAATCCTATCAACCGGTTGAAGAGGTTCTTACCCTCGATGAAGATCGAAATGCAAATGATATTTTAAAAGATTTAAAACGTTCATAAAGTGAAAATCCCTGACCTGACACAGGCAGGGATTTTCATTTTCAATGTGTAGTTGAAAATGAAAAACTTCACAAATAAATTCAGGAACAGGTTTGAAAACAACTTATATTGGGTAAATATAAAGTATATGCCTGCTGTACGTAAAAATATTGTAAATGAAAGCCTTTTACCTCCGGACATATAGATTTTAGTTGACAAATGTGTTATAGTAAGAATATGAAATTAGATTATACTAATTTTAATTAAGAGATTGTTTAAAAAAGACCCATAATAAATTTCGAGGAGTGAAGTATCTGTATGGTAACACTTTATACCTCACCAAGTTGTACATCATGTCGCAAGGCAAAAGCGTGGCTTGAAGAGCATAATATTCCTTATACGGAAAGAAACATTTTTTCAGAGTCTTTAACACTTGATGAAATTAAAGAAATCTTGAGAATGACTGAAGATGGTACTGAGGAGATCATTTCCACTCGTTCAAAAGTGTTCCAGAAATTGAAGGTTGATTTTGATCAGCTTCCGATGCAGGATCTATTTGATTTAATCCAAGAAAACCCAGGACTGCTTCGGCGTCCAATTATCATTGACGATAAGCGTTTGCAAGTTGGGTATAACGAAGATGAGATCCGCCGCTTTTTACCTAGAAGCGTACGGACTTTTCAGCTTAAAGAAGCACAGCGCTTAGTTAATTAAATGCAAAACTGTCCCGATTAAAAAATCGAGACAGTTTTTTATTTTTCCGGTAATTGTTTGTTGACCAAATACCCCGTCATTACGGTTAAAAGAACAACGATAAATGGAATAACTGTCACTACAGGAGCTATCACTTGAAGCCATTCTTCTACATGGGGATCCTCTAAGATCATTTCTGCGGCAGTGAAAGCTAAAATACCAGCTCCAATATAGACGAGTATCGGAAATTTTTCCATTAATTTTAAAATAATTCGACTACCCCAGATTATTATGGGAACAGATATTAATAAGCCGAAGATAACTAAGACAATGTTGCCATGGGATGCTCCAGCTATTGCTAAAACGTTATCGAATCCCATGACAATATCGGCAAAAACAATAGTCTTAATAGCTGTCAGCAAACTGTCACTGCTTTTTATCGAAGCCGATTCCTCTTCATTAATTAAGAGTTTGACGGCTATGTATATGAGGAGTAGACCGCCAACGAGCTGTAGATAGGGGATGGCCAGTAAGTATAAGGCTATAGTAGTAAGGGCTACTCGTGATACAACAGCAAGGCCAGTCCCAATTATGATAGCTTTATTACGCTGATGTTCAGGAAGATTCCTGCTGGCCAGGGCGATAACCACTGCATTATCGCCGCCAAGAATAATGTCTATACTGATGATAATAAATATTGGTTCAAGCATGTCCCAATTCATTGAAAAAACACCCCTCTAAGTAGTGACAAATTTCAAAAAATAAGCTAGAATAAAAAATCAACCATCCTTTTGAAAATTCAATTAAGGCTTGGTTCTAGTTATCTGCTGATTTAAGCAATTTGTTTTCCATTTTAGATTTACTGTCATACAATATAAGTACATCAATCCTTACGCTATAAACATCACGATGGTTGAAGCTTTGACCTGAAGGGTAAGGTAAGAATAAGCGACTTAGGGTTACGATCCCTTCCGCCTATTAAACGATAGAAGGGAGAGAGAGAAATGGAAATCGAACGCATTAATGAAAACACTGTAAAGTTTTATGTCTCCTATCATGATGTCGAACAGCTGGGCTTTGACCGCGAAGAAATCTGGTATAACCGCGAACGAAGTGAACAGCTATTTTGGGAAATGATGGATGAAGTGAATGACCAGGAAAACTTCCAAGCCGACGGCCCGCTCTGGATTCAAGTTCAAGCAATGGACAAAGGCCTAGAAGTGATCGTTACTAAAGCGCAGGTTTCCCAAGACGGGCAAAAGCTCGAACTCCCAAGTGATGAGGGTAAATCAATTGATGTACCTGTAGACGAGAACTTAGAACATTTACTTGAAGATAAATATAATCATTCTGAATCCGATGAAGCAGCAAATAACCAGGATAGAGAAGATAATGAGCAGGAAGCGTTAGCTCCGCTTAATTTCACACTCCGTTTTCAAGAATTCGAAGATGTTATTCAATTGAGCCATTATATGGATAACAAGTCCGATCAAATTGAGCATGAATTGTATCACTTTGAAGGTGCCTATTATTTATATATTCAGTTCAATGATGAAAATATGAGTGATGATATGCAAGAAAATATTTTAAGTCAACTAATGGAATTTGGACATGAGTCGTCTGTGACGATTTATCGCCTACAGGAGTATGGAAAAGTTATCTTTGCCGAAAAGGCTCTTCATCAAGTAAGAGATTACTTTCCAGCCGATAAGTAACGGCACACTCGCATAGAGTGTGCTTTTTTTTGTGAAAAGAAAGGGTTTTTGCATTATTTGTCGAATAGTTATTATAGGAAGAGGAGGTGTTATATGTTTCAAGCGTATGATCAACATGGTAACCTCATCACCATTTATCAAGAATCGATATCTAAAATTGAAAAGTTAAAAAATGAATCCTTATTTTATTGCCCCGCTTGTAAAGAAGTCCTTCTCATCCGTTACGGTCAGAAAGTCACTCCCCATTTCGCTCATTTCCCAACCAGTACGTGTGAAATAAAACAGCGAGGAGAAAGTAATTACCATGCGACTGGTAAGTGGCTGTTATATCGATGGCTGCAAGGACAAGGGTATGACGTAGCTGTTGAACCATACTTACAAGAAATTAAACAACGTCCAGATCTTCTTCTGAATCATAATAATAAGCGGGCCGCTATTGAATTCCAGTGTGCATCAATACCTATGAAGGAAGTTTTAAAGCGAACTCAAGGATACCATCAAGAAGGTGTTTTCCCCTTATGGATTCTTGGAAGAAATCAGCTTAAAAGAAAAAGAAAACAGGTGCTTCAGCTTGAGCAGTTTCATAAAGCTATGATTTATTCATTTCAAAACCAATACTGTATGTATTTTTTTGATGTGAATGCACAGTCTATGATTATGACTCAGCAGCTTTTAGGTTCTTCCTCAGGAACCACATTTGCTGTATTTAAAGACTTCCCCATTAAAACGACCCCATTTTCCCGCCTGTTTAACCCCTCTCATGGTTCTTTACACCCCTTTTACTCTGTATGGGAGAAGAAAGTATACCAATTTAGAACTCTCTACAAACCACAAGCAGGAAGTGTTGAAAGACAATGGAGGCAGCTAATTTATTTACACGGTTTTCACTTTACGCTGATCCCAAGCGTCTGCTATATCCCAGTTAAGAGCCAGCTGTTTTGTAGTGAAGCTCCGTATGTCTGGCAGACGCGTTTCTTATTAGAGTATTATATGCCCAAGGCAATTGGAGAGGTGATTACTTTCCCTCATAAATTTTTAAATTCCTCCGTTAATGATAAAGCGGGAATTTCTCTTTACGAAGAATATTTATTCCAGTTGAACCACCTGGGCTATGTCAGGCGGTCCGTGAACGGACAATGGGTTAAGAAAAAAGAAATAGTGTTTCATAATCATGTTGAAGAAGCCGTTAAAGAAGACAGAAAAGTACTTATAAGGCTGAAGCACAATAATTTATTGGATCAGCAGGAATTCTATGACCAATCTAGAATTGATTAGTGTGACGAATTACTTTTGAGGAGGATTTATATGTCATCGACCAAACAACTACCAAAAAGAGATGAGATACCTAAGGAACGAACATGGGATTTAGAATCGATTTTTGAAACTGACGAGAAATGGTATAAAGAATTTGAACAAGTTAAAGAATCTCTCCCGGAAATAGAAGAATATAAAGGAAAACTTGGAGAATCTCCGGAAAAGCTTTATAACCTGTTGAAGCTTCAGGACAATATTTCTCACCGAATAGGCCTTTTATATACGTACGCCCATATGAGAAATGACCAGGATACAACAAATTCATATTATCAAGAGTTAAATGCTAAAGCTGAGAGTTTATATACAAAAGTAGCTTCAGCCATGAGTTTTATAACCCCAGAAATATTGGAGCTTCCGGAAGGGACAATTGAGCAGTTTTTAAAAGAAAACGATGATTTAAAATTGTATGAGCATGCGTTAAAAGAAATAACCCGTCGAAAGGATCACGTCCTCAGTGAAAAAGAAGAGCGTTTGCTGGCAGGGTTTTCCGAAATTGCCTCAAACCCTTCTCAAACCTTTGGAGCTTTAAACAATGCAGACCTCACTTTTCCTTCTATAAAAAATGAAGAAGGAGAAGAAGTGGACTTAACACATGGGCGTTATGTCGGATTCTTAAAGTCTGAAGACCGGGACGTTCGAAAAAATGCGTTCCAAGCCATGTATGACACCTTTGGGCAATTTAAAAATACATTTGCTTCTACTTTAAGCGGGAATGTAAAAAAGAATAACTACTTTGCAACTATTAAGCAATACGACCGTGCTCGTGAATCTGCGTTAGACCGCAATAATATTCCGGAGGCAGTATATGATAACCTAATTGAAGCTGTGAACGAGCGCTTGCCACTTCTGCATCGTTATGTAAACCTTCGCAAAAAAGTACTGGAGCTTGAGGAACTTCATATGTATGATATGTATACTCCGCTGGTTAAGGATGCCGAAATGAAGGTTTCATATGAAGAGGCTCAGGACCTGGTAGTCAACGGACTTAAACCTCTTGGGGAAGACTATGTATCCACTTTAAAAGAAGGATTTGCGAACCGCTGGATTGATGTAGAGGAGAATAAAGGGAAGCGGAGCGGCGCTTATTCATCTGGACACTACGGTACAAACCCTTTTATTCTAATGAACTGGCAGGATGATGTGAATAATTTATTTACCCTGGCCCATGAGCTTGGTCACTCACTGCACAGTTATTATACACATGCAAATCAGCCTTACCGTTATGGAAACTATTCCATATTTGTTGCGGAGGTAGCTTCTACATGTAATGAAGCATTGCTTAATGATTACATGCTTAAAAAGACTAATGATAAGAAAGAAAAGCTCTATTTATTGAATAACTTTCTGGAAGGGTTTAGAGGGACAGTTTTCCGTCAAACTATGTTTGCAGAATTCGAGCATGAAATTCATATTCAGGCACAAGAAGGAGAGGCGCTGACCGCCGATAAACTGACTCAGATTTATTATGACCTGAATAAGAAGTACTTTGGTGATGAGATTGTTATTGATGATGAAATCGGATTGGAATGGGCTCGAATCCCCCACTTTTATATGGGTTATTATGTATATCAATACTCTACTGGATATGCAGCAGCTACTACACTTGCTGAACAAATTCTTTCTGAAGGAGAGCCTGCAGTAGAGCGCTATATGAATTTCTTGAAGGCAGGAAGCAGTGATTACCCTATTGAAGTTCTTAAACAGGCAGGGGTAGATATGACTTCGAAAGACCCGGTTTATGAGGCTTTGGATGTTTTTGAGCAAAAACTTACCGAGATGGAAGAGCTTCTCAAGTAACTTGATGTCTTATGAAACGTGACGATACGGCATTAAAGCCACTTTAGTTTGATGGGGGCACAGCTCTTTCTGTATAGTTTTTCTACTGTCAAAGTTTCAACAGGTAGAAAAGAATCAATAATAAAAAAGTTCTGCGGATTCGTCAGGAAAAACCGCGGAACTTTTTTTTGTAAAATAGAAGGTGCAGAAGAATAAAGAAGGAAATGAACAGCAGAGGGGTGGTAATATACAAAGGATAAAGGTGCATTAATGCAAATAGATGAAACATACAGATTACGAGAAAGGCAATAATATATATGATTAAAAACCAAATTTTCATGGATAACGTCCCCTTTCAACTGTAATCATATTCATTTTATTCAAAGAGGACGAGAATATGAACGTAAAAGCTTCTGGGAGAACCTATTATACTCGCTAAAAATCGGCCAGTGTACCAGGTAAGTTCTCTCAAAAAAAATAAAGAACCATGGCAGCTGAATGACTCCATGGTTCTTATTATTTCGTTTCAATATATTCCCAGAATGCCCCTTGTTTAACAGGGATTTCACGAGCTTTTTGTTTTAATACAAGCTTTTTCATTTCTTTTTTTGCCTGCTGTTCCGTCCAGTCATAGACTACGGCAATTTCTTTATTAGCTACGAAGCGGTAATGGTGAAGAAAATCTTCAAGGTCTGGCTTTCGAGCCGGCTTGGGATCTTTTTGCAGCATTTCTTTTAAAACCTTGACATAAACATCATAAGAATAAATACCGGTAATTTTCAAGCCCGCTTCTTCATCAGATTCGTTAAATACGACCATAGATGGGGAAGAATCCACTTCCATTTCCCGCGTTAACTTAATATCACATTGCAACGCTTTTCGTGCGGATTCAGAGTGCAGGTCCTTTTCAAATTCGCGTACATCCAGTCGGCTCTTCTTCGCACATTCCAGCAATACATCTTCATCCGAGATATTTTTCTTCTCTAAAAAGACATATTCCTGGACTTTGCGAAGAAACCTCATGCCCGCTTTCTTCCCCTGCAATTCTGCAGCTTTTACAGCGAGTGCTGTGACTAAAGGGGAGAAGACTGGGTTTTCCAGCCAGACATCTCCATCGCAGCACATCCCTGTCCGTGAGCCTGTAGTATCCCACATCTTCTTTAATTTCTCAGGATGTTCGGAATCACAGTTTTGCAATGAGGCTAAATTTCCACTGATGATCGGCCGGATCGTGAAGAATCGTCCATATTCAATTGTAAGTTTTTTTAAGATCGGTTCGAGTGACCAGCATTCTGGACAAAGTGGATCTACAAAAACATACATTTCGATAGGTTTCTTTAATAAATCAAAAAAGCCTGTGGAGGTTCCTTCCTGCTCGCTTGAGCCGTTTAAGCTTTTCCAACTCACATCGATTCTCCTTTCTCGTTTTCTGGTGTGTTCATCATGTGGTTTGCAGTCATCGTTAAACGATCAAGCATAGCTGTACGATATGGCTCTTCAATTACAGCATCTGTCAGCGCCTGGTCCATACAAGAAAGCCAGGCATCCCGGCGAGCAGGTGTGATCGTAAATGGAAGGTGACGCGCTCGAAGCATCGGATGTCCGTGTTCTTGAATATACAGCGGGGGACCGCCAAAGAACTGAGTTAGAAACTGCTTTTGTTTCCGTCTTGTTTCTCTCAGATCATCTGGAAAAATAGGAATGAGTTCTGGATGCTGACTGACGTACTTATAAAAATGATCAACAAGTGTGTGTAACTTCTCTTCTCCAATAGCTTCATAAATAGTGCCTGGTGTAGGTTGCATAAAATCCCTTCCTGTCTGTTTATTTATTTTAGCAACGGTCAACTTAAACGGCAACTAATCTGATTGAGGCTTGGCGTTGTAGAACCTCTTGATCTTATTATCAGTTTTTCTCTCAGGAATATGATATTCCTTGAGCAATTCACGAAAAACTTTTAATCCTGTTTCCTTTGAACCTGCTTCTAGCTCCAGTTCATAATCACTTTTTTCAAAATAGAAGCTGTGATCAAGAACAACAGTTGTATTTTTATAATTCCGTTCTTTTCGTCTTGTCATCAGTGAGCCCATATAGGAGAGCTCATCTAATGATATGCCGAGTTCTCGAAGCTGTCGTTGGACATAGGGGGCGGATACAGGACGATTAATCATCCACTGATTGACATCTTCCTGGTTTAGGACATCATGAGTTTCAAGCAGACCGTCAGGGTGAGGCTGTTTTAATGTTAAAGTCCATGAATCTTTTTTCCTGCGAATACGCAGAGCTGCTCCCAGCTGCCTCAATTTAAAGTCATCTGTTTCAAAATAATAGTTGGTTTGTTCTATCAGTTCAACTGAGTCAAACGATAAATCGTTATACAAATTCAAGTATTCTTCTTCAGTTAACAGATTTTTAAATTCAATTTCAATTTCCTGGGTCATTAGTACTTCACCTCTTATTATTAATTATGATTTATAAGCAGCTCAAATTGCAAAGATTAACCATTCCTGACTTGTTTAATTCTAGTTTAACTGGTAATTATGATACAATATTATTGAGCAAAAAAGCTTAAGGATGCAATACTGCAGGATACATAAAGGTGGTGCTCAGCTAGGATGAATTGGGAGATATTTATAGCACCCTACGCTCAAGTAGTGGAAGAGTTAAAGGTTAAATTAAAGGGTATGAGGCAACAATTTGAATATGAGCGTGATCAATCCCCGATAGAATTTGTGACCGGTCGGGTAAAGCCAAAATCAAGTATAATTGAAAAGGCTAGGAGAAAGGGTATAAACCCAGAAAATATTGAGGAAGAATTACAGGATATTGCCGGCCTCCGTGTCGTTTGTCAATTTGTAGATGACATTTATGCTGTTGTCGATATGCTGAAGCAGCGGCATGATTTTGAGATCGTTGAAGAAAAAGACTATATTTCGCAGAAAAAAGACAGCGGATACAGATCGTTTCACGTTATTATCAGGTATCCAGTTGAAACAATCCATGGAGAAAAAATGGTGCTAGCAGAAATTCAGATTCGTACACTTGCGATGAATTTCTGGGCTACAAATGAGCACTCATTAAACTATAAGTATGCGGGGCAGATCCCGGTGGAAATAAAATCAAGATTAAAACGAGCAGCTGAGGCTGCCTTCCAGTTAGATGAAGAAATGTCGAAGATAAAAAACGAAATCCAGGAAGCTCAAAAAATATTTAATGAAAAACAAGTGAAAAAGCCAGAAAGGAGCTGACAGCATGAAGTTCTCTATCCTGTCCAAAGGTGATAAAAAATCCAATGAGATTCGTACAAAAATTAAAAATTATTTAACAGAATTTAAACTCGAATACGATGAAGAAGAGCCGGACTTAGCCATTTCTGTAGGAGGGGACGGTACTCTGCTAGAGGCTTTTCATACGTACGTCGAACGTTTGGATAAAACAGCTTTTATCGGCGTGCATACCGGTCATTTAGGCTTTTATGCGGATTGGACACCAGATGAATTAGAAAAATTAATCATTGAAATAGCGCGTACACCTTTTCAAGTAGTGGAATATCCGCTTCTGGAGGTAACAATACGGCCTAACGGTGGTGGAGGAGAGGATCGGCATCTTGCTTTAAACGAATGTGCCATTAAAACCGCAGAAGGATCTGTCGTGCTTGATATAGAAATAAAGGGAGATCATTTTGAGACGTTTAGAGGTGATGGACTGTGTATTTCCACGCCTTCCGGAAGTACCGCATACAACAAAGCTTTAGGCGGGGCAATATTGCACCCTTCGTTAGAGGCTATTCAAATTACAGAAATGGCTTCTATCAACAACCGTGTTTTCCGTACCATTGGCTCACCGCTTATATTGCCAGGCCATCATACGTGCTTATTAAAGCCTAAAAATGATAAAAGCTTCTTATTCATGATTGACCACATTACTAAAACGTATAAAGATGTAAAATCCATTCAATGCCGGGTGGCGAAAGAACGGGTGCGTTTTGCGAGGTTCCGTCCATTCCCGTTCTGGAGCCGAGTGCATGATTCCTTTGTATCAGATGACCACTCCATGTAAGAGGTTGGTCAAAACATGGAAAGCAGAAGAAGCTATAGGGTTAAAAGATTTCTTGCGAAAGAGAGCTGGTTTTTCTGCTGTTCTTTACAAGCATGTAAAAGCTGAAGGTGAATTTGAGGTGAACGGAGTTAAAGTACCTCATTGGACTACACTGCAGGCCGGTGACGAGCTTAGGATTGTTTTTCCAGAGGAAAAGAGGGGGGCTGTGCTGGAAGGAGAGGACATTCCCTTACAGATTATTTATGAAGATGACGACATACTCGTACTTCATAAACCTTCGGGGATCGAAGTGTCCCCGCGGCCTAACCACCCCAAAGGGAGTATAGCTCAAGGATTGGTTCATCATTATAATCAGCAAGGTCTGCCCTACACAGTGCATATTGTCACACGTCTGGATCGATACACTTCCGGTTTAATGCTCGTGGCCAAGCATAAATACAGTCATTCTCTTCTTACAACCAGACGGGATGAGGTAGAACGGAAATATACCGCGTTAGTCGAAGGAAAATTTCGAGGAAAAAAAGAGAAATCGGGGAAGGTTGAAGCTCCCATCAGGCGTAAGCCTGGGTCTATTATTGAGCGCGAAGTGCACCCAGAAGGAAAGCAGGCAGTTACTAAATATCGATTGATTAAAAGAGGAAAGCATTACTCATGGTTAGAATGTGATCTGCTTACGGGGCGTACCCATCAAATTCGTGTGCACTTATCCTCCATTGGTCTGCCCCTGGCAGGTGACACTCTTTATGGAGGAAAGCACAGGGTTCCATTTGATTACCAGGCATTACACTGTCACGAGTTAGTCCTAAGACATCCATGGAGCAGGAAATGGATGTATTTTTCCTCCGACCCACCGCAACAGTGGAATAAATACTAAAACAGAACCATTTTATAAAAAACGGTTCTGTTTTTTTCTTTTTTCTCTGGGTACCAGGCACACGACCTGGTACCCATTTAATGATACTTGAATTTTTCTTTTACTAATGGCATGGAAGAGGGGACGCTGACAGTGGTTTCTTCCGGTAATCGGAACGCGGTTAATTGGTTTCCGAAAACACATCCTGTGTCGATGTTTACTGTTTTATTCACAAATCTTGGTTCATATACAGGGGTATGGCCATAAATAATCCAGGTATCTCCATTATAATGCTGGGCCCAGTCTCTTCTTTCAGGGCGACCATCCGGGAGTGTATTACCGGTGATATCTCCGTACAATACGAAGGTTTTTACACGTTTATTTTTCTGCCCAATATCCTCTCCTCTAATGCCTGCATGGGCGATCACGGCATTAACCTCAGGAACATGGTAGTAAAGAGGGGAGGAATCGACAAGTTCAATAAATTCCTCTCTCACAGTAGCTTGTTCTGAAGTCGAAAGCTGCATAAGTTCTGCTACTGTCGTTTCTAACCCGTGCTGCTGCTTTACTGGGTTACCTTTAAAATAGCGGTATAGCTTGTCACAATGATTCCCGGGTACATACTTCGCTATACCCTCTTTAACAACCAAATTATAAACAAAGCGAAGAGTTTTAATAGAATGCGGGCCACGATCAGTTAGATCACCAACAAATACGGGGATTCGATCGGCGGGGTGGCGAGGGATGCCATTTCCCCAATCATAACCAAGTTCGATAAACAACTGCTTCAATTCATCAAAGCAGCCATGCACATCCCCAATCACATCAATTTTCATCATAACTGCCTCCTTCGTTAATTGTACCTATCAGCTGTACCCGGTACCCAGAGAAAAAAGAAAAAAAGGGGAAGCTGGTTTAAGCTTCCCTGTGTTTGTATCTTTTATTCAAACATGTAGGTGCGGGTTCTGGATTTGATATTAAGGACGAGTCCGATTGCAAGGAGGTAAGCGAGTGTGGAGCTTCCTCCATAACTAAGGAAAGGAAGTGGTATTCCAGTGATCGGCAGCAGCTGTACGGACATACCGATGTTCTGAAAGACCTGAAAGGTAATCATCCCTACAATCCCTACTATCAGATAACTTCCGAATGTATCATTGCTCTCCAATGCAATTTGGATCATACGATAAATTAATAAGAAAAAAAGAGTTACAATAATACTTGATCCAATAAAACCAAATTGTTCGGAAACCGCTGTAAAAATCATATCGGTATGGCGTTCCTGTACGTAAATTTCGAAGTTTCCGATCCCTTTTCCATACAGCTGACCGCTTCCTATCGCAGTAATCGCTTTAATCAACTGCATTCCTGCATCCAGCTCATATTTCTCAGGCTGGAGCCAGCCGTAAAAACGGGAATCAACGTGAGAAAACACCGACTCCTCTAAGAAAGTGGTAACCGAGTTCAAATTAAATATAAACATCAGAATAACCCCTGCAACCAATAAGAGGAAAGCTCCAAACAGGGACAAGAGAATACGCCACTGGATCCCGGAGATGAGAATCATAAAAACTGTGATGGCTGCAACAACTAAAAAAGAACCCAGATCAGGCTGTATGGCTATAAATCCCATTGGAGGCAAGGCTATACCAAGCTGCTTTCCGAGCAATAGCAGGTCACTCTTAACCGTTTTTACAGAATACTTCGCACGATGGCGGACGGTTATATGTGCCAAGGTAATAACGAGAAAGACCTTCACAAATTCAGCAGGTTGAAGAGTTATATTACCGGGTAATATAAACCAGCTGGTTGCACCTCCCGATGTATGTACCAGCTGAGGAGGAATGTTTAAGAATAACATTACCAGCATTAGTATGCTTGCACCATATAAAAACCATACGATTTGGTGAAGTCGGTCATAATCAATAATCATGGCCACAGCTGCCACGGCCGCGCCTAAACCGTACCAGAATATTTGTTTAAAATAAGCCCCCTGGTCCCCAGCATTTAACACAGGGTCCAGAGTGTAGAGGGTCACACAGCTTATTATTCCAAACGTCACCATTATGAATATGATGGTATAATCGATCAGTGAAGTGTCTTGATTTTCATTCATGGAGAATTCCTTTCTGTTTGAGCAAACTTATAAGATGCCTTTATAATTACAAGTGTACATCATTTGCTGTAATTTTTTTAGCAGCAGATCCAATTTATGATAATTTTACTAAAAGTGGGGAGTGATAAGTATGGAACATTTAGAAGATCATGAACGGATGGACGTCTGGAAAACCATTCAGGATGCTCTCTTCAATGATCAAATTGATCAATTTCGTGCGGAATTCCTTGATTTGCATCCATATGATCAAGCGAAAATCTTTGAAGAAGTAGAAGACGACGTCCGGTTACAGATCTATACTTATTTGTCTCCTGAAGAAGTTGCTGATGTGATGGAGCATATTGATTACGATGAAATCGAGCCTTTTTTTACGGAAATGGATCCAAGGTTTGCGGCACAAGTCTTTGCTGAAATGTCTACCGATGATGCGGTAGATATTTTAAATGAATTAGATAAGAATAAGGTAGCAAGCTTCTTAACGATTATGGACGATGACTCGGCTGAAGAGATCAAAGATCTGCTGCATTATGAAGAGAAAACAGCAGGATCGATTATGACGACAGAATTCGTTGTTGTTAAAGCAGGCATGACCATACGAGAAGCGATGCTTCATCTAAGAAAAGAAGCGCCAGATGCCGAAACGATTTATTACACCTATGTCATCGACGAAGATAAGCGGCTTGTTGGAGTTATCTCCTTACGTGACCTTATTATTTCTGAGGAAGGCTGGGTCATTTCTGACGTGATGAGCGAGCGTGTGGTTTCCGTTCCTGTAGGGGAAGACCAGGAAGAAATTGCACGAATGATGCGGGATTACGATTTCCTTGCTTTACCGGTCGTTGATTTTCAGAATCACTTACTTGGAATTATAACGGTGGATGACATTATGGATGTTATGGAAGAGGAAGCAAGTGATGATTACTCTAAACTCGCCGGGATATCAGATGTAGACAGTCCGGATGATCATGCCTTCACTTCTGCCAAAAAAAGACTGCCATGGCTGGTCATACTTCTCTTTTTAGGAAGTTTAACCGCAAGCTTGATCGGTCGGTTTGAAGAGACTCTTGATCAAGTAGCAATCCTGGCTATATTCATTCCGCTTATAGCGGGCATGGCAGGTAACACAGGAACTCAGGCACTGGCTGTGGCAGTCCGGGGGATAGCCACAGGGGAAATTGACAAGCAGGGAAAAATGAAAATGATTATCCGGGAAGCGGGCACCGGTTTGATTACAGGAATCAGCTGTGGTTTAATTATAATGCTTATCGTTTATTTCTGGCAGGGAAATATCTATCTTGGTATGCTTGTCGGTCTTTCCATTATGGCCACTCTTGTGGTTGCCACGCTTGCCGGTTCGCTTGTCCCGCTTGTCATGGACCGATTTAACATTGATCCGGCGGTAGCATCAGGTCCTTTTATAACGACAATTAATGATATTATTTCGATTTTAATTTACTTTGGAATGGCCACAGCCTTCATGCAATTACTTGTTTAAGAATTGTATTTTCCCAATTGATATAATAAAATAGGAGCAGGTACTAATAACAAATCATAATACTTATGAAATTACCTCAAGGAGGGTTTTTAAGAAATGAATAATTTTTCACTGGAAGGCCGCACATACGTTGTTATGGGTGTAGCGAACAAACGAAGCATTGCCTGGGGAATTGCTCAGTCGCTAAACAAAGCCGGAGCACGTTTGATTTTCACCTATGCAGCCGAACGATTTGAAAAGTCAGTACGTGACTTGGCCGCAACACTTGAAGGACCGGAATCTCTTTTTTACGAATGTGATGTAACGAATGATGAAGCGATTATTCAAACATTTGAAAACATACAAAACGATGTAGGGGTAGTACATGGTCTTGCTCATTGTATTGCTTTTGCTAATCGCGATGAGCTTAAAGGAGAATACTTAAACACAAGCCGTGACGGTTTCTTAACTGCTCATAACATTAGTTCTTATTCATTAACAGCTGTAGCGAGAGCCGTTCAGCCTCTTATGGCTGAAGGTGGCGGAATTGTAACTCTCACTTACCTTGGTGGTGAGAAAGTTGTAGAAAACTACAATGTTATGGGGGTAGCGAAAGCAAGTCTCGATGCAAGCGTCCGTTATCTAGCTAATGATTTAGGCAAGCATGCCATCCGTGTAAATGCAATTTCAGCTGGACCGCTTCGTACGCTGTCAGCAAAGGGTGTTGGTGACTTTAACAAAATTCATCAGGTAATTGAAGAACGTGCGCCGCTCCGCCGTCCAATTACACAGGAAGAGGTAGGAGATACTGCATACTTCCTAATGAGTGACCTGTCCCGTGGAGTTACAGGAGAAATTATTCATGTTGACTCTGGGTTCAGCACAGTCGCCTATTAAATATTTACGACATTAACGTCCTGACTTTATCGTCAGGGCGTTTTTTTGTGATATCCTGATATCAAATTTTGGGCACATGAAAAGTTTGTGAAGCATATATATAGAATGATGAATGGAAAGGGAGAGATGAACGTGGCGAACAAAAAGCAAACCGCAAAACCGCCGATTCTTTATATTACCCAGCCCAACCTGCCACCGGCCGAAGTATCTATGCAAACAAGCTTTTACAGTGTACCAGCAAAGAGGAAGCCGTCCCTTGTGGAAAGTGAGTTACGGAAGCGGAATCAGTCCGTGCTTAATGGCGAGGAAGCAACTAAAACTGTGGAAAAAACAGAAGCCGAACAGGAACAGGAGGACACAGAGAGAGAAGAGGAGTCATTTGTTTCACGTAAAGAGCGTCGTCAGCGCTTTAGGGACATGTCACTGGAAGAGAAGGTTAATTATTTTGTACAGCTTCCGAGTCAACTGCCTAAGATGAAGTGTGAAGTGTCCACCCCGGAAGAAAGCTGGAAAGGATACGTTCAGAAATATGAAGATGGAATGGTCCATATGAAAGTTTTTCAAAAACCTTATCAAAAAGAGATCCCGTTTGAAGAAATTACATCGATACGGTTAATCGGCTTTTAAAAACGAAAAAACCGCGCTCAATGCGCGGTTTTTTATCGTGCTTAAGATAATGCTGTAATTGCTGGTAAGCAAGTTACGTGGCAGAAGCACTTCAAATCTACAGAAATGCAGATGCCAGTAGCTTTTAGGTTGCCCGTTTTCTGCTCAACTGGAGAAGATGGATCATCGCACTTATCTTCTGGATCGCGTAGTAATTCGAGTGTCGCACAGCAATCGTCATCGACATCTTTTACACGGAAAAAGAAGCTTGCTTTAATGTCTTTAATGGAATCCCTACGAGCTCCAAACCCTTTGAATGGTTTGCAATTCCCTTTGCAATAAAGCAGAACAGGTACCGTGTCGCGACCAGACCCCCCTGTGTCACCAAGCAAATCTCCAATCGATTGCTCACAGCTGGTATTGCAATCGGATAGTACATCATCTTGTGCTGCAACGATCTCACTTAAAATGTCACAAACACAGTTACTTGAATCATGATGTTTGCCACAGCTCATTATTCGTTTGCCCCTCTCGATACGTATTGACGTAATGTCTTTAATAGAATATGTAGGACCCAGATTCAGGTGTGGGCATTTGTCTCTTTTGTGCAAAATCGTAGGCTAATGATTGCGCACTGGGCCTTTGACTACACCATTTAGGGAAAGAAACCATACAGTATCATTGACTCTTAATAAGGAGATGAAACGAATGTCTGAAAAGAAAAGGGATAAGAAAGTTATTTATTGCAAAGATCTTATCATAAAAGCTGACCACGTTTTTATTGATTGCGATGATAAACATAAAAAACATCACAAAGATCACAAGCACGATCACAAACATGATCACAAACATGATGATAAGCATGATAGTAAACATCGTGATCCGTTTTTTGGTGGGTGGCACGATGATGAATCAAGCGGTTCTTTTCATCATAAGAAGAAGCGGAAACATGATGACGAGTCAAGCTCTCATGACGGATTTTCCTGGATCTGATCTCCCGGTCACTACAATGTAGTGACCCTTTTCTTGTCCAGAGAAAGGACTATAACTAAATGGTAACTATAATGGAATTATTGTTAATTGTGTTTGCAACGTTTCGGATAACGAGACTTATCGTTTTAGATGTGATCTTTGAACCAGTACGTTCTCCTTTTTTTACCATCGAAAAAAATAATGAAGAGGAGTGGCTTGAACCTAAAGGGCTGCTCGGTGAATTAATCAGCTGTCAATGGTGTGTCGGAGTATGGGTATCTCTATTTGTTGTATTTCTTCATCTTTTTGTACCGTATAGTGAATTGTTCATATTGGTCATGGCTGTCGCAGGGATGCAGTCATTAATTTATGAGTGGAGTCAGACAAAAGGAGAATAGTGGAAGGTGAAAAAGGGTAAGGTTAACTAAAGGAGGATAAATATGGGATACATTCTGCCAATTCACCATTTTCAATACCAGGATTATCAGCAAAGAGTAACACAGGATAAGCGGTCCCCGATTATCTTAGACCGTGTATTTAAAGTAACTCTTGATCATAAACTTAAGAAATATTATATCCCAAATGAACAGGATCAAAAGGATTCCCAGTCTCTCCATTACCAGCTTCATACCCCGCCTACTATGTATTATAATGAAGAGTCACAAGTTGAAAAAGAAATTTATGGACAGATAACCGGCAAAGGCCAGCACTTTAGTAAAACTATTTAAGGAGTCTCGATATGTCATTTCAGCAGATTAACGAGCAGTGTTATTATTATGAAAGCGCAGTTAATATAGGGTACGTTACGGATGGTGTAACCGGCCTGCTCATTGATGCAGGGATTGACCGGTCTGCTGTGAAAAAGGTGGAAAAGGAGCTTCTTAAAAAAGAGCTCCCTTTAACTCACCTTTTTATTACTCATGCCCACGCAGACCACTATGGAGGGGCAGCCTATATTCAACAAAAATATGAAATACATACATGTGCTCCTCCGTTTGAAGCTGCGATTTTGGAAAATCCATCTCTTGAGCCCCTGTATCTGGCAGGAGGAAATGACCCACTCCCTGAACTCCGCAACAAATTCCTCGAAGGTCCAGCAATGGCAGTAGATGAAGTAATCGAGGAAGGTGAGCAATTAATAGGGACCATCCCACTGCAGGCATTTTTCACCTCAGGGCATAGCTATAACCAGCTTTCCCTTCTTGTAAATGGAATATTGTATGCGGGAGATGCCTATTTTAGCGTGGAACAGCTGCATAAGCATAAGATTCCTTACATTACTGATGCAGAAGCCGCTGTAAAGAGCTTGCACAATTTGTTGGATCTTAACTGTGAAGGTGGAGTACCGGGACATGGGACTTATGAACTTGATTTCAAACAAACTGTACAGAAGAATATTGATTATCATGAGAAGCTTCTCGCATGGTTGGAAGAGGCTCTTGAGGAGCCTTCCACCCACGAAGCTATTGTGAAAAAAATGTGCAGGATTTATGAGGTAGAGGCTCCGCAGCTTTCACAATGGCTGCTGTACCGTACAGCCGTGACAGCTTATTTAGTCGGTCTCATTAGACGAAAAAAAATCACTCATTATGTGAGTGATTTTGCCTGGACATTTCAACTCGTTCGTTCATAACCCATGACAAAGAGCTGTTCTCCCGGGGTATATTCAGCAATTAGAACGTCTTTAACAGTAAAGAAATCCTGTGTGTGGAGTTCAGCTTCCAGCCATTTCTTATCTAAGCCAAGCTCTTTAAGATTATCCCAAAGAATTTCACCATCACTAACAAGCATTCTGGGCAGACCTTTACGGTTTAGCGGAAGGTTTAAATCTTGGAGGGTCGGCGTTTCAGCGGCTGGTTTCTTCATAACGGATATAGTACCATCAGTTTCTAATATTGCAAAGAGGACATCCTGCACCGAAAAAATATCCTTTGAACGAAGCAGATGCTGGAGCTGATTGATATCCAATTTATTATTCTTAAGCTCTTCTCGAATAATCTGTCCATGGTCGATAACCACAGAAGGAGATCCTTCCAGAGTTTTTCGGCTTCCTTTAAATTTCTCTGTAATTACTTCCGTTATATAGATGAGTAACCCCCACAAAAAGACAGCGAAAGCGATTTGAGTGATGCCGACTTCTTTATCATACAGCGCATTACCAACTAATTCGCCGAGCACCAGGGCAGCTATAAAATCGAAAGCTGTAATCTGTGTAATTTGAGATTTCCCCAGAGTTTTAGTTAAAACAAATAAAGCACCGAATCCAAATAAGGACTCAATAGCAATTCTTAAAAAATCCATTTAATCCCCATCCCCGCAACATGTAGTCTTCTGCATTGTAGCCGAGAACAGGAAATTTTATACGAAAAATACCTGCTCTAATTTAATAGGCAGGTAAAATCGGTTAAAGTGATTTTGTCATTGTAACGTGAGGAATACCAGCATCCATAAACTCCTCTGAAACGGTACGATATCCAAGGCTTTTGTAAAATCCTTCTGCATGAGTTTGAGCATTCAGTTTTGCCTTCTGATAACCAGCATCTTTCGTAACAGTCTCCATATACGCAATAACTTGTTTACCCAGGGACTGACCTCTATAAGACTTTACGACGCAAATCCGTTCGAATTTCCCATATTGATCCACAAAGCGAAGACGGGCTGCCATCAAAGGTTTGCCGTCTACATACCCAACGATATGGGTAGCCGTCTCATCGTATTCGTCATGTTCATCATCAAAAGAAACATTTTGTTCTTTAATAAAAACTTCCTCACGGACAGAGAAAGCATCCTTTAATTCATGTTCGTTTTTTACTTTTCTAACATCGAGACTCATAAATTACTCACCTAAGCGGAACGTTTCATAAACGCTCCATGCTCCATTTTCCAGTTGATATAATAGCTGGAAGCGGTCAATTTTGTCTTCAATATTAAATTTCAGCATGCTAAGTGTACCATATACATCTGAATATTCTTCATCTGAAAGCTTTTGCGCAATCGTGATGTGAGGAACAAAGGAATACTGTTTATTATCCGGTAGTTTTTCATTATGAAGGCGTTCGTTTAACGCTTGGATTTCTTCATTAGGCTCTACTTTTAAATAAATCGTATTCGTAACAGGTGTAAAGGAACTCACCTTTTGGATATGAATGCTGAATGGAGTTGTCTTTCTGGCTACTTGTTTAAGTTCAGGAATGATTTCATTTTCAATTTGCTCTTCATCTGCCTCAAATGGTTCCTTCAGGGTAATATGAGGCGGAAGCAAGGCGTAATGCGGGTCATAACGCTTTCGATATGAATTCGCTTCATCTTGAATTTTTTTTGATGGAAATGCAGCAATTCCGTATTTCATTGTCTTATGCCCTCCTTAAAATTCTTTCGTAAACATCGTTCGTAATGCCCGGGGTAAGTCCTGCTGCCAGGATCCCCACGTATGTCCCCCATCCAGTTCATGAAAAATATAGGAAAGGGGCTGATTATCTAAGTATCGACGTAAATCCAAATTAGGGTCTAAAAAGTTTTTAGTGGAACCATCAGTTGTTTTTACGTCTGTTTCCTGAAGGCCGATTGTATGATAAATCGTCAAAGAAGATAAATCGCTGACCGATTGAATGTATTCTAACACATGAGCATCTACATAGGGGCTCTGCATAATCACATTTCCAAAGATGTTCGGAAAACGCGCAGCTGTCATCAGCGCTAATGTTCCTGCCAGCGAGTCGCCTGCTAATGTTCGGCCTTTTCCCATACTGTACCCTGGAAGCTCCTTATCTAACAAAGGAACAACCTCGCGTACTAGAAAGTTAACATAATCGCCTTGTTTCTTTCCATCGGGGTGGTATTTATCCTGGCGATCGTATTTATCATTATAATGAATACCGATAAAAATGGTATTCTCAATTTCCTGAGCAGAGTGCAGCTGATCACTAAGCGTAGCCGCCCGGCCCATCTGGAAGTAATCATTTCCATCCTGCATGATACAGAAATGGTACTTATAAAGAGGAGAATAGTTCTCAGGAGTGTACACCTTAAGAGTCATTTCCTCCTTTAAATATTTACTGGAAATCGTGTAGTGTTCAAACTTGCCCTTACGTCCCACAAAGCGCCTCCTAAAAATTTACTTTGACATCCCCGCATCCCAGGATTCATTAACGTTTCAATATTATTTTATCATATAATTCAGGAAAAAGAATGTGGGATCCATTCGAGTTTATTCAACAAAACAACAGGGAATCTTAAAAATTTTAATAGATATATTGACAACATTTGAATGACATTGTATATTATTATTTGTTCGTAACAAAAGTTTTACGAAAATTTACGTTACATACATGATTCCGTAGCTCAGCTGGGAGAGCGCCACCTTGACAGGGTGGAGGTCGTTGGTTCGAGCCCAATCGGAATCATCCATACAAAGTGCCGGAATGGCGCGGTTTCCTAGCAGAGGGGAGGCTGCGTCATTTCTTTTGAGTTGAAAGATTTGGAGCGTAATCTATATGTAGGATGACGCCCGGTTTGTTTTAATTAATATGATCGCTCTTCCTGCACAGGTAAATCGTCCCAGAAAGAAACATCTTTATCTTCTAGAGAACCATCAGCAATTGCCATGGCTGTTTCATTCAAAGCAATCACTGCTTGCTTCGTCAGATACCCATTGCTTTTCTGTCCTAATACTTCATAATCGTTGTTGTTATCGGCGGTGCCACGCATTTCGAATAGAAGAGTAGAAATGCCATAATCGTGGGCGAGACCATAAACGCTGATTCCATTATCGTAAGCAGCACCCTTTCCAGCATAGTTGGCAAGATGGCCCCAGCCTTTCGTTTCGATTGCATCGTACACAACAGCACCTAGCTGCTTAGAACCACGTAATACATCAGGGTCTGTATGGTCAGGATGTGAGGGGAAAATGGCTCCGGAAACATATTTGTCGTCTTTCACCCACTGTGCTCCTTGATGATGGAGATCCATCATATATTGAATATCATATTTTTGAAGTACATTATTATGAAGGGCCTTTGTTTCTGGCTGTGATTTTGCTTCATGGTCACGGTTTAAATCAACCTCATTTGCATTAAGCCGGGTTAAATGACGATCACCGCTTGCTGCATAATCTTCTAATTCATAATCCACATCTCCCATCGCTCCATCGGCATTATACATAGGGATGATCAGGAGATTCACATTGTTTAGAAGATCTTTTGTCTTGCTGCTGCCAAGCTGTTTAATGAATTCAAGTGAACCTTCCGTTGTTAAGGCTTCGTCACCATGCTGCTGGGCAATATATAAAATAGTAGGGTTGTCTGGATTAGACATATACTTCGCCATATACATATCTCTTCCCTTAACTGTCTTACCCAAGACCTCCAGTTCCATAGAAGCCTGTTTTTTCTCTTGAGTCTCAAGAAATTCTACCATTTCTGTGTACGTATGAAGAGTTGAGGTGTTAACTGTCTCGTGACCTTGATAGTCGGGTCCATTTCCAGCTCCGAATACAGAGGGAATGTTAGTGAACAATAACCCTGTTAGAAAAACACATCCGAAGGCAAATATTGTCAAATACTTTTTCATACCAATTCCTCCTTTGTTAACACCATTCAACAGAAATCATCATATTCCTTTTTGGGAGCAACAATTAAGTATTATATCCTAGATAACATCAAAGTGAATGTAGTAACGAGGGGGAAAGCAAAGAATGCTTAGGGTTTTAACGTTGATAGAGAAGAGTCAGGTTTACTTTATTTATTAATCTATAAAGAAAGCAGCAAAAAAGACGCGCAGGATTCCATTTGGAGTGTGGAACCCGAAGCACGTCTTAAGATTAAACGTTGCGGTTATCGAGGGTGGAATTGAACCTGTGGCAGGGGAAAGAGGTCAATTTAGAACCACAATCCTAACCTTTCCCATATATTACCTTTACGGTGACGACGTTTTCTTCTTCTTCTTCTTATATCTTCAGCCTCAGCTAATACGTCGTCTTCGATGCAGCGGTTAACAGCCCGGCAAAAATCTTCTCCATCAATAAAAGACCGTACAGGAACTCTAAAGTTGTCGTTTGCAACACCTGCTACATCGTTATTATTGTTACACCTTCCGTTATTAGTAAACACACCTGCTACATCATTGTTATTATTACATCTCCGGTTAGATACTCCTGCAATATTTCTTCTATTTCTTCGGTTATTTGAAGCACCGCCTACGTCATTGTTCCGATTACATCCCATGTAAAGTTCACCGTCCTTCCTATTAATATAGTGGTACGCTCTATTTTATGAGTCGTTATGGAAGTTTGATAAGACTATCAACCATTGTGGCAGAAATTATTTATACATTCCTCAAATTTCTTCATGATCAAAAAAGAAGCGAAAGTAATGAGGCCACTGAAGAACTGCACGATTTCAAGTGATGTGTAAAAATATAGGCGGGTTGAACGATCTCTTCGTTCAACCCGCCTGTATCTTTTGATCTTAAGAGGGTACTTACCATCTTATTCCTTCATGAGCTTCATAATTCGCTTTAGATAACGGTGAATATCGTCATCGCTCCTTGTACACGCATGCCTCGTAGACCCGAAGATGAGGCATCTCATATCCGTGTCTATGCTTCAACTCGCTATTCTTCGCTTCAATTTTATATCGTTCTTTTGCCCTTTCTCTAAAGGATTCGCTGTTCTGGAACACTAGTTGGTTTTGGTGTTCCTCTGATTTTATGGAAACGTAATACGACTTGGTTTGAGCTCCTGGCTTATAACACCCTTCCTCGAGGGGACGCCTCTTACACTTTTTCACATCAAAGTAGAAGGTGTCCGTTTGATTTGCGGCTTTGCCTTTCTTTCCTTGACGAGCTTTTCTAACGCCATATGCCCGGCTGGACATACATCCCGGCGTCCTTATTGAACTCAAATTCATCTTCTTCCTTACGGGAACCATGAGATATAGACGGATTTAACTTTGAAACGAGCTCATGCCGTTTTCGGCGGTATAAGCTATATTTCCTTTTTCCGAATACGCAACGTCTCCACTTTCTTTTATCCATCAAAGAAAATCGCTCTTTTTCGTTTTACCTCTGTTGATGCCACGATGAGCGTTCGGTGGTAACGCCTGATCGATTATAACCGGCCACGTCCTGTGGCCAACATCGACACTAGCACGTCCGGTGCGTCGCGGGAACAGCGCGAGCCGAAGCTCCACTTGGTCAAGTGATCTTCTTGACCGAGTTAGCTGAGGCCGTGCCCGCGGCAAGCATCCACCGATAAGCGATTCGAAAGAAGCAATAACAAACAGCTCTTCTAGATAAGAAAGTACTTTTTAAGTGGCCTCAAATAACCCAGCTTCATTTTTCACCTTATCCATTTATAATGATGCCGCCATTTACATGCATCATCTGTCCGGTTACGTAACTGGAATCGTTACTAGCTAAATAGACAAATGCCGGGGCGACTTCTTTGGGCTGACCGGGCCTTCCCATAGGATTGTCAGATCCAAATTCCGCAACTTTTTGTGCATCAAAGCTGGCAGCTATTAAAGGAGTCCAGATTGGGCCAGGGGCGACACCGTTTACTCGAATCCCTTTAGACACGAGAGATTTTGAGAGAGCACGGGTAAAGGAGGTAATAGCTCCTTTAGTAGATGTATAGTCAATTAATTGTTCATTCCCGGCATAAGCCGTAATTGAAGAGGTATTAATAATAGAGCTGCCTTCTTGAAGATGGGGGAGTGCTGCTTTAACCATGTAAAAGTATGAGAAAAAGTTGACTCTGAAGGTGTTCTCCATCTGCTCGTTTGTAATCTTCATAAAATCTTTCTGAGGATACTGTACAGCAGCATTATTAACTACTATATCAATTTGGTTAAACTCATTCATTACTTGTGCTATTGCATTTTCACAGAAACCGGGGTTGCCCACGTTACCGCTGATTAGTTTACATCTCCGCCCTTGTTTCACAACCAGGTTTTTAGTAAATTCCGCATCTTCATGCTCATCTAAATAGACAATGGCTATATCAGCTCCTTCTTTGGCAAAGTACAAACTTACCGCTCTTCCAATTCCGCTGTCGCCTCCTGTGATGATGGCGGTTTTTCCTTCAAGTTTCCCGCTGCCTTTATAGGCGGTGTCATCATATTGAGGTAGTGGATGCATCTCATTTTCATATCCAGGCTGGCGGTTTTGATGCTGTTCAGGCTGTATTTTTTGCTTGTTTTTAGTCATATGTCATTCTCCTATGCAACAGTAGTTACAAGTAATGTTGCCCAATCAAATTAGGATTAGTCATTATGCGGTTGATAAAGAAGTGAAGTTCAGCTTGAGGTCTTGCGCTTTTATCAGTTAGTTGATATCAAATTGTTTCTGTATTCATCGTTTAAAACTGTTCCACTCTGCCCATCATGAAATAATAAAGCCATTTATAATGAGGAATGCCAATGAATTTTTGGGATCGTTATAGAAAAAAATTGAAAAAGCTAAGCAGGAAAGAAACACCACCAAAGATCGATAACTCTCTTGATCATAAATTAGATACAAACATAGACAAGTTAAAAAAGGAATTGGGCGAAAGCAGTGATTTGGTCGTTCGGCATTTCGAGCTCGGTGAAGAATTTTGTGTTGCGGCAGCTGTCGTATATATGAGTGGTTTGGTGGATGAAAAGAAAGTAAATAATTTTGTTGCAGAGTCTTTAAAGGTTGAAGATTCCCTTAAAAAAGTGCCATACCCGCAAAAGAGCATGTTTGATATTGTTAAAAGCCGTGCTCTTTCTGTTAATAAAGTTGTGGTGGCAGCAGAATGGGACAAATTCCTGTTATCGGTTTTGAATGGTGAGACGGCCATTCTTGTTGATGGGAGCAATGAGGCCATTACAGCAAATACAAAAGGCGGCGAAACTCGCGATGTATCTGAGCCTTCTACCCAATTGGTTATTCGGGGGCCGAAAGTCTCTTTTACAGAATCGATCGGAACCAATGTAGCTTTAATCCGCCGCTATATTAAAAGCCCGAATTTAAGGTTTGAAACGCTCCAGGTGGGGAGTATAACCAAAACTGACGTTGCTATTATGTACTTAAAGGGAACGGCTAATGAAAAGGTATTGCGGGAAGTAAAAAAAAGGTTAAATAAAATAGAAGTTGAGGATATTTTTGAGTCAGGAAATATTGAACAATATATACAGGATAATGCCTTCACTCCGTTTCCGACGATCTATAATTCCGAACGGCCGGATGCAGTTGTTGGGAATCTGCTTGAAGGACGTATCGCGCTTATTGTGGATGGCACTCCTTTTGTTCTAGTCGTTCCTGCAATATTTATACAATTCTTTCAGTCTCCATCCGACTATTATCAAAATTACCTTATTGGTTCATTTTTACGATTGTTAAGGATAATCTCCTATATTATTTCAATCCTTACCCCGTCTCTTTATGTTGCTTTAACAACTTTCCACCCCCAGATGATTCCGACTTCTCTGTTAATTAGTCTGGCAGCTCAGCATGAAGGTGTACCATTTCCCGTGGTGGTGGAAGTGTTGATTATGGAATTTACATTTGAAATTATACGTGAAGCCGGACTTCGTATGCCGCGTGCTGTAGGACAGGCTGTATCAATAGTAGGTGCTCTTGTGCTTGGTCAGGCAGCAGTTCAAGCAGGTATCGTCTCTCCAACTACAATTATAGTTGTTGCTTTTACAGGTATAGCAAGCTTTGCAACTCCCTCTTATAATATTGCGGTAGCACCGCGGCTGCTGCGATTTTTAATGATGATCTTAGCGGCAGCTTTTGGCCTGTACGGTGTTTTTGTAGCATTATTTATTCTCATTGCTCACTTAACCAGTTTAAGGTCCTTTGGGATCCCTTACTTAAGCCCTTTTGCTCCGTTTATTTTATCAGATCTAAAAGATACCCTTATCCGGCAGCCGTTATGGTCTTTGGTTTTACGACCACGATTAATCAATCAACAAAATGTTAAACGTCAAGAAAGAGGCAAAAAGCCATCACCTCCTGAAAAACATGAAGATAACTGAAGAAAGAATAGGGTGGTTAAATGAGACGCGTGGTTTCTGGGTTGTTTGTTTTGTTCGGGACGACAGTGTTATTAACGGGCTGCTGGGATCACAATGAATTAGAAGAGGTCGCGTTGGTAATGGGAATGGGGATTGATAAAACAGAAGATGATTTATACAAAGTATCCTTTCAAATTGTAAATCCAGCCCAGGTATCTGGCGGTGATATGGCAGGGGATACCGGAGAAGGAACATCTGTTACTACTTATATAGAAACTGGCGAAACTTTATTTGAAACAACTCGGAAAATTTCATCCCAGGTACCTCGCAATCTCAGCTTTTCACATATGGTGGTCCTTATTCTTGGTGAGGAATTAGCAAGGGATGACAGTCTTTATGAGATTATGGATTTCACTGAAAGGTATTATGGTTTTCGCCCAACGACTCTTGTTCTCCTTGCCAGGGAGGGCCAGGCAAACTCTATTTTGAGTATTCTCAACCCGATGGAAAGAATACCTGCTATGAAGATTGAGGAGACGTTGCAGAAAACTACAGAAGCTTGGGGGGAAAATCCTGAAAGGAATATTAATGATGTTGTGCAATCTTTATCGACAAAAAACAAGAATCTAACATTGAGCGGTGTTTCTCTCGTTGGAGATAAGGATGAGGGACAGAGAGCAGATAAAAATAAAGAAGCAGTTCCCGGAAGTTATGTTGAAATTAGCGGGATGGGACTGTTCAAAGAGGGAAGACTTGAAGGATGGCTGGATGACAGGGAAGCCCGTGGTATCGCCTGGGTTCTAAATGAAATCAGACGTACAGTGCTCACCATAAAATGTGAAAAAAATAAAGAACTCATCGCTGCAGAGGTTCGTTATTCTAAAACCAAACTGACTGCCTCGGTTGATGAAGGTAAACCGGAAATGACGATAAACGTTCAAGGTGAAGGTCCTTTAGAAGAGGCCGCATGTCCAATGGACCTTACCGATCCAAAAGTAATCGACCAAATTAATGAAAAATTCGAATCAGCAATTAAACAAGAAGTAACTAAAGCTGTAAAAATTGCTCAAGAACAAAAAAATGATGTATTAGGTTTTGGAGAAACGATAAGTCGAAGTCATCCGGAAGAGTGGAAAAGTATGAAGGATAACTGGGATGAGACTTTTTCTGAAATGGATGTACATGTTGAGGCTGAATTTTTCATTCGTAAAACAGGTTTAAGAACCAATCCTTTGATTTTAGATAAAAAGTGACTAGCGTTTTATAAAATCAGTATACTAATTTAGTTCTCATGTAAGGGGGTGGAGGAGTGGAAAAAGCAAAAATAAACGGCTGGCAGTTTTTTATACTAATATTTTTGTTTGAGCTTGGTACGGCTATCGTTGTCAATCCCGGACTTGATGCCAAGAAAGATGCCTGGCTGGCAGTTCTA
Organism: Halobacillus sp. Marseille-P3879; assembly: GCF_900240285.1. Taxonomy (GTDB): domain Bacteria; phylum Bacillota; class Bacilli; order Bacillales; family Halobacillaceae; genus Halobacillus_A. The sequence continues at coordinate 210,691 of NZ_OESS01000002.1, forward strand.
CTAGGGGTTATCATAGGTTTAGTATTTTATTTGGTTTATTATGCATTATATCGCTTCTATCCGAACCTAACGCTGATAGGTTATACAAAAGAAATACTGGGGAAGTACGTAGGATTTACGGCGGGTGTAGTATACCTTTTATACTTTCTATACATTGCTGTAAGAGACCTGAGAGATTTTGGGGAATTATTAACAGCTTCAACATATACCTATACGCCTTTATTTGTAATTAACGCCATAATGGTGTTAACGGTTGCTTTTGTCATAAGATACGGGATTGAGGTGTTGGCAAGAACTGGTGAACTTTTCTTTTCAATGTTAATGCTGGTAGGGGTTATTGGCACAACGATGGTGTTTATTTCCGGCAGAATGGACCTTAATAAACTATTGCCAGTTCTGGAGAATGGCTGGGGACCTGTATTAAGTACAGTGCCGCTGACTTACACGTTTCCTTTCGGGGAAATGGTTGTATTTACTATGTTACTCCCCTATTTAAACCGTCCTCAAATTGGCATCAGGGTTGGTTGGACAGGCATGGGGCTGAGTGGAATGCTCTTAATTTGGGTGGTGATTATGGACATTACTATTCTTGGTGTTGAAATAGCTGCACGTTCTACATTTCCTATGCTGGCTGCAATTGGCCTTGTTGATATTGCTGGGGTATTTCAGCGCCTGGATGTGGCTGTTGTAATGACACTTATGATAGGCGGTTTTTTTAAGATCGCGATCTTTTTTTATGCAGCGCTTATAAGTGCTGCAGAATTATTTACTGTGCCAACGTATAAGAAGTTGATTATTCCCTTTAGTATAATAATTTTAATCGCATCAATGACAGTGGCCAGCAGTTCCGTAGATCACATTAAGGAAGGAATTGAAATTGTAACTTATTATATTGCTCTTCCCGTCCAGTTAGGGATACCTTTATTATTACTGATTATTGCTTTAGTTCAAAAACGCATTAATCCTCGTTAAACTTTTTCTTTTTTATAATAAACTTAATTAACAAGTTGGTTAACGGAATTAATAATAACAGCACAAGTAGTAAATATTCAAAAGGTTCCATTACCCAGAAAGGATTCAAAAGATTGGAGATTGCTGAATCTCTCTCTAGACCCATTAACAGGTCGAGGAGAAAAGTAATCAATTGCATAGAGATAAGCATGAAAATAAAAATGAGGGTGACTTTCATGTATGTTACCTTCTTTTTGGTTATTATATGGGATTAAAAAAGAAACTATCCATGCTATACATAAATGGCCCAGGCATCTAGTTGTCTGGGCTGATTTTTGTTTAAACGGCAGGCAGTCATTGTGTCAATATATGTGACCCTTTATTTTACACTTCGTCCATTGATGTTGAAATATTCTGAATTTATAATGAATGAGTATAAGAAACAGAATCTTACAATTGAGGTGGAATAATGGAGACAACCTTCTCTAAGTCAAATCAAATGATGATTCAGAACTTTATTAATGGAGAATGGGTCGCTTCTGAGAGTGAGCAAGTTGAGGATGTGCCTAATCCTGCAACAGGGGAGATTATCGCTGCCGTTCCAATTTCATCAAAAGAAGATGTAGATAAAGGTGTACGTTCTGCTAGGGAAGCGTTTTCATCCTGGAGTAAAACGCCGGTGACTAAACGAGCGCGGGTCATGTTTGAATATCAACAAAAACTAAAGGAAAACCATGAAGAATTAGCTGCAGTAATTACACAGGAAAACGGCAAAACAAAAAAAGATGCGATGGGAGAAGTACAGCGGGGCATTGAATGTGTGGAATTTGCTGCGGGTGCCCCTTCTTTGATGATGGGAGAAATGCTTCCGGATATTGCAGACGGAATAGATTCCGGTATGTACCGTTATCCACTTGGAGTCGTAGGTGGCATTACGCCATTTAACTTTCCGATGATGGTTCCTTTATGGATGTTTCCTCTTGCGATTGCGTGCGGCAATACTTTTGTATTAAAACCTTCAGAACGCACACCGATTCTTGCAAAGTTACTTGTGGAGCTGATGCACGAGTCTGGTCTGCCAAAAGGAGTATTAAATCTGGTTAATGGAGCTCACGATGTTGTCAATGGGTTGCTAGAGCACGAAGAAGTAGATGCTATATCGTTTGTAGGCTCCCAGCCTGTAGCGGAGTATATTTATAAGACAGCGGCCGATCATGGCAAGCGCGTGCAGGCATTGGCCGGCGCGAAGAATCATTCAATTGTTATGCCGGATTGCCAATTGGATAAGTCAGTTGAAGGAATTATCAATGCTGCTTTTGGCAGTGCAGGTGAACGTTGTATGGCTTGCTCAGTGGTGGTCGCAGTTGGGGACGTGGGTGACCAACTTGTTGAAAAGATTAAAGTAGCGGCGGATGAGTTAAATATAGGTGACGGACTTTCCGAGACAACGAGCCTGGGGCCTTTAATACGTGAAGCTCATCGGGAACGTGCGTTGAATTATATAGAAGCAGGTGAAAAAGATAACGCTAAGCTGATAAGAGACGGCCGGGTTGAGCTCCGTGAAAGTGAAAAAGGCTACTTTTTAGGGGCTACAATTTTTGATTATGTTACAGAAGATATGAAGATTTGGAAAGATGAAATATTTGCTCCAGTACTGAGCATAGTGCGTGTGAATTCATTGGATGAGGCTATTCAATTAGCGAACAAGTCAGAGTTTGCAAATGGAGCAGTTATTTATACGTCGAGCGGTGAGTCCGTTAGAAAGTTCAGAGAAGAAATGCATGCCGGAATGCTAGGAGTTAATGTGAATGTTCCTGCTCCGATGGCGTTTTTCCCATTTTCCGGATCGAAGAAATCTTTCTATGGAGACCTCCACGCTAACGGGAAAGATGGCGTGAACTTTTATACACGGAAAAAAATGCTGACACAGCGCTGGTTTTAAGAGCACCATTAATTTGCGGACTTCTATTTGCTGAGAGGTCCGCTTCTTTTGGTAGTCACTTATTTAACAAAAAGGAAAAATATTTAGCATGAATTTTTACAAAGTGTATAGTGGAAAATTTGTGAAAATAGTGTAAAGTATTATATAAGTTACAAAATATTCAGTAAATATAAAAAATTCAATAAACTATCAAAAAAGGAGCGGATTTCCTGGTTTTTAGACTTGGCTCGATAACCCTTACATAAGGAGGAATTAATTTGTCAGATAAAGTACAAATTGGATTGATTCAAGCTTCCCATGAAGTAGATGGAAATGAACCTGTTGAAGTTCATAAAAGACAAGCGATTGAAAAGCATGTAAAACTCGTCAAAGAAGCGGCAGAAAAAGGGGCACAGATTATTTGCCTTCAGGAGATCTTCTACGGGCCTTATTTTTGTACCGAACAAAACTCCAAATGGTACGACTCTGCAGAAGAAATTCCGAATGGACCAACGACAAAACAGTTCCAGGAGCTGGCTAAGGAATTAGGGGTTGTCATTATTCTGCCGATTTATGAAGTAGAAGGCATTGCCACCTATTATAATACAGCTGCTGTCATTGATGCGGACGGTACTTATTTAGGGAAGTACAGGAAACACCATATTCCCCAAGTGAAAGTTGGGAACGAGGGCCACGGTTTCTGGGAAAAGTATTATTTCAAGCCAGGCAATTTAGGTTATCCTGTTTTTGATACAGCATTTGCAAAGGTAGGAGTTTATATCTGTTACGACCGTCATTTCCCGGAAGGCGCCCGATTGCTTGGATTGAATGGAGCTGAGATCGTCTTTAATCCATCTGCCACTGTGGCGGGATTATCTGAATATTTGTGGAAGCTTGAACAGCCCGCTCATGCGGTCGCCAATGGTTATTATTTAGGTGCTATTAATCGAGTCGGTTATGAAAAACCATGGAACATGGGCGAATTTTATGGACAATCGTATTTAGTAGACCCTCGCGGAGGCTTCGTAAAGACAGCGAGCCGTGATCAGGACGAGGTCGTTATTGGAGAGATGAACAAGAAGTTTATTCGCGAAGTTCGAGATACGTGGCAGTTCTATCGGGACCGCCGTCCGGAAACTTATGAAAATATGGTTGAACTGCTGCCTTAATAGAAGCATACACGAATGTTAAGTTTTACATAGAGTAAAAGGAAAATATCATAATTTTCTCTATGTAAAACTTTTTTTATTAAAACGTCCATACGAGGAGGCTGTGCGCATTGAGTCAGCTAAAAAGCAAAGGTATTTCTTTAGAGAACTTAAGCTTGAATTTTGAAGAAGTTCATGAAGGGCTCTCGAGTGCAGAGGCTGTAGAAGAGGCAAACCGCTGTTTGTATTGTTACGATGCTCCCTGCATTAAAGCCTGTCCAACGGATATTGATATTCCTAAATTTATTAAGAAGATTGCTTCAGGAAATTTAAAAGGCTCAGCCACCACAATTATGTCTTCTAATCCGGTAGGGGCCAGTTGTGCACGCGTCTGTCCAACTGAAGAATTATGCGAGGGTGCATGTGTATTAAACCACTCCACTAAACCAATTGTAATCGGCGATCTTCAGCGCTTTGCGACGGATTGGGCAATCAGAAACGAACAGCTCTTATTTAAACCTGGAGAAAGAAATGGCAAGAAAATAGCCGTAGTCGGAGGCGGACCTGCAGGATTGTCAGCAGCAAGAGAACTTGCCCGCTTTGGATATGATGTAACCATTTTTGAAGCGGAGGAGAAAGCAGGCGGGTTAGATACATATGGTATTGTTTCTTTCCGTCTGCCGCAGGAAATCTCGTACTGGGAAGTCGAACAGGTGGAGAAATTGAATGTCGAAATTAGAACAAATACAAAGGTGGGCGAAGACGTCAGCTATGAGGAATTAAAAAACAATTACGATTCAATTGTACTTGCTATAGGTATGGGAAGTGTTCCTATGCTCGGCATAGAAGGAGAAGGTTTGGAAGGCGTCCATGATGCGATTGATTTTGTTAAGAGTACGAAGTCAGGAGATATCACAAAAGAGTTGAAGGGGAAGAAGGTTGTCGTAGTTGGTGCAGGGAACACTGCAATTGATGCTGCTACCTGCTCGGTTCGTAAAGGAGCCGAAAACGTAAAAATCGTCTACAGACGGACGGCGAATGAAATGACAGCTTATGATTTTGAATACGAATTTGCTAAACAGGACGGAGTTGAGTTTAATTGGCTTACTCAGCCGGTCAGCATTAGCGGGGATGAAGATGGGAAGGTGGCAGAACTTACCTGTGTCCAAATGGAGTTAGGAGAGCCAAGTGCAGATGGACGAAGACGACCAGTACCGGTAGAAGGTTCTGAATTTACGCTTAAAGTAGATGCGGTTATTAAAGCAATTGGGCAGACACGTCATATGGATATAATTGAGCATTTCGGTCTTGACCATGAGGGCGGCGTTGTAAAGACAGACCCTGATACCCGTCAAACCTCTAATCCAAAGGTGTTTGCCGCAGGTGACGTGATTTTTGGTAAAGGAAAAGGAGAAGCGATGGTCGTAACCGCCGCGCAGCAGGGGAAAGAAGCGGCTCTCGCCATTCATAAGCAATTATCCCCGGCTCCTACAGCAACAGCATAAATCATTAAGGAGGGACGTTCAATATGGCTGATTTAAGGTTAAATCTAGCAGGGATCGAATCACCTAACCCTTTCTGGCTAGCATCTGCACCTCCCACCAATTCAGGGTACCAGGTGCAAAGAGCTTTTGAAGCTGGCTGGGGCGGGGCGGTTTGGAAGACTTTAGGAGATCCTATTTTAAATGTGACATCCCGTTTTGCTGGTGTCAGCTACAATGGTCAAAACATGGCTGGCTTTAACAATATTGAATTAATTACGGACCGGCCACTAGAGGTAAATTTAAAAGAAATCTATGAAACTAAGAAACGGTTTCCTAATCACACGATCATTGCTTCGTTAATGGTGGAACCATCACAAGAAAAGTGGCACGAGATTGTAAAGCGGGTAGAAGAAGTGGGGGTTGACGGATTAGAACTGAACTTTGGATGTCCTCATGGTATGGCCGAGCGTGGAATGGGATCGGCTTCCGGCCAGGTACCTGAACTGGTAGAAAAGCAGACAATGTGGGCTAAAGAAGCTGCAGAAACACCTGTGATTGTAAAGTTAACACCTAATATTACAGATATCACATTTACTGCTGAGGCTGCTGTTCGCGGTGGTGCGGATGCAGTAAGTATGATTAATACGATTAATAGTTTAGCAGGTGTCGACCTGGATACGTGGAATACAGTGCCAAACGTAGCGGGAAAAGGAGCACACGGCGGTTATTGTGGACCGGCAGTGAAGCCGATCGCTTTAAACATGGTTGCAGAGTGTGCCCGTCATCCGAATATCAATGTGCCGATTTCAGGAATGGGGGGAGTCTCCAGCTGGCGGGAAGCGGTTGAATTTATGCTCATGGGAGCTACCGGAGTACAAGTTTGTACCGCAGCCATGCATCATGGCTTCAGTATTGTCGAAGACATGAAAGACGGACTCAATAATTACCTTGATGAAAAGGGAATTGGGGCAGTTATGGACATTGTCGGTAAATCGGTCGCCAAATATTCTGATTGGGGAAATCTCGACTTAAACCATAAAATTGTAGCAAAAATCAATAATGACGTATGTATTAATTGTAACAAGTGTCATATTGCCTGCGAAGATACCTCTCATCAGTGTATTGACATGTTAACAGACGAAAATGGTGCAGCCATCTTAAAGGTGCGTGAAGAAGACTGTGTTGGCTGCAATTTATGCTCCATTGTGTGCCCGGTAGACGGGGCGATTGAGATGATCGAGTATGATAACGGCCAGCCGTCAATGACTTGGAATGAAAGGCAGACAGCCATTGGGGCAGCGGAGACTTGTGATGTGAAACTCGTCAAGTAAAAGCAAGATTCAATAGATAACTTAGGAGGGCTATAATGAAAAAGATCATTAAAAATGGAATCATTGTGACAGCTGCCGATACGTATAAAGCAGATATTTTAATTGAAAATGAGAAGATTGGCTTAATTGGACAGGATTTGTCTGATCCAGGTGCTGAAGTCATTGATGCGGAAGGGCACTATGTATTTCCCGGCGGAGTTGATCCTCATACCCATTTAGAAATGCCATTTGGCGGAACGGTGAGTAAGGATGACTTTGAAACCGGTACGATTGCTGCCGCTCATGGAGGTACTACTACGGTTATCGATTTTTGTCTCACGAACAAAGGAGAGCCTCTGCAAAATTCTATAGATCAGTGGCACGCTAAATCGAAAGACAAGTCCGTTATTGATTACAGCTTTCACCTTATGGTAGGGGAGATGAATGACGCCGTTATTGATCAGCTCCCCAGTGTAATTGAGGATGAAGGGATTACTTCATTTAAAGTATTTATGGCTTATAAAAATGTTTTCCAGGCGGATGATGAAACGCTTTTCCGAACGCTTGAAGAAGCGAAGCGCCTGGGGGCTCTGGTCATGGTTCACGCAGAGAATGGAGATGTTATTGATCACTTAGTAAAGAAAGCATTGCAGGAAGGCAACACAGATCCGATCTACCATGCTTTAACACGACCTCCTGAAGCTGAAGGAGAAGCAACGGGGCGTGCTGCCCAGCTTACTGGTTTAGCCGATTCGCAATTATATGTGGTGCATGTTTCCTGTCAGGAAGCCGTGGAGAGAATTTCAGAAGCCCGTAAAAAAGGGTATGACGTATGGGGAGAAACCTGTCCCCAGTATTTAGTTCTCGACCAAAGCTACCTCGAAAAGCCAAACTTTGAAGGAGCGAAATACGTATGGTCTCCTCCATTACGTGAGAAATTTAATCAGGAAGTATTATGGAATGCCTTAAAAAATGGAGAACTTCAAACGCTGGGATCAGATCAATGTTCGTTTGACTTTAGCGGTCAGAAAGATCTGGGGAAAGGGGATTTCACTAAGATTCCAAATGGAGGTCCGATAATTGAAGATCGTATCAGCATTCTTTTTTCTGAAGGAGTGAAAAAAGGCAGAATTACGTTGAATCAATTTGTTGATATCACCTCTACACGAGTGGCTAAAACATTTGGTTTATTTCCTCAGAAAGGGACGATTACAGTAGGTGCCGACGCCGATCTCGTTATTTTTGACCCGACAGTGGAGCGAACAATCTCAGTAGAGACAAGCCACATGGCAGCTGATTACAATCCTTTTGAAGGGATGGAAGTGACAGGCCAGCCTGTCAGTGTGCTATCCCGTGGAGAATTTGTGGTTCGTGATAAAGAGTTTGTTGGAAAGTTAGGGAGCGGAAAATATTTAAAACGTGCCCGTTATGGCGATTTTAAACTATCCTCAGAAGAACAGCTGACGATTAAGTAATTTATAAAAAGAGGGCTGCCTGGCTGTAAATGGTCAGCAAGCCAGGCAGCTTAAAAAATTATAGGTATACTTAGGAGGATTCCTGTACATGGACAAAAAAGATCATCATTTAATGTCGCCTGATCTTATGCCGATTCCTCATCGTGAGAAAAAAATCAGTACTCTTGGTTTTTCATTTATGTGGGTAGGGATGGCCGTGGTCTTAGCCGCTTTTGCTATTGGAGGTGCGGGGGTTCAGTCAATATCACTTATGGCAGTCATTCTCGGGACTTTGCTTGGAACTATACTTATTGGATTAGCTATTACTATGACGGCCGATATTGGTATCGAGCATGGGATCTCATTCCCTGTTTATATGAGGGCACCGTTTGGAACATTAGGAACCCATTTTCCTTCCGTTGTCAGAGGGGTAGCTGCGTCGATGTGGTTCGGGATTAATACTTATTTTGGCTCAACCGCCATGAACGGGATTTTGAACATTTCTTTTGGTTTTGACAGCTGGATTACGTGTTACATCATTTTCGCACTTTTTCAATTGTTAAATACAGCGATGGGGATTAAAGCTGTAGAAAAATTTGCTGACCTTGCGGCTCCAGTTATCATTTTAATAGGGATCTGGATGTACTATACGTTATCAAACAGCGCTGCTGAAGGTGGAAGAGATATTTGGTCGTGGGTGGAGAGCCCGGTAACAGGTGGAGCGGCGATTACTGCCTTTGTCGTTGTTGTGGTTGGTAACATGGGGTTTTGGGCGACGCTGGCGGCTGATGTCTCTTCTATATCCCGGTTTATTAAAGCTCCCAAGTTTGAAAGAAACTGGTTTAAACGAAACAAAGGAGCAATGGTAGGCAGTTTAATCGCATTACCCTTGACCCAGACGTTTATTGTAGTGCTTGGTGCTGTTTCTTATATTGCTGTTTCCAATTATGATCCCGTGGTTGCGTTACAAGAATCGGCAAGCGGCTTAGTGTTAGGCATCCTGCTGTTGATGATCGTGTTAGCTCAATGGTCGACTAACGTTTCTGCAAACATTGTCCCCGCAGCTACGATATTCTCAAATGTAGGTGGACCGAAGCTTCCATTTTGGGCAGGAGTATTTATCGCTGGTTTAGTAGGTACGGTAATTCAACCCTGGAGTGTATTTAATTTCCTCATACCTGTGTTGTTAGTTGCTGCTGCAATTCTGTCTGTTATCGTTGGTATAATCTATGCAGATTATTACTTGTTAAGAAAAAGGAGAATGAATGTCCATGATTTATATAAAAATGATGGGCAGTTCTCATACAGTGGGGGAGTAAACTGGGCTGGAATCATTTCCTGGGTAATAGGAAGTGTAGCAGCCTACACGTTTAGCAATTACTCATTTTTCGTAGGATTTGTCGTAGGTGCTCTAAGCTATTATGTCTTAGCAAAATACTGGTATTTTAAGAAATATGAGCAAGCAGAAATTGAAAATCCGAGTGATGAAAAATATCTAGGTATTACTGTTGGTCGTGACTGGGAAATAGGGCAAGGGTTTGTAGAGGAGCGACTAGGTCAAAAAACAGGGACAGACGAAGTGCCGAAAAAAATTGATGCTTAACGTATTAGGAGGGGGATTTATGTCATCTCATCGTGAGTTTGAGTTAGAAAAAGAGAAAATTGATTTTCTCCTTGAACAAGATTACGTTATCTCGGGTGTTACAGAAAACTTAAGTGGATCGTTTCTGGAATTTAGTTATGAAGGCCATGATCCTGCTAAAGATGAAAAACAACGACTTCATGTTCTGCACCCAGACACGCGTAAATATTTCTCTACTATATTGTTACAGCAGCAAAAACAACAGAAATAGAAATGAGGTTGAAACAAAACTGAATAAAACTAAAATAATCCGAACGATTTTGTTGAAATCAGTTCGGATTATTTATGAACCAGGAAAGGATTTTTACCCTTGCTCCGTCTAAACACTTCGCTTTTCATCAGCATGAGCTTAGATTTCTCGAAAAGCAAAGAACGTTTTCCTACTAGAGGTTTGATCCCGCTGTTCCCACAGGGATCTTAAGGATTTTGACTACACTGATGCGTTTATATGATTTAATTTTTACTGTACCATCATTACTTTACTTATAACTTATTCTCATTTCTATTTAGTTAGAAAAGCAGTTGATCTTCCATAGATTTTTTAATGAACTTATAGTACCTTTGAATAAGGGGTCGTTCTATGGAAACTCACTTTGCTTTTTCGGTTAAAGCTATTCTTGGAAGGGATCATTTTAAGTGTGCCTCGGTAGTAGCTGGTCACAAAGGGTTGAAGCGTCTTGTCAAATGGGTTCATGTCTTTGAAATAACAGAAGTGAGAGAAAACTTAAAAGGCGGAGAACTAGTGCTATCAACAGGATTCGGCTGGAAGGAAGATAATAATTTATTTATATCGTTATTAGAACAGTTGATTCAGCGCAATGTTTCTGGTCTTTGTATTGAACTTGGCAGCTTTATTGATACTATTCCTGAGGAAGCTGTCGAACTGGCCAATCGTCATCACTTTCCGATCATTACGTTTAATAAAGAAGTTTCGTTTGTAGAAATCACCCAAGATATCCATGCTGATTTGATTAATCAACAATATGAATTAATTTCTAACCTGGAAGACTACTCTCAACGACTAAACAAAAAACTCCTCTCAATTGATAACTCTTTTGAAATTCTTAAGTATTTACAGCAATATTTAGGTTGTCAACTCGTTTATATGGCGAAAGACGAACAAGTTATTATGATTCCTGCCGTTAACGAGATTGAAAAAGAAAAGCTGTTGTCCTGCCTCAACCACTCTTCATGTATGAAAGTCATAAGTCAGCCTGTCTATGTATTTGAAAGACGGTTTGCTACTGTTCACCTGCTTACAAAAAGCCGTGATTTCGGTGAATTCGAGTCTCTACTATTAGATCGGACAGCCACCGCGCTGGCTCAATACTTATTACGAGAGCTCTATACGGAAGAAAAACGAAAAGCTGAAGAAACCGAATGGATGCTTGAATGGCTCCAGGGTGTACATACTAAAGAAGAAATCAATGAACATTTAACTATTTATAAAATAAATGATGACATTTCAGGAGCTATTGTACTCATTGTCAAATTGCAGGAAAATCATCATTTAAACACAGATATTACCTATCTAAACATGATGATACAAAATATTTTTGATCAGAATGGTTACTTTGTGTTTCCTGTGGAAAAACGTCACTTACTAACGTTTGTGCTGTTAAATAAAGAAGGGGAAGATGATTGGAAGCACCGTACGGCTAAAGGAATCGAACGAATGAAAAAAATCCTGAAAGAATCTAATGGAGCAACATTTCAAATTGCTGGAGGCAAGTATGTCAGGAAATTAGATCATGTGGATGAAAGTTTTAAAACTGCTCAGGAGACGTTATCCATTCAAGGCAAAATGCCAGCCGGAGATGCTAAACATTTTTATGAAGATATGCATATGTACAGGCTTATTTCCCTTGTACATAAACATAGTAATTTACAAAGCCTCATTAAAGAATACCTCGATCCGATTCTTGAATATGATCAAAAACACAACACAAATTTACTTCAAACCCTGAAGGTTTATTTAGCTTGTAATGGCTCTAAGAAAGAGACGGCTAAGAAGATTTTTGTCGTCCGGCAAACTTTATATCATCGGCTTGAAAAGCTTGAGCAGCTGTTGGGAAAAGATTTTATGGAGGCGGAAAAAAGACAGGTCATTGAGTTTTCAATCCTTGCCCATGAATATCAGCAAACCATATTAAATTAACCGCAAAAGGTCTGTCTCTTAAGACAGGCTTTTTTATATTTAAAAAAGGTTTAACTTTATTAAAAGGTCAGGGTATAAGAAAACTTTCGACTTCTGCGATTGGACAAGCAGTAAGCGAGGTTTTTCTAATATGGAATTTATTTGTAGGCAAAGTGTGAATGTTCACGGTGAACTCTTTTACAGAATGTCTAATGAAACCTAGTTAATAATATTAGATAATTAAGATAATTCTTACAATTGAGCACTATCATGATTGAGGAGGGAGATCCATTGACAAGAGCTGAAGTAACTCAAGATATGCTTACAAAGGACGAAAAGTTTGTATGGCATTCCATGAAACCCTACAATCCGGAGGCGACCATGGTGGCTAAAAGTGCAAAAGGATCCTGGATCACGGATATTAACGGCAGAAAATTCTTAGATGCAATGTCGGGTTTGTGGTGTGTGAATGTTGGCTATGGAAGAGAGGAATTAGCAGAAGCAGCTTATGAACAATTAAAGCAATTGTCTTATATGCCTTTAACCCAAAGTCATGAGTCAGCGGTCAAACTTGGAGAGAAAGTAAACGAGTTATTAGGCGGAGGATATGTTGTTTTTTTCTCAAATAGTGGATCAGAAGCTAATGAAGCTGCTTTTAAAATTGCCAGACAGTATCATCAACAAAATGGAGACACTCATCGTTATAAATTTATTTCAAGGTACCGTGCTTATCACGGCAATTCCATGGGATCACTTGCAGCAACCGGACAGGCTGAACGCAAGTATAAATATGAACCTTTAAGCCCGGGCTTTCTTCACGTGTCTCCACCTGATTTATATAGGAATGAGCATAGTGAAAAGGATCGTTGGGGAGCCGAGCCGATTGATCAAGTTATGACCTGGGAGATGAGCGACACAGTTGCAGGTATGATCATGGAACCAATTATTACAGGAGGCGGTGTCATTGTGCCTCCAGAAGAGTATATGGCTGAGGTCAAAGCGATTTGTGAACGGCACGGAGCCCTTCTTATTTCTGATGAAGTAATCTGCGGTTTCGGGAGAACAGGGAAACCGTTCGGGTTTATGAACTATGGGGTTAAGCCGGACATCGTCACGATGGCAAAGGGGATTACGAGCGCGTATTTACCACTATCAGTTACTGCTGTAAAAAGGGAAATATATGAGGCCTTCAGCGGCAGTGATCAGTACGAATTCTTCAGACATATTAATACATTTGGGGGAAATCCGGCAGCTTGTGCACTAGCACTAAAGAACATTGAGATACTGGAAAAAGAAAATCTTTTTGAACGAGCCAATCAAGTAGGAGACCAGATAAGACAAGAGTTACATGACCGCTTGCAAAATCACGGTTATGTAGGAGACATCAGAGGAAAGGGACTGCTGGTGGGGATCGAGTTAGTAGAAGATAAAGGTACAAAAACCCCACTGGATACCCCGAAAGTAAACGAAGTTATTACCTATTGTAAAAACAAAGGCATTCTTATTGGGAAAAACGGAGTAACAGTGGAAGGGTATAACAACGTTCTTACTCTCGCTCCGCCTTTATCAATAGAGGAAGAGGACGTAGTGTTTTTAGTGAATACTATAGTGGACGCTCTTCATCAAATGTAGAGTGTGGTGAAAAGTACGTTTAAACTCATTTTAGACAATAAATAATCCGAACTGATTGCAATAGAATCGTTCGGATTATTTTATGCTTTATTCAGTTTTTTCCATCCCTGCTGCATTCGTAATACAGCGTCCCCCAAAATTCGTCTAGATAAGCATTCGTTTATGGTTACATATAGTTTTGAACGCGCGTATATTTTATTACCCATGGTTGTTTCACTTCCTTTGTAATAGGAAATAATTTATAGTAATATCATGACTGAATTTTTGGAGATTTTAAAGGGGGAAGCAGTACGTGATCATTGCGATCATATTTCTAATTTTCGTTTCACTATTTTTCTCAGGAAGTGAAACCGCATTGACGGCTACCAATAAGATGAGGCTGCAAACTAAAGCTGGACAAGGAGATAAAAAGTCCGAGAAGCTGTTAGATTTAGTCTCGAAGCCCAGCGAATTTATAACGACCATCCTTATTGGAAACAATATTGCTAATATTTTACTGCCGACTTTAGTAACAACGCTGGCTATTCAATATGGTTTTAGCGTTGGACTGGCTTCGGCGATATTGACCATAGTAATTATCATTTTCGCTGAAGTTATCCCGAAGTCTGTAGCTGCTGCGTTTCCTGATCGAATCGCTAATATAGTTTATCCCGTTATCCGCTTTTTCGTCATCGTCTTTAAGCCGGTTACGATTGTTTTAAATTGGCTCACGGGAGCAATTACTAAAGTACTTTCAAAAAATCAGGAGGAAGATGTATCCGTATCTAAAGAGGAATTACGTACAATGGTAGATATTGCGAATTCTGAAGGTACATTCGATCAAACGGAATCTTACCGCATCAAAGGAGCGCTTGATTTTTATAATCTGAATGTAAAAGATGTGATGAAAACGCCCCGGGTGGAAATTGTAGCTCTGCCTGTCACAGCTGCTTTTGAAGATGTCAGAGAAGTTGTCATCAATAACCCGTTTACAAGATACCCGGTTTATAACGATGATATTGATGACATTGTCGCTGTTTTTCACTCAAAATATTTACTTTCCTGGTCCACAAGTGAAGACAAGTCATTTAAAGATTTTATTGACTTTGATCCGTTGGTCGTCTACGAATTCCACACCATAGAGTGGGTATTCCGCAAAATGACCAAAGAGCGAAAGCACCTGGCTATTGTTTTAGATGAATATGGCGGAACAGAGGGAATTCTTACCCATGAAGATATCATTGAATCCATGATTGGGTTGGAAATTGAAGATGAAATGGACTTAGAAACGGATTCATTAGTAGAGAAGCTGACAGAAACGGAAATCATCTGTGACGGTAAAATTACCCTGCGAAGATTAAATTCAATTTTTAACACTAAAATTCCAGAAGATGAAGATGTTCTAGCTGGTTACCTGTTAAAAGAATGTAACGATTTTCTTGAAGAAGGAGAAGTGTTAGAACGTCTCAACCTCACATTTAAAGTGTTGGAGATTGAAGGCCGTATGATTCGCAAGGTGCAGATAATTAAATAAAGGACGAATAGAAAGGTATTGTGTGAGACGATGCTTTTCTATTTACATAGAAAAATTGAGAAGGAGAGGATTGTTTGATTAACTACCATAATCGTAAGTTTGTATCAGTGGATAATTCTGCCGGGGGCGAAGTTTCTTCTCATACTTATTTTCACTATTATCAGGAGGAAAATATCTTATATGCAGATTATGAAGGGGGCGATATTGTAAAAGGTAAGCTGATCGGGATTGTGCATGGAGATGGTTCACTTGAGTTTCGATATAATCATGTGAATCGAAACAATGAAATAAGAGGCGGACAGTGTAAATCCATTCCAGTGATAGCGGAGGATGGAAGGATTGAACTGTATGAAAAATGGCAATGGCTGGATCAAGAAGAAACGAGCGGAGAATCAATTATAAAAGAAGTTAAGTAGTAGTATGGCGCTTGAACACCAAGCGTCTTTTTTGTGTGCTTGGAAATTATAAAGTTCTAAGCTGCGAATTGACTTCCTTTTTCAGCAACATACGGCTCAAGCGCTCAGACACTCGCGATATAAGCAGCCTGCTGAAGGGAAAGCCCCTCCTCCGGCCGTTATATTTATACGTGTCGTGTCCACCAGGGTGCCTGCGCCTTTGGTCTGCATAACTCCGGGTTTACAATTTAATAGGTGTGTTTTATAATACATAAAACGTAATGGTTACTATTTAAATGTAGTTGCGCTTTTTTTATTGTTCATTTTAAATCGTAATGATTACTTTTAAAAGGAGGAAGTAATAATCATGGCTAAAAAATCAAAGATTGCTAAAGAAAAGAAACGTCAGGAAATAGTAGCGAAGTATGCTGAATTGAGAAGAGAACTAAAGGCGAAAGGTGATTATGAGGCTCTGCGTAAACTGCCGCGTGATTCTTCACCAACCCGGTTAAAAGGACGGTGTGAAGTAACAGGCAGACCTCGTGGATATATGAGGAAATTTAAGATGTCACGAATTGCTTTTAGAGATTATGCCCATAAAGGCCAGATTCCTGGTGTGAAGAAATCAAGCTGGTAGGTTAGGAGAAGATCCTATGTATAAGGTGGTCATAATTGGAGGAGGTATTCAAGGCTGCACAGTTGCTGCCCACCTCCTTCATTTCAATAAAGTCAGCAAAGATGAACTTCTTATTATCGATCGTTTTGAGCAGCCACTTAATAAATGGAAATCTATTAGTAAGCGAATTGGGATGACTTATTTAAGATCACCCTCTGTCCATCATCTTGATCCTGATCCGTACAGCCTTAAGAAGTACGCTAAGGTAAACGATTTTGCCGGTGCTTTTCTCGGGCACTACGGCCGGCCGCGTCTGGATATGTTTAATCAGCATTGCGAGGACATAATTGAAAGGAAAGAACTAATAGATTGTTGGAGACAAGGGATGGTAACAGGATTAGAAAGAGCGAAAGGGGCTTGGAAGGTTTCAATCGATCAATTGAAGATTGTAGAGGCAGAGAGTGTGGTGCTCGCCATGGGAA
Organism: Halobacillus sp. Marseille-P3879; assembly: GCF_900240285.1. Lineage (GTDB taxonomy): Bacteria > Bacillota > Bacilli > Bacillales > Halobacillaceae > Halobacillus_A. The sequence goes on from NZ_OESS01000002.1 coordinate 227,376, forward strand.
TGAATGATCGACCCTGCTTTCCGAAATGGACGGAATCAATTCTTAGAGAGCATCCCCACCGTATTCAGCATATCTTTTCAGAAGAAATTGACGAACAGCAAGAATCATTTGCTGTCATTGGAGGCGGCATTACAGCTGCACATCTTGTTAAAACTTTAACCACAAGGTATTTAAAACCTGTAACGCTAATTAAGCGCCATCCATACCGGACAGCAGATCTAGACAGTGATCCCGGATGGCTTGGCCCTAAATATTTAACGACCTTTCATCAAAGCAAATGTTATATAGAAAGGCGCTCTTTAATCAATGAAGCAAGAAATCGAGGATCGATTACTAAAGGATTGCGAAGTGAGCTTAAATCACTTGAACTATCAGGCAAACTCGATGTGAAAACAGATGAAGTGAAGAAGGTGCGGTCAACGAACAGCCACGTTAAGATATATTTAAAAGCTCATAAGCCAGTGACTGTAAGTAAATTAATTCTGGCTACTGGTACAGAAGCAAGCCTGCCGGGAGGAAAGTGGCTAGCAGAAACAATAGCTAGGTGCGGCCTTCCGCTTGCCCCGTGCGGGTTTCCAATTGTAAATAATGATCTGGAATGGATGGAGGGTTTATACGTCACAGGGGCTCTCGCAGAGCTGGAAATTGGTCCAGTTGCGAGAAACATTGCCGGAGCTAGGAAAGCAGCGGAACGAATTGTAAATAACTTTGAGAATTACTATGAAAAATCATAAGGGAAAAACAACTCAGTTAAACAACAGTACAATGGAATAGGGAAACTGTTTAATTTTTTACTTGCGGGAAATGGGGTTTCTTTTTTTCAGTTTCATCGGAGGAAATTATTTAAATCATTAAGGAAGTTGTAACTTAACACAGAATTCTATTAATAATCATTCAATAGGTAAAAAAACTCAAAAGACATTTACGGGTTTCATACTGTCTGAGAATATAGTCCCTTTTTGACTGTGAATTATTGACGCTTACCCTTCGGCCTATTTACACTGAAAAGAGTATTCGTAATTTTACAAAAATTCAGTGGAGGGGAAATTATGTCGGTCAAAAAGAAATTTACAGCTACCGTTGCAGCTGGCGCCATCTTTAGTGGGGGCTTTATTGGACTTACATCAGAAAAGTCACCAATCTCAATTACTGCTGAAGAAACCCAGGAAGAAAAAGTGGGAGTGGATAAAAAGTCACCTGAAAACGTCATCGTTATGGTAGGGGATGGTTTAGGAGTCGGTCAGATGGAAATTGCGAGATTATTAGAATCAGGAAAATCAGGCGACTTATTTATGGAATCACTTGAAAATGTAGGATTGATGCGTACATACTCAGCTGATAATGCTGTTACAGACTCAGGTGCAGCAGGTACAGCACTCGCTACTGGAGAAAAAACATATAATGGCGGGATTGGTGTTGACAGTGAAGGTCAGGAAACCGACAGCATTCTAGATCTATATCAAGATCAAGGGAAAAAAGTCGGCGTGATTTCAACGAACACAGTAACAGACGCCACTCCGGCCGCTTATACAGCGAGCGTAGCTGATCGTGACGGTCAGGATGAGATAGCTCGTCAAATGCTTGAACATCAGTATGATGTACTGCTTGGAGGAGGAGCTGATTACTTTAGCCCTGAAAGTCAGGACGGTACCGATCTTGTGGAAGAGTTTCAATCGAGCGGATATGAAGTAGTAGATAATGAGAGCAGCCTTGAAGATGCCGAAACACCTGAAAAGCTGCTTGGATTGTTTAACGATTCCTATATGAGCTATAAAACAGATCGTGACGAGTTAAACAGCGAAGAACCAACTTTAGAAGCAATGACTCAAAAAGGACTGGATGTTTTATCGCAGGATGACGATGGATTCTTCCTTATGGTAGAGGGAGCACGTATTGACCATGCTGCACATGCTGCTGATGCAACAGGAGTGTGGCAAGAGACTATGGAATTCGACCGAACGGTAGAACAGGTTGTAAACTGGGCTGAAGATCGTGACGATACGATGGTAGTAGTACTAGCTGACCACGAAACGATGGGGATGTCTGCTACGGAACCAATGGATATAGAAGGATTAAAAGATATAGAAGTGTCACCTGAATATATGGCTCAGCAGCTGGCAACTGATGAAGAAACAGGCACTTTCTCTGTTGAAAGTGTAAAACAAGTATTTCAGGAATATGCCAATATAGACCTTACGGATCAAGAAGTAGATCAATTTCTAACAAAAATAGAAGACAATGATGGAGAAGTGTATGCAGCCTATCGAGTGGGATGGGAAATAGGTTCTGTGATAGCTGACCATTATAAAGTCGGAGCTTTAGATACAGATATCCGAGCTGAAAGCGGTACGGGCGGCCATACAGGAAATATGGTTCCCGTCTTTGCTACCGGTGCTGGAAGTGAAGACTTTGAAGGTGTAATGGATAATACAGATATCATTGAGCTAATTGCAAATTCAGCAAAAGACAATAATGGAAAAGGTCCTGAGAATAGTAATGGCAAAGGAAAAGACAAAGGAAAAGGTCCAAATAAGTAATGAATGTTAATAAAAAAACTGCCTTTTGAAGCAAAGGCAGTTTTTTTATGTTTTGTAAAACAATGGTTGTATTGGTAATATGAATGTAATAAAAAATTATGATCAGGAGGCACAATGGCCAAGATAGTTATTTTATTTACTTTAAGCGGTCTACTCGTTGCCTGTAGTCATAACCATAATAATGAGGCTAAGGAAACCCCATATGCTCACTATGAAGACGATGAAATGGTAGGCACCGTTTCAAAAATTGATAAGGATAATAACTTATTAGAGGTAGATATCTCTGAATGGGAAAAGCGTGATCGGTCAGGGCCAGATGCTGCAACAGATGAAGGGTATAGTTATGAAGCGGTTTATTCGGAACAAACAGAAATTCGTAAAGAGGACGGAGTTTCAGTAAATATTAATGATCTGAACCTTGGCCAAAAGATCTTAGTTAATCCGCCAAGAGACGATAAAGAGTTTAATGGAGAAACTGAAGAGATAGTTTTACTTGAAATGTCTGATGAAGAAAAATATTCAGAGGTCCTTTCTCATAGGGGAGATAAGTTCGATGTGGTTGTTATATATAATAGAACGATTCCGGATGAGCTGGATGAGAGTCTGCTAGAAGATTTGGATTCAAGCCCTGTAGGTTCGTGGATTAAATATGAAAAGAATTATGTAGTAGATTATAAGGATGAATTTGAAATTGAGAACTTCCCGGTGCTGTTAGTTTTTAACGATGAGAAGATGGTTTATAAAACCTATGATGCTGCTGATTTAAAGAAGTTTTTTAGAGATCATGCGGAAGAATAAAAGTTTCTGGTATTACTAACCCAAGACTTATTGGTGTCTTCTACTTGAAATTAAAGGGAATACAAGGGGCTGTCTATGGAAAATTGGCTGATCAATATAATTAACGAATATGGATACCTGGGGATTTTACTGTTAATTGCAGTAGAAAATGTATTTCCTCCCGTACCGTCTGAAGTAATCTTAACCTTTGGCGGATTTATAACTCATTCTTCCAGGCTGACTATTACGGGTGTTGTGATTGCTTCTACTGCCGGTTCAGTTATTGGAGCGGTCTTTCTTTATGGGATTGGCCTGCAAATCGATGTTTCTCGGCTGGAAAGTATAGTGGACAAGTGGGGCTCCTTTTTAAGGTTAACTAAAAAAGATATTTATCGAGCAGATGCTTGGTTTGATAAATATGGACCCTGGACTGTGTTTTTCTGTCGTTTCGTACCATTAATTCGAAGCTTAATTTCAATTCCAGCCGGCATGTCGAATATGAATCTACAGTTGTTTTTGGCGCTTACAACATTCGGCACGCTCATATGGAATGTAGTGTTGGTGAATTTAGGGGCGTCTGTTGGTTCTTCATGGGAAGATATTGTTCACTATATGGATCTGTATTCCAGAGTTATTTATGTGTTATTGGGTATCTTACTGATTTTACTTTTCGTGTTAATTGCGAAGAGAAGAAGAGGGAAATGAATTTTGAAAAAGGAAATCCAAAGAATGTAGTTAATGAGAGGAGAAGCTTCTTCTACCTTCGTAAGTTTCAGTTCAGTAATTGGGAGGGATAACAAGTTATTTACGAACCAACAAAAATGGCAATTCTAGTCGGGTTGCATTTGATCATTTCTATAATTTCTTTTATTGTCTCTAACAGCTATGAGAAATCTATCATTACCGACAAAGTGAACAAATACATTTTCGTTGGGATAAGCCTCTTGTATAGTATAATTGCTCCCTATATTATAGTCGGGAGTCTTCTAATGATAGAGCAACTAACCGCTGCAGCTTATCGATTGATGATTAGCGGCATGTTGTTGTTATTTTTATTTATCCAGGTGCTGGTATATAAATGCCTGAATACATTCGAAGCGGAATAGTTTATGGTTAGCAGCTATAATACACATGTGCTGTCTGGCAATACATCCTAATCTTGTAACCTAAAAAGCCGCCCTCCCCTGAAGAGGGGAGGACGGCTCTTATCATTAATCAAACAAAGGACTGACAGGCTCTTCGTTATGCACGCGCTTGATAGCTTCGCTTATAAGGGGTGCGATAGTCAATTGGGTCAGTTTGTCCATTTGTTTTTCTTCAGTGAGAGGGATGCTGTTCGTCACAATCAGCTCTTTCACTGGGGAGGCTTTAATCTTCTCAACGGCAGGTCCCGATAAGACAGGATGGGTACTGCACGCATAAACCTCTTTAGCTCCTCTTTCTAATAGAGCTTTCGTACCGCTGGTAATCCTTGTCCCTGTATCAACAATATCATCCATTAGGATAGCAGTTTTCCCTTCAATATCCCCCACGATGTTCATTTCACCTGGAAAATCTTTTCTAGGCTCGCGCTTATCAATAATAGCAATGTCTGTTTTAAGACGATCGGCCATTTGACGTGCACGTTTAACGCTTCCGTGATCAGGGGAAACAACGACTACGTCTTCTAAATTTTTTTCTGTAAAATATTTCGTAAGTATAGGCATAGCCAGCAGTAAATCAACTGGAATATTAAAGAATCCCTGTACCTGAGGTGCATGAATATCAATTGACATCACTCTCGTGGCTCCGGCCTGCTCAATTAGATCAGCTACAAGTTTTGCCGTAATCGGCTCTCTTGAACGCGCTTTGCGGTCCTGTCGCGCATAGCCATAATAAGGAATAACTACATTAATGGAAGCGGCAGAGGCACGTTTTAATGCATCAATCATTATGAGGAGCTCCATAATATGATCGTTTACTGAATCACTAGTTGATTGAATAACGAAAACATCGCATCCTCGAACACTTTCTTCTATGTTAATTTGTAACTCTCCATCACTAAATTCATTTACTGAACATTTTCCTAATTCAATACCCATGTTCTCAGCTATTTCTTTTGCAAGTTCATGGTTGGAATTCAGCGAGAAAACTTTTATATTATCTTCAGCTGCTGGAAATGACATGGCAGGTCCCCCTTAAATAAAAACGATCTTACTCATCTTCTCTATTATCACAAAAAACATTCCGATACACAAGAAACTTCCCTGTGAATAAATTATGAATGTGTTTAGAGTTTAAGGGGAGGTGATTTCGAGAAGGTTAAAAGGCGTTTTCCCACTAACCTTGCCAGAAAAAAAGTACACAATATGGGTGAGACAAACATATAATAGAAGACACCAAAGTGGCGCGGTTTCTTAACAAATAGAAGAGGCTGCGTCATTTTTTGGGTTGAATCCCATTCAGGTTTATCTCACCTAATTATGTATATTTATTGCCGGATGCTCTTGTGAAGAGGACTCAGCATCAACCGGTTGTAAGGATAGTTGCAAGCAAAATATAAGTTCTTCTAATTAGCCAGCCTGTTTAGCAGATGATCGAGCTGCTGACTGCATCTTACTGTACGCCTGTCAGTCAAGCCATAACGATTGCCTAATTCAATCATTTCTTTTTTCTTTACTTGTATGTCTTCAGCAAGTTTGTAATGATATTTAGGTGCGTGTATTTGTTTTGACATAGAAAATTCTCCTTAATTTTTAATTGTACGGACAACGTTAATGATTATCCTCAATTTGTATATGCAATTCAATAGGTTCGCCAAAAGTTGTCATAATTAGACAAAGGTTCTTATTAACTTACTAGCATATCTAAATTTCGTCCAATTCACCTGTTCCCCCTGGTAATATAGGGTTTTAGGCAGGATTATGTCATTTGTTGTTAAGATGAGTCACTAGTCAGTACTCCTCTTATTCGGTGGTTTTTTGCTGTTCTTAGCAATATGACTTATTACCTTGTTCAAGAAAATATTGGATAAAAGAAAGATAAGCCATATCTCTTGTGTAGGGTATTTATTTAAAATACAGTAAGGTGTGTCTAATAACCATTTCCCACTTTCTAATTTGCTCTTTCTTTAGACCTTTTTCACAGTCTTTCTATATTTATTTTATAAAAATATTAAATGGACCATCTATTTTCCTTAAATTACAAGGCGATTTCCCTATCCTACCTAATGTTTAATGCAGGAAATCAGGCAAATATATCGAATATAATTAAATAAAAGCAAAGAAAATCCGGCTGAGTATCTTATTTTGGAGGGATAATACAATGGAGTTTACCTTTGACTCGACATATAGTTTGAAGGAGTTTTTCGTAGAAAATAGTGAAAAATTTGAAAATACATTACTGTCTGAAGCAGTGAATGTTAAATCGAAAATATCTGAAATTCTGCAGATAGGAAATATCGACCTCGTTAATAATGCCCATAAGCTTGTGATCTTTATTATTGATGGCAAAAATGAAGAACTTAAGAGTTTTGCGAAGCAGGAAGGAATAGCATGGGCAACGCATTCTCTTGAGCTATCATTTAAATTAGAGTGGGTTCAGGCCATTCGTAGAACGTTATGGAACTTCATAGAAAAATATTATGAATTGGTCACTGAAAATGATCCAGAAGACTTCTTTCAGCTTGAACAAGAGTTTAATAATAGCGTAGATGAATTTTTAAATGCGTTTTTTATTAGTTTTTCAACGTATAAAGATTCCCTGATAAAGGTTCAAAAAGAGCTGGTGGAAAACTTGTCCGTTCCGATCATCCCTATTGACCCTAAGATTTGTATATTACCATTAATTGGATCTGTCGATTCACACCGGGCAGGAATTATTAAAGAAAAAGTGATGAGTGAGGTAGCCGAGCTGAGAATGGAAACATTGATAATGGATTTATCCGGTATCGGAAAGATGGAAAGTGGTATTCTTGTTGACTTAATGCAGATTATCGATGGAATATCCATGATGGGATGTAAAACAGTCATTACAGGTATGAGGAAGGAGATTGTTATGGATATAACGAAGTCCGGTATTGTTTTCAATTCGGAAACGACTACTTTAGGCACATTGCAGCAGGCGTTGAATGAGTATTTTGTTGAAGAAAAGCATCAGAAAGTGTGATGGGGAACGGGAATAAGGTAGAAAAAGCGAAGAATATACAGCAGTTAAGGCTGGAGTTAGCTTTAATTAATAAAAATGGTCTTCCCTTTCTTGGAGCAGCCTTTGTTGTATGGCTGATCATTACTTTGGTTTTTTCCCTGTCCTTTAATCTTAATGATAAGAATATAATTATGTTGTTTTCCACAGGGATAACGTTTCCTTTAGCTGTGCTCTTATCTAAGCTTTTGAAGGTGGACTGGAAGGATAAGAGTAATCCTTTAAGTATTTTGGGCCTGTATTTAAATGTCGCCCAATTCATTTATTTTCCATTGCTTTTTCTGGTTTTTGTAAAATATTCAGTAGATACTGTAACTGCTTTTGCCATTATTACCGGGGCTCATCTTTTTCCTTATGGCTGGCTGTACAACACAAAGGTATTCTATATAATGGCTCCTATAATTACGATAACTACTGCTGGCATAGGGATATTTATTTCCAGTGATGATTTATGGATCATTCCACTTTCCGTGGCTGTTTCGTTATTAATCCTTATTGTAATGCTGTATAGGGATTATAGAAGCAAAGTAAAAGAAAAAAGCAGGCTTATGAAAGCGACGATTTCTGTTTAATATAGTAGTTAAAAAGCGGACCTTCTCGATTGAGAGGTCCTTTTTAGCCTGTGTTAAGAATGAGACCCTCTAATTAAGGGCACGAAAAGTCGGACCGATTGATTTTATCACTGATACTCTTGATTGTAAGGGAGGTTATTGCAATGGATTCAATTGAGCAAGTTAATAAAGCCTTAAGCTACATTGAAGAACATATTACTGAGAAGGTTGATTATCAGGTCGTAGCACGAATCGCCTGCTGTTCTGAGTATCATTTTAAAAGAGTTTTTTCCTTCCTGGCTGGTATTCCGCTCTCCGAGTATATACGTCTAAGAAGGCTGACGTACGCTGCATATGAACTGAACCAAAGCCAGGCAAGAGTCATTGATATTGCGGTGAAATATGGGTATCGTTCAGCGGATTCATTTTCACGTGCCTTTCAAGAATGGCAGGGAATAACCCCTACAGAGGCAAGAAGGGAAGCTCAATTGTTAAAAGCCTATCCGCGCATGAACTTCCAACTAACCATTCAAGGAGGAAACGAAATGAATTATCGGATTGAGGAAAAAGAAGAATTTTACATTGTGGGTCTCAAAAAGCGTGTACCTATTATTTTTCATGGAGTCAATTCTGAGATAGCTGGTATGTGGAGAAGTTTAACAGCAAAAGATATCCAAAATTTGAAGAGTTTTTCTAATATAGAACCTGGAGGAATTATAAGCGCCTCCACTAACTTTTCCGAGGGAAGAATGGAAGAAAAAGGAGAGCTGGATCATTACATCGGTACAGCCACTACAATGGATTATTGTGAGTCTTTTGACAAACTAAAAGTTCCTGCTTCCACGTGGGCCGTATTTGAAGTGGAGGGCCCTTTTCCAGATACCCTGCAGAATGTATGGGGGCGTATATATTCGGAATGGTTTCCCTCCACTAATTATGAACAAAAAGAGGGTCCAGAAATCCTGTGGAACGAAGGTAAAGATACTTCATCTGCGACTTTTAAAAGTGAGATATGGATACCGGTCATTCACAGCTAGTACTCTTTGAACAATCATCAGACATTTACGCCAGTGTATATGGTGAGATTACGAATTATGGAAATAGAGTCGCTCCTGAGAGAAGAGTGGCTCTATTTTAAAGGAGTCAACCATGAAATGAGGGAGGCCAGGGTTATCCCATGATTACAGCCTTTCTCTGTTCCTCCACCTGCTGTAACTTTTATCGGCTGCCTGGTAAACCCGCTGCGACTTTCTATTAATTGTCTCACAGGGTATCAGTTTATGTGATTTGACAATATCCATCTTCCGTTATATATTATGCAAAGTAGAAAGTTTGCATAGCAACTAATTGCTTTTTTTTAGCTCTTATAGTTGCTGTAACAACATCTTTAATTCAGAGTTTTACAACTCTACTCTATGGAGGGATACGTAATGACTAAAGTATTATTTATTAAAGCTAATTCAAGACCAATTGAGCAATCTGTGAGTGTAAAACTATATCACAAATTCCTGGAAAATTATAAAGTAGCTCATCCTGATCATACAATCGAAGAACTGGATTTATTTGAGGAAAATCTAGCCTATTATGACACGGACAAAATAAATGGTATGTTCAAGCTCACGAGAGAAATGGAACTGACAGAAGAAGAGGAAAAAGCGACAGAAACAGTAACTCATTATTTGGATCAGTTCCTTGCTGCTGATAAGGTTGTCTTTGCATTTCCACTCTGGAACTTTACGATACCCGCTGTACTCCATACGTATTTTGATTATCTTGCTCAGGCAGGAAAGACTTTCAAGTATACGGAAGAAGGACCAGTTGGACTTTTACCTGACAAAAAAGTTGTGCTCTTAAATGCAAGAGGCGGGATTTACTCTGAGGGGCCTGCTCAATCTGCTGAAATGGCTGTAAACTACGTTAAGAATATTCTGCAATTCTGGGGTATTAAAGATATTAAAACTGTGGTGGTTGAAGGACATAACCAGTTTCCTGATAAGGCTGAGCAGATTGTAGAAGAAGGGTTGGATAAAGCCGCAGCAACAGCAGTTTCTTTCTAATTGGAAATACTGGAATTTATTAATAGTCCACCTTTTTCTCCTCCTATGTTACCTTGTAATAGATTAAAATTCAGGAGGTAGATTGAAAGTGTTAAAGAAAATGTCAATGTCAGTCCTTACGGCAGTGTGTTTAATAGCTTTTTCCTTTCCAGCACAAAGTTCTGCCCAAGCTAAAACCTATACCGTCCAGGAGGGCGACTCATTTTATACAATTGCTAAACAAATCGGAGTATCTGCTGATCAGCTGCAGGCTATGAATGATCGAGCAAACTCAGAAGAAGTATATCCTGGTGAAGTGCTAAAGCTTCCAGTAGTGCCAAGTGCTTCCGAGAAGGATCTTCTTAACCGACTGGTAGAGGCTGAAGCTAAAGGAGAGAGCTATGCAGGTAAGGTGGCTGTAGCTACTGTTGTTCTTAACAGAGTTGAAAGTGACCGTTTCCCTGATTCGATCTATAACGTAATCCATGATGGATACCAATTCTCTCCAGTGTTAAATGGCTCTATTAATGAACCAGCCAGCCAGGAATCCAAAGATGCAGTAGAAGAGGCTGTTAATTATCAAGGTTATGATCGTGATTCTATCTTTTTCTATAACCCGGATAAAGCCGAAAGCAGCTATCTTAGCAGTCAGGAAGAAACGACTGTAATTGGAAATCATGTATTCTTAAAATAAGGTAACTAAAAGCAGACACTCTTAGAGGAGAGTGCCTGCTTTTTTGTGTTCTTTGAAATTATAAAAAAAGCTGTGGAAAAATTCCTTGTAGAGCGACATCCTGCACAAGCGCCGAGACAGTCGCTACAAAAGACATCCAACCGATAGAAGGGAACACCACCTTCCTCCGGCCGTTTTACTTATGCGTGTCGTGTCTACCAAAGTGCATGCACCTTTGTTGCATATATGGAAAGTGTTTATTTCCATGCGTAAGGGGTTTGCTGGTAAACATAGTAATTCAGCCAGTTTGAAAACATAATATAGGCGTGGGAGCGCCATCGGTTCAATGGCTTTTGAGTAGGGTCATTGTCTTTGTAATAATCAATAGGAAGATCAGGTTTAAGTCCTTTGTTCCAATCTCTGTGATATTCATCTCCAAGCGTTGCAGCATCATACTCTACGTGCCCGGTAACCATGACGTGTTTACCATCCCTTGACTGAATGGTGAATGGGCCTGCTTCCTTAGAGGTGGAGAGAAGAATGAGCTCTTCATGTTTAAGGATTTCTTCTTCTGCTACATCTGTATGCCGCGAATGTGGAGCTGAAAATTCATCATCCCATCCTCTGACCAGCTGGTTATCTGGATGGAGCAGGTCATGGGTAAATATTCCTGTGCGCTTCTGGTTAAGTTTGAATTTATCAATGCCATAATGGTAATAAAGAGCTGCCTGGGCACCCCAGCAAATATGCATGACGGATGTCACGTGCGTTTTTGTCCATTCCATAATCTCTACTAATTCATCCCAGTAATATACGTCTTCGAATTGCAATTGTTCAACAGGTGCTCCTGTAATAATCATTCCATCATACCGGTGGTCTTTCACTTGATCGAAGCTTTTGTAAAACTGCTGCAAGTGAGATTTACTGACATTTTTCGATTCATAGGTGGCTGTATGCATGAAGTCTACATTGACTTGCAAAGGCGAATTACTAAGCAGGCGGAGAAGCTGGGTTTCTGTTCGCTGTTTCTCGGGCATCAAGTTTAATATTAAAATATTCAGAGGACGAATATCCTGGGTGATCGCCCGGTGCTCGTCCATTATAAAGATATTTTCGTTGGCTAAAACCTCGCCTGCAGGCAGGTTTTTTGGAATATTAATAGGCAATCACATTTCCTCCTTCATAACCAATATATTTATTATAAATAGGAAGCTTTAATGGTGCAACGGGGTGAAGTGTGCAACCTCCGTAATTTCTAGAATATTCAATGTTCTTATCCTATCACAAATTAAAAAACGATAGCCAGTTGTTAATCTTACTAGAATTATATTCTCTGCTTTTGTAGGATAAATATAGGTTCCTTGATACGAAAATACCGAGGTTTATAAGTATAAAGTGAAGGGGGCAGGTCAATGTATATTAGAAACATGGAGTCTGAAGATTATCATGAAGTATCTTCAATTATTAATGACTGGTGGAGAGGAAGAAATATGTCACTTCCAAGATTGTTTTTTGAGCATTTTCAAAATACTAGTTACATCATTAAAGAAGATAATAAAATCATCGGTTTTTTGATTGGTTTCTTATCACAGTCTTATCCAGATGAGGCTTACATTCATTTTGCAGGAATACATCCAGATTATCGCAGAGAGGGGCTGGGAAAGAAACTTTATCAATTATTTTTTGGAGAGGTACGCCAGCATGGAGTTTCTAAAATCCGTTGCATCACCTCAATCGAAAATAGAAAATCCATAGCTTATCACACACAAATTGGATTTAAGATTATCCCGGGTGATAAAACAGTTGAGGATATTAGAGTACACTCCGATTATGGTGGAGAGGGTGTCGATCGGGTTTTGTTTTTGAAAGAGCTTAAAGGAAAATAAGAAAGGAGGGAAGTTCTTTATGGGTGTGGAACTGGTATATTTGACAATCATTGAAAAAAGGTTCAAAAGTGTGAAGGAGCAAGGTGAAAAAGCGATTAAACAGCTGTCTGAAGAAGAAATTCACTGGTATCCTAATAAAGAATGTAACAGTGCGTCGGTGATTGTTAAACATTTAAACAGAAACATGAAGTCCAGGTGGATAGATTTCTTAACCTCTGATGGGGAAAAGGAGAATAGAAACCGGGACCAGGAATTTATAAATACCATTTCGTCGAAAGATGAACTTATGAAACTATGGGAAGAGGGGTGGGGCGTCCTGTTCAACGCATTAGGAGAGTTAACGTCTGAAGACTTAAATAAAGAAGTAACTATTAGAGGCGAAAGTCTTTCAGTTATCGATGCAATTGAACGCCAGCTGGTTCATTATGCTTCTCATATCGGCCAAATCGTTTACTTAAGCAAACAGCTTAAAGCGGAAAAATGGACCACCCTCAGCATCCCAAAAGGTAAATCAGAAGAATATTTTAGAAAAATGAAAGAAAGACATGACCTTTGAAGTTAATCCCAAGCCTTTTCACAGGGCTTGGGTTTCTTTTATATGATGAGCTGATTAGTTTGTGGTGTAGTGATGGTCGATTTCTTCTATGTGGTGCAGCACCTGATCTCTACCGTGGTAAATATGCTCATGCATTGCAGCACGAGCTCTCTCTGTGTCTTGCTCTTCGATCGCTTTTAATATGGTTTTATGAACTTCTAACGAGTGTCTCAACTGATATTCATTAAACCAATAAAAAGAACGGAAAATTAAAGGTACGACTACAACTTTCGATATGTGGGAGTGGATATGATGGTTTTGAGAAGCTCTGATTACAGCGTCGTGAAACCTGTGGTTGATGTTTACTATATACTCGATTGTTGTTTCTCCAGTCTCCAGGTAGGTTGTGATCACTTCTTCATATAATTTGTTAGCTTTCCGCATCTCCTCCAAATTTTCTTCTTTACGATGAAGAGCTGCCTGAGATGCTGCATAACCTTCCAGAAGGGTGCGTAAATCATAAATTTGCTCTATATCTTCTTTAGTAAAATGACGAACATATACACCACGCTTCTGCGATACAATAAGACCTTCGGATTCAAGCTTTCTTAATGCTTCTCGTATGGGTGTTCGACTTAAATTCAATTCTTTTGCTAAGTATTCTTCAGTTAATCGCATTTTTGGTGAGTATTCGCCATGCAGAATAGATCTTTTTATAAATTCGTATGCGTTCATAGTACAACTCCTCTCCTTTAAATTGTATCCATAAAACTACTTTCATAGCAAATGGTTTCGATCTTATGTATACAAACTGTAGTAATATTCCACGAATTTATTGAAAAACAAATAGTTTTGTTGACCTATTGTATACAAAGTGTTATTATTTCAACAAGATTCAGAAAGTTTAGAATATCAATTGCTTCCTTGCTTTCGTTGAGGAAGTAAATTTTTTTATCGTTTTACTTAAGCGTTTTCATAAAATTGTGATACTTATTAAGGTGGGATCATTTATGGTGCAAAGCTTGGAAGGGGTTAAAGTTCTAGAAATGGGCAGCCTTATTGCTGGACCTTTTGCAGGAAGGCTGATGGCTGAATTCGGAGCCGATGTTGTGAAAGTGGAACCTCCTGAAAAAGGAGACCCGTTAAGAGACTGGAGACACGTCTACGAGGGGACATCCTTATGGTGGAGACTTCAGGCGAGAAATAAGAAGTCCATTACGGTCAACTTAAAAAGTGAGGAAGGACAGAACCTTGTTAAATCTCTTGTAGAGCAATGTGACATTGTGATTGAGAACTTCCGGCCCGGTACATTAGAGAAATGGAACCTCGGCTATGAAGACTTAAAGGAAATCAACCCAGGTATTGTTATGGTTCGAGTATCTGGTTATGGACAAACCGGCCCTTATCGTAACAAGCCTGGGTTTGGAAGTATTGGAGAATCGATGGGCGGACTGAGACATATTACCGGACACCCTGAACTGCCTCCGACTCGTGTAGGTGTCAGTATAGGCGACTCTTTAGCAGCTATGTATTCTGTAATAGGAGCAATGATGGCTCTCTACCATAGAGATGTGCATGGAACCGGTAAAGGGCAGGTAGTAGATGTTGCCTTATATGAAGCTGTATTCAGTTTGCTGGAAGGGTCTCTTCCAGAGTACGACAAAATGGGAGCTGTTCGTGAACGCACGGGCTCAAGCCTTCCGGGAATTGCTCCTTCAAATACGTACCAATGCAGGGACGGAAAATACATTGTGATCGGTGGTAATGGAGACGCGATATTCAAACGGTTAATGGAAGCTATCGGCCATCCTGAACTGGCTGTTGATGAACGCTTTCAAACCAACAGCGGTCGAGCAAAGCAGGCAGCTCTATTAGATGAAACGATTGAGAATTGGACGAAAACAGTGGACTTTGACTATGCCTTGGAAGTACTTGATGGAGCCAATGTGCCAGCGGGACCGATTTATAGTATTGAGGACATTGTGAAAGATCCGCATTATTTAAGCAGAGAAATGATACAGAGCTTTAAGCTTAATGAAGAAGAAGACCTTAAAATCCCTGGTGTTGTCCCTAAAATGAGTGAAACTCCCGGCGCCACAAACTGGCTGGGGCCGGAACTTGGTCAGCATACTGAGGAGGTTATGAAGAACTGGTTAGCGTATGATCATGATAAAGTTCAGGAGCTTAGACATAAAGGCATTATTTGAAAGGAGGTTTTAGTAGTGGAAAGGATTTATATTCAAGAAGTAGCGACACGGGATGGATTTCAAATTGAAGAACAATTTGTTCCAACAGAAGAAAAGGTTAAGCTTCTAAATAAATTGAGTGAAACCGGACTCGATAAAATAGAAGTGACTTCCTTTGTTTCTCCAAAAGCGGTGCCGAATTTAAAAGATGCAGAAGAGGTGATGAACCGAATTAATCGTCATCCAGATGTTGCTTACACGGCCTTAATCCCTAACGTCAAAGGAGCGGAGCGAGCTCTTAACTGCCAGGCAGATGAAGTGAATTTAGTGGCTTCCGTTAGTGAGACACATAACTTAAAGAATGTTCGATCTACAACAGATGAATCTTTTAAAAATTTTAAGGAGATTTCTTCTTTCCTGAATGGAACTAAGATGAAGATTAATGGGACCTTGGCCACGACTTTCGGCTGTCCCTTTGAGGGAGCAGTTAATGAGAATCGGGTATTAACCTTAATTAATCGTTACCTTGACCTTGGGGCTGACGGCATAACTCTGGCGGATACCACAGGAATGGCCACCCCTAAGCAGGTCTATCGTTTGTGTGAGTATGTTCGTACCCGCTGGCCGGAGCTCCCGATTACACTGCATTTTCATAATACACGAGGAATGGGATTAGCAAATGTCATGGAAGGAATTCGGGCGGGGATAAATCAGTATGATGCTTCCTTAGGTGGTTTAGGAGGCTGTCCGTTTGCCCCAGGAGCAACAGGTAATATTTGTACAGAAGACCTTGTCCATATGCTGTCATTCATGGATTATGAGATGAACGTGGATCTCGATGGTTTAATAGAAACTTCTAAGCATCTAGAGACACTCTTAAACCATGAAATACCGGGACAAGTTATGAAAGCAGGAAAAATATCAGATTTGTACCCTGTAGGATAAAAGGGATTCTATATAATAGAGGAGGCTTCAAATTGGATAAGACAAAGAAAGAACCAATCAAGAATGGGAAGCTTTGGATTGTTTTTGGTTTGTTGTTTGCTATGATTACCCCCTGGTATTTTCCTGACAGCTTCGGAGAAATATTGATTTATGGGGTGCCGCTTTGGGCCGTAATAATTATTATTGCTTCTTTATTATTATCAGCTTTTCTCTCTTATGTTTTAAAGTATCATTGGATGCTCGAAGAAGATAAGGAAGAAGCCGAAAAGAGAGGAGTGAAATAACTTATGGATATGGATTTAGCATTCTCAGGCTGGTCAGGAATACTTATCCTGTTAATCTATGGGTTAATAATGCTTGGTGTAGGTATCGTAACCTTTTTAAGAAACAGGAAAATTCATCAAAGTCTGGATGAATATTATTTAGGCGGTCGTGGTCTAGGTGTAATGGTATTGTTTTTCACTTTTTTTGCCACTCAATACAGTGGAAATACGGTTGTTGGCTATCCTCCATCAGCCTACCGTCAAGGTTTTGAGTATTTAGTATCAGTGCCGTTTTTTATTATGATTATTATGGCCTATCTGCTCTTTGCTCCACGTCTCTATTCTTTAGGAAAAAAGCATAATTTGATTACCCCTGCACAATGGTTTGAAAAGCGGTTCAAATCAAAAGCAGTGACTATTCTAGCCTCCTTTCTTATGCTCTATGGGTTGGGGAATTATTTACTGGAACAATTAGTAGCCATCGGCCAGGGAGTGGATGGATTAACAGGAGGAACTGTTCCATATCAAGTGGGCGTAATCTTCTTTGTCATTATTATGATCATATATGGATGGCTGGGTGGAATGCGCTCAGTCGCTTATACGGATACAATGCAGGGAATTGCTCTATTATTTGGAGTATTTATGCTATTGCTTGGCTCTATTATTTACTTTGGTGGATTACCTACATCG
The DNA here is from genome assembly GCF_900240285.1 of Halobacillus sp. Marseille-P3879. Classification (GTDB taxonomy): domain Bacteria; phylum Bacillota; class Bacilli; order Bacillales; family Halobacillaceae; genus Halobacillus_A. The sequence goes on from NZ_OESS01000002.1 coordinate 244,637, forward strand.
GCCGATTACATGCAGGCGTATTCTCCGGAGAAACTAGGAGTCCCTGATGGGCCTGGTGTTGTCAATTGGTTCAGTCTCCTTGTGCTCATTGGAATAGGTGCTGCGGTTTACCCTCATGCCATTCAAAGAATATTCGCAGCAAAAAGCGAACGTGATTTAAAACGGTCATTTAGTCGAATGGCTTGGATGCCGTTTTTAACAGCTGGTGTCGTATTTATTATTGGGATTATCGGAATTAACGCTTTCCCTAATCTATCTACTGACGAATCAGAGCAGCTGGTAGGGATGATGGCCAGCGCGGTTGCAAACCAGCACGTGATCTTTTATTGGGCAATGATCCTTCTATTTGGTGGAGTAATTGCTGCAATTGTATCTACTGCAGACTCTGTATTATTAACTTTTTCTTCAATTATTTCGAACGATTTATATGGAAGCTATATAAACCCTGACGCTTCGGAAAAGAAAAAACTGCTCGTTGGTAAACTGACTGGTGTGGCTGCAGTAGGGATACTAGTTTTAATTGCATGGTTTCCACCGGGGACGCTGTATCAAATCTTCGTTTTAAAATTCGAATTGCTTATTCAGATTGCTCCTGCGCTAATACTCGGTCTTTATTGGAATCGGCTTCATACAAAGGCTGTATTCATAGGAATGCTGTCAGGCACGATTATAGCTTCCATTATGACAATTTTTGGTTTATCCTTTCTGGGAGTGGCTAATGGTTTATGGGGAGTTGTAGTTAATCTGTTAATTTGTGTTGTTGGAAGTCTTCTTATGAGTGTATCAGTAGTAGAAGAAAAGCAAGCCAAACAAGTGATAGGGATGTAAATGGAAATTATGCTATAGTGCTGCTACTTTTAGAAATAGAGAAAAGAGATGAATAATTATGAGAACCACCACTGCCATGGAATCAGCTCCGTATAGCAGATACCTGCCGTGGCGTATGCTCTTATGGCTGCTTATAGCACAAATTATGGTCGCTTTTATTGGACGTTCTCTCGGACCATTGGGCGTATTAATTGAGGAAGATTTATATTTAACAAAAGCTCAGGTGGGTTTGCTGCCGTCTGCTTTATTTTTAGGGCAGGCGCTGGCTTCCATCCCGACCGGTTTTCTGGCGGACCGAGTCGGCTCAAGACCGCTGCTGCTTATGCTTTCTTGCTGTTTAGGAGTCAGTTTCATCGTCATGACGTTTCTTCAATCATTTTGGTTGGTTCTATTGCTGATTATGGTTGGAGGTGTCGGTTATGGAGGCATGCACCCAACAACGAATCGAGGAATTGTTTATTGGCATGCTCAAAGGCAGCGAGGAACAGCGATGGGGATCAAACAAATGGGGATTACATTTGGATCCGCGTTATCAGCGGTTTTACTGCTTCCGCTGGCTGAAACACATGGATGGAGAATCGTAGTTTTGACAGCGAGTGTTGGACTAATTGCTGCAGGTTTTCTTGCTTTTTTTCTTTACAGAGATCCTGTTGAGAAAAATAAGAAACAACGCACTCCCCTGTCCATACACTCGACATTTTCTTCCATAACTATGATGGCGAAGAATAAACCTTTACTACTAATTAGCTTTAGCGCCATGGGCATCAACGGATCGCAAATGTGCTTGAATACGTACCTTGTATTGTTTACATACGAGCAGATCGGTATTAACCTGATTCTGGCCGGTATTTTGTTAGTCGTTTCGGAAGTTGGTGGTTCCGCTGGAAGGATAGGCTGGGGTGTGATTAGTGACCGTGTATTTGGAGGAAAAAGACTGACGGTTATGGCTATAATTGTAATGCTCACCCTTAGTGCAAGTCTTGTTGTTGCTTTCCTTCCTGCAGGGACACCCTATGAATGGCTCGTTCCCCTGTTTTTTGTTTTCGGATTTTCAGTCTCAGGGTTTAATGGAATTTGGATGAACCTGGCATCGGAACTCGTACCGAGGGAACAAGCTGGATTATCGAGTGGGTTCAGCATTACTCTCGGATCTCTGGGAGTAATTATGCTTCCCCCGTTATTTGGGTATATTGTAGATCAGACAGCCGGCTATACATTTGGCTGGCTGATGATCTCTACCATAATGGTGATAGTAATGCTTCTATTAAGGCAGTTAAATATATTAAAAAAGGAACAGCAAGCTTCCGGTACAAATTGAAAAAGGGGATGAACACAATGAAATTTGACCCTTCCAGGGTGGAGACAGATAAAGTTTATAAACTACTATCGGGGTCGGTAGTTCCACGGCCCATTGCCTGGGTGTCGTCTGTTTCTAATGAAGGTAACTTAAACCTGGCTCCGTTCAGCTTTTTCACCGTTGCTTCGAGAAATCCTCCTATGCTATGTATCTCGGTGGGGCCTGGTGTAGGAGAAAGAAGAGGAACAGTAAAAGACACATTGGAAAATATCAGGGAGACTAAAGAGTTTGTGATTAATATTTCATCCACACCATTAGGGAATAAAGTTCAACAAACATCAGAAAATTATCCAAGTGACGTGGATGAATTTACCGAGGCAGGTCTCACCCCTGTTTCCAGTGATAAAGTGAAACCGATGCGTATAAAGGAGACCCCCATTCAAATGGAATGCGTAGAAAATCAAATCATTAATCTGGGTACGGATCACTTAATTATTGGGGAAATGGTAATGTATCACATCAATAAGGAATTTTATCAACAAGATTATAAGGTAAATTTAGAGAGGCTCCGTCCTCTCGGGCGGTTAGCCAACCAATTTAGTGAAATAAAACACTTGTTTAAGCTGCCTGACGATACGCTGAAATGACTAGACAAGATTTTACTACAGCAATCGTCTTACAATTGGTCTTGCTGAACAGCGAAGTCAAGACTTTCTCACTTTACTTTATATAATAATTAAAGAGGATTGGACAAAACTGAATAAACATAAAATAATCCGAATGATTTTGTAGAAATCAGTTCGGATTATTTATGTTAAAGAGAATTCACACCATCGCTCCGTCAAAATGCTTCGCTTTTAAGTGGGCACGGCCTTAAGCTTCCTCAGAAAGCAAAGATCGCTTTCCTGCGGGATCTTCGGCTCGTGCTGTTCCCACAGGAGTCTTCGCATTTTAACTACGCTAATCATCTGCGCTTATATGAATGTTCGTTTTTTGACATCACTGCGTTATTTATGTCCCAGTCCCTTATGTACGTTTACCCTACAATTAAATAATGGTAGAATACATAACAACATTCTAGAACATATTTCCATAAACATGTTACGATTAGTTTTCAAGCTGAGAGGAATATTCAGTACAAAAAGGAGAAGGGATTTGTGATGACAAGATTTTCTTATATTGTATACAGGGTTGTTTTTGCAGCTGGATTATTTTCAATCGGATTCATGTTCCTTCTATAGTACGGAATTGTTTATACAATGTTGTTCACCTTTTTATACGGCTTTTTTGATGCTGTTTTAGCACTGGGATTCGGTAAGAGAAAATTAATTTACTTAAGCTTGGTTCTGGCGCTAAAGCCCGTTTATTGTATTATATTTACTCGATATAATTCGAGACTATGAATCTTTATATATAAGAAGATTCATAGTCTCTTAACATGGATAAGGAATACTCTTAAACGAAAACGAGTACTATTGAAAAGTGACACGTTTCACATAATCATATTTAAGAATAAATGGGAGGGGACGTCCGATGTTTGTTAAAGATGTGAAGAATCTTCAGTTTTATAGTCAGCTATCCTTAAAACAGGTTGAGGATCGAGTACTTATTACAGCGGATTTTCCTAAAGAATTTATGATTGAGCATGAGATGGAAGATCCTTTTTTATACGTTACTCTGTATGTTCGTGGAGGGGCAAGAGTTAAAATTATAGATGAAGGTAAAGTCAGAATATACAGCCCGGCAAAGAAAGACTTTGACCCTGATACTTTCAAAGAGATTGTGCAGTTTGCTAAGCGTCATGCGGCTCAGTTTAAGTAATCATGAGGATAGGGGATAAAGATATGATTGTTTCAAATGAGAATGGGTTATTTCTTATGAGGCACACCCAGTTAGGAGAAAGAGACTGGCGAAATGATGAATGCTATAAGATTATATTTTCCCCGTTTGGTGACGGGGTCTACCAGACATCTATTGGCGACATAGCCGTGAATCAAGGTTCTTTCTTTATATTTAATCCAAATGTTGCTCATAGACAGTTGAAAGCTGGAAGTGAAAAGTTGCTGGTTGAGTTAAACCCTTCCTTATTGTCCCAAGCAGCTGATCAAATTGGGGCTCACCGAAGAGCCCCTGAGTTTTCCTACATTCCCTACAAGCACCCGCAATTTCTACAGTGGATTCTTTTAGTGAGAGATTTTATCATTCATCAAAGCCCTGGCTCATCGGCTGCTCAACAGTTTTTTGATCATTCTCTTACCCAGCTGGCTATTTTAATGATGCAGTATGGACCGGGTTCAAACTTGCGGATGTTTCCTTCTACATCGAAAGAAGGTCCGGTAAAAGCAGTAATAGAAGCACTAAAGGAAAGCTTTACCTGTCAATGGTCACTTGATCAAATGGCACAGGTTGCAAAAGTTAACAAGTATCAGCTTTCTCACTTTTTTAAAGAAGAGACGGGACTATCTCCTTACTTATGGCTGCAGTTATACAGGCTTTTTCACAGTCAAAAATTCTTAGCGTATACAAATAAAACGATTGTTTCCATTGCCCTGGACCATGGTTTTTCAAGTGTAGCTGCGTATAATCATTTATTTAAAAAAGTGTATCGGAAAACGCCTACTGAGTTTAGAAAAATTCACGGTTATACATAATAAACCACCAGTACTAATTGTTATAATTGTAAAACCACTAACAATCATTAACGTTTGGATAGGAATAATTAGAGCAAGGAATCCATAGACTGCCAGAGAAATCGTGTTAGAAAGGTATAACAGGACTGCATTAAAACTAAAGGCTCGTCCCATTTTGTGCTCAGGGACAAGAGTCTGTATTAAATATACGCGGGTCAGTCCAGCAATTGGAAGCCCTACACCTGTAATTGCGCAACCAATAATAAAGTGCCCGAGATCGTAAAAAATGCCATAGTAAGTGATTCCTGCTCCCCAAATAAGCCCTCCTGTAAGGTAGATATGTAAACTCATTTTCTTAAAAATGTATGGCAGCAGAAGATTTGTAACTATCACAACCCCTCCGAATACCCCTTGTAGCACACTGTACCATTCTTCTCCGCTTGAAGTGATTTCAGTTAAAGCTAGTAACAAACCGACTTCCCACACCCATGTATTGAAGAAAACAGTGAGAAATGTGAAAAAGAAAAGTTGTTTAATAGTTGATTGAGTACTTAACCATATCACAAATTCTTTTACCGAACGAAATGCAGCTTCTATGGAATGATCAGTGACAGTGTTAATTTCATTGATATTCACCTGGCGCAGACAAAGTGCACTGAGGATATATGTAAAAGCATCTAATGTAAAAAAATGAATCACACCATGGCTGTTCAATAACCATAAGGACAGAAGCGGACTAAGAACCGAAACCCCTCTAGTCAGTGTATCGTAAATACTGTTTACATATGGACGTTCCTTCGGGCTTGTAATAGAGGGCAGTACTGACCGATGAGCCGGATTAAAGAAACACCCCACACTTTGGATGATAAAGCTGACTCCCAGTAAATAACCATAAGTAAGCCAGTCCATATAGTACAAACCTACGACGGATAGGATCAAGGGAACGCGTGCAGAATCTAAAAAAATCAGCAGTTTTTTTCTCGGTAACCAATCGGCTGTAACCCCTCCGACCAGCCCGAATAAGAGGTACGGAAGCGTTTCTGCAACAGCCATTCCTGTCGTAAGGGAACTTGAACCGGTTAAATCATAAGCCAAAAACAAAAAAGCCATTCCAGAGAGTCCATCCCCTAACCGGGACACACTTCCTGCTGCCAAATAATACCGGGTATTTTTATTTCTCCATATATGTATGTACATAGTAATCACCTCTTTTTTTTATCGTAGAAAAAAAGAGGTGGGTCGTCTTTCGAATTGTTGCTTAATTTTACAGCAATATGTTGAAGAAGTTGAATAAACCTTACAAGCTGAAGGGGGATAAAACCAGACCATGCTCGTTTAAAGACATTCATGATTCCCAAACTAGAGAAAGAATACATATGCTGAGGGTATGTGAGTCTAGGAGGGGATCGTAAAGTGTATTATGTATATCATTACCCTTGGTGTTACTATCCGTATTGCTGGCCTGTCCGCCTTTACGGAGAGGCAGACCCATCAATATTGACACAGTCCGCAAATGAATCCAGACAATTAATGAAAGATGCAAGCAAGGTACTTGATAAACTAGCGGAGTCAGAAGAATTTGATGCTCAGTTAATGGATGCAGCCCAGCAATCTAATGATGAAGAAGTAAAACGGCTGATTCACTCAATTGGTGTAAATTCCGAAGTCGAGGTGCATTATAACCCCGATGGTTTAAGAATTGAGTTTCGTACTTCGATTGAAGACGTGAACTGCTGTAAGCTTCATATTGCCCTCCGCTGGAGATAACAGGTAAAGTGTGCCGTTAGTAAAAGGAAGCGGCACTTTTTCTATGTTTACAGATATTCCGGCAGCCTATTTACATTAGAATGGAAGTCGATTACAGTAAAAGTATTAGAGTATTCTGAACAATAAGGAGTCGTGGGGTATGCCTAAGAAAAAGCTGGGGACAGCCATCATAATTACCGTAATCGTAGTACCCTTAATTTTAATGTTTGTATTTAAACCAAGTTTTACAGCTAAGGGAGCGGTGGAAAAACATTTTGAATATGACGATACCCTTCACTATATAAATCAGATAGAAGCTGGAGCATTTGAAGCATGGGTGTATGAAGACAGGCAGGAGGAATTATATAAAACATTTTTAGTAAAGAAGGAAGGATTTTTTTACGAAAGCAACCACTCCACCTACGTGGAGAAAAAGGATGACTCTGCCCTGGAAACCATCTCAGTAATTGATTTCACAGACGAAAAAGATGCAGTGACTTTATTAATCGTCCGTTCATCTGATGAAAGAATAAACAGTATCGAAGCCGGAAGAGAATCAAACCGTAAAGTAAAAGAGGTTGAAGAAGGAGACGTGGTTGTGTTCAGTTGGGATGAAAGTGTTCCTTTTGACGTGATGAACGCTGTAGCGTATGACGAACAAGAGGAAGCTTTATTTTATTATGGCTTTCCTGAAGATGAAGCAAATTTAGACGCCAGTGATGTAGGGTGGCATCAACAATAAAAACAAGGCATAGTATGACTTCTATAGTTGCAAGAAAAATGAAACCTTTGAAGAACTGATTCGTATACATACTAACTAGTTTTTTTAGGGGTGGATCGAATGATTGGTTTTTTCGTGCTCATTGGAGTATGGGTTGCTGGAGGGGTAATAGTCACAGTAGGCACACTCTTTATGATCAGCCAATGCATCTCAAGTTCTGATAAGGAAGTTAAAAATCGTCTGAATCACCTGGAGCATACAGTAAAACTGTTAAGGGACAGTAATAGATTCTAAGAGCCCATCCCCCCACTAAAAAAGGCGGTGAATAAGTATGACAGCATTGTGGGTGCTGCTAGCAATTATCGGAGTATGTGTATTACCGATGGGGATTGAGATTATCCTTAAACACTTAGGTTTAAAAAGTAAAGCAATAAATGCAAAAGAATTAGAGAAATCTAAATTTGATTCACGTGCTCAGCAGGACGCCAGAATTTCCATTGCTGCCGAAAAAATGAAAAATGACAGTTACCACAGCGGTGGAGGTCCGTTTGGATAAAAGGATAATGGGAAGGGTGCAGTGAGCCTGTACTGAAAGATGCAGGGGCTTATTTACCAACAATAAAATCAAAGGCTTAAAAGTAATGAAGACCAAATGCCAAAGAGAAAAGAAAGGGGCTGTGACCCGTTTGCGCTATTGAGAAGTTTGGATTTTTTTACTGCTCACCGACCATTATATATATGTCAGAAAGATAAACGCTTTCTGCATGACATCTTGGCAAAAATGTTTATTTTAACTAAGGGGGCCAGAGAGAAATATATGCCTGGACATTTTATATTTACTGTATGTTTCGGAATATTCGCTGTTCTCATTATAATCAGCGGGGGTGACCATTTAAATTGGAGCCTGCTCTTTCTGGCTTTAATCTCTGGAACGTTAATAGATGGTTTAAGGTTTTTAATCATCCATAAGGGTGATAGGAAACATTCCAATCATTCTAGCTCATGATTCCATTTGAATACCAGTCATTCTACCAGCAAAAAACCTGACTGGAAGTTCGCTCCCGGTCAGGTTCGTTATTATTCAAGTTCGTCTAATATATCACTTAATTCCTCTTTTTGCTTATTTAACTGATCAACGGCGTGATTTACATTTCTTTTAAAAATACTTATAATACTTTGACCATACGTCGTCCCCGGAACCGCCCATTTACCGTTAAGCTGTGTCCAGGTAACAGCACTGCCCCGTGTAACAAGATCAAACCGAGGATCAATTTTGTTGAATTGTTCAGGGATATTATCTGTAAAAGCATAAGCAAACAAGTGTTGGATGTGAGCGTGGACGCCGTCCTTTGGTGTATCAAAGCTGTGACCGGAATTATCTGGACCTGTTGCGCCGATGCCGGCATAGTTGTTTTGTTCTTTGTCGACTACGCCTGTAAATCGGAAATAATCGGTTTCATGAATGGCTTGCGCATAAGCAACGTCAGCGCGAATACCATAAGCGTTTCCAAACTTTACATAATGGGCACCTAGTCTGGGTGCCTGCGGGTTTACTGTTTTTACAAAGTTATCCAGCTGATGAGCAAGTAAATGTGTGTCTCCTTCAATCGAAAATTGTTCCTCCGGAGTCGGAGGCGGCGGAGCGGGATCTTCACTTTCCCCGTCTGTAATGATGAAAGCATCTTGAATTCCAACGTTATTCAACCGCTTCACTTGTTCTTCGGCTCTAGATTTTTCAGAAAAGGCTCCGGCTTGAACGCGGTAAAATGTTTCACCTGAAATTGACGCGGTCCGTATGAATGCATCGATATTTCGTCTAGCGAGATCCTGTACCCTTTGTTCTGCATTGTCTCTATTTTTAAACGAACCGGCAATTACCCGATAGAGTACATCAGGTGTCGATTTGACTGGTAATTTTAAGGCATCGGCGACGCCCTGAGCGATGGCTACTGATACTTCTTCGATAAATGCCGGATTTCTAAGCTTTGCTAAATCGTTTGGGTGGTCCACAAACAATACTTCAAGTAATAATGCCGGCATTCTTGTTTCCCTTAATACATGGAAATTGGCTCTTTTTTTACCTCGATCACGAATATTATATTTCGTTCGGACCGCACTCATAATTTTATCGTGGATAACTGTTTGATAAGTTCTTGTAGGAGTTGAAACTGTGCCATTATAAATATAGCTTTCAAATCCCTGTCCTCCGGCTGCATTGTTATGAATCGATAAGAAAAAGTCTGCATCTTCATTGTTGGCCAGCTGGGTTCGAGCATTTAAGGATAAGTTTATATCCCTTGAACGTGTCATCACAATATCTGCCTCATAATTTTCTTCCAGGTGACTTTGCACTTTTAATGCAATGGTTAAATTAAAGTTCTTCTCATAATAGCCTTGATACGAAGCACCTGAGTCAGAACCACCATGACCTGGGTCTATGACGATTTTTTTCATATAATTAGCCTCCTTATAAGACTACCTCATTATATGTGAGTTTAAGAGATTATGTATGGACAACAACAGTAGGTCTCTGCGGGTTTTATTATTTTTATCATTTTATGGGGGACAATGGAGGAGAATGATCTGAATGAATGAATTAAACGCGCAGTTTCTTTGTACTATGTTTTAGGGGGGAGGCTTTTTATGGTCACATTTAAAAACATTTATAGAATAGGGCACTTGATCGATGATAACATGCTGTACAAGCACATTCATTATCCAGAAATGCTCACGCGTTATGATAGCAATTATCTTGAGTTTAAAAAAATGCCATCAGTAACAGAATTTAGGGAAGCCCATCATTTTTTGCGATCGTTCCATTTAAAGAATGGCCAAAAGCATGTAAAGTTTTATCTGCCCAAAAATCAGGAGCCTGATCACCAGCTTATCGCTTATTTTAAGGAACACCATCTGGAGACAGGTTTTCAGGAATTATACCAGATTTCACCGGAAGAATTCCCGAAAATTGGACCTTTAAGCAGTATTAAAATTGAATGGGTGAACGAACAAAATTTTCATTTATTTTTACAACTGCACTACGCAGGAGATTTGGAGTTTGGACAAGAGTTTGCTGGCCAAAAAATTGATTTTAACCGAAGATTATTTAATGCTCGGGAGATAGAAATGCTTCTTGCATATTATAAAGGAGAACCTGCCGGAACAGTGACAATAATTCATTCAGGCCCTCTGCTTGAAATTGACCATTTAGTAGTTGAGGAGCGGTTCCAGCGTAAAGGAATCGGGGCTCGTCTCCAGCAGCAGATAATGGATCGATACCCGGAGAAAAGGGTAGTCCTTGTCGCTGACGGGGAGGATACACCACGCCATATGTATCGCAAACAGAACTACCAATTTAGCGGATTTCAATATGAGGTTCAGAAGATTGATTAAAAGCCAGGCGACCCAGCCTGGCTTTTTTTGGTGAGATAATGTTCTGAAGGAATGGATGTGGGTGGTTCATTCTTCTTTACTTAACATATGACGTACCTACAATAATCAACAGAATGAACAGCACTACAATCAACGCAAAACCTTTACCTTTATATCCATAGCCTCCATAACCACCGAATGGACCGCCGAAGCCTCCTGCTCCGTAATATCCTCCGTAATAACTCATCAGATCACCTCCTATTTATCTAATACTCTACTTTATGTGCAATAGATTTATTGTGGAAAGGCTTTCGACTTATTCTCGAAAAAGATTCAGGCGTTTCTATATTAATTTCGTATGCTGCTTATATTAAAACTGCACAGTTCTTCTTTAGCTATTGGAGCAACGGTGTTTTTAACCACAATAAAAGCATGTAATTTTAACACGTAAAAGCAATATCACTTTAAATAACATTCTTGATAGAAAATTTAGACAATTCTAAACTGAAATTGGTATTGTTTTTTTAAAACAAATAGTAAAGGAGGATCAATCGTGATTAAACCTCGACCACAACTGAAAGGAATTACGATGTATTCCCCCGGGAAACCAATTGAGGAAGTTAAGCTGCAAATGGGGCTTACTAAAATCTATAAAATGGCATCCAATGAAAATCCGTTTGGATGTTCACCAATGGCTGAGGAAGCAATACGCCAGGAAATAGAGGAAATCACCAGGTATCCTGAAACCACTTCTCCAGCTTTAACTGTTAAGTTAGCGGCACGGCTGGGTATTTCATCAGATCAAATAATATTTGGAAATGGTTCGGATGAGATTATTCGGTTATTGACCAGATGTTACATAAACGAGGGAGATCATGCAGTTATGGCTGGGGTGACGTTCCCTCGTTATAAAACGAACGTACTCATTGATGGGGGAGAAGTTATAGAAGTAGAAATGACGGAGGGCAAACATGATCTTAATGCCATGCTTGCTGCTATAACCAGTAAAACAAAAATGATATTTGTGTGTAATCCGAATAACCCGACTGGGACTATTGTCGGTCGTCGTGAATTACTCTCATTTATCGAACAAGTGCCGGAAGATGTGCTTCTTATCATGGATGAAGCCTACTATGAGTATGCCGAGAGTGAAGAGTACCTGGATACTCTGCCTCTGCTGCCTGATCATCCAAACATGGTAATACTGCGAACGTTTTCAAAAGTGTATGGACTAGCGGCTCTCCGCATTGGTTATGGAATGATGAATCCTGAAATTGTGCAGCAATTACAAAAAGTAAAAGACCCGTTTAATGTGAATCGGCTGGCTGCTGTTGCAGCCTCGGCTTCTTTGGACGATGATTCATTTTTAATCGATACTATCGTTAAGAACAGGGAAGGCCGCCAATACTTAATTCAATATTTTGACGAAATGAACCTAAGGTACTTTATAACTCAAACGAATTTTATCATGGTTGATACAGGGTGTCCTTCAAAGGAGGTTTATCAGAAGTTATTGAATAAAGGAGTGATCATTAGACCCGGCCATTTAATGGGATACCCGACCATGATACGTGTGACCATCGGGCAGGAAGAAGAGAATGAAGTATTGGTACGGGAATTGAGGAAGATTCTTGATTCAACACCATTGACATGGAAAGGGGTAGAAAAATGAGGATGGAAGATCGGTTTCCTGTCATTCAATATGTCAGGGAAGATGGGAATGTGACCACCAACACGATCAAAATTGAAAAAAAGCAAATGTATCATTTTTACAAAGCCATGCTTCGGGCCCGCATGATGGATAAGAAGTGTCTAAATTTACAACGTCAGGGACGCATTGGAACATATGTCCAATATGAGGGCCAGGAAGCTGCACAAGTGGGAAGTGCCCTTGCTGTGGAAGACGGGGACTGGATGTTTCCCACTTATCGCGATCATGCGGCTACTATGACGTTTGGACACTCGCTTTGCAGCTTATTTCTATATTGGAAGGGTAGGATAGAAGGGAGTGTTCCCCCAGAGGGAAAGAATATATTCCCGCCGGCAGTACCGATAGCTTCCCAACTTTTGCATGCGACGGGTACAGCCTGGGCGGAAAAAAAGAAAAACAGTGATCGAGTGTCGATTGTCTATTTCGGTGATGGAGCAACATCGGAAGGGGATTTTCATGAGGGGTTAAACTTTGCCAGCGTTTTTAATGTTCCTGTTGTCTTCTTTAATCAAAATAATGGGTATGCCATCAGTGTTCCAGTAGAAAAACAGATGAAATCTAAAACGATTGCTCAAAAAGGCCTTGCTTATGACGTTCCAAGTTTAAGAGTGGACGGAAATGATATACTGGCTGTTTACTTTGAGACAAAGAAGGCAGTAACACGGGCCCGGAATGGAGAAGGCCCGACCCTTATCGAAGCTGTCACGTGGAGATATGGAGCCCATACAACTGCCGATGACCCCTCCAAATATCGTGACCAGGAGGTTAGCGCTAGACGTCGTCACACAACTGATCCCCTTTTGCGCGTGGAACGGCTGTTAAAGAATCAGGATTGGTGGGATGAAGCAGAGAAAGTCGTAATGGAGGAAGAGATTACGAAAGAAATTAATGAATCTCTCGAAAAGGCGGAAAATCTAAAAGAGGCAGACATTGATCAGCTGTTTGATCATGTATTTAAAAAACCAACGTGGATCATGGAGAAGCAAAGAACCCGCCATCATCAAATAAACAAGGAGGTAAGCCAATGACGATAGTGGCAGCTGATTTGAAGAAAATGACGATGGTGCAGGCAATTACTGATGCAATGAAAACGATGATGAGAGAAGATGATTCTGTACTAGTATTGGGGGAGGACGTCGGAGTAAACGGAGGTGTTTTTCGAGCGACTGATGGGTTGTTTGAGGAATTTGGGGAAGATAGAGTAATTGACACGCCATTAGCAGAATCGGGAATAATTGGAACATCCGTAGGACTCGCGGTTAATGGCTACAAACCAATTTGCGAGATGCAGTTCTTTGGTTTTATTTATCCAGCGTTTAACCAGATTATGACCCATGCGACAAGAATGAGACAGCGTTCGCTGGGACGATATACCGTTCCTATGGTTATACGGGCACCTTATGGGGCAGGAGTAAAAGCACCCGAAATTCATTCAGATAGTGTAGAAGCCCTCTTCACCCATGTTCCCGGTTTAAAAGTTGTAACCCCTTCCAATGCTTATGACGCTAAAGGACTGCTTATTGCGAGTATTGAAGACCCGGATCCCGTATTGTTCATTGAACCGATGCGATGCTACCGAACAGGTAGACTCGAAGTACCTGAAGAGAAGTATTCTATAGAAATAGGCAGGGCAGCAAAGGTAAAAGAAGGAAGTGATGTAACGATCTTCACCTGGGGTGCTATGGTTCAGGATACTATGAAGGCCGTGAAGAAGTGGGAAACCGAAAACAGTTCATCTTGTGAAATTATAGATTTACGCACCCTTTATCCATTAGATAAAAAAGCGATACAGCAGTCAGTTGAGAAAACAGGCAGAGTGGTAGTTGTGCATGAAGCACCCGAAACGGGAGGGGTAAGTGGTGAAATAATTTCATTAATAAATGACGTGGCGTTTTTCTATTTAAAAGCTCCTGTTCAAAAAGTGACAGGGTTTGATACGCCGGTCCCTGTATACTCTCTGGAGAAGGATTATCTGCCAAGCCAAGCTAAAATAGCTGAAGCAATCGGAAGAGCATTACAGTATTAGGGAAGGAGAAAATCAGATGGAAGTTAAGTTACATGATATTGGAGAAGGAATGCACGAAGCTGAAATCCTTAATTTCTATGTAAGTACCGGGCAGCACGTAAAGAATGATGAACCTCTTGTAGAAGTTCAAACCGATAAAATGACAGCAGAACTTACTTCCCCTGCTGAAGGAATAGTCCAGGAGATACGATTTGAAATTGGAGATATTATTAAGGTAGGAACAACTATTCTTTCCTTAGATACCAGTAGTTTCGTTTCTGAGCGGCAGGAGCAAAAGGAGCATTCTTTCCTTGCTGCGGGGAGCTCATCAGTCAGCACGAAGCCTTACAAGACCGAGAATCCAACCCGAAGAGTTCAAGCATCTCCGCATACAAGAAGGATTGCCAGAGAACATGATGTGAATATAGAAGAAGTAACGGGAACAGGACCATCCGGAAGAATAACAGAAGTAGATATATACCGATTTATGAAAGCGCATACAAAAACAAAAAATCAAGAGGAAGTGACGGACTCTGATCTAAAGGAGACTCAAAAGGAATTTATTCCATTTCAGGGCCGCAGGAAACAAATTGCGCAGAAGATGGCACATTCATTATATACCGCACCTCATGTAACTCATTTTGATGAAGTAATAATGAGCGATTTAATTAAACTGAAAGATCAATTGAAGTTTGAGGGGACTTCAATATCTCTAGCTGCATTTTTTATTAAAGCTCTTCAACTGGCCCTTAAAGAACACGCAATTTTTAATTCAAAGCTTAATGAGGAAGAAGGAAGAATAGAGCTTGAACAAGAATATAATATTGGGATTGCCACAGACACAGGCGAAGGATTAATCGTGCCGGTTATAAAAAATGTGGAACAGAAGACCGTAGAATCCATTCACAAGGAAATGAAAGAGCTGACGGCAAAAGCGAAGGACAATCAGCTAAAAGCTGTGGACTTGACAGATGGAACGTTTACCATTAGTAATGTGGGACCGCTTGGAAGTACAGGGGCAACCCCGATTTTAAATTATCCTGAAACCGGGTTAATGGCTTTTCATAAAACAAAGCGGGCCCCTGTAGTGGTTAATGAGGAAATTGTTATTCGTGATGTAATGAATATATCGTTTACTTTCGATCATCGTGTGGCTGATGGAGCCCAATCTGCTGCCTTTGTGAATCTTTTCATCGATTATATCCAGCATCCGGAAAAGATGTTAATTAAACTCGTGTAATTTATAGCTCTTAATAACGTGAGGAGGCGTATCGTGGAAAAAAGAACCCCTTCGTTCGGAATGTCGGTCGTCATTTTCTTATCGATAGTGGCTTTACTAGGAGTCAGTATCCTTGTCTTTGGAGCAGCGCCGCATATTCCAATCATACTCGCTGCCATTATTGTCACGGTCTATGGATTCAGGCTTGGCTATACGTGGAAAGAACTTGAGAAAGCCGTAACGAAAGGGGTATCTCATGGGGTCCCCGCTATTCTCATTTTAAGTTTAATTGGAATTCTTGTCGGGGTCTGGGTGCTAAACGGCACCGTGCAGACAATAACTTTTTATGGACTGCACGTTTTGTCACCATCCATATTTCTAGTATCTGCTGTTATTATTACGGCTGTGGTAGCAACAATGACGGGGAGTTCCTGGAGTGCTATCAGTACAATAGGTATAGCATTAATGGGGGTTTCCTACGGAATGGGAATCCCATCCTCCATCGCGGCTGGAGCAGTAGTCTGCGGGGCAATTTTTGGTGACAAAATGTCTCCCCTCTCCGATACAACCAACTTAACAGCAGCAACAGCGAAGGTTGACATCTTTCAACATATTAAGCATATGCTCTGGACGACTATTCCGAGTTTAATAATTACGCTTATTATTTTCAGTGTGATCAGTTTTACGACGAACCCGAATACAGTAAGCACGGAAAATGTAGAGGCTATGATGGCAACGCTGGAAACGGAGTATAATTTATCTCCTATTGCACTTCTATCGCCATTATTAATCATTGTACTTGCTTTTTGGCGTGTCAGTTCGATCCCTGCCCTCGTGATTGGATTGCTGGCAGCTGTTATGACCACTTTCTTCACCGTCCCAGGGGTTACTTTTGGCGAAATCATGAGCACGGCTCACTTCGGGTATACCGCTGAAACAGGCGACGAAGCAATTGACAGTCTTCTTTCGTTAGGCGGTCTTGACAGTATGCTTTTTGGAGTCTCTCTTATATTAATCGCGTTATCATTTGGGGGGATTATTAAAGAAATTGGCATTGCTTATGCAATCATTGATGGAATGCGGAACTTCTTGATAAGCCGTGGAAATGTTGTGTTAGCTACGGTATTGTCCTGTCTTGGAATTAATATCACTGTAGGGGAACAATATCTATCCATTATATTGCCGGGACAAATGCTTGAAGACAGCTATAGGAATGCTGGTCTGCATCCAAAAAACTTATCCCGGACTTTAGAGGATGCAGGGACGATTATTCATCCACTCATTCCATGGGGAGTTACAGGGGTTTTCATCATGTCCACCTTGAATATCGGGGTGGGGTATATTCCATTTGCCTTTATTTGTTTTATTACTCCTTTAATCGCTATTCTCTATGGTTACACGGGATTTGCCCTTCCTGCCCTTCGCGAAGACAAACTACAAGCAGAAGATCACATGTTAGAAAAAGACGCATAAATGGAGAGGTTTAGTATGGACGCACAAGTACAAGTTGTCAAGGATACCCTCCCATCAATGGATGGGGAGCGAACATTTTACTACACGCTTCCGAATAAAATAGAAGGCCGGATTCCTTTAGTGTTTTGTTTTCACGGAGCGGGGAGCAGTGCTAAACATCATATGAGGATGACAGGTTTACTTGAGTTGTCAGAAATACAAGCGGCGTGCTTTGTTTTTCCGGAAGCAATGAACATGGAATCAGGTAATCCAATGACCAAACAATTTAATGAAGGAAGGTCGAAAAATCCTTCGTGCCAAAAGGAAGTGGACGATGCCGGTTTTGTGATCGATATGATTGATTATTTTCGATCTATAACGGCTATTGATGAAAAACGGATATATGTTACAGGATTCTCGAATGGTTCTGCTTTCGCTATGAAGATGGCGATCGACCACCCTGATTTGTTTGCAGGGGTTGGAGGAGTGGGAGGCCCGGTTGTTGACTATATAGGCAATAATGTGAAATGGAAGCACGCTATGCCCCTCATATTCTTTATGGGTAAAGCAGATCCGGTTGTACCGTTTGATGGTCACTACCAGTCAAACTATATGATTGATCAATTATTATCGGCAAGACAGACAGCATTAACTTTTGTACGCTCCCTATCTTTTCCGGTGGAAGAAGAGGTGTTCAAAAAGGATGGCTATACCCGATTCCGCTATTTTTCACGGAATGATACAGCTGAAGTTGTTTTTTACGAGATCAACGAATCTGGACATACGTGGCCTGGAGGCCCCTTTCAGTCAAACCAGCCATTCGGAAAAGTGTGTACTGCGTTACATGCAACGGAACTTATGTGGGAGTTCTTAAAGAAACATCGTAGATAAACTTTTTTAAATAAACCCGAATTAAATCGGGTTTTACATATTGCTCTCATATGAAATAACTATGTTATGAATATTTTATATATAGGACGGCGGGTGGTATTTTATATTTATCAAATAAAGTACTGAAGGAGGAAGCAGGATGAATATTAAAGTACGGGCTCGTGTTAATGGAAATTATTACGATCAGTTTCTCCCTGCTGCTTTAAAGGAAGGGGTGATAGATGCAGAGGAATCAATGATTCATTCCTGGGCATCACCAGTTTGCGGCACTGTTTATGGAACGCTGTTAAATGATCTTCAGTCATTAAAGGCGATGGGCGACCTTCTCAATAAGCCTCCATATGAACAGCCGCCAAAAGCTCCCGTTCTCTATATAAAACCAATCAATACAATAACTGGACACCATACAGAAGTAATCATTCCTGGAGAAGCTGCGCAATTGAAAGTAGGAGCAAGTGTCGGAATTGTGATTGGAAAAAGAACAGCTAAGGTCAAAGCTGAAGATGCTTATGAATTTATAGAAGGCTATACACTCGTTAATGATTTAAGTCTCCCCCATGCCAGTATTTTCCGCCCAGCTATTAAGGAGAAGGTGAGAGATGGGTTCTGCCCGATCGGACCCTGGGTTGTTCCACAAAAATATATTCCGAATCCGGAAAAAATAAAGATTTCTGTTTATATAAATGGTGAAAAAAAGCATCATTATTCATTGGAGAAACTAGTCCGTCCTATTCCCCAGCTCCTACAGGACGTTTCGGAATTTATGACCCTTGATCAAGGTGATTTATTAATGGCGGGGTGCGGCGCCAACCTGCCGACTGCTGAATCAGGAGACATCGTAAGGATAGAGGCTGCAGAAATTGGTGCTCTTGAAAATAAGCTCAGGAGGTGGTGGACTTGAAAACTGCACGGGTAGCCTTTGAAGGGGATATTTTTTACGCGGTCCCATTGGAGGGCAAATTGAAACTTGCCAATGGCAGGATAGTTGAAGAAGAACAGGTCGCCTGGCTTCCTCCTGTAAAGCCTGGCACTTGCTTCGCACTCGGGTTAAATTATATGGATCATGCAACAGAGCTTAAGTTCAAAGCGCCGGAAGAACCACTCGTGTTTCTAAAAGGACCAAATACATTTGTGGGTCACCGCGGCCGAACGAAACGTCCAGAGGATGTAACAAACATGCACTATGAATGTGAGCTTGCTGTTATTATCGGCAGGCAGGCAAGAGCGGTAAGCAAGGCGGAAGCTTACGATTATGTGGCTGGCTACACTATAGCGAATGATTATGCTTTTCGTGATTATTTAGAAAACTATTATCGTCCGAACTTACGTGTTAAAAATCGTGATCACAGTACGCCGCTTGGTCCCTGGTTTGTGGATGCTGCGGATATTAAAGACCCAATGAATCTCTCGCTGCGTACGTTTATCAATGGGGAAAAGGTCCAGGAAGGCACAACGAACGACATGATATTCAAGGTAGATGATCTAATTGAGTATTTAAGCGGGTTTATGACATTAAATCCGGGAGATTTATTATTAACAGGAACGCCTAAAGGTACTATAGATACAAAGGTAGGAGATGAGGTAGTCACTGAGATTGAAGGATTAGGAAAGTTAATAAACACGATTGTATAAGGGGGAGGAAACATGCCTCATATTATAGTGGAGTATACAGCTAATTTGTCGAATCATATAGACATTGAAAATCTCCTGAAAAAAATCAATGAAGCTGTGATCGCCCATAAAGAAATCTTTCCTATCGGCGGAATCCGCAGCCGGGCTTATAAAGTAAACCATTATCAAGTAGCGGACGGAAAAGAAAATGACGCTTTTGTTCATACAACTTTAAAAATAGGGAAAGGACGGACTGAGAAGGAGAAAAGCGATTTCTGCGAAAGTATCTTTGAAGTCATAAAAGATCACTTTAATGCTTATGCAGCTCATAGCTATCTTGCGTTGTCACTTGAACTTTTTGAATTTCACCATAAGACGTATAAATCGAATAATATTCACCACCGATTTTCCTAAGTAAGCGTTTAATGCGCATGCTTTTTCAATTTAATTTCATAGCGGGGAATTCCTGCGGGATCTACGACTTGTACTGCTCCCACAGGAGTATTAAGTATTTAGACTAAGCTAATGGGCTGCATTATTATGCGATGCAAATGGTGGATCCGAAGTTATAGTAGAGTGCAGTTTATGCAGATTTGCGGGGTGTACTTCTACGGGAAATGTCTGTCTAATAGTGTTACACAAAACAAAATTGATCTTCAAACGTCTGAATCAGACGCTGGGAGGCTTTTGTTAAATAGCGATCTTTTTGCCAGATGACTGCAGATTCAGCTTTGACAGATGCCTTATCAAGTTGATAACTCTTTATATTCTTAAAGGCAAATGCTTTTAGAGTAGACTCTGGTACGATGGTGGCACCTACACCGCTCGCTACGAGAGATAAAAGCATCGTTGCATCAGGGCATTCACATGTAATATTTGGTTCGATCCCGTGATCTCGGCATTCCTCAATAATCAATTCAAATTGGCCGCGGCCGCTGATGCGGTGCAGGAGCATTAAAGGCATATCGTGCAATTCTTCAAACTTAACGGTATTCCCTTTACTGCTTACTACATTCCATGATTCAGGAGCAACAAGCACATATGGTTCTGAAGGTAATTTTAAAATATTGAATTCCTCAGACTGCATCGGCATACGTACAATGGCCAATTCAATTTCACGGTTTTTAATACATTCTTCCAAAAAATATGTATCTCCTTCCCGAAGTTGATACCTCATGTTTGGATGTTGAGTTTTAAATATATTCATCGCCGTACTTAAATACGAAAAACAGGACTTTGTGGATCCAATGTGCATTTTTCCACGCATTCCTTCACTTGTTTCACGTACTTCCACCAGAGTTTCTTCAAATTCGGTCAGCAGACGGCCGCCTTTCTCATACAGTATTTCTCCAGCTTTTGTTAATTCCAGTTTTCTTCCTTGCCGGTCGAATAATTTTAAATTTAATTCTTCTTCCATCAGTTTGATTTGCTGACTGAGAGGGGGCTGAGCCATGTGTAAACGTTTAGCTGCTTTTGTAACTTGTTGTTCCTCAGCTACCATTCGAAAATAGCGCAATTGTTTTAAATCCATGATCTTTCTCCTTTCAAATTCCTTATATTTTATATATATGCAAAGTAAATAATATAGATATTTCTCATATATTTATTGTTGTGGTAACTTGAATATACAAAGTTTATTGAATATTTGCAAATTTCCGTTGGAGAGGTTTCCCTTTTTGAAAAATAAAATGTAAGCGATTTCAAAAAATGGTAAGGAGGAGTGTAAATTGAGTGAAATGGAGACAGCTGCTGACATGAAGCAAAAAGCTTTGGCTAATGTATACGATGTGCAGCTCTACATCGACGGCCAATTTGTAGATGCAGAATCCA
The DNA here is from genome assembly GCF_900240285.1 of Halobacillus sp. Marseille-P3879. Lineage (GTDB taxonomy): Bacteria > Bacillota > Bacilli > Bacillales > Halobacillaceae > Halobacillus_A. The sequence continues at coordinate 265,947 of NZ_OESS01000002.1, forward strand.
ATCAACAATTCGATAACATAAGCCCGTTTACGAATGAAAAAATAAATAGTGTGGCAGCAGGAAGCAAGGAAGATATTGATAAGGCAGCCAAAGCTGCTAAAACAGCTTTCAAAGGTGCATGGGGAAAGATGAAGCAAAGTGAACGAATTTACTATATAAATAGAATTGCAGATTTGATCGATGAACATATAGAAGAACTAGCACCGCTCGAATCATATGATACCGGGCTGCCAATCAGTATTACAACGAAAATGGTAAGCCGTGCATCACAAAACTTTCGTTTTTACGCTGAGATGGTAGCGAGTCGGATGGTGGGGGAGGCCTATCAGGTAGATGATGAGTTTCTAAACTATACCATTCACAAGCCCGTGGGAGTTGCAGGGTTAATCACGCCATGGAATGCACCCTTTATGCTGGAGACTTGGAAAATCGCACCAGCGCTTGCGACAGGTAATACGGTCATATTAAAACCGGCAGAATGGTCGCCTCTTACTGCTAATAAACTAGCTGAGATTATTGATAAGGCTGGTCTTCCAAAAGGGGTATTTAATGTGGTTCATGGATATGGCGAAACAGCCGGTGCCTCACTCGTACAGCATGAAGAGGTTCAGCTTATCTCCTTTACCGGTGAAACGACAACAGGTTCAGAAATTATGAAAAATGGAGCCGACGCCTTGAAGCGTTTTTCAATGGAACTTGGTGGGAAATCACCGATCATTATATTTGAGGACGCGGATATGGAGCGTGCGTTAGATGCCTGTACCTGGGGGATTTTCTCCTTTAATGGTGAAAGGTGTACAGCGAATTCACGTCTTTATATCCATGAGGATGCAGCAGAAAAATTTATAGCTGCCTTGAAAGAACGTGTGGATAACATACAGGTGGGTGATCCGCTGGATAAATCTACTCAAGTCGGTCCGTTAATCCATATCGATCATTATAAGACAGTAAAAAGTTACCTGAATCTTGCTGTGAAAGAAGGCTGCGAAGTTTACCAGGGCAGCATTCCTGAACAGTTTATGCGCGGCAACTACATTCCACCGACGATCTTACTGAATGCCGATCATTCCATGCAGGTTGTTCAAGAGGAAATCTTTGGCCCTGTTTTAGCTGTTATGACATTTCGCGATGAAGAAGAAGTGATTGAACTAGCGAATGATACACGCTACGGGTTAGCTGGTTATGTTTGGACAAAAGACATTCAAAGAGGTCATCGTGTGTCGCAGGCAATTGATTCAGGGATGCTTTGGATTAACTCACAAAATGTTCGTGACTTAAGAACTCCATTTGGGGGGGCTAGGCACAGTGGTATCGGAAGAGAAGGCGGATATTACGCATTTGATTTTTATACAGAGATGCAAGTCATCCACGTTGCACTTGGTGATCACCGAATTCCGCAGTTTGGAAAAAAATAAAGGAGGGTTTCAAAATGCCTGCAAAAACAGGGGCTCAATATATTGATCGATTAAAGCAAGCGAAAAATAACGTTTATATTGGAGGAAAGAAAGTAGAAGATCCAACAACTCACCCTGCTTTTAGAAATGTTATTCAGTCGATGGCAAAGCTTTATGATACACAATATAAAAAGCCTGACAAAATGCTTTATTCCTCACCTCAAACCGGGGATCCAGTCGGGATGACCTTTTACCGTCCGGAAACCATTGAGGATTTAATCAAAAGAAGAGAGGCTATTCAAGAATGGGCCCGCCTTTCCGGAGGGATGATGGGAAGGTCTCCTGATTATTTGAATGCGGAAGTAATGGCCATGGGGGTGGCGAATGATCTGTTTGCAGAAGACGATCAAATGTTTGCTGAAAATGCGAAAAACTACTATGACTATGCTCGCGAAAATGATATTAGTTTAACGCATACGCTTATTCATCCACAAGTCAACAGGGAGAAAGCTCAGCACGAGCAGAAAGATGCAAATGCAGCCTTACATTTAGTGAAGAAGAAAAGTGATGGAATTATTGTAGATGGAGCACGGTTGCTTGCAACGCAGGGCGGTATCACAGATGAAATTCTTGTATTTCCTTCTACAGTAAAGATGGCCGGGGAGCTTGACGATCCTTATTCACTGGCTTTTGTGGTGCCAAACAATACACCTGGGTTGAAATTTTTGAGTCGTGAATCATTTGATTATGGCAGGGAGGAATGGGATCATCCGCTGGGCAGCCGCTTTGAAGAGGGGGATGCAATCGTATATTTTGATCACGTATTTGTTCCCTGGGATAAAGTTTTTGTGTGCGGCAATTCGTCGATTTGCAACCGGACTTTCCTTGAAACAAATGCAGTAGTGCATATGTCTCACCAGGTAGTAGCTAAAAATATTATTAAAACTGAGTTTGTACTTGGCATTATTTTAAGTGTAATGGATGCAATCGGTATTGATAAATTTCAGCACGTAATGGATAAAGGTACGGAAGTGATGCTGATTCTTGAAAATATGAAATCCCATCTCTTCAAGGCGGAGTACAATGCAAAGCTCGATAAATGGGGAACAATGACACCGGATTTTGAAGCATTAAACGCAGCACGCAACTGGTACCCGAGAGTGTACCCGCGAATAACAGAGATTTTAAGAATTCTTGGGGCCTCTGGTTTAATGGGGATCCCATCTGAAGCAGATTTTCATCATAAGGAAGTTGGTCCGTTACTGGATCGCGCCCTACAGTCAAAGAATCTACAAGGCTATGACCGCGTGAAACTATTTCGATTAGCCTGGGACGTAACAATGAGCGCATTCGGAAGCAGACAGACGCATTATGAGTATTATTTCTTTGGCGACCCAGTCAAAATGGGGATGACTTATTTTGAACAGTTTGATAAGGAATCACTTAAAAGTTATGTGCAGGACTTTTTAAATAATGTTCAGTCATCAAAACCAACAAAAGTGTGAGGGGTGGGACCATGAGCTTTGATATTATCCGTGCCGGCCGTGCAGTACTACATGTAACAGATTTAGAAAAATCCCGGCAATTTTACGATGCGCTCGGTTTCATAGAAACCGAATCGGATGAGAATCAAATTTTTCTTAGAGGTTTGGAAGAGCACAATCATCATAGTCTGTTATTGAAAAAAAAGGGTGAACCAGCACTTGAAGTAATCAGTTACAAAGTTCGTTCCGATTCAGACTTAGATATGATCGCTGCAAAGCTTGAAGGTGAAGGATCCGCCGTTAAATGGCTGGATGAGCAGAAAGCTCTTGGACGCACATTACGCTATCAGGATATTTCAGGACTTCCAATTGAATTCTATGCTCACATGGAGCCCGTTGAACGTAAGCTTCAACAATATCAATTGTATAAAGGGGCTAAGGTGCAGCGCATAGATCACTTTAATTGTATGGTAACCGACGTAGAATCCGCGCAGCATTATTATATGAAAGAACTTGGATTTGGCTGCTCTGAATATACGGCGGTAGAAGAAGAAAAAGTATGGGCTGCCTGGCTTCATCGGAAGCCAAGTGTACATGACGTCGCTTTTATGAACGGGGAAGGTCCGCGCCTTCACCATGTGGGTTTCTGGCTGAAGGATCCTATGAGTATAATCGATGGCTGTGACGTCCTTGCTTCGCTCGGTTATGGACCAAACATTGAAAGAGGCCCTGGCCGGCATGGATTGTCGAATGCTTTCTTCCTTTACCTGCGCGACCCTGATGGACACCGGGTTGAGCTCTATAACGGTGATTACTTAACGAGCGATCCTGATTTTAAACCCATTCGCTGGGATTTAAATGATCCAATGCGTCAAACATTCTGGGGGCATGCAGCGCCTGATTGCTGGTTTGAAGAAGCAACTGAAGTTTTAAATGTGCATAGCAGTGAGAAAGTGACTATACGCACAGCGAAGCTTAAGAAAAGCAAACCCACCTTTGTGATCTAAAAAAGTGAAAGAGGTGTTCCATATGGATGATCGGATGTTTCGTACAGCTATGGGGAAGTTTACGACAGGGGTTACGGTTATTGCTTCTGAGCACAATGGGGAGGTGCACGGAATGACTGCGAATGCCTTTATGTCGGTATCTCTTGATCCTAAGCTTATCCTCATATCTGTCGGTGAAAATGCAAAAATGAATGAAATCCTCCAGGAAGCCCAAAAATTTACCGTGAATATTTTAACGGAAAACCAGCAAGAACTGTCGATGATCTTTGCAGGTCAGATTAAAGATCGTAAAGTTATTTTTAATACATTTGAAGGAATGCCGGTTTTAGAAGACGCTCTCGTCAGCCTTGCATGCAGAGTATACGATTCATATGCAGCAGGGGACCATATCTTATATATCGGTGAGGTGATCAATCTAAGCGTGCAGGATGGTGAACCACTCACCTTCTATGAAGGAAAATATAATCAGGTCACCTCTTAACAGGGGGATTTTCAGGTATTGGGAGTATTAAGCCTATAACGCTGGTAAGGAGGAAATGGATAATGAAGAGGGACTATAGTGAAATAAAATCTAGACTAAGAGGATCGATTACCCCTGTAGTTACTCCGTTTAAAGCTGATGGTTCAATTGATTTTGAAACTATGACTAAGTTGATAGAATTTCAGCTTAGGAATGGGACTCATGGGATTTCTGTCACCGGAACATCCGGAGAGCCGAGCTCTTTAACTTTAGAAGAGAGAGAGCAAGTGATGGAAAACTCGTATAAAACAATTAACAGGCGCGTTCCATTTGTGCCAGGAACTGGATCCACAAATCATGCAGAAACCATGAGATTAACAAAAAAAGCAGAGCAAATAGGTGCGGATGCTGCAATGGTTATCGTACCATACTATAACAAACCAAATCAGCATGCGCTTTACAAGCATTTTAAAACAGTTGCAGATTCGGTGGAAATACCTATCATCATTTACAATATCCCCGGACGCACTGCTCAGAATTTACACGTCGATACACTTGCAAGGCTCAGTAAGGACTGTTCAAATATTATTGGTGTGAAAGAATCAAATAAAGACTTCGAGCATGTAAATCGAGTGCTTCAGCGCTGCGGACGCGATTTCCTTTTATTCTCGGGAATTGAACTTCTCTGTTACCCCATGCTTGCGATTGGGGGAGCGGGGTCTGTCAGTGCCACGGCGAATGTATTACCGGGAAAAGTAGCAGAAATGCATGATGCCTGGTTTAATGGGGAGGGGCAGAGAGCTCAGCAAATTCATTATGAATTAATGGAATTAAATGACGTATTGTTTAAAGATACGAACCCCGCTCCAGTAAAAGCCGCATTAGGAATGATGGGCATGATAGACCCTCATCTTCGTCTGCCGATGGATCTTCCATCCAAAGAATTACAGCAGGAAATTCGTACCACGCTAAACAAATATAATATTACTCTTCCATACGCTTAAGAAAAATGAAGCTTAGATTCGAAGCTGATTCAGCCGTCTAAGCTTCATTTTTGTTATACTGAACAAAAATGGTGGAGAGGAATGATTTCATGGACCTACATCTACAAGGAAAATCGGTGATTGTGACAGCTGCGAGCAAAGGACTGGGAAAAGCAGTGGCGCTGGAGTTCGCGAAGGAAGGAGCTTGTGTGCTAATCTCGAGCCGGAGTGAAGCGGAGCTTAAAAAAACAAAACAAGATATTGTGGCTCAATCAGGGAACAATCAAGTTGATTATACTGTATGTGATATGACTAAACCTGAACAAATAGAAAGCTTAATAAAGAGAGCGGCGGATTGGAATGGTGCTGTAGATGTGCTGATTAATAATGCGGGGGGTCCTCCTGCTGGTACATTTGAAGACTTTTCCGATGAGGATTGGCAGCAGGCGTTTGAGTTGAATCTGCTTAGTTTTACTCGGACGATTAGAGAAGTGCTGCCTTCCATGAAAAAGCAGAAAAGCGGTCATATCATTAATATTGCTTCATCTTCCATTAAGCAGACCCTGGATAACTTGATTCTTTCGAATACATTTCGGGCTGGCATTGTTGGGTTGGCTAAAAGCTTATCCCAGGAATTAGCCCCTCATAATATCTTAATTAACACGGTTGGTCCGGGGAGAATTGCAACAGATCGAGTGGAGAGCCTTGATCAAAAGAAAGCGGATGAACTTGGTATTACTATAGAAGAAGTTAAAGACAAAGCTGCCCAGGCAATACCGATGCAGCGGTATGGTGAGCCGGAAGAATTTGCCCGGGCTGTAGTATTCCTGGCTTCAGGAGGCAACACTTATGTAACAGGACAAGCGGTCGTCGTTGACGGCGGGTTGGTTAAAGCCCTTTAAAACATGCAAAACGGCATCCCTTCCATTAATGGATGGGATGCCGTTATTTTAATGGTTTTTCTTTCCTTCGCTGATAAGACCGATCGCTTTCTTTAAATAAAAGAAACTGAGATACCCGAATCCAAGGATAAGCAATATACTTAATGCAATCCAAAAGTAGCTTAACAGGTCAGGTAAAAACAGAGTAACCAAAGTAAATATAACTGCACCGATCATAAAAAACGTGACTAAACGTATCGCCATCTTTATAAACCTCCTGATGCTCTTAGTATAAAATAAGAAAGAATCCGTTTACAACCTTAATTTCCTCTAAACACTTTGTTATTTACGTATCGTTAAAATTGTATGAATGTGAGTTTATGTATTGTCTTTTGAGAAAGAAATATAGTATATTATTGACTCATATAGTGAAATCTTGAATGCCGAGAATTCTCTACTAACAAAATAAAAATCGACCCATATATGATATGTAGTTGACTCTTAGCGTCAGTGATGGTCTGTATAGATTGTGAGGGTTTAACGATGAACATCCCTTTACAGGAACCAGTTATTATTTTTGGTTTAGCTGTATTGATTTTTCTCTTTTTTCCTTTATTAATGGGAAAACTAAGAATTCCTGCTATCATCGGGCCGATTATAGCCGGTATTATTATAGGACCAAATGGATTGAATTGGTTAGCTCGTGACTCAACAATTGAGCTGCTTGGAACTGTCGGTCTGCTTTTTATTATTTTTATAGCCGGGCTAGAGCTCGATATAGACGGATTTAAGAAATATCGTAATCGAAGTATTGTCTTCGGGCTGCTATCATTCTCCATTCCTCTGACATTAGGTACTGCAATAGGGATTTATTTAGGATTTAGTGTGCCGGCTTCCATTTTGCTAGGGTCCATCGTGGGATCTCATACGCTTTTGGGCTACCCTATCGTCAGCCGTCTCGGTGTAACGAAAAATAAAGCTGTCACGACTGCTATCGGGGGGACTTTGTTAACTGATACTCTAGCTATGCTGGTTCTGGCTGTGATTACAGGGGCCGCCGAAGGAGAGTTATCAGTTGGATTCTGGGCCCAGCTTATTATCGCCACTGCTTTATTTGCAGGGGGGATTTTTATAGTGACTCCGTATATTTCCCGATGGTTTTTCCGAAATTCCAACAATGATGGAGCAACTGAATTTAACTTTGTCATGGTGATCTTGTTCGTAGCAGGCAGCGTGGCTTTATTCGCAGGGCTTCAGCCTATTATTGGAGCTTTCCTGGCCGGGTTGGCTTTGAACCGTTATATTTATGATCATGGTCCATTAATGAACCGAATTCGTTTTACTGCGAACGCGCTTTTTATTCCGTTTTTCTTATTGTCAGTAGGAATGTTAATGGACTTAAGTGTATTAGTATCGAATCCCGAAGCGTGGGTTGTGACAGGGTTAATTCTGTTTTCGGTCGTATTTGGCAAAGCAGCAGCTGGTTTTTTAACGGCCAGGATCTACAATTATTCAATAAATGAACGTAAAGTTATTTTCGGATTATCGATATCACAAGCAGCCGCAACCCTTGCTTCAACGTTGGTCGGCTATGAAATTGGCTTGCTCAATCAGCAGACAGTTAATGCGGTAATCGTTATGATTTTAATGACTTGTATTCTGGGCCCGTACTTTTCAGAGAAATATGCTCGGCAACTTTCAACATCACAAGCACGGTCACCGCAAATGGAAAGTATGCCTGAAAGAATTCTTATTCCTTTGGCAAACCCCGGAACGATGGAATCATTAATGGACTTAGGGTTTATTATAAAGAAAGCCAAAAGAACGGAAGAGCCCCTGTATCCTTTAAGTGTAGTGCAGAAAGATTTGAAAAAAGCAAGCACAGAGGTTGCTCAAGCAGAAAGAATGCTTGGTCACTCTGTTATCTACGCCTCGGGAGCTGATGTACCAGTGAAGCTGTTAACGCGAGTGGACCGCAACATCGGACGAGGAATCGAAAGAGCGGTGGCTGAAGAACGAATCACCACTATCATAGCCGGCTGGAATGGACAGCGGGTGGGGAGTCAGAAGATCTTTGGCGGAATTATTGATAACTTTTTAGAACACACTTACCAGCGTTCATTAATTACGCGAATCCGTCATCCTTTAAATACCACTGAACGAATCATTATGATTGTTCCGAATAACGTGGCCTTTAAGCCGGGGTTTGATGATTCGGTTTCCATTATTAAAGACATTGCTGCTCAATTAAATGCTTCGTTAAGAAGTTATGTAGTCCGCGATAATCTTGATACGTATGAAGCGGTATCAAAACGTGTAAGGCCAGGCATTCCTATCGATTTTTATTCTTCAGAAAGCTGGGAATCGCTTTATGAACAAGATCTTAAAGGAATTAAGTCCAATGACCTTATTATATTAATCAGTGCACGTCGAGGGACGGTTGCATGGCATCCTGAACTTGAAGTACTCCCTAAAAAGCTTGCTGAGATGAATAAAGGAAGTCTTATTGTGTTTTATCCTACAGAAATGAAGGAAGCGGACTTACGTGGAACGAGAGGAACAGAAGTGCCGAAAGAGTTATTGTTTAGAAGTGATTTTCATAACTAAAGCAGAAGGTCAAATTAACTTGCTGTCGAGTGTCTCGACAGCATTTTTGTCTATTATAGTTAACTTAGAGGAAGAGGTCTGCTTTATGCAGCCTGCCATTAAGAAGAATAAAATAGGCTTTGTGCTGGACAACTTGAAGTCTACCCGAAGACAGCCATAGGCGTGGTGAAACACTTTGAGTTCCACTTGTGATAAAATTTTAACTATACTTACTTCTTTTAACACTCCTCGTTAAAGTTTATGCTCATTATTTCACTTCGATTGAATTCATAAGGAGACTCAAAATTATATGTTATTTGAATCATTTGGCACAGATTCATTTCTTCTAATTACAGCATTATTATTTTTCAGCGGAATTATAGTTGCACGTTTTTCCAGTCGCCTGGGAATCCCTTCACTCGTATTGTTTATTCTTGTAGGAATGCTTGTTGGTAGTGACGGCTTAGGGCTGATTTACTTTGATAATGCTCGAGTAGCTCAAATTATTGGGGTATTTGCTCTTGTTATTATACTTTTTGAAGGGGGTCTTCATACGAAGTGGGCGACTGTTCGCTCAGTTGCTGGAGCTTCTTTATCTCTTGCCACTCTAGGAGTATTAATAACCTCAGGTATTGTTGGAATGGCTGCTTACTTCATATTAGATATTACGATGCTTGAGGGACTGCTGTTTGGCGCAATTGTTGGTTCCACAGATGCTGCGGCCGTATTTGCAGCTCTTAAAGAACGTAATATTAAAGCAAAAATGGGTGCAACCCTTGAAGCAGAGTCGGGCACGAACGATCCGATGGCCGTGTTCTTAACCTTGTCATTAATTGAGCTCATTGTTATAGAAGACAGCACTATTTTTATGATGATCCCCACTTTTTTTCTGCAAATGGGATTAGGGTTACTGCTGGGATTTGTGTTTGGGAAAGCTGCATCCTTCTCCATCAACCATATAAAACTTGACTCTAGCGCCTTGTATCCTATTTTCTCGGTAGCCTTCGCATTAATTACATATAGTGCGACTTCTATTATCGGAGGAAGCGGATTTCTGGCAGTATATGTTGCAGCTTTAGTAATTGGTAACTCAGAGCTGACCTATCGTTATTCCATCTTTCAATTTAATGAGGGATTTGCCTGGATGGCTCAAATCCTTATGTTTATCATTCTTGGTCTGCTTGTTTTTCCAAAACAGCTTTTCACCATGAATATTATTATTTACGGTTTGCTGCTTTCTGCTATCTTAATGCTGGCTGCACGTCCAATAGCAGTATTTGTATCTACTATTAGAATGAATTATTCAATCAAAGAAAAGGTGTTCATTTCCTGGGCTGGTCTTCGCGGTGCCGTACCTATTGTCTTGGCAACCTTTCCGATTGTGGAGGGGCTGACAAATAGTCAAACCTTGTTTAATATCGTATTTTTCGTCGTACTCACTTCTACTCTTGTCCAAGGGTCGACGATTTCGTACGCTGCGAAAAAGTTAAATCTCGTGGGTCCAAAGAAAGATATTCCTCACCATTCAATTGAGTTAATTTCAATGGGGAAAGCATCAGCCGAGATGATCCAATACCAAACAAATGCAGAATCGGCAATCGTTGGGAAGAAACTGCATGAGGTAGCGTTCCCGAACAGAGCAAATATTAGCGCGATTATAAGGGATAATCAAGTAATTACCCCTTATGGAGAAACAGTTATAAAAGAAGGTGATTTTCTTTATATACTGGTGGAGAGCAGGCATAAAGAGGAGCTCCGTAAAGTGCTTGAAAAAAAATCAAAGAATAAGCAGGCTGCTCAAAGTGGTGAATGAAGTCTTACTCAAATCGTTAAATGAATAAAATCACCTTTCTTCTCAAAAGATAAACAGAGCAAATGTTGAAAGGATGACTGATGAAATTGCCAAAAAAGGATAAAAAGGTCAATAATCAATTCAAAGAAAATAAAAATCACGGGGAACACCGAAATGGGAGATTAAGCCAGTTTAAAAATCACAACAGTCAAGGAGGAGAAGAACCTAACGAGTACGTCACTAAAAGGGAAGAATAAAGCTTTGCACTTATTTATTCTGAAAATTAACGTATAATTCTTTAACGTGCCGCCTATACTGTCTAAATATAGACTGACGGAAAAGGAGAGAGATTCATTGGATCGAGAATGGCTCCATCAGCAGGTGGTCAGCGTAAAAGGGCAGATTTGTTCAGGTAAATTACGATTTAAGTGCAAAGATGATTATTTTCTTCAACAGCTTGATAAAGTCAAAGAATGCGAAGACGGATTAGTTGATATGAACACAGTTTCACCTACATTAATGACTTTAATACATGCCATAAATAAGTCATAAGACATCCTATACCAAGGGTGTCTTTTTTGTTATGGAAAAGGTTAATCCCGATAATTTCAGCTCGTGCTTTAACTTTTTTAATGTGGTTTATGGCCTGTAACGCTACAGAGATACTTTTTTCTTTTAAGAAAGGACATTTACACTGATTTTTTTACAAAAACATTTTTTAAAAGAAAAATTTTCTTGTAAAGGGAGGAAAATGTATAATTTTGTCGAAATAGTCCGATATAATAGGTATAGGTATAGGGAGAGGCAGGCCGAAGGAGGGAAGCCGTTTGACAGAAGCTTTACAACATGATTTTCACTCGTACATTTTTGCGATTACGGATCGTTATATTTGTAGATGCAGCGGAGGTCATTCAATGGAACCGAGGCACATTTCCTTTATAGATAAAGATATGGCAGATGTGTTAATCCAGTGCAGCAGATGTGCTGCGACTGAATATATAAAAATCGTAAAGTAAGTTGATTCCTATGGTTAAGGTAAGATAATGGAGGTGTCATTTTGTTTGGAGAGGTAGGTAATGGTTCTATAAATTATGTAATGTTCCATCTATTCTCTTTAGGCACTTGTATGGTTGTGGCTGGTATGATAAGCGTAGCGCTGCTTAGAGAGCTAAAGATCCCATCCAGACTTACAGGGTCGGTTGCGTCCATGCTGTCGATTGCCGTCGCTTATGTTTATTACCAGACATTCTTTTAGCAGCAATAATGGCTGACGGAAAATGATTACGAAAGGAAAGAGTAGCCATCGAACCGATTAAAGAGTTATACTTTGGAAAAAAGAAATTAAAAATAAGCGGAAGATTCAGCGTAAGAATTGACGAGACCATCGTCATTGAACCAAGTAAGGCACCAGAGGCTAAAATTAACCAGTACATAGGGGAGAATAAAAAAGCAGATAAAGTGTTCGTAAAATCATACTATGGGGTGCCTCCTCGTGAATTAAAAGGCCCCTATTTTATGAAACAAATGCACGGACTCCTTGTACTTGGAAAAGAGTAATATTGCCCAAGTAACGGGCTTGAAGTGCTCTTTAATATACAAAGACCTGTATAGCTTTCCCAAGTCGAAACGGCAGGAATTCCTCCATATTTTGGTGAATATTTCTATATACCAAAATAAAGGAGGAATTTTTTTATGAAGTGGAAAGGTTTAGCAACTTTATCACTTGCCGTCGCGCTAGCTTTAATGCCAAATGCCGGAGAAGCTTCGGCAGATAAAGAAGATGAACTTCCGAAGGTGGAACCAAAAACTGAGGCGGGGAATGGGGATTATGTTAAAGGGGAGGTTGTTGTTAAGTTTAAAGAAGCAAAAGGAAAGGCCGCATCACGTTCGGTTGTCAAAGATATAAATGCGAGTGAAGTAGAAGATAAGGATCCCGTAGAATCAGATTTTAAAGTTCTTAAAGTAGGAAACGTAGAACAGGCTGTAAAAGCACTGAACAAAAACCCTAATGTGGAATACGCAGAGCCGAACTACGAATTTGATACGACATGGACGCCTAATGATACTTACTATAATAGTGCACAATATGGACCGCAACATACAAATACTGAAGCGGCCTGGGACATAACAAGAGGGAACAGCAGCCAGCAGATTGCGATCGTTGATTCAGGGGTGGACTATAACCATCCTGACTTAGACGGTAAAACTATACGTGGTTATGACTTCATAGATTACGATGATAATCCAATGGATGAAAACGGACATGGTACCCACGTGGCTGGAACAGCAGCCGCGGAAACAAATAATTCTCAAGGGGTAGCGGGGATGGCGCCTGACACGGACATTCTGGCAGTACGTGCACTGGATGCTAATGGAAGTGGGTCACTCGCAGCCATTGCTGATGCCATTCGCTACTCAGCTGATCAAGGCGCAGAAGTGATCAATCTGTCGTTGGGATGTGATTGTGATACTCAAACGCTGGAAAATGCTGTGAATTATGCCTGGAATCAAGGGTCAGTTGTGATTGCGGCAGCAGGAAACGATGGGGTATCTACTACATTCGAACCTGCTTCCTATAATAATGTAATTGCGGTGGGAGCTGTTGATCAATATGATAATAAAGCTTCCTTCTCTAATTACGGCACTTGGGTCGATGTAGCTGCGCCAGGAGTGGATATCGCATCAACAGTTCCAAATGGCGGCTATGCTTATATGTCTGGAACTTCAATGGCATCCCCGCATGTAGCAGGGTTAGCCGGATTATTAGCCAGTCAAGGACGTACTAACGCTGAGATTCGCTCAGCCATCGAGAACACTGCTGATCCTATTTATGGTACAGGGTATTACTATAATGACGGACGAATTAACTCATATGCGGCATTAAACTACTAATCTATTAATTAAAAAAAGCTGACTCTTAAAAGGTGGGGGCCTTTAGAAGAGTCAGCTTTTTAACTTTGAAATTATTCCTCTTTCTCAGCTGTTTTTTTATCGAGCTTAAGTTTTTCGATTTCAAGCCTCTGATATTCAAGCTCCACTTCTTTTACTTTTAATTCATAACTTTTCTTTTTGTCATAACCGTAATAAATAAGAGATAAAGCCACAATAATTGTTATATAAAAAAACAAATCCATACGCTTCAACCCTCCAATAAACTAAACTTAGCGTATCCTATGCGGGATTGGAAAAGAGTAGAAGTTTGACTTGTGATAATTATATTAAAATAGTAGATCAGTATAATGAAATAACACAGTTGAGGTACGGTAACTACTATCACTCAACACGAATGTGAAGTGATGAGAAGCGCTTTATAGAAATGAGGAGAAAATAGAGCCTTATATCTCCTTTTATCTTCTTCTATCTAATTTTATCGAAATTTATTTAAATTTTCGTAAAATAGTAGTTTAAGCATAAACACAGTGGGAAGAAGTAGCGTACGAGGGGAAGTTTTTGGCTTTGGAACAGCATAGAAAAGGGATTCAATTTAGGAAAAAATCTTTATCAAATAGTAAGGAGTGTTTAGAAATGAAAGACCTTTATCCTTCGAGACAAAATAACAAACCCGAAATTTTGGAAAGACAGGATCCTGTCATTCATACAGACCGCTCAAAAGATAATGAAGCACCGATTTCTAAGGATCAGCTTGATTTTTATGAATCAAATGGTTTCCTTCAAATTGAAAATTTCTTCTCTGAAGAAGAGGTTTCACAAATGCAAAAAGGGATCTTTGAGCTGCAGGACGACAGTCGGGATACTTTTTCTGATAAAGTAATCCGTGAACCACAAAGTGATGAAATTCGTTCCATTTTCCATGTGCATGAGGATGATAATTACTTCAAAGACGTAGCTAACGATCAGCGTATATTAGACATAGTAAATCATTTACTTGGAAGTGACGTTTATATCCATCAATCCCGTATTAATTACAAACCAGGCTTTACAGGAAAAGAATTCGACTGGCATTCAGATTTCGAAACGTGGCACGTAGAAGACGGCATGCCGCGTATGAGAGCAGTAAGCTTGTCCATCGCCCTATCTGATAACTACACATTTAACGGGCCTTTGATGCTCATACCGGGGTCCCACAACTATTATGTTAGTTGCATAGGTGAAACTCCAGATGATAACTATAAAGAATCCTTGAAGAAACAAAAGCTTGGTGTACCTGATAATGACAGCTTGCGTTGGCTCGCAGAAAAAGGCGGCGGTATCTCAGTTCCGACCGGAAAAGCGGGTTCTATTACTTTATTTGAAAGTAATACTATGCATGGATCTAACGGGAATATAACCCCATACAGCCGAAACAATCTGTTCATGGTTTACAATAGCGTTGAAAACCAGCTTGTAAAACCATTCTCAGGTGGAAAAGAGCGTCCGGAATTTATCGCTGTTCGTGAAGGAGCTAAATCTTTCAGTCATAGTTAAGCTTAATAAAACTTCCCCGCTTTCTAAAAAAGCTCGAGATCTCTTGAAGAGTTCTCGAGCTTTTTATATCCACTTAAGGTGGCGAATACTATGCCAACCACTAATATTTTTTGAAACTCAGTCGGAGAGGTGGTCGTATAACAAGTAAGAAATGAATAACTGGAGTTGATATCTTTGGGTCCTTACGGAATACAGGAAGGATTTTGGAATGAATTCTTTCCCTTTATTGTGGCGGCAGCATTCCTATTAATTGGCATTCCGGCCATTTTACGTTATAGAATGGGGGCGGATAAAAAGAAGTGGTTTTTGAACGAACATATTAATGAATTTCATAAAAAAGGTGATTGGATAATAAGAGCCAATTTTTTCTTCTTTCTTATTACTGCCTCTATTATTTTTTATCCCCATTCTTCTGTAACCCTCATTGTGTCTATGTTATTTGCAATCATTCAAATAGGTTTTACCACTTATGTAGAGTGGAAATTTGCTGCCAATCGGCAAAATTTTAAAGTATCGTTTGCTGAAATGATATTATTTTTTGTGACGTTCATTGGAGTTATGATATGGCTTGAATAAAATTAAAGGTGTACGGTGATTAAAAAAAATTACGTGATGTCGCTGTTATAACACTAATAATATGAATAAAAGGAGAATACTGATTTGAAACCGCCCAAGCATATAGTATCAGCCGCTACAGTAGTTATGGACGAAACCAATACTATGTTATTAATCAAAGGGCCGAAAAGAGGATGGGAAATGCCGGGAGGACAAGTTGAAGAAGGAGAACCTTTAAAAGAAGCGGCCATACGGGAAACAAAGGAAGAGTGCGGTTTGGACATTGAGATTACTCGCTATTGCGGGGTCTTTCAAAATGTGAATCATTCCATTTGTAATCATTTATTTGTAGGCAGACCTTCGGGAGGACAACTTAAGACTACGTCAGAAGCTCTTGAAGTCGGTTTTTTTCCGATTGAAGAAGCTTTGAAGATGATTACATGGGGAAACTTTCGTCAGCGTGTGGAGTACTGTCTCGATGAAAAAATTCAACCTTTTTGCGTAAGTTTTTAAATCTCTCTAAAGATGGTACCAGGTGCATAGTGTCCTGGTACCATTAAAATTAAAACGGGTTTGTGGCCCACTGGAGAGATGTTTTTATAAAAATTCTTTGATGCAGCTTCAACTGAGAAACCATGTATTCTGCTAAATCTTCAGGCTGCATAAATTTTTCTTTATCCTGCTCGTCAAGCTTATCACCAAATGCAAGCTCAGTAGCTACTAAACTAGGGTTCATCGTAAAAACTCTAATATTATTATGACGTACCTCCTGCATGAGTGCTTCGGTCATACCTTGAATAGCGAACTTAGAACCACTGTAGGCCGTAGACCCTGCAGTTCCTTTTAGACCGTTACTTGAAGAAATGTTGATAATATCGCCTTTATCTTTCTCAATCAGGTCAGGCAGTACGGCACGTGTTACGTGGTAGGTGCCAAATACGTTGACTTCAAATGTTTTCTTCCAATCTTCAGGTTCTATCTCCAAAAAAGCTCCCCGGGAACTGATAGCAGCGTTGTTGATTAAAATATCTGCAGCACCCAGGTCACTTTTTAGATCAGCGACTGCTTTAGTTACTTCATCCATTACCGATATGTCAGCTATTGCGTAGCTTACATTCACGCCGAGACTCTTTGCTTCTGCAGCTACTTCTTTCAATCGACTTTCTGTCCGGGCAATCAGTCCAACGTGCACTCCTTCTCGAGCCAGCTCTAGAGCTGCTGCACGACCAATTCCTCTGCCGGCCCCGGTAATATATGCGGTCTTACCTTTCACTTCTTGTCCCATTTTGGACCCTTCCTTTCTCTTTAAGTAACTAATTTCAGTGTACGTTTAACTTGCCTCTTAATCAAAAAATTAGATTGTACAAATAATTTACTTAGGAACCTAAACAAAATTCTTTCGGATTACGAAATAATATGGTATGATTTCTTGTTGTGATAAAGAATTTGAAACTACACCTTGGAAAGAAGGATTAAAATGGGTGAACAACAGAAACCAACCAATTCAGAAGAAGAAATTAACCGTGGACCTTTAATGCTTGTCCTAATTTCCGGGGCCTTTGCCGCTATTTTAAATCAGACGTTGCTGGCGACTGCTTTACCTCATATTATGAGGGACCTAAGTTTAGAAGCCAGCACAGCACAATGGCTCACCTCCATATTTATGCTGGTAAACGGAATTATGATTCCTATTACAGCGTTTTTGATTGAACGATTTACTACGAGGTCGTTATTTCTGACTGCGATGGGTCTGTTTGCGGCAGGGACAGTTATTTGCGCAATAGCTCCCAATTTCTCCATTTTAATGGTAGGACGAATTACGCAAGCTTCAGGGGCAGGTATTATTATGCCGCTTATGCAGACGATTCTTATGATGGTCTATCCAATTGAAAAGAGAGGGTCAGCCATGGGAATGTTTGGGTTAGTGATCTCTTTCGCACCAGCTATCGGACCAACCCTTTCCGGATGGCTCGTGGAACAGTTTCCGTGGCGGAGTCTGTTTTATGTCATATTGCCTGTTGTGATTATTGACTTCATTGTGGCTTACTTTATTCTTAAAAATGTTACGAAACAAACTTTTCCTAAAGTAGATATATTATCTATTATTCTATCCTCCCTGGGATTTGGCGGATTACTGTATGGTTTTAGTACTGCTGGAAATAAAGGCTGGGGAGACGAGCAGGTCATGATCTCTATGTTTGTTGGAGCCGTGGCTCTTACCTGGTTTATTTTACGGCAATTCAAGCTTAAACAACCCATATTGGAATTCAGGGTATTTAAAATTAAGGTATTTACACTGACCACAGTGCTTGGTATGGTCATGTTCATTGCTCTTATTGGCGGTGCGACTGTCCTTCCGCTTCTGATGCAAAACATGCTTGGCTTTACAGCGCTCGAATCAGGCTTAATGTTGCTTCCCGGAGCATTGGTTATGGGCTTCATGAACCCGATTACAGGACGTCTGTTTGATAAGTTTGGGGCCCGGTGGCTTGCTATCAGCGGACTCATTGTTGTAACGATTACTACGTTTATGTTCACGAACCTTACCTCAGATACAACGTTCACTTATTTGGCCGTTGTTAATGCGGTAAGAATGTTTGGAGTGGCAATGGTTATGATGCCGGTGACTACAGCAGGGTTAAATCAACTGCCAACACACCTGATTCCTCACGGTACGGCTATGAACAATACGATGCGTCAAGTATCAGGAGCCGTCGGTACAGCATTACTTGTTACGGTTATGGCTAATGGGGCTATCCCTGACGAAGGAGTGGAAGGGATGATTCATGGAGTCAATGTATCCTTTATTGTTGCTGGGATTACAGCATTAATTGGTCTTGGGTTATCCTTTTTTATAAAAAAGAACCCGGCTCAGTCTAATAATATTCAAGTCCAGAGAACGGCTGCGGGGACTAAATAATGAAATAAAGAAAGCCGTAACAAACTTATAATCTCCAGTGTTAAAGTCGAACCATAATTGTGACTATACTAATAACCCGGACTATCTTGAATTTTCTGAGGAAAATTTGAATGATAGTTCGGGTTTGTTGTGAACTGAAACATTTTTCCGCTATTATCCTGTGCTAAACTAAGAGACCTTAAATAATGGAGAAATTATCTTCGTAATGCGGAAGGTAAACAATATTATTGCCTGGGAAATGGTGGGGATAGAGTTGGTCAAAAAGTAAAAGAATGCTGGAATATATTGAAACCTCTGAAGCTACAGAAACGTTTTGAAAGAAGGAATCTAAATCTTGAATAACGCAGCCTTAGAATTAACCGAAAGTATAGGAAGGATGGGGAGGAATTGATTTATGAAATTCACAACACAGCTGCCTGTTTTTAATGAGCAGTTGCATAAAAGTCTAGTCAATGAAGGATGGACTCCGTTTAAAGAACCAAAAAAGTTAACAACAGCTATTTTGTTATCCGTCCCCTTCATGATTTTAAATGTTGCGATTGCTATCGGAGTAATGTATTTAGCAACCCGGGTAACCCCAGGGCAGTTGCCGGAGCAGACTTTTACCATTACGATCAATTTAATGAGTCTGATTTACCTTGTTCTTCTGCTTATTGTACATGAATTAATTCATCTTATATTTGTGCCGAATTTTTTAAAATCCAGGGAAACCTTTATCGGAGTACACTGGCTTGCGGGATTCGTTTATACGAGGCAGCTGATATCGAAAGGAAGGTTTCTATTAATATCATTTGCACCTTTCTTTATTTTATCTATCGCTGCGCCGTTTGTTTTAGGGATGTTCAACCTTTTAACCACGGGCGTGGCAATATTGGTAATCATCAACGCGGCTGCTTCTTCTGTAGATCTATTAAACTCAGCTATTATTATTTTTCAAGCACCGAGCCGGTCGAAAATTGCCAGTAACGGGGTGCTGTCCTATTGGAAAAAAGACGAAAGTTCTTCGGGGGAAGCTTTTGTAAAATAACCTGTGTGACAAGGAGGCGGAAGCATGAAAACAGGATTTATTCTTGGATTTATTGCAGTCATAGGAACTCTTTTTGTAACTGTATGGACAGCCGGTCAAGCGTTTAATAAAAAGAAGACAACAGGATATGCTGCTTCCTTACTTATACCATTTATTATTGGCTTAATGTTTCAAAGCACTCTAGTTATGTGGCTGAGCCTGGTTGCTGTATTCAGTTTAACAATTTACCATTTTTCTTATCGGAGAGTTATGGAAGGTTGAAATTTTAGAGGAGTGAAATAGGATGTGGTTTTTTCCTGTTATAGTTATAGCGGGCTTTCTTGGAATCTATTTATGGGCGAAGGATGACATAAAGGGGTCTTCAATTACAAAACGAGGTTTTATAAAAATGCTGGTCGGCTTCGTGGTCATATTTATATTAGCATTTTTAACGGTGGCTTTTACGAATTAGGAGGGTAATAAATGATTACTGTTCAATTGGCAGCTTCATCACACGTAAAGGGAATTAAAAGAGTATGCATTGACGCTAACAGAACTACATATAAAGATTTATGTAAAGAAGGTTACATTGAAAAGGTGATACGTGAGTTTTATAACGAAGAAAGAATACATAAAGAAGTGTTGACCTCGACGAAAGATTGGGGAGGGTACTTTGTGGCTTTAGATAGTGACCGTGTAGTTGGAGCGGCAGGAGGGGGAATGATCAGTGATAATGAAGCTGAACTGTATGTGCTTTATTTGGACCCGGATCGAAGAAATGAAGGAATCGGGTCAAAGTTACTGGAGGCCGTGACTAAACAGCAGAAATCGTTTGGAGCAATAGAGCAATGGGTTTCCGTACTGAAAGGAAACCAAAAAGGAATTCCTTTTTATGAAGCAAGAGGCTTTCACCTCCAATACGAAAAGCCATCCTTTGGCAACAGTGAAGAAGATAATTATTGCTCACTTCGATATAAACGCAACATTGAGGGAATATGAGTTATTTGGTACCAGGTACACCAAAGTTCCTTTGGTGTACCTGGTACCAAAAAAGAGTTGAAAATTCAATTTTTAATATGTGTGTGAGTCAGTTCAATATTTTTCTTTTTTGCGGATCCTCGTAAAGGTGTAGTATGCTTCTATTGTTTGAGCTGTGTGGTCGTGCCTTAATCAAACAATAAATTCCCCTTTTCATGTGGAGTAATAAACGTTACAATGATTGTAGGAAAAAGGAAGAACACTTTTTCCCTAAATAAGAAGTAATAATAAATCAAATGAATTCTAAATTAAATATTATTTGGTAAGAATGAGCTGGACAATAGAGCCGGACATAAGCCAAAAAAGGACAAGAGATTGCTCCTTTTTTGGCTTTTTTTATTGTAAAAATTTTGAAGATAGTTGTGTGCAGGAGGAAAACTGGATGAAAGAGATTAATAAATCAACATTTGACAAGTCTTTATTTGGGTTAACTGGCATTCATTATGCTAAAAAGAGTATGGAAGCCTATCATCATGCTAAGAATATGGTTGAACAGGAATCACCAATCGTTTTGGAAATTTGTGAGGCTTGTGCTCGGATATGCCATGATTGTGTACGGGAATTGCAGGACATGGAAGAAGATAATGATCTCGATGAAATCATCGAGATTTGCTTAGCTAACGCTTTACTGTGTGAAGAATTAATTAAAGATTTGAAGCAATAAAGTTTAGCATCTATAGATTAGTGGAAAAATTCATGAACTACCCGGCGGCCTCAGGAACCGGTATAAAGGATGAATATCTATGGAAAAAAATTCAGTACAAGCAGAAGTAGCCAGTTATACAGGGAAACTGTTCCGGGATAATTTCGGGAAAGGACCCTCGTCAGTTTATGTGTCGATTGAACATCCCTTTATTACGATCTATTTAAGTGATTTTCTAGCGCCCATGGAAAAAGTCTTAGTTGGTCAAAAAAACATTATGAAAGTTGAAGAGACAAGGGATCTTTTAATGAAGGAATTAATCCCGGAGATTAAAGCGACACTTCGCGTAACCGCAGATATTAATGTTGAAAATATTTATTACGACTGGTCGTTGAATAACCGCTCCGGGATCCTTGTCGGGGTGGTTAAGGAAGATAGGAAAGAGGAAGATTTTCTATCCTTAGCTGACTATCCAAAAAAAGATAAAGTTCACGATGAGATTATTAAGGTAAGTGAACAAGCTGAGAAGGTTCCAGAACGTGTGGATTCCCTGCTTTTAAATTCACGCACATTGGTTGTGGATCGTAAAGGAATTCTCGTGAGAATTGAAAAAGAATTAATTAATTCGGGGTTTAGCGAACAGTTACGATTAAGTAAAAGGCAGTTGGAGAAAAGGTTATTAGATCCGTCTGTGTTCGAAGCCATTCTTGAAACAAAAATTCAGGACATTTTCGTGGATTGGGATTTTGCTTTAGACAAGAGTTACATTATATTAATTTTAAAACCGAATAAGAAGTAACGGTGGAAATGAACTGGACAATAGAGCTGGACATAAGCCGAAGAGGAGATATCAGGATCCTTTTCGGCTTTTTTAATGGAAAAAAGTTCATAAACTCTAGTCTGGAAGGATGGCCGATATATAAGGCAAGTCCGAATCCAAAATTGGAATATGAAATTATTTAGTAAAAGGGAGATAATATGACTTATAAACTTATTGCAAAGGATGCGAATGAGACGATTATTGAATTTGCTAAAAATAATGAGGAGCTTACTTTCAGCAGGTTCGAGGAGGCAGAGGCGTTTGCCATTCGTGTGAAAAATGAAAACAGATGGGCGGCTGATTATGAATTCTCAATTATTGAAAATAATTAATCATTAAAACTGGTTTAACAAAATGTTTAGACCAGTTTTTTTATTTGTAAATGGGCAAATAAACTATGATGCTTGTGATACGATAGAATAAATAAAGAGAGCAAGGTGCTGCACTAATCCAGGAATAGAATTCAGGTTAACGACAGGCATTAACGGCATGCTTTTACCAAATCTAATATAGAAAACACAGAGTGATCAGGGAAACAGTCCCTATTGAAAGGATGAGGAAGATGTTTAAAGGTGAGCGGATAAAACTAAGAAAGTTAACTTCAGCAGATACTGAAACTTATCATAGATGGAGAAATAATGATGAGGTTATGAGGTTTACGAACCCTTCACTTGATAAGTATACATATAAAGAAACTGAAGAATATATTGAGAACCTCCTTGAGTCCCCTTCTTCAAAAAGCTACCTGATAGAACTTATTCAATCCAAGAAGCCTCTTGGTGTGACTTCATTAATTAATATTGATTATAAGAACCGCAACGCAGAATGCATCATTGATATTGGTGAGCATGAGTACTGGGGAAGTGGATATGGTACTGAAGCGTTACAGCTGCTGATCAATTACAGCTTTATGGAACTGAATCTCCATAAAGTGTATTTAAGAGTTTTTTCATTTAATGAACGAGCGATTTCTTTATATGAGAAAATGGGTTTTAGAATCGAAGGGGAACAATTAGATCAAATCTATAGAGAAGGAAGCTGGCATAATATTGTTATGATGGCGGTTTTTCAAAAGAATTTTTTGGATAAGGGAAATGATGATTAACGTTCGCTAAAAGGAAAATGTGGAAGAATTTGAGCAGGGGTTACGGTATCAAGAACTTTTTTATGGTTATGTAAATGGCCAACAAAGGTCACGAAGGTTTAATAAATCTTCTCGCTTTAAATTTTATAATGCAGGAGAGTTTTATGTATAACATAACGATCATTGGAGCAGGTGTGAGCAGTATTTTTCTCGCTTATTCATTAATGAAAAGTGACGAGGAGATTTCTATTCATATCATTGATAAGGGAAAGAAACTCGAAGAAAGAGTTTGCGGACTTGATGAAGGCAGAAATTGTACTTGTGAAGAAGGCTGTAGTAAATATTTAGGGTTTGCTGGTCTTGGAAAGTCCGAAGGCAAGTTCAATTACACGAATGACTTTGGAGGAGAGCTGGGACGGAAAATTGGCCATGAAGGAACATTGAGGTACATGGAAGAAGTAGATGATATTCTCTGTCGGTTCGGCGGCGGTAAGGCAGAGCCTTATAATACTGAAAATAAATCGCTTGTTGAAAAAGCAGCCCGGCATTCGCTGCAAGTTCTTTCCACCCGGGTTCGTCATTTAGGTACAGAGTTGGCACAGGAAGTCTTTCAAAATATGTATGAAGCAATGAAAAGCACTATCACGTTTACGTTCGAAGCCGATGTGAACTCTATTCAAAATCGCTCAGGGTTTACCATTTATACGAATAAGGGAACCTTCACCAGTGAAAAAATTGTATTTGCGACGGGTACAAGCGGAAGCCAATGGTTAAAACGTCAAAGCCATTCAATAGGTTTATACCCAGGTAAAACACGGCTTGACCTGGGTCTACGCGTAGAAATGAGAGGAAACCAGCTTGATTCAATTCTACGTGATACATTTGAAACGAAACTTATGCTAAAGGGCAGCGATTATACTGCTACTACTTATTGCATGAATCCCAAAGGGCGGATTATCCGCAAGTTTCAAAATGGACTTGTGATGCCTGACGGCCAGAATAAAGGGGAGAAGGATATCCCGGGTCAAAATTTAAATTTTACTTTATTTGTGCCTCAATATTTCGATAGCCATAGTGCTGCAATGAAAGAAGCTGAAACCATAATAGGGAGAATAAATCGTGCCAGAAATCGAATTGTGGTCCAGAGATTAGCTGATTTAACAAGGAAGAAGTTCTCCATTCGTCCGGTTGCCAGTCCAATCTCCCCTTCCCTTCACGCGGAATTTGGCAGCTTACATGAGGAAGTCCCGGAATTGTACACGAGAGCCTTACTTGATTTTTTTGAAGCATTAGAAGGGTTGCTGGAAGAGGAGATTGATCCGGACACTTTACTTTATGGAATCGACGCTAAGTTTTATGAACCAAAATTATATACTAATGAGCAGTTTGAGACGCAAGTTCCAGGTCTTTATCTTGTTGGTGATTGCTCTGGAGAAACTCATTCCTTGTCTCAGGCTGCAGCAAGTGGCCTATATTTAGGGAGCAGCCTGACAAAATCTCAGGATGAATAAATTCAAGGACTCTACAGGATAATAACAAAAAGTCGAGATTCGTTCAGAGACTTATCCTGAGAGGGGTCCTTGTTTTATGTTTAACAAATTCACTTCTGTGTTTAAAGTATCAGCAAGCATTATGCTTGTCCTCGTTGTTATTGGAGTATCCTGGCCAGATGGATTAGAGAGCGCCACGACGACTATCCAGGGTTTCATTTCAGATAAAATGGGCTGGTATTATTTAATCGTTGTCACTTTATTTGTTTTAGTCTGCCTTGTTTTCTTAATTACACCGTTAGGAAAAATAAAGCTTGGGAAGCAGGGGGAAAAACCCGAATTCTCCAGACCTACCTGGATTGCTATGTTATTTAGTGCGGGCATGGGTATCGGTCTTGTATTCTGGGGAACTGCTGAACCAATCAGTCATTATGCCGTTAGTTCTCCAACGGGGGAAACAGGTACTGATCAAGCTGTCAAAGATGCTTTGCGTTACACATTTTTTCACTGGGGTATTCATGCCTGGGCGATATATGGAATTGTTGCCCTTGTTCTGGCCTACTTTAACTTCAGACATGGCAGACCCGGTCTGATTAGTGCCACCTTATCTCCTATCATAGGTAAGAGTGCTGAAGGTTTAACAGGAAAGGTTATAGACGTGCTCGCTGTCATTGCTACTGTGATAGGCGTGGCCACTACTCTTGGATTTGGGGCTGTGCAGATTAATGGAGGACTGGCCTACTTATTTAATATACCCAATAATTTTCTTATGCAATTGACTATCGTTGTCATCGTTACTGTTCTATTTATGATTTCTGCATGGACTGGACTCGGTAGGGGAATTAAGATTTTAAGCAATGCTAATATGGTGTTGGCTGTTCTATTATTTGGCTTAATATTTGTGGTCGGGCCCACGATGTTTATATTAAATATGTATACAAATTCAATAGGCAGTTATTTACAAAATCTGCCTGCGATGAGTTTTCGGATTGCTCCTTTGGATGACAAAATAAGAGATTGGATAAATGAGTGGACTATCTTTTACTGGGCGTGGTGGATTGCATGGTCTCCGTTTGTCGGTGTATTTATAGCCAGAGTCTCCAGAGGACGAAGTATTAGAGAATTTGTCTTCACTGTATTAGTCGTGCCTTCCATTATAGGCTTCTTGTGGTTTGCCACTTTTGGAGGAACGGCAATCTCCCTGGAACATAACGGGATAGAGGATATTTCTTCTTTAGCAACCGAAGAGTCATTATTTGGAGTTTTTTCCAATTTTCCTTTGAGTATGGTTTCATCCATTGTCGCTATAACTCTGATATGTACGTTCTTTATCACTTCTGCTGACTCAGGCACATTTGTATTAGGAATGATGACTACTGGAGGTTCAGAAACGCCAGGCACCACTATTAAGTTAACCTGGGGAGTTTTACTTTCAGCAACAGCATTAGCCCTTTTATACACGGGCGGGCTTCAAGCTCTGCAGAATACTATGATTATTGCTGCTTTACCTTTTTCTATTATCATGCTGTTGATGACGATCAGTTTTATAAAATCTATCTATAAAGAAGGAAAAGAATTAGGTATTAGTAAAATTGAGAAAAATAATAAGTAACATAACAGTTGAATAACAAAACCTTTTCATTCTGAATCGGAAAAAACCTGAAAAGGAAAGGCATACGATCCTCAAGATCTAAAGCAAAGGTTCCGCCAACACTGAGAATTATTCTTAGGTTCCAGCTAAATATTTTTATGAATGCATCCAAATTCCCCAATATTTGGATGCATTTCTATTTACTTGAATTACGTCCTTTCTACCTATAACATAGTACTTAGAGGCTTTAAGGAGGTAAAGTATGTATAAAAGGATTTTTGGAATATTAGCCGGGTTAATTTCAGTACTTATCATAGGTTTTGGAGTTATTATTTTTCTTGATATTATGAAGGACGATACCCCTGCTAATTCTGCCGAAGAGGAAACGAAGAGTAACGAAGAAGAGGAAGTTGAAACTCAGGAAGTGAGTGAGCTTTCAGATGAAAAGTTCGAGAATGGAGAGGGGGAAGATTTAAATCCGTTCGGAGATACTACGGAAGCTGCGGATCTTCGAGATGCCGAATTTCAGGAATACATCCATAAAATGTCGCATCAAAAGGTAGAAGCCGATGATAAATGGGGGTTTTACCGGATT
This sequence comes from Halobacillus sp. Marseille-P3879, assembly GCF_900240285.1. Lineage (GTDB taxonomy): Bacteria > Bacillota > Bacilli > Bacillales > Halobacillaceae > Halobacillus_A. The sequence continues at coordinate 292,701 of NZ_OESS01000002.1, forward strand.
ACTGACGAACGAGTTAATTGGTTAATTGCAGCTCTAGATGAAGCAAGCCCATCTCATAAAGATACGTACGAGCGGATCCTGTTGAAATGGCAGAAATCCGATTTTTCAACCGTAGATGAAGATCATAACGAAATGTGGAATCTGCAGGGAGGAAATGTAGGGAAAGCTACAGGAATACTGACGGAATCCGAAGAAAAGCAGTATATGGAAAGTGCAGAGTAACTATTTACTTAAAAAGGTCCCCTTTTATGGCGGACCTTTTTAATTTCCGGAAACTTATAACAAGGAATATCCTGTATGTTATTAGATCGCAGGAGGGCCAAATTTTCCATTGTGAAAATCACGGTAAGCCTGTTTGATTTCTTCCATTGTATTCATAACAAAAGGTCCGTACGGTACAATTTTCTCTCGAATGGGTGCCCCGGAGTATACAAGAAGTTTAGTTTGACGTTTATTCGATCTAATTGCTAGTTCACTTTGTTCTATATCACTGCCTTCCTCGTTATAGGTGAGGGTGGCCGCACTATGTTTCTTTAAGTTAGTGTGACCCGCAATTTCAACGTCGCCGGCTAACACGTATAAGAACGCATTATGGTTTTCAGGTAATTCAAGTGTGTATTCCGCCCCTTTGGCTAATGTGAGTTCACATAACGTGATGGGTACGACTGATTGAAGGGGGCCTTGAACACCGGCAACGTCTCCAGAGAATATTTTTATCGATCCGCCCTCAAAGGATACTGCTGGAGCATCTTCAGAATATACATTCTGGTAGATAGTTTCTGTATCCCTTTTACTCTTTGGTAAATTCACCCACAATTGTAGAGTGTGCGCAATGTCGTCTCCCACTCCATCTTCCGCATGACGGGCAGCCCGGCCGGCATTCATATACTGAACGTCTCCAGGTTCTAAGATATCACGGCCCCCCGCGTTATCAATATGTTCAAGTCTGCCATCCACCACATACGTCACCGTTTGAAAGCCACGGTGAGGGTGATCCGGGAAGGTCCCCTTTTTGAACCAGTCTTCTGCCATAAGTATGAAAGGGTCGAACTCGTCCCAGCGCTCAGCAGGCAGTACCCAGCCTTTCTGAATGGCCGGGAAGCTCATCTCTTCATACTGGACTTCCCATTGGTCTTTGATCTCACGCTGAAACTTACTCGTCATCGTTCTCATCCTTTCCTTCATATTGATTTTCAAGGTTATTAGTCATTTTCGTAAGAAGGGTATCCAGCTGTTTAAGCTCTTCTAATGATATCCCCTCACACACAATTTCATTAAATTTTTCAGCTACCGGCAGCACTTCTTCTTTTAACTTCTTTCCGGAATCAGTTAGATAAAGCTTAAGTGACCGTCGGTCGGTTGCAGAAGAGCTGCGTATTATAAAACCTTTTTTTTCTAGATTGGAAGCCATTCGAGCTATGTTGGTTTTATCTTTATTTAAGCGGGCGGCAAGCTGATTTTGTGATAACCCGTTTTCTTCCCATAGAAGCATCATGATTAAGTTCTGTTCGGGTGCCAGATTATATGGCTTCAGCTGGGATTTAATATATCCAGTAAGCTTTAAATCGGTTTTATGTATCTTGATGCTTATATAGTCCTGAAAGGCCAAATTCATATACATCCCTCTTTTAAAAAATAGTTGCTACACATACTATTTAACTGTGTTAAAGTATAGGCATTCCCTGCTGAATTGTCAATTATTTTGGAAGTCAACTACGTCTGTAATACGATAAAAATAAACCACATACAAAGGGATTTCATGAGAAAAGGCGAAGTTATCTTATATAGAGATAAGTGACCACTGACGTTAAAGGATGGGTATTCATATGCATAACAATTTGCGTATGTTGATCCCCGCAGTAGAAACACAAGAATCGATAACAACAGAAAAAGGAGGAAGGCAAAGTGATTGAGTGGCAGGAGGAAAGAGTAATAGAAACGAATATCGAGAATGTATGGGAACTTTTTTTAGATGAAAATATAAAACGGATTATGCCAAAGGTGGAGGAGCATACTCTGATTGAAAAAAACGAGGAGCAACCTGGGGCAAAACACCGACAAACGTATCGGGAAGGAAAAAGACTTGAAACCTATATTGTTGATACACTGGCATATGAGAATAAGGATGATGAGAAGTATAAAAAAGTAAGCTTTATTATAGGAAAAGCTTTTGAGATCACAGTTTCTTATCATTTAACAAAGCTTGATGAAAGTCGAACAAAATTTATATATGAAGGAACGAATAAAGGGGTAAACTTCATAGGCAGAGCCATGTTGAAGTTTGCGAACAAAAAAGGCAGTCGTGACGTTGTTGAACAATTCATGGATCGGGTAGAACAGGAGGCAGTACAGCAGGGGATCAAGACATAGTTTTAGTCAATACAGGGAAGAATTGTAGTACTATCGATAATGGAGGCAGACTTAAATGCACGTTAGAATTGAACTGGTCTATAAGACACCAAAACGTACAGAAACCAACTTTGTTTCAGATTTAATGCCTGCAGCACAGGCAATCCTATTAGCTGAAGACCTGGAGAAGACAGGAAGGGCAAAGTCAATCACTTTTACAGATGAAACAAACCGCAGCTGGAGATTAAAGGAATTAAGGCAGTACATGAAAGGGATTGAAACAGAGCCTCACAATATAAAAATATACTTTGATGGCGGATTTGATCATGATACGAAGCATTCCGGCTTAGGGTGTGCTGTTTATTATGACCAAAACGGCAAATCATTCCGCTTACGAAAAAATGCACTGATAGATGAACTGCATTCCAATAACGAAGCTGAATATGCTGCTCTTCACTTTGCATTAAAGGAGCTTGTTCTGCTCGGTGTTCATCATCTGCCTGTTATAATTATTGGCGATTCACAGGTAGTCATTAATCAGCTTAACGGAGAATGGCCCTGTTTAGAGGAAGAATTATCAAATTGGGCAGACCGGATTGAAGATAAGTTAAAAGAGATGGGGATACAGCCAGAATATACGCTTGTGTCGCGTAAATTGAATCGTGAAGCCGATAGACTTGCTACTCAGGCTCTCCAGGAAATAGAAATTACGAGTAACAGTGAAATTACTTAAAAAGGAAACTAGCCCGGGTTGAGAAAACCTTAATCTGTCCCAGGTTACGATATTTCCAAAAAATGATCCACCTTTAAACAAGGATACGGTGGCACTTAGTTTATAGGATAAGAGAGTACGAGAGAGCGGTTAAACCAGCCCCCCTCGTCTAAATGGCTGTAATTAATGGTATAGTTTCTCCGTATGAATCTTGCCCAATTTGTTACCTAACTGTACTTTAGACAAATTATCTGCTTTTGATCGTTGGATTTTCGTGACGATAGTTTTAGGAGAGGCATCCATAGTACAGTCCCCTTCATGCTCTTTGGTTTGATAATGGATCTTTTTTTCCTCAGTACGAAACTCTTCATTAATAATAGCATGGGGGCAGCTGCTTGATTCGTAAGCAGCTATAAACAATAATGAAGATTCTTTCCATTTTATAGGGGGGAGAGCTTCTGATAAGTTATAGTGTTCCCACAATTCTTCAAGTTCGTTTTGATTGAACGCTTTATGAGCAACTAAATCCTCTGTCAATAATTCATTAGGAGCGGTTTTTTCTTCATGAATTACCGCCTCGCTTAGTTTTTCACTGCTGCAGCCGACTAGTAACACAATAATGCTGATCCATAGTGCAGGTTTAATCGCTTAATCTCTCCCTTCATTAAAATTCCTTAATTATATTTTAACCTGAAGATCGTAAGAGAATACTTCTATAATTAATAGAGAAGGAGGGATCTCTTTGAAAGGTCTGGACGTAAAGTTAGCAGAATATTTATTAACGTTTTTCTTCTTTGTATTTTACTGGAGAATTTGTCAATTTATCTTTAATCGCTTTGTTCCTCTTTCTCCCGGTACACAAATATTTTCTTTAACTCTTACTTTTCTTCTAATCCCGGTTTCAATGATTTCCACAGCTGTTCTGGCACGAATATTGAGGAAATCTGCATAAAATTATATGACATTCGCAGGAGTACGGATATATAATTAAGATATTCGTATAGTAGATTTCTGCTTTTTAATATACGAAATAGAGGAGGGAAGAGGTATGGATCCATTAGATATCGTTAGTCATTTACATAAAATAAAACCTGTTTATCAGCCTGTAATAAGCGCAATTAAACATGATGTTATCGGCTATGAAGTACTGGGACGCTTTAAGCATATGGAAGAGTGGAAAAGTCTTGGAGAATTTTTTCATGATGGCGATGTCCCGGAGGAATTTAAAGTTGAAGTGGATCAGCATCTGCTGCAGCTGGCTATTTCAGATATGCTTGCTGACAATAAAGAAGGCTACCTCTTTATCAATCGTAACGCCAAACAACTTATGATTAATGATGGCGAGGATTTACTTGAGACTTTGCTGCTCTATAAACAAAAAGGGTTTGAAATGGACCGAATTGTGATAGAAGTGACGGAACATGATTTTGATGAGGAGTTTGAAGAGCTTAATCATTTGCTTCTTTACTATAAGACGTTCGGCATTCAAGTGGCGATTGATCATGTGGGTGCTAAAAGTTCGAATATTGATCGTATTCGTCAGCTTGAGCCTCACATTTTAAAGATCGATACGAAATCTATACGCAGGCACAATTCAGAGGGGTTTCAAGATATTATGTATTCCTTGTCTATGCTGGCACAGAGAATTGGTGCAGCATTGCTCTTTGAAAATATTGAAGATAATTTTCAACTCCATTTTGCCTGGAAACATGGAGGGCGGTACTATCAAGGGTTTTATTTAGCTAAGCCCGACTTCGATCTTCTATCAAAAACAGACCTTTCCATTAACCTTACGAACAAGGTAGCCAGTTATATTCAAAGGGAAAAGTCTTTAATTGAGCAGCGTCTTGAACTCGTTTCCGCCTGGGAAAATAAAGTGAAGGAGATTCTCTCGAAGTGGGAAGGCCCCAAAAAAGTAGATTTGTTTATAGATTGGGTAACAAGCCAATTTGATAATGAAAGCTTTAGAATGTTTGTGTGCAATAGTGACGGCCAGCAAATCTCTTCCAACTTCAGGAAGCACGAGAAATTATGGGAGCTCGAGCCGCACAAAAAAGGGTCCAACTGGGCATTCCGACCTTATTTCTTAGAAAATGTGATGCAAATGAAAACGGCCGGGAGAGGCATATTGTCGGATATTTATTCTGACATAGAGACAAAAGATATGATTCGGACTTTTAGTTTTCCCTTGACGGACCAACACTTTTTATTTATTGATCTTAAATATTCTTATATGTACAACCATGAGTGTCTGCTCATTTAAAAACATTAATGATAAGCAGGCTGTTTTCACTTGCATTAATTTGAAAGGCAGATAGTGGAAGCATAAGTCTGTTCAGGTAAACCAAAGGTTCAGCCGGAATTGCGGGCTGAACCTTTGTCTATTTAGAACCAGTGAAGCGGAGACGGGTTTGTGTTTTCATAGATATGTTTTACTTCCGTATATTCTTCCAGTCCTTGTTTCCCAAGTTCTCTCCCAATTCCAGAAGATTTATATCCTCCCCAGGGAGCCTGGGCGAAGTAAGGATGGAAGTCATTTATCCAAACAGTACCCATGCGTAGTTCGCCTGCTACTCGTTCAGCTTTTCTTATATTTGTTGTCCATACTGCCCCGGCAAGGCCGTAGATTGTATCATTGGCTAATGTAACGGCTTGTTCTTCTGTATCGAACCTTTCAATCGTCAATATAGGACCAAATGTTTCTTCCTGAACGATGCGCATAGAAGAATCACATTCGGTAAAAATGGTAGGTTCAAAGAAAAAACCTGCTTGTAATTCCTCAGCCTCAGGACGCTTCCCTCCTGTCATAAGACTGGCTCCTTCTTTAATTCCGATAGCTACATAGTTTTCTACTTTTTTAAGGTGGTCGTTTGAAATGAGCGGACCTGATTGAGTCGTGTCGTCGAAACCGCTGCCGAGCTTGATTTGCTTCGTTCGTTTCACGAGTTCTTCAACAAACCGGTCATGAATAGCATCGTGGACGAGCAGCCGTGCTCCAGCTGAACAGACTTGCCCGGCATGGAAGAACACAGCATTAAGTGCCTGGTCTAAGGCTGTATCAAAATCTGCATCTTCAAATACGATGTTTGGATTTTTGCCGCCAAGCTCCAGGGCAACCTTTTTAAAATTGCTTGAAGCAGCGGTCATTATTTTGCGGCCGGTTTCAATTCCACCGGTAAATGATATTAAGTCCACCTCATGGCTTTCAGCAAGGAGCTGTCCTGTTTTTGCCCCCGATCCTAACACTAAGTTAACTACACCCTTAGGTACACCAGCTTCTTCGATAAGCTCGGTCACTTTTATAGTTGTGAGCGGCGTAATTTCGCTCGGCTTGATGATCATTGTGTTCCCTGCAGCTAAAGCAGGTGCTATTTTCCAGGAAGCTTGTAACAGAGGATAATTCCATGGTGTAATCTGCCCGCAGACTCCCACAGGTTCTCTAACCACCTTGCTCCTGGAATCAGGGATGGGGGAAGCAATAACTTCTCCACCATCTTTGTCAGCGAGTCCTCCATAATAACGAAAAACTTCTGCAATATCGTTCATATCATCAATACTTTCAGTAAGGGTTTTACCTGAATCCAGTGTTTCCAGTTCAGCCAGTTCTTGCACATCGCGTTCGATAAGCTCGGCAATTTTTAATACAAGCTTTCCACGTGTAGAAGCCGGGATGTTACGCCATTCTCCCTCATCAAAGGCTTCTCTTGCTGCCTGTATGGCAGAGACTGTATCCGTTTCGTCCCCTTCAGGAACTTGCGCGATAGTCTCCTGATTAAATGGATTAATGATTGTGCGGGTATTTCCAGAAGCTGCTTCAACCCACTCACCATTAATATACATCTTTTCAATTCTCATTACGCTTACCTCCTAAAAATGATAGATGAGTATGCCTGCTATTCCCGATAAGGTGACTACCCAAACAGGCGATACTTTCTTATAAAGCAGGATGAATGCAGCCGCCATAATGATCAGCTGGGAATACTCAACTGAAAGCGAGAATAGTCCGTTCTGCCTCCCCATTCGGATTCCAGCGAATAAAATTAAAGCAGTGATCACAGGATGGATGCCATACATTCCAGAACTTAGTAGACTCGTATTCTGATACCGGGCTATTACTTTAATGAGCAGGAATACAATTATGAGGGAGGGTAGTAAAGTACTGACTCCTGCTATGACGGCCCCTCCAATACCAGAGGTTTGGTAACCTATAAATAAAGCTGAATTCGTTGCGATTGGTCCTGGAGCCGAGCCTGCGACTGCAACGATATCAGCAAACTGCTCAGGAGTAAGCCACTCATGTTTTTCGACGGCACGATCCATAAGCGGTATCATCGCATAGCCGCCCCCGAAACCAAATAATCCTATTTTAAAAAACTCGATGAAAAGTAGAATGGACTGCATATAAACTATCTCCTTTTACAACGATAAGTATAGGAGATCCATCCGATTAAGATGCCCCCGGCAATTAAAAATAGTGGGGAGGTGTCTAGGACGGCGAGTAAACCAATTGCAGATATAAACACCAACACGGTCAATCGATCTTGAAGAGCAATTCTTCCTATTTTAAAAGCAGCGAAGAAAATCAGCCCTACAATAGCGGGTCTAATTCCTTTAAATGCCTCCTGAATAATCGCCAGGTCATGGTAAGTTAGAAACAAGTATGTTAACAAGGTTACGATTAAGGCAGAAGGAAAGAGTAAACCCAGCATTGAAGCTACCGCACCGCTTAACCCTCTTAAACTAAAACCGATATATATCGCGGCATTGATTGCAATTGATCCCGGGGTGGATTGAGCAATTGTAACAATGCGGGGGATATCGTCTTTGACAAACCAGTTTTTCTTTTCCACCATAACTGACTCAATATGAGGAATTATGGCCAAGCCGCCGCCAAATGTAAGCGGACTGATTTTTATAAACGTAACAAAAAGTTCAAATAGAAAACTAAATGAATAATAATATTCTTTTTCCTGTGGATAAACGTTCAAAAGTTATTCTCCACCCAGTACTCTTGTACTGTGGGGCGGCTGCACCCTCGTTTCAGGATCAATGTAATGCTTAGCCTGACTGATTGCAGTTGGCGCTTCACCAAAACCGGTAGCTATTAGTTTGACTTTACCTGGATAAGTGGTAATATCACCAGCTGCATAAATCCCTGAAATGTTGGTTTCCATCTGCTGGTTTACGACAATGGAATTCTTCTCGAGCTCTAATCCCCATTCCTTAATGGCTCCAAGACTTGATAGAAACCCGTGGTTAACAATCAGTGAATCGACTTCGATGTTTTCTGAAACCTCTCCCTTCGGCTCTTTTAACACGACCGAATGAAGCGAGTCTTCCGTACCGATCAGATCTTCAATCGCCATAGGGGTTTTAATTTGCACGTTTGTTTCTTTTAATTGGTTTATACTGTGCTCATGGGCGCGGAATTGATTTCTCCGATGTACAAGAGTGGTTTCTGCTGCAATGTCAGATAGCATTAACGCCCAATCGACTGCAGAATCTCCTCCTCCTGAAATACACACTCTTTTTCCTTTATGAGCCTGCAGGTCGGTTACCGAATAGAATAGGTTTTTACCTTCATATTTAGATGCCGTCTCATGCTTCAGGCGTCTCGGCTGAAAGGCTCCCGCACCACTTGTTATTAATATCGTCTTCGCATAATGGACGGTTTCGGTTGTGGTTACTTTAAATAGGTGGTCGTCCAGCTTTTCTACGTCTTGAACATTCTCCTCAAGGCAGATCTCCGGATTAAATTGGCGGGCCTGTTCTTCTAATTGCTGGACTAAGTCTTTTGCCCGCACTTTTGGCCATCCGGCTACGTCATAAATATATTTTTCAGGATACAAGGCCATCAACTGACCCCCGGTTTGCGGCAGACTGTCTATAACCTTCACAGACATTTCACGCATACCGCCATAAAAGGCAGCAAATAACCCGGTTGGTCCTCCGCCGATAATAATGACATCAGATACGTTTTCTGTATGATTCATCTTTTTCACCTTCTTCATCGATTATTTATAAACAATAACGTTTTCTTCTTCAATTCTTACGTTAAAGCTCGGAATTTTTTTATTAGGATTGGCGAGCATTCTACCTTCATTTTTTATATCGAATTCTCTTCCGTGCCAGGGACACCGGATAATTTCTCCTTTATGACAGTAATCATAATCGCCTGGCTTACTTGAAGAGGTCGTTGCACCGCAGACCATGCCTTTATCAAGAGGGGCGCCCTGGTGTATGCATTGATTCATAAATGCATAGAATTCGCCGTCAGGAGTGCGGCATATTAATACATTTTGTTTTCCGAAATTTGATTTCATCATTCCACCTGGTTCTATATCCGAAGTTTTGCATACGATTTGTTCTCTCATAGCTGCTCCTCCTTAATCATTTGGTAATTTAGGATAAAAATTCTTCGCGTTATCTGAAAAAATCTTTTGCTTTAATTCTGCTTCCATATTTGGTAAAGCTCTGTGTGGAGAGTCATAGTCCCAGTGCGGGTAATCTGTAGAAAAACAGAGCATTTCGTCTGTCCCCATTTGTTCGAGAAGCGACATGAATTCTTTTTTAGTCAGCTCTTCGGCTGGTTGAGTAGTAAATCGTACCTGTTCTCTCATAATCTGGCTTGGTTTTCTTTTCAGCCACGGTACTTCGTGACGCAAATCACGGTATTGCTGATCCATCTTCCACATGAGGTGGGGAATAAAGGTAAACCCGCCTTCGATCATCATAAGCCCAAGGTTTGGGAATTTCTCAAATACTCCATTAAACATCATATTAGTAATCTGTTTCATATGAGCAGTCGGTATTAAAGTGTGCCATTCAATAAAATAACTAGGCCATTTTCCGTAATAAACCGGTGGTTCATTGTGGTGCATGCCGATCATCAAATTATGTTTTTCAGCTGCTTCAAAAATCGGGTGGTAGTAAGGTTGACCCCACATAATGTCATCAATGGGGAGGAGAACCTGCACCATTTTTGGATGAGGACCTACTCTTTCAATCTCTCTAACCGCTGCTTCAGGATCCTGAGCTGCAATGTGCACGGAACCATATAAGCGCTCATCCATCTCTAACCAATTTTCAATTTGCCAGTCGTTATAGGCTGTGGCTAAAGCACCTGCCATTTCATGCCAGCCGTGCATGGAAGAAGGGGAAGGATCAAGAGCACTGGTTAAAATCCCGTACTCATGACCTATCTCATCTAACAGCTGCTCCTGCATAAAAGAAAGATCTGAGCCTGCCGGGCGGCCATCTGGAAGTTTAGCATCTGCACGATCGACCCCTGCCACTGAGGGCTGAGTGTAGGGCATATGTTTTTCCTGGATCCAATGGCAGTTCTCAATGTAATGTCGAAACGGTTCTTCCAGTCTGTCCAGAATGTCTGTGTACTGTACGCGTTCATGAATGTCCGTATCGACAAGTGGGATTTTTTTGTTCGTCATAATTAATGCCTCCTCGAGTTGATGTCGCGAATAACTTAAATCATAGCAGGCTCTTTTTTTCTTCTCCAAATCTGCTGAGTACCACTCAGTGGCATTCAGATCGTTCAGTGAACGTCAGTGAAGCTCAGTGACGTTCAGTGATAACTTTTCATTTTGTATAAAAAGTTTTTTGTTTTATTGATTTTTTTGTCTAAATAGGGGTAAATATTGAAGAAACCTTGAAGAGAGGGGGCTTTTGGCATAGTGGAATAAAAGATAAACATGTCGAAAAATGCGGCATTTTCTCATATTTTAGACTAAGAGCGTTTGCAATAAGGCTGATTCGTATGTAATATATGAAACTGTTATTGCGTTCCATCCATTTAACATTGTTTTTTCTTGGAAATTTATTATTACATAAGAGGTGAATCTATGAAGAAAGTAACGTACGTTTTTTGGTATGGTCTTGCTGTTTGTGTGTTGTTTGTATTGTGGGGAGTAGTAGCACCCGAGAATTTAAAAAATGTCACGGCGGAAGCAACTTCTTTCATTTCTACTAGATTTGGCTGGTATTATTTGTTGATTATCATGATCATGCTGGTATTCTGCATATATTTAATTTTTTCGCGTTTTAACAAAATTAAACTTGGCAGGGAAAATGATACTCCCGAATTTAGTTTACCTGCGTGGTTTGCCATGCTGTTTAGTGCAGGCATGGGAATGGGTTTAGTTTTCTGGACAACTGCAGAACCTATTTCTCATGCTTTCTTAAGCAGTCCCCGTGCGGAAGCAGGAAGCGATCAAGCGATTAAAGAGTCGCTTCAGTTCTCGTTTTTCCACTGGGGAATTCATGCGTGGGCAGTATACGCACTTGTCGCATTAGTTCTCGCCTATTTTAAGTTTCACCGAGGATATCCTGGATTGGTAAGTGCTACACTTGTGCCGATTTTTGGCAAGAAACGGATGGAAGGTTTTGCTGGAAAGCTCGTTGACACTTTAGCCGTTGTCGCCACAGTAGTGGGGGTGGCAGCTACTTTAGGTTTTGGTACGGCACAAATAAATGAAGGGCTTGGTTTCCTGTTTAATACACCCAACAATTATTGGGTACAGCTGCTTATTTTAGTTATTGCCACAGGATTGTTTATATTCTCCGCATGGTCGGGAGTAAGCCGCGGTATTAAATATTTGAGTAATATTAATATGATTCTTGGATTTCTTCTGATGATCCTTTTACTCATTGTCGGGCCGACTTTGTATATTCTGAATATGTTTACTGATTCACTTGGAGGTTATATTACAAACTTTTTTAATATGAGTTTTCGTATCGCTCCATTAGATGAAGAAGGACGTACATGGATTGACAGTTGGACTATCTTTTATTGGGCATGGTGGATATCCTGGTCTCCATTTGTCGGTATTTTTATTGCACGTATTTCAAGAGGTCGTACAATCAAAGAATTCATGATGGGCGTCCTATTCGTGCCTTCTTTAGTATGTTTTATCTTTTTTGCTGTCTTCGGGGTTTCTGCTTTAGATCTCGAACAGCAGGGAGTTGCAACTATTTCAGACTTCCCGATGGAGACGGCCACATTCGCTATGCTTGAGCAATACCCGCTTGGGATGCTTATGTCATTCGTTACGATTGTCGTAATTGCGGTATTCTTTATTACATCTGCAGATTCGGCTACTTTCGTACTGGGTATGCTGTCAACGTCTGGTTCACTCAATCCTTCAGGAATGGTGAAAATTGTCTGGGGCTTAAGTCTTTCAGCTATGGCAGCCATCATTGTTTACTTTGGAGGAACCCAGGGATTGCAAAATGTTTTAATTATAGCTGCTTTCCCATTCTCTGTAGTTGTCTTATTAATGGGGTACTCATTCTTTAAATCAGCCAATCAGGAAATATCAGCGGAGAAAAAGAAACGAAGAAAGCAGGTTTAAAAAAATCAACCAGTCATTCGGCTGGTTGATTTTTTTGGTGAAAAAGCAGATTGGGTTTTTATGTTAAAATGATTACAGGACGTTCCTTCTTTATTGGGTCTCTCCCTGCTAATAAACCTTGAAATTATTGTACTGGGATAATAATTAGGGGAAGGGGTGACTGACCTTAAGAAGTTATTATATTATCAATAGCCAGGACTAACCGCGAAAAATTTAAAAAATTCCGTAACTATTGTAACCGTTGTCTTTTTTTATTTAAATCTAGAGAGAGGAGGGGGAGCGTGGTTATAGTTCAGGAAGTAAAACCCGAGGAAGAATTCATTTTACATAATCTAATGCAGTTTTACTCTTATGAGTTTAGTAAGTTTATACCAGCGATTCAGCTGGAAGAAGACGGGACCTATAAATGGTTTAACCTGGATAAGTACTGGGAGAATGATCACTTTCACGCTTATTTTATTAAACTCTATGATGAGCTGATCGGTTTTGCTTTAATTGAAGCTCAATCTGAAGAGCAGCCGAATACTATTGAAGAGTTCTTTATCGTGGCTAAGTACCATGGACAGGGCTTTGGCAAAACAGCAGCTGTTCAATTATTTAACAGATTTCCCGGGGTATGGACGGTCTATCAGATGGAGAAGAACAAACCATCACAGGCTTTCTGGAAGAAGCTGATTGACCGTCTGACTGATGGTTATTTCGTTCAAAGGATAGAACAAGGGAAGCATGTTCAGGAATTTCATACGAACTCCTTTAAAAAAGTTAAATAGAGGAAGGAGCTTGCACAAATTTTACAAAATGCAGAGTTGATTGAAAAAGGTAAAATAAAAACTCAAGAAGGCTGGAAAAACCAAATTGGTTTACCCTCTTATGCAAGAGAGGTCAACGATGAATAATTGTGGAACTATCTTCCTTTGTGGAGGAGGTAAAGCGGAACAAACTGAAGTGATCCATCAACACTTAGCAGCAAACATAAAGAAAGAGAAACCAGTATTGTATATCCCGCTTGCTGGTAATCCTAAATCCCGGCCCTACGAGGAATGCTGGGAATATGCGTATCAACTTCTTAGAAGAGCCGGTATTGAAAAGACAACGATGTGGACGGACATAAGGAATAGAAGCTTACAAGACTTACAACAGTTTTCTGCTGTATATTTTAGCGGTGGTGATTCTTTAGATTTACTGAAAAAGGTGGAGGAAGCACGATTTGCAAAAGTGTTGAGGTCTTATTTTTATAACGGGGGTATACTTTATGGTCAAAGTGCTGGAGCGATCATATTCGGAAGCTGGATTAGCAGATTAGAAGATCACTATAGTGGTATTAATCTCATAAAGCATATGGAGATTCATTGCCACTATAGACAGGAAGAAGATCCGTTTCTATTTAGACGTGTAAATAGAAACGGTTTTCCTGTACTTGCGATTCCTGAAGGTACCGCTGTGACCTTGCATGGTAATAGATGGAGTGTGGTAGGAGAGCGAACAGCATATGTCTTTAACCTATGTGGAGAAAAAGAGCGGGTCACGAGGAAATGAGCAAATTTAAAATTCGAATAGCGGTAGTAAATGATGCGGAAGGCATAGCCAAGGTAAGTACGAGCAGCTGGAAGACAACTTATAAGGAAATTCTGCCTCAATCCTTTCTTGATTCTCTAAATTCCGAAACAAAAATTGAGAAATGGCGGAGCATTTTAGAAGAGGATAACGAAGTCAGCTTTATTTACGTAGCTGTTAACAAAGCTGAAGAAATTGTGGGGTTTTGTCATTTCGGGAAGGAACGAACCGGGAATTATCCTTATGAGGGAGAATTGTATGCTCTTTATCTTTATAAAGAGGTCCAGGGACAGGGAATAGGCAAAGGTTTAGTTGAATTCTCAGCTGATAAACTAAATAAATCAGGGATCCGTAACTTAATGGTGTGGGTGCTCAAGGATAATCCTTCGTGGAAATTTTATCAACATCTTGGTGCCCGCTTAATAGATAAAAAGCAAATTGCCGTAGCAGGGGAATCCTTCATTGAAGCAGCCTATGCATGGGAAAGTACAGAATCTTTATTAATACGAGGTGAAGATGGATGAATAATGAGAAAGTCAAGCTGGATTTGGAAAAAATTATTTTTATAGGCAGAACCTATGAAGAATATTTGAGCATGTTTGCTTTATCAGAAAACGCACTTAAGAATAAAAGAATTCTCGACTGTCCTGCTGGTGCATGTTCCTTTACTGCAGTGGGAAGACAGAGGGGGCTTGATATTTCAGCAGCTGATATTGCGTACTGCCATTCTGCAGATCAACTTAAAAATAAAGGAATGAAAGATTTTAATCATGCAATGGAGAATATAGACAAAGCCAGGGAGAATTATGTATGGACTTATTTTAGCGGGGTTGAGAATTTACGAGAACATAGGATGAGGGCACTGGAGGAGTCTGTTAAGGATATGAACCGGGCTAAAGAAAACTACATACCAGTTACTCTGCCTGAACTGCCGTTTAAAGACCAAGAGTTTGATATTGTTTTATCTGCACACTTTCTATTTATGTATGCAGATCGGATGAGTGAAGATTTTCATTTGGCTGCGATTGAAGAGATGATCCGAGTCTCAAAAGAAGAAGTGCGTATTTTTCCCACGGTTGATTTAGAAGGAAAACGTTATGAAAATATGGATAGGTTAATCGCATATTTAACAGAAGAAGGTTACATGACACGAGAAGAAGATGTCCCTTATGAATTTCAAAGCAGCGCCAATAGAATGTTAATCATTAAAAAAACTGTATAGGGTAATAATTTGTATGAATCCCCACGGAAGAAATTCCTTTAAATAGGTCTTCCTCTCTATCCCTGAAATGAAAACATTAGGGTATATTAAAAATATCAAGGAATGACCACCTTATATATAACTATCTGGAATGGGCGGATAAGAAATGAAGAGAAAGAACGTTTTACTTATTCTATTACTATTGTTCGCTTTGTTTCCTTTTTCCAGGCTTTCCATATGTAGAGCACTTGTACAATATAACACAAGGTTCACTTCGACTGTTAATGATTCTTTTGCGGCAGTTACAGTGTTTTCTCAATCTACGCCTCTATTATGTAAGCACAAAGACATTCTATTTCTCCCTATAAAAGTGAATCAACAGTTATTCTTTATAAAGAACTATTTTTCTTTTTCCATTAAACCAAGTTCCTTCTATGCTGTTTATTACAAAAGTTCGCCTTGTGTGTTTCCATAATTCCCGGTTTAGTTTCTCAAAAAATTGAAGGAGGATTATGAAAAATAAGGAGAACGATTATGAAAAATAAATGGAATAGGGCCAGCAAACAAGACATAGAATGGATGGGACTTGCTGCTCTCTTAATGAGTGTATTCTTCGGGACAATCCTGCTTACCGGCACCTTGTCTGGAGTGAAATGGATGGAAGTTCTCCCTGACTTCTCGCGGAGCTTTGTCAACGTTGAGGTGTTTCGGGATCTAATTAATTTCCGGGAAGGTTAATTTATGGAGATTATTGCTTTTTTAAAAGTGATCGTTTTAGGAATGGTTGAAGGGCTGACTGAGTTTGCGCCGATCTCCTCAACAGGACATATGATTCTGGTAGATGATTTATGGCTTCATTCCGGGGAATTCCTTACAGAATATGTAGCCAACACATTTAAAATCGTTGTGCAATTAGGTTCAATATGTGCCGTGGTTTTTGTATTTAAAAAAAGGTTTCAAGAATTACTTAGTACCTTTATGAATTCGCATTCTAAACAGGTTAAAGGCTTAAAGGTCAGTCACATTGCAATAGGATTGTTACCAGCAGTTATACTCGGTTTTAGTTTTGAGAATTTTATCGATACCTACTTGTTTTCTGTGTCTACGGTAGTGATCGGTCTTATTCTCGGATCATTATTAATGGTAGCTGCAGACAGATGGCGTTTAAAAGCACCTGTTACTTTAACGGTAGATGATATTACCTATCGTCAGGCCTTTACAGTAGGGTTAATTCAGTGTTTTTCCTTGTGGCCTGGTTTTTCAAGATCTGGGGCCACGATCTCAGGGGGGGTTTTACTGGGTATGAGCTATCGCTCTGCAGCCGACTTTACGTTTATAATGGCTGTTCCTATTATGCTAGGGGCCAGCGGACTTTCCTTAGTTAAGAACTGGTCATATTTTAGTATGGAAGCCCTTCCCTTTTTCATAGCAGGATTTATAACAGCTTTCCTATTTGCTTTATTCTCGATACGTTTCTTCCTTAAAGTGATAGAGAAAGTAAAGCTTATGCCTTTTGCGGTTTACCGGCTTGTATTAGCAGCGGCTGTTTATTTTATTTACTTTTAATTAGTTAGAATTGGGTAGGGGAATGGAAACTACTCTAAATTAAGCTTTACGTAAATTCCTCAGAAAATAAAGAAGAAGCAGCCGGGATTTCAGGCTGCTTCTTCTTTATTAATTTAACTCTTCCTTTAATTGCTCAAGCATTGTAATGTTTTGAGGAGCTGTTCCTTTATAATTTTTTACGTTGTAGCTGGCTGCAACTTTACCTCTGAAAGAAAAACCTGCAGGGTATCCTTTAGATTTCAAATAATCTACTACACTCCACTCATTCCAGCCATTCGCAGGTGTTGCGTAGTTTTTATTGTTTTTGTTTTTCCATGTCATTTGCTTGTCTTTGTTATCCTTTTCGTTGTTCTCTGAGTGGTTTCCCAATTCCACCCCCATAGCGGAAGCCATTTTTTTAGGAATGTCCGTATTGTTGACGAGTCCGCTAAAGTCATTTGAGGCAGGGCCGTACGCATAAATCGGTACGTCCACTCCAGTGTGCACAGAGCTCGTCCAGCCTACAAGTGCGTGGTCGCTGACTGCATTATTTATAGCTTCATTCGGTTTTTCTGAGGAACGGATTGTTTCTATTTCTTCTTCAGATAACTCAACACTTGTATATTCTTCTACTACTTGAGCAACGTTTGAACGATCTTTATTTAATTGTTCAGCCATGTGGTCCCCTGTAGCACTGACACCCTGGATTACATCCTGCTTGACGTCATATTCTCCATTTGATCCTACAGTCATTCCGCCTGTTTCATGATCCCCCGCAATAACGACCAGAGTTTCTTTATCCTCCTTTGCGTATTCTATGGCTTCTTCTACTGCTTTCTCAAAGGCTGCAGTATCATTCATAGCCCATGCTGCATCATGAGCGTGCCCCGCCCAATCAATCTGGCTTCCTTCTACCATTAGGAAAAAGCCGTCTTCATCCTGAGAAAGTGAGTCTATGGCTGTAGAGGTCATATCTGATAAGCTTGGTTCTTCCGTTTCGCTGCGTTCTAATTCAGGACTAAGTGCTTCATCCGCAAAGAGCCCTAATATTCTATCTTTCTTCTTCAGATCCATAAGCTCATCTTTCGTTTCTGCAAAAGCATATCCATCTTCTTCCGCTTGTTGTATTAAGTTCTCAGCCTGCTGGCCACCTTCAGATTCAGGTAAAAACATTTCCTTGCCGCCGCCTAACAGGATGTCCACATCATTTTCAAGCAGCTGAGGAGCAATCCCTGCTTCGTTATCGCGATCCTCAACATGAGAAGCAAATACAGCAGGTGTGGCATGGGTGATCGTTGAGGTGGCTACTAGACCTGATGATTTTCCGGCATTTTCTGAAGCATTAAGTATACTATCTAGTTTTTCTCCGTCGGGCGTTACACCCACCATACCGTTGTTTGTTTTACTTCCGGTTGCCATAGCAGTTCCGGCGGCCGCAGAGTCTGTTACTTCAGTATCTTCTGAGTATGTTTTCATCATCCCTTTCAAATAAGGGTCAAATGAAGAATCCTCCCCTTTAAACCATCGATAATTCGTGGCGTAACCTGCAGAGTAACCATCTGGAATCATGTAGATAACATTTTTTACGTTTTCATTTCCGGAATTCGATTCCTCTGCATAAACAGAGCCTTTATCTCCCAAACTGGCACCTGAAAATAAAATGGTTGAGCTTACTAGTAATGCTGCGGATTTTTTCAACAAATTGATTCCTCCCTTTCTACTAAAAGCTTGTACATCCGCAATATTAATGAACGATTATTAATAGAACTAAAATTTTATGTAAATCTATTGAAAATATAGAAAAACAAGTATTTATGCCTAGTTCATTAGAAGGGTATAAGATTACTTGTTTAGCTGGATAAGAGATAAATAAAGAAGAATTGCAGAAACTTGAAGTAAGGCATAATACCGAGTTCTGATAACCTTTCGTGGAGGATGGATTTTAAGATGATTTTTTAACAAAAAACGAGCGCTTCATGATAAGCTAAGAAAGGAATTGTGCTTTTGAGGAGTGGTGTCATGAAGGAAAATCAAAAAATCTCGGTCAGCGGCAAATTGACATCAGCAGATTATAGAAGGCATAGCAATTATCATATGAAAAAGGTCAAGCTGTTCTATTTTGCAGCTGCATTCGCTTTATTCTTCTTTGTTAGCTTTCAGTCAATGGAAGCTCCGCTTTTGTTTTCTATTATTTTCACTGCTGTTGTTTCCTTTTTGTTAGCAGGGTTTATGGTGTTATTTCTCGTACTAATGATAAATTTAAGAGCTTCGAGAGAGTATAAAAAGAACTCAGCTCTTCAGCAGGAGGTCAATTATGTTTTCCGTCCGGGAATCATTCAGCAGAAAACAAGGAATTCAATGAACCGTTATGCCTGGACAGATATTATCTCTATTTATGAACAGCAGGATTTGTTTCAACTTTATCTTTCCAAGCAAAGTGCTATGATTCTGCCAAAATGGTTTTTCCAATCTAAGGAAGAAATCATTGCTTTTAAAAAAATGATTCAAAAATATGCCGACACTAAACAAATAAAATTAAAAGATTAACAAGTATGCAAAAAAGGCGGGTCTCACATATAGATCTGCCTTTGGTTTTTTAGTCAGGAAAAAAGTCATCTTGTGATTTTATGTGCCACCTCATCATGAGGAGGCAGTTTGAAATATAACCAATAGGTGTTACAATTAATTATAACACCTATTGGTTATATTTTTGAGGAGGAGAATAGCAGATGACACAATCTTCGAATGATAAGGTTCCTGAAATAAAAAAGAAAGCTTTGTTTGATGCTCCGATTGAACGCGTATGGAAAGCTGTAGCTACATCTGAAGGAATTGAGGAGTGGTTTATGCCGAACGATTTCAAACCTGTTGAAGGGTATAAGTTTACAATTAAGTCTCAATTTGAAGATTCGCCTTGTCAGGTGGTTACAGTGAATAAACCATATGAACTTTCCTTTACCTGGGGCGACCGGGGGTGGGTCGTCTCTTTTTATTTGAAAGAAGTAGAGAATAGGAAGACAGAATTTACATTAGTGCATTCCGGCTGGGGTCAGCCAGAAGAAGTTATGAGCGTAACATCAAAAACTCAGTTGGATACACGTAATACCATGAATAAAGGATGGGAAATGATTGTTCATGAGAAACTGAGAAAGGCAGTAGAAGGCTGATGGATGTCCGTCAATCACATGATGTATATCAGGCTATTGCTGATCCTGCGAGGCGAAAAATACTTCAGATGTTAGCCAATGAGGAGTATTCTATTAAGGCAATAAGTAAACATTTTGAATTTACTCGGACGGCCGTGGTAAAGCATTTAAATGTACTTGAAGAGGCACGGCTGGTAAAACCGAGAAAGTCCGGCAGGGAGAAAATTTATTCTCTGCAGCCTGATGAACTTATGGAAGTGAGGGATTGGTTGAGCTTCTTCGACCAATACTGGGATAATAAAATCGATAAACTTAAACATATTGTCGAGGAGGAATAATAATAGTCCAGTATCTGGAGTGAGCAGATACTGGACATTTTTTATTGATCGCTGGTTTCTTTGTGAAATGGCTGATCGCCTTCCCAGGCAATCAATACTTTCCCAATTTCTTTTTCTAAACTTGATAATTTTTCTCTTTCAGTTTCAGTAAGGCGGGCTAAATGATAGTCACCTTTGTTCATTTAAAGGAACCTCCTTATAGATATCTACTTTAAGTATTAACTAAATAAGGAGGTCTATTCGGAATTATTTAGAAACAAATTTATTATTGGTTACCCAGAAACGCCATGGAAAATCACGGGCTTCGCCTGAATTCTCAATCCCAATCCGGGTCCCTTGTGAAATACTGACAGGAGAGAAGCCGGAGGTTAGGTAAAGAGGAGGAGTGAGGTAGGAGCGGCCGTAATCCTCTTTTGTAATTCCCAGAGCTTTGGTTAATTTTCCTGGTCCGTTCGTTAAGTCTTTTTCCTTTTTATCTCCACGCCTTTCATACATGAGTTTGATTCCTTCTACCG
Source organism: Halobacillus sp. Marseille-P3879 (assembly GCF_900240285.1). GTDB lineage: Bacteria > Bacillota > Bacilli > Bacillales > Halobacillaceae > Halobacillus_A. The sequence goes on from NZ_OESS01000002.1 coordinate 313,429, forward strand.
GTTCTACGGCTCGTATGAGCACAGCTTCCGGGCTTCCCTCCACACCGCTGACTACGTTGACAAGACAATGAGTATGCATAACATACGTGTAAGCAAAGCCGGCAGGACCAAACATGACTTCTGTCCGTTTTGTTCTTTTATAGTTGTAGCTGTGCGCTGCACGATCAACAGGACCAATATACGCTTCAGTTTCAACTATATAACCTGAAGCTGTTCCTGATGTGGTTTCTTTCACCAGGCGGCACCCTAACAGGGATCTGGCCAGCTCAAGAGTAGGTTGATTATAAAATTCCTTTGGCAGGAGATCCATTACAAAACACACCTCTTTAATCGTTATAGTGTTGTCCCTTGAAATTTCTAAGGAGATCTCGGGTAGATCGTCAGGACGATAAAATAAGAAAAGTTCGTGTTATTCCCTCTTAGAATTCATGATTCATCGTATCATTGTATCATCATAAACTTATTTATGCTTATTTCGGATTGTTTATATTTATCCCATCAGGACCTTTATTCAAAATGAAAATGGTAAGGCAAAAAAGGATTTCCAGACGTCTGGGCTCATTACTAAAAGTGGGGGGGAATTAAGGAAGCTGAATGCAGAAGACATTTACTTTGAGGGAGCTACAGATTCTTCAAGAGAAGGAGCTGCAATTGGTTGAGATCAAGTCTCAGGGAATTAATAAACGTAACATATATAAAAACGGCATCCACAATTGAAGGGATGCCGTTTTTTAGTTTAATGCTCTAATTCCTTTAACTCGTATAGCGGAACTTCCTGGATGATATTAGGCTGATCCATTGGATGAACACGAGCTGTTTCATTTCTTTCAATGACTTCTTCAATATAGACTTCTCTTTCTTCATGCGTAACATTAATCATTTCGGGGGAGTGGAAAATCTCTTTAGCACGTTCCTTATTCATTCAAAAGACCTCCTTTAGAGTATATGTTTAATTTTGGCCCGAAGCTGGAATTATATGCAGGCAAAAAAAAGCACCTCCTATATAGAGGTGCGAGGGATAATTCATTCGTTATTTTCATTATTCTCTTCATTAAACCAAAGGGGATCGTTATTTTCGACTTCGCCATTATAGTTAATGAATATTTCTTCCCCTTCCTTGATGTCTGAGAATGCATAGAAATCAAATGAATCGTTATCAAAATTAATTCTGTAATCAGCATTAGGCTGATAAGAGTGATTAAACATCATTCCATACCCTAGGAGGAATGCTGTGTGGTTGGAACCATATTCAAACGCATAATCAGCAAGATATGTTTTCTCTATATGTTTATGTTCACTATTAGGATAAGGCAGTACTGGAGCTTGGTGAATAAGTTCATTTTTTTGTATGTTTCTGGTAGCAAATACACCTTTATTGGATTCATCTGCTGTGATTGAAGATTTTCTTACTTCGATCATATCCTCACCTGCATTTCTTTTTCAATTTGGTGGTTCCTCTACAGTCTGACATGTGCTTTGTAAGAATGCAATTGATGGAATATTCTATCAAATTAGATATGATAAAATTAATTAAAGCATGTTCTATCAGCTCTTATTAATACATATGGAAGTGAGTAATATGAAGAACTTAATTGAATCGTTGAAAAATTATCAACTTTTTGGCGGACGAACGCTGAAAACAGGCATATCCGTTTTTATTACGGCACTGATTTGCGGGTTTTTTAATTTACCTGTTGTTTTCGCAGTTATAACAGCAATTGTGACGATTGAGCATACAGCTGCTGACTCCATAAAAAAAGCGATGATTCGTTTTCCGGCTTCAGCCATCGGTGCTCTGCTAGCAACTTCCTTCTATGCTATATTTGGAAAAAGTGCAATCACCTTTGCGTTAGCCGCCATGCTGACAATTGCTATTTGTCACAAGTTAAAACTGGATGATGGAATTTTAGTAGCAGCCATAACTGCTACTGCCATGATTCCTGATTTTCAGGATCACCATTTTATCTCTTTTTTCACAAGATTAGGAACGACATCTATTGGAATTGTAGTGTCAACGGCGGTGAATTTTTTCCTGCTTCCCCCTAACTACACCCCCGGGATTTATCGAAATATAAATGCTTTATTTAATCAAGCAGCAAAACTGCTTGAACGTATAGTTATGGGAGGGAAAAAAGATTTAAAAGAAAGGAACTGGAATATAAGCCGCTCCTACCGTCAGTTAACAGCACGTTTAGAGAAGACTTATCAACTTTCTCAATTTCAACGGGAAGAGTGGAAATATCACAAACATACAAAAGACGAAATGCGATCCTTTCAATTTGCTCAAAGAAAGTTGGCCGCTCTACAGCAAATTGCTTATCACCTCGGTAATTTACAATATGTGAAAGTACAGCTTAAAGATTTTAATCAAAAGGAACGTGAATTGATAGAAACAGTGACGGCCTCTTACATTAAAATACTAGTCGATCCGGCGCACAATATAGGTGAAGAACATTTTCAGCTGGTGGAGAAGCTGGACCGTTTATTCTGGGAATGGAAAGAAAACCATGTGGTGAAGGAAGGCCGTTTCCGACAGCACCTGCCCCCTCAAACGATTTTAATCTATGAACTGCTTAGTTTTCATGATGTGCTTGAGGAGTTGACTGAGTTGTGTAAATCTCATCCAAAGACCATCGAACGATGTTATATTAAATCATAAAATCTTGGTTCCTGGGACATTTCCTTTGAGTTGGTCATTGGATCCCTTTAGTTGAATAGGTTTGTAATAATGAAAGTAATTATTCGATCAACGGAGGGGATTAAATGATTCAAATAGGAGGACGGCTTGTTGAACCAGATGAAATAAATGCAGCCAACAGTGAAGAAGAGATGATTGTTAGAATTATGAGCTCCTCCCAGAATGTGTATGCTTTTCATTCGATGGATGCCTTGAAGTTCGAGTTAAGAGTTCGCAGAAGCATTCTGAGAAGCGCAGAGTTAATGAACCAGAGTGAAGTGAAATTTGCTACTTTCGATACCACACGCAGTGATCCTCGGTATTGGATCGTAACGAATTATGGAGCCATTCGATTACGGCCGGGTGTAAAACCATCGGCGGCTATTCAAGATATATATTCCAACAGCCGCGAATATGCATTTGAATGTGCCGGGGCGATGTTGATTATTTATTATCACGCAGTATTAAATGTAATTGGTGAATCGGCTTTTAATTTTTTATTTCCTGATATTTATATTTACAGCTGGCATGCCGATAGTGACCTTGGGTTATATCCAGTGTATACACGGCGTTTCTTACCCGGAGATATCGTCTATTTTGATAATCCCGATTTTGATCCACAAGCACCACAGTGGAGAGGGGAAAATGCTGTATTTCTTGGGAATGACCTTTATTTTGGACATGGGCTGGGAATTTTATCTGCTGAGCAAATGGTGATAACACTTAACGAGCTGAGACGGCCGGATGCGGGCAGGTCTTCTTACTTAACAAATCTTGTCGTTCGTCTGAACTACACTCATATGCAGCAATTTGCCGGAAGTGGGAGAGCTTATCCTCGGCGTAAATACCAGCCGGCTTTGATTTTACACAACGAGAACTCTATTCCTTATGAACGCTACCGGTATTATATGAACAAAATTTTTAAAAGAATATAAAAGCAATAGGGAATGAATGGCTTATTAATGGCAATTCAGGTTGTTGAGAAGGTCTCTACAACCTGTTTTTTGCGTTTGGTATTTTTATGACAGAACTTCTATAATTGATTTAACAAGTCGGAGAGGGGAATCTTGACATGAATTTTACAATGAAGGAATCAGTGGAAGTGCTGGAACGAACGCCTCCCACTCTTAAAAATTTTATAACGGGATTATCTGTCGGCTGGCTGCAGTGTAACGAAGGAGAAGGAACATGGACAATTCGAGAGGTAATTGCTCATTTAATTGAAGCGGAGAAATATAACTGGATCCCTCGAATTTCATTTATTCTCAAGGAAGAAATGACCGTTCCTTTTCCTGCATTTGATCGCTTCTCTCATCTCCATCTTAAAAGAATAGAACCTATTGAGTATAAGTTAGAGGAGTTTGCCTCACTTCGAAAGGATAATCTTCGCAGACTTGAAGAGTTAGTAGATACAGAAGCAAAACTAGAACTTAAAGGAAGTCATCCTGCCTTCGGGGAAGTAAAGGTAAAAGAGTTGATCTCTACCTGGGCCGTACATGATTTAACCCATATTTCACAAATGGTAAGGGTGATGGCTGAAAGGTATCGAGAGGATGTGGGACCCTGGGCCTCATATTTAGGAATTTTACACAGAAAATCTTGAGCAGTGGCAGGGAGAAATGGCATGTGGCCATTGGAAGATCTTTGAGGAAGAGGGAGTAGAGGGGGATTTCTAAAAAAAGAAACCGGACAGGGTAAGGGATCAACCTGTCCGGTTTCTATGTAATAAAGGCTGCAAACTGTTTATTTATGGCGCGGCTGTTGTAGGATTTTGCTTTCACCAAAGTTGTTTAAAGGTGATTCAGAGGGGAAAGGGATGAACTCCTCGCTCTTTTTGGAATCAGAAAGGTTTTGTTTTCCTAAAGATTTGTACCTGATATGAAATTCTTCTTCAAATTCAGGAATCTCTTTTGCAGAGTCTGAGGAAGACTGTTCCATACCAGAAATCCAAGTTTCAAATTTGTACGTTCCCCGGTCAATGATTTCACACAGATCCTCAAGAGATAGAGTTAACTCAATCAGACAGTCCAAACCATTTCTTAAAATAATTCCTCTTTCTTTAGCCTGTTCGATTGAATGTTCTAATCGGTAAGGTTTATCGTGATAATTAAATTCGATAAAGCAGCTGCTGCGATCCCAATTAAAAGTGAAATCCTCAATTTTTAATCGTTTGATCACCTTTACAAGTTTTTTCTCGCAAATATACTGTTCCTTATGGGGCATCCATTTGTACAACGTGTTTTTAAAAAATCCTTTTTTAAACATCACTTTCTCCTTTCTTTTGTGTCTCGCGAAAAGTTGCATAGATTTATTGCTATTTACTCTATAACTTCTACAAAGACTTAAAGATCCCTGCAATAATCGTTTTACACTTATTGCGGTTTTTCTACAAAAATCGGGAAGAAGATGAAACCCTATCAAAGAAAAAGCGTGATACTGAAACACGATATTGCACTCAAAAACCAATACAGTAATTAGATATGATAAAGGAAACGTTTATTTTGATGACTTTATGAGATCCAAGAAAACCAGCAGAGATGCCGTCCGCTTTCGAATAGAAGGAATCGAATAGCAAAATTGAAGTCGGTCTTACCACAGTCTATCTGTTGCACCACAGAGTGCCTTCGAGCCGTATGGGTAACTTTGGATCCTCCACTATAACAGAGACTATTCGCCTTTTACATATATATCTTCATTAATTCTTTCACGAACACGATTGGCAGCTTCAACCATGTTGAGAAGCGCCTCAGTTGTTTCATGAACACCTCTTGTTTTTAGTCCACAATCCGGGTTGACCCAGAATTGGCGTGGATTAAGAACCTTTAATGCCCGCCAAATACTTTTTTCTATTTCTTCTACTGACGGAACTCTGGGGCTGTGGATATCATATACACCAAGCCCGATTTCTTTCCTGTAAGAAGTCTTTTCAAAGTCTGAAACTAATTCGCCGTGACTTCGTGCAGCTTCGATAGATATGACGTCGGCATCCAGTTGATTAATCGTATCCATGATTTCTCCAAATTCCGAATAACACATGTGTGTATGAATTTGGGTTTTATCTTTTACTTTTGAGGTGGCCAGTTTAAAAGCATAGACAGCTTCATTCAAGTACTCTTGTTGTTTATAAGGCTTAAGCGGCAAGCCTTCACGTAATGCTGGTTCATCTACTTGAATCATATGGACGTTATTTTCTTCTAAAGCTTTGATTTCTTTTTGTAAAGCTAAAGCAATTTGTTTAGTAACATCATATTTGCTTATATCTTCTCGAACGAATGACCAATTTAAAATTGTGATCGGCCCGGTGAGCATGCCTTTAACCGGTTTGTCTGTTAGCGATTGAGCAAAGGCGATTTCGTTGACAGTCATTGGCGAGTTTAAAGCGACATCACCGTAAATAACAGGAGGCTTTACACAGCGGGAACCATAGGATTGTACCCAGGCATATCGGGTAAAGGCAAATCCATCTAGTTTCTCACCAAAAAACTCTACCATATCGTTTCGTTCGAATTCCCCGTGAATTAATACATCTAAACCGATCTCTTCCTGACGGTCAATCCACTCTTCCATGCTTGAATTGATGAAATGTTGATATTCCTCATCGGACCACTCGTTTCTTCGCCACTTTAATCTCGCCTGGCGGATTTCAGAAGTTTGAGGCAGACTTCCGATTGTTGTAGTAGGTAAGAGGGGCAGCTTAAAATATGCCTGTTGTTTTTTTTGCCGTGTTTCATATGGGTGATCCCGGTTCGGTTCAACTCCTTTCCAAAACTCAACTTCTTTCTGTACGTTATGTTTATTTCTGCTGTCGGAATTCATAAGTCGATCGAGAGACTGTGCCTGGAGGCTTAATCTTTCTTTAATGATTTCTTCTCCTTTGTGCAAACCTTCCGACAATATTGATATTTCTTCTATTTTTTGATCAGCAAAAGCTAAAGCGTCTTTTAAATGTGGCTCCAGTTCTTTTTCAGTTTCTACAGTTACCGGAACATGCAGGAGACTGCAGGACGGCTGAATCAGAATATTTTTCTTATCTACAATTGAGGAAATGATGTTCAACTTCTCTAAGGCTGCCTGTAAGTCACTTTTCCAAATATTACGGCCATTGACTATGCCGGCGGCAAGTAATTTATTTTCAGGAAAACCATATTCCTTCAAAGAGTGAAGGTTGGCATCCTCATCATGAACAAAATCAAGTCCGATTCCTGCCACGGGAAGATTTACAATTTCTTTATAGTTTTCAATTGACTCAAAGTAGGTCTGAAGAATTACCTTTAGGGATGAAAGCTCCTTATCGAAAGCTTGATATACTTCCTTAAAATAAGAAAGATCTTCCTCGGACAGCGATGTAGATAAAATCGGTTCATCAACTTGTACCCAGTCTGCTCCTTCTCTTTCCAGTTCCTGAAGAACTTGAACATAAAGAGGGAGTAGTTTTCTTAGAATAGCAGGGAATTCTTTTTGTTCGTAACCTTTCGCTAACTTTAAAAAGGTTATAGGTCCTAATAGAACAGGTTTGCTCTTAATCCCTAGCTGTTCAGCTTCTTTAAAATAGGTAAGCAGCCGGTTCTCATCTAAAAATGGTTCGTCTTCAGGCTGTATTTCAGGGACAATATAATGATAATTGGTATTGAACCATTTGGTCATCTCTGAAGCGACTGCATCTTTATTTCCTCTGGCGATATCGAAATAGGTTTGTAAACTACTTTTATTCTCGTCTTTGAATCGTTCAGGGATCAATCCAAACATAAATGAAGTATCAAGAACGTGATCATAAAAGCTGAAATCACCTACAGGAATCAAATCAATTCCCTTGTCCTGCTGCTTTTTTAAGTTAATCAATCTAAGCTTCTTCAATTCCGTTTGAAGTTCGGATTCTGATAGATTTCCTTTCCAGAACTGTTCAAGTGCTTTTTTCCATTCCCGCATTTCTCCAATTCTGGGATAACCAATAGTAGATGTCTTAGGCATACTCATTCCTCCTGTTATTATTAAACAAATAAAAAATCTCTCCTAATAGAAGAGAGATTGTAAAGCCCATCTTTAATAAAGTCTGTAGAGACAGACTGGTCCAAATAAAGCGGCATACACCTCCCTATTCCTCGTAGGTAATAGTGTGAAATCGCCAGGCAGGTCTCCTGACTCAAGTTCTTCACACCCTGCGTCTTCCCATCTGCTTTGATAGTGACGTTCTCTGCAGGATGCTCCCTTTTACAGTGGCGGGACCGTGCCGGATTTTCACCGGTCTTCCCTTTTAAGCTGAATAAGCTGCCTTATGCTTATCCAACACCTGAGCGACTTTCGTTATTTTGTTTTATTCAGGATAGGTATGAAAAAAACCTCTCAAGCTGAGAGGTTTTCATACGCACCTCTCTTATCTTCCAAAGCCATAGCTTTGCTGGAATTAGCACCACAATCATAGATTGATCGGTTGCCGGGCTTCATTGGGCCAGTCCCTCCGCCTCTCTAAATAAGAGAATCTATTGAATTGTTATAAGCCTAGCATGAGAGGGGAAAGCTGTCAACGTAATTTAAGTGATTAAATTCGTTGCATACCATACTTTAAATCGCAACCTCTTTGCCGGACTTTTCCGTTTTTTCTTCGGCAGCTGGTACTTTCTCTTTACTATGTTCTTTGCCGGGCTCGTTTAAGAAGAAACAAGTGATGAAGCAGCAGAATGCCATAATTGATATTCCTAAGAAAAATAAAGATGGATTTAAGAGTCCAAGAATAGCAAGGAATAACACGGAACCGACACTTCCGTACGCACCGACCATTCCAGCCACTTGCCCTGTCAGTCGTTTTTTTACTAATGGAACCATAGAAAAAACAGCACCCTCACCAGCCTGTACAAAGAAAGAACAAGTCATTGTTAATAGGACGGCAGCAGCGATGGGCCAGTTAGATCCTATCTGTGACATACATAAGTAGGCAGCAGAAGTAGCAGCCAGTAGTATAATTAACGTCTTCTTTCTTCCAAATTTATCGCTCAGCCAGCCCCCGCCCGGCCGTGCTACAAGATTCATAAAAGCAAAAGAACTTGCAATCATCCCGGCACCGGCCACTCCCATGCTGAAGGTAGCTTCAAAAAACATGGGAAGCATAGAGATGACGGCCAGTTCGGATCCGAATGTGATAAAGTAAGCGAAATCTAAGATGGCTACTTGTTTAAATGAATACTGTTCTTTGGCAGGAACACCTTTTCTTAAGTGGTCACGGTTAACGGTCCAGATTTTATACAAGTTATATCCATATACAGCTGCTAAAGCTGTATAAACTGCCACAGCTATTTGATTTGAAATAAGAGATGTATTGCTTAACTGCCAGGTAATCAAAGCCAGGGCCGCATAAAGAGGAATTGACATGAGCATTAGGGCTGCCATGCTTTTGTAGCTTGTTACCTCCATAGCACCGCTTCTCCTGGGCTTTTTGAACTCTTTTTGGGACGGTGTGTTTTCTACTGATTTGAAATAAATAAATGAATAGACAATACATAGAACGCCTGTTAATGCTATGGCCATACGCCAGCCATTTTCACCGCCGAACAACAAGGCAAGAAGGGGAAGGGAAAAGGCTGCCGCTGAAGAACCGAAATTGCCCCATCCACCATAAATGCCTTCCGCTAAACCAAGATGTTTAGAAGGAAACCATTCAGATACCATGCGGATTCCTATAACAAAACCGGCTCCTACAACAGAGAGCAGGGCACGAGCCATAAATAACTGCCAAAATGAATCCGCAAACGCGAACCAGAAGCAGGGGATGCTCGCAAAGATAAGCAGCGCAGCGTACACGTGCTTTGGACCGAACCGATCCACAAGCATACCAATAATTATTCTTGCTGGAATCGTCAATGCAACGTTGATCGAGAGTAATACACCAATTTCTTCATTGGATAACTGTAATGCTTTCTGAATCGTTGAAGCAAAAGGAGCCATATTAAACCAGACAACGAAACTTAAAAAGAAAGCAAATGTTGTCATAAATAATATTTTTTTGTTTCCTTTGTAAATATTTTGTTCTTCAACCATAACCAAACCTCCAGTTTTTATAATATACTGATTATTTCAAAAAGAGGACATCATGTCACAGTTTGTGTTAGGTTTTCTTACATATAAAATAAAAATTAAGGCGTTTTTCCCATGACAAAAATGACCGTTTCCTTATGAGGAAACGGTCAGGTCAATTAGGCAGCTGCCTGCTTATATTTTTTTGTTAAAGTGAAAAAAGTAATTGAGCCAATCGCGGCGGTTGTAAACAATACAGTTCCCATTGGAATGGCAGTCGATTCATTAATCCCTACTAAAGGAGAAACCATGGAGCCGAATAAAAGAGGCAGCATTCCTAACACGGCGCTTGCGCTTCCTGCCCGATGACTCTGATGCTCCATTGCTAAAGTGAAAGTACTTGTCAAGACCATTCCCATAGCAGTCATATAAATGAATATCGGGATGACAAGAGTCGGAAGAGGGCCTTCAATGATCGTCATGATGAGAAGGAAGGAGGTTGCTGATACTGCTGTGAGAATCGCGGTTCTCAGCAGAGTCCTTTCATGAATAATACCGCCTAAACGTCCAATGATAAAGCTCCCTGATATAATTGCAAGTCCATTAATCCCAAATAGTATACTAAACACTTGTGGGGAAACCCCATAAATATCCTGATAAACAAAAGGTGTTCCTGAGACATAGGCGAAACTGCCTCCGTGAACAAAACCAATTGTCAAAGCATAGCCGATAAATGATCGATCTTTAAATAAACTGCCTATGGTCCGGATTGAATCTTTTAACGTACTCGGAATTCTTCTTTCTGGAGGCAGGGTTTCTGGTAAACGTAAAGATATGACAAGAACAATTAATAAACCGAGTATACTTAGAAAATAAAAAATTGTATGCCAGCTGGAAAATGGCAGGAGCAGTATACCGCCTCCAGCCATGGGAGCAATCATAGGGGCGGTGGCATTGATCACCATGAGCAGGGCAAAGAACTTAGTCAGTTCTCTACCGCTAAATACATCTCTGACTACAGCCCTTGAAAGTACCACACCCGCCGAAGCTGTAAATCCCTGTAAGAAACGGGCTGCAATCAGGGTGAAAATGTTGGGAGCCAGCGCACAAAGTAAAGAGGAGACGGCGAATAAAAAGATGGATATCATTAATGGTCTCCTTCTTCCTTGCGCATCGCTTATCGTCCCGACTACCAACTGTCCTACTGCCAGCCCGATTAAACAAGTTGTTAAACTAAGCTGTACAAGGGAAGCACTTGCATTTAAGTCACTCGCGATTCCGGGAAAACTCGGCAGGTACATATCGATATTAAGGGGACCGAGTATTCCAAGCATTCCAAGCAGGAAAGCAAGGCCTATACGTTCTTTTCCTGTAGGATTGTGTATCATGTTTATTGGCACCTTTCTAGTATTGTTTTAATAGAGTAGTTTTTAAGTTTGGCAATTTTTCAATCTAATAACTATACAATATTTAGGCCGAAAACAAAAGAACAACGAATTCAATTTTCTCCTGTTATCCTAAAAAAGCCAGTGCGATTTCGCACTGGCTTGCTACTCTATATTTATTATTGAAAGGACTTAACGCCTAAATAATGATCTTGCCAATAGTCGATACTCATATCTGCAACTTCGACCCCATTACTTCCAGAGTGAATCATTTGATTATCCCCAATATAAATTCCGCTGTGAGATGCTCCTTCTGTGTTATAAGTTCCTTCAAAGAATACAACATCTCCAACTTCTGGAGAATCTACTTGGACACCGTCATTTAACCACATGTCGCTTTCTTTACGGTGAAGGTCGACGCCTACCTGTTCAAACACATGAAGAATAAAACCACTGCTGTCCATCCCTTCAGGTGTAGTTCCTCCCCATACATAAGGAGTTCCAATTAAGTCTTCTGCAATGGAGACAACGTCAGATTGAGAAGTGGACTCATCCTTGGATGGCTCTTCAATATCAGCTTCTTGGTCTTCCTCAATGCTGTTTTCTGAGAGCGTGGATAATGCAGATTTTGTTTCCGGTCCTACAATGCCGTCAACAGCTAATCCTTCTTCAGATTGAAAAGATTCAACTGCATCTTCTGTAATAGGTCCGTAGATACCGTCTATGTTCGCTGTGTAATAGCCTTGAGTTTTTAATTCATCCTGGACGGATTCTACTTCTGACCCTCGGTCACCGCTGTGTAATATTTGAGAAGGTTCTGAAGAGCTGCTGGACTCAGAAGAACCCGGATCCGCTTTCGCCGAAACATTTTCTGCTAACACTGGTGTAAGTGCCAAAGAAGTGATTAACGCGGAAGAAACCACATACTTTCGCATTGACTGAGATGACTTTGCCATGATAAATCCTCCTAAGATTTGAGTTTTTCAGTTTGAAAAAATAAAAACATATAGCTCAACTATAGAGGATTATATGTAATCCTAACCTAATTAAAGAAAGGTTGACTAATTCATTCCTATGTTTTTTCAAACTAGATCCTAGTCTAACAGATAAAACTAGATAGAAGGTTTCACTGAGATTAAGCTGATTTTATAATACATTTACAGTAGGATGTTTGACTGCATCCATTAAGGTAGAATTGGTAACGACTTCACAAGTGGTCTATACATTAAATTAATATGATTAAATGGAGAACGGGAGAGAAACGGGATGGTAATAAGAGAAATAAAAAATTCTGATGCAGAAAATTTAGCAAGCCTCACTTACCAGGTTGAGAACAGCTCTCAGTATATGCTTTGGGAGGCGGGAGAAAGAGTGAATCAGGCTGAAAACTATTTGAAGCTGATTGAACGTATTAGAAGGGAAATAAACTCAGTCATATTAGTTGCTGAAAAGGAAAATCAATTGGTTGGTTATGTGTGTGCTTTTGGTGGAAGTGCGAAGAGAAATAAACATTCGGCATACATTGTTATTGGAATTTTAAAGGGATTTAGAGGACAGGGGCTCGGTTCAAAGTTATTTAATGAACTGGAACATTGGGCTAAGCATCACAACATTCGAAGGTTAGAACTGACTGTTGTCACAGAGAATGAACCAGCTTTGTCATTATATAAGAATAAAGGTTTTAAAATAGAAGGAGCTAAAAGGAAGGCCTTGTATATTGAGAGTGAATTTGTTGACGAATATTATATGTCAAAACTTTTATAATCTATCTTCAAAGGTTGGAGTATGGGTGTATGGGGGCTGCATGAAAAGAGGCTGAGCAGAAGTTAAGGATCATTTGGTGGTTATTCCACCAGGGCTCGAGGCTCATCCGGAGCCCTCCCACGAAAAAAGAAAGGGTCCTATAACCCTTCCAGCAGGAAAACAGCTTGTGGAAACAAGCAGTATTTCCACAAGCTGCATCACTTTCCCGATAAGAATTGGCTATCCTCTCCAGGCAGGCAGCATTTGACTGAGTGGTTTATCTTTTCGATACCCAAGTACATATTCAGCCTGCATAATCGTATGAATCTCTCGTGTTCCTTCGTAAATTACAGGGGCTTTTGAATTCCGCAAATAACGTTCGACCGGGTATTCGTTAGAGTAGCCGTATGCCCCGTGAATTTGTACAGCATCATCAGCCGCCTGATTGGCAAAATCACACGCCTGCCATTTAGCAAGGGAGGTTTCGCGTGTGTTTCTTACTCCTTTATTCTTAAGTTCACCAGCTCGATAGACGAGAAGCCGGCTCATTTGCAAGCCTGCTTCCATTTTTGCGATCATTTGCTGCACAAGCTGATGCTTTCCTATCTCTTTACCGAAGGTTTTGCGATTGTGACAGTAATCTACGCAAGATTCAAGGCAGGCCATGATTTGTCCGCATGCCCCCGCTGCTACGGTAAACCGTCCATTATCTAATGCTGCCATTGCAATTTTAAATCCGTCACCTTCATTTCCCAGTAGGTTCTGTTTCGGTACTTTTACTTGATCAAAGAATAGTTCACCAGTGTTTCCCGCTCGGATACCAAGCTTGCCTTTTGTAGCTTTGGAAGAGAAGCCCTCCATTGTCCGTTCGACGATGAAGGCTGATATGCCATTGTGTCTCTTGTTCTTGTCGGTATAAGCAAATACGAGGAAGTGATCAGCATTGTCACACAATGAAATCCAGGTTTTTTGTCCGTTCAATACGTAATAATCGCCTTCTCGTTTAGCGGTTGATTGTAAGGAGGCTACGTCAGATCCAGCACCAGGTTCAGTTAATCCAAATGCTCCGATCTTCTTGCCGGTTGCTTGAGACACTAAATATTTTTGCTTCTGCTCTTCAGTTCCCCATTGCAATAAGGTCATGCTGTTAAGTCCTGTGTGTACAGAAACCGCTGTACGAAAAGCTGTATCTCCTCTCTCCAGCTCTTCACATACAATCGCCAGGGAATTATAATCCATCCCGCTTCCACCGTAGTTCTCTGGAATACAGACGCCCATTAATCCCAAATCTGCAAGCTTAGATAGAATGTTTTTGTCAAAGTATCCTTTTGCATCCCATTCTCCGATGAAAGGCATGATTTCACAATCAACAAAGTCTTTGACCGTTTTTCGGAGTAATATTTGTTCATCGCTAAAATCAAAGTTCATCATTACCACTCCTTAAATAATACACTTTTTTCTTAACTCCTCTATTTCCTTCGCATTATACCCTAACGAGTGGAGAATCTCAGTTGAATGTTCCCCGGGATCTGGTGGATGTTTTTGTGCTTTCACAGGTGTACGGGACAGCTTGATAGGACTTCCGATCATTTTAATTTCTCCAGCTGTAGGATGGGCAGCGTGAATAAACATGTTCCTTGCATTTAACTGCGGATCGCACGCTACATCTTCTAACGTCTGAATAGCTCCGAATGGGACGTTAGCTTCGTGGCATTTATCCCTCCAGTAATCCGTAGGTTTGGATAGGAAGGCCTTTTGTAAAATTTCAGTAAGTGAGTCCCGGTGGGTGACCCGGTCTGGGTTGGTATGAAAACGATGGTCTCCAGCTAGGTCAGGGAGTTGAATTATCTTACACAAGGACCTGAACTGTGTATCATTCCCAACGGCTATTACCATTTCCCCGTCAGAAGATGAGAAAGTTTGATAGGGAACAATGTTGGCGTGATGACTGCCAAGTCTTTTTGGCACGGATCCAGCCATTAAATAATTGCTTCCAATATTAACCAAGGCGCTCACGGCAGAATCATAAAGCGAGAGATCAATCTTTTGACCGCTTCCTGATTGATATCTTTCCAACAAAGCAGCTTGTATGGCAATACCCGCATATAATCCTGTCAGGATGTCTGTTATAGCGACCCCCATTTTTTGAGGTCCTGAGGATTTATCGCCGGTAATACTCATTAATCCGCTCATCGCTTGTATGATGAAGTCGTAGCCAGGCAGATTTTTATAAGGCCCGGTTTCTCCAAACCCCGTAATCGAGCAGTAGATTAGCTTTGGGTTCCGTTTTTTTAATACCGGGTATGAAAGTCCCAGGCGTTCCATTGTCCCGGTTTTAAAGTTATGAATAATCACATCGCTTTTTTCTGATAGTTTCTTAACAATTTCCTTGCCTTTTTCTGTTTTTAAATCGACGGTCAGGCTTTTTTTATTACGGTTGGCACATAAATAGTACGCACTTACTCCTTCTTGAAATGGAGGCCCCCATCTTCTTGTTTCATCACTTCCGCCTGGCGCTTCTATCTTAATTACCTCTGCACCGAGATCACCTAATATCATGGAACAGTAAGGACCTGCCAGCACACGCGTTAAGTCCAGTATCGTAATACCCGAGAGGGCAGTCATGGTTTCATCACTTCCTTTCTGAATAAGGAAAAAGTCAGCCGAACCCATACAATGTATGAATCCAACTGACTTGGGATCTGCTGGGGTCAGGGCATACGGATTAGGTTTGTCCCACACTTTACCCTATTCTCCGTTAGATAAGAGTATGACCGGGATATGCTTTAAAAGCAAAAAGACCTATCATGAAAAAGTTTTTTCCCTAATAGGATAGATTAATGGGACAACCATTAAAAATGATCTTTTAATAAGGGGGTGGATGTGTGAAATATGGTTCGAGCCAGGTAAACCGCTTGCCGCCATATTTATTCTCTGTTTTTCAGCAGAAGAAAAAGGAGCTAGAGGCACGGGGGATGGACATTATCGATTTAGGGATCGGGGCGCCGGATCTTCCGACTCCTCCTTTCATTATAGAAAGGTTAATAGAAGAGGCAAAAAAACCAGAAAATCATAAATATTCTCCATATGGAGGCTGTGCTGAATTTAAACAAGCTGTAGCTTCCTTCTATAAACGCCATTATAACGTAGAATTAGATCCTGATACCGAGGTTCATGCTCTGATTGGTTCAAAGGAAGGAATTGCGCATTTAATCCAGGCCGTGCTGGATCCGGGTGATTATGTACTCCTCCCTGATCCAGGTTATCCAGTTTACCAATCAGCTGTTCATTTAGCTTACGGAGTGGCTTCACCATTTAAGCTTGTAGAAGAACACGGATATATTCCGCAATTCAAGCAAATAAGGGCTTCCGAACTTAACCGGGCAAAGCTCATGCTGCTTAACTATCCGAGTAATCCAACAGGAGCTACCGTGGAAATTGGTGTGTTTACTGAAGCGGTTGATTTTGCCCGAAAAAATAAACTATCTCTCATTCATGACGCAGCTTATGACTTGGTGACTTTTTCAACGTATAAGTCGCCTAGCATCTTACAGGTGCCAGGAGCCAAAGAGGTGGCTGTTGAATTTGGTTCATTGTCAAAGAGCTTTAACATGGCGGGGTGGAGACTCGGATATGTAGTTGGCAATAAAGACTTAATTCAAGCGTTGGCAGTAGTAAAGAGCAATACAGATACGAGCCAATTTCTAGCTATCCAGAAAGCGGGAGCAGAAGCTTTACAAAGTGACCTTACAGCAGTGAAGGAAAATAACCGAATCTATTATGACCGTATGAAACTTATGGTTAATGCTCTACAGGAAATGGGTCTTACAGCCGGTGAACCAAGAGGTACTTTCTTTGTCTGGGCCAAAGTTCCGGCAAGTTTTACCTCTCAATCCTTTGCAGAAAAATTATTAGAGGAGGCCGGGGTGATCGTAACACCGGGGAACGCTTTTGGTGCCGGAGGAGAAGGGTATGTAAGAATTTCTCTTTCAACTCCAGTTCATCGATTAAGAGAAGCAGTAAAACGTATGAAAAAAATGAATGGAGGCGGGGCTCCTTGAAGATCCCAAATCAATCTCAGCTGATGACAAGTGCTCAAGCCATTGTCAAGTGTATTAAGCTTGAAAACATTCAAAAGGTATTTTGTGTGCCTGGTGAAAGTTATTTACCTGTAATGGACGCTATATATGATGAGACGAGCATTGAATTGATTTCTTCGAGGCACGAAGGGGGAGCCTCATTCATGGCTGAGGGGTTTGCGAAAGCCAGTGGCAAACCAGGGGTTGTATTAGCCACGAGAGGCGTTGGTGGATCCAATCTTACCATAGGTGTCCATACCGCCTACCAGGATTCTACACCGATGGTCGTATTCTTAGGCCAAGTCCACAGCTTATTTAGAGGAAGAGAGGGGTTTCAGGAAGTAGAATTGGAAGATTTCTTTGCACCTATTGCTAAATGGACGGTAGAAATCAAGCACCCTTCTAGAGTTCCTGAACTCGTTCAACGGGCTTTTCGCATTGCTAAAACCGGTCGACCGGGCCCTGTAGTGGTGTCGCTGCCAGAGGATCTGCTCAATGAAAAGGCTGAAATGACATTTAAAAAACCAGCTGTCAGACCGAGACCATGTCCTTCTCCTGACGAAGTAAAAGAAATGGAATTATTGCTTCAAAACTCTGAACGCCCTGTCGTTATTGCCGGAGGCGGGGTGAAATGTGCTGGAGCTGAGAATGAGTTGACTGAATTTGCTGAAAAGTTCAATTTGCCTGTAGTATCAGCCTTTCGCCGTCATGACGTCTTTCCCAACCAAAATCGCCTTTATGCGGGGCATCTGGGTTTAGGTGTGAAGCCGCAGATAACGGAAACAGTAAAAAAAGCCGATGTGGTCGTTGCTCTCGGGACAAGGTTGTCAGAAGTCACTACTCAGGACTACTCTATTTTGAACAATGGACAGTCTCTCGTTCACATCGATATTGATTATGAAACATTAGGCAAGGTCTATCCTCCCGACATAGGAATAATAGCTGATGTGAAGGAAGCATTACAATGTCTTATGGCGTTAAAGCTTAGAGCAGGGTGGCAATTATGGACAGAGCAGTGCCGCTCTGCTTATGTTCAAACGTTACATCCACAAAAAAAACAAACGAATTATAACATTATTTCTACGCTTCAAAAACACTTGCCTGCCGATGCTGTTGTGACAAATGATGCTGGAAACTTTGCAGGCTGGCTTCATACCTATTTTCAATTTAATCAAAAGCAAACTTATGTCGGTCCGACTTCGGGAGCGATGGGTTACGGTATGCCTGCTGCCGTAGGAGTGAAACTTGCCACACCTGATAGAACAGTAGTTTCGATTTCGGGGGACGGCGGATTTATGATGACGATGCAGGAGCTGGAGACCGCTGTACGTTATAAGGTCCCGATTATTAGTATTGTTTTTAATAATCAGATGTATGGGACGATCCGTATGCACCAGGAGATTCACTTCCCATATAAAATCATTGGAACACAATTAGGTTACGTGCCGTTTTACAGACTGGCTCAGGATTTAGGAGCTGAAGGATTTTATGTAAAAACACCGGAAGAATTTGAGACAGTATTAATTAAGGCTCTGTCATCCGAGGGTCCAGTAGTTATAGAAATAGAGTATAAGCGGGAAGACATTTCCGTTTCCTCTACAATTGAACAAATTAGAAACAAATCTGGAAAATAATAAAAGTCGCCTTATTAAAGGAGGATCTCGTCTATGAGTTTAAAACTGATAAAAGAGGAGAAGCTGCTTAACTTTATCGATGGAGAATGGAAAGAGCCTTCGAGTGATGAATATACGAAAGTTTACAATCCAGCTAATCTTGAACTCCTCGTTCAAGTCCCTTTGTCGCGTGCACAGGATGTTCAAGACGCAGTACAAACTGCTAAACAAGCCCAGAAAAGCTGGGCGCTCGTGCCAGCTCCTCAGCGTGCTGAAGTGTTATTTAGGGTTGGAACTCTTATGAAGGAGCGGAAAGAGAGATTATCCCAGCTGTTGACGATGGAGAACGGAAAAGTAATTGAGGAAGCACGTGGGGAAGTTCAGGAAGGTATTGACATGGCTTTTTACATGGCAGGAGAAGGTCGGCGCTTATTTGGTCAAACCACCCCGTCTGAGCTGAAGGATAAATTTGCAATGAGTGTCCGCGCACCTGTGGGGGTCGTTGGCATTATTACCCCATGGAATTTCCCGATTGCCATTGCCACATGGAAGTCATTTCCTGCCATTGTAGCTGGAAATGCAGTTGTATGGAAACCGGCAACAGAAACTCCGATTATGGCTTATGAATTAGCCCGCATCTTTCAAGAAGCAGGTTTGCCCAAAGGTGTAGTTAATGTTGTGTTCGGATCAGGTTCAACTGTTGGAGAAGCAATGATTGAACAAGATGACATACGGGTCATTTCTTTCACCGGATCCAATGAAGTAGGACGTGAAATTGCTGGTAAGTGTGGACAGCGACTGAAAAAAGTGTCTCTTGAGATGGGTGGAAAGAATGCAGTTATCGTAATGGAGGATGCTGACTTATCTCTGGCGGTAGAAGGAATTCTATGGAGTGCGTATGGTACCAGTGGTCAGCGCTGTACGGCTTGCAGCCGGGTAATGGTTCACGAAAGTGTAAAAGAAGAATTGGAGGACCGCCTGCAAAGTGAGATTGCGAAACTTACGATTGGAAACGGGTTAGACGAATCAATAAAAGTCGGTCCGATTATCAATAGAAGCGGAATAGAAAAAATAAAAAATTATATTCAAATTGGTAAAGAGGAAGGGGCTGAACTTCTCACGGGGGGATATGTTTTAAACTCAGGGGAGCACAGGAAAGGGAATTATTTTGCTCCAACACTATTTACGAATGTTACTGGGGATATGCGTATAGCGCAGGAGGAGATTTTTGGTCCTGTAGTCTCACTGATTCCGGTAAAGAACATGGAGGAAGCTGTGGCGATTAACAACAGTGTAGAATACGGGTTATCGAGTTCGATTTTCACGCGCGATGTGAATAAAGTATTTGCGGCCCAGCGAGATTTAGACACCGGGATTGTATATGTAAATGCAGGAACTACAGGGGCTGAGATTCATCTGCCGTTTGGGGGAACGAAAGGGACAGGCAATGGGCATCGGGATTCAGGTGTGGCCGCGCTTGATGTGTTTACAGAATGGAAAGCAGTATACGTGGATTTCAGTGGAAAATTACAGCGTGCTCAAATTGATGTGGAATAGCTTTGCTCAGCTGTTGAAAGGAGACAGACTATGAAAGTAGCTGTATTAGGATCTGGTTTAATGGGGAAAGAAGCGGCTCGCGATTTAGTCCAAAGCGCAGGTGTAATTAAGGTCGGACTTGCCGACATTGATATAAACCGGGCAGAAGCTGCGGCTCGAGTGATAAACTCGACTAAGCTGCAAGCCTATAAAGTGGATGCAGGGAACGCAGGTGAATTAGCGGCATTTATTAGGGAATATGACGTAGTGATTAATGCGTTATTTTACTCTTTTAATGAAATGGTTGCTCGTACAGCTATAGATGTGGGAGTCAGTTCCGTTGATTTAGGGGGCCACATTGGGCACATTACTGACCGGGTACTGAGGCTGAATGATAAAGCGAAGTCTGCAAATGTAACCATCGTACCTGATCTAGGGGTAGCACCTGGAATGATCAATATTCTTTCGGGATATGGTGCGGGTAAGCTTGACGAACTACAATCCATTCGATTGTTCGTCGGCGGTATTCCTGTTCAGCCGGAGCCGCCGTTGGAATATAATCACGTCTTCTCGATGGAGGGGTTGTTCGATCATTATACTGATCCATCAACTATCATACGGGATGGCAAAAAGGTGGAAGTGCCTTCGTTATCAGAAGTCGAACGTCTTTATTTTGATCGGTTCGGACCGTTGGAAGCATTTCACACATCCGGGGGAACTTCTACATTATTAGGATCCTACCCTGAGATTAACACGCTGGAATATAAAACGATCCGTTACCCGGGACATGCAGAAAAAATGAAGCTTCTCGTAGATTTGAAATTAACGAGAAATGACTATGAAGTGGACGTAAATGGTATAAAAGTGAAGCCGCGTGAGGTGCTGCTTAAAACCCTTGATCCAATTGTAGATCTAAAGGATAAAGATGATGCTGTTCTGCTGCGCGTATGCGTAGGCGGACAGAAAGATGAGTTAAGCTCGACTTATCAATATGAAATGGTTACGTATAAAGATCGTGTGCATCAAGTCACGGCAATGGCAAGGGCGACAGCTAATACGATCTCCGTTGTTGCTCAAATGATTGCCGGCCGATTTATTACAAAGTCAGGAGTTCTTCCCCCTGAGCAGGTTGTTCCAGGTGACTTGTATATTGCTGAAATGGCGAAAAGAGGAGTGGTTATATCAGAAGAACTTCTGCAGCCATAAAGGCAAAACCAGCCCCAAGTCCTGCTTAGGGGCTGGTTTAATTTTGGGTTGAAAAAAAGGTACCTTACTACTCCGGTATGCCTGTCAGCTGTTTCAATTTCTTATTTCTTGCTACTCTCTCTTCTTTTTCTGTTAAATCGTATTTTTTAAGCAAATGAAAAAGCTCATTTAGTTCATGTTGTGCTGGTCGATTTTTTAAAAATTCGCTTGCCTCGTTGTACATATGGTCCGGCAGAAATTGTTTCTGGCTTTCAAGCTTGTTTCTAGTATCTGCGTTTGTATGATCAATATTACAGGAACTCATAGACTTCACCTCATTTTTTAAATTATTACCCTCTCAGGGTGAGAATAAATGTTAAATGAACCTCCACGGATAAAGCCGATGGCAGTAATGTTCAAATCTTCAGCCAGCTGGACGGCTAAATCTGTAGGAGCAGACTTTGACAATACGATGCCTACACCTATTTTAGCTGCTTTAGTTAATACCTCAGAAGATATACGTCCACTGAATACGAGAACTTTATCCCGTACTGAAATTTGATTTAAGAGACAATAACCATATAGTTTATCTAATGCATTATGGCGGCCGATGTCAGTCCGGTCTACTACCATTTCACGGCTCGTACAAATGGCAGCGTTATGTACGCCGCCTGTGCCTTTAAACAGGTGGCTGTCTTCCTGCATCTGCTGCATTAACTGAATGCACTGATCACTAGAGATGGTGGTAGTGGATGTAGAAGTCTTAGCTGTCTGTACATCATTTTGAAAATAAAATTGACGACTTTTCCCACAACATGATCCGATAAAACGTTTAGAAAAATCACGCTGATTATTTACCGCTTTTTCATCTGTCAGTTCGACGTAAGCAAATCCTTTATCCTCATCAATATTCAGGGATTTGATCTCTCTTCTAAATCGTATGACTCCTTCAGAAGCTAAGAATCCAACGACCATTTCATCGAAGTGGGAAGGTGTACAGACCATGGTAGCAAATTCTACCTGATTTATATAAATCGTCATGGGGAATTCCGTTACAATTTCGTCCTCCACCTGTTGAAAGTTCCCATTTTTAAATCGCACAATAGGATATGTGGCACTCATTCTTTCGTCCACGTGGTTCACCTCCCATGTAAAAGTTACATTACCAAAACTATAACGAATAGAGAACAAGGATGACAAGCTAAAAAATTAATAATTACGTGATCAAAAAAATCATTTGATATTTTTAAAGAAAACAGATAATATCTATAATAGATTCATAAATTTGTAACATTTAAGGTGCGAGACAGCGTTCCTGTCGTCGACTTAAGTGCAGTTGTTGTAAGCGATTACTTTGGTGAGTGAGTAGTGAACCTGCTTTAAACTAAACGTCGCCGCTTTTATTTTGTATGGGAATCTTCTCTACAAAATGAAAGGGCGGCGTTTTTTTAGGTAGCAAAGGAGTGAGAGAATTGAAGAAAACAAAAAACCGCTGGTTGATTGCATTGTCAGCTGTAGGTATCCATATCTCAATTGGTTCAGTTTATGCCTGGAGTGTTTTTACGAATCCGCTTATTGAGCAATATGGATGGGAACTTAGTTATGTATCACTAACATTCAGTATTGCCATTTTATTCCTCGGGCTTTCTGCTGCTTTTATGGGCCACTTTGTAGAAAAGTATGGACCTAGAACTTCGGGAATTGTAGCTGCCGGCTTTTTTGGCATCGGAATGATGGCTTCTGGAGGAGCGGCTGTACTGGAGTCGCTTTGGCTGCTGTATATTACATATGGAATTCTGGCAGGAATTGGCCTGGGAATTGGTTACATTACCCCTGTGTCAACTTTGGTTAAGTGGTTTCCTGACCGGAGAGGACTTGCCACCGGGCTTGCGATTATGGGTTTTGGGTTTTCCGCAATGATTGCAAGCCCGATTATGGCCAATTTAATTGATACAGTCGGGATTCCGGCAACATTCTTTATCTTAGGTTTGATCTATTTCATAGTTATGATGGCATCAGCGTTGTACCTGGAACGTCCTCCTGAAGGCTATATGAATGAGTTTTCTGAAGAGAAAAAGAAAACCCCTGATCTTTCTCAATTGACCGCAAATGAAGCAGTCAAAACGAGAAGGTTTTGGCTGCTTTGGGTGATGCTGTTTATAAATATTACATGTGGAATCGCTATTTTATCAGTAGCTTCACCGATCGCACAGGAAATCGCAGGCCTATCTACAGGGGCAGCTGCGGCGATGGTTGGGATAATGGGATTTTTTAATGGAGCGGGAAGGATTGCCTGGGCGTCGATATCTGACTATATGGGGCGGCCTAACGTATATTCCACATTCTTTTTGATTCAAATCATAGCCTTTTTCACCTTACCTGCGATTACACATGCTTTATTGTTTCAACTCGTTTTGTTCTTAATTATATCGTGTTATGGAGGAGGCTTTGCTTCTGTTCCGGCATACATTGGCGATCTGTTCGGAACGAAGCAGTTAGGTGCTATCCACGGTTATATATTAACAGCATGGGCAGCTGCAGGTTTAGTGGGTCCTCTATTAGTATCCTGGATCCGTGAAGCAACCGAGAGCTATGTACTGACGTTATCCATTTTCGGCATATCACTGGCAGCTGCTTTTATTGTATCTTTATGGATTCGCCTTGATATCAGGCAATTGAAACAGGAAAATGAAGACAGCCAACGAAATACTGCTTAAATCAGTTTAAGTTGACTACTTTAATCGTATAGTTTTATAATCTTGTAATAAACGAAAAAAGGTTGAACCTCTATGAATAAATATGAAGCTGAATTTAGTAATCTAGTGAAATCTTTTAGGAAAAAACATATGGGTAAGGGGCCGAGGAAGATTAGTACCACCTTTTGCAGAAATTGGGCGATCTGTGAAATGGAAGGGAACTTGTCTCCTGTTGAGAAATTTATAGCGAGTGCAGATGATGGCAGGCAGATGCTGCGAGCGGCCCGCACAGAAATGGTAAAAGAGATGTACCGGAAGAATCATCCTGTTGAAATGGAAGAGTTTTTGCAGTGTGAATTTATAGATTTGTTCGTAGATATTGATATCGAAAAAGATTTTGGCATGTCTATCTTTGTATTTAATGAAGACATTGGAGAGAAATTTATAAAATAAATTAAGAGGTTTGGCACTTTGCAGCGTTCCTGCTTAAGACTTAACCACCGTTATATGCCTTTCATTTTTATGGGGAAGGCCTGGCGGTGGTTTTTTTGATTATATAACGAGGAGGACTAAGTGATATGGGAAAGACAAAGCATAACGGACCAATAAAAAAAATAAAGAAACCTGCCCCTGAACATTGGGTAAGCCCGATTCCTTTCGGGTTAGGGAAAGTAAAACCTAAGCACATTCGTGACACGGTGAAGGTTGCCTGGAACAATAAAGATAATCTCAGCTATGCCAAAAATATTATTACAAAAGGTGTTTGTGACGGGTGTGCATTAGGGGTATCCGGTCTGTATGATCAAACGTTAACTGGACCACATATTTGCACGACTCGCTTAAACGTACTTAGGCTGAATACGATGCCGGCTATAGAGGAAACTATCCTGCACTCAGATATTGATGAGCTCAGGAAGTTCACGAGTACGGAACTGAGACAACTGGGAAGAATTCCTTATCCGATGATACGCCGCAAAGGAGAGCGGAAGTTTTCGCGGCTGACATGGGATGAGGCTATGGATATGGTTGCTGATAAAATGAAACACCTGGATCCGAAACAGTATAGTTTTTACTTAACTTCAAGGGGGATTACTAACGAATCCTACTATGTGGCTGGGAAAGTTTCACGTTTTCTCGGTACCAATCATATCGATAATGCATCTCGAATTTGTCATTCACCAAGTAAAACAGCATTGAAACGATCGGTGGGTGTTGGAGCTTCGACGGCGAACTATCAGGATTGGATCGGAACAGACGTGCTGTTATTCTGGGGCAGCGTAGCATCTAATAGCTCTCCTGTTTCTACAAAGTATATGCTGGAAGCAAAGAAAAAGGGGACAAAGATTGTTGTCATCAACCCCTATCGGGAACCTTCCATGGATAAATACTGGATTCCTTCGAATACGGAGTCTGCTTTATTTGGAACAAAAATAGCAGATGATTTTTACCAAATTAATATTGGTGGAGATATTGCCTTTATGCATGGAATTATGAAGCATTGGTTCGACCTCGAAGAAATAAAGCATGGGTCTGCTGTTAATCATGAATTTGTAAAAAAACACGTGAATGGGTTTGATGAGCTGAAAGCAAGCGTACAAGCTCAATCATGGGAACAAATAACGAAATCATCGGGTGTAACACAGGAGAGAATTATTGAATTATCAGAGTTGTTAGCGAACAGTAAAAATGCTGTTTTTGCATGGGCGCTGGGTTTGACCATGCATTCTTTTGCTACAGATAACATTTCTCAAGTTGCAAATTTAGCGTTGCTGCGCGGATTCCTTGGTCGCAAATATAACGGACTGATGCCATTTCGCGGTCATTCGAGTGTTCAAGGAAGTGGTGAAATGGGAGCTGATCCATTCGTGCTGCCCGGAGGAGACTTTAAAGGAGATAATATTAACCGTATTGAAGACCTATGGGGATTTGAACTCCCAAGATGGCAAGGAGATGTGGTGGGAGTCACATTAGAAAATATATTACTTCCTGAAGATCATGAAAGAAAAATTAAACTATATTATTTATCAGGAGGTAATTTCTTAGAAACTATGCCCGACCCTGATTATGTTGAGAAGGCATTGTCTGAACTTGATATACGTGTCCACCAGGACATCATTTTGAATACTTCAACTTTAGTAGATGCGAAAGAAGCGGTGATCGTACTGCCTGCTAAAACACGGTATGAACAGGAGGGAGGCGGCACATCAACCTCGACAGAACGAATGGTTTATTTCTCTCCGCAGATTGAAGGTAATAAAAATAAAATTGAAGAAGCTCGTACTGAGTGGAAAATTTATATCGACTTAGCGAAACGAGTGAAGCCTGATAATGCCCACTTAGTAGAATTCCGTGACGCTCAGGAAGTGCGAGAAGAAATCGCTCAGGCAAACTCCAATTATGATGGGGTGCAGCATTTGAACAAACAAGGAGATGTTTTTCAATGGGGCGGTGCCTGGCTGTGTGAGGGAGGAGTCTGTCCGACACCTGATGGCAGGGGGAACCTCATTCCAGTGGAAATTCCTGATTTAGAGAAAAAACCAGGTGACTTTTATTTAACCACAAGGCGCGGAAAGCAGTTCAACTCTATGATCTATAAAGAAACGGATCCGCTTAATGGAGCCGAGCGATATGATGTCCTGCTCAATTCTGAAGATGCCCGTAGTTTAAGGGTTCAAGATGGAGAAGCAGTTGTACTTCATAACTCGTATGGAATTTTTCAAGGGCAGGCCAGGTTTGCAGACATCGCTAGAGGAAACGTAGGCGTCCATTTTCCTGAAGGCAATTTCCTTCTCCCTAAAGGCAGGTATGAACGGTTTGCTAAAATCCCTGATTATAACGTTGGTGTAAAAATCGAAAAAGCTGAAAAATTTAATGCGAGAAAAGATACGCAGTATTTAGAGAAACGTGTAGATGATCTGGAGGATACCCCTGGAGCATAGATGAAGAGGCTGAGCTCAAAATGAATAAAGCATAAAATAATCCGAACGATTTTGTATAAATCAGTTCGGATTATTTATGGGCCAATAAAGAATTTTATCCTCGCTCCGTCAAAAAACTTCGCTTTTTCGGCACAGCCTCAGATTTCTCTTAAAGCAAAACGTGCTTTCCTGCAGGATACTTGCATCGCGCTATTATCCCACAAGAGTCTTAAACATTTTGACTACGCTGGTAATCTACGTATTTAATTTTTATTGTTTGTGTTTTGACCATGTTGTTTTACTTATGTTTCAGTCTATAGTTTTGTTTTCAATACTCGTTTAATAATAGGGAGAAATCATTAAATATACAATGACTCCGGTGATACTTACATAAAGCCAAATGGGCATTGTCCAGCGCGCAATCCTTCGATGTTTATCCACTTTCATCGCCAGCCCGCGAAAAAGCGTTAATAATGCTAATGGTACAATCGCAGCTGCCAGGACAATATGGGTAATAAGAATGAAATAGTAAACCGCTGCTATAATGCCTTCGCCTCCATAAGAAGTGGAACTAGCCATCGAGTGATAAGTTAAATAAGAAATCAGGAAAAAAGCCGTAGTCGTAAAAGCTGCGAAAATAAACCTTTTATGCCACTTAACGTTTTTTCTTAGAATCATAAATAAAGCAGCGAGCAGAAATACAAACGTAAATGAATTTAGTATCGCATTTAGCAGAGGAAGCAGTTTAATATCAAAGCTTGCTCCGCTTTCAATTTCAGGTATAAAAAGCAGAGCTACGACAATAGCGTTGATAGCAATGGATAGTCCGACAACCCAGGGGACATAATTGTATTCTTTATTAATTTGCACTATTATTCTCCTTCTTTTCTAAAAGATGTTCCATATTTAGTAGTATATCTAAAAAAACTGTCGAATTCATCACCACAGCTGATACAGAGGTGACGAATTTGTTAACTTTAATAAGGAGGAAATCTAAACTTTTTCGCCATGATACGAGGTTTTCATGATGATCCGGGCCGAAGTATTAGAAGGTGAGTTTATTTCAACAAAATAACAATCATTGAAGAGCAGAGACAAACATGAAAAGTATGTGACAAAATTCTAAAAATCTCGACAAACCTTCTATGGATAAGAGATACTAGACTTATTGTTGGTTTATACACTGCAATAACAATTTTCTTTAAGTGAGCAGGAGTAGAATCGCTTCTTGTAAGAGACAAAAAAAGAGACGCTTAGACGACGTAATAACTTAATTAAGGGAGTGAAGGGAGATTCAACACAGAAATACCATCCTCATTTTGATTTTCACAATATTATTTACTTTTACCATCCCCACGCTTTCTCTTGGAGAAACTAAAGAAAAATCACCTGACTTATTGAGTGAGTCAGCGGTTGTAATTGAGGAGCAGTCGGGATTGACACTTTATGAGAAAAACGCTGATAAAGAAATGTATCCAGCCAGCTTAACTAAAATAGCCACAGCTATATATGTAATAGAAAATGAGAATTTAGATGATAAAGTTACCGTCAGTGAGAATGCAAGATCCGTTGAAGGGACCCGTGTGTATTTAGAGGAAGGGGAAGAAGTGTCTCTCGAGAAGCTTGTCCAAGGCTTATTGATTAATTCAGGTAATGATGCCGGGGTAGCAATAGCTGAACATATTAGCGGGTCGGAAAAGGAATTCGCTGAAGATTTAAATAGTTTTTTAGAAGAGGAAGTAGGTATAGAGGACACTCATTTTACCAATCCACACGGGTTGTTTGATGAAGATCATGTCACTACCGCGAAAGACTTAGCCAAATTGACGAGGTATGCGCTGAAGGATCCTGTATTTGATGAATATTTTGGAACAGAGGAACTTGACTGGAAGGGCGATGCATGGGAAACCACCCTCCGCTCTCATCACAAATTATTAATCGATCAGAATGAAACGTCGGTTACAGGCGGGAAAACAGGCTATGTGGACAAGTCTGGTAATACGTTAGCTACTTCCGCAGAGAAAGACGGCCTAGAAGTAATTGTGATAACCTTAAAAAGTGAATCACAGGATATTGCCTATAGAGAAACACGTGAACTGTTAGACTATACTTTTAAAACGTACCACTCTACAGAGCGGTCCTCTGAAACGGATCTTTTCACTATTAAAGGTAAAGATGGGATTTCATATAGGTCCACCTCTTTACTGCAATTAATCAATTAAAGACCTGCAAACTTGCTGACAGCAAGCTGCAGGTTTTTTCTTTGACAAAAAGAGGATATCCCTTCTCCGGATAGAAGATAAATATGAAGGCGTAAAATTATTATTAGAAAGAGGAGATCTTATGGGCAGAGTAGTGGGATTTGAATTAAATAGTCAGGAGCCTGAGAAGGCAGCAGAATTCTATTCCAATGTTTTTGATTGGAAGATTGATGAAGCCCTTTTCGGCTATCGATCCGTGCAAACTGAAGGGATAAACGGAGGTATTGCTGAGGGTTCCTACGATCACCCGCATGGTGTTCGAATCCAAATTGAAGTAGATTCTATCGATGAAGCAGTTGGCAAGGCGAAGAAGTTTGGTGCAAAAGTGGTTAGAGAGAGAATGGAATTTGATGATTTCTATCTAGCCTATCTGGTGGACCCCACCGGCCTGGGATTCGGGGTCATCGAGAAAAAATAAAAAAGCACAAGGCTTTAAGCCTCATGCTAGTTTACTTGCAGTTTCTTCTTTTTACGGGCCTTTTCTTTTTCAATTTGCTTACTACGAAGCTGTCCGCAGGCTGCATCAATATCTGTCCCATGTTCTGTACGAACTCCACACTTGATTCCTCGATCCATAAGTGTCTGATAGAACGTCAGGATGGATTCCTTTTCACTTCGTTCATACGGGTTATCGGCTACCGGATTGTAGGGAATTAAATTAACGTACGATAAATGGCGTTTGTCTTTCAGTAAGTCTGCGAGTTCTTCTGCTTCTTTCTTATGGTCATTCACATCTTTTAATAAAATATATTCAAAGGTAATGCGCCGGTTTGTTTTTTCTAAATAGTAATCAATCGCAGGCATAAGTTTCTCTAATGGGTAGGCCCGGTTAATTTTCATGATTTGCGTGCGGAGCTTGTTATTTGGCGCGTGGATAGACAAAGCCAGGTTAATCTGGATGCCTTCATCCGCAAATTCATACATCTTAGGAGCGATTCCGCTTGTAGACACAGTAATATGGCGGGCCCCGATGGATAATCCCTTTTGGTCATTTACCACTTTTAGAAAATCAATGAGATTATCGTAATTATCAAATGGTTCGCCAATCCCCATAACGACAATATGGCTGACCCGTTCGTCATTTCCCTGCTTGTCAAGGTGCTGCTGTACCTGCATAATCTGCTCGACAATTTCGCCACTTGATAAGTCACGGTTTTTACGCAGAACGCCGCTGGCACAGAACGAGCATCCGATATTACAGCCGACCTGCGTTGTAACACATACGGAAAGCCCGTAGTTGAAGCGCATTAACACAGTCTCAATTACATTACCATCGTGTAATTTAAATAAAAATTTAACGGTTCCGTCCTTTGATTCCTGTTTAATTTCTTCATTAAGAGTTTCTATTGTAAAATGTTCTGTTAAAAGGTCGATACATGATTGATTTACATTCTTCATTTGAGAAAAATCGGTAATACGTTTTTGGTAAAGCCAGTCCCACACTTGTTTAGAGCGGAACTTCTTCTCGCCATGGTACGTAATCCATTCTGTCAGCTGGTCAAAGGTCAATCCGTAAATGGATCGTTTCATAAATACGCTCCTCCGTAAAAAAGTCACTATTTCTATGATAAATGATTTTTTTAAAGGAAACAACCACTCAGTATAATTTGTATTATATGAATATATTGTTAAACCTCATATTAATAACTAAAGGCAGCCTATGTCATAAATTAAACCATTATTAACAGCTGGTAGATTTATCAATAAATAGAGAGAATCTCTTTTATCCATAAAGTTTTTACTCTATTCGGCAGACAAGGTCTCTGTCTTAAGAAATTAGAAGGAGGCCGGGCGCTCGCTCGTACTTTAGAAGGGAAGGACATTAGCTTTCAGAGTCAAGATAAAAACGAGAAAGTGCCCCACAAGCAGAAAACCATCACCCAAATATGGAGTGATGGCTTCTCTTAATGCAATTCTTCCCGTAATTCGGATAAGGAGACCTCGAGTTCATTCTCAGGATGTTCAAGAGAATAAATCCTCGCTGTTTCTGTTTCTTCATTAACATGCTGGATATAAATTGAAGCATTATTGTAGGTAACATTCGCCATTACTGGAGAAGCTGCAATTTCTTGTGCGCGCTGTGTGTTCACATTATAGACCTCCTTTTTCTTAGCATATACAGGAAACCTGGTTTTATCCAGCGCACCCAAGGCGTTACTTTTCGGAGTCTTCATTCTTCTCCTGTCTGCGGCGTCGCTGACGATAACCATAGGTTGCGTTTAGGATCGTTTCTTCACTTTCAAGTCCGGCACCGAGAGAACCTGCCAGCGTAGCAACTGAACTTGCAAGCCATGCTAATAAAACATAAGTAGTCACACTTGGAGAATGCCCTAAGCTTTGTTCCAGTATATTTCCCGGCACAAAGAGAGCAACTGCTAAGAGAAAGAGGACGAAAATAACAAAATAATAAAATAGCACAGCCACCGATAAGGTCAGCAGGGTAGCCGAGTTGTACAGCCTTACTAAAAACTTAGAGCTTCTGCTGGTATGGCTCTCCCATAAATTATGAGCTACCACTATCCAAACAACCATAGCAATCATAGCAGTGAACATTAAAGCTATAAAACGAAGGAGGCTGTATCCGTCGCTAAGCTGCCATAAAGTCGGGAAGATGAGCCCGTAGGATCCGGTTGCAAAAGCTACCGCAATTACACTTTTAAAGGAAGAAAAAATCGTCCATGGGCTGTTTGCAAGAACCATTCCTGATAAAAGTCTGATACGGCCGGTGGTTTTATGCTTATTGTAAAACCTCACCCCATCATCATTTTCATTTTGGTTAAAATGTGTTTTTTCGATAGGTGACATCCGCTCTGTTAAGCTATGACCAATTAACCGTTCAGCAGCCCGCTTCTTCCTCATTTGACTCCTGGTTTTCTGTTTGTCAGCTAGTGGTTCCTCTTGTATGGCTTCCTGCTGATGGATTTCCCGAGTCAATTGAAAAATCGATTCCCGCAGCCGGCGCTGCAATGGAAAGGCCCCTAACGACGGAAAAGAAATGAAACCTGCTTTTCTATCTTTACTGGCTTCAGCAACAACTAAACGATTAGATGAAAGGATAGGTAAGTCTGTAATGCAAATTGCATAATTCCAATCGTGGTCATTTTTAAATGCTTCTGTTTTCTCCATAATTTCAATGGCGTCTTCTGTACCACCTGTTAAAGGGTCAGTTAATACTTTAATCTCCCAATTGATTTGATCGTCAATTTGGTCATTAAGAAGTTGAGGGAGATCTTCTACAAGCTTGTAAGCGAATTTTTCTGCGAGCTCCGGTGCGGGCACTAACCCTAATGTAATCGTCTTGAATTCTGCAGGTGAACTCTCATCTGTGTACGTCTGTTCATTTGTTTCTGTGTCTGAGTAGGTAGTAGTGTGCTGATTAGACAAGAGTCTCTCCTCCTTTTTTAGCTCTCTCGTACTTGTCCATTAAGCAAATCTGTATTATTCATACCCTGTGAGAATGCATCTTACACTTTAAATAGGCCCACCTTAATTTTAAGTTTTTAGTACCTGTGAATTTCTTCTTAATCTACTCATATCCTTTTTTGGGGTGATTCACCGCCGGCCAGCCTTATATTATGCCGTTCACCATTATAAACTATAAAAAGGATTTTCAGCACAATCATAGAATTAGTTTCTAAAAGGAGTGGTTGGATGATTAAAATAAATCAAGTAAAAGAAGATCTGGCTGAGGAAATTGAACAGGTTAAAGGGTTTTCAGGGGCAGTGTATGTCAAGGGGAAGGGAATGACTTATCAAGGTGCTTATGGCTTTAGAAACCGTGAAGAGAACCTGCCTAATAACCCGACTACACGGTTTGGTATTGCGTCGGGTTGTAAGCTTTTTACTGCTGTCGCTATTGCTCAGCTTGTTGATCAGGGTTTATTAAATTTCCACACAAGGTTAGATGAATGTTTAAATCTTAATTTTACTCACTTTGATCCATCGATTACTATTCATCAATTGCTTACTCACTCCTCCGGTATACCTGATTATTTTGATGAAGAGGGAAATGTAAACTTTGAAGAGTTATGGAAAGAACAACCCACATACGAACTGAAGGAATTAAAAAATTTCCTGCCTATGTTTCAACATGAAAGAATGAAGTTTTTACCGGGAGAAAAATTCCACTATAACAACGCGGGATATATCATATTAGGACTGATTATTGAACAACAGACACGGATGAAGTTTACCGATTATGTCGAAGAGCATGTTTTGAAGAAGGCAGGGATGGATCAATCCGGTTACTTTTCAATAAACAAGCTGCCTCGTAATACTGCAAATGGATATATTGACTTGGAGGATGGAAGCTGGAAAACTAATATTTTTTCTATTCCCATTAAAGGTGGAGCGGATGGAGGAGCATTTGTAACAACTCCTGACATGGTTAGATTCTGGGATTCCCTCTTGAATTGTGAGTTAATTAGTGAAGAAAACACCATTGTTTTACTTTCCCCTCATGCTCAAGCAGATAACGAATTGTATTATGGCTATGGAGTATGGATGAATATTGCTCATGATGAAGTGTACAAGTACCATGTGATGGGGTATGATCCCGGGGTCAGCTTTCATTCAGCCTTTTATCCTCAATTAGACCTGACCCTTGCTGCTGCGTGCAATAAAAATGTAGGAGCATACGAGGTGGTTAAAGCCGTGGAGAAGGTTGTTTTTCATTATTGAATGAATAACTTTAACAAAACTATCCGCTGAAGAAGTGAAAGTATATTTAAAGACAAATGAAACTATACAATACGCACATACATTGGAGGAACAGATTCAAGGGCAAATCGAAGCGGGTTTTGTTATTGATGGTTTCTATGAAGACAATTTTGGAGGCAGCCGTCCGCTGGATCCTTATATACATACCTTTATTGCAACTAAAGCTGTAAAGCTTTAGAAGAAAAGAGAAAGCATTCAATGGTAGAAGGAGAGAGGGCTGTAACTTGAAATAAATGTAGAAAAAAACGAAACATTTTTTGTTTAGTTTCGTAATAGGTATAGATATTGATTTTTAGGGGGAGAATCGTGACAAAACAAACAAGAAGCATTAGCCCGGAAACCGCTGGAAAGGTGAAAAAGCTGGGTTCATTTATTGGCAGGATCCTTGGGGTGCTGTTCATCCTGGCTTTTATCGGCTGGTTATCCGTTTACTGGATTACTGATTACATATGGATGGATACTCTCGGATTTCGTAACGTATATACAACGATTTTAGGAAGCAAGGTCTTATTAACCATTATAGGATTCGCTTTATTTTTTATTACGAGTTATTTTACCTTGTCATGGATTAGAAAGTCGTATTTAGGACATTTTGATCCATCGCAGCTTCCTGCCTTTATCCGTGAAAAGAAGTGGAGCCGGATCACAGCCGGAGGTATTGCTCTTTTTGTCGGGGGAGTAGGCAGCATTATTGTCCAGGGAATAGGGTGGGAATTATGGTTGAAGTTTCTGCATCATGCTTCCTTTGGGGAGAATGACCCTCATTTCTCCATGGATCTTTCATTTTATATGTTTGAATTGCCTTTCCTGGAGTTTGCGATAGGGACTTTGCTCGGGTTATCAATTTTTCTATTGCTTATCGAAATAGGCTTTTACTCTTCGTTTCGTATGTACCGCAGGAGCCGTGCTGCTCAAATCCATATGGGGATTACATTAGGAATAATCGGACTGCTTCTGGCAGCTTCCCATCTGCTTGAGCCATACGAAACGTTGTTAACGAATCAAGTGAATATATTCCAGGAAAGTGTCGTTCACGGGTTAAGCTACACAGACAGCGTTGTGAATATTCCAGCTTCTTACGTGATGGCTGGTACTGCTGTCCTTGGTGCGCTCTGGATGATTATTGCTTTAACTAAAGGAAATTTAAGAACTATGATGGTGCCGGTAATTGTTTACGGCAGTCTGGCCTTATTAGCACAGGGAGCATCATTTATTGTCCAGAATTACGTGGTATCTCCAAATGAATTTTCCAAAGAGAGTCCTTATCTGGAACACAATCTGGATTTTACCCGGGCTGCGTATGAATTAAATAGTATTGATGAAAGGGAACATCCAGGGAACCAATCTCTTGATGAGGCTATGGTTGAGCGGAATGAATTAACGATAAATAATGTAAGAATCAATGATGCGCGTCCCATCCTTGATGTTTATAACCAGCTTCAAACGTTTCGGACGTACTATGAGTTTAATGATATTGACATCGATCGATACGAAGTGGATGGAGAATATCAACAAGTCTTTCTTGGAGCAAGAGAACTTAATACCTCAGATCTTCCTTCGCAATCAAAAAATTGGGAGAATCAGAACTTACGATACACCCACGGATATGGCGTGGCGATGAGTGATGTAAATGAAATAACATCACAGGGACAGCCTGAGTATATGCTTCAAAACATTCCGCCAGAAGGGGAGATCGAGGTTGAAAGACCACAAATTTACTTTGGAGAAGAAAATTCCAGGAATGTGATGGTAAACAGTGAAGTTGATGAATTTGATTATCCGGCTGGAGATGAAAACATGTCATCCAGATATGAAGCAGATGCTGGTATTCCGTTAAGTGGTCTGAATCGTTTATTGTTTTCAATAAACGAAGGGTCCTTCCGCATGTTCGTTTCAGACCAGATTACAAGTGATAGTCAGCTGCTTGACACACGCAACATTATGGACCGTGTAGAGCGTATCGCACCGTTTTTTGAATACGATGATGACCCGTACATTTTTATTCGGGATGATGGCAGTTTAGCGTGGTTAATAGATGCATATGTCACAGCAGAGGATTATCCTTACTCAGAGGCCCATAGGGAAAATGAAAATTATATTCGCAATTCTGTTAAGGTTGAAGTAGATGCTTATACTGGAGAAGTAGAGTTTTACGCAGTAGAACCTGATGAACCACTGCTGCAAACGTATGACGCAATGTTCCCTGAGTTGTTTACTAAAGAAATTCCAGAGGATGTTCAAGCTCACTTCCGCTATCCAATCGATTTATTTAAAATCCAGGCTGAGATGTATGGAACCTATCATATGACTAACCTTGAAGTTTTTTATAATCGGGAAGATTATTGGCAATTCCCCACAGAAAAATATTTTAATGAAGACATTGAAATGGAACCTTATTATGTAACAATGCAGCTCCCTGAATACGAGGAAGAGGAATTTGTACTTATGATGCCGTATACCCCAAGAAATCGTCAAAATATGGTGGCATGGATGGGCGTGCGTAACGATGGGGAAAACTACGGAGAAACGTTCGTTTACCAATTCCCGAAACAGCGTAATGTTTATGGTCCCCAGCAAATTGAGAATCGCATTAACCAGGACAGCACGATTTCCCAGCAGCTTAATTTATGGTCTCAGGGAGGATCAGAAGTTATTAGAGGCAATCTGCTGGCCATTCCTATTGAAGATACTGTGATGTATGCTGAACCTATTTACATTGAATCTTCTAACGAAACTTCATTGCCAGAAGTCAAACAAGTTATCTTAGCTTATGGTGATGAAATCGTAATGGAGCCGACGTTTGATCAGGCAGTTGAACGAATGCTTAGTCTGATTGATCCGGATGTAGAAATGGAAGAAGATGAAATTGAAGAGGACCCGCAAGCTGAAGGAGAAGAAGCATTAATTGAATCTGAAGAAATCCTACAGGAAATTTCTTCACTATTTGATGAATACCAAAATGCCCTATCCAGTGGAGACTGGGAAGAAGCGGGAGCAATCATGGGAGAGATTGAGGAACAATTAGCAGAGAATGAATAAGTTTTAAACATGGAGAACGAGATAGCCGAGATTACTGAAAGTAGTTTATCGTGAAGAAGCACGGGTGGTCGTCCGCTAAAAAGGGGAAGAGGCCTTCGTTCCTTGCGGCAAGAAAAAAGCTTGCGGAAAAACGAGGCCACTGAAAAAGTCCTTTCTGATCTAGAAGAGCTTATAAAGTTTGTTGTTGCTTCTCACGAATCGCTTATCGGTGGATGCTTGCCAGGGGCACGGCCTCAGCTAACTTGGTCAAGAAGGTCACTTGACCAAGTAGATCTTCTGCTCGTGCTGTTCCCGCGACGCACCGGACGTGCTAGTGTTGATGTTGGCCACAGGACGTGGACGGTTTTAATCGACCAGGCGTCACCACCGAACGCTCATCGTGGTCTTAACAGAGGTAAAACAATAGAAAAGGAAGTCATTGAATCCAAGTCTGTCATCTTAGATGCCACGCATACCCGATCACGATATAAACAGCTGTCTCCAGAAGAAGTGTTGCGCAATCGATCAAAATCCGTATGCAAGACGATTGACACAGTAGATGAAAGCATGAAAGAGAAGTTCCCAGAGAAGCCGATGGAGAATAACCTTGGTTGCCCTACTCCAAACGTCTAGTCGAGGTTATGGAGAAAGAACCGTTTTCGGCGGTATAAGCTATATTTCCTCTTTCCGAATACGCAGCGTCCGACAGTGCTTCTAACTTGTTAGAGGCACTGTTTTTATTATACAAGGCCTTCTAGGAGCTGAAAAAATCAACACACTTTTCCTTCGTAAATAAGAGTACGATCTTCAAGGATGGATTAAAACAGGAGTACCGATAGGAATGATGCTTGCAAGCTCTTCAACATCATGGTTATACATGCGGATACATCCTAGTGAAACGGCTTGCCCGATGGAGGATGGATCATTTGTGCCATGAATTCCATAATGTTGTTTGGATAAACTCATCCACATCGTTCCATACGGGCCACCTGGGTTTGGCGCTTTATTAATAATGACGAAATCTCCGACTGGCGTTCCGTGAAGCATCCTGCCGACCGCGATAGGGTATTGTTTTTCCATTACGCTGTTTTTAAACAGTGTCAACTGGCGGTTGTTAATCGAAACGTCGATTTGATAAGGGATAGTATCTGGATCGGGGAGACCGGGAATGGTAATTGTTTGTCCGGAATAAATTAAATCAGGATTTAGTGAAGGATTAGCCCCGATAAGCGCAGGGAGGGGAGTACGGTAATCGAGTGAGATTTGAAATAAAGTTTCGCCGGGTTTAACCGTATGAATCATGATAATTCACCTCCTAAATTATTCATGACGTTATTAACCTGGATCACTGCGTAAACACTCATGACCTGATCAACTCCAAAACACGGTGTTCTTTTACCTTTGTGTATAACAGCATTTGAGATCGAACAAACTAGCAGCAAAACCGTACGAGGAGGAACGTTATGAAAATTAAATATTACTGCCGTCAATGTAACCGTCAGGTAGGTCAGTTGGATGCCGCACAGACCGATGTGTCACAATTAGGATCAGATGTATTAAATGATGCGGATCAGCAGCAAACCGTTCAAATGGAAGGGGAGCACGGGCTCGCCATTCGTACGATTTGCGACGACTGTAATGAATCAAAGAGTCAGTCTTCTGTTCGCTATGATCCTAATATTTTCAGTTAATCTCTCCGTCCTTACACAATTTTTTTGTGTGTAAGGACGTTTTTTATTTAATCACATCATAACTTGTATGAAATCCTGTAAGAAAAAGTTATAGTCAAAATCAAGAACAATAGTATGAATGGGATGATTAGCTTTCATATCAGGGACGTGACGAAAATCTGCGTAGGTCAATCCTTTGGAGGCATCAGATTCTACTACAAATATCTGGCGATTCACGGAGTAGAAGCGTTCTTTATTTAACAGGTAGCAGAATAGGGTTACATCATGAAGGGGTGCCCCATTAATATTAGGAATTATATTTTCGTATTGAGAACTATAGTATGACATCATCGGGTGAAAAATTTTTGCGAAAGGTGATTTTGAGTATTTAGTGAGGTAGGTAATAGCTTCATTTGATATGATGGCACGGTTAGTGACGTTTAGAGGGATAAAGGTCAAATCTTTACCATGAGTGGCAACAACCTTTGCCGCATGGGGATCGCCGTAAATATTGGCTTCAGCTAGATGGGTAACATTTCCCGGCACATGAAATGCCCCGCCCATAATCATTATATTCTCTGCGAGTTCAATGTTGCTCTCTTGATGAAGATGCATAAGTGCCAATGTAGAAAGCCTTGAAAGGTTAACAAGGGTGAGTTTACCATTATGTTCTCTTATGAGATCGTAAACTTTCATGAATGGGAACACCGTTATAGAATCCTTTAACCGGGGACGCACAAATCCCAATCCTTCAACCCCGTGAATGTTATAAAAATACTCAGGAGAATTCCCTGTTAAAGGTTGATGTGCTCCAAGGATAATGGGAATCTCCTCTTTACCTGCGATTTTAAGTAAGTACCAGGTATTTCGTACCGCGTCCTCCTGACTGACATTTCCATATTCATTTATAATGCCCGCCACCTCAATATCAGGGTGAAGAAGTGCATAAATAATAGCAAACGCATCATCAACTCCAGGGTCAGCAACTATTAAAACCTTTTCCAATTAGAGGAGCCTCCCTAAGTGAACTATTTTTTGTGAAACCATTTATTTTTTGCAAAAGCTGCCATTTCGAGTTCTTCAATAGTGGCACAATACGTTTTTTCTATTTCACCATCAAGCGGCTTAGCTCCTTTTTTAATAAAATGCAGCATTTTTTTATTGTGACACCAGTCCCCGGGCTCAGCTTGTTCATGTTCCCAATCTTTCCATACAGTGGTTAATGAAGGACTGTAGATTCTTTGCTTATTAGTCTGAAGAGTGCAAGGACTGCTTTGAAGTTCATGGACCTGCTGGGGCGGGGATTCTTTTATATCATTAAATAAGTCTGGCCAATAGTCTTTTCTTGAGCCTGTATGGGGGTGTGTTTTTGCCCATTCAACTGTCTGTTCAAGCCGGCTTTGTATAGAGTAAAGCAAAGCATACAGACCTTTGCCGAAATGTATACGTTCATCTACTGAAGAAAAATGGTGAACAGTCCCTCCGGTAAGTTTCATTTTCTTCTGCAGAGGTGTTTGGTATGGAAATAAAATATGATTAAAGTTTAAAATGTCCTGGAGCTTAAACATTGTCTTGTTAAGTACAGTATCTTTATAAACTGAATTCTGAATAACGCGATTCTCAATATATTGTTGTTCATTAATGATTAAAGCTACCGTTAATTCATTATTTCTTTTGTTTGTCCAGAGACTTTCCCAGAAGGGTTTCATAAACTTGGAAATGTGAAGGTGCGATAGTAAATGAAAGAGAGGGCGAGACTGCTTCTTGCTTTCAGCGTATAATAGCAACTGTGGATAGGCATCCTGAAAAATCAGCCAGTTTCCTCTCTCTAAAAAAGCAAAAAAGTCGATTTGCTCTTGTTGAGTGAGCAGCTTCGGCAAATATTCCCCTTTTAAATCCGTCATGTTCCATCCGGCATTTCTTGATACAAGATGTGCCAGAAGCGCCCAGTGTATCTCGGGATGTTCTACATAAAAATCTAAATAAGCTTGAGTGCGTGTAATGTTATTCTTATTCCGACAAGTCGTTAAATGTTGAATATGTTCAATGATTTCTTTTTCTTTAAGAGTTAAGTCTTGTAGGTTTCTCTTTAACAAGGATGCGGTTATACTACGCTTCAATTGATTGATATGCTCTTTAGTCTGCTTAAACAAGTCCAGTCCTCCTCCTTTCAAAGCTGCTTGTTAATGTATATGGATGAAATTACCTGATGATGTTGTTGGAAAAATAAACTAATATTTAGTTTTTACTTTATTTATAGTGCTATACAACCCAACAAAAAGAAAAGGAAACTCTTAAAAAGTTAAGAGTCCCCCAGTCTGATTTATTGAAATACTTTAGTTGTCCAGCTTTCACAATTCCATGTATCTGTGACTACATCCTGATAAAAATCTGGCTCGTGTGAAATGAGTAACACACTGCCCTTATACTCCTTTAAGGCACGCTTAAGTTCTGCCTTGGCATCGCCATCTAAGTGATTTGTAGGCTCGTCAAGGACGAGTAGGTTTGTTTCATTGTTAATGAGCTTACAAAGCCGGACTTTAGCTTTCTCTCCACCACTTAATACCTGGACTTTGCTTTCGATATGTTTTTTCGTTAAACCGCATTTCGCTAATGAACCACGGACTTCCTGCTGGGTAAAGTGACGGAATTCTTCCCATATTTCTTCAATACAAGTCTGCTGTGATTCTTCTTTCAACTCTTGTTCAAAGTAACCAATATGCAAATGCTCTCCTAATTCCACCGTACCAGCAACAGGGCTGATTTCTCCGAGGATGCTTTTAAGCAGCGTTGTTTTACCAATTCCGTTAGCACCGGAAAGGGCAATTTTCTGTCCTCGTTCCATAGATAAGTTCAACGGCCTGGATAATGGTTCATCGTAACCGATGACAAGATCATTGGTTTCGAACAAATATTTTCCAGGAGTTCTTGCCTGCTTAAATTGAAAAGATGGTTTTGGCTTTTCTGAATCAAGTTCAATTACATCC
This sequence comes from Halobacillus sp. Marseille-P3879, assembly GCF_900240285.1. Taxonomy (GTDB): domain Bacteria; phylum Bacillota; class Bacilli; order Bacillales; family Halobacillaceae; genus Halobacillus_A. The sequence continues at coordinate 354,921 of NZ_OESS01000002.1, forward strand.
ATCTTATCGAGCTTCTTCTGACGGGACATCGCCATTCTGCTTGTAGCCGCATTGGCTTTATTACGTGCTACGAAATCTTTCAGGCTGGCTATTTCCTTTTGCTGCTTTTTAAATGCAGCTTCTTTCTGTTGTTTCTTCATTTCATATACACGCAAAAACTCGTTATAGTCACCAGGATAGCGGGTCAGTTCCTGGTTTTCCATATGATAGATCAAGTTAGCAACATTGTTCAAAAATGGGATGTCATGAGAGACAAGAATAAATGCGTGATCATATTCGATTAAATAATTTTTCAGCCATTCAATGTGTTCAACATCTAAATAGTTTGTAGGTTCATCAAGCAGGAGGATATCAGGCTTTTCTAACAACAATTTCGCTAATAATACTTTTGTCCGCTGTCCCCCGCTAAGGTCATGCACATCGCGATTAAGACCGATCTCGTCCAGGCCCAGTCCATTTGCGATTTCTTCGACTTTAGCATCAATCGTGTAAAAGTCGTTGTTGGTAAGGGAGTCCTGAAGCAGTCCCGTTTCTTCCAGTAATTCCTCTAACTTATCAGGTTCTACTTCGCCCATTTTCGCAAATAATTCGTTCATTTCCTTCTCGATATCAAACAAATATTGAAAGGCGGTACGCAGGACATCACGTATATCCATGCCCTGTTGCAAATCTGCATGCTGATCCAGATATCCAACACGAACGTTTTTTGCCCACGTTACGCTTCCTGCATCAGGTTCCAGTTGTCCGTTTATAATATTCATAAAAGTTGATTTACCTTCTCCATTCGCTCCGATTAAACCAATGTGTTCTCCTTGAAGCAATCGGAAGGACACATCGTCAAAGATGGCGCGATCACCGAACCCATGACTTAACTGCTGAACTGTGAGTAAACTCATCTAATCCACCTATTCCTTTTTAAAATTCCGCTTCTCCCATTATATAGGGGAATAACAGGACAATAAAGCATTAGTTTGGGAAAAAATTCGTATGGTATAATAAGGTAACATCAATAATTTGCCTTTACTCCCTTTCAGGGAATGCCAAGTATAAAACAACATTATTAGAGGAAAGTACTTTTGTATGTTTTAAGCCAAAATAATTGTCTGTTAAAAAGCATGAAATGTTAATAAAGAATTACCAAATACATACCTGTATCAACTATTCTTAACTGTGAAAGATAAGACAGAGGGAGGTGAATGTCGTGGCCAAAGATGTATTATGTGAAGTAAACAACTGTAAATATTGGGATAAGGGCAATAAATGTACTGCCGATGCCATATATGTGGTCAGTCATACAGGAGACCAAGCTTCAAAGAAAGAGGAAACAGATTGTAAAACATTCGATCCTAAAATTTAAATACTCACGGGCAGTCATTTTAAATGGCTGCTCTCCGACAAAAAGAGTGTAACTATGTGGATTAAGTGAAATCCGGGGGCTTTTGAAACAACACTGTTTGAACAAAGCAGAACAATTATGCCCTTTTAAATAGAAAAAAGCAGGAAACAAGGGGCGTTGTAAAGAAATAAACTACTAGGAATAGCAGGTGGTACATTGATTAGAGCTGTACTGTTTGATTTAGATGGAACAATGCTAAACAGAGAGCAATCTTTGAAAAAGTTTGCGCGAAGCCAATATTATAAATACATACAGAGTCCTTGTATATAGCCCGGTTAATGGAATTGGACGACAGAGGGTACGTGGCCAAGGAAGTGGTTTATGACACATTGATGGAGGAACTTAAATTAAAGGAACTGACAGCAGGAATGTTAGTTGAAGATTATTTTACTCGCTTTCAGCAATTTTGTACCCCTTTTCCTCAGTTGAATGAGACATTAACGAATTTAAAACAACAAGGATATAAACTCGGAATAATAACGAATGGCAAATATCCTTTTCAACACGACAACATAAGAGCTCTTCATATTGATCACTTTTTTAATGTTATTTTAACTTCTGAATATGAAGGAATAAAAAAACCGGACCCGCTGATCTTTCAAAGAGCGCTGAATCGCTTACGCGTAACAGCAGAAGAAAGTGTATTCGTTGGTGATCACCCTGAGAAAGACGTACAGGCAGCTGTTTCTGTAGGGATGCACGGTGTTTTAAAAAGGGATGATTACTGGGGTGATGTAAATACTGAACACGAGGTTTTAGAGCTGGATGAAGTTCCTGACCTCCTAGAGCGATTAAAACTGGAGGGAAGCTCAAGAGGTGAAAATGAAGAGAGGTAGTGTAAATTGGTTATTACATATATTCCCCCGAAAATTAAAGCCTCTACAAGAGAGATTGCTATCCAGAAAGGTAAATATATCGTTGGTTATATGGCTCACTATTTTCATGAAGATGTTCAGACCTTAAAAGAGTACCCTGTTAATTTAGAAGTACAAAGTGAGGAAACGAATAACACTTATATTATTCAGCAGGATATTGAAACCAAAAACAAATGGACCATTTTTCAAGCGGGGAAACAAATTGGCGAGATTGCAGCAAATCGTACTAAAAAATTTAAATTAGAAGCATCGATAATTAATAATGAAGTAATAAAAGTCGAAGCAGGCTTTAAGGGAACCGGGAGAATTAATAAGAATGGGGTCACTGCTGTCAAAGGTCTTTTTCAGCATAAAATTAAAATCGATACCATTGAGGAATTAAGAGAAATCGATTCCGCCTTGTTAACAAGTATAGTCCATGTTTTCTGGTGCTCTCACACTGCAAAATAAACTGCGGACTTGAACAGTAAGTCCGCAGTTAAGAAATATGGACTTTTTGCTTGTTTGCTGAACTCCTGTTTATGAGACTTTCCGCTTTTGCAGTGAAAGGCATAAAGAAGTGAATAACTATGCCGCTGAATAGAGTGATGATCACTGTCCCCACTCCAATCGGCCCATTAAAAAGAAAGGCTATGGCTGCAAGGACCAGACTTACTAATGCCCGGGATATGGATACATTTAATCCTGTCAATTTCTTTACGACCAGCATCGTCCGGTCAAATGGATTAGGGGCAAAGTCAGCCTGCAGATTCACAGCAATGCCTAAGCCTGCAAAAAAGAGCCCGAAAAGAAGACACGTCAGCTGCATACCAGCGGTTTCCGGTTCAATCCAGGCTTCAGTAGAGAAGACCCACACATCAATAAAAAAACCGGTCACAAGTGCCGTGATGATCGCGAAAAATTCAGGCTTCTTTCTTTCTGCCAGGGCATTAAAAAGAATTAGAGAAAAAGCGACCACAACTTCCCAGCTTCCAATTGTGAGTCCGAATGTTCGATAAAGTCCAACTAGGAGGGCGTCAAAAGGAGAAGTCCCGAGATGGGAATGAATGGTAAGTGCAATACCGAACGTCATAATAATAATGCCGATTATATAAAAGAAAATCCGATTCTTCGTACGTAACGTCATGATATCACCCTCTTAAAGAACTTCTTTACACTCCTTCTATCATAAAGGTAATTCGAATTTTTTCCAATCATTTAATGTTAAATTTCAATCGAGGTCCCAACTTTAGAAATGGCTGAAAAGTGTTAATTATATGATTATCGTATTTGGGATATCTATCTCTTGTCACACTCCTTGCTTTGCTGTACAGTTATCCTGTATTTCAAATAGCTATAGCTTTTATTTTTATGAAAGTGGATTTTATGGGTGAAAAATAAATTTTTGTGACAAAAAGTCTTCTCAACTGTGAGAAGATTTTTCATTTGTGTGGCCATGATAGGAGGATGCTATATGAATCAAGGGATAAAATCAAACCCGCTTGCACTTATTCCGTTCGGAGTATTTATTTTATTATTTATCGGTTCTGGAATAATTACGGGTGATTTTTATCAAATGCCGGTCTTAGTAGCCGTTTTTTCAGCTATTTTAACAGCCTTATTTATGAATAGAAAAACCGATTTTAATACGAAAGTTCATCAGCTAACAGAAGGGGGAGGCCATCCGAATATCATTTTAATGGTGGTCATCTTCCTTCTGGCAGGGGCTTTTGCTTCAGTTGCTGAAGGAGTAGGGGCAGTCGATTCTACTGTTAACTTAGGGTTAAGTATTCTTCCGGAAAACTTGCTGCTCGTAGGCTTGTTTATGATCTGCTGTTTTATATCAATTTCTATGGGAACCTCTACCGGAACGATCGCAGCCTTAGCTCCTATTGGACTGGGTATAGCAGAGCAAACAGATATAGGACTTGCTTTAACAATGGGTGCTATCGTAAGTGGTTCGATGTTTGGTGATAACTTATCAATAATTTCAGATACTACCATTGCTGCAGTTCGAACTCAGGGGACAGCGATGAAAGATAAATTTAAGGCGAACTTTTTTATTGTATTACCTGCTGCTATCATCACTGCTATTCTTTTTAGTGTATTGACGCTGGAGGCTTCAACTGCTGTTGGAGAGGATCAGAACTTTCACTTGATGAAGGTGCTGCCTTACTTAGGGGTTCTCGTGTTTGCGTTGGCTGGTGTAAACGTAATATTTGTGCTTATTGGCGGAATTATTTTCGCCGGGATCGTAGGTTTTATTATAGATGGCTTATCTATATCTAAGTACGTCACTTTAATAGGGGATGGGTTTGCAAATATGCAGGAGCTGGCTATGCTTGCGATCCTGTTAGGAGGATTAGTAGAACTGATACGCCAAAACGGCGGGATCGCTTTCTTGCTTCAGTTAATAAGCACAAGGCTTTCATCATATAAAGGAGGAGAATTAGGGATTGCAGGATTGGTGAGTTTGGTTAACTTCTCAACAGCAAATAATACGATTTCTATTATTACAGCTGGGCCGCTAGCTAAACAGATGGCGGAGCGATTTAATATTGACCCACGTCGCTCAGCTAGTCTGCTTGATATCTTTGCCAGCTCTGTACAGGGTATCATCCCTTATGGGGCACAACTTCTGGCTGTAGCGGGGGTGGCACAAATCTCACCACTTGAAATAACGCCGTATTGTTTTTACCCAATGTTAATTGCTATATCAGGAATATGTGCTATAACCTTTGGACTGCCTAAATTTACGATACAAAATAGAAGTTGATTTCACTATGAATTATCAGGCGATCTAAAAACTCAAAGTGAGAGAACGGAGGATAAAAACAGCTTGCTTTTTAAGAGGCCACTGAAAAAGTCCTTTCTGCTTTTAAAGTTTGTTGTTGCTTCTCACGAATCGCCTATCGGTGGATGCTTGTCGCGGGCACAGCCTCGGCTAACTTGGTCAAGAAGATCACTTGACCAAGTGGATCTTCGGCTCGCGCTGTTCCCGCGACGCACCGGACGTGACCGGTTTTAATCGACCAGGCGTCACCACCGAACGCTCATCGTGGCAAAACGAAAAAGAGTGATTTTCTTTGATGGAGAAAAGAAAGTCACTCTTTTTTCTTATACAATGAAAGGAATACATAAAAGGGAGGGGTTGGATGTTAGATCGACAATTATCCATGAACTTCAGTCAATTGGAGGGACTACACTCTAGAAAACATGAAAATGGTTGCCCTTCGCCTAGACAGGGTTAGCTAGGTGAAGGAGAGTCTTTTTCGGTACGGGTGGGCGAATACTGCGAGATTCCTGCGGAAAACCGGGCGTTCGTCCGCGGAAAGCTAGGGGTATTCGCCCGCCCGAGCACACAAAAAAGTTTGCAGTAAAACACGGGATTTCTCCACAAGCGGACAGCTGGTGGGGCGGCTGTTTTTTATTTTGTTCCGGATAATTGCTCTGCTGCTCCTACATGTTCCAGCCCTTTTTCAAAATCACGAATTAAATCATCAGGATTTTCCAGTCCGACGGATAGTCGAAGCAGTCCCCCGGTGATGCCCCGGTTTAGCCGTTCCTGCTCCGGCATTGCAGCGTGCGACATTTTAGCTGGATACGATAGAATGGATTCTACTGCGCCAAGACTAACTGCGAATACCGGGAGTTCGATATGCTGACTAAAGGTTCGAACTGCTGCTTCATCTTTTAATTTAAAAGATAATACTGCACCGGCCCCCTTAGCCTGATAGGCATGAATAGAGGAGCCAGGGTGGCAGTTAAAGCCAGGATAATAAACCTCCTCAATAACAGGATGATCTGTTAGGTACTCTGCGATCTTATAAGCCGAATCAGATGATTGCTTAAGTCGGCAGTCAAGAGTTTTCAGCCCTCTTAGTACGAGCCAGCAATCATGAGCTCCTAATATCGAACCGAATGAATTCTGCAAAAAGCCGAGCTTCTCTCCAATTTCAGGGTCATTGGTTGCGGCAAGTCCAGCAACGACATCACTATGCCCGGCAATGAATTTAGTGGCGCTGTGTAATACAAGATCGGCCCCTAGTTCAAGAGGCTGCTGCAAAGCTGGAGTCATAAATGTGTTATCTACGAAGGTCATGCATTGATTAGCTTTGGCAAGCTTACTGACGGCTTGAATATCTGTAATGTTTAACAAGGGGTTTGAAGGTGTTTCAATATATAATAAACGGGTGTTCGGTTTAATAGCGGTAGCTACCTCGTGAAGATCGGTCATATTAACGAATGTATGCTCAATTCCGAACCTTCCAAGCACATCATTAATCATGCGAAACGTACCACCATAAACATCTTCTGAAATCACCACATGATCACCTTTAGACAACAACATGAAGGAAGTTGAAATCGCGGCCATTCCCGAAGCAAAAGCAAATCCGTGAGTACCGTTTTCAAGGTTTGCAATTGTATCTTCAAGAGCTTCACGTGTTGGATTACCGGATCGGCTGTAGTCATATATACCAGGGTTGTCAAAATCAGCCTGGTGAAATGTAGAAGCCTGTTGAATCGGAACACTTACCGCTCCTGTTTCCCGATCAAATTTATGGTCGTTGTGTAACAGCCTCGTTTGAAAAGTATGATTAGTCATGGTAAATTTCCTCCTTCGTTAAACTTTCCAGTGCTTGTGTTAAATCATTTTTTAAATCTTCTACGTGTTCAATTCCTACAGAAAACCGTAATAACCGGTTGCATACCCCGTAACGCTGGCGGGTTTCTTCAGGGATGTCTGCATGCGTTTGAGTTGTAGGATAGGTAATGAAGCTCTCGACTCCCCCAAGGCTTTCAGCGAATGTAATTATTTTTAAGCTTCGCAGAAATGGATCCACACAATATTCATCCTGAAGTCTAAATGACAACATGCCTCCGCGCCCGGGATAAAAAACGTCCGTGATCCCCTCATGATTTCGCAAAAATTCTACAAGTGAAATTGCGTTGGACTCATGTTTTTCCATCCGAAGTGATAAAGTTTTCATGCCCCTCATAAGAAGCCAGGAGTCAAAAGGCGATAAAACTCCTCCAGCTGTGTTCTGAAAGTACCCCAATTTCTCACTAATCTCCTCATCCTTGGCTACGAGCAGACCGGCCAGAACATCATTATGCCCTCCCAAGTACTTTGTAGCACTGTGGATCACGATATCGGCTCCTTCTGTGAGCGGCTGCTGAAGTAAAGGGGTATAAAGTGTGTTATCGACCAGCAGTAAAGCTCCGTGTTTTTTTGCAATTTTCGAGATTGCAGCAATATCAGCAGTATGCATTAAAGGGTTGGTTGGCGATTCAATATAAAGGGCCTTTGTATCCTTTGTTATGTAATTTTCAATTTCCATTAGCCGTTTACTGTCACAATAAACAAATTTAATACCATATTGATTGGATAAATAGTCGAAGAAACGGTAGCTGCCTCCGTAGACATCTTCAGAGACAATGATTTGATCTCCAGTTTTAAAAATTGATAAGGCACCTTGAATAGCAGCCATACCAGAACTAAAAGCAAATGCAGATGTTCCTTTTTCAAGCTCGGCTACGGACTGTTCCAGCAACTGACGGGTAGGATTGCCGGTTCTTGTGTAATCAAACCCGGTGGATTCACCTAAACCCGGATGCTCATACGCCGTAGAAAAATGGACGGGGGCGTTAATCGCACCTGAAGCATCTCCGTTATTCTTTCCTGTATGAACTAGTTTCGTTTCGGTTTTTCTACAACACATGGTCATTCCCCTTTTTAAATAAAAATAAAAAAAGCCTTCTTATAAGAAGAAGACTTTGTGGTTTACATTCTTCTTCTTATCTTTCAAGTTGGTCTAATCGTCAACTTGCTGGAGTTAGCACCTTACTGGTTATACCAGTGGTTGCTGAGGCTTCAACGGGCCAGTCCCTCTGCCTCTCTAGATAAGAGATTACGTTTTACTATTTAATTCCTTCACCTTAATGTACACTACACACTTTCTTTTGACAAGAGTATTAAACGAATTTTTTGAAATTTATACTCAAATGATTTGTTTATTAATGTTTGTGATATGGTTAATAGACAAGTAAATGAAATGACCAGTAACAGCACTGCAGTCAAAACAAAAGGGGACATGAATATGAACGTTGAATTATTCATTGACAGTCGATCAACCTTAGGGGAGGGACCTTGCTATAATCAAATGAAGGATGAATTTTACTGGGTTGATATACTTGAGAAAAAAATAGGTATTTACAGCTTTAAGACAAAGCAAATATCTTATATTACTCTTAATTCTTATGTAGGAACAGTAGCTCCAAGAGAAAAAGGAGGGTTAATTGCTGCATTGCAGGACGGACTGTATTTTATAGATGAATATACTAAAGAGGTTCATCAAATAACAGATCCGGAACCAGAGCAGCATTCCAACCGATTTAATGATGGGAAATGTGATCCGGAAGGAAGGTTCTGGGCAGGGACAATGGATGGGGAGGAAAAAAAGACTACAGGTTCATTGTACTGTCTTGACACTGATCTAAATGTTGAACGTAAAATTGACAACGTAGGTATATCAAATGGGCTTGCCTGGTACAACGATTGGATGTATTTCATTGATACACCCACCATGAAAGTTTTACGTTATGATTATGATTCTTCTACTTCAAAAATTTCTAATCCTAAAACAGCTGTAGAATTTCCGCAAGGAGTCGGTTTCCCTGACGGAATGACCGTAGACGAAGACGGAATGTTGTGGATTGCTCATTTTGCAGGATTTGGCGTGTCAAGGTGGAACCCTTATACGAACGAGCAACTTGAATTTATTGAGGTCCCTGCTCCGAATGCTACTTCTTGCACATTTGGGGGTAAAGACCATGCAGATTTATTCATCACTACGGCTAGAAAAGGAATGAGTAAAGAAGAGTTAGAAAAGTACCCGAATTCTGGCGGCGTTTTCAAAGTAAATACAGGGGTGAAAGGAGTTCTCAATCATGCTTTTAAGGGGTGAACTAAAAAGGCTTTAAGAATCAACATATATAATAGGTAGAAACTCGGAAAAAAATATAGAAACTATTAGAAGAAGCTTGCTTGACTTTGTGCAAGCTTCTTTCTAGTTTCTACTATTATAATGGAACTTCTATAAATGGGGGGACTTGGAATTTGTGATTCATGCAAATTTATCAGCCAATAAGAATGTTACATTTAAGTTCCTTTCATTTTTTTAGTTTTATATTGCAGATTCACATAAAATCAACCATGCAAATTTTTGCATGGTTATTTGTCGAATGAATAACCGTTCTGGTTAATTCTTTCACTTTATATTGAGTTTTAGTATGTCGAATGGGTCGACAACTTTACTTACCAAACATAGCTGGATCAGTGTGAATTTGAATGTCGTTAAATGTTATTAGAAGTATTGACGCTTTACAGAGCCTGTCTTGCTTATAGAAATCGACATTATGTAAAAATGGGCGCAAAATAGGCAGTTTTATAGGATTTTCCAGGACATTCCTGTTTCATTTTTAAGATAAAAAAGAAAAAAATAAACTTTTCCTGACTGCTGAGAATTCATATATGGTCTGAATGAAAACGCTTTCTTAATTGATTCAATAATCGAACTAGTCAGAAAACTTACAAAAAAGCTGTTGACCTTTTTCTGAAATGGCGTTAAAGTAGTCCTCAATCAACTATATCGCTACCGAAACCAGTGGCCGCGCAAGTTGATTCATGTGGAAAGATTGACCTTTGACCTGTACGTGCAGGAGTGCATGCCTGCACGGGGTCACCCCAACTTTAATAACTATGTTAAACAAAATCTAAAAAGAAAGGAGTGCTTTAAATGAGCAACCAGTGGATTTATTTAAGCGGCGAATTCGTGGATAAAAACGAGGCTGTTGTGAGCGTCTATGACCATGGGTTCTTATATGGTGATGGGGTGTTCGAAGGCATTCGTGTCTACGAAGGGAATATATTTAAACTAGATGAACACTTAAAACGCCTTTACGATTCAGCAAAGTCAATCATGCTTCATATCCCATATGAAAAGGAGGAATTGGAGCAGATTATTGCTGAAACCGTCCGCAAGAATCAGCTGGAAACGGCTTACATCCGTGTCGTTGTATCCAGAGGTTCCGGCAATTTAGGCTTAGACCCGTCCAGCTGTGCAAATCCGCGAGTGGTTGTCATTGCTGAAGCACTTGCTTTATTTCCTAAAGAATTATATGAACGCGGCGTAAGGCTAGCATCGGTTTCAAGCAGAAGAAACCGCCCGGATGTATTGCCCCCGCAAGTTAAATCATTAAACTATCTCAATAATATCTTAGTGAAACTTGAAGCAAACCAGGCAGGCGTTGATGAGGCGCTGATGTTAAACGACCAAGGATATGTAACAGAAGGCTCAGCAGACAACATTTTCATAGTGAAAAACGGTACGATTTATACCCCTCCTGTATATTTAGGGGCTTTAGAAGGAATTACACGTAATGCGATTATTGATCTTGCAAAAGAACATGGTTATGAAATTAAACAGGAACCATTCACAAGGCATGATGTGTACGTAGCAGACGAAGTATTTTTAACTGGAACTGCAGCTGAAGTTATTGCTGTTGTAGAAGTAGATCAACGAAAAGTAGGCGATGGAAGTCCGGGTGCAGTTACGAACCACTTGTTATCTGAATTTAGAAAGATTACTACAACAGATGGCTGCCAGGTTTACCCTTCAAAAGGCAAAGCCCAGGTCAGCTAACGAATTATACAATTAAATCTGTTAACTCGAAGACAGGAATAAAGGAATAAGTTCAGGCATTTACAGAGAGCCGGGGTTGCTGGAAGCCCGGAATTGCTCCTTATCTCCGACATCATCCTTGAGTGTCCCGACTGAACGAGAAATCAAGTAGGTGGGATCAGGTGTACTTAAGAATACACCTGTTATCAAAATGGAGCTTACGTTTTAATTAAGCTCCCTGAGGCGTATTTCTTTTTACGCAAATGAGGGTGGTACCGTGGAAAATAACCAAGACCTTTTCACCCCTCCATTCTTTCTACAAGTGTCTATTTGTAGAGGAATAGAGGATGAAAAGGTCTTTTTATATGTAATTTAGGAGGGATTAAAAAATGAAGGCTGAAGCAGCTCAAGAAGTTAAGACAGCACCACGTACGGGAGCAGATTTGTTGGTAGATTCATTGATCGAACAGGGTGTTGACACTTTATTTGGGTATCCTGGAGGAGCGGTTCTCCCAATCTATGACGCAATTTATCGTGCGGAAGGCTCTTTTGATCATGTACTTCCCCGTCACGAACAGGGAGCTATACATGCAGCAGAAGGATATGCCAGAGTGTCCGGACGACCAGGGGTTGTAATCGGAACTTCTGGACCTGGTGCAACAAACCTAATTACAGGTATTGCAGATGCGATGATGGACTCGTTACCAGTTGTTATTTTCACTGGGCAGGTAGCCAAAGGAGTAATCGGCACAGATGCATTTCAGGAGTCGGACGTTATGGGTATTACTACCCCGATTACAAAGCATAATTATCAAATCCAGCATATTGAAGAACTGCCTAGAGTGGTGAAAGAAGCTTTTCATATTGCGACAACCGGCCGTCCAGGACCTGTAGTTGTCGATATCCCTAAAGATATTTCTTCTACGGTGCATGAGAAAGATGTGGAATCTGATTTTCATCTGCCGGGATATCAGCCGACAGTTCATCCGAATCCACTGCAAATTAATAAACTTCACGATGCGCTGTTACAGGCTAAGAAGCCGGTGATTCTGGCTGGAGCTGGTGTTATCCACTCTAAAGGCTCGGAGGAACTACAGCGTTTCGCTAAGAATTATAACCTTCCCGTAGTAACTACTTTGCTTGGACTGGGCAGCTTCCCGGGAAGCGACGAACTCTCATTAGGTATGGGAGGGATGCACGGCACGTATTCAGCAAATATGGCCCTTTACGAATGCGATTTGCTCATTAACATCGGTGCTCGATTTGATGATAGGCTGACAGGGAATCTGGAACACTTCGCACCAAACGCGAAGGTAGCACATGTGGACATCGATCCTGCTGAAATTGGTAAAAACGTTCCGACTTCTATACCAATCGTGTCGGATGCAAAAGCAGCTCTGGAAGCCCTGAATAAGCGGGGAATCTCCCAGCTGGATCATCAGGAATGGCTTGATAAAACAAATACGAATAAAAAAGAGTATCCGCTTTGGCATGATGATTTCGAAGGACAAATTTCACCACAGTGGCTGATGAAAAAAGTTCATGCATATACCCAGGGAGAGTCCATCGTTACCACAGATGTTGGGCAGCATCAAATGTGGGCAGCACAGTATTACAGCTTCCATCAGCCTAACAAATGGGTAACCTCCGGAGGGCTGGGCACTATGGGATTTGGCTTCCCTGCCGCAATTGGCGCTCAGTTAGCTTCCCCGGATGCGAATGTTGTAGCCATCGTAGGGGATGGCGGATTTCAAATGACGATGCAGGAACTCTCGTTACTTCAGGAAAGAAACATTCCTGTCAAAGTAGTAATCGTTAATAATCAGGCTCTTGGTATGGTAAGGCAGTGGCAGGAGAAGTTTTATGAAGAGCGTTATTCTCATTCACTTGTTCAATCTCAGCCTGACTTCGTTAAATTGGCGGAGAGCTACGACATTCCTGGTTTTAAGATCGAAACGAAGGAAGAATTGGAAAAGACACTGCCAGAAGTATTGAGTAACAATAAGCCGGCAGTGATCGACTGCCGAGTTATGCAAATGGAAAATGTATATCCTATGATCGCTCCAGGCAAGGGACTTCATGAAATGATTGGGGTGACACGATGAAACGTATAGTAACTGCTACTGTTCATAACCGAAGTGGAGTGTTAAACCGGGTGACAGGGCTGCTGTCAAAAAGACAGTTTAATATTGAAAGCATCTCAGTCGGCCGTACCGAGACTGAAGGCGTTTCGAAGATGACTTTCGTCGTAGAAGTTGAGGATGAGCGTAAATTAGAACAGCTGACAAAACAGCTTAATAAACAAATCGATGTTTTGAAAGTATCTGATATTACCGATAAAGCGATTGTGGCGCGGGAGCTGGCAATGGTAAAAGTAATCAGCAACCCGCAAATTCGCAGCGAGATTCAAGGGATTGTGGAACCATTCAGGGCAACAGTGATTGATGTCAGTCGAGAAAGCATGACTGTTCAAGTTACAGGAAATTCGGATAAGGTAGATGCATTAATTGATCTGCTTAGACCATATGGCATTAAAGAACTTGCAAGAACAGGCTTAACGGCTTTTACAAGAGGTCATCAGCCGCAAGTAGCAGAAATCAAATCTTATTCACTACTAAAATAACTTACAAACGAAAGGGAGATTAAAATGGCACAAGTTTATTATCACAACGACATTCAAGATGAGGTACTAAAAAATAAAAAGGTAGCAGTAGTTGGTTATGGCTCCCAAGGGCATGCTCATGCACAAAACTTAAAAGAGAGCGGATACGATGTAGTTGTAGGCCTTAGACAAGGTAAATCATGGGATAAAGCAGAACAGGACGGTCTTGAAGTAAAAGAGGTAGCCGACGCAGTAGCAGAATCCGACGTTGTAATGGTTTTGCTGCCGGATGAATATCAGCCGACAGTATATGAGGAACAAATTAAACCAAATCTTAAAGCTGGAGCAGCACTCGCATTTGCTCATGGGTTCAACGTTCATTTTGATCAGGTTGTTCCTCCAAGCAATGTAGATGTATTCCTTGTAGCACCTAAAGGGCCTGGACACCTTGTCCGCCGTACTTTTGAAGAAGGTGCAGGGGTGCCGGCACTATTTGGTGTAGAACAAAATGTAACTGGGGAAGCTCGTGAAATCGCTCTTGCTTATGCGAAAGGCATCGGCGGCGGCCGTGCAGGTGTTCTTGAAACTTCTTTCCAGGAAGAAACAGAAACTGACTTGTTTGGTGAGCAGGCTGTACTTTGCGGAGGACTATCAAGCCTTGTTAAAGCAGGATTTGAAACTCTTACAGAAGCAGGGTACCAGCCGGAAGTTGCTTACTTCGAATGTATGCATGAATTAAAATTGATTGTCGATTTGATGTACGAAGGCGGTCTTGAAGGTATGCGCTACTCAATCTCTGACACTGCACAATGGGGTGACTTCGTTTCCGGACCGCGCGTGATTAACGAAGAAACGAAAAGCCGGATGAAAGATGTACTTTCCGATATTCAAACGGGTAAATTCGCAAAAGGGTGGATCCTTGAGAATCAGGTGAACCGTGCAGAATTTAACGCAATTAATAATTTAGAAAACAATCATCAGATCGAGAAGGTGGGTAGAGAGTTACGAGAGTTAATGCCTTTTGTTAAAAAATCTCAATCTAAAGAAAAGGAAGTGGTCAATCATGGCTCGCGTTAATGTCTTTGACACTACACTACGAGACGGGGAACAGTCAGCAGGAGTTAACTTAAATCGTCTTGAAAAGATTGAGATTGCTAAGCAGCTGGAACGATTTGGTGTAGATATAATGGAGGCGGGTTTTCCCGCTTCCTCTCAAGAAGACTTTGATGCCGTTAAAGAAATTGCCGATACGGTTCGTAACTGTTCAGTTACCGGGTTAGCCCGTTCCTTCAAAAGTGATATTGATGCGGCCTGGGATGCCTTAAAAGGAGGCGCAGAGCCAAGACTGCATATCTTCCTTGCGACTTCACCGATTCATATGACTCATAAGTTGAAGAAGACACCGAATGAGGTTGTAGAAACTGCTGTAGAGTCCGTAGCCTACGCAAAGCAGAAAGGTTTTTCTAAGGTGCAGTGGTCGGCAGAAGATGCCACTCGCTCAGATTATGATTTTCTCATTCACGTGATTGAGAAAGTAATCAATGCAGGTGCAGATGTTATCAACCTTCCAGACACAGTAGGTTACACAACTCCTGATGAATATGCGAAGCTTTTTAAATATGTAAGGGAAAATGTTCCTAATATAGATGGAGTAATATTGTCTGCTCATTGTCACGATGACCTCGGGATGGCGGTAAGTAATTCGCTCTCAGCTATTGAAGCAGGAGCCGGTCAGATCGAAGGCACTATTAATGGAATAGGTGAGCGTGCTGGTAATGCGGCTCTGGAGGAAGTATCAGTTGCATTGGAAATTAGGAAAGATCGATACGATTACCAGACGGGTCTGGTTTTAAAAGAAATCAAGCGTACAAGTGACCTGGTCAGCAAACTAACTGGAATGCAAGTACCAGGTAACAAGGCAGTAGTGGGACGTAATGCGTTTGCCCACGAATCTGGTATTCACCAGGACGGAGTACTGAAAGAGGCCACCACGTACGAAATCATTACACCAAAAATGGTAGGTATTGATTCTAATAATCTAGTCCTTGGAAAACATTCCGGCCGACATGCCTTTAAACAAAAAGCTGAATCCTTCGGCTTTGAATTATCAGAATCAAAGTTGAAAGAAGCATTTCGTGCTTTTAAAGAATTAACCGGTAAAAAGAAAGAAGTTACAGATGAAGATTTGTTTGCTATCTTGGCGGATAAGCAGACCGAGAACGAAGATGTTCCCAAGTATGATTTGAAAGCATTTCAAGTGCAATATGGCAGTATTAACCGCCCAACAGCCACCATACTGCTTACACGTCCTGATGGAGAAGAAGTTGAGAAAGCTAGTACCGGTGAAGGAAGTGTAGAAGCGATCTATAATACCTTAGATGAGCTGCTGGATGAAGAGGTCCATCTTCAAGATTATCAATTAAGTTCTATCGGAAAAGGCAGAGACGCCCTGGCCGAGGTTTATGTTCAATTAACGGTTAACGGTCAGAAAGCATCTGGACGCGGTTCTGCTCAGGACGTGCTCGAAGCTTCTGCCCACGCATTCTTAAATGCTGTGAACCGTACATTGCATACTAAACAATCTAACGTGGTAAAGGAAGCTCAACTATAGGAGGGGAAAGAAATGGAAAAGCATATCGTCATACTGCCTGGAGATGGCATTGGTCAAGAAGTTACAAAAGCAGCAAAAGGTGTTCTTGAGACTTTAGCTGCTCAATTTGGTCATAGTTTTACTTTTGAAACTCACGACATTGGCGGTGCTGCTATTGATAACCATGGTACCCCTTTACCTGAAGATACAGTAGCTGCTTGTAAAAAGGCAGATGGTATTTTGTTAGGAGCAGTTGGAGGTCCTAAGTGGGATAATCTTCCCGGACATATGCGCCCTGAAAAGGGATTGCTCGGAATTCGTAAACAGCTGGGACTTTTTGCCAACCTTCGGCCTGTAAAAGGTTTTGAATCCTTATTGCATGCTTCTCCTTTAAAACCGGAAGTAGTGGGGGGAAGTGACCTGTTAATTGTCCGTGAACTTACTGGCGGTTTATATTTTGGGGAACCAAGAGAACGTCGTAACAACGGGCAGGATGTAGTGGATACTTTGGCTTATTCAAGACATGAAATGGAACGAATTGTAGATCAGGCCTTTCAAAGTGCACAAGTCCGCCGCAACAAGCTGACTTCAGTAGATAAAGCCAACGTACTTGAATCAAGCCGTATGTGGCGTGAAGTGGTTGAGGAGAAGAAAGAGAATTATCCTGATGTAGAAGTGGAACATATGCTCGTGGATGCTGCGGCTATGAAGCTTGTTACAAATCCGGGTTATTTTGATGTGATTGTCACAGAGAATATGTTCGGAGATATTTTGAGTGATGAAGCATCAGTATTGACGGGGTCACTGGGAATGCTTCCCTCAGCAAGCATTCGAGAGGACGGTTTAGGTTTATACGAACCTGTCCATGGTTCAGCTCCTGATATAGCCGGTGAGGATAAGGCAAATCCGCTGGCAACTATCCTCTCGGCAGCGATGATGCTCCGCTATTCTTTTCATATGAATGTGGAAGCGGATGAAATTGAAGCAGCGGTTCATGCGGTGCTTAATGATAAATATCACACAGCTGATTTGAAAATCGAAGGCGGTACTGAGGTGAGCGGAAGCGAACTTGCGAAAAAGGTATCAGAACAAATGAATTCCAATGAAACTACTGAAAACATTATGAGGTGTTACGCATAAAGAAAGAAAGGAGCGACCATTATGGGGCGACCTAAAACGATTGTTGAAAAAATTTGGGATCAGCATGTCATTCATCAGGAAGAGGGTAAGCCTGAGTTAATCTATATTGATCTGCATTTAGTTCACGAAGTTACTTCCCCTCAAGCGTTTGAAGGACTGAGAATGAAAGATCGCAAAGTACGTCGTCCTGATCGCACGTACGCAACCATGGATCACAACGTGCCGACTTTGCACAGGCACATTATTAAAGACCAAATTTCTAAGAAGCAAATGGATACACTGAAGCAAAACTGTGATGAGTTTGGCATTAGACTAGCTGATATTGATCACCCTGACCAGGGGATTGTCCACATTATTGGACCTCAGCTTGGTCTTACACAGCCAGGAAAAACGATTGTCTGCGGAGACAGCCACACGTCCACTCATGGAGCATTCGGCGCACTGGCCTTTGGAATTGGAACAAGTGAAGTAGAGCATGTACTTGCGACACAGTCATTGTGGCAGTCAACTCCAAAAACTCTCCAGGTAAACGTGGATGGAGAGCTTGGAACCGGGGTGACCGCCAAGGATTTAATATTGGCGATCATCGCAAAATTCGGGGTACGCTTTGGAACCGGCTATGTTGTGGAATATACTGGAGAAGCGATCCGCAAGCTTTCGATGGAAGAGCGGATGACAATATGTAATATGTCAATTGAAGCAGGAGCTCGTGCCGGCCTGATCAGCCCGGACGAAACTACGGTGGAATATTTAAGAGGTAAACGACACGTTCCTAAAGATGAAGAATTTGAAGCTGCAGCTCAAGAGTGGCTTTCCCTTGCCACTGACTCGGGTGCTGAATATGATGCCGCTGTTGAAATAAATGCGTCAGAGATTGAGCCTCAAGTAACATGGGGAACAAACCCATCTCAGTGTGTGCCTGTGGGTGCAACTACCCCGGATCCATCAGTACTTGAAGATGCTCAAGAACAGGACAGCATTCAAAGGGCGCTTGATTACATGGGATTAGAACCCAATCAAGAAATTCAATCGATACCGATTGAACATGTTTTTATTGGGTCCTGTACGAACTCAAGAATCAGTGATCTCCGCAAAGCTGCCGAGATTGTTAAAGGCGGCAAGGTTCACCAGGGAGTAAGAGCCATGGTGGTACCAGGTTCATTCTCTGTGAAACAGCAGGCTGAAGCAGAAGGGTTGGATACGATTTTTCTCACAGCAGGATTTGAATGGAGAGATGCGGGATGCAGTATGTGTCTGGCCATGAATGATGACATTGTTCCTCCAGGTGAACGCTGTGCCTCTACCTCTAATCGTAATTTCGAAGGCAGACAGGGCAACGGAGCACGTACTCACCTTGTGAGTCCGGAAATGGCGGCAGCAGCAGCTTTGGAAGGTTCATTTGTAGATGTAAGAAAATTTGGCGCGACGGTAGGAGGGTAAATGATGGAACCTATTAAACAGCATACTGGATTGATTTACCCGCTTGATCGATCGAATGTAGATACCGATCAAATTATACCCAAGCAATTTTTAAAACGAATTGAGCGTCAGGGTTTCGGTCAGTTTCTATTTTATAACTGGCGCTTTAACGATGACGGTTCCAAGCGGGAGGATTTTTCTTTAAACTATCCGATGTATAAGGATGCCACTGTACTGGTAGCTGGTGAGAATTTCGGATGTGGATCTTCTCGGGAGCACGCCCCCTGGGCGATTCAGGATTTCGGTTTTAAGGTTGTCATAGCCACCAGCTTTGCAGATATTTTTTATAATAACTGCTTTAAAAATGGTATTCTTCCAATTGTGCTGCCTCGAAATGAAGTAAATGATCTTCTTGAACAGGCAAAGGATGAAAAAATAACTATTAGTGTTGATCTCGTCAATCAACAAGTAAAAAGTGATCATGGTTTAGTATCAGCATTTGATATTCAACCTTATCATAAAGATATGTTGTTAAATGGCTGGGACGAAATATCTGTTACGTTGAATTATGCTGACGCCATTGATCAGTATGAAACAGAGAAAGCCAAATAATTAAAACAAGGAGTGAAGACGTTGGGAATTTCTTAACGCTAGCTAAAGTCTTTGAAGCCAAAGAACAATTAAACGATGTGGTTCATCAAACACCGTTTAAAACCTCTGAAACATTTAATCAGCACACAGGTCAACAGGTGTATCTGAAAATGGAGAATCAGCAAAAGACAGGAGCATTTAAAGTGAGAGGAGCTTCTTTTAAAGTCTCCCAGCTGACGAGTGAAGAAGCTGAATGCGGAGTCATTGCTGCCTCGGCAGGGAACCATGCGCAAGGTGTAGCGCTTGCTGCCGCAAAACGCGGCATTCCTGCTCAAATCTTTATGCCAGAGGGAACTCCTCAAGCTAAAGTGCAGGCGACAGAAGCTTATGGTGCCAAGACTGTTTTAACAGGAGAATCTTTTCAAGAAGCTTATGCAGCAGCAATGGAAGAGCAAAAACGCTGCGGCGCCACATTTGTTCATCCATTTGATGATGTAGATGTTATGGCCGGGCAGGCTACGGTTGCAGTTGAAATGCTTCAGGAGCAGCCCGACCTGGATACGATCGTTGTACCGATCGGTGGCGGAGGACTTATTGCTGGTATAGCTTACGCGGCCAAGCAATTAAAGCCCGACATTAAAGTAGTGGGGGTTCAATCTGAAAAAGCACCTTCTACGTATAACTCATTTTATAAATGCGGGCCGAGAAAACTGACCTCCGTTTCTACAATTGCAGATGGGATTGCTGTAAAGCAGCATGGGACGAAAACATTCCATTATATCCGTAAATACGTGGATGCGATTGTGACCGTTGAAGAACAGCAGATTGCGAGTACCATTTTAAAGCTGCTTGAGCGTGAGAAGACACTCGTGGAAGGGGCGGGAGCAACAGCCCTTGCCGCAGTATTAGCCCACAAGGAAGCTTTAGCCGGGAGAAAGTGCGGTGTTGTAGTAAGTGGTGGAAACATGGATGTTTCGAGATTACCACACGTTCAACAGCTAGCATTAACAAAAAGAATGGTCATGGTATAAGAAATGAGGAATGGGACGCCAATCATATGGATTGGCGTTCTTTTTTACCAAAAAAGTGGTAGTTAGTATAGACGTAGCCGTAGACTAATTATGAAAAGATTGTTAGGAATTTAGTAATCTTCAGGAAAACAAAAAATCTCCTATCCATAGTCAGACTGGATAGGAGATAAGTTATTGCTTCATTTTTTTATAATCTACTTTTTCAACGTTTAACCCATTACCCAGGGAGCCGTACAAGTGCCCTTGATTAGGATCAATCAATTCCCGATTGTCAAAGTAGACTCGTGGTGTTTTCCATAAGGCAAGGAGTGCTTTACTCATAGGCATTTCGTGGTAACGCTCCGGCCAGAGTGTTTTAATCTTCTCCTTCACCAGCGGATAATGCTTTGAACTCATCCCCGGGAATAAGTGGTGCTCTGTGTGATGGGAGAAGTTAAAGTGAATATAATCCACCCACTTGGGTACTGTCACAGTTAAACTGTTTGCTAAAGGGTCGTTCACGGGAACTAACGGGTTTAACCGATGATTGGTAGAGATATACCCCATTACAATTAAATTTGCGACTAAAAGGGGGATGAAAAAAGCAAACAGCCATTTCTCCCATCCAATTAAGAACAGAAGACCAATCCAGCTTGTCCAGGGCAAAATCATTTGAAGACAAACTTCAGGCTGTTTTTTTGGCTTGAAATCCTTTATATAAGCAAAAAACATTTTTAGTGAGTGGGCAGTAAATTGAATGGCCAGGGAAGAGAAAGCAAAGAATGAACGCACAACTAAAGGCAGCTTGTAGATCCATCTAAAAAACTTCGATTTGCTTAATCGTTCAAGTGTTGGCCAGGAATCTGGATCATTTTCTTCATGCTGAGTATGAATATGATGATTGAGATTATGCCATTTACGCCATAGTTTTGGGCCTGTACTCAATGGCCAGAAAGCAATCGCACCTAATAAATCTCGTATCCATGGTTTCTTAACTACTGTTCCATGAAGAATTTCGTGTCCTAAGAACCCCATACCGGCAAAGCTGGCACCTAGAATCAAAGCTATGGGCAGATAGAAGAGTGGATGCCAATTAGTTAAACTGATTATAAGCAAACCTGCAATTACGATGGAAAGATATGCGAGGCCGCCCCACAGTCGTACAGGAACGGGTTTGAAAACACCCTTAGGCATATATTTAGCCACACGCTTGGCATACCAGCCGTAAGAATGTAGGTCTTCCATAAATGATCTCCCTTTCAATAAATCATGTAAGTAAAGGTTCAGTTCTATACACATCGTAGCAACCGTTAATATACAAAGTCAATGGAAGTTTAATACCAGGTATTAATATTAAGTGTTATATCTCTAATTGAGAAAAGTTTTCATTGACATTTTTACTAATGAACCTTATGATAGAATGTATGACAATGAGAATCTTTATCAGTTGTGATTATTGTTTCTTTATATAATGTACATAAATACCAAAAAATATAAAGGAATGTTAATATAACAAAGAAAGGAAGAAAATGGATGAAGAAAGTTTTTTTATTATTACTTATTTTATTTACGGCTCTTTTAGCAGCCTGCAATGGAAACAATAAAGAAGAATCAGGCGAGGAGTCACCCGAGAGTGAGTCACGCTCTGTAACAGTTGAGGATGCGACGGGTGAAAAAACCATCGAAGGGACCCCTGAGAATGTTGTGGTTCTTGAGTGGGCATATGCAGAAGAATTACAAGCTCTTGGAATGGAGCCGACAGGGGTAGCTGATCTTGATTCTTATGGAGACTGGGTAGATGTAGGAGAGCCTTTAAGTGATGAAGTTAAAGATGTAGGTACACGTCAGGAGCCAAATCTTGAGGCTATTTCACGACTTGAGCCTGACTTAATTATAGGCGTAGATTACAGGCACGAAGGAATTGCTGAGGACTTAGAAGAAATTGCGCCGACACTTATGTTTGCTCCTTATTCTGAAGAGAGTGCGGAGAACCAGTTTGACAGCATGCTTGAGGAGTTCAACACGGTTGCAGAAGCAGTAGATCGAGAAGATGAAGCGGAGCAGGCTGTAAACGATATGGATCAGACCTTTGAAGAGCAGAGGGCACGGCTTGAAGAGGCTGGTAAAGAGGGAATGAACTACGTAATGACTCAGGCTTTTACAGCTCAAAACACACCAACTCTGCGTTTGTTTACTGATAATTCAATTGTAGCCAATGTAATGAGTGAATTAGGGATGGAAAATGATTATGAATCTGACGAGTTAGAAGTTTACGGTTATACTGAGACAACCGTGGAAACTTTACAAAATTACCAGGATTCTAATCTCTTTTACATCGTTCAGGACGAAGACAATATATTTAATGAGCAGCTTGCCGGAAATCCTGTCTGGGAAGAGTTAGAGTTTGTGCAGGATGACCGCTTATATCAAATGCCTGGAAGTACCTGGACATTTGGAGGCCCTCTATCTGCGGAAGTATTAGCCGAACAAGTGGTTAATTCAGTAGTAGAGAAAGAAGAAGAGGACGAATAAAAGGTCGTGAACGTAAATGAATTTATCTTTTAAAAAAGTTCTAATAGGAGCTCTCACCTTTGGAGGTGGGAGCATCTTATTATGTTTGTTAACTTTCATACATATTAATCAAGGTAATGTTTCACTGTCTGTAACTACGGTGGTACAGGCAATCATAAATCCAATGGATACCATAGAGCATCATACCGTACGTATGATGCGGCTTCCGCGTGCGGTAATAGGGATTCTAGCTGGGGGGGCGCTTGCTGTATCTGGTGTTATTCTCCAAACTGTCACTAAAAACCCGCTCTCTTCAGCAAGTACGCTTGGTATTCATTCCGGAACATATTTTGCAGTTGTATTAACAACAGTTCTTCTTCCTTCTGCATTGGTAGGGAACGGAGTCATAACTGCTTTTGCCGGAGGGTTACTGACTTTTTTATTCGTTTACTTCCTATCCGGCGGTGGAGATGCTACTCCTGTCCGCATGGTGCTCGCAGGAATGATCGTTACATTTTTGTTTTCATCACTGACCTCCCTGCTTCAGATCTTTTATGAAAACGAAACTCAAGGTTTATTTTTATGGGGTTCCGGTACTCTGGTTCAGAATGACTGGAGTGGTGTAAAGTTTTCTTTGCCTTTTGTGATGGCTGCAGTTATTGTTTTACTTTTTTACTCACTGAAACTGGACACTTTAACGTTAGGTGATGAAGTAGCTACCGCATTAGGCCAAAATGTACGATCAGTTAAACTTATTACCATTATATCTGCTGTTCTATTAACCTCTGTGACTGTTAGTGTTGTCGGACCGATAGGATTTGTCGGACTCGTTGCCCCTCATATAGTAAAACTAATTGGATATCGGACGCATAAACTGCTTATAACGGGCTCTTTTTTGTGGGGGGCTAATGTCTTACTATTTGCTGATGTAATTGCCCGGGTGATTGATCCTTCTTTTTCTGAACTTCCTGTTGGGGCTGTCACCGCTTTAGTCGGTTCCCCGTGGTTGATTTGGCTTGTCCTACGCATGAAACAGGAGGGAAACACGAAGGATACAGGCTCTATATTGGCAGGAAGACTTGCGGTCAATCTTCCGTTAAGAAAAATTGTCCCGATCCTTCTAATCGTGATATTCGTAACGGTAGCGATCAGCATGTCATCAGGCAATTATGGGTTTGAACCTGTAGCTACTTATGAAGCGTTAATGGGGCTGACAAATGAATTTATGCGAAATTATATTTTAGAACTGCGTTTACCTCGTTCCCTTGTAGCTTTGTTAGCAGGGGCTATATTGGCTGTCAGTGGACTGATTTTCCAGGGTGTCCTTCGCAACCCATT
Organism: Halobacillus sp. Marseille-P3879; assembly: GCF_900240285.1. Classification (GTDB taxonomy): domain Bacteria; phylum Bacillota; class Bacilli; order Bacillales; family Halobacillaceae; genus Halobacillus_A. The sequence goes on from NZ_OESS01000002.1 coordinate 379,056, forward strand.
GGCTGACCCTTCGGTTATAGGGATCACTTCCGGGGCTGGAGTTGGGGCCCTAACGACGATATATTTCTTCAGTGTGTCCACCTTCTGGGTTCCTATCGGAGCGATGGCTGGTGCATTTATTTTCTTTATTATCATTATGAGTCTTGGAGTTAAAGCTGAGTTCCATCCTACGACTCTTGCTTTGCTCGGAATTGGTGTCTCTGCGTTTGGATCTGCTTTTATTCAAATTATGGTCGTACAGGCCGAGTTAGGAGTAGCATCAGCACTTACCTGGTTATCTGGTACGACGTACGCCAAAGGCTGGTCAGAAATTCTTAAGTTTCTTCTTTGGCCTGTCTTATTGTTTATACCTCTGCTTGCAGTTCACATAAAGAATTTAGATGTTCTTTCTTTAGGAGATGACGCTGCAAAAGGGCTTGGCCTCGGGGTCGTTTCTATAAGATTCCAGATGGCCTTATTAGCAACTCTTTTAGCTGCCTGCAGCGTAGCCGCAGTAGGTTCGATTGGGTTCGTCGGGCTTATTGCACCCCATTTTTCACGACTGCTTGTCGGTAGTGCCAATCAGAAGCTTCTGCCTGTCACGATGCTTATTGGAGGGTTCTTATTAGTGGTTGCAGATTTGTTCAGCCGAACGCTGCTGGCTCCTAATGAGATTCCTTCAGGTATCCTGGTGGCATTGATCGGTGCGCCTTATTTTCTTTGGCTGATGAAACGCCGTTCTGTATAATAGTGTAGTATATGCTATGATGTTGATAAAAAATGGGGGCGTAAGAATGAAGATTGAATTTATTAAATGCCATGGATCAGGAAATGATTTTATCCTAATTGACGAAATAACTAATAACTATACCTTTTCTGAGGAAGAACGAAAAGATCTTTCTGTACTGTTATGTAACCGTGAATACGGAGTAGGTTCTGACGGAATTCTCTTTGTTATGAAGAGCAGCACAGAGGAAGCGGAAGCACGGATGAGAATGTTTAATTCAGATGGTACAGAAGCTGAAATGTGCGGAAATGGTTTGCGCTGCGTAGCCCGTCATGTTATCGAACAAGCTGGAAAACAAAGGGTTAACATTGAAACAGAAAAAGCTGCACTGGCCGTAGAACAGGTAGAAGAAATTTATACAGGCATTGAAACTTTTTCAGTAGCTATTGAACCTGTTTCATTTGAAGTGGAATCGCTGCCTATGAACTTTAAAAAAAGTGAAGCACTTGACGAGATCATTCCTGAACTCTCAAATACGCTCTCCTTTACAGCATTGAGTGTGCCCAATCCTCATATCGTCACGCTTGTTGATGAAGTAGATCAAGACCTGCTAAAAGAAGTCGGTGAGAAAGCAAACAAGCTCCCTGCCGTTTTTCCAAGAGGAGTGAATGTTAGTTTTGTACAGATTCTAGAAAAGAACAAAATCTTCGTGCAGACATATGAACGTGGTGTAGGTCTAACCAATGCTTGTGGAACGGCAATGTCAGCTTCCACATTAGTATCAACGATTCTTGGGCCCAATGATATAGAGGTCCCGATTGTGGTTATTAATAAAGGCGGACTTGTAAACTGTGTAGTTGAAAAAGCAGATCGACGTTATACTATTCAGTTAAGAGGGAATGCAACGAATGTCTACACCGCATCCATAGATGTTGATCTCAATGCGAATAGTTGGAAATGGATAAATTCTACGGTGCATCAAAATGAGATTGATGTTTATGAAAGCTTAAAAGACTATGCGGCTTCTCAAGTTTAAAGGAAAGGAGAGAGATCATGTTTACCACATTTCCAGTTAAAACGAACCACCACGATGAAATGGTTGACATTACAGAAATGGTTCAAAACTGGATAAAAGATCAGGGCATAAAAAGTGGCGCAGTAATCGTATCTTCGGCGCATACTACCGCAGGGATCACGATTAATGAAAATGCAGATCCCGATGTTAAAACAGATATGCTGCGCCGTTTTCGAGAAGTGTACCCATGGGACCACCCTCAAGACCGGCATATGGAGGGGAATACAGCTGCCCATATGAAAACGAGTACTGTAGGTCACGCCCAAACAATTATCATAGAAAATGGTAATCTAGTGCTCGGAACATGGCAGGGGATATATTTCTGTGAGTTCGATGGACCACGATCACGTAAAGTTCATGCGAAAATTATCCAATAAAAAAGTAAGCGGCAGTCCTAATCTGCCTGTCGCTTACTTTTTTCTTATGTCTCACTGCCGAGCTTATTCTAAATTTTGCAACCTGCCCCATGGTTAATCCCCAGGGTATCAAAAAGGTTTTAAGTATAATTTTTTCATGTAAAGGACTCGTGCGTACATTTATTTCTTAAAAATGGATATATTAAAAACGTTCATTTTAGATTTTTAAAATTGGGAGGTTATGAAAAGGTGAAATAGGGAAAAGGACGTTATGAATACATAAAGGAAGGTGAATAGAATGGCTGGAAAGAAAAAAGAATGGCACGTAATATTTTTATTGGACAGTAAACGAGTAGTTACCCATGATCTTGATCTAAGTGAAGAAATGGATGAGCGGGAAACTATGGAGTTTATCGTTAAACAGTTAGACCGGGGTGATTGGTGGTTCCTTGAAGAAGGAGTTGCAGTGCACACCTCTAGTGTAGAGAGTTTTTATTTAGATAAGCGTGCTCACCGCACCCGCTTTTCCAGAGAATAAAGTAAAGGTCAGTCCACATTAGGACTGACCTTTTTTCATGATTCCAGAATCTCTACCTCTACTTGCTTCCTTCCGTAATCCATAGCGTCATCATTCTCTTCCATAAACAGATCAATTCGGTGACCCTGGATGGCTCCTCCGGTATCTCCAGCAATAGCTTCTCCGTAACCAGGTACTCTTACCTTAGAGCCTAGAGGAATAATTTCAGGATCCACAGCAATCACCTTTTGGTCTGGTTCTTCTCTTAAATCGATCCCAGTTTTGGTAATACCACTGCACCCTTCGCAAAATGCGGTATAGGCTGTAGCTTCAACTGCTACTGTTTTTTTAACGTCATCTTTTTTATTTGAATTGGAATGCTCCGATTCAGCAAAGCGTTTTAAATCTGCTGTTTTTTCGGCGACTGTAATTGTTTTGACTCTCTCTTCCTCGTCTGCCGATAGGGTTCCAGGGTTAATACTTACGAAAGCAAAGAATGAAATAATTGATAAAAGAATAAGTGCTTTTTTCATGACTTTTGACCCCTTTCTTTGACGCGCTGAAAGGATTTTACCAAGTCATAAGGATTAAAACAAGTACAAAAACACTACAAAAGTATTACATTTATATGACTTCGTTTATAAGAAATTAGTATTGTTGCTCTAATGGAAATTAATTCATATTAAAGTTAAGGGCTTTCATAAGTTTTTCCTCTTCACAAATGATGTAAAGATGCGTTAATGTGTAAAAAGATCATTTCTGCATCGCTTTAATATATTAAATAACCAGGAAGGAAGAGGAAAAATGAATCGTATCCCCTTGCTTGTCAGAATCATTCTGGCCATTATCTCAGGTATATTCATAGGAGTCATCGTACCGGAAGAAGCAATAGAGTTATTTGCTACCTTCACAGGATTATTTGATAACTTCCTCAGTTTTGTTATACCTCTAATTATCATTGGTTTTATTGCGCCGGGAATCGCTTCTATTGGCAAAGGCGCGGGTAAAATGCTGGGCTTGACCGCAGGACTTGCGTACTTGTCAACAATCCTGGCTGGAATCGCTGCCTATTTGGTGGCTCGAAATTTGTATCCAGTCATACTGGAGAGGCAGAATGCCGGTGGGATGGAAAATCCGGAGGAATCCTTAACTGAGGCCGCATTTTCTGTTGAGATGACGCCAATTATGGATGTCATGGCTGCATTAATCTTTTCTTTTTTACTAGGAGTAGGGATGGCGTCAATTACTAATGGCACACTGATTAACGTCATGACAGACTTTCGTTCGATCATTCATAAAGTCATTGAAAAAATTATTATTCCGCTGCTTCCTTTTCACATTTTCGGTATTTTTGCAAATATGGCCCATTCAGGACAGGTGGCCACTATTTTAAGTGTTTTTGCCAAAGTATTTGTGATGATTATTGTCTTGCATTTAGTTTATTTAGTCGCTGTTTATGGAATTGCCGGTGCTCTTCATAAGGCTAACCCTGTTTTGTTGTTGAAAAATCTGGCCCCTGCTTATTTCACAGCTTTAGGAACTCAATCCTCTGCAGCGACGATTCCTGTTACTTTAAAACAAACTAAATCTATAGGTGTTAAAGAAAAAGTTGCTGATTTCGCAGTACCATTATTAGCAAATGTACACCTTGCAGGAAGTACAATCACCATTACCAGCTGTGCCATGGCAGTTTTATATATGCAAGACCAAGCTGTCAGTTTTATGAGTATGCTTCCTTTTATTCTTATGCTTGGGATAACTATGATTGCTGCTCCTGGAGTTCCGGGTGGTGCAGTAATGGCAGCGGTAGGACTACTGGAAAGCATGCTTGGGTTCAGTTCCATTATGGTCTCACTGATGATTGCTTTATATTTAGCACAGGACAGTTTTGGAACAGCAGCGAACGTTACGGGTGATGGTGCAATCACTACTATTGCCAACCGTTTAATTGGAAGCAGCAAGAAATCGCCCAATTTAAAAAATAAACAAGCCGGATAAATAAAATCAGCCGCAACTTTACAGGTGCGGCTTTTTTGTATTGTATTATGACTCTTTATTCTCTCTTTTTTTTCCGCAGCAGGGTTTACGTTTCGGACGCGAAGCATTCGGATCTTTTTTCTTGTTGTTCAGACGTTCTCTCACCTTTTACGCTCCTCTCCTCATTTTTTACTATATTATGCGGCAGTTCTCAGAGTGGCCGTGCGTTTACATAGATAAATCAAAATTGATAATCTGTTCATAATTAAATCGTGATATAATGAAGAATGGATGGTTACAAACCATTAATTTTCCAATTTTAATATATAGAAGGAGGAGGGGCCCCATGGTCATTTGTCGTGAATGTGGAAGTGAAAATAATTCGGGCTCCCGTTTTTGCTCCCACTGTGGTGAAAAGTTAACTGAAGAAACATTAGAAGAATTAGAAAGTGAAAACATCTCTTCTGAACAAAGAAATAAAAAAAAGTTAATATATATAATGCCTGCTGCAGTATTAATCGTTATTGCTGCGGCTCTGGGATTTTTCTATAATCATGCCAAACAGGTTAATCAAACCGTTTTAGAAGATAAGAAAAAAGCAGAAGAGCTGGCTCTGGACGGAGCATATAAAGAAGCCGAAAAGATTTTGGACAAAGCTTCAACGCAAAGGCCTGATTATCAGGCATTGCAAAGGAGTTTATCTACTTTACATAGTGTGCAGGGCATGGAGGACGATTTAGACACCGTAGAGAAGTTAATTGAAGAAAATGAATTGGATAAGGCTCTTGAGGAGCTAGCTCACGTTAATAAACAAATGAGGGATCAGGGAAACCGGCTGGTTGTAACTTTAACACCCCGGTTAAACCAGCTTGATTCAAGGATTACTGTAGGGAAGATTAATAATGAGGTCAAAGAGTTAACCAAAATTGACGAACTTGCTGATAAGCTTAATACTCTCTCTGGTCTTGATTTGGAGGAAGCAGCAAGGGCACGGGAAAAAATTACTGAGAAAATTGTCTCTATAAGTACTAAGCAGGCAGAAGAAGCGATGACAGAAAAAAATTATAACGAAGCCATTGCCTCAGTAGATGAAGGTTTGCAATATGTGATTAACCATGAAAAGCTTTTACAATTAAAAGAACGAGTGGAACAGGAGAAGAAAGCATTTGAGCAAGAGAAGCAGGATCGGATGGAGCGGGCAATGGAACAACAGGCTATGGAAGAAATGAAAAATAGAAGGGAAGCAATAGAAGTGCTTGGTATAAGTGCTTCCAAGGATGAATTTGGAGATGTCACTATTGAAGGAGAGGTCCAAAGTGAAGCGACCAGTATTATCAGCTCCATCGAGATTACGTATGACATCCTAAATGAAGATGATGAAGTGCTTGAATCAGATACTGCTCAGGTTTATCCGATGTATTTAAACCCAGAAGACAAGGGCAGCTTTGAACAAATTTATTACGATTTTGAGAAAGAAGAAAAGATATCCGTTGAAGTAACAAATGTGCAATGGTTTGTAGAGTAGGAGGGACAACATGAAACGTGCCTGGTTGACAAGTTCAATTCTAACTGTCCTTGTCTTAATGGCTGGAATAGGAGTATTTATTTATATCCAGCAGCAGGTTCCTTCCCAGCTGGCAGCAAGTTCTGTGCTCGATGAGCCGGTACCTGAGGAGGAAGAAGAAGCAGTAACCAAGAATACACAGGAGATTATTTATGAATCTCAAAAGCTTGTTGTACAACTAGAACTTGATAACGGGACAATTGGTTCAGGTTTTTTATATAACAATAAGGGGGACGTCATCACTAACGCACATGTAGTGGCTAACGCTGAGGACGTGAAAGTCATCAATGTGGATTCAAAAGAAATGGATGGTAAAGTGATTGGTGCAAGCAGGAGTACGGATGTAGCAGTTGTCAGAGTCCCTGAGTTAGAAGGGGAAGAACCGCTCCCTATTATAGAAGAGGAAGATACGGAACTTCTAACGGAGGTATTGGCTTTAGGAAGCCCGCTCGGTTTGCAGAATACGGTTACCAGAGGAGAAATAAGCGGGTTGGAACGTAATTTTGAATTAGAGCCTTTCGATTACGAGGATGTGTATCAAATATCGGCTCCCATCTCTCCAGGTAACAGCGGCGGTCCCCTTATCAGTGCGGAAACAGGAGAAGTAATCGGTATAAATTCTGCTAAATTAGGGGATGAGTCCATTGGCTTCAGCATACCTGTGTTGGATATCCTTCCAATGGTAAAACAATGGTCCAAATCTCCAATGAAAGAGCTGCCTGAATATCCTGAGCTAAATGCAGGGACGGATGCCTCCAACGAGCAAACAGATGCAGATCAGGCGACATATTTAATTCAATACTTTTATGAAAGTGTGAATCAAGGAGATTTCGTGACCGCCTATTCATTACTTGCCAACTCGTGGCAGAAGAATAAAACCTTTGAAGAGTTTAGAGAAGGATATTATAACACTCTGTCTGTTTCCATTGATAACATTGTGGCTGACCCAGAAGGAGAGGAAGTCAATGTTACTTGTGTGATCTCCACCGAAGAAACGGTGGATGGAGAAATTGAAATGAAAAAATACAAATTAACCTACACGTTAGGATATGAAAACGACCAGATGATGATTTTGTCAGGGGAAGGTGAAGAAATTGACTAATACCCTTCACCTCAGACGGGCACAAAAGACTTTATTTTCGAATGTATTATTCGAAAATAAAGTTTTTTTTGGGTCAAAACTTCCCCTTACACATAAAATATAACTAACACAAAAAAAGTTGCATAAAGGAAAGTTTTAAATTAGACTATGGATAGACAGAGAAAAGTGAGAAGGAGAGAGAAATAATGGAAAATGTTCTGATGGCTTTTGGGTTAACATTAATGGCCGGATTAGCCACGGGGATCGGCAGTATTCTTGCCTTTTTTACCTCAACGACGAATACGAGGTTCTTATCGGTTGCACTAGGTTTCTCAGCTGGAGTAATGATTTACGTTTCCATGGTAGAAATTTTCTTTAAAGCTCAGGAATCATTAGTCAGCGCACTAGGCGAAGGGTTGGGAAATTGGATTAATGTAGCCAGCTTCTTTGGCGGGATGCTTGTAATTGCCTTAATAGATAAACTTATTCCTCAGCAGGGGAACCCTCATGAACCGAAGAAAGTGGAAGACATGAGTAAGCCAGCTGCAGAAGTGAAAGACAATCATCTTTTAAAAATGGGAACATTTACTGCTTTAGCAATCGCTATCCATAACTTTCCAGAGGGTATTGCAACTTTTACCTCAGCGTTACAGGACCCTTCACTAGGAATTGCGATAGCTGTAGCGATCGCTATTCATAATATTCCAGAAGGTATTGCTGTTTCAGTCCCTATTTACTTTGCGACCGGAGATAAGAAAAAAGCTTTTAATCTATCCTTTTTATCTGGCTTATCTGAGCCTGTAGGCGCTATTGCAGCGTATTTAATCTTAATGCCATTTCTTAATGACGTAATGTTCGGGGTATTATTTGCTGGTGTGGCTGGTATTATGGTGTTCATTTCACTCGATGAACTCCTTCCTGCATCACGAAAGTACGGAGAAGCCCATTTATCGATCTATGGAGTTGTTGCCGGAATGGCAGTTATGGCAGTCAGCTTACTCTTATTTATTTAAATAACCCCAATTAAAATTGAGTAGTTTAAACTCAGATCATTAGCGTAGTTAAAGTTCTTAAGACTCCTGTGGGAACAGCGAAGTATTTTGACGAAGCGATGGTGAAAATAATCCGAACGATTTCAATAGAATCGTTCGGATTATTTTATGATTTATTCCGTTTTTCACCAGTCCTTTAATACATCTTCTCGTTTCTTAAGTCGTCAATAATAGTTTGAATTTGATTTTTATTCCTCTTTATGAGTCTCCAATTCAAGTAAATCGCAGCTTTATCTTTGTATCCGAGTCTGTAATTGTCTTCACAGCTAATGGCAGTCAGCTCTTTTAACTTTTGTTCCGCTCTATTTTTTAACCAATTTTCCTCCTGTTGGAGAAAAGCTGTTTCTTGATCTTTAGTGGAATAATGAGACGGGTATGTAAAAATAAATTTACCTTTGTTAAATAGTAAAGAAGCAGCAGGTTCCTCTGTTGCATAGGAAATAACTTTATAGTTTCGCCCTAGATACATAATCGTTTTTTCCTCCGGGGAGGTTTGCTTATATAGGTCATTGTGGAGTTTTTTCCACTTTTGGTCGATCCACTGCTTTTTTTTCATTAAAAATCCTTCGATTTCTTGCTGTGTTTTACGAACTGGTGCACTAACATAAATTCCGTTTAAGTCATCTAAATAAATCTTTAGGAACGGATAATCTTCTGATCTTGTTAACTGGTATGGGATCTCTTCCAGTCCTATTTGTAAATTCGCCATAATGTTCTCCTTTCTACCTTCGATCTTTACTATTGTATATAAGGCCAACAGGCTCGTCAAAACGAAAGTAAAAGACCAGGGGGGTGAAAAAGACCTGGTCTATAGGAGAGAAGAATTATTTATAAACCGTAGCACCTACAATGATCAGGAGAATGAACAATACAACGATAAGGGCGAAACCGCCGCCATAGCGTCTCCTCGGATACCCACATCCATAACCTCCATAGTAGTTCACGTCACTCACCACCTTTTTACTTATACATTAATCTATGAACGGGCGTTTTAATTGGAAGGGCACGAGTCTACGAGGAGAAATGTTATTTAATTGGATTAAAAGGGCATATAAACAGGGTATTGAACCCTGAGTAAAGAAGTTCTATTTATAGAAATGGAGGGGAGGAAATGAAGCCAACCGTCATTATTACTGGAGCTTCCAGCGGTTTTGGATATTATACAGCTGTAAAATGTGCGGAGAGAAATATGAATGTAATCGCAGCGATAAGAAACCCGGCAAAAATGAATGTATTTAAAAAAGCCGGGATCAAAGATAGTATAGCAGAAAACATTACTGTTTGGCCGCTCGATGTAACACAGGAAGATTCTTTGAAATTTTTTGAGAAGCAAGTTAACCAATTGAAAAGAGTAGATGTATTGGTGAATAATGCTGGATATGCAGTTGGAGGATTTCTTGAACAAGTATCAATTAAGGACTATAGGCGCCAGTTTGAAACAAATGTATTCGGTGTCATTCAAGTCACTCAAGCTGTACTTCCCAAAATGAGAGAGCGGCGATGTGGAAAAATTCTTAATGTCAGCAGCATTAGCGGAATGATAGGGTTTCCAGGTCTTTCAGCTTATGTCAGTTCTAAACATGCTTTAGAGGGACTCTCTGAAAGTCTGCGATTTGAGATGAAGCCTTTTGGCATTGATGTAGCCCTTGTTGAGCCGGGATCTTATGAGACAAACATTTGGACCTCTGGTCTGGATCTGCCCCAGGCCGTATATGACCCAGAATCTCCCTATCATGAATATACTAAAGGCCTTTGGAAGGCTTTAAATAGAGAGGCTCATGAAGATCCTTTAAAGGTCTCAGAACTCATGGCTAAACTCTCCGAAAGTATTAAACTAAAAAAATTAAGATACCCAATAGGTCCAGGGGTGAGAATGAATCTGCTGCTGAAACGCATATTGCCATGGTCTCTTTTAGAACGAAATGTAATTAAAAAAATTATTGGAAAAAAGGAGTTATGATAATGGAAGAATATCCTGTAATGGAAGGTGCTCAACCGATCTTCTTTGAAGGAAATGAAGTAGGGGTTCTAGTGTCGCATGGGTTCACAGGTACACCTCAGAGCGTGAAGCCGCTTGCTGAAGCTTATGGAAAAGAAGGTTATAGTGTTGCCTGTCCCCGCTTAAGAGGACATGGAACCGCCCCGGAAGAAATGGAAACCACAACAGCACAAGATTGGGTTAATTCTGTAGAGCAGGCTTATCTTTGGTTACAAGAGCGTTGTACAAAAATATTCATAGCCGGTTTATCTATGGGAGGGACACTAGCTCTTCATTTGGCTGCTAAATATGAAGATGTGGCTGGTGTTATTCCTATTAATGCTGCCATAGATATTCCCGCAATGGAAAATATAGTGGAAACGACAGACGATCGATATATTGCTGCAATTGGATCGGATATAAAAAACGAAGGCATTAAAGAGCTCGCCTATGACAAAACCCCGGTTGCTTCTATTGAACACCTTATAGGAATGATGAGCCGGGTGCATGATCAACTGTCCCAAATTCGCTGTCCGATCTTAATCTTTGTATCAGAAGAGGATCATATCGTCCCGCCGGAGAACTCTGAAATGATTTTTAATACCGTGTTATCTGAACGTAAAGAACTTGTTCACCTTGAAAACAGTTATCATGTGGCTACACTTGATGCAGACTTTGATATTATTACAGAACGAAGTTTAGAATTCATTGTTGCTCATTCAAATGCTATATGATTTTTTTCAGCAACGGGATAACTACTTTGAAAGTATGTCCTGGCATGTATGAGCCTTAACTTTTTATGCCCTGCAGTCAATGCAGCTTAGTACCCTGTCCTGCTGGTTGTGTGTAGTTTTAAATCTTAAACTGAAAATTTACTGATTTTTCAGTATACTGGGGGTAAGGAGGGGGTTATTGTGAAAAAGAAATTATTAGTGCCTTTTGATGCATCACCCAGCTCTACACGTGCGCTTACGTATGCTGTTCAATTTGCTGAAGAGGTGGGGTATGAACTCGTTATTTTAAATGTACAGCTTGAATTCAACACGAGAAATGTTCGTAAATTTGCGGGTGAAAATCAAATTAAATATTATCAGGAAGAAGCGGCGAGTCAGGCATTTGAATCGGCGAAAGAATATTTAGAGCATCATGAAGTTACTTATACCCTCAGGAAAAGAATTGGAGTTCCGGATCAGGTTATTTTGGAGGAATCAGGTGACGAAGGTATCAGCTTAATCGTAATGGGAACTAGAGGAGTAGGACGAGTAAAAGGAGCAATTCTAGGAAGTGTAAGCTATAACGTACTACAATCAACCAAAATTCCGGTGACGATTGTTCCATAAAGTGATTTGTCAGGATTGTTACTTTAATTTATAATTATTTAATGCGAGAAAAGCAACGATAATAGAAGCCTTCAAGGGGAGCCTGTGTGCTGAGAGTGAACATGATGTTCTGACCCTTCGAACCTGTCAGTTAGTACTGATGCAGGGATGGTGGTTTTTTTGATGGCGATGCACGGGATTCCTCCATCAGGAAGCTTCCCTGGGGCATTGCTTTTTTTGTACTTATTAAAGATCTAAAGTACAAGAAAAACTACGACTACCGTCATTGGGCCTGGCGATCAGCCAAGTTTTTCTAATGTCTTTACTTAAGGGGGGAGATGTAAGTGAGAAACAACCGTGTATTATTTCTGGTAGAAGCGGCTATTTTCTCTGCGCTGGCCATTCTTTTAGACGTTCTGCCGTTCTTATCATTTAAGCTATGGGCTCAAGGCGGGTCAGTATCGTTTTCTATGGTTCCTGTTTTTATCATGGCCTTTCGGTGGGGAATAAAAGGAGGAGTTGTGACTGGACTGTTATTAGGGTTTTACCAAATCCTTGCAGGAGCATATATTGTAACCCCGGTTCAAACTTTTCTTGACTATATAGTCGCTTTTGGTGTGATCGGTATAGCCGGCATTGTGACAAAGCAGGTATGGGAAGCGGCAGCAGCCCGTGATAACAAAAGTTTGTTGATCTGGATTGTGACAGGAGTCTTTGTGGGTAGTCTGCTTCGCTTTTTAAGCCACTTTATTGCTGGTATCATATTTTATGGTACGCTTGCTCCTGAAGGAATGTCTGTGTGGTTTTATTCTCTGACTTATAATGGAGGATATATGCTTCCGACATTTGTTCTGTGTTCGATTATATTAGGATTATTATTCATTCAGCGCCCGGCACTGTTGACTCAAAAAGGGTCGTAAAAGATAAAAGGTGTTCATGTTCCTTTGACATGTAAACTAACTTAATAATTTGAGAAAATATAAAACAATTAGGCTGCTTTACTCCATATTTAATAGGAGAAAGGTAGCCTAATTTTTCTTGAATTCTTTCTTCATAATAATGTTTTAGATATTGATCAACACGGAGAATAACCTCTGAGTTGGTTAGGGAATTGGGTTTGGTATACGCAAATTCCTCAGATTTTGAACTTGATTGAAAAGATGCAATGACCGTTTTATCCCAACAACTGCCTAATTGTCTCTTCTTGACATACTGCTGACTAAGTTTTGTCCGGTCATTTACCCTTGGAAAGCATATGAACTATAAATGTTCCCTTGGTCGGAACGCATGATTACTCCTTCCGGTTGTTCCATCGGCAGAAAGAAGCAGGAGCAGCCAGCTTATGGAAGGATTCTCCCTTGTTATGTCGAAAAAGATATAACAGAGAGGGGTGTAAAAGTGAACCGGATTATTGCTACGTTTTCAATTGCTGCAGTTGATCCAGCTACAGGAGAAGCTGGAGTCGCAGTTCAATCTAAATTTTTGGGAGTGGGATCTGTGGTCCCCTGGGCGAAAGCTGGAGTGGGAGCTGTAGCTACACAGGCTTTTGCCAACCCGGCTTATGGACCAGAAGGTTTGTACTATTTAAGTCAAGGCAAATCGGCTCAGGAAACACTTAATGAATTGATTGCAAATGATGAAAGTGCAGCGGATCGCCAGGTAGGTGTTGTGGACAATCAGGGCTGTGCAGCAACTTATACAGGGGACCGGTGCTACGAGTGGGCTGGGGGGATAACCGGCAGGAATTATGCCGCTCAAGGAAATATTTTAGTAAACAGAGAAACTGTAACAGAAATGGGGAAAGCCTTTGAAGAGAGTGAAGGAACGCTGGCAGACCGGCTTCTTTCTGGTCTGCAGGCAGCTCAGCGTGCTGGGGGAGACAAGCGAGGCAAGCAATCAGCAGCCATTTATATAGAGAAAGAAAAAGGGGGATATGGAGGGTTAAGTAATGTATTTGTGGACCTGCGTGTGGACGACCACCCTGATCCGATTGATGAGTTAACTCGTATTTATCACCTTCATCAGTTGTACTTTGCTCAATCTAAGCCGGAGCAGATTAAACCTTTAGAAGGTGCATTAAAAAATGAAGTCAGTCAGGAACTCAAAAGAATTGGGTATTTATCATCATCAGATAATAATGAAAATGAATTTTATAATGCGTTGAAAACATTTCTTCATACAGAGAATTTTGAAGAAAGGGAACAGGAAAAAGGACTGATTGATTTAGAGGTAGTCAAGTATCTCAAGAATATGAAAAACTGATTAACCAAAACTGTCCGGGTAGGGCAGTTTTTTTGACATCGACAGTAAATTAGATTAATATCTAATTAGATACTCATTAAATTCAGGGGGGTGAAATTTTATGCAGTTAGACAAAATGGTGGTCTTTTATAAAGCGATTGGCGATCCAACCAGACTCAGAATCGTTTCCTTACTAAAAAATGGCCCTCTCCATGGACAGGCCATCGCTCATAAGCTTGGTTTGAGAGCTCCAACAATTACTCATCATTTAAAAAAATTAAAAGATACAGGTATGTTGTATTCGAGAAGAGAAAAGAATACTGTCTACTTTTATTTAGATGAAAAGAAACTGGAGGCTATGGCAACTGCAATTCTAAGGCTGGGAGCGGATGAGATGAAGAAACAGGACTTTTTTATGAATGATTCCGAGCAAATGAAAATCTTGCGGAACTATATACGTAAAGATGGTACGTTGATTCAATTACCGAGTCAGTTAAAAAAGAAACTTGTTATTCTCTCTTATTATGTCCAGGGGTTTGAAACGGGAAAAGTGTATAAGGAAAGTGAAATTAACAGTTATGTGAAGCAGTTTTTTGATGATTATGCCACGTTAAGACGTGAATGGATTATGCATCAATTTATGTATCGTGAGAATAATCTATATGAATTAAACCCAGAAGAAATGTGGCCTTTAGTTGTAAAAAGGTAAACCGCGAATCAGCCGGGCAGGCTGTCGAGAAAGTCTCGACAGCCTGATTTTTTCTGATCTCTTTTATTTTTCACCGGGGGATAATTATTAAGAGGCTTAGTAAATAAGAAAATTTCATCAGAAAATATGTAAAAATCTATAAATAATACGGAAAAATCAACCGATAAAGAGAGGAGCAGGTTCAATAAAGGGGGAGTAAATTTGAAAAGAAAGCGAACAGGTTTGAAAGGTTTTTTTACGAAAAGAATTCAGCGTCAGTTTCTGTTTCCGTTTTTATTATTGATATTATTAACAGGAGTGATTGTAGCTGGCACTAGTTATTGGTTTAGTCTTAACAATACCACTTCTGCCATGACGGATAATGTTGAACAGCAAATGGAATCAATGAGTGATTCATTTGATACTCTGTTCGACAGTATAAGTCACAACGCTGACCGCTATTCAGAAGATAATGCATTAGTAAATGCGGAAGCCAATAGAGAGGAAATATTGGATCGATTTGGGGAAACTCAATCTTCAAACCCATATATATTAAATATTTATATGGGAGAAAAAGAATCCCAAAATATGTATATTTACCCTGAGGCTGATTTAGGAGAGGATTATGATCCGACTGACCGTCCCTGGTTTACTGAGGCTGAAGCAAGTCCCGGTGAAGTAATATGGACAGAGCCGTATGAAGATGCAGCCACCGGAGATATGATTGTCAGTGCAGCCCGGGTGATTGAAGATGGAAGTGACATATCTGGTGTATTTGCTATTGATTTTACAGTTAATACACTATTTGAAATGATTGATGAGGTGGAAGTTGGAGAAACAGGTAATGCCATGCTGCTGAGTGACTCCGGTATTTATCTTGCGCACCCCAACGAGGAACTAATAGGAACAAGTGCTGAGGACGAACCATTTTTTGAAGAAGTTATGGAAAACGAATCGGGCTCCTATCGATTTGACGATGGAGAGGAAAAGACTATAGCCTATGCTACCAATGAAAAGACTGGATGGAAAATGGCTGGGACTGTGCAAGTCACAGATTTTGTGTCCCAGGCTAATACGATCATCCTGCCTATCGTTCTTGTCCTGGCTGGTGTTATTCTTCTTTCATTAGTTATTGCTGTATTTTTAACGCGTTACCTGACAAAACCAATTAAAGAGCTGCAGGAAGCCATGAATGAAGCAGGAAAAGGTAACTTTGCTATCCAGGCAGAGATGGACCGCAATGATGAAATTGGAGAACTTTCTCGAGATTTTGATCAAATGATTCAATCGATTCGTTCACTTATTCATCAGGTGAAACATTCGTCCAATCAAGTAAGCAGTTCAGCAGAAAATGTAGTTGCCAACTCAGAAGAGAATGCAGCAGCTGCTCAGGAAATATCCAGAGCCATTCAGGAAATTGCCTCAGGAGCTCAGAACCAGACAGAAATGATGGATGAAAGCGTGCAATCCTCTCAAACGCTTGCTGATACGATACAGGACGTGGTTGACCAAAGTGAAACCATTAAATTAAAGTCGGATCAGCTGTTAAATCAATCGGAAGAAGCGAAGCAAATTGTCGGGAATTTGCGTAATCACTCCAATCAAACAAATTCAATGACAAGTGAGATGCGTGAGTCAATAGAGGATCTGCAAAGCAGTTCGGACAACATTAATCAGGTAGTAAGTACCATTTCCGGAATTGCGGGGCAGACGAATTTGTTAGCTCTTAATGCAGCGATCGAAGCTGCACGTGCCGGTGAAGCAGGAAAAGGATTTGCTGTTGTTGCCGAAGAAGTACGTAAGCTCGCTGAACAATCAGAAAAAGCCTTGACTGATGTAGCTTCTATGATTGAGCACATGCAGATGCGTACAAAAGAAATTGTTAGTCTTATTGAAAAAACCGGGCAAGTTGTTTCTGATCAGGAAGAGTCGGTTAATGAAACCGAGAAATCTTTTAACGGAGTGTTTCAAAATGTTGCCGAGAACGTAGAAGCTATAAACGGCATTATTCACTCAATGAAGCAGATGGACTATCAAAAAGACCAGCTGGTTCAAAACATCGACGGCATCAGCAATGTGACAGAAGAAACAGCTGCCGCTGCTCAGCAAGTGTCCGCTTCGGTCCAGGAAAGTAATTCGGCGATGGATCAATTGAATCATCTTGCTGAAAACCTGGAGAATGTGGCAGCCTCAATGGAAAAGGAATTAGAAAACTTTCAACTAAGTGAGCAATCAGACCGCTTAGTTCAAACTTTAAATTTTGAACGTGAAAATTCTACTGAGCAGAAAACCGGATAATTAAAAAATTACAGTCCATTTAACTTCAGACTGTCGAGAAAGTCTCGACAGTCTTAATTTTATTTTGGACCTTTCATTTTTTACCGCGTTAATTTGGTACATTATAAGAACTATCTAAGGCGGCGTTAGTCATGTTTCACTCTAGAAAAGAACTAAAGTGAAATCGAAATAGTGATCGTTGAAGAACTGGCACCCGAAGAGCACTTGCTTCGTAAGATTGATCAATACATAGATTTTTCCTTTATCCCTGAAAGAGTACGTGCTTACTCGGAAGACAATGGCCGTCCTTCTCTTGATCCTCATGTGTTATTCAAAATGATGTTTATTGGCTATTTCTATGGGATTCGTTCGGAACGGGAATTGGAAAGACAAAATGAAAATAACGCAGCCCGTGCACACAAAAAAGTTACAGTCTATTTATTAGACTGTAACTTTTTTGTTTCAGTAACGTTTGAGTAGTCTGAATAAAGGTTAAATATTATTATACCTCTAAAACACAGAGGAGCGCTCGGTGAGAGATTAGTTACATATAAGGATGATTCTTTTACTGTTTGTTAGCAATCAGGCCTCTTTTAACAGGTCAACCGTCTAACAATTTAAGGAGCTAATTAAAAAGAGTGTTATAACAGGAGGGGTTAGTTTTGTTAGAAAGAGACCATACCGTTGTAACTATTAACGGCAGGGAATACTTAGCAGACCCTGGACAGAATTTAATAGATCTTATTAATTCTGCAGGGGAAAATGTTCCGCAGATTTGTTATAACGAATCTCTAGGACCAATACAAACATGTGATACATGTGTTGTTCAAGTAAACGGGAATATGCAAAGGGCGTGTGGTACGAAGGTGGAAGCAGGAATGAAGGTACAAACCCAACTTCCTCAGGTCCAAATGGCACAAAAAGAAGCCCTTGACCGCATCCTGGAAAATCACGAGCTGTATTGTACAGTCTGTGACTATAATAATGGAGACTGTGAAATTCACAATACAATGGCTGAGTTTGGGTTAGAACACCAATCTCGTCCTTTTCAGGAAAAACCTTATAATCGCGATGAGTCTGGATCATTCTACCGTTATGATCCGGATCAGTGTATTTTGTGCGGACGTTGTGTGGAAGTTTGTCAGGACGTTCAAGTTAATGAAACCTTAACCATTGATTGGGAACGAAAACAACCACGTGTTATCTGGGATAACGATGTACCAATTGACCAATCGTCGTGTGTAAACTGTGGTCAATGCTCCACTGTGTGTCCGTGTAACGCCATGATGGAAAAAGGAATGGAAGGGGAAGCAGGTTTTTTGACTGACCAGGAACCTGGAATGTTAAAGTCCATGATTGAGTTGACTAAAAAAGTAGAAACCGGTTATGGTCCCTTGTTCGCAGTCTCGGATTCTGAAGCGGCTATGCGTGAGGAGAGAATTAAAAAAACAAAAACGGTGTGTACGTATTGTGGAGTTGGATGTTCTTTTGATGTATGGACCAAAGACCGGCAGATTTTAAAGGTGGAGCCAAATGCCGAATCTCCAGCGAATGGCATTGCTACATGCGTCAAAGGTAAATTTGGTTGGGATTACGTAAATAGCGAGAAACGACTGACCAAACCATTAATCCGGCGTGGAGAGACATTTGAAGAGGTTGAGTGGGACGAAGCAATTTCATACGTGGCTAAACGACTGACTGAAATTAAGGAGAAAAGAGGAGCAGACGATTTAGGGTTTATTTCCTCTTCTAAAGCTACAAATGAAGAGTCTTATCTAATGCAAAAGCTCTCCCGCCAAATTATAGGAACAAACAATGTAGATAATTGTTCCAGGTATTGTCAATCGCCTGCAACAAAAGGTTTGTTCCGAACAGTGGGTCATGGAGGGGATTCTGGAACAATTGATGATATTGCTAAAGCAAATTTAGTACTCACTATTGGTTCTAATACAGACGAATCTCATCCTGTATTAGCTTCTCGTATTAAGCGGTCTCAAAAGCTATTTGGCCAGAAACTGTTCGTATTTGACCTCCGAAAGCACGAGATGGCCAGACGGGCTGATCGTTTCTATCAACCTAAATCAGGAACAGATTTAGTATGGATCTCAGCCATATCGAAGTATATTCTGGACCAAGGCCTTGAGGACAAATCCTTTATCGAGAAATGGGTGAATGACTTCGAAGCTTATCGTGAAAGTCTACAGCCTTTTACGATGGAATATGCTTCAGAACTTACAGGCATTCCTAAAGAAGAGCTTATCGAAGTTGCTGAAGAAATTGTTAAAGCTGATAAAGTCTCTATCTGTTGGGCTATGGGCGTAACCCAGCACATGCGGGGCAGTGACACGAGTACCGCTATATCCAATTTACTTCTCCTTACGGGGAATTATCGAAAAGAGGGGTGTGGGGCTTATCCTTTAAGAGGACATAATAACGTACAGGGATGCAGTGATTTTGGAAGTATGCCTAACTTCTTTCCAGGTTACGAGGAAACAACGAATGATGAGGTACGGGAAAGATATGAGAAAGCCTGGAACTGCACGATTCCTAAAGAACCCGGTAAGGATAACCACCAGATGATCGAAGCGATTCATGCTGGCAATCTGAGTGCCATGTACGTTATTGGAGAAGATACGGGCATTGTTGATGCTAACATTAACTATGTTACTGAAGCTTTTGAGAAACTGGATTTATTTATTGTACAAGATTTATTTTTAACAAAAACAGCTGAATATGCTGACATTGTCCTGCCAGCGGTACCCAGCCTGGAAAAGGAAGGGACATTTACGAATACCGAGCGTCGAATTCAGCGTTTGTATAAAGCTCTGGATCCTTTGCCGGGAGCAAAACCTGATTGGGAAATCCTTCAACTAGTTGCTCGAGAGCTTGGTGGTGACTGGGACTATGATCATCCATCCGAGATTATGGCAGAGGCAGCAAGCTTAGCACCTTTATTTGCAGGGGTGACTTATGAACGACTTGAAGGATATAACTCTTTACAATGGCCCGTAGCCGAAGATGGTACAGATGAACCGCTTCTTTTCCAGGAAGGATTTCCGTTCGAAGACGGTAAAGCTAAGTTTTTCCCGCTTGAATACGAATTGCAGTATGATACTACTGAAAAATACGATCTTCACGTCAACAATGGACGACTGCTTGAACATTTTCATGAAGGTAACATGACTTATAAGGTTGAAGGTATTGCTAGAAAAACGCCAAATCCATTTGTGGAAGTTTCACCTGAGCTTGCAGATGAGCGTGGAATACGTGAAGGGGCAGAAGTGAAACTGATATCCGAAGCCGGAGAAGCTAATGGATGGGTAACTGTTACCGAGCGTGTAAGAGGTAAAGAATTATTTATTCCTATGAGTGCAAATGGAAAGTCTGCTGTCAATCTTTTAACGGATAATCGTGTCGACAAAGATACAAATACACCTGCTTACAAAGAAATTGCAGTACGGATGGAAGTCTTGAAAGAAGAAGGGAAGTCACCGATCCCTTCGAATAATCATCGTAAAGGGAATCCCGTGCCGCAATACAGTGTGAATGTAGAAAATAAATGGGAACGTGATGATTATGTTTTCCCAGGGGATCAGGTGAATAAAGATGGCTAAATCAATTACGAATATTAAACGTATGGAAATTCCTAGAGAGAAGCAGCATGAACGGGATTTGCAGGAAGTAAAAGAGGCTGTAACAGAGAATAAAGAAGCTATTTTACAAGGAATAAAGCTCTTAAAGTCTTTAAATGAAACAGGTACATTAGATACAGCATACGCTTTCTCTCAATCGAAGCACAAAGCAATGAAATATCTCGTGGAAGAAATAAGTAAGGATCACTATGCACAAATGCTTGAAAACCTGCCCGAGATCGTATTTATGCTCGGAGATGTGGATATGAAATCCGTTCGGGAGGCAACAGTTCGACTAAATGAAGGGATACAGGAAATGAACAGCACGGATCCTGAGCAGAAAACTTCCATACTTGATTTGGCAAAGGCTCTAAAAGACCCAGAGATCAATCGAAGTGTTACATTAATGATGCAGTTTCTAAAAGGTATGGGCCGACAATAATCAAGAAACTGGACATAAGTAAAACAATGATGTTCAAAAATGAACAGTAAAAGGTTGAATCGTATGAACCGCAGATTAACAGCGTAGTTAAAATGCTTAAGAGTCCTGAGGGAGCAGTGTAAGTCGAAGAGAATGCAGGAAAGCGCGCTTTTTGTTACCCATGGAAGCTGAGGATCTCGAGGAAAAAGCGAAGTGGTTTGACGGAGCGAAGGTAAAAATCATTACTGGCCCATAAATAATCCGAACTGATTCATTAGAATCGTTCGGATTATTTTTTGTTTTATAAAGTTCCAGTCTCTTCTCAATGAAATAACCACACTTCTATGATGAACCATATAATCATAAACAGCTGGATGATAATTTTTGCCAGGCTTCCGCTTAAGAATCCAAATAAAGAACCAACAGCGGCTTTTCCCGCTTCCTCGGCAGATTTTTTTTGTAATAACTCGACAATTAATACTGTAGTAAATGGGATAATTATAATGCCGAACGGTGGTATTATAAATGATCCAATGATTACACCAACCGCAGCCGCACGTTCCCCCCATTTGCTTCCGCCATATTTTTTTACAAAATAGCTGTTCGCAATGATATCAGAAACAATCAACAAAATTGTTAACACAATCATCGCTAACCAAAATACAAGGCTTAAACGCTCCCCATCAATTAGGAACTGGTAAGCTAAAAAACCACCCCAAATGACTAAAGGTCCAGGAATAATGGGGAAAATCAAACTGGCGAAGCTTGCGATAAACAGCAGGATAATAACAATCCATACGAGCAAATCCAATACAGTTTCCTCCTTCTCATCGAACGCTACAATTAAGTACATATAGTTTATCAGAAAGGAAAAGCCCGAGCTTGGCAAACAGCCCGGGCTTTCTCAGTTTAAATATCTTGTTTGGTCGGAGGAGCCATGAATTCAGGTCCTACAGGGTCTTTAATATTATTCGTGAGAATGGTGTCAATTTCCTGCATTGTATCCTGGTCGATTGTAAAGTCGGTTACTTCTTCTACAGGATCCAGTTGGTCCGGGCGTCTCCCTCCCAAGAGAGCGATCCCTGAACCGGGCTGTTCAAGCACCCACTTAATAGCTAAATGAATAACTCGTTTACCAAATCGATTCTGGGCTAAATGATCTAATTGTTCAACCGCATTTAAATACTGAGCAAAACGCGGCTGTTGAAATTTAGGATCATTATTTCTTAGGTCGTCGCCTTCAAAGGAGCTGTTGGATGACATTTTGCCAGATAGTAATCCTCTGCATAGCGAACCGTAAGAGATTGTAGTAATATTATGCTTCTGGGTATAAGGTAGAATATCTTTTTCGATTTCACGCTCAAACAAATTATAAGGAGGCTGCAGGGTATGAATCGGGGCAGCTTCTCTAAAAATGTCCATTTGTTCTGGTGAGAAATTGCTGACTCCTATGGCTCTGATTTTCCCTTGTTTGTATAAATACTGAAGAGCCTCTGCGGTTTCATGCAATGGAGTTAACGGGTCCGGCCAATGGACTTGATAGACATCTATATAATCTACTTGTAGTCGTCTAAGGGAATCCTCGATTTCTTGATGAATTCTTTCTTTTGTTCCGTTTCGAAAAGGCTGTTCGTTTTCCCAGTCAATTGCAACCTTGGTCGCAAGGAGAATATTTTCTCGATTTCCGTATTGTTGTATTGCTTTCCCGATAATTTCTTCTGCTTGTCCAAATCCATATACAGGGGCAGTATCAATAAAGTTTATTCCTTTATCTAAAGCTGTGTGAATTGTTTTAATAGATTGGTTCTCGTCTGTACCGCCCCACATCCAGCCGCCGATTGCCCAGGTGCCCAGGCCAATGCGACTGGCGTTTAAGTCGGATTGACGGATGTTTAGATGTTCCACTTACAAAACCTCCAAGTTTAAATAGTTTCATAAGGACTCTACCCTGAACAATAAACACTTAACCTTCCACCGTACGATAGGTTGAACTTGAGGTTGGAAATAATGAGACTTGTTAATATGTGGCCGCGTTCTTTAACTCTTTCTTCAACGGAGGAAGGAGTCTGTTTAAATCGCCTAAAATTACTTCATCAAACAAATAATCCTTTATAGTGGGTTCGTTATTTATTAAGATAGATGGAATCCCCTGGTTCCTTGCATACTCAGGTAAAAAGCTGAACGGAGTTACCTTAAGTGAAGTACCAAGCACGAGCAGACAGTCAGCCTGATCAATGACTGCTTCTGCTTCATCATGTGCGGTAATTAAATCTCCGAACAACACTACATTTGGTTTTAATATTGTTGTACATCCTTCACATCGAGGGATTTCATCTGCCAGTACATAATCCATAGAATAAGCTTTTTGACAGTATGGACAAGTCGCTTTGTCCAAAGACCCGTGGTATTCTATAATTCTTGAGCTTCCGGCCTTCTCATGTAATCCATCTACATTCTGAGTAATAATAGAAACTTGACGGCTGCCTGATTCTAATTCATTAATAAAGTAGTGGACGAAGTTAGGCTCATATTGCTTTAATAACTTTACACGAAAAATTTGTTTGTACTTCTTCCAAAAATCAACGGGGTCATAGAAGAAATATTCGTTAGACATATAATCTTCTCTAGTTAAATCTTGAGACCATAATCCATCATTTGAACGAAAATCAGGAATGCCGCTTGCTGTGGAAACACCAGCTCCAGTTAAAACGACTAATTTTTGCGAACGAGCAAGTTCTTCTGCTGCTCTTATTAATTGCTCTCTCATCATAACACCATTCTTTCTAGCGTTTGTTGAACCCTTTCTTCTGAACAAGGTCTGTTACATCCATCCGGATAGTTTTAGAGAAACGTCGGTGCATCTGTGCTGTCCATGTATCCTTGCGGCTGTTTTCTGATCTCGTTTGATAATAAGAAGCAATTTTATCATCAAATGCTTGGACGATATCATCGTGAGCTTCATACTTATTCTCAAAATAGACAGCAGACTTAGGAAGGCGCGGCTTACGTTCTGGTTGATGGGCTGGGACACCGACAGCCATCCCAAATAGCGGGATTACATGCTGAGGTAACGATAACAATTCGTCAACACGGGCTAAATCATTACGCAAGCTTCCTAAATAACAGATGCCCAGCCCCATAGATTCGGCAGCAATGGCAGCATTCTGGGCTGCTAAGGCAGCATCTATAGCAGAAACGAGGAAGTGTTCGCTGTTTTCCAGGTTTTCTATCATTTGGTTAAACATTTCTTGTGATGCTGTGTGAGTCTGACGGTGCAGATCAGCACAGAACACTAACAAATGACCGTTGTTCTTAACGTAAGACTGGCCGCTTACTTCAGCAAGTGCAGCTTTTATTTGTGGGTCTGTTACCCCAATAATAGTGTAGGCCATCATGTAGCTTGATGTGGATGCCTGCTGAGCTGATTGGATAATGCAATTCACTTGTTCATTGGTAAGCTTCGTATTCTTAAATTCACGAATACTGCGATGGTTGAGAAGAGTTTTAATTGTTTCGTTCATCATTCGCACTCCTTTGCTTCTTTCGTTGATAGAATAACATAATCGAAGCATAAAAATCTCCTGCTGAAATTATTAATCACTTTAAAGGAATTCTGTCGATTGAGGTAGAACTAATATATAACGAGCGTAAGGATGAAAGAAGGGACTGGGGATCATGACGAATGTTTATAACTTTGAGAAATTCAAATCAAAAAAAGAAATAAGAAAAGTTACCCAGGAAAATATTGTTTATGAGATTTATCTTACAACCGTGAAATACGTGCTTCGGTACAGCATATTTGAAAGTGAGGATCTTGAAAAGCCAATCACAACGGAATCGTCTCTCAATTATTTATTTAATGGCAGTCCTGAGAGATTTTCAAAAGCCTTCAATGGACTGGCCGATTATTGGAATATTGATATTGATTCAACAGGGCTCTATCCTACGGGTAAGGAATTTCAGGTTTTTCCAACTGTTGGACACTTGTGTATTTTCATTGAGGGAAAGATTAAGTACTCTGATGCATGATAAACTTTCGCTTTTTTATTAAGTGTAATGTTTTTATCTGAAGATGGGATTACTATATAATAAAGGAAACGTTTAAAAAGGGAAAAATAAGGAGGATATCATGAAATACTTTAAAGGTTGTATCCTTATTTCTTCTTTTATAGTGCTTATGGGCTGCTCTGATCAGCCAGACCCAGAGAATACGGTAGAGGACTATATGGAAGCATGGGAAAACGAAGATTTCGGTGAAATGTATGAATTGCTGAGTGAAGAGTCAAAAGAACAGATAAGTCAAGAAGATTTCGAGGAAAGGTACACGGCCATTTATGATGGAATAGAGATGAATAATCTGTCGATTACATATGAATCCTCCGAAGAAGAACAAGATTATGATAAAGAAGATACTCCTTCCTACAATTATGAAGTGGGCATGGAAACACTTGCAGGGCAGTTAGATTTTTCTCATACTGCTGAATTGGTTTATGAAGAAGGAGAAGATGAAAGCAGCTGGGCCATGGAATGGGATCCTTCTATGATTTTTGCAGGAATGGAAGAAGGAGATACGGTCAGCGCTGAATCCATTGCTGCTGAAAGAGGTGAGATTCTGGATGTAAATGGGGAGCCTCTAGCTGAAAATGGGTCAATGCAGCAGGTTGGTCTTGTTCCAGAAAGAGTAGAAGGAGAGGAAGATGAGGTTAAAGAAAAGTTGGCTGAAATATTAAATACTTCAGTAGAATATATTGATAGTCAGCTTGACCAGGCATGGGTACAGTCTTCATCTTTTGTTCCGGTTGGTTCTGTTGCCAATAATGATGAGGAAAAAATTGCAGATATTAAAGAATTAAGCGGTACACAATTTCAGGAAACCGATGCACGTGTCTACCCAGCCGGGGAGGCTGCCGCACATATTATAGGTTATGTAGACGACATTACCGGTGAGCAGTTAGAAGAAAAAAGCGAGGAAGGATACACAGCCCATGATCAAATAGGTCAAACAGGCTTAGAAAGTGTATTAGAAGATCAGTTACGTGGCAAAGCCGGAGGCAAGGTTACAATTGTAAATGAAAATGACGAGGAAAAAGAAGTACTGGCCGAGAGAGAGCCCACCAACGGAAAAGATGTGGAGCTTACCATCGATCGTGAAGTACAGGAAGCCATCTATGGAGAAATGGACGGGGAGTCAGGTTCTTCAGCAGCTCTGGATCCTAAAACAGGGGAAGTAAAAGCACTGGTTAGCTCACCTGCCTATGATCCTAATGAGTTTATTTTAGGAATAAGCGGAGAAAGAAGAAATGAGTTGCAGGAACAGGAAGGTGCCCCATTAAGGAACAAATTTAGCTCAACCTACTCACCAGGCTCCACTTTTAAACCAATTACGGCTGCTATCGGGCTCGAGACTGGAGATATAGATCCTGACTCAGAAATGACAATTGAAGGCAAGTCCTATACAAAAGACGGCTGGGGAAACTATTCAGTTTCCAGAGTAGAAGGCGCGAATGTAGATAATAGCGTGAATCTACGTGATGCATTAGTCCGTTCAGATAATATTTACTTTGCCCGCTCCATTATGGAAATTGGTGGAGAAACATTTTTGGAAGAATCTAAAAAGTTTGGGTTCGCAGAAGATTTGCCTTTTTCTTATCCGATCAGTGCCTCTCAGATAATAAATGAAGAGGAATTTGACAGTGAACCTTTACTTGCGGATACTGGGTATGGACAGGGCCAGGTACAAATGAGCCCGCTTCATTTAGCTGTTTCGTATACTCCTTTTATTACCGGCGGGGATCTGATAAAACCCACTCTGACATCTGAGGAAGAACCTGAACAAGTGTGGAAAGAGAGTATAATAAGTGAAGAGACAGCTTCTATAATTACCGAGGATCTTCAGGAAGTTGTAAATGATTCTGAGGGATCGGCTTACGAACCGAGACTTGAAGGGCTGACTTTAGCCGGCAAAACGGGAACAGCAGAATTAAAACAGTCTCTTGAGGATGAAAATGCCCAGGAGAATGGCTGGTTCATTGCTTGGGATACTGAGGCAGAGGATTTAGTCATATCTATGATGGTCGAGGATGTAGAGAATGGAAGCGGAGATGTTGTGCCGTTAGTAAAGAATGTATTTGAGGAATTAAAATAACACTTTTATGAGCATCAAGCAGGGAAGTCTTCCTGATACTTGATGCTTTTTTTTGGTCATGTATATATGGTTAATAGATTATGTGAACTAGTTAGTTATGGGTATGATTCGTTCAATTTTAAAAGGCTGGCTATTTTTAAGTCATGAGGACATTTCAAACAATATATTCTTCTCTAATTAGTAGCCCTAAGCTGAATCTTCTTTTATAAAGTGGAGGGTGTAAATAAAGAAAGCAGGGACAAAAAGTTCTAAGGACTGCTTTTTATTTACCAAAACTCATTCTTTCATATCGGCCTCTGGTTATTTCGTAAACGCCATAAAGGGTTAAACCAAGTGCAGTAATTCCTAGTAACCACTGTCCAAAAGGCTGTTGAGAAACTTCGGCGAGTGCGCCGTCTAAACCTTTTGCTTCACCTGGATTAGACGATAGCGCGGTTTGTATAAAAAAGATTCCAATAAGAGCCAGGACAACGCCTCTTGAAATTAAACCTATTTTTCCTGATTTTTCTGCTGCTTTTCTCTCATGTTCATTCATTTTCTGGAGATTAAATTTCCCTAAAAATTTTTTCGTCATACCACTATATAATTCAAAGAGTCCATAACCAACAATTATAGCTCCTATACCACTGACCAGCCAGGGACCGAATGGCTGGCGCAACAGCATGGCTGACATCGTTTGTTCCGCATTTCTTTCTCCGCTCCCGGCATGCATGGCTATTTGGAAAGCATTAAGAGCAAGACCTCCGTAAATACCAGCTCCAATAATATAACCAATGCGAGTAATCATTCCGCTCACACTTTTTCCAAGGTTTGATGTATTAAATACCGATTTAATAATTACCCAAGCTATATATCCAATCAGTCCTGTTCCAATTATCCAAAGTAAAACTTCTCCCATAGGGATGGAAGCGAGGGATTGGAAAAGTCCTTTTGTACCCTGAGCTTTCCCTCCTGCACCTATGGAAGCCATGAATGCAAGTAAGCCTAACATGGTGTAGACAGAGCCTTTCACCATATGCCCAAAACGGCCGAACCTTCGAAGCCATGGTTTGAGTTCTTCTGACGGCTCCCCTTGTTCAAATTTACTTTTTTCTTTTGCTAGGGTTGTGCTCATATTTCAATGCTCCTTTATCCATAATTAACAGCTTAGTTGTTAATTTCCATTTCCCTAATTTAGCGGTTACAAACAAAAAAGGTTGGGGCAAAACAGAATAAAGCATAAAATAATCCGAACGATTTTGAAATCAGTTCGGATTATTTATTTAGTAATAAAGTATTTTGTGGGCACGGTCTCAGCTTCCTTGAAAAAGCAAAGAACGCTTTCCTGCGGGACCTTCGACTCGCGCTGTTCCCACGTGAGCCTTAAGCATTTTGACTATGCTGATGATGCGTTTATATCTTATTTAATTTTTATTGTTCGTTTTTGACTGTCATTGCTGGTATGTCTGAGTAAGCCGCTTTATGGTAACGATTAAGGTTTCAAAATCACTTTAATGTTACCGTCTTCTTTTTTATCAAAAATGTCGTATCCTTTTGCAGCTTCCTCCAAATCAAGAGAGTGGGTAATTATATCAGTGGGGTCAAATTCTTTATTTTCTACCATTTCATAAAGTTTAGGCATTAAATGAATCACTGGAGCCTGGCCCATCTTCAGCGAGATATTCCGGCTGAAGAAATCTCCAAGAGGGAAGCCGTTTGCTTCTGTACCGTAGACTCCGGTCAACTGAACTGTTCCAAATTTACGTACTGCTTGTGAAGCAGTAACAATCGGGCTGATAGTACCGAACTGATTATCATGATTAGAACCGAATTCTTCTCCTGGAGAGACAGTTCCATCCATACCTACACAATCTATAATGACATCTGCCCCGCCTTTTGTCTCTTCAAATAGTAAAGCACCGATTTCGTCAAAATTTTTAAAGTTATAAGTTTCTACGTTATTTGTTCGACCGGCATGCTGTAACCGGTGGTCTACTTGATCAACAGCTATTACTCGTTCCGCCCCTTTTAAAGAAGCGAATTTTTGAGTCATCAACCCTATTGGACCACTTCCTAAGACTATGACGGTATCTCCTTTCTTTACGCCACTGTTCTCAACGCTCCAATAGGCTGTTGGAATAACGTCTGAAAGGAATAAAACTTGTTCATCATTCAGTTCACTTTCCTCTGGAACTTTAAAGGAAGTAAAGTCAGCGTAAGGAACCCTTAAATATTCGGCTTGTCCACCCGGATAGTCCCCAAAAGGTTCCGTGAAGCCAAATAAACCGCCGGAATCACTATGAGGATTGGATTCATCACACTGACTCTCCATTTGATTTTTACAGAAAAAACATTCCCCGCAGCCAATATTAAAAGGGATGACAACTCGGTCTCCCTTCTTTAAACTTTTTACATTATTACCGGTTTCTTCAACAATACCCATGGGTTCATGACCAACAATGTAATCATGCTGCGGTTCTATTCCTCCTTTATACAAGTGAAGGTCAGACCCGCAGATCCCGCTTGCTGTAATTCTTACGATCATATCATCCCCTGATTGAACTGAGGGAACAGGCATATCTTTTACAATCATTTTTTCTTTTCCTTGATAAGTTACAGCTTTCATAGATGTCACATCCTTTGTTACATGTTTACTGGTCTATTGCCAATTTTTAGATGTTTTAAACGATAGATTTTGAAGGAGCAGTCATAGACGAAGAAAGTATTTTCCCTTATAATCGAAACTGGAGTTGAATTACATAATGATAGGTAAAGGAGAGATGAGCATGGCGAAAAAATTAGTTTTTGGACATAAAAATCCAGATACGGATACAATTTGTTCAGCAGTTGTTTATGCCGAATTGAAAAATAAACTAGGGGAGGACGTAGAGGCCGTTCGTCTTGGAGAAGTGAACAGCGAAACGCAATTTGCGCTGGACCACTTCCATGTTAAGGCTCCGAGATTGGTGAACAGCGTGAGTAAGGAAGTAGAGCAGGTTATTCTTGTGGACCACAATGAACGTCAGCAAAGCGTAGATGATATTGATGAGGTTCAGGTTACGGAAGTAATTGACCATCACAGAATCGCTAACTTTGAAACGAATGGTCCTCTTTATTATCGTGCAGAACCTGTTGGGTGTACGGCTACTATTTTGCTGAAAATGTTTAAAGAAAAAGAACAGGAAGTTTCGAAGCATACAGCAGGATTATTATTATCTTCAATTATCTCAGATTCTCTGCTTTTTAAATCACCAACTTGTACTGAGGAAGACATTGAAGCTGCGAAAGAGTTGGAAGCTATTGCAGGAGTCGACGCAGAATCTTATGGTCTCGACATGCTTAAGGCTGGAGCAGATATTAGCAGTTCTTCAGCCGAAGAGCTTCTCACTATGGATGCAAAAGAATTCTCTATGGGGGAGGCTAAGGTCGAAATAGCACAGGTGAACACTGTAGATACACAAGAAGTATTGCAGCGGAAAGCTGAAATCACAAAATCTATTCAAGAAGTAGTCACTGCTAAGTCACTTGACTTATTTGTGTTTGTTATTACAGACATTCTTACTAATGACTCTACTGTTATCGCTATTGGCGACAAAGCCACTGCTGTTAACGAAGCGTTTGGAGTGCAGCTTACGGATAATCAGGCAGTTCTCCCGGGACTTGTCTCCCGTAAGAAACAAATTGTACCTCCTTTAAATGAACAGCTTGACTAATGATGTGAAGCAGGGAAAGCCTCTACTTAAAGAGCCTTTCCCTGCTTTTTAACTGTTCCCATTCTTCTCTTAAAATTCCCATGCGTATGGAGTCATAATATTTTCCTTCATAAATTCTGCACTTACGTAAACGGCCTTCCAACTTCATACCTAACTTTTCACCTACTCTCATCATCCTTTGATTCTTCGACCAGGTGGTCAGTCCGACTCGGGCTATCGGAAAGCTTGCAAACATATGCTCAATCCACAGCCGCAAAGCTTCCGTACCATATCCCCCGCTCCAGTAGGCCGGGGAGTAAATCCCGATCCCCACCTCCAGCCATAAAGATGGTTTGTGTTCCCAATAATAGGAAACTGTCCCTATGAGCGAACTATTCACTTCAATAATTAATCTCGAATCGGGTTCACCATTCCTTAACCGTTCGATTCTTGCATGCTCATGACTACGATAAGTCTCGAGTGTATGGGGTTCTAACGGATAATAGGGGGCATCCCATTTCTTCCACTCTGGATCAGCCTTACCGTATATTAATTGATATAACTCGGGGATGTCATGATCTGTAATACTTCTTAATTGTAAGGTATCACCTTTCAGCAATGTTTTAACAGCACTCATTTAAATTATTCCCCCCTTATTAGGGTTTGTTTATCTTATCCTATCATAATAAGAAGCCGTTTGTATGTTTGAGTTGTACAGATTCGGGTAATTTAAGTTCGTAAGGAAAGAAGAAGGTGATCGGTAATGTTAAGAATTTATGGATACTCTCGCGTTGAAGGACTGCTCTCCTTCAATAATCTTAAGGAGATAAATCACGCTTCACTTGATTGGTATTGGGTGGATCTTGAAAAACCTTCAAAGAACGAAGTGAATTATTTAACTTCTTATTTTAATTTTCATCCTCTCGCTGTTGAAGACTGTCTTCATGATTTGCAGCGTCCGAAGCTGGATTATTATGAGGATCATACTTTTTTTGTTTTTCATGCTTTACATAAAAAAAGCCTGGATCGAAGTGAGATCAATTTGTTTTTAGGGGATGGCTTTGTCGTAACCTTTCATAAACAACCATCCTCGGAAATAGAAGCAGTTGAGCGGCTTCTAATAAAGAACCAGTCTGACAATGTAATAGATGAGTATTTTGTTCTTTATCAGCTTCTGGATAAAGTTGTCGACCAATACTTTCCCATTGTTTATGATATTGAAGATCATATCAATGAAATTGAAGACAATACGAGGAAACTTTCTATGGAACAACTGCTTGAAGAACTATTTGACCGAAGAAGTGAACTGCTGAAAATTCGTCAAACTGTCCACCCGATGAGAGATTTACTGTATCGAATGCTGAATACTCATCATCTTGACGGAGTAAAAGAACGGAAAGAATATTTTATCGATATATATGATCACTTAATTAAAGTCGCTGAAATCGTTGGTTCAAATCGGGAAATGACCCAAGATATACGAGACAGTTATTTGTCATTAAACTCTCATCAAACCAATCGTACAATGCAAATACTTACTGTCATTTCAGTAATTTTTATGCCCTTAACTTTTATTGCAGGGGTTTATGGCATGAATTTTGTAAATATGCCTGAGCTCAGTACGCAATACGGATATTTTGTGGTATGGGTCGTAATGATTGCAATGGCTGTTACAATGATATTCTGGTTTAAGAAAAAAGGCTGGTTTGATTAAAAGGAAGGGGATAAAACTGAATAAAGCAAATAATAATCCGAACGATTCTATTACAATCAGTTCGGATTATTAAGTATCAAAAAAGGATTTATTGCTCCGTCAAAATACTTTGCTTTCGTCACTGGATTATTAAGCAATTTGGCTGCGCTGATGATCTGTGCTTATACGACTCAACTTTTATTGTTCGTTTTTAGCTATTATATAACTTTATTTATTTCACAGCTTCTTTTAAATTACTTTAATATGTCATGATCCACGTAACGTTCTCCATTTAATTCACTTACAATATTGACGGCGACTTTAGCTCCATCTCCTGCAGTAATAATTGTATGAACACTTACCCCGGCGATGGTACCCGCAGCCCATATTTTTCTTCGGTTTGTCCGTCCATCCTGATCTACATTAATTACTTTAGCTACACGGGGTTCAGAACCATCACTAATAGATAGCCCTGCTTCCTCAGCCAGTTTTGCGGACATCCCGCTTGCAAAGATGATATGATCGGCCTCAAAGCTTTGTTGATCTGTTTCCAAGGTATAATAATCATCAGTTTCTTTTATGGAATTAACATTTTCTTTAACTAGTTGGGCTCCATGTTTCACAGCCTGTCTCTGGCCTTTTTCTAATAATTCAGGACCTTCAACCTCATCTGCTCCATAATGATTTTCGATCCAGGCTTTAGCTGTAATGCTTTTACCATTATCGAAAAAGACGACGTTTTTTCCGGCTTTAGCAGCGAATAGTGCTGCACTGGCACCTGCAGGTCCTGCTCCTATAATGGCTATATCATACATATTCAGCACTCCTTTATTAAATAGATCTATGTTGATTATACAGAAAATTCAATTAAATATAAATCTCCAACCAAAAACCCTGCATTAGCGCAGGGTTGGTTGTTAAGGAAGAGAACAGAAAATATGCCAAACCTCCTCTCGTTTTGGTTTCTGCGTGGGAGAACACGGCATTTATGTTATTTTTTCTGGTGAGAGCCTTTGTTGTAAACTTCAGGCTGTCATTAAACAGAGATCGATGTTTCGCTGTTTATATGAGCTTCATAATGCTGAGAGCGTATACTGATGTCAGCAATACATCCTTCACATTCAGCCAGTATGGTCTCGAACACTTCATCAACATTTTCTCCGTCAATAATCATTAAAGCAGGCTGGTCAATATCTACGTATAAAAAAAAGGACAATAATTTAGTTAAGTGACCAGCATCAGCAATTAAATGATTCTGATGCAAGTAGATATTTCTATTGTTTTCAGTGGAATGTTTATAAATATTAATGATTTGATCAGTAGATAAAGGACGATTTAAATGTAAGTGATAAGAGGATAATTGGCTCATCCTTTTCACCTCCTGTTAGAAAGTATCTTAATATAACACTACCCCTCCTTGATTATCGATAAACCTTAACGGCTCCTTTATAATCATTCCGGTAACTTGTAGCGAAGAAGGGAGAATGGTATATTTTTTGAAAAGAGAGGTGATCGTATGTCTGTAGTGACCCTGGTTGATGTTTTTAAACATCGTATAACGCAGAAATACTTGAGGAGATCAGGTATTCACCATGCAGTAACAGTAGCACAGCATGCTTTTAAGCTTGCTGTTGCAGCTGGCATATCTCCTGACTTAGCAGCTAAGTCTGCTTTATTGCATGATATTGGCCATTACGAATGGTATAAAGATGGTAAATGGGATTATGAAGAATATCGTAAGCATGATATCCATGCCATTAAAGGTGCTGAACGGGCTCACAAATTGTTAATAAGACTGGGTGAGGACCGCCTGGCAGCAAAAGAAGTATCTTTAGCCGTTCTGCTGCACACAGATAGTTATCTGCCCTTTTCTTTAACTACTTTGCGCACCCCGCTTCAAAAGGTGGTAGAAGAGGCGGACCGAATGGATGAGCAGCCGCATGGTCTTCATCATTACAACAATATGTCTCCTAGTGAGGCGGTTAGACTGCTGCATCAATTAGATATGAAAATATCAGACTATTACGAAAATAATCCGAAGGTATAAGAGCACACATAATGAACGTTAAGGTCGCATATTTTAATTTTGTGGTTTTTATTAAACTGCATGATTTGCCAGGTTATGAAAGAAAGGAAAGAGGCCTTATGACGATTCATTTTTTTATTTATACAATTGACGTATCCGTCTCAAAGAAGAATGGAAAGCCGGGGAGAAGGATTAACAAAGAATGGGAAGATCAATTATTAAATCGGAAAGCAGCCTATCGTAATTTATATTAATATTAAATCCTCTTCCGTTAACAGCGGGAGAGGATCTTTTATTATCTTTGTAATTAACAAATATTTTCGTTATGGTTTTAAATAGAGAATTTATATACGAAAGAGGGAGTTAAGATGAATTTACATAGAAAGCCAATTCCCGTGACTCAAGCGATACAGCGTGTGATGGATTCATCACACGTACTGGAAACAGAAATAATTGATCTTGAGGAAGCGGATAACCGCATTTTAGCTGAAGATATAGTGGCAGCACATGCTATTCCGCCCTTTGACAAGTCCCCTTATGACGGGTTTGCTATTAGAGCGGAAGACACCTGCCATGCTTCAAAAGAAAACCCTGTTACCTTCAAAGTAATTGAAGAGATAGGTGCCGGTCACCGAGCGAGCCGCCCGATTAACAGCGGGGAAGCGGTTAGAATTATGACCGGCGCCGAAATACCGGAAGCAGCCAACTGTGTTGCTATGTTTGAAATCTGCCAATCATTTGAACAGGATGGCCAGGCTTACATGACAATTAAGCGAACAATGGAAAATGATCAGAATATTATTAAACGAGCTTCTGAAACTGCAGAAGGCACCCTGTTAACAGAGAAGGGAACTTTAGTTAACCCTGGTGTAAAAGCATTGCTTGCTACGTTTGGCTACGCAAATGTAGAGGTTTACAAGAAGCCTGTTGTGGGAGTGTTTGCAACGGGTACAGAATTGCTGGATATCGATCAGCCTCTGGAGCCGGGAAAGATTCGCAATTCCAATGCATATATGGTATTATCACAACTTAAAAGAAGTGGTGCAGAGGCAATTTATTTTGGTAAACTTGCCGATGATTTCGAAAGCAGTTATAAAGCAATAACTGAGGCTTTGAAGGAAGTTGATGTGTTAATTACTACAGGCGGTGTTTCAGTGGGAGACTATGATCTCATGCCTTTGATTTATGAGAAGTTAAATGCTGAAGTTTTGTTTAATAAAATCGCTATGAGGCCGGGAAGCGTAACTACAGCAGCTCGCATAGATGGTCAAATGCTGTTTGGTTTATCAGGAAACCCTTCAGCATGTTATGTTGGGTTTGAGCTTTATGCGTACCCCTATATACAGAAGTTGCTGAAAAAGGGTTCTCCTTATCACTCTGTAGTGGATGCTTATTTAGGAAGTGACTTCGGAAAACCTAATCCGTTTACTCGTTTTATAAGAGGTTTTCTCTCTTATGAAGGAGGAAATGTTGTGGTTTATCCGGCAGGTATGGATAAATCTGCAGTGGTTACCTCATTAGCGCGGACAAACGTGCTCATCGTTTTAAAGAGTGGGACAAGAGGGTATCGTAAAGGAGAGCAAGTTCAAGCCGTATTGCTTGAAGAAGATAGAGGCGCAAAGCACTTTGAGTTAAAGGGGAAGTAGAAAGGAGTAAGTGCTCCATGGTTGACTATGTACTAGATAAACACGATCGTCCGATGAAGGATTTACGCATTTCGGTCATTGATCAATGTAACTTTCGCTGTACCTATTGTATGCCTGCAGAGATATTTGGGAATGATTACCGATTTATGCCTGAGTCTGAACTTTTAAGTTTTGATGAAATTGTAAGACTGGTTAAAATATTTGCTCAGTTTGGTACAGAGAAGGTACGTATTACAGGGGGAGAACCCCTGATGAGAAAAAACATCGATCAGCTCGTAGGCCGGATTAAACAAGTGGAAGGAATAAAAGACGTAGCGATTACTACGAACGCTGTTTTCTTAGTCCGGCAGGCTGCCAAACTGAAAGAGGCCGGATTGGACCGGGTTAATATCAGCCTGGATGCAATTGAAGATGATGTTTTCAAAGAAACGAACGGCCGTGGAATTAAAACGAAGCCGGTTATTAAAGGGATAGAAGCCGCGAGGGCAGCTGGGCTCTCCATAAAAATAAATATGGTTGTAAAAAAAGGAATGAATGAGAGTCAGATTCTGCCAATGGCTCGTTATTTTAAAGAAACAGGTGATACACTTCGGTTTATTGAGTTTATGGATGTGGGCAACCATAATGGCTGGAATATGGATACGGTTGTGCCAAAGAAAGAAATCATTGATCAGATAAATGAAGAAATGCCTTTGGAACCCGTTGATCCTAATTATTATGGTGAAGTGGCCAACCGTTACAAATATAAAGATGGTTCTGGAGAGATAGGGGTTATCTCATCAGTTACTGATGCGTTTTGCAGTACGTGTACGAGAGTCAGACTATCAGCAGACGGTAATCTGTTCACTTGCCTATTTGCGTCAGTGGGGT
Organism: Halobacillus sp. Marseille-P3879; assembly: GCF_900240285.1. Lineage (GTDB taxonomy): Bacteria > Bacillota > Bacilli > Bacillales > Halobacillaceae > Halobacillus_A. Next base: position 415,991 of record NZ_OESS01000002.1, read on the forward strand.
ATGACATTCGTTCGATGCTTCGCGATGGAGAAAGTGATGAAGCGATTATATCAAGATTGATCCAGATCTGGACGAAGCGAGATGATCAGTATTCTGTCGACAGGAAAAAGAGAAAACCGACGAAGAAAAAGATTGAAATGTCTTATATAGGAGGGTGAAGCAGCGAGCTCTTTTACTGGAGCTCGTTTTTTTATTATAGAAAAAATAAATCCTGCTTTGCTCTATTTGCTTACGTCCTCTATAATAATGATAGAATTCCAAACGGAGGTGCCATTGTGAAAACATTTAAGCTCGTTTCCCTTGATATTGTGGAAGAGAAAAATGAAGATATTACGCAGCGTCGTATTAAATTAAACGACGGATTGATTATTAACCGCGAAGATGATCGCGGGCGCTGGGTAATAGAAGCCTACGTTCATAATGAATATGAGAATTTTTTTCAGGAGATTTTAACCAACTCTGAAGAAGTGATGATTCAAGTAAAGATAACAAAGAGCAGTAACCGCCCGGCTACTTTTTTAGCAAAAGTAATTGATACAAATGTAATTGGAGAAGATATGAATGTGATCTTCATGGGCACGATGGTTGACCGCCGTCAAGAAAATATTGAGAAAATGTTAAAAAGCCTACTAGATGAAGGCTATCAAGGTGAAGAGCTGTTAGAAGAATTTAAGAGACGGGGAGAAGAAGCAGGAACTTAAACTTCGTCTTACATAATAGATAAAAGGAGCTTATATGTATGTTGTGGGTGAGAAAGCGAAAATGGAGGTGGATAAATGATTTATCCCCTTTCCAATTAATCGCACTATTCTATTTATTTGCAGTTACGATTTCATCCATCTTAATCGCTCTTCCCGTCGCCCACAGGCCCGGAGTAGAATTGTCTTTTATTGATATACTGTTTACGGCTGTAAGTGCAGTAAGTGTAACGGGACTTACTGCTGTTCCGACAGCTGAAACATTTAGTACTACAGGGTATTTTATCCTGGCTTTTGTGCTGCAGTTCGGTGGTATCGGTGTTATGACAGTGGGAACCATGATATGGCTTGTACTGGGTAAAAAAATCGGGTTAAGAGAAAGAAGATTAATTATGGCCGACCATAACCGTTCTTCCTTCCAGGGTATGGTGAGAATGGTTAAACAGATTGTCATCGTTGTATTAATTATTGAGTTCATTGGATTTCTAACATTGGGAACTTATTTTCTCCAGTACTACGAACCTGGAGAAGCTTACCTCCAGGGTTTTTTCGGTGCAATAAGTGCAATGACCAATGGAGGTTTTGACATAACCGGGGCATCTTTAGTTCCCTTTGAAAGTGATTATTTTGTCCAATTTATAAATATGATTCTAATTATAGCAGGGGCGATCGGATTTCCAGTGTTAATCGAGGTTAAGCAGTATTTGTTTAACAGCTATGACGTACGAACGATTCAGTTCTCGCTATTTGCCAAGTTAACTTCTTTTACTTTTTTTGCCCTGATTGTTTTTGGGGCGGTTATTATTGTTTTGTTAGAGTTTAATCATTTTTTTGCTGACAAAAACTGGCACGAAATCTTTTTCTATGCTTTATTCCAGTCTGTTACAACACGGAGTGGAGGGCTCTCCACAATGGATGTGAGTGAATTTGCTGAGCACACCCATATTTTTATGTCTTCTCTCATGTTTATAGGCGCTTCGCCAAGCAGTGTAGGGGGCGGTATCCGTACAACTACATTTGCATTGGTAGTAATTTTTATATTGACTTTCGCCCGTGGAGAAAACAACATTCGCGTGTTTCGACGTGAAATTCATCATGAAGATTTAAACAGAGCAGTTGTAGTAACGATTATGGCACTATTTACTGTATTCCTGTCTATTCTGGCGCTGTCCATCAGTGAAAAGTTTTCATTAAATGAAATTATCTTTGAAGTTTGCTCAGCGTTTGGAACAGTAGGTTTATCACTAGGCATTACTTCTGAACTTTCAAGCTTCGGCAAAGTGGTGTTAATGATCTTAATGTTTATTGGACGGATCGGAATATTAACTTTCTTGTTCAGTTTTCACAATGACAGAACGAAATCAAATTATCATTTTCCAAAAGAACGGATTCTCATTGGTTAATTAAAAAAAACCGCTGTCTCCTTAAAAAAGAGACAGCGGTTTTTTAATTCGTATTTAGTTAGCAGTAAAAAGCTGCACCTACGATGATTAGTAGAATGAACAACACAACGATCAACGCAAAGCTGCTGCCGGGTCTAGGGCATCTGCGTCCGTAACCGCCATAACCGCCGCCGTACGGGCTGTTTGCATAAGGACTGTTTTCGTACATCATCTCACCTCCTGAATGATTACCCTTCTAGCCTATGCGGGCAAATGGAGGAGGTATGGTTATATACCCATTTTTAGTCATATGAATTGATAAAAGAATAAATAGCGACGGTGACAATTTTACACGGGCAATTTAAACCGTGCTCGAGGTCGTGGTGGGTGAATTCGTTTTCTTCCTCTAGTTCATGGTGCCAGTGGTTTATATGTTCTTGTTTTAAGTTATTTAAATAAAGCGGTGCTCTTGTGTCTTCATAAAATGAAGAGATACGTTGATGATTCATTTTGTATTCCTCCTTACTGATAGCTTGCACAATTATAAATGAACTATGAATGGTTTACTTACATTAATCCCGTAAGGAGTTGAATTTAAGTGAAGGTGCTCGTACAAGAAATCAAGTCTCAGTATTATTTACTAAACTATAGGTAAAAAGAAGGGTTTTAAAAAAATTTTAAGTCATCATCTACAATTTCGTTAAATTAATTAGTTGAGTGTTATTCGATATTAGGTCATTCCGGAGGTTCTCGAGGTAAAAATAACCTATAGGTGTTATGGATAGCTTCATATAAAATCATTACATTTGTAGCACAAAATTGAAAAAATTTGTATAATAATAAATAGGAAGATTTTCTTACCTTACCTGGGTGAAAGTTAATATACGAATGTGTTGAAAGAAGGAATTCGATGACTCTATCCTTGAATTATTTAAATTTATCTCATATCCCACTTTTAAAAGAATTAGGAAGTTCAATGAGTGACAGTGTCTTCCTAATGAAGGTAAGTGACCAAAATTTCATTTATGATTATATGAATGAGGCAGGGTTTGAATTAGCACGTTTAAATCCGACAAGTCTGGGAAAGAGCCTGCAGGAATGTCTGCCCGAGAGTGAAGCTGCTTTTCTAACAGATCAATATTCTAAAGTTTTATTACTTCAACAAAAGATCTCCTATCACGATACCGTTGTATTTCCTAATGTACAATATTTAGCGGAAACCACATTATATCCCCTTTTTAACAATGGTTTAGAAGTCTCTTACGTCTTTGCAATAACTAAAAATATATCCATTCATACAATGAATTCACCTGAAGTCCGTCAATTAAATCGAATTTTTTCTTCTTATCTTGAAAACACTGAAGAAGCTTTTGCTTTATTTGACTTAAATTGGAACTTTCTCCGTATCAACGAATCCTTTTATCGACTTTTTGGCTATAAGAAATCGGAGATCTACAACTTGAATTGGTTCGACATACAGCCTAAATTAAAACTGCGATTTATGGAACTATATGAATTATTAAAACAAGGGGAAAAACTAAAACGGTTTGATCAAGACTTGGCTGGAAAGAATGGACAACAATTAATAGCGTCCATTGGTTTAACGGCAATCGCTGACGAGAATGGAGCCCTAATCAGGATTGTCATGACCCTGGAAGATATTACGGAAAAAATACATACAAAAAAACAGCTGGAAAAGTCTGAAGAAAGGTACAGGCTGATTGCTGATCACTCCCAGGACTTAATAAAGATTTTAACCAAAGACGGCTTTATCCAATACGCTTCTCCTTCCCATAAGCAGGTGCTGGGGTACCATCCAAAGGAGTTAAACGGGATTCATTACAGTGAATTTGTAGATGAGAGAGATTATAATACGATTGAAAGAAACTCAATCTCTCAATTGCAATTTTCCAAGGAACTCCGTTATGAAGTAAGACTTAAGAATAAAAACAACAAACCTTTATGGGTAGAAACCAGACTTACCCCTGTAAAAGACAATCAAGGACACTATAGAAAAGTGGTTGCTTCTAGCAGAGATATCACGAAGAGAAAGCTTGCTGAAGAACAACTAAAAAGAATGGCGTATACTGATTCATTGACAGGATTAACAAACCGGAGGGTTTTTGAGGATTCTTTAACACAGGCAGCTGAAAACAAATTAACAAGTAAATTTGCTCTTCTGTTTTTAGATGGAGATCAATTTAAAACTATTAATGATGAATATGGACATAATGTTGGAGATGAATTACTGATCATTATTGGCAGAAGGTTGAAACGCGCTGTGCGAGATGGGGATATTGTTGCCCGAATGGGGGGAGATGAATATGCGGTACTCTTAAAGAACATAAGTTCATCTCTTGATATTGAAGAAGTAGCAAAACGTATCATCAGCAACCTTCACCGTCCCTTTCTAATTCAGGGCAGGACATTTTCATTCACTTGCAGTATAGGAATTAGCGTTTTTCCTGAAGATGCGGTTAAAATAACGCAAATAAAGAAAAAGGCAGATCTTGCTTTATACGAAGCAAAGAAGAAGGGGAAGAGTCAGCATGTATTTTATTCTTCATTAAAATCTAAAAACCAGCATCGCTGAATGCTATGCTGGTTTTATTATTTCAATCTAGGCTGCTTTTGTTAAAAGAAGTTGCGATTTCTTTTTTAAGAAACGATGAGCAAATGGATCCAAACCAATACGTCCTGCATTAAGTCCGGCAGCTAGGATGAGAGCTCCAAGGATTGCCATTTCTGGGTTGGTACTTATGGTCCCGCTTAATAAGAAAGACATGTTCATGATTATACCAAAGAAGGCAGCGGTCTTCGTTAACAATCCAATAACAAGTGCTAATCCTACTAACACTTCGCCCCACATGACAAGAAAACTGAACAGTCCACTGTAAGGTAAAGCAAATGTCTCTAAAAAAGCAGCCCACCATCCTTGAACTACCGCTTCTTCACCTTGAGCATTGGCTATTGCACCCTGAAGATAACCCGACGCATCAAATTCTCCTGTCACTTTGCCAAATCCTGCAGTTAACCAGGTGTAACCGAGATAAAGTCGAATCCCTAATAAAATAATTGCACCACTTACATGTTCCGTAAACCATTGTTTCATAACCAATTCCCTCCTTTGGGTTGTTCAATGTTTCACAATCTTTTTACAGTTTTATAATAATATAATTTTGAAAAAAAAGGAATATATTGTTCAACAATTCACAATGTGTTCAATATCATATGTCTAAATTGTGAACAATGAAATGATTGATAACAATTAATACGTGTATAAGCGGTGCGGGACATGATATGATATAAATATAAATGACTGCATTTTTATATAATGCTTACCAGGTTTATCGTTGATGAGGGGGTGAAGGTATGACGGAGATTATTATGTTTTTAGTCTGTCTCGTTGTTCTTTTAGGGTTTATTGGCTTTTGTATTTTTGATCGCGGATAAACTTACACATATTACATGAAAAACTAATACATGATACGAAAAAACGGGACCAAAACGGTTCCGTTTTTAATTTTAACAGAGGAAGTTTAAGCAGCAACAAACAAGTTATATTGTCATCTTCAGGTAAAAACTGCACCTTCTAAATTACAGCAACATGGATGCTCCAAAATGAATAATAATAAAAGTTATAATTTATAGACACCTCCTGGCTGCTTATTTCGATTATAGAAGTGAAAGGAGGTGATTTACATGGCAGTAACAGCCGATATGGTTAACTCTCAGCTGCAACTGGTGTTTGAAAACGGAACAGATGATGAAGGGAATGTCAAGTATCGTCGTAAGTCTTTCAACAATGTAAAGATGGAAGCTACTGAAGATCAATTGTATAGAGTAGCAGTATCTATCGAATCTTTACAACAAAACCTATTGTCCACGATTGAAAGAAATGACCGCTCTGTTTTAGTAGATCTTTAAAATACCATAAGGAAATAAGGGAGGGGAGCCTATGAAGAAACTTGAATTAAAATTTTTAAATGAAGAAGAAAAGATCGTAACTGTATCGATTGATGATCCTGTCGAACCTGTAAATGAAGCAGATGTTAATGCAGCAATGGATGCAATCATTGAAGAGAATTGTTTCTTTTCAAGCGGGGGAGATCTTATTACTAAGAAAGAGGCTCGAATTGTAGAGCGCAATGTAACATCGATTCAACTATAATCCAGAAAAGCCGCTATTAAAATTATAGCGGCTTTTTCTAAAAAGAGGTGATTGAAAATAGAAAACTGGCTGCCGATTGTTACAGATCTAGGGTTTCCTGTTGCGGTGACATTTTACTTACTTCACCGTATTGAAGGTAAGTTAGATATACTCATCGATGCCCTTCATCAATTTTCTCAACGAACATAAAAAGACGTCCCATGCCTGATAAGTCAGGATGGGACGTCTATTTGGTCAAGCTTATTTCAGTAAAAGGATATATAATAAGTTCAGTACGACCAATAATTTCCTCTTCGCTAACAAACCCTAAGCCATTTCGGCTGTCTTTACTTACAGATCGGTTATCTCCCATGACGAAATATCTTCCTTCAGGCACTTCAACTGGACCGAAGTCTCTCGTTCCAGCCAATGATTGGTCACTCAAATAACTTTGCTCCTGGGGCTGTTCATTAACGTACAACTGGTTTTCTTTAAATTCTATTGTATCTCCTGGCTGGCCGATTACTCGTTTGACATAGTTTTTGGTAGGCTTTTCAATAATTACAATATCCCCATGATCAGGTTCATCTATATAATATATGATTTTATTAAACATGACTCTTTCTCCGCTTTCCAATGTAGGGTTCATGCTCGCTCCCTCAACAATCGAAGTAGCAAAGAAAAAGGTACGTAAAACAAAAGCAAGCACAATCGCAATAGCAATTGCTTTTATCCACTCTAACCATTCTCTTTTTGTTTGCTCAGACAATCTCACTCTTCCTCTCTTACAAAGCCATAGTAATCCAATGGTTACGTATCTATTTTACCATAAGAATATGGATTCCTTTGCAGAAGATGTTTGTTTGTCATTAAAATTTAATTAATTTTTACAAATTATTAGTGTTTAAATATTGTTCCAGCCGATCTAAACCTTTTTTAAGGGTTTCTTTACTATAGGCGTAAGAAAGTCGGACATATCCTTCTCCGTAAATAGAGAAAGCACTTCCCGGTACCAGTGCCACGCCGGCTTTCTCTACTAATTCAACGGCAGTTTCAAAGGTGGAGCTGCCAGAAGGAATCCTGGGGAAAATGTAAAAGGCTCCATCTGGAATAACATACTCTAATCCCATTCTATCCAACCTTTTCATAACATATTCCCGTCTTTCACCATAAGATTGCTTCATCACAGCTGGATCATAACGGCCGTTTTGGATGGCTTCGAGAGCTGCATATTGACTTGGTGTAGCAGCACAGGAAACATTGTATTGATGAACCTTAAGAATTTGACCAGCCAGCCATTGCGGTGCAAGTAAATATCCAATTCTAAATCCAGTCATAGAATGAGATTTTGATACACCATTAATGACGATGACATGATCACGCACTTCAGAAAATGAAGCAATAGACGTATGAGAGTCATCGTAGACTAATTCACTGTATATTTCATCAGCAATCATAAAGATTTGATGATTTAACAGAACTTGTGAGATGTCACTCAGCTCACTTTCTGTTAAGGATACTCCAGTTGGGTTAGATGGGTAAGGAGTAATCACACATTTGGTTTTCTCAGTTATCGCATCTTCCAGCAAATCCGCAGTAAGTTTAAATTGGTTATTACTTGTGTCGACATATTTGACTGTGGCTCCAGCCAATTTAATTAAGGGTTCATACCCAGGATAAATGGGACCAGGGAGAATGACCTCATCTCCAGGTTCAATTATAGTTCTTAGGGTGATATCAATGGCCTGAGAAGCCCCCACCGTCACAATAATTTCATCGGCAGGATCATAGTCCAGGCAGAAACTCTCTTTTACATAGCAACTGATGGCTCTTCTCAGTTCTATAATCCCGGCATTATGGGTATAGGTCGTACGGTCGTTATTTAATGCATTAATCGCAGCTTCTTTGACATGGCCGGGGGTAGCAAAGTCCGGCTGACCAATTGTTAAGGACACAACATCGTCATATTTACTAATCATATTAAAAAACTGACGAATTCCGGAAATTTCAATATCTGATAATGTAGTGTTAATTTTATTCTTCATAAAGAGTGCCTCCATATTTGTTAACAAAATGTTCAAACAATTTTGATTTATCTTATAAATATTTTTGTTACAATGAAAATGTAATTGAAGTTGCGAAAGAAAGGAGTTTGATCATGAGGACCAACCGAATCTCATTTGAAGAGCTCGTCGATCAAAATAAACAAAAACTTTTAAATGACCAACAGGCACTGGATAAAATCGATGAGCATTTAGATGAAAAAAGAGTGAACAATAGTGACCAAAATAAAATGATAAACTGATCATATCATAAAGAAAAAGCAGTCGCATTCGTGGCTGCTTTTTCTTTATGATATGATCGGATAAGGCCTGTTTTATCTTGTCAATTAATCGTTGAATGATTATTGATAGAAACACAAATTAACTTATGGATGGAGAAGGATATGTAGGTCTTAGAGTAGAAAATGCAAAAAACATCAGTGTTTAGGTAGTGAAGATCAAGAGTCAGATAAGATAAGAGTTAAGTATAAATAAATCAAAGGCCGTCTACAATGAGAAGTAAGTGATAAGAAGGGGAGTTTAACTTGATTAACTTTTCAATTGTAGATATTGTATCAAGTTGGTTTGATGAGGATTTACTACAAATATTTGGCTTAGACCCATGGTATTTGCTTTTTGGGCTGGTTTTCCTCCTAATGACAGGTATGATGTGGGTTGTTAAAGCTGTGGTCGAGTGGATGACCGTAAAGAATTGGATTACACTGCTTAGCTATATCAACTGCATACTTATTGGTTTTCTTATCCTCCAAACTGTAGATCATTCCTTTTCTGCCACTCAGTCCAGTGTGCTGCCTGTTTACTATTGGTCGGTGAGCTTATTAGCCATTAGTGCGTATGGTCTTCTCCTCGTAATGGTAAGAAGTATTCGGACAATGGCAAGACTTATAAGAAAAAAATCAAAAAAAGCGGCATAACAGCGAAACTTCTTAACAATCCTTCTCGTATTACATAGAGGAGGTGGATGAGTTGGAAATTGGATTGATTTTTCTAATTTTTATATTATTTGGGCTTGCCCTGTTTATATTTAATATTATTACGAGTGTATGGGCTTATCGTGATTCGAAACGTAAAGGAAACAGCCAGGTATTTACCTTAGTAGTCCTGCTTGGGACGTTATTCTTCCCGGTAGTCGGATTAATTGTCTATTTAATTATTCGTAATGATTAAGCGGTCTGCAAAAGCAGATCGTTTTTTTGTGACAAAAGACCTGTTTATGTATTGTTTTGTGATTCTAAGGTACTATGAAGGTTGAGTTTGTGGTATTGTCAAATGTGTAAAAGTGTTGAAAGGGAGAGACATACATGAATAAGGATCAAGGTATATTATTAGAGAGTGGAACAAACGAGCTGGAAATAGTAGAATTTAGTATTGGTGAAAATCGTTTTGGCATTAACGTAATTAAAGTAAAAGAAATTCTTAATCCTTCTGCCGTCACCAAGATACCACACTCTCACTCCTCAGTAGAGGGCATAATTGAAATCAGAGGCGACGTAGTACCTGTTTTGAATGTAGCTCATGCGTTAGGGTTTGAGAAGTCTGATAATCCAGATCAAGATAAGTTTATATTAGCGGAATTTAATCAGACTAAAATTGTATTTCATGTACATACTGTTACTCAAATTCATCGGATTTCATGGGAATCTATTGAAAAACCGGGTAAAATGTATCAAGGGCTTGATACTCAAATTACAGGAGTAATTAAAAAAGATGAAGATATGCTGCTGCTTCTGGACTTCGAAAAGATTGTGGCCGATATTAATCCTGAATCAAGCGTACATGCTGAGCAGATTCAGGAACTGGGAGAAAGAGAAAGGTCAAATAAAAACATTTTAATCGCAGAAGATTCTCCCCTTTTGAGAAGTTTGCTTCAGGAGACTTTAGAGGAAGCAGGCTATGTACATACAAACTGTTTTGAGGATGGAAAAGAAGCGTATGAGCATTTATTGAACTTAGCTCATGAAGGAAAAGAAATTTTAAAAGAATATCAGCTCATTATCACAGATATTGAAATGCCACAGATGGATGGGCACCACTTTACAAAGCTTGTAAAAGAACATAATCAGTTACAGGATCTGCCTGTCATCATTTTTTCCTCTTTAATTACAGGGGATTTGAAACATAAAGGAGAAAAAGTAGGAGCCGATGCTCAAATCTCTAAACCAGAGATAGTTAATCTGATTCAAACAATTGATCATCATATTAAATAAAAGAAGGGGCGGGATACTCCAGCCCTTCTTTTATTTGTGTTTTTCCAATCTTTTAAACAATGTATCATGCCATTGGTAAACTTTCTTTGAAATCTCTTCAGGACTGTTTCCATCAGGATGAGCTTCGAGGATCATATTTTTCTCAGCGTCAGTTAAGTGTTCGTACGATGACCTCATCTCAGTAGTATATTCCATGTAACGTTTTAAGTGAAACAGAAAATCATCCATTGCATTCATCGTCATACCATCACCCTCCTATGAACTTACATACCTTTTTAATGATTCTTTAAAACATAAGAGAGGTGGGGACAAAACTGAATAAAGATAAATAATCCGAACGATTTTATTGAAATCAGTACGGATTATTATGTGCCAAGAAAGGTATTTTACCATCGCTTAGTCAAAACATTTCGCTTTTTTCGTGGGCCTATAGCTCTTTCGACAAAGCAAAGAGCGTTTTCCAGCACCATCTTTCGGCTTGGGCAGTTTCCACAGGAGTCTTGAGCGTTTTGACTGCGCTAACGGTCTGCGTTTGTATGATTCAATTTTTACTGTTCGTTCTTTCATTACTGGACTTATGTCCCAGCCTCATTTACGTTTATGACGCTGATTCCATGGGGTGATATTCCGCTGACCTAGAAACGATGGGGAGGAGTGATAAGAAGCGGGTGTAGTTCTATCTTTTGTAGGTTGATCCCAGTCTAAGTAATCATAAAGAATCCGTTTGGCCTTAGATAAAGACAGCTTAGGTTTAGGATTGCGGTAAGCCTGGTCAACGGACCCTAAATGCTTCAGATGATCAAAGTCTTTTTTCTCAGCAGGTATATGGAAATAATAACCTCCCACTTCAATAAGCAAAGTCGAATGTTGTTTACTATATTTCGGGTGTTCTGAAAAATGAAGTCCGACCTTTCTTGCTTTATTTTCTTTAAGCAGCTTAGAAATCGCCTGCTTTTTAATATCATATAAATGCTTAGGCTGAGGAGCTGTTTTTGCATGACGATTAACGATGAACAAAGATTCAGCTAATTCCTGGTCCGTGATCTCTGAGCGCATATATGTCCTCCTTTCAATTATCTTCCATCCTATAAGAAATAGGGATTAATTGCAAAAAATTACTGGATTTTCTTTAAATCTTCTACAATGTTTTTCATTTCTTCAGCTTTCGTACCGTCATAGCTCTTTACTACAGTTCCATCTGAGTTAACGAGAAAAAAGTTTGTGCCATGAGCCATTTGATCTGAGTCTTCTAATTGGTTAAGGGGAGATCGAAATGATTTTATCGATAGTTCCTTTATCTCTTGAAAATCATACCCTGTCATAAAATCCCATGTTTCAAAATCAACATTATATTGGTCAGCAAATTCTTTTAACTTCTCTGGTGTATCATATTCAGGATCAACGGAAAACGAAACAAGAGAAGTGTGTAAATCATTCTCTTTTAATTGTTGCTGTAATCTTGACATGTTGCTGGTCATAGGAGGACAGACAGTATCACATCTCGTAAATATAAAGCTGGCCACCCAATACTCACCTTCATAATGATCAGGAAACGTAATGGTTTCTCCGGATTGATTGACGCCCTGGAAATCTTCTACGTCTCGTGACATCGTTTCTTCAATAGGAGAGCTGCACGCTGTTAATACAATAGTTATAGATAGAAGTAAAAGAGTTTGTTTCATAGTATCCCCACCTTACCAAATCAACAATAATTTAATTTCTTAGTTTGATTGCATAGTATACACGGTGTACTCTGGTCTACATAAAAAACGATAGGGCATGCGGGTGGTTCCTACACCGCGGCTGATATAGAGAGTCAGCGTATCACTGATCAAATGTTTGCCATCTACATATTTCTCCGCATATGGAGGAGTGATCATAGAACCGAGCAGGGGTATTCGAACTTGACCGCCATGACTGTGGCCAGATAGCTGGACATCAGCATGATAATCTTTGACACGGTCAGCAATGTCTGGTTCATGTACAAGCACAATAGAAAAAATGTTTTCTTTCAATTGGTTTAATGTCCCCCCAATGTTTGGGGAACCCAGCATGATATCGTCTAAACCTGCTAACATAATGGAGCTATCAGTTATAGTGATTTCTTTTACCTCGTTTTTTAATAAGGTAAATCCTCCATTAGACATGACTTCTTGCAGCTTTTCGGTTCCGTATCCTCCATGATCATGATTCCCGTAAATCCAATATTTTCCTAAAGGCGCATCTAATTCATTTAATAGGGATGGAATCTTTGCATTAAAGTGATATTTTTGAGGTTCGTCTACTAAGTCACCAGTGAATAAGATTAAGTCGGCTTCCTCTTGTTTTATTTTTTGTATAAGATTATGGAATTGGTCTATTGAATAATGAAAGCCAAGGTGTATATCAGAGAACTGTACAATTTTTATCTGGTTGAATGCCTCCGGGATCTTAGGGTGCTTCCATGTATATTGCTGGGTTGTTAACATATCAGGTTCAATATACCTGGCATAATAGTAGCCGCCGCCTGACAACCCAAGAAAACCTAACACACTGTATAACATTTTCTTAATAAAACTTCTTCGAGTTATCAGCATGCTTGTCCCTCCAATCAATACTTTCGCTATTATACCACTTTTCCTATCTATGAAATATAACAAACTTCTTTCAAATATTTTTAAAAATGAACAGGAATTCAGTTTTGTTTATGGAATTTATAATTAGAGGGAGGAATGATGTATGAAGGATCAAGTTATTGTGATAACCGGCGGGTCGAGTGGAATGGGCCTCTACATGGCTGAGCGCTTTGTAAACGACGGAGCAAATGTAGCCATCACAGGGAGAAACTTAGAAAAGCTGCAGCAGGCAAAAGAGAAAATTTCAAAAGGAAAAGAAGACCAGGTTCTCATTATAGAGATGGATGTACGGAAAAATGAAGACGTTGAAAAAATGGTGAACCAGACAGTGGAAGTGTTCGGGCAAATTGATCATTTAGTAAACAATGCAGCTGGAAATTTTATAACTCCGGCCGAGAAATTATCAGCAAATGGATGGAATTCCGTAATAAATATCGTATTAAACGGTACTTTCTATTGCAGCCAGGCAGTAGGGAAATACTGGATTGAAAACGGTATTAAAGGGTCAATTTTAAATATGGTAGCTACATATGCGTGGAACGCCGGTGCAGGAGTCATCCACTCAGCTTCTGCAAAAGCGGGAGTTCTCGCTATGACAAGGACGTTAGCAGTTGAATGGGGGAGTAAATATGGAATACGAGCAAATGCGATTGCGCCTGGTCCCATAGAAAGGACAGGAGGAGCAGATAAATTATTTGAATCAGAAGAAGCGGCAAAGCGGACGCTTCAATCCGTACCTCTAGGGCGCTTAGGTACTCCGGAAGAGATTGCAGGGCTGGCCCGGTTTATACTCTCGCCAGAAGCTTCCTATATGAATGGCGAAGTGGTAACGTTAGACGGCGGACAGTGGCTGAATAAGTTTCCATTTTAAGAAATAGTCCCTTTCCCGTCTGAGTGTAGTAGCGAAAAGGTATCGTTTCCGTGCTGCTCCTCTTGGAAGGGGTCTCCCGTAGAACACAGGTGTTTACTGGAAGACAAATACTTTCAGGGAGAAAAGTATTTGTCTTAAGGATTGTAAGCTGCTTATAATGAGCAGCTTTTTTTGTTAAATGATATAAAAGAAAATGGTGAAAAAGTGGAAAATGGATCCTCCTAATACGAACAGGTGCCATACCATATGATGATAAGTAAAGCTTCTCCATACATAAAAAATAGAACCTATGGAATAAAGCACTCCACCTACTACGAGATAAGTAATTCCTGCAGCTGGTACTTGTTCAGTCAGCGGACCCCAGACCAGGATAATAAGCCAGCCCATCACTACATAAAAAATCGTTGATAAGACAACAAACCGTTTGACAAAAAATACTTTAAATACAATCCCTAAGATCGCCATCGCCCATACGACAGCGAACAGAGTCCAACCTAAAGATCCTCTTAAAGGAATGAGCAGCATGGGAGTGTAGGTGCCGGCAATGAATAAATATATTGCTGAGTGATCAAAAATCTCAAATAAATCTTTAGCTTTACCAGGTGGAAAACTATGGACCAGGGTAGAAGAAACATATAATAAAAACATAGTCCCACCATAGATACTTACAGACACGATGTGCCAGCTTGTTCCTTGTAAACTTGCATATACAATCAGAAGAACGAGCATTGCCGTACTTAAAATAACGCCGATGCCATGGGTAATAGCATTAGCTAGTTCTTCTCTTCTCGAAAATGTGTGAGTCATCACTTTAATCTTCACCCCAACTTTTTACTCATGCCTAAGAAACATGGAGTTTTCTATAAGTATAAGCGTAATTCTTCTATAAATAAAGCAGGGAGGGCTAAGTTGTTATCGTTATAGTGTGAGTAATATGGAATGTATTTGATATAAGAGAAAAAAAGAAAGCGAATTCGTTTTCAGGAGGAATTTATGTTAGTATAAGAATGTATGATTTTATTGCTAGTTTCAATTGCTCCTTCAGTGAGAAAGGTCAAGGGAGTGTTCATGTAAAATGATAAGTGTACAAAGTAATGAATTAAATTTTCCGGTAGTTGAAGAGCTAATGATTTCATCAGAAAAAGTGGCGCACGTTCAAACAAACAATCCACTCGATCATGCTTTACTGGTATTACTTAAGACAGGCTACTCTGCTATACCAGTCCTTGATGCTGAAAATAAGTTTCAGGGAGTCGTAAGTAAATCCATGATCCTTGAAGAAACACTGGGAATCGAACAATTTGAACTCGATAAATTAAACGACCTTACAGTAGATCAAGTAATGAATAAAGACGTTCCTTGTTTAACTAAGGAACATTCAATGATTGATGCCCTTCATAAGCTGATTGATCATCCGTTTATATGTGTAACGAGTGATCAGGGAGAGTTTGATGGGATCATAACAAGAAGAACGATTTTAAAACAATTTAGTAAATACTATCATGAAACATTGAAGAGAGCATAGAAGAAACGAAAATTAAAATGCTTGCAGGGAGGCGTCCGTTCGTTCCGGGCGCCCTTTGTTATGTCTTTTTTATTAACTAGGGGGGCTTCTCATGAAAAGAGGCTTCGTACTGGCTTCAATTATGCTAGCCATGTTCCTTGCTGCCATTGAGGCTACGATTGTGTCTACAGCTATGCCCGGCATCGTTGCTGACTTAGGAGGCTTCAGTCTTTACAGTTGGGTTTTCTCTGCTTATCTGCTTACAAATGCATCAACAGTCCTGTTATTTGGTAAGCTTTCGGACACATATGGGCGAAAGCCTATATTTATGACGGGAATCAGCTTATTTCTAATAGGGTCAGTGATAGCTGCGATGGCCGAGTTCATGATAATCTTAATTGCAGCCCGATTCGTTCAGGGGTTGGGAGCAGGTGCGCTAATGCCCATCGCTACTACTATTGTTGGCGATATGTACACTAAAGAAGAACGTGCTAAAATTCAAGGCTATTTATCCAGTGTATGGGGAATATCAGCAGTCACCGGACCGCTGCTTGGAGGCTTTTTTGTCGATGTGCTAAGCTGGCCGTTTGTATTCTGGATGAATATACCTCTGGGGTTGCTTGCTCTCGCTGGTGTAATGCTTTTCTTTAAAGAAAAGGTAGATCGAAGGGCAGCATCTAAAGTGGAAGTAAAAAGCTCTTTGTACATAATGGTCGTGATCAGTCTGGCCGTTCTGATTCTCGTAGAAGGAGGATTTGGAATTAAATGGATTTCATTGGAAATGCTTGTGCTTTTTATAGCAGCGGCTGCCAGTTTTCTGCTTTTCCTTCGATCTGAACACACTTCCATGAATCCCATGCTGCCAATGCATTTATGGCAGAATCCTGTGATCCGTTATGCGAATCTGACATCCTTTACCACCGGAATGATATTAATCGGTGTTTCAAGCTACCTTCCTGCTTTTGTACAAGGTGTGATGGAGCAATCTGCTACAATAGCAGGTTTCACTTTAACAACAATGTCTATTGGCTGGCCGGTTGCATCAACTGTTGCAGGGCGTCTGCTTTTAATTATCGGTTTTAGACTAACATCAATTCTGGGTGCGGGTGCTTTAATAGTAGGAACCGGACTATTTTCCTTATTAACTCCAGAAAAAGGTCCAATTTTTGCTGCCGCAGGTTCCTTATTTATCGGAATAGGGATGGGGTTATCTACCACTTCTTTTATCGTTTCTATTCAGAATTCGGTAGCCTGGCAGACCAGAGGGATCGCCACAGCTTCAAATATGTTTATGCGGACTTTGGGAAGTGCTGTGGGTGCAGCAGTTTTAGGAGGTCTATTAAACAACCGGATTCATGAGTCCCTGCAGCAGGCTGGAATTGAGGAAGAGTACACAGTGGACTCTACGAATCTATTATTGAATAAAGAAGCACGAGCAGACCTGAGCGGACAAGCCTTACAGGTCTTTAAAGAAGGTTTGACGGATGGACTACATCTAGTCTATCTTTGTTTATTAATACTGGCTTTCATAAGTTTTATGTTTATATTGCGGCTGCCTAAAAAAGGATGATGGGAAATATCTTGTCACATATTATCCGCTTTGATAAAGTAAAGAATGAAACCTAAAGAAATGAGGAGGCTACATATGAAACAGATGGATGCTAATGAGATTATCTCATTTATTTCTAATAGTGAAAAATCTACACCAGTTAAAGTTTATGTGAAGGGGAAAGAATTATCTTCCATTAACTTTGGTGATGACGTTCAAGACTTCATTACCGGGGAGTCAGGTGTCATTTTTGGAGAGTGGAAAGTAATCGAACCGCTTCTCGAAAAATATAAAGATCAAATTGAAGACTATGTTCTGGAGAATGACCGCAGAAATTCTGCTATACCTTTACTTGATTTAAAGAAAGTAAATGCACGTATTGAGCCTGGTGCAATTATTCGTGACCAGGTAGAGATCGGTGATGGAGCTGTCATCATGCTTGGCGCTTCAATCAACATTGGTTCAGTTGTAGGAGAAGGCACAATGATCGATATGAATGCTGTTCTCGGAGGACGAGCTACTGTTGGCAAGAACTGTCATATTGGGGCAGGAGCTGTTCTAGCTGGGGTAATTGAGCCGCCTTCAGCTAAACCTGTCGTAGTTGAAGATGGAGTAGTTGTTGGGGCAAATGCTGTTATCCTGGAAGGTGTTACCGTCGGAGAAGGGTCTGTAGTAGCAGCAGGAGCAATTGTTACAGAAGACGTTCCTGCTAATACTGTTGTAGCTGGGACACCGGCACGTGTTGTTAAAGAGATTGACGACCAAACGAAATCAAAAACTGAAATTAAGCAGGAATTAAGAAAACTGGATAATTAAGTAGTAAAGACCTTGCTGTTTATGCAAGGTCTTTGTTATAAGGAGAGTAATGACGAATGGATAAACAACAAATCGTTAAAATAAGGCGGGATCTTCACCAAATTCCAGAATTAGGATTTAAAGAAGAGAAAACGCAGAAATATCTGCTTAGATTTATAGAAACACTTCCTCAGCAGCATTTGGAAATAGAAACTTGGCGAACGGGGATATTTGTGAAGGTAACAGGGAAGAAACCTGAAAAAACGATAGGTTACCGAACTGATATCGATGGCCTTCCGCTTAAAGAAGAAACTGGTCTTACATTTGAATCAAAACACAAGGGGAGGATGCACGCTTGTGGACATGATTTTCATATGGCTATCGCTTTAGCGTCACTCGAGGCTCTGGCGAGTGAACCTGCTGATAATCATGTTCTATTTTTATTTCAGCCAGCAGAGGAAGGACCTGGCGGTGCTGAGCCAATGCTTCAATCTTCAGCAATGAAAAAGTGGAAACCTGATGTAGTATTTGCCCTCCATATTGCCCCGGAACTTCCTGTAGGTACAGTGTCTTCCAGACCAGGTTTATTATTTGCTAATACAAGTGAATTGTTTATTGATCTGGCTGGAAAAGGGGGACATGCCGCTTACCCCCATCGCACAAAAGATATGGTAGTAGCCGCCAGTTCTCTGGTTACTCAACTGCAGCAAGTCGTATCTAGAAGAGTAGATCCCCTCGACAGCGCCGTTATTACAATTGGTAAAATAACAGGAGGCACCGTACAGAATATTATTTCCGAAAGTGCCCGGTTAGAGGGAACGATTCGGACAATGTCGCCTGAAGCAATGGAGGAAGTGAAGCAGGAAATAGAGAAAATAACGCGAGGTTTAGAAATCTCCAATGATTGTAAAGTATCAATCGACTATGGAGCAAATTATTACCAGGTAAACAATTCAGACAAACTTGTTCATCAATTTGAATATTTTGCCAAAGACCTGGGGGTAACCTATGTCGAAGCGGATCCTGCCATGACAGGGGAGGACTTTGGCTATATGCTAAAAGAAATTCCTGGTTTTATGTTCTGGCTGGGGGTGAATTCAAAAGCTGGACTTCACAATGCAAAACTTGCACCAGATGAGAAGGCTTTAGCTGTTGGTGCCTCTCTTGTCATAAAGAGTCTAAAAGAACTTTAAACCGTGCATAGGTTGCTTTCGTTATTCTCATAATAAATTCAAATTGTTTTTTTAGTTATAGAAATCAGCAATTGGTCTAATATTATGGGAAGTGACGCTATGGAATCTACGATAAAACTGCTGGCCGTTGCGCTGCTCATTATTTTAACGGCTTTTTTTGTGGCAAGTGAATTTGCCATCGTGAAAGTCCGCAGGAGCAAGATTGAATCAAGAGCAGAATCAGGAGATAAAAAATCTAAGATTTCCCTTGAATTATTAGATAATCTAGATGATTATTTATCAGCTTGTCAATTAGGCATTACAATAACTGCCCTTGGATTAGGATGGCTTGGAGAGCCAACATTGCAGCATATTCTACAGCCAATTGTGGGAGAAACCGGGCTGCCTGAAGCTCTCAGTCATACCGTTACATTTATTATTGCTTTTTCTATAATTACGTTCCTCCATGTGGTTTTAGGTGAATTGGCTCCGAAAACGATTGCTATCCAAAAGGCTGAACAACTTACACTTTTATTAGCACGACCTCTTATTATTTTCCATAAAATTATGTACCCTTTTATCTTTATACTTAACGGTTCTGCAAATGCGCTCGTCCGTTTATTTGGGTTAGCGACAGCAAGAGAATCCGGAGAGGTTCATTCCGAAGAAGAACTTAGATATATACTTGCCCAAAGCTTTAAAGAAGGTGAAATAAATCGGAATGAATACAGGTACGTGAACCGTATTTTTGAGTTTGATAACCGGATGGCAAAGGAAGTAATGGTGCCTCGTACTGAAATGGTAGCCCTTGATACCAATGATTCAATGAAGCATAATATACGAATTATGAAGCAGAACCGTTACACCAGGTATCCTGTTATAAATAATGATAAGGATCATATTTTAGGAATTATTCACATGAAAGAGTTCTTCTATGATGATATTGAAAAAATGGGCGTTCTAAAACCATACATTAAACCGGTAGTGAGAGTATTTGAAAACATTGCTATTCAAGATCTTCTCGTCCGTATGCAGAAAGAACGAACCCACCTTGCTATTTTAATTGATGAGTATGGCGGCACTTCGGGATTAGTAACGATTGAAGACATCATCGAAGAAATTGTCGGAGAAATAAGAGATGAATATGACCATGAAGAAGAAAGGGAAATCAAAACTTTAAAGAATGGGCATTTTCTTCTTGATGGAAAAACCTCTATCCAGGATATCAATGATTATTTTCATGTTGAATTGGATCACTTTGAAGTAGATACCATCTCTGGCTGGATATACACTCAAGATATTGATGCTAAAGAAGGAACAGTTATTGAAGGGAGCGGTATACACTTTAAAATTGTGGATATGCAAACGGGAACGATACGAAAAATTGAAGCTTGGTTATAGCAAAGAGCCCGTTTAAACTCAGGCTGTGGAGTAGTCTTGACAGCCTGATGTTTTTCTGGTTTCTTTCATTTTTCACCGCCTAAATAGTTGCTTATCCTAAAGATAAGAAACTATTTAGGCGGTGATTTTTTGTTTCATGACGTTTGGAGAACTTGTTTCCGAGAATCACTTACTTCGAAAAACGAACCTCTACATAGATTTCTCCTCTATCCCCGAAAAAGTACGGGCTGCCTGCCAAAACATTAAGAAATTTCAAGGAGCGAGTTCCTTCGCCTCCTGCGGAAGAACAAGTGAGACGAGATCGCCGAGCATGGTATCGCGAGGAAACTCGGGCGCTCGTCCGGAGAAAGGGAAGGAGAATCGCTCCTGACGGCATGAAAAAAGCTTGCGGAAAACAGGGGTTTCTCCACAAGCTGAGAGCCCGGTTGTTTTTCAAACCGGGCTCTTTTTACTAATTTTCTTTTTTGTTGATATAAACCTGGTGAGGGAAAGGTATTTCTATACCTGCTTCATCAAGAGCTTCCTTTATTGCTTTCCTAAGGTCTCTTTCTACTCCCCACTGCTCCATGTTCTCTGTCTTGCCTAGAATTCTTAATACAACATCAGAATCTCCCAGGCTTTGAACACCTAACACGTCCGGGCCTTCCTTAAAGCGAGGGTCTTCTGCGAATTCATCTGCTACTTTTTTAAGTATGTCAAGCGCGTAATCAATATTTTCATCATAAGAAATTCCGATATCGACAAGGGCACGCATATTGCCACGTGAGTGGTTGCTTACACCTGATATGTTCCGGTTCGGAATGAAATTAAGAGTTCCGTCAAAGCTTCTAATCTTAGTCGTTCGAATCCCGACTTCCTCTACAATTCCATCAAATCCCCCGGCTGTTACATAATCATCCACTTCAATTTGGCGCTCGAGAAGAATAAAGAACCCGGTCACTATATCAGAGACTAAGCCTTGTGCACCAAAACCAATTGCTAGACCTACGATCCCGGCACCAGCAAGTAAAGGACCAATCTCTATATTTACAGCTCCGAGAAGCATAACGATAAGCAGGAAAATCAGGATATATGAAAAAATGTTTACGGTGAGCTTTTCCAATGTTTTCGTACGCCCCTCTGGAAGCTTACGCTGTTTCCCCATGCGCTGAATACCCAGTCTGATAGCTTTCTTTCCAAGTGGTCCAATAATGGCAAATGCAATCAGGATAACGAGGATTTTTAATCCTCCTGTAATTAACCATTCAACAACAATTGTTGGGTTGAATTCAAAACCTTCCTCAAATAAGTTCATAGTAAAACTCCTTTCCGGCTTTAAAAAGCCTTATACCCATAATAGCGGAATTTTAATTGTATTTTCAATATTTTGCTGGTTAATGTCAAATGCTGTTGTTTTAGGGAGCAAATCATTTTACAATATTGTTTTCTTCATGTTTAATGGATTACAGCGTTGCCCATATTAAGTAGTATCAAGTACTAAAACGCTAGATTAAACTAATTTTTATTAAACATTGACTACAATCTAAACTATCGTTATACTATTTCTTGTGATTGTAGTTTAATGTTGAATTAAAGCAAAAACATATGGAGGGATTCTTTTATGGCAGAACGTATGGTAGCAAAACAAGCACCTCGCTTTGAAATGGATGCAGTACTTCCAAACAAAGAGTTTGGTAAAGTATCACTTGAGGAAAACATGAAAAACGATAAATGGACAGTACTATTCTTTTATCCAATGGATTTCACTTTCGTATGTCCAACTGAAATTACTTCACTTTCTGATCGTTTCGACGAATTCGATGATCTTGATGCTGAAGTAATCGGGGTATCTACTGATACGATTCACACTCACCTTGCCTGGATTAATACAGGCCGTGACGAAAATGGTCTTGGAGACCTTGAGTATTCACTGGCTGCTGATACGAATCACCAAGTTGCAAAAGACTACGGGGTACTTGTAGAAGAAGAAGGCGTAGCCCTTCGCGGACTATTCATCATCAGCCCTGAAGGTGAATTGCAGTATCAAGTAGTTAACCATAACAATATTGGCCGTGACGTAGACGAAACACTTCGTGTACTTCAAGCACTTCAAACTGGCGGACTCTGCCCGGCAAACTGGAAGCCAGGACAAGAAACACTTTAATTTAATTTCTAAAATTGGTCTAACCATAGTGTTAGACCTTTTTTTCCATGAGAATTCCATTTAAAGAGGAGGACTATTAATGAAGCTAAGAACACCTATGCCTGAACTCCCTGAAGCAACAAAATGGTATAACAGTGAACCTATTAGTAAAGAGGATCTGGTTGGGAACAAACCAACCCTTATTCATTTCTGGTCGGTAAGTTGTGGGTTGTGTAAAGAGGCCATGCCAAACGTCAACGAATTTCGGGACGAATACAGTGAGGATTTAAATGTCATTGCCGTTCACATGCCGCGGTCTGAGAAGGACTTGGACTTAGATCAAATTAAAGAAGTTGCTGAGGAGCATGGTATTACTCAGCCTATTTACGTAGATAATGAGCATCAGCTGACGGATGCTTTTGAGAATCAATATGTACCTGCCTACTACGTGTTCGATGAAGAAGGAAACCTTCGTCACTTCCAGGCTGGCGGCGGCGGAATGAAAATGCTGCGAAAGCGAGTGAATCGTGTACTAGGGGTTAACCAGAAATAATTCTTATAAAAGACAGTCTCATAATTGAGGCTGTCTTTTTGTATGATTAATGATAACGCATACAAATGGGGGTGTTCATTTTTCCTAAATTTTTAAAAATTTAGTCAAATGGGTGGAAATTTATTTCGATACTCGATATATTAGTAATTACGTTAAAGAAAAAGGAGGGAAAATAATTGGATGTTTTTAAAAAATTGAAACCGTATTACTGGCCGTTTAAGTCTTATTTTTTCTGGTCGTTATTTTCCTTGTTATTTGTAACCGGGATTACCGTAATCTATCCGATAGTTCTTCAGGTGACGATTGATGATGTAGTTGCGCAAGAACGTTATCATTTAATTCCTTATATATGTATCGTATTTATAGTTCTTATGATATTTAAAGGCGTAGCTACATATTATCATCAGTATTTGGGGGAGTATTTCGGAATTAAGTCAGTATATGTCCTGCGGGATGAGTTATATAAAAAACTCCAACGGCTTCCTTTTAAATATTATGACAATGCAAAAACAGGAGACATCATGTCCCGGTTAACAGCAGATGTAGAAGGCTTCAGATTTTTCTTAGCGATGGGCTTCTCTGAGTTAATTCGTATCATTTTATTGATCGTGATCAGTTTGAGCGTCATGTTTTATTACTCTGTTCCTTTAGCGTTCGTAACGATGGCCGCGATGCCGTTTCTGGCTTTCGTTGTTTATCATTTTGACCGTCGTGTTCATCCGGCTTTTCGTAAAATCCGAAAATCTTTCGGTAAACTAAATACGAGAGTCCAGGAGAACATAAGTGGAATGAATACGGTCAAGTCGCTTTCAAGAGAGGACTTTGAGGTAGGAAGGTTCAATGACCGCAGTGAACATTACCGTTCAAATTACATCCGTACATCAAATATATGGGCGCGTTTCTTTCCTCTTATGGAGTTTATCGGCAATGTATGCGTTGTTGCGCTGCTGGCATTTGGAGGGTATCTAGTCGTTAACAATTCCTTGCAGCTAGGTGAACTGGTAGCGTTTTTCAGTCTTGTCTGGTATATTCTTGGTCCGCTTATGAATCTTGGGTTTGTTATTAACCTGTTCTCTCAATCCAAAGCTTCTGGAGAAAGACTGCTCGAAATCCTTGAGGCGAATGAGGATATACAGGAAAAAGAAGAGGCGATCGTACAGGATCGGTTGAATGGACATGTGACTTTTGAAGGTGTAACGCTCACCTATTCAAAAGACGATGACTCCGCTTTAAAAGATATTACCTTTGATGCGCCGCCAGGAACTACAATAGGGTTGATTGGGGCCACAGGATCCGGAAAAACAAGTATTACCCAATTAATTACACGTTTTTACGAGCCGGAGCAGGGGGGCGTAAGAATTGATGGCCGTTCGGTAGCTGAATATGGTTTAAAAACATTAAGAAAAAATATTGGCTTTGTATTGCAGGAATCTTTTTTATTCTCCACCACGATTAAGGAAAATATTGCTTATGGAAATCCGGACGCTAGCCTCGAAGATGTAAAAGCAGCAGCCAAAAGGGCTCAAGCTCATGACTTTATTATGGAGATGCCTGAAGGCTATAATACTTTGCTGGGAGAAAGAGGAATGGGCCTTTCCGGCGGCCAGAAACAGAGGATTGCCATTGCACGGGCCATTTTAATCGACCCGGCAATCCTTGTATTGGATGATGCGACTTCAGCTGTAGATATGGAAACTGAGTTTCAAATTCAGAAGGCACTCAAAGAGGTAATGAAAGGAAGGACAACGTTTATTATTGCTCACCGGATTTCCTCTTTAAAGCATGCAGATGAGGTTCTAGTTTTAGAAGATGGTTGTATAGTTGAACGAGGCCGACATGATGTATTACTGCAAAATGGAGGGCCTTACCAAAGAATTTATGAAATTCAATATCAGGATAAAGAAAAAATATTAAACTCTACCAATATCTAATAAGGGAGGGAAAGCTTATGGCCGGGAAGCCAAAACATGTCCCTGAAACAACAAAACATTTAAACCGTTTTAAATATACGCAGGACCAGGCCATCGAGAAACCGTTTAACTGGAGTCAGCTGGTCCGTCTATTAAGATATGTTAAACCTTACTGGAAAACCCTGCTTCCCATTTCTATAATTGCCATGCTGATCGCAACAATTGTACGTTTAATTGTTCCTATTCTTATAGGGAAAGTGGCTATAGATGGAGCGATTGCAGACGGAGATACAAATTTACTTATTCAACTTGTCGTGGGAGTAGCCATTATGTATTTAATCAGCTATATTGCTAATATGCTCAGGATTAAATATGTAAACATACTCGGGCAGAATGTTATTTATGATTTAAGACAACACCTCTTTTCTCACGTTCAGAGATTGTCCCATAAGTTTTTTGATACTCGTTCAGCAGGGTCAATTCTCGTGAGGATTATGAATGATATTAATTCCTTACAAGAGCTGTTTACTAACGGGATTATTAACCTGCTTATGGATGTGGTCATGTTGACCGGGATTATTGTCATTCTGTTTGCGTTGAGTCCGAAGCTGGCTCTTGCCATTCTTGTTATTATGCCAATCATGTTTTACATTTCAACTAAACTGAGGAGAAATATAAGGAAATCCTGGCAGCAAGTGAGAATTCAACAATCCCGGTTGAATTCTCATTTAAACGAAAGTCTTCAAGGTGTGCGAATAACTCAGTCTTTTTCGCAGGAAAGAGAGAACGCCGAATACTTTGATGGGGTCAATACAAATAATTTCGAATCATGGAACGTAGCTACTCGCAAAAGTGCGATGTTCAGACCGTTCGTAGAGATGAGTAATGCTGTAGGAACCGTGATACTAGTAGCATATGGGGCATTCTTGATCTTACAAGAAGGGTTACCTGTCGGAACATTTGTATCATTTGCTTTTTTTCTTGGTATGTTCTGGGAGCCAATCTCCAGGTTAGGGCAAATGTATAATCAACTGCTTATGGCAATGGCTGCTTCAGAACGAATCTTTGAATTCCTGGATGAGAAACCAAATGTAGAGGAACGTGTGAATGCTAAAGTGTTAACGGATATGAAGGGGCATATCGTATTTGAACAAGTTCAATTTGCTTACGATGAAAAGAGGATTGCCTTAGATGATATCAATTTAGAAATGAAACCAGGAGAGACTGTAGCTTTGGTAGGGCACACCGGCTCAGGTAAATCAACAATTGCCAACTTGATCAGCCGTTTCTATGACCCGACAAAGGGAGCTGTAAAAATAGATGGAGTGGACTTGAAAGATGCAACGATTGATAGTGTCAGACAGCAGATCAGTGTTGTGCTTCAGGATACATTCATTTTCTCAGGTACGATCATGGAAAATATTCGATTTGGGCGTCCAACTGCAAGTGATGAAGAAGTAATGGAAGCAGCTAAAGTTGTAGGGGCTGAAGATTTTATTCAACGTTTGAGTGATGGCTACAATACGGAAGTAGAAGAACGGGGAAGCATTCTTTCTGCTGGTGAGCGTCAACTCTTATCATTCGCTAGAGCATTACTTGCTAACCCGAGAATTCTCATTTTAGACGAAGCTACAGCTAGTATCGATACTGAGACGGAAATGAAGATCCAGTCAGCTTTACGCCGCTTATTAAAAGGGCGAACAGCGATTATTATCGCTCACAGATTGTCGACGATTCGCGAAGCAGACACCATTTACGTACTTGAAAACGGCCACATATTAGAAAGCGGCTCTCATGAAGAACTAATGAGTGAAAAAGGTGAATACTTCGAATTGGTAAAAGCTCAGTTTCAGATGCTTGATGCGATTTAGATTATAATGCTCTCATATGAGGGCATTTTTTTTTGTTATTTGTGGTATGGTTCAATATCAGTTAAAAAAGTAGACAAACTCTGCTTCCTTTTTGTACGATACTAATATGCTGACTTTGTGAAGTTTGTCACAAAATAGTCATCAGTTGTATACCGCCAGAATGGATAACGGTACTATAATGGATTAGACAAATATTACTTGATTGATTTCAAGGAGGGACTTCCATGTTTTTTGAAGATACAGTCACCATGAGTCGGTTACTTACATCACTAACTTTAGTATTTCACGTTATTTTTGCGACCGTAGGAGTGGGGATCCCCGTTCTTATTTCTATTGCGGAATTTATCGGCATAAAGAAGAAAGATAAGCATTTACAATTGCTGGCCAGACGTTGGACAAGAGGGATGACAGTCACGATAGCCGTAGGTGTTGTGACCGGAACAGCGATTGGCCTTCAGCTTTCTCTTTTGTGGCCGAGATTTATGCAAATCGCCGGAAACGTAATCAGCCTTCCTTTGTTTATGGAAGTTTTTGCTTTTTTCTTTGAGGCTATATTTCTAGGTATCTATCTTTATACTTGGGATCGCTTTAAAAACCCAATTTATCATTGGCTTCTTTCAATACCGGTTATCATAGGATCTACTCTGTCAGCTTTCTTTATTACTACAGTAAATGCTTTTATGAATACACCTCAAGGGTTTGAGCTCGATAGTCAAACAGTAACGGAGATCAACCCATTAGCTGCTATGTTCAACCCTGCAACACCTACAAAAGTTTTTCATGTGGTAGCGTCATCTTATTTGACTTCTGCGGCTATTCTAGCAGCAATAGCTGCTATTATGCTGATTAAAAGAAAAGGTTCTACCTATCATAGAAAAGCTTTAAAACTAACCGTAACCGCTACTTTTATTTTTGCAATATTAACTGCAGTGGCAGGGGACCTGTCTGCTAAGTTTCTTGCTGAGAATCAGCCGGAAAAGCTGGCGGCTGGAGAGTGGCACTTTGAAACGGAAAGTGGAGCGGACCTTGTTTTATTCGGTTCTTTAAACGAAGAAGGGGAAGCAGAGAACTCCATTCGTATCCCTAATGCCTTAAGCTTCTTAGCATATGGAGATTTTAATGCAGAAGTAGAAGGTTTAAATGAAACGCCTGAGGACGAACAGCCTCCATTATGGATTCATTACATGTTTGATTTAATGGTCTCGATCGGGATGTATACCCTGGTTGTTTCTGCAGTCTTTCTGCTTTTATGGAAAGTGAAGAAATGGAACGAAGAAAATAATCTTCTTCTCTGGCTGATTGCCAGCTGCGGACCTTTGTCTATGCTTGCGGTAGAATTTGGCTGGATTTATGCAGAAGAAGGAAGGCAGCCGTGGATTCTCAGAGGAATTATGACAGTTACTGAAGGTGCGACAACTTCGAACCATGTAGGGCTCATGTTTATTTTGTTTACAGCACTTTATACAGTGTTAGGAGTTGGTTGTGTGGCTGTACTTCGTAAAATGTTTAAAAACCATCCGGCTGAAGCTGAATTTGAATCCCGTTATCCAGAAGTTGCTGCTACGAAGGAGGTTGAATGATGGGGTATGAACATATAGGTATAACGGTGCTGTGGATCTTTTTATATGGATATTTAATTGTAGCTTCTGTTGACTTTGGAGCAGGCTTCTTTGCTTATTACGCCAGGATCACCAAAAAGGATCATATAATGAACCAGTTAATAGCACGATACCTTTCGCCTGTGTGGGAAGTCACGAACGTATTTTTCGTATTCTTCTTTGTAGGTATTGTAGGTTTCTTTCCGGATTCGGCGTTCTATTATGGACAGGCATTACTCATACCTGGGAGTATAGCGATAGTGCTGTTGGCCATCCGTGGTTCGTTTTATGCTTTCGAAAATTATGGATCAAAAAATAATCACCTTTACATGTTTTTGTATGGGGCTACCGGTCTACTTATCCCAGCCTCTCTGTCTACCACACTGACAATCTCAGAAGGAGGGTTTATTGAAGAAACAGCTGGTGGCGTTCGATTGTTGTATGGGGAGCTGTTAAGCAGTCCTTATTCCTGGAGTGTGGTTTTTCTGGCTATAGTATCAGTTCTTTATATCAGCTCGATGTTCTTAACGTACTATGCAGCAAGAGCAAATGATCAATCTGCATTACAACTGGTCCGTAAGTATGCTTTATTCTGGAGTTCGCCGACCATCATTGCCAGTATGACTACATTTATTGCGTTAAGTCAGCATAATCCGGAACACTATCAAAAGGCTATTGACCTTTGGTGGATGTTCGGCATTTCCGTCGCATTCTTTCTGGCAGCTGTATTGCTGGTTTATAATGAAAAGTATTATGGATGGGCGTTTATAGCGGTGATGTTCCAATTTCTTTTTGCTTTCTTCGGGTATGGAGCCTCTCATCTTCCGTACATTTTGCAGCCGTATATTACAATTACCAGTGGAGCGACCCATGAAACGATGGGTGTTACATTGATCATAGTGTTTATAGCTGGTCTTTGTCTGCTGCTGCCATCCTTATATTTACTAATGAGGTTGTTTCTCTTTGACGCAGATTACGTTAAAGGGAATAAATAGAAAGGGAAGCCGCCGGACATCCCCTATTTATTTGACAGATTCCCTTTGTAAATTAAATTATGATAAAATGTCTTTAGAATGGAACTTTGGAGGATGGCTTTATGAAGAGAGAATTTGCTGTAATTGGACTGGGTCGTTTTGGCGGCAGTATTTGTAGAGAACTGAGCCGGGAAGGCATGGAAGTATTAGCTCTCGATTTAGATGAAGATAAAGTAAATGAATACCGGGATATAGCAGCCCACGCTGTAATTGCGGATTCTACCGATGAGAACGTATTAAAAGAACTTGGGATTAGAAATATTGATCACGTTATAGTAGCTATAGGTGATAACATACAAGCAAGTATGCTGACCACATTAATGCTTAAAGAATTAGGGATTAAAACAATTACAGTTAAAGCCCAAAATGATTATCATGAGAAAATTTTAAGTAAAATCGGTGCTGACCACGTTGTCCATCCTGAAAGGGATATGGGGAAAAGGATTGCTCATAATATCATTTCGAATAACATTTTAGATTACATTGAACTTTCAGATGACCATAGTGTAGTAGAAGTAAAAGCGGGAAGTAAAATGAGTGGACGGACATTAGTTGATTTAGATATTCGTGCTGAATACGGCTGTAACGTAGTTGCAATTAAAAGGAAGAAAGAGGTTATCGTCTCGCCGATGGCAACTGAAGAAATCCATGAGAGTGATATTTTAATCGTTATTGGGGCCGATAAAGATATCAGCCGCTTTGAGAAAAATTTAGTAGTAGAAGATTAAAAAGATCCTGTTTGACAGGGTCTTTTTATTTTTGTGTTTATTTTTTAATTGATAGGGAAAAAAAGAGGGGTAAAGTCATTTATCTGAAAGGATGTGTCTCTCTTGGCAGATCAAAGAACAGGTCAAATCATAGTAGATCTACTAGTTAATTGGGGCGTCCGTCATGTGTATGGACTTCCAGGTGATTCTATAAATGAATTAATAGAGGATCTAAGAAAAAGGCAGGAAGACATTGAATTTGTACAAGTGAGGCATGAAGAAACCGCGGCACTTGCTGTTTCTTCCTATGCGAAGTTAACAGGTAATCTTGGAGTCTGCATGTCAATTGCAGGTCCAGGAGGCGTTCATTTGTTAAATGGACTCTACGATGCAAAAGCTGATAAAGCTCCTGTTCTTGCAATTGTAGGACAGGTTCATAGTGAAGAGGTAGGGACAGGAGCTTTCCAAGAAATAAATTTAGAAAAAATGTTTGATGATGTTGCTGTATTTAATAAGAGAGTACAAACCGAGAAACAGCTCCCGGATTTATTAAACCAGGCAGTTAGAGAAGCATATACTCACAAAGGGGTATCTGTACTGGTTGTTCCGGATGACTTATTTAAAAAAACCCAGTCTTATGACGTGAAACTAACTTCTGAAAGCTATTATCGTCCTGAGGTCAGTCCGCAGAGTCATCACATGGAAGAAGCAAAAACATTGATTGAAACCGCTGAAAAGCCTTTAATATTAGCGGGGCAGGGAGCTGCAAACGCTAATAGAGAATTGGTGACCTTCGCCGAAAAGATTAAAGCACCCATTATTTTAAGTCTATTAGGTAAAGGTGTCATTCCCGATCATCATCCTTATTGTCTCGGACAGCATGGTCAACTGGGAACAAAACCTGCTTATCATGCGATGAAAGAATGTGATTTGCTTGTCTTAGTCGGGACTCAGTTTCCCTATCGTGATTTCCTTCCTGATAATGTAAAATCTATACAAATTGATAACCAACCCGATCATTTAGGGAAATATTATCCAATTACCGTCGGATTAGCAGGGGATGCAAAAGAAACGCTAGGAAGTCTGACCTCGATCCTGATTGAAAATAATAACTCTGATTACTTGGAAAAGTACCAGAAAAAAATGAAGAAGTGGAGCGTGGCTCTGCAGGAGGAAAAGAGGTCAACAGAAGAGCCCCTGCATGCTCCTCAAGTAATGTATCATATGGAAAATGTGATGCAGCCGAATGCGGTGGTATCTGGAGATGTAGGCAATGTTACCGTTTGGCTCTCCCGTTATTTATCATTGGTAGATCAGAAGTTCCTTATTTCGGGGTGGCTGGCTACAATGGGCAGCGGTTTACCAGGAGCGATAGCGGCCCAGAAAGCGTACCCTGACCGTCAAGTGATCGGAGTGAGTGGGGACGGTGGCTTCTCAATGGTTATGCATGATTTTGCTACTGCCGTACAACAACAGCTACCGATAAAAATGGTGATCCTAAATAACAGTAAAATTGCTATGATTAAATACGAGCAGGAGCAAATGGGACACCTTAGTTACCAGACGAACCTTGGAGATGTAGATTTTGCCAAATTCGCTGAGGCTTGTGGAGGAGAAGGATACCGAATAGAAACATTTGAAGATCTTACAACAAAAATGAAACAGGCTTTTCTTTCTAACAAACCAGCAATAATTGACGTAGTAATTGAAGATCAAGCTCCCCTGCCGGGTCATATTGACTACCAGTCAGCAGCTAATTACTCCAAATATATTATTAAGAATTTCTTTGAATCTGGGGATTTGGACTTGCCAGATATGAAGGAAACTATAAAAAGATTATATTAATAAAAGCACTGCGCTGTTACAGCGCAGTGCTTTTTCATTAAATCAAACTTCCATAATAATCGGGAGAATCATCGGACGACGCTTCGTTTTCTCGAATAAGAAAGGAGCAATTGTATCCGTGATTTCATTTTTAATTTCAGACCATTGCGTGGTTTTACGCTGCATCACTTTGTCAACGTGAGTGCTGACGAGTTTTTGTGCTTCTTTTATTAAATCCTCAGATTCCCTCATGTAGACAAAACCTCGGGAAATAATGTCAGGACCTGAAGCGATTTTGAACTCTTTCATGTTAATACTTACCACAACAATAACGAGTCCTTCTTCTGATAATATACGACGATCTCTTAAGACAATGTTACCGATATCTCCTATACCACTGCCGTCTACGTAAACAGAGCCTGATGGGACTTTTCCTGCGATCATCGCTTCATCTTTGCCCAGGGCCAGGACATCGCCATTATCCATAACAAAACAATTCTCTGGATCAATTCCGCAGTCTTCACTTAAATTAACGTGTTCTTTAAGCATACGGTATTCACCATGGATAGGCATAAAATATTTAGGTTGTATAAGTCGAAGCATAAGCTTCATTTCTTCCTGACTTCCATGCCCGGAAGTATGGATATCATTTAAAGGTCCATGAATAACTTCTGCACCGGCACGGTAAAGCTTGTTAATTGTCCGACTGACACTAATCGTGTTACCAGGGATTGGGGAAGAGGAAAACACGACAGTATCTTTTGGCTGGATTTGAATCTGACGGTGCGTACCGTTAGCGATCCGTGACAGCGCAGCCATTGGCTCACCTTGTGAACCGGTACATAAAATTGTAACTTCATGAGCAGGAAAACGATTAATTTGATTTGGTTCGATAAACGTTTCTTTTGGAGCGCGGATATATCCAAGTTCCTGACCAATTCGGACAGAGTTTTCCATGCTCCTTCCAAATACTGCAACTTTACGGTTGTACTTCACTGCTGATTCAATTACTTGTTGTAATCGATAAATATTCGAAGCAAAAGTTGCAAAAATTAATCTGCCATCCACTCTGGTGAAAATATCAGCAATGCTTTGGCTTACCACACGTTCGGATTTTGTAAAACCTGGTACTTCGCTATTGGTACTGTCAGATAATAAAGCAAGCACGCCTTCTTTTCCAATTTCCGCCATTCGCGCCAGGTTGGCGGGCTCTCCAACTGGTGTGAAATCGAATTTGAAATCTCCCGTATGAACAATATTGCCCGGAGGTGTCTTTACTACGATTCCAAATGAATCAGGGATACTGTGTGTTGTACGGAAGAATGATACCGACGTTTTGCGGAATTTAATAACATCGTCTTCCTGAATAGTGTGCAGCTTGGTACTTCTAAGCAGACCGTGCTCGTCCAGCTTATTACGAAGTAAACCTACAGCTAATTTTCCAGCATAGATTGGAATATTAACCTCACGCAGCAGGTAAGGGATACCCCCGATGTGATCTTCATGTCCGTGAGTGATAAACAGGCCTTTGATTTTATCTTCATTTTGAATGAGGTACGTGTAATCTGGAATTACATAATCTATTCCCAGTAATTCATCTTCTGGAAATTTTATTCCAGCATCAATGAGGATGATTTCATCTTGGAATTGTACTGCGTATGTGTTTTTGCCGATCTCACCTAATCCGCCCAGTGCGAATACGGCTGTTTGATCATTTTTTACAAACTTCATACGTTACACATTCTCCACTTTGAAATCTTCATCTTGCTTTTCATATTCCAGGTGTTCCTCATTTAACACCTGGATAAATTCAATATTTAACTTCTTTTCAATTAGTTTTTCGCGTACTTCTCTTTCTGAGTTCGCTTCAACGTACATAGCCTGAGTGCGTTCGCGAACAGGAACTTCTTGTGACAGCTCCTGATACAAAACTTTGTATACCATTCCTTAATCTCTCCTTACTAGATATAATTTCCATGTTTGTTCTAAGTGTAATGATAGCACGATTCATTTACGGTAGTCATAAAAAAATAGGTGAAGTCGTCATATTCCGCCATATGACATTAAATTTAAGCATAGCTCTTACGTTCCATGATTTCTTTCCAACGTTTTCGAAGCTTTCTTCTTAGACGCTTCATCATGTGCATCCATCTCCTTTCACCGATGAAGAAAGACACTAAAAACGTTAAACCGCCCAATCCCTGATACCTATAGTATAATACGGATTGTGCAAGAAAGAAACATTTTGGCACGATCAATTTCTTATATCTTTCGTAAAACTTCTCAAATATATCCGCTCATGCTAAAGTATAGCCAGTGTATTTTTATTGTTAATGGATTTTTGGAGGGATTGGATGACGAAAAAAATTGCTTTTTTTGATATTGATGGAACACTGCTTAATCATGATAAAGAACTGCCTGTGGAAACGATACAAGCTATTAAGGATTTACAGAATAATGGTGTATACTGCGCCATCGCAACGGGAAGAGCCCCGTTTATGTTTGAGCAAATAAGAGAGACGCTTGGAATCGATTCCTACGTAAGTTTTAACGGTCAATATGTTGTTTTCGAAGGGAATACGGTTTATAAAAATCCGCTTCCACATGAACGGTTAGAAGAGCTATACTTTGACGCTGTCTCTAATGGGCATCCTTTAGTATTTATGAATCATGAAGGAATGAAAGCTTCAGAGCCTAACAGGGAAACAATTGAAAAAAGTCTGGATTCACTGCATTTTCAATACCCTGCAGTAGATAAGGATTTCTATAAAAAGAAAGAATTATACCAATCACTTATTTTCTGCGAAGGAAATGAAATTGATTATTACCGGGATCAACATCCTGATTTCAGTTATATTCGCTGGCATGAATTTTCGTGTGATATATTGCCTGCGGGTGGCTCAAAGGCAGAGGGGATCGACCAACTGATTAAAGCAGCAGGCTTAGACATTGAAGACACCTATGCCTTCGGTGACGGACTTAACGACATAGAAATGATTCGTGATGTGGGGACAGGGGTTGCAATGGGAAATGCAGTTGATGCTACCAAGCAGGTTAGTGATTATGTGACGTCTGATGTATCCGAAGGGGGTCTTGTCAAAGCGATTTATCATTTGGAACTTCTATAAAGGAACAGATAAAGGAAGGCTTCCAGGGGGAGAGCCTTCCTTTATTTACTGATTCACCGATCGACTGCAACAGCTCCTTCAGGTTCTTTAAAGGGATTTTCGCTGTCAATATGATCATAGAACATAATACCATTTAAATGATCAATTTCATGTTGAAAAACAATGGCAGCAAAGTCTTTCAGTCTGAGCTTGATCTCGCTGCCTTCAAGATCCGTTCCTTTTAAAGTAATTCGGCGGTACCTCGGAACGTAACCTGGAACTTCACGGTCTACCGAAAGGCAGCCTTCTCCAGTAGATAGATAAGTCCGTTCAACGGAATGACTCACGATTCTTGGGTTAAATAAGCCATAACTGAAGAGTTTGTCGTTCAAATCATAAAAATGAACGGCGAGCATACGTTTATTTACATTTATCTGAGGTGCTGCCAGACCAACCCCTGGTCTAAGACCGTATCTTTCGCATACTTGCTCGTCCTGACTATTTTTTAAATACTGAAGCATATCTTCTAATATTGCTTTATCTTCTTCGGAAGCAGGTAAAGTTACTTCTTCAGTAACTTTTCTTAAAGCGGGGTGACCTTCCCGGACGATATCTTCCATTGTAATCATTTGCGACATCCTTTCTATAAGACACATTCCAAATTAGTTTAACATAGAAAAATCAACTATGGTCCGTCATAATGATATTCAATTCTTACTTCCAAACCTTTCAATTTATGTCTTTTTATTATAATATTAATGGTATGATTTAGAAACTACATAGCAATTTATGAGCATAAGGGGGAGAAATGTGCGTTACTTAAAAGTAGTGGGGCTGTTTTTGGCAGCGTTTTTTTCATTAGTTGCCTGTTCAAGCCAGTCACCTGAGGAACAAATGTATGAACATATGGAAGAGTCAGTGAGTTTGGAAGAAGACTTTAGACAACAGCAGGAACCCTTACAGGAGTTAGAACAAGAAGAGGAAGAGATTTATAATCAAATTATTGAAATGAATTCAGAGGAAATGGATGAGATAGAGGAGCTTTCTTCTGAAGCAGCTTCTATTGTTGAAGAAAGAAAAGAGCGAATTGACACCGAAAAAGAAAGTATAGACGAAGCAAAAGAGGAATTTGATAAAGTAGAACCTCTTGTTGAAGAGCTTGAAAGTGAAGAAGCACAGGAAGCAGCTAATAAATTGGTTGACACTATGAATAATCGGTATGATGCTTACCTGGAATTACATGAAGCTTATCAAACTGCATTAGAATTGGACAGCGAGCTTTATGAAATGATGAAGAAAGAGGATTTAACTAAAGAAGACCTACAAACTAAAGTTGATGAAATTAATGAAAGTTACAATGAAGTAATAGAAGCTAATGAAATCTTTAATGAGCATACAACTAATTATAATGATGAGAAAAAGGCATTCTATGATGCTGCAGATTTAGATGTTAATTACGAGGAAGCTGAATAGACAGGCTTTTCGATGGTTTCGCTTTCCGGGAAACGCTTCTTTCTTTTGGAGCACTTTTCACCTCCCCTGGTCTTGGCGGTCTGACTGTTTGTTTTGGTACAGGGGCCCCTGAAAGATGAGGGTTCCGCAGACCGTTCTTTAAATGAGTTACACTATGTATGTAAAAAGAATAAAGTAAGCTGTCGAGATTGTCGCGACACATTGAAACCAGCTGTGACGGCTGGTTTTTTTATTTGCATCTCTCTTTAAAAAAACGTAGAATTAATACAGGTTCAAAAAATAAGTAGTACAGTATTAAACTTATCGAATGAATCTAAGGAGGGTTTTTGTTCAATACGCTTATAACTACCATTGTAATTATTTAATTACAGAGTTATTGACGGTAACTTAAGATTGAGCTAAACTACAATAGGAAATTACATTGTACCAATTATTAAGTTGCTGAAATTGTAACAGTTATGCTCGGAAGCCGGCTAAGATTAATAAAGTTTGGTAAAGGGTAAAACCTATAAGAGGAAATCGGTACAGTTTTTTTACTTTTTTGGGAACGCTAAATGCAGCATCCAATTTTCAAATAATAGAAAGGAAGAGGTGGATCACTTTGAAACGAGTTCTCGAGAATATCGAAAATCAGTTTGAAATGTTTCAAATCCTTAATGAAAAAGGCGAAGTAGTCAACGAAGACGCAATGCCTGATCTATCTGATGAAGATCTAAAAGAAATTATGAAGCGTATGGTATACACAAGAATTCTTGACCAGCGCTCT
Source organism: Halobacillus sp. Marseille-P3879 (assembly GCF_900240285.1). Classification (GTDB taxonomy): domain Bacteria; phylum Bacillota; class Bacilli; order Bacillales; family Halobacillaceae; genus Halobacillus_A. The sequence goes on from NZ_OESS01000002.1 coordinate 453,363, forward strand.
ATTGCCCTTAACAGACAGGGACGCTTAGGTTTCTACGCACCTACAGCGGGACAGGAAGCTTCTCAATTAGGAAGTCAATATGCATTGACGAAAGAAGACTTTATTCTTCCCGGTTACCGTGATGTACCACAGTTAATTTGGCAGGGTCTTCCGCTCTACCAAGCATTTCTTTTCTCTCGTGGACACTTTAAAGGGAATCAAATGCCTGAAGGCGTTAACGCAGTAAGCCCTCAAATTATCATCGGTGCTCAAATTACTCAAACCGCAGGTGTTGGCCTTGGCTTTAAGAAACGTAAAGAAGATGCGATTGCAATTACTTACACGGGGGATGGCGGTGCCTCCCAGGGTGACTTTTATGAAGGGATCAACTTTGCCGGGGCATTTGGTGCACAAGCAGTATTTGTAGTGCAAAATAATCAATTTGCTATCTCCGTCCCAGTAGAAAAACAGTCCGCAGCTCAAACAATTGCACAAAAAGCAGTTGCAGCTGGTATCGAGGGAATTCAAGTAGATGGTATGGATGTTCTTGCTGTATATGCAGCTACAAAAGAAGCCAGACAGCGTGCTGTAGATGGGGAAGGTCCAACTTTAATTGAAACAATGACATATCGTTATGGCCCTCACACAATGGCAGGGGACGACCCAACTCGTTATCGTACCGAAGACATGGATAGTGATTGGGAAGAAAAAGATCCGATTGTACGCTTCCGTAAATTCCTTGAGGCTAAAGATCTATGGTCGGAAGATGAGGAAAATGAAGTGATCGAACAAGCAAAAGAGGATGTTAAAGCTGCCATTAAAGAAGCGGATAATACTCCTAAGCAAAAGGTAACAGATCTTATGGAAAATATGTACGAAGAACTTCCTTCAAACTTGAAAGAGCAGTATGAAGAATACAAGGAAAAGGAGTCGAAGTAGATCATGGCACAAATGACAATGATTCAAGCCATCACTGATGCGATGCGCACAGAACTAAAAAATGATGAAAACGTGCTGATATTCGGTGAAGATGTTGGTCAAAACGGCGGTGTGTTCCGTGCGACTGAAGGTCTTCAGGATGAATTTGGTGAAGAGCGTGTATTCGATACACCGCTTGCGGAATCTGGAATTGGCGGAATGTCAATCGGACTTGCATTGACAGGTTTCCGCCCTGTACCTGAGATTCAGTTCTTCGGTTTCGTATATGAAACGATGGATGCGATCAATGGCCAAATGGCTCGTTACCGCTACCGTTCTGGAAATACTCGTCCAATGCCTATTACAGTTCGTTCTCCTTTTGGAGGAGGGGTGCACACACCAGAACTGCACGCCGACAGCCTTGAAGGGTTAATGGCACAGCAGCCGGGACTTAAAGTTGTTATTCCATCCAACCCTTACGATGCAAAAGGACTTCTTATCCAGTCAATTCGTGAAAACGATCCGGTTATTTTCCTCGAGCACATGAAACTTTATCGTTCATTCCGTGAAGAGGTACCTGAAGAAGAATACACAATTGAACTTGGAAAAGCTGAAGTTAAGCGTGAAGGCACAGATGTTACATTAGTTGCTTACGGTGCAATGGTTCACTCTTGTCTAAAAGCCGCTGAAGAACTGGAAAAGGACGGTGTAAGTGCTGAAGTTATTGACCTTCGCACAGTAAGTCCAGTTGACTATGACACTATTCTTGCATCTGTAGAGAAAACAAATCGTGCAGTAGTTGTTCAGGAAGCCCAAAAACAAGCAGGAATTGCTTCAAACGTTGTTTCTGAAATACAGGAAAAAGCAATTCTTCATTTAGAAGCGCCTGTTCTTAGAGTAACTGCTCCAGACACTGTATATGCGTTTACTCAGGCAGAAGAAGTTTGGCTTCCAAACCACAATGATATTGTTGAAAAAGTAAATAAAGTAGTGAACTTTTAATCATCCCTAATAATAGGAGGTAATACCTGTGGCGTTTGAATTTAAACTACCTGATATTGGAGAAGGTATCCATGAAGGTGAAATCGCAAAATGGTTTGTTAAACCCGGCGACGAAGTAAAAGAAGACGATGTTCTTTGTGAAGTGCAAAATGACAAGGCTGTTGTAGAGATTCCTTCTCAGGTTGATGGAACGGTAAAAGATATTCATGTTGATGAAGGTGAAACAACAACGGTCGGTACAGTTATCATCACGATCGATGATGGTTCTGAAGATTCTGCTGAGGAAGCTCAAGAGGAACAAAAAGAAGAGCCTAAAGAAGAAAAAGAAGAAGCTCCTAAACAAGAGGAAAAAGAAGAACAGCCGGCAGCTGAAGCTGAAGATGTGGATAGTGATAAGCGCGTTATTGCTATGCCTTCTGTAAGGAAATATGCGCGCGATAACGATGTAGATATCCGTAAAGTACAAGGATCCGGCAAGAACAGCCGTGTACTTAAAGAGGATGTAGACAGCTTCCTAAGCGGAGAACAGACATCTGCTACTAAAGAAGAAGCTTCTGAAGACAAACAAGAAGCTGCAGCTTCAGACGAATCCAGTCAGCAGCAAGCTCCTGCAGCCGGAGAAGCTTATCCTGAAACTCGTGAGAAGATGAGTGGAATCCGCAAGGCAATCGCTAAAGCGATGGTTAATTCCAAGCATACAGCTCCTCACGTCACTCTTATGGATGAAGTAGACGTTACTGAATTAGTCTCCCACCGTAAGAAATTTAAAGCTGTAGCAGCAGAGCAGGATATTAAGCTAACTTATCTTCCTTACGTTGTGAAAGCACTAGTTTCCACGCTTAAGAAGTATCCAGTACTAAATACTTCTCTTGATGATAATACGGATGAAATTATTCAAAAACACTATTATAATATTGGTATTGCAGCTGATACGGACAAGGGACTGCTCGTACCTGTAGTTAAAGATGCTGACCGTAAGTCAATCTTCTCTATCTCTAGTGAAGTAAATGAATTGGCTGTAAAAGCTAGAGATGGTAAGCTAGGATCAGACGAAATGAAAGGTGCATCTACAACGATCACCAACATTGGTTCAGCTGGCGGACAATGGTTTACACCTGTTATTAACCATCCTGAAGTAGCTATCCTTGGAATCGGACGTATTGCAGAGAAACCAGTTGTTCGTGACGGTGAAATTGTTGTAGCTCCAGTACTTGCAATTTCCTTAAGCTTCGACCACCGTATGATTGACGGTGCGACAGCTCAACATGCAATGAATAACATCAAGCGTTTACTGAACGATCCACAACTTATTATGATGGAGGCGTAAATGTATGGTAGTAGGAGATTTTCCAATTGAATTAGACACATTAGTAGTAGGAGCAGGACCTGGCGGCTATGTAGCTGCCATTCGTGCTGCTCAAACAGGACAAAAGGTTACAATTGTAGACAAAGGTAACCTGGGTGGTGTTTGCTTAAACGTCGGCTGTGTCCCATCTAAGGCACTTATTCAAGCGGGGCACCGTTTTGAACATGCTAAAGGCGCAGAAGACATGGGCATTAAATCAGAGAACACAACGGTTGATTTCTCTAAAGTTCAGGAATGGAAGAGCGGCGTAGTCAACAAACTTACAGGCGGTGTAGAAGGTCTGTTAAAAGGAAATAAAGTTGACATCGTAAAAGGTGAAGTTTATTTTGTCGACAAAAATACAGTACGTGTGATGGATGAGAAGAACTCTCAAACATATACGTTTAACAACTGTATAATTGCTACAGGCTCTCGTCCGATCGAGATTCCATCTTTCAAGTTTTCAGACCGTGTAATTGATTCTACTGGTGCTTTAGCTTTAACAGAAGTGCCGAAGAAAATGGTTGTCATTGGAGGAGGGTACATCGGTACTGAATTAGGTACTGCGTATGCCAATTTCGACACAGAAGTGACGATTCTTGAAGGTACGAAAGATATACTTGGGGGATTTGAAAAGCAAATGTCTTCTCTTGTTAAACGCCGCCTGAAGAAAAAAGGCGTTGACGTTGTCACAAACGCAATGGCTAAAGGTGTCGAAGAGAAGGAAGATGGAGTAACTGTAACTTATGAAGTGAAAGGCGAAGAGAAAACAATTGATGCTGATTACGTGCTGGTTACAGTAGGTCGCCGTCCTAACACTGATGAAATCGGACTTGAAGAGCTTGGTATTGAGATGAATGATAAGGGTGTTATTAATACCGACAAACAATGCCGTACCAATCTTGATAATATCTATGCAATTGGTGACATTGTAGACGGACCTCCATTAGCTCACAAAGCTTCTTATGAAGGCAAAATTGCTGCAGAAGTGATTGCAGGCGAAAAATCAGAAATTGATTACCTTGGTATTCCAGCTGTAGTCTTCTCTGATCCGGAACTAGCTTCGGTAGGATATACGGAACAAGAAGCAAAAGACGCAGGCTATGAAATTAACGCTTCTAAGTTCCCATTTGGAGCGAACGGCCGTGCATTGTCCCTCAACAACAGTGATGGTTTCTTAAAGCTAATCACACGTAAGGATGACGGTCTAGTGATCGGTGCACAAGTTGCAGGTCCAAATGCGAGTGACATGATTGCTGAATTAGGACTAGCTATTGAGACTGGAATGACTGCTGAAGACTTAGCTCTTACCATTCACGCTCACCCAACTCTTGGGGAGATTACAATGGAAGCAGCAGAAGTTGCTATGGGTCAGCCTATTCATATCACTAAATAAGTATAACAAAGCTCCTAAGCACAAGCTTAGGAGCTTTGTTTTTTTGAGATAGCAACCGTATTTTCTAATGTATTTACGATATCCTTAGGAGTAGTGTTTTCACCAGTAACTGTTTGTATGGGTTTGCCTTCTTTATATATGATAAGGGCGGGTAATTGCTCGGCACTCAAGTCTAATTCACTTGTGTTCACGGTAGATTCCTGGAATGAAAGATAATTGTCATCTTCTTGGTTTGTTTTCCAGTTTAACAGGGCCGCCATGTATTCATTTGCCTGCTCTTCATCGTCAGGGTGGGTATAGAGGTTTATTTTATAATCTGAGGGGTTCGCACTGATCACCTTTATATCTTCTCCGCCGGCAGTACAGCTTGAAATAAGGATTAAAGATAAACAGGATATAAATATGATTGCTGTTATTCTTCCCATACTGGACCACTCCTTCTTATACAACGAAGTGTATCAGAGAATCATTAAAAACAGCCTGATGTTATCTAATTGTTATTATAATGAAAAAACGTTGTTCATTGTTTAACTGTATTGTTATGATAGTTTTTTTAATGTAAAAAAGACGGCTCCTTGTGTCAGGGGCCGTCTTTTCTAGGGATTTATTTTCTCTTAAGACCTACTCGTTTGCCTTCATTTTGAAATTCTTTAAATAATGAGAAACACATAAGAATCATAATGAAAGTGAACGGGAAAGCGGCAATAATAGCTGCTGTTTGTAACGAATTTAAGCCGCCCTGCCAAAGTAATATGGAAGCTGCACCTGCTTGGATAACTCCCCATACAAATTTAACTTGTAAGGAAGGATTCAAGCTTCCGTTAGTAGTCTGCATACCTAATACAAAGGTTGCTGAGTCTGCTGAAGTAATAAAGAAAGTACTGATTAACAACAGACCGATAATTGTCATTACTCCGCCAAGAGGGATATGTTGCAGAGTGGAGAATAAGGCTACTTCTGACCCTAATTCACTTACGTCGGAGTAAATATCAATTCCCTCAAAGAACTCCAAATTAATCGCTGTTCCGCCAAATACAGAGAACCACAGCGCTCCAAAGATTGTAGGAACAAGCAGTACACCTGAGATAAATTCACGGATTGTGCGCCCTTTTGATACACGGGCAATGAAAGTACCAACAAATGGAGCCCATGAAATCCACCATGCCCAGTAGAATATCGTCCAGTCTGCCACCCAGGTATTATCTTCCGAGAATGGGGTCATTCGAAAACTCATATATGGAAGGTCACGTACGTAAGAGCCGAAAGTGGATGTGAAATAATCCATAATAAAGTTAGTAGGACCCGCAAATAACAAGAAGAACATGAGTAATAAGGCTAATACGATGTTCGTATTACTTAAATATTTAATACCTCGGTTAAGTCCTGTCATAGCTGAAGTCATAAACAAAACAGTGACAATAATAATGATTATCAGCTGGAGGCTGAACGTGTTTTCTATCCCTTCAAAGGAGAATGACAAACCACTTGCGATTTGTAGTGCTCCTAAGCCCAGGGAGGTAGCAACACCAAAGATGGTGGCAAATACCGCGATAAAGTCAACCAAAGTACCAATTGGACCTTTTACTCTTTTTTCGCCAAGTAAAGGAGTCAGGACTGCACTGATTACGCCGGGCGCGCCTTTTCTAAATTTGAAGTAAGCTAGTGCCAGGGCTAATACAGCATAGATTCCCCATGGATGGAAACCCCAGTGAAAGAAACTGTATTTCATTGCTTCTCTTGCAGCATCCTGACCCTGTGCCTCTGTTTCAACACCAGGTGGTGCATGGAAGTGAGAGAGAGGTTCCCCTGCTCCCCAAAAGACAAGTCCAATCCCCATACCAGCGCTGAATAACATGGCGAACCATGTAATGTATGGGTATTCAGGTTCATCATTCTCTTTTCCTAATTTAAGCTTTCCATATTTAGAAAAAATCAAATAAATGGCAAAAATAAGGAAGCCCGTGGCTGATAATAGGTAAAACCAACCAAATTTGTCTGTAATGAAGCCTTGTACATTCGTAGTTACCTCCGAAAGGTTAGCAGATTGCAGCATAGAATCCGGGAGTATCCCCCAGATAATAAATAACGTTGCTACAACAACTGAAATGTAAAAGACTTTCGAGACTTGTTGCATACCAAACATCCTTTCTTAAGTTTTTGAGTTTTCCTGGTGGATCCCTGGTTATTGTTCGTGTCTTCCAGTGAGTGATCCATCTAACTTTTCAACTATCACCAGGAGCAAGAGAAACCCGTTTTAATAAAATGTCGTGGATGATGTAATCCATAGTATTTGTCACCCATAAACATCCATGCGTCTATATTCAAGAGGAGGTCTTAAAATATAGGTAATTATGAACCATACAGGGGGGAGGTGTTGAATAGCAATAACGCTGAAAAGTGAGATGATTGTACCAATAGTTATAGTACCCATCCTTTAGCGAAACGAAACAACAAGTATGTCGATTCTTGTGAAGAGGTTTCAAGTTTCACACGAACAAATTAAAAAAGCCCACGCATGATGGGCATCAATAAAAAGGATAAATCTTATCCCAATCCAATGTCAACAATTTATGTTCAGCCGTGTATGTGGTTCATAAGTCACAATTTCACATTATACGCTAAATTTTTCAAAAACGATAGTGAAAAAGAGCACACTTACTTTATAATATAAATATACAAATATTAGTAATTATAGGGGGAGTTTAAATGAAAGGTATTTTGAGTGTGCTTTTGGTACTGTTACTAATAATGGGGTGTAGTCAACAATCTCAGACAAGTAATGCAGAAAAAAGTGAAGATAACGATAAGGTAGAGTCAGAAAAAGAAGATAAAGAAGAACAAAGTAACAAAGAGACAACTAATGAAGAGATAGACGAGGAGAAGGAGGAAGAGACTGAGCAAAGCAGCGACGAGAAACAAGAGCCGGAATACATAATGAATGACTCATGGTCATTTGAACCAATTGATAATGCCAAAGAGGAGGTAGTACTGCTTACATTTGATGACGCTCCCGATGAAAATGGGCTGGAAATTGCAAAGACTTTACATGAGTTAGAAACCCCGGCGATCTTTTTTGTGAACGGGCACTTTATCAATACAGAAGAGAAGCAGGAGATTCTAAAGCAGATCCATGATTTAGGTTTCCCAATCGGTAACCATACCATGACTCATGCTTCTCTGCCTGAGCTCCCCGAAGAAGAGCAGAAAGCTGAAATTGTCGATCTTAATGATCAGGTAGAAGAAATCACAGGAGAACGCCCAAGGTTTTTCAGGGCGCCTTTTGGACAAAATACAGATCTTACCAAGCAGGTGGCGGAAGAAGAAGAAATGCTTTTAATGAATTGGACTTATGGGTATGACTGGGAAGCTGAGTATCAGGAAGCTGATTCGTTAGCTGATATAATGGTGAATACAGATTTACTGGTACCAGGTGCTAATTTGCTGATGCATGATCGGGAATGGACTGCTGAGGCAGTTCCAGATATTGTAGAAGGATTTAAGGAAAAAGGCTACGATATATTAGACCCAGAACTTATAAAAATTAATTAACAAATAAGGCTGTCGATTTTTCGACAGCCTTATTTGTTAATCAAGTTATCTGGCATACTTTTTGACAAGCTTAATGAACAGGTACAAAGTACTGCAGAAACATAGATCAAATGGAGCTTCCACCTGCAGGGGTTTTAATCCTGTGGATAAAAGAAGATTATCTCAATGCCTTAATTAGAATTCGCTGCTTAAAATAGAAAAGTCATCCTATATCCTGGTGTCTATATTATACAGTCGGCACCTGCCGTTCTTTTTGTTTGTTTCACACCATATATTATATAAGACCAATTAATAGTATAACACAATTAACAAAAAGTTATACTTAAGGGGTTGTAATTTATATTGTGTCATATTAAAATAAGCTTACAGTGAAAGCGAATACAAAACAAAAGGATGGGATGTAGAAATGGGTACAATTGTATGTCAGGGATGTCAAAAGGTAATTGAACACTTTGAGAATGAAAAAGTATCTACTCTTTACAGTAAATGCCCTTCTTGTGATAAAACGTCAAAAAAATAGCTATTAAGAAAGCTCCCCAATGAACATGGGGAGCTTTCTTAATTACAAAAAGGAACATATACAAATATCGGCTATCAGTAATATAAGAAGTCAGCTATTGAAAGGCTTTGTGCTCCTTAATTACCTGGATGGTTTCTAAAGTATCATCTTCAAGTCCTTGAACAGGAAGACCGGCATCGATGTTTTCATTTATATAATTAATATTTTCCTGTGTAATGATTTCTCCAGGAATAAATATCGGAATACCTGGAGGATATATCATAAGAAATTCAGCGCAGATTCTCCCCGCGGCCTCACTAAAAGGAATTGTTTCTGTAGACGAGTAAAATGCTTCCCTTGGTGACAAGGCTAAAAGCGGGATCTCTGGAATACTTACTTCGACCTCTTTTAAGTAGAAATCGCTATGGGCTTCTCTTGCTAACCGGGTTAACCCCTCGATTAATAAATTAATCTCCTGCAACGAATCTCCTGAAGTTACAATACAAAGAATGTTGTATAAGTCAGAGAGTTCCACTTCAATGTTATAATGCTTTCTTAACCATACTTCTACATCGTAACCTGACAGACCTAATTCTTTAACAGAAATTATCAGCTTGGTAGGATCAAAATCAAAAGCAGCTGGTGACCCCAGTAATTCTTCACCAGCACAATACACTCCATTTATGTCATTTATTTTTTTTCGGGCTTGATCAGCAAGATTAAGCGTATGCTCTGCCAAGTGCCGCCCGTTAGTCGCCAGGTGTCGGCGTGCAGCATCTAAGGAAGCCAGTAATAAATAAGATGTAGAGGTGGTTGTTAGCATGGAAAGAACGGACTGAACTCGTTTGTGGGTAATCAGCCCTTCTTTTACATTTAATACGGAACTTTGCGTTAAAGCGCCTCCCAGCTTATGAACGCTTGTCGCCGCTAAATCGGCACCTGCTTCCATTGCAGACAGGGGAAGGCGATCATGGAAGTGGATGTGTACACCATGAGCTTCGTCAACAAGCACAGGCATGGAAAATCGGTGGGCAATAGATACAATCTTCTTTAAATCTGCTGTTACACCGAAATAAGTCGGATTTATTACAAGAACAGCTTTTGCATCTGGATGTGCTTCGCAAGCATGCTCGATGGCTTCAGGGGTAATGCCATGTGAAATGCCAAGCTGGTTATCTAAAGCAGGGTGTACAAAAATAGGTATAGCACCGGAGAAAATTATGGCTGACGTCACAGATTTATGAACGTTTCTTGGAACAATAATTTTATCTCCGGGATGACATACACTTAATACCATTGTCATAATAGCTCCGGAAGTTCCCTGAACGGAAAAAAACGTGTAATCCGCTCCGAATGCTTCTGCAGCAAGTTCTTGAGCTTCTTTAATTAAACCGTGAGGATTGTGCAGGTCATCAAGTGGTTCAATATTAATCAAATCCATTGATAATGCAGCTTCACCCATGAATGAAGCAAATTCTTCGTCCATTCCCTTACCTTTCTTGTGACCGGGAATATGAAATTGTACCGGGTTTTTAGCTATATGATTTTTAAGCCCTGTAAATAAAGGCGTTCGTCTCTGGTCCATTTATGGCCACCTCTTTTGAAAAATATCCAAGGATAAAAGCAAGTGAATTATAGCAGAGATATTATAAAGTGGCTAGCCGAAGAAAGTACGATGGAAATTTCAGCACTTTATCTCAACTTTGTTCCTGGCAGAATTTTCGTGATAAACTGATACAAAGGAGAGTGAAGGAGCATGAAATGGAGAACCAGGATAACAGATCTATTAAATATTAAATATCCAATTGTCCAGGGGGGACTTGCTCACTTAGCATATAGTGAATTAGCTTCTGCTGTGTCTGAATCTGGAGGCCTTGGTCAGATTACAGCAATGAGTATGAATAATGAAGAGCAGCTGAGGCAGGAAATACATAAATTACGAACTTTAACATCTAAACCATTTGGAGTTAATTTCGCTATTGGCCAGCATGGCAGACCTTATGAGTCGATGGTTCAGACAGCAATTGAAGAGAATGTTCCGGCCGTGACTATTACAGGCGGGAACCCGAAGCCATTGCTGGAAATGGTAAAGGGAACCGGGATTAAAGCCCTCGTCCTCGTAGCTGCTAAGCGTCAGGCGGTAAAAGCCGAAGAACTTGGTGCTGATGCTGTCATGGTAGTAGGACAGGAGGGAGGGGGACATATAGGCAGGGATGATGTAAGCACATTCGTTCTAACCCCTCAGGTAGTGGAAGCAGTATCTATTCCTGTCATCTCTTCAGGAGGAATTGGTGACGGAAATGGATTAATGGCAGCCCTTGCCCTTGGTGCTGAAGGAATAGAAATGGGTACAAGATTTATTGCGACTCAAGAATGTGTACACGCCCACCAGGCTTACAAAAAGGCTCTGATTGAGGCAGATGAAAATTCTACCATTGTAATAAAACGTTCACTGGGGGCTCCGGCCCGAGCTCTTAGAAACAGTTGGACGGAACAAATTGTTGAGTATGAAAAAAATCAGCCAGGGTACGAATTTCTCCGCCCTTATATAAATGGAGACACCAACAAGAAATATATTTATGATGGGGAGGAAATGAAAGGCTTTGGCTGGGCTGGACAAATTACAGGAAGAATAAAGGATATACCTTCCGTAGAAGAATTATTCTATCGTATAATTACGGAAGCAGAAACGATTCGGGCAAAGTGGAGTAACTGATATAAAGGTGTGAGAAAAATGAGTTATCAATATCCGATAGATGAAGAGTATTGGAGTAAGGAAGAAATTGTGGATGTCGTAAATTTTTATTCCAAAGTGGAACAAGCTTATGAAAGCAGTATAAATAAAGAAGAGTTACTGCTGGCATACAAAAGGTTTAAGCACATTGTGCCTTCTAAAAGTGAAGAAAAAAAATTATGCGGTCAGTTTGAAAAAGAGTCGGGATATTCTTGTTATCGTACGATAAAAAAGGCGAGAGAACTTTTAGAAGGACAGCGAGTTCAAATGAACAAATAAGACTGTATAGAGAAAAAGGTTAATTTCATTGTTGGAACGTGAGATGCTCCCGGTGAAAAGCTAACAGAATCATTACTCATGTTGACATAAAAAATGCTCAAGGAGATACAACAAGTTTTTCTCCTTGAGCATTTTTTATTTTGTGTAACGGTACAGGGGCAGAAGTGTTTCAAATGAGTCGCGGCATAAATCAATAAATTGCTGACCGTCCTGAAGACGTTTATCGTCACGATCAAGAGTGATTCCACAAAGAAGCTCCGCTTTTTTAATATTTTCTAGCCGTTCAAGCATTTGGGTGAGTTTCTCATTGTCTACATCTTTGTGAGGGATAGTCTCTGGTTTTGTATGATCAAGTGACCAAACAAAGTGATTTGGAACGATGGATTGGACTTCCGCTTTATTATTTAGCAGCGTTTTAGCAAACTCTTTTTTAATAGGGCTTTCATAAATCACAGCAAACCAGACAAAAACATGAGTGCCCCACATACCGATTTGGAAATGGGGGAGTTTTTTATACCCTCTCTTATTCGCTGCAAGGGCAGCCCATGTATCGTCAGGCGGGTTGGTTGTACGTCTGGCATGTTTAGCGACGTGCACAAACATTTCATCTCCTGTCATGGCTGTAAGATCGGGAGCAAGTTCAGCAGCAACCGCTTCTAATTTAGGCGAAATATTACCTCGAAGAGCTTCCATTCTTTCTTCAAGTCCCTTGATAGAGAACACATCAAAATCTTTCTGCGTAAATCCATTAAATTCACTCATAAGCTCAACTCCTATTTAATCTACAGAGAATTGTATCATAACAAGAAAAAAGCATTAAGTGATGTGTTTAACAGGTTTTATAAGGGCGAAAATGGGTTATAAATAAGTAATCTTCTCGAAACCTCAAGAGCTTATGGTCATATATATAATTAAGGATTGAGAAAGGGAGGAAAGACCAGTGAAACACGTTATGGAGGCGTTACGTAAAAGAGAAGCTGAAGAAAGGCTCCCCGTAATCCGCATGGAAATTGATTATGAACTGCTTTCGCTGCATGAGGCTATGGTTGCGGAGGACAAGGAGCAAATCAATAAATGTAAAACGCGTTTGTCTGAACTTCATAAGCAGCTTATGGAATGGTCCGAATAAGAAGAGCACCGTTCAAAGGCTGCTCTTTTTTTTGTTAATAATAGAAGAATTTTGATATGATAGTGGAATACCATACGAGAAGGAGTCAATCTAGCTTATGGATAGTAAAGCGAGAAGGTATCTTTTTGAAAAAGCTAAGGAATTTGTTTATGAAGCAGGTCAGCGGATAAAAGAACAAATTGACCAGCCCAGGACAATAGAGACAAAATCCAATCCTAATGATTTAGTTACTGAAATGGACCAAAACACCGAGAAGTTTTTTGCAGAGAGTATTAGAAATGAATTTCCTGAGCATCGCCTTTTTGGGGAAGAGGGGTTTGGGGACGACATTCAAGATTTAAAAGGGATAGTATGGATTGTAGACCCTATCGATGGAACGATGAATTTCGTCCATCAGAAGCGTAATTTTGCTATTTCCGTAGGTGTTTATGAAGATGGCGTAGGGGAGATTGGAGTTATTTATGATGTAATGGGCGGAGCATTATACTCGGCGATCCGCGGAGAAGGTGCTTATAAGAATGATTTACCATTAAGAATGCCTGAGAAGAAGAGAATTGAAGAAACGATTTTAGCGCTAAATACCTCCTGGTTAATACCGGAAAACCCTCACATTAACCATGCAGGTGTAGCTGAATTAGTAAAAACAATCCGCTCCACCCGGTCGTACGGCTCGGCTGCTTTGGAGTTCGTCTATGTGGCAGAAGGAATCATTGATGGTTATTTAACCATGACCTTAATGCCGTGGGACATAGCGGCGGGGAAAATTATTGTAAATGAAGCGGGCGGACTTGTAACTACAGCCGATGGCCGTGAATTGGACATGCTCAATAAAACCACAGTCCTTGCGAGTCACATTGATATTCATAAGGAAATTGTTGAAAATTACGTACAGCTTAAAACGAAGTAAAAAAAAACGCTGAAGAAATTCAGCGTTTTACGTTTCCTGCTGCTTTTTTTTAGCTATTCCGAAGCCCATAAGACCGAAGCCTGCAGCTAAAAATAAAAAGGCCAGCCAAAAAATTTCCTGACCAAGAGCAAAACCGACGGAAATGAAGGCTAAGATTACAAAGAATGCGAGTAAAATTGAATTCCAATTAATATTTTTCATTTCTTCACCCCTACTATTGCTCATTATAAATGAATTCCTGTAAGATGAAAACGGTTGTACTTATTTTATTAAGGTAGCATTAAGTCCATCCATTTAGTATGATGTGAAAAGAGTAACAGTGGAGAGGCAGGGAACAACATGACAGATATGTCGACTTTAGAGGTACCCGTGGATTTATGGCCGATTGCAGACCTGTTTTTTAATGGCTTAGGTAACGAAGTTAATTTAAATAACGAAAAAGAAGTGGCTGCATTATTCCGTTCTTTCTTCGGGCTTTACCTGGTTACTGTAGCATTAGCGGTCATTACATTTAAATTAGGGTTTGCAAGAAAACTTCCTCTTGTAAAAAATATAGTGGTATATTCTGTGCTTATTATCGGGACATTTTTCTTAACCTTAATTCTTGGGCTGAATTTACCAGTGGCAGAAAGCTTGTTAGTTGCAGCTCTTATTCTAGGCATTTACAGGCTGCGGTTACATAAAGAAAGAAGTGCACGCCAGCAAAGCGGTCAATCCTAGAAAGAGGCAGAACAAAAGTGTGTTTGTACACAAAAAATCCGAACTATCATTCGATTTCCTCAGGGGATCAGAGATAGTTCGGATTTTATTCTTTTATTCACCTGGTCACGACTTTGTTTATGATAAATGCTTTTCTTTTTTTACTTCTCGATGAAATCGAAAGTGACCCGTGTTTATTCTTTTTTCTGTATTAATCTTAATTCTTTCATAGCAAGATGGGCACATATAAGTGGTGATCTTGCGGTTCCGCAGTCTTTTTGCCTGCAGACAATAACTGTCGATAGTTTCAATTGAATCGCATAGTACACATTTGACGCGCATAAGGATCACCTCTTTCCATATCTTTTATACGTATCATAACATGAAAAAGCTATACACGCATTTCAGGTTTTAATTAAATAGGTTAAGGGAAGACTCTATTCATACGTTGATAAAAGAAAGGGTGATAGCATGAGAAAACGATGGATTTTTTCTGCAATCGGAGCAGCAGCAGGAGGGGCAGCTGCTTATCTTATGAAGGACGAGTCAAAAAGGCAGCAAGTTGTAGATAAAGCTAAAACTCTACAAGGGCGTTTTAAGAAAAACGACGACCTGCCCATTGAAGAAGCAGGCCAGCCTGAGTTGTCCGATAATGAAAATGCAAAAATGGTGTCTGAAGGATCTCAATTCGGTGTTCAGTACTATAATGACCTAACTGAAAAAGAAAGAGAGATTATTGAGAAAAGCAACAGCTAAATCCAAAAGGATTTAGCTGTTTTTCTAATGATCTGATGATTGATCTTTTTGAATGTTTTCCATATCCTGTTCATCTTCTTCTGGTATGGATTCTTTACTCTGGTCGTCGTTTGTAGGGACTTCGTTTATAGGGCCCTCTGGCAGGTAGCGGGCAATAATTTGACTGAGTTCATCTGCAACTGCTTCAACCGGGTGACCTTCAGACATCTTTTCACCTAGGTCTCTAATTCTTTCAACACCGTCTGCATCAGCGACGATAACTGCATTTTTTCCATCAGGGTCATCTTCTAATGCTTCAGCTACTGAGTATTTAATCACCCCTACTCTGGAGCGGTCTAAGTCCTTATCTACATCAATACCAACGACTGCATAGTTCCCTGCGACTAAGGCAGTTGCATCTTTTACATCTGGTACTTCAACCGCCAGCCTTGCTAAATGTCTGGCGGTTTCCTGTGTTGTTTTATCTTCTGGTTCCACTGGGTCCGAATCGGTTACATATTGCATATTTGTATCTGTACCTTGTGGTTTCTCCTGAAGTAATGAATCTTCTTCTTGCTGCTGACATGCTGCCAAAAGAAATATTCCGCTTAATAATAATAAGATAAGTTTCATTAGGAACCCTCGCTTCTTTTTGCATAGTTTGCGGAGTTCCTGGACAATTATACAACAAAAGACAGCTTAATCAGCTGCCTTTTTGCCATCTTGTTTATTGAAAAAATATTTCTTTTATACCTGTAATGGGCTGTTGGTTTTCGCCTTTATCCTTAAAATATAAATGGACAGGTCCACCTTCTTTTAATGGTTTACCATCTTTGGAAAATAATAAAAGTCCTTCAGCAAAACGGTCGGCACTCAATGTAATACTGTCGCCGTCTGTAATTAGAACAGCTTCTTCCACAGATGAGTCAGGTTCACTCGTGTGTATAAAAGGTTTAATTGGCATCATAAAGGAATCTGTAAATATTCTTTCTTTCTCTTTGCGATGCAGGCTCTTATTAACAGGAGGGTTTAACTTTTGCTGGTAGACTTCACGATCAAAACGCAGAGACTTTCTTTTTAACTCATCTTCTGCCTCATCCGTTTTATCTTCTGTTATTTCAGGATGAAACACTTCATCAAAGCTTTTTTTACGGTCATCGAAAATCCAAACAGTTGGATCCAATGTTATTGGGAACTTCACGTTGCCTTTTATTTGAACAATCAAATGGAGGGCCACCTTTCTGAAATTTATATGTACCATTCTCAGGATAGCAAAAAGTGAAGCCGATTTCACTAAAAGGAGATTTTATAAATGGTAAATAAACTGGAAAAGAAAACATTAGAAAGTTGGCTGGAAAATGTTAAGGAATACGCGTGCGAAGGAAAAGTAGCAGATTACATTCCGGCGCTGGCTGAGCAAAACCCTGAACACCTGGCAGTTGCTATATACCCTTTAAAAGGTGAATGCATATATGCCGGTCATTCTGAGAAATGCTTTACTTTACAAAGTATTTCTAAAGTAATCTCCCTGGCCCTTGCTTTAATTGACAATGGAGAGGATTTTGTGTTTGGGCGAGTTGGCATGGAGCCTTCCGGCGATCCTTTTCATTCTATTTACCGATTGGAACAGCATACTCCGTCTAAGCCTCTGAATCCAATGATTAATGCAGGAGCCTTGGTCGTTTCCAATATGATATATGGAGTAAATGCTCATGAAAGAGTAGGAAGGTTATTAAGTTTTATACATGAAATGACAGACGACCACTCGATCCAAGTTAATGAGAACGTGGCTGATTCTGAATTTAACAGCGCATTTTTAAATCGTTCACTGCTTTATTATTTGAAGCAGCATGATGTGATTAAAGGTGATGTAGAGGAAACGCTTGATGTGTACACCAAGCAGTGTTCCGTAGATGTGAATGTTTGTCAGCTTGCCAGGATAGGAGCTGTATTCGCAAATGAAGGAAGAGACATTCATTCAAACCGCCAGATCATTCCCAGGCATTATGCACGAATTTGTAAAACATTTATGGTAACCTGCGGCATGTATGATGCTTCCGGGTCTTTTGCGATCAAAGTTGGAATACCTGCGAAGAGTGGCGTTTCAGGCGGTGTTATGGCTTCGCTCAATCAATTTGGCGGTATTGCTGTTTATGGCCCGGCACTGGATGAAAAAGGCAATAGTGTAGTCGGGTTAAAATTACTAGAAATTCTTTCTAACCGCTATGACCTGTCAATATTTTAGTGAAGAGCATCATTCAGTTGTTGCATTTTTCAGTCCAAGACGATACTATTAATAGAAGATAGAATGTAAACGGAGGGGATCTTGATGTTGTCTGATGTGGCTGTGGATCACCGGGAAAAGGCCTATGCCCTTCTAAAAGCTGATGCTGATAAAATATTGCGATTAATAAAGGTTCAAATGGACAACTTAACGATGCCTCAATGTCCATTATATGAAGAAGTTTTAGATACACAAATGTTCGGTCTGTCACGAGAAATTCATTTCGCAGTCCGGCTGGATTTAATCAGTGAGGAAGAAGGCAAAGCGATTTTAGATAATCTTGAAAAGCAACTTAATGTCTTGCATGAAGCAGCGCAAAATTCGTGACAGACAAACTCAAATTGCGACATTTTATGTTGCGGTTTGAGTTTTTTTATACAAAAATCTGTAGAATATCAGCTGAATCTATTAAACTAGTAAGAATTTTGGAAAAAAAGAAGGAATTTTAAGATGAAACAAGAATTTAATACGTTAGTAGGGATGAATAATTATGATGCAGCGATTAAAAACCTATGACTTCACTTTATTATTTGCTCCTTTGGCCTTAGTAGCCTTTGGAAGTGTGATGATATACAGTGCAAGTATGGTTTATGGGCCGGTCCGTTTTGGTGTGGAGAGCAACCATTATTTATACAAACAATTACAATGGGTCTCTGTTGGGACAATATTAATGCTGCTGGCTTCTGCCTTTCCATACCGGCATTTAAAAAGGCTGTCAAAACTATTGGTTCTAGTAATGATCCTTTCTTTAGGAGGATTGTTCTTTCTAGGGACGACAGTAAATAATGCACAATCATGGTATAACCTGGGGTTTATGAACTTTCAGCCTTCAGAGTTTGCTAAATTAGGCTTGATCATTTATTTAGCTTCCGTTTATGCCAAAAAGCAAAGTTATATAGAAAACTTTACTAAAGCTGTAATGCCGCCGTTGATCTTAACGGGTTTTCTGCTTGCTTTAATTATGCTTCAGCCGGATATTGGGTCAGCAGCTGTGTTAGGTATGATAGCATCAGTAATTATCATGAGTTCAGGAATAAAATGGAAACATATTTTAGTTTTAGTTGCCATAACTGGAAGCGTTCTACTTCTTGCGGCCACTCAGATGATTACAGACGAAAGAATCCAACGGTTTACAGGGGCATATGAGCCTTTTAACACCCCTGATTCTGATGGCTATCAGCTGGTTCAGTCTTATGTGGCTATAGGTACTGGAGGATTATTTGGGGAAGGGCTTGGCCAAGGAGTCCAGAAACTGGGATACCTTCCTGAACCTCATACGGACTTTATAATGGCTGTTATTGCTGAAGAGCTTGGATTTATTGGAGTGGTTATTACAGTTGGGTTGCTGGCGTTAATTATTTTAAGAGGCTTGTACATTTCCTGGAAATGTAAAGATCCTTTCGGGGCCTTACTGGCGCTTGGGATTTCTTCGATGTTTGCCATACAAGCCTTTATTAACCTTGGTGCCATGAGTGGACTTCTCCCCATTACCGGTGTTCCCCTTCCTTTAGTAAGTTACGGAGGGTCTTCGCTGCTTATTATGATGCTTGCTTTAGGAGTTCTAAACAATGTAGCTAGAACCGTAAAAGCTAAAGAATCAGAAAAACAAAAAACGTATGAACCTATCAGACAGCCTGTTCATCGTACTAATAATCGAGGAGTGAAATCATGGCAGAATTAAAAAAGATCAACAAAGTTCTTGTCGCTAACCGCGGCGAAATTGCAATCCGTGTATTTCGTGCATGTACAGAGTTAAATATTCGTACCGTTGCTGTTTATTCTCAAGAGGACACTGGTTCTTATCACAGATATAAAGCCGATGAAGCCTATTTAGTAGGAAAAGATAAAAAGCCGATAGATGCTTACCTGGATATAGAAGGAATTATTGACATAGCTAAAAGCGTAGAAGTGGATGCTATCCATCCTGGGTATGGTTTCTTATCAGAAAACATCCACTTCGCAAGACGTTGTGAAGAGGAAGGTATTACATTCATTGGACCAACAAGTCAACACTTAGATATGTTTGGTGATAAAGTTAAAGCAAGAGAGCAGGCAATAGCAGCTGATATACCGGTCATCCCCGGGACTGATGGACCTGTGAGCGGGTTAGAGGAAGTTCGTTCGTTTGGAGAAAAGCATGGATATCCGCTCATGATTAAGGCAGCCATGGGAGGCGGCGGCCGGGGGATGAGGATCGTCCGCAGTGAAGAAACCCTTCAGGAAGGTTATGACCGCGCCCGGTCAGAGGCAAAAGCTGCTTTTGGAAGTGATGAAGTATACGTAGAAAAGCTGGTTGAAGAGCCAAAACATATCGAAGTTCAAATATTAGGGGACTTTGACGGAAATATTATACATCTATTTGAAAGGGATTGTTCTGTCCAGCGCCGCCATCAAAAAGTAGTGGAAGTGGCGCCAAGTGTTTCGCTTACAGAATCAATGAGAGAACAAATATGTAATGCTGCAGTGAAACTAATGGATAACATAAAATACGTGAATGCAGGGACTGTGGAATTTTTAGTAACAGGTGACGAGTTTTTCTTTATAGAAGTTAATCCAAGAGTGCAAGTTGAACATACCATTACAGAGATGATTACTGGTGTAGACATAGTCCAGTCTCAGATTATGATAGCAGAAGGATATAACCTTCACAGTAAGCCTGTATCCATCCCGGTCCAGGCGGAACTACAAACACATGGATATGCGATTCAGTCACGTGTGACTACGGAGGATCCATTAAATAACTTTATGCCGGATACCGGAAAGATAATGGCCTACAGAAGCGGTGGAGGTTTTGGGGTTAGACTGGATGCAGGTAACGGCTTTCAGGGAGCTGTCATCTCACCGTATTACGACTCACTGCTCGTTAAACTTTCTACATGGGCCCTTAGCTTTGATCAAGCCGCTCACAAAATGGTCAGAAATCTAAAAGAGTTTCGGATCCGTGGAATAAAAACAAACATTCCATTTTTAGAAAATGTTATTCAACATAAGCAATTTTTATCTGGTGAATATAACACCACGTTTATTGACCGTTCCCCGGAATTATTTGTTTTTCCAAAACGTAAAGACCGTGGTACAAAAATGCTTACCTATATTGCTGACCGCACAATCAATGGATTTGATGGTAAAGGCAATCGGAAGAAGCCGACAATTCCAACCCCTCGTATACCTGAAATAAAACATTTTGAAAAGATTCCCGAAGGTACAAAGCAGATCCTTGATAAAGAGGGGCCGGATGGACTTGCTGCCTGGCTGAAGGCGCAGGAGGATGTCCTGTTAACTGATACAACATTCAGGGATGCCCACCAGTCTTTACTCGCTACGAGGGTGAGAACAAAAGACTTACAGGCTATTGCTGAACCTACGGCCCGTCTTGCTCCCGACTTATTTTCTTTAGAAATGTGGGGTGGGGCTACGTTTGATGTATCCTATCGTTTTCTAAATGAAGATCCGTGGGAGAGGCTCCTTAAACTGCGGGAAAAAGCTCCCAACATTTTATTTCAGATGCTGTTAAGAGCATCTAATGCTGTAGGTTATAAGAATTATCCGGATAATCTGATAAGAGAATTTGTAGAAAAGAGTTCAAATGCAGGTATTGATGTGTTCAGAATTTTTGACAGCTTGAATTGGGTAGAAGGCATGAAACTGACAATAGATGCAGTTAGACAAAATAACAAAGTTGCAGAGGCTTCCGTTTGTTACACGGGTGACATTTTAGATGCTGCGAGACCTAAATATGATCTACAGTATTATCAAAACGTTGCTAAAGAGCTGCAGAGATCAGGTGCCCATATCCTTGGTATTAAAGACATGGCAGGATTGTTAAAACCGGAAGCCGCTTATCAATTGATCTCCACATTGAAAGAAACGATTGATATTCCGATCCATTTGCATACGCATGACACCAGCGGTAATGGAATTTTTACTTATGCTCGAGCTATCGAAGCTGGAGTGGATGTAGTAGATGTCGCAGCAGGGGCGATGGCAGGCTTAACCTCCCAGCCTAGCGCAAATAGTTTATATTACGCGATGGAAGGTAATAAGAGAAAGCCTCGTATGGATATCTCATCTTATGAAAAACTAGGTCATTACTGGGAAGATTCCAGGAAATATTATTCCGATTTTGAGAGTGGTATGATGTCCCCTCATACTGAGGTTTACCATCACGAGATGCCGGGCGGTCAATACAGTAATCTGCAGCAGCAGGCAAAAGCTGTGGGGCTGGCTCAACGCTGGGATGAAGTAAAGCGAATGTATCGAAGAGTCAATGATATGTTCGGTGACATTGTTAAAGTAACTCCTTCATCTAAAGTAGTTGGAGATATGGCATTATTTATGGTTCAAAATGATTTAAACGAAGATGATATATATGAGCGTGGAGATTCTCAGGCGTTCCCTGACAGTGTAGTAGAATTGTTTCAGGGATATCTTGGGCAGCCGCACGAAGGCTTCCCGGCTGAACTTCAGCGGATTATTTTAAAAGGAAGAGAACCAATTCAAGAGAGACCGGGCGAATTGTTAGAGCCTGTAGATTTCAATAATTTACAGGAAACTCTATTCCATAAGCTGGACAGACAAGTGACCAGTTTTGATATGATTAGTTATGCCCTATACCCTAAAGTCTTCATGGATTATCAGAAGTTCATAGAAGAGTTTGGAGATATGTCGGTACTTGACACTCCAACTTTCTTTTACGGAATGAGATTGGGTGAAGAAATCGAAGTAGAGATAGAGAAGGGTAAAACACTAATAGTTAAACTCGTCTCGATCGGAGAAGCGCAAAAAGATGGCACACGTACGGTTTATTTTGAACTAAATGGACAGCCTCGTGAGGTCATCATAAAAGATCAGAACATTACTTCTGCTGTAGAGGAGCGTCCAAAAGCTGACAAGACAAATGATAAGCATATTGGAGCTACGATGCCTGGTACAGTAATAAAAGTCATTGCAGAAAAAGGTGAAGAAGTGAAGAAAGGTGCTCACTTAATGATTACTGAAGCCATGAAAATGGAAACAACCGTCCAGGCACCGTTTGATGGAGTGATCAAAAATATTTATATTCATAACAATGAAGCTATTCATGTGGGGGATTTATTAATTGAATTTGAATAAAAAGCAGCCCGCGCCAGTATTTTACCGGTGCGGGTTTTTTAATGGTAATAGATCAAGGGGTTCTGTGGAAAGATAGACACAGAGCATCACGTTTATAGTAAAAGCCCTTGCAATGTTAATATATCTTTGCTAGAAATATATAGGTGCAACACTTTCTCAGGCTTCACAATTTTGTCACAAAAAAATAAAATTGTAATGTAGAAATAGATAGAACGATGAGAACATGGTACAATTATTTTGATGTTTCCTGACAGGTTACAATATTTACAAGAACTGAAAGAATGCTTTGTACTGAAAGTTTCAGCGAGCAGGAGAAGGAGGGAAGATATCTATGGATAACCCTAGAACAGTTAATACGACAGCTACGGTCATGAACTCTACTGTCCGTGAAACTTCATTACTGGCTGATATAAAAAGTTTAATTAAAGTTGGAATTATTAACTCGAATTTAATTACTACTTTTACAGGATTTTGGCTGGCTGTATATTATTCGGGAACCAGCTTTACCGGACAGTGGTTAACCTTCTTGCTGACAATGATCGGAACCGCTTTCGTAATTGCTGGTGGATGTATATTGAATAATTGGTATGATAGAGACATCGATCACTTAATGTCGAGAACTGTAAGCAGACCTACTGTTACAGGTTCTATACCATTAAACGTCATAAAATGGCTTGGAATTGGCGTTTCAACTGCTGGTATTCTTGTCTTATCCTTCACGACGATACCTGCTGCTTTATTTGGAGCCTTCGGCTGGTTCACTTATGTGGTTCTGTATACGATGTGGTCAAAGAGGAAGTATACCATTAATACAGTTATCGGCAGCTTCTCAGGAGCTGTTCCGCCGTTAATTGGCTGGGCGGCAGTAGAACCATCCCTGCAATTAGAAGCAGTAATGTTGTTTTTGATTATGTTTATTTGGCAGACACCTCACTTCTTAGCTCTGGCTATGAAGAAGAAGGATGAATATAAAGCAGCAGGGATTCCTATGCTGCCAGTCGTCCATGGTTTTCAAATGACGAAGCGGCAAATTGTAATTTACGTTGCGTGCCTGCTTCCTTTACCTATATATTTGGCATCACTGGGTACCGTATTCTTAGTCATTGCATTCGCATTATCCTTAGGATGGCTGATCCTGGGTATTGCAGGATTTTTCATGAAAAATGACTATAAATGGGCCAACTGGATGTTTGTTTATTCTTTAAACTATTTGACTATCCTGTTTTTAACTATGGTTTTAGTCACTCTTCCATTTTTTTATTAAAGAAACTAGCCCATAATTTTATGGGCTGGTTCCTAATAATATAAAGATTTCATTAAAAAGAGAAAGAGAGGTATTACTTAATGAGAGGTTGGATGGGAAAGTTCCGGACGTTCTTCTTATTTGGTGCACTAACCCTTGTATTATCAGGGTGTGGAATTGATAACCTTAGTGCGCTGAAGCCAAAAGGGTATGGATCGGATTTATTATTTGATCTTATGATGATCAGTATCGCTATTATGCTATTTGTATTTGTAATAGTTATGGCGATTTACACGTTTGTACTTATCCGCTATCGTCAAAAGAAAGGACAAGAAGACTTTATTCCTAAGCAGACAGAGGGGAATAAAGCGCTGGAAGTAATCTGGACAGTTATTCCGATTATTTTACTTTTAGTACTTGCAGTTCCAACGGTCCAGGCTACTTTTGACTTGGCTGATGAATCTACTAAAGGTGATGATGGAGTTACGACAATTGAAGTAACAGGGAATCAGTTTTGGTGGCACTTCAGTTATCCTGATGATGAAATTTCTACGAGTCAAGATCTCTATATCCCTACTGGTGAGAGAGTATACTTAGATATGAAATCGAGTGATGTCATTCACTCCTTCTGGGTACCTTCCATTGCTGGTAAAATGGATACTAACCCTGGAGATAATGACAATACTATGTACTTAGAAGCATACGAAGAAGGTGTATATTGGGGTAAATGCGCTGAGCTTTGCGGTGAATCTCATTCATTAATGGATTTCCGCGTAATAGCAGTCAGCCCTGATGAATACGACCAATGGAAAGAAGACATGCAAAACGTTGATCCTGAGGCAGAAGCTGAAACTGCGGATGCTCAAGAAGGGCAGGATTTATTTGAAGACAGCTGCATGGGATGTCACGCCATAGGTGACGGCGCAGCAGGACAAGGTCCTAACTTAACAAACTTCGCAAATCGCACAAAAATTGCTGGAATCTTAGAACCTAACAAAGAGAACTTAGTTGACTGGATCGTGAATCCGGAAGAAGTAAAACCAGGAAACCAAATGCCGGCTAACCTGGTTTCAGAAGATGAAGCTAGTCAGATTGCTGAGTATCTAATGGAGCTTGATCACTCTGATGTAGGGTCAAACGCATCCAGTGAAGAAGTAGAAGACGAATAATAATACTACGTGTAAAGGCTTTAAAGGGAGGTTAAAGCGTGAGTACTGCAATGTCACAAAAGCGTGGGCTCGGCGCTGCTATTTGGGATTACCTGACTACAGTTGACCACAAAAAGATTGCGCATCTTTATTTGGTTGCTGGCGGACTGTTTTTCTTAATCGGCGGGCTTGAAGCGATGCTAATCCGTATTCAGCTGATGAAACCGGATAACAATTTTATCTCAGCTGGCTTATACAATGAAATGATTACTATGCACGGCACAACTATGATATTCCTGGCTGCTATGCCACTAATTTTTGCTTTAATGAATGCTGTTGTTCCACTTCAGATTGGAGCAAGGGACGTCGCATTTCCGTTTCTGAATTCCCTCGGATTCTGGCTGTTTTTATTCGGAGGGTTATTGCTGAACGTTTCTTGGTTTACCGGTGGAGCACCTGATGCAGGTTGGACGAACTATGCACCCTTATCCACGGTTTCACCAGGGCATGGGGTTGATTACTATGTTATGGGACTCCAGATTTCCGGGGCTGGTACACTAATCGGCGGTATTAACTTTCTTGTTACTATTGTTAACATGCGTGCGCCTGGAATGACGTATATGCGTATGCCTTTATTTACATGGGCTAGTTTTGTAACAAGTACTTTAATTTTATTTGCATTTCCTGCTTTGACAGTAGGACTATTTCTAATGATGTTTGACCGCATGTTCGGTTCTGTGTTTTTTGACACTGCGGCCGGAGGGAATGCCATTATCTGGGAGCACCTGTTCTGGATTTTTGGGCACCCAGAAGTTTATATTCTGATCCTGCCGTTATTCGGTGCGTTTAGTGATATATTTTCTACATTCTCTAAAAAACGGCTGTTTGGATATTCAGCTATGGTTTTTGCGACCGTACTCATTGGGTTCTTAGGCTTTATGGTATGGGCTCACCACATGTTCACGGTTGGTATGGGACCTATTGCAAACTCTATATTTGCTGTAGCCACTATGGCGATCGCTGTACCAACGGGTATTAAAATATTTAACTGGATGTTTACAATGTGGGGCGGAAATATTCGAATGACTTCGGCTATGCTTTGGTCAATCGCTTTTATTCCTTCCTTTACAATTGGAGGCATGACAGGGGTTATGCTGGCAGCGGCCGCGGCTGACTATCAGTATCATGATACGTATTTTGTCGTTGGACACTTTCACTATGTAATCGTAGGGGGAGTAGTATTTGGCCTATTTGCTTCCTTGCACTACTGGTGGCCGAAGATGTTCGGTAAAGTACTTAATGAGAAGCTTGGGAAATGGGCATTCTGGCCGTTTTTCATTGGGTTCCATTTAACTTTCTTTATACAGCATTTCCTTGGCCTAATGGGAATGCCTCGTCGTTACTGGGTTTTTCTTGAAGGTCAGGGACTGGACACAGGAAACATGATCAGTACGGCAGGAGCTTTCCTTATGGCAATCGGTACGATTATTTTCTTGGTTAACGTGATTTATACTTCGGTTAAAACAGAAAAGGTCAGCGGAGATCCTTGGGACGGAAGAACTTTGGAATGGTCTATTCCTTCTCCTCCTCCTCACTACAACTTTGTGCAGACACCGCTTGTTCGAGGCTTAGATCCTTTATGGGTAGAGAAGAGCGAAGGCAAAAAAAGTATGACACCAGCAGAACCTTTAGGCGATATTCATATGCCTAACGCATCCATCCTGCCTTTTATGATGTCACTGGGTGTTTTCATCGCTGGGTTTGGTTTTATATACCAAGTAGATGACAAAGGATGGCTGGCCCTTGTATTTATCGGTATGGGCATTACACTGGGCTCTATGTTGATACGTTCAGTTAAAGATGACCTTGGGCATCATATCCATAAAGAAGATTTAGAAAAAGATATTGAGAAGGGGGCTGGGCAATAATGAGTCATGATGATGTATTAAACCCAAAACAAATGCCGCATGATCCAGAAAAAGCCACCCTCGAAGGGAAAAATAAGTTTTTGGCTTTTTGGTTTTTCTTAGGTGGAGAAACTGTATTGTTTGCTAGCTTATTTGGAACTTATTTAGCTCTAAACCGTTCGACTTCCGGTGATAATACTCCTGAGCATTTGTTTGGTCTCGAACTTGTTTTCATTATGACGATGCTGCTGTTAACAAGTTCCTTAACAAGTGTGTATGCAATGTACCATATGAAGAATAATGATTTTAAAAAGATGCAGCTTTGGCTGGGCATTACAGTCGTTTTAGGTTTAGGGTTTTTAGGTTTTGAAATTTATGAATTTGTGCATTATATTCATGAGTACGAATTTACCTTTCGATCTTCTGCTTTTGGATCTGCGTTTTATACCTTAGTTGGATTCCACGGTGGCCACGTGTTATTTGGTCTTTCCTGGATCGTTACTCTTATGATTCGTAACTCTAAGCGCGGTTTGAACCTTTACAACGCTCCTAAATTTTATGTTGCCAGCTTGTATTGGCACTTTATTGATGTTGTATGGGTGTTTATCTTTACCGTTGTTTACTTGATGGGAGTGGTATAATTATGTCTAATCACTCAAATATGACTCAGCAGCAAGATGAATTTGTAAAAAAGCAGCATAAAGAAGAGATGAAACAGCAGGTAATCAGTTTTGTGCTAATGATTCTCTTTACATTTATTGCATTTGGAATGGTGTTATTTGAGATCGGTTCGGTGTTCTTGATCCCTACACTATTACTACTGGCCGTAGTTCAAGTACTATTCCAGCTATATTATTTCATGCATATGAAGAATAAAGGCCACGACATGGTTGCCGTAATGATCTTTGGCGGATTAGGCGTAGCCATTTTAACAATCATTACATTTACAACGATCATTTGGTGGTAATAAAAAAGAGACCGGTTTCCGGTCTCTTTTTTCGAGTATTGAATAATGTTCCCGTTGGAAGAATGGTTATGTCTAAATTATGAACATTAAAAAAGATGCAGAGGAAGACTCGTTTTTTGTTGTGAATTTCGTTAGAATAGAAAAGAATCCTGTAAAAAAGAGGTGAGATGCCTGTGTGGTTAGAACTTCAAATATTTGGATTTAGGGCCTTATGGAGTCCATACTATTTAATTTTTATACTTGCCATTTCAGTGCTCTATTATTATATAACTGGACCTAAACGTAAAAATGGAGAAGAGAGACCAGCCGTTAATCAGCAGATCATGTTTTATTCCGGAATGATCTTACTGTATATCATAAAAGGGTCTCCTGTCGATTTGCTCTCACATATTATGTTTACGGCTCACATGACACAAATGGCGCTGTATTACTTATTGTTCCCTATTTTAATTATTAAGGGTGTTCCTTTATGGATCTGGCGTAAGGTGTTTGCTGTCCCAGTTTTATCGTCTTTCTTGACACTAATGACAAAACCGCTTGTTTCATTGATTGTTTTTAACGGGCTTTTTTCCATTTATCATATGCCGGTAATCTTTGACTACGCCAAGTCCAATGAAGTTGCACATACGCTGATAACTACATTTATATTAGTCACTGCTTTCTTTATGTGGTGGTCGGTCTTTAGTCCAATAAAAGAGATGGACCGGTTAAGTCCGATTTTGAAGATTGGATTTATTTTTGCTAACGGGGTGTTAATTACACCCGCCTGCGGATTAATTATTTTTGCAGGAACACCGTTATATGAGACATATACCCAGTCCGGGGCATGGATGCAGGCGATGAGCTTATGTGTACCTTCTGAAGTACTAGCTGGATTAAGTGCTTCTCTGAGTGGACCGGAGTATTTTACTCCTATGCCGCTTGTTGAAGATCAGCAACTAGGTGGAATCATTATGAAAATTACTCAGGAAATTATCTTTGGAGTAATTATCGCCTATATTTTCTTTAGCTGGTTTAATCGTGAACGAGATACGATTGATCCACTGCCCCCAAATGTGCAGACTGAATCCTAAAAAACAGTAGAGTGAGTCTTTCTTAATCAAGTTCGACTTCTTTTTCTGCGTAGAATTGAGATTTGAAAGAGGAGAAAAATAGTATGCCGTTATTACCTACATTAAGCACTTTTTTTATCGTAGTCAGTGCTGTTCTAGTAGCAATTGGCTGGGTGTTGATCGCCAAAGATAAACGTCTGGCTCATAAGAAGACCATGATAGCAGCTGCTATTAGTGCGTTGACTTTCTTTATTATTTATGTAAGTCGTACTGTTATCATTGGAAATACAAGCTTTGGCGGACCTGATGATATAAAGATTTATTATACCATTTTTTTAATTTTCCATATCATCCTTGCTACCACCGGAGGCGTATTCGGACTCGTAACGTTAAGGGTGGCCTTCAGGAGGAATATTTCTAAACACCGCAAAATCGGCCCGGTTACCAGTGTGATTTGGTTTTGTACTGCAATTACAGGTGTGTTCGTTTATTTACTGTTATATATATTATATGATGGCGGAACGACCACAAGTATGATGAGAGCAATATTTGGTTTTTGATCAATCAGTCAGTTAAAATAGCTGGCTGATTTTTGTTTAATTAGGTGAATAAAAAGGTATACAAATTTGTATGACTGGTTAATTACATAAATGAAAGGGAGTCGTAATTATGCAATTGTTGTCTGCCCGGCTGAAGTATATCCCTATAACGATTGAGCTTGCCCAAACGATTATGAAAAATCCGCTTGCGTTTTATTATAAGTATCAGCTTCCCTGGAATCGAAGCTGGCCGCATAATGGGTTAAAGGCAATGCTTCCCTTCTATGTTGAATCACTAGAAGAAAATTCGAACTATCTGGGCTTTGGCCCGTGGATCATTATGGATGTGAATCAAGAAAGAGTAATAGGGGATATAGGTTTTAAAGGAGTTCCTGATCAAGAGGGCAATGTAGAACTAGGTTATCATGTGATTGAAGCTGAACGTAATCAGGGGTATGCTACAGAAGCTGTTGAGAAGATGTGTTCGTGGGCGTTTGACGATGGCAAAGTGAAGAGCGTAGAAGCGCAATGTGATAAATCTAACATTCCTTCCCAAAAGGTATTGATAAATAATGGCTTTGCTCAAACGCTGTCGACTCGTGATATGTTTACTTTTAAAAAGGTTAAACAGAAAAAAGACAAAAAAAACAGAGAGTCAAGAAAGGAAATTTAAAACAGCCTATCTTTTCATAAAAAGATAGGCTGTTTTTCTATAGTTTGAAATTCAATCTGATAATTCCTGCTTCTTTGGCAGAGTTAAAGGCGATTACGAGAAGTGGGCCTAAAATAAAGCCCATTAATCCAATTAATTGAAGGCCGATATACATCGCAATTAAAGTAGCTAACGGTGACAGACCAATATGACGGCCCATTACTTTAGGTTCAACCGTTCTGCGGATTGCAAGCAGGATGATCGCCAGAAAAGCAAGTTGACCGCCGACTGCCAACTCACCAGCAATCAGCATATATAGTGCCCAGGGCCCAAGAATTACAATAGAACCGATAATCGGAATGAAATCAACAATCCATATAATCAGGGACATGACAATCGCCACCTCTGGCACGATCAAAAAGAGGCCAATTAAACAAACGATAAATATAATGATGCTGACAAGAAATTGAGCTTTTAAAAAACCGAAAACTACATAAGATAAACGAGCATTCATAAATTTAACTTTTTCTGAAGTAGATTCCGTAAAGTTACTATGCATTTTATCTTTTAATCGGGGAAGTTCAAGCATAAAAAGGAACAAAGCTATTAAGTATACGAGAAAACTTATAAGATACTCCGGCACCTTTGCGGCAAATGCAGCAATATTGCTAAGCTGTAGTCTCTGGCTTAAGGTCTGAGCTGTATTATCAATCGTATTCTGCAGTTCATCCGATACTTTATCCACAAATTCGCTCGGCATGTTTTGCGTAAAACTATTCATGTTATTCTGCCAGTTAATTAAAACGTTATTGATTTGGTTGATATATGTAGGCGCATTATCAGCGAGCTCTACCAATTGAGTAATCGCTCGAGTTACGGCATATGTGCCTAACAACCCAATTAATATGACAAATAATAGGAACACGATAGTTACAGCCATTTTTCGATTGAGCCTAAACTTGAATTGCATTAAGCGTACCGCAGGATTTAGAAAGAGGGCCGTGATCAAAGCAATAATTAAAGGGACAGAAACAGGTAAAATAAAGTAACCTGCTACTATACCCAGTATCCCTAATAATAACAGTATCCACTGTCGTTTAGATAAATAGCGGAACAATGTAATCTAAATCCTCCTTCTTTAATGGCTGATAGACCATTTTCTAAAAAAAGCCGCTCACCTGTAAAGGTGTGCGGCTCATGATCACAAGGCAGCAGACACTTATGAATTTTGGTGTTGAGCGACCGATTCCTTTAAGTTTTTGATTGCCTTTGTAGCTCTTTCGATCAAACTTGAAGAAAATTCTTCTTGTTCACCGTATTCTACGCCATGAGGATAATAGTGCTTACCGAGAAGCGGCGTAACCAATTGAATTACGGCATTTCCCCGGTCTACATCTCCTTCGACTGCATAACCCTGAATTCGAATGTAGTAGGTAACGTTTTTTTCAGGGGCATCTATCTTATAATCATAAGTTACACGCTCATAATCCCATGATCCCCCTAAAATAAAGCCGTTGCTTTCCATAATTTGAGTCAGTGGCTGTAAGTCTACCACCAATCCCTCAATACCAGTACCTTCAAGCTTCATCTCTTCCACCTCACAAAATTTATGTATATCATACTTCATTTTATTATGAACGAGTACAACTTGCAATTGATTAAGCCTTGAACGCTTCTTTGTTTGCTTTTATACCATTATGATTCCAGTGCCCTTTTATTATACTATAAATTTTTCCTAGATGCATGAGTTAAAGTCGCCTTTCTGGAGATACTAACCTTTGATAATGATTTAAAAAGGAGGATCATCATGAAAAAAGTAAGAGACATAATGAGCACAGATTTATCTGTATGCCAGTCAAGCAGTAGTCTGTTTGATGCAGCAAGCATGATGAAGCAGAAAAATGTAGGCGCGGTTCCTGTATGTGATGAAAATGGTCAGCTTATGGGAATGGTTACAGACCGTGACTTAGCTATTCGAGGTTATGCTAATCACAGTGCAGATTCCACTCCGGTGCAACAAGTGATGAGCGAACATTTATATAGTGTAACTCCGGAAAGTACATTAGAAGAAGCTTCACAAATGATGGCAGAACATCAAGTTCGACGTCTTCCTGTTGTGGAAAACGGAAAATTAACTGGTATGCTCTCATTAGGTGATCTATCAACTGAAAAACTTTCAGACGAGACTGCAGGCGTTGCATTACACGAGATTTCAGAGAGACCCGAGCTTCATTAAGGAAAAGGACGGCCCCATAGTGGTCGTCCTTTTTCTTTGAACAACTTAAGAGATGCTGCATAGGCTATAATGTAGTCTACGCAGCGAGGTGTGAGCAGCAATGAGTGAACACAATCTGCATCCTAGTGTTCAGAAATTTAGAGATTTTGTTAAACGGCATCCGGCTGTTAAAGAACAAATGAGAAAAGATCATAAAAGAATTCAGGACTTTTATGAAAAATGGATGATCCTCGGAGAAGACGATCCTTACTGGAAGGAATTCTCGCAGGAGAGTCCAAAAGAACGGATGTCTAAGAAGGAATGGATGAGGCAGTTTGGAGATTTACTTCAAGAAATTAATTGGGAAGATGTTTCCAAGCATATCGATGATTTGAATGGAGCAATCGGTCAAATTCAACAATTAATTTCCAATGTACAGCAGGATAAACAAAAATCAGAACGACGTCATCCAATGGAGTTTCCTTATTATTAATTTTAAGGCAGATGGAATTATTATTTCATTCTGCCTTTCCTTTTGATATGATAAAAAGTGGAGGTGGGCATCTATGTTAGCCACAATGGAAATTGTAGATCTCTTGGATCGTTCAGAAGCCATTGGCCAGATGATTATGGATTCAGATGTGATGAACCATTATCATCAAACAAAGTTAGAATTAGAGTCAGATGAAGAAGCACAGGCATTAATACGTAACTTTAATCATATAAAAGATCAGTATGAGGATGTTCAGAGATTTGGTCGTTATCATCCAGATTACAACAATATCATGAAACGCGTGCGAAGTGTAAAGCGCGAAATGGACATGCATGAGAAAGTTGTGCAATTTAAAAAAGCCGAAAGAGAAGTTCAACGCTTATTAGATGAAGTAAGCCAAAGTGTTGCCTTCAGCGTCAGCGAACAAATCAAGGTTCCAAGAAATGGAATGGTTTTTGATTCAGGCTGTGGATGTGGAAGCGGCGGAGGCTGTGGCTGCGCCTCGTAAATGTTGATGAAGCTTTCTATTGCGTCCGTTATCTAAACTTCTTAAAAAGTAGGGAATAACTATGAGAACGAAACGCCAGGGTCTTATTGTTTATTTTCAACATATGAAAAATATAAGACAAATTAAAAAGCATGGACATTTAATTCACGCTTCAAAAAAACAAAAGTATGCTTTACTTTATGTTGATCAGGAGGATGTCGAATTCAAGATGGACAAATTAGAACGTCTCCCTTTTGTATCGAGAGTTCTTCTTTCCCACAAACCCGAAATCCGAACTAATTACGATAATGCGAAGCCTGATAAAGCGAAGCAGTACGATTATAAAATGGGAATTTAAAAAAAGCGTTCGTCTGTGGAGACGAACGCTTTGCTTTTTATGAGTTATTCAGCTTAGAGGAGATAATTTCTTATGAGTCCGCAGGATGCCGATTAAATAATTGTAGTAAAGGTCATTCTCTGGAAAGACACTGGACGGTTTAACGGTGTACTCAACCACTGATTTTCCTGCAGCATCTGCCATCGATTTAAATAATTGAAAGCGTTGATTTGGGACCTCATGCGGGTTGGGAATCCCCTCTCTGCAAATATAGATAGGTTGGAATTTCTGCTCAATATCAGGCTTCATAATTAAAGCCAGCGAAGCTGCTGGCCGGCCTGACTTCTCGCTATAGAAAGCCAGCACATGCTGAATTCTTTCAGGCATTCGCCTTCCTAACTCTACTAGTTCATAAAGGTCAGTGTATCCTTCTCCAAGTTCAATGAATTTTTGAATCACATAAAATCCCCCCTGTATATTCGTCCGCTGTAAAAGAACCAGTCTGATATAACTTTAGCATTAATTTACATACAAGTGAACGTGTTTATTAAAAGAAGACAAAAAAACAGGGCTGCCCATTAATAGGCAGCCCTTCTTTTTGCTTGCTTAAGCAAAAAGCAAAGGGAGAGGAGAAACCGGTAAAAGAACTTATGGGGAAATAAGTGTCTTCACCGTTTCCAGAAGCAAAACTCCTGCTTCTGTTACAAGTATGACCATTTCATCTCATTTTATACGAAATTTCTTCTCTTTGTTCAAAAGTTTCCTGAGTGTACTTTTTTATGGTAGGATTATTGTGAATATAGAGAGGGGGCTTATAATGAGAGTAATTGCCGGAAATCATAAAGGCAGACAACTCAAACCTGTGCCTAACCATAAGACAAGACCGACCACCGATAAAGTAAAAGAATCTGTATTTCACATGATCGGCCCTTATTTCGATGGGGGAACAGCGCTCGATTTATTCGCCGGCAGCGGGGGGCTGGGCATTGAAGCATTGAGCCGAGGAATGAACCATTGTGTATTTGTAGACCAACAGCCTAAGGCAATTGAAACCATTTATGAAAATATAAAACTGCTGAAGCTTGAAGAACACACCGAAGTATTTCGAACAGAGGCGTTACGTGCTTTAAAGGCTGCGAGTAAAAGAGAGCTTCAATTTGACTACATATTCCTTGACCCTCCATATAATAAATTTTCTTATGAAGAATTATTGTATAAAATTTTAAAATATGAACTTTTAGCAGAAGGGGGAACGGTTATTTGTGAACATGATGCTTCAGAAGCAATTCCCGATAAGGTGGAAAATTTAAATTTAATGAAAACTGAGAAATATGGAAGTAATATAGGTGTATCTATTTTTAAGCAGGAGGTACTAAGATGACAAGATTAGCTATATGTCCAGGCAGCTTTGATCCTGTAACATACGGACATATTGATATTATACAACGTGGCGCCCAGGTATTTGATCACGTTACTGTGGCCGTTTTCAATAATCAAAGTAAATCTCCACTTTTTGATGTGGAGGAACGAGTGTCTATGCTGCGTGAAGTATTGAAGCATTTTGACAATGTGTCTGTAGATGCTTGCAGCGGTCTATTAATGGAATATGCTGAAGAAAAAAACGCTCAGGCTATTATCCGCGGATTAAGAGCGGTAAGTGACTTTGAATATGAAATGCAGATTACCTCCATGAATCGTAAACTCAATCAAAAAATTGAGACATTTTTTATGATGACGAATAACCAGTACTCTTTCTTAAGTTCAAGCATCGTTAAAGAGGTCGCAAAGTATCGTGCGAATATTTCAGATCTCGTTCCTCCACCAGTAGAAGAGGCTTTAAAAAAGAAATACGAAGCATAAAGCAGTTACACGTGTGACTGCTTTATTTTTTGGCAGCTCAGGATAAAAGCCAAAGCCAGTGTGAATATAGTAAATATCGGTCCATACATATACATGAACTCTAAATAGGAGTGGTTATGGTGTGCTGTAATATTTGAAACGTTAATCGAGTTTGTCCTGACAATGTCAGTCATCTGATAGAGAAAAAACATTATGAGCACGGCTGTTATACCGTGTATCATGCGTGCAACGAGATAAGGAGTAAAACGAATATCGGTATCGGCAAGGATACTTGCAATTTGAGCTTGAATTGAAAACCCGTGAAAACCAAGCATAAAACTTGCCAGGCAAAGCTGGGTAAGTAAAGGTGCATTCGATGAGGTAACTTCTCCGATCCCTGTCGTCAGCTCCAGTAATCCGGTTAAAACCGGAAAGTGAAGATCTGAAGGCACAGTGAGCAGATGAAGAAAACCGTATGATAGATCAAGTAGAAAGCTATGTTTAAGCAGACCAGTTAAAACTGAAAATAATATAATAAATCCACCGACTAATAGAAGAGTCTGTACTGATTGTATGACAGCGTCACCCAGCAGCTTCCCAAAAGGTCTGCCATCTTTAAGGCGGGCCTTGTGACTAGAAATAAAAGCTTCTTTAATGGAAAATGAAGCTGTGCGGTAAGCAGACCTTTGATCCTTATAACCATAAAATCTCATTAAAAAACCTACAATAATACACCCTCCATAGTGAGCTGCGGCTAATAATACGCCCAACCCCGGATCTCCGAAGAAACCTACACTGACTGCACTAAGGATAAACAAAGGACTCGAGGCATTGGTGAAAGCCACAAGCCGTTCAGCTTCGATCCGGGTGACTTGTCCGTTTATACGTAATTCTCTCGTCCATTTGGCACCAGCAGGATAGCCGCTCGCCATCCCCATTATCCATACAAAACCTCCTGAGCCGGGAACGTTAAACAGGGGGCGCATAAATTTTTCTGATAAAATCCCTACTCCATGTACTACCCCCAGTCCAAATAACAGCTCGGCCACAATGAAAAATGGAAGCAGGGAGGGAAAAACAATGGACCACCATAAATTTAATCCCTTAGTACTTGAAGAAAGTGCTACATCCGGCATTTGTATAAGCGAAACAGTTATATATATAATAAAAGCAGCCAGGAAAAATGTTTTTATGTATGGCAGAATCATCACCTCCACAGCATTCTCGTTTTCTGTACTTCTAAAATCATCCATAGTAAAATGATTATAGAAACCTAATCTCTTTTATCTATTTGTACGCTCATAAGTACTGTGCTTATTCCATAAAATAAAGTAAACTTCCTAAATGAAAGGCAAGATAGGCAGTGGAAGGGATCTTTTGAATAGGAGCACCAGGGGGAGATGTGGTGAAGCAGCCGAAAGTAGGTCTGGCACTTGGCTCAGGCGGAGCACGGGGATTTGCGCATTTAGGTGTGCTCAAAACCTTAACCGCTCATAATATCCCAATTGATATGATTGCCGGGAGCAGTATGGGAGCACTGGCAGGAGCCTTATTCGCATCAGGACAGAAAATTGATGATTTATATAAGCTTGCTTTAACTTTTAAACGGAAATACTACCTTGATTTTACGGTTCCTAAAATGGGCTTTATTCAGGGGCGTAGAATTAAGGAGTATATCCGTTTATTTACGTTTGGGAAAAATATAGAGGAGTTCACAATCCCCCTTTCAATCGTGGCAACCGATTTGGTTGCTGGAAAGAAGAAAGTATTTCAGACTGGCTCCGCAAGTGATGCCGTACGGGCAAGTATTGCTATTCCAGGTATATTTGTTCCGGAAAGGATTGCCGGCCGGTTGTATATTGATGGCGGGGTGATTGATCGTGTCCCCGTTTCTGTAGTGAAAGACATGGGAGCGGATATAGTTATTGCAGTGGATTGTGCTCACTCTACTGCTGAGCCAACAATTCACTCCATTTATGATGTTATCATTCAGAGTATTGATATTATGCAGGACGAATTAGCGTCCGTTACTGGTATAACTGATTACACGGATTTTATGATCCGGCCGGATGTTGAGCGTTTCAGCTCCAGGGCATTTAGAGACATCGAAGAGATCGTAAAAGAAGGGGAAAAAGCTGCGGCTAAAGAAGTAGACCGCATCCTAGAAAAGATTAGAGACTGGAAGGGGTCACCATAGCAATGAGATCAAATAAAAGAGTAATCATAACAGGAATAATCGCAATCCTGATTGTCGCTTTTTTAGGCGCATACCGCTTGCCGTTTTATATTTACAAACCTGGTACAGCTGATGCACTGGAACCTTTTGTAGAAATAGATGGTTCTTATCCCAGTGAGGGGGATATGCATTTGGTTACCGTCCGAGGGGGACAGGCAACACCCATTCAATGGGCGCTTGCCCAGATGAGAGAGTACCAAGAAGTCGTACCTTTAGAACAAGTCCGCCCTGAAGGGATATCTGAGGATGAGTACTTTCATGCTCAACTGCAGTTAATGGAGTCGTCTCAGGAAGCGGCAAAAGTGGTCGCTTATGAAAATGCAGAGCGTGACATTACAATTGATTATGAAGGAGTGTTCGTCGTTCAAGCTTTAGAAGGAATGCCTGCAGAAGAAAAGTTGAAAGCAGGAGATGAAATACTTAGCGTAAATGATAATAATATAAATGAATCTGAAGAACTTGTGAATTATGTTGAAAGCTTATCTGAAGGGGATAAGGTCACATTAACCATTAAAAGAGGGGATGAAATGATGACAAAGGAAATAGAGGTTGCTCCTTTCCCTGATGATAATAATCGAGTGGGTGTAGGAATTTCCCTCGTAACTGATCGTTCGGTTGAAGTAAACCCGGAAGTTTCTGTGAAAAGTGGAGATATTGGCGGCCCTAGTGCGGGGTTAATGTTTTCGTTGGAAATGTATGACCAGTTAACAGAAGAAGATATAACGAATGGTCAGGAAGTTTGCGGCACGGGAGAAATTAACTATGAAGGTGAAGTAGGCAGTATAGGAGGTATTGATAAAAAAGTCGTTGCTGCTGATCAAGAAGGCTGCGATGTCTTTTTCGCCCCTAACGAGGGGGGAGCTGAGGGATCAAATTATGAAGTTGCTTCAAGTGCCGCAGAGAATATCGGAACTGAGATGGATATTGTAGCTGTAGACACCTTTGAGGATGCTCTTAAATATTTAGAAGAGCTTTAAATCTTTAAGAGGTTGGGACAAAACTGAGTCAAGCATAAAATAATCCGAACGATTTTTTGTAATCAGTTCGGATTATTTTTTTGTGAAGAAAGGATTTTGACCATCGCTCCGTCAATCACTTCGCTTTTTTTTCGCGGGCACGTCCTTAAGTCTTTCTCGAAAAAGCGAGCGCTTTCCTGCAGGATCTTCGACTCGCGCTGTTCCTCAGGAGTCTTTAGTAGTTTGACTGCGCCAATGATCTGCATTTATACGCTTTAAGTTTTATTGTTCGTTTTTTCTATCATTGCTGCTATTATTTAATGAGTACAGGGGGACCATATTCTTTTTTTAAATGATTGACCCGTACTTCAGCATGCAATGGACTGAAATATGCCGCAGCCGCTCGTTCCTCTGTTTCAAGGAGGCCATTACTAAGCTTTTGGGGCTGCGTGATTAAAGGAACATTAAATCGTTTTTTGTGGACATTTAAATATTGTCTTCCGGTTTCAGTCATACCAAGTACCCGAATGTATGGAACTGTTTCTTTCGCTAAATATGCAGTTGCTTCTTCTTTGGTAAGACCCACTAATATGTGGGTACACAGCCGTTGCAGCCTCGTCCATGTATACCGCTTAGTTTTGACTCGCTGCATAAATTCCTGAAAAGAAGTAGAAGACTTTATCATTTGTTTGAAACGGTGTTCGAGCCCTTCGTCCATACCGTGAATGGCTTGAAGGTCCTTTGCGGGAGTTGTCATTATCGTGTAATGAAGAAAATTGAAATAATCTTCCCAGTCATGCCATAAGTTTGATTGGTTATAATAAGCGTGAAGCTCATCAATCGTGGTTTCAGGAAGAGCTTCAGATATATGAGACGTCAGTTTATTTTGTTTCTTTAAAGCTTTACGAATACTTGTTGCACTTGCCATTCTGCCTGATAAATCAGTGTCGTGGTAATTGCTTTCCTTTCGTTTAATGGTTAAAGGTTCAATATGAGGAGCAAAAGCTCTAATTTGTTTAACATAGCTATAGCCAAGAATATTATTAGGGGCAGAGTAATCGAATTCGTTCAGGGAAATTCCTATGGTTTCATTAGCCATGCGGGCTGCATCCGGATAGGATCTCCCTCTGCTCAATTCTTCTTTTAATGAACTTTCGTAAGCATGCTGGTGGGCATTTAAATCCTCATATGCCTTTATAAAAGGCTCGATGTTGCCGTTCTCACTACCGAAACAAATTGAATCTACCTGTAAAGCAGCCAGGCTGAGTACTGCCCCTTTACTGAAGAAATCGCTATGCTGTACCGCGAATATGTAAGGTAATTCAATAACAAGGTCGACTCCTGCCGATAATGCAGCTTTAGTCCGATGCCATTTATCGATAATAGCCGGTTCTCCCCTTTGAAGGAAAGGTCCGCTCATAACTGCTGCAATGCAATCAGCATTAGACTTTTGCTTACTTTGCATAACGTGATAGGCGTGTCCGTTGTGAAAAGGGTTATATTCCACAATAATCCCGCAGGCTTTCATTGGTAAAACCTCCTTGATTGAGTAAGAAATAGTCGATACGATGGGAGAACTATGACAGATGCTATTTTTTATTTTAGCATGGCCTGCCCTGCTTGTAAGTTGAGAAATGATTTATTTTCTAATAAAATAAAAAGAGTACATTTGGCTTTAAAGCCTCTGTAAAGAAAAAATATTGACAAATAGTTAAATTGCTTTTACAATAACTCTTGTTGCCATGAGGTGATAAATATGAAATTTCCTCTACAGAAACTTAATCAATCCGGTGATGAACCGTTTAAGTTTGAAGAAGATGTGGACGTTTCGGAGCTCGAGGAGATGAATAATGATATTCGGAGAATCTCCCCGGTACACGTGCAAGGAGAAGCTGTTAAATTTGGTGATGACATTATAGTTACTTTTACAGCTGAGGGAGAAATGGTCCTGCCCTGCGCACGTACTCTTGTTGACGTACCCTATCCTTTTCAGTTAAAGGAACGCGAACAATTTAACGTCTCTCCGTACTATGACGAAGAAGACGAAAGTGAAATTCATCCCGTTCGTGGAGAAGTCCTTGACTTAACGCCATATATCAAGGAAAATATTCTATTAGAGGTTCCAACCCGTGTATTTTCAGATGATCAAAAGGTTCAAGATCAGGCTCTTACAGAAGGTAAGGGTTGGCAGGTGATTACAGAAGAACCGGAGGAAGATAAAGTAGATCCTCGAATGGCTAAGCTGCAATCATTATTAAATGAAAAAGAAAACAAAGATTAAGGGAATAGATTTCCTCTTGTCAATCTAAAAGGAGGTGTACAACATGGCAGTACCTAAGCGTAAAACATCCAAAAAGGTCAAAAACCAACGTCGTACTCATAAAAAACTACACGTACCTGGCATGGTAGAATGTTCAAACTGTGGGGAGTACTCAAAACCACACCATGTTTGCAAATCTTGTGGACAGTATAATGGAAAGCAAGTTGTTGCTAAGTAAATGAAGAAAGAGAAAGAGTCTGAATGTTTATTCAGGCTCTTTTTTTTACATTTATTATGCCTAAAGGCAGAAGGGGGAGCTGTATGCAGCAGATTAGAACAATTTGTGACGATCATGGAGCAGTAACTATTCAGCTTAACCGCAGTGAAAAAATGAATGCGATTACAAACAGGGTAAGTAAATTACTGTTAAAAGAAATTGGTAAATTAAAAAATGACCCTGACATAAAATGTTTAGTGATTACAGGAGCAGGCGACGAATCATTCTGTGCAGGGGGAGACTTAAATGAACTGCATGGCGGTTTAACGGAAGAGGAGGCATATCGGGCATTACAGCCAATGAAACAAGTTTTATATGAGCTGGCCGCATTTCCCCTCCCTACTTTTGCCTTTTTAAACGGTCAAGCTAGAGGAGGAGGGTGCGAGATTGCAACTGCCTGCGATTTCCGTTACGGATTAGACACCGGGCATTATGGATTTATTCAGGGGAATTTAGGAATTACACCAGGGTGGGGAGGAGGAGAACTGCTTTATAAACGTATACAAGCTGATAGAGCAGCTCACTGGCTTATGGCTGCACAAATGTACAATGCAGACCAGGCCTATCAAATCGGATGGCTGAATAAGATTGTTGAAAAGGACCAATTGAATATTGAGACTCTTCTACCTTCTTTTTTAAACAAAACACAATCACAGCTCAAGATATTTAAATCGCAGTACTTACGTGCCATATCCTTTCATGACGCAGCGGAGGCCATGGAGGAAGAGGTTAGAAGATGTGCATCCTTATGGGAGTCCAAAGAACACCTGCAAGCTGTAAAAAAATTCTTAAGCACAAGAAAAAAGTATTAA
The DNA here is from genome assembly GCF_900240285.1 of Halobacillus sp. Marseille-P3879. GTDB lineage: Bacteria > Bacillota > Bacilli > Bacillales > Halobacillaceae > Halobacillus_A. The sequence continues at coordinate 495,350 of NZ_OESS01000002.1, forward strand.
AGTATAGTCTATCAATCTTCGCAATTGCATAACTATAAGCAAACCATAGAGGAGGGATAGAATGGACGCCCCTAGGCAGGATGCATGGAAGAAGGAAGAGGATGAATTATTAGCGGAAACAGTGCTTCAATACATTAAAGAGGGTCACACCCAGCTGGAAGCTTTTCAGGAAGTGGCAAGACAACTAAATCGGACTCCGGCTGCGTGCGGGTTCAGATGGAATGCTACGGTGCGGAAAAATTACCAAAAGGATATCAGGCAGGCAAAGCAGGAAAGAACTCAGCACCGTCATGCACTTACGACATCGACATTATCAAAAAATACATCGATTTCACTCGATGATGCGATTCTCTTTTTAAAAGAAATGAAACAACATTCCCACCATGATCAGGAAGAGCTGCAAACAAAGTTATACCAGCTTAGTGAAGAAAATGTGAGGCTGAAGAATCAGATTAAACAATGGGAAGAAGCCTGGTCCGAAATTGATAAATTAACAAACTGGGTGAAAAATAGATACCAAAGTTCTTCTTAAATAAAAAAGGCCCTACATTACTTGTAGCGGCCTTGTGTGTTTATTTTATATCTCTCTTTCTTCCACCCCTGTTGGAAGCCAGATTAAAGGGTTTTCTCCAAGGTCTCTTTCCACATCATATTTCGCTTTATGGAAGTCCATCTTCTCCCAGAAATCATGAGATCTTACACGTGGGTTTGTCTTAATTGGGAGTTGGTAATTTTTTGCGAAATCAACTAAAGCTTTACCAAATCCCTGACCTCGGTAATCAGGCAAGACTTCAAGCTTCCACAGCTCTAAATAATCCTGTGGAGGTTCAAAATAATGGTCATATTTTTTGGGGACTCGATATAGACTCATCCTTGCAACTAAAGCGTTTCCATAATAGATGCCGAAAAAAGGCGATTCACTGTCATTTTCCACAATATTACTTTGTAAGTCTTCAAACATGGCGAGCTCTTGATGTCCATATTCTTTGAAATGTTTAAATTCCTCTAACGTCTTATAATTAACTAGAAGTGGCTGAACTTTTACTTTCGTCATCATCTGTGATTTCCCCTTTCAAACTCTTTCTCTACATTTATTATAATATAAAAATATTCAGAATCAAATGAACAAGTAATGTATGAAAATTTGTCCCCTTTCAAATCATAAATTTGCTACAATTAGAAAAAGAGTTCGTTAAAGAAAGGGGAAGCAACATGAAAATAGGGGTGGTTGGCGGAGGTGCGGTTGGGTTATTACTATCCTCGTATCTTTCAAAAATTCACGAAGTTTCTCTATTCGTAAGAAGTGAGGAGCAGAAACAGGAGCTGAATACAAGAGGTATAACTTGTGAGGGGCTGCATGGCACGGTAAGGGCGTATACAGATGCAGCTTATTTTAATGATCAGAATTTATTACTAATTACGGTTAAGCAGCACCACCTTCCTGACATTCTCAATAAGCTCCCACCTTCACAGCCTGTTGTGTTTCTTCAAAATGGTATGTCACACCTCTCTTTTATAAAGGAGCTGCCCAATCCATTGCTGGTGGGGGTAGTTGAACACGGTGCAGTCAGGCATTCCGGGGCTGAAGTACAGCATACAGGGAAAGGGATTATATACTTAGCAGATTATCAGAATAGCAACAAAGCTCAAATGATAACCCGCTGCCTGTCTCAAGGGCAATTTATTTTTGAGTACAGGAAAGACTATTTGAAGATGATGGCGGAGAAACTTGTCATTAATACCGTCGTAAATCCCATTACAGCACTTTTTAATGTAAAGAATAAAGAGATTTTAAGTAATTCTCATCTCAATAATCTGGCGGAAAGGTTATGCTGGGAGGCGTGCAGCACACTTCAACTTTCTTTTAATGAACAATGGTCCAGGGTACAAAAAATTGCTGAAACGACTGGGGAAAATCATTCTTCTATGCTGCAGGATATACTAGAGGGGCGGAGGACTGAAGTAGATGCAATTTGCGGCTATATTGTTAACCGTTCCCGCAAGGAGGCCTGCTATCATTCTTTTGTACTGAATGCCATTCATGCGTTAGAGTTAAAAAATCAAAAAGGAGAAGCCACATGAGTAATGTAATTATATATTTTCTTGCGTTTATTATAACTGCTCCGTTACTCATTTTATTTATTCTGTATTTCTTTACAAGAAAATTGTACAGAAATAAAAGAAGGGCTGTTCATCTAACAGCTCAATTGATGGTTCCAGTATTAGTAGCTTCTGTGTATGTTCTGTTCGTCGTATTATTTGGCAATGGATATCTTCCATGGATTATCGTATTTTTACTGACCCTGTTAAGTTTAGCTGTGATCGTTCAATATAAGATCTCAGAAGAAATCCAATTTATTAAAGTTTTTAAGGGTTTCTTAAGGTTAACATTTTTGTTATTTATGTTTGTGTATTTCGGGCTGACTGCTTATGGGATAGTAGCTCGGGTGCTCCTTTAATAAACAGATTAGATGAACTTCATATAATATTTCTGTACAATACATATTGGTACATAACAACCTCTGAAACAGAAGGAGAAGTTCATAAATGCGTATAGAACCAATAAGCTTAGCGGACAAAAATCCACTTATTGCCGACTACAAAAACCACTTCACTAAAATTCAGGATAAATTTCAATATGATCTTAACGATAACACTATATGGAAGAAGCGCTTAAAATACCTTGAGTCTCAATCTTTTAACAGAGAGAAACTGGCAGAAGAACTGACAGTTATGAACGATAGGTATAATGCTTCTGAAGAAGTATTTGTTAATATTAACAAATTAAAAGACGAGCGGACTTCTGTTATTGTAGGAGGTCAGCAAGCCGGGCTGTTAACCGGACCTCTCTATACTGTGCACAAAATAATTTCTATAATTCAGCTTGCGCGGCAAACGGAACAACAGACAGGCCGTCCTGTTGTTCCTGTTTTCTGGATTGCCGGAGAGGATCATGATTTTGCTGAGATAAACCATATCTACATGAAGAAGAATGGACGAATGGAAAAGGTTCAGGCGGCTGCTAATGGATATAATAAATCTTCTGTTACAGATCTGCCCTTTAATCAACAGGAAATTCATGACTGGCTTGAGTCGATCTTATCCGATCAAAATGAAACGGAATACAGCGTAGATATTGTTCATCGGCTTAAGCAGATAATTAATACTTCTTCAAGTTACACGGATTTCTTTGCGAAACTGGTCCATCAGTTGTTTCCGTCTGAAGGACTTATATTATTAGATGCCCACGATCCGCAAATTCGCAAACTGGAGTCTTCCTACTTTGTAGATATGATTAAAAACAACAATCAAATAGCTGAAGGTGTTTATTCAAGTGAACAAAAAAGCAAACAACAAGGCTACCCTGTTTCTTTAGATAACGATATTGATGATGCCCACTTGTTTTACCACCATAAAGGTGAGCGTGTTTTATTAGTCAGAGATACGAGTGGGAGATTTACCGGCAAAAATGGAGAAGTGACGTTTACACAGGAACAACTCCTTGCTACTGCAGAAAACCGCCCTTGGCTGTTAAGTAACAATGTTGTCACACGGCCTTTAATGCAGGAATGTCTGCTGCCTGTACTTGCTTTTGTCGGCGGTCCGGGAGAAATCAGCTACTGGTCTGCGTTAAAACCTGGATTTGATGCCTTAGATTTAGAGATGCCTCCTGTATTTCAGCGGCTTTCCTTTACTTTGCTTGATCGTAAGTCAGACCAATGGCTTAAGAGGATGCAAATTGATGAACAAGAAGTGATAGAACAGGGAGTTGGTGCGAGAAAACTTTCTTGGCTGGCAGCTACTGGAAGCCCGCCGGTAGGGGAGCTTGTAGAAGAAGTAAAGAAAGAGATGGAAGTCATTCACCGGCCACTAAGAGAGAAAGCGTCTCAGTTAAGTCCAGACCTGTCTGCTCTGGCCGAGAAGAACTGGGACTATATTAAGCAGTCTGTTGATTTTCTGGAGAAAAGAATGAATCAAAGTATACAGGGTCAATACCGAAAGCAGATTGATACTTTTGATGAATTGAATTTACTTTTACATCCATTCGGAGGTTTTCAGGAACGAGTGTGGAGTATAATCCCATGGATTAATACTTATGGTATGACGGTATTTGAGCGTCTTAATTCACATCATCTCGCTTTGGACGAAAGTCACTATGTAGTTAAGATATAACTTCATCCCCCACCATTCCCCACTATAAAAAATAAATAATTAAACTAAGAAATTCCTGCAATCAACGGCAGGAATTTTTTTATTTTCACCGAATATTTAATTATGAGTGGTGAAAAGTGGAGCGATGTGGTAGGCTGAAAATAGAAAGTGGGGTAAACTCTATGTTCATGGGCGAATTTCAGCACAACATCGATACGAAGGGACGCATCATTGTCCCCTCAAAGTTCCGTGATGAGCTCCAGGAAGGGTTTGTCCTCACCAGAGGTTTAGATCAATGTTTATTCGCCTACCCTATGGATGAATGGAAGCTGTTAGAAGAGAAATTAAAGAAGCTTCCATTAACTAAAAAAGATGCTCGTGCATTTACACGCTTCTTCTTTTCAGGAGCTGTTGAATGTGAAGTAGATAAACAAGGAAGAGTCAATATTCCGCCACCATTAAGAAATCATGCCAAACTAGACAAAGAATGCGTAGTTATTGGTGTTTCTAATCGTATTGAATTTTGGAGCAAGGACATTTGGGAGGATTATTTTGAAGAGTCGGAAGAATCCTTTTCTGAAATAGCGGAAAATATGTTGGATTTTGATATTTGATGAAATGAAACGAGTGAGTACATGTTTGAACATTACAGTGTTTTAAAATCAGAAACGATTAAACAGATGAATATACAACCAGACGGGGTGTATGTTGATTGTACGTTAGGCGGTGGAGGACACTCCGAAGAAATTGCTTCAAGGTTGGACAGCGGCCGGTTAATTGCATTTGATCAAGATATAAATGCGTTAAATGCTGCTCGTGAACGGTTGAAAATTTACAATGATAAAATCATCTATGTTCACGCAAATTTCAGACAGCTGGAGGAGAAGCTATCCGAGCTAAATGTTAAGCGTGTCGATGGGATATTATACGACTTAGGTGTTTCAAGCCCTCAGCTGGATGTTGCCGAGAGGGGTTTTAGTTACCATAATGATGCTCCCCTTGATATGAGAATGAATCAATCAAGTGAAGTTTCTGCCTGGAATGTTGTGAACGAATGGTCGTATGAGGAGATAGTTCGAATTTTCTTCAAATATGGAGAAGAGAAGTTTTCTAAACAGATTGCCCGTAAGATCGAAGCTGCAAGAAAAGAAGCTTCGATCGACACCACTGATCAACTAGTAGAACTCATAAAAGAAGGAATTCCAGCGCCTGCCAGGCGAAAAGGGGGTCATCCGGCAAAGCGTATTTTCCAAGCTATTCGAATTGCTGTTAATGATGAACTTGGCGCGTTTTGGGATACACTGCATCAGGCTGCTAAAGTAGTATCTGTTAATGGCAGAATTGCTGTCATAACCTTTCATTCACTTGAAGACAGACTTTGTAAACAAGCATTCAAAAAGTGGAGTACAAACCCTCCACTTCCAAAGAACATTCCCATGATCCCAGAAGACAAACAGCCTCCGTTTAAATTAACAACACGCAAGCCAATTGTGGCAGAAGATGATGAATTAGAAGATAATCGCAGGTCGAGGTCTGCAAAGCTAAGAGTCGTGGAAAAAATAAAACCTTGGTCAGACTCATTTATATTTGAAGAAGGGTGGAAGCAAACATGAGTATGGAAAGAGCGAGAAAGCTTCAACAGCCGGTAGAAAGACAACAGGAACAAAAACAAATAAAAGTTAAAGTTCAGAAAAAACAATGGATTAGTACAGGCGAGAAAGTTTTATACTCATTGGCCACAGGACTGGTAGTTATTGCTTCAGTTTTTATGGTGCAATTCACCTCCACAACTGATACACTAAACCGTGACATTCAAAATATGGAGCAGGAAATTGCTCAGCAGAAATCTGATAATGACAGTTTAGCTTATAAAGCCAAAGAGTTGAGCAACCCTGACCGCATCCTGGAGATTGCGAAAGAGAATGGTTTAGAATTGCAAAACGCAGAAGTTAAACAAGCAGGTGTCGTCGGAAATTAATAGAAACTAGGTGAACTCTTTATGAAAAGCTCAAATACCCATAAAGGCGCCGCGATTTTGATATTAATCTTCTCCGCTATTTTCTTGATTATTACGGGGCGATTTTTATACATTCAATCCACCGCAGAAATTGAAGGCGTAAATTTAAATGAATGGGCAGAGAAAGCCCGTACAAGTTCGTACTCTCTCGATGCCGATAGAGGCAATATTTACGATAAAAATGGTATGCTGCTAGCTTACGACCGCCCTACATATAAATTATATGCGGTGGTCGATCCTGAATATTCCAGATCAGAAGAGGAGCCAGAACATGTGACGAACCCGGAAGAAACGGCGTCTGTGTTGGCTCCTTTGTTGAATATGGAAGAAAGTGAGATAGAAGAAAGAATCACTGAGGCCCAGGAAGATGGCCGGTTTCAGGTTGAATTCGGCAGCAAGGGACGTAGTTTATCTCAAGATCAAAAAGAAGAAATTGAAGATCAGGAGCTAAGTGGAATTAATTTTGAAGAAGAGTCTAAAAGGTACTATCCTAATGGAACGTTTGCTTCCCATATCATTGGTTTTGCTCGTACGGAAGAAGGGCATCTTACCGGCGTAACTGGTGTAGAAAAACAGATGGAGGAACATTTGCGGGAAGAAAAAGGCGAAATTTCTTATGAACGGGACAAGTACGGTTCGAAACTTCTTAATCCGAATGAAGTGCTTCAGGAACCAGAGGATGGTCACGATGTTCATCTTTCCATTGATCAGAAGATCCAAACCTTCTTAGAAGATGCAATGGCCACGGTAGATGAACAATATGAACCAGAAAAAATAATGGCTGCCGTAATGAATCCGAAAACAGGTGAGGTGGTTGCATTAGGTAACCGTCCAAGTTATAACCCGAATGATTTAGGAGAAGTGGACAACTGGTATAACGATATTATTGCAGATTCTTTTGAACCGGGTTCCACTATGAAGATGTTTACGTGGGCTTCCGCAATTGAAGAAGGAGTGTATAACGGAGAAGATACCTTTAAGTCAGGATCATACGAAGTTTCCGGGAGTACGATCCGGGACCACAACCGTGAAGGCTGGGGTGAAATAACTTACGATGAAGGGTTTGAACGGTCGTCCAATGTTGCTGCTGCAAAGCTGGGTTACGATTTATTAGGACCAGAAAAATACAGGGATTATTTATCTGCGTTTCACCTTGATGAAAAGTCAGGAATTGATTTACCGAATGAAGGTGAAGGAAGAGTGTTGTACGATTATCCAATTGAACAGGTTACAACATCTTTTGGACAAGGAACGACTACTACACCCCTGCAGTTAATGACAGCTGCCACAGCTATTGCGAACGATGGAAAAATGATGCGGCCATACACACTTTCTAAGGTCACATCCAGTGAAAACGGTGAAATAATTAGTGAGAAAGAACCTGAAGTTATTGATAAGCCGATCTCTGCGGATACAGCCAGTCAAATGAGAGATTTACTTGGCCGTGTCGTTTCAGGAGAAAACGGTACTGGATCTCAGTTTGAATTAAATGATTTTTCCTTAGGTGGAAAGACGGGGACAGCCCAGATTCCTAAAGAAGGTGGAGGTTATTTAACGGGGAAAGATAACCATATCTTTTCTTTTCTAGGGATGGCACCTGTAGAAGACCCTGAGCTTTTAATGTATGTTGCAGTTAAACAACCGGATTTGGACGCAACTGAAACGGGCTCCGAGCCTGTTTCATACATTCTTAAATCTGTAATGGAGAACAGTCTCCATTACCTGGATATTAACCCTGATCAGAACAATGACCATAAAGTAGAAGAAAAAGAAATAAAAGATTACGCTGGGAAGGATGTTAATAAGACAGAAGATGAATTGAAAAAGAATTTTAATGAAGTTACAGTCGTCGGTGATGGAAACAAGGTTAAAGCTACATTACCCGAGTCTGGGACGACTATGTTAAGTGATCAGCGTGTCATCGTCATAACAGATGAGCCTGAAATGCCTGATATTACAGGGTGGTCGTTAAGAGACGTACAAAGACTGGCTGAGCACTTTGATCTACAGGTAGAGTCTATGGGTGATGGTTACGTTGACAAGCAAAGTATAAAAGAAGGTTCTCAAATAAAAGAAGAAGGTTACCTGGTGGTAGAGCTCTCTACCCCAGAGTAACAGCTTAAGACAGTGTTCTATTCGTTTTCAGATTGCATATAGTGATACAAGCCTACTCTATTGATTTTAAAGGAGTCATGGATATGAGAAGAGTATCACAAGTAATCGTCAGAAAACGTTTAGTCGCTGTTTTTTTTGTGGCTTTAATTATTTTTACTGTAATTATCGGCAGACTGGGGTACGTTCAATTTGTTCTTAGTGATTTTCTGGTGGATCGAGCTGAGCAGTCATGGGGGAGGGATATAACGTTTGAACCTGAACGTGGGAAAATACTGGACACAAATGGAGAAGTTTTAGTTGGTAATCAATCGGCTCCAACTGTTATGGTCGTACCAAGACAGATAAAAGAACCAGAAAAAACAGCCGAGCAGCTGGCTGATATACTTCAGATGAGTGTGGATAAAGCTTATTCTCATGTAACGAAGCAGGTGTCTATTGAAAAGATGCACCCTGAGGGTAGAAAGATTTCTGAAGACCAGGCTGACGCTATCCAAATGCTAGACTTACCGGGGGTCTACATCGCTGAGGATTCGGAAAGGTATTATCCTAACGGTGCGTTTCTTTCCCATGTACTTGGTTTCAGTGGAATTGACAATCAAGGGCTGTTAGGTCTGGAATCGTATTATGATGAGGAGTTAAAAGGCGAGCAGGGTGCTTTATCATTTTTCTCTGATGCGAAAGGGAAGCGTATGCCGGATATTGCTGATACTTATACCCCTCCCGTAGACGGTAAGGATTTAAAATTAACAATCGATTATAATGTACAATCCATAATTGAACGAGAATTGGATATGGCCGAAGCTAAATATAATCCTGATGGGGCCGTTGCCATAGCGGTAGATCCCAAAACAGGACAAGTAAAAGCGATGGCTTCAAGACCAAATTTTCATCCGGGGAGCTACCAGGAAGTTGAAGCTTCAGTATATAACCGTAACCTGCCCGTCTGGAGCACCTATGAACCAGGTTCTACTTTCAAAATTATTACGTTAGCAGCAGCACTAGAAGAAGGATTAGTTGATTTAGAGGACGAGCATTTTCATGATTCAGGCTCGGTCAAAGTTGGAGGCGCAACGCTGCATTGCTGGAAAAGCGGGGGCCATGGTGACCAAACATTTTTGGAAGTGGTACAAAACTCTTGTAACCCCGGCTTCGTTCAATTAGGTGAGCGATTAGGAAAAGAAAAGCTGTTTAATTATATTGAACAATTTGGTTTTGGTGAAAAAACAGGCATTGACTTAGAGGGTGAAGGAAGCGGCATTTTGTTTAAACCTGAACAAGTAGGACCTGTAGAACAGGCAACTACTGCTTTTGGCCAGGGTGTCTCTGTTACACCAATTCAGCAGGTAATGGCAGTAGCAGCCGCTGTGAATGGCGGGTATTATTATGAGCCTTACGTACAGGAAGCCTGGCTTGACCCTGTAAGTGGTGAGGTGCTCGAAGAAAAAGAACCAAACATGATGAAGCAGGTAATCTCTGAAGAAACATCAAAGGAAGTCAGGGAATCCCTGGAAAGTGTTGTGGCGAAAGGAACAGGTCGCAGTGCTTATGTTGAGGGATATCGAGTTGGAGGAAAAACAGGTACAGCCCAAAAAGTGGGAGAAGACGGGAAGTATATGAGTGACAACCATATTGTGTCTTTTATTGGCTTTGCCCCGGCGGATGATCCTGAACTGGTTGTGTATTTAGCAATCGACAACCCTAAGGGTACTGTCCAGTTTGGCGGCGTAGTAGCAGCTCCTATTGTAGGTTCAATTATGGAAGACAGCCTTAGGTCGTTAGGTGTCAAAGAACGGAAAGATGGTCTGGAAAAGGAATACGCATGGCCTGATGAACCGCTTGTAGAAGTACCTGACGTCACAGGGATGAAACGCAAAGAACTGCGGGAAGTACTTACCACGTTACAAGTGGAGACCAGTGGTGAAGGAGATAAAGTTGTAGCCCAGGCACCAAAAGCAGGCGTTAAAGTCGCAAGTGATTCAACCATTCGCTTATATTTTAATGATGATTGACTTTTCTAAATTTAGGATAATACCATACAGCTTTACGATTTTTTGCTATAATGAAAAAGAATGTGGACAGTTAGGATGGTATGAATGAAAATTACTAAATTACTTGAATCAATCCCATATTATAAAACAAACCAAAAAATCGATGAATTGGAAATTAACGGAGTATCCATGGATTCTCGCTCTGTTGGTTTAGGTGACGTTTTTGTATGTATTATTGGAAACGAATCTGACGGGCATGACTTTGCACTCGCTGCAATCGATCAGGGAGCGGCTCTTATTATAGCCCAAAGAGAATTGGATATCGATTTTCCGGTAGTCACAGTAAACGATACGACAAAAGCGTTAGCTATGATAGCTTCCACCTTTTACAATTATCCAACCAGGCAGGTTCATACCATAGGTGTGACAGGCACGAATGGAAAAACAACGATTACGTATTTATTGGATGAGATTTTCACTTTAAATAAACACACAACGGCTACAATTGGAACCATTCAAATGAATATTGCGGGAACCACTTATCCGGTAAAAAATACAACTCCTGATTCTCTGTCTCTGCAGCAAAGTTTTAAGCAAATGGTAAATTCAGGTGTTGATACTGCGATTATGGAAGTTTCTTCCCACGCCCTGGACCAAGGCCGCGTTTACGGGTGCGACTTTGATGTGGCTATTTTTACAAATTTAACCCAGGATCATCTGGATTACCATGAAAACATGGACGATTATCTTCGGGCTAAGTCCCTATTGTTCGCTCAGTTAGGGAACGGGTATAATGTGGAACGTAATAAATTTGCTGTTATTAATCAAGATTCACCTTTTGCTCATAAGCTTATTCGTTCAACAGCCCAGCCAGCATTAACGTACGGCATCCACGCTGACGCGGACATTTCTGCTAAACAAATTAAGCTTCATGAAAAAGGCAGTTCCTTTATTTTATCAACTCCAGAAGGTGACATTCCGATCGAAAGTCCTCTAATGGGTATGTTCAGTGTTTACAATATGCTTGCTTCAGCTGGGGCTGCACTTGCCTCTGGGATAAGTCTTTCTACTATTCAACAGGCGTTTAAACAGACAAAAGGAGTCAGGGGACGCTTTGAACCTGTGCTGGAAGGGCAGCCGTTTGGTGTGGTGGTAGATTATGCCCATACACCTGATTCCCTTGAGAATGTGCTGAAAACGATGAGTGAGTTTTGTGAAGGATCAATCAGAGTAGTAGTTGGCTGCGGCGGAGACCGGGATCGTACGAAACGTCCATTAATGGCTGATGTAGCAGTCAAATACGCCGATCAGGCCATTTTTACATCAGATAACCCTAGAACTGAAGATCCAGAAGTGATTTTACAGGACATGACTTCCCATTTAGAGAAGGGGTTTATCGTTGAAGAAAATAGAAAAAAAGCAATCGAGTACGCTATCTCAAATTCGGTACATGGAGATATGGTGCTAATCGCTGGAAAAGGACATGAAACTTACCAGGAAATTCACGGGGTCCGCCACGATTTTGATGACCGAGAGGTTGCACGGGACATATTACTGAAAGTTAAGGGGAGTCAAATGTAATGTTTACTGTAAAGGAATTAGCACCACTTTTCTCTAAAGGGAATGGAGCCACAAATGACCCTATTCAAATTAAAAGTGTAATGACAGATACACGTATGGAGAAAAAACAGAGCTTGTTTATTCCTCTGGTTGGTGATAATCATGATGCCCATCGTTTCATTATGGATGCGATTAAGAATGGAGCTGTAGCCGCTTTATGGCAAAAAGACCACGATTTACCGAGGGAAATTCCTACTGAGTTCCCCGTGTTTATTGTCGAGGATACTCTCCAGGCATTGCAGGAGACATCCTCGTTTTATTTGCGTAAAGTAAATCCGATAGTTATAGGAATTACAGGTTCAAATGGAAAGACAACAACTAAGGATATAACAGCCTCGGTATTACAAGTGAAGTATCGCACACATAAAACTGCGGGAAACTTTAATAATCACGTGGGTATGCCGTTGACCATTTTATCGATGCCTCCGGAAACAGAAGCGGCGGTTTTGGAAATGGGAATGAGCGGACCAGGCGAAATTTCGTTATTATCTAAGCTTGCCAGACCTCAGCATGTCATGATTACCAACATTGGTGAATCTCACATTGAATATTTAGGTTCTCGAGAGGGGATTGCTAAAGCTAAGCTTGAAATTTTGGACGGCTGGCATGATGGCTGCTTTATTTTTGACGGTGATGAAGAATTACTCGCTTCCTGTTACAATAAGCCAAACGCGTTAGCATGCGGGTTTGAAGAACAATGTGATACTGTAATCAGAGATACTCTTCTGGAAGAAAACCGAAGTGAATTCGTCATTAATAATAAGCAATATAAATTATTACTGAGCGGTAAGCACAATGTGAAGAATGCGTCTTACGTGATTACCTTAGCTGAAAAAATGGGACTTACGTTTGAGGAAATTCAAGCTGGTCTTAATCAGCTGCAAATGTCAGGCATGAGATATGAGAAGCATGCTGGTAAAGAAGGCTCGTTAATTATTAATGATGCATATAATGCTTCTCCAACTTCAATGAGAGCGACGATAGAAATGGTTGCTCAGCTAACATCTAAGCAGACTAAAGTTCTCATTTTGGGAGATATGTTTGAACTTGGTTCACATGCGGATCAACTGCATAAAGAAGTAGCAGAAGCTGTAACTGAGGACATTGATGCAGTGTACACAATAGGCGAGCATGCTGCTTATATTGCAGAAGGAATAAAGGAACAGAAACACAATATAGAATTAAAACATTTTGAGGACAAAAGTTCGTTGGGTCATCACGTTTCCAGACGATTAAATTCTGATACGGTCGTTTTAATCAAGGCTTCAAGAGGTATGAAATTAGAGGTATTATTAAACGATCTATTAGATGAGTGAGACGACAACGGAGGAGGAAACATTCATGAACGACTATATATTATTACTAACAATGGCATTATCCTTTTTACTTACTGTGATTATTTCCCCGCTCATTATTCCTTTTTTGCGGCGGCTTAAGTTTGGCCAGAGCATTAGAGAAGAAGGGCCTAAATCACATCAAAAAAAATCAGGAACGCCGACAATGGGCGGAGTAATGATTTTAATATCTATAACGGTTACAACCTTAATCGCTTCCTTCTGGTTTATTGAAGCACCAAGTCAAGTACATATGTTTATCGTATTGTTTGTACTTATTGGGTATGGTTTGCTCGGATTTTTAGATGATTACATCAAAGTAGCTCTAAAAAGAAACCTTGGTTTAACTTCTAAGCAGAAAATGCTTGGTCAAATCATTATTGCCATCGTAGTTTATGTTATCTTGCAACAGAATGGGTTTTCTACATATATTGAAATCCCTGGTACGACGATAGAACTTGAGCTTGGCTTCGGTTATGCATTACTTATATTAGTAATGTTGGTTGGCGGGTCCAATGCAGTCAATCTTACAGATGGTCTTGACGGATTATTAGCAGGGACAGCCGCTATTGCATTTGGAGCTTTCGGTATTCTGGCTTGGATTGCGGATGGAAATGTGGAAGTGGCAGTGTTTAGCTTATCTGTTGTCGGTGCCCTTTTAGGCTTCTTAGTTTTTAATGCCCACCCTGCTAAAGTATTTATGGGTGATACTGGATCGCTGGCTTTAGGCGGAGCTATCGCAGTTGTAGCAATCTTAACAAAACTTGAACTGCTGCTTGTAATAATCGGTGGTATATTTGTTATTGAAACACTATCTGTCATTCTACAAGTGGCTTCATATAAAACAACTGGAAAAAGAATATTTAAAATGAGTCCGCTGCATCATCACTATGAATTGAAAGGGTGGTCAGAATGGCGTGTTGTGACCACGTTTTGGACAGTCGGTTTCTTATTTGCGATTTTAGGTGTATATATTGAGGTGATGTTCGGGTGAAACAACTAGACGTAAACGCATTTCCCTATTCTAAAGTTCTTGTGGTAGGATTAGCCAAAAGCGGCACAGCTGCCGCACAGTTACTGCTCGACAGCGGAATTAACGTAACGATTAATGATTTAAAAGCCACGGAGAATAGTCCTGAAATCCAGGATTTAATAGCAAAAGGGGCTTCTATAATTACAGGAAGTCATCCTCTTGAACTTTTAGATGAAAATGAGCTGGTTATCAAGAATCCGGGGATCCCTTACGAAAACCCGATTATAGATGAGGCGTTAAAGAGAAATATTCCCATAGTGACTGAAGTAGAGCTGGCAGGCTTGCTTCATGAAGGGAACATTATCGGGGTCACAGGCTCTAATGGTAAAACAACGACAACAACCCTTATTTATGAATTTATGAAAGCGGACCAATCTCAAGTGAGAATTGCAGGGAATATAGGCGAGGTTTCCTGTGAGGTAGCTCGTTCTACACATAGGAACGATACGATGGTAGTCGAGCTGTCTTCTTTTCAACTGCTCGGGATAAAGAAGTTTTCACCACATATTGCTGTACTGCTTAACTTATTTGAAGCACATTTGGATTATCATCACAGCATAGAAAACTATCATCAAGCCAAACTAGCAATTGCCAAAAACCAACGTGCAGATGATTTCTTTGTATATAATGCTGATGATCCTGCTATCCAGGCATACCTTAGTTCAATACCGTCCAGGCTCGTTCCATTTTCCATTTGCGAAGAGGTGGAAGGCAGTTGGTCGGACGGCACATCTATATACTTTAAAGATGAGAAAATAATGGATCTAAAAGAGGTTGTGTTAGTAGGGAAGCATAATCTGTCTAATATTTTGGCAGCAGTGGCTGCTGCTAAATTAAGCGGTGTGACCAACGCGGCAATTGTGCAGGTATTGTCTACATTTAAAGGTGTAGAACACCGGATGGAATATGTAACAAAGAAACAACAGGTTTATTTTTATAATGATTCAAAAGCGACAAATATTCTAGCCACCACCAACGCCCTCCAGGGTTTTAAAAAACCTGTCATACTTCTGGCGGGAGGCCTGGATCGAGGTAACGAATTTGATGAGTTGATTGGGTCACTTTCACGGGTCAAAGCTCTTGTCTTGTTTGGTGAAACCGCTCATAAGATCGCAGAAGCCGGACGCAAAGCCGGTATTTCGGATATTAAATTTGTGAACAACATGAATGAAGCTGTCGCTGCGGCTTATTCATTTGCAGACGCAGAGGATGTTATTCTTCTGTCTCCTGCATGTGCAAGCTGGGATCAATATAAGACATTTGAAGAAAGAGGTTATATGTTTAAAGAAGCTGTGCATAAGCTGAAGTAAGGGCTTATTGTACAAGCATGAAGCCCTGGTTTCCAAATGGGAGGTAGGGTTTTTTTATGCGATCAAATGAACAAAAGCCGGATGTATGGTTAGTCATTACGATTTTATGTCTTTTGATCATTGGGATCGTGATGGTTTACAGTTCATCAAGTATATGGTCTGAATACAAGTTTGATGACTCCTGGTTTTACGCTAAACGCCAGATACTTTTTGCTTCACTTGGTTTAATTGCTATGTACATGTTGTCACGAATCCCTTATTTTGTGTGGTATAAACACGCTAAATTAATTGTTATCGTCTGCCTGGTATTCCTGATTCTTGTTTTAATTCCAGGCGTAGGGATGGTGCGTGGAGGAGCAAGAAGCTGGATAGGAATTGGGATGTTCAGTATTCAGCCTTCTGAATTCATGAAACTCGGATTAATCATTTTTCTTGCTAAATTCCTTTCTATCAGACAGAAAAGAATGGTTTCTTTTCAGGAGGGTTTTTTACCAGGACTCGCAATTATCCTTATCCCTTTTGCTTTAATTATGCTGCAGCCTGACCTGGGAACAGGAGTGGTAATGGTAGGGACATGTTTAGTAATGATGTTCGTTGCAGGTGCTAGAATCGCCCACTTTATGTTGATAGTGGCTGGCGGATTGGCGGGAATGGCAGGATTAATTGCTTCAGCCCCGTACCGTATTCAACGAATTACAGCTTTCCTTCACCCCTGGGAAGATCCGCTGGGAAGCGGGTTTCAAATTATTCAATCTTTATATGCAATAGGACCAGGAGGGCTGCTTGGGCTTGGTCTAGGCAAGAGTATGCAAAAGTTCTTTTATTTACCTGAACCTCAGACGGATTTCATATACTCTGTACTTGCTGAAGAATTAGGATTTCTCGGTGGATCGATTGTACTCGTGCTTTTCTTTATCCTTCTATGGAGAGGTGTGCGGGCAAGCCTGCATGCGTCAGACTTGTTTGGAAGTTTACTTGCACTTGGAATTGTGGGAATGATTTCTATTCAAGTCATGATAAATGTAAGTGTAGTAACCGGCTTAATCCCTGTTACCGGAATTACCCTCCCGCTTATCAGCTATGGCGGTTCTTCTCTTACACTTACTTTAGCAGCTCTCGGACTGCTTCTGAGCGTTAGTCGATATTCAAATGAATCCTGACCGCACATTTTACGATGTGCGGTTTTTTGGTATATAGGTTTATAATTTTATAGAGGAGGGTAATTATAATTTGCCGTTAATAAAGGAAAACATCATTCTTTAGTCTACAAAAATAACTGAATAATCCTGTAAAACAATTAGATTCTCTTACATAAATAGCCTTATTTGTGTGATATAATGAGTCAT
The DNA here is from genome assembly GCF_900240285.1 of Halobacillus sp. Marseille-P3879. Taxonomy (GTDB): domain Bacteria; phylum Bacillota; class Bacilli; order Bacillales; family Halobacillaceae; genus Halobacillus_A. The sequence continues at coordinate 512,265 of NZ_OESS01000002.1, forward strand.
ATGAACGTAAGTACAGGGAAAGCATCCTGGCTTTAATTTAATGGAAATGGCAGCAAGGAGAAATGCGAATCATGCCGGAGAAAAAAGTTGTTTCCATAGAGGATCGAATACCAAAATTAAAACAAGTAAGAAAGAAAAAAGCAAACCGAAGATTAATTCAGTATCTATCATTATTATTTCTTCTCATATCAATAGTTGTCTATTTACAGTCGCCTTTAAGTCATGTGAACCAGGTAGAAATTGAAGGAGACCGATTTATAAATGAAGAAGAGATCAGAGATTTAACTGAAATTACAACGAAGTCAAATATTTGGCAGGTAGACCCTGCAGAGATTGAGGACAAAGTTTCTAAACACTCTCAAATAATGAATGTGTCTGTGAAAAGGGATCTCCCGAGTACAATAGTGGTCGAAGTAGACGAGGCTGAACGAATCGGCTATATCCAATCAGAGGGTCAATTTCAACCGATTTTAGAAAACGGTGCAAAAATAGATTCTTCGGAAGAACTGCCTGGGGGAGATGCTCCTATTTTAAAAGAGTTTAATGAATCAACTTATTTAGAAGAAATGTCGAAACAGTTAAAGGAGATCCCACAAAGCATTTCCAGTCTTATATCTGAAATTCATTACACTCCGGATGAAGAAAACCCCTATTTAATTACTCTTTACATGAGCGATGGATATGAAGTTCAAGCTTCTATTCGTACGTTTTCTGAGAAAATTACAGCATATCCTTCTATCGCATCTCAAATTGAAGATGGAGAGCAAGGGATCATTCACATTGACGTAGGAGCTTACTTTGAATCATACTCTGATTCAAACGAGGATGAAGATGGCTCAAGTGAAACGGATGATGGGGAAGCAGAAGAAAACCAGGATACCGCAGAAGAAGACAGCGAAGAGGAATAAGAGCATCGGCAGGGTAGAAATGGGTTTGCTTTACTTTTTCTTTAATAAATAGAATGGCAGAGTACCATCACAGGTGGGAGAGGTATTTTTCATTCCCTGAATATGAATTCTCATTATTTGGCTGTTGTTGTTTGAACAGGATTTGATACACTTTACTAGTGGAAAGGCAAATAATGAAATACTATTCACTGCTCATACTATTTAGAATTCCAATCTTACACAGCAGCCTGCTTAAGAAATTTCAAAAAATTGAAACGAATTTAGAGGGATTTTATAATCATTGTGGAAACAAAATGTAAGCGGGTAATTGAGTCAGCAGTTAAGGGCTCGTTTACGCTCTTTATCAATTCATTTACGTTTATATTGCAATGATTGTTTTTTTGTAGTAAAAACGATATGATTTTAAGTACTTATATGGCTTGTAACAGGAGGTGCGTCACTGGTGAATCAGAATGAAATTTTAGTAAGTTTAGATATTGGCACGAGCAGAATCAAAGTAATTATTGGAGAAATAATGAATGATTCTTTAAATATAATCGGCGTAGGTTCAGCTAAGTCAAATGGCATGAAAAAAGGTGCGATCGTTGATATTGATCAAACTGTTCAATCCATTAAGTCAGCTGTTGAACAGGCAGAACGAATGGTAGATATGAAAATCGATCGTGTCGTTGTCGGTGTAAATGGAAATCACGTGCAATTACAGCCCTGTCACGGGGTAGTAGCGGTTTCAGCAGAGAATAGAGAAATTGGCGATGAAGATATAGCGAGAGTAATTGATGCTGCTCAAGTAGTTTCAGTACCGCCTGAGCGGGAGATTGTAGATGTTATTCCTGAACAGTTCATCGTTGACGGCCAGGATGAAATTACTGACCCGCGGGGAATGATTGGTGTACGGCTTGAAATGGAAGGCATGATAATTACTTGTGCAAAAACAGTACTACATAACACATTGAAGTGTGTTGAGAGAGCAGGGCTAGAGGTGTTAGATGTGTGCCTTCAGCCATTAGCAGCAGGGACGGTTTCTCTCTCAAATGATGAAACGAATTTAGGAGTGGCTCTTGTCGATGTTGGCGGAGGGTCTACTACAGTGTCCGTATTTGAAGAGGGATATCTTAAAGGGACAAGCCTTCTTCCTTATGGAGGCGACAATATAACCAAGGACTTATCCATTGGGATGAGAACCTCTACTGAAGAGGCGGAGAATATTAAACTGGAATATGGCCACGGTTTTTTTGACGATGCAAGTGAAGAGGAAACATTTTCTGTCACAATAATCGGAAGTAATCGTCAACAATCATTCAATCAACTACAAATCTCTGATATGATTGAAGCAAGACTTGAAGAGATTTTTGTTTTTGCTGCAAAAGAATTGCAGCGTATGGGAGTTAGGGATCTCCCCGGCGGTTTTGTTCTGACCGGGGGAGCAATGAACATGCCTGGAGTGTTAGAACTTGCCCAGGATGTATTTCATTCTAATGTAAGGCTGGCCATCCCTGACTATTTAGGGGTGCGAGAGCCGCAGTATACAAGCGGTGTAGGAATATTGCAATTTGCTTACCGTAATGCGAAAATACAAGGAAAAGAACTATTTCCTTCAGTATCGACTCAGTATGAGGAGCCTGCTCCTCAGAAGCAGAAGCGTGTGGCAAAACAACAGACAAAAGATCAGAAAAGTAAGCCTAAAGAGAAAAAGGAATCAGGCTTTTCTAATTTATTGAAGTACTTCTTTGATTGATATGAAACACGTTATAAAACGGAAATCGATCATGAATCTTGTAATCTTGTAGAAATAGGAGGAACGGACGATGTTAGATTTTGATACAAGTATGGACCAATTAGCAACAATTAAAGTAATAGGTGTCGGCGGTGGTGGAAGTAACGCTGTTAACCGTATGATAGAGCATGGAGTGCAGGGTGTGGAATTTATTGCAGTAAACACAGATGCTCAAGCGTTAAACCTTTCCAAAGCTGAAGTTAAAATGCAGATTGGCGGCAAGTTAACTCGCGGATTAGGCGCTGGTGCTAATCCGGAAGTTGGTCGGAAAGCTGCTGAAGAAAGTAAAGAGCAGATTGAAGAGGCTCTACAGGGAGCAGATATGGTCTTCGTTACAGCTGGAATGGGCGGCGGAACTGGTACAGGTGCAGCCCCGGTCATTGCCAATGTAGCTAAAGAACTAGGTGCATTAACGGTTGGTGTGGTAACTCGTCCGTTTACTTTTGAAGGAAAGAAACGATCTACTCAGGCCGCGACCGGAACTGATAGCCTTAAAGGCAGCGTAGACACATTGATTGTTATACCTAATGATCGTTTGCTTGAGATCGTGGATAAAAACACTCCTATGCTTGAGGCATTTCGTGAGGCAGATAACGTACTACGCCAGGGTGTCCAGGGCATTTCTGATTTAATTGCCGTGCCAGGACTTATTAACGTTGACTTCGCAGATGTGAAAACAATCATGGTTGATAAAGGTTCCGCTTTAATGGGGATTGGTATTGCTACAGGGGAAAGCCGTGCCGCTGAAGCAGCCAAAAAAGCAATCTCCTCACCTTTACTTGAAACTTCTATTGATGGAGCACACGGTGTATTAATGAATATAAGCGGTGGAACGAACCTGAGCCTGTATGAGGTTCAAGAAGCAGCTGATATCGTCACCTCCGCTGCAGATCAGGAAGTAAACGTTATTTTTGGTTCTGTGATTAATGAGAACTTAAAAGATGAGATAGTTGTAACAGTAATCGCTACCGGGTTTGATGAGGCTCAAATTGCTCAAGGGAAGCAGAAGCCTCGCCAGACCCCAGTAAACCAAATGAAACAAAATCATGTTGAGCGTTCCCGTGAAGAACAGGCCCAGCCTACTACCAGAGAGCAGCCGGCTCAGCCGAAACCAAACACAGGGAATGAAGAAGATACGCTTGATATTCCGACTTTCCTGAGAAATCGTAATAGACGACGTTAATAAATTTAGTATTTCATAATCACTGCCCAATGGGCAGTGATTTTTTGTTTAATCTTTTTTACACCTGAAGAAAGTAAAAAGGAGGAAGAAGATATCAGAACAAAGGTTTAAGGAAGCTCAAAAAGAGAAGACAAGTTTTAACAAAAATAGCTGGCTCCTAAATCAAGTTTTGACAGACTTTTCATAGGACGAGATTTATACTTTTTTATAAATACAAATGAGGGGTGGGAGAGAATTTATCTTGATGCTGTATGGACGCTGAACTTATTGATGGATGGAATGATTTTATATTTAACCCAGGGGTTAACTCGGGCTAAAACTTCCAACGCAAGAATATTGACAGGGGCTGCAGTAGCTTCATGTATTGTTCCTGTGTCCGTACTACTGCCCAATTCCTGGCTGGTAACTATACCGGGTAAATTCTTGTTTTCTGTACTAATTATTCTCATTGCCTTTTCCTTTGTTTCTATTCGAACTGCGGTAGTTCAGTGGCTAACCTTTTATTTTGTCACCTTTGCTATAGGAGGGACGTTAGTAGGGGTCCATTTTTTCTTGAATAATCAAGTTCAATTAAAACAAGGTGAAATTATTACTTTTTCAACAGGATTTGGTGATCCGTTTAGCTGGTTGTTCGTGTGCATAGGTTTTCCGGCTTCGTGGTTTTTTACGAAGTGGAGAATGGAACATGTTCAGGCTCATCGATTGAAGACGGAAGATTTGTATCGAGTGAAAGTTGATTTTCTTGGTGAATCAGTGGTTTGTACAGGCCTCGTAGACAGTGGCAATCATTTAATTGATCCTATTAGTAAAAAAATAGTGTTTCTAGCGGATTTCCATGTTTGGAATCACTTTTTTTCTGAAGACCTTTTAAAAAGTTTAACTAGTCTTGATCAACTGGAAGGTATTGAGCAGTTATCGTCAGAGCAGCGGTCGTCTGTACGCCTAATTCCGTATCAGGGAGCGGGGATGGCTGGACAATTAATGACAACCTTTATCGTAGACTCGATTACTATATTTACGCCGGAGGGAGATTTAATTGTTAAAAAGCCGCTTCTCGGAGTACAAAAGAACGATTTAACTGACGATCAAATGTATCAAATATTAATTCATCCGCAGGCTGCAATTAAGGGGATTTCTGCTTAACAAAGAGGGAGTTGGCTAAATGAAACTGTCATTTAAGTTAAAGTACTGGTTGTATAAGTTAGCAATCAAGCTGGGCATTAAACAAAAAGAAATTTACTATATTGGAGGAAGTGAAGCGCTTCCACCTCCTCTAAGCCGTGAAGAAGAGAAAGATTTACTGGAGCGTCTTCCTAAAGGAGATAAAGCTGCCAGGGCAATGTTGATTGAAAGAAATCTGCGATTAGTCGTCTACATTGCCAGGAAGTTTGAAAATACGGGTTTAAACATAGAAGACCTTATAAGTATTGGTACCATTGGGTTAATAAAAGCAGTTAACACTTTTGACCCGGAGAAAAAAATAAAGCTTGCGACCTACGCTTCACGATGTATCGAGAATGAAATACTCATGCATTTAAGAAAAAGTAATAAACTAAAAACAGAAGTCTCTTTTGATGAACCGCTGAATGTTGATTGGGATGGTAACGAACTGCTACTGTCCGATATTTTAGGGACAGAAGAAGATCTAATCACAAAAGGTATCGAAAAGAAAGTGGATAAAAAGTTATTAAAGTCAGCTCTTGAGCAATTAAATGACCGGGAGAAAGAAATTATGGAGTTACGTTTCGGGTTAATTGGGAAGAAGGAAAAAACGCAAAAAGATGTAGCTGATATGCTGGGTATCTCACAGTCCTATATTTCCAGGTTAGAGAAAAAAATCATTCGCCGTCTTCAACGCGAATTTGATAAAATGGTGTAACTTTTAATTGAAATAACGATGCATAAAATTCCCTCCCAAGGAGATACTGAAAATGGAAATCAGCTTCTTGGGAGGGTCTTACTTTTGACACGACATAAAGTAGAAATATGCGGTGTGGACACATCTAAGCTTCCTGTACTTAAGAACAAAGAGATGAGGGCCCTGTTTGAGCGGTTACAATCAGGTGACCGTGAGGCAAGAGAAGTACTAGTTAATGGCAATCTGCGCTTGGTACTCTCTGTTATACAACGGTTTAATAACCGCGGAGAGTATGGAGATGACTTATTTCAAGTCGGTTGTATCGGCTTGATGAAGTCTATTGATAATTTCGATTTAAGCCATAATGTAAAGTTTTCCACATATGCTGTCCCTATGATTATTGGTGAAATACGCCGTTACTTACGGGATAACAACCCTATACGAGTTTCACGGTCTTTACGGGATACAGCATACAAAGCTCTTCAAATGCGTGAAAAAATGATTAGCGAAACTTCTAAAGACCCGGCTCCACATGAAATTGCAGAAAAGATGGGTATCCCTCATGAAGACGTGGTTTTTGCTATGGATGCCATTCAGGATCCAGTTTCGTTGTTCGAACCGATTTACAATGACGGTGGAGATCCGATTTATGTAGTGGATCAGCTTAAGGATGATCGGGAAAAGGATTCAAACTGGCTGGATGAACTATCTTTACGTGAGGGCATGAAAAAACTTAATGATCGTGAAAAGATGATATTAACCAAAAGGTTTTTTCAAGGCAAAACCCAGATGGAAGTAGCGGAAGAAATTGGAATTTCACAGGCTCAGGTTTCCAGGCTTGAAAAAGCTGCTATAAAAGAAATGAATTCATCCATGTTTCAATAGTATGTTTTAACACTGCTGATCATTCAGCAGTGTTTTTTATTTCGAGTGCATACGAAAAGGTTGACTGCCTGATGCATATACTCTAAAAGGAGGGATCAACATGAAAATATCCGAACTGCAGGTTAAAGACGTCATTGCAATGGAAACAGGAGAAAGACTAGGTTATATTTCAGATTTAGACATCGACAGCCAAAGAGGTCAGCTAAAGGGCTTAGTATTAACGTTAAAAGGGAAAGCGATGGGGCTTTTTGGGAAAGATGAGGAGATGGTCATTCCCTGGAATCAAATTGTTAATATTGGAGCTGACGTTATCTTAGTGAAAAAGACAGGGTATAATCCCAGACTGAAGGACCAAAAATTCGAATCACCAGATAATAATAGGAAAAAGAGTGAATAATGTGGTAAAATGAAGGGAAATTGAGGTGGTAGTATGACCGAACCCTTCCAGTACAAAACTTTGAAGCAGCTTAGCTGCTTTTCCGACTATCAAGTAACAGCAGGGATCACAACTAGAAAAGACGGGTACAGTGAAGTTCCGTTTAAATCTTTAAATATGGGACTTCACGTATCGGATGAATCAGATGTAGTTATTACAAATAGAAAGTCATTAGCTGAAGAACTTAACGTGCCTCTTGAAAATTGGGTCATGGGCGAACAAGTACACGGAACTAATATCCGAACTGTAACAAAAGCGGAAGCTGGACGAGGCGCTTATGTGCACGGTGAAGCAATTAATGGAGTGGACGGCCTGATTACAAATGAAAAGGGGATCCTCTTAACAGCTTTCTATGCAGACTGTGTCCCTCTCTTATTCATTGAACCGGAGAGCGGATGGATTGGTATTGCTCATGCCGGCTGGAAAGGGACTGTAAATGAAATAGCGCGGTGTATGGCTGAAAGACTAGCGCAGCAGGGCGCGAGTTTGAGCCGAATAAATTTAGCAATTGGTCCCTGTATTAGTAAAATGAATTATGAAGTAGATGACCATGTTATTAAACAAATAAGCACAGAGTTTCAGGATCAAGTAATTGAAAAAGTTTCTGAAAATAAGTTTAAACTCGACTTAAAAGAGTTAAACAGACAAATAGCGGTAAAAGCAGGGATTTCACAAGAAAACATTCAATTGTCAGAGTATTGTACGTTTAACAACAGTGACTTATTTTTCTCCCATCGGCGTGACCAGGGGCAGACTGGACGGATGCTTGCCTACATTGGTCTGATTTAGGAGGGTACATATGACCGTAGCAGAACAACTAGCTGAAATGAAGCAGAACATAAAGACAGCTTGCAGAAAATGTGAAAGGAATCCTGAGGAAATAAGGATTATTGCTGTTACTAAATACGTTTCAATTGATCGTACTTTAGAAGCTATCGAATCAGGGGTTAATGATTTAGGTGAAAACCGTAAAGAAGAGTTTTTGAAAAAACATGAGAGAATCGGAGATCAGGCAACCTGGCATTTTATTGGGTCGCTTCAGTCCCGCAAAGTAAAAGATGTAATCCATCAGATTGATTATTTGCATTCATTAGACCGCAAGTCTCTGGCTAAAGAAATTCAGAAACGTGCAGATAAGACGATCCCTTGTTTTATTCAAGTAAATGTAAGCGGTGAAGAATCTAAACATGGACTGCATCCTGATGATGTCGAAGAATTCATCGAATCAATCAACGACTATGATAAGATTAAAATAGTCGGCCTGATGACGATGGCCCCTCATGTCGAACATGAGGAAGAATTACGAGCTGTGTTTAGAAAACTGAGGGCTTTACGTGATATTATCCGGGATAGGAATTTACCCCATGCTCCATGTGAACATTTATCCATGGGGATGAGCAATGATTATACCATTGCCATCGAAGAAGGAGCTACTCATATTAGAGTTGGTTCAAGCCTGGTTGGTTAACTAAACAAATTGAGGTGAATAAATTGAGTATGAAAAATAAATTAAAATCATTTTTTACTTTAGAAGATGAGTATGAATATGAATATGAAGAAGAGGACCATGAAGAGCAAAGAGAAGAGCCTAAAGCTGGGCCGCAGAGAAGTAAACAGCCTTCAGAGCATCATAACATTGTAAGTTTACAAAGTGCTAAAAGCTCATCAAAGATGGTGCTGAGTGAGCCCAAAAACTATAATGAAGCTCAAGAAATAGCTGATCAGCTTGTGCATCGTAAAGCTGTAGTTATAAACCTACAGCGCGTTGATCATAACCAGGCAAAAAGAATTGTGGATTTTTTAAGTGGTACAGTTTATGCTATAGGTGGTGACATTCAAAAGCTAGGCTCGCAGACATTTCTCTGCACACCAGAAAATGTTGAGATTTCAGGTTCTATATCTGAAATGCTGATGAGTGAAGATGATGATATAAATAGAAGGTGGTAACTGATGGCGTTTTTGTTCGAAATCCTATTCACAGCGTTAAATATTTACAGCTGGATTCTAATCATTTACATTTTACTCTCCTGGTTTCCAGGAGCCAGGGAATCAAGCTTTGGTGAGGTGCTTGGAAAATTAGCCGAGCCATTCCTTGAACCATTCAGAAAAATTATCCCTCCATTGGGTATGATCGATATCTCCCCGATAGTAGCTATCCTCGTACTTCGTTTTGCTGCATCAGGGCTGGAGGAACTCTATCGGATGATTGTCACATTATAAGGTTAGAGAACAGATTAGACGCAGCACAGCATCTTATCTGTTCTTTTTTATTTAGTACAGGGCCGGATAAATAAGACCCCAGGTTTTGTGGTTATGAGGTGAATCAATGGAAATTTATCAGCATTTTAGAGAAGAAGAACGACCTTTTATTGACCAGGTTCTTTCCCTGCAGGATGATGTAGAAATGCGGTATCAGAGGAAAGAAACAGATTTTTTAGATCCTCGTGAACAACACATCTTCGAAAGTTTATTACGGAATCAACCTAATTTAACTTGGTCTCTTTTTGGCGGTTCGGTGCTTACGGAAAGAAAACGCGCAATCGTAGCGCCAGAATATGAAACCATTACATCAGAGGATTTTTCAATCTGCTTATTAGAAACTCACTATCATGATAAATTTATACAGCTTGAACATCGTGATGTTCTTGGCGCTTTTATGTCACTTGGTATTAAGCGGGAAAAGCTTGGAGATTTAATTGTGCAAAATGGTAAAATTCAAATCATAGTGGCCTCGGAAATTAGTGATTACATAAGAATGAATTTCACTGCGGTCAAAAAAGCTAACGTTCAATTTGCAGAAAAACCTTTTAATCATTTAATGAAAAGCAGCGAAGAATGGAAAACAGTTGATACTACAATCTCCTCACTTAGGCTGGATGTGGTGCTGAAAGAAATTTACGGCGTGTCACGTAAAAAGGCTTCTATGTTTATCGAAGCCGGGCATGTTAAAGTGAATTTCCGAACAGTAGAACAGCCGTCTTATCCGCTCGAGGAGGGAGATCTGCTATCTTTGCGCGGCAGAGGAAGAAGCCGGCTGATGGAGATTTATGGTACAACGAGAAAAGATAAATTTCGAGTTACATTAGCTAAGTTAAATTAATTGCTAATCTATGGCAGGAATAAAAGTAAACATGTCGAAACTAGTAGTAATAGAGGATTGAGCTTTATTTTAGGAGGTGGCCGGTGTGGGACTAACACCATTAGATATTCATAACAAGGAATTTACACGCGGATTTAGAGGATATGATGAAGATGAAGTCAACGAATTTTTAGATCAGGTCATTAAAGATTACGAAATCGTCATTCGCAGGAAAAAGGAACTTGAACGTGAAGTAGAGCAATTGAACGAAAGGGTAGGCCACTTCAACAATATAGAAACGACTTTGAATAAATCTATATTAGTAGCTCAGGAAACGGCAGAAGATGTGAAGACAAATGCAGAAAAGGAAGCAAAACTAATCGTCAAAGAAGCTGAAAAAAACGCAGATCGCATCATTAACGAAGCTTTGTCTACATCACGAAGACTTTCAGTTGAAGTGGAAGAAATGAAAAAGCAGGCGAAAGTATTTAAAATGCGCCTGCGCATGCTTGTAGAAGCACAAATTGACATGATTGATAATGATGATTGGGATCAGCTGCTTGATACTCAGTTTCCTCACGGTGAACCGGTGCAGCCTGAAGAAGAAGAGCAGAAAGAAACCGAAAAAGAGTACGCAGAGAAATAAGACTTGACGTAATCACAAAAATTACATATAATTCATTAACACATATGAATATAAGGATGCGTAGATAGGGAAAGTACTTAATGATCTTAGCAGCAGGAAGCGATTCGGTGATGGTGAAAGGCCGAAGCATGACATTAGAGGAAAATCCCCCTGGAGCAGCTATGTTGAAAATAAAGTAAATGTAGCCGGGTCGTTCACGATACGAATAAGAAGAGGACATCAGTATAACTGGTGGATTTAGGGTGGTAACGCGAGACCTTCTCGTCCCTTTTCAGGGATGGGGAGGTCTTTTTGTATAGAAGTAATTAAGGAGGATACTGAACAATGAACTATAAAGATACGTTGTTAATGCCTAAGACAGGTTTCCCGATGCGGGGAAATCTGCCAAACCGTGAACCTGAAATTCAGAAGAATTGGGAAGAAGAAGATATTTACAAGCAAGTCCAGGATCGAACAAAGGGACGGCCGCTATTTATTCTTCATGATGGTCCGCCATATGCTAATGGAAGCCTTCATATGGGGCATGCTCTTAATAAGACGCTGAAAGATTTTATCGTACGTTACAAATCAATGGCTGGTTACCATGCGCCTTACGTACCTGGCTGGGACACTCACGGCTTACCCATTGAATCTGCACTTGCCAAAAAGAAAGTAGATCGTAAAAAAATGTCTCTGGCTGAATTCCGTGAAAAATGTGCCGAATATGCACTAGGTCAAATTGACAATCAACGTCAGGAATTTAAACGTATGGGCGTAAGGGGAGACTGGGAAAATCCGTATATTACATTGAACAAGGATTTTGAAGCAGAACAAATTAAAGTATTTGGGGATATGGCTAAAAAGGGTTACATTTATAAAGGATTAAAGCCTGTTTTCTGGTCTCCTTCTTCAGAGTCGGCACTCGCTGAAGCGGAAATTGAATATCAGGATAAACGCTCTCCCTCTATCTATGTAAGCTTTGAAGTAACAGATGGAAAAGGTTTACTGGAAGGCGGCGAGAAATTTATTATTTGGACGACAACTCCATGGACAATTCCTTCTAATCTGGGAATTGCACTGCACCCTGCTTATGACTATGCAGTAGTTCAGGTAGACCAGGAGAAATTGATTGTTGCTCATGACCTGGTGGATGATGTGAAAGAAACATTAGGCTGGGAAGACTATGAAGTAGTGAAAATCTTTAAAGGGAAAGAAGCAGAAAGAATAAAAGCGAAGCACCCGCTTTATGACCGGGAGTCCCTTTTAATTCTTGGAGATCACGTAACCACTGATGGCGGAACTGGATGTGTTCATACTGCTCCCGGTCATGGTGAAGATGACTTCTGGGTGGGTCAGCAGTACGGGTTAGACGTCCTGTGTCCGGTGGACCATAAAGGTGTATTCACAGAGGAAGCTCCTGGTTACGAAGGGCTTTTCTATGACAAAGCCAATAAAAATATTACGGATCATTTAAAAGAAGCAGGAGCTCTCCTTCATCTGGAATTTATTACACACTCTTATCCTCATGACTGGAGAACAAAAAAACCGACAATCTTCCGTGCGACCGATCAGTGGTTTGCTTCAATTAAAGATTTCCGTGAACAGCTGTTAGAAGAAATTAATCGTGTAGAGTGGACGCCTAAATGGGGCGAAACCCGTTTATACAACATGGTCCGTGACCGGCAGGATTGGTGTATTTCGCGTCAGCGTACATGGGGAGTCCCTATTCCTGTCTTCTATGGTGAAGATGGAACCCCGATAATTACGGACGAAACGATTGACCATGTAGCCGGTTTATTCAGAGAGCACGGGTCAAATGTCTGGTTTGAAAGAGAAGCTGTTGACCTGCTTCCTGAAGGGTTTACATCTGAACACAGCCCGAATGGGAAGTTTACGAAAGAAATGGATATCATGGATGTCTGGTTTGACTCTGGTTCTACACACCAGGGCGTTCTTCACCAAAGAGAAGATTTACAGCGTCCAGCCGACCTCTATCTTGAAGGGTCTGACCAATATCGCGGTTGGTTCAATTCTTCCTTATCGACCTCAGTCGCTGTGACAGGGAAGGCTCCTTTTAAAGGTATTTTAAGCCATGGTTTTGCTTTGGATGGTAACGGACGAAAGATGAGTAAGTCATTAGGTAACGTAATGGTTCCAGACAAAATTATGAAACAGCTTGGTGCTGATATTATTCGTTTGTGGGTATCCTCATCTGATTACCAGGCAGATGTACGTATTTCAGATAATATTCTTAAGCAAGTGGCAGAAGTATATCGTAAGGTTCGTAATACCTTCCGCTTCCTACTTGGGAATCTCCACTATTTTGATCCGCAGAAAGACGCTGTTTCAAGTGGAGAACTGCAAGAGGTTGATCAGTATATGCTGTACCGTCTCAATACACTTATAAGAGAAGTGCACAACGCGTACGAAACTTATGACTTTTCAACCGTTTACAACAAAGTTCATAATTTCTGCACGATTGATCTAAGCTCGTTTTATCTGGATTTTGCAAAAGATATTTTATATATTGAATCAGAAAATCATCCGCACCGCCGCAGTATTCAAACGGTGTATTATCAGATTCTAACCTCATTAGTGAAGTTAATGGCGCCAATTCTTCCTCATACCACGGACGAAGCATGGAAGTTCATTCCTGGGGTAGAAGCACACAGTGTACAACTGACGGATATGCCAAAAGCGGATGAGAGCGCAAATGAGGAATTAGTGGAGAAATGGGATCACTTTATGGAAGTTAGAGACGACGTATTAAAAGCTTTAGAAGAAGCAAGAAATGAGAAGGTTATCGGGAAGTCATTAGATGCACAGATTACAATTGTACCTAAAGACGATAATACCAGGACTATCTTACAATCAATTTCTAACCTTCACCAGCTTTTAATTGTTTCCCATGCTCAGTTAAAAGAGGAGCACAAGGAAGCCAAAGAATACGATCATGTAAAAGTAATTGTAGAGAAGCATACAGGACAAAAGTGTGAACGTTGCTGGGTTTCCTCACATGATGTAGGAAAAGACGCTAATCACCCGGAACTATGTGAAAGATGTGCTCAAGTAATTGAGAAGCATTACGTATCCTAAAGGAAAAGTACTGTCATTAACGTGACGGTACTTTTTTTATAAAGCGGCAGTACGCCATGTATGGTACAATAGCATAGGAAAATAATACTTGGAGGACCATTATGATTATTTATTATCTTTTTGCAGCGGCTGTTATCGTTATTGACCAATTAACGAAATGGATTGTTGTGCAGCAGATGGAGCTGCGTGAATCTATCCCCGTCATCGATAATTTTTTTTACATAACCTCTCACCGCAATACAGGGGCAGCCTGGGGTATTCTGCAGGGGCAGATGTGGTTTTTTTACATTATTACTATCGTCGTTATAGGTGTAGTTATCTATTATATGAATCAGTACGCAAAAGTCAGCCGCTTTGTCGGTACCGCCCTGGCATTGATATTAGCAGGTGCTGTTGGTAACTTTATTGATCGCTTATTTCGTAAGGAAGTAGTTGATTTCCTGGATGTATATCTCGGTTCCTACAATTATCCGATATTTAATGTGGCTGATTCTGCTCTGGTAGTGGGGGTTATCTTTGTTATGATAGCCACACTCGTGGATGAGCGTAAAAAGAAAGGAAGTACCGCATCGTGATTGAAGAATATAAAGTAATGAAAGAAGATGAATTTAAACGAATTGATAAGCTTTTAGCAGACATAATTGAAGATGTTTCACGATCCCAGATTCAATCCTGGCTGAGAGATGAGCATGTTCAAGTAAACGGTGCACCTGTGAAGAGCAATTATAAAGTACAGAGGGATGATTATATAAGCTGGAGTATCCCTGAAGTTAAGCCATTAGAATTAGAGGCTGAGTCAATAGATCTTGATGTCGTTTTTGAGGACCAGGATGTAATTGTTGTAAATAAACCTTCAGGAATGGTTGTACACCCAGCGGCAGGGCACGAGAGAGGTACACTTGTAAACGCATTACTGTATCACTGTGATGATCTCTCTGGGATTAATGGTGTGGAAAGACCGGGAATTGTTCATCGAATTGACAAGGATACGAGCGGCCTTCTTATGGTGGCGAAAAATGACAAAGCTCACGAATCTCTCGTCCAGCAGCTGATGAATAAGTCGGTAGAGAGAAGGTATGTTGCTATTGTACACGGTAGTATATCTCATGAGTATGGAACAGTAGATGCTCCCATCGGCCGTGATCCCAAGGATAGACAAAGAATGGCAGTAGTTGACGGGGGCCGGGAAGCTGTGACTCATTTTCAAGTGCTTGAACACTTTGCTGATTTTTCCTACGTCGAGTGTAAGCTTGAAACCGGGAGGACCCACCAGATTCGTGTTCACATGAGATACATCAATCATCCTTTGGCAGGTGATCCAAAGTATGGACCTCGGAAAACGTTAGAGCTGGATGGGCAGGCGCTTCATGCGAAGTCTCTGGGGTTTACTCATCCTCGAACAAGGGAATGGAAGTTCTTTGAAGTTGAACCGCCAGAAGAATTTAATACTACGCTTGAATATTTACGAAACAAGGATTGACAAATTTCCTACAGTCTGTGATAATCCTATATAAGAAATAAAGTCCTTTAACAACAGTCCCGTGAGGCTGAGAAGGTAACGGATGACACGCGAAGTGTACCCAAGCCCTTTTCTGCCCTTATGTGGAAAAGGGCTTTTTGTATGGAGGTCTGTCCAATGGAGAAAAAAGCAACGGTTTTAGATGAAGCCGCTATTCGCCGAGCCTTAACTAGAATCTCACACGAAATTATAGAAAAGAACAAAGGGGTAGAAGATCTTGTTCTTGTTGGGATTAAAACAAGAGGTGTACCTATTGCAGACAGGCTGAAGAAGAAAATTGAAAACATTGAAGGTCAATCCATTTCAGGCGGCGAGATCGATATCACACTATACCGTGATGACCTGGAGAACAAAAGTTATGAAGCAGATCCTGACGTTAAAGATGCTCATATATCAGCAGACATTACGCATAAGAAAGTTGTTTTAGTAGATGATGTGCTGTATACAGGACGAACAGTGCGTGCCGCAATGGACGCGCTGATGGATCATGGACGCCCATCACAAATTCAGCTGGCGGTTTTAGTGGACCGGGGCCATCGGGAACTTCCGATAACTGCGAATTATGTAGGTAAAAACATTCCTACTTCCCAAAATGAGGTTGTAACTGTTGAGCTGGCAGAAACAGACGACCGTGATGAAGTTATAATCTACGAAAAATAAATCATTTACTCACCCTTTAATAAAGTCCAGAGAGGCTTAAAAGGTCGGAAGTAACATGCGTGTCAAGAGATACGTATACCTCTTTGCGAACTTTTAGGCGAAGAGGTTTTTTTTATGCAGACAAAGGAGGAAAAATCATCATGAAATCAATAGAAGCAGCAGTAGGCATCAGAGAAATCCCAAAAGCTCATAAATGGCTCGCGTTAAGTTTTCAGCACTTATTTGCAATGTTTGGAGCCACTATCCTTGTTCCATTTTTAACGGGTCTTCCACCTGCCGTGGCCCTGGTTTCGAGCGGCTTCGGCACCCTGGCTTATCTGCTAATAACAAGAGGTCAGGTTCCAGCGTATTTAGGGTCAAGTTTTGCTTTTATATATCCCATTATGGAGGTTTCAAATACGCATGGTGTAGCTGGAGCGATGATCGGCAGCTTTATGGCAGGAATCGTATATGGGGCTGTAGCGCTCCTTATTACGATCTTTGGAATGAGCTGGATTATGAAGCTGCTTCCCCCGGTTGTTGTAGGGCCGGTCATTATTGTAATAGGCCTTGGACTTGCGTCAACAGCCATTGATATGGCCATGTATGAGTCAGGAGATGGAGAGGTTTATAGTGCCACTCACTTTACAGTCGCTTTAGTTACGCTCGGCATAACGATTTTAGCCACGGTATTCCTAAGAGGATTTTTAAGTCTGCTGCCGATATTAATAGGTATTGTAGGCGGGTATATTTTCGCATTAAGTCAAGGAATCGTAGATACGAGTGAAATTGCTGCAGAATGGGCGGCTATTACAAGTGCAGAATCAGCGGGAGGATTTTTGGCCGCAGTGTTTCAAACGCCCGAATTCCTCATCCCCTTTAGAGATTTCTCTCCAGCAGCAGTGTTCAGCTGGCAGATTGTATTCTTAATGGTACCTTTTGCCGTTGTTACCATTACTGAGCACATTGGAGATCAAATGGTTTTATCTAAAGTTGTAGGAAAGAACTTTTTAAGGAACCCCGGATTGAATCGTTCGATCTTAGGGGACGGTGCCGCAACGATTATCGCTTCTTTCCTCGGAGGACCGCCAAACACAACTTATGGAGAGAATATAGGAGTTTTAGCAATCACGCGTGTTTACAGCATCTTTGTTATTGGAGGCGCGGCTGTGTTTGCTGTATTCTTCGGCTTCATCGGAATGAGTACGGCGGTGATTGGGTCAATACCACCTGCTGTTATGGGAGGGGTATCCATTCTTCTCTTTGGTACGATTGCGTCAAGCGGCCTGCGTATGCTGATTGATAATCAAGTCGATTTTGGAGAAAAAAGAAATCTGATTATTTCCTCCGTAATTATGGTACTAGGTGTAGGCGGTGCATTTATCGAAATAACGGACGGATTAGAAGTGCAAGGCATGGCGTTGGCAGCGATCATTGGGGTATTGTTGAATTTAATTCTTCCTGGTAAAGAGAAGAGCCAGGGGAATGGCCTGATGTTTGAAGAACCAGATATAGAAGATGATGAAAAGAAGGCAACAGGAGCAGCTTAAGCTTAACTAAACCAGACGCGTTTTAATAAAGTCCCGTGAGGCTTTAAAAGGTGGACTAGGGCTTAGCTTATTCGTGACGTTTAACGAAAAAGCACCCCCGGACACCGGGGGTGCTTTTTGTATAAAGGAGATGAAAACATGCAGCATTTGTTATCAATGAATGAATTAAGTGCTTCAGACATTCAGGAAATTTTTTCAAAAGCAGCATTAATCAAGCATGGCGGTGACCAGTGGCAGGCGTCGAACGCTTTCGCAGCTAATATTTTTCTGGAACCCAGTACGCGGACGAAAAACAGCTTCTATATTGCAGAAAAACGTTTAGGCATTGATGTTATTGACGTTAATGGAGCTGAGTCAAGCTTAACTAAAGGTGAATCGTTAAGAGATACATTAAAGACGTTAGAATCGATTGGCGTTACGCTTGCTGTATTAAGACAATCAGAACAAGGGATCCTTAGAGAATTGACAGATGACCTTAACTTATCAGTTATTAACGCCGGGGATGGTATCGGAGAACATCCAACTCAAAGTCTGCTGGATTTGTTTACCATTTCGGAGGAATTCACGAAGTTCGAAGGCTTACATGTCACTATTGCAGGGGATGTAAAGCACAGCCGGGTGGCACGCTCTAATGCATTTGCTCTGCGTAAGCTGGGCGCCAGGGTATCTTTTACAGCTCCACAAGAATGGAGAGATCCTGAATTAGGGGATGACTACGTATCAATGGATGAAGCTATTGAAACAAGTGATGTCTTGATGCTTTTAAGGGTTCAATCTGAACGTCATGAGAGGCACACAGGCTATGAAGATTATCTGGAATCATTCGGGCTGACAAAAGAAAGGGAAGCTCGAATGAAAAAAAGAAGTATTATTCTTCATCCTGCTCCAGTGAATCGGGGAGTAGAAATAGATTCTTCTTTAGTGGAGTGTCCACGTTCAAGAATCTTCCACCAGATGAAAAACGGGGTTGTTATTCGTATGGCCATTATCCAAACATTGCTACAGGAGGAATGTTCACATGTCAGTGCTTATAAAGAATGCTAAAAGAATTGAAAATGGAGAGTTTGTTCCATGTGAAGTTTTAATCTCGGAAGGTTTAATTGAAAAAGTTGATAATACAATCAATCAACAAGCTGAGACTGTCATTGATGCAGAAGGACATCTGTTAACTCCGGGTCTGGTAGATGTACACATTCATCTCAGAGAACCTGGAGGGGAAGCAAAGGAAACAATAGCCACAGGCACATTAGCTGCTGCTAAAGGAGGATTTACAACGGTGTGTGCGATGCCTAACACACGTCCTGTGCCGGATAATGCCGAAACGATGAAAGAATTAAATAAAAAAATCAAAGAAAATGCAGTCGTCCGCGTCCTACCTTATGCATCGATCACAACGAGACAGCTGGGAAAAGAAATGGTGGATTTTGAACAGCTAAACGACGCCGGTGCTTTCGCATTCACGGATGACGGTGTAGGTGTTC
Source organism: Halobacillus sp. Marseille-P3879 (assembly GCF_900240285.1). Classification (GTDB taxonomy): domain Bacteria; phylum Bacillota; class Bacilli; order Bacillales; family Halobacillaceae; genus Halobacillus_A. The sequence continues at coordinate 531,298 of NZ_OESS01000002.1, forward strand.
AGGAAGCCGGTATGATGTATGAAGCAATGCTTAAAGCTTCAAAGTTGAATCAAACGATTGTAGCTCATTGTGAAGATAATTCACTGGTATATAACGGAGTCGTTCATAAAGGAAGTGTAAGTACCAGGTTAAACGTTCCTGGTATTCCAAACGCAGCTGAATCAGTTCATATTGCGAGGGATGTTCTTCTAGCTGAAGCAGCAGATTGTCATTATCATGTCTGCCACGTTTCTACTAAAGAATCTGTACGGGTGATTCGCGATGCTAAGAAAGCAGGCATCAAGGTAACAGCTGAGGTTACGCCTCACCACCTTCTCTTAAATGAGAACGATATAAAGGAAAATGATGCTTTTTATAAAATGAACCCACCGCTTCGTTCGAAAGAAGATCAGGAGGCGTTAATCCAGGGGCTGCAGGACGGCACTATTGATTGTATAGCTACCGATCATGCCCCCCATACAGAAGAAGAAAAGCAGGCAGGTTTGATTAAATCACCATTTGGCATTACAGGACTGGAAATTGCTTTCCCCTTACTCTACACCTGCTTAGTTGAGAAAAAAGGGTGGAATTTAGAAGATTTAATTGATTGGCTTACTTCTAAGCCAAGTCAATTGTTTAAACTGCCTTATGGAACTTTAGAAGAGGGCTCTGCAGCAGATCTTACAATAATAAACCTTACTGAAGAACGAACAATTAATCGATTTGAGTTTGCTTCCAAAGGGAAGAACACACCATTTCATAATTGGAAAGCCAAAGGCTGGCCCGTTCTGACAATCGTCAATGGAGAAATTGCATGGAAGGAGAATTCAAATGAAACAGCTCGTACTTGAGGATGGAACAACTTTTAAAGGTAAAGGTTTTGGGAGCGATCGTGAACGCTTTGGGGAAGTAGTATTTAATACAGGAATGACAGGTTATCAAGAGGTGATTTCGGATCCCTCTTATTGCGGGCAAATTGTAACATTTACTTACCCTTTAATCGGAAATTACGGCATCAACCGGGATGACTTTGAAACGGTCAATCCCGCAATCTTAGGAGTGGTAGTAAAAGAACATTGTGACCACCCGTCCAACTTCCGAAGTGAAGAAACATTGGATGAGCTTCTAAAAGCAAAGGGGATACCTGGCATCAGCGGGATTGATACTCGAAAGCTGACAAAAATCATCCGCCAGCATGGAACTATGAAAGCAGTGATCACTTCTGCCGATCGACCAGTAGATCAAATTGTGCAGATGATAAATGATACACCTCTTCCTACTGATCAGGTGAAACAAGTGTCAACTGTAAAACCGTATGTGGTTCCCGGCCGTGGTGATCGAATCGTCCTTATTGACTTTGGAATGAAACATGGGATTCTTCGGGAATTCACAAAACGCAATTGTCATGTGACGGTTGTCCCTTACCATACAACTGCTGAAGAAATTATGAGATTGAAGCCAGACGGAATCATGCTTTCAAACGGTCCAGGGGATCCAAAAGATGTCCCCGAGGCTATTCAAACGATCAGGCTTCTGATGGGAGAAGTGCCAATATTCGGTATCTGTCTTGGGCATCAATTAATCGCGTTAGCCTCCGGAGCAGATACGAGCAAAATGAAATTTGGCCACCGCGGTGTAAATCAGCCTGTTAAGGATCTGCGTTATAACCAAACGAGGATGACTTCCCAGAACCATGGTTACGCCGTTAATACAGCTTCCATACAGGCTACAAAACTCAGACTGACTCAGGTTTCATTAAATGATGATACAGTAGAAGGATTAGAGCATTCAGACGCTAATATATTTAGTGTTCAGTACCACCCGGAAAGCTCACCGGGACCGGATGATACTTCTTATTTATTTGATGAATTTTTACAGAGAATTAAGCAAGAGAAGAATAACAATAAGGAGGCTCTTTATGTCTAAGCGAACAGATATACAGCGAATATTAGTTATAGGCTCAGGTCCAATTGTGATTGGGCAGGCGGCTGAATTTGATTATTCAGGTACCCAGGCCTGCCAGGCATTAAAAGAAGAAGGTTATGAAGTTATACTGGCCAACTCGAACCCAGCCACAATTATGACCGATCATACTTTTGCGGATAAGGTTTACATGGAGCCTTTAACGCTTGAGTTTCTTATGAAGATCGTCAGAAAGGAAAGGCCAGACGCTATTCTTCCGACCCTCGGAGGTCAAACTGGATTAAACCTGGCAGTGGAACTAAGTGAATCTGGTATACTTGAACGCTATCAAGTAGACTTGCTCGGAACTCCTTTAGATGCAATTCAAAGAGCAGAAGACCGTGAAAAATTCCGGACATTAATGCATCAGCTTGGCCAACCTGTACCAGAAAGTGAAATCGTTAATTCTGTAGAAGAAGCGGTCCAATTTGCCAATCGAATTGGATACCCTGTGATTGTGCGCCCTGCTTATACAATGGGTGGTGCCGGCGGAGGCATGTGTGATGATGAGGATCATTTAAGAGAAATCGCACGCAGCGGAATTTCCCTATCACCTGTAAGTCAATGTTTAATTGAAAAGAATATTGCTGGATTTAAAGAAGTGGAATATGAAGTGATGCGTGATACAAATGACCAGGCGATTGTCGTTTGTAATATGGAAAACTTTGATCCAGTAGGGATTCACACCGGAGACTCAATTGTATTTGCCCCGTCGCAAACACTTAGCGACCGTGAATATCAAATGCTGAGAAATGCCTCTTTGGAAATAATTCGTGCCCTCGAAATTGAAGGTGGATGTAATGTGCAGCTGGCCCTTGATCCGGACAGCTTTCAATACTACGTAATTGAAGTAAACCCAAGAGTAAGCCGTTCCTCTGCTTTAGCTTCCAAAGCTACAGGCTATCCCATTGCCAAAATGGCTGCAAAAATTGCAGTTGGTATGACATTAGATGAGATTAGAAACCCTATCACCGGTACAACTTACGCATGTTTTGAGCCGGCTTTAGATTATGTAGTAGCTAAAATTCCGCGTTGGCCATTCGATAAATTTGCAAAAGGAAACCGGAAACTCGGCACTCAGATGAAAGCTACTGGTGAAGTGATGTCGATTGGACGTTCCATTGAAGAAGCACTGTTAAAAGGAGTACGCTCTCTAGAAGGAGAAAATGAAGATTTATATGTAAACTCCATTCATAATCTTTCGGTAGAAGAGTTATTCCACAGAATGAAAAAGGCGGATGATGAACGAGTCTTTGTTTTAGCAGAAGCCCTGAGAAAAGAAGTTTCAATAGAAGAAATTCATAAAACCACAGGCATCGATTATTTCTTTTTAACTAAACTACAAAACATTATCAATCTTGAAAACACCCTTAAGGATAAAGGGTGGGATAATGAAATCATTAAAGAGGCTAAAGAAAAAGGCCTTTCTGATGGTCAGTTAGCAAGAGTACTTGGTGTAAGTGAAATGGATGTAATGAACTTCAGGCAGGAGCACAACATTCGACCAGTATATAAAATGGTTGATACGTGTGCAGGAGAATTTGTCTCAGAAACGCCTTATTTTTACAGTACGTATGAAGAAGAAAATGAGTCAGTTGTAACTGACAAGAAGAAAGTGCTGGTCATTGGTTCCGGTCCGATTCGTATCGGCCAGGGAGTAGAATTTGATTATGCGACTGTCCATTCGGTATTGGCATTAAAAGAACTTGGCTACGAAGCCATCATCATGAATAATAACCCTGAAACAGTATCCACCGACTTTAGTGTGTCTGATAAGCTTTATTTCGAACCACTAACTTTAGAAGACGTAATGCACGTTGTAGACATTGAAAAGCCAGAAGGAGTGATTGTGCAGTTTGGCGGCCAGACAGCGATCAACCTTGTGGAAGGACTCAATCGATGTGGAGTGACTATCCTTGGTACGACAATGGAAGCTATTAATCAGACGGAAGACAGAGACCTGTTTGAGCAGCTTCTTAACAAACTTGAAATTGCGAAGCCGGGAGGAGAAAGTGTAACAAGTGAAGCAGAGGCTGTCCAGGCAGCAGCTGATATCGGATACCCTGTTGTGGTAAGGCCTTCTTACGTACTTGGCGGTCGGGCCATGGAAATTGTTTACTCAGAAGAAGAGCTTAACATTTACATGGAAGAGAATGTCCGAGTACACAACGGTCACCCAATCTTAATCGACAAATATTTAACAGGTATGGAAATTGAAGTGGATGCGATAACTGATGGAGAAGACGTTCTTATCCCTGGAATAATGGAGCATATTGAGAGAGCCGGCGTTCACTCCGGTGACTCGATGGCCGTTTATCCGACACAGCGACTGAAAGAAGAGTTGGAGCAGCAGTGCGTTGATGCAACGGTTAAGATTGCGAGAGAACTGAATATGAAAGGATTAATCAATATCCAATTTGTTATTTTAGATGAGACAGCTTATGTATTGGAAGTTAATCCGCGTGCCAGCAGGACGGTACCATTCTTAAGTAAAATCACGGGAATTACCATGGCTCAGCTGGCTACTAAAGTGATCTTAGGCCAGACATTAAAAGAATTAGGCTATTATTCAGGACGAACCGAAAAGCCTGACGGAGTTTATGTGAAAGTACCTGTATTTTCCTTTGAAAAGCTTAGAAGTGTAGATACTACTCTCGGGCCGGAAATGAAGTCTACCGGTGAAGTGATTGGTTATGACCAGAGCCTGGAGAAAGCTTTATATAAAGGCATGACAGCAGCTGGACTCAAAATACCAACAGAAGGATCTGTGTTGTTAACTGTAGCTGATAAAGATAAAGCAGAAATGCTTGATATTGCAAAAACTTTCCACCAGCTTGGTTTTCAGCTGATTGCAACAAAAGGAACAGCTCAAGCGATTGAAGCAGCAGGGCTGCCTGTAGAAGCTGTAGGAAAGTTAGGAGCAGAGCAGAGAGATATTATTGATTTAATCCGCAACGGAGAAGTTCAGTTTGTAGTTAACACTATCAATACGGGAAGACGCTCCCGGTCTGATGGCTTCTTGATTAGAAGAGAAGCTGTAGAACATGGCATAGCTTGTCTGACAAGTCTGGATACAGCCAAAACAATAGTAGAAGTGATAGATGCTATGACGTTCACAGCACGCCCTATCGATAAGAAGGAAGCGGTGTTCGTCTAATGATTAGAGAATGGATGAGCATAGTCAATCATCAGGAAATTGCTTCACAAACCTACTTGCTTGAACTGCAGGGCGAAATCAGTTCACTAGTTAAACGACCTGGACAATTTGTACACATTCAAGTGAGCAGCCAGTATTTCCTGCGCCGCCCGGTTTCTATTGCAGATGTAAGCCCGGTAAAAGGTACAATTACCCTTCTTTATAAAGTAATGGGGGATGGCACCGAGGCATTAACGAATAAAAGAATTGGTGACAAGCTGGACATCGTTGGACCCGGGGGGAATGGCTTCCCTGTAGAGCAGAAAGAAGGAGAGGAAGCCCTCCTCATAGGGGGCGGCATCGGTATACCGCCGCTTTATTATTTAGCGAAGCAGTTAACGGCCAGAGGAGTTAAAGTAAACAGTGTGCTCGGTTACCGTTCTAAAGCAGACTTATTTTATGTAGAGGAGTTCAAAGCGTTAGGCAGTGTGCAATTGACTACGAATGACGGGAGTGCCGGGAAGCAGGGTTTCGTAACGGATGCTCTTCCCTCTCTCGCCAATATTGATCAGTATTATACTTGCGGGCCGTCCATTATGTTAAAAAACGTGAAGAAGAAACTTGATGGTCTTCCTGGTTATATTTCCATCGAAGAAAGAATGGGGTGCGGTATAGGCGCATGTTTTGCGTGTGTACTTGAAACTACAGAATCATGTGGAAAGGGATACGTCAGAGTATGCAGTGACGGACCCGTTTTTCGACCGGAAGAGGTGGTTTTATCATGAGGACTCATGTACAGTTACCAGGACTACAATTAAAAAATCCAATCATGCCTGCATCAGGATGTTTTGGTTTTGGTAAAGAGTTTGCTCAATTCTATGATTTATCCGTTTTAGGGGCCATCATTATTAAGGCAGCAACAGGAGAAAAACGATTTGGTAACCCAACGCCGCGTGTTGCTGAGACAGCAAGTGGTATGTTAAATGCTATAGGTTTACAAAATCCCGGCGTAGAAGGGATCATAAAACATGAACTGCCGTTTCTCGCTCCATACGAGACGCCGGTAATAGCCAACGTGGCAGGGAGCACTCTTGAAGAATATGGTGAAGTTGCCGCTAAGCTGTCTAACGGCATGGTTCAAGCTTTAGAAGTCAATATTTCCTGCCCTAATGTAAAAGAGGGGGGTGTACAGTTCGGTACAGACCCCGAACGGGCTTTTGAAGTTACCAGGCATGTTAAAGAACAAACGGAACTGCCTGTATATATAAAGCTGTCTCCTAATGTGACTGATGTGGTAGCCATTGCTAAAACTGTAGAAAAAGCTGGAGCTGATGGACTTTCCATGATAAATACAATAACAGGGATGAGAATCGATCCAAGATCGAGAAAACCTATCATTTCCAATCAGACAGGTGGATTATCGGGACCAGCTATTAAACCGATTGCCATTCGAATGATTCACCAGGTGTTTAAAGAAGTGAGCATTCCGATTATTGGTATGGGCGGGATTGAAACCACTGACGATATTATAGAATATTTGCTGGCAGGAGCCAGTGCTGTAGCCGTTGGCAGTGCGAATTTTAAAAACCCTAACATTTGTAAAAATTTAATTGATGAATTGCCGCACACTTTAGAAAAATACGGTTTTAATTCTGTTGAAGAAGCGATAGGAGGGGCTCATTATTAAGCAACTTGATGAAATTTATACAGCGCTTGACTTCGAAGACAAGCGGCAGGCACTAGAGTTTTTAAAAGAAAATAATCTTAATCAAATTCCAGTTAAAGTAGGAATGGAACTTTTTTATAAAGAGGGCCCCGCTGTCATATATGACTTGAAAGAAAGAGGTCACTCCATATTTCTTGATTTAAAGCTTCATGATATCCCTCAAACAGTAAACCGAGCAATGAAAAATGTGGCGTCATTAGGTGTAGATGTGGTGAACGTTCATGCTTCAGGAGGCAAAAAAATGATTTCCGCAGCTAGAGAAGGTTTGATGGAAGGAAGTGTGAATGAAGACTGTCGTCCCCTCTTATTAGCTGTGACGCAGCTTACCTCAACTGATCAAACCATGCTTTCTAATGAACTACTGTTGCCTCATACTGTAGAAGAGAGTGTAACCCATTTGGCTGAATTGAGTCAGTCGGGGGGAGCGGACGGCGTAGTATGCTCTGTAAAAGAAATTAAAATGATAAAACAAGCATGTGGGAATGAGTTTTTTACAATAACTCCTGGAATTAGAAAGTCAGAAGAGGACCAGCACGATCAGAAACGAGTAGCTGCTCCGTTTGAGGCAGGCAGAGATGGAACTGATGCGATCGTAGTTGGGAGGAGTATTACAGAAGCTGATGATCCTTTTCATACCTATCAGCTTATAAAGGAGGAGTTTATACATGGAAAACAATAACATCTCAGCATTGTTGTTACAAATCGGTGCAGTACAAGTTAACCCTAAACAGCTATTCACGTGGACGTCAGGTTTAAAATCTCCGATCTATTGTGATAATAGGATGACGATGTCCTATCCTCACGTAAGGGAGCAGATCATAGACCAAATGGTGGAGCACATAAAGGAACTTCCTTCAAGAATTGATATGATTGCCGGTTGCGCCACAGCGGGCATTCCCCATGCTGCCTGGGTAGCTGATCGTTTGAATTTACCTATGGTCTACGTACGTGGAGAAGCAAAGAAACATGGTAAGGGAAACCAAATTGAAGGTGATCTATCTCAGGGAGATAACGTGATCGTAATCGAAGACCTCATCTCAACCGGGAAGTCATCTATCGCTTCTAGTGATGCCCTGAGAGACAACGGAAAAAATGTGGTAGAAATATTATCAATTTTTAATTATAATTTATCCTCAGCTCGGGATGCATTTGAGGAAAAAGGATATAATTATTACTCATTGGCGGATTATAGTGAATTGATCGGTCAGTTAAAAACAAATGAAGAGTTAACAGAAGAAGATTATAGTAAACTAAATGAATGGAACCAACAGCCTGACATGTTTACTAATTCTTAATACTAGACAGATTTGCTCGATCATAAAATTATTAGTACGATAGTTATACTACTAATCGTTGGTGATGCAAATGAATTCGAGGAAACATTCTGTTTTTATAGTAACGAACGCCCTGTTAGGTCTGGGTACATGCATGGTTTACTTATATGTGTGGATTTCTCTTACCTTTATGGAGCCTGTGTGGTCATGGCAGCCTCTTCTGGGATGTGCTGTTTGTTTTGTGGTCTTTATCTTATGGAATAGGTGGTTATTAAGAAAAGAACGCCCCCGGTACTGGGGGCAGGCTTTGTTCTCCTATTTAACTGCAATTATTGTTTTCATCTATTTTTTAAGTCGTTAATACAAGCAGGAAAAAACTGATACAGCAAAAAATAATCCGAACCGATTTTATTGAAATCAGTTCGGATTATTTATGTGAGGGAAAGGGGTTTTAGCATCGCTCCGTCAAAACACTCCGCTTTCCGTGTTCGGACTCAGCTACCTAGGAAAGCAAGGAGTACTTTCCTGCGGGAGGTTCAACTTTAGTTGTTCCCACAGGAGTCTTAAGTTTTTTGGCTACGCTTGCTTTACAAACGCCCCGTGCTTTTTGCCTGTTATTTGTCTTTCAATCGTAAGACTTCTTCTGCATCAGGTGTAACATACAGCGTTTGTTGTTCATCATAGGTTACATAGCCGGGTTTAGCTCCTGAAGGTTTTTTGACATTTTTTATTAAGGTATAGTCAACGGGGACGGATGAAGACTGGCTGTACTTACTGTAATAAGCAGCAAGTCTTGCTGCCTCGAATAAAGTTTCTTCAGATGGATCACTATCTCTTATAACAACGTGCGAACCTGGAATGTCTTTCGCATGCAGCCAGATATCGGTTTTATTGGCAACCCTATTTGTTAAATGTTCGTTTTGTTTATTGTTTCTGCCTACAAGTATAAGCGTCCCGTCACTAGCCTGGAAAGCTTCAGGAGCCGGTTTGGCTGGTTTGTTTTTTGACTTTTTTGAGGATGCTTTTTTCTTTAGATATCCTTGATCCCTAAGTTCTTCACGAATATCCTCAATGTCCTCTTCACGAGCTGATTCTACTTGTTGAATTAAACGTTCAAAATATTCAATCTCATGTTCAGCTTTCTTTATTTCTGCCTGGACTACTTGTTTTGATTTTTTTAACTTCTGATAAGTCTGAAAGTAATTTTGTGCATTCTCACTTGGCGACTTTACCGGGTCGAGCTCAATCGTTAATTCCGATTGTTCTGGATCATAATAATCCATTACGGTTACAGAAGTATCACCTGTTTGAACGAGGTGCATATGAGCTGTAAGAAGTTCCCCCATTTTCTGATAGTCTCCGGCTGAGTCAGACTTTTTTAAAGTAGTTTGATGTTTTTTTATTTTACGTTTATTTTTTTCTAGTTCATTTTTTAGGAACCGGTGCAGGTCGCCGGCCTGCTGCTTAACTCGATCGCGTTCTGCTTTTCCTGAGTAAAATCGATCCAGCAGCTCACTGACTGTGGAATATGACTTTCCCGTTTGTTGCGTATGTTCAAGCGGGAATACATGAAATTGTTCGCGATCTCCGGTAAACAGAACAGGTGTATAACTGTTGTGAATAATTTTGCTGCGAATTTCTTCATAACTCTTTTTGTAGGCTTCTAAGGAACCGAGCCGGGCCTGATAAGCAATTTCTTTCGTAATAGAAGGAGAAAAACCCATTACACGGTTTAATATTTGCTGATCAATTTTTCCTGAATTGAAATCCAGCTTCCTTATTAAATCTTCCCCGGTTAAATCGATAGGATTTGTTTTCCCCTGGGACGGTGGCAGCTTATAAGGCTGCCCCGGCATAACAGTGCGGTGGCGGTTTTGTGATGGAGGAAGGTGTTTGATGCTGTCTACAATATGTCCTTGATTATTGTCGACAAGTAATATATTGGAATGCTTCCCCATAACCTCGACAACGAGGGTCTTGATCGTTTCATCGCCAATTTCGTTGCGTGATTTCACATGAAACTTAACGATTCGTTCCATTTCTATTTGTTCAATGCTTTCAATAAAACCTCCGACCAGGTGCTTCCGGAGCAGCATGCACAACATCGGGGGTTCTTTAGGGTTATGGTATTGGTCATTTGTTAAATGGAAACGGGCATAGCTTGGATGGGCTGAGAGTAATAAGCTATTCTTCGTTCCACTGCTTCTAATGGTAAACACAAGTTCTGTCTCAGTTGGCTGATAAATTTTAACGATTCGTCCCGATTGGATGCGTTCATTTAGCTCATATGTCATCGCTCGGGTTACAACGCCGTCAAATGGCATGGTACTCACCTCTCTAGTCTTGTCAGTATAGCAATGATTCGCTTCATTGTGAATAAATTTGATAAACTAAACTTGGTTTAAAACTATTTAATTATGGGACGGGATGTATAATGATTCGTAGCATGACAGGTTATGGAAGGCAGTCGATACAATGGAATAATATAAAAGGTACAATAGAAATCCGAAGTGTTAATCACCGTTTTTTCGACTTCTCGCCGAAAATCCCCCGCTCTCTTTTATTTATGGAGGAAAAACTAAAAAAAATAACAGCTTCTAAAATAACAAGAGGACACGTTGATATATTTATTAACCTTGAAGGTGAAGGGCTGACCACGGCTCAGCTGCAAGTTGATGAAGATCTTGTGCGCCAGTATAAAGAACAGCTTCATATCTTAAAGAGCAAGTATGAGTTGACTGGAGAAATTACTATTGATATGGTAGCTAAGTTAGACAACGTTTTTACGATTTCTGAAAGTGACAACTTCAATCATGAATTAACCGCTATGTTTGAAAAAGCTGTACTTGAGGCTTTGGATAACCTTATGGACATGCGGGAAAGAGAAGGTACCGAGCTAAAGGAAGACTTAGTAAATCGCTTGAAGACGTTAAGCGGCATTGTTCAGAGAGTTGAAGCAAGACGGGAACATGTAGTGAAAGAATATAAAGAAAAAATTAAACAACGAATTGAAGATTATACGCAGGAACCCATAACGGGGGATGATCAAAAAGTTCTCCAGGAGGTAGCTCTTTTAGCTGAAAAAGGAGATATTACTGAAGAAGTAACTCGAATATATTCTCATATTGAACAATTTTACATGGCTCTTCATAAAGGCGGAGTCACCGGCAGAACTCTTGATTTTATTGTGCAGGAGTTTCATCGTGAAATAAATACCATCGGTTCTAAATCTAATGACTCAGAACTTTCAAATCAAGTGGTCAAAATGAAAAGTGAAATTGAAAAAATAAAAGAACAGGTACAAAATATCGAATAACAATTGAGATTACTACACGATTTTTCATATAATAGTAATAGATTAGTGTCCTAGAAGGAGGAAGTTTCGTTGAGTTTAAGGTTAATTAACATCGGTTTTGGCAATGTGGTATCAGCAAATCGCATTATATCCATTGTTTCACCAGAATCTGCACCTATTAAACGTATTATTACCGTGGCAAGAGACAATAATAAATTAGTAGATGCTACATACGGCCGAAGAACACGTGCCGTTATCATTACAGACAGTGATCATGTCGTTTTATCTGCTGTACAGCCGGAGACGGTCGGTCAGCGTGTACTAAGTAATGAAGAAATGTCAGATGATAACTAGGAGGATCCATTCATGATAAAGGAAAAAGGCATTTTATTTATTTTATCTGGACCCTCTGGTGTAGGTAAAGGGACTGTGAGAAAAGCATTATTTGATCAGTCGACTGATTTAAGGTATTCCATATCAATGACGACGCGTGCCCCTCGTGAAGGAGAAGTGGACGGTGTTGATTATTTTTTTAAAAGCCGTGATGAATTCGAGCAGCTGATCAGTCAAGGTCAATTGATTGAACATGCAGAATATGTCGGTAACTACTACGGGACTCCTCGTCAGTACGTTGAACAAACCTTAGAAGAAGGAAAAGATGTATTTCTTGAGATTGAGGTACAGGGCGCTTTAAAAGTAAGGGAGAATTTCCCGCAAGGTGTCTTTGTCTTCCTTATTCCACCCTCTTTGGAAGAGCTTAAAGACCGGATTGTAAGCCGTGGCACAGAAACTGAAGAAAAAGTGAAAAATCGACTTCTCGCAGCTAAAGAAGAAATTGACATGATGGACGCCTATGATTACGTCGTTGTTAATGACAAAGTCGAGTCCGCCGTAAATAAAGTAAAAGCAATTGTAGCAAGCGAGCATTGTAAACGTGAACGTGTATCAAAACAATATAAAAAAGCATTGGAGGCAGATCAATCATGATGCTGGAGCCGTCTATTGATTCATTGCAGAAACAAATTAAATCCAAATATACTTTAGTCACCCTTTCGGCAAGAAGAGCACGAGAATTAAAGCAAGGCAGTGCACCTATGGTAGATAATCCTACATCAAGTCAGCAGGTGGGCGTGGCTCTTGAGGAAATCAATTCTGGAAAATTAACATATTCTGAAGCCGATAACATTCAGGAAAGAACGGAAACAACGTAATATCGTTCGTTTTATACCGTCAACAAAGCCGCGCTGTTTAAATTATAAAGCGCGGCTTTTCGTTATTAATTGTTCATGAAGGGACAGGTTTCTATGCTTACAAATAAAAAAATTGTGTTAGGCGTATCAGGGGGCATTGCTGCTTACAAAGCTGCAGCATTAACGAGTAAACTAGTACAGGCAGGGGCCGAAGTGAAAGTTGTTATGACAGAAAACGCAAAGAAATTTATTTCGCCGACAACTTTTCAGGCTCTATCACGTCAGCCTGTTTATTCCGATACCTTTAAAGAACAGGATCCCACGCAGATTCAGCACATTGATGTAGCTGATTGGGCTGATCTTTTTTTAATTGCTCCAGCTACAGCAAATACAATTGGAAAGCTGGCAAATGGTATAGCTGATGACATGCTTTCCACTACATTATTAGCTACGGAAGCTCCTGTATATATTGCTCCTGCCATGAATGTTCATATGTACAGCCACCCTTCTGTTATGAAAAATTTAAAGCAGCTGGACTCATGGGGCTTTAAGTTTATCGAACCCGGGGAGGGTTACTTGGCATGTGGATATGTAGGAAAAGGAAGGTTGGAAGATCCAGAAACAATCGTTCAGTTACTGGAAAGTGAACAAAAGAACAAATCTTTGTTACAGGGAAAGAAGGTTCTAATAACAGCCGGCCCTACACAGGAAAAAATTGATCCGGTACGCTACTTTACGAATCCATCAACAGGTAAGATGGGATTTGCGTTAGCCAGACAAGCTTCTCTTATGGGAGCTGAAGTAACTTTAGTAACGGGTCCGGTGCAGTTAGACACCCCCGCTGGAGTGCGTAGAATTAATATTGTATCTGCGGAAGAGATGTATGAGGCAGTTATGAAGGAATTTCCACACACAGATATAGTTGTTAAATCGGCAGCAGTAGCTGATTACCGCCCTAAAAACACATTTAATTATAAAATGAAAAAAACTACGGGTGATTATACGGTCGAGATGGAGCGTACGAAAGACATCCTTTTGGAACTAGGAAGAAAGAAGACGAACCAATATCTCATTGGTTTTGCAGCAGAAACAAATGAGAGTGAGCATTATGGTGAACAGAAATTGCGCAAGAAGAATTTAGACGCTATTGTAATAAATGATGTATCAGAAGAGGGTGCAGGCTTTGGACATGATACCAATGTTACAATTTATTTAACTAGAGAAGGCAAAAGAATTGTACTTCCATTAATGTCCAAGGATGAACTTGCGAAAAAGATATGGACAGAGGCTGCTGAGGAACACTCAGGTGAGGCATTTTGAGTATTGCCAGAGTAATCGTCGATGTTCCCTCTCAAAATACAAACCGTTTATTTGATTACGGAATCCCTGAGCAGTATGCATCTATAGTACAGCCGGGGGTAAGAGTGATCGTACCTTTTGGGCCTAGAAAAATTCTGGGATATGTTATTGAACTGGCTGAGTCCAGTGAATTTTCAAAAGTAAAGCAGATAGAGGAAGTTTTAGATATTGTCCCAGCTTTAACTCCAGAGCTGCTCCAGATAGGAAAGTGGCTTTCTCAACAAACGTTAAGCTTCTATGTTTCTTGTTTACAAGTTATGCTTCCGCAAGTATTAAAAGCTACTTATCGTAAAGAGCTTTGGAGACTGACAGATGAGCAGCTTCCTGAAGAGTTGGATCAGCTGTTTGCCGGACGCGGTGTAATAGATTATAAAGAATTCGCGGAATCTACATTAAATTACCAGAAACTTAAACAATTTGTAGACGATGGCTGGGTAGATATCCATTATGAAGTAAAAAGCCGTGAAACTACGAAAACGACCTCAATCATTGAACCTGTGCAATCACCTGTTCAGCTGGAGGAAACGTTAGTAGACCTTTCTAAGCAGGCGAAAAAACAGAGGCAGATCATTGAATACTTTATTGATCATCAGGAATCTGTACCTAAGAAGCAGCTTCTTACTATAACAGACTCTTCAGCTTCTACTTTAAAGCCTTTAATTAATCAGGGAATTATTAAGGAATATAAACAGGAAGTGTTTCGTGATCCTTTTTCTCATCGAGAATTTGAAAGGACCCGGCCCTTTCTTTTAACGGATGAGCAGAAAGAGGCTATTCATCCGATTCTGCTTTCATTAAAGGAAGAAAGACATGAAGTTTTTCTTTTGCACGGTGTAACAGGGAGCGGAAAAACGGAAATTTACCTGCAGTCGATTCAAAGAGTATTAGAAGAAAATAAGGAAGCCATTATGCTCGTACCTGAAATTGCGTTAACCCCGCAAATGGTAGAACGTTTCAAGGGCAGGTTTGGTTCTAAAGTAGCTGTTCTACACAGTGGACTATCCGCTGGAGAAAAATACGATGAATGGCGTAAAATCCAGCGGCACGAGGTGAAGGTAGTAGTAGGAGCAAGGTCTGCGATCTTTGCACCTTTCTCAAACTTAGGCATCATTATTATTGATGAAGAACATGAGTCGAGTTATAAGCAGGAGGACAGAACTCGTTACCATGCCAGAGATGTTGCTGTTGAAAGAGCAAAAATCCATTCCTGTCCCGTTGTCCTGGGCAGTGCCACCCCGGCATTGGAAACCTATGCCCGCGCAGCTAAAGGAAATTATACAATGCTTACTTTGAAAAAAAGGATGAATGATGCAGCAATGCCTTCCACGGAACTGGTTGATATGAGAGACGAGCTTCACCAGGGGAACCGCTCGATGTTTTCTCGTGTTTTACTGGATAAGTTAAAAGAAAGAATTGCCCGCGGGGAACAGTCGGTTCTTTTTTTAAATCGAAGAGGGTATGCGACTTTCGTAATGTGTCGAGACTGTGGACATGTAAAAGAATGTCCACACTGCGACATTGCATTAACCTATCACCGCAGACAGGAACGTCTCAAATGTCATTATTGTTCTTATGAAGAACCTATGCCTGTGCAATGTCCGGAATGTGAAAGTAAAACGATTCGATATTTCGGGACAGGAACTCAAAAAGTAGAAGAAGCACTTCAGGAACTTATTCCTGAGGCAAGAGTACTGAGAATGGACGTGGACACTACTAGAAGAAAAGGTGCCCATGAAAAGATATTAAATGATTTCGGTGATAAAAAAGCAGATATTCTGCTTGGGACGCAGATGATTGCCAAAGGCCTTGATTTTGCTAATGTAACGCTAGTAGGCATTCTCGCTGCAGATGCTCTTTTAAACCTGCCTGACTTTCGAGCAGCTGAGAAGACGTTTCAACTCTTAACTCAAGTAAGCGGTCGTGCGGGCCGTCATAAATTAGCCGGAGAAGTAATTGTCCAAACTTACAATTTAGAACACTACAGCATTCAGCTCGCCAGTCAATATGATTATGAGCAGTTTTTTAATGAAGAAATGAGGTTGAGGAAAGCGTTTAAGTATCCTCCTTATTACTACTTAACCCTTTTTACAGTCTCTCATCCAAATCAATTAAAAGTGCAGGAAGTAACCCGAAAAATTGTACTCTATATGAGGAACAAGTTATCGGAAGAAGCTGATGTACTAGGGCCTACGCCTTCTGCCCTGACGCGGATCAACAATAGATATCGATATCAATGCATGGTAAAATATAAAGATGAGCCTGAACAACATAAGTTAATCCAACGAATACTGCATTATTATGAAGATGAATTAAAAGAAGAGAACGGGTTACAAATCAACGTCGATTTCCAGCCGTATCAGTTAATGTAAGGAAGGAGTAGATTCATCATGACACGAATTGCATTTATGGGCACACCTGATTTTGCTGTGCCAGTGCTTGAACAGCTTGTCGAGCACAACTATGAAGTAGTAGTTGCCGTAACACAGCCAGATCGACCAAAAGGCCGAAAAAAATCTTTAACTCCTCCTCCCGTTAAGCAAGCAGCTGTCAAACTAAATATACCTGTTCTGCAGCCGGAAAAGATTAAAGAAGAATATCATGAAGTATTAGAGTTTAAGCCGGATTTAGTGATTACAGCAGCCTTTGGCCAAATCCTTCCCGGTTCTCTCTTAGAAGCTCCAAAACATGGTTGTATTAATGTCCATGCTTCCCTTTTGCCTGAATTACGAGGTGGGGCTCCTATCCATTATTCGATTATAGAAGGCAAGAAAGAAACCGGGGTTACCATCATGTATATGGTGAAACAATTGGATGCAGGGGATATTTTAAGCCAGGTTACCGTACCAATTGATCAGGAGGATCATGTCGGTACCCTCCATAATAAATTAGCTGAAGCAGGAGCTGCTTTATTAATCGATACTCTGCCTCCCCTTCTTGCAGGGGAGATTACACCACAACAGCAAGACGATGAGAAAGCAACATTTGCCGCGAATATTAAACGTGAACAGGAAAAAATTGATTGGTCAAAAGACCAGTATTCCATTTACAATCACATTCGCGGGATGCACCCTTGGCCTGTAGCATTTACATACTGGAAGGGCAAACCATTAAAAATATGGTGGAGTGAAATGGTTGATCACTCTTATAACGAGCCTGCTGGCACAGTGGTCGATTTTTACAATGATGGTATAGTTGTAGCCACGGGGGATCACAAGGCTGTTAAGATAACCGATCTTCAGTTGTCCGGCAAAAAACGGATGGACGGACAAGCATTTTTAAACGGCGCTGGACAGTCTATGCAAATTGGCGATCGACTGGGGGAGCAGGTATAACATGGCTAAATACCAACTAAGGGAATCAGCTCTTGAACTTTTAACGCGCATTGGTGAAGAAGGCGGATATAGTCATGTCCTGTTAGATCAGGAGATAAGTAAACGTCAATTAAGTTCAAAAGACGGGGCTCTTTTAACTGAAATCGTATATGGTACACTTCAAAATAAACTAAAAATCGATTATCAAATTCACTCCTATCTTGCTAAACAGAAAAAGCTTAAACCCTGGGTGAAATGGCTTCTATATATGTCAGTCTATCAAATGCTCTATTTAGAACGGGTTCCAGATCATGCTGTTATCCATGAAGCAGTAGAGATTTCAAAAATTAAAGGTCATAAAGGAATTTCAAGTCTTGTCAATGGCGTGCTTCGGAATATACAGCGGAATGGAGTAAGAAGTACTGAACAAATCAGTGACCCGATTGAGCAGCTGTCTATAGAGACCAGCCACCCCAAGTGGCTGGTTGAACGATGGGTGGATCAGTATGGTATCGAAATAACAAAAGGAATATGTTATCAAAATCTAAAGCACCTTCCGATGTCCGTTAGAGTACAGCCGATCAGAATTACAAGAGACACAGCAATTGAAGAGTTAAAGTCCCGTGGTATTCAAACAGAAATAAGCCGGTTTTCTTCACAGGGGCTGCTAATTACAGAAGGAAACATTTTAAACGATCCACTATTTAAGGAAGGTTTCATCTCCGTGCAGGACCAAAGCTCTATGCTTGTAGCAGAAATGATGGACTTATCTCCAGAATTAGCGGTTCTTGATGCTTGCAGTGCTCCAGGGGGGAAAACAACTCATATTGCAGAAAAAATTTATGACAAGGGTGAGGTGGTGGCTTATGACCTTCACAAGAAAAAAGCAAACCTTGTCAATGAAAAAGCCATTCTTCTTCAATTAAACTCGATCCAGGCAGCGCAAGCGGACTCACGTAATTTAGGGGATATTCATGAACGGGAGTCGTTCGATCGTATACTGTTGGATGCCCCATGTTCTGGTTTAGGAGTGTTAAGAGGAAAGCCTGATATTAAATACCATAAGCAGGAGCAGGATATCTTTAACCTCCGACGGATTCAGGACAGCTTACTGACAAGCGTAGCTCCTCTCTTGAAGAAGGGCGGGAAGATGGTTTACAGTACTTGTACGATTGACCGGCATGAAAATGAAGAAGCTATTAAACAGTTTTTAAATCAAAATGATAACTTTGCCGTTGATCCTTCTTTTTATGATGAACTTCCTGGGTTTTTACAAAATGGTCGGGGTATGAGTGAATACGGGTTACAGATATTTCCTCAGCAGTGGGATACAGATGGATTTTTTCTTACCAGATTAGTTAAGCGGTAAATCCCTATAAAATAGAGGTCAGAATAGCTATTAGTGATTTGAAGAGATGGGGTGAAAACCATGATAGGCAGCTTTTTATCAGATCAAGGAAAAGTTCGATACCATAACGAAGATGCAGGCGGGGTTTTTTATCATGAGAACGCTCAGATGCTTGCTGTGGTAGCGGATGGTATGGGGGGACATAAGGCTGGTGATGTTGCCAGCCAAATGGCTGTCTCTACTTTACATAAAAAATGGAAGGAAACGTCTTCCATCGATCATCCTGAAAAGGCAGAATTGTGGATGAAAGATGCAATTCATGAAGTGAACATGGAAATCTTGAAGCATTCCAGGGAAAATGAGGAATGTAGAGGGATGGGGACCACTGTAGTTGCTGCCTTGTGCAGTAAACAATTTACAACTGTCGGACATGTCGGGGACAGTCGTGTCTATTTAGCCAATGATGATGGATTTAAAAGAATCACGGAGGATCACTCCCTGGTGAATGAACTGGTACGTTCAGGACAGATTTCCGCAGAGCAGGCTGAAACTCATCCAAGAAAAAATGTTTTATTAAAGGCTCTCGGTACGGACGAAAACATATCTCCAGATATAATGACGCTAGAATTTGAACGCGATGATCGCTTGCTCCTATGTTCAGATGGATTAACCAATAAAGTGAATGAAGAAGAATTAAGTGAATTGTCAAACTATAAAGGGGACTGGCAGGAGTTCTGTCAATCCTTAATCAATTTAGCTAATGATCGTGGTGGAGAGGATAATATTACGCTGGCTGTTATTCACTATGCCGACTCCTCTTCGAAAGAGGGTGTTGATTAATGTTGAATAATCGTCTCCTCAACGATCGTTACCGGGTAAATGAAATGATCGGCGGAGGAGGGATGGCCAATGTTTACCTTGCCTATGATACGATTCTTGATCGAGAAGTCGCTATAAAAGTTCTGCGTTTAGAATATGGCAATGATGAAGAATTTATAGCAAGGTTTCACCGAGAAGCGCAATCGGCCACAAGTTTATCCCATCCTAATATCGTAAATATTTATGATGTTGGGGAAGAAGAAGATATTTATTTCATGGTAATGGAATATGTAGATGGGATGACCCTTAAGCAATACATTCAACAGAAAAGTCCGATAGAGACTGCTGAAGCAGTTGACATTATGCGTCAGGTAACTTCAGCGATTGCACATGCCCATGATAACGGGATTGTACATCGTGATATTAAACCACAAAATATACTGATAGATCATTATGGGCACGCCAAAGTGACCGATTTTGGTATAGCGATGGCTCTTAGTGCTACTGCTCTGACTCAGACAAATTCAGTACTCGGGTCCGTCCATTATTTATCTCCTGAACAAGCCCGCGGGGGGATGGCAACGAAGAAGTCTGATATTTATTCATTAGGAATTGTGTTATTCGAACTTTTAACAGGTAGACTTCCTTTTTCTGGCCAATCTCCCGTTTCTATTGCTCTTAAACACTTGCAGCACGATACACCTTCCTTAAAGAGGTGGGTTCCTGATCTACCACAAAGCGTTGAAAATGTAGTTTTAAAAGCAACAGCTAAAGATCCTTTTTACCGTTACGAATCTGTAATAGAAATGGAGGAAGATTTAGGAACTGCTTTAGAACCATACCGGGCTGATGAAGGTGTCTTTGCTATTCCAGATGATGAAGAGGACAAGACAAAAGCTATTCCAGTTATAACAGATGACAGTTTTGGTGATCAAGATGAGGATGCCACTATCGTGCATGATGCTACCCAGCACTTTGATGCTAAAGCATTGGAAGAAACAAAGAAAGAAGCAGCGGTAAATAACGGTAAGAAGAAAAAAGAAAAGAAGCCAAAAAAGAAAAAAAAGAAAAGGTGGCTTCTATGGCTGACCATTATCTTTTTTGTTTTACTGTTCGCGGGGATTGCTGCTCTTTTCATTCTTCCAAGTCTGCTTGAACCAGATGACGTTGAGATGATTGATGTTGAAGGATTGGAATATGAAGAAGCATATAGTGACCTTTCCGACCTGAATTTAGAAGTAGAAAGGGAAGCAGTTTTCTCTGATGAAGTAGAAGAAGGGCTGGTTATTCGAACTGATCCTGAAGCTGGTACAGTAGTAAAAGAGGAGTCGCGAGTTACTGTTTATTCTTCTAAAGGCAAGGAACGTGTACGATTTGAAGATTATGTTGGGCAGAACTACGAGGAAGTAAAGGAAGAGCTTGAAGAAAGAGGTTATGAAAGTGTGCTTGCTATTGAACAGACGGATGACCGCCCTGAGGGAGAGATCATTGATCAAATCCAACCTCAGGTAAATGATGATATTATCATTGATGAAACCAGGGTAATATTTCAGGTAAGTTCTGGCCCGCCTACTGTTACGCTTCAGTCCCTGGAAGGGGAAACGGAAGAAGAGGCAAGAGATTATTTAAGTAATAATGGGTTAAAAGCTTCTGTATCAAAAGAACATTCAGAAAGTGTACCTTCAGGAGAAGTCATTCGTCAGGATCCCGAATCTCTTACAGAAGTCAATGAGGGTTCTACTGTGAATTTAGTTGTTTCTTCCGGCCCTGAGGAGAATTCCGATGAGGAGTCGAATGAAGAGGAGCAGGTTGAAGAAGAGGAACAGGGCGATGATCAGGAAGATGATCAGGACGAAGAGCAGGAATCAGAGGCGACTCCTCGTGAGGAGACTATTCAAGTCGGGGTTCCCTTCAATGAAGATTCCGATCAGGAAGAGCAGCAGGTACTCGTGTATGTGAATGATTTAAACAATGAGATTTCCGAAGTGTATAGTGAGGAAATGATTACAGAGGATACGACAGTTTCTATTGATTTAACGATCTCACCGGAAGAGGAAGCCACTTATAAAGTCGTTAGAGAAGATGAAGTAATCGTAGAAGAAAATGTTTCATATTAAGTAGGTGAATGAATGGCTACAGGCAAGATTGTCAAAGCCCTAAGTGGGTTCTATTATGTCTATCATGAAGGTGTTGTATATCAATGTCGGGGCAGAGGAGTGTTTCGTAAAAAGAAAATTACTCCTCTTGTTGGGGATATAGTAGAATTTCAAGCAGAAACCTTAAAAGAAGGATATATACTATCTATAGAAAATCGGGCAAATGAATTCGTAAGACCGCCCATTGCTAACGTGGATCAGGCTTTAATTGTAACTTCTGCTGCTAACCCGGAGTTTAATCCTTTACTTTTAGATCGATTTCTTGTTCTTGTTGAAGCGAAAAGACTAGAGCCTGTAATCGTTATTTCTAAAGTGGACCAAATAAAGGAGGAGAAATTCTCTTCGATAAAAGCGTATCAAAAAATATATGAGGGTCTCGGATACCCGGTTCTGCTGTCAGCGATGAATGACCGGCTGCTGATTGAAGATATTAAACATTATTTAGCAGAAAAAACCACGGTAATTGCCGGTCAATCCGGCGTTGGGAAGTCTTCTCTTCTTAATTTTTTGGATCCATCCTTAAACATTGAAACGAATGAAATATCTGCAAGTCTGGGCAGAGGGAAACATACAACCAGACATGTAGAGCTTTACGAGATAGCAGGCGGACTTGTGGCAGACACTCCCGGCTTTAGCTCTTTAGAGTTTGGTGAAATGGAGCTGGAAGAGTTAAGTGAATGTTTTCCCGAGTTTGTTGCTGTGCAGGATGAATGTAAATTTCGCGGCTGTATCCATGCAAAAGAACCGAAATGCGCAGTTAAAGCAGGCGTAGAGCAGGGGGATATTGCAAAACACCGCTACGACCATTACCTGCAGTTCGTAGAAGAAATAAAAAATCGAAAGCCGAGGTATTAGTGCATGACAAAAATAGCACCATCAATACTAGCGTCAGACTTTGCTCAACTCGCAAAGGAAATTAAAGAAGTAGATGAAGGAGGAGCGGATTACATTCACGTAGATGTGATGGACGGTCATTTTGTACCTAATATTACTATTGGACCGTTAATTGTAGATAGTATTCGCCCGCATACCACCCTTCCGTTGGATGTACATCTGATGATTGAAAAACCGGATTACTATATTGAAGATTTCGCAAAAGCGGGAGCTGACATCATTACCGTTCATCAGGAAGCATGTCCTCATCTTCATCGTACCCTGCAATTGATCAAAAGTCATGGGGTCAAAGCGGGCGTTGTCATTAATCCGGCTACTTCCGTAGAAGCTATACGTCCTGTTTTGCCAGAGGCTGATTTAGTATTGGCCATGACCGTAAACCCAGGTTTTGGGGGGCAAGCTTTTATACCTGAAGTCCTTAGTAAAATTGAACAACTGGCAAAATATAGAGATGAGTATAATTACAGTTATGAAATTGAAGTGGACGGGGGTATTAATGAAAAGACTGCTCGAGAATGTGTAGCTGCAGGGGCTGATGTGCTAGTGGCCGGAAGTGCAATTTTTAATCAGAATAACCGCCAGCAAGCAATTGAATCCATTAAATGAATGAGAAAGATATTGAAGGCTCATAATAGTTACCCTATTAATGAGCCTTTTTTGAGGGCTGAAATGTGGAGTGAAAGTGGAGGAATTACTATGACTAAGTATGCAATTGTGGGAGGAGGCCCCAAACGTCACATCCCGGATTTATCCAAATATACGGGTGAAAGTTTCTTTTGGATTGGAGCTGACCAGGGGGCTGAAGTGATATTAGAAAACGAATTACCATTAAATGCAGCCATAGGGGACTTTGATTCAGTAAGCAGAAGTTCGTTTGAGAATATAAAAAATCAAGCAGCATACCTGAGTGTCTTTCCAAATGAAAAGAATGAAACTGATCTTGAGCTTGCCATTCGATATGCTATCAACCAGCAGGCAGAAGAAATACAATTTTTTGGGATTACCGGCGGCAGAATGGACCATACTCTTATAAATATCCAGATTTTGTATCCCTTATGGAAAAAAGGGATAAAAGCCCGGATTCTTGATCAGCAAAACCAGTTGGAATTGTTTGGCTGCGGAACGCATACAATAGGGAGAAATGAAGATTCTCCCTATATATCGTTTGTTCCCGTTACACTTGATGTTTGGGGGTTAACTCTTGAGGGTTTCTACTATCCTTTAGAGGGTACTCATTTAACATACGGTTCCACTTTATGTATCTCAAACCATTTGATTAAAGATGAAGGTACTTTTTCTTTTAGTCAAGGCATACTGTTAGTAATAAGAAGTAAAGATATCATTTAATAGAGGTATTATGGCACTCATAGCTTTATATGTTGAGGAGGACGCTCATGAAATTTTATACGATTAAACTTCCGCGTTTTCTCGGAGGAATGGTACGGGCTGTCATAGGAACATTTAAAAAAGATTAACAAAAAAAGCACCCATGCCGGGTGCTTTTTTTGGTGTTTAATTATACGCGTGTTACTTTACCTGATTTTAGATCACGAGCAGATACATAAACTTTCTTTGGCTTGCCATCGACTAGAATACGTACTTTTTGCACGTTAGCTTTAAATTTACGTTTATTAGCGTTCATCGCGTGGGAACGGTTGTTACCAGTGCTTGTGCTTCGTCCTGAAACGACACATTTACGTGACATGTAGAATCCCTCCTGTTACATACTTCTTGAAATACTTAATTAATGTATCATATAGAGAGTCGAATTGCAATAAACAGGCGATAATTATATCAAGAATTTTCTCTTGACAGACACCTATAATTGTTACAAAGTATAATAGGGGTCCAAGTGGTAATTCATAATATCATACTTGGCCTGGTCAGTGTGTGTTATAATTGGTCTACGAAGATGACGAGTATAAAGGAGGATTCCTATGTCAATTGATCTTCATAATCAATATGGTCATATAACCATCAATAATGATGTAATTTCTACAATTGCCGGTGGTACTGCTGTAGAATGCTACGGCATCGTAGGTATGGCATCCAAAAATCAGCTTCGTGACGGGCTGGCAGAAATGCTGAGACGTGAAAATTTTTCAAAAGGTATCGTGGTGAGGCAGGAAGAAGACCACGTACACATTGATATGTATATAATTGTAAGTTATGGCACGAAAATATCTGAAGTAGCTCATAATGTTCAATCTCAAGTAAAATATGCGTTAAATAAAAATGTAGGCTTATCTGTTAACTCGGTTAACATCTATATTCAAGGTGTTCAAGTAACAAACGAATAATAGCGTCTGGTGTAGTCAAAGGAGGAAGTAAGTGTGACGGTAAGAGAGATAGACGGTACAAAACTAGCGGAGATGGTGCTGCAGGGTGCACAACATTTGAAAGCCAATTCTCAAATGATTGATGCATTGAATGTATTTCCAGTCCCGGATGGTGATACCGGTACAAATATGAATTTATCGATGACGTCTGGTGCAGAAGAAGTGAGAAAGATAAGTGAAAACCATGCTGGAGCAGTGGGGCAAGCTTTAGCAAAAGGACTGCTTATGGGAGCACGCGGCAATTCGGGGGTGATTCTTTCCCAGTTATTTAGAGGATTTTCAAAGGCTTGTGAACAAAAGGAAGCGCTAACAACTAAAGACTTGGCAGAAGCGTTCCAGGGCGGAGTCAAAACTGCATATAAAGCGGTGATGAAACCTGTGGAAGGAACGATATTGACCGTAGCACGTGAAGCAGCCGAAGCAGCCGAAAAGCTCGCAGCCGAAGAGGAAGATCTGGTTTTCTTCATGGAAGGTGTAACCAAAGCAGCACAGGACTCGTTAAAAAGAACCCCTGAACTCTTACCTGTGTTAAAAGAGGTAGGGGTAGTGGATAGTGGAGGACAAGGTCTATTAACCATTTATGAAGGGTTTCTTGCTAACTTAAAGGGTGAAGAAATGCCTGAGACCGGCTCTGCTTCTGTTTCTATGGATGAAATGGTGAACGCCGAGCACCATAAATCAGCGCAGGACTTTATGAATACAGAAGATATTGAATATGGGTACTGCACGGAATTTATGGTTAAATTTGAACAGGATAAGTTAAATGAGAACCCGTACGATGAAGAGCAATTTCGTGAAGAGCTAAGCCAGCACGGGGATTCTTTATTAGTCGTCTCAGATGAAGAACTAATAAAAGTTCACATTCACGCAGAGTACCCGGGGGAAACCATGACGTTAGGACAGCGTTATGGA
Source organism: Halobacillus sp. Marseille-P3879 (assembly GCF_900240285.1). Lineage (GTDB taxonomy): Bacteria > Bacillota > Bacilli > Bacillales > Halobacillaceae > Halobacillus_A. The sequence goes on from NZ_OESS01000002.1 coordinate 556,998, forward strand.
AGTTTAATAAATATGAAAATTGAAAACATGAGGGAACAGCATACTTCGATAGTAGGTGACCAAAAGTCCTCAGAACCGCAAGAGCTTGCTGAGTATGGGATTGTTACCGTAGCAGTTGGAGAAGGCATTACAAAACTGTTTGAAAGTCTTGGTGCCCATGTAGTTATACAGGGCGGGCAAACAATGAATCCTAGTACACAAGACATTTCAGATGCTATCAAACGTGTTCATGCAAAACACGTGTTAATTCTGCCAAATAATAAAAATATCACGATGGCTGCTGAACAGGCAGCCGAATTAGCGGAAGTCGACGTAAAGGTTGTAGCTTCAAAGACTATACCTCAGGGAATGAGTGCTCTTTTAGGGTTTAATCCTGAAGTTGATCTGCAAACCAACCAAGAAGAAATGACACGCTTGATGAAGGAAGTAAAAAGCGGCCAGGTTACTTATGCAGTACGGGATACTCAAATTGAAGGGCTGACGATTGAAAAAGGTCATTTTATGGGTATATTAGAAGGTGATATTAAATCCACTCAAAAGGGGCAGTTTGAAACAGCCAAACAGCTGCTGCGTGAAATGATTGAAGAAGATGAAGATGAAATTGTAACGATTATCAGCGGAGAAGAGGTTTCTAACGAGGAATTAGATAAACTTGAAACCTTTATTGAAGAAGAATATGAGGATATGGAAGTGGAAATCCATCACGGCGGTCAGCCTATTTACTCTTATATTTTCGCTGTAGAATAAAAAAAATCAGGTTGTCGAGAAAGTCTTGACAACCTGATTTTTTGTTTTTTGGATTCCTGTTCTGAGACAGTATCTTTAGAGGTGGCAATTTGTTTATTTGGGCGGTCAAACATCCTTTCCAATGAAGGGAAATGCATCTGCAGCATAGTAAGGGAAGATTGAGCGTAGCTGAACTGCATAGGATGTTCTATTGCCGCTTGCGCGAACACCTTGAAACTCCGGAGGAAAAACGGACTTATCCGAATGTTTGAAGTGGGAATTTCACAAAGAGGCTCGAGCGTTCATCCGCGGAAAGTGTGTGGTATTTGCCTGCACGGGTGCACAAAAAAGCTTGTAGAAAAACAAGGGGTTTCTCTACAAGCTGAAACACATACCTGGTAAGGGTCTCTTTTTTTTATGCTTATACGAATGGTGGTAACCGTACTTATAGGCTTTATTAGTGTCCGATGGAGCGGACGATAAATTCAACGAGAAAAACCATGGCGATTAATACGACAGGAGCTGAGAGCTCTCTTTGTTTCCCCATGGCAAATTTAACAACAGGGTAAGCGATGAAGCCAAATGCCATTCCGTCAGCAATTGAGTACGTAAAAGGGATCATTACTATGATCAGAAAAGCCGGCATGGCATCGGATAACTGATCAAGAGGGATCTCTTTAATATTTTGTACCATTAGTGCTCCTACAATAATGAGGATCGGACTAATTGCTGTTGAAGGGACCATAGAAATCCATGGAGTCAAGAAAATGGTAGTCAGGAACAATCCCGCCATCACAAGGCTGGCTCTGCCGGTTTTTCCCTCTGAAGCAATTACAGCTGCGCTTTCTGCTGAGGATACAGTCGGTGAAGTACCGAAGAATCCACAGGTTAATGCAGAAAATGCTGAAGCACGATAGGATTTTTTAAATTTGTCCTGCTGATTTAACATATCCAGCTGACCATGTATCAAGCCCATATTTTCAAATATAAGCACGATAGCCAGAGGAAATACAGCCATCCAAAAACCAAATTCACTAACAGCTCCAAAGGAGGGAAGAAAGACCCACTCTTGCTCACCTGCAGATATCCCTTTACCGGGACCATCCAGTAGACCGGTAAAATGTGCTATTACTGTACCAATTACCATGGTAATTAAAAAGTTTCCGGGCACATTTTTAGCAAATAGAAAGACGGCAATAAATAAAGTGAGAAGACTCGTAATTACAACGGCCGATGAGGGGTCCCCCAAAGTGATAAGGGAGTGTTCGCCTCTTACGACAAGCCCACCTTTCTCTAAGCCAATTAAGGTGAGGAACAGTCCAAGCCCTACAGTGATTGCATGCTTGAGGGCGCCTGGTATAGCATGCTTCAGCCAATCTCCTAACGGGGTGTACGCTGTAGTCAGAAAGATTAGTGCGGCTACTATTACTACAGCTAATCCTTCCTGGAAGTCCATACCTTTTCCTTCAATAATGGAATAAGCGAAGAGAGCATTTACTCCCATACCTGGAATAAGCACCATAGGAGCATTTGCATAAACAGCCATGATTAAACAGCCGACAGTACTTGCAAGAATTGTTGCAAGCATGCCATTTTCTAAGGGCAGGCCTGCATCTTGCAGAATTTGGCTATTAACCGCAATAATGTAGACGGTAGTAAAGTAGCCAATAAATCCGGCAATTATATCCTTACGCAGACTGTGCTGAGAATTATGCTGATTGAGCATCGTATTCTCCTCTATGAAGTTATCCCTCTCCCACCCGGTTATCTCATAACCCACAAACTAGTATTTTACTCTTTCTGGCAGAAATAATCAATATATCTAACTATTTTAATGAATTTTCATGGAAATATGGTAAAATATATATCGGTAATCGGATTATAGAAAGCGTTTACCTATTAACGGTAAGGATGGTGATCGTATGAAATATAGATCAGTATTCGATATTATTGGGCCCGTTATGATCGGCCCTTCAAGTTCACACACGGCTGGCGCCGCCAGGATTGGGAGAGCAGCTAGGCATTTATTTGGACGGGAGCCGGAATACATCTACGTCCATCTCTTCGGTTCTTTTGCTCAAACATATAAAGGTCACGGAACGGACGTAGCTATTATAGGCGGGTTGTTAGATTTCGAGACGGACGACACACGAATGAGCTCCTCGATTGATATAGCTAAACATAAAAACATACAAATTAATTTTTATGAAGAAGAAGCGAATACAGACCATCCTAATACTGCAAAGCTTGTTATTGGGGATAAAGAAGGCGAATTAGAGCTCGTCGGCATATCAATAGGCGGAGGTAAAGCTGAAATAACTGAGCTTAATGGGTTTGAACTCAGACTATCAGGCAGCCATCCTGCGATTCTATTAATTCATAATGACCGCTATGGAGCAATAGCATCAGCCACATCTATTCTTGCAAGCCATGAAATCAACATAGGTCGAATGGAAGTATCAAGAAAAGCTCAGGGAGAGCAGGCGTTAATGGTCATTGAGGTGGATCAGAATATTGAAGATACTGTATTAAACGAATTAGAACGAGCAGACCATATCACCCAGGTCGCCCGTATTTCCGATTAGATCAGGCTCGCTTTCTATTTAATAGGAAAGTGCCTTTAGAAAGGGGTATTCTGATGTTTAAAAATGTTGCTGAATTAATAGAACGGGCAGAAAAAGAAAATATTCCAATCTCTGAAATAATGATTCGTCAGGAAATGGAAGTAAAACAAGTAGATCGCGAAAAAATTTTCAGCCAGATGGAAAGAAATTTAGATGTTATGGAAAAAGCCGTAGAAGATGGGTTGCAGGGAGTGAAATCTCACAGCGGTCTTACCGGTGGGGATGCTGTGTTGATTCAAAATTATATGCGTGACCATGAACCTCTGTCAGGTAATTTACTTATGGATGCTGTTAGTAAAGCTGTGGCCACAAATGAAGTGAATGCAGCAATGGGAACCATTTGTGCCACCCCGACTGCTGGCAGTGCCGGTTGCGTGCCTGGGACTCTGTTCGCCGTTAAAAATAAATTAAATCCGACACGTGAGCAGATGGTACGATACTTGTTCACTGCGGGAGCTTTTGGATTCGTTGTTGCCAATAATGCTTCGATTTCCGGTGCTGCTGGAGGATGCCAGGCGGAAGTAGGTTCTGCTGCTGGAATGGCAGCGGCGGCTATCGTAGAAATGGCTGGAGGTACTCCGTCTCAATCCGCTGAAGCGATGGCTATTACGCTGAAGAACATGCTGGGATTAATCTGTGATCCAGTAGCCGGTCTGGTAGAAGTTCCTTGTGTGAAAAGAAACGCGATGGGTGCCTCCAATGCAGTGGTCGCCGCAGATATGGCATTAGCCGGTGTTACAAGCCGTATTCCTTGTGATGAAGTAATTGACGCTATGTATAAGGTAGGACAAAGGATGCCAAGTGCTTTTAGAGAGACTGCTCAAGGGGGGCTTGCTGATACCTTAACCGGCAGGAAACTTGAAGCCAAAATTTATGGGAGTCCGATTAATGAACAGTAGACTAAATTTATCGATTAGCGAAGTGAAAGGAATTGGGGAAAAGCTTCAAGCTCATTTAAACGAGCTTGGGCTTTTTGACATTCATGACTTATTATTTTATTTTCCTTATCGTTACGATTCATATGAAATTAAACCATTAACTGAACTTCAGCATGAAGAGAAAGCAACGATTGAGGGGCAGTTGACCTCTGAACCGGTCGTTCAGTTTTATGGAAAAAAGAAGTCACGCTTAACCATGACTCTACAAGTTGATCAATTTGCTGTAAAAGCTGTCATGTTTAACCGTTCATTTGCTAAAAAACAGCTGAGTGCCGGAGATACGGTGACAGTTACAGGTAAATGGGATCAGCACCGAATGCAAATCACAGTCAGCCAGTACAAAAAAGGGTCAGCACAGAGTCAGGAACCGATTCAGCCGGTTTATACATTAAAAGAAAGTGTTACACTAGTCACCTTAAGAAAAGTAATTAAGGCTGCTTTGGAAGATTACTTAGAAGATGTAGAAGAGATTCTGCCTGAGGATACAATTATCCGCTACAAGCTTCCTAAGCGCCAGCAGGCAATTGAACAAATGCATTATCCTCAAAGCCGTGTCTTATTAAAACATGCAAAACGAAGGTTCATTTATGAAGAGTTTTTAGTGTTTCAATTAAAAATGCAGTTACTAAGAAAATTACAGCGTGAATCAACAACTGGAAATGCCCAGAACTATGATAACGAGCGATTAACAGAGTTTGTTCAGTCACTTCCGTTTGAACTAACCGGTGCGCAGAAGCGTGCACTTAGTGAGATTTTACAGGATATGAAAAATCCTTACCGGATGAACCGGCTGCTGCAAGGAGATGTAGGTTCCGGAAAAACAGCCGTTGCAGCGATTGCTTTGTATGCGTCTATTACAACAGGACGTCAGACTGCTCTTATGGTCCCTACTGAAATTTTAGCAGAGCAGCACGCAGCATCCCTGCAGGAAATGTTCGGGGATCGGCTGAGGATTGCTTTGCTGACTGGCTCAGTTAAAGGGAAACGAAGAAGACAAATTCTAAGTGAGATCAAAGAACATCATGTAGATCTCATTGTAGGAACCCATGCTTTAATCCAGGAAGAAGTAGACTTTAACCGTCTCGGTTTCGTAATCGTAGATGAACAACATCGTTTTGGAGTGAATCAGCGGAGAACGCTCCGAGATAAGGGACTCCATCCTGATGTCTTATTTATGACAGCTACGCCTATACCTCGAACGTTGGCCATCACAGCTTTTGGAGATATGGATGTATCTGTAATAGATGAAATGCCCGCAGGGAGGAAACCAGTTGAAACGTACTGGGTAAAGGGACAACTTACAGATAAAGTCCTTGCCTTCATACAAAAACAGATTAAATCAGGCCAGCAGGCTTATGTAATCTGTCCGCTGATTGAAGAATCGGATCAGCTGGATATTCAGAATGCTATTGATTTATACGACCAGCTTTCAAATATTTTTGAACCGGGTGTACATGTTGGTCTTATGCATGGGCGTTTATCTAATGATGAAAAAGAAGAAGTCATGCATAGCTTTGCTGCAAATGAAGTACAAATCCTGGTTTCTACAACGGTTGTTGAAGTAGGGGTTAACGTTCCAAATGCCACCGTCATGGTTATTCATGACGCCGAACGTTTCGGTCTGTCACAGCTGCATCAGTTGAGAGGGCGCGTAGGAAGAGGAAATGTGCAAAGTTATTGTATATTACTTGCTGACCCTAAAGGAGACGTAGGGAAGGAGCGTATGCGGATAATGACGGAAACTACTGATGGATTTGAATTATCAGAACAAGACTTAAAACTTAGAGGACCAGGGGACTTCTTCGGAAGAAAACAAAGCGGCATGCCAGAGTTTAAAGTAGGAGATATGGTTCATGATTACCGAGCTCTAGAAACAGCAAGACAAGATGCTGCCCAAATTATTTCGGGTAATCTGCTGGAAAAAAATCATGAATATCGAGCTCTCAAGCAGATGATCGAGAAGGATCCTCATATATCCGGAAAAGTATTGGATTAAAAGAAAATTCCGATTGGTTTTCGTGATTTGCTTTTTCTTCGAGATCCTTGCGTTATTAAAAAAGGTATTATATATTACTATTAGTACCTAGTCATAATTGGCGAATGAACGGTGGGACATAGGATGAAACGATCCAAACAAGTGAGACAGAGCGAATTAAAGGACACGATCAAAGAAACGCCTTTTATTACAGATGAAGAGCTGGCACGCCGTTTTAATGTTAGTATCCAGACAATACGGCTTGACCGTATGGAACTTTCTATCCCGGAATTGCGTGAACGTATTAAATCTGTTGCTACTCATGAATGGAATGAAACGGTTAAAGCTCTGCCAATCGAAGAAGTTATTGGAGAAGTAATAGATCTGGAACTTGATGAGCGGGCAATTTCCATTTTAGACATAAAGCCGGAACACGTTTTTTCCAGAAACAGTATAGCCAGAGGACATCATTTATTTGCTCAAGCTAATTCCTTAGCCGTAGCTGTAATTAATGATGAACTTGCGCTGACTGCTGGATCGAGTATCCGGTTTACCCGGCCGGTTAAATTGGGAGAGCGTGTGGTAGCGAAAGCGTTCGTAAAAGGTGAAGATCATAAAGGGCGAACGATAGTAGATGTACACAGTTATGTGGAAAGTGACGAAGTATTTGCAGGGTCATTTAAGATGTTTCGCGAAAATGACCCTAAGGAGATGAATGAATAATGAAGCTGGCAATTGATGCAATGGGAGGTGACAATGCACCCGAAGCGGTTGTGAAAGGTGCATTGGAAGCTGTTCATTCAATAAAAGGGCTTGAAATTACTCTTATAGGAAATGAGAAAGAAATCAATCCTTTCTTAAATGATTCAACGAATATTAATGTTATACATACGACAGAATCCATAACGGCTGACGATGAACCGGTCCGGGCTGTGAGAAGAAAGAAGCAGGCATCTATGGTATTGATGGCTAAAGAGGTCAAAGAGGGAAGAGCTGATGGATGTATTTCTGCTGGAAACACAGGAGCTTTAATGAGTGCGGGACTGTTTGGTATTGGAAGGTTAAAAGGAGTAGAGAGGCCTGCTCTAAGTCCAACTTTGCCTACGGAAGATGGCAAAGGCTTTTTAATGCTGGACGTAGGAGCAAATGTTGATGCAAAACCTAATCACTTGCTTCAATACGCTGTCATTGGTTCAATTTATAGCGGTAAAGTAAGAGGAGTGTCTTCTCCCCGTGTCGGTTTATTAAACGTTGGAACAGAAGAGGGAAAAGGAAGCGAACTAACGAAGAAAGCTTTTGAATTAATGGCGGATGCGCCAATAAACTTTATAGGCAACGTAGAGGCTCGTGATCTTCTTAATGGCGCCGCTGATGTTGTCGTAACTGACGGTTTTACAGGAAACGTCGCATTGAAAACAATTGAAGGTACAGCCTTAACGATGTTCTCAATGATAAAATCTACTTTCATGCAGAACTTTAAATCCAAGATTGCAGCCAGCCTTGTAAAGAATGATTTAAAGCAGCTGAAAAATCAGCTGGATTATTCAGAATACGGAGGGGCAGGATTGTTTGGTTTACAGGCTCCGGTTATTAAAGCTCACGGCTCATCTAATGAAAGGGCGATTTTCAATGCGATCAAACAAGCTTGTCACATGATTGAAGAAAATGTGACCACTACAATTGAATCCACATTAAAAGAAGTGGCAAAGGAAGGTGCAGACGATTGAAAAAGGTAGCTTATATCTTTCCAGGACAAGGGTCCCAGGAAGTTGGAATGGGCCAGGAAATGTATGAAACTTACGATAATGTGAAACAATTATTTGACCAGGCGGATGAGAAGCTCGGGTATTCTTTAACTTCCCTCATGTTTGAAGGCCCGGGAGAGGAATTAACAAAAACGGAAAACGCTCAGCCTGCACTTCTCTTAAACAGTGTAGGGATTACTAAAGTACTTGAAGAAAAAGGGGTAACTCCTTTAATGACAGCCGGCCACAGCCTGGGTGAGTACAGCGCACTCGTCGCTGCAGGTTCACTGAACCCTGCAGAGGCTGTTCAGCTTGTCCATACAAGAGGTAAATTGATGGAAGAAGCTGTTCCTACTGGACAGGGGGCAATGGCTGCTGTCTTAGGATTATCAAAAGAGAATATTGAGGAAGTACTGGCAGACTTTGACGAAAGTGAGCCTGTTGATCTGGCTAATATTAACTGTCCTGGACAAATCGTAATTTCAGGTACAGCTCAAGGTGTGGAAAAAGCATCTCACCTGTTAAAAGAAGCAGGTGCAAAAAGAGTTCTTCCGTTAAATGTAAGCGGTCCTTTCCATTCCCGTTTAATGGAGCCTGCTAGTGAAGAGTTTGCAGCGAACTTAAAGGAAGTTTCGATCACTGCTGCTCAATGTCCTGTCTATGCTAATGTCACCGCGGAACCTGTAACAAAACCAGGAGAAATCGGGGAATTGTTAATAAAACAGTTATATTCTCCTGTACGGTTCGAAGAGATCTTAGAAAAATTTGTAGAAGCAGACCTCGATGCGATTGTAGAAGTAGGACATGGAAAAGTGCTTAGCGGGTTAGTTAAGAAAGTAAACCGGAGGACAAAGACATTCTCCATTCAGGATCCGGAGTCTCTTCAAAGTTTTATAGATTGGTATAAGGAGGATTCTTAATGTTGAACGAACAAGTGGCCCTCGTTACAGGAGCTTCTCGTGGTATTGGCCGTGCCATAGCACTTGAGTTAGCTTTAAAAGGTGCTAAAGTAGCAGTAAACTACGCGGGAAGTGAAGCAAAAGCTGAGGAAGTTGTTCAGGAAATTAAAAAAAATGGCGGAGAAGCCATTAAAATTCAAGCCAATGTTTCCAACTCAGATGATGTTAAAGCGATGGTCAAGGAAGTTGTCGATCAATTCGGAAAACTGGATATATTAGTGAATAATGCGGGTATTACCAGAGATAATCTGTTGATGAGAATGAAAGAAGATGAATTTGACGATGTTATCGATACAAATTTAAAAGGTGTATTCGTCTGTACAAAAGGTGTTACCCGACAAATGATGAAACAGAAATATGGACGGATCATTAATATTTCTTCCATCGTAGGTGTGTCAGGAAATCCTGGCCAAGCGAACTATGTAGCTGCTAAAGCCGGTGTGATTGGTTTAACCAAATCCAATGCTAAAGAGCTGGCTTCTAGAAACATTACAGTTAACGCTGTGGCTCCTGGTTACATTACCACAGATATGACAGATCAGCTTACCGAAGATCAGCGTGAACAAATGCTTTCCTTAATTCCATTGGGAAGACTTGGAAGCGGCGAAGATATAGCTGGCGTGGTTCGCTTTTTAGCCTCAGAAGATGCAGGATATATCACTGGTCAGACCATCCATGTTGATGGTGGTATGGTGATGTAAAATTTGTCTGGTTTTCCTTTTTAAAATTTACTATAATGATTGAAGGGAGGTGAAGTTCCTATGGCAGATACATTCGAAAGAGTAAAACAGATCATTGTCGATCGTCTTGATGCAGACGAATCAAAAGTAACAATGGAAGCTTCCTTCAAAGAAGATCTAGAAGCGGATTCTCTTGACGTTGTTGAATTAGTAATGGAGCTTGAAGACGAGTTCGATATGGAAATTTCTGATGAAGAAGCTGAAAAAATCAATACAGTTGGCGACGCTGTGAACTACATAAACAGCCAGTCGTAACTTATGAATTGCTGTCTGCTTTGCAGGCAGCCTTTCCTATATAGATCAATTTCGAGAAAAGGACAAGGTGAATTATGGAGGATTTTTCCAGTTTCCAAGAAAAAGTCAATATTCATTTTAAAGACGTTACGTTACTGGAACAGGCATTTACCCATTCATCCTATGTGAATGAGCACCGCAAAACAGACCGTGAGGATAATGAGCGTCTTGAGTTTTTAGGGGATGCTGTCCTTGAACTAGGGGTATCGCAATATTTATACAGAGAATTTCCTGAAATGGCAGAGGGAGAACTTACAAAGCTGAGAGCTTCGATTGTTTGTGAAGCCTCGTTAGTCAAGTTTGCAAATGAATTGAATTTTCAGGAGTTCATTCTCTTAGGGAAAGGCGAAGAAATGACCGGCGGGCGGAATCGTCCAGCTTTGTTGGCGGATGTTTTTGAAGCCTTCATTGGAGCTGTCTATCTGGATAAGGGTTTTGACCAAGTAGTGGCGTTCCTGAATACTTATGTGTATCCTAAAATTAAAAGTGGTGCTTTTTCTCATGCGATGGATTTTAAGAGTCAGCTTCAGGAATACATACAGCGAGATCGAAACAGCCGTATAGAGTATGAAATTGTTGAAGAAAGAGGACCTGCCCATAGCAGGGAATTCATTGCTCATGTAAGTGTGCAGAATGAAACCGTAGGCATTGGAGTGGGGAGAACAAAAAAAGAAGCTGAACAAAAAGCTGCTCATCAGGCTCTCCTTAACAATGGAGCAATTCGATAAGTAAACAAAAACCATTTCTATTAAAGAAATGGTTTTTTTGGTGCATTATTTACTTACGATAGTTTCCTAATTCCTGTACAAATGCCTGAATCTCGGAAACACTCAGCTGACCCTTCGATTGGATGATGTCGTGAAGGGATTTAATTTCACTATATTTGTCCAAGTCATAGTCCTCGGGATCCATAATCGAACGGTTTACAACTTGAAGACGATCAGCCATATCGTCAATAATATAGTTTAGATTATCTCTGGTAGGCTCTTGAAGACTCACAATTTTCCTCCTCAACTATTCTCTAGGGGTTATAACATATCATAAAATATTTTCTGTCATATTAAAACCCTTAAAAAAGATTTGCTTTTCTAAATCGATCTCCACTTACCTTTTTCTTATGGGGTATGATAAAATAGACAAGTTAAAATAGTGATACACAGGAGGATGAGTATGTTCCTCAAACGATTAGATACGGTAGGATTTAAATCATTCGCTGAGCGCATCTCGGTAGAATTTGTTTCTGGAGTGACCTCAGTAGTAGGCCCGAACGGCAGCGGGAAGAGCAATATTACCGATGCCATCAGATGGGTATTAGGGGAACAGTCAGCTCGCTCTTTGCGCGGGGCAAAAATGGAAGATATCATTTTTGCAGGAAGTGATACGAGAAAAGCGTTAAACATGGCAGAAGTAACCCTTACACTAAATAATGAACAACAGACACTTCCTCTAGAATTTGAAGAAGTCAGCGTGACGAGAAGGGTTTATCGATCAGGCGAAAGTGAGTTTTATATAAATAATCAATCATGCCGGTTAAAAGACATTGTAGATTTATTCATGGATTCCGGTCTTGGACGTGAAGCTTTTTCAATTATCAGCCAGGGTAAAGTCGAAGAAATACTCAGCTCTAAAGCAGAAGAACGACGCTCTATATTTGAAGAAGCAGCCGGTGTACTTAAATATAAACAAAGGAAAAAAAAGGCAGAACATAAATTGTTTGAAACACAGGAAAACCTAAATCGAGTGGAAGATATTATCCACGAGCTTGATATACAACTAGAGCCTTTGAAAGAACAAGCTTCAATCGCAAAAGACTATCTGGATAAAAAAGAAGAATTAAAGCAAATTGAAGTTTCACTGTTAATTACACAAATTGAAGACACGCATTATGAATGGAAACAGCTGTTAAAAGATTTAGAGCAAGTGAAGGAACAAGAGGAAGAATTGAAGGCAGATCTGCAAAAAAAAGAAACATCGATTGAAGAAAAAAGAGATCATATCCTGGCGCTTGATGAGTCACTTGAGGACTTGCAGGAAACTCTACTTTCATTGACGCGGGAGCTCGAGAATGTCGAAGGTAAAAAAGAATTAATAAAAGAGCGTCATAAGCATTTTTCTGAAAACAAAACAAAACTTGAGGAAGAATATAATAGTATTACTGCTGAAATTGCTTCATTGGAAAAAACAGTGTATGCAGAGAATAATAAGCTTAAAGAAGTAAAACGTGAACAGAAGGACACAAAAAAACAAATAGAGCTGACAAAAAAAGCTCTTCATAATGGAACTGAAAACATCGAAGCTCAAATAGAAGACTTAAAAAGTGAGTATATAGATTTATTAAATAGTCAAGCTGCAAAACGGAATGAGAAGCAATCTTTAGAACGCCAGTTAGAGCAGCTCAATAGTAAAAAAGGTATGCAGCAGGGTAAATTTAAGGAATTGAATGAGGAACGCAGCCAACTGCAGTCTGAATTTGACCGTCTTAGTAAAGAGCTTAACGATCACACGAATGAACGATTTAAATTAGAAGAAACTCTCACTAATTATCAGCGTCAGCTTGCCAATGATGAAAGTTCTTACGATGAATGGCAGAATAAACTGTACCAGGGATACCAGTACTTGGAAAAGCTTCGTTCGAAACAGGAAATGCTCGAAGAACTTAAAGAGGATTTTTCAGGATATTTTCAAGGAGTAAGAGAAGTGTTGAAAGCTAGAGAAGAGGCCAGGCTTGAAGGGATTGAAGGTGCTGTACTTGAGGTGATTGACATACCTTCCCGCCTTCTTACTGCTATAGAGACTTCCCTGGGTGCTCAAGCTCAGCATGTGATCGTTAAAGATGAATCAAAAGGACGCCAGGCTATTCAATGGCTGAAGAAGAATAACAAAGGGCGGGCGACCTTTTTACCGCTGTCTACCATCCAGCCAAGGTTTGTACCTGATCAGGCTGTGGAGAAGGCGGCTGATCAACAAGGGTTTGTTGGAGTTGCTTCTGATCTCATTAGTTTTAACGAGGATTATGCGCCTGCTGTTAAGCATTTATTAGGTCATATTGTGATTGCTGAGTCGCTGGAGCACGCTAACGTGATTGCCGGTGTGCTACACCGTAAATTTAGAGTAGTGACTATAGAGGGAGATGTCGTTAACCCAGGAGGTTCAATGTCTGGAGGGGCACAAAAGAAATCCAATCAATCCCTTTTCACAAGAGAAAAAGAATTACAAGAACTGACTGGTAAAATTGAATCCTTCGATAAGAAAGCTCAGGATGTGGAAAAGAAGGTAAAAGAATTAAAACATAATATTACAGATAAACAGCAGTCGATTGAAAATCTGCAATCTCAATTAGACGCGGTGAAAAATAAAGAATTTGAACAGCAATCGTATAAGAGGGAACTTCAAATAAAAATTGACCATTTAAACGATCAATTAGTCATTTATGATCAAGATCAATCTCAATTCACAAATGATAAAAAACAAGTTGACGAACGCCTTCTAGGATTAGAGGAAGAACTAAGCCATCTTAACCATAAACTTGAAGAGCTACAAAATCAGATTGACCATTTAACAAAAACGAAAGAACGGCAAAAGGATGATGAAGAACAGCTTCGGGAGCGGCATCAGCAACTGAAGATGAAGCAAGTTGAGCAGGAGTCGAAAGTTGCGAACCAGCAGGAAAAAACGGATCGGATGGAACAGGAATTGAAAAAGCTTCAGGATGCTGTGAATCAGAATCGTCAATCCTATTCCCAACTGCTTGAGGTTGCTGAGTCGAACGAAACTGAAGAAGATCTTGAAGAGAAAATGCAAACGACAAAACGCCGTAAAGAAACAACAAGCCAACTGATCCACGACCGGCGGCAGGAAAGAAATTCGCTTTCTTTATCCGTCCAGCAGGAAGAAAAGGAACTAAAAGAAAAGCAGCGTATACACCAGAATTATGTTCAGGATCTGCAGCAAAAAGAAGTCAAAGCAAATCGTCTAGATGTAGAACTGGAAAACATGCTTGATTATTTACAGAGCGAATACGTGATAACCTTCGAAAAAGCTCAAAAAGAATTCTCACGTGTCGAAAACGTCGATCAGGCCTCTACTCAGGTAAAACTGATTAAGAAAGCTATTGATGAATTAGGGACGGTCAACCTTGGTGCAATTGATGAATACGACCGCATTGTAGAGCGTTATGACTTCTTATCTGGTCAACAGGCTGATCTTCAGGAAGCTAAAGATACGCTCCATTCCATTATTGACGAAATGGATTATGAGATGAAACGCCGCTTCGAAGATACCTTCACTAAAATAAGGCAGGAATTTGGTCAGGTTTTCAAAGATTTATTCGGCGGCGGCCAAGCCGATCTGAAATTAACAGACCCTCAGGACATGCTGGAAACAGGGGTTGATATAGTCGCTCAGCCTCCAGGCAAAAAACTGCAAAACTTAAGTTTGCTGTCAGGCGGGGAAAGAGCTTTAACTGCCATTGCGCTGTTGTTCTCCATTTTACGTGTGCGTCCTGTGCCTTTCTGTGTGTTGGATGAAGTTGAAGCAGCTTTAGATGAAGCGAATGTGAATCGTTTTGCTAAATTTTTAAAGGAGTTCAGTGAACAGACCCAGTTTATTGTTATTACTCACCGTAAAGGTACAATGGAAGAATCCGATGTATTATATGGTGTAACCATGCAGGAATCAGGTGTTTCTAAACTGGTTTCCGTAAGGTTAGAAGAAACGGCAGAATTAATGGAAGCGTAGAAAGGATGAGACGATGAGTTTCTTCAAGAAATTAAAAGAGAAGTTCGTACTTGAACCTCATGAAGTCGAAGAAAAAGAAAAAGAGAACGAACAATTAAAAGAGTCTTTAAAGCATAATTATGAACCTGAAAGCAAACCATCTACAGATTTAGAAGGTGAAACAGAGACTCCCGAGGAGAATGAACTTATTGATCAGCAGGTCGATGTGGGGCATGGTGATCAAGCTTATGAGGCAGATTCCACTGTTCTTCCTGATAAAACCGGGGAGGAGGCCGGTGAAAAAGAAAACATCGCCTCTAAGTTTAAAAAAGGATTAGCCAAGACACGAGATTCTTTCACTTCAAAAATTAATGATTTAGTGGCTAAATACCGTACGGTAGATGAAGATTTCTTTGAAGAGCTGGAAGAAGTGCTTATTTCGGCAGATGTAGGTGTTAATGCGGTAATGGAAATGATAGAAGAGCTGGAAATGGAAGTAAAGAGAAGAAATATAAAAGATACGGTGCAGGTTAAAGAAGTGATCTCGGAGAAGCTTGTAGAGCTGTATTACGGAGAAGAAATGGAAGCAGATATCGAAGAGCTTGCCACGAATTCCGATGGTTTGACCATTTATTTATTCGTAGGTGTAAATGGAGTTGGAAAGACTACCACTATTGGAAAGCTGGCCCATCAATTAAAGGCTGACGGTAAAAAAGTGACCCTTGCAGCGGGGGATACGTTCCGTGCTGGAGCCATTGATCAGCTGGATGAGTGGGGAAAACGAGCTGGTGTGAATGTGATTAAGCATAATGAGGGGAGTGATCCTGCTGCTGTCATTTATGACGGAATTCAGTCTGCAAAGTCTAAGGGAGCCGATGTACTTATTTGTGATACAGCCGGCCGATTGCAAAACAAAGTTAACTTAATGAATGAATTATCTAAAGTGAAGCGGGTAATTGAGAGGGAGATTCCGGGGGCACCGCATGAGGTGTTGCTGGTACTTGATGCAACAACAGGCCAAAATGCAATGAGTCAAGCAAAAACCTTTTCTGAAGCCACAGACGTCTCTGGAATTGTTCTTACTAAGCTTGATGGAACTGCTAAAGGAGGCATCGTCCTCGCTATCCGAAATGAACTGCGGATCCCCGTTAAGTTAGTAGGTTTGGGTGAGAAAGTAACTGATTTAGAAACATTTGACGCCAACGCCTTTGTTTATGGGCTGTTCGCAGATATGATAGAAGAACAGGAGACTGAGCAAGGAGAGCTTTAAGTCTTGACACTGCTTAGTCAACTCGGTTAGTATTTGTATGTAAAGGCATTTCACTTAACAAGGAGTGAATAAACGTGCTGGAAAAAACGACGCGGGTTAATTATTTGTTTGATTTTTATCAATCGTTACTCACTCCAAAACAACGGAACTATATGGAGTTATATTATCTGGAAGACTATTCTTTAGGTGAGATTTCAGAGAACTTTGAGGTTTCCAGGCAAGCCGTTTATGATAACATCAGACGAAC
The DNA here is from genome assembly GCF_900240285.1 of Halobacillus sp. Marseille-P3879. Taxonomy (GTDB): domain Bacteria; phylum Bacillota; class Bacilli; order Bacillales; family Halobacillaceae; genus Halobacillus_A. Next base: position 573,232 of record NZ_OESS01000002.1, read on the forward strand.
GGAAGCCATGCTGGAGGAATATGAGAATAAACTCCATTTATACGAAAAATTCGAAAAACGTCAGCAAATTTTTCACCAAATGGAGAACAGAGCAGCAAGTGATAATAATCTAAATAAGTGGCTCCAGCAACTACAAGAATTAGAATAGGAGGGTTCCTTCGATGGCTTTTGAAGGTTTATCCGACCGTTTACAACAATCGATACAAAAGATTAAAGGGAAAGGGAAAGTTTCTGAGCAAGATGTAAAGGAAATGAGCAGAGAAGTCAGACTTGCCCTTCTAGAAGCAGATGTAAACTTTAAAGTAGTAAAAGATTTTGTGAAGCGCATTCGCGAACGAGCTGTTGGCGAAGAAGTAATGGGCAGTTTAACACCTGGCCAGCAGGTAATAAAGATTGTGAAAGATGAACTTACAGAGTTAATGGGCGGCAATGAGAGTAAAATTGCCGTGGCCCAGCGTCCACCCACTGTTATCATGATGGTTGGTTTACAAGGTGCAGGTAAAACAACTACTACGGGAAAGCTTGCAAACCTTCTGCGGAAAAATTATAACCGCAAGCCTCTTTTAGCAGCAGCAGACATATACCGTCCGGCTGCTATTCAACAGCTGGAAACCCTCGGGAAGCAACTGGACATGCCCGTTCATTCTCAAGGTACAGATGCAGATCCTGTAGATATAGCCAGGCAGGCTGTAGAGAAAGCAAAAGAAGAGCATAACGACTACGTTATCATTGATACAGCCGGACGCCTGCATGTGGACGGAGATCTGATGGAAGAACTGCAGCGGATTAAAGAAGCGGTAGGTCCTGATGAGATATTTCTTACAGTCGATGCTATGACGGGGCAGGATGCTGTAAATGTAGCGGAAAGTTTTGATGAACAACTGGACGTAACAGGGGTGCTTTTAACCAAGCTTGATGGAGATACCCGCGGTGGTGCTGCCTTGTCAATTAAAGCAGTTACCGGTAAACCAATTAAGTTTGCCGGGATGGGAGAGAAACTTGACCAGCTGGAACAATTCCATCCCGAGCGAATGGCATCGCGGATTCTCGGTATGGGCGATGTGATGACGCTAATTGAAAAAGCTCAGACTCAAGTAGATGAACAACAGGCGAAAGATCTTGAGTCGAAGATGCGTAATGCATCCTTTACTTTTGAGGATTTCCTTGAACAAATGGATCAGGTGAAAAATATGGGGCCCCTTGATGAACTCATTAATATGATCCCTGGAGCTAATAAGATGAAGGGACTGCAGAATGCTTCGTTTGATGATAAACAGATCGTCCATGTCGAGGCAATTATTCAGTCGATGACTAAGGCTGAGAGACAGGATCCATCTTTAATGAATGCCAGCCGTAAGAAGAGGATTGCCAAAGGTTCAGGAAGATCTGTTTCAGAAGTGAACCGTCTTTTGAAACAGTTTGAAGACATGAAAAAAATGATGAAGCAGATGAGTAATACAAAAGGAAAGAAAGGCAAAGGAATGAAATTTCCTTTTATGTAATGTAAAAAACCTTTACACACATGAGAACATCTGCTAAAATCTAAACTTGTGCGAAACAATTTATTAAAGAAAGTTAATGGAGGTAGTTAAATATGGCAGTAAAAATCCGCCTAAAACGCATGGGCTCTAAACGTAACCCATTTTACCGTGTAGTAGTTGCTGATTCACGTTCTCCTCGTGATGGACGTTTTATTGAACAAATCGGAACGTACAATCCTGTAGCTAACCCAGTACATGTTGACATTGACGCTGATAAAGCGATGGATTGGATGTCTAATGGTGCACAGCCAAGCGATACTGTTCGCAATCTGTTCTCTAAAGAAGGAATCATGAAGCAGTTCCACGATAAAAAAAACAATAAGTAAAGAAGCGTGATATCATGAAAGCCTTGATCGAAACGATCGTTACACCGCTTGTAGATCATCCAGAAGAGATCGAAGTAAACGTTAAGGAAGAGAAAAGCAAAGTTGTTTATCACTTAACAGTTCACAAAGAAGATGTTGGTAAGGTGATTGGAAAGAACGGTCGAATTGCTAAGGCAATTCGGACGGTGGTTTATGCGGCAGGCTCAGATGCTAGTAAGCGAATCTATTTGGATATCATGTAAGAAAAGGGAGAGGGGAAACCTTTCCCTTTTTTTAACATAAAAAATTAAAATAAGAGGCAGGAATATCATGCAGATTATCAAACGAATACCCGTCAAGCAAATCTTAACGGATACGAGCAGACAAGCATTGAAGGATCGTTTTAATAAACAGTATGATCAGCTGGATAATGAAAGTCAGCAGCTTCAGTTTGAACAGAAAAAAATTGAAAGAAACAAAGAGTATAACCAAAATGAAGTCCGCCAGCGTTTTAATAAAGAAATTCGTCTTCGTAAGGAACGGATGAAAAGATTGCAATATCAAATCGGCCAGTTAGATACACTGCCGAATGGGGAAGAATTAAAAGTGGACGAAGTAGAAACACTGGTAAATATAGAAGAAGGCGACCACTACGAAGAACTTATTAGAGATCGGGAAATCGTAATTAAAGATGGAATTGTTATACGAGCGAGGTAGGTTATAAGATGAACGAACAATATTTAAATGTCGGGCAGATTATCAATACTCATGGAATAAGAGGCGAAGTAAAGGTGCGTCGTATTACTGACTTTGATGAGCGGTTTGAGCCCGGACAGCTATTGTATTGGACGAATGATGATAAGGTTATGGAAGAACTTATCATAAAAAGTCACCGGATCCATAAAGGGTTTGATTTAATAAGTTTTGAAAACCACCCTACAATTAATGATGTAGAGAGGTTTCGGGATGGCTTCTTGAAAATTTCTTCAGATGAACAATTAGAGCTGGCTGAACACGAATTCTACTTTCATGAAATTATTGGTTCCGCCGTTTACTTGACTTCGGGAGAGAAAATCGGTGTAGTCAAAGAAATTTTAACTCCCGGGGCAAACGATGTGTGGGTAGTAAAGCGTGAAAAGGCTAAGGATGCACTTATTCCCTATATCGAAGAGGTTGTTAAAGAAGTGGATACTGAAGGAAAACAGATTATCATTGATCCAATAGAGGGGCTGCTGGACTAATGCATATAGATATTCTGACACTTTTCCCAGAAATGTTTCCTGGTGTTATGGAACAGTCTATTATGAAAAGGGCTTTAGACAAAGGAGCTGTTTCTTATCAAACAGTTAATTTCAGGGACTATACTGAAAATAAGCATAATAAGGTAGACGACTATCCATATGGGGGAGGCGCAGGTCTCGTGCTCACACCTCAGCCTATTTTTGATGCTGTTGAAGCTGCAAAGCAAACGACGGTTGCTGAATCAAGAATTGTGCTAATGTGTCCACAGGGAGAGCCATATACTCAAAAGAAAGCAGAGGAATTAGCCGGGGAAGAACATCTTATTTTCTTATGTGGTCACTATGAAGGGTATGATGAAAGGATCAGGCAGGAACTCGTTACAGATGAAATTTCGATCGGAGATTATGTTTTAACCGGCGGGGAGTTAGGAGCAATGGTAGTAATCGATTCAGTTGTCCGTCTGCTTCCGGATGTCCTTGGTAATGAACAATCTGCTCCTGAAGACTCTTTTTCCAGCGGGCTGCTGGAACACCCCCATTACACTCGCCCGAGAGAATTCCGGGGCCGAGAAGTGCCTGAGGTGCTCCTATCTGGAAATCATGCAAAAATCGAAGAATGGCGGCATTATGAATCCTTGAAAAGAACTTATAAAAGAAGGCCGGATCTACTGGAACACAGAAAACTAACTGAGCAGGAGAAAGCCTGGCTGGATGAATGGAAATAACCGAATTCTATTGCGAAAATTAGAATTCTATGGTATATTATCTGTTGTGCTTAAACGTTCGGTTTAAGTTTAAAAACGATGTTCCGCTTTCTCTTAGAAGATAAGAGCATTAGTTAAGAAGGAGTGAAAACAATGCAACAACTAATTCATGACATTACGAAGGAACAGCTTCGTACAGACCACCCTAACTTCCGTCCAGGTGATACTGTTAAAGTACACGTGAAGGTTGTCGAGGGTAACCGTGAACGTATTCAGGTGTTCGAAGGTGTTGTAATTAAGCGCCAAAACGGTGGGATCAGCGAAACATTTACAGTACGTAAGATTTCTTACGGTGTAGGTGTAGAGCGTACATTCCCGTTACATTCACCACGTATTGCTAAGATTGAGCGTTCTCGTCGTGGTAAAGTACGTCAAGCTAAGCTGTACTACTTGCGTAACCTGCGAGGTAAAGCTGCTCGTATTAAAGAAATTATCTAATTTAGCGAAAAGGAGCTTGCATCGTCAAGCTCCTTTTTTCTAAATTCTCAGCTATACTTTTACAATCTGTGGGAAGTCTGACTTATCGCAGGATGTGTCTTCCAAGACTTTTGCGCATTTGTAATTGTCTTGCTGCGCCTTTTAGAAACTCGTAACATAAGAAGCCTGCTTCTTTTTTGCGGTTTGTTTATGATCTCGTGTGTCGGCAGATGTTAGCGCATTTCTTGAAAAGGATTGATTTTATGAAGAAGAAGCAGTGGTTAGAATGGATAAAGGCTTTCGCGATTGCTGCTGTTCTGGCTGTGATTATCAGAGTATTTTTATTTGCTCCTGTAGTCGTTGAAGGACCTTCCATGTCACCCAATTTACATAATGGAGACCATTTGATCGTCAGTAAAATTAATTACTCGCTTGGAGAGCCTGATCGATTTGATATAGCGGTATTTCATGCAACCGATCAGCAGGATTATATTAAGCGTGTGATTGGTCTGCCTGGAGAAGAGGTAGCTGTGCAGGGGGACGAGCTTTATATAGATGGTGAGAAGGTTGAAGAACCGTATTTAGAGAACCAGAAACAATCGCTTCCTGAAGGGGAGCACTTAACTGAAAATTTTACAATTGAGGAACTTCCAGGCGGACATGACACTGTCCCCGAAGACACTGTACTGGTTCTGGGAGACAATCGTAATAATTCAACAGACAGCCGTTCTATTGGGATGGTACCTTACGATCAATTAGTAGGAGAAGGTATATTTTCCTACTGGCCGCTTAATCGTATAGGTCTGCTAGACTGAGGAGGAATATCATGACAATTCAGTGGTACCCGGGGCATATGGCCAAAGCAAAAAGAGAAGCAGAAGAAAAACTAAAATTAGTTGATTTTGTAATTGAATTAGTCGACGCAAGAGCTCCTTTTTCTTCAGAAAATCCATCGCTGCATTTATTACTGCAAAATAAGCCGAAATTGGTAGTTATGATGAAAAAAGACCTGGCAGATCCTTCGTTAACTGATCACTGGATCAATTATTATGCTGAACAGAATGTTACGGCCATAGCTATCGAAGCTAATAATAAGAAGGATATACAACGAGTCATTCAGGCTGGTAAGGATCTCGGCAGGGAGAAAATGGAAAAGTTAAAGGCTAAAGGGATAAGACCGCGTCCATTGAGAGCAATGATTCTTGGCATTCCCAACGTTGGTAAATCTACGTTAATTAACCGGCTGGCTAATAAGAAGACGGCTGAGACGGGAGATAAACCAGGAGTTACAAAGAAACAGCAATGGATTAAAGTGAAAAAGGACTTTGAGCTTCTTGATACGCCGGGGATCTTATGGCCTAAATTTGAAGATGAAGAAATTGGGTATCGATTAGCCGCAATAGGTACGATTAAGGACACCATCTTACCTAAAGAGGATGTAGCTGCTTATATTCTTGATTACGTCAGCAGCCACTATCCTGATTTATTAGAACAAAGGTATGGTTTTTCTTCCTACGATGATATTATGGAAGCTTTTGAACAAATCGGCCGCAAGCGGGGTTGTCTTGAAACCGGCGGGGTCGTTAATTATGAGAAAACAGCTGATATTATCCTCCAGGACCTCCGCACAGGAAAACTTGGGTTAATCAGCTTCGAACAACCTGAATAATGGAAGAAAAACGCAATGATAGCTTTATATTCAATTGCGTTTTTCTTATTTATTTCTATTTACGAATGCCGATATAAAGTATGATGGAGTGAAAGTTTTGAATTCAAACAGTACGATTAAAGAAATTAAATTAAGGTTCGATTCAGGAAATTTAACAGAGGAAGAACTACAGGCTTACAGGGAAGATGAACGAATAGGTATTCAAAAACTGGTCGCCCGGCATGATCGACAGATTCAGGCAAAGAAAAAGTTGAAACTGCGTTTTGAAGAAATGAAGAGTTATGAATACTATTATAAAGCAAAAGGTAAAAAATTTATTGCAGGGATAGATGAAGCTGGAAGAGGCCCGCTGGCAGGACCTGTAGTAGCAGCAGCAGTTATTCTTCCGGATGACTTCTTTTTAGAGGGACTTAATGATTCAAAGCAATTACCTTTACATAAACGAGAAGAATATTATGATTTTATTCAAGCACATGCCCGTATCGGAGTGGGGATAGTTTCAAATTTGGAAATTGACCAAATTAATATTTATCGTGCAACTAAGCTAGCTATGCAGAGGTCAGTTGAGCAGCTTGGTGTTAAGCCGGATCAACTATTAATTGATGCCATGAGACTAGGAGAACTGTCATGCGAGCAGGAATCGATAGTTAAAGGGGACCAGAGAAGTGTTTCTATTGCGGCAGCCAGTATTATCGCTAAAGTAACAAGAGATAGCATTATGAAAAACCTCGCAGAAGAATATCCCCATTATCACTTTGAGTCGAATCAAGGGTATGGAACGAAAAGTCATCTGGATGCCTTAGGCGAACACGGCATTACCCCCTATCATCGCAAGAGCTTTGCGCCTGTAAGAGAAAGGATCGGTTCATAGGAGGCATAAGAAAGTGAGTTCTACAATTACTGCTTTATTTCAATCATTCAATCAAATGGCGAAAGAGACCAGGTTACTTTAAAGGAAGGCCAGTATGTGACTGGAAAAGTGGTTAACATGCTGCCCAAAAAACAGGCGATTGTTCAAATTGGAAACCAGAAGTTAAGAGCTCAGTTAGATGCTTCTTTAACAAGTGGAGAACATTATTTAATGCAGGTAAAGCAAATAAACAATAACTCTGTACTAAAAGTAATATCAGATAGGCCTTTAAGTTCTACCGAAAATATCATTAAAGTGCTTAAAGCCGTTGACAAGAGCCCTACTGCACTAAACATATCTATGGTACAGCAATTGATTAACAGGGGATAGGGGATTCCCGTTCAAAAGGATTCAAGCTTGGTAGAGCTGCTGTCAGAATTAAACATAGATGAACAGATTCCCGAGGAACTTTACCACGTAGTAGTAGAAGTATTTGCGTTTATCTATCAATCCGATCAGAATGTAAAGAAATGAATCTATAAGTTTACATAATTAAGTGTCGGTAAACTAATTTGAAAATTTCGACAGAAAAAAAGGTTAGTGTGGACAATTGTTGAGGTTTTTTTATACAATGATAATGCAGTGAAATTTGATGGGAGGATGAAACATGAATATTCATGAGTATCAAGGAAAACAAATTATGAGCGATTTTGGCGTTCCAGTGCCAAAAGGCCATGTGGCATATTCTGTAGATGAGGCTGTTGAAGCAGCTAAAAAGCTAAATAGCAGTGTCACTGTAGTAAAAGCACAAATCCACGCAGGCGGACGGGGAAAAGCCGGTGGAGTTAAGATTGCAAAGAATCTTGATGAAGTGCGTACATACGCTGAAGAAATACTGGGGAAAACGCTTGTAACCCATCAGACCGGCCCTGAAGGTAAAGAAGTAAAGCGCTTACTAATTGAAGAAGGCTGCGATATTAAAAGTGAGTACTACATCGGTTTAGTATTAGATCGTGCCACTAGTAAAGTAACGATGATGGCTTCAGAAGAAGGCGGTACAGAAATTGAAGAAGTAGCAGAAAAAACGCCTGAGAAGATCTTTAAAGAAGTTATCGATCCTGTAACAGGCCTAACGCCTTTCCAGGCACGCCGCTTAGCATTTAATATTAACATTCCAAAAGAAGCACTAGGAAAAGCGGTTAAATTTATGCTCGGACTTTATGACGTTTTCGTACAAAAGGATTGTTCTATTGCAGAAATCAACCCGCTCGTTACAACAGGAGACGGAGAGGTTCTTGCATTAGACTCTAAATTAAACTTTGATGATAACGCATTGTACCGTCAAAAGGATGTTGCTGAACTTCGTGACTTGGATGAAGAGGATCCAAAAGAAATTGAAGCATCTAAATATGACTTAAGTTACATTGCACTTGACGGAAACATCGGGTGCATGGTTAACGGTGCAGGGCTTGCTATGGCCACTATGGATACGATTAAGCACTATAAAGGGGATCCTGCCAACTTCCTGGATGTTGGAGGCGGAGCAACGACAGAAAAAGTAACGGAAGCGTTCAAAATTATTTTGTCAGATGATAATGTAAAAGGGATTTTCGTTAATATCTTCGGCGGAATTATGAAATGTGACATTATTGCAGAAGGTGTAGTTGAGGCAACGAAACAAATTGGGTTGACACTTCCTTTAGTTGTAAGACTTGAGGGGACAAACGTAGAAGCCGGTAAGAAGATTCTTGATGAATCCGGATTAAATATTACTTCAGCAGATTCCATGGCAAACGGTGCACAAAAAATCGTAGAACTAGTGAAGTAGAAAGGCGGGGAATAGAATGAGTGTATATATTAATAAAGATACAAAAGTGATTGTGCAAGGGATTACTGGATCAACAGCCCTTTTTCATACAAAGCAAATGGTTGAATATGGAACAAATATCGTCGGCGGGGTTACACCTGGTAAAGGCGGAACAGAAGTAGAAGGCATCCCGGTTTTCAATACTGTATCTGAAGCGGTTGAGAAAACGGGAGCAACAGCCTCTGTTATTTATGTGCCTGCGCCATTTGCTGCAGATGCCATTATGGAAGCAACGGATGCAGAGATGGACCTGGCGATTTGTATTACAGAGCATATCCCTGTACTGGATATGGTTAAAGTGAAGCGCTATATGGAAGGCAAAAAGACACGCCTGGTAGGACCTAACTGCCCTGGGGTCATCACACCTGATGAATGTAAAATTGGAATCATGCCGGGCTATATCCATAAAAAAGGTCACATTGGTGTTGTCTCCCGTTCAGGTACATTAACCTATGAAGCTGTTCACCAGCTGTCGGAAGCAGGACTTGGTCAGTCTACTGCTGTAGGGATTGGCGGAGACCCTGTAAACGGTACTGACTTTATTGATGTACTCAAAGCATTTAATGAAGATGACGATACGAAAGCAGTCATTATGATAGGGGAAATAGGTGGTACAGCCGAAGAAGAAGCAGCTGAATGGGTAAAAGCCAATATGGATAAGCCGGTCGTAGGCTTTATCGGTGGCCGTACAGCACCTCCTGGAAAACGTATGGGGCATGCCGGTGCCATTATCTCTGGTGGTAAAGGTACAGCTGACGAAAAGATCCGTGTTATGAATGAATGCGGCATTGAGGTTGCGGATACTCCTTCTGTTATGGGGGAAACTTTAATAGACGTATTGAAAAAAGAGAACCTCTTTGACACTTGTAAAACTCATTAATTCTCAAAAAACCGTGCCTTTATAAGGCACGGTTTACTAATACCCTAATGAAATGAGGACGAGTAATGAAGACGTTAAAAGACAATTTAATTATCCTGCATGAATGCCCTGATGTATCACGTTCAATATTGAGAAAAGTATTAAAAACTGAACATTTACTTGCTTCCATTTATAAGATTTCCACTGCAGAATTTGCAGATGCTGTCCAAATCCCTTATTCAAAATCTACAAAGATTTATCATTTTATGACAAACACTAATATAATGAAGAAACTCGACAAAAACCGTAAGAAATACCACTATATCACCTGGTTTGACAAAGAGTATCCAACTTCTTTACGAACCATCCCTGATCCTCCATTAGTTCTCTACGCTTCAGGTAATCCCTCTCTTCTTCTTCATCCATTAAATATTAGTATAGTCGGTACTAGAACTCCTTCAAACTATGCGTTTCCCGCTATGAACAAAATCCTTCCTCCCCTTGTCAAAGCTGGTTTTTCTATTGTTAGTGGAATGGCTATGGGTATAGATCAATATGCTCATCAAATAGCACTGTCGAATCAAGGGAAAACGATCGCTGTAATAGGGTCGGGGTTTAACCATCTATATCCTAAAAATAATCTCAATTTGTTTGAGCATTTAACCAAACATCAAATAGTGGTAAGTGAATATCCCCCGGACACCCCTCCGAGAAAGTATCACTTTCCAGAGAGAAACCGCATTATATCAGGGCTTTCAGAAGCTACTCTGGTGGTCGAAGCCCGTTTGAGAAGTGGATCTTTAATTACAGTAGACCAGGCATTGGAACAGGGGCGTGATGTGTACGCTTTTCCAGGACCCATCGGCTCGTTAACAAGTGAAGGGTGTCACCACATTATTCAACAGGGGGCCAAACTAGTTCAAAGTTATGAGGACATTATATCCGCTTACTGTGTGAAAAATTAAAATTTTAAAAAAAGCAGGCTGATAAAGGGATAAAAGCCATGAAGGAAAGAATAATTTAATAATGGAAGTTTGACAAACGGTTTCATTCTATTTAATAATAGGGAAGATTTGTGATATATATAAATAAATACAGAAAAACCTCTATGGGAGGAAACTACATGGCAGATTATCTCGTAATCGTTGAATCACCTGCTAAAGCAAAAACGATTGAACGATACCTTGGAAAAAAATACAAAGTTAAAGCGTCCTTAGGACACGTAAGAGACTTACCAAGAAGCCAAATGGGTGTGGACGTCGAAAACGAATTCGAACCTAAATACATTACAATACGCGGGAAAGGCCCTGTGTTAAAAGAATTAAAAACAGCTGCAAAAAAAGCTAAACGTGTTTACCTGGCTGCCGACCCCGACCGCGAAGGGGAAGCTATTGCCTGGCACCTGGCACACAGCCTGAACATAGACCATAAATCTGAATGCAGAGTTGTATTTAATGAGATCACTAAAGATGCAATCAAAGATTCATTTAAGCAGCCTCGTACCATTGATTCAGATTTAGTAGATGCGCAGCAAGCGAGAAGAATTCTCGATAGGCTGGTCGGATACAATATTAGTCCGATACTGTGGAAAAAAGTTAAAAAAGGTTTAAGCGCAGGACGTGTACAGTCCGTCGCTGTAAAAATTATTATTGACCGGGAAAATGAAATTAAAAATTTTAAACCTGAAGAATACTGGACGATTGATGGAGATTTCTTAAAGGATAAAGAAAGTTTTGAAGGATCGTTCTATGGAATAGACGGCGAGAAAAAAGAACTTAAAACAGAAGATGATGTAAAAAAAATTCAGGAGCAGATGAAGGGCGATGAGTTTACGATTGAGAAAGTGAATAAGAGGGAAAGAAGAAGGAATCCCTCTCAGCCTTTTACTACATCTTCCTTACAGCAGGAAGCTGCCCGCAAACTCAATTTCAGAGCAAAGAAAACGATGATGGTTGCGCAGCAGCTGTATGAAGGAATTGATCTAAAAGGGAAACAAGGGATTACCGGGCTTATCACTTACATGCGTACTGATTCAACTCGACTTTCTAATTCTGCTAAAGAAGATGCCAAGAATTATATCCAGGAGAACTTTGGGAGCGAATATCTTTCAAAAAATAAAACCGAGAAAAAACAAGGCGGGGCCCAGGATGCACACGAGGCCATCCGGCCAACTGGAGCAGACCGAGACCCTAAAGCTATGAAAAGTTTATTGTCGCGCGATCAGTATCGACTTTACAAATTAATATGGGACCGATTTATTGCAAGTCAGATGGCGCCGGCTGTCCTGGATACGATGACGGTTCACCTTTATAATCACGGGGTGGAGTTCAGGGCTACAGGGTCAAAGGTGAAATTTAAAGGATTTATGAAAGTGTATGTCGAAGGCCGTGATGATAACAAGAAAGAAAAAGATAAACTGCTTCCGCATCTAGAAGAAGGGATGACAGTAAAGGCGGAGGCTATTAAACCGAATCAGCACTTCACCCAGCCGCCGCCGCGTTACACAGAAGCACGTCTAGTGAGAACGCTCGAGGAGCTTGGAATCGGCCGTCCTTCTACCTATGCTCCAACCCTTGATACGATTCAGCGAAGAGGGTACGTAGCTCTTGATAACAAAAGGTTTGTACCTACAGAATTGGGTGAAATCGTACTTGAGCAGCTGAAAGAGTATTTTCCTGAGATAATTGACGTCGCTTTCACAAAGGATATGGAAGATGATCTTGACTCCATTGAAGAGGGAAAGCAGGATTGGGTCTCGATCATTTCACAATTTTATCAAGGCTTCCAGCCGCGGCTCGAAAAAGCAGAGCAGGAAATGGAGCATATAGAAATCAAAGATGAACCTGCTGGTATAGACTGTGAGAAGTGCGGTCATGAAATGGTATATAAGATGGGACGTTATGGAAAATTCCTTGCGTGTTCCAATTTTCCGGATTGTCGCAATACAAAGCCGATATTAAAGAAAATCGATGTTACATGTCCAAGATGTAAAAAAGGCGAAGTAGTTGAACGAAAAAGTAAGAAAAACCGGAAATTCTTTGGTTGTGAAAGGTATCCTGAATGCGAATTTATTTCCTGGGATAAGCCCATTTCAAGACCTTGTCCGAAATGTGAATCCCTGCTCGTTGAAAAAAAATCGAAAAAGGGAACTCAAATTCAGTGTACAGAGTGTGATTATAAAGAAGAACCGCAATCGTAACGATAAAAAACCTGCGCTGTCTTTAAGCCGCAGGTTTTCTTCGTTCATTTTTAACTAAATTGTTTGACACACCTTACCAAGGGGGCTATAATTACGGTTTGGTAAGGATATATACTTGACAGTAATTATTTGTAATTGTTTATTTTTCACTTCCATAGACGTATAATAAAAGGGATAAATCTGAAACAATTCAGAATTTTATTACAATTTTGTTAAATGAATTGTTATTATAGTGAATAGTGTGGTAAAATTTAGACGCTTTGTGAGGTGAAATATGAACGACAATCAAATCGAACACCAAAAGAGCTTATTCATCGAGTATTTGCAGATTGAAAAGAATGTCAGTTCTTTAACCGTTACAAATTACAAAGAAGACTTAACTCATTTTTTGAAATTTTTGCAGGCGGAATCTATAGACTCGTTACAACAAGTGGATTACGCTGTGATAAGAGTATACTTATCTATGCTTCACGACCAGCAGTTGTCCAGAAGAAGTATTTCAAGGAAACTCTCCTGCTTAAGAAGCTTTTACAGGTTCCTGGAGCGGGAAAAGCTGGTGGAAGCTAATCCTTTCTTAAACATAAGAATGCCTAAAACTCAAAACCCGATTCCGCAATTCTTCTATGAAGAAGAACTTAAATATTTATTTGAAGTCAGCGATGTAACCACTCCCCTGGGAAAACGCAACCAGGCTCTCATTGAATTACTTTATGGCACAGGGATGAGGGTAAGTGAATGTGAGCAGTTAAACATTGAAGATATCGATTTCTCTTTATCAACTCTTCTGGTCAGGGGCAAGGGGCGGAAAGAAAGGTATGTACCCTTTGGACAATTTGCTTTTGAAGCTTTGAACGATTACTTAAATAATGGCCGTTCAAACCTTTCTAGTCATAAAACAGAAGGATCACACCGCGTATTTTTAAATGCGAGAGGCGGTCCGCTGACAGCCAGAGGTATCCGTACGATCTTGAGTAAAATGGTAGAAGACGCTGCTCTGACAGTGGATATTCATCCTCACAAACTCAGGCATACTTTCGCAACACATCTACTTAATGAAGGAGCAGATCTACGTTCTGTCCAGGAACTGCTTGGACACGAGCATTTGTCTTCAACGCAGATATATACGCACGTCACGAAGGATCGACTTCGTCATGTTTACATGAATAGTCATCCTCGCGCTAATAAATGATGAGGTGATGGGAATGGATCGTCAATTTCATGCAACGACTATATTCGCTGTGCAGCACAACGGAAAGGCTGCGATGAGCGGTGACGGACAGGTTACACTTGGAAACCAGGTTGTCATGAAGCATAAAGCTGTAAAAGTACGCAAACTTTACAACGATCAAGTTTTAGCGGGTTTTGCCGGTTCAGTAGCAGATGCCTTTACTCTTTTTGAGAAGTTTGAAGCCAAATTGGAAGCTTATGATGGAAACTTAGCACGGGCTTCAGTTGAATTGGCAAAAGAATGGCGGAGTGACCAGGTTTTAAGGAAGCTGGAGGCCATGTTAATCGTTATGAACACTGAGAAGATGTTCTTAGTTTCAGGAACTGGCGAAGTTATAGAACCAGATGACGGTATACTTGCAATAGGATCTGGAGGAAACTATGCACTAAGTGCCGGCCGTGCCTTAAAAAGGTATTCCCCCGAACAGTCAGCTGAAGGGATCGCACAAGCTGCTTTAGAAATAGCAGGCGAAATTTGTGTGTTCACGAATAACCAAATTACGTTAGAGGTATTGGAATAGGAGGTTTTTTATCGTGTCCATGAATTTAACACCTAAACAAATTGTCGAGCGGCTTGACCAATATATAATTGGTCAAACTGATGCGAAACGTTCTGTAGCTGTCGCTTTAAGAAATAGATATCGACGTATGCAGTTAACCGATGATCTGAAAAATGAAGTGGTCCCTAAAAATATCTTAATGATGGGACCGACAGGGGTGGGTAAAACCGAGGTTGCCAGGAGACTGGCTAATCTTGTCGGGGCACCTTTCGTAAAAGTGGAAGCAACCAAGTTTACCGAAGTCGGCTATGTAGGCCGTGATGTAGAGTCTATGGTTCGGGACCTTGTGGAGATGGCAGTTCGAATGGTTAAAGAAGAGAAAATGGAAGCCGTTAAAGATCGTGCTGAGGAACAAGCGAATAAACGGTTGGTAAAGCTATTAGTGCCATCCAGGAAGAAGCAGGGAAATACGATGAAAAATCCATTTGAAATGCTTTTTCAACAAGGAGATCAAGAAACTTATCAATCCGAACAAAGTGATGAAGATAGTGATACAGAATCAAAAAGAAGCCGGATAAAGCATCAGCTTGAACTCGGTGAATTAGAAGACCATATGGTTACAGTAGAAATTGAGGAATCTCAGTCTTCTATGTTTGATATGCTCCAGGGTTCGGGAATGGAGCAGATGGGTATGAATATGCAGGATGCATTTAGTCAGTTTATGCCAAAGAAAAAGAAAAAGAGAAAACTCCCTGTTTCTAAAGCGCGTAAGGTTTTAACACAGGAAGAAGCACAAAAACTAGTGGATATGGATGAGGTAGGTCAGGAAGCGGTAGAAAAGACTGAACAATCGGGAATGATCTTTATTGATGAGATTGATAAAGTAGCTGCAAAAGGTGAGAATCAGGCGAACGTTTCCAGAGAAGGTGTACAAAGAGATATCCTTCCGATTATCGAAGGCTCAACCATCGCGACTAAATATGGGCCAGTTTCTACCAACCATATTCTATTTATAGCAGCAGGTGCTTTTCATATGGCAAAGCCTTCTGATCTTATCCCCGAATTACAAGGACGTTTCCCGATCAGGGTAGAACTGAAAAAACTAACTGTAGAAGATTTTAGAAGTATTTTAGTAGAGCCATCTAACGCCTTGTTGAAACAATATACTGCACTTCTTGAAACAGAAGGTATAAAGGTTGAATTTTCTGACGAAGCTATAACTAGACTTGCTGAAATCGCATATGAAGTTAATCAGGAGACCGATAATATTGGTGCCCGCCGTCTGCACACCATTTTAGAGAAGCTTCTGGAAGATTTATCGTTTGAAGCTCCAGATGTAACACTTGAAACAATAGAAATAACACCTCAATATGTAGAAAGTAAACTATCTACAATTGTTAAAAACAGAGATTTGAGCAGATTCATACTTTAGAACCTATAAGGAGGAAATGAACAATGGAATTATTAAACCGTGCAAGAAGGATTAACGCCATGCTTCAAAAAACAACAGGGAAATCGGTGGATTTCAATGATATGTCAGCCACTTTGAGAGATGTAATTGGTGCAAATACATTTGTATTAAGCCGTAGGGGAAAACTATTAGGCTTTGCTATTAAACAAGAGATTGAGAATGAGCGAATGAAAGCTATGCTTTCTGAAAGACGTTTTCCACAGGAATACACTCAAAATCTTTTTAATATTCAGGAAACCACTCCCAACCTGAATATAGAAAGCGAATATACAGCTTTTCCGATTGAAAACAAAGAGTTGTTCGAAGAAGGTCTTACCACTATTGTCCCTATTATTGGGGGAGGACAGCGCCTGGGAACTTTGATTCTCAGTCGACTGAATGAAAGTTTTAATGAAGATGATCTTCTTCTTGCTGAATACGGTGCCACAGTAGTAGGTATGGAAATTCTTCATGAGAAAACAGAAGAGATTGAACAGGAAGCCCGTAATAAAGCTGTAGTTCAAATGGCAATTAGTTCTTTGTCTTATAGTGAATTAGAAGCAATTGAACATATTTTTGAAGAACTAGAAGGAAACGAGGGGCTTCTTGTAGCTAGTAAGATCGCGGACAGAGTCGGCATTACCCGTTCTGTTATCGTTAACGCCCTTCGTAAGCTGGAAAGTGCGGGAGTGATTGAATCACGTTCGCTGGGTATGAAGGGAACATACATCAAAGTATTAAATAACAATTTCCTGGTCGAATTACAAAAGCTTCGGACCAATTAATTAAAAAAAAGCTCCCTTAATCAGGAGCTGATCAAGCTGTCGAGAAAAAGTCTCGGCAGCTTGATTTTTTTCTTTCGTACTAATTATTCCCTGCCGATAGGTTACTCCTTTTTATCTTAAAAAGGTATTGAGGAAATGACGAGAGCTTTGTGGGGTGAGCCCCTGAAGGTCAAAGCCTTAAGAGACTTAAACGTCCACGCATAGCGGCACCCTGTGTTTTTAAGATGAAAAGCCCTCTAAATTTTTAATCCATGAGGTATGATAAGGCTTGATAGGAAAAAAGTAAAGGCTAGGACAAAACTGAATAAATCATAAAAATAATCCGAATGATTCTGTAGGAATCAGTTCGGATTATTTATGTTAATGAGAATTCACACCATCGCTCCGTCAAAATTCTTCGCTTTTAAGTGGGCACGGCCTTAAGCTTCCTCGAAAAGCAAAGAGCGCTTTCCTTCGGGATCTTCAGCTCGCGTTATTCCCACAGGAGTCTGCATATTTTGACTACGCTAATGATCTGCGTTTATACGAATATTTTTTTACTGCTTTACTTATCCAAGTCCCTTTTTATAATGAAGCAGAATTGTATGGCAGATATGTATTTTGTCAAAGCGGATATTCTTTAAGAGGCACTTTTTTAAATATAATTAAAAATCAGATTTAATTTACCTGGTAATTGTGTAATAATGTTCTTTATAGTAGTTGTTTCGACAAATAGTAATAAAGTGCGACTGTTTGCGACTTTATTACTAGGTCCAAAGTATTGATTATTCATTAAAACCAAAAATAACAATATTATAATGGACACTTTACCAATCTTTTCTTAAAATATAGTTTGGTCGTATGTCAAATGATGTCTAAAAATGGAGGGAAAAAAGAATGAATTTGTTCAATGATACCTTTTCCACGTTAGAAAGCTCTTTAAACATGGCAGCTAAAAAAAATTCGGCCATATCTGACAACATATCAAATGTTGACACTCCTGGTTATAAAGCAAAGGATGTGGCGTTTAAAGACGTACTAAACGGAGAGATGAAAGGTCTGCAGACGGCCAGGACAGATGAACGTCATTTACCTTTTGAGAAGAAGTCAACGGGAAACATAATTACAACCCGTAAAGAGGGGACTACTTACAATCATAATGGCAATAACGTTGATATTGATAAAGAAATGAATGAGCTTGCAAAAAATCAAATTCAATATCAAGCGTTAGTAGACAGAATGAGCGGAAAGTTCAGCAGCCTTAAAAGCGTAATTCAAGGAGGGAATTAAGTAATGAGTATTTTTAGTTCAATTAATTCCAGTGCCAGTGGTTTAACTGCTCAGCGGCTTAGGATGGATACGGCTTCCTCTAACATGGCGAATGCAAACTCTACCCGGGCTGTATTAAATGAGGATGGTGAATGGGAGCCCTACCAAAGAAAAATGGTTAACTTCCAACCAAAAGACCAGTCCTTTGGTTCATATCTGGAAAAAGCACGGGAAGCCGGCTCTTCTGCAGGAAAAGGCGGCGTAAAGGCTACTGAGATTGAAGATGATGAAACACCATTTAAACAAGTTTATAACCCCAGTCACCCTGATGCGGACGATGAAGGATATGTAGAAATGCCGAATGTAGACCCACTGAAAGAGACGGTGGATATGATGAGTGCGACCCGCTCTTATGAAGCAAACGTAACAGCTTTAAATGCATCTAAAGGCATGCTTATGAAGGCTATGGAAATCGGTAAACAATAAGGAGGTTATTTTTTTGATTAATAATATTCCAATTTCTTCCAATCACATTCAGCCACCTGAACATACTTCTACTAAGTTAGGAAGCCCGGCGGAAGCCCACTCTCAATTTTCCGCTCATCTTAAAGATGCAGTAGAAAATGTCAATCAAACGAATAAAACTTCCGATGAAATGACGCAAGATTTAGCAAACGGTGAAGTAGATGATCTGCATGAAGTGATGATCGCATCTGAAAAAGCCAGCATCACCACTCAAACTTCAGTAGAAATTAGAAATAAAGTAGTAGATGCATATAAGGAAATTATGAGAATGCAAGTATAAAGATATTGTTTCTAGGTGCTATACATATTCTCGAATCTTCTGCTTTTTGTGGGGGCAATTATGAAAGAAAAAATAAGAAACTATAAAAGAAAATTAACTTCTTTCTGGGCAGAACGGAGTAAAAAACAAAAAAGCTTATTAATCGGGGCTGCTTTAGCCTTGATTCTTTTGTTATCTGTTGCAAGTTTATTTGCGACCAGCTCTAATATGGTTCCACTTTATCGTGACCTATCTCTGCAGGAAGTAGGTCAAGTGAAAGAAGAACTGGATGCCCGGGGCATATCTTATGACCTGGATTCCGGCGGGACAACAATACATGTTCCTGAGGCTCAGGCCGAATCGCTTCTCGTAGATTTAGCAGCCTCAGGGATTCCGGACAGTGGAAGCATTGATTACAGTTTTTTTAGTGATAATGTTTCATGGGGGATGACAGATAACGAGTTTGATGTCATTAAACTGGATGCGATGCAGTCTGAACTGGCCGGCCTAATGAGCGGAATATCAGGAATTGATAATGCAGACGTCATGATCAACGTTCCTGAAGAGGACGTGTTTGTAGCCGATTCAGAACAAGCGGCCACAGCATCCATTGTCCTAACAGTGTCACCCGGTCACAATATTCAAAATGAACAAGTTGAAACTCTATATAATTTAGCTTCCAAGTCAGTTCCAAACCTCTCTAAAGAAGATATCGTCATTATGGATCAAAATTTCAACTATTTTGACACAAATAATTCAGAAAATGGAAATAATTCAGATGCCTATACATATCAGCAAGGCGTAAAAGAGGACATAGAACGAGATATACAGCAACGAATACAAAAAATGCTCAGCCCTATGGTTGGTCAAAATAAAGTGGTTGCTTCTGTAACTGCTGACATCGACTTCACTCAGGAAAATCGTACAGAAGAACTTGTGGAGCCGGTAGATGAAGAGACTATGGAAGGCTTGCCAATTAGTGTCGAGAAAATAGAAGAAGCATATGAAGACGGCTCACCAGAAGGCGGTACGGCCGGCACAGGCGATGAGGACGTTACGAACTATGAAGCAGAAGATGCTGAAGGCAGTGGAGATTATGAAATGTCTAAAGAGACGGTCAACAACGAATTCAACCGGATTCATCGCAATATTAAAGAAAGTCCATATAAAGTCAGAGATTTAGGAATTCAAGTAGCTGTCGACTCGACCAAAAGTGAAAATGAACAAGGTGAAGTCGAAGTACTTTCACAGCAGGAACAGAACACGGTCGAAGAAAGTATTCAATCAATGATTGATTCTATGATTACAACTTCAATAGATGGAAGTTATGGTGAGGATATAAATGCCGAAGAGAAGGCCTCCATTGTATTTCAGGAGTTTGAGGGGACTCAACAGGCAACCCCTGAATCTGAAGGAATTCCGTTATGGATTTACGCTTTAGGTGGTTTGCTTCTATTACTCGTCATAATTTTTATATGGAAGCTATTTAGTCGTCGAAAAGAAGAGGAAGAAGAACTCGTTTTTGAAGAGATTGTAGATGAGCAGCCGGCAGCTGTACCGGATATAGAAGAACAGGAAAATGAATCTACTTTAAAAAGAAAACAGCTTGAACGCATGGCTAAAGATAAACCTGAAGACTTTGCAAAGCTATTGCGTTCATGGATCGCAGAAGATTAAAGGGGGGTAACCTAAATGGCCTATCAAAATGCAGGGTTATCAGGAAAGCAGAAGGCAGCCCTTCTGCTCATCTCTCTTGGCCCTGATGTAGCTGCTCAAATCTATAAACATTTAACTGAAGAAGAAATGGAAAAGTTAACCTTAGAAATTTCGGCTGTACAAAAGGTTGATGCAAAGCAGAAAGAAGAGATTTTAGAACAATTTCACCAAATTGCTCTCGCTCAGGATTACATTTCTCAAGGCGGGATCGGCTATGCAAAAACAGTACTTGAGAAAGCGCTTGGAGAGCAGGAAGCATCCAATATACTTGGCAGGTTGACCTCTTCTCTCCAGGTAAAACCATTTGATTTTGCAAAGAAATCAGATCCGAATCAGATCTTGAACTTTATACAAAATGAACATCCTCAAACCATTGCCCTGGTTTTGTCTTATTTAGATGCCGCCCAATCCGGGCAGATTCTATCTGAACTGCCTCAAGAATTACAGGCAGATGTGGCTAGAAGAATTGCAACAATGGATTCGACTTCACCAGAAATTATCAGTCAGGTCGAAAGTATTCTAGAAAAAAAATTATCTGCAACTGTAACAAACGATTATACGGAAACCGGAGGCATCCAGGCAGTCGTGGAAGTTTTAAATGGAGTGGACCGCAGTACGGAACGTACTATTTTAGATGCATTGGAAATTCAGGATCCTGAGCTTGCTGAGGAAATTAAGAAGCGGATGTTTGTATTTGAAGATATTGTTATATTGGATAACCGTGCGATTCAACGTGTTATACGCGAAGTGGAAAACTATGATCTCCGTCTTTCCTTGAAGGTATCCAGCGATGAAGTAAAAGACCTGGTATTTAGTAACATGTCTGAAAGAATGTCTGAAACCTTTAAGGAAGAAATGGAAATCATGGGACCTGTACGACTTCGGGATGTAGAAGAGGCACAGACCAGGGTAGTATCAACAATACGCAGACTGGAAGATATAGGTGAGATCGTTATTGCTAGAGGCGGAGGAGATGACATCATTGTTTAATAATAAACGGGTCATTCAAATCCGGCCGTTCCCTCTTTCTAATTCAGAGGAAGAGGAGAAGCCGACAGGTGAGAAAGAGGCGAAGGCTGAGCACTTAATCCAAAAGGCAGAAGATAAGGTGATTGAAGCCCAGACCAAAGCGGAGGATATCCTGCAGCAGGCGAGACAAACTGTTGAGCAAGAGAAAAGAGAGTGGAGTAAGGAAAAAGCGCATTTAAGAAAACAGGCAGAGGAAGAAGGCTTTAGTGCAGGATTTAATCAAGGGGAGGAACAAGGTTTTCAAACGTTCCACGATAAAATAAGTGAAGCCAATCAATTGCTTGAATTAGCTCGGCAAGATTACCTTGCTAAGATCAGTGCCACCGAAGAAGCTATTCTGGATATAGCAGTTGAGTGTGCGGAAAAAATCCTTAACAAAGAGTTAGAGCAAGATAAAAGCTCTCTTTTTAATGTCATTAAGAAAGCCGTTGAGGAAGTCCAAGAACAACCGGTTATTAGCGTCTTTGTTCATCCGGAAATCTATCCTTTGATTCACTCGCAGAAATCCGAGCTTGAAGCTATTACTGATTGCCATGCTGCACTTCAAATAATTATAAAGGATACGGTGGAGAAAAACGGGTGTATTATAGAATCTCCATTCGGGCAGATAAACGCGGGTATAGAATCCCAATTACAAGAATTAAGAGAAAAGCTCTTTCAGCTCGCGCAAGAGGAGAGAGCGGATGAATAAAGATTTGTATTTAAAGTCAATCCAGAAGTTTGATACATACAAAAGATTTGGGAAAGTGACCAGGGTTGTAGGGCTTATGATAGAGTCTAAAGGTCCTGAAGCAAGCATAGGGGATTTGTGTTACATCCATGCCCACACTCATGGAAGGACCAGGAAAATTGCAGCTGAAGTAGTAGGGTTTCAGGAAGAGAATCTATTACTTATGCCTCTTTCTGACTTAAAGGAGATTGGGCCAGGGAGTTTAGTAGAAGCGACTAAAGAACCACTGCAAATAAAAGCAGGTACAGGGTTAGTTGGACAAGTGATTAACCCCTTAGGCGAAATGATGGACGGTACATGTCTGCCTAAAGGTTTAAAAAACTATCCGACTGAACAAGCTCCACCCAATCCTTTGAAACGACCGACGATCTCTGAACCAATTCAGGTAGGTGTTAAAGCAATTGATAGTTTATTAACCGTCGGTGAAGGGCAAAGAATTGGAATTTTTGCCGGAAGCGGAGTAGGAAAAAGCACCTTGCTTGGAATGATGTCTCGCAACAGCTCAGCAGACGTAAATGTCATTGCCCTTATAGGGGAACGGGGGAGAGAAGTCAGGGAATTTATTGAAAATGATTTAGGAGAAGAAGGGTTAAAACGATCTATTGTTGTAGTAGCTACTTCTGATCAGCCGGCATTGATGAGAGTTAAGGGAGCTTATACTGCGACAGCCATAAGTGAATACTTTCGTGAACGTGGCTTCAACGTAAATCTATTAATGGATTCTATCACGAGATTCGCAATGGCTCAGCGTGAAATAGGATTAGCGACAGGTGAACCTCCTACTACTAAAGGTTATACTCCTTCTGTCTTTGCTGCATTACCTAAGCTGCTCGAACGTACAGGAAAAAGTCATAATGGTTCTATTACAGCCTATTATACCGTTCTTGTCGATGGGGATGATTTAAACGAACCGATCTCAGACACGGTTCGGGGAATACTGGATGGCCACATCATCCTGGATCGAAAGCTTGCTGAGCAGGGTCAATTTCCAGCTATTAACGTATTGAAGTCAATAAGTCGTGTAATGAACCAGGTTGTGGACGATAATCATAAACAAGCGGCTGAGAGGTTGCGAAAACTACTGGCTGTATATGAAGAAAATAGTGAACTTATACAAATAGGTGCATACAAAAGAGGAAGCAGCAGGGAAATTGATGAAGCTATTCAATATCATCCTTCTATTATTAAGTTTCTAAAGCAAGGTGTAAACGAGAAATCAAGTTTTGAGCAATCGATCAACAGTCTTTTACAACTGCTGGTTTAGGAGGTTACTTTATGACGTCCTTGGATACTTTTTATAAAATAAAAGATTTCCAGGAAATGAAGAAGAAGGAAAAACAGAAAGTTTATCAGGAACATATTGAGCACTTTGAAACTGTGGCAACGAAAATGTATGAACTGCTAAAAAGAAAAGAGATTGCCGACGCTCGATTTGACAAAGATATTAATAAAAAGTCATTAAAAGTTGAAGCCTTTATTAATCACCAACGGTTCGTTGAACAGCTGGAGCTGCAAATTGAAGAATTGCAGAGCGTTGTGCACAAAGCCAGGAGTGACATGGAGTCAGCACATGAGAAGCTCTCTTCAGCTCACATAGAAGTTAAAAAGTATGAAAGTCTAATAGAACGCAGACTTCGATACCACGATGCCCATGTAAAAGCAGAAGAAAACAAATCAATGGATGAATTATCAAACCGGCAATTTTTAAATTATAAAAACAGGTGATGGTATGCCAAAAGAAAAGAAAAACAATAAAAATCGGGTTCAATCTTTTTTTCTCTTAATTTTTGTTCCGGCTGTTTTCACTTTGACGCTGTTAACGATCGTTCTTTCTTTTATGGGGGTAAACGTATTACAAAAAGCGGAAGCTGCGGCGGGTCACCTGCCTGTAATATCTCAATGGGTCTCAGCTTCGGAGGAGGAAAGTGTAAGCAGCTCAAAGGAACAGCTTGAAAGGACAATCGAAAAGAACAACTCTGAAATACAACAATTAGAAGCAGAAAATAAGGACAAAGACGCAACTATTGAAGAACTCAATCAGAGTATTGAGGAGTTGGAAATGCAGCTTGAAAAGTCCTCTGAAGATGAGGAAACGGAGGAAGATGACCCTGACCAGACTAGTGAGACGGCACGCGCTTTCCAGGAGATGGATGAGAAGGAAGCCGCGCCTATTATTGAGAATATGAATGAAAACCTGGCAGTATCGCTGCTTGAAAAGGTTAAGAGTGACCAGCGAGGAGCAATATTAGGGATGATGGATCCAGAGAAAGCTGCTGAATTGACAAGTTTAATGACCTCAACGAATTAAGAATGAAACTTTGTGAAAGGAGGTGAAAAAGTTGGAAATGATGGCACAGATGTTCTCTTCTATGCCGAAAAGCATCGATTCCCGGTTTTCTGGTGCTTCCACAAAGAAAACTGAAGCCCCTGCATTTGCTGAGACATTCAGAGGATTATTGGAAAAGCAGCCGGAAGGACCAATTAGTTTTAAAGAATTTATGAGCAATATGAAGAAATCACTTGAAGCGATGGGGCTTTCTTTTACTGAGGAAGAAGTTGAGCTGGATTCGGAGCAGTTAAAAAATGTTATTTCTGAACTGGAAACTGAAAATGCGGGATTATGGATGGAAGAAGGCGTCCCAGGGCATATCCAGGCTTTGTTTGAAAATAGTGAAGAGAAGTTGGCGGAATTAGATGAAACAAACAAAACAGTTTTAATGGAGAACTTCCAGAAGCTTACAGAAGGTCTACAGTTAGCAACAGAAGGAACGGGGGAAGTGAAGGAGTCACTCACCCAGCTGATGCTCCTCACAGGTGACACGAATGGACAATCTGTAAAGAAGCCATCTCTAGAAGGCCCGCTCTTAAATGAGATGAAAGAAATATGGTCAAAGTTTGAAAAAATCTCTACTCAGTTGACTTCTCTCAGACAGGAGAATGGGGGAGTTCTTCTTGAAGATATCGATCAGAAGATGAGTACAGAGCTGAAACAAGTATTAGAACAAGTTAGTAAGCTTGCCGGTCAGACAAAGGACGGGAAGGCTTTTCAAGATACACTGGTGCAGATTAGTAGGAATGGAAGTAGTGAACAACAGCAGCTTTTTGCTCATTTAATTAAGAACTACTCGGATCGTAAGTCTGTACCATCAGGTTATTACCAGCAAACAAGAAACAGGGACATAGCTAAGTGGGCTGCTCAGACTTTATCAAGGAACATAACCAATGACCAAAAGAGCATTACACATGGGGGTGGGTTTCAATCTGTGATGAGTAATGTCGAACAATATGTGCTCCATGTGAACCAGAATCAATCCCAGGGAGTCCCTGGCAGCCAATTTATGGAGCAATTTGAGCAATTGATTAAATCAAGCCGTTTATTCCGAAATGGCCAATCTGAGATGAACATTCGCCTGAAGCCTCAGCATTTAGGTGACATGAACATTAAGATTTTGCAGATGAATGGAGAAATGACTGTGAAAATAACGGTTACCACCCAGGCGGCAAAAGACATATTGGAAAACAACGTAAATCAATTAAGGCATATGTTTTCTCCACAGCAAGTGGTCGTAGACAAAAGTGATATAGCTTCTGGAGAGCAGTTCTTTTCTCAGGAAGAAAAAGAAGCGGGAGGATTTAAAGATCAGCAACCTTCTCAAAGTGAGGATGACCACGATGCAGAAGATTCTTCAGAGGAAGAGACGGTGTCTTTTAAAGAACTTTTAGTAAATGAACAAGTGTAGGTGATAGTGATGACGAGTATTGATCAATCTTACTATTTAAATAATCAGCCCCCTAAAAAATCAGGAAGTGATCAGTTAGGTAAAGATGATTTTTTGAAAATCCTTATGACTCAACTGCAAAACCAGAATCCGCTTGACCCGATGGAAGATAAGGAGTTTGTTTCTCAAATGGCTCAATTCTCAAGCCTGGAGCAAATGACTAACATGTCGTCTTCCATGAGTGATTTTACAAGCAGCCAGAGTTCCTTGCCGGTCGTACAGTATAGCGGTCTGATTGGGAAAGAAGTGACATACCCGGTGTATGATGAAGAAACAGAGACAGTGGAGGAATACAGAGATAGTAAAGTAGAGTCGGTCAGCCAGGAAAATGGAGATACATTATTAGTTCTTTCGGATGGTCAGGAAGTACCTGTAGAAGAAATTACAAATGTAACCGAATCTAAAGAATAGGAAGCAGGTAAAGTTATAGACCCTAAAAAGTTTTTGGTTCATCAACCGTTACCAAACATAAACAGGAAAATCCCTGCTTATAAGGGATATAGCCTCTTTAAAGAATACCTAAATATAGCAAGCGCTAAAGGGGTAACCGATTCTTTAATAGTCCATAACGCTTCATGCATTAGTTGTAAGGCATCAAAAAAGTAATCGCTGTAATGAACATGAATCCAAATCTTACATGTTCGCCAACATCAGTTGAACGATCATCTTAGATGGGGAGGGCAGGCAGGCCCCCATACAGGGAACCCGGCTTGCATACTGATCGACTAATGTAAACCACAAACTAAAAAGGAGAGATCGTACAATGCTACGTTCAATGTATTCTGGAGTGTCTGGAATGAAAGGGTTCCAGACTTCACTAGACACTATTGGAAACAATATCGCTAACGTCAACACAAGTGGCTTTAAGAAAGGAAGGGCATCTTTTCAGGATATGATGAGTCAAACCGTATCGGGTGCTCAAGGGGCGGTTGAAGGCCAGGGAGGTAACTTGCGCGGTGGAACAAACCCTTCTCAAGTTGGCCTGGGTTCGCAATTGGGATCAGTGGACAGCATACATACACAAGGAAACCGCCAGACAACTGACCGCCCACTCGATTTATCAATTGAAGGAGACGGCATGTTTGTTCTGGCTGAGGGTCTTGATGGAGAACCAATCAATACGGAGGCTACTTTTGGAGAAGATGGTCTGGAAAACTTAAACACAAGTTTTACTCGAGCAGGGAATTTTTATTTAGATGAAGAAGGTGCGATTGTCAATGGGGATGGGAAATATTTAGTAGGCGAAACGTTTGAAGGTGGAGATGGGCAGGATTATCAAGCCAGCGGAGAAGCTGGAGTGATTCGAATTCCCGAAAACGCCCAAAGCTTTAATATTCAATCAGATGGTTCCGTAAGTTTCGTAGATGAAGGCGGTAATCCTCAGACTGCAGGCCAAATACAGCTGGCGAATTTCTCAAACCCTGAAGGCTTAGAAAAGCTGGGTGGCAGCACTTATCAAAATACTGACAATGCAGGTTTGATGACGGAAGCTGGTGATGGAGTATTAAGCAACCTTGATGATCTGGCTCCTGCTGGTGAAGATGGGACTGGAGAAATGGTATCTGGCTCCCTGGAAATGTCTAATGTTGATTTAGCTGAAGCTTTTACCGAAATGATTACGGCTCAACGAGGTTTCCAAGCGAATACCCGAATTATTACTACCTCAGATGAAATTCTACAGGAGCTTACCAACTTAAAACGATAATAAAGGGGGAAGGAGGACTCCGATGAAGAGTTCTCCGATACTCGAATGATTTCATTAACGAGGCTGAATGGTGATGGATTTTGGTTTAACCCGATTTACATAGAGAAGATACAGTGTAATCCGGACACAACGATTACGACTACACAAGGTAAGAGCTTTGTAGTGAAAGAATCGGAAAAAGAAGTTATTAAAAACATGAAACAGTATTATAGAGAAATTGGATTAGTAAGAATTGTGCACGAGGCGGGTGATAAAGATGAAAAGTAATATTTTTAAGACCATGCTGGCTGTGCTTGGGACCATCACTGTCCTTGGAGTTGCTGCTCTAGTTCTTGTTTTAAATATTTCTAAAGGCGAAGCAGATGAGGAAAGAAGTATTGATGAAATGGTTGAAACCTCTATGACAACGGAAGACATTACAACAGACATAGAAAATGGAGATTTTGTGAGAATTAGCTTTCAGGTAGTGACAGATAGTGAAGACGCATTAAATGAACTTCAAAAACGTGATTTTCAAATGCAGAACATCTTAATAAAAGAGCTGGCTACTATGGAGGCAGAAGCCTTTAAGTCTGATCTTGATGAATTGGAAGAAGAGGTAAGACTAAAGTTGAATGAACTTATGACTGAAGGTAAGGTTGAAAAAGTTTATACCGTAGATAAGGTTCTTCAATAGATACGAGAAGTTAAAAGATGGAGGTGAGGATTTTTGCCGGAAGAAGTGTTGTCGCAAACTGAAATAGATTCGCTGCTCTCAGCGTTATCAACAGGGGAAATGGATGCTGAAGATTTAAAAGCAGAGGAAGAAGAGAAAAAAGTGAGAGTGTATGACTTCAAGCGTGCCCTTCGCTTTTCTAAAGACCAAATTAGGAGTCTATCAAGAATTCATGAAAACTTTGCGAGGTTATTAACTACTTACTTCTCAGCACAGCTTAGAACTTATGTGAATATAAGTGTAGCCTCTGTCGATCAATTGCCATATGAGGAATTTATTCGTTCCATACCATCGATGACAATTCTTAATATCTTTAGTGTACAGCCGCTTGAAGGAAGGATTTTATTAGAAACGAACCCTAATATCGCATATGCGATGCTTGACCGCGTGCTTGGAGGAAAAGGAAGCAGCGTAAGTAAAGTAGAAAAATTAACAGAAATCGAAACAACGATTATGACCCAGCTCTTTGAGAATTCACTGGAAAATTATCAGGAAGCCTGGGGCTCCATCGTAGAAATAGAACCTGAATTAGAAGATCTAGAGGTAAACCCTCAATTTTTACAAATGGTGTCGCCTAATGAAACAGTGGTAGTGGTTTCATTTAATACCTCCATAGGGGAAGCCACCGGGATGATTAACATCTGCATACCTCATGTAGTCCTTGAACCGATCATTCCAAAATTATCTGTACATTACTGGATGCAGAATCAACAGCCTAAGGAAAGTAATCCTCAAGAGCTTGAGGCTTTGTCGAAAGCAGTTAAACAAGCTGAAGTAGATATTCGTGCAATTCTTGGAGAGGCGGATATGTCGATAGAAGAATTCCTGAAGCTGGACAACAATGATATTATCCGCCTTGACCAGTCAATCGAAGACCCTATGAAACTACGTATTGATGAAGAAGAAAAATTTCAGATTCAGCCAGGTAAATTTAAAAACAAGCTGGCTGTGCAAGTGTTAAATGAGTACCAGGGGGGTGCCGGATATGATGAGTGATGACATGTTGTCGCAGGATGAGATTGATGCTCTTTTAAATGGAAGCAGTCCAGGTATGAGCAATGACAGCGAACAATCACAAACAGATAAGCAAGTAGAAGACTATATCACAAATGTAGAGGAAGACGCTCTAGGTGAAATAGGTAATATTTCTTTTGGCAGTTCAGCAACTGCTCTGTCTTCTTTACTTAACCAAAAGGTAGAGATTACTACCCCCTCTATTTCGGCTGTTAAACGGTCAGAGCTGGGAAGTGAATTTCCAAAACCTCACGTAGCTATAAACGTTAACTACACAGATGGATTTTCAGGGGAGAATATGCTGGTAATTAAAAGCCGTGACGCTGCCATCATTGCAGATTTAATGCTGGGCGGAGATGGAACGGCTCCAGATGAGGAATTAAATGACATTCATTTAAGTGCTGTCCAGGAAGCTATGAACCAAATGATGGGTTCAGCAGCAACAAGTATGTCAACCATCTTCAATAAAAAAGTTGACATTTCGCCTCCATCTATAAATGTGCTGCATCTACAAGAAAATCAAGGAACTGAACAAATCCCTGTTGATGAACTGCTTATTAAAGTTTCCTTTAACTTAAAGGTAGGAACGTTGATTGACTCAAATATTATGCAATTACTTCCGGTAGATTTCGCCAGGGAACTGGTAGACGAATTGCTAAACCCTCAGGAAGAAGAACCTGTGGTAAAAGAAAGAATAAAAAAAGAAAATAGTAAGGAGAATCAATCACCTTCGCAGGAACAGTCTCGGGCAACTTCCACTCACAAGCAAGAGAGTAAACCAAAAGACCCGCAGCTGTTAGGAGGAACGGGGGGGCAGCACCTGAATAATTCCACGATTCAGTCTGCGCAGTTCTCAGCGTTTGAGCACATCCAATTAAATGATACCGAGCAGCGGAACTTAGACATGTTAATGGATATCCCATTAAAAGTAACAGTAGAGCTCGGTCGTACAAAAAGAACGATTAAAGAAATATTAGAGTTATCAGCCGGGTCTGTAGTGGAACTCGATAAGCTTGCCGGGGAGCCAGTAGATATTCATGTTAATGAAAAACTGATGGCTAAAGGTGAAGTGGTAGTTATTGACGAGAACTTTGGCGTGAGGGTTACAGATATATTAAGTCCAAAAGATAGATTAAAAAAATTAAAGTAACAATCAGGGAGGAATATTAAATGGCAGAAAGTATTTTAATAGTTGATGATGCAGCGTTTATGAGAATGATGGTGAAGGATATCCTGACAAAAAATGGTTATGAAATTGCAGGTGAAGCGGAAGATGGCCAAAAAGCCGTAGAACTCTATAAAGAACATGGACCGGATCTCGTAACAATGGATATTACAATGCCGGAAATGGACGGCATTACAGCCTTAAAAGAGATTAAATCATACAATCCTGAAGCTAAAGTAATTATGTGCTCAGCAATGGGGCAGCAGGCTATGGTAGTCGATGCGATTCAAGCAGGAGCAAAAGATTTTATTGTTAAGCCGTTTCAGGCGGACCGTGTGATCGAAGCTATACAAAAAGCACTTAATTAAACAGAAGGATAAGGATGAACTTCATGTTACGCATGCTTCTTACAGCCGTTTTAGTTTTATTTTTCAGTATAATGATCGATTCATCCCAATTATCTGTTCACGCTGCTCCTTCTGTAACTGATTGTTCAGAAAATCCGGAACTGGAAGGATGCGGTTCAAGCAGCCCTGAAGAGGGTGAAGGAAATTCCTCTGCTCAAAATGCAGAGGAATCGCCTTCAATAATCTGGAACATCATAAAGTTGATTTTTGCTCTGCTTGTAGTACTGGCACTAATTTATGGCTTATTAAAATTTTTTAATAAACGCAATAAGCTTTTTCAAAAAAGTCGTGCCATGGAAGCACTTGGAGGCATTACACTTGCTCCTAACCGTTCTTTGCAAGCCGTCCGGATCGGTGAAAAATATTTTGTAGTAGGGGTAGGAGAGTCCATTGACCTTATCACGGAAATTACCGATAAACAGACAATTGAAAGTTTAACCAGGGAAGAGTCTGATTTTGTGAACAAAGGCGTTAATCATATTAAACAGTTAAGTAAAAAGAACCAAAGTGATTCTACAAGAAAAAATTCAACGATTCAATTTCAACAGCTGTTTGAAAAACAGTTGAAAGAAATGAAAGAAAAAAGGAAGTCGTTCTCTAAAAAGGAGGATGATTCTTTATGAGTGAATTCGTAGACATGTTCTCTGGTTCAGACCCTGAGAGTGTAGCTACTTCTGTAAGACTGCTGCTGTTACTTACCGTGTTGTCACTCGCACCAGGAATATTGATCTTAATGACCAGTTTTACAAGGATTTTAATCGTTTTATCTTTCGTAAGGACCTCATTGGCTACTCAGCAAATGCCGCCCAACCAGGTGTTAATCGGCATTGCATTGTTTCTAACTTTTTTTATTATGGCACCGACCTTTCAGGAAGTTAATGAAGAAGCATTGACACCATTATTTAATGAAGACATTACTCTCGATGAGGCATATGACGAAGCGAGCGTTCCAATGAAAGAATTCATGGCCAAACATACGCGACAAAAGGATTTAGAGTTATTTATAGGTTACTCGGAAATGGAAGAACCTGAAACTGTGGAAGATATACCGTTAACAACATTAGTACCAGCGTTTGCAATCAGTGAGTTGAAAACGGCTTTTCAAATGGGTTTTATGATCTTTGTTCCTTTTTTAGTCATAGATATGGCTGTGGCAAGTGTTCTGATGTCAATGGGTATGATGATGCTTCCGCCTGTAATGATTTCCCTGCCGTTTAAGATCTTGCTTTTTGTACTCGTTGATGGTTGGTACTTAATATCCAAATCACTTTTGGAGGGATTTTAACTGGTTACGGAGGTTAATGGATTATGACAACAGAAATGGTTCTCTCTTTTGCGAAAGAAGGGATTTACACAGTATTGCTAGTATCCGGCCCGTTATTAATTTTAGCGCTGGCTGTAGGTTTATTAGTAAGTATTTTTCAAGCAACTACTCAAATTCAGGAACAAACACTGGCGTTCATCCCTAAGATAGTTGCGGTCCTTATAGGCATGATTTTCTTTGGGTCATGGATGCTGACTACTATGGTGGAATTTACTGTGAGAGTGTTTGAAAACTTAAACATGCTGGTGGGTTGAAAATGCTTGACTACATAAGTGCTGTTAATTTACCAGCTTTTCTACT
Source organism: Halobacillus sp. Marseille-P3879 (assembly GCF_900240285.1). GTDB lineage: Bacteria > Bacillota > Bacilli > Bacillales > Halobacillaceae > Halobacillus_A. Next base: position 605,822 of record NZ_OESS01000002.1, read on the forward strand.
GATATTTGTAAGAGTTACATCTTTCTTTGTAACTTTGCCCATATTCTCTTACCGCAATTTACCTGGCCAGCATAAGGTAGGGTTTAGTTTTTTCCTGGCGTCTTTGATGTATTTTACTATCGAAATTCCGGAGCTAACCATTGATGCTTCCTATTTCTTACTGCTCTTTAAAGAAGCAGCTGTCGGGATAGCGGTAGGGCTGCTGGCATACATTATTCTCGCAGCAATTCAAATAGCAGGAGGGTTTATAGATTTTCAAATGGGATTTGCCATTGCGCATGTTATTGATCCCCAAACAGGAGTCCAAAGTCCACTGATCGGTCAGTACATGTATACCATTACCTTGTTATTTATATTAGCCGTTAATGGTCATCATTTAATGATCGATGGAGTGTTTTACAGCTATGAACTAATTGCATTGGATCAGCTTGTACCTCCTGGTGATGAAGGATGGATTCTGTACATAATCGAGGCATTTAATCAGATGTTTGTCATCGCTTTCTTGATGGCTGTACCGATTGTTGGATGTTTATTTTTGGTGGACGTTGCCTTAGGGATAATAGCGCGAACGGTACCCCAGCTCAACGTTTTTGTCGTCGGCCTGCCATTGAAGATTTTCGTTGCTTTGTGTGTACTTGTTATAGCTATGACATTCTATATTATGTTAATACAAAATTTATTTGAAACCATGCTTGAGACAATGCAAGGACTTATGCAGCTGTTTGGAGGAGAGTAGATCGTGCGTTTGTTAACTTTAAATCTGCAATTCTTCGCAGCAGATGAAAAAACAGAGAAAGCCACCCCTAAGAAGAGAGACGATACGAGAAAAAAAGGTCAAGTAGCCAAAAGCCAAGATGTCAATACCGGCTTTTTACTGCTGTTAGTTTTTGGGGGGTTATATTTGCTGGGAGGTTTTATGCAGGAAGCTGTGACTGGTATGTATAGACAAACTTTTCAGGAATATATGAATTGGGAAGTCACAGTAGACACAGTGGCGGCTGTCTTTCTTGAAGCTACGATTGAAATGGCAAAAGTAATCGGTCCTATAATGGGAATTGCCATTATAGCTGGGGTTGCTTCCAATCTCGTTCAAGTCGGCATTCTTTTTACAGCTGAACCTTTAAAATTTGATTTAAAAAAAGTCGATCCAATAAAGGGAGCTAAACGAATTTTTTCAGCACGAGCACTGGTAGAACTTATCAAATCCTTACTGAAAATTTCCCTGATCGGTGTTATTACATTTGCAATTATTTGGGTGAACAAAGACCAGATGATGTTGATGTCTCAAAAGTCTGTAGAAGATGCCCTTGTCTTTTTCGGGGAAATAACGGTTACAATGGGACTCGCTTCTGGACTTGCACTACTGCTTCTTTCGATATTGGACTATACATATCAGAAATTTGATCATGAAAAAAATATTCGCATGTCTAAGAAGGACCTTAAAGACGAACATAAAAATATTGAAGGAGATCCGTTGATTAAATCAAAAATCAAGGAAAAACAACGGCAGATGTCTGCATCACGAATGATGAACGAAGTACCAGAAGCAGACGTCGTAATTACGAATCCGACTCATTATGCGATTGCAATAAAATATGACGAACAAGTCTCCGACGCACCGATTGTTGTGGCGAAAGGTGTGGATTTTGTTGCTCAGAAAATAAAGGAAGTCGCCAGGGCCCATGAAGTGGTGATGGTGGAAAATCGTCCATTAGCCAGAGCCCTGTACCAGGATGCTGAAATTGACAAGCCTATAGATGAACAATTTTTTAAAGCAGTGGCAGAGATACTGGCTTATGTGTACCGTTTGGAGAAGAAAGTGAAGTCTTAAGGAGGTGACCCTGATGTCAGCAAGAGATTTATCTGTATTAATTGGTGTAATTTTAATTATAATCATGCTCGTTATACCGCTACCGGGTTGGCTTCTCAGCTTTTTGATTCTAATCAATATCACACTAGCTCTAATCGTAATTTTGGTATCAATGAATATGGAGGAGGCACTGCAATTTGCCGTTTTTCCGACATTATTGCTGTTGCTAACGCTGTTTAGGCTTGGGTTAAATGTTTCCACTACACGATCTATTTTATCAGAAGCTGATGCAGGAGGAGTCGTCGAAACCTTTGGAACTTTCGTTATCGGAGGTAATCCGCTGGTTGGGTTTGTCGTTTTTATTATATTAGTTATTATTCAGTTTCTAGTCATTACTAAAGGTGCTGAAAGGGTTTCTGAAGTAGCAGCTCGTTTCACGCTCGATGCGATGCCAGGTAAACAAATGAGTATTGATGCTGATTTAAATGCTGGAATGATAAATGAACATCAAGCGAAAGAAAGAAGAGAAAAAATCGAAAATGAAGCTGATTTTTACGGTGCGATGGATGGTGCTAGTAAATTTGTTAAAGGGGATGCTATAGCGGGAATTATTATCGTACTTATGAACATTATTTTCGGATTAATTATAGGTATGGCCCAGATGGGGATGTCATTTACTGAAGCGATTGATACATACATGAGACTTACAGTAGGAGACGGGCTTGTTAGTCAGATTCCTGCATTGTTAATTTCTACTGCTACCGGGATTGTAGTCACTAGAGTAGCTTCTGAAGGGAATTTAGGATCTGACGTGACCGGCCAGCTTCTTAAGTTCCCTAAGCTATTGTACATAGCAGGTATTACAGTATTTTTACTTGGTTTAACGCCTATTCCTTTTTTTATCACTACCATAATCTCTGCCATCCTTATCTTTGGTGGATACTGGTTATCCCGAATAGAGGATGAACCAGAATATGAGGAGCCTGAGGCAGTGGATGAAGTGGAAAGTGACCAAATGAGGTCGCCGGAAAATGTAGTTAATTTAATAAGCATGGACCCTGTGGAATTTGAGTTCGGATATGCCCTTATTCCTATTGCAGATACGAGCCAGGGGGGAGATTTATTAGACCGCATTGTGATGATCCGCCGCCAGCTTGCGATAGAACTGGGGATTGTCATTCCCGTTGTTCGCATACGAGATAATATTCAGCTTGGCCCTAATGAATACCGGTTAAAAATTAAAGGCAACGAAGTAGCCAGGGGTGAATTATTATTGGATCACTATTTAACGATGAGTCCAGGGATGGATGATGATGAAATTGAGGGAATTGAAACCATGGAGCCAGCATTCGGCCTTCCTGCGAAATGGATTACTGAGGATCTAAAAGATGAAGCGGAGCTTTCAGGCTATACAGTTGTAGATCCTCCTTCTGTCGTGTCTACTCACATTACCGAAGTGATCAAAAAGCATTCCCATCAATTATTGGGGCGGCAGGAAACACAACAATTAATTGATCATTTAAAAGAAACCTATCCTATCCTAGCGGAAGAAGTCACACCTGAGCCGTTATCTGTAGGAGATGTACAAAAGGTACTGGCAAAATTATTAAAAGAAAATGTTTCGGTTAAAAATCTTCCTGTTATTTTTGAAACCCTAGCTGATTTTGGTTCTATGACTAACGATACAGATTTATTAGCCGAATATGCCAGGCAGGCATTAGCAGCCCAAATTACGAGTCAATATAAAAAAGAAGATCAAAACATGCGTGTGATTACTGTGTCGGGAAAGGTAGAGAAAATGATTGCCGATCATATACAGCAAACGGAGCACGGTAATTATCTGGCCCTTGAGCCTGAGATCCAGCAGTCTGTAATAAAAGCAGTTTCAGAACAAATTGATCAAGTGCTTCTTCAGGAAGAGTATGCCATTATCTTATGCTCTCCAGCAATTCGTATGTATATGAAACAGCTTCTGGACAGATATTTTCCGCAAGCAGTTGTCCTTTCCTACAATGAACTTGATCCGAATGCCGAAGTAGAAAGTGTCGGGGTGGTGAATGTGGCATGAAAGTAAAGAAATTTCAAGGACCTTCGATGCCTGAGGTCATGAATAAAGTAAAGAAAAACCTGGGGACAGACGCAGTCATTTTAAATTCAAAAGAAATTAAAGTGGGCGGCTTCCTAGGAATGTTTAAAAAACCTTATATTGAAGTAATTGCAGCAATTGATCCAGCGGAGAAAATGCCAGTGTCCGGCAGCTCTTCTTCTGACTCTTTACGTGGATCTGCCCGTGCTGGACTTGCTAATGACCATAAAGAAGTCATAAAAGAGATAGAGCAGCTCAAAATTATGATTCAGGAACAGTCAGGAACAAAAGAACCAACCTCCGTTGTTAAAGTAATCTCTTCTTATCTCGAGAATCAAGGGCTGGATCAGGAGCTGGTAAAAAGTATAGTGAGTGAAATCAAAGCAGGTCTTAACTATAATGAACATCTAGCAGGTCAAGTAAATGAGTTGGTAAGGAAGACTTTAGTGCGGTACTTAACCAGTATTAATATTGGCCACCACGGTTTCAGGGGGAAATTTGTCCAATTCGTGGGACCCACAGGTGTTGGCAAAACCACAACCATTGCAAAGCTGGCATCCGAAGCAGTATTAAATCGTAAACAACGAGTGGCACTTATAACCACGGATACATATAGAATTGCAGCTGTTGAGCAATTAAAAACCTACGCTAAACTTTTAGATGTACCTCTGGAGGTTGCTTATACCAGAGACGATTATAGACGAGCCAGAAGCTTGTTTAGTAATTACGACAGGGTATTTGTCGATACGGCAGGGCGCAATTTTAAAAACGCCTCGTATGTCAATCAATTAACAGAGACAATAGATTTTAATGAGGATACTGAGACCTATCTCGTTCTTTCACTAACATCCAAAAACGAGGATATGAAACGAATATATGACAGCTTTAATCAAGTACCCATACGACAACTTATTCTTACTAAGAATGATGAAACTTATTCTTTAGGTGGAGCATTAAACCTGGCTGTACTTCAAAATATAGGGATAGCCTATATTACGAATGGCCAGGGCGTTCCTGATGATATTGAAAGCGCAAGTATTTTTCAACTAGTAGAGTCAGTAATGAAGGATTTTCCAAATGAGTGACCAGGCGGAACAGCTACGAACCTGCTTAAGAGACAAGGACGTCGGGAGGACTGCCAAAATAATGGCAATTGCCAGTGGGAAAGGGGGAGTAGGTAAGTCCAATTTTACTATTAATTTTGCCATAAAGTTAAAAGAACATGGAAAGAAAGTTCTTCTGATTGATTTTGATATTGGTATGGGAAACATAGATATTTTGTTGGGAGTTGTCCCTCAAGGAACTATTGTTGATCTCTTCACACAATCAATCACGATTGAAGAACTTATTGAAATAGGACCAGGAGATATTGCTTATATATCCGGGGGATCTGGATTGAGTGAAATTTTTAATCTTAATGAAGAACGATCAGCCTGTTTCTCACAACAATTCAAAAAACTGGTGCATACTTACGACTTTATATTATTTGATATGGGGGCAGGGATTACAATGGATAGTTTGTATTTTATGGTCTCTGCAGACGAATCAATCATAATTACTACTCCTGAACCTACTTCGATTACAGATGCATATGCCGTTATTAAGCATCTTTGTTATTTCGATCACGGACTTCCTATCCAAATGGTTATTAATAGAGTAATGGCAAAAGGAACTGCAGAAGACACATTTCTGAGAATGCAAAAAGCTGCTATGAGGTTTTTAAATAAAGAATTGACATTACTAGGGAGTTTGCCTGATGATCCCAAAGTCATGCAAAGCGTACTTGACCAGATACCGTTTGTAATAAAAGAGCAAATGTGTCCGGCCAGTAAAGCTATGAATCGAATGGTTGAAAAGTATTTAAATATTCCTGTCAAAACAAATTCCCCTGCGTCTTTTTTAGCGAAGCTGAAAAGCTTTGTAACAGAAAGGTGAGGACTAAATGGAAAAAGTAAATGTATTAGTAATTGATGATTCTGCTTTTATGAGAAAAATGCTGTCCGACATTTTAAATAATGATCGGCGCATTGAAGTTACAGGTACAGCAAGAGATGGGGAAGAGGGTATTCAAAAAGCGATTCAACTTAAGCCGGATGTAATTACTCTGGATATAGAAATGCCTAAAATGGATGGGTTGACTGCGCTGGAGAAATTAATGGATGCTCACCCTATTCCAGTCGTAATGGTTTCGAGTTTAACTAGTGAAGGAGCGGAAAGTACGGTTAAGGCTATGACCCTTGGAGCGGTGGATGTAATCTTAAAGCCGTCGGGCGCAATCTCCCTAGATATTCAAAAAGTGGAAAAGACAATCGTAAGAAAAGTTATTACAGCTAGTAAAGCAAGGGTAGATTTATCAGACAGATCAAACGTCAGAAAGACTCCTGTTCAATCTTCCCATTACCTGAATGAGCTTAGTTCGAGTAAGAAAATTGTTGCGATCGGAACCTCAACGGGAGGACCACGAGCTCTGCAGACGGTATTACCTTCTTTGCCTGAAGACTTGGATTGTCCCATCGTAATTGTTCAGCATATGCCAAAAGGATTTACAAAGTCACTCGCTGCCAGGCTTAATATGCTTTCTGAAATTCATGTAACAGAAGCTGAAAACGGAGTGTTTTTAGAAAAAGGTACAGCTTACATTGCACCTGGAGATTACCATCTGGGCGTTCAGGAGAAGAATGGAAAATTAATCTCTTGCTTGCAGCAGAGTCCCCCAAATAATGGCCACCGCCCTTCAGTGAATCATTTATTCCAATCCCTCTGCCGGACCGATGTGAGTACATTAGCTGTAGTAATGACAGGGATGGGAGCAGATGGTACAGAGGGACTGCTTCAATTAAAACAATGTAAAGCAGATACGTATGTTATTGCTGAATCAGAAGCGACCTCTGTTGTTTTTGGTATGCCAAAGGCAGTAATCAAATCTAAGCTTGCTAATGAGGTAATCGATGTCGATAAAATAAGTGAAGTCATTAAACTAGTTATTTCGAAATAGGGGGAAGGAAGATGGAAACCAACCAATATTTAGATCTATTCATCGATGAAAGCAGTGAACATCTACAGTCGATTAACGATCGGTTACTGGAGTTAGAGAAAAGCCCGGAAGACACTTCAATTGTGGGAGAAATATTCAGGTCCGCTCATACTCTAAAAGGGATGGCAGCGACGATGGGGTATGAGGATTTAGCGGACCTGACTCATAAAATGGAAAATGTATTAGACGGGGTAAGAAACGATAAGATTCAAATCGATGCTGAAATGCTGGATATCGTTTTTGAATCTGTTGATCATTTAGAAGCTATGGTTCTTGAGATCTCCCAAGGGGGAACAGGCGAAAGAGATATCAGGAGGGTTGTAGAACTTTTGCAAGCAATTGAACTGGGAGATGCGCTTGACCAAAGGAAGAAAGAACAATCCCTGCCTGCAGATACTACTCCTTTCCAAGAGAATTCAGTAGATGAATTTACCCGTACAGTTCTTAAGCAATCGAAAGAACAGGGGCTGTCAAATTATCATATTATCGTTTCCCTAAGGGAAGATTGTATGCTGAAGGCTGCAAGAGTTTATATGGTGTTTGATGTGCTAGAACAAATGGGGGAGGTCATTCTTTCAACTCCTCCAGTTGAGGATTTAGAGAATGAGGATTTCGAAACTGATTTCCAGGTGTTATTTGTTACCGAAGAATCACGTGAAGATATCGACGCTAAAATTATGAAAGTTTCCGAGGTTCATAGTGTACATATTACAGAATATAAGATTTCTGAAACCGAGAACAAAGCGCAAGTCCCGTCTGCACAAATAGAAAAAGATGACAGCAGCAATGAAAATAATGGTGCTTCTTCAAATTCCAAACAAGCACTGAATAAAACAATCCGAGTTAATATTGATCGTCTTGACGTCCTTATGAATCTATTTGAAGAACTTGTTATCGACCGTGGTCGTTTGGAGCAGATATCAAACGAATTACAACATTCCGAGTTGCAGGAAACTGTAGAAAGAATGTCTCGAGTTTCAGGTGATTTGCAAAATATTATTTTAAATATGCGAATGGTACCAATAGAACAAGTGTTTAATCGTTTCCCAAGAATGGTACGTCAACTGTCCAGGGATTTGAACAAAGATATAGATTTAAGAATCATAGGGGAGGAGACGGAGCTTGACCGCACAGTAATAGATGAAATCGGAGATCCCCTTGTACATTTACTAAGGAATGCCATAGATCATGGCATCGAGAGTCCTAATGAACGTAAAAAGAATGGAAAGTCCGGAACAGGGAGTATTGAACTGAAAGCGTACCATAGTGGAAATTATGTTTTCATTGATATCACCGATGATGGCGGCGGCATTAATCGAGAGAAGGTCCTGAAGAAAGCGCTGGATAATCAAGTGGTAACAAGTGAACAAGCTGAAAAGCTATCCGAACAAGAAGTATATGAGCTGATTATGGCCAGTGGGTTTTCAACAGCCGATACAATCTCTGACGTTTCCGGCCGCGGAGTTGGATTAGACGTTGTAAAAAATACAATCGAATCGCTGGGTGGAACGATTACTATTAATTCACAGCTGGGTGAAGGAAGTAACTTTTCGATACAGCTGCCACTAACCCTGTCTATTATTTCTGTCATGCTTGTCGAAGTCCAAAAAGAGAAATATGCTATCCCGCTTTCTTCCATTATTGAAACAGCGATCGTTAAAAAGGAAGAGATTCTTCGTGCACATAACAAAGAAGTTATTGATTTTAGAGGAAGTGTCGTTCCGTTAGTATTTCTAAAAGACGTTTTGGAAGTTCCTATTGAGTTAGAAGAAGATGAGTATTATTCACTTGTCATCGTTAGGAAAGGAAATAAGATGGCCGGCCTTGTCGTAGATTCATTTATTGGACAGCAGGAAGTTGTGTTGAAATCATTAGGGGATTACTTATCAGGTGTTTTTGCTATTTCAGGAGCTACAATTCTTGGGGATGGCCAAGTAGCTTTAATTTTGGATGCAAATGCGTTAATTAAATAAAGGAGGCTGTAAAATGGGAGTAGAAAGTAAATCAATGAAAGTGATCATTTTTCAACTTGATCGTGAGGAGTATGCTATTCCGGTTCACCAGGTAGGTTCTATTGAAAGAATCATGCATATTACAAGAGTACCTCGTACCTCTTCATTTGTAGAAGGAGTGATTAATCTAAGAGGAATCGTCACACCTATTATAGATTTGCGCTCCAGGTTCGGAATTGAAACGGCGCCTTATAGTGAAAGTACTCGTATAATCATTGCCAACATTGAGGAAATGGATGTGGGGCTGATTGTGGATGCGGCCAATGACGTACTGGATTTTGAAGTAGAAGCAATAGAACCTCCTCCCGAAGTCATAGATACAATGGAAGCGGAGTATGTCAAAGGCGTAGTAAAAGTAGAAAAGCGCTTGTTTATCCTCCTAAATTTAAGCAAAGTTCTCTCCACAAGTGAAATCAAGGAATTAGAAGAAATTGAAGGCTGAGGAAAGGGTATTTAAAGATGAATTCTCTGCTTTACAGCTTGACGTTTTAAAAGAGGTTGGAAACATAGGGGCAGGAAATGCTGCAGCCTCTCTTTCCACCTTATTAAATAAGCCCATTAATATGTCAGTCCCTTCCATCCAGGTGATTGAATTTGATAAGGTAATGGACTTAGCAGGGGGCGCTGATAATGAAACGGTAAGTATATCATTACGGATAGAAGGAGATGCGCCCGGGAGTATGTTTTTTATGCTGTCTCCTCAACAAGCTGATGACTTTATTACAGAGCTTTTTAAAGAAGAGAGCGGATCCACAGAACTTAGACAATCTGCCCTTCAAGAACTTGGGAATATTATTGCGGGTTCCTATTTATCTAGTCTTGCTGATTTTACTCAACTTGACCTTATGCCTACTGTTCCTGTCGTGGTGTCAGATATGGCAGGAGCTATTTTAAGTGCAGGGTTAATCAAGCTTTCTCAATATTATGACCGGGCCATTGTAATCGAAACGTTATTAGAGGATAAACAGGTTGACGGTAAAATGAATGGACATTTCTTTCTCTTTCCTGATCCGGAATTTTACAAGGTATTATTTCGGTCAGTTGGTGTTTTCAATGAATAAGGTCAGCCAGGTAGTTAAAGTTGGAATAGCAGATATGAATATTGTAACAGCCCCGGAAGTGTTAAAAACGTCAGGTCTTGGTTCTTGTGTTGGGGTAGTGCTCTATGATGCAGGACGTGCTAAGGCTGGAATGGTCCATATCATGCTGCCAAACTTTAATTATAGTAAGAATGCAGGAGATAATCCTGCCAAATACGCAGATAGTGGGATTGAGCTTCTTTACCACAGGCTGATTAAGGCCGGCGGATGTCCTCAAAGATTTACTGCCAAAATTGCAGGAGGTGCTCAAATGTTTCAGTTTAGTACTGATATGATGCGGATCGGTCCTAGAAACGTGGAAGCTGTTAAAAGTAAACTTCTTCAGCTGAATATTCCTTTAGAAGCTGCTGATGTAGGCGGTAAATGTGGACGGACTATTGAATTTGACCCTTCTTCATGCCTGCTCAATGTACGGACTGTTCATAAAGGAGAAAGAATAATATGATTCCATCTATTAAGTAGAACATAAGTTTTGATGTCAAAGCGCTTTTTGTTTGGGACTGCTGCAAATTCTTTGGTGTGATGTGGGTTTATATTAATGGTACATTCTTTTCCAGGACCATTGCGCTTATTGCAAAAAAACAAAAGGCCGTAAACAAAAAAGCCTGATGAACTTTAATTAAAGTTAGTTCTCCCGCAATTAAGCGGGTCAAGGAGGGATACGGATGCACGGCTCTGTAACACATGAAAATGAGTTATGGGAAAAGTGGGTAAACGATGGGAACAGCGATGCCGTTAACGAGTTAGTTCAGGTATATGACTATTTAGTTAGCTTTCACGTCCAGAGAATTTCGGCTCATTTACCTAAAAGTGTCTGCAAAGACGATGTGAGAAGTTTAGGTCTTCTTGGGTTGTATGATGCGCTTAGAAAGTTTGATGTCAATCGTGATTTGAAATTTGATACATATGCATCGTTTCGTATCAGGGGATCAATCATTGATGGTTTACGGAAAGAAGACTGGCTGCCGAGATCAGTCAGGGACAAATCAAAAAAGGTAGAAGCCGCTGCTGAAGAGCTGGAACAGCATTATAAAAGACCTCCGACCTCCGGGGAGGTAGCAGAGAAAACCAGCATGAGTAAACGGGAAGTTGAAGAAGTGATGAAAGACACGTTATTTGCTAATGTGCTTTCCATGGAAGAGAAACCAAAAGAGGGAAAAGAAGAACATAAAGAAGGCATTGGTTATTCTATACCTGATCAAGGTGCTCTATCTCCTACTGAACGTATCATACAAAAGGAAAACTATCAGGAACTGGCCGAGCAAATAAAAAATTTGAATGAAAAAGAACAGTTAGTAGTAAGTCTATTTTACACAAAAGAACTTACCCTTACTGAAATTGGGGAAATAATGGAATTAACAACATCAAGAATCTCTCAAATTCATGCCAGGGCACTATTTAAACTTCGCCACTCTCTTATCGAGATCGTCAGCTAATTATTGGCGGTGCTGATTGGACAATCATTAGAGACGTTACAATGGCGACAAGAGTAATATAAGACAATATACATAGGGTAGTGTAATTGTAAGAGGATTTAGGGATGAGGCTCTATGTTAAAACTGCAGTTTTAAAAGATAAATGAAGGGGCCAGTTTTAAAGAGCGAGAAATGGGGTGGATACCCCCTTGCTGCAAGATCGACTATACGGGTGGGGCTGAATTATATGTTATATTTTTTACTGGTAATCAGTTTTATAATTGACGGGATAATCATCTTTGCACTATTCACAGTGTTTACAAAAGTGAAAAAAACGGAAGAAATAGAACTGAGACAGCAGGAAGTAGCAAAGGAGATAGAAGATCTTTTTTCTTCTTATCTGTTAGAAATTAAAGAAGAAAACAGCCGCTTTGAATCTAAGGTAATAGAATCTTCGAATAACGAAAGTGAAACCTACAAACCTCCTGAACCTGATAAAGAAGAAGACTATGAGGTGTCTACTCAATCAAAAGTGATTTCTTTGTACAACAAGGGGAAGTCAGTTGATGATATAGCAAGAGAGCTTAATTTAGGTGTGACTGAAACACAGTTAATTGTTAAGTTTCACAAAAAAAAGTAGCATCATCTACTTGATTGAGAAGGATGATTATGGTATATTTACTGTCGGTGTCAATACACACACCTTCTAATTTCACTCCCAGGTTGCTCTAGCATATAGAGTTGGGAAGGAAAGATGATGACGGTGGAGGATACTAAAAAAACCAATAGGAGGAATTACTAATGTCTGTTATTTCTATGAAACAGCTTTTAGAAGCTGGTGTTCATTTTGGACACCAAACCCGTCGCTGGAACCCGAAGATGAAGAAGTACATCTTCACTGAGCGTAACGGAATTTACATCATCGACCTGCAAAAAACGGTTAAAAAGGTAGATGAAGCATTCAACTATGTACGTCAAGTTGCTGCTGACGGTGGAAACATTCTTTTCGTAGGTACGAAAAAGCAAGCTCAAGACACGGTACGTGATGAAGCTACTCGTTGTGGTATGTACTACATCAACCAACGCTGGTTAGGTGGTACTCTGACAAACTTCCAAACGATCCGTAAGCGTATCAACCGCTTAAAGGATATCGAGCGTATGGAAGAAGACGGTACTTTTGATGTACTTCCTAAAAAAGAAGTTGTAGATTTATTAAAAGAAAAAGATCGCCTAGTTAAATTCCTGGGCGGAATTAAAGAAATGACATCTATTCCTGATGCAATGTTTGTCATTGACCCTCGTAAAGAGCGCATTGCGATTGCAGAAGCTCACAAACTTAATATTCCGGTAGTTGGAATTGTTGATACTAACTGTGACCCAGATGAAATCGACTACGTGATTCCAGCTAACGATGATGCAATTCGTGCGGTTAAATTGCTTACAGCTAAAATGGCTGATGCTGTTCTTGAAGCGAAACAAGGTGAAGAAACTGAAGTAGCTGAAGAAGCAGAAGTTGAAGCAGAAGCAGTAGAATCCGTAGAAGAGTAATTGATGTTCAAGAGGTGATAAGGGGGAATACCTTTTATCACCTTTTTTAAAGCAAGAATATTTAAGGAGGCTATAACATGGCTATTAATGCAAAAATGGTAAAAGAACTTCGTGAAAAAACCGGCGCTGGTATGATGGATTGTAAGAAAGCACTAACTGAAACAGACGGTGATATGGATAAAGCGCTGGAATGGCTTCGTGAAAAAGGAATTTCAAAAGCACAGAAAAAAGCTGACCGCATTGCTGCTGAAGGCTCTGCACATATTGTTGTTGAAGGAAATACAGCGGCATTATTTGAAGTGAACTGTGAAACAGACTTTGTTACTAAAAATGACCAATTCCAATTATTGCTTCAGGAGCTTGGCAAACATTTAGTAGAGCAGAAGCCTGCTACTGTTGAAGAAGCTTTGGAACAGAAGCTTCACGGAGAAGGAAGCAGCCTAAATGACTATATTACTGATGTAGTAGCGAAAATCGGAGAAAAAATCTCTCTTCGTCGTTTTGTAGTTAAGGAAAAAACTGATAATGATGCCTTTGGTGCTTATACTCATATGGGAGGACGCATCGGAGTACTTACTGTTCTTGAAGGTTCTACAGATGAGGCTGCAGCAAAGGATGTTGCTATGCATGTAGCAGCGGTTAATCCTCGCTATGTTTCTCGTGATGAAATTCCTGAAGAAGAAGTAAATGCTGAGCGTGAAACTCTTAAAACACAAGCTCTAAATGAAGGCAAGCCGGAGAATATTGTGGAAAAAATGGTTGAAGGCCGCCTGAACAAATTCTTCCAGGAAATCTGCCTTCTTGAGCAGGATTTCGTTAAAGATCCTGATCAGAAAGTGAAGAAATATGTGGCAGCTGCAGGCGGAGAAGTGAACGGATTTGTTCGCTTTGAAGTAGGAGAAGGCATGCAGAAGCGTGAAGAAAACTTTGCTGACGAGGTTATGAGCCAGGTTAAAAAATAATAGATTGACAAAAATAGGGGACACGGGGTGTTCCCTATTTTAAAAAAAGAACGTAAACAACCGCTACATAAATGAATAAAAAAGTAGCAAAAGGATTAAACCAGGGAATAAATGGAGGTTTCTATGACTACAGCGCGCTATCGACGAATTGTATTAAAACTTAGTGGAGAGGCTCTAAGCGGTGAAAATGGCTTCGGCATTGAACCCGGAGTCATTAAATCGATTACTCAGCAAGTTAAAGAAGTAGCTGAATTAGGTGTGGAAGTCGCCGTTGTTGTAGGCGGCGGCAATATCTGGCGCGGTAAGGTCGGCAGTGAAATGGGGATGGATCGTGCCAACGCTGATTATATGGGGATGCTTGCAACCGTCATGAACTCTCTTGCCCTTCAGGACAGCTTAGAAAACATCGGGATACCGACGAGAGTTCAAACATCAATTGAAATGAGACAGGTAGCTGAACCTTATATAAGAAGAAAAGCGATACGCCATTTAGAAAAGAAACGTGTCGTTATTTTTGCGGCCGGAACTGGGAATCCGTACTTCTCTACAGATACAACGGCTGCTTTGAGAGCTGCTGAAATTGAAGCTGATGTCATTTTAATGGCAAAAAACAATGTGGACGGGGTATACTCTGACGATCCGAAAGTCAATGAAGATGCTAAGAAGTACGATAAAGTTTCTTATCTAGAAGTACTAAATGAAGGATTAGGAGTAATGGATTCTACTGCTTCATCATTATGTATGGACAACGACATTGATTTACTGGTATTCTCTATTACAGAAGAAGGTAACATTAAGAAAGCCGTAATGGGCGAAAATATTGGAACGATCGTAAGGGGGAAATAGTCATGTCCGACTCAGTAATTAACGAAGGAAAACAACAAATGGAGCAAGCCGTTCAAGCTTTCTCTCGACAATTAGCTACCGTAAGAGCTGGTAGAGCCAATCCATCAATATTAGATAATGTGTATGTCGATTATTACGGTGCTGCTACTCCATTAAATCAACTGGCACAAGTTTCCGCACCTGAGCCGCGCCTGCTTGTCATTACTCCATTTGACAAGTCAGCAATCTCGGAAATTGAGAAGGCTATCCAAAAAGCTGATCTGGGTTTATCACCTTCAAGCGATGGTAATGTGGTAAGAATTAACATTCCAGCTTTAACAGAAGAGAGACGTAAAGACCTTGTTAAAGTAGTAGGCAAATATTCAGAAGAAGCAAAAGTCCAGGTGCGTAATATCCGTCGGGATGTCAATGATCAACTTAAAAAACTTCAAAAAGATGGAGATTTGACTGAAGATGATCTTCGTTCATCTCAGGAAGATGTTCAAAAAGTAACAGATCAAAACATTGCTGAAATCGATAAGCTGGCAAAAGCTAAAGAAGAAGAAATGATGGAAGTGTAAAGGTATCGATTCGTTTTATAGCGATAGTTAAGTCTAAAGGGCTTCTAATTATTGCTGAATTTTATAAAGCCGCACTGTTGCTGGATGACAGTGCGGCTTTTGTTTTACTCAATCATTTGTTATGCGTTAGCTTTTGGCTTTTAGCATCTATTACGCTTTTCTTAAATCCTCTTTAAGAGATCGGCAGCATGTTGTAGGATAATAGTATATAATAATATAATGGAGCCATCGAACTGGAGGATTTATTCATGCCAATCAAGTTTCCATTTACAAGGAATAAAAAACAAACGATCAATCGAACCCTTGGTTTAGATTATGATCATATACCAAAACACGTAGCGATCATTATGGATGGAAATGGTCGATGGGCAAAGAACAGAGGAATGCCTCGGATAGCAGGTCATAAAGAAGGAATGAGCGTCGTTAAGAAAATTGTCCGTCATGCATCCGACCTCGGCGTACAAATACTAACACTTTATGCGTTTTCAACAGAAAACTGGAAACGTCCGAAAAATGAAGTTGATTTTTTAATGAAGCTTCCTGTTGACTTTTTAGGTACATATTTACCTGAGTTAATTGAGAGGAATGTGCAGGTCCAAACCATTGGCGATGTCAGCCTCTTACCCGAACATACTCAAAAGGCAATAAGAGATGCGATTGAGAAAACTTCAGATAATGATGGGTTGATTCTAAATTTTGCATTAAATTACGGCAGCCGTTATGAAATGGTGCATGCTGTCAAGGAAATTGCAAAAAATGTAGAGAAGGGCGAAATTTCATCTGAGGAAATAACAGAAGAGATGTTCACCTCTCATTTGTATACTTCTAAACTGTTCGAGCCTGATTTGCTTATTCGCACGAGCGGAGAGCAGCGGCTTAGTAACTTTTTATTATGGCAGCTTGCTTATTCAGAATTTTGGTTCACTGAAGTTTTCTGGCCTGATTTTGATGAAAGCCATTTCGAAAAAGCGCTGTATGATTATCAAAATAGGAAGCGTCGATACGGCGGAATTTAAGGTGTGAATGTATAATGAAACAAAGAACTATTACAGCAATCGTTGCAGTACTTATATTTTTACCTATAGTTATTTTAGGCGGTGTGCCGTTTCAACTTTTCGTCTATTTGATCGCAAGTATAGCTATATTTGAGTTAATGAGAATGAAGAAGATTGCCAGGTATTCCATTGCATCAGGAATAACTCTGTTGTTACTTTGGGCACTTATGTATAAAGAAGGGACACTAGCAGGCTATTCTCTCCCTATTACAAAAGCAGAAATCACCCTTTTAGCAGTCCTGGCCCTGCTGAGTTACACGGTACTCGTTAAAAACCGTTTCACATTTGATGATGCAGGGTTTCTTATAATTTCAGCCTTTTATGTAGGTATGGGTTTTTACTATTTAATAGAGACCAGGGAGGCGGATTTAGAGTATATTTTTTATGCTTTGTTTGTCGTCTGGGCTACCGATACAGGAGCCTATTTGTTTGGCAGAGCCTTTGGCAGGCATAAACTTTGGCCGCAGATTAGTCCGAAAAAAACAATAGAGGGCTCAGTAGGCGGAATATTATTGGCATGTGTAGTAGCTTTTATATTTCAACTTGTAGAACCTGTGCACTCCTCTATGATGGTTGTATTATTTGTAACCGTGATTATATCGGTGGCAGGTCAAATAGGCGACCTGGTGGAATCGGCTTTTAAAAGGCATTATGCTGTTAAAGATTCCGGGAAAATTCTGCCGGGGCACGGAGGAGTTTTAGACAGATTCGACAGCTTGATTTTCATGCTGCCAATCCTGCATTTAATAGGATTTATTTCAACGTGATTCTAAACGTATATATTTTTTCGACTGGAGAAAAATCAACAGAGCATAAGTTTTGTTGATTTAAAGGGGAGTCAGGGGGAGTACGAAATGAAGCAGATTGCACTGTTGGGAGCAACCGGTTCAATAGGGTTGCAGACACTTGATGTATTAAGGATACACAGAGAGGAATTTTCTTTATACGCCTTGGCTTTTGGAAGAAATATTGATGAAGCTGTACCGCTTATACAGGAATTCAAGCCGGAAATTGTGGTCGTTCAAGACGAAGATGCAAAAAAAAGACTGGAGAATGAAATAGACCATTCCTGTATTTTAAGCGGAAGTGGAGGTTTAATTGAAGCAAGTGTTGCCGATTCTGTAGATGTAGTCGTCAATGCAGTTATGGGCAGTATAGGGCTTCCTGCGACGCTTAAAGCAATAGAAGCTAAGAAATCGATTGCTATTGCCAATAAAGAAACACTTGTTACAGCGGGACATTTAGTCATGGAAGCTGCCCGTAAACATCAGGTGGCACTGCTGCCTGTGGACAGCGAGCATTCAGCTATCTATCAGGCTTTAAATGGAGAAAATCCTAAAGACATCCACAAGTTGGTTATCACTGCATCAGGAGGGAGCTTTCGGGATAAGACCCGGGATGAACTGGCAGGGGTGACAGTTAAAGATGCTTTAAACCACCCGAACTGGAGTATGGGCGCTAAGATTACTGTAGATTCAGCCTCTATGATGAACAAGGGACTGGAGGTAATTGAAGCCCACTGGTTATTTGGAGTTCCTTATGATAAAATCCATGTAATTCTACATAGAGAAAGTGTGATCCACTCTATGGTGGAGTTTGTGGATCGTAGTGTAATAGCTCAGTTGGGAACGCCTGATATGAAAGTACCGATTCAATATGCACTGACTTATCCGAACCGGCTTAATCTGCCGATGACGAAGCAGCTGGATCTCGAGGAAATCGCATCCTTGCATTTTGAAAAAATGGATATGGAAAGATTTCCTTGTTTACGAATGGCTTACGAAGCAGGGCGTGAAGGCGGGTCTATGACGACCGTGTTAAATGCAGCGAACGAGGAAGCTGTACAGTTGTTTTTAAATAACCAGATCTCTTTCCTGGATATTGAACAGCTGATTGAAAAAGAGCTTGAGAGCCATCAAGTTATTCATACCCCTGACTTATCAACCATACTATCTATAGACAAGACTACTAGAGAAAGAGTCCGCAGCCATTTAAATTAAAAGGAAGGTGCTTCATTTGACTACAGTGATTGCGTTTATAATCATGTTCGGCTTACTTGTGTTTGTACATGAGTGGGGGCATCTCATTTTTGCCAAAAGGGCAGGAATGCTCGCCAGAGAGTTTGCAATCGGTTTTGGGCCGAAAATCTTTGCTTTTACAAGAAACGAAACTCTATATACGATCCGTTTATTGCCGATAGGCGGCTATGTCAGAGTGGCTGGCGAAGACCCGGAAATTATTGAATTAAAAGCAGGTCACCATATCGGCCTGGAGTTTAATGATTCTGGCAAGGTCAATAAGATTATAGTTAATAATAAGTCAAAACATCCAAATGCACGTGTGATTGAAGTTGAAGAAGCTGATTTGGATCATCGTTTAATTATTGAAGGCTATGAAATTGATGAAGAGGAAAAGCTGTTTTTTGAAGTAGATCCAAAGGCCATGTTTGTAGTAGATGAGAAAGAAACTCAAATCGCTCCTTTTGATCGTCAATTCGCCTCTAAATCTGTTCCACAAAGAGCTATGCAATTATTTGCCGGGCCATTGATGAATTTTGTTCTGGCGATCATTCTGTTTATGATTCTCGGCTTTATTCAGGGAGTACCAGCCGATAAAGCCATGATTGGTGAAGTGCAGCAGGAATCACCAGCAGAACAGGCAGGACTGCAGCCAGGTGATGAAGTAACAGCGGTCAACAATGAAAGTGTTAATACATGGGAAGAGTTCACGACGATAGTAAGGGAGCACCCTGAAGAAGAAGTAACACTAACTGTTTCTAGAAATGGACAAACCAATGAGTTAACCGTCACCCCGAATCGTTTAGAAGAGGGAGACGTAGAAATTGGGCAGGTAGGCGTAGCTCGCGCGTTTGAAGATTCGATAGCTAAGAAGCTGACATTCGGATTTACACAGACGTATGAATGGGGATCTTTAATACTGACAAATCTCGGCATGCTGGTCACAGGGCAGTTCTCCCTTGATATGCTGTCCGGTCCTGTTGGTATATACGATGCAACTGATCAAGTCGTACAAACCGGTTTAACTAATTTCGTGATGTGGACTGCAATACTAAGTGTAAACCTGGGCATTATTAATTTGCTTCCTCTGCCAGCATTAGACGGCGGCCGATTATTATTTGTAGGTTTAGAAGGCGTGCGCGGCAAGCCAATTGATCCACAAAAAGAAGGGATTGTGCACTTTGTTGGTTTTGCATTATTAATGCTTTTAATGCTTGTTGTAACATGGAACGATATCCAAAGGTTATTTCTTTAGTTCAAGGGGCTCGGGAGCATGGAGAGAAATAGCTCTCATCATGCTTTAGAGCCTTCTTTTTATTTTTAATAAAAAATGGGGTGTATATAATGAAACAGAGTCAAATGCTGATACCAACCTTAAAAGAAAATCCTGCAGACGCAGAAATCAAAAGTCACCAGCTTCTTGTGAGGGCAGGATACATAAGACAGATTGCATCCGGGGTTTACAGTTATTTACCGTTAGGAAAACGAGTTTTAAGAAAGGTGGAAGAAATTGTAAGGGAAGAAATGGATAAGGCCGGTGCTCATGAACTAATGATGTCTGCCTTACAGCCTGCGGAACTATGGAAAGAAAGCGGCAGATGGAATACTTATGGTTCAGAATTAATGCGGCTTCACGATCGGCACGAGCGGGAATTTGCTCTTGGGGCTACACATGAAGAGGTAATTACAAGTCTCGTCCGTGATTCGATTAAAAGCTATAAGCGTCTTCCGTTATTGGTCTATCAGATTCAAAATAAATTTAGAGATGAAAAGAGACCCCGCTTTGGACTGCTTCGTGGTCGAGAATTTTTAATGAAAGATGCTTACTCGTTTAATGAATCATTTGAAAGTCTGGATGAAACGTACGATCAAATGTTCACAGCTTATTCAAATGTATTCTCAAGATGCGGCTTAGACTTCCGTGCTGTGATCGCCGATTCCGGACAGATGGGTGGAAAAGATACACATGAGTTTATGGTGCTGTCCGAAGTTGGGGAAGATGTTATTGCTTATTCTGATACTTCCGACTATGCTGCAAATATAGAAATGGCTCCTGTTGTTATGGATTATCCTTCATCAAACGAGACTCCAAAAGAATTATCAAAAGCCGCTACGCCTGAACAAAAAACAATGCAGGAGGTAGCAGATTATCTGGGCCATGATTTAGACAAAGGGTTAAAATCAATCATGTTCAAAGTAGACGAGCAGTTTGTCATGGTAGTTACCCGTGGAGACCATGAAACTAACGATGTTAAGTTGAAGAACTTCTATGATGCTGATATTGTTGAACTGGCAACTGAAGAGGAAACACGTCAGCTGCTTGGTACCGGATTCGGTTCACTAGGGCCTATCAACGTACCAGAAGAAGTAGAAGTAGTCGCAGATAGAGCTGTTGAAAAGCTTATTAACGTAACTTGCGGTGCGAATGAAGAAGGCTATCATTACACAAATGTCAATCCATCACGTGATTTCAATGTAAAAGCATATGCTGATCTGCGTTTTATTAAAGAAGGAGATCCTTCTCCTGATGGTCAGGGTATCATCCAGTTTGCCAGAGGGATCGAAGTTGGGCACGTCTTTAAACTGGGTACGTTTTATGCTGAAAATATGAACGCTTCTTATCTGGATGCTCAGGGTAAATCTCAAACGATGGTTATGGGCTCCTACGGGATTGGAGTGTCACGGACGGTTGCTGCAATAGTGGAACAATATCACGATGAAAGTGGCATTACATGGCCATCCCATATTGCGCCATATCAAGTACACCTTCTGTCTCTTAACCCTAAGAAGGAAGACCAGCAGAGGCTGGCAGATGAATTGTATGAGCAGCTACAGGCTGCTGGTATTGAAGTGTTATATGATGACCGCAAAGAAAGAGCGGGCGTTAAATTTGCGGACAGCGATTTATTTGGAATTCCTTTACGAATTACTGTAGGAAAACGTGCAAGTGAAGGTATAGTAGAAGTAAAAGAGCGGCAGACAGGTAAGCAGGATGAACGAAATCAATCAGAGATTGTTGACACTGTCCGTCAATGGTTCGATAATTAATAGAGAGTTTTTAATGTACCCTTGCTTAAGTGGACAGGCAAGGGTATATTTTTCGTATATGATACCACCTAATTATAGGATAAAGAATCCGGAGAGGAAGGAATCAGATTGGATGTAAGCAGTCAGGACAAGATGTACTATTTGTTGGAACAAATCCAATTTCCTCAAGATTTAATACAGCCTCACTTTGAAAATAGTAAACTAGAAAAGCTTACTGTCTATAAATCAGAAAAAAAGTGGCATTTTTTATTCCGATTTGAAAAACCTCTGCCCCCTTCAGTTTATCAACTTTTCACAAGTAAGCTGCAAAGCACTTTTCGTGCCCTGGCTTCAGTTGAATGGACAATAGAAGCAAATGATAAAAATGTAAGCGCAGAGGATATTTGTGAATATTGGCGGAGCTTTATTCAATCGATCAGTGATTTGACTCCTGGTTATAAAGATTTACTCATGGAACAAGTCCCTGAAGTTAACGGTAACAAGGTTATGTTAACATGCAGGAACTTAGCTGAAAGTCATGCTATAAAGAAAAAGCTGGAAATGCCGCTGCAAAGCTTTTGCTTACGAACGGGACTTAACGCCCTTATGCTGAATACTCGTGTGAAGGAAGAGCAGGAAGAGTTAAAAAAGTTCCAGGAACAACGTCAGCAGGAAGATAAGCTTATCGTCCAGAGGGCTGTAAAAGACCAGGAAGAACGAGCTAAAGAGAAGGAAGACCATAAACCTAAAGGTCCGCTTGAAATCGGTTATAAAATTCAAGATGAACCTGAACCAATGGAAACTCTCCTTGAAGAAGAACGAAGAAAAACAGTACAAGGCTACGTGTTTGATGTTGAAATTAAAGAGCTGCGTTCAGGCCGTCACCTTTTACTTCTTAAAGCCACGGATTACACAGATTCCTTTGCTATTAAAATGTTTTCCCGGGGGGACGACCATCCCGAACTCTTTAAACAAGTTGAAAAGGGTATGTGGATTAAAGCGCGCGGCAGTATTCAAACCGATAACTTCACAAGTGAATTAACTATGATGGCGAATGATATTAATGAAGTGAAGCCGGTAATTAGAAAAGATGAAGCAGAAGGTCAAAAACGAATTGAACTTCACGCTCACACTACGATGAGTCAGATGGATGCGCCTGTTTCAGCTTCCCGATTAATCGCTCAGGCAGCAGACTGGGGGCACGAAGCTATAGCAATCACCGATCACGCAGTTGCCCAGGCATACCCGGAAGCCCATGCAGCCGGTGAAAAAAACGGAGTAAAAATCATCTATGGCATGGAAGCGAACCTCGTTGACGATGGGGTACCGATCGCTTACGAAGAACAGGATCGTGAACTGGCTGACGATGTTTACGTCGTATTTGACGTGGAAACTACAGGGCTTTCTGCTGTTTATGATAAGATTATTGAGCTTGCGGCCGTTAAGGTAAAAGACGGGGAGATTATTGATCGGTTTGAGTCCTTTGCAAACCCTCATCAGCCGCTGTCGCAAACTACTACCGATTTAACGGGCATAACGGACGAGCACGTGAAGGACGCGCCTGAAATTGAGGATGTCCTTAGAGACTTTCATCAATGGATGGATGATGATATCTTAGTTGCTCATAACGCAAGCTTTGATATGGGATTCTTAAATACTGGTTTTGACCGTATAGACTTAGGCAAAGCTTCCAACCCGGTTATTGATACACTTGAACTGGCGAGGTTTTTAGTCCCTGAGTTAAAGAATCACCGATTAAACACCCTTTGTAAGCATTTCGATATTGAGCTTACACAGCATCACCGGGCAATTTACGATGCGGAAGCAACAGGTTACTTACTGTGGAAGCTGGTAAAAAAAGCTTTAGAACGCGGTATCAGCAATCATAAAAATTTGAATGATTATATGGGCGAAGGCAAGGCCTACCAGCGTTCGCGTCCGTCCCATGTTACTTTGCTGGCTGCTAACTCCACAGGGTTGAAAAATATTTATCGTTTAGTGTCAGAAGCTCACGTCAATTATTTCTACCGTGTACCTCGAATTCCCCGGTCCCGTTTGGCCAAGTTGAGAGAAGGGATTCTTGTAGGTTCAGGATGTGACAAAGGAGAAGTGTTTGAAGCGGCTATGCAGAAGTCAGAAGAAGAGGCTGAAAAAGCAGCCTCGTTTTATGATTTCATTGAAGTTCAGCCTGTGGGAAATTACTATCATCTTCTGGAAAAAGATTTGGTTCAAAATCAAGCCCAACTTTATGACATTCTTAAGAAGGTTGTAAAAATTGGGGAACGACTTAATAAAACAGTTACTGCAACCGGCAACGTACACTATTTAGACCCACATGACAAACAGTATCGGCAGATTCTTATTTCTTCTCAAAACGGAAACCCTTTAAATAGGCAGACTCTTCCTGATGTGCACTTTAAAACCACAAATGAAATGCTGGAAGAGTTTTCATTCCTGGGTGAGGAGAAAGCGCATGAAATAGTTGTCACAAATACTCACCTTATCAATGAGCAGATTGATAAAATCACTCCTGTCAAAGATGATCTTTACACCCCGAATATTGAGGGGGCGGATCAGGAAATTAGAGATATGTCGTACAATAAAGCGAGAAGCCTCTACGGAGATGAACTGCCTGAACTGGTAGAGAAACGTTTGGAGAAAGAGCTGGAGAGTATAATCGGACACGGATTTGCGGTCATTTATCTAATTTCACAAAAACTGGTAACCAAGTCCCTGGAAGATGGATATCTCGTGGGCTCGCGTGGTTCAGTGGGCTCTTCATTTGTAGCAACTATGACGGATATTACAGAGGTTAATCCGCTCCCTCCGCATTATGTTTGTCCAAGCTGCCGACACCATGAATTTTTTACAGATGGCTCTGTAGGTAGTGGATTTGACTTGCCGGAAAAGGATTGTCCAGAATGTGGAACTGCGTATAAAAAAGACGGTCAGGATATTCCATTTGAAACGTTCCTTGGTTTTAAAGGAGATAAAGTTCCAGATATTGATTTGAACTTCTCAGGGGAATATCAGCCGCACGCTCATAACTATACAAAGGTTCTATTCGGTGAAGAAAATGTTTACCGTGCAGGTACAATTGGCACCATCGCTGAGAAAACAGCTTATGGTTACGTAAAAGGGTACGCAGGGGACCACCAGCTTCAGTATAAAAATGCCGAAGTAGATCGTCTGGTCCAGGGGTGTACGGGAGTGAAACGGACAACAGGTCAGCACCCCGGCGGCATAATTGTTGTGCCAGATGATATGGATATTTTTGATTTTTCACCTATTCAGTATCCGGCAGATGATACAAAATCGGAATGGAAGACGACACACTTTGATTTCCATTCGATTCACGATAATCTGCTTAAACTTGATATACTCGGGCACGATGATCCAACGGTTATCCGAATGCTTCAGGATTTAAGCGGGATTGATCAGAAAGAGATTCCTGTAGATGATCCTGAAGTGATGAAGATTTTCAGCGGCCCTGAAGCTTTAGGCGTAACGGCAGATCAAATTATGTGTAAAACAGGAACACTCGGGGTGCCTGAATTTGGTACCCGGTTCGTTCGTCAAATGCTTGAAGATACAAAACCAAAAACTTTTGCTGAACTGGTTATTATTTCGGGACTTTCCCATGGCACAGATGTATGGCTCGGGAATGCGGAGCAGTTAATTAACGATGGGATTTGTACACTGCCTGAAGTAATCGGCTGCCGTGATGATATAATGGTTTATCTTATGCATAAAGGGCTTGATCCATCTCTTGCTTTTAAAATCATGGAATTTGTAAGAAAAGGGAGAGGGCTTCAGGATGAATGGATCGAAGCAATGAAGGAACACGGGGTCCCGGACTGGTATATTGATTCTTGTAAGAAAATCAAGTATATGTTCCCGAAAGCCCACGCTGCAGCCTACGTGCTGATGGCCGTACGGATTGCATATTTTAAAGTTCATTATCCTATTTACTTTTATGCTGCTTACTTTACCGTTCGTGCAGGCGACTTTGAGCTTGAAACAATGATTAAAGGTTCTGAAGCGATTCGTAAACGGTTAGAAGAAATCCAGGCTAAAGGGTTAGACGCCACACCAAAAGAAAAAAGTTTAATGACAGTTCTGGAAATCTCCCTGGAGATGTGTGAACGAGGCTTTGGTTTTAAACCAGTTGATCTTTACAATTCAAGTGCCACAGACTTTTTAGTAGACGGAAATAACCTTGTACCTCCTTTTAATGCAGTAGATGGTTTAGGTACTAATGCGGCGATTAGTATTGTTAATGCCAGAAAAGAAGGAGAATTTCTTTCGAAGCAGGATCTTCGGGAAAGAAGCCGTATTTCGAAGACAGTTCTTGAATATTTGGATACACAAGGATGTTTAGAAGGAATGCCTGAAGAGAACCAGCTTTCACTGTTTTAGGTTGTATTGCATTATAACGGAAACTATGGTATATTTTTTATGGTGACAAGAGCGATAAGAACGGCCGAAAGAGTGGGGAAACCCACTCTTTCGTATATTTTAAGGCATGTTCATGTATTCTATTTCTTGTAAACCGCTATGATTTTTCATAGCGGTTTCATTACGACTCTAAACAGTTAAGTACCTAATTAATAGTGAGATTAGCTAAAGGAGGGATTCGGAGTTGAATCAAAACATAACAAGTGTTACACAGCAATTAGTGGAACCAATTTTAGAACAGATGAACTTAGAATTAGTCGAAGTAGAGTATAAAAAAGAGGGGAAAAACTGGTTTTTGCGTGTCTTTATTGATAAACCAGGAGGCGTAGACATTGAAGAGTGCGGTCAGGTTTCTGAGCTGCTTAGTGAAAAACTTGATGAAACGGATCCGATTGAGGGTGCCTACTTTCTGGAGGTTTCCTCCCCTGGAGCTGAACGACCTCTTAAAACCCCGGCCGACTTCAAAAAGTATGAAGGGGAACACATTTATGTTAAATTATATGAACCCATGGACGGAGAGAAAGAATTTGAAGGAACTTTAGTAAGTTTCGAAAACGACGTTGCTGCGATTGAAATACGAATCAAAGCGCGCAGGAAAAAGCTTGAAGTACCATTTAACAAAATTGCCAAAGCTAATTTGGCTGTAACTTTTAATTAAGGGGGATAAACTCTTGAGTAGTGAACTATTTGATGCCATGAATTATTTAGAAAAGGAAAAAGGCATTGACAAAGATTTGTTGTTGGAGGCTTTAGAAGCAGCTCTTATATCAGCGTATAAGAAAAATTTTAACTCCGCAACAAACGTTCGTGTAGATATTAATGAAGAAGAGGGCAGCATGAAAGTGTTTGCCCGAAAAGTGATCGTAGAGGAAGTTATGGATCCACAGCAGGAAATTTCCCTTGAAGAGGCAAAAGAGAAGAATCCTAATTATGAAGTGGAAGATGTTATTGAAGTCGAAGTAACTCCAATGGACTTTGGAAGAATTGCTGCGCAGGCAGCAAAACAGGTCGTTACCCAACGTGTACGGGAAGCTGAGCGTGGAATCATATATGGAGAATATGTAGATCGTGAAGAGGATGTTATGACAGGGATCATTCAGCGTAAAGATCCACGTTTTGTCTACGTAAACCTCGGGAAAATTGAAGCCAGACTTCCAGAAGGGGAACAAATGCCTACTGAAGTATATGAGGTTCATGATCGCCTTAAAGTGTTCGTCACTAAAGTTGAAAACAGTAACAAAGGCCCGCATATTTATGTTTCCCGCACTCATCCCGGCCTTCTTAAACGATTATTTGAAATGGAAGTACCAGAAATTTATGATGGAACTGTAGAAGTCCGTTCAGTTGCACGTGAGGCTGGGGACCGCTCAAAGATTTCAGTTTTCGCAGAGGATCCGGAAGTAGATCCGGTCGGTTCTTGTGTAGGACAGCGCGGGCAGCGGGTTCAGGCAATTGTTAATGAATTAAAAGGGGAAAAAATCGATATTGTGCAATGGTCGGAAGATCCGATCGAATATGTGTCCAATGCATTAAGCCCTTCTAAAGTCGTAGAAGTTCTGGTAGATGAAGAAGATAAAGCAACAACTGTAGTTGTACCGGATTACCAGCTTTCCCTGGCAATAGGCAAAAGGGGGCAGAATGCAAGACTTGCTGCTAAACTGACAGGTTGGAAAATTGATATCAAGAGTGAAAGTGAAGCATTAGAAGAAGGTATTATTACTGAGAATTCCTCAAAACAGGATTCTGAGTTAGAAGATTTAACGGAAGAGTAAGGAGGGGGGGCGATGGCCCGTTCCAGAAAACAGCCATTACGTAAATGTGTGGTTACTCAAGAGATGAAGCCTAAAAAAGAGCTCATCCGCGTTGTTCGAAACAAAGACGGAGAAGTTTTTGTGGATCAAACCGGAAAACAGAACGGCCGGGGGGCTTATGTATCAAAAAGCCTTGATGTAATAAAGCAAGCAGAGCAAAAACAATCTTTGAACCGTCATTTAAATACGAAAGTAGATATGTCCGTTTATGAAGATTTAAGAAAAGCAGTAGAGGATTCATCTTCATGAGCCAGTATCTTAACCTTCTAGGCATTGCTCTTCGTGCTGGTAAATTAACATTAGGTGAAGAACAGATTGTTAAAGAGATTCAAAACAAGCGGGCAAAGCTTGTGTTACTTGCTAATGATACAGGTAAACAAACAAAAAAGAAGCTGACTGATAAGTGCAGCTTTTATCATATACCCTGCTATGTAGTGGATGATCGTGAAACTCTTTCACAATCCATAGGTAAGTCAGGGAGAGTCGCGATCGCAGTTCTGGATCAAGGATTTGCGAAAAAGTTGCAATCGCTGCTCGATGAATCTATTCGGGGGTGAACGTATGAGTAAAATGCGCGTATATGAATATGCCAAAAAGAATGAACTTTCTAGTAAACAGGTAATTGATAAATTAAAAGAAATGAATGTGGAAGTTTCCAATCATATGTCGACAGTGGAAAACGATGTAAAAGGAAAATTAGATCAGGCTTTCGGCAAAAGTCAATCACAAGCTAAGCCAGCAAACAACAAGCCAGCCGGAAACCAGCAGAAACAGCAGCCTAAAGGTAAAAATAACAATAAAAGCGGCAAGTCAAACAGGAAGAACCAGCGACCGCCGCAAAAACAGCATGGCTCTAAAAATGACAAGCCTAAGCAAAAACAAACGCCAGAAAAAATTACGTACTCCGGTTCTCTTACAGTAAGTGAACTGGCCAAAAAGCTGAATAAAGACTCTACAGAGATTATTAAAAATTTGATGATGCTTGGGGTTATGGCTACTAAAAATCAGGATCTTGATGCTGATTCAATCGAATTAATCTGCGCTGAATATAATGTAGAAGTGGAAGAGGAAGTATTGGTGGATGAAACTGATATTGAAAATCTGACTGTAGAAGATGCTCCCGAAGATCTTCTGGAACGTCCGGCAGTCGTAACAATCATGGGGCACGTTGACCACGGGAAAACTACACTGCTTGATTCTATACGCCATACGAAAGTAACCGAAGGTGAAGCCGGAGGTATAACTCAGCATATCGGAGCTTATCAAGTGGAGGAAAATGATAAAAAAATTACTTTCCTGGATACGCCTGGTCACGCTGCTTTTACAAGTATGCGTTCACGCGGCGCTCAAGTTACTGATATCGCCATTCTGGTCGTAGCTGCAGACGACGGGGTTATGCCGCAGACGAGAGAAGCTATAAATCACGCCAAGGCTGCAGAAGTTCCAATTATCGTTGCTGTTAATAAAATGGATAAAGAAGGAGCAAATCCAGACCGTATTATGCAGGAGTTAATGGAATATGAATTAATTTCTGAAGATTTCGGTGGAGATACAATTTTTGTAAAAATGTCTGCAATCCAGGGTGAAGGTATTGATGAACTGCTTGAGATGATTGTGTTAGTGTCAGAAATGGAAGAGTTTAAAGCCAATCCGAACCGCCCGGCATTTGGTACAGTTATTGAAGCTGAACTAGATAAGGGACGCGGACCTGTGGCCACGCTTCTTGTGCAAAACGGGACACTAAATGTAGGAGATGCGATTGTCGTCGGGAACACATACGGACGTGTCCGTGCTATGGTTAACGATTTAGGCCGCCGAGTAAAAACAGCTGCACCTTCTACCCCTGTAGAAATTACCGGCTTAAACAACGTCCCGCAAGCTGGAGATCGATTCCTTGTTTTTGAGGATGAGAAAAAAGCACGCTCTATTGGGGAGGCCCGTGCTCAGAAACAGCTTGAAGCGGATAGAAGCTCTACGGCCAAAGTCAGCCTTGATGATTTGTTTAGTCAAATCAAAGAAGGAGAAATTAAGGATATTAACTTGATTCTAAAAGGTGATGTACAAGGATCTGTGGAAGCTCTCGCAGGCTCTCTGGAAAAAATCGAAGTCGAAGGCGTAAAAGTTAAAATCATTCACACCGGAGTGGGAGCAATTACAGAATCTGATATTTCGTTAGCTGCTGCTTCCAATGCGATTGTAATTGGTTTTAATGTTCGTCCTGACGGGAATGCTAGAAAGGCGGCAGAATCAGAAGATGTAGAAATCCGTCTCCATAACATTATTTATAAAGTAATGGAGGAGATCGAGGCGGCCATGAAAGGGATGCTTGACCCCGAATATGAAGAGAAAATTATCGGTCAGGTTGAAGTACGGGAAATCTTTAAAGTATCTAAGATTGGCACGATCGCTGGTTCATACGTTACAGATGGTAAAATCACCCGTAATTCAGGAATACGAGTCATTCGTGATGGCGTAGTTATTTACGAAGGTGAAATAGATGCACTCAAACGTTATAAAGACGATGCCAAAGAAGTCATGCAAGGTTATGAGTGTGGAATCACAGTTAAGAACTTTAATGATTTGAAAGTAGGCGACATTATCGAGCCGTATGTTATGGAAGAGATTGAACGCACATGATTTTAAGTGCTGAGGTGGAATGCATTCTCTATGACGCCCAGTCTTTAAAACAAAAGCGTTCCGTTCTAAAGAGGATTCAAACGAGGCTGACAAACGAATATAATATTGCTGTCAGTGAATTGGAATTTCAAGATCTCTGGCAGCGCACCTGCATAGGGATTGTAACGATTGCAAGCAGCAAAGTGATTGCGGAACAAACCATGCAACAAGCGTTGGCCTTAATTGATTCATTTCCTGAGATTGAACGAACAAACACTTTAACTGAATGGTTGTAATGTTGTGGTTGAAGAGGTGAGTGAATATGAACGATTTACGTGCTAACCGTGTAGGGGAGCAAATGAAAAAAGAACTAACTGATATTATCAGTAAGAAAATCAAGGACCCAAGAGTAGGTTTTGTAACGGTTACAGAGGTTAAAGTGACGGGCGACCTGCAGCAGGCGAAAGTTTTTATCTCTGTACTCGGCGATGACAAACAAAAGCACGATACCCTCGTGGGTCTTGCTAAAGCAAAAGGTTTTATTCGTTCAGAGATTGGGCAAAGAATTCGTCTTAGAAAAACACCTGAGATCACGTTTGAATTCGACGAAGCCATTGAACGGGGTAACAGAATTGAAACAATTCTTAAGGATTTGAATGATACGGACGATTAATCCATTCTCTAATGATCCCCTTTTACTGGTCATTGACTATTTAAATCCGTGCTGCTTTAGCACGGATTTCTTAGTGTTCTTAAATACCATGAGATATTAAATTCAATTAACACCATAAAGACAATGCTGAACAAGTCGACCGCACTTTAGTTCTGCATGATCTTTTATTGAAGGGATGCAGTAGTATGAACGGTATTTTACCATTATGGAAAGAGAAAGGGTTTACTTCTCATGACTGCGTAAGCAAAGCAAGAGGAATGCTGAAAACGAAGAAAATCGGCCATACTGGAACTCTTGATCCTGAAGTGGAGGGGGTGCTTCCTCTGTGTATCGGTAAAGCCACCAGGATCGTGCCTTTTTTAACAGATACAGATAAAGTATATGAAGCTGTCGTGACACTAGGAAGTGCAACAGAGACTGAAGATGCCCATGGGGAAGTAATTGAAACTCGTCCGGTTCAACATCCTCCTGCTATAGAAGAGATTGAACAAACCATTCACCAATTTAAAGGGGAAATAACCCAGATTCCGCCTATGTATTCTGCTGTTAAAGTAAATGGGAAACGGTTATATCAGTATGCCCGGGAAGGAATTAAAGTAGAGCGCCCTGAAAGAAACGTCGCTATTAAAGAGATCATACTTGATAAAGAGTCAGTTGTCTTTGATGGAGACAGTTTAAATTTTAAAGTAATGGTAACTTGTTCAAAAGGTACATATATACGGACGCTGTGTGTGGATATTGGTAAGGCATTAGGGTATCCAGCCCATATGTCTTCACTCATTCGTTTCAGTACGGGAGGCATTAGCAAGGAGCAGTGTTATACCTTTTCTCAACTTCAACAATTAGTAGATACAAGAGCGATAGAAGAAGCTTTATTACCAATTAGTGAAGGGCTAACTCATCTTAACAAAATGCATATTAATGAAGATGAGCGATTTGCCTTTGAGCACGGTCAGGTACTTCCCCGACCAAAGAATGCCCAAAATGATCCATTTGTTGTAATATGTAATAAAGAAGTGGTTGCCATTTATCAGCAGCATCCTTCAAAACCTGATAAAATTAAACCAATGCGAGTATTTTGATCTTAAGCAGGTGAGTAAAATGAAAACCATTTATTTAAGTGAAAAAGACACGGCACCTGAGCTTCCACCCTGTGCTTTAGCCGTCGGATTTTTTGATGGAGTGCATAAAGGGCATCAGCGTGTCATTTTAACCGCAAAAAGTAAAGCCGAAGAGCTGGGAATTCAAAGTGCAGTAATGACTTTTGATCCCCATCCATCAGTGGTTTTAAACCAGAAAGTAAAGCATGCGAAATATATCACTCCTCTGGCGGAAAAAGAATTGATTTTGAATTCTTTGGGGATTGATGTTTTATTTGTCGTTCATTTTGACCGGAAGCTTGCATCGTTGTCTCCGCAAAACTTTGTTGAAAAATTTTTCATTTCCCTTAATGTCCGCCATGTCGTGGCGGGCTTTGACTTCAGTTTTGGTTTTAAAGGACAAGGGTCCATGAAGCTGCTTCCTGAATACGCTAATAACCGTTTTACTACTACTACGGTAGAGAAAGTAACGGAAAATGATGAGAAAATTAGTTCAACAAGAATCCGACGGCTTCTCGATAAAGGTGATACATCGAAAGTTGGACAATTATTAGACCGCCCATATTCTATTACTGGTGAAGTTATTTCCGGGGACCAGCGTGGACGCACAATTGGTTATCCTACAGCCAATGTAAGCATAAATGCTGATTATTATATGCCAAAAAACGGTGTATACGCTGTGAAAGTTATGTTGAATGGGAAAGAATACAATGGAATGGCAAATCTAGGATTTAAACCAACGTTTAGTAACGAAGAGGTCAAATTCCTTGAGGTTCATATGTTTGATTTTAACGAGGACATATATGGCTGTCGAATAAGCGTTCTCTTTTATGAATATATCCGTGAGGAAGTTAAGTTTGACGGCATTGAAGCGCTTGTTGTTCAGCTTCATGCTGATGAACTGAAAGCAAGGGGATTACTGGAATACTAAGTCTAAGCGGAAAAGCGTAAGGCTCACAGTAAAATTCTCCTTTTTCCTTGCAATTTACCGCTAAAAATTGTACCCTTTAATATGGAACCTTCGCTTGGCGGAACGTAACTCCGGCGTCCGCTCGGGGAATGGGAATTCTAAATTTTTATAGGAGGTGTAGCTATAATGGCTATCACACAAGAACGTAAGCAGGAATTAATCAATGAGTACAAAACTCACGAAAATGACACAGGATCTGCAGAAGTACAGATTGCTGTTCTTACTGAACAAATCACGAACTTGAATGAGCACTTGCGTACGCATAAGCAAGATCACCATTCTCGTCGTGGACTGCTTAAAATGGTAGGTAGACGCCGTAACTTACTCAACTACCTGCGTAATAAAGACATTACACGTTACCGTGAGTTAATTAAGAGCCTTGGTCTACGTCGCTAATGCAGAAGAGAAAAGCGGGAGTAAATCCCGCTTTTTCTGTATGTTTACATAAAATAAGTGTAAACTGTTTGATATATTCTATTATTTATTGGTGATTGAGAGGAGTAAAATACTTTATGGCAGAAGAAAATCAAGTGTTTTCTATTGATGTAGCCGGTCGGACGTTTTCTGTAGAAGTAGGAGAACTGGCTAAGCAGGCCAGTGGTGCAGCCATGATTAAATATGGCGACACATCAGTTCTTTCTGCAGCAACCGGTTCTAGAGAACCTAAGGACTTACCGTTTTTTCCTTTGACGGTTAATTATGAAGAAAGATTATATGCGGTAGGTAAAATACCTGGAGGTTTTATAAAAAGAGAGGGTCGTCCGAGTGACAAAGCTGTATTGGCTTCACGGTTAATTGACCGTCCTATTCGTCCTTTGTTCCCAGTTGGATTTAGAAACGACGTTCAGGTTATCAGTACAGTGATGAGTGTGGATCAGGACTGTTCTACCGAAATGGCAGCGATGCTGGGCTCATCTATTGCCCTGGGGATTTCAGATATTCCATTTGAAGGACCTATTGCCGGAGTCGTTGTAGGTCGAGTTAATGGAGAGTTTATTATTAATCCTACAGTAAAACAGCAGGAAGAAAGTGATATCGATCTGACCGTCGCAGGTACTAAAGACGCGATTAACATGGTGGAAGCAGGAGCACTCGAAGTTTCTGAAGAAGATATGCTTGAAGCCATCATGCTTGGTCATGAAGAAATTAAACGTCTTGTAGCCTTCCAGGAAGAAATTATTGAAGCTGTCGGAAAAGAAAAGATGGAAGTCCAGCTGTTTGATCTTGATCAGGAACTCAAAGACAAAGTTGAGGATGAGGCGAGAGAGCCTTTAGTTACCGCAATTAAGACTGAAGAGAAGAAAGCTCGTGAAGAAGCAATTGACGATGCAAAGAAAGCTATTGTAGAAGCTTATGAAGAGTTAGAAGCTGATGAAGAAACGATTAAACAAGTGAAATCCATCCTTGATAATATTGTTAAAGAAGAAGTGCGGCGTCTGATTACGAAAGAGAAAATCCGCCCTGATGGACGGGGAGTCGATGAGATCCGTAAACTTTCATCTCGAGTAGGTATTCTGCCCCGCACGCACGGTTCAGGATTGTTTACCCGTGGACAGACCCAGGCTTTAAGTATTTGCACCTTAGGGGCGCTTGGGGATGTGCAGATTCTGGACGGACTGGACCTCGAAGAATCCAAGCGTTTTATGCACCATTACAATTTCCCGCATTATTCAGTAGGAGAGACGGGGCCAATCCGTGGACCTGGACGACGTGAAATAGGCCATGGAGCTTTAGGAGAACGTGCTTTGGAAGTGGTAATTCCTTCTGAGAAAGAATTTCCTTATACAATCCGCCTTGTTTCAGAAGTATTAGAGTCAAATGGTTCCACTTCCCAGGCTAGTATTTGTGCGAGTACGCTGGCTATGATGGATGCCGGTGTTCCATTAAAGGCACCAGTGGCAGGGATTGCTATGGGTCTTGTTAAGTCAGGAGAAGATTATACGATCTTAACTGATATTCAAGGTATGGAAGACTTTCTTGGGGACATGGACTTTAAAGTTGCAGGGACGGAAAAAGGGATTACTGCACTTCAAATGGACATTAAAATTGAAGGTCTTTCCCGTCAGATCTTAGAGGAAGCTCTTGAACAGGCTAAAAAAGGACGCATGGAGATTCTAAGCTCAATGATGGCTACTCTTCCAGAATCAAGAAGCGAACTTTCTCAGTACGCGCCTAAGATTATGACTATGAAGATTAATCCTGATAAGATCCGCGATGTCATTGGGCCAAGCGGAAAACAGATTAATCAAATCATTGACGATACCGGCGTTAAAATTGATATCGAGCAAGATGGCACGGTGTTCGTATCTTCTACCGATGCTGAGATGAATAAAGTAGCCATGAAGATTATTGAAGATATAGTTCGTGAAGTAGAGGCTGGGGAAGTTTATGAAGGAACGGTAAAACGTGTAGAGAAGTTTGGCGCATTTGTTGAACTGTTCAAAGGAAAAGAAGGTCTTGTGCATATTTCCGAACTGGCTGAGGAACGCATAGGTAAAGTTGAAGATGTCGTATCTGTCGGTGACTCAATTAAGGTGAAAGTAAAAGAAATTGATAAACAGGGCAGAATTAATTTGTCAAGAAAAGCAATTCTCATAGATGAGAAAAAAGCGAAAGAAACAACCGAGTAATAAAACAAGGAGACTGGTCAGCCAGTTTCTTTTTTTATGTCTTTTTACATAAGCCACTTAGTATAAGGCTGTCCATTTACGCATAGACATGGAGTAAAGGGGGAGTGCCTGATGAGTGGATTAATACGGCTTTTTGCAGCGATCATATTAACTGCCACTTTGTTTGTCGTTACAATTAATTCCGCCAGTGAACCTGTAGCGAATACATCCTCCTTAGAAGAAACGATTAAACAAAAAGCGAAAGAATATTATATGCCGCCAAAAGATGCATATATTGATAAAGTATGGAAAAAAACTCCTGGTCTCAATGGCAAGAAAGTAAACATAAAACAATCCTATCAAAACATGAAAAAAGACGGAGTATTTGATGAAAAGAAAATTGTTTACGATGAGGTTCCTCCATCCACTTCTCTAGGAGACCTTCCCTCTGCACCAATTTATCGAGGCAGCAGCGGGAAAGAGATGGTCAGTTTTCTCATTAATGTATCCTGGGGAGAAGAGTATATTCCTGAAATTCTCCAGGTATTAAATAAACACAAAATAAAAGCAAACTTTTTCATTGACGGGGCTTTTGCCAGGCAGAATAAAAAGTTAGTGACGATGATAGTAGAAGACGGCCATATAATAGGAAGTCACGGATATAATCACCCTGATTTCTCTAAATTAGACTCGGCTGTGACAAGAGAGAACCTAACAAAAACAAATGAAATACTTGAAGCTTTTACAGATACGAAGGTTGAATTCTTTGCACCTCCGTCCGGCAGCTTTACTGACATTACAGTTAATGAAGCTGACGCCCTGGAAATGGAAACTATACTATGGTCTGTTGATACCATTGATTGGAAAAAACCGACGAAGGATGTTCTCATACATCGTGTAATCTCTAAACTTCACAATGGAGCTACTATCCTTATGCATCCAACAAAGGTAACTTCTGAAAGTCTAGATGAATTGATAACGCAGATTAAAAGTGATTACAGAATAGTGGATTTTCCTCAGTTAATTAGTGAGAAGCACTAAAAGGAGGCGCAGTAAATGAGGTTAAAGCAGCTTTCCATGAAAGAAGTTATTGACATCAAAGAAGGAAAGAAGCTTGGAGTACTTGGCCAGGCTGACTTAAAAATTGACCCAGAAAGCGGGGAAATCTTATCACTTATCATTTTAAATAAAGGACTCCTTCACCCGAGAGCCGAAACTGTGATCGACTGGAATCATGTGGAAATTATAGGGGAAGATACAATTTTAATTAACAATGAGCTGTGACATGATGTCACAGCTTTTTTTGTGCTTTCATAGACTGCTTAAAGTGAGGATTTAGAACACACTTACGAACCTAAATCTGCATACGATACAAGGAGATGAAACCTAATAAAAAGGAGACTTTCCGGAATGCTGACAGGATTCCATGTTGCGGTTATAGGCGGGGATGCCCGCCAGATTGAAATTATACGAAGACTACATGAATGGGATGCACAAGTGTACTTAGCCGGGTTTGATCAACTAAATGGCAGTTTTACTGAGTGTATTGACCTGGACTTTGAAGGTTCTCATGTAGAGAAACTCGATGCTGTCATTCTTCCTATCTCTGGAACAGATGAAAATGGGTGTGTTGACGGTATTTTTACTAACCAAACCCTGTGTTTACAGGCTGATTGGCTGAAGAAAACACCAGCTCACTGCCAGATTTATTCAGGCATCGCAAACAACACACTTATTAAAATTGCTGAAGATTCAAATCGAGAACTGATTCCATTAATGAACCGAGATGATGTAGCCATTTACAATTCTATACCTACAGTAGAAGGAACCCTTATGATGGCGATCCAGCACACGGATTTTACCATTCATGGATCAAAGGTAGTTATTTTTGGTTTAGGGCGAGTAGGGATGAGTTTAGCTCGTGTATTTGATCAACTTGGTGCAAAAGTAACAGTGGGGGTACGTTCTAACTCTGGCGCAGCACGGGTTCATGAAATGGGCCTTGATTTTATTGATATGAGAAACGTCAGTTCTTATGAAATGAACTATGATTACTTGATCAATACTGTTCCTGCTCCTGTAGTAGACGCTTCTATTATAAAGAAGCTCCCATCTCATGCTCTGATTTTAGACCTTGCCTCTAAACCAGGAGGCACAGATTTTCGTTATGCGGAAAAAAGAGGCATTAAAGCTATATTATTACCTGGTTTACCTGGACTTGTAGCACCCAAAACAGCAGGACGAATCGTGGCTGGTGTCATTTGTAAAGAATTACAAGAGCTTGATCGAAAGGTGGAGTAATGAATGGCTAGTTTAAAAGGAAAAACTATAGGATTTGGATTAACGGGCTCCCATTGCACGTATCACGAAGTGTTTCCGATCTTAAAACAGTTGAAAGATCTAGGGGCCGAGATCGTTCCCGTCTTATCCTATACCGTTCAAAAAACAGATACAAGGTTCGGTGAAGCAGCCGAGCATGTAAAAACGATTGAAAAGATAACAGGTGAACCCATAATTATGACGATTCCGGATGCGGAACCACTTGGGCCGAAAAGGCCTTTGGATTGTATGGTAATTGCCCCTATGACTGGAAATTCCACGAGTAAATTCGCTAACGCTTTAACCGACTCACCCGTTTTAATGGCAGCTAAGGCTACCCTTCGAAACGAGCAGCCAGTGGTACTTGCGATATCTACAAACGATGCGTTAGGATTAAACGGAGTAAACGTTATGAAATTAATGGCAGCGAAGAATATTTATTTTGTTCCTTTTGGTCAAGACCATCCGTTTAAGAAACCAAATTCTTTGGTGGCTGATATGACGCTTATACCTGAAACTATTGAAGCAGCACTAGATGGAAAACAAAAGCAGCCTGTTTTGATTGAACGTTACCAGGCGTAAATCTATTTTTTCATAACAGTTTCTTGAGCAAGTATGATAGAATAACAAATAGTGACTCTTAACGACAGTTGAACCATTATATACGTGAAAGGGGATATCTTTATGACACAATCTAACCAATATAACATAGCAGTAGTAGGTGCTACAGGAGCGGTCGGACAAAAGATGCTTGAAACACTGGAAGACCGTGACTTTCCAATTAAGGAATTAAAATTATTATCATCCAGCCGTTCAGCAGGAACTAAAGTAACCTTTAAGAATGCTGAATATACAGTTGAAGAAGCGACACCGGAAAGCTTTGAAAATATTGATATAGCTCTTTTTTCTGCAGGCGGGTCTGTCTCGAAAAAACTTGCTCCTGAAGCTGTGAAAAGAGGCGCATTAGTAATCGATAACACGAGTGCTTATCGAATGGACGAAAGTGTCCCGCTAGTTGTGCCTGAAGTTAATGAACATGATATTAAAGAGCATAACGGCATTATTGCTAATCCGAACTGTTCAACTATTCAAATGGTTGCGGCACTAGAGCCGATCAAACAAAAATTAGGTTTAAACCGGGTTATTGTTTCTACCTACCAGGCTGTTTCCGGTGCGGGAAATGAAGCGGCGGATGAGTTGAGAGATCAGTCTCAGGCATTCCTGAACGGAGAAGATTTAGAAGCCAATATTTTGCCGGTAGGCGGGGATAAAAAACACTATCCGATTGCATTTAACGCTCTGCCGCAAATTGACGTATTCCAGGATAATGGATATACCTTTGAAGAGATGAAAATGATTAATGAAACGAAGAAAATTATGCATGCTCCTTCTCTACAGGTAGCAGCAACATGCGTTCGCTTACCTTTCTTTACTTCTCACGCAGAAAGTGTGTATGTGGAAGTGGATCAGGAAGGAGTAACGGTAGATCAAGTTAAAACCCTAATAGGTGAAGCAGAAGGAATTGTGCTTGAAGATGATCCTTCAACCCAATCCTATCCGACACCATTAAGCGCTGCAGGAAAACGCGATGTCTTTGTGGGCCGAATTCGTAAGGACCTTGATCAGGAGAATGGGTTCCACCTTTGGGTAGTCTCTGATAACTTGCTTAAAGGGGCTGCTTGGAATTCTGTACAAATCGCTGAACGTGTAATTGCTAATCAGTGGTTGTAATTTGAATAACATTGAGGTGTGAACATGAAATTATTAGTTCAAAAATTTGGAGGTACGTCTGTTCGAGATGAGGAAGGGCGCTCCAGAGCGATTTCTCATATTAAGAAAGCCATCAATGAAGGCTATAAAGTAGTTGTAACCGTTTCTGCAATGGGGAGAAAAGGGGACCCTTATGCGACAGACTCCCTGCTTGAGCTTATTCAATTTCCTGCTTCTAAGATTTCAGCACGAGAACAGGATATGCTCATGTCCTGTGGGGAAACTATTTCTTCAGTAGTTTTCACTAATGAACTGCTGGAATCCGGAGTATCTGCTTCTGGATTAACTGGAGCAGGAGCAGGGTTTTTAACAAACGATGATTTTACTAAAGCAAAAATTCTGCGCATGGATACGACCCGTATTTTAAATGAACTGGAAACGAAAGATGTGGTTGTTGTAGCCGGCTTTCAAGGTAAAACCGAAGCCGGAGACACGACCACAATAGGGCGTGGAGGCAGTGACACTAGTGCTGCTGCTCTAGGCGCTGCCCTAAAAGCAGATTACATCGACATTTTTACAGATGTAGAAGGAATCATGACAGCAGACCCTCGTATTGTTGAAAATGCCAGGGCATTAAATGCTGTAACATATAATGAAATCTGCAACCTTGCTTATCAGGGAGCAAAAGTAATTCATCCAAGAGCAGTTGAAATTGCTATGCATGCCAAAGTGCCGATGCGTGTAAGATCGACTTATTCAGATCAGCCGGGTACACTTGTTGCTGCTTCAAGAGAAGGAGAAGCAGGTAATGACCTTCCGGACCGATTGGTAACCGGGATTGCCCATATGGCTGGAATTGCACAAATTAAAGTTCAATCGAAAGAAGATCCTTCTAAACTACAGTCGGAAGTATTTAAATCTATGGCAGAAGCGAACATTTCTGTAGATTTTATTAATATTTCACCAAGTGGTGTAACCTATACAATAGACAGTAAGTACACGAATCAAGCTGCTTCCATTTTAGAGGAAATTGGTTATGAGCCTGAGATTCGTGAAGGCTGTGCGAAAGTATCCACAGTAGGTGCCGGGATTACTGGAGTTCCAGGTGTAACTGCAAAGATTGTGCAGACATTAATAGAACGCGGAGTACAAATACTTCAGTCAGCGGACTCACACACAACGATTTGGGTGCTGGTTAAAGATGAAGATCTCATACAAGCAGTTAATGCCCTACATGAAATATTTGAACTGAACGCAGATTGATGAAAGGGGAAATAGGGCGTGGATTTTGGTAAAGTGTTAACTGCTATGGTTACCCCTTTTGATAATCATGGCAACTTAGATTTAAATAAAACCTCTACCCTGGTAGAGTATTTATTGGAGCATGGAACAGATGGGCTGGTCATTGCAGGTACAACAGGAGAATCACCAACATTAACAACGGAAGAAAAGGTCGCTCTTTGGGAACATGTCGTAAAGACTGTAAACGGACGTGTTCCTGTAATAGCGGGCACGGGCAGCAATGACACTCATGGCTCGATTGCTCTTACAAAGAAGGCGGTAGCCACGGGAGTGGATGCTGTAATGCTTGTCACTCCTTATTACAACAAACCAAGTCAGCGTGGATTATACGAGCACTTCAGGTCAATAGCTGAGTCGACTTCAGTGCCTGTTATGCTGTATAACATCCCCGGTCGATCTGCAGTAAGGATAGATGTAGAAACGATCTTAGAATTATCCAAAATCCCTAACATCGTTTCTGTTAAAGAAGCTACAGGGGACTTAGACAGTATGGCTGAAATTATCGAAAATACCCCGGAGGATTTTTCTTTATACAGCGGGGATGACAATCTTACCTTACCAATTTACTCAATTGGAGGCAGTGGGATTATTTCCGTATCTTCTCATGTAGTGGGCAGGGAGATGCAGGAAATGCTTCGTTTATATGACGAAGGAAAGGGCAGGCAGGCTGCAGCTCTGCATCGTAAATTGCTGCCTGTACTAAAAGGTATGTTTATGAGTCCTTCTCCCTCTCCAATCAAAACAGCATTGCAGTTAAAAGGATTAGATACAGGAGGCGTTCGTCTCCCGCTCGTACCATTATCAGCTGAAGAACGGATAAAAATACAAAAGCTACTCGAACAACTATGAACAGCAAAGTTACTGCTTTGCTGTTTTTTTGTATGAATAGGTTTTTCTGCTTCATACTAAGACAAAGTATGAAAGGGGTTTGAATAAGATGAGTGAACATCAAGGCAATTCGCAGAACGAACCAAATAAGGATGATTCGAAAGAGCAGTCCTCGATAGTAGACAAAATCCAACAGCTGGGGCAGTCGAACGTACCAAGTGCGGGGGATTCAAACATTCATGTTCTTCCAATTATCGGCCAGGTAGAGGGCCATGTCCAGCTCCCGTCCCAAAATAAAACAACAAAGTATGAACATTTGCTTCCTCAGCTCATCGCAATTGAACAAAACCCAAAGATTGAAGGGGTAGTAGTATTATTAAATACGGTAGGCGGAGATGTTGAGGCAGGGCTGGCGATTTCGGAAATGATTGCATCTATTTCTAAACCTTCTGTTTCCATTGTATTAGGCGGAGGGCATTCGATTGGTGTTCCAATTGCAGTAGCAGCAGACTATTCATTTATAGCAGAAACAGCAACTATGACCATTCACCCGATCCGGTTGAATGGTTTGGTTATCGGCGTTCCTCAGACCTTTGAATACATGGATAAGATGCAGGACCGTGTCATTAATTTTGTTACCAGACATTCAAACGTGGAAGAGGAAAAATTTAAAGAACTAATGTTCGAGAAAGGAAACTTATCTCGTGATATTGGAACAAATGTAGTTGGTCAAAAAGCTGTAGACGTGGGGTTAATTGATGCAGTTGGGGGCGTTCAGGAGGCTATGGCCAAACTGAATGAATATATTGAAGACCAAAAAGGAAAAGCACAGAAGGTGGTCCAATGACAATTTTGTATACCCCGCTGAGTGAATACGATGTCTTCCCGCAAAATGAAGCAGAAAATTCTATTGTTTATGAAACGATTAATAATACCCAGGTAAAATGTTACGACCATGGAAATGGTAAAAAGCAGATTATTCAATTAATGTCTACAGATCCTAAGGATTATATGGACCCATCTTTACAACCAGGACAGTGGCTGCACTACTAACTACGCCAGGCATGTGGTATAATTATCTAAGAGAAAAAAGGATGCCGTTGCTGGAATTTTAGCCAATGGCATCCTATTCTTTTCAACATGAATGGAGGTGTCACCAGTGGCAAGAAAGAAAAAAACAAAATCAAGAAAGAAAAAAGCGTCTTTGAAACAGCATGTGAAATTTGAATTAACAGGTGTGCTGTTTATTTTTATAGCTGTGTTTGGAAGCGGTGCCTCCATGATTAGTGAGGGAGCCATACCAGGCGGGCTTGAACGTATATGGCAAGTGTTTTTTGGTGTATGGTATTTTACCGCATCTCTATTTTTTTTAATCTTAGGTCTCTATTTAATGATTAAAAGAAAATGGCCTGATTTTCTACATAAACGTCTGATTGGAATATATATAATGCTTGCGGCATTATTGCTTTTTACGCACGTTCAAACCCTTGCAGCAGATCTAAACCAGGCCCGCGGGGGA
This sequence comes from Halobacillus sp. Marseille-P3879, assembly GCF_900240285.1. Classification (GTDB taxonomy): domain Bacteria; phylum Bacillota; class Bacilli; order Bacillales; family Halobacillaceae; genus Halobacillus_A. The sequence goes on from NZ_OESS01000002.1 coordinate 649,210, forward strand.
GTGTTTGAACTGACGTGGGATCGATTAATAAGCATGATGAGGGGTGAAACCTCTACCACGAGCATTGGCGGAGGTATGACGGGTGCATTCTTATTACTTATTACCTATTATTTATTTTCCGCTACAGGGTCCGTAATATTTTCTTTATTTCTTTTTCTTATAGGAGCCATGTTTATTACAGAGCGTTCGATTGGAGAAGTACTTGCTTACTTTACTGATAAGGGAAAAGAAGCTTATGCATCATTTAAAGAAAATCAACAATCTAAGAAAGCTGCCAAGGAAAGTCGTGCAGAAGAGAAGGATAACTCAGCTTCTGATGAAGTGCATATCGTCGAACAACAACAATCTTCTGCTGTGGAAGAAGACTATGAACCTATCATTCAGGATTTTACTGAGCAGGCTTATCAAAAACCAGACGAATCAAATGAAGCGGCGGATCAGTCACAAGGAGAAGCCGACCTGGATAAATCAATGAATACTGCAGAACTTGAGAATCCTGATTACAGGCTTCCGGGGTATGAACTTTTGGACGAGCCTACTTCCAGCCCCCAAAGCCAGGGACGCTCTCACATCCAGGCAACAGTGAAAAAGTTAGAGCAAACGTTTCATAGTTTTGGGGTAAAGGCTAAAGTTACCAAGGTGCACGTCGGCCCTTCGGTAACTAAATATGAGGTTTATCCTGACGTCGGAGTAAAAGTCAGCAAAATTGTAAATTTAAATGATGATCTTGCGCTGGCTCTAGCCGCTAAAGATATACGTATAGAAGCTCCGATACCAGGAAAATCAGCAGTAGGAATTGAAGTGCCCAATCAGGAAGTTTCTATGGTTTCGTTAAGAGAAGTGCTTGAGCAAGGTAAAGCGCACCCGGATGCTAAGTTAAGCTTTGCCCTCGGTCGTGATATATCAGGTGAGGCAGTTATGGCAGAACTGAACAAAATGCCTCATCTGCTTGTAGCTGGTGCGACAGGAAGTGGAAAGAGTGTATGTATTAACGGGATTATTACCAGTGTGCTCATGCGTGCTAAACCTCATGAAGTAAAAATGATGATGATTGATCCTAAAAAAGTAGAGCTTAATGTTTACAATGGAATTCCGCATCTTCTTGCCCCGGTTGTAACCGATCCTAAAAAAGCTTCCCGGGCTCTAATGAAGGTTGTATCTGAAATGGAGAGGCGCTATGATTTGTTTTCTGATTCAGGTACGAGAAATATAGAAGGTTATAATGAGTATATTAAAAAGCATAACCGGGAAAATGAAGATGACCAGCCGTTCCTTCCTTATATTATTGTGCTTGTAGACGAGCTGGCAGACTTAATGATGGTTGCTTCTAACGATGTGGAAGATGCAATAACACGCTTAGCCCAAATGGCACGGGCAGCGGGCATTCACTTAATCATTGCTACTCAGCGCCCGTCGGTGGATGTGATCACAGGTGTTATAAAAGCAAACATCCCATCACGAATCGCTTTTAGCGTTTCCTCCCAAACGGATTCAAGAACTATTTTAGATACTGGAGGAGCGGAAAAGCTTCTAGGAAGAGGGGACATGCTCTTCACTCCGGTAGGTTCTAACAAACCAACACGTGTACAGGGGGCGTTTTTGTCAGATGAGGAAGTTGAGCGGATAGTCAACTTTTGTGTAGAGCAGCAAAAGGCTCAATATCAGGAAGAGATGATCCCTGATGAGGAATCAGAATCTGCCACAGAAGTAGATGATGAATTATACCCCGACGCTGTTCAAATGGTGATTGAAATGCAAAGCGCTAGTGTTTCTATGATACAAAGAAGGTTTCGAGTAGGCTATACCAGAGCCGCAAGATTAATAGATGCGATGGAGGACAATGGAATTGTAGGACCGTATGAAGGCAGCAAACCTAGAACCGTTCTTGTTTCAAATACAGTAGAAGAAAGCTGAACTGACGTCATGACTGGCGTCAGTTTTTTTAATGATGATAAGAAACTTGAATATTCTGATTTAACAAACATGTGTATTAATCGATAAAATTGTCCTAATTCTATTTATTTATTTATAGAAAAGTGTTATATTAATCTCGAATATGATGTGTCAAACGTCAGATGTCAGATCTCTTACCTATAGGCAAATAGATTTGGAGTGAAGGTTATGTCGATCAGGCAAGATACCCGCCACTTGTACCTGCAAGTGATTGAACAGATTAAACAAGATATTGAAAACGGGGTTTACATAGAAAAAGAAAAACTCCCTTCAGAATTCCAACTGTCTAAATCTTTAGGCGTCTCAAGAGCAACTTTGCGTGAAGCTCTCCGTATTCTTGAAGAAGAAAATATCGTGACGAGAAGACATGGAGTAGGGACATTTGTAAATCCTAAACCTGTCTTTACTTCTGGGATTGAAGAACTAGACAGTGTAACAGGAATGATTACTAAGTCAGGAATGGTTCCTGGTTCCCAGTATTTATCTGCGGAATTAATTGAACCTACTGAAGATGAACGACAGCGTTTTTCCCCAATAGGTATTAATAAATTAGCCAAAGTTGAACGTGTAAGGACCGCCGATCAACAACCCGTGGTGTATTGTAAGGATAGAATCCCAGAAGGACTGATCCCCATTGATCATGTACGGGAGGCAGATTCCTTGTTTGGAGTCCTGGAACGATTTACAGGAAAGACGATAAGCTATGCTGTGACAGATATAGAACCCATCGGCTACCATGAGAAGATTTCCCCTATTTTAAATTGTGAACCTGACCAAGCTCTACTGCTGCTAAAACAAATGCATTATACAAAAGATGATGAACCTATCCTATTATCCTCTAATTATTTTAGAGCTGATAAGTTTAGTTTCCATGTTTTAAGAAGAAGAGTTTAGTAGTGCCTTAAATTGTAAGGAGGTGAGGCTGGCCCTAGGGACGTTTAAAATTTTTTATTTGTTTGAATTTTCTTAATCTTAACAATTTTAGGGGGGTTATCGTTTTGAAAAGTCGTCGTTTTCTATTGATTTTAGCATTATTATTATCTTTCGGGTTGGTGTTAGCTGCTTGTGGCTCGTCAGATGAGGCTGATGACTCAGGTGGTGATGATGGAGAATCTGAGGAAGGTGGAGAGCAATCCGGTGAAGATTTCTCTGTAGCTATGGTGACTGACGTCGGCGGGGTAGATGATAAGTCTTTTAACCAGTCTTCCTGGGAAGGTTTGCAAGCTTTCGGTGATGAGAATGGTCTGGAAGAGGGAGAAGGCTATGATTACGCACAGTCTGACAGTGAAGGCGACTACACTACCAACTTAAGCCGATTGGTGCGTCAAGATTTTAATTTAATTTACGGTATTGGATACTTATTGCAGCCTGCACTAGAGGAAGTTGCAGAGCAAAACCCTGAAACCAACTTTGGTCTAGTTGATTCTGTAGCTGAAGGGGACAATATTGTCAGCATTACGTTTAAAGAACACGAAGGATCGTTCCTTGCGGGTGTTGCCGCAGCACTTAAAACAGAAACAGATAAAATTGGATTTATCGGCGGAGAAGACGGCGATTTGATTAGAAAATTTGAATCAGGTTATGTGGCAGGTGCGAAATCTGTAAATCCTGATATTGAAATTGATATTAAATATGCTGAAAGCTTTGCTGCAGCAGATAAAGGTAAATTAATTGCTTCTAATATGTATAATAATGATATTGATGTTATTTATCACGCTTCTGGAGCTACAGGGAACGGAGTTTTTGCAGAAGCCAAAGACAGAAAGCAGAACAATTCTGATGAGAACATCTGGGTAATTGGTGTTGACCGTGACCAGCATGAAGAAGGTCAAATTGATGGTAATAACATTACGTTAACTTCTATGGTTAAACGGGTGGATGTTGCAGTTAACGAAGTAGCTACTCTTACTATGGAAGGCGAGTTTCCGGGTGGAGAGGTTATGGAGTACGGTCTGGATGATGATGCCATCAGTATTGCAAAAACAAACGAAGATGCTATGACAGAAGACATTGTGTCAAAAGTCGATGAATGGAAAGAGAAAATTGCCAATGGAGAGGTTGAAGTCCCTAGCACGGATGAAGAATTAGAAGAATTCGAAAGCTCGCTATAAACTAGACATATAGGGCTGAGTTTTCAGCCCTGTATTTCTACTAAAATCATCAAATGAAGAGAACTTTTCCGGACCTCTTCCTTTGATGATTTTTTAGGGCATTATGAGGTGACGAAAGTCGCATATAAAGGGGTGTGTGGGAAATATGGATTATGTAATAGAAATGTTGAATATCCGTAAAGAATTCCCCGGTATTGTTGCTAATAACAACGTTAATTTACAAGTAAAAGAAGGAGAAATCCATGCTTTACTAGGGGAAAACGGAGCGGGTAAATCGACTTTGATGAATGTTCTTTTTGGTCTCTACCAGCCGGAAAAAGGGGAGATTAAAGTACGTGGAGAGAAAGTGAGCGTTTCTGATCCAAATGTCGCCAACCAATTAGGGATTGGGATGGTGCATCAGCATTTTATGCTGGTGGATACGTTTACGGTTACAGAAAACATTGTACTTGGCAGTGAGCCAAGAAAAGGCGTCACCGTTGATATAAAAAAAGCTGAAAAAGAAGTTTCGGAGCTTTCGAAAAGATATGGGCTTAACGTAGATCCTAAGGCAAAAGTCCGTGACATTTCTGTAGGAATGCAGCAGCGCGTGGAAATCTTAAAAACTTTATATAGAGGGGCAGATATTTTAATTTTTGATGAGCCTACTGCTGTGCTCACGCCTCAGGAAATTAAAGAACTAATTAACATTATGAAAAGCCTGGTCAGCGAAGGGAAATCTATTATTCTTATTACCCATAAGTTAAAGGAAATTATGCAAGTATGTGATCGATGTACAGTAATTCGAAAAGGAGAAGGCATTGGGACAGTTGATGTGAGCGGAACCAATCCTGACGAATTAGCTTCTTTAATGGTAGGGAGAGAAGTAAATTTTAAAACTGAAAAAAACCCTGCTGAACCAAAGGAAACTTATTTATCCATTCATGATTTATATGTTAAAGACTCTAGAAACGTAGAAATGGTAAAAGGGTTGAACCTTAATGTACGGGCAGGTGAGATTGTCGGCATCGCAGGAATAGATGGTAATGGTCAGTCAGAGCTTATTGAAGCAATCGCAGGTTTAAGAAAGTCACAAGCAGGTACCATTACGCTGCATGACAATGTAATTACCAATCTTTCAACAAGAAAGGTAACTCGGGCAGGTGTCTCTCACATTCCGCAGGACCGACATAAATACGGCTTAGTTCTTGATTTTCCCATCGGTGATAATATGGTCCTTCAAACATATTACCAGCAGCCTTTTTCTAAAAAAGGAGTTATGAACTTTAAAAATATTTACGAAAAAGCAAAAGCTCTAATTAAAGAGTTTGATGTGCGTACCCCAAATGAGTTAACGAAAGCGCGGGCGCTTTCAGGAGGAAACCAGCAAAAAGCAATAATAGGACGTGAAATTGATCGGTCTCCGGATTTAATTATAGCGGCTCAACCAACAAGGGGGCTTGATGTAGGGGCAATCGAATTTATACATCGTAAGCTTATCGGTGAGAGAGACAAAGGCAGAGCAGTACTTCTTTTATCGTTTGAGCTTGATGAAATCATGAACTTGAGTGATCGTATTGCTGTAATGTTTGATGGACAGATTATTGCTGAAGTTAAACCTGAGGAAACTAATGAGCAGGAGTTAGGTTTATTAATGGCAGGTAACAAAGTGAAGAAAGAGGGTGCTGAGTAATGTTTAATAACCGGACGATTAACGTTTTAATTCCTCTAATCTCAGTTATTCTCGGCCTTCTGGCTGGTGCGGTAATTATGCTGTTATTTGGTTACAATCCGATTCTGGGATATGGAGCTTTATGGAACGGAGCTTTTGGAGATAGTTATTTCTTCGGGGAAACAATTCGGATGGTGACGCCATATATCTTATCAGGTTTAGCGGTAGCTTTTGCCCTCCGTACAGGATTATTAAATATTGGTGTAGAAGGACAAGTGTTTGTAGGCTGGATGGCGTCCGTATGGATAGGAGTGGCTTTTGAGCTTCCTATGATCGTTCACTTACCGCTGGCTGTCTCAGCAGCAGCAGCAGCGGGGGCTTTCTGGGGCTTTATTCCGGGAATATTAAAGGCGAAGCTCGGTGTACATGAAGTTATCGTAACGATTATGATGAACTATATTGCCTTATATTCAACCAATGCTATTGTGCGTCATGTGATTACTGATGGGGAAGACCAGACTGAGAGAGTGGCGCCTTCCGCTTCACTTGCTTCAGATTGGATTGCTGAATTGACCTTTTACTCCAGAATGCATTATGGAATTTTAATCGCAGTATTTATGGCTTTGATTATGTGGTTTATTCTTAATAAAACGACTAGAGGGTTTGAACTGCGGTCTGTCGGATACAATCCTCATGCTTCTAATTATGCCGGAATGAGTGTTGGCAAAAACATCGTGCTTGCCATGATGATATCCGGAGCATTTGCTGGACTTGCTGGAGCAATGGAAGGATTAGGTACATATGGATACCTGGCGGCTAAATCCGGTTTTACAAATATCGGATTTGAAGGAATTGCCGTTGCTTTACTGGGGGCTAATACTGCAATTGGTGTGGTGCTCGCCGCTTTCTTATTTGGAACGTTGAAGATTGGGGCTTTAAACATGCCTACAGTAGCAGATGTTCCGACTGAGCTTGTCGAAATCGTTATTGCGCTTATTATTTTCTTTGTAGCTTCAAGTTATATGATACGCTGGTTTATTCTTCGTTTTAAGAAGGAGGGGAAATAAATGATCGTTTTTGATGTTTTACAGTCCATCATCCCGCAGGCTTTATTTTTTGCGGCCCCTCTCATTTTCACTGCTCTAGGCGGCATATTTAGTGAGCGTTCAGGTATTATTAATATTGGGCTTGAAGGGCTTATGGTAATGGGAGCATTTGTAGGAATTGTAGTGAACCTTACTTTTGCAGATGTATTTGGGTCAGCTACTCCCTGGGTATCTATTTTTGCTGCGATGGTGATTTCAGCTGTTTTTGCATTAACCCATGCGGTCGCTTCTATTACTTTTAGAGCGGACCAGGTAGTCAGTGGGGTGGCTGTTAACTTTTTAGCTTTAGGAATTGGTGTCTTTCTTACGAAGCAGTGGTACGATAAAGGGCAGACAGATATGGTCAGCAGGCCTTTTTATACAAAGGATATTTGGTTATTGAGTGATATACCTATTTTAGGTGAATTATTATTCTCAAGCATGTATATAACTTCTTATATTGCTATCATATTAGCTGTCGGGGTGTGGTTCGTATTGTTTAAAACACCTTTTGGTCTGCGGCTGCGTTCTGTTGGGGAACACCCGATGGCGGCTGATACAAATGGAATTAACGTATATGGAATGCGGTATGCTGCTGTTATGCTTTCGGGTGCTTTAGGGGGCCTTGGCGGCGCTGTTTTTGCACTTACAATAGCCATGAACTTTTCTCAGTCAACTATTGTAGGGCAGGGTTTTATGGCCCTGGCTGCTGTTATTTTTGGAAAGTGGCACCCTTTGGGTGCTTTAGGGGCAGCCATCTTCTTCGGCTTTGCCCAAAGCTTAAGTGTAGTGGGATCGGGAATCCCGTTATTAGCAGAGGTCCCTCAAGTGTTTTTATTAATTGCTCCGTACGTGCTGACGATTTTAGCTTTAGCTGGATTTATCGGACGTGCTGAAGCACCAAAGGCGCTGGGAGAAGCCTACGTAAAAGGAAACCGATAGGTAAAACCAGTCCGGTACAAAAGTGCCGGGCTTTATTTTTTTACTTTTGTATTCATATACCTTAGCATATTAATTAGTTTAACAGGGATGAATAAGCGGAGAACTGCTTATAATAATAGTCAATAATGGAGGAGGATTATGATGAAAATATCAAAAGAATCAGTTTATGAAAAACAAGGGTACAGACTACATATACTGCCTAGCAAAAAATATAAAACCGTCTCAATCGTTGCAAAGTTAAAAGCCCCTTTAAAAAGAGAAGGAATTACAGAGAGAGCCCTGCTTCCTAACGTGCTTCAAAAAGCGACAAACAATCATCCCAATGTCAGAGCTCTCCAGTCCGCTCTTGAGAATCTTTACGGTACCGGCTTTTCCAGTGACGGCACTAAAAAAGGTGAAAATCATGTTTTATCCTTTCGTATGGAAGTTGTGAACGAAGCATACTTAACCAACCAGGAGCCTATTTTGGAAAAAGCGATGCAGATATTCAGTGATGTTTTATTTAATCCTAAAGTCGAACAAGGAGGATTTGATGAAGCGATTGTGAACCGGGAAAAACAGACCCTCGAACAAAAAATAAAATCGATTAAAGACGACAAAATGAGCTATGCGAATATGCGTTTGATCGATCATATGTGTGAAGATGAACCTTATGCTCTGCATGTTCATGGATATTTGGAAGATTTCCCGGCAATTAATGCGGAAAGTTTATATGAATATTATCAAGGTATGATAGACCGGGATTTACTAGACGTTTATATCATAGGTGACATTGAGGAAAAGGAAATGGAAAAATTGGCTGACCAATTTTTCTCTCGATCGAGAAGTGAGAACAAAGATAACCATCAAGACTCGGTAGCAAGTGGGAAACGCAAAGTTAATGAAGTTATTGAAAAAGAAGATGTGAATCAAGGTAAACTTCATATTGGATATAGAACGAATATTAAGTTTGGAGACGACGATTATTTCGCCCTCCAGGTTTTTAATGGCATCTTCGGAGGCTTTCCAAGTTCTAAATTGTTTATGAATGTACGGGAAAAGCATAGTCTGGCTTATTATGCCGCTTCAAGATTTGAGAGTCACAAAGGACTGCTTCTGGTATTCAGCGGAGTGGATCCTAAAGATTTTGACCAGGCGAAAAGTATTATATTAGAGCAGATGGAAGCTATGAAATCCGGGGATTTTTCTGATGCACAAGTTAGTGAATCAATGGAACAGGTCATTAACCAGCTTCAGGAAACAATGGATCATGCGAATGGCCTGATTGAAGTTTTATATCACCAAATGCTGTCAGGAGTATCGATACCTGCTAAAGAAATCATTGAAAATGTGAGAAAAGTAAAGAAAGAAGACGTTATCAAAGTAGCTGAAAAAATTGAGTTAGACACAGTCTACTTTTTAACCAGCCAAAAGGGAGGGGAAGAGTAATGGAGGAACTCGTTTACAAGCAATTAAATGAATCAGTATTTCAGGAAACTATGGATAATGGATTAAAAGTATTCCTGCTTTCGAAGCCCGAAATGGCAAAGACTTATGGAATCTTTACTACGAATTATGGCTCGATTGACCAAACCTTTACACCGATTGGTAAAGAGGAAAAAGTTTCTGTGCCAGAAGGGATTGCTCATTTTCTTGAACATAAACTTTTTGAAAAGGAAGATCGTGATGTATTCCAGGATTTCACTAAATTAGGTGCTTCAGCAAATGCTTTCACCTCTTTTACGAAAACGGCCTATTTATTTTCTGCGACCAGTCAAATTGAGAAAAACGTAGATACACTGTTAGATTTTGTCCAGGAGCCTTATTTCTCTAAAGAATCTGTAGATAAAGAAAAAGGGATTATTGCTCAAGAGATCAGAATGTATGATGATCAGCCGGACTGGAGAGCTTTTTTTGGTACGATTCAAAGCATGTATGATAAGCACCCTGTGAAGGTGGACATTGCCGGAACGGTAGATTCAATTCAAGAAATTACCAAAGATGATCTTTATACCTGTTATGAAACGTTTTACCATCCTTCAAACATGGTACTGTTTGTGGCGGGTAACATTAACCCTGAAGAAATGATGGACCAGATTCGAACAAATCAATCAAATAAAGAATTTAAGGAAATTCCTGAGATTGATCGTTTTTACCCGGAAGAATCTTCTTCTGTAGCAAAAGCTGAAGATTCGATCAAAATGCCGGTAACGACAGCTAAAGCTATGATTGGAGTTAAAGAAGATGTTTCTTCTCTCAATGGGGAAGAACTGCTGCGTGCCGAATTACTGTCAGGAATGATCCTTGACTTTTACTTCTCCCGCAGTGGTGAATTTTATGAAGAATTATATAAAGACGATTTAATTGATGACAGTTTTCAGTTCGAGACAGAGCTTGACCGCCAGTTCGGCTTTACTATTTTAGGAGGCGACACGAGAAAGCCGGATGAATTAGCTGACCGGGTGAAGAAAATGCTTCATCTATTACGGGAAAGAAAAATTTCTGAAGAAGACTTTACGCGCATGAAACGAAAAAAGATCGGTCAGTTTATGCGTGCGTTAAATTCTTTGGAGTTTATCGCCAATCAATTCACCCATTATCATACCTTAGGCGTTGATTTATTCGATGTATTGCCGGTCATCGAGTCTTTAACTACTGCAGATGCTGACAAATATGTTGAACACTGGATTAAAGAAGAACGAATATCCGTCTTTAAGGTGCTTCCTCAAGATTCATGAGAAATGCTTTAATAATTGGAGGAAGTGGTGAAATCGGTGCTGAAATTGCAAGAGTAATGGCTGCTGAAGGTTTCTCCATCGGTATACATTATAATAAGAACACATCAACCATGAACAACCTTAAATTTGAGATTCCTCCTTCCCAATGGAAGGGTGCTTATTACGGTGACCTTTCGAGCGGCGAGGGGATTGAACGGTTCTTAGAGTCGCTGCCGCAAGATTGGGATGCTCTCGTGTTTGCGCCGGGAAACCATTCTGCGCAACTTATTCAGAATGTAAGCGTTGAGGAAATGGATCACTTCTACTACATTCATGTTAAAGCTTTATGGATGATCACTCAAAGGTTAATACCTTCTATGGTAAGGAAGAAACAAGGCAATATAGTGGTCATATCATCCGTCTGGGGGGAAGAAGGGGCGAGTAACGAGGTGATTTACAGTTCTGTTAAGGGGGCTCAAATCAGCTACGCAAAAGCACTGGCGAAGGAGCTAGCCCCCAGCAATATCCGTGTAAACGCAGTTACTCCCGGCTTTATTAAAACTAAGATGAATGACCAGCTTTCAGAGGAAGAGCAGTTTATGCTTTCAAGCGATATTCCTATAGGGAGAGCGGGGACCACGGCAGAGGTGGCTGATGGAGTTTTGTTTTTAGTAAGTGAGTCTTCTAGTTACATTACGGGTCATACGCTGCGGATAAATGGCGGCTGGTATTAAATAATTAATTGTGCATAAATTCCTTACTGCTGTTTCATACTAAAGATGAAATATCATCTTTGAGGAGGTACATGAAATGGCTGTACTTGACAACTTTGAATCTTGGAAGGATTTCTTAGGGGACCGTCTGCATCAAGCAGAAGGACAAGGAATGGACGATCGAACTGTTTCCGAATTAGCTTATGAAATTGGCGGCTACCTAGCCACTGAGGTTGAAGCGAAAAACGATCAAGAAACGGTTCTTAGGGAATTATGGAATGTGGCCGATGAAAAAGAACAGCACGCAATTGCGAATATGATGGTGAAACTTGTACAAAGTGAAGGTTCACAGTCATAAAAAAGTACTTAAACCGTACAGGGTTTTCCTGTACGGTTTTTTTACTAAATCTGTTTCCAGTCTTTCTTATTAGGGTAAAATCATTTATGATATAAAAAGGACTGTTGAAATCTATTTTTTTACAAACTTCGACATTTTCCAGAGGAGATGGATTATGGAAAAAAAAGAGTGGTATTTAGAATATGAAATCCAGTATAATCGACCGGGACTCCTTGGAGATATTTCATCATTATTAGGAATGATGGCTATTAACATTGTAACGATTAACGGTGTCGAAAACTCCCACAGAGGGATGCTCCTGCTTTGTAAGAGTGAAGAGCAAATTATTCGCTTGCGTTCGATTTTAAATACAATGGATACGATTAAAATTACTAAATTACGCAGACCAAAATTAAGAGACCGCTTAGCTGTCAGGCATGGACGTTACATACATAGTGATATTGACGATAAAAAAACTTTTCGTTTTAATCGGGAAGACCTTGGCGTTCTCGTTGATTTTATGGCGGAATTATTTATGAAGGAAGGTCACAAATTAATCGGAATCCGCGGTATGCCGAGGGTTGGTAAAACCGAATCTATAGTTGCAGCCAGCGTTTGTGCAAATAAGAGGTGGCTTTTTGTGTCCAGTACTCTGTTAAAACAAACCGTTCGCAGCCAGCTGATTGAGGAAGAGTATAATGAAGATTATTTATATATTATAGATGGAATTGTTTCAGCAAGACGAGCCAGTGAAAAACATTGGCAGCTGGTACGTGAAATCATGAGGCTTCCTGCTACTAAAGTGATTGAACATCCTGATATCTTTGTGCAAGAAACGGAATATAAAATGAGCGATTTTGATTATATTATCGAACTTAGAAACGATGAAGATGAAGTTATCACTTATGAAACCGTTGAGAGAGAAACGAAGACAAATGATGGATTTTCAATGTTCGATTTTTAAATAATGGATGGTGTTAGTTATGGAAATAGGCTCACGCTTAAGAGAAGCGAGAGAGGAAAAAGGATTAACCCTTGAGGAAGTTCAAAATACAACAAAAATCCAAAAAAGATACCTCCAGGCTATTGAGAAAAATGAGTTTGGAGTTCTGCCTGGAAAGTTTTATACCCGGGCCTTTATAAGAGAATATGCTTCAGCAATCGGCCTTGATCCAGAACAGGTAATGGAAGAACATAAGAGTGAACTTCCTGCTAATGAAGAAGAACAAGTGATCACATACAGCCGTGTCCAAAAGTCAAAAAGTGATAACAGAGGCAGTAAAGGACCAGGTAGCTTTTCTAAAGCATTCCCTACTGTTTTAACAATAGTATTGATTATCGGGTTACTTTTTGTGGCATGGTATTTTATTTTACAAGTGTCAAATCCTAATGACAGTTCTAACGAAGAAGAAAGCAGCGAAGATCAGGTCGATGTCAGTAACACTGACGATCAAGAAAGTGGAGAAGAATCAAACGAAGGATCTAATGATGAGTCAAGTGAAGAAAATGAAGAAGATTCCGATGAAGAAAGCAATGCAGAAGACGAATCAGAGGAAGAAGAGCAGGAAGAAATGGATATATCACTTGAAGACACAGGTTCAGGAGGATTTCCGGAACACACTTATGAAATTACAAATGCTGATGACCGTGAATTAACCATTGAGTTCGACGGGGAATCTTATTTAGCTGTGAATGCACCTAAAGGTGGAGAGAGTCTCGCTGATGAGCGAATTTATACTGCCGATGATGATAATCTTGAAATAGATATCAGTGACCAGGAAGAAGTGTACATCAGCACAGGTTCAGTGTCTGGAATTACAGTGAAGGTGAATGATGAAGAAATTGAATTCCCAGCAGAAAACCATACGCAGAAATTGTTAATAAGGTTTGAGTAAATCTGGGTTAACAACGAAGCTGTCCTTTGATTGAAAGAAGAGTGATTACTTCTTTTTAAGGGCAGCTTTATGTACTTTAAGGAGTGAAGAAGAAATGAATTTACCAAACAAGATTACCTTATCAAGAATTTTATTAATCCCTGTTTTTATCATATTAATGAGTGGGCCATTTAACTGGGGTGAAATAGAAATGAGCGACCGTGCTCTCCCTGTTGCGCACCTGGCAGGGGCCATATTATTTATCATTGCTTCGACCACAGATTGGATTGACGGATACATTGCCAGAAAACATAACCTTGTTACCAATTTAGGCAAATTCCTGGATCCGCTGGCAGACAAATTATTAGTAAGTGCGGCGCTTATTCTTCTCGTGGAAATCGGCCTTGCACCAGCCTGGATTGTTATTTTAATCATCAGCAGAGAGTTTGCTGTTACTGGTTTACGTTTAGTGGCAGCTGGTGAAGGAAGCGTACTTGCAGCCAGTCAAATGGGCAAGCTCAAGACCTGGATTCAAATTGTTTCCATCTCGCTGCTTCTGCTCCACAATTGGCCGTTTGCATACATTGATTTTCCGCTAGGATTGATCAGCCTGTATGCTGCTCTAGTAATCACTGTGTATTCGGGATATGATTACTTCGTGAAAAATTGGCACGTAATGAGAGATTCGAAATGAGAACAGAAATCATAGCAGTTGGAACTGAACTCCTATTAGGACAAATATCGAATACGAATGCACAGTGGATCTCAAAAGAATTGGCACATTATGGCACTAATATATATCACCATACCGTTGTCGGCGATAATCTCCATCGGGTAGTAGATGCGTTTGAACTGGCTCAAAAACGCTCAGATGTAGTTATTGTCACCGGAGGTCTCGGACCAACAGAAGATGACTTAACGAGAGATGCAGCACGGATTGTCTTTGCCGATGAATTAGTGGAGCATGAAGCAACGATAAATAAAGTAGTCAATTATTTTAAAAAGAATGGTCGTACCATGACTAAAAATAATCGAAAGCAAGCGTTAGTATTACAAAAGGCGTCCGTTTTGGATAATGAGGAAGGAATGGCTCCCGGGCAGATCGTTGAGGATAAAGATTCTACTTTTATTTTACTCCCTGGAGTACCCTCAGAAATGAAAAGACTGATGAACGATGCTGTTTTTCCTTATCTCGTGAAAAAGTATAAGCTTGAAACCAAAATAAAGTCTGAAATGCTTCGTTTTATTGGAATAGGGGAATCAGCTTTAGAAGAACAGCTTAAGGATTTAATTTCGTCCCAGACAAACCCAACAATCGCTCCGTTAGCTGGTGAAGGAGACGTAGCCATTCGTCTCACCTCCTCAGGGGCAGCTCCAGAAAAGAAAATAGCTGACTTAAAAAATAAAATATTGGAGCGTGTCGGTCAATATTATTTTGGCAGTGACAGCATTACCATTGAAGAAGTTGTCCAGGATTTATTAGTGCAAAATTCAGAAACCATTGGTTCAGCCGAAAGTCTCACAGGCGGGAGTTTTATTGAAAAAATCATCCAGTTAACCGGAGCTTCTTCAATTTGCCAGGGAGGGCTGGTCGCTTATACCCCTGCAGCAAAACAGCGTATGATCCAAGTCCCTAAAGAGGTGATCTCAGACTATGGTACGGTAAGTCCCCAATGCGCTGAAGAAATGGCTGTTCAGGCTCAGAAACTTTTAAATGTTGACCACGCCATCAGCTTTACAGGGGTGGCGGGTCCTTCTTCAAGTGAAGGTCATGAACCCGGGATAGTATACATCGGCTTAAAAATGAGGGATAATCCCGTTCAAGTGTTTCAATACCACTTTGACGGGAGCAGGGATAAAATACGCCGGCGCACGGTAAATAAAGGATTTGAACTTCTTTTTCATAAACTAAAATTAACAAACCTTGAACATGAAGATATTGAAAAGTAAAAAGTCAAGCAGTGAAACTTTTAAATTGGAGATGTGTTACTCTCGAAAAAAGGGAACATTTATTCGCTTTTTAGTTGGCAAAATGAATAAAACGAGTTATGATAGGGATAGAAATCTTGAAAGGGGAATATTATGAGTGATCGCAAGCAAGCTTTAGATATGGCTCTAAGACAAATTGAAAAACAGTTCGGCAAAGGTTCAATTATGAAGCTGGGGGAACAGGCAGAACAGAAGATTAACACTGTCTCCAGTGGATCACTCGCTCTTGATGTCGCTCTCGGTGTGGGTGGATATCCTCGAGGAAGAATTGTAGAAATATATGGTCCGGAATCTTCAGGTAAAACGACAGTGGCTCTGCATGCTATTGCAGAAGCACAAAGACAAGGCGGCCAAGCCGCATTTATTGATGCAGAACATGCGCTTGACCCCGTATATGCCCGTGCTTTAGGAGTAAACATTGAAGAATTACTGTTATCACAGCCGGATACTGGTGAACAAGCTTTAGAGATCGCAGAAGCGTTAGTTCGAAGCGGAGCAGTAGACATGGTCGTTATTGACTCTGTAGCTGCATTGGTACCTAAAGCTGAAATTGAAGGGGAGATGGGTGACTCTCACGTCGGTTTACAGGCGCGTTTAATGTCTCAGGCATTAAGAAAGCTTTCAGGTGCTATTAATAAATCGAAGACAACTGCTATTTTTATTAACCAGATTCGTGAAAAAGTCGGAGTTATGTTTGGTAACCCTGAAACCACTCCTGGCGGCCGTGCGCTGAAATTCTATTCTTCCGTAAGACTGGAAGTACGCCGTGCTGAAACTTTGAAACAAGGAAATGATATGGTTGGTAATAAAACGAGATTAAAAGTTGTGAAAAACAAAGTTGCTCCTCCATTTAAACAGGCTGAAGTGGATATTATGTATGGACAAGGGATTTCTCGCGAGGGAGAATTGCTTGATATAGCGACTGATCTCGACCTGGTTCAGAAGAGCGGTTCCTGGTACTCTTACAACAATGATCGTATGGGACAGGGCCGGGAGAATGCAAAACAGTTCTTAAAAGAAAACGAAGAAGTTTATCAAGAGATTAAGAGCTCTGTTCGTGAACACTATGGAATGGACGATGCGCCGGCATCAAACGAATCAAAAACGGAAAGTCAAGAATCACTTGATGTGTAAATAACTTGCATTAAACAGCGGCTCTTAATCAGGGGCCGCTGTTTTTTATGCAGAAAGGAATATTTAAGCTAAAAACTGACGAGGGTGGATAGGAGAATATGCGTAGATTCTACTCGTTCCTCAAATACCACGTCTTATGAATAATTCCTTATATATGAACCTCACCAGGACAGCTCCGATTTTTGGATATCAGCAGTAGAAAAGTCTAGAGGCAGAGGATGAATTTATTAATTGATAGATTTTTTTGAAATTTCGTTTCAAATCCTCCACTGTGGAACGAGGTTTCCTTGACATTACCATTCTGCAAGCATAAAATGAATGTGTATCATTTTCATATTTATACCTTTTTTACCTAAATGAAATGAAACTGAAAATGAATCGTTTGTACACGCCGACAAACGGACCAAGTTTATAGCAAGAGGAGGTGAAACTATGGATATGTTATCCATCATCTTCATTTTGCTTGCCCTTATCGTCGGTTCTGTTGTTGGTTACCTAATTCGGAAATCTATTGCGGAAGCGAAAATATCCAGCGCTGAAGAGTTAGCAAAGCAAATTGTAGAGGAAGGACGTCGAAACGCTGAATCTGCAAAAAAAGAAGCGCTGCTTGAAGCGAAAGAAGAAAATCAGAAATTCCGCCAGGAAGCTGAAAGTGATATTCGTGAACGCCGCATAGAGCTACAAAAAACCGAAAACCGCCTAACACAGAAAGAAGAGAATCTTGATCGTAAGAGTGGAACACTGGACCAACGTGATTTATCACTCGAAAAGAAAGAGGGGACTCTTGCCGAGAGACAACAACAAATTGAAGAAATGGAAAGCAAAGTGGAAGCAATGCTTCAAGAGCAGCAAACTGAACTTGAACGTATTTCCGGCTTAACTGCTGACCAGGCTAAACAAGTGATTCTTGAACGAGTCGAACAGGAAGTATCACATGAATCAGCTTTAAGGATTAAAGAAGCTGAGAATCGTGCCAAAGAAGAAGCGGATAAGAAAGCGAAGAACATTCTTTCACTTGCCCTTCAACGTTGTGCTGCCGATCATGTGGCAGAGACTACAGTTTCTGTTGTTAATCTGCCAAACGATGAAATGAAAGGCCGTATTATCGGACGGGAAGGACGTAATATCCGTACGTTAGAGACGTTAACAGGTATCGATCTAATTATTGATGATACTCCAGAAGCCGTCATTTTATCTGGTTTTGATCCAATTCGACGGGAAACTGCTCGAATGGCTCTTGAGAAGCTTGTTCAAGATGGCCGTATTCACCCTGCCAGGATTGAGGAAATGGTCGATAAATCTAGACGCGAAGTCGATGATTACATTCGGGAAGTTGGAGAAGAAACCACTTTTGAAATCGGAGTGCATAATCTCCATCCGGATCTAGTGAAGATTCTTGGACGATTAAAATATCGTACAAGCTACGGTCAAAATGTCCTGAAGCACTCTACAGAGGTTGCGTACTTATCCGGTCTTCTGGCTGCTGAACTAGGAGAAGACGAAACACTCGCCCGTAGAGCCGGTCTTCTTCATGATATCGGGAAAGCGATTGACCACGAAGTTGAAGGAAGCCACGTGGAGATTGGGAAAGAGCTGGCGACGAAGTATAAAGAGAATGAAGTCGTCATAAACGCCATCGCTTCTCACCATGGAGATGAAGAGCCTACTTCAGTCATTGCTGTACTTGTGGCAGCTGCTGATGCGTTGTCTGCAGCTCGTCCAGGAGCGCGAAGTGAGACGTTAGAGAATTATATTAAACGTCTTGAAAAACTTGAAGAGATTTCCGAATCCTATGACGGGGTTGAGAAGTCCTTCGCAATCCAAGCAGGTCGTGAAGTTCGCATAATGGTTCGTCCTGATGAGATTGATGACCTTACCGCTACAAGCTTAGCGCGGGATATTCGAAATCGAATTGAGGATGAACTTGATTATCCAGGTCACATTAAAGTTACTGTTATTCGTGAAACACGTTCAGTGGAATATGCGAAATAGAGATGAAGCGGTCAAATCGGCCGCTTCATTTTGTTTTGAAAGCTAATCAATAAAGGAGACTTAAAATGAAAATATTATTTATCGGAGATGTGGTAGGCTCACCAGGGCGGGATATGATTAACGAATATTTACCAAAGCTTAAACAGAAGTACCAGCCGACGGTAACGATCATCAATGGAGAAAATGCGGCTTCCGGGAAAGGGATTACGGAAAAAATTTACCGGAATTTTTTAGAGCGTGGGGCTCAAGCTGTAACTTTAGGCAATCACGCATGGGATAAAAAAGAAATTTTTGATTTTATCGATAGTGCAGAATATATGGTTCGTCCTGCTAACTTCCCAGAGGGCACACCAGGCAAAGGTCTTACCTTTATAAAAACTCCAAAAGCTGAAGTGGCAGTGATAAATATGCAAGGGCGAACCTTTTTAACTCCAAATGATGATCCATTTCGAAAAATAGATGAACTTATCGCAGTGGCTAAGAAAAGAACAAACATCATTTTTCTAGATTTCCATGCGGAAGCCACAAGCGAGAAGCAGGCTATGGGATGGTACGTAGATGGTCGGATCAGTGTGAATGTCGGCACCCATACCCATATACAGACAGCAGATGACCGCATTCTTCCTGAAGGCACTGCTTACATTACAGACGTCGGAATGACCGGCCCTTATGATGGTATTTTAGGTATGGAACGTGAGGCTGTGATGAAGCGGTTTTTAACAAATCTGCCTGTACGTTTTGAAGTTCCAAAAACGGGAAGAACACAATTAAGCGGGGTTATCGTTGACGTTGAGGAATCTACAGGAAAAGCGAAATCAATTAAACGGATTCTAATTAATGACGATCATCCGTTCTTCAGCTGATTATTTGAATTTTTAGAAAAATTCCTTCATAATGAAAAGGGAATATTCTACAACTCCAAGAATATAGTGGTTATGGAACAACTATAGTGAATGAAGGAGGAGCTAGTAATGGAAGTATTAAAAGTATCAGCTAAATCCGTACCTAATTCAGTAGCAGGAGCCTTGGCAAACGTAGTAAGAGAACGAGGGACAGCCGAAATACAAGCCATTGGAGCAGGTGCTTTAAATCAGGCAATTAAAGCCGTTGCCATTGCCAGAGGATTTGTGGCACCTAGTGGAATAGACCTGATCTGTATCCCGGCCTTTACAGACATTATGATTGATGAGGAGGAACGTACAGCCATTAAGCTGATCATCGAGCCTCGTTAATGATATTTTTATTTTTTTTAAAACCGCCGCATTCTTTTGTATGACAAGGATGCGGTTTTATTTGTGTTCATATGTTTTTATGGAGTGGACATATTGGGTTGATTATTTTTATTAACATGATAATATGATAGTTGAATTCTGTGTTTATCATGTTTTATTAATAAAGAGGTGTTCACTGTGAGCGGAAAAATGAATGCAGTAGTGAAACATCACCGCGGTCCAGGTGCAGAACTTCGCAAGGTTCAGATTCCGGAAATAGGTGATGAGGAAGTATTAATTAAAGTAAAAGCTACATCTATTTGTGGTACAGATGTACATATTTATAATTGGGATGACTGGTCAGCTGGTCGTGTGCATCCTCCTTATGTGTTCGGTCATGAATTTTCCGGTGAGATTGTGAAGACAGGAGAAAAAGTTATTAACTTTAGTATCGGAGATTATGTTAGTGCTGAAACCCATCTTATTTGCGGGCACTGCCCTCAATGTTTAACAGGACAATATCATATCTGTGAAAATACAAAGATCATAGGAGTTGACACTCAAGGCTGCTTTGCGGAGTACGTCGCTATCCCTGCAGCTAACCTTTGGCGGAATCCTGAAGAAATGCCGACCGATATTGCATCGGTTCAGGAACCGATGGGAAATGCTGTACACACGGTGTTAAATGGAAGTGTAGCGGGTAAAACCGTGGCAGTAATCGGCTGCGGTCCTATTGGAGTTATGGCAGTAGGTGTTGCAAAAGCAGCAGGAGCTTCTCAAGTCCTCGCTTTTGATTTAAATGAATACCGTTTAAACCTGGCTGGAAAAATGGGAGCGACGACAGTGATTAATTCAGCAGAAACAGACCCGGTAAAGAGGGCTAAAGAATTAACAAACGGTCACGGAGTAGATGTCGTCTGCGAAATGAGCGGTCATCCAGTGGCCATGGATCAAGGGTTTAAGATGATTACAAATGGGGGGCGTGTTTCTATTCTGAGCCTGCCTGCAGGCCCGGTATCCCTGGATGTTACAAATGATATTGTATTTAAAGGGGTTCAAGTACAAGGGATAACGGGAAGAAAAATGTATGAAACCTGGCAGCAGGTGTCTCGTTTACTTCATTCCGGGCAGGTAGATTTAACTCCTATGATTACCCATCACTTCCCTCTTGAGGATTTCGAAAAGGGGTTTCAATTAATGAATGAAGGTAATTGCGGTAAGGTAGTATTACATCCATAATAAAGGAGGATCTATATGAAAGGCTTTGAATACTTAGAGAATCAATTAAATGAAATGAAGCAGGAAGGGACATTTCGGGAATTAATCCCTTTAGAATCGGCTCAAGGGTCTCGAGTGACAATTAAAGGAAAAGAAGTTATCCAGCTTTCATCCAATAATTATTTAGGGCTGACCTCTCACCCGAAATTAAAAGCAGCTGCAGATCAGGCAAACAAGGAGTTTGGAGTAGGAACAGGATCTGTCCGTACGATTGCAGGAACCCTTGATATGCATGAGAAATTTGAAGAGAAACTGGCTGAATTCAAGCACACGGAAGCTTCTCTCGTTTTTCAATCAGGCTTTACGACGAACCAGGGAATTCTATCTTCTATTCTGACTGAGAAAGATGTCGTCATCTCTGATGAATTAAATCACGCCTCAATTATTGATGGAATTCGATTGACGAAAGCAGCACGTAAAATATACAAACACGTCGATATGGAGTCACTGGAACAATCCCTTAAGGAAAGCTCCGAATATCGCACACGGCTGGTAGTGACGGACGGAGTGTTTTCAATGGATGGAAACATTGCTCCATTGCCGGAAATCGTTGAGTTAGCTGAGAAATACGACGCCCTGGTAATGGTGGATGACGCTCATGCCAGTGGCGTGTTGGGAGATAACGGCAGGGGCACGGTTAATCATTTTAAATTAGACGGCCGTGTACACATTCAGGTAGGTACATTAAGCAAAGCTATAGGAGTATTAGGAGGATATGCGGCAAGTACTAAAACGCTGAGAGAATATTTAATTCATAAAGGACGCCCTTTCTTATTCAGTACTTCTCATCCGCCGGCTGTGACAGCAGCTAATGACGCAGCTATTGATGTATTGCTGAATGAGCCTGAATTAATCGACAAGCTTTGGGCAAATACGAAGTTTTTTAAGGAAGGGTTAAATACCCTGGGATTTGATACAGGTATTAGTGAAACTCCGATTACACCTGTAATGGTAGGTGATGATGCCTTGACTCATAAATTTTCGGACGAATTGTTTGAAGAAGGAGTATTTGCTCAAGGAATTGTCTTCCCTACGGTACCCCGCGGGAAAGGCAGAATTCGTACAATCGTTACGGCTGAGCATTCAAAAGAAGAACTGCAGGAGGCTCTACAGGCCTTTGAGAAGGTCGGAAAAAAATTAAATGTTTTATAAATAGAGTTAGAAAGCCACAATGAACGTAACTGTTATTGTGGCTTTTTTTGAGACAATTTTTGCAAGCCTCTTAAAAAGCCATGCAAAAATTGATATAATAAGACAGTTACAAAGCTCTGATTGAAAGGAGATCGCTATGAACGAACAGCAGCGAAAAGAAATGTCGCAAATTCGTCAGGGAGAGCCAGCGGACGTAAAATCCGAACAGGACAACCTGAAGCGGCTAAAAGATAAAAGCAGTGAAGACTTTATGAAGTATTTTGAAACAACCTACCAGCCCCCATCCTTAAGAAAGGCTCAGAGGCGGCGCAAGGAAGATGTACAGATTCATTACGATTTTAAAATCCCGGAGGACATGCAGGAAGCAGGCGAAGGTCGGAAATACATGATTCGCACGTACGGTTGTCAAATGAACGAGCATGACACTGAAGTTATGGCGGGGATTTTTGAAGAAATGGGGTATGAATCTACAAGTGATACAAAAGAAGCTGACATCATCTTGTTAAACACTTGCGCAATTAGAGAGAATGCAGAAAACAAAGTGTTTGGTGAAATAGGCCACTTAAAGCCTCTGAAACTTGAGAACCCAGACTTGATTATCGGGGTGTGCGGGTGTATGTCACAGGAAGAATCCGTGGTGAACCGGATTCTTAAGAAACATCCTTTTATTGACTTAATCTTCGGTACCCATAATATTCACCGCCTGCCTCAGCTTGTCAAGGAAGCTATGTTTAATAAAGAAATGGTTGTTGACGTGTGGTCTAAAGAAGGCGACATTATTGAAAACCTTCCTAGGTCACGTAAAGGAAAAATCAAGGGCTGGGTCAACATTATGTACGGGTGTGATAAGTTCTGTACGTATTGTATCGTCCCTTATACACGAGGCAAAGAACGCAGCCGTTTACCCGAGGACATCATTCAGGAAGTTCGTCATCTTGCCGCACAAGGCTACAAAGAGATTACTTTGCTTGGGCAAAATGTCAATGCCTACGGGAAAGATTTAGAAATAGAGTACGGGCTAGGTGATTTAATGGATGAGCTGCGCTCAATTGATATCCCGCGTGTTCGTTTCACCACTTCTCACCCGAGAGATTTTGACGACAGATTAATTGAAGTGTTAGCTAAAGGCGGTAACATGCTGGATCACATCCACCTGCCAGTACAGTCAGGAAACTCTGATGTCTTAAAAATTATGGGACGGAAATATTCCCGCGAAGAATATTTAGAGCTGGTTAGGAAGATCCGATCTGCTATGCCGGATGCTACGTTAACGACGGATATTATTGTCGGGTTTCCAAATGAAACGGAAGAACAGTTTGAAGACACCTTATCATTAGTAGAAGAAGTAGGCTTTGAAGCGGCTTATACATTTATCTATTCTCCGCGTGAAGGTACCCCGGCAGCCAGGATGCAGGACAATGTTTCCATGGATGTTAAGAAAAACCGCCTTCATCGTTTAAATGAAATCGTCAATCGTCAGGCGGCGGAGTCGATGAAAAAATATGAAGGGGAAATCGTAGAAGTTCTCGTTGAAGGAGAAAGCAAGAAAAATAAAGACGTATTAGCCGGCTACACAAAACGTAACAAGATGGTAAACTTCAGAGGTCCACGCTCCTCGATTGGACAGCTGGTAAAAGTGAAAATTACAGAAGCAAAAACGTGGTCTCTAAATGGAGAAATGGTTGAAGAAACGGCAGAGGTGAAATAAATGGCTCAATATACTAGGAAACAAGTTGTTGATGAAGCGCATAAGCTGGCTAAAATGATTGCAGATATTGAAGAAATTGACCGGTTTAAACAAATTGAAGCAAAACTGAATGAAAATCAAAAAGTTCAGTCCCACATTAAGAAAATTAAAGCCTTGCAAAAGCAAGCAGTTAATTTCCAAGCTTATGGCAAAACTGAGGCTCTCGAACGAATCGAAAAAGAAATAGACCGTCTGCAGGATGAACTTGATGCCATTCCGATAGTGGCTGAATTTAAAGATACACAAATGGTGATCAATGATATTTTGCAAATGATTTCAAGTACCATCTCCCGTGAAGTAACCAATGAAGTTATCCGTTCTACCGGCGGAGATGTGCTTAGTGGAGAGACTGGAACAAAAAAAGAAAATAGCTCTTGCAGCCATTAATTCTATAAATCCGTTAGATAAAATAATATCTAACGGATTTTTTTGTACAATTTTATAGGCTGATGCATAGAATGAAATACAAACGTCCTGAAGTCATCGAGAATATTGTTCACCATTTGCCCAATTCCGCATAGGATGAGTGGTAGAATAAGGAGGAGTGTTTCCTATGTCATTTTTCGAACGCGAATACAGGGAGATTATTACGAAGGCTGTTTGTGGAAAAGGGAAAAAATTCGTTGAAGCTACCCACACCATCAGTCCTTCGCATCGGCCGACCAGCATACTTGGTTGTTGGGTGATTAATCATATTTACAATGCGAAGAAAAAGGGGGAGCATGTGGAAGTTTCCGGAAGTTATGACATTAACGTCTGGTATTCGTATAATGATAATACGAAGACGGAAGTTGTAACAGAACGAGTAAACTACTGCGATAGTGTTCCTCTTGTCGTTAAAGACGACAACTGTATCAATGACAACTTTGAAGTAATTGCTAAGGCAGTACAGCAGCCAAATTGTCTGGAGTGCAGAATAGCAGCCCAGGGCCAGCAAATTGTTGTTGAAGTAGAACGAGAATTCATCGTTGATATCATAGGGGAAACAAAGCTATGTGTCCGGGTGGATCCGGATGGCTGTGATGATGATTGTGATTTTGAATTTGAGCTATCATCCGATGATTTTTCAGGAATAGAAACAGATTTCTTACCAAGCAGCAGTAGCAGCCATCATAAAGATTAACTTTCTTGTCCTTGCTGATTCAGCGGGGCATTTTTTTTGCGCGTTATGAGATGGTCTGGATGATTCAGAGGGGTTGAATCTGTGTGATATAATGTTTCTAGCTAATGATAAATGACAGGAAGATGTCAAAGGCATCAATTTACGTTTGTTTTGGAGGATGAGTGATGGCTCAGTACACACCTATGATTCAGCAATATTTAAAGATAAAAGCACAACATAAGGATGCTTTTTTGTTTTTTAGATTAGGAGATTTTTACGAAATGTTCTTCCAGGATGCGCTTTCAGCATCGCAGGAACTGGAAATAACTTTGACAAGCCGGGATGGGGGAGGAGAAGAGAGAATTCCCATGTGCGGTGTTCCTTACCATTCGGCTGAAAATTACATAAAGCAACTAATTGAAAAAGGTCATAAAGTAGCTATTTGCGAGCAGGTGGAAGACCCAAAGGCTGCTAAAGGTGTAGTAAGAAGAGAAGTGGTACAGTTAATTACACCAGGCACTGTTATGGAAGGAAGCATGTTAGATGAAGAAGAAAATAATTACCTGGCTTCAGTAAGTGACTTCGAAGACGGGACTTTTACCGTGAGCTATAACGACCTGACAACCGGGGAGAACAGCATAGCGATGTTGTCGGAAGGTTTTAACGCAGTATTGAGTGAGTTGTTTAACCGTCCGGTAAAAGAAGTCGTGGTCGATCATAGTTTTGATAAGGATAAGCAGCAACTGTTTAAAGACCGTTTGGGGTTAACGGTTTCTTTCTGTGATGAAACGGTAATAACGGAGGATTTTTCCTACTTAGTTAAAGATATACACAATGATAAATGTACGAAAGGTTTCGGCCGTTTATTAAACTACATCCAGCACACCCAGAAGCGGTCTTTGGATCATCTCCGTCCTGTGAAATTGATTGAACTTAAGAAATACATGACACTCGACATGTACTCAAAAAAGAATTTAGAACTAATTGAAACGATGAGGAAACAAGGAAAAAAAGGAAGTCTGCTTTCAGTAATGGATCGTACGATGACAGCGATGGGGGCGCGCCTGTTAAAGAAATGGCTGGAACGTCCATTGTTGGCATTCGACGAGATAACAACGAGGCATGAACAGGTAGAGGGCCTTCTTGAACAGTTCTTTGAACGGGAAACACTGCGAGAACAATTGAAGTCGGTTTATGACCTTGAGCGGTTAGCTGGACGTGTCGCATATGGAAATGTGAATGCCAGAGATCTCATACAACTTAAACTGTCTTTAACCGCAGTTCCTGAGCTTTTGGACATACTGGGACAATTTGAGAATCGTTCTATCCACGCTCTCTATAAAGCTATTGACCCATTAACTGAGCTAAAGGAGTTGTTAGAGACCAGTCTGCTGCATGATCCGCCCATTCAAATCAGCGAAGGCGGAATGATCCAGGATGGATATCATCCAAAGCTTGATGAGTACCGTGATGCTTCTAAAAACGGTAAACAGTGGATTGCAGAATTAGAAGCAAAGGAACGCAATGAAACTGGAATCAGGTCGTTAAAAATCGGCTATAACCGTGTATTTGGTTATTATATAGAAGTAACAAAACCTAATATTCCTCATTTACCAGAAGGAAGATATGAGAGGAAACAGACATTAACGAACGCTGAACGCTACATTACACCTGAATTGAAAGAGAAAGAAACTTTAATTTTAGAAGCTCAGGAAAAAAGCGTCGAGCTAGAGTATGAATTATTTATAAAAATAAGAGAAAAAGTAAAACAGTTTGTAGGAGAGTTGCAGATTTTAGCTGAACAAATCAGCCGAATCGATGTCCTGCAGGGTTTTGCCCAGCTTGCTGATGAGAACGACTATACGCGGCCTGAATTAAACAATCAGCGCAGTGTCGATGTGAAACAGGGCAGGCATCCTGTGGTTGAGCAGGTTATGGACAGGGGATCTTTCGTTCCTAACGACATTTTCATGGACGAATCAAACGACATATTACTGATCACCGGTCCAAATATGTCTGGGAAAAGCACGTATATGCGCCAATTAGCTCTTACGTCTATTATGGCTCAGATGGGAAGTTTTGTACCGTGCGAGCAAGCTTCTCTTCCGGTGTTTGATCAAATTTTTACGCGTATAGGAGCCGCTGATGATTTAGTATCCGGTCAGAGTACGTTTATGGTTGAAATGCTTGAGGCGAATCATGCGCTCACCCATGCTACGGAAAACAGTCTCATATTATTGGATGAAATCGGAAGAGGGACAAGCACTTATGATGGAATGGCCTTAGCACAGGCGATTGTAGAGCATATCCATGAGAACATCAGGGCAAAAACCTTGTTTTCCACCCATTATCATGAGCTGACAACTTTGGATGAAGAATTAATTCGGTTGAAAAATATTCATGTAAAAGCTGAAGAGTACGAGGGAAGTGTAATTTTCCTCCATCAGATACAAGAAGGAGCGGCAGATGAGAGTTATGGCATACATGTTGCCAAGCTGGCTGATTTACCTGAACCTTTAATTGATCGAGCCAGCTCATTACTCAAGGAACTGGAGAATACACGCGTGGAGGAAGCAAGCTCGGAGCAGCTTAGTTTATTTGTGGAAGAAGAAAAACCGAAAGCTAAGACTTCAAAGCTTGAATCGAGACTCAAAGATTTAGACTTGATGCAGATGACCCCAATGGACGCCATGAATGAACTATATCAAATGCAGAAACAAGTTAAACAAAAATCATAATAATCCTCTTATACCAGGAAAGGAGGGTGAGGGATGGCAGACATACACTTAATGCCGGATCATCTCGCTAACAAAATCGCAGCCGGGGAGGTAGTTGAACGCCCGTCCTCGGTAGTGAAAGAATTAGTTGAAAACAGTATTGATGCGGACAGCACCTGGGTGGAAATCGAACTGAAAGAAGCGGGACTTGAAAGAATTAGAGTGACCGATAACGGGAATGGTATGGACGGGGAAGATGCGAAGCAAGCGTTCTTTAGACATGCTACGAGTAAAATTCAAAATGAACAAGACTTGTTCCATGTAAGAACACTCGGCTTCAGGGGTGAAGCCCTCGCAAGTATCGCTGCAGTGAGTAGATTAACAATTAAAACTTCCCAGGGAAATGAGGCAGGAACAAAGCTGGAACTTGCCGGAGGGGAGGTGCTCTCCGAAGGGAAGAGTGATGCTCGTAAAGGAACAGAGATTATTGCAGATGAACTTTTTTATAATACTCCTGCCAGGTTGAAGTATATGAAGACGATTCATACCGAACTAGGTCATATTACAGACGTACTAAACCGTATGGCCTTGGCGAACCCAACGGTGAAATTCACATGTAAACATAATGACAAAGAACTATTTCGTACAAATGGGCGCGGGGATTTGCTGCAGGTCGCAGCTCAGATTTATGGCATGAAAGTAGCTCGTAAAATGGTACCTGTTCAGGCGGAAACCAAAGACTTTAAGATTCACGGATATGTAGCCAAGCCTGAAATTTACCGTGCTTCAAGAAGTTTTATTTCAACTATAATAAATGGGCGCTATATTAGGAATATAATGCTGAATAAAGCAGTGCTTCAAGGCTATCATACTTTACTCCCGATTGGAAAAAGTCCGATTGTTGTTCTAAATATCGAAATGGATCCCATTCTAGTGGATGTTAATGTTCATCCTGCCAAGCTTGAAGTTCGCTTTAGTAAAGAGAAAGAGTTGTTTGAACTACTAGAAGAAACGATTCGTGAATCCTTTAGAACCCAGACCCTTATACCAGAGGTTGAATATCAACCGGCAAAGAAAGAGGTCCCTTATCAAAAACAGGAAAGCCTTAAACTTTATGATTATGAGAATCAGGTGCAGGAACCATCCATCCCCCGGGTTTCACGCCAGGAAGAGGGGAGAGGAGAAGTGGATGAGCGCACGGAGATTCTTATAAATGAAAACAAGCAGTCGGTTGAGCATCCGATTGAAACAACTGATGTTTCCGATCTGGTTGCGGATCAGGAGCCAACCAAACCTCCTTCGCCAAAACGAGTGCCTTCGATGCATCCTATTGGGCAGTTACACGGCACCTATATCCTTGCCCAAAATGAAGAAGGTATGTATATCGTAGATCAACATGCCGCACAAGAGCGAATAAAATATGAATATTTCAAAGATAAAATAGGTGAAGTAAAACATGAGGTACAAGAACTTCTTGTGCCGATGACATTTGATTTTCAAAGAAAAGAAGCTTTAAAAATTGAAGAATTTAAAGAGCAGCTGGAAAAAGTAGGTCTTTTCTTTGAAAATTTTGGAGAAAATAGTTATATTATTCGCTCTCATCCCCAGTGGTTTCCTGAAGGCTTTGAAGAAGAAGTCATTCAAGATATGATAGAACAGCTGATGAAAGAGGAAAAAATTGATATTGCTAAGTTGAGGGAAGAAGCAGCCATTTTAATGTCTTGTAAACGTTCGATTAAAGCGAATCACTATTTAAATCACCATGACATGTTTCAGCTGCTCGAAGAACTCAGGAATTCTACAGATCCATTTACATGTCCGCACGGAAGGCCGATTATTGTTTTCTTCTCGGAATATGAATTGGAAAAGATGTTTAAGCGTGTAATGTAAAAAAAGCATGGCTCCGTTTTGGAGTCATGCTTTTTTTGTTTACATAACAGAATTATGAAGGGTGATTTTGCTGTAATAGAAAACGAAAGTAATTTTCAATTTGGTGAATCTCTTCCGGCTGAACTTTCAACCATGAATTTTTGTCAAAAATCACTGAACGATCAAAACCTCTATCTTCAAGGAATTGCTTAATTTCTCTGATCTCATCTTCTTTCTCATCACTCAAACCAAGTAAATAGTCCGCTGTCGTATGAAGGGCATGGGCAATTTTGGACAAATCCTCAAGGTCAGGGGAGGTATATTGACGCTCCCAATTCGAAACTACCTGGGCTGAAACACCGACTTTTTCGGCCAACATCGTTTGCGTGAGACGCCGTTTCTTACGTAATGTTCGAATTCGCTGATTAACCACTTCATACTCCTCCTTTTCTTTATATTATCACAAAACTAACGAAAGTCGATACACAAACTAACGAATTCTTTGATTTTTACTAACGATATCCGTTAGTTGTGGTAACGGATATCGTTAGTTTATGCTGTGAGTTAGCATTGTAGAGCGATTCATGTATAATGGAGTAGGAATAAAAAAGGAGTGAATTAGAGTGAAACCGCACGTGGTTAGCATTGTTGGTCCTACTGCAGTTGGAAAAACAGAGTTAGCTGTGAAATTAGCTCAGCAATTTAACGGTGAAGTGATCAGCGGAGATTCCATGCAAGTCTATAAGTCGATGGATATCGGTACAGCTAAAGTTACAAGTGCAGAGATGGAAGGTATCCCTCACCACATGATTGATATTAAGCAACCAGACGAAACTTTTTCAGTTGCTGAGTTTCAAGAAAGAACAGCTTCTTTAATCGATGAAATAACAAAGCGCAATCGACTTCCTGTAATTGCGGGTGGTACGGGATTATATATACAAGCCGCGCTGTTTGATTTCAATTTTTCAAATGAAAAAAGGGACCCTGAAGTCATTGAAAAGCTGGAGAAAGAGTGTGAAGATCAAGGAATAGAGGAATTACATACAAGGCTGAAAGCAATTGATCCGGTTCAAGCTGGTAAAATTCACCCCAATAATGTCAGAAGGGTGATCAGGGCTCTTGAGGTTTACGAAACAACCGGACGGACTTTAAGCGAGAACCATGAGGCACAAACGCAGGAGGCACCTTATCATCCCCACATTATTGGTTTAGAAATGGAACGCGGCGTTTTATATGAAAGAATTAATAAACGTGTCGAGCTTATGGTTAAAGCCGGATTGGAAGAAGAGGTTCGGCTTTTATACGAAAAAGGGTATGAAGATTGCCAATCGATGAAAGCGATAGGCTATAAAGAGTTTATCCCCTATTTTAAAGGGGAACAAAGTTTTGATCGCACAGTTGAACTTTTAAAAAGAAACTCCAGGCGCTATGCGAAGCGGCAGCTTACTTATTTCAAAAATAAGCTGGATGTTCAATGGTACAATGTAGGTTCTTCGAAAAAACAAGATACTATTGAAAAAATTTTGCGGGATTTAGCAGGAATGCTCGAAGAAACCTAGAATGGTAATAATATAGATAGAAAAGAGGAGGAAGATGTATGGCACAATCAGTAAATATTCAGGATAATTATCTAAATCAATTAAGGAAAGACCGCGTTCAGGTGACGGTATTTTTACTTAATGGGTTTCAACTGAGAGGGAATGTTAAGGCGTTTGATAATTTTACAGTCCTTCTTGAAACCGATGGAAAACAGCAGTTAATCTTTAAACATGCAATTTCTACATTTGCTCCTGTTAAGAATATTGCCCTTGATAAAGAGCAATAATAATGACGTGAAAAGGTTCTACTGAATATACTTAAGAAGCGAGCGCAGTTACGCGCTCGTTTTTCTATGGCTGGGCGTTTGTCACGAATCCTCATTTGCAGCGTATGATACATGGAAGCTAGGAGGGATCGGTATGAATCAGCAAGCCAGAGTTAAAAGCCAGAGTAAGATTAACATTGTACTGAAAAAAGATTACACGGAACATGAAGATACTGCTTCTCAATCTAACCCTAAGGTTCATGCACCTTATTTTCGTTTTATTGACCAATATTTTTCGTCTATCGTGGGATTAGACGGTTTAAAACATCAAATAAAAGAAATCTATGCTCAAGTATTAATTGAACAAAAAAGGAAAGAAATGGGTTTAAAAACGAATCATCAGGTCCGTCACATGATTTTTAAAGGCAACCCAGGGACCGGAAAAACCACAGTAGCCAGACTGGTAGCTCAATTGTTTCAAGAAATGAAAGTATTGGAAAGCGGTCACCTTATTGAAGCGGACCGAGGGGAACTGGTGGGAGAATACATCGGTCATACTGCACAAAAAACAAAAGATTTGATAACGAAGGCTCTCGGGGGAATATTATTTATAGATGAAGCCTATTCATTAGCGCGTGGTGGGGAGAAAGATTTTGGGAAAGAAGCTATAGACACTCTCGTTAAGTGCATGGAAGACTATCATGAACAGCTTATTATTATATTGGCAGGCTATCCTGTAGAAATGGAAGAGTTTTTAAGTATGAACCCCGGGCTCGCTTCTCGTTTCCCTTTACAGCTTAATTTTAATAATTACAAAGCTGAGGAGCTTTCGGCTATAGCCCGGGTTATGCTTAAAGAAAAAGATTACACTCTTACCCCTCAGGCTGAAAGGAAGCTTTATGAACATTTAGCGGAAGCCAGCTATTATCCTCCTCGAAATTTTGCTAATGCCAGGTATGTTCGAAACTTGATTGAAGATGCCGTTCGAAAACATGCTTATCGTTTAGCTAATCGGGAAAACTGGAACAAAAAGGACTTAATGACGTTAGAACCATCTGACTTTCACTTTAATTCAATCACATAGCTGATACAGATATTTTCACAGGTAAAGGTGGTAAAAAATTTGGAGAAAGAAAAAGTAATCTTAGTAGCAAGAAAAGATCCAGGGCAGGAGCAGGAAAGGTTTAACTCTTCTTTGGAAGAATTACAGTCTTTAACAATTACTGCCGGCGGAGAAGTGGCGGAAGTAGTTATACAAAACCGGGAGCACATCCATCCGGCTACTTATTTAGGTCGAGGCAAGCTCGATGAAATAAAATTAACTGCAGAGGAATGGGAAGCCTCCCTCGTAATCTTTAATGACGAGCTTTCTCCAGGTCAGTTGAAAAATATTAGTGATAAGCTGGAGCGGAGAGTTATTGATCGAAGTCAGCTTATTTTGGATATATTCGCCAACAGAGCCAGAACAAAAGAAGGAAAACTGCAAGTAGAATTGGCCCAACTTCAATACTTGCTTCCGCGCTTAGCCGGCCAGGGTACCGAGCTTTCGAGATTAGGAGGCGGGATTGGCACGCGGGGTCCCGGAGAAACAAAGCTTGAAACGGACCGACGTCACATCCAGCGTCGTATAGATGATATAAAACGAAGGCTCAAAACGGTAGTAAAGCAGAGGGATCAGTATCGTAAGCGGAGGGATGAGAACTATGCCTTCCAAATTGCTATTGTTGGATACACTAACGCAGGAAAGTCCACCTTATTTAACCGATTAACTTCGAGTGATTCTTTTGAAGAAGATTTACTGTTCGCTACTTTAGACCCTTTGACACGGCAGATAAGTCTCCCTTCTGGCTTTCAAGCCTTGCTTTCGGACACCGTAGGGTTTATTCAAGATCTGCCAACTACTCTTATAGCTGCATTCCGCTCGACGCTCGAAGAAGTAACGGAAGCTGACTTTATTCTGCACTTAGTCGATGCCTCTCATCCGGATCACATGGAACAGGAAAGAACGGTTAATAAACTGCTTGAAGACTTAGAGGCCTCTCACTTACCTTCACTTACGGTTTACAATAAAATGGATTTATTAAATGAGGTATTTATTCCTCATGCTCATCCGTCAATCACTGCGAGTGTAAGAGATCCGATTGACATTAAACGTATTACAGCTAAAATTGAAACCGTACTTAAAGAGGAATGGGAGTATTATCATGTGTTTATAGCTGCCTCCTCAGGCAAGCAGCTGCAACAAATAAAAACTCAATCTATCGTCACCTCCTACCGTTTTTTAGAAGATAATGAGGGGTACGAGGTTGAAGGTTATATTCAGCCGAATCATCCTCTAAAGGTAAGTTTACTAAGATAGGAAGATTAATAATGAAAGAACTTGTAAAACAGGTGGAGGATATTATCCAGCCACAGCATAAATATATTCAAACTATTGTGGATGCCAATCAGGAAAAAGTGCTGGACTCTTTTCAGAAATTAAAAGTTTCTGATGCCCATTTCAATCCTACAACAGGATATGGATACGATGACTTTGGTCGAGACAAGCTTGAAGCATTATATGCAGAAGTCTTCAAGGCTGAGGATGCGATCGTACGCCCACAATTAATTTCGGGCACCCACGCCATTACCACCGCCCTCTTTGGAGTTCTCAGACCGGGAGATGAATTATTGTATATAACTGGAGATCCTTACGATACTCTGGAGGAAGTTATAGGTCGCTCTCCAAAACAGGACAAAGGAGCTTTAAGTGATTTTGATATTACATATCAATCGGTCCCGCTTAAAAGTAATGGTGAATTTAATAAGGAGCAAACTCGAAAAGCAATTAATAAGAGAACAAAAGTTGTCGCTATTCAACGTTCCAAAGGATATGCAGACCGGCCCTCTTTTTCTATAACCCATATAAAAGAGATGGTTAAAGAGGTGCGGAAAGTAAGAAAAGATATTATCGTCTTTGTAGATAATTGTTATGGAGAGTTCGTCGAAACCGAAGAACCTATTGAAGCGGGTGCTGATTTGATCGCAGGTTCGCTAATTAAAAATCCCGGTGGAGGAATTGCGCGAGTCGGGGGGTATATTGCTGGACGAGCTGATTTAATCGAGTTATGCAGCTATCGGTTGACAGCGCCCGGTCTTGGAAAGGAGACTGGTCCCAGTTTAAATATGCTGCAGGAAATGTATCAAGGTATCTTCCTGGCTCCGCATGTGGTGGGAGAAGCATTAAAAGGTGCTGTGTTTACAGCGAAGCTTCTTCAGTCAAAAGGCTTTACTACTTCTCCTGCCTTTGATGAGCACCGGACAGATTTAATACAATCGGTTAATTTTGATTCAGCAGAACAAATGACTGCGTTCTGTCAAGCTGTTCAAGCAGCTTCTCCAATTAATTCACATGTGACCCCTCACCCCAGCCCGATGCCCGGGTATGAGAACGAGGTAATTATGGCAGCTGGCACGTTTATTCAAGGGGCCAGCTTAGAATTAACGGCTGATGGACCAATCAGGCCGCCATATATGGCTTTCGTACAGGGAGGATTAACTTATTCTCACGTCAAGATCGCTGTTGTCAGAGCTTTAGAGACAAGTATGAGAACAGAAAAAGTTCATCATTGAAAATTTTTTCGAAATTTTTCAGAAATTATCATGTGAACTTTTGTCACATATGTTGACATATGAATGGCTTGAAGTATAATTAAGGTAGAATTTCTGTTTGGGAGGTGGCACATCGATGAGTGACGAAATTCGTCGTTCAATGCCCTTATTCCCGATGGGGATTGTACAATCACTAACTGATCTTTCGGCCCGGCAAATCAGGTATTACGAACAACATCAACTTGTAAATCCAGCAAGATCAGACGGCAACCGCCGGCTATTCTCATTTAATGATGTTGATCGTTTGCTTGAGATTAAGTCATTAATAGAAAAAGGCGTAAACATGGCTGGAATTAAGCAAGTGTTGTCAATTACTCATCAGCCGGAGAATGAACCTTACGATGAAAAAGAAGTCGAAGAAGTTCACAATGAACTCACCGACCGCGAACTTCGTCGTATGTTACAACAAGAACTTTTCACCGCGGGAAGACAAGGTAAAATGAGCTTAAGACAGGGAGAAATGTCAAGATTCTTCCATTAATTGCTGCATTAGGAGGAGTAGAATGGGATTAACTAGAGAAGAAATTTTCAAAAAAATTGATGAGGAAAATGTAAAATTTATTCGTCTTCAATTTACAGACATGCTTGGGACTATTAAAAATGTGGAGATTCCATTTAGTCAGCTGGAAAAAGCGTTGGATGGCATGATGATGTTTGATGGATCTTCCATTGAAGGATTCGTTCGTATTGAGGAATCCGATATGTACTTAGTACCAGATCTTGATACATTCGTCGTTTTTCCATGGACATCTGAAAAAGGGAAAGTGGCACGTTTTATTTGTGACATTTATAATCCTGATAAAACACCTTTTGAAGGTTGTCCGCGTTACAATCTTAAACGTAATCTCAAGAAGATGGAAGAACTTGGATTCTCTGCCTTTAACATTGGCACAGAGCCTGAATTCTTTTTATTCAAATTAGATGAAAATCATGAGCCGACGTTAGAACTTAATGATAAAGGCGGTTACTTTGATTTGGCGCCTACAGATCTTGGTGAGAACTGCCGCCGTGATATCGTTCTGGAATTAGAAGAGATGGGCTTCGAAATTGAAGCGTCTCACCATGAAGTAGCACCAGGTCAGCATGAAATTGATTTTAAGTATTCCGATGCAGTGAAGCATTGTGACGATATTCAGACGTTCAAGTTGGCGGTTAAGACGATTGCTCGCCAGCACGGTCTTCATGCTACATTCATGCCAAAACCATTGTTTGGTGTAAACGGGTCTGGTATGCACGCGAACATGTCTCTATTTAATGAGGACGGCAATGCTTTCTTCGATGAAAATGGTAAAGAACAATTGTCTGATGTCGCTTATCAGTTTACTGCGGGTATTATTAAACACGCCACAAACTTCACGGCTGTTACAAACCCGACAGTGAATTCTTATAAACGTCTTGTACCGGGTTATGAAGCACCATGTTATGTGGCCTGGTCTGGTCAAAACCGCAGTCCATTAGTGCGTGTGCCTACTTCTAGAGGTTTAAGCACACGTATCGAAGTACGTAGTGTAGATCCTGCGGCAAACCCTTACATGGCTATGTCTGTATTGCTTGCTGCTGGTCTTGACGGTGTGGAAAATAAACTAGAAGCTCCGTCTCCTGTGGATCGTAATATTTACGTTATGAACAAAAAGGAAAGGGAAGCTCATGGTGTTCAAGATCTTCCTGCTACTCTATATAATGCATTAGAAGAGCTTCAAAAAGATGAAGTTATGGTGAAAGCTCTAGGAGAACACTTATTTGAACATTTTGTAGAAGCAAAAGAAATTGAATGGGATATGTTCAGAACGCAAGTACACCCGTGGGAAAGAGAGCAATATCTGCAAACTTATTAATATCCCCGCCCCCTTTAGTCACTTGACAAAGGGGGATTTTTCTATTTTAAAAAAACCTCCAGGTGAAAGTAAAATTCACCTGGAGGTTTTTGCTATTGGGCAAAACGAGAACGTTATTATCGTCATTGGAAGGGGCCAAATAATAGTTAAACTGCCATACTCCAGTGGAAAACAGAGTTATGGAAGTTTATAAGTTTTATCGGGTCTGTTCACCACTCTATAACGAGAAAGAGGGATTTTTTAAAATTAATTAATGTACCGTACGATATAATCCTACGACCCTCCCTAAAATAGAGACATCGTTTAAAATAATCGGTTCCATGGTTGCATTTTCAGGCTGCAGCCGGATGTGATTACTTTCTTTAAAGAAACGTTTTACGGTAGCTTCTTCGTCTTCAGTCATGGCTACCACAATGTCTCCGTTATTTGCTGTTGTCTGCTGTCTTACGATGACCATGTCTCCGTCTAATATTCCAGCCTCAATCATACTCTCTCCCTGAACGACGAGCACAAACGTATTGTCATCCCCTCCAGCTAAAGAATCAGGAAGCGGCACGTACTCTTCGATATTTTCAATAGCCGTAATTGGAGAACCTGCTGTTACTTTACCTATTACAGGAGCATAGGCAGCTTCTGTGCGAGGAATGCTTGTATCCTCCTCTAATTCAATGACTTCGATAGCTCTCGGTTTCGTAGGATCTCTGCGGATAAAACCCTTTTTTTCTAAACGCGATAAATGTCCATGAACGGTTGAGCTTGAGGCTAAACCAACTGATTGACCGATTTCTCTTACGGAAGGGGGATAACCTTTTAACAACACCTGTTCTTTAATATAATCTAGTATTTCCTGCTGCCTCTTTGAAAGTTTACTCATATTTAAACACCTCGAACATAGGATTATAGTAGTTTCATTCTATCATGGGTTTTCAAAAAACACAAACAAGCGTTCGAAAAACTATTGACAAGAACAGTCGTTCGTATATAATTAAATCATAAATAGCGAACAAATGTTCAGGGAACGCTTGTTCTTTCAAAGGGAGAGGATTTTATTATGTTTAACAAACTTTCAAAACTGGACGTCACGTATATTTTATTATTTGCAGCAAGCCTGGCTTTCTTATACTATTCAATGGTAACGAGCGTATAATTGCGCTAACAGATGAAGAAAGGGTTTGGAAATGAGAGCTATTTTATATTGCCGGGTAAGTACAGATAAAGAAGCACAGGTCAGTTCATTAGCCAGGCAGAAAGCAGAGTTAACGGCTCTTGCCGAAAATAAATCAGCCGAAATTGTTGATTGCATAGAAGAACAGGCTAGTGGTTACGAAATTGAGCGGGAAGGTGTGTTTCGGATGCTTGACCATTTTTCAAATGACCAGGCAGACGTTTTATTCATTCAGGATGAAACAAGGCTGGGACGGGGAAATACGAAAATTGCTTTGTTTCATCAACTCCAGAAATTGAATGTTAAAATTTTTTCGCTTACTAATGATGGAGAATTTACAATCTCTGAATCTGATTCAATGGTTCTGCAAATTGTAGGCATAGTAGAAGAATATCAAAGGAAAATCCATAATATGAAAATTCGCAGAGGAATGAGAAAAGCAGTAGCCAATGGTTACACTCCTCAAAAGAATCTCTCCAATCAGCATTTGGCTAAAGGGAGAGAGAGGGTAGGGTTTCCTGTTGAAGAGGTAGTGAGGCTTAGAAATAACAAGCTGACTTTTAAAGAGATCGCTGCAACTCTTAGAGGTTTAGGTTATAACGTTTCGAAAGCTACCGTACATAGAAGGTATCAGGAATTTGTCTCACTTGAAAAACACGATCAGGAGCGTTAATATATATTAAGACAAGAGGCATAACGCTCTTGTCTTTTTGTATCCCCATACTAAAAGGAGAGTTTTCATGATTACGAATGAAAAATTAAATCGTATAAATGAGCTGTCACATAAATCTAAGGAACAAGGGTTGACTGAAAAGGAAAAAGAAGAACAGAAGCAGCTTCGTCAGGAATATTTGAAAAATGTCCGCAAATCGTTCAAAAATCAGCTGAAAGGAATGACAGTCGTTGACCCGGAAGGAAACGACGTGACTCCTAAAAAGGTAAAGCAGATGCAGGAGAACGAAAAAAAACATTAAAGATCTCGAGAAACCGCACGAATCATGTGCGGTTTTTGTTTATATTATTTGGCACAAGGGAAGGTTAAATGAGGAACTTCAAAAAGAAAATCCGTTGTGAAACTTGTCACGTAGTTCATTTCATTATACGATAATACATGTTACATACGCGTTAGAAGAAAGGGGAATTTATTTTGGCAAACAGTATTGAACAAAAATCCATTAATACAATACGGACTTTAACAATTGATGCAGTAGAAAAAGCAAGCTCCGGTCACCCGGGTATGCCTATGGGTGCTGCCCCAATGGCGTACACTTTATGGTCTCAGTTTATGAATCATAACCCGGAAAATCCGGATTGGTTCAACAGAGATCGATTTGTACTATCAGCTGGCCATGGATCTATGCTTTTATACAGCCTGCTTCATCTTTCCGGCTATAAAGTCTCTATTGATGATTTAAAAGAATTCCGTCAGTGGGACTCTAAAACACCAGGTCATCCTGAATTCGGTCATACAGACGGGGTAGAAGCTACAACAGGTCCTCTTGGCCAAGGGTTGGCTATGGCTACAGGAATGGCTATGGCTGAGGCACATTTAGCTGCTAAATACAACAAAGATCAATACAATATTGTTGATCACTATACTTTTGCTATTTGTGGAGATGGTGACCTTATGGAAGGTGTCTCTCAAGAGTCAGCCTCTCTTGCAGGTCATCTAGGACTTGGAAAGCTGGTCGTTCTTTATGATTCTAACGATATCTCCCTTGATGGAGATTTGAACCGTTCCTTCAGTGAAAGCGTGGAAAAGCGTTATGAAGCTTACGGATGGCAGGTAATCCGTGTAGAAGACGGGACGAACACAGATGAAATTACAAAAGCAATAGAAAAAGCTAAGCAAAATACAGATCAGCCGACAATGATTGAGGTTAAAACTGTAATTGGTTACGGAGCCCCTACAAAGTCCGGGAAATCAGACTCCCATGGAGCTCCACTGGGTGAGGAAGAAGTCACCGCAACTAAAGAATATTACAAGTGGGAGCACGAACCGTTCCACGTACCTGAAGAAGTATATGAAGACTTCAACACTAAAGTTAAAGGAAACGGTGCTAAGAAAGAAGAAGAATGGAATAAGTTATTCGATGAATACAAACAGGCCCATTCAGAATTAGCGGAAGAACTTGAGCTTGCTATCGAAGGAAAGCTTCCTGAAGGATGGGAACAAAATTTACCAAGCTTTGAACCAGGTAAAGATGAGTTGGCTACCCGTGCAGCTTCCGGAGAAGTTATTAACTCTTTATCTAAAGCGATTCCTTATTTCTTTGGTGGAAGTGCTGACCTGGCCGGCTCAAACAAAACAACTGTTAAAGAAGAAGAGGATTTTTCTCGTAATAATTACGCCGGCCGAAACATTTGGTTTGGTGTACGTGAATTTGCTATGGCTGCCGCATTAAATGGTATGGCTCTTCATGGAGGTTTAAAAGTTTATGGAGGGACATTCTTTGTCTTTAGTGATTATCTGCGTCCAGCGCTTCGATTATCCGCTCTGATGAATCTTCCCGTTAACTATGTCTTAACGCATGATTCTGTAGCGGTAGGAGAGGATGGTCCGACACACGAACCAATTGAGCAGTTGTCTTCTCTCCGCGCTGTCCCTAACCTGACAGTTGTTCGTCCAGCAGACGGCAATGAAACCAGCGCAGCATGGAGACTGGCACTGGAATCAAATACGACTCCGAATGCTATGGTGCTTACACGTCAAGGTCTCCCGACTCTTGAAGGAACAAAAGAGAAAGCATATGAAGGGGTAAAACGCGGTGCGTATGTACTCTCAGATTCAGAGAAGGAAACACCTGACAGTATTCTTCTGGCCTCTGGTTCAGAGGTTCAACTGGCTGTGAAGGCTCAGAAGGAATTAAAGACGAAAGGATACGATGTCCGAGTCGTCAGCATTCCATCCTTCGATCGCTTCGAAGCGCAGGACGATGACTATAAAGAAGCAGTTCTTCCAAACAATGTAAGACAGCGTTTGGCTATTGAAATGGGAGCTTCATTTGGCTGGGAAAGATACGTTGGACTCGACGGGGCCGTGATCGGCATTAATCGATTTGGTGCATCTGCACCAGGCAATGTTATTATTGAGAAATTTGGCTTTACTGTAGATAATGTGGTGAAACATGCAGAAAGCTTAATGAATCAATAGTAAAGGAAACTACTGCATCTCTATGAGGTGCAGTAGTTTAATGTACATAAAAAGAAAATCTGACAAAAGTACCTGATCTCAGTTGACAAAATGTGACAAACTAATCCTTCTTTGATAGTTATAATACTTTTCAAGGAGGGATGGTCGCATGCAATTTACTGTTTATGCAGTAAAAAGAGAAGTTACTGAGAAATACTATTACAAAGTAGATCTGCTCAAAAGATTTTTTGAAGAGTGTCAGAACGATTCATGCACATCCAAATATATGGATCAATTAATGAGTCAATTAGATTATATAACGACGCATTTCTCTTTCAATGAGTGGCTGAAAAAAATTCATGGCAGCCCATTGAATTTAAAAGAGAGATTATTCGATTGTGAAAAAAATTATGATATACTAGATGGTAAGAATTGCTGTTGTCTATTTCAGTGTGACAGCCTCTGGCAAGCAGAAAGGGGTTTATTTCAACCGCTGAGAATGTGTGATCAAACGTTTTTTATTATTGAAGAAAGCGGAGAACATTACGGGTGGATTTCCCCTCTTATAAGTCAGCGTCTGTTATCGTAAAATGCTCTATTGTATTCCT
Organism: Halobacillus sp. Marseille-P3879; assembly: GCF_900240285.1. Taxonomy (GTDB): domain Bacteria; phylum Bacillota; class Bacilli; order Bacillales; family Halobacillaceae; genus Halobacillus_A. The sequence goes on from NZ_OESS01000002.1 coordinate 690,959, forward strand.
GTGATCATTTTACTATACTGTTATGGGAGACAACACGAAGGAGGAAGACGTTGATATGACTTTGGGCATCGTATGGGTTATCATCATAGGTGTATTGGCTCTAGTTGGTGGCGTAGCTTTAGGCTTCTTCATTGCTAGAAAGTACATGATGAACTATTTGAAAAAGAACCCGCCGATAAATGAGCAAATGCTGCGTACACTGATGATGCAAATGGGACAGAAGCCATCTCAGAAGAAGATCAATCAGATGATGCGGGCTATGAACAATCAGCAGACTAAATAAAAAAGCAAAAACCTTTACTTCACCGTTTAGAAGTAGAGGTTTTTTATATTTAATTGGTTTGGTTCATATTCTGTTCACACTTCTCTAATCGTTTTTTTATTACTTGTTTGATACAATTAGAGCGAGTATATAGATGGGGGACTTTGAATTATGACAGACCTAAATGTATTTCTTGCTTTTGGAGCAGGTTTTCTTTCGTTTATTTCACCATGTGTCCTTCCTTTGTATCCTGCTTTCTTATCATACATAACAGGGATGAGTGTAAGCGAGTTAAGGGACGAAAACGGAATGCTGACGAAACGAAGCTTAATCCATACGATTTTATTTTTACTCGGTTTTTCCACTATTTTTCTAATCTTAGGGTTTTCGGGATCATTATTTGCTCAATTTCTTATTCAGAATGAAGATTTAATAAGACGCTTAGGTGCTGTGCTGATCATTTTCTTCGGTTTTGTAATTATTGGTGTATTCAATTTCCAATTCTTAATGAAAGATAGGAAAATATCATTTAAAAACCGCCCAGCCGGCTATGTCGGTTCATTTATTATAGGGCTTACATTCTCACTCGGGTGGACACCCTGCACGGGGCCTATACTGTCTGCAGTTTTAGTATTAGCGGCAGATCAGCCGGATTTATTCTTAATTATGATGGTTGCTTATTCTCTTGGATTCTCTCTCCCTTTCTTAATTCTTTCCTTTTTTATTGGGAAAATAGGGTGGATAAAGCGGAATAGTCCCCGTATTGTTAAGGTCGGCGGGTATATTATGATATTTATGGGTGTGGCTCTTTACTTTGACTGGATGACCCGGCTTACTTCTTATCTTGCAGGGTTATTTGGTTTTCAAGGGTTCTAAGCATGGATTTTGTAACAAGATTGTATTATCATAAGAAAAGCAATAAGATGTTCTGTAGAAGGAGTTTTTATATGACGCGTACAAACGATTTAATTTTACGAACGACAACGGCGCTGATCGCTTTTATTTTGCTGGGTTTCTCCGTATATTTGTTTTTCGCCGGCCATAATAAGCCAGGCGGTGGTTTTATCGGAGGATTAATGGCTTCAGCTGCCCTAGTTCTAATGAATATGGCATATGGATTAAATGTAATCCGCAAAGTGATTCCTGTAAATTTCTTATACATGATCTTCACTGGATTAATCATTGCGGTGGGTACAGGTGTAGGAGCCTTCTTGTTTAATGCGCCTTTTTTAACACAGAATTTCGGATATTTTCAGCTGCCAATTTTAGGACGTACGGAACTTGCTACTGCGTTACTGTTTGACCTAGGGGTGTACTTAACGGTAATCGGTGTTACGATGACGATCATTTTAACAGTAGCTGATGATAGAGAAGAAGATTAAAGCAAACGTATGAAAGAGTGAATCTTATGTTTTGGATAATTTCCAGCTCCATTGTGGCGGCAGCTATGGCCGTGGTTATGATTTTTGTGAGACTCCGTGCTGCTAAAAGACCGGCGAGTGTAAAAAAAATAATATTACCCCCGTTTATGATGAGTACGGGGGCCCTTATGTTCTTATTTCCTATGTTTCGTGTACAATGGACTCAAGTGTTAGAAGCAGTCTTTATCGGCGCTGTATTTTCCATATTTCTTATTCGTTCTTCAAAATTTGAAGTGAGAGAAGGAGAAATTTATTTAAAACCTTCTAGGGCATTCGTCTTTATTCTTTTTGGATTATTAATTCTAAGAATCGTTTTAAAAATTATAATTGGCTCTTCCATTTCGTTTGGAGAAACGAGCGGGATGTTCTTCCTTCTGGCACTTGGGATGATTTTGACATGGCGCATTGCTATGCTGAAACAGTATCTCCGCTTGGAAAAAACAATAACCACATAAAAAACCGGGTCTTCTAAAGACCCGGTTTTTTAACGATCAAACAGCGGCTGATATGGTGTAATGTCTATTTGTTTTTCCTGTAGTTTTTTAATCAGGAACTTGTGATCTCTTTTAGGAGTAGCTAATATATATCCTTCAATGATGATATCTTCTGTCATTTGGGAGCTTCTTCTCTCCAGTGCTACCTGTCCAATTCGGCCTGCAATTTTCTGTTTAGCCACATCTCTGAATAACTCCGGCACCGGCGCCACAAGTTCTTCAAGCAATTCCTTTTGTTCATCACTCCACATATGAACAGTCTGCTCCACATAATATTCTTCCCAGTCCATTGTCGATTTCCCATCTTCTTTGGGCATGCGTTTAAGAAATTTCCTGAACATAAAAAAACCGCCAATAGCCATAAGTACTATCATCAGTACAATCCAGCCTATGATAAAAACAGCAAAACCGCCTGACATTCACATCACCTGTTTCATTTTTTACGTATCATGATTTATTATAAAACCAACAGGATATAAAGACAAGCTGCTTTTTCTGTTGTGTCGAAATCTCAAAAAATTTGCGTAATTATTTTACTTATAAATCGTTTTCATATACAATAAAGGGTGCATATTTGTGGACTTTTCAGAAGAAGAAAGCAAATGACACATTGGGGAATGGCATAGATGATGTATAATTATGCCGTTTAAACACTGAAGAGGGGGTAAAAGGAATTATGGCTAACAATGCATTTAATGCTCGCAAACAATTTGAATTGAATGGCCAAACGTACAACTATTACGAATTAAAAGCCTTAGAAGATGCGGGACACGGCAAGATCTCTCGTCTGCCTTTTTCAATCCGTATTTTACTTGAATCTCTGCTTCGTCAACACGATGGACGTGTGATTAAAGATGAACACGTAGAGAGTCTAGCAAACTGGGGAACTAGCAAATCTAAGGGAGAGGATGTACCATTTAAACCTTCCCGCGTTATCCTCCAGGATTTCACTGGAGTACCAGCCGTCGTAGATTTGGCATCCCTTCGTAAAGCTATGGTCGACTTAGGAGGAAGTCCTGAAAAGATTAATCCTGAAGTACCTGTAGACCTTGTCATTGACCATTCCGTACAAGTAGATAAGTACGGCACACCTGATTCATTAAACGTAAATATGGAATTAGAATTTGAGCGTAACCAGGAACGTTATGAGTTCTTACACTGGGCTCAGAAAGCATTTGATAATTACCGTGCTGTTCCACCGGCAACTGGTATTGTTCACCAGGTTAACTTAGAATATATTGCCAACGTTGTTCACGCAATTGAGAATGATGAGGGCTCTTATGATACTTATCCTGATACGCTCGTCGGTACGGATTCTCATACGACTATGATTAACGGTCTTGGAATTCTCGGGTGGGGTGTAGGAGGAATTGAAGCAGAAGCCGGTATGCTTGGCCAGCCTTCTTATTTCCCAGCTCCTGAAGTTATCGGAGTTAAATTAAATGGCAGCTTCCCTCAAGGGACAACAGCTACAGACTTAGCTCTAAAGGTTACTCAAAAACTAAGAGAGCAGAATGTAGTTGGAAAGTTTGTCGAATTCTTTGGCCCTGGGCTGCAGGAGATGCCGTTAGCTGACCGGGCGACTATTTCAAACATGGCGCCGGAATACGGAGCCACATGTGGTTTCTTCCCTGTGGATAATGAGTCACTCGAATACTTACGATTAACGGGCCGCAGTGAAGAACAAATTGCGGTTGTCGAAAAATATTGTAAAGAAAACAGCTTATGGTATGATCCTTCCCTTGAAGATCCTGAATTTACTAAGCTGGTTGAAATCGATCTCGGAGAGCTGGAGCCCAACCTGTCCGGTCCAAAACGCCCGCAAGATTTAATTCCGCTTTCCAAGATGAAGGAATCCTTTGAAAAAGCCATTACAGGACCAGCTGGAAATCATGGGTTTGGCCTGGATAAGAAGGAATTTGATAAAGAGGTAGAGGTTGAGTTTGCAAACGGCAAAAAAACAGTTATGAAGACGGGTGCACTTGCTATTGCAGCCATTACTTCCTGTACCAATACATCTAACCCGCACGTTATGTTAGGTGCCGGTCTTGTAGCTAAGAAGGCTGTCGAACTTGGGTTGAATGTTCCTGATTACGTTAAGACATCTCTTGCTCCTGGTTCAAAGGTTGTGACGAGATACCTGGAGGACTCCGGTCTGATGGAATACCTTAACAACCTGGGCTTTAACTTAGTAGGTTATGGATGTACGACATGTATTGGTAACTCTGGTCCATTACTTCCTGAAATTGAGAAAGCGATCGCGGATAGTGACCTAACGGCTTCTTCAGTCCTTTCAGGTAACCGTAATTTTGAAGGTCGTATTCATCCGCTGGTTAAAGCTAACTATTTAGCGTCACCTCCTTTAGTAGTAGCATACGCTTTAGCTGGAACAGTTGATATCGATCTTAAGAACGAACCTCTAGGAACGAATACAGAAGGCAAGCCGGTTTACTTTAATGACGTGTGGCCTTCGCAGGAAGAAATTAAAGCAGAAGTAGCACGTGTGGTAACTCCGGAAATCTTCCGTAAAGAATATGAGAATGTATTTAACTCAAATGAAAAGTGGAATGAAATTGAGACTACGGATGAGCCGCTTTACGATTGGAACGAGGAATCCACTTATATTCAGAATCCACCATTCTTTGAAGGGCTTTCTCCTGATCCGGAAACCGTTAAGCCTTTAAGCAACTTAAGAGTAATTGGTAAGTTTGGAGATTCTGTTACAACCGACCACATTTCACCAGCTGGAGCGATTCCTAAAGATATGCCGGCAGGTGAATATTTAATCGAGAAAGATGTCTCTCCGCGTAACTTTAACTCTTATGGCTCCCGCCGCGGTAACCATGAGGTTATGATGAGAGGTACTTTTGCCAATATTCGTATCCGTAATGAATTAGCTCCTGATACAGAAGGTGGTTTTACTACCTACTGGCCGACTGAAGAAGTGATGCCTATTTATACGGCAGCCATGAAATATAAAGAGGACAATACCCCGCTTGCAGTCATTGCAGGAGATGATTATGGCATGGGAAGCTCGCGTGACTGGGCTGCAAAAGGAACTGATTTACTAGGAATTAAAACCGTTATCGCTCAAAGCTTTGAACGTATCCACCGCTCCAATCTAGTAATGATGGGTGTACTTCCTTTGCAGTTTAAAGAAGGAGACACGATTGAATCTCTTGGTTTAACCGGTCGAGAGTCATTAGATGTAAACGTGGATGAATCGGTAAAACCTCATGACTTAGTGAAAGTAACGGCTACCTCTGAAGACGGCACGAAAAAAGAGTTTGAAGTCGTCGCACGTTTTGACAGTGAAGTTGAAGTCGATTACTACAGACACGGAGGCATCCTGCAAATGGTGCTTCGGAATAAGTTAAGCTGATTATTTTAGAGAGAACCTGCTGTATTCATGCAGCAGGTTTTTTTCTGCTTTTATTTAACGTGAAAGAAAATAATTACAGCTCTTGGCACTCATTTCTTTGTTGATTAAAAAAGATGAATTATAATAAAAAAATAGGTTTTATTGTGCCTCTGGCTCATACTTTTATAATAAGGATGGAAAAGTACGAGAAGGAAGAAGGAGGGGATGAGATGATTAAGCAAATAGGTGCAGGATTATTTTTACTCATATTAGTGGGGATCATTGTGTACAACGAAGTAGGACAGGAAGACGAAGGTTCTTCAGATGAATTGCAGCAATATGATACTTCCGGAGATACGAGTCAGGAAGGAACGTCCATGTCCCCTCCTAACTCTCCAGCAGGAATTAAGAAGGGGGAGCAGGCACCTGATTTTGAATTGCAAAACTTAGAAGGTGACGAAGTTAAACTCTCAAGTCTTCGAGGAGAAAAAGTCTTTCTGAATTTCTGGGCTACCTGGTGTCCTCCTTGCAAAGAGGAAATGCCTGAAATGGAGAGGTTCCACAAGGAGTTTGGGGATGAAGTTACGATTCTTGCTGTTAATGCGACAGATTCAGAGAGCAGTATAAGTGATGTCCACGACTATATTGAAGAAGAAGGCTACACCTTTCCAGTTTTATTAGACAGAAAAGGTGACGTAACGAGCGATTACCAGGCGATGTCGATTCCAACTACTTACTTTATCGGTACAGATGGGGTGGTACAGGAAGAACGAAGGGTAGGACCTATGAGTTATGAGTTTATGGTTGAGATGAAAGATGAACTAAACTAGTATAACTTATGCAAACTTGGGAATCCTTTTTAGATAAAGGAGTGGTTTGCGTGAGAAAGAAGCAGAAACTGACTTATCAAGAGCGCGTGCAGGAAAACATTAAAATGATTATGCAGGATCAGAAATTAATGGATCAGATTGAGGACCGAATTGAAGAACGGCATCATCAGCGCATTAGAAAAATTCCTTCTTAATTCAAAGAAGGTTTTTTTTTTGTATAAAATAATGCTCCTATTCACATGATAAGTCTTGACTATCACAATAGGAGGTATTGATAGATGCCAAACCAGAAACCAAACCCTGACAATCGAGAAGATAATGTTGAAAAGCTGCAGGAAGCTGTTCAGAATACGATTGAAAATATCGAAGCTTCACATGAAACGATGAACATGGCCAATGATAAAGATCGTTCCCAAATTGAGAGGAAAAATAAAAAGCGAGAACAAGCTCTTGAAGGCATGCGTCAAGAAATAAAAGATGAAGCTCGTCATCAGGAATAAGAATAAGTCGCTCCTCCAAATGGGGCGGCTTTTCGTTTTGTGCAAGTTCATCTACATCATCGTTTGATTGTGATAAAATATAACGATGATGGAAGGACGGGATATATTGGAACTTACACAATTACAACAATGGACAAACTTGGATGAAGTACCTCCTGTATCTGAAGTTGAGGTCCTGCGATATTTAAATAATGAGAAAACTATAGAGGATTCCGAAGTAAAGGCAACATTGTACGTGATTTTAGCTTATTACCGTATAAAAAGGCATCCTGCTCAGGATTCACTTGCAGACCAGTTTATTGACCGTGCTAAAGAACTTGCGCCTTCACACCCAATTGTTCAAGATCTTTATGATTGTGTGCAAATTATGAGAGGCTATACGTTGCTGCAGCGAAAAACGTTCGATCAATGGATCCTGCACGAAACAGACCATAATTCAGCGAAAAGCAAGAAAGTACAGTCTATTTTAATGGATGTAGATGCTCTAATTACTCAGTGGAACGACAATTTAGCAGAGAGTAAAATTGTTGATGTAGACCGCCCTCTTGTAAAACTCTACCAAGAAATTTATGAACAATTATCAGAGCTTCAAAATACTTTGGTGGATGCACAGGAGTCTATTCAACAGCGAAGAATCTCAATTCCGGTTAAAGAAATAAATGAAAGCATAAGAAATCTTACCGAACTTAAAGATGAGCTATTCCATCACCTGCCTCTATTTTTAACGAACGAAAACAAAGAAAACCCGCTTGAACAATTTGAACAAATGATTGGTTTACATGATGTAAAAACGTACATTAAAAAATATTATCATTTCTTAAAATACCAGCAGCAGCGTAAAAGTTTAGGGTTCTCAATGGTAGATGAACCAGGGCTTCATATGATTATTTCCGGAAACCCGGGGACGGGAAAAACGACGATCGCTCGTCTTTTAGCCAGTATTTATTATGATCTTGGCATATTAGAAACGAAAGATGTAGTTGAGGTGAATCGGTCCCATTTAGTAGGCTCCTATGTTGGACAAAGTGAAGAAAACACTATGAATTATGTAAAGCAGGCAGTGGGCGGGGTTTTATTTATCGATGAAGCCTATAGCTTAAAGCGTGAAGGCCAGACAGGCAATGATTACGGCCAGGCCGTTATTGATACTCTTGTTTCAGCAATGACTAGTAAGGATTACGGAGGGAGGTTTGCCATCATCTTAGCAGGCTATCCAGAAGAAATGCGTCAATTTCTTTGGGCCAACCCAGGGTTGCGCAGTCGTTTTCCAGAGCAGAACCACATTGAATTACCTGATTATAAAACAGAAGAATTGCTGGAGATTGCAGAATCTGTAGCGCTTGAGAATGATTTCTTTTTTACAACAAGAGCGTTGCGTACGCTTGAAACACAAATAGAGAATGAACGTGTCGACGAGTCTTTTGGTAATGCACGGACCGTTCGTAATCTCGTTCTTAAAAATATTTTTCAAAAAGGGGCAGCTGAAACCCTAAATGATAAGGAACACTGGCTTGATCATATGAGAATCGATGATAGAGACCTTCAATTTACTTCAGCACAAGATCTGGACCAATCCTCACCTTTAGATGAACTCCATCGGTTGATCGGTTTGAATAATGTAAAACAGGAAGTACGGAAACTATCTTCTTTTGTAAAAGCCCAACAGCAAAGAAAAGAATACGGTCTCCCGATAGTTCCTATTGAATTGCATTCTGTGTTTTCCGGTAACCCCGGCACAGGTAAGACTACGGTGGCAGACATTTATGCAAGAATTCTAAAAGAATGCGGGCTGCTGAAAAGAGGCCATATAGTTGTGGCTTCCAGAAGTGATCTAGTAGCAGGGTATGTAGGGCAGACTGCGATGAAAACCAAGAAAAAGGTAAGAGAAGCCTTAGGTGGTGTTTTGTTTATCGATGAAGCTTACGCCCTTCATAGTAAAGGAAGAGACGACTTTGGCAAGGAAGCCATAGAAACGCTTGTCGATGAAATGACCAGACATAATGAGAACTTAGTTGTAATATTAGCAGGCTATCAGTATGAAATGCAGCAGCTGATTGAAAGCAATCCGGGCTTATCTTCACGATTCAAAAAATATTTCCACTTTCCTGATTATACTGAAACGGAATTACTGGAAATAGCCAATCACTTAACATCCCAGTATGAATACGAAATCGAAGAAGGAGCTAAGCAATTTTTGTTACAGCAGTTCAGGCAGCATAATGTCCGTGGTAATGGACGTTTTGTAACGAATATTGTAAATGAAGCGATCCAGTTTCAATCGTTTCGATTGTTTGAGAGCAATGAGGAAGGGCAAATCAATTTACTGACTATAGAAGATTGGCAGAAAGCTTGGCAAACAGTTCGGGGGGAAAAATAATATGCAGGTTAATCATACGAATATTAAAGTCCGTTACCAGGAAACTGATATGATGGGGGTAGTCTACCATGCGAATTATTTAGTTTGGTTTGAAATTGGACGTACAGCACTTATTGAAGATTTAGGCTTTTACTATCATCAGCTCGAAAAGCAGGGAGTCGTTTCTCCAGTAGTAGACGCAGCTGTTCAATTTAAGCACCCGGTACGATATGGCGATGAGATCTTCATTGAAACATGGGTAAAGAACTATGACGGCCTTCGTATTACTTATGGGTACGCTGTAAAGCATAACAGTGGGGAGATAGCGGTTACAGGTGAAACGAAACATGTGATTGTGAAAAAAGAAAGCTTTCGGCCTGTATCTATACGAAAAAATTTCCCCGACTGGCATGAAGCATATCTCGCGGCTATGGAGGCGGCAAAATAAAATGGCTTTTGGCATTAAGCGCGAGGAACTGCAACTATGGAAACGCAGGGTAGAGGAGGGAGAGGTGGTTTTCTTGACTCATTACTGGCTGGATGACCGCTTTCCCGATTGTGATACAGTAACGAAAGTAGGTTGTGCTGATATAGATAAACTTGCTGCGTGGGGAGAGAAGTATGGATTGAGAAAGGAATGGATACACCGGGATCCGAGGCATCCTCACTTTGATTTATTCGGAACCCGTCAGTTTGAAATTTTAAAAAGTGAACGACAGTGGGAGCAGATTCGACGATTTTCCCTCTCTGATTAAAAAAGGCGCTGCCCATTTAGGCAGCGCTTTTTTTAATCATATTTAAACTCCGGTTCCTGCCAATTCTCATCATACTCCACTGTGAGAGAATGACCATCGAAATACCATTCATCATCTTCTTCAATATAAAAATATACGCCTTCTACTTTATCTTCAGCGACCGGCTCAGCAGGGTCAACTTGCTTTATCGCAAGTGAAAGACCCGGCTGTAGACCGCCCACTCCGCCATATCGTACATAAAAACGAAGAGGAGTGTCGTTACTTAATTCTAATTCATTTTTATACCATTTAGCCGCTTCTTCAGTTACTTTCAAATTCATAAGCTCAACTCCTACATTATGTGAATCAGTATCCCTTTTTCCTTGAAGAGACAGGTATAAACCTACAAATTTGTTATTTTCTTTTTTCTTCTTCACTTAATGGAACTGGGTCGAAGCCGCCTTTATAAAAAGGATGACATTTTAAAATTCTTTTTAATGTCAGCCAGCCTCCTTTGATGAAACCAAACCTGCTAAAGGCTTCCATGCCGTATTGTGAACATGTAGGCATAAAGCGGCAGCTCGGAGGAGTAAGAGGGCTGATAAATTTACGATAAATTGAAATAATGGCGATCATCACATATTTCATCGAATCTGCCTTATATTTGCTCTTGTTTCTTATCGTAACTTAACGTGGCAACTGCATCGTGCAGATGGATAGATTCTTCGTTTCGGCAGTGAACAGTAAATGCTTCCACAAAATCATATTCATATAAATCTGCGGCCACTAGTCGGACGATATCTTCTACGAACCTTGGGTTCTCATAAGCTTGTTCGGTAACCATTTTTTCATCAGGCCGTTTTAGCACAGGGTGAATTCTTGCACTCGCATTACTTTCTGCAGCTTCTAACAGTGCAGCTTTCCAGTCGATTTTCTGTTCGTCAAAGTCTTCGGTAAGCTTAACTTCCATGGTAACGTTACCTCTCTGATTGTGAGCGCTGTACTCACTGATTTCCTTGGAACATGGGCACAAGGTTGTTATTTTGCCGGTAAGACTTACGGTTATATCATAACCACTCCTCTCGTCATATTTGACGGCAATAGAGGCATCCGCATGATTCATACCCGTTAATTGAGAATAAGGGCCTTTTCTTTCAAAGAACCACGGGAAGGAAACTTCAACCTCAGCGTCTTCCTGTTTCAGTCTTCCGGCTAGTTCAGCAGTAAAACTCTTTAAGGTTTCTACATCAACCGCAAACCCTTGATGGTGATATTTGTCCAATTGTTCAGTAAAACGGCTCATATTTGTCCCTTTACTTCCCTGACTTATCGATGAACCAAAAGTAAACGTACCAATGGTGGTTTGAATCTCAGGACTCAATTGACTCGGGATAGAAATCGGATGTTTTACATTTGAAATACCGACCATATCTATATTAAACAGAAAATCCTTTTTCGAGTTTTGCAAATCAGCCATTTTTTCTTTTTCGATCGGCTTTGTTCGAGGTCCAGGATCTACTGATCCAAACAATTTATGACGATCCTCTTTAGGAGGAAGTTGTTTTGTTTTATTTAATTCGGCTTGATTCATAACATAAGCTCCTTTCAGACCAGCTCTATACATCAAAGTATACAATATGTAAATACGTTTATAAAATTTATTGCTTTTATATTGCGCTTCACAAAATTGATTATACACACATAGATAAACCTACGGCAACACAACAGGGGGGTGCCGTAGGTTCTGCTAGTGTGGTTACATCCATGTAATCTTTGGCTCTGTCTTATTCATTATTCGTTTGATATTTGTCCGATGGCGATAGATAACAAAAATTGTCATAATAGCAGTCACAATAGATAAACCATATTCCCCAAGCAGCAGGGTAACAATAAATGAAACGATTCCAGTTACCATTGAAGACAGGGAAACATACTTAGTGAAATATAGGAGTAAAAAGAAAGTTCCTAATATGATCGCAAACACAATCGGGTTGACGCCAAGAATGACACCCCCTGAAGTGGCTACAGCTTTTCCGCCTTTAAATCCTGCAAAGACAGGATACATATGGCCGATTACTGCGAAAATCCCTATAACAAGTGTAATGACGTCCGCACTAAATAGCAGAGGAAGTACAGTGGCTAACGTGCCTTTTAATATATCAGCTGATGTAACAATAAGTCCTGCTTTTAATCCTAATACTCTAAAAGTATTTGTTCCACCTAAATTTCCGCTGCCATGTTCACGTATATCTATGCCATACCCCAGTTTACCAACAATAAGACCAGAAGGAATTGCTCCTATCAAATAAGCCAAGATAATAAAAATAAAGTATTCCATCCAGCACAACTCCTTACGTCTTTGTTAATAGTTTATCATTATATCAGGTGTTAAAGAACAAAAAACTTAGGAAATCTAGTAATGATTCCCCTGCGTGTAAGACAGTGACATACACAGGCCCTGTTTCGCCTAACCTGGTGGTAAGGGGGAATTAAACTTGTTTGGAATACGGCAGGGTCCGGAAGTGCCTGACACTTCTTAAAATGAAGTGTTAGCCATTATTGAAAATGGTTTACCTAACCGGATACAAGCTTAACGATAACGATAGCAAGGGGCAGGAATGCCCGGATTAACGGCCGCCTCCTTCTTGATATTGTTAGTCTCCTCTATAATGAAAATTTAATCTTTTATCAAATCACAGAGGGAATGACAATCTGCCGCTCGCTTTTTTAAAAGAAAACAGGCTCTGATATCATAATGAATCAGAAAATTGAGTAGATTGCCCAGGGAGAAAATAGTAAACGTGTTACAGCGCCTACGAAAAAGGGCCGGCTGTCATGCTGTATTATCAAAGGTTTACGGTTCACAAGTTTTTAATAAATTCCTGACCGGGACCACCTTTGATTGGCAGGCTGTTTTACTTTGTTCGCGCCTCACCCAGGAATAAGATTTTGGTAATTCTTTATCCAGTCCTGAAGGAAGGTTGCACTTTGCCGGTGAACACACTTCAAACTATCATGGTTGGGTCGAAGGGGCGATCGAATCTGGGGTAAGAGTGGCGAAAGAAATAAACAACTGAAATAACTAGACCTGATATTGACCTTACGTCACAGGTCTTTTTTTAATGAATTCATAATTCCAGGAATTTATTTTTGACATCTGAAGTCTATACATTAGAATATTGAGTGTACAAAGAATAAAAAAATGTAAAAATCGGATACTGTCAAACATTAAAGGGTTTACATTATAGATGTAAATTTTAATTATTGTCCAAATTGTCAAATTATTACTTGTGAAATGGTTCCCAATATTTTAATGTAACGAGAGAAGTATTTTGAAGAAACAGAAAAATATTTTAAGTATTTTAAAAGTGGAGGAAAAGCTATTGGAATCTATGTCGTTTATCTTATTTGGATCAACGGGTGATTTAGCAAAACGAAAAATCTACCCGGCTTTGTACAATTTATTTATAGATAAATCCATGCCTGCTTCTTTCTCAGTAGTAGGTCTAGGCCGGAGGCACTGGTCCCATGAAGAATTTCAGGGTAACGTAGAGGAGGCTGTACGTACGTTTTCCAGAAGCTCCGTGGATGAAGAGGCAATGAAAAAATTCGTTGAAGCCTTTCGTTATCATCCACTTGATGTGACTGAACCTGAAGCGTATGAAGACCTTTACGAGTACGTTCATCAACGGGAAAACGAGCTGAACATTCAAGAAAACCGAATGTTTTACCTCTCTGTTTCTCCGAGGTTATTTGATGTGATCATCACCAATGTAAAGAACAGCGGGTTAAGCAATACTGAAGGATGGAAGCGGCTCATTATCGAAAAGCCGTTTGGCCATGACTTAGAGTCAGCAAGAGTTCTCAACCGGGAAATTAGTGCGGTGTTCGAAGAGAAGGAAATCTACCGTATTGATCATTACTTAGGAAAACCGATGGTTCAGAACCTTGAAGCTTTAGAGCATTCCAACCCTGTGCTGCAAGCTTTGTGGAATAAAAAGTATATTGCTAATATGCAAATAACAGCTAGTGAAATCGTCGGTGTGGAGGAAAGAGCTGGATACTATGATAAAGTTGGAGCCATTCGTGATATGGTCCAGAACCATATGCTTCAGCTGATCATGATGACTGCAATGCGTCTTCCAAACGAAATCAATGCGGAAAATATCCGCAATGAAAAGAAAAAAGTAATGGAAGCACTTCGGCCTTTATCCAAGGATGATGTAGCGACAAACGTAGTCCGCGGGCAGTACGGGCCGGGGATTGTTAACGATGAACATGTCCCAGGATATCTGGATGAGGAAGGGATTGAAAAATCTTCCAGAAACGATACTTATATTGCCGCACGTCTTTGGATCGACAATGAATTCTGGAGCGGCGTCCCTTTTTATATCCGTACAGGCAAGCGTTTGAAAGAAAAATCTACCAGGATTGTAATGGAATTTAAGAGCCCACACGGCAAAAGGTACGAAGATGAGGATTTAGCACCGAATCTGCTTATTATTGAAATCAGTCCTAACAAAGGGGTAACCCTGCAGTTAAACAGTAAAAACTCACTGAATAACGGAAAACTCGAACCTGTCCACATTAACTTTTCGAGGGATCAGAAAGAACTTCCGGAAGCCTATGAGCTGCTGCTTCTGGACGCTATGCAAGGAGACCAGACGTATTTCGCGCATTGGGATGAAGTGGAGATGTCCTGGGAATGGGTGCAGCCGATTCTAGATGATTATGAACAAGATGCTGCTCCTCTTTACCTGTATGAAGCGGGGTCAATGGGGCCTAAAGCAGCGGATCGATTGATTGATGAAGATGGGTTTCAGTGGTGGTAAGACCACTTGAATTCAATTGATAAATAAAGTAAGGATGTAAAAGGAGATGAAGGTTTTGAAACAGGAAATTGGAGTCATCGGCCTAGCGGTCATGGGAAAAAACTTAGCATTAAATATTGAAAGCAGAGGGTATTCCGTATCGGTATACAATCGTACGAAGGAGAAAACCGACGAATTTCTTAATGATGAAGCTGCCGGGAAAAACTTTAAAGGGACAGCTACTATTGAGGAATTTGTGCAGTCCCTGGAGAAACCGAGAAAGATTCTTCTTATGGTTAAAGCTGGGCCGGCTACAGACGCAACAATTGAATCACTTCTGCCGCATTTAGATCAAGGAGATATCTTAATTGATGGAGGAAATACATTCTATCAGGACACTATCCGCAGAAATAATGAACTAAAAGAATCCGGAGTGCACTTTATCGGTACCGGCGTTTCCGGCGGGGAAGAAGGGGCTTTAACCGGACCTTCCATCATGCCGGGAGGGCAGAAAGAAGCATATGAACACGTGAAACCTATTTTAGAAGCCATTGCTGCAAAAGTGGAAGATACCCCTTGCACTACTTACATTGGTCCTGATGGTGCAGGCCATTACGTTAAAATGGTGCATAACGGAATAGAATATGGGGATATGCAGCTTATTTCTGAAGCCTATTTCATTTTAAAAAATGTGCTGGGCTTATCTGCTCAAGAGCTCCATGAAGTGTTCTCAGAATGGAATAAAGGAGAACTGGACAGTTATTTAATTGAAATTACTGCTGACATTTTCACGAAAACCGATGAAGAAACCGGTAAACCGCTTGTTGATGTAATTTTAGATACAGCCGGTCAAAAAGGAACGGGTAAATGGACGAGTATTAGTTCTATGGAACTAGGAGTACCACTTCCGGTAATTACAGAATCTGTATTCTCCCGATTCATTTCTGCTATGAAAGAGGAGCGTGTAAAAGCCAGCAAAATTTTAAGCGGACCTGAACAAAAGCCGTTCACGGGAGATAAGCAGGCAGTTATTGAATCAATTAGAAAAGCTTTATATATGAGTAAGATCGTATCTTATGCTCAGGGATTTGCTCAAATGCGTTCAGCCTCAGAGTACTATGACTGGAATCTTCAATACGGTGATATTGCTATGATTTTCCGAGGCGGCTGTATTATCCGGGCTCAATTCCTTCAAAAAATCAAGGAAGCCTACGACCGCGAAAGCGATTTGGACAACTTGCTGCTTGATCCTTACTTTAACGATATCGCAGAAAATTATCAATCCAGCCTGCGTGAAGTACTCAGCCTGGCCATTGAGCGAGGTGTGCCGGTTCCTGCATTTTCCAGCGCTCTTGCTTATTATGACAGCTACCGCACAGAAACGCTGCCAGCTAACCTGCTTCAAGCACAGCGAGACTATTTTGGTGCTCACACGTATCAAAGAATTGACAAAGAAGGGATCTTCCATACCGAATGGATGGAAAAATAATCAGATTTGAAAAAAGGATGGCATTACTGCCCTCCTCAGCTTGTAGAGAAACCCCGTGTTTTTCTACAAGCTTTTTTTGTGGGATCGTGCGGACGAACACCCGAGCCTCCTCGTGAAAACCCCCACTGCGGGGTCTCGGATCGCCCGTTTTTCCACAGGAGGCTCGTGGTATTTGACCGCCCTTCACCGAAAAAACCTCTCCTTCACCTAAATCACCTTGGTTAGGTGAAGGGCAATCTTCTTCATGTTCTGGCAGGCAGCTGTCAGTAACGCTTGCTCTCGAACTTTTTCTACTCTGCGCAAGCGACAATAACGCAGCCCATACAGTTCTTTTGAATCTGCGAAGCTACGCTCAACTTTCTCTTTTCTCATGCGATTGGAAAAATCGATTTAACCGAACCTGTTCTTTATCCCTCTCCCATACAAGGCGTGTAATGGTTTGCTGGTGCTTTTGATTTTGAGTGCACCTCACAAGAAGAGGACAGGTCTCACACTGTAAAGTATCTGATTTATAATGACGATATCCATCACGGTCCGTTGTCGCCTACCTTAGCTCTTCTCCTTGTGGATATATAAACATCGCGGTTCTCATCATATTTGGATTTCCATTTCAGAAATCCTTTTTTATTCTGGTGACGTGGATGGGCAATTATACCAAATATATTTCGTTGGACAAGTCCATGACAGATAAAGGAAGTTAAATACCCAGAATCTAAACCCGCAGCTTTCACAGGAAAGCTGAATCGTTCCACTTGGCGATCTAAACGGTTTAAGTAGAGTTTGGGATCATGGATGCTTCCATGTGTGACATGAATCTCTCTCATAATGTTGTACGTTTTCACGTAAAGCTGACGCCGTGCCATCAAGCGAAGTGTTGACGAGTGTTGGTAAATATCCTGCTTTACACATAAATAATCCGAACTGATTTCAACAAAATCGTTCGGATTATTATAACTCTATTCAGTTTTATCTCAACTTTACTTATTGATCTTTATCAAAAAGCAGAACACGTGCTGGAGAAGCGTCTGTTCCCACTAGTTTCATAGGAGCTGCAATCATTTGATAAGACTTTTCCTCGACATCTTTCAGCCTTAATCCTTCGATTACTATGATCTCTGCTGCAAATAAAGATTTGTGAGTAGGATGTTCAGGCTGACTGCGTTCAATCCCAAGTGAGTCGATTCCTACTCCTCTAATGTTTTTTTCTGCTAGATAACGAGCTCCGTCTTCCTTTAAAAAGATAAATTCAAAGTTGAACTCCTCTTCATAAGAATTACGGGTCTTAAACAAAATGAAATCATTTTCCTGAATATCTAATTTTTCAATGTCGGCTTTTGTAATGCCGTCTTCTACATGACTGAGATCAAATACCTTTGCCTCTCCGATTAGTTTATTCATAGAGATGCTTTCAAATGTATCGCCGTCATTCACCATATGTAGCGGGGCATCGATGTGTGTTCCTGTGTGAGCATCCATCTCCAGGCGTGATTCAGTTACGTGACCATTCGTATTGCTCTTAAAGGCAGGCTGTTTTTCCGGTTTGTTTTTATAAACCGGCATACCTTCATACACAGACTGGGTAATGTCGATCATTTTCATGAATAAAACTCCTCTCAAAATACGTAAGTTAATTGTTTCACTATCTATTCTTACACGGTTTTACATGAGTCGCAACCATTAGGAGCAGACAGAAGAAAAGGAGGGAAATGAACGATTCTGTAGAAAACTATTAAATAACGTAAAAAGGAGGAAGGACTTAATGAAACAGAGTAATTTATTTGAATTAGGCGGTATAAATGGTGATCCTTTATATAGTGAAATCGAAAGTCTCACCCAAGGGAAGTCTTATATTCTAATAGGCAGATATAAAGTGATTAGAAATAGCTTTGGGCTCTTTGAGATTACTGCAGAGGGGATTTTTGATTGTGCCGGCAGCGTTACTCAGTGTTATCATTACTTCCACAGTCACACAAAATATGATTAACGCAGACGGTGTTGAGGTAAACACCTTTATAATCATTAAAATTGAGGTGTCTGCTATGTGGCTTAATCATGCGTATTTTAAATATATGACAGGTATAATTTTAGCTTTAATCTGTATTTACTTATTAACTTTACTCGATGCTTTTTCACCGGCAGCCACAATCATAAGTACTTTATTCTATCCCATTTTAATTGCCGGCTTTTTTTATTACATATTTAAACCGGTTGTCCGCTTTCTGGCAAAATCTAAATTCATCCCTTTAACGGCGGCGGTACTAATTGTATATGCGGCAGCGGCCGGGCTTTTTTATGTTATGTACCGCTTGCTGGCTGCTACAATTCAATCGCAGGTATCGAAAATTTCTTCCAATCTGCCGGAGGATTTAAAACAATCAGCAAAGGAAGCAGAAAAAACGATTGAAGAGAACAATATGGGCATGGTGTCTATGAGTAAAATCCGTCAGCAGGCTTCGAGCTTTTTCAGTGAGTTAACAAGTGCAGTTGGTAACCATGCGACCGAGATAGTGTCTACTATTACAGGAGCTGCTACTGTTCTTGTTGTAATTCCTTTTGTGTTATTTTTCTTTTTAAAAGATGGACATCGTCTGGTTCCTTTTCTGATGAAATTTATTCCTTCCGATCATCAGAAGGAAGGAAAGAAGATTCTTAAGAACATTGATCAGACATTAAGCGCTTATATCATCGGGCAGATTACCGTGGCATTTACAGACGGAGTATTGATGTTCATCGGTTATTTAATTATCGGCCTTGATTATGCATTAGTGCTTGCTATATTTGTATTTTTAACCGCCGTTGTTCCATTTTTTGGACCGTTGATCGGTGTTCTTCCTGCTGTCGTGGTCAGTTTGACGCAGGACCCGGTGATGATTATCTATGTTTTTATTATCCTCATTGTTGTCCAGCAGTTAGAAGGGAATATCGTAGCGCCGGTAGTGCTTGGAAACCGGTTGAATGTTCACCCTTTAACGATTATTCTCTTATTAATCGTTGCGGCAGCTTTATACGGTTTTATCGGGATGCTGATTGCTATACCCCTCTATTCGGTATTAAAAGTAACTATTAAGAATTTCTACAGTTTTTATCGATTGCGGCGGATTCGAACATAGCGGCCCTGTTCGCTCAGGTTTTATTTAAATGGAATCAGGGGAATATAATGTTGATCTTTGTAAATGATTAGGGGGAAATTTATGATTACGTTTGAAAATGTCACAAAAACGTACACAGATGGAACTACGGCACTAAGTTCCATTAATTTAAGTGTGAAGGACGGGGAGCTGTTAACCCTGATAGGTCCCAGTGGGTGCGGAAAAACGACAACGATGAAAATGATTAATCGATTGATTGAGCCTACGAGTGGGGAAGTTTTTATACATAATAAAAACATTCAGGACTATAACATCCACGAACTGCGTTGGAACATAGGCTATGTCCTTCAGGAAATCGCCTTGTTTCCCCACATGACCATCGAAGAAAATATATCGATTGTTCCCGAAATGAAGAAGTGGAATAAAAAAGACATTTCTAAGAGAATCGATGAGTTGATGAAAATGGTCAATCTCGACCCGGAAATACACCGTAGGCGGAAACCAAGTGAGCTTTCAGGCGGTCAGCAGCAGCGCGTAGGCGTTCTTCGTGCTTTAGCAGCTGATCCAGATATTATTTTAATGGATGAGCCATTTAGTGCGCTCGATCCGATCAGCAGGGAACAACTGCAAAAAGATATCTTGTCTCTGCATAAGGAAATAAAGAAAACGATTGTTTTTGTGACCCATGATATAGATGAAGCTATGGCAATGGGAGATCGTGTTTGTCTCATGCAGGAAGGAGAAATAGTTCAAGTGGACAGTCCACAGAATCTAATTTTGAATCCTGCCAATGCCTTTGTAGAAGACTTTATCGGCGAGAGGAAGTCTCCATGGCAGACAGCTGTTGATGTAATTATCGATCAGACCCAACAGCATGTTATATCGTTGAACGAGTTTGAGGAAGGTGCTGTTCCTCAACTGGAAGCCTATGTCGTCAAAGATTCAAATGGGGCTTTTTTGTTTGGAGTTTATAAAGGTGAAAAGGTAGATATGCCTGTCATTGAGCATGGAAAAACATTGACCGAAGCAATGAGTGAATTTGAAAAAGTCCGTTATCCGCTTCTTCCTGTAGCCCGGAATAATTCTGTCATCGGCACTTTATCGTACAAGGACATGGTGTTTCACCTCAAGAAGCAAATGATGAAAACTAAGAGTGAGGTGATTAAGCCATGAACAGCTTTATTGAGGTGTTTCAACAGAGACAGGGTATTCTTTTAGAAAAAATATGGGAACACCTGCAAATTTCTATTATTGCTCTTGTGATTGCTACCTTAATTTCGGTACCATTAGGTTTACTTTTAACTAGAAAAAAACGTGTCGCAGAACCTGTTATTGGTGTAACGGCTGTACTGCAGACCATTCCAAGCTTAGCCGTACTAGCTTTTCTAATTCCTTTTTTTGGTATCGGGCAGACTCCTGCCGTAATAGCATTAACAGCTTATGGTTTATTGCCGATCCTTAGAAATACGTATACAGGAATTAAGGAGGTCGATCCTGCTCTTAGAGAAGCGGCGACGGGAATGGGCATGAACTCTTTTCGACGTCTTTCTAAAGTTGAACTTCCACTCGCAATGCCGGTAATTATGGCAGGGATTAGAACTTCTATGGTACTAATTGTAGGGACGACGACGATTGCCGCTTTAATCGGGGCTGGCGGGCTCGGCGATTTAATTTTGCTTGGACTGGACCGCGGAGGAGATGTAAACTTAATCTTACTAGGAGCTATTCCTGCTGCCGTCCTCGCTATCGTACTCGATTTAGTGCTGCGGTTATTTGAGCGTACCTCAGCAAAATCCGGTTTCAGGTCTTTAGTCAGTTTACTTGTCATTGCCGCACTGATTGCTTTAGGCCCTCTCGCGTTTGGGGGTAAAATCCAGAACGATATAACGATAGGTGCAAAGTTAGGTTCAGAACCAGCGATTTTAATTAATATGTATAAGCTGTTAATCGAAGAAGAAACAGATCTTAGTGTTGGACTGGAGGAAAACCTAGGAAAAACTGATTTGGTATTCGGGGCCTTGCAGGAAGGAAGTATTGATATGTATCCTGAATTTACAGGTACAGCTATTGTTTCTCTGTTAGAAGAAGAAGCAGACAGCAATGATGAAACAGAAGTCTATGAGCAGGCAAGACAGGGCATGTCTGAAGAATATGGCCTTGCTTTCTTACAACCGATGGAATTCAATAATACTTATGCCGTAGCCACTACTAAAGAAACTGCAGAACAGTATGATTTAGATACGATCGGTGACTTAAGGTCTGTTCAGGATGAAATTACTGCCGGTTTTACACTGGAATTTAATGACCGTCAGGATGGATATCAGGGTATGAAAGAAGTGTACGGGCTTGATCTTGCTGAGGTAGAAACAATGGATCCAGGTTTAAGGCAGGGAGCTATTGAAAATGGAGACGTTGATATTATTGATGCTTATGCGACTGACAGTTATATGATTGACCTTGATTTGACTGTGCTCGATGACCCAGAAAATCTGTTTCCTCCTTATCAAGGGGCCCCCCTTTTGAGAGAAGAAACACTTGATCAACATCCAGAAATCGAGGATGCTTTAAATCAGTTAAGCGGTCAAATTACAGACGACGAAATGAGAGAAATGAATTACGACGTTGATTTTGAGGACCGTGATCCCGAAGAAGTAGCAAGAGAGTATTTAATAGAGAATGGGCTGATTGAAGAATAGGAGGTTATTGATATGTTTAAAAACCCTGAAAAGGAAAGATTGCGTAAGATTTTAAACACTTCAGAAACTATTGCAGTCGTTGGCTTATCCGACAAACCTTATCGTACGTCGTATCAGATCAGTCAGGCGATGCAACAGGCCGGGTACAAAGTTATTCCCGTTAATCCTCAAATATCAGAAGCTCTAGGTGAAAAAGCCTATGCATCGTTAAGTGACGTAAAGGAGAAAGTAGATATTATTAATGTGTTTAGACGCTCTGCTTTTCTACCGGGAGTTGCAGAGGAAGCTAAACGAATCGAAGCTAATGCTTTCTGGGCCCAGCAGGGAGTCTATCATGAGGATGTGCCTGCTATTTTAGAAGGAAGCGGCATGGAGGTTATTATGAACAACTGCATCAAAGTAACTCATGCGCTGGTTAAATAAAATCGTAATTTTAGTGAAATCCCTGTTTTTACAGGGGTTTTTTCGTGTATGATAATGAAAATGGATTTGCGTCTTTTTATAAAACCGCTACAATATAACAAGTGATGTTTTTAAATGTACGTTTACACTTGGGAACATTTGTTCTATTATAGTAGTAGGGATATGTCGTGTAGAAAGGAGCCGATGGAAAAATTGTCGAGTCAAAATCAAGTTTATTCAGATGATTCCATACAAGTATTAGAAGGTTTGGAGGCTGTTCGTAAGAGACCGGGAATGTATATAGGTTCTACAGATCAGCGTGGTCTCCATCACCTCATTTTTGAAATTGTGGACAATTCAGTTGATGAAGCATTAGCTGGCTTTGGTAAACAATTAACGGTTACTTTACACCGTGACGGCAGTGTTTCTGTTGCTGATGAAGCACGCGGGATGCCGACTGGAATGCACCAGACAGGCAAACCTACACCTGAAGTTATTTTAACTGTCCTCCACGCTGGAGGGAAATTTGGACAAGGCGGTTATAAGTCAAGCGGAGGTCTGCACGGAGTTGGTGCTTCCGTCGTTAACGCTTTGTCCGAATGGCTGGAGGTTCACATTTGTCGCGATGGGGAAAAATTTTACCAGCGATTTGAGAACGGCGGCATACCGGTCACTTCTCTAGAGAACCGCGGAGGAACGAGAAAATCAGGGACGACCATTCACTTTAAGCCGGATCCTGCGATCTTTTCTGTGACTAAGTTCAATTATGAGACATTGTCAGAAAGGCTGAGAGAAGCCGCTTTTTTATTGAAAGGTTTTAAAATTAATCTCAAGGATGAACGTGAAGGGATAGAGGAGTCTTATCAGTTCAACGACGGACTGGAATCATTTGTCTCTTATTTGAATGAAGAGAAAGACACCCTTCATCCGGTCGTTTCGTTCGAGGGTGAACACACTCAAATTGAAGTGGATTTTGCATTCCAGTTTAACGATGGATTTACTGATAGTATCCTTTCCTTTGTCAACAACGTCCGTACCAAGGACGGTGGAACCCATGAGTCCGGTGCTAAATCTGCGATTACAAGAGTGTTTAACGATTATGCAAGAAGGGCTCAACATTTAAAAGAGAAAGATAAAAATTTAGAGGGTAATGATATCCGTGAAGGGTTTACAGCCATAATATCCGTCCGGATACCTGAAGAGCTGCTGCAGTTTGAAGGACAGACAAAAAGCAAGCTTGGGACGTCTGAGGCACGTTCCGCTGTTGATGCTGTGGTAGCTGAACAGCTTTCATATTTCCTTGAAGAAAACCCGGATGTTTCTTCTATGCTTGTTAAAAAAGCGATCCGCGCTAAAGAAGCCAGAGAAGCAGCAAGAAAGGCCCGGGAAGAGGCGCGCTCAGGAAAGAAACGGAAACGTAAAGATGCTTTGTTAAGCGGAAAGCTGACCCCTGCCCAATCCAGAAACGCGGAGAAGAATGAGCTTTATCTTGTTGAGGGGGATTCAGCAGGAGGCTCTGCCAAACAAGGAAGGGATCGAAAATTCCAGGCAGTTTTACCTTTAAGAGGAAAAGTGATTAACACTGAAAAAGCAAAAATTGCCGATATCTTTAAAAACGAAGAAATCTCCACGATTATTAATACAATCGGTGCAGGGGTAGGCGGTGATTTTGACGTTGAGGATTGTAACTATAATAAAGTGGTTATCATGACAGATGCAGACACAGACGGAGCACACATACAAGTTTTGCTCCTGACCTTCTTTTACCGTTATATGCGGCCGCTTGTCGAAGCAGGAAGAGTGTTTATTGCTCTGCCGCCATTATATAAAGTTTCAAAAGGCAGAGGAAAAAAAGAAAAGACCGAATATGCCTGGGATGAAGAGGGCATGCAAAAGATTTTAAAAGAATTTAAAAATGGATATACAATCCAGCGTTATAAAGGGCTTGGTGAAATGAACGCCGAGCAGCTTTGGGAAACTACTATGAATCCTGAAACGAGAACATTAATTCGAGTAACCATTGATGATTTGGCCCGGGCAGAACGCCGCGTGACCACCTTGATGGGTGATAAGGTTGAACCTCGCCGGAAATGGATTGAATCCCACGTCGCTTTCGGTCTTGAAGACGAAGCAAATATTTTAGAAAATGAGAAAATCGAGAAATAAAAGGGGGATCTTCTGTTGGCTGAGGCAGAAAAGTTTTTAGATTTACCATTAGAAGAAGTGCTGGGCGACCGATTTGGACGCTACAGTAAATACATTATTCAGGAAAGAGCCTTACCTGATGCAAGAGACGGGTTGAAGCCTGTGCAGCGTCGGATTCTATATGCGATGCATCAGGAAAAAAACACGCATGATAAAGCATACCGCAAATCTGCGAAAACAGTGGGTACTGTAATTGGTAATTATCATCCTCACGGCGATACCTCTGTATATGATGCCATGGTGCGTTTAAGCCAGGATTGGAAAGTTAGAAAATCTTTAATCGAAATGCACGGAAACAACGGCAGTGTGGATGGGGATCCTCCCGCTGCCATGCGTTATACAGAAGCAAGGTTATCAAGTATCTCTTCTGAACTATTAAGAGACATTGAGAAAGATACTGTGGAGCATATTCCGAACTTTGATGATACGATTACAGAGCCTACCGTTTTGCCGGCTAAGTTTCCTAACTTATTAGCTAATGGCGCCACGGGTATTTCGGCAGGTTATGCAACTGAGATTCCTCCTCATAACCTCGGAGAAGTGATTGATGCCGTCATTATGAAGATCGATAAACCGCAATCTACTGTGAACGATCTCATGCATAAGCTGAAAGGGCCTGACTTTCCTACCGGCGGTATTATCCAGGGAATTGAAGGTCTTAAAAAAGCCTATGAAACTGGAAAAGGAAAGATAATCTTAAGAGGAAAAGCCGAAATCCAGCCTGTCAGAGGCGGGAAAGAGCAAATTGTTATCGATGAAATTCCTTTTGAAGTGAACAAGGCCACCCTTGTAAAACGGATGGATGAGCTTAGAATTGACCGTAAAGTAGAAGGCATTTCTGAAGTGCGGGATGAAACAGACCGTACTGGAATGAGGATTGTTATAGAGCTGAAGAAAGATGCGAACAGTGAAGGAGTTTTAAATTACCTTTATAAGCATACTGACTTGCAAATTGCTTATAACTTTAACATGGTGGCCATCTACGATCGTACGCCGACTTTATTGAGTCTGCCGCAAATGCTGGATGCCTACATTGCCCATCAAAAAGAAGTCGTTACGCGTCAGTCTGTTTATGACTTGAACAAAGCTCAAAAACGGGCTCATATTGTGGAGGGATTAATAAAAGCAATTTCGATCCTGGACGAAGTTATTGCTACCATCCGAGCTTCAAAAGACAAAGCTGATGCTAAAGTTCAGTTGATAAAGTCATATGATTTTACTGAAGAGCAGGCTGAAGCGATTGTGACCTTGCAGCTGTACCGCTTAACTAATACAGACATAACCGAATTGGAAAAAGAAGCGGATGAACTGGCTAAGCAGATAGACTATTTACAAGCTTTGCTGAACAGCGAAAGCAAGCTCTTACAAGTTATTAAATCAGACCTTCGTTCCATGAAGAAGAAGTATGCTGACGACCGGATGACTAAAATTGAAGAAAAAGTTGAAGAGCTTAAAGTTGATTTAGAAGTAACTGTAGCAAGCGAGGATATTGTTGTTTCAGTGACGAAAGACGGATATGTAAAACGAACCAGTTTGAGATCATACAGTGCTTCCAATGGGGAGGACCTTGCCATTAAAGACGGCGATCACCTGCTTAGGCTGCTGGAAATAAACACAACAGATACGATTCTGCTGTTTACCAACCGCGGGAAATATTTATATCTGCCCGTGCATAAACTGCCGGATATACGCTGGAAGGATCTTGGCCAGCACATCGCCAATATTGTCTCTATCGATAAAGAAGAGTATTTAATCGATGCCATCCCGATCAGGGAATACAAAAACGATCATTATCTCATATTCTTTACGAAAAACGGCATGGTCAAGAAGAGTGAGCTCGAACTTTACCAGGCAGCCAGACATTCGAAGCCTTTGATTGCTGTTAATTTAAAAGAGGATGATGAAGTCGTCGACGTTCATTTAACAACTGGACGCGCTGATATTTTTATAGCCTCCAATAAAGCGTACGGTTTATGGTATTCGGAAGAAGAAGTGAATACCGTAGGGCAAAGAGCAGCGGGGGTTAAGGCGATTCAGCTTAAAGAAGGCGAGCGGGTAATTTCGGGACAAATTTTTCAACCCGAGGAGGATCCATCCATAGTATTAACCACCCATAGAGGAGCCGTAAAAAGAATGCGTTTAAAGGAATTTGAACGTAGCTCGAGGGCTAAACGAGGGGTTATTATGCTGAGAGAACTGAAGAAAAACCCTCACCATGTAGTAGATCTTCACGCGGTAAGAAGTGAAGATACTATAGTTATAAAAACAAAAAAAGAAGAATTAAAGACCGTGCAGCCAATGGACTTTAAAGCGAATGACCGGTACAGTAATGGCTCTTATGTACTCGATGTGGAACACAGCGGAGAAGTTACAGAAACCTGGGTGCAGCCACAATACGAAAAACCATTTCATACCGAAGAATCTTAAAGGATCAGGACTCTTTCTATTTTATTAGGAAGGGTCTTTTTATTAGTAATACAGAATAAATGGCAAATGTTGTTTTTTTAGAAAATTATGATAAGATGAATGTATATTCAGTTTGAGGGGATGGTGTATGTTAAATTTACGAGACCGAATCATTGAGCATTCACTAGACTTGTTTGATCAATACGGTTTCCATGGTGTCACCGTTAAACAAATTGTTGAGGCCTCAGAGACATCTAAAGGTGGTTTTTATCATCATTTTCAATCAAAAGATGAGCTTCTTTTCGTCATCCATGATGCATTTATTACATACGTATCTAAAGAAGCAAAGCGAGCAGATGCCACTCACACATCACCTATTGATAAAATCCAGGAAATCACAAGAGTGTTTGTCAGAGTGTTTGACCTCTATAAGCCTCACCTTTCCGTATTTTATCAAGAGAGTAAATATTTAAAGCCTGAATATGATCAGCAGATTCAGTTAAAACGTGATGAATTTAAGAATATTCTCCACCAGGTCATCACAGAAGGGCAACAGTCAGGTCATTTTAGAAAGGAACTACCTCCGGGGTTAACAAGTATGGCAATTTTAGGCATGGTTAACTGGATGTACAAATGGTACCGAAGAGATGGAGAATACTCCATTGACGAAATCGCTGATGTCTTTATTGACATTATTCTTCACTCACTTTTACCATCTAACGAGTCTGCAGTTTATCGAAGTCAAATGCTGCATATCCCTTTTTTTTATGAAAATAAGTAAACGCTTACAATTATTTTTTTGCCCAATACAGACCAACCAGTCGGTCTTTAAACGAGGGGGAAAATCATGAATTTTGAACTGACAAAAGAACAGGAAATGACACGTAAAATGGTTCGGGATTTTGCTGACGGAGTGATCCGTCCGCGTGCTGTGGAAATCGATCAAAAAGCCGAGTTTCCAGAAGATATTTTTAAGGAAATGGGCCAGCTTGGATTGCTGGGTATCCCTTTTCCCGAAGAATACGGCGGCGCAGGAGGAGATACTGTCACCTATGCATTAGCTGCAGAAGAAATCGGAAAGGTCTGTGGTTCTACTGGTTTAAGTTATGCAGCAGCCGTGTCATTAGGGGCGAGTCCCATTTATTATTTTGGGACTGAAGAGCAGAAGCAGCAGTTTCTCGTTCCTCTTGCAAAAGGAGAAGGTCTGGCTTCGTTTGGATTAACCGAGCCGAATGCTGGTTCAGATGCGGGAGGAACAAAAACGAAAGCAGTTCTTAAAGACGACTGTTACATTATTAACGGGGAGAAATGCTGGATTACGAATGCAGAATACGCCAGGTCGGTTACAGTCACGGCTGTTTCAGGCAGGCGAGATGACGGAAAGAATATCATTTCAGCTTTTATAATTCCAAAAGAAACGCCGGGAATGAAGATTACAAGCCCTTACGAAAAAATGGGGGTCCGCGGGTCGAACACTTCGGAAATTATCCTGGAGGATGTATCTGTTCCTAAAGAAAATATTCTGGGTGATCCGGATGGCGGGTTTAAGCAGTTCCTTTATACACTTGACGGCGGCCGTATTTCTATTGGTGCTTTAGCCGTAGGGATTGCACAAGCTTCTCTGGATAAAGCACTTGCTTATGCCAAGGAAAGAAAGCAGTTCGGACAGTCCATATCTAATTTTCAGGCGATCCAGTTTAAGCTTGCTGACATGGCCATGGAAGTCGAACTGGCAAGAAATATAGTATTAAAAGCAGCCTGGCTGAAGGATCAGAAGAAAAACTTCTCTAAAGAAGCCGCTTACGCCAAACTGTTTGCTTCCGAGACGGCTTTTCGGTCTGCAAACGAGGCAATTCAAATTCACGGTGGTTATGGTTATATGCGGGAGTACGAAGTGGAGCGCTATTTAAGAGATGCCAAATTGTTGGAGATAGGGGAAGGGACATCCGAAATTCAACGGCTAGTTATTGCACGTCAATTAGGCTGTTAATTACTAAAGGAGGTTTACGATGTCTTTATTAAAAATGACGGTAGGAGAACTGTTAGAGAAACAGGCAGAACTGTATCCCGGCCATGAAGCGATGGTTTACCCGGAGCATAACTTAAGAAAAACATATAAAGAATTTAATGAAATGACCAATGAAGCAGCAAAAGGATTTATGGCTTTAGGAATTGAGAAAGGGGATCATATGGCTATTTGGGCCGATAATAAACCCGAATGGCTGACGGCGCAGTTTGCCACCGGAAAAATGGGGGCAGTGCTCGTTACTGTGAATACAAATTACCGGGCACAGGAACTGGAGTATTTATTAAAACAGTCTGACGCTTCGACACTGATTTTAGCAGAAGAATTCAGAGGGGTTTCCTACATTGATATCTTAAAGGAAATTTGTCCAGAGCTTGATCAATCGATGAAGGGTGAATTACAAAGTGAAAAGCTTCCTCAGTTAAAGAACATTATCGTTTTAAGTGATAAAGAATATCCGGGCTGTTACACATGGCAAGACGTCCTCCGCGCAGGACAATCCGTCAGCGATGAAATGTTGGAGGAGCGTCACTCTTCTCTGCACTTTGATGATGTCATAAATATGCAGTACACCTCCGGTACAACAGGATTTCCAAAAGGCGTCATGCTGAGCCATTACAACATAGTTAATAATGGCAACCAGGTGGCTGACTGTATGCGGTTAACATATGAAGACCGCTTGTGTATCCCTGTACCGTTTTTCCATTGTTTTGGGTGTGTTTTAGGCACAATGGCAGCCGTTTCAAAAGGCACCACGATGATTATTCTCGAGCAGTTTGATCCTGAAGCGGTGCTTAAAGCGGTAAATGAAGAAGCCTGCACAGGACTCCACGGCGTACCAACGATGTTTATCGCTGAGCTTAATCACCCTAGCTTTATGAAATACAAGCCAACGACACTAAGAACCGGGATTATGGCAGGGTCTACTTGTCCAATGGAAGTTATGAAGGACGTTATGGATAAAATGGGAGCCGATGAAATTACGATTGCATACGGACAAACGGAATCTTCCCCTGTTATCACTCAGACAAGAACTGATGATCCCATAGAACTTCGTGTGCGCTCTGTAGGAAAAGCTCACCCTCATGTAGAAGTTAAGGTGATTGATCCGGCAACACAAGAAGAGAGTGAACCCGGGATTCCCGGTGAACTCTGTACCCGGGGTTATCTTGTCATGAAAGGCTATTATAAAAATAAAGAAGCGACAGAGGCGGCCATTGATGAAAACCAATGGCTTCATACAGGGGATATTGCAGTGATGGATGAGAATGGCTATGTAGAAATTACCGGGCGCATGAAAGATATGATTATTAGAGGCGGGGAGAATGTCTATCCACGGGAGATTGAAGAATTCCTATATCAGCATCCAGATGTGCTCGATGTCCAGGTAATTGGAGTTCCTGATGCCAAATACGGGGAAGAAATAATGGCTTATGTGATTCCTAAAGAAGGAAAACAGCCCGATCAAGAAGATATTCGAAGCTTCTGTGAAGGCAGAATCTCAAAACATAAAATTCCCCGCTATATCCGGTTTACAGACGAGTATCCGATGACGGCAAGTGGAAAGATCCAGAAATATAAACTTAAAGAAGCGGCCCTTGAAACCCTGAGTATGAATGAACAAGGAGGTTCGTAATGTTTTCTAAAGTGTTAATTGCTAATAGAGGAGAGATTGCAGCCCGTATTATTCGTACGTGTAAACGATTAGGCATCACGACCGCAGCCGTATACTCTGAAGCTGACCAGGATGCCCCTTATGTCAGGGAGGCTGATGAAAGCTATCTGATCGGCAAACCGCGTGTGAATGAATCTTATTTAAATATCGATAAAGTAGTAAAAGCGGCTAAAGACTCGGGAGCAGAAGCGATCCATCCGGGTTACGGCCTGCTCAGTGAAAACGCGGGATTTGCAAAGCGCGTAAAAGAAGAAGGGCTTACGTTTGTGGGTCCCTCATCTGAAGTAATTGCAAAAATGGGCGATAAAATAGCGGCACGGAATGTGATGAAGCAAGCAGGTGTTCCTGTAGTCCCGGGAACAATGAAGGCAGTGGAAAATGTGGAAGAAGCAATCGAAATAGCAGAAGAAATGGGTTACCCGGTAATGGTGAAAGCTGCTGCCGGCGGTGGGGGAATTGGAATGCAGGCTGTTTCCTCAAGCGATGAATTAACCAAGGCATTTGAGGGGAACCAGAAGCGTGCAAAAACCTTTTTTGGCGATGGAAAAATGTTCATTGAAAAGCAGATTGTAAATCCCCGGCACATTGAAATACAAGTTCTGGCTGATCATCATGGGCATGCCCTGCATCTGTTTGAAAGAGAATGCTCGATACAGCGCAGACATCAAAAGGTTATTGAAGAAGCTCCTTCTCCTTTTCTGTCTGAAAAAACCCGGCAGAAGATGGGCGAAAGTGCGCTTCAAGCTGTACGTACTCTTGGCTATACCAATGCAGGTACGATTGAATTCTTAGTAGATGAAAAGGAAAATTATTATTTTCTTGAAATGAATACGCGTCTTCAAGTCGAACATCCCATAACCGAAGAAATCACAGGCATTGATCTCGTAGAGCAGCAGCTGCGGGTGGCAGCGGGAGAAGTTTTATCCTTTAAACAGAAGGATCTCATCATTGAAGGGCATGCCATAGAAGCAAGAATTTATGCTGAGGATTCGAATACGTTCTATCCTTCTCCAGGTCAGCTGTCAAGACTCTCTCTTCCTCATGGAGATGGAATTCGTCATGAACTGGCCGTTGATGGGACGTCTATCGTTTCTCCCTATTATGATCCCATGATTGCTAAGTTAGTTGTTCATGCACCGTCTAGAGAGGCTGCCATAGAACAGCTGACCACCGCGCTTCATCACTATGAAATTGAAGGGATTAAAAGCAATATAATGATGCTGAAGCGGATTGTGACCAATGATCAATTTCTTAAAGGAAATACTACTACATCATTTATTCAAGATTACTATTTACCAGCGATCTCACAACAATAAGGAGGAAGACAAATGACTGAAATTAAAGCCTCAATGGCAGGAAGCGTATGGAAAGTCGTCGCCCAGGCAGGGGAGCAGGTGGCTTCAGGTGACGACATTGTGATTTTAGAATCTATGAAAATGGAAATTCCAATCCCTGCGGAAGCTGAAGGATTGGTGAAAGAATTAAAAGTAGCTGAAGGTGATTTTGTGAATGAAGGGGACGTTATTGCCATCATCGAGTGATAAGGAGTGTAAGCATGAAAGCTCTGCCCAAATTCGTAACCATTAAAGAGGTGGGCCCGCGAGACGGTCTGCAGAATGAACCGGAACAGATTCCTACGGAAATCAAAGTAGAATGGATCGATCTTTTATCTAAAGCAGGATTTACATCAATTGAGGCCAGCTCTTTCGTCCACCCAAAATGGATTCCTCAACTGAAGGACGCAAAAGAAGTGATGCAGCAAATAAGGCGGGAACCTGGGGTAGGCTATTCAGCCCTGGTTCCCAACTATAAAGGGCTTAATGTTGCGCTAGAAGCCAATGTTGATGAAGTGGCTGTATTTATGTCTGCCAGTGAAGCTCATAACCTGCGGAACATTAATAAATCGATTGAAGAAACATATCCAATATTAGAAAAAGTTATCAAAGAGGCAAAGCTGCATAACAAACGAGTAAGAGGTTACGTATCAACGGTGTTTGGGTGTCCTTATGATGGAGAGGTCCCAATTCCCAAAGTTATTGAGGTGTCTCAGCATCTTTTAAATATGGGAGCGGATGACCTATCGCTTGGAGATACCATTGGTGCAGCTGATCCTCTGCAAGTTGACCATTTTCTAAAGGAAATAAAGGGAGTACTTAACTTTAATCAGATTGCCATGCATTTCCATAATACAAACGGTATGGCACTGGCAAATGTGCTGGTTGCCCTTCAGCATGGCATAGTGATTTATGACAGCGCCTTAGGCGGACTAGGGGGGTGCCCTTACGCAAAAGGAGCATCCGGAAATCTGGCTACAGACGATTTAGTTCATATGCTTCACAAAATGGGGATTAAGACCGGGATTGATGAAACTAAACTAACTGAGGCAGCTGTTTATATTCAGGATGCATTAAACAAAGAGCTCACAAGTCATCAGATGCAAGTACTAAACCGCACGATGCAGGAGGAGGCCTGATTATGGTTTTGGTAGAACTGGAGGTTATTGAATCTCATATTGGCTGGCTTACTATAAATAGAAGTGATGCAGCCAACAGCTTATCTCATAATGTATTAAACCAACTGGCGCAGCGGCTGGATGAGATTGATGAATCCAACATAAGAGTACTTGTTATAACCGGAAGCGGTTCCAAAGCTTTTTGCGCAGGCGCGGATTTAAAAGAAAGATCGGGAATGACAGACGAGGAAGTTGTTCGTACGGTGAAGAAAATTGGAGATACGATCAGCAAAATTGAACAATTATCTATCCCAACGATAGCTATGATAAATGGTGCAGCTTACGGCGGAGGGCTTGAATTGGCACTTGCTTGTGATATTCGCACGATGAGTAAAGACGCTAAATGCGGTTTAACGGAAACTTCTCTGGCCATTATTCCTGGAGCAGGAGGGACCCAGCGTCTGCCTCGATTAATCGGCCCCGGGAAAGCTAAAGAAATGATATTCACAGCAAAGCCGGTGACTGCTCAGGAGGCCTTTGCCATCCATCTTGTCGAATCAATTTTCACCACCGAAGAATTAGCAGAGCAGACTCTCCATATGGCCCGGACAATAAGTAAGAACGGTCCTGAAGCATTAAAAATGGCAAAGACTGCGATTAACCATGGGTGTGAGGTCGACCTCAGGACAGGTCTTGAGTTTGAAAGACAATGCTATAAGCACACTATCCCTACAAGCGATCGAATAGAAGGGATACAGGCTTTTAAGGAAAAACGCAAGCCGGAATTTAAAGGGAAATAGAGAAGGGGGTATTATCGATGAACGATACGTTGCAATCAATGAAGGAAAAAGTAGCCTCAGGCGGACTCGATAAATATCACGAAAGCAATCGCAGCAAGGGGAAAATGTTCGTACGCGAACGTCTGCAGCGATTGTTTGACGATGACTTAAATATTGAAGATGCTTTTTTTGCCAATTGTATGGATGGTTCATTACCTGCTGATGGCGTAATCACAGGGATCGGAAAGATTAACGGAGAGCAAGTATGTGTGATGGCAAATGATTCAACGGTTAAAGCGGGATCATGGGGGGCACGTACGGTTGAAAAAATTATAAGAATACAAGAGACAGCCATGAAGCTGGAAATTCCTATGCTGTATTTAGTTGATTCGGCAGGTGCCCGGATTACAGACCAAGTCGAAATGTTCCCCAATCGAAGAGGGGCAGGACGAATTTTTCATAATCAAATTAAGCTTTCAGGCAGGGTGCCGCAAGTTTGTCTTTTATTCGGCCCTTCTGCGGCAGGTGGAGCTTATATCCCGGCGTTTTGTGACATTGTAGTGATGGTGGACGGAAATGCCTCTATGTACTTAGGATCCCCAAGAATGGCGGAGAAGGTTATAGGAGAAAAAGTAAGTTTGGAAGAAATGGGCGGAGCTGAAATGCATTGTTCCATCTCAGGCTGCGGAGATGTTTTAGCTGCGGATGAAGAAGAAGCCATTCATTATGCAAGACGCTATTTAAGCTATTTCCCAACGAACTTTAGAACTGCACCTAAACGCGTAGAAACGATTGATCCAGCGTCATTTGAAAAAAGTATTTCCGATCTTATTCCAACCAACCAAAATGCCCCTTTTGATATGTATCAATTGATAGAACGTATTATTGACGAGCAATCCTTCTGTGAAATTAAAAAGAAATTTGCTCCTGAAATAATTACGGGGCTGGCAAGGATGGATGGTCGTACGATAGGGATAATCGCCAATCAGCCGCGTGCAAAAGGCGGGGTGTTATTTCCTGATTCAGCAGATAAATCAGCGAAGTTCATGCAGCTTTGCGATGCGTTTAATATACCGCTGCTCTTCTTAGTTGATATCCCGGGTTTTATGATTGGTACTAGGGTAGAACGCGCTGGGATCATCCGGCACGGAGCAAAAATGCTTTCTGCCATGAGTGAGGCTACAGTACCTAAAATTTCTGTTATTGTGCGCAAAGCATATGGAGCGGGACTTTACGCCATGGCTGGCCCTGCGTTTGAACCTGATGCCTGTATTGCACTTCCGACTGCGCAGATTGCAGTTATGGGACCTGAAGCAGCAGTTAACGCAGTGTATGCTAATAAGATTGCTGCACTGGAGGAAGCCGACCGCCCTGCATTTATAAAAGAGAAACAGGAAGAATACAAAGAAAACATTGATTTATACCGATTAGCTTCAGAAATGGTAATAGATGATATCGTGCAGCCTGATCACCTTAGAGCTGATTTAATGAATCGATTTGAAGCTTATCAAACAAAAAATGTGACTTTTACAGACAGAAAGCACGGAGTATATCCTGTATAATAACAAGAAAGTTATACTGATGGATCTGTCTTAATTTATAAAAATGTCGCCTGGCCGGGTGGCATTCAGGCTGTCGAGAACTTTCTCGACAGCTTTATTTGTGTGCCCAGAGCTTCGTGATCAGACAAGAAAAGGATTATCTGCACTGCACAAGGATGAGGAAGACTACGATGGATCTGTCTGCCCCGCAGTGGGGGTTTAAGAGAGGCCCGGGCGTTCGTCAGCGGAAGCGAATTGTATTCGCCCGCACGAGCACACCAAAAAAGCTTGTAGAAAAAACGGGGCTTCTCTACAAGCTGAATGTCCATATAGTCGGTGGCATTTTTATTTGATTTATTTTTTGGAAAGCTGGGTAGTGCCGATATTTTGAATTTCCTTCAAAGTATAGGAATTCTCAAGAGCGCTTAAGTCGCCGGCGGGTTGATTTAAATAAGCTGCTTTTATGGCTCTTCTCATCACTTTTGCATTTCTTGTCTTCGGTAAATCAGAAACAGCAAACACTTTCCGGGGAGCTAATGCTTTTCCAAGTTTATAGATTAAATACTCTTTTAATTCAACCATTAAAGCTTCTGTCGGCTCAACATCATGATTTAAAACAACGAAGGAAACAGGCTCCTCTCCTTTGACGTCGTGAGGTACACCGATTACTCCTGCTTCCGTTACGGCTTCATGGCCTACCAGCACGGATTCGACTTCGGCAGGACCCAGACGTTTTCCGGCTACGTTTAGGACGTCGTCTGATCTTCCGGTGATGGTATAATAACCATCTTGATCAACAGCAACCCAGTCTCCATGCACCCAGATATCCTCGTAACGGTTCCAATAAGTATCACGGTATCGCTGATCATCGTTTAAGAACCCTTTCGTCATACCGACCCAGGGCTGTTTTAATACAAGTTCTCCAACCTCGTCAGCTAAGGAACAGCCATTCTCATCGTATACATCTATATCCATGCCAGGCAAAGGAGCATTGAATGTGACAGGTTGAATCGGACGAACGAGTACATTTCC
This sequence comes from Halobacillus sp. Marseille-P3879, assembly GCF_900240285.1. Lineage (GTDB taxonomy): Bacteria > Bacillota > Bacilli > Bacillales > Halobacillaceae > Halobacillus_A. Next base: position 727,520 of record NZ_OESS01000002.1, read on the forward strand.
TAATATACCTCCGGAGATCTCAGTACCGCCGGAGTAATTAAAAATTGGAACTTTAGATCGGCCTACATGTTTAAACAGCCATTTCCACGGTTCAGGGTTCCAAGGTTCTCCAGTTGATGCAATTAACTGGAGGGAAGAGAGGTCATGGTTATTAATCCAGTCTGTGCCGTGCTTCATCATGGAGCGGATTAAGGTAGGGGAGATCCCTAAATGAGTAACATTATAGTAATCGACCATTTTCCAAAGACGATCAGGTGTTTTATAATCAGGAGTTCCTTCGAACATTACGATGGATGCTCCATTAAGCAGTCCTCCGTATACGAGAAAAGGACCCATCATCCACCCCATATCGGTGTACCAAAAAATCGTATCTTCCTTCTTGAGGTCCATACCAATACCAGCGTCAAATGCAGCTTTAATTGGAAAACCGGAATGGGTATGAAGGACACCTTTAGGTTTACCCGTCGTGCCTGAAGTATAAATTAACATAAATTCATCATTTGCTTTCATTGCTTTAGGTGAATATGGCTTATTTTCCTTAAGAAGAGAATGATAACTAATATCCTTTTCTTTGTTCCAAGGTATTTCCTCACTTGTACGCCGGACGACGACAATGTGTTCAAGATTTCTGCATTGTTTAGCAGCTTCATCTGCTTCTTGTTTCATTTTTACCGTTTTTCCTCTACGGTAAAATCCGTCGGCCGTAATTAGCACCCTCGATCCGGAAGCGCTTACACGGGTGGCGATAGCATCCGCTTTATACCCTGAAAATATCGGACAGATAATTGCCCCGATTTTCGAAACGGCAAGCATAGCAATCAGTGTTTCCTTAATCATCGGCATGTAAAGTGTGATAATGTCACCTTGTTCGATACCTAATTGTTCCAGCCCGTGGGCGAATGCATCTACTTCCTGCTGTAGTTCTTTATAGGATAAGGAAACTCTTTCTTCATTATCACCTTCCCAGTATAACGCGGTTTTGTGCTGGGTAGTAGGATCATCTGCCCATTTATCTAAAGCGTTATGGGCTACATTGATCTCGCCGCCTGTAAACCACTCAGGATACTGGATCCCTTTTGAAAGGTCGAGAACTTGATCATACTCTTTGTACCATTCTACACCAAGGACGGAGACTGCCTGTTCCCACAGCCATTCAATATCCTGAATAGACTGTCGATGGAATTCATCATAATGATCAAACCCTAAAGATTTCATCCATTGGTATAATCGTGTGTTTTTCATTGATTCCTCATCAGGTATCCATGCTGCTTCGAATTCGCTCATCATTATATCCTCCTTACATCTTTCTGTAATTAATTATACTTATAAGTTCAGTATAACTGATTATAAGAAATGAATGAACATTCAATCTTCGAAGGAATGGTGGAAATTTCGAAAACGTGAATAATTTATATACAAATTGGGGTATATAGAGGAAGAGTAACGGCAAAAAATAATTGTGTTTCTATTTTTATAATGGTAAAGTCAACATCGTAGGAAGCGTGATGATAGAGAAAAATTTTCTAAAAGTTATCATTACCTGCATACAAACAAAGAATGTTATTCTAAAATGGAAATGAAATTGTTGATCGTAACTAGGAGGTAGATTATGAGAATTATAGTAGCAGGGGGAGACGGTTTCTGCGGATGGCCGACCGCATTATATCTATCTAAACAAGGGCATGAAGTAACTATCGTAGATAACCTGGCAAGAAGAAAAATAGATGAAGAATTGCATTCCAATTCAGTAACTCCAATCGCATCTTTAGAAGAGCGAGTGGCTAAATGGAAAGAAATAACGGGTAAAGAAATCCGTACGTTTATCGGTGATTTAAATCACTATGATTTTTTAAGCGAAGTTTTTCGTCAAACTGAACCTGAAGCTTTCGTACACTTCGCTGAGCAGCGTTCAGCCCCTTACTCGATGATCGATCGTGAACATGCGGCTTACACGCAGACGAATAATGTAATTGGTAATTTAAATGTTCTCTATGCTATCAAGGAATTCGCGCCTGAGTGTCACCTTATTAAACTTGGAACCATGGGAGAGTACGGCACGCCGAATATTGATATTGAAGAAGGATATATCGAGATAGAACATAACGGAAGAAAAGATACACTTCCTTATCCTAAACAACCAGGGTCTTTCTATCATTTATCCAAAGTTCATGACAGCCATAACATTATGTTTGCCTGTAAAATTTGGGGTATCCGTGCCACTGATTTAAATCAGGGTATTGTATACGGACTTCACACGGAAGAAACTCAGCAAGATCCGGTATTGGTGAACCGTGTAGATTATGACGGCGTTTTCGGAACGGCTCTTAATCGTTTCATCAATCAAGCTGCAATCGGCCACGATATTACCGTTTATGGTACAGGAGGACAGACCAGAGCATTTTTAAACATTGAAGATACAGTTCGATGTGTGGAAATTGCTGCAGAAAATCCAGCCGACCGAGGGGAGTTTCGTGTATTCAACCAATTCACAGAATGGTTTTCAGTACAGGACCTCGCAGATAGAGTACAGAAGATTGCTAAAGAAGAAGGTTTTGAAACAGACGTTAAAAATATTGAAAACCCTAGAATTGAGAACGAAGATCACTATTATCATGCAAAGAACACGAAGCTTCGCGACTTAGGGCTTGAGCCTCACTTACTGACAGATGAAGTGATCCGTGATATCTTAAAAATTGCCGTAGAAAACAAAGATCGAATCATTAAAGAAAACGTATTGCCATCCATTACGTGGAAGTAAGGAGTTTTCCGCTTTGAAAATCGCCATAATCACTGAAACTTTTCTGCCATCTACTGACGGAGTAGTAACAAGATTGAAAGAAGCAATTAAATATCTTAGGCAGCAAGATCATGAAGTTGTTGTTATTGCTCCGGATTTTGGCGTAACTGAATATGAAGGTGCGATTGTTGAAGGGGTAAAAACAACTACAATGCCTTTTTACAGGTACAGAGAATTCTCTATGCCGCAAAAAAAGGTGAAATCTTTATTACTTGAACATGATCCGGATATTGTACATGTAGTGAATCCGGCTTTAGTTGGTGTCTCAGGAGTCTACTATGCAAATAAATTGGATTACCCTTTAATCGCTTCTTATCACACACATGTTCCTAAGTATTTAGAATACTATCGCTTGTACCCGTTCGTTCCATTAGTTTGGTGGTATTTTAAAAAGCTTCACAATTATGCAGATTATAACCTGTGTACTTCTAAAGCGATTCAAGGAGAATTGCAGGAAAAGAAATTTCATAACGTGCATGTGTGGGATCGAGGCGTAGCCATTGATCATTTTCATCCCTCTCACAAGAACAAAGAGATGAGAAACAGACTTTCAAGTGGTGAACCTGACAATAAATTAATTGTATTCGTTGGAAGGCTGGCACCTGAGAAGGAAATTCATAAAATCAAACCATTATTAGATCAACGCGACGATTTGTCCTTAGCAATTGTGGGAGATGGACCGGAAAAAGAGGCACTGGAAAAAACCTTTGCCGGAACTAAAACCACTTTTACAGGTTTACTGCATGGAGACGACCTGGCTCAAGCCTTTGCTTCATCCGATGCCCTGATTTTTCCGTCTGTTACGGAGACACTTGGATTAGTCATCCTGGAATCAATGGCTTCAGGATTACCGGTTATTGCCGCAAAAAGCGGCCCAACCATGGAACAGGTGGAAGACGGCCGAACAGGACTGCTATTTGAGAATGAAAATACAAATAGTATGATCGAAGCGATTAATCGATTAGAAGATAAAGAATTATATAACCAACTGTGTGAAAATGCAAGAAGCGAAGCAGAGAAGTTCAGCTGGCAAAAGCCTTCAGAACAGATATTGGAATTTTACCACGAAACATTAGAAGCATATCAACAAAACAAGGCAAAATCTCGATCTTCACGAAAATCTAAAATTAAGGTCACAGAGTAAGCCAAAAACTCTGTGGCTTTTTTTTTGCACAAAGAGGAAGGGAAACTTTGGTATAATACTTAGTAGCAACTCCGAACTTATTATAAAAAAGTCTCATTAAGATGAAAATAGTCTCAGGTAAACAATATAAGCAGCCAGGAAATGAGTATTTAATCCAGAGATTTAAATTTTTGGTAATCAACAGAATTACTGTATTTTTAAATTTTGTCTCACTATCATAAGTATACTTGGTAATTGAGACCTAACGATAATTTCAACTTTAACTTCCTATAATATATATTATGTTAACTAGAAAAATAAAAAATAGTATGATTCATCCATGCCCTTCAATTTTAATCTTTACTTTCATCCAATTCTTTTTTCAGCAAACTCTGTACATTGAGTTTTAGATCATTTTCAAATATTATAAAAAGTAGTCAAAAAATATATGAATGGATGAATTATTATGAAAAAAGTCTCCTTTTTTCTAAGTATGCTTGCCGGTTTTTTGATTTTCCTTTCACGTCCTAAAAAAGTACTGGCTCCTATTACTCAACAGCATCAAGGTTTATATCCAGGTACAGAAATCGAGATTGAAGCTGGTGATTTACTCTTTTCTCCTATTGGAAAAAGCGAATCAAAATACGTGGGACATGTAGGTATCCTGGACACAAATCATAAAGTTACCCACTCCGTTCCATCCGGTTTAATACAAGACTCAGTAGAAAATTACTGTAAAAAGTTTGGATCGATTACAATTTATGCTCCACGCCGACCAGAACATGGGTTAAAGGCTGCATCTTACTTAAAGAATCTCTATAATAAATTTCCTAAAGCAGATTATAAAGTCTTCTCCTCTCTTGCCTATTCAGAAGGTAAGCAATACTGCACCAAAATTGTATGGCTCAGTTATAAAAAAGGAGCCGGAATAAACCTTGGCAGTCTTCCTGATTATGCCAAAGCCGTACACCCTCGTTTTATAAGAGATTTATCATTTTTATATAAAAAAGGTGCCATCAATTAAATGATGCAGCACCTTTTGCCTCACGCAATACTTTCTTTTGCTTTTTTTGATTGATCAGTTTTTATCATGAACAGAACGAGTACTAGTAAAATTATACCTATTCCTCCGGCTGTAAAGTAGCTTATGTTTAAATAATTCTTCATAACCATTGACATACCTGGTGGTCCCAATGCCACCCCTATAAACCTTGAAGAGCTGTAAAACGAGGTTATCGTTCCTCTCTCTTCTTTTTCAATTCCTTCTGTAATCATGGCATCCAGCGTAGGTAGAATAGCACCAATTGCTATTCCCATTAAAGTTGTAATAACCAGCAGCCATAACAGCTTTTCACTGACCATACCTATAAATACCACTGTTCCTGAAGTCATAATTAAACTGAAGAGCAGTACCATCTTCATCACTTTGAGCTCACCTTTGATTAACTTTCCGGTAACAAATGAGGATATACATAAACCAAAAAGAGGTATGGCTAAATAAAAACCTTTTTTCACGCCATACAAATCATGGGTTTTCTCAAAAATATCCGATAAAAAAAATAACACCCCGAATAAAATAAGCATCAGGTATACACCTATAAGAAACACGGTATAAAGCCATTTCCCTTCCTTGGAAAAAATCTGTTTCGTTTTCTTGATAAAAACCTTAAACTTAGGAGGCTCCTCTTTCTTTTTGGGCGCTTTTATAAAATAGAAAACAAGTACAATTGAAATTAAACTAAAAAAAGATATTGAAAAAAACGGAAGGAACCATAGAAACGCAGCAAAGGCCGCCCCCAGTATAGGACTTAATACTTTTCCAAAGGTGTTTGATGTTTCGATAATTCCTAGACAGGAGCTTGTTTTTTTATCGTCATCTTTATAAAGATCACCAACCAATGGGAGAATTATCGGCGTTGCACCAGCTGCCCCTATCCCCTGAAGGATACGGCCAATTACTATCCATGTAAAAGGATTATCAAGTTTCCATGAAGCAAATCCAGCAATAATCCCTCCGATAAAGGCAAGAATCAGGCTTGGGAGAATAACAACTTTTCTACCGTAACGGTCGGATAAATACCCAGCAACGGGGATAAGAAATATAGCAGCAATTGAATAACTTGTTATAATCATACTTGACTGAAAAGAAGAAATACCTACCTTCTTTTCAAAAATTGGTAACACGGGGATTAACATCGAATTCCCCAATGTCATGACCAGCGGGATCGAAGCCATGCTTACAAGACACCATTTGCTAACTTTTTGTTCCTGCGCATCGTCAGCCATATTCACACCTCATTCAATTTTCTCTCTTCCGTTATTTTTCTTTAAGAAGAAAAAAATATACGAGGAATAATTTCGCAGAAAAAAACCCCGTAAATGTCGAACTACGGAGTTTTAACTATCAGGCTCATCATGACGAATCAGCGTTTTGCCCTCTGATTGAATGACTTTTCTTTCTTTCATCAGCGTTCCTATTGCTCGTTTAAATGCGGCTTTACTAATATGGAATGTATCTCTAATTTCCTCTGGTGAACTTTTGTCGGTTATATTCATTACCCCATCGTTTTCCTGTAAGTAATTGTAAATGACTTCTGCATCATCTTTCATAACTTCTTGTTTGAGAGGCCGCAGTGAAATGTTAATGGTACCATCCTCTTTTACATCAATTACCCGGCCTTCAACGGTTTCACCTAATCGGGGCTCTTTAGTTCGTTCGAAAGGATGTAAAAACGCCCTGTATCCTTCTTCGGTTAAAAGAAAAGAGCCTGCTTTGGTCGAACGGTATACTCTTGCGGTAATCATTTCATGCAGCAGAGATTGAGGAGCTCTCTCTAAATCCTCCAACACTTCACTTTCAGAAATAGGCTCAGCAAACACCCTTCCCTTCTTATCTTTCTCAAGGCTAACAAATAAATAGTCGCCTTCTTTTGGCCAGACTGATTTTTTGTAAGGAAGGTTATCCTTTGAGACGAGAAAAGCTTTATCCAGACTTATGTCAACGAAAGCTCCTAAATTCGGGACTACTTCTTCTACTTCTGCCCATCCATAAGAATTTAAAGTCACTTCAGGTATAGATGTGGTCGCTATTACTTCTTTACTGCGATTCATATATATAAATACGTCAAGAGGCTCTCCAAGTTGATTAATTTCAAACTCTAATTGGTCGTTAGGTAATAAAACTTCATCTCTTCCGTCTGTTAGTATAAATCCTTCTGCTTTCTTTTTGATTGGTTTTAATTCCTGAACGGTTCCAATATACTTATTCATTCTCCGACCTACTTTCCCTCATGTTAAAATAATCTGCAATTAACTTATAAGATTTTTTCTTCGCTTCAAAATCAAAAATATTCGTAATGATGATCATCTCGTCCGTATCATAACGGGCGCTTAATTCCATAAGTCCTTTATAGACTGACTCTGGATCCCCAATTATACACCTTCTGCGATTATACTTGATTTTTTTCAATTGTGCCTCATTCAGCTGCAGGCTTTTCACTTCCTTGATGGAGGGAATCCTGGTCTCTACACCCTTCTCTACACGCAATAACCATAAGTCCTGACTGGCAGCTAACTCTTCAGCCTTTTCGCTTGTATCCGCGCAGACTACAAATACACAGGCATTCACTTCAGGTACATGTTTATCATAAGAAGGTTTAAATTTCTTGCGGTAAGAATTGATTGCTTCTTCAGCTTCATCAGGACTAATAAAGTGACCAAATGTAAAACCAGTACCATTAAGAGCAGCATGCCTTGCTCCTCTCTCAGTAATCCCAAGCACCCATAATTCAGGGTTAGTCACCGTATGAGGTTTCGCTGAAACACCATAATAAGAATGGTTTTTGGGAATAGTTCCATGCAGAAATTGCTGCAACTCTTTTACTTGTCTTGAAAATGAACTTAGCGGTTTATCATGTCCATCATTTAAGGCGGCCCTCGTCTTTCTTCCGCCTCCTGGTGAACGACCTAACCCGAGGTCAATTCGTTGAGGGAATAAAGCTTCTAATACTTTAAAATTTTCAGCTACTTTAAGAGGGCTATACTGGGGTAACAATACCCCGCCTGATCCCACTCTAATTGACCGGGTTTGGGAAGCGATTCTGGTGATCAAGACCTCCGGCGAACTGCTGGCCAATCCATTTGTGTTATGATGCTCAGCAACCCAGAACCTGTGATATCCTAATGATTCAGCATATGATGCCAGTTCTATCGTATGATTTAATGCATCTTCAGCACTCTCGCCTTGCGAAATTGGACTTTGATCTAATATACTTAATTTCATTGTACAGTCCTTCCTTAGAGTTGAGAAATATAATTAGCGGTATACGTCCTTCATGATTTGATTTAATATCATAAGCTGTTCTTCAAATAATATTTTATATCTTTTTTTTAAAACATCAAATTCTTCTTTTCCAGCATCTGTTAGGTAGTACCAATATACTTTTTGTCTTTTTTTATCGTGTGACTTGTAATCTTCTTTTCGATAGAGTAACCCTTCTTCTGTCATTTCATGCAGGGTATCAAGTAAGGTTGAAGGTGCTGGAATCCAGTTTTTAGTCAATTTTTGAAATTCCTTTTTGAAATGTTCGCTGATCATTGGTTGACTTACCTGAAGCAGGTGCATAATATAAAACTTGGTAAACTGCGCTGCACTCATATTTAATGCAAATCTCTTTGGATTGTTTTTATGAGACAAGGCTACCCCTCCCACTCTTTTATTCTATTTTACAATAAATAGAGATGGGTTTGTCTAATGATAAGTACATTTGTTCGGTTATTTATTGATTGGTTTTGGTTTTTGTGTTCGGAGTTGCTACTAAGTATTAAGAGAGATTATTTGATTTACTAATTTGTCGGTGCCTTGTTTATTTTTTATCAGAAAAATTTGAGCGTGCCTGCATTGATCAAAGGTGTTTTTTATAATTTTATCTCTCCGTTGATTTGGAAACTGCCAAATATAGCTTAAAAATTCGATGTTCATTCGGTCTGGACAACCCGGTCCCAGGTCCTCTCTAATTGTTCCCCGATATTTCATCCATCGTTTCAACGCTCTGTATATGCATAAGTAACGATTCATATCAAGAAATATAACCGTATCTGCGGTTTTCAACCTTTTCTCCCAGACAGAACTATAATTACCTTCTATAATCCAGGAAGATTTTTTAAGATGAATTTCCTGTTTAGCAAGTAACTCCTCCGGGGTAGACTGTAACCAACCAGGCTTCCAAAATAAAGTATCCATATGTACGACTTCAATCTGTAACACTGCTCCTAATTGTCTAGCTAGTGTAGACTTTCCGGAACCTGCCGAACCTAATATCGCAATTTTATTAAATATTCCAAACCCTCCATTCTACGTTGATGTAAACTTATATTCTAGCAATATTCCACATAATTCTAAAGAATTTTTTATTATTATGAAACGGAATTATCCTCTCAATCGTCTAATAATTAACAAATAAAAAAGCCCGCTATTGTGGGGGCAATAGCAGGCTTTTGATTTAATTTCTATTCGCTTAATACTTGAACTTTTACATTTTGGCGTCCGAAGTCAAGTGCTTCGCCACGGTCAGCCATGTAAAGATCAACCTTGTTACCTTGGATCGCACCGCCAGTATCTCCGGCAATTGCTGTTCCATAACCTTCTACATGAACTTTAGAACCCAATGGAATAACGCTTGGATCAACCGCAATTACCTTTTGATCAGGATTTGCTTTTAGGTCAATGCCAGTTGCTGTTACTCCACTGCATCCTGTGCAGTCTGCTGTATAAGCGGTAGCTTCTACATTAACTTCTTTAATTACATCGTTACTGGTGTCACCTGATTCATTTTCAGAGCTGTTTGATTGTTCTTCTGAACTGCTTGAGTCTTCAGATGTACCAGCTTCAGCAGATGTTTGTTCAACTTCTTCTGTTGATTCTTGGCTTGATTCGTTAGAAGTATCTTCCTTTGGTTCTGAAGCTTCTTCTTTTTCAGGAGCTTCAGTGGAAGCCTCGCCGCTAACAGACAGCTCGTCACCAGGATAGATCATTGAATCAGATAATCCATTCCAGTTCTTAAGGTTGTCCACAGTCACGTTAAATTCCTGACCAATTTTATAAAGAGTGTCACCAGATTCTACTGTGTACGTTTCTTTCTGTTGTTCTACGTCAGAAACTTTTAGTGACTGATCTGTTACGATTAAATCTGAGTCCAGGTTGTTTAGTTCTTTAAGTTTATCAACAGATACTCCTTTTTCTTCTGAAATGCTCCAAAGAGTATCACCTTTGTTTACTTTATATTCGTCGGCACTTACGCCAGTTGCAAATGCACCTGTAAGTGCTGCGGTAGCTGCTAATGAGAAAGCTGTTTTTTTCATTCGTTGAGTCCTCCTCGATAATTGAATGTGTTTGAATTAACCACAATTACAAGATTAACAGATTCTCTATAAAAATTAAGAACAAACTGCTAACAGTTTGTTTTCAACTGTGACGCTTACTTTTCAGTGAGTTTACAAAATGGTGCTTTTTTCTTACTTATCTACAAATTAACCCATGCTGATCGCTTGTTTTGTCGTATCCTGCGTAAATTATTCATCGATGCAATAGGTATTTTTCAATAATTCTATAAAAAAACAAGAGCCGGCTCTAAATAGAGTCCGGCTCTTGTTTTCTAATATTATTAACGTAGAGATGCAAGCTGTTTTTGAACTTCAGGATCCTGCAAATACTCATCATACGACAATTCTTTATCGATAATTCCACCGTTTGATGTAATTTCAATAATTCGGTTCGCAATCGTCTGTATAAATTCATGGTCGTGGGAGGCAAACAGAATGGAACCCTTGAAGTTAATCAATCCTTTGTTTAAAGACGTGATGGACTCTAAATCCAGGTGGTTGGTCGGTTCATCCAATAACAAAACATTTGCACCGGAAAGCATCATTTTAGAAAGCATACATCTTACTTTCTCGCCGCCGGATAGGACGTCTGGTTTTTTTAATGCTTCTTCGCCAGAGAATAACATCCTTCCTAAAAAGCTGCGTAGAAAGGTTTCTGTCTCATCTTCCGGTGAATATTGGCGCAGCCACTCGACCAGATTGATATCAGAACGCTCAAAATAGGCGGAGTTGTCTTTTGGGAAATAGCTTTGAGAGGTTGTTACTCCCCATTTATACGTCCCTTCATCAGGCTCCACCTCACCCATTAATATTTGGAATAAAGTAGTTTTTGCTACTTCATTGCTCCCTACAAGGGCAATTTTATCATCTTTGTTCATGGTGAAACTGACGTTATCTAATACCTTTACTCCATCCACCGTTTTAGACAGGTTTTTTACCGTTAGCAAATCATTCCCGATTTCCCGGTTTGCCTTAAAAGCTATATAAGGATATTTACGGGAGGAAGGCTGTATATCATCAAGAGTGATTTTATCTAAAAGCTTCTTACGGGAGGTGGCTTGCTTCGACTTCGAAGCATTTGCACTGAATCGCGCAATAAACTCTTTTAGATCTTTAATTTTTTCTTCTTTTTTCTTATTTTGTTCTTCAGCCATTTTTTGTGCAAGCTGGCTGGACTCATACCAGAAATCATAGTTTCCGACATACACTTGAATTTTTCCAAAATCCAGGTCAGCAATATGAGTACATACGTTATTTAAGAAATGACGGTCGTGTGAAACGACAATAACCGTGTTTTCAAAATCAATTAAGAAATCTTCAAGCCATTGGATTGCTTTGATATCCAGGTGGTTTGTCGGCTCATCAAGCAGTAATACATCAGGGTTACCGAATAAGGCCTGTGCCAGGAGTACCTTTACTTTTTCCGCGCCGCCCAGCTCATTCATTTTCTTATCGTGTAATTCTTCAGTAACCCCCAACCCGGTAAGCAGTCGGGCAGCTTCTGATTCAGCTTCCCAACCATTCATTTCGGCAAACTCACCTTCTAGTTCTGCTGCTCGCATGCCATCTTCTTCCGTAAAGTCACCCTTCATGTAAATCGCGTCTTTCTCCTGCATTACTTCATATAAACGTTGATACCCCATTATTACCGTTTGAAGAACCTGATATTCATCATATTCGAAATGGTTTTGTTTAAGCACGGCCAGACGCTGGTCATTTTTAAGTGATACGTCTCCTGTCTGCGGCTCAATTTCACCACTCAATATTTTTAAAAAAGTAGACTTACCTGCGCCATTAGCCCCAATTAGACCGTAGCAGTTACCAGGTGTGAATTTTATATTAACGTCTTCAAATAATTTCTGATCTCCAAATCGAAGACTCACATTCGTAACATTTAACATTTAAAATCCTCCCGTACCTAAGTGTATAACATTAAAATTATACCATCCATTATGTCCATCGGATAGGTCTTTCTATTACAATTTCCTGCTGATCCGAAAAAAAGAACCCTTTAAAAGGGCTCTTTTATTTTTCTTTATAATATAAACTATTGTTGTTGACAACTTGAAGGACTTTACTCTCTTCTTTCATTTCACTTGAACACATTGGACAAATTGCTTCTTCTTCTGTTCTGAAATTATCTCTCATCCAACAATTACAATTCTCGGATGTACATACCCAAATTTTTGTTTCTTCCTCTACAACTTCATCCTGGTTCTTTTTACCGAATGCCATTTCGTTGAAACCTCCTTTGGACATGCCCAGTATGTAAAAGAGACTGACTAGCTTTAAGTCAGTCTCTTTTCGTACTTATAATTTAACTACATTAGCGGCTTGTGGTCCGCGGTCGCCTTCTGTAATTTCGAATTCTACACTTTGACCTTCTTCAAGAGATTTGAAACCTTCTTCTTGAATTGCGCTGAAGTGAACGAATACATCGTCTCCACCTTCAACTTCGATAAATCCGAATCCTTTTTCAGCGTTAAACCATTTTACTGTACCAGTTTTCATAAAAATGGGTCCTCCAATATTTCTAAAAATTAATATGTGTTCCATGTGCCATGAAAAAAATCACATATTATAAAAAGTACCAAACAAAATTGATAACCCTTTATAATAAGTGATTAGGAGTTAATCATGGAATGGTTCCCTTTTTATATACATTTATAACTATACATGATATTTGCCTAGTCGTCAAGTTTTTATCAAATTTATCTCTTTTAATACGCTAAGTATCCTTAGCGTATTACTTTACAGCCTTTCAATAACACCACACGCGATACGAAGCCCTGAATCACCACTGGGCTGCGTTTGGTAATCATCCGGGCCCTGGTGGATAATAACTGCTTTTCCTATAATATCATTTACTTCAAATCGATCAGTAAAAAAAATCATTCGTGCTCTTCCCTCATTAGAAAACAATACAGGGAAGTCGCCGGCATGGTTTCCGTGAGGCTGCTTTGTTGGATTCCAATGTTCGCCGGCCGTCTCAAATGGTTTCTCTCCATTACCAACCTCACATACACCTTTTTCATGAATATGAAATCCATGCGGTCCGATTTGAGATCCATTCTTCACTTCAAAGTCAGGAAGCCCTTCAACTTGTACAATTACTTCTACTCCGTAGGGCTGCTGAATAAAGTCAACTGTTCCACTTAGTTCCGGTGCCAATGGGCTGCTGCGAAAAAAAGCTGTGGCTCTTTCTCCATGTACTGCTCTTGATTGATAATATATTGGTTCCACGATAATCCCCTCCCTGTACACTAATTTTATGTAAATAATGTGGAAATATAACTCAAGAGTTTTACTTAAAATACGCAGTTGTGCTAAAATCCGTATAATGCTTAACGAGGAAAAAGGAGTGATTGCATACATGAGAAAAGATTTAATTTCTGTATTACTTCTAGTTTTCACCCTATGCGGCCTGGCTGCTTGCTCTCAAGAGGAGAAGGCTGAAGGTGGTACGACGAAGGAAAATCAAACCGAATCATCCTCCGCTGATGGTAATGAGGAAGAAGGGCCGGTGGCAATCGTTAACGGTAAAGAATTATCGAGAGAAGATTTTGACCAGCAGCTCTCGAATGCTGAACAGCAATATGAATCCAGAGGGATTGATATGGAAGGCCAGGAAGATCAGGTCCATCAGAGTGTTGTTGATGAAATGATCGGGATGGAGCTGCTTCAGCAAGAAGCTGAAAATGAAGGGTTTGAAGCTTCACAGGAAGAAATAGATCAACGTTATGAGGAATTTACTTCCCAGTTTGAAAGTAAAGAAGCTCAAGAAGAAGCTTTTGAAGAAACTGGGCTCGATGAAGAAACCGTACGAGATGAACTTGAGAGCAGCATCATGATTAACAAATATGTAGACGAAGCAATAGAAGAAGTAGAAGTTTCAGAAGAAGAGATAGAAGAACAATATGATGCAATGAGTGAAGAACAAGGTGAAGATGCTCCAGGCTACGATGAAGCGAGGGAACAGATTGAACAGCAGTTAATCTCTCAGAAGGAAAGTGACCAGGTAAATGAGCTCATTGACAGTCTTCGTGATGAGGCTGATATAGAAGTCATGATTTAATGGATACAAAAAAATTTGCATGGCTGAAGGTAGTGTCCAATCATTAATTTCATATTTGGCTAATCGTAGGAAAGGATTGGGACAAAACTGAATAAAGCATAAAATAACCCGAACGATTTCTTTGAAATCAGTTCGGATTATTTATGTGCCAAGAAAGGAGTTTTACCTTTGCTCTGCCAAAATCTTTATGTTGCTCTTATGTTTCAGCCTTTTTTAAATCACTTGATTTAACTGAATAAGCCTCTCCTGTAAATCTTCACTGTTTATTTCGGATTCCAGGCTGATTCTTTGATTTTCATAATACTGGTTAATTTCTTTTATCCATTCAGCCTTCATGGCTTTAGAACGTTCCTCGTATAATTTACTGGAATGTGCGACTAAACAATCAAATGAATCTGTTATCGACTTTTTTAATGGTTCAGAGAGGGTTGAGGCTATTTCATCCCTCATCCGCTCCTTTTCATTTCCTTCAAAAAATGACTTTGTTCCTTTAAACCACTTTATACTTTTATTCACCGTAGCCAGCGGCACCTCCACACTCTTTTTAAACTGCAGAGTTTCCCCTTCATTTCCTTCCGAGACGGTTTCATTTAATAGAAAAGAAGGTTCAAGCTTACTTATTTCCGTTTGGGTTTCTTCTCTGTTTTGCACTGCTAATTCTTCGACAAACCCTTCCATACGTAACGAGATAGCTCTTAACTCCTGATTCATTTCAAATTCAATTTCTTCAAGCAGCGGCAATATTGCTTCCTTCAGCAATTCTTTTGATTGACTGAGTGTTCCACTTACAACTGAAGGATTAATATGATCTTTGAAATAATCATTAAAATTAAGCATCATTCGTTCATGAGCATAATACAACTGCTTTTCTGTTTTTTGTTCAATTTGTTTATAAGCCCGGTTCTTTCTCTGCTTATGAACAACCGATAATAACTGATCGCAGGTATGCCGCAGTTTATCTAATTGTTCGTCTTTTTCCTGTTGACTTAATGAAGCATTTTGAATATAAGATTGCAATGTTTCAGAAGCATAATTTAGGTCCTTTTGAATGGAATGCTTTAATACACTGGTTAATTCATCTTTTAAGAAACGCTCGAATTTTTCTTCAAATAATGAAAAGCCGGGGGAGCCATTTGTTTTATTGGCTAACTTATCTTCTAAAGCTTCCAAACTCGACAGTGAGTACAGCCTTGGGTGTCGGATTTGAAAAGAATGAAGCTGCTGTAAAACGTAGTCTTCTACCTGCAATTTCTCTTCATTTGAGGCTGCCAAATCCGCCGCATTAATTATAAAAAACATCTTATCCATGGAAAAAGCGTCTTTTACCCGGCCCAGCTGTTTTAAGAAGGAAGCATCAGGTCTGGAAAAAGGGTGATTAAAGTAAGTGACAAATAGTACGGCGTCAGCACTCTTAATGTACTCAAACGAAACGTCTGTGTGACGAGCGTTTACCGAATCAGCACCAGGAGTATCCACTAACGTTATGCCTTTTTGAGTCCAGTCGCAATCATAATAAATCTCCACCCATTCGATAAAACAGGATGTCTCTTCTTGTGACACAAACGAAGAAAGCTCGTCCCATGGTATTGTCATTTCCCTGCCAACGTCCTGTTTCATAGTCGGATAACCATTTACAAATGCACTTATAAAGGATTTCTTTTGGTGAACCAGCTTTTCGAGCTGCTCATTACTCCACTCACTAATGGAAGCATACGCCTCCTCCAGCGTTTGATAATGTTCCTGACGATCACTCGCAGCATAGTACAGGTCTTCCAGTAATTCGGATTCTGACTTCACCTTTACCAATATTGTTCGATGACTGTGCTCGTACGTAGGAGGTGAAATTTTATTGATTGTCGCCGTTGTAGGATTGGGGGACACCGGTAATACATTCTCTCCAAGCAATGCATTCGCAAATGAAGACTTCCCCGCGCTGAAGGCCCCGAACAAAGCAATCGTATACTGTTTATTTAACAATCGCTGCTGTTTCTCTTCCAACTGCTCTATTAGTGAAGAAAAACCAGGAATATTCTCAAGGATACTGCCGACCTGTGATACCTTAGCAGCTAACTTATCAGCATCAACCGCTCCCTCCGCCTGCGAGTTGACAGGCGTTTTTTCTTGTATATGAGAAGGAGCTGTTACATCAGCCTTTATCTCTTCAGGTTCCACATCAATAATTTGACCTTTTCGTTTATTTACAGCTTCGCGCAGTTTCTCGATGCTGCCTGGATCATATTCATTAGATTGAGGAATACGCAGGAGCGAAAACTTATAATTGGAAACTAATTCTTCAATCTCTAATTGCTTGTTTTTCACCTTTTCCTTCTGTTCCAAGGCATTTAGCAGTTCATAATGACGATCAGCCTCCTGCTCCATTTCCGAAGACATCTCGTCTTTAAGTATCTCCCACCATTCTTGCATCTCTAAGCGGAAATGCTTTTGAATATCTTTGGCCAGCTGATCAGTATATCGTAGAATATAATCTCCAGTTACTGAAGCTCCCTGTTCGATTAACATAGATATCCGCTCACTTGCGGGATAATTAAATGTTAGTTTTTGTACTTTGGCCAGCAGTTCCTCTTCGGTAATGTTGTAATTATGCATAAACTCACTAAGACGCTCCTTTAGAGGCCACAGTAAGTTTTTTTCAGCGGTTTCCGTTAATACCTGGTAAAACTCTTGTTTTCTTATTTTTCTTTCCTCTTCTGTTTTCTTTTTCGAAAAAAGAAGACCTACCTTAAATCCTGTCTGCTCCGATTCTAAATAAGCCTCTGCTTTCTCTCTAACGTGACTAGGCATTAAATAAGCATTGCCGATAAATTTCTTTATGCGTTTATCAAATTGGTCCTTTGCCTCATGCAGCTGGTTCTTCTGTCGGTCGTGGATTAAGGATACCGAGTCTGTTCCCTGTGGACTTTCCTCTTGAATAATACGTTCCAGGTTATTGAGTTCTTCTTCTAATTGATTAAGATCGGTTTCAAATTGTTCACGGTATTCTGTTACACACTCTTCAATAATCGCATACAAAGGTTCGGAGAATGGTTCATCTGATTTTTCAAAACCTTCATGAAAGCTCTTCGTCAGTTGATTTACCTGGCTGTATGGATGATCAGGCTCTTTTAAAGATGTAAAATAGGTTTCTTCAGGAAAAATCCCCCACAGTGCTAAGGAATCGCTTACACTGCTGGCGAAATCAGCAAAAGATAGTTCTTCCTCTCGATGTTTGTCTACTTGATTTATAATAAGTGAAAAAGGAATTTTTCGACTTTGCATTTCGAGCAGAAAGTTCAGGTTCACTTCGGACTGTACATGATTATAATCCATCACATAATACATGTGATCCATCAAGTGAAGAGAAGCTTCGGTGACAACTCGATCAGCATCGTTCGTCGAATCGACGCCGGGTGTATCAATGATTTTCACATTTTCAGGAATCGATGTAAGCGGACGACTTATTTCAATGGCTTTGATGGAATCACCATCTTTACACAATTCTTTTATGGTGTCTAAAGAGACAGATCCATTATATTTTTCTGGAGATTTACTATTAAAAAAAACTGTAGTATAAGATTCCCCTGATGAAAGTGTAACAACGTTCGCACTTGTAGGGATAGGACTGGAAGGAAGAATATCCTCTTTTGATAAATAGTTGATCATTGAAGATTTCCCGGCAGAAAAATGACCGGCAAATCCGATAATGATCTCGTTATTATCTATTTTTTCAGCTAGATCTAAAGCTTTTTGTGCAGGTAATGGATGGTTTTCCTGCACTGCAAGATAGGTATTTGCGATTTGCATAATCGCTGCTTGATTATTTTCTCTGGTGACCACAGACATCTGCTATTCTCCTTTTTTCGCGTTCGTTGATGTAACATATTATAGCAGAAACTCTCCTGCCCGTTAATGAAAGAGGCAGTTTAGAATTTTGAAGCTTCCCTACCATGCATTACCCTTTAAATGGTCAGTAAACTGCTTAAACACAATCGCTCAAGCGTAACTTCAGAATTTTACTTCACTCTATATTTTACATTTTGATAAGCTATTATTCCATGACTCCTTTTTGCCGCTTTTATTGCTTTTAAGACCGCCTGTTCCACTACATAAGGGTATAGAAAGCTTAAACTGTTTACATCAACTTCTACTTCCCCTGTGCTCAAAGAGAATAGTGTGTCTCCGTCTACAAAAGTATGAGAAGGAATCATCGTCCGTGCAAATCCATTGTGTGCCACATCACTTAGTTTGTTTGACTGCGCTTTAGTTAATGCTGCATTCGTAACGACCGTCCCAAGTGAGGTATTTTCACTAAAGCGGTTAGAAGGAGAAGCTGCCATTTGTTCAATTAAGACAGCTTCAGTCTTTCTATAGGTGTGTTCCTTTCGATCATATACACCCGCTAATCTTCTTTGAGAATAAGGGTCAATCACATCGCCAAAACAGTTCACGGCCACTACAGCCCCCACTTGCAGATCGTCCACTTGAACAGCAAAAGAGCCAACACCGCCTTTCATTGCGAATTGATCACCTGAAATTTTACCAACCACAGCTCCTGTTCCCACTCCGTAATTCCCGTTTGAGAAAGGTTTGTTTAAAAAGGCATTCTCACAGGCCTGTCTCCCCATATGAGAATCCGGCCTGACAGTAGATGAGCCGATCGTAAGGTCATATAAAATAGCTCCAGGTACAATCGGCACTTTTGCTGCCTGCGTCGTAAACCCTATGCCTCTGGCTTCCAGAGCCTCCATAATCCCGCCGCCAGCCTGAAGTCCATAGGCGCTGCCTCCAGCCATAAATACGGCATGAACGCTTTGAACCAGGTTTTCTGACTTTAAGAGATCCGTCTCTCTTGTGCCAGGCGCACCGCCTCTGACACTTACTCCCGCTACAGCACCTTCTTCAGCTAAGATCACTGTACATCCAGTTGCAGCTTCTTCATTTTGGGCATGACCAAATAGAAAGCCTGGTATCTCTGTAATGTTAATAGATCTCATTCAACCATCATCCTCATGTTTTTAATCCCATTAAAACGGTAAAATAAACGTAGGAGGTGTTCATATGCCACGAAAACATTTAGTATTTCACGGACAAGTTCAAGGAGTTGGATTCAGGGCTACCGCCCAATCATTGGCAAAACAATACAGCCTGACAGGATGGGTGAAAAATAAAAGTGACGGCACGGTAGAATTAGAAGCAGAAGGTCGTGATGAGGATCTTCACTCTTTCTATGAAGAAATCAATAATGGTCCGAGTCCGTTTATTAAAATTAATGCTGTCGATGAACAACACTTTGATGAAGAGAAAGGGCATAAGAAATTCAAGGTTCTATATTAAGGAAACCACACCGCATCATCAGTGAGGCGGTGTGGTTTTATTGTTGATGCATCGGGCGGACGATGAGTTCATTTACATTCACCCATTCTGGCTGGGTTACCGCATAAGCAACGGCTCTTGCAATATCTGCAGAGTTAAGCGGAGTCATCTCCCGGTTATTAAACATGTCGATCACATCTCCATCTGTTATATGCTCTGTGAGCTCTGTATCAACAGCACCAGGAGAAACATTGGTTACGCGAACACCTGACTTGGATAATTCTTTCTCCATACCCATAGACAGAGCTTTAACCGCATACTTGGTCGCACTATAAACGGTACTTGACGGAAACACTTCGTGACCGGCAACAGAAGAAACATTAACGATATGACCGGTTTTCTGTTCCAACATCTCGGGAAGTACCGCATGAACACCATACAAAACCCCTTTAATATTTACATCAACCATCTGCTCCCATTCATCGACGTGGCCATTCTTAAGGAAAGAAAGAAGCATTACTCCTGCGTTGTTTACATAAATATCAACCGTATTGAACTTATCTTTGGTCTGCTTTACGAGTTCTTCTACATCCGTCCGGTTCGTCACATCTGTTTCAACTACAGCGGTGCGCACCCCGTATTCATCTTCAATCTTCTCAGCAAGTTTCTGAAGTTTGTGCGCCCTTCTGGCGGCTAATACAACGTCAGCCCCCTCGTCGGCTAAATACTCTGCAATTGCTTTTCCTATTCCACTGCTTGCCCCTGTAATAATCGCTACTTTATTTGCAAGTTTCCCCAATGGCATACCCTCCCTGACTTTATACAATTTTATACCCGTTTCTACACTTCATTATTCACTTAGAAGAGAACTATTACCAGACGTGCCCTGAAATAAGTTACCTCTGACTCTCTTTAAAAGACATCAAAAAAGACCGCCTCTAAATTACGAAGCGGTCTTTACCCTATGTGTTCCTTACTGCTCTTCAAAAAACTTACGATTTAGCTCGATGTATTTGTTCTCTTCCTCGGGTACTTCATCCTCAATATAGATCGCCTCTACGGGACATACAGCTTCACAGGCACCACAATCGATGCAGATAGCCGGATCGATGTAGAACATATCTTTACCCTCTTCTATACAATCCACTGGACAAACGTCAACACATTCTCCAGCTTTCTCGTCTTTACAAGGGGAAGTAATTACAAAAGCCACGTGAATCTCCTCCTTCTCTAAAAAATAAAGATGCATATTAATGATATACACCTTTTATGGGCGCATAAACTAACCCTCTTTTATTATGATAACGACTAAATCGAAAAATCGCAATTCCTGCGGAAAAATATCTATTCCTGCCATATCCGTTCCACAGTATAATCCCCGCCCTGTTTCTGAACCAGGAAAATATCCGGGCGGGAAAGCCGTTTCCACTCATCAAATCCAAATTCTCTTTTATACTTTTGAAGGAGCAGGGCCAATAAATTCCCATGAGTCACAAGGATCACATTGCCAGGTTCATCTTCTAATTCCCCTACAAGAGAAAGGACTCGTTCTTTAGCTTCAGTGGAAGATTCTCCTCCCGCCATTTTTAAATCAGGATCTTTAAAGGTATCGTATAAAACTTCTTCCCAATCATCCAGTGGAGTATGACTTAATATCCTCTCTTCCAGTCTTTCATCCAATTCAACTTCAATCCTTTTTTTCTGAGCAAAAGGCTTAATGGTTTCTACCGATCTCAAAAAAGGACTTGAGATAATCCGATGAATATCGTAACCCGATTGTTCCAGAAAAGAAGAAAGCATTTGAGCTTGACGAACTCCAAGCTTGGTTAACGGTGAGTCTTCATGCTGGCCTTCAGTTTCACTGTGACGAACGAGTATCAATTTATCCATTTGTGACTCCCCCTTCAAACTATCACTTAATCTTATTATCAACGATATGACAGCCATTGACAAGAAGTGAAGAAAAGATTCCCTTAGAGAACAGCTTGATCACTCTCTTAATAAAGCGAAAAGAGCTTGACAGAAGCAGCCATTATCTATAAAAAAGCATAAAAAGATTTCTTCTCAAAAAAATAACTGAAGCGCAGAAACACGCCTCAGTTATTTTTCTTTAAAATAATTTTTGTAAAAACCACCGATTCTCCCAGAATTATCTTCCACAAAATAAAATTCTTCACTTTCATTTTTTACGTTATAGACTTTGCCAGGAGTTAACACATTATTCACTACGAATTTCTCAGCTTCATTGTGAACACACTCTACTTGTTTAATGGTTTTCGACTTTTCCCAGTTTTTATGAATCATAATCTTTCTTAAACCTCCTTACCTCCCTATACTACACGGATTAAAACCAAGTCTCAATTATTGCGGATATGGTTACGATACCAGGCGGAAGAAGCCGTTACTTCTTCTTCCGTTAGACGGTGTCCCATGCGCTCCCACTTCGTCTCTACAGAAGAACCTGCTTCTTCGAGAAGCTGTTTTAGATCTTCGGTTTCCTGAGCCGGACATATAGGATCGTTTTCCCCGGCACCTATAAACACAGGTGTATTAGTAAGATCCGGAAGTTCCACTCCTCTTCTCGGTACCATCGGGTGATAAAGGATTGCCGCTTTTAAGCTGTTTTCATAATGAAATAAAAGACTGCCGGCGATATTAGCTCCATTAGAATACCCAACAGCAATCACTTTTTCTCTTGAAAACCCATATGAATGTGATGCTTCTTCTAAGAAATCATTTAATTCACTTGTCCGAAAGAGTAAATCTTCTTCGTCAAAGACGCCTTCTCTCAATCGTTTAAAAAAGCGAGGCATACCGTTTTCAAGTACATTTCCCCGAACAGACAAAATAGCCGCCTCTGAATCAATCATTTGAGCTATCGGCATTAAGTCTTCCTCTGTACCCCCTGTTCCATGAAGAAGAAGTAATACATCACTGTCTTCTGTTTTACCTTCTTTAAATATATGCTTCATTTATCTTCCCTCCCTCCGAAAGTATACATAATATAATTTCGGTTAATTTAATCTCTAGAAGCTTAATTGAATTTTATCTTTAATTCGAGATATTGTCAAAACACACAACTATAAAAAACAGCCACTGGGAAAAAGATTTTTTTAATTAAAATCCCTTGCAGCATAAATTATCTCTAGCGCCTGGCTGCTCCATTTTCCAGCAAATGCATAAGCTGATCAGTCATAGCCTCTGTACCGATTTGGTGCTTGTGAGGATACAATATCGAGTGAAAGATAATATCGGCGATCAATTCTGAATCGACAGAGCCGCTCCATAAATCAGCAGATTTAGCTTCATTAATCCACTTTAAGATAATGGAATAGGTTCGCTCGTGTGCTTCGGATAATTGAGATTGATAATAGGAAGCCAGCTCCTTATCACTCGTCTGGATATCACGGATCATTCGTTCCACCTGGTGGATTTGAGCATGATCAAGCAGAGTGAATAAAAGAGATTTCAGTTTTTTATTCGGTATTAAATCAGAAGGAATGCTTTCAATCCGTTGATTCATTTCATCCATCACGCTGCGCAGATAAGCTGTTATTAATTGTTCTTTATTACGATAGTATTCATATAACGTACTTCTTCCTACTCCAAGCTTTTCGGACAGCTTTTTAAAATGAACGCCGTATATTCCATCTGAGCGTATTAATTCCCCGGTCGCTTGAAAAAGTTCAGATTGAGTTAATGATTTTTTTCTACCCATGCCGTTTTCTCCTCTTACACTTATTCAAACTTAGTATATCTTATTTTGTTCTATAAGATAAGCAGACTCGTCTGAGCCTGCTTTCTAGGAAAATAAATGGGTTAAATATCCGTAACCTCTATTCTCCAGTTCCTCTTTTGGGATAAATTCAAGAGAAGCCGAATTAATACAATATCGTAACCCGCCTTTATCCGACGGACCGTCTTCGAATACATGTCCGAGATGAGAATCAGCTTTATCACTTCTTACTTCTGTACGGATCATGCCATGGGTAGTATCTACATTTTCCTGAACGTTTTGTTTCTCAATCGGTTTCGTAAAGCTTGGCCAGCCGCATCCTGCATCGTATTTATCCCTGGAACTGAACAGCGGCTCTTTGGAAATAATATCTACATAAATACCTTCGCCTTCATAATCGTAAAACTCGTTTTGAAATGGACGTTCGGTACCATTTTCCTGGGTGACATGATATTGAATGTCAGACAATTGCTGTTTCAGCTGCTTTTTATCTTTATTAAGACCCCAGTGTTCTTTAATAAACCCTTCTCTTCCTGACCCTTTTTTGTACCTTTTATAATGAAAGGCATTTTTTTTGTGATAATCCTGATGCTTGTCTTCTGCTTTATAAAAGGTTTGTGCGGGAAGAATTTCCGTAGCAATCGGTAACTTAAACCTGCCTGATTCTTCTAGACTCTTCCTGCTTTCTTCCGCTATTTCTTTTTGCTGCTCATCATGGTAATAAATAGCTGTCTTATATGATTCTCCACGGTCGGCAAACTGCCCGCCTGCATCGGTAGGATCAATCTGCTGCCAGAAAATATCTACTAATCGTTCATATGGAAATATCTCTGGGTTATATTTAATTTGCACGGCCTCTCTGTGCCCTGTGGTTTCCGTAATAACAGTCATATACGTAGGGTTGTCCGTGTGACCTCCGGTATAGCCCGATTCAACCGATAGGATGCCGGGGCGTTCTTCAAATGGTTCAATCATACACCAAAAGCATCCTCCAGCAAAAGTAGCTATTTTATACTGTTCATTCATATGAGAACCTCCGTTATCATAATGGGTACGCTGCATGGTTCTTATTCTTGCTAAAATTAAATAAAAAATCAAGTAACCTGCACAGCCTATATAAAAAGCTTAGGCTGTGAAGATCCTTGATGACTTGCTGCGTGCTTTTTCTCCTTTTTCTCTTTAGGGCGTCTGTGCTCCGTTCTTCGTTTCTCACGACTGCCTCTCGGCTTGGAAGGCTCGCGTCGACGTTCTTTCTCCTCACGGGGTTTTTTCCGTGACTTCTTTGTGTCAGAGCTTTCTTTCTCATCCTCATCCGATTCGTTCATGAGTTTCATCATGTTTATCATCGCTGGAATGTTTTTCATCATCGGTCCATATTCCTTTACCATTGGAGCTGCTGACTGCATTGCTTTTAGTGCCTGCTGCACTTGTGTAAGCCATCCCGCTCCAGTCTGTGCCTGTGCTTGAACCGGTGGTCCGAAAAATGGAGCACCGCCGAAGCCTCCGGGTCCAGCCTGATTAAAGAAAGTAGGCATCATCCCTCCTGCATTTCTCATCTCCTGGGGTGAAAAACCTTGAGGGTTTCTGACAGGGCCAAAAAAAGGTGGTGGATTATAACTCATACAAGACCCCTCCGTCATTAGTCATGTCATAGCCTATGCATCGTAAGGAGCGGGTGTATGGGCAATACCTAAATTTTATTAAGTGCATTCCAATCAACGGGTTTATGACCTACAGACTCAAGGAATTGGTTAGCTTTTGAGAATGGTCTGCTTCCAAAGAATCCTCTATAAGCCGATAATGGACTCGGATGAGGGGACTGGATAACATAGTGTCTGCTTCGGTCAACAGAGGCAGCCTTTCTTTGTGCCGGCCGGCCCCAGAGAATAAATACAAGCGGCTGATCTCTTTGATTAAGAACTTCAATCACTTTATCTGTTAGTTTTTCCCATCCTGCACCTTTGTGGGAGTGAGCTCTATGGGCACGTACAGTCAGGACATTATTTAACAGCAGTACCCCCTCATCCGCCCAGCCTTCTAAGTTTCCATGATTGGGAGCAGGCACCCCTGTATCTTCCTCAAGCTCCTTATAAATGTTCTTTAAAGAAGGAGGTATTGGCACATCTTTGGGAACGGAGAAACTATATCCATGGGCCTGTCCCTCCCCATGGTAAGGATCCTGCCCTATGATCACTACCTTTGTATGTTTATATGGAGTTCGATTAAACGCAGCATATATATCGAACATATTCGGAAATACCTTATAGGATGCATATTCCTTTTTTAAGAATTCTCTTAATTCTTTATAGTAATCTTTCTCAAGTTCACTTGATAGTATCTCTGACCAGTCATTCGAAAAAACAGCCAATCATATCACCTTTCATTACCACAATATTTCGGTTAAGATTCTTTAATATTTCCCGGGCAAGCGCAGGAACTGACACTTTCAAGACTCCGGGCTTTATTTAATTGACAGAATGAAGGGAAATTAAACGATATTTGCAAATGGTTGTATTCCTTCTTAAAACCAGTTCTTCTATTTCCCCGGATCCAATCTGATCTGAACGAATATGACGCTTAATTTCAATCGTTTCATTCATTGGGAATAATTTATACCCTTCAAATACAATTTCAAATAAGTTGTCATCAGAATGAACCCTTTTCTCCTTCCCTTCAGTAATCAGCGTCCATTCCATCGATAGTGGTGTTGACATGATTTTCTCTCCTTTCGCTATTGAAATGCCATTCTTACAGTTGAGCCTTCAGGGCCGGTATCGATATGCAGTTTTGCAGGTATCTCTTCTTTTAACTGAGCTACGTGGGAAATGATTCCTAACATTCGATTCCCATCCTGCAGCGTTCTTAAGCATCCAATAGCCTGTTCTAAGGACAGTTCGTCCAGAGTACCGAAACCTTCGTCAATAAACAACGTCTCCAGCTGAACTCCTCCTGCATGAGATTGTACTACATCCGCCATTCCCAACGCTAAACTCAAACTTGCTTTAAACCCTTCTCCCCCGGAAAGTGTGCGAACGGATCGTTTTTGACCTGTATGGTGATCGATTACTTCAAGCTCCAGCCCGCTCTGTGCCCCCCTCTTTGCCAGAGCATCACTGCGCAGCAGCTGATAACGGTGGTCCGTCATTTGATCGAGACGCAGGTTTGCCTGAATTAATATTTCATCGAGATAGGAAGCAAGTACGTAGCGTTCAAGAGAAAGCTTTAAGGAGTTATCCCCCCGGGCCAAATTAGAGATTTCCGCCAAATCATAGTATCGATCGGCAAATTCCTTCTGCTCATCTATTAAGCTTGTAATTGTAAGCAGGGCATTTTGATTCTGCTGATAAACAAGTTGACAATTATGAAGCTGTTTTTGATTTTCCTGTACGGCTTCTTTTTTCTCTTCAAATGCCTGTTTAAGAATCTCTAAATCTGGACGCTGTTCTTCCTTTAGTTTATTTGTTAACTCTTTAAGACGATTCCGAACAAGATCTTTATGCTGGGTAAAATCATTAATTCTTTTTGTTAATTTATTTATTTGTTCTTCCGTTAATAAAGCCTGCCTATACTCCAACAGAGAATTAAAGTTAAGTTGGTCAAGCGTTTGATTAAACTCTTTCTCTTTTGCTTGAAACGTTTCTTCAGCTTGTTCTAAATATCGTTCTAACTCCGTTTTCTTACCTTTTAGCTGTTGAAATTCTTCTGATTTCCGACTGTATTGCTGCTGAATTTCTTCCCACTTTTTTGCAGTCTCGTACAGCTTTTGCTCCGCCTCTTTTACATAAACTTTCATATCGGATAAATTGAATGTAACGAACTTATAATTTGTCTCCAGGTTGTTACCTTCTGTTTCATAGGCGATTTTCTCTTCAGAGCATTTCTTTAGATGCTCACTCACCTTTTGTTCGTCTTTAGTAACTTCGTTAACCTGCTGATCAATTTGAATGATCCGATCAGCAGCTTCATGGATTGCAGCGAGATCTTTTTCCTTGCTGCTTAACGAATCTGCATTGGACTGTAATTCTTTATCAATGTGAGCAGAAGCGTTCTTTACTGCTTCAATGGTTAATTCATCCCCTGTAATGTCACGGACTTCATCATGTAACGAATCAACGAATTGTTTATGAGTTCTTCCTTCGGCTTCAGCAGTGGTCATCAATTCGTGTTTATTAAAAAATACTTTCTCTTTATGATCACTTTCTTTTTTGAGCCGTTCCATTTCAGCGTTCGATAGTACTTCTTGAGGCTTTGCTGCTAAAGCAGGATGTTCATTGGATCCACACACGGGACACGGGCTTCCCTCTGGTAATTCCAATGCCAGATGGTAGGCCCGGTGTTTTTTCAGTTTTTCAATACTTTCTTCATACCGGATTTTTAAATGATCACTTTCTTCCTTTGCATGAGCTGCTTCCTTCTGCAGTTCCCTGTACCTCTCCCTTAAATTTTCGAGTTTGTTCCACTCTTTCTCAAGTCGCAGAAGGGTTGCCTGACTTCTTTTTAAACGCTCGTTTTTTTGTTTTAATTCATACAGGGAGGACGTTACTTCTCTTTCACCGGCAGCCAGCCGGCTTTTCTGATCCTTCTCTTCTATTAATTGTTTCTTTAGGGAGGAAAGATGTGATAATTGCTTATCCCATTCCGTTTGATTCGTTGTCAGCTCTCTAATCCACTGCTGGATGCTTAGCAGCCTTTCCAGTTTATGAAGCGCTTCTCTTTTCTTGTTGACATCATCTTTCAACTCGTCCCGTACGGGTTCCTTCGCTTTTTCTTTTTCATATTCTTCTTTTATCTTTTTAAAATTTTCATTAATTTCATTCAGTTTTTCTTCATTTTCTTTTAAAGACTGCGCTAGTTTATTTTTTTCACTCTTTCTTTCATCCATTTGCTTCTCATAAGGTCTTAGTTCCTGGGCTTTATTAGCAGCTTGTAACAATTCAGATTGACGATTAATTTCTTCCTGGTCCTCTTGCAGTTGTTTTTCTTCTACTGCAAGCCGGTCTTTTTCACGAAATAAATCGTCGATTGTTTTACCATGATAGTAGGCTTTCTCCGCCTGATCCAGTCGTTTCTTTAAATCATGAACGTGTTCTTCCAGCTTCTCCTTTTGCGATTGCTGTTGTTCGAGCGTCTCATCCAACTGTTGTACAATCTTCTGAGGATCCTGCGGAATTTCTTCCATCTGCCCGGGAAGCCATTGAATTTTCTCGGTTTCCTGCTCAATCTTCCATTCAAATTGTTCCATATCTTTTTCCAGGGCTCTTTGCTGTCCACGCAAGTAGTCTGTCAGTTCTGAGTAGAAATGAGTCCTAAAAATTTTTTGCAGAATTTCTTCACGCTCTCTGCTGTTTTCTGAAATCAACTTTCGGAATTCCCCTTGAGGAATCATGATCATTTTACGGAATTGATCATAATCCAGTCGGAGAAGTTCTTCAATCATTTCATTAACTTCTTTAATCTTCGAAGCGATTAGTCTTTCTTCCCCGTTCTGCTGCTGATATAAATTGGCTTTAGTCAGTTCTTCTTTCAGTCCCTCGCCGCGTTCTTTTTTCTTCCACTGTTTGGGCATTCGCTCAATACGGTATTGTTTTCCTCTAAGCATAAAAGTGAAATCGACAACAGTAGTATCTGTCTCATCGGCAAAATGGCTTTTTAAAGTATCCTGCTCCCGATCCATTCCACTTGCCCTTCCATACAGCGCGAAACACATTGCATCAAATATAGTAGTTTTCCCGGCCCCCGTAGGTCCGGTAACTAAGAAGATGGTTTCATCCCCAAGCTGTGAGAAATCGATAGTTTGTTTATTCTTAAAGGGACCAAACGCTTGAACAGTTAAGTTTAGAGCTCTCAACTTATTTCCCCCTCTCCTGAAGACGCAGATCTTCTATTGCACTTTCGACCATTGTTTTGCGCTTATCCGGAAGCTGATCGTTTTTTATTTCTTCGTAAAAAGCCTTGAACAGATCTAGAGGCTCAAGTTTTTGCCTGGATTTAACCTGATCAAAGTCAGCCGGCTTATTCTGCTGGGATAAAGCAGCCCTTTCAAGGTGCAGAATATTGGGATAAACTTTTCTGAGCTTGCCCATTGGATCGAGTATGGTTCCATCATCCAATAGACGAATGTGCAAATAACTTTCGTTGTTTGCTGCAAGCTTGCCTTCTAATAATTCTGAGAAATAACCTTCAATTATTTCAAAATCTCTTTTGGGACGGAGCGGTATTTTCTTGATTGTGCATTCATTCCCGTTCAAATTTACCAAAGTGACAGATTTCTGATGCTTAGCTTCTGAAAAAGAATACTTTAAAATCGACCCGCTGTAACGAATGGTTTCTTTTAGGATTCTCTGAGCCTGGTGAAGATGACCAAGCGCTACGTAGTCAAAATTTTTAAATAAAGCGGCATCAATATAGGGGGTGCCGCCTACCATGGACAGCCTTTCCTCAGATTCTGATTCCATACCTCCTGCGATAAAAGAGTGCCCCACCCACACATGACGTTCATTCATGTCATAATTACTTTCTATATGATCAATCAGCTTCTCAGCTGCTTGCTGATGGCTCTTTATTGAATCGTCTTCAAATATATACGCAGCTTCTGCCGGCTCTACATATGGAATGAGATGAAAGTGAACCGGCCCCTCTTTATCATAAATGGTAACAGGGTGGTGTTCCTTATAAAGTTTGGTCTGAAGATACAAACCTTGTTTACGAAACAGCCGGGCGCCGAATTCCATACGATCAGGGCTGTCATGATTTCCCGTTATGGCTAATACGGGGATCTGGATATCATTGATTAAAGTAGTCAACGTATCATTTAATAGTTCCACCGCCTGTTTTGGTGGAATGGACCGATCATATAAATCACCAGCAATAATGATGACATCAGGCTGTTCTTCTTTAACGATTTCAATCAGCTCATTTAGCATAAATGCCTGATCCTCTGTCATATAAACGTTATTTACGATTTTTCCTAAATGCCAGTCTGCTGTATGTAGGATTTTCATAACCCCTGCCCCTTCCTTCTCATCTATATCATCTTTATTATACTAGAGTGAAAGACTCCTTGAAAAAAGAAAAGATACCTTCTTCAGGTACCTTTTTACTCTTCGTCCATTTGATAAGCGTCGTATAATCGATCAAATACAGCTAATGCATTCGCAAACGGAATATTCCATTCCAAATAGCTGCTGATTTCATTATAGGACGTGGCCTGTTTTGGAAAACTGTGATCTTCAAACATCCAGTCTGCCAGTTTTTTTTCGTCATCTTCCTGTTTATTTCCCCGATATCTCATCATGTAATGATAAAACGACCTCAATTGCTTCCCTCCCCCAAGTCATAACTGCTCTAGTTTTACCACATCTCTTAGAGTGGCGCCAAAAATTGGAGAAACCCTATTCATATGGTTCCTCCATAAATTCACGATGTGCCCTTAGCTTTTTGCGATAAACGATTCTTGATAAAATGATACTTATTTCATACAGCAGAATCAACGGGACAGCTACTACTATCTGCAGGACAAAATCCGGAGGAGAAATCATCGTACCTACGATAATTAAAACAAAATAAGCGTATTTTCTTATTTTCGTCAATAATTCAGGGTTTAAAATGCCGAGACTCGTCAAAAACATAATGATGACTGGGATTTCAAATAGAATGGCAAAAGGAATCGTTACTCTAAACACAAAGCGGAAATACCGTTCAACTGTGAACAGTTCGTTAAACATTCCATCATTTAAGGATAGAAGAAACGGTAGAATTAACTGCACAAAGACGGCATACCCAAACCCTAACCCTGCGACAAATAATAGGAAAATGGCGGGAATATAAGCCAATGAAGCTTTCTTTTCCTTAGGCGTTAGGGCCGGTTTAATAAATAACCATAACTGCAGACACAGCATCGGCAGGGATCCGATTAAAGCTATAATGCTGGCCAGTGTAAAGTAAATCCAAACCACTTCTCCAGGGCTCGTAACACTTAATTTAATAGGGATATCAGCTTCAAGAAAGTCATAGATTTCGCGTATATATACGAAGCCTCCGATGAAAAATATAACAAAGGAAACAATCGAATAGATAATACGTTTTCTTAACTCACTTAAATGGTCGGTCATATTCATTTCAATATCTTGACTGCTATTTTTAAGGTCTGGCATTTATAATCCTCCCAAGCTAAAACATGCCTTCACATAAAGAAGATGTAAGGGAAGCCCCCTTACATCTTCTTATTTTTCATTTTTGTCTTTATTTTTGGCTGATTGATCATCTGACATCATATCCCCGGCTGCTTTTTTAAATTCTTTTAAAGAGCTTCCAAAAGCTTTGCCGATTTCCGGGAGTTTCGCAGGACCAAATATAACCAGTGCTATAATCAAGATGAGCAGCAGACCAGGAACGCCAATATTTGAAAACATGTATCAACACTCCATTAAGACGATCTATTTTTTATCGTCAATAATATTTTTTGCTTCCTGTACATCCTCTTTAGCATCACCGGTAAGATCACGCGCCGATTTCTTAAATTCTTTTAAAGTTTCTCCGGTTGCCTTTCCAATTTCCGGGAGTTTTTTCGGTCCAAAAATGACTAAGGCTATAACCAATATTAATATTAAACCAGGAATCCCAATACTTGAAAGCATGAAGGTCACCTTCCTTATGATAGGTTTCAATAAACGTTAAGTATTCATTATCACAATCTGCGTCTATCATATCATGTTTAGGACAGCATGTCTTTATTCTGCCTGGATTTTTTTAAGCGCCGCTTCATAATCTTTTCCAGTATTCATATTAAAGAAGTGCCAATAAAGGTCTTCCGGGTCAATGGCTGGAAAATTTTCAACATAGATGACTGTACTCACATTAAGCAGGCTCTGCATCTTTCTTTCTCCTTTTTCAAGCAGTAAAGCACACCTTTGGGCCAATTCTTTACGGTAAATGCCCGAAAGCGGCTGGCTTCTGCCGTTATAAACCGGAATTACTGCGTCAATGTCAGAAGTCAGTCTCGATAACAAAAATTCAATAATTTCAGTCTTAAGAAAAGGGGTATCACATGCAGAGACAAAAACATACTGTGTTGGAGTCTCAGATAACACGGCATGCAGACCACCTAACGGACCGTGCTGTTCATACTGATCCTTCACATACACTGCTTGTACCGAAGCAGGATTATTTCGGTTTATGATAACATGAGAGAAATTACGCTTCAGTATAGCACCAATTCGTTCAAGCACCGTTACTTCCCCGATCACCAACTCTGATTTATCACTGCCCATTCGCGTAGAACCCCCTCCTGCCAGGATCGCTCCGCTCACATTATTCACGGTCTCACTCGATCATATACACGAAAGTAATAATCATAGGGGTTCTTTTCATCCTTAATCCCTTTGGCCTCTTCGATCAAATGCCAATCGGCTTCCTCATACTCCGGAAAGAACGTGTCTGCTTCAAAAGCGTGATCAATATAGGTCATATACATACGATCCGCGTGCGGGAGCATTTTCTCAAAGATGACACTTCCGCCAATGACAAACCATTCTTTGTCAGGGTAGGTTTCATTTAAGCGGATGATATCATCTAACGAATGGTAGATTTCACATCCTTCTGCCTGAAAATCAGGATTTGTGGTCACGATGATATGACGGCGTTCCGGGAGAGGTTTACCAAACGATTCGAACGTTTTCCTGCCCATAATGATTGTTTGCCCCCATGTTTTTTCTTTAAAGAATTTAAAATCACGGGGAATATACCAGGGTAAATCGTTATCTTTGCCAATCGCGCGATTTCGATCCATTGCAAATACAAAAGAAATCATAACCTCACCTCCAACAATTTTTAAACAGCGACCGGGGCTTTTATGCCTGGATGCGGCTCATAGTTTTCAATTTTTATATCTTCCATACCAAAATCAAACACGCTTTCCTTCTCTTCACTCAGCCACAAAGAAGGTGCTTTCTTAATTTCGCGCGCCAGCTGCTTATTAATTTGGTCAACATGGTTGGAGTATATATGAGCATCTCCCAGTGTGTGAATGAATTCCCCTGCTTTCAGTCCGCATTCTTTTGCAATCAGATGAGTAAGCAGGGCATAGCTTGCAATATTAAAAGGGACTCCTAGAAAAATATCAGCGCTTCTCTGATACAACTGACAGGAAAGCTTTCCATCTGCTACGTAAAACTGAAACATCATATGACACGGCGGCAGAGCCATATTGGAAGGTACATCCTCAGGATTCCATGCCGTGACGACATGACGTCTTGAATCCGGGTTATTCTTAATGTTTTCAATTACATCTTTTAATTGGTCAATCGTCTCTCCACGCGATGTCTGCCAGGCTCTCCACTGTTTTCCGTATACAGCACCAAGGTCTCCAAACCGCTTGCTAAAAGCGTCATCGTTTAATATTTTCTCCTTAAACTTGTCCATTTGTTCTTTATATTGAGCATTAAATTCTTGATCCTGCTGACTGCGTCTGCCGAAATCTGTCATATCCGGTCCCTTATATTCTTCACTTTCGATGTACGATTGAAAGGCCCACTCATTCCAAATATTATTGTTATGCTTTAACAAATATCGGATATTCGTATCCCCTTTGATAAACCACAATAACTCACTGACAATCAGACGAAACGGAATCCGTTTCGTTGTCAATAACGGAAATCCTTTCTCCAGGTCAAACCGCATTTGATAGCCGAATAAAGACTTCGTCCCTGTACCTGTGCGATCGCCTTTTACTGTCCCTGTATTCAGCACATCCCGACAAAGCTTTAAATAGTTTTCTTCATTTGTCATTTCACTCACCTGCTCTTTCTATGCTGTTCCATTCTTTAAAAAATTGTTCTAAATATTTCTTCATAAAAATGTGCCGCTGCTCTGCCTCCTGACGGGCTTTTCTAGTATGCATCCCCTGGCTTAATTTCAGCAGCTTATCATAAAAGTGTTGAATAGACGTCAACTTCTGTTCCTCTTCATGGTAAATTAATTGATTATGCATCCCGCCGTATGCAAAAGTCCTCGCGATGCCTATCGCTCCCAGGGCGTCCAACCGATCTGCGTCCTGGACGATTTTACCTTCGATTGAATCAGGAATCCGTCCCTTAGAAAATGATATATCTCTAATAATAGCAAAAACAACCTCTCTTTGGTCCACATTCACATTGAGAGATTTTAGAAAATCATCTAACTCCTGATATGCCGCATCCGTGTCTTGAAATAACTTGGCATCTCCTATGTCATGAACCCATCCTGAAAGTTCTGCTGTAAACGGGTCTGCTCCCTCGTCGAGCGCAATAAGTCTTGACCACTCTGCCACTCGCTTCATATGGTTATAATCATGACCGGTTGGATCATTAGCAAATTGCCGGGTAATATAATTATTCACTTCATAAATTATTTTTTCACAGTCCATTTTTCACCTCTAGAATTGAAAAAGATCCATTTGGCGGGGGTTTAGATTTTTATATTCAATATTTAGTATGTCCTGAAGCTGTCTGGCATTATCGGCAGCATCTCCACCGGAGTTATTGTTAAATAATAAAGTAATTTCTTTCGTTTCTTCCTGCAGCCGCTTTACCCTGTTGGCCCATTCCTCTAATTCTTGCTTGTTGTAGCGGTAGAGAAAGCGGACTTTCCTCCAGTCTTTACGCCCATTTTTGTTCCACCCATGTAAGTTGCGGCCATGAAACCTTACAAGAGACTGAGCGGGGTGGGTAACCGATTCCACTAATGGTACAGAACCCTCACCTGCCTGCGGCTCATCGCATATTGTATGAATCCATTGATGCTCTTTCATAAAGTGAAGGGTCTGTTCTTTATATTTGTCGTTAAACCATGTTTGATTCCTGAATTCCAGGGCGAGCGGATAGGGTTCTAACCATTCTTTAATAAGCCTCAGCTTTTGGATGTGCTCTTTTCTTACATCAAACCATGGTGGAAATTGAAAAAGAAGTGATTGTACTTTTCCTGCCTCCACTACCGGCTGAATAGATTCTTCATAGGCTTTTATAATGTCTTTTGCCTGTTGAACTGTTCGCTCTTCACGGTCATGGCCGGTCAATTGCTGAAAAGCTTTAATTACAAAAGTGAAAGTGTCAGGGGTCTGATTCAACCATTTTTCATAATGTCTGACCGGCTGAATTGCATAAAACGCAGTATCTACCTCTACTACAGGAAAGTGAGAAGCATAAACACTCAGCTTCTCATCTGATCTGGTTTGTTCAGGGTAAAGAGATTGGTGATCCCCCCAGCCGGTTAAGCCGATCTTAACACTCATCTACAAATCTCCCTTCTTAAAACAGCCCTTTAATCGTCCCATCTTCTAATATATCCATCTTTAAAGCTGCTGGTTCTTTAGGCAGTCCCGGCATCGTCATGACATCGCCTGTTAAAGCCACAATAAAACCGGCCCCGGCAGAAACTCTTAATTCTCGAACCGTTAACGTAAACCCCGAAGGCCTCCCTATCAATGCTGGCTCATCGGAAAGCGAGTATTGGGTTTTAGCCATACAAACCGGCAGTGCAGAATGCCCGTGATCAATTAGTTGCTTGAGCTGCTTTCTTGCCGGACCAGTAAACTCCACATGATCTGCCCCGTAGACATGTAAGGCAATTTTTCGGATTTTTTCTTCCACGGGATCATTAAGTTCGTACGTATAAGACATAGGTCCTTTATTTTGGTCACAGCAGGCACTCACCTTTTCAGCTAAATCCAGGGCGCCTTCCCCGCCCTTTGAAAACACCTCTACTAAAGCTGCCTCCACTTCCTGGTCTCTACACCATCTCATGAGAAAATCAATCTCTTCAGGAGTATCTGAAGGAAAATGGTTAACAGCAACGACAAAAGGCAGATTGAACTGTTCTATGGTCTCTATATGTTTTTTTAAATTTTCCATCCCGCGCTTTAAAGCAGCTACATCTTCCTTATCTAAATCCTTCTTATTAATACCTCCGTGCATTTTTAACGCTCTAACCGTAGCAACGATAACCACAGCATCCGGCTGGAATCCGCCAGCACGTGTCTTAATGTTTAAAAATTTCTCCGCTCCAAGGTCTGCCCCGAAACCGGCTTCTGTAACAACATAATCCCCTAATTGAGCAGCGGTTTTGGTAGCCATTAAACTATTGCACCCATGGGCAATATTAGCAAATGGACCTCCATGAATGATAGCAGGAGTATTTTCGGTCGTCTGTACCAGGTTTGGTTTCACCGCCTCATGAAGCAATAATGTCAAAGCTCCCTCAAAGCCAAGATCTTTTACAGTAACCGGACGTTTATCATACGTATAACCAACAATTATACGAGCCAGACGTTTTTTTAAATCCTCCATGCCATCTGCTAAGCAAAGAATTGCCATAATTTCTGAAGCTACGGTAATAGTAAATCCGTCTTCCCGGGGAACCCCTTTCACCGGGCCGCCTAGACCTACAATTATTTCGCGCAGCGCTCTATCATTTAAGTCCACCACTCGTTTCCACTCGATACGCCTTGGATCAATATGTAATTCATTTCCTTGATGGATATGGTTATCAATGAATGCTGATAAAGCATTGTTTGCAGCAGTTACAGCATGAAAATCACCGTTAAAATGCAGGTTTATGTCCTGCATCGGCAACACTTGAGAGTAGCCTCCTCCGCATGCTCCTCCTTTAATACCCATTACAGGTCCCAAAGAAGGTTCCCTTAGTGCAATAATCGCTTTCTTATTAAGCCGGCAAAGTGCTTGTCCTAGTCCTACTGTAACTGTAGATTTCCCCTCCCCTGCAGGTGTAGGATTGATAGAAGTTGTTAGTATAATCTTGCCTTCCTTATTTTTCTTATTATCCTTTATGATGTCGGGAGAAAGCTTGGCTTTATAGCGGCCATAAGGCTCCCACTCTCTTTCCTGTAAAGCTAGTTGCGCTGCAATCTCCTTAATGGGAGACATACTGGATTCTAATGCAATTTCTATATCAGATTTCATAAGACCAGCTCCTTTAATCGCACGATCTATTTCTATTGTACATCAATTTTGTCACGTGTAAGAGGATTAACTCACATTGAATTTCACCCCTGTTAGAAGTATAATAAAAAACTGATATTCAGCCGTTACTTAAACCCCCCAGGTAACATAACCATAGTGGCTCCATAGCATATCAGGTGCACATTTATAACCAATTGGTGTGAAAAAAGGAGTTAATTTAATGATTGAAGTATATACTGACGCAGCTACTGCAGGCAACCCCGGGCCAAGTGCAGCAGGTGTTTACGTTAAGGATTTTCATCGCTTTAGTAAATTTCTTGGTAATTGCTCGAATCATGAAGCGGAATTCCTGGCAGTTATCCATGCTTTGGAATATTGCAAAGAGCATTTCAGGGGAGAAATTATCTCGATTAGAAGTGATTCTCAGCTCGTCGTTCAATCAGCTGATTCACAATACTGCAAAAATCCAGCCTATTCCCCCTTCCTGGATCAGATATTATCGCTTCACTCCCATTTCGCTTACGTTTTTTATAAGTGGATTCCCGATAAAGAAAATAAGCATGCAGATGAATTAGCAAGAATTGAATTAAAAAAGAACCAGGACTAGAGCCTCGTTCTTTTTTTGACTTCACGGACGAAAACCCGTATTTTTCCAGCGCCTGGTAGGCGTGTTTTTTTGTTGTGACCGTTTCCCGGCCGATCAACTCTAACACACTTATGTAAAAGCTTGGGTCAAACTTTTTTTGATACTTTAATGTTATCTGAAGAGCTACAATCACTTTCCAGTCTTCTGTATTTGTTGAATTTTTACCAAAGTAAATAAAATGTACGTGTTCATCAGACAACTTGAACCCTCTCGTCCATAAGTCTTCCAAATAATTTGCCAGCGGCTGCATCTGCTTCATGAGATTCTCCTAACGTTTTAACAAAACATCGACAAGATTCGCTATGTTCATAGTATACAAAAATATAAGCCAAGTTGAAATCACTTGGCTTAAAATGGATCATCTATCTAACAATTCTCCAGACAATGCCCTTTCTTCGGCAGGAAGGCGCACGGTAAGTACGAGAAGGTGTAATAAGGGAAAAAGCAGGGCCGTAACAAAAGCCTGAAAAAGCAGAGGAATTACAAGCAGTTCAAAAAAGACGATAATATAGTTAGGGTGTTTTATATACCGATAAGGACCACGGGAGATCCGTGAATCTCCAGGGATAACAACAATCCTGGTGTTCCACCTTCTTCCAAGTGAGAGAATAGACCACACTCTCAGGAACTGTAACATAATAAAAATACCAATTAAATATGGAGAAAACCACAGCTGTCCGTCTTTTATAACATACCATTCTACAAACAAAGATAGAAAAAATAAAGAGTGAAGCCATATAAATAAGGGGTAATGCCTGGATTCTATCTCGATTCCCCCTCTATGAAGCATCCACTTTTTATTTTGTTTTGCAATAATCAATTCAGTAAGCCGCTGAAAGATAATAAAGAAATACAATAACATTACAACCAC
The DNA here is from genome assembly GCF_900240285.1 of Halobacillus sp. Marseille-P3879. GTDB lineage: Bacteria > Bacillota > Bacilli > Bacillales > Halobacillaceae > Halobacillus_A. Next base: position 766,411 of record NZ_OESS01000002.1, read on the forward strand.
TCCAGACTGACAATTTCCGAAGTAAAGCCGGGGCCAAGCGACGTCATAAATGACCGGACCCCTGATGGAGGGAATTGCAGCATAATTTGATGTAAAACGAAATGAACAGTTGGAGAAGACATGTTTCCGTGTTGGTGCAGCACATCCCGCGAAGCAGAAACGACCGATTCTTCCGCACCTAAACTAGTGACAAAAGCTTCTACTACCTTTCTTCCGCCGGGGTGGGCTACAATAAAGGGTAATTCTGTGGTGTCCATATGAAGCGCTCTTCGTCTTTCTTCAATATGTTCTTTCCAGAAACTCTTGACCAGCTTGGGGATACTCTTTTTAAATATCACTTCAAAACCCGAATCTTTAACACTCCAGCCCATAACAGATTGACTGTGTGGCTTCGTTTTCGTACTGAAAGAAGTTACTTTCGGAGCAGTTGAAATTTTTATTTGAAGAAGGGGGGATTCATCTCCCGCTAATAGTAAACACGAAGCTCCGTCCCCAAATAAGGCAGATCCAACAAAATTACTCACGCTCGAATCATTATGCTGGAAGGTAATGCTGCACAATTCAACACAAATAATCAGAACATTACTTTTCGGGGCCCCTTTAAGGTAGTCGTATGCTTTTCCTACTGCACTCGTACCTCCTGCGCAGCCAAGACCAAACAGAGGAGTTCGTTTCGTATCATTCCTTAACCCCAGCTCATCCAGTAAATAAGCATCAATCGTCGGGGTAGCAATTCCTGTAGAGGAAACAAATATAATATGATCAATTTCTTCAGGCTGTATCTCCTTTTGTAAAAATTGCCGGTTACGTAAACATTTCATAGCAGCCTGCTTGCTGTAAGAAATCACTTTCTCACAATATGAGGCATTCACGTCCTGAAGGCGGCGTTCTTCCGTATACCATTCTAACGGAAAAGCTAACTGTCTATTACTAATTTGACTATTGGTAAAGATAGGGATTAACTTTTTTATCTCCGATTCATTCATAGGGAAAATATTTTCAATTAGTCTTTGAATTTCTTCTTGCTTATAGTTAAATTCAGCTTCATGAATACTACAGGATAATATGTGAGCCATTATCTTCCCACCTCTCTGAATATTAAGGTGGCTTAATTTACTTGATTTTATCCTAAAGGCAGATTTCAATTATCTACGCGAATTCATTTCGGAATTTTCAGTATAGTATAAATTTTCCTGGAATTATTTACTTTTTTAAAGCTGGAAGATACACTGTTGGATGAATCTTACATAAGGGGAGGACATGAGAATGAAGCAATGGATGTTATTACTTGCTCTGTTAAGTATCTTACTGATTGCTGCGGGCTGTGGGTCAAATTCCGAAGACAGTGCCGCGGAAGATAATGAAGCAGATGCTCACTCAGAAGAAGAACAGGAACTAAAAAAAGATTTGTTAAACTGGCAGCAGGATATGGCAGCAACACTTCGTCCAGAACAGTCTCAAATTACTGATTTAGAAGCCGTGCTCTCTGATGAAGAAAGTGAACTTGACCAGGAGAATGTCGATGATGCTAGATCTGCGGCTAAAGACGCGCGCGGCAAAGTAGCTGATTATGAAATGGATGGGAATGTGAATGAAGATACAACTTCAGCAATTGAAGAAGCACTCCCTACATTAGAAACGTACTATAGTGAAGTTGAGAGCAGCCTTGAGGGAAGCGTTGAAGACGCTGACTTATCAAAAGCGAACGAAAGCTTTGAGGAGTTTCAGGAGGAAATGGACCGTATTTTCGAGGATGCCGGCCTTGCCCCAACCAATTTGAAAAATGAATTCTCGTAAAAAAAGTAACCAATAAGGTTTCCTCAAGCTGTCGAGAAATTTCTCGACAGCTTTATTTCTTGATGTTTTTCCAGAAATTTCAACTTCCATTGATGGGCAGAGATCAGGTTTTAGGAAACAGTTGGCACATAAATAATCCGAACTGATTTTAATAGAATCGTTCGGATTATTTTACGCTTTATTTCGTTTCGCCCAAGCCTCTTTTTAAAATTGATAGATCCCCTTATACTTATTTGTTAAATAAGAAATTAAATAATCAGGGTTAAGTCCGTCTCCTGTTACATCTTTCACTATCATTAACGGTTTTTTTGTCTTGCCGAATTGATGAATGTGTTTGGTAAGCCATTCCTTTATAAGCTGAAAATCTCCAGATCTTACCGCACCAGCCACGTCAATATCTTTTCTCATCGCTGCATCAAATTGAGCGGCATACATATAACCCAGCGCGTAAGAAGGAAAGTAGCCAAAATCACCGCCTGCCCAGTGAATATCCTGCAGCACTCCTACGGAATCATTATGAGGTACAATCCCTAGATAAGCTTTCATCTTTTCATTCCACAGCTCTGGAAGGTGTTTTACTTTAATTTCTCCGCTGATCAACGCTTTCTCTAACTCATACCTCACCATGATATGAAGACAATACGTCAACTCGTCAGCCTCGATTCTAATTAGCGATGGTTTCACTTCATTAACAGCAAAGAAAAAGTCATCAAGTGCTATTTGCTTGAATCGTTCAGGAGCAAAGCTTTGAAAAAGAGGATAATGATTTTCCCAGAATTCACGGCTTCTGGCAATAAAGTTTTCCCAAAATAGTGATTGTGATTCATGAATCCCCATTGATGTACCTGTTGCCAGGGGAGTAAAAGATAATTCAGGATCGATGTTTTGTTCATAAAGGGCATGCCCTCCTTCATGAATCGTCCCAAAAACAGCCGTCCGGAAATCTTTTTCATCATATTTAGTCGTTACACGAACGTCGTTCCTATTTAAACCTATAGCAAAAGGATGGATCGTCTCATCCAATCGTCCCGCATCAAAGTCATAGCACATTTTCTTTAAAATTTCTTTACTAAATTGTTCCTGACGCTGTTTAGGGAAATGCCCCTGGAGGAGAGATGGGTCAGGAGCAGCGTCAGCCAACTGGACGTTATTGAGCAGCTTAGTTAATGCATCCCTTACCTTAGGAAAAACCTGATCCAGCTGCTTCACAGTAACCCCCGGTTCATAATTGTGAAGCAGAGCATCATAAATGTGATTTTTATATCCCCATAGTTCGGCGAATCTTTGATTATACCGAACCAATTCTTCTAAATAAGGCTGAAATTTTTTGAAATTCCCATTTTCTTTTGCCTCAGCCCATTTTGATTCAGAGGAGGATTGCAGCGTAACAAATTCTTTATAAAGCTGAGCAGGGATTTTATTTGTCCGATTGAATGTTTCCTCTGCATCTTCTAAAGCAGAACGTAGTTTTGAATCATCGGCTTTTGGTTTAAGTTCTTCTATATACTTACTTATTTCTTCACTTGTCTGGATATGGTGAACCTTTTCAGCGAGAATTCCGATCACTTCTGAACGGTTATCTATTCCTTTTTTAGGAGCTTTGGTTCTCATATCCCAGGCCATTAATCCAATGGCTTCTTCATAGGCTGACTGCTGCTTTAACAATGCCCAGAACTTTTGCTCAGTCGATTGATTCAAAAAAACCTCTCCCCTCTGTTACTTCTTTCTGCCGAAAAATTGATAGAAATCCGTCTTTATAAACCCATTAAAAAGCTTTCTTTTTTTGGTGGCTTCCCGGCCGTACAGATCTTCAAATCTTTCGTTTGAGGTTAAAATATAGACGCTCCAGGATGGGTAATCTCTCATGATCGTTCCTAAATCGCGGTACATGTTCTCCACTTCTTCCCGATCACCCATTCGTTCTCCATACGGTGGATTTCCAATCATATAACCGTTATCTTGTTTAGGGTTAAAGTCTTTGACCTGCATCTGTTTCCATTTCACTAAATCTCCCAGACCGGCTTCCATTGCGTTCTTTTTTGCGATAGAAATCATGTCATGACTAACATCAGATCCAGTAATATCTAAAGGCTGATCATAATTGGCAGAGTCTTCTGCCTCTTGAAATGCTTCCTCCCAATGGGAGTCATGTATAAAACTCCAACTCTCGGAGGCAAATTCCCTGTTAAAGCCCGGAGCAATATTCTGGCCAATTAAAGCTGCTTCTATAGGAATTGTTCCAGATCCGCAAAATGGATCAACAAAAGGCTGATCAGCTTTCCAATTCGTCGTTTGAATAAGAGCAGCGGCAAGCGTTTCCTTAAGGGGGGCTTCCCCCTGTCCGACACGGTAGCCGCGCTTATGTAAGCCACTTCCTGAGGTATCAATAGTAAGAAGCACTTCATCTTTATGGATGGCTGCCTCAACCCGATAAAAGGCTCCGGTTTCTTTAAGGATAGAAGCTACGCCATATTTTTTCTTTAACCTTTCAACGATCGCTTTCTTTACAATCGACTGACAATCAGGCACGCTGTAGAGCTTCGACTTTACTGATTTTCCTACTACTGGAAATTCGCCGTCTTCAGTGATAAATTGCTCCCACGGTAATTCTTTGGTCCCCTCAAATAATTCATCAAAGCTATAGGCTTTAAACCTCCCTACCAAAAGACGGACGCGATCAGCTGTACGCAGCCATAAATTGGCTCTAGGTATAGCGGAAACAGGCGCCTCAAAAATGACCCGTCCATTTTCCACCTTAACTTTTTCATAGCCGAGCGCCTTTACTTCCCTGGCTACAAAAGCTTCAATTCCCATAGCTGCTGTTGCGATCAATGTAACATTCGATGACATTCTTTACCTCCTAAATTGCTGTATCGGTTTATTTTATGGTCGTATTTAAAAAAATAACCCTTCCAAAAAAGCATTCGGCTTTTTGAGAAGGGTTTTTCTGTGATGATCAATGACCTTTGAATACTCTATAAGCCATGTTCTGTTCCTTAGTACTGCAAACGGTGGTCAACCTCGCACGCAGGTGGTAACCATCTATCTGCCTCTTAATGCGGCCTTTTTTCAGGTTGAATTCCCATCCAAAAGTGCCCCTACCTTAATTTGGGTTGCTCGCTCGCGGGGTTTACCTCGTTCCACCTGAAATATTTCTATTCCAGCTTCGTCACTGTGGCACTTTCAAAGTACTCATACCATATTCATAAAGAACGTAGGTATTTTCCCTGCCGTTAGCTTTAAGAAGCTACCTTGACTTATGATTTCGTCAAGCACGAACACTACAAGCATCTCAGCTTGTGCGAGCATGGACTTTCCTCTGCATAGATTAACCTATGCAGCGATTACCTGAGTATTCAATATTCATTTATTTAGCTGTTATAAGCAAGTTCTACTATAATAACACGCTTTTACTTATAAGTCATCTGTTAAAATATGACTATTCCTCTGCATACTTTTTGCCAAAAACTGCTTTTTCCAGATTTGAAACTCGTTTAAGAATATCATAGTTCACTTGATGATTTTGAGTATTATTACTTACAGGTCTTGCACGCTGAGTCGGCGCCTCGTCACGTGACGGCTGTTTTTTCAAGCGATTGTTTTCACTCCGAAGCCTTTCCATTTCCTTCTGAAACTTCTCATAATCCTGAATAATTAAATCTAAAAATTCGTCTACTTCTTCTTGATTATATCCACGCATCGATGTTTTAAAATCTTTTTCCAGGATGGCTTTCCCATCCAGGTTATACTTTTCTTCACTCATTTTTATCACCTCTGTTCAGCACATTACATATATTTTTTCAAATCCTGACTCCAATGTCAATTTAATCTTTCAACCGCTCTGATATATTTTCCTTTATTCATAGCCTACCCTTCTATTGGCTCCAATAATCAGGGTCCATTAATCTCATTTCTTCTACCGTTTCTTCGAGATCAAGCGGAGTAATAAATATTAACTCGTAAGAATAGTGTTCCTTATATTTCTGAATAATGTCCAAAAGGTATTTAGGTGAGCCTGGCGTCTCCTCGTCATAAAGCAGTAAACAACCATCAGAGTGCTCGATTAAAAATTGGTCACGCGCTCTGAACTGGTATGGCCCATCATATTCTTTCTCATATATTTCTTTGTAAAAATCGCACTGCTCCACCAGCATATCGTAACTTTGCTGCATTGCTTCCGGCCACTTTAACTGCTGATTAGTAAAAGGAGGCAATATTCCAAGCTTAACATTGTAATCCTCTTTTAATTCGATAGTAACTTCCCCAGTCCAGACCTCTACCCCCATCTGCCCTGAGATTACCACCCATTCCAGCCCTTCTTCTAAAAACCCTGTCAACCGCTTACGTATCGCAGTCTTTATAATATTTACCTTTGGATCCTCATTTTTAAAAATCCCCAGTTCCATCGGTTTATAACCAGATACCACTAGTGTTCTCATTTATACTCTCCCTTCTGTCGTGAGAAAAGGCTGCCATTTACACGGCAGCCTTTTCTAGCATTATTCTTTAGGTTAAATCATCTGGAGAAAATGAAAAAGGTAAAAGTTCGGACATCTTAACTGTTTTTACGGAATTACCTAAGTTTGTTAAATGAATTTTTATATCTGGTTGAAAAAACTCACTCATGACTTGTCTGCATGATCCGCAAGGTGGAACAGGCCTTTCTGTATCAGCCACAACTGCTAGCTCATTAAATTCATAATGACCGTCTGCGACCGCTTTAAATATTGCTACCCTCTCTGCACAGCATGTGACCGGGTAAGCTGCATTTTCAATGTTACACCCGGTGTATAACGTGCCATCCTTTGTAAGAAGGGCAGCTCCCACTTTAAATTTGGAATATGGTGTGTAAGCTTTTTCTCTAATTTGTTTGGCTTCGTTAATTAATTGTTCTGTATTCATTTTCTGCCTCCCCCTTTATTGGGAAAATAATTATAAAAGATTAAACCCGAGATGTAAAGCGTTTACACTTGCCCTGATTTTTCAGCACATTTTTTAAACTTTTTTATGACACAAGTGTCAAAAATAAGTTTATACTAATCTTATAGTTTCCAATCTATGCTGGAGGTCATATATGAGACAGTTAATTACTTATAAAAAAATGGTATGGGTTCTTGTGTTAATTCTAATCGTTACAGGGGTGTTTACCTATTTTCAACTCCCCAAGCGTGAGATTCCAGAAATCAGTGTCAATGTGACGAACATTTCAACTATTTATCCCGGGGCATCACCTGAGGAAGTGGAAAGTGCCATTATAACACCACTTGAAGAGGAATTATTGAGCATTAACGGCATAGAGGAGTTAACGTCAAATTCCACTTCCGGGGCTGGAACGATTACAGCCACCCTCAAAGAAAATACGGATGCTGCTTTAGTTAACAGCAATATTCAACAGGTTGCTTCTGAGATTTCTGCCAGCTTTCCTGATGAAGCAGAGTCTCCAAGTGTAGACACCTCAGGTTCTACTACTGCTGTGTCCAGTTACCACATACTAGCAGATTCTCCTGAAAAGCTATATAATATCCGTCCTGTGATAGAAGAATGGGATGAGCACATTTCTTCTATAGAAGGTGTCGATTCAGTGGAGTTTAAAGGACTCCCTGATCAACAAGTAGTCTTCTCCCTCGATAGTGAGAAGTTGAACGAAAATCAAGTCACTCCTGATATGGTCATCGAGACAATTGACCAGGAATTGACCCCTGCAGCTGTCGGTACTGAAGTAGAAAACGGAACGCGTTTCCAATCTGCCTTTAAAAAATATCAAAGACTGTCCGAGTATGAACAATTAAATATTGGTACTGAGGCAGATGGAGAACTACTTACTATAGGGGACCTTGGTAAAGTAAGTGTTAAAAACGAAAATTCAGTAGACCTTATCACGTATGGTGATCAAAGTGCATTAAACATGACAATCCATGCAGAAAAAGGAACTAATATTTCTGCACTCCAGGACAAAATCACAACTAAATTGAAAACTCTTCAGAAAGACCTGCCTGATCATGTAACAATGAAACAATTTTATACTCAGAGCACGGTGATCGATGAAGTTTTTACCAATTTGGTTATTTCCTTTGCTGTATCTTTTTTGGCTGTCATCTTAGTAATAATTTTAGGATTGCCGTTGTCTTCAGCCTTCCTTGTGGCTGCAGCCATTCCTATATCTATTATCATCGGTCTCCTCCCGCTCCCATATATAGGAGTAGACCTCAATCAAATTTCTGTAATTGGTATGATCATTGCAATAGGGGTTCTTGTAGATGATGCCATCGTCGTTAACGACAACATACAGAGAAGGTTTCAGCTCGGAGATTCCCCCTTAGAAGGTACGGTTACTGGTGTGAAAGAAGTAGGAAAATCAATTATTACTTCAACACTGATGATTGTGTTCAGTTTCTTTCCCCTTACCTTTATTTCAGGCTCGAATGGTGAATTTATAAGGGCCCTGCCCAGTGTATTAATTTTCACAGTCCTGGCCTCTACTTTCATTGCGCTCACTTTAATCCCTACTGTACAGTACGCAAAGCAAGTAAGGATAAATAAAAGCCGGAAAAAACATGGGGGGCTTCTTGCAAGCTTTTTTCATCGTCTTGAACAAAATTACGCAGACCGCCTGCTTCCAAAAGTGACAAAAAAACCGATCCGAACAGGGGCTGCGGGAATCATTGCCTGTTTACTGCTTTCCATGCTTGTTATGAAAATACCTTTTGAATTTTTCCCTGCTGCCGAGCGTCCGGAAGTTACAATCTCCGTGGAGCTTCCAAAAGGGACCACGATTGAAGAATCTGAATCAGAACTGCAGGAAATTGAAGAAATGATTACAACTAACGATGATTCAGTCACGGAAACAGCCATCTATGCAGGGAGCGGATTACCCAACCTGTTTAGCGAAACGCTTAGCCAGCCCGGAGAAAATACAGGCCAGCTTCTTATAAGAGTGAATCGTGACGTATCCAGTGCGACAGCGTTTATCAGCAGATGGGAAGAGAAACTGAGAGAAGAGTTCTCCAGTGCAGAGATCTTCTTAGATACCATCGTTTCCGGTCCTCCCCCTTCCCCACCTGTCGAATTAAAATTAAGAGGACCGGAGTTGGACGAGTTAGCGAATGAAGCGGAAACGATTAAAGATAGACTGGAGCAGCTGGGCAAATCTGAATTGGTTACTTTGGATATTGGAACGAAGCAGCCAGTAAAACAATACGAAGCTGACAGAGAGTTGCTGGCTGAAAATAACATTTCGATTGAGGCTGTGACTTCTCAGCTTCAACTGGCAAATACAGGTATTCGTCTTGGGACTTTTGATGACGGAGAGCAACAACTTCCCGTTCAATTTATTGTAGATGACGGAAACCAGGAAGGCATTGATTTGAAAGAACTTACCATTGCTGGAGAACAAGAAGAGAACACGCCGCCGAACGAGTTTCGTTTGAGCGAAATTATCAGCGAAAGTGAAGAGCAGCAACCAGGTGTTATTCCTCACCTGGATGGGGAACGCACGATTACGATTGAAGCTTATCCTCTAACAGGGGAAGAGGATATATTTGCTTCTTCCGTGCAAAAAGAAATTGAATTGATCAGCGATCAACTGCCGGAAGAGTATACACTTGAAGAATCAGGGCAGTCAAATGAACAAACCGACTTTTTCGCTGAAATTTCTAAACTCTTTATAATTGTTTTGTTTCTTATTTTCGCTACCATCGCACTGCAATTCAACTCGTTAACCATGCCGTTCCTTGTAACGAGCAGCGTATTTATCTCTATTACAGGAGCGATTATTGGCCTTTTTGTTACGAGTGAGCCGCTAAGCTTCCTTGCAGTCTTAGGTATCGTTTCCCTTTCAGGAATTGTAGTAAGGAATTCTGTTATATTGATTGAGTTTATTGAACAGAACAAAAAAGTGTACCCCTCTACAGCCAAAAGTGTAATTGAAGCTGGAAGGGCACGGGTTCGACCGATCATCCTTACTTCCTTTACTTCAATTGCCGCTCTAACGCCCATTATCTTTACTGGTGATGTATTATTTAAGCCGCTGGCGGTTTCTATCGTCTCAGGATTGCTGTTTTCAACCGCTTTATCTCTGATTTTAATTCCTGCGTTTTATCTGATTTTAGACCGGATTCGTACTAGATAACTAAAGGTGATTGAGATTCTTCTTCCCAAACACCCATTTTCCATCATCCAAAATCATTCCAGTCAAATACGAAGACTGCTAAATATAGAAAGACCCGACCAAATTTGTAAATTGATCGGGTCTTTCCTGCATTAATATCATTATATTCCAGCCTGTTCCTGGTTATCTATATCTGTTAAAATCATGTCCAGTACATAATGGGAAGATTGATGCAGCTCTTTAAACCGTTTTTTATCTATATCTAAGTAGTAACTGTGGAGAATGAGCATTTCCATGTTTTCCTGAGTAGATTTCACTTGATTAGGGTGCACCTTCACTCCCCGGTTTTTTACAAATAATTCAGCTTCTTTCATCCACTCAAGTGTCAGGTCAAACATCGGCTTTGTTTCTTCCTTTACCTTCTCAAAAAACGTGTAATCCTTTTTATCTACAGGCCCTTCAGTATGGATAAATTTTTCGTGAAGCTCGTCTATTAATGTCTTCATCTCATAAGTAAGCTTACGCAGCGTCATATAACACCAAACCTTTTTTCTAAAACCATATCATGTACAAGCAAATATGCAAACTCACCCTGCTGATTTCTTTCGGGAAGATAAATGTATATTTTTTTTATACGCAGGCTTTTGTTCTTTTTTCACATTCTTAATCTGTTGTCTTAAGTGTATTACTTCTTCTTTTAACTGGTCAATTTCCTTTCGATGAGAAACCGCCATTGTAAAAACAATTTCGTCCGCTTTTAAAGATAAACGCTTTTCCAGCAACTCGAACTTTTCTTTTAATTGTACGAATTGACGTTCATAAGTAGCACGGGAAACGGATTGGTTTTTACTCATGTAATCTCCTCCTATATATGCTCTTACCTATGTTATTCTCGTTCACTTGTATAACTCCTTTAAGGATGACAAAACTAGAATTAATGTAACAAAGAAAGACATCTTAACAAGTAAGGAGGTGTCCTATATGGGTAAAGAACAAAAGAAGTCAAAGAAAAAGAAGCCTGTTCCAGCTAAAACAGACAACCCAAAACTAGCTGGCGAAAACCGACCTTCCACTTAATAGATGTTAAAAAACGCTGCTTTTACGGGCAGCGTTTTTTTACCTAAAATACCCTGAAAAATGATTTGACCCACGAATTAATATTTAGTGGTTAATTATAGTATATGTTGTTCCCCATCTCACTTATAATTTGTCGTAACTTGTTTCACATCGTATAATAAAATGAAACCTTTTGGGCGTTTCAATCGTTTATAAGGGTGTGAGTGCAGGAGGGATTTTAATAACACGACCGTCTCTTTTTTTGGTATGATACCCTCATAAACAAGGAGGGATATGTTTGTGAATTACCCAAATGGGAAAAAGTCCTCTAGCCAGGCTTACAAGACAAAGAGCAAGCCAAACTTTAGTAACAGGGGGATGACATTAGAGGATGACATTGCTGCGACAAATGAGTACTATCGCAACGCAAACATTGCGAATATCCACAAAAAACCAACACCAGTTCAAATAGTAAATGTAGATTATCCTAAGAGAAGTGCAGCTGTCATTAAGGAAGCTTACTTTAAACAAGCTTCCACAACAGATTTTAACGGAGTTTATCGTGGGCGTTACATCGACTTCGAAGCCAAGGAAACAAAGAATAAAACATCCTTTCCTTTAAGTAACATCCACAAGCATCAGATTGATCACATGAAGGATTGTCACCATCATGGTGGTATATGTTTTCTCATAGTAAAATTTACTGTTCATGATGAAACATACCTTCTGCCTGCAGAGTATTTGTTTGTCTGTTGGGAAGATCAATTAAATAACGGCCGTAAGTCGATTCCTTATAAGGATATAAAGGAAAACGGAGTCAGGCTCGACTTCCACTACCAAGCTCGAATCGACTACGCCAAAGCTATAGATAAGCTCTATTTTTGAATGGAGGAATGACGACATGGCCAACGAAAGTCAGTCGAGAGCAGCAAGAAGAAAACAGCAGAATGCTAAAAAATCAAAAGGTAAGAAACGACCATCATTTAAATCAATTTTTATGACATTATTAACGGTTGGAATCGTTCTTATGTTAGCAGTAGGTGCACTATTTGCTTATTATATTGCTAAAGCACCTGCATTGGATGAAGCGCAATTATCCGATCCATTTTCTTCTAAAATTTATGATAAAGATGATAATCTCATAACAGACGTAGCCGGTGATGAACGAAGAACCCGGGTGAATTATAACGATCTTCCTTCACAAACAGTGGATGCTGTATTAGCAACGGAGGATGTTCGATTCTTTGACCACTTTGGTATTGATCCGAGGAGAATTGGAGCAGCTGTTCTGTCTAACATTACAAATGGATTCGGGTCGGAAGGAGCAAGTACGATCACGCAGCAGGTTGTGAAGCGTTCTTACCTGACAAGTGATAAAACATTAGAAAGAAAAGTTCAAGAACAATTCTTAGCTATAAAATTAGATCAGCAGTACTCTAAGGAATCCATACTGGAAATGTATTTAAATAAAATCTACTATGGTCAAGGAGCATACGGTATCGTTGAAGCTGCGGAGACTTATTTTGGCAAGGACGATCTGAATGACCTGACACTGCCTGAGTCTGCTCTATTAGCCGGGCTTCCTCAAAGGCCGTCAGGCTATGACCCTTACGAAAATCCTGACCTGGCTCAACAGCGCATGAACACCGTCTTAAACTTAATGGTGCAGCACAATAAGATTACTGAAGAAGAAGCTGAAGAAGCTAAACAGACAAACGTAGAAGACTTACTTGCTGATCCTTCTGAAGAAAATACCCCATACCGGGCGTTTATAGACCATGTAGAGGAAGAAGTCAGCGAAAAAATGGAAGATGCCAACATTTACGAAGATGGGCTTGAGATCTATACAACCATCGATTCCGATGCGCAGGAATATGTAGAAGAGATGTTAAGCGATGAAAGCTCAATTCCATGGCCTGATGATGAACTACAGTCAGGTGTAGCAGTAACCGATACAAAGTCAGGAGCAGTAAGAGCTATTGGCGGAGGTCGTAATTATACAAAAGGGAACTATAATTTTGCCACAGATATTTCCCGTCAGCCAGGTTCTACCTTTAAACCTATTACAGCATATGGACCTGCGATAGAAAATGAAAAGCTGTCTACCTATCATCAGATTAACGATGAAGAGATTGAAATAGACACTGGAAATGATACGTGGACACCAGGAAACTATGATGATCAATTTAGAGGCTGGGTAAGTATGCGCTATGCTTTAAGCCGTTCTTTAAACATTCCAGCCATAAAAATGCTGGAAGAAACCGGAACAGACAATGCTGAAGATTTTGTAACAGGACTAGGCTTTAACATTCCTGATGACGGACAGCTCGTTCTTTCCGACGCAATTGGCGGAGGCGTGCTGACTAATCCACTAGAAATGAGTGGAGCGTATGCAGCATTTGGAAACAATGGCTCATATAATGAACCTTATACAGTTAGGAAAGTAGAATCCTCAGATGGGCAGACGACAGATTTAACACCTGAAACAGAAACAGCAATGAGTGATTATACGGCATACATGATTACCTCTATGCTTGAGACTGTTATGAGCGATGGAACAGGTACTGCAGCTAACATTCCAGGTTTACCCGTAGCAGGAAAAACCGGTACAACAAACCGTGAAAACAGCGATGGTCAAGCAATTGTTCCTGATGTCTGGTTCAGCGGATATACAACGGATTATTCCGTTTCCATATGGACAGGGTATGCAGATAATAACGTAAACCTGTCTGATAGTTCTCAGCAGATCCCACGACAGCTTTTTAAATCCATTATGGGGCATATTTCTGAAGGTGAAGACACAGAAGACTTCCAACGGCCTGATTCTGTAGAGTGGGTCGATGTAGAAGAAGGTTCACGCCCTGCTGAGCTGCCGAGTGACTATACTCCTGAAAGTCAAATTGTGAGCGAACTTTTCCATGTAGACAATAAACCAACAGAAACATCCGAACAATTTGATAAACTTGATGCAGTTGAAGGCTTATCTGCGAATTACAACGAAGATTCAGAAGCGATTGATTTAGAATGGGATTACGAAGATACAAACGATGTATCCTTTAATGTCTCTGTAGCAATAGACGGCGGGGAAACAAGAGATCTTACAAACACAAGCAGCCGAAGCATGGAGATTTCCCAGATTCAACCTGGTTCCTCTTATGAATTCACTGTTGTTGCTGTGAGTGAAGACGGCGATGCAGAAGACAGTGACCCTTCCACGGCCAGTGTAGAAGTACCTGGCGGTGAAGAAGAAGCTGAAGAAGGTGAAGAGGAAGAAAATCCGGAATCTGAAGATGAAGATTCAGATGAAGAAACAGAAGATAATGAACAAGAATCAGAAAATGATAATAACGGAAATGGCAACGGCGGCGAAGATGGTAATGAAAACGGCGATGGCAACGGTAATGGTAACGATAATGGCAATGGCAATGGCAACGACAATGGCAACGACAATGGTAATGGTAATAATGATGAAGAAACCGATGAAGATACGCCTGCTGATGATGAAAATACTGAAGAGGAGCCTGAAACTCAGGAAGAAGGATCCGACGAAGGATCTACTGAGCAAGAAGAAACCGAAAACGGAGATAGCGAGTAAAAAAAACTCCAAAACCTTTAAAAAAGGTTTTGGAGTTTTTTTATTCCATTGCTTCTAATTTCTCTGCTTTACGCTTCCTCTTCTGCCCTTCTCTGCATAAGAAAAGGAGTGGACATTCAGGACATTGAGGATTTTTAGCCTTACAATGATATCTTCCAAAGAAAATCATTCGATGGTGAGTATCGCTCCATTCGGCTTCAGGGATTTTTCGCATCAATGTTTTTTCCACTTCAAGCACAGAATCTTTGTACCGGCATATACCCAGGCGTTTTGAAACTCGTTCCACGTGAGTATCTACAGCTATTGCTGGTTCATTGAAAGCCACAGAAGCCACCACGTTGGCCGTTTTACGCCCCACTCCCGCTAAACTTTCGAGCTCAGCTTTTGTCTGGGGTACACGGCCATTAAATTTTTCAATCATCGTCGTACAAAGCTTTTGGATATTTTTAGCTTTGCTTCGGTATAAGCCGATTCTTCTTATATCCTGTTCTAATTCTTCTATTGGTACGTTTAAATAATCCTCAGGTTTCTTATACTTTTTAAATAAACCAGGGGTTACTTTATTGACTAATGCATCCGTAGCCTGAGCTGATAAAACAACCGCAATTAATAATTCAAACGGGTTTTCATGGGTGAGTTCGCACTCGGCATCAGGAAACATTTCTTCAAACGTATCAAGACAATATCTAATCTGAGCTTTGTTTAGCATTTACCTACCTCTTTTACTCTTCTTCAAGCCAGTTATAATATAAGGAAACGTCTCTCTTTACAGGAGACTTAGTAGAAGAAGTATTTTTAACTTGCCCCTGACGGAATTTTTTACCATGCTGTCTGGCTTGTTCTACGGTTTGAATACCTTTCCGCTTCCATTCTCTTAAGATCCGGTCAATGTATTTAAAATTTAATTTCCCCATTAACACCGCTTCCCTTAAAGCAGCTTTAATAAGTGCCGGTTCCTGCTCCTCTTGATCGAGCCATATATTAATGTTTTCAATTTCAAATGGTGAGAGCGGACGACCGAATTCCTGTTCAAACAAGGGAAATAAGTTTTCAGGCTGTGCTGGTGAATCTTTTTGAGGCTGAGATTTTTGGAATAGTTTTTCCCATAGCGGTTCTAATGAGTAGCACTCGTTTCCTACCTGAAATTTTTGGTTCTTTTGTTCAATAGAAAGTAATTGTTTCTGAATCAGGCTTCGTAAAATGGTCGAACATTCTTCTTCCGAGAAGGAAGTTCGACCAGCAATCTCCCCTGGAGTAGGAAAAGAATTACCATCTAAATGATATTGGTGAATCTGCAGAATAGTTACAAGCTCTTTCTCTGCAATCCCTAAACTCCTGTATTCTACAAGTAAGGATTTGGGAAGAGATATTTGACTATCAAGTACAGCCTGATAGTTATAATAATTAGCGATTTTCATCACCTCATTCTAAGTTGCTAAATAAAGATCGGGTAAAGGTGTCCGATTCCTACAAATCTAAAGAATTACCACATTATAACTGCAGGAATTTCTTACAGTCTCACCAGGTGAGCAACCGGACGTATTGATAGTCGGCTGAAAAGCTTCCCTTTCATTATGAAAACACCGATAATGATTTCATCGGTGCCTTCACAAAAGTGTATTAAGGGTATAAGCGGTTTAACAAACGAGGAAATGGAATAGTCTCCCGCACATGTTCTACTCCAGAGATCCATGCCACTGTCCGCTCAAGCCCTAATCCGAACCCGGAATGAGGAACGGTTCCATACTCACGCAGCTGCAAGTACCACTTATATGCATCTCCTGTTAGTTGATGATCCTCGTAACGCTGGCGCATCAGTTCTAAATCATCAATACGCTGTGAACCTCCAATAATCTCTCCATACCCTTCAGGGGCTATTAAATCAGCACAAAGTACCACTTCAGGACGTTCTGGATCCGGCTTCATATAAAATGCTTTTATGTCTGCCGGATAATTAGTAATGAAAACAGGTTTTTCATAACTTTCGGCAATAGCTGTTTCGTGAGGAGCACCAAAGTCTTCTCCCCATTCTATATCCGTAAATCCCTTATCCTTAAGCAGTTGAACAGCATCATCGTAACTTATTCTTGGAAAAGGAGCTTTAATTTTTTCCAAACTGCTTGTATCCCGGTTAAGTGCTTCCAAATCCAGCTTACAATTTTCCAACACTGACTGCACGATATGAGATACGTATTGTTCTTGCACCACAAGACTGTCTTCATGATCCATAAAAGCCATTTCAGGCTCAATCATCCAGAATTCGATAAGATGACGACGAGTTTTTGACTTCTCTGCTCGAAACGTCGGTCCAAAACTAAATACTTTTCCTAAAGCCATCGCAGCTGCTTCCATATAAAGCTGGCCGCTCTGAGACAGATAAGCATCTTCGTCAAAGTACTTCGTGTGAAAGAGCTCTGTAGATCCTTCTGCAGAAGAGCCAGTTAAAATTGGTGCGTCAACTTTAACATATCCATTTTGATTAAAAAATTCATAAGTTGCACGAATAATTTCGTTTCTTATTTTCATGACTGCATGCTGCTTTCTTGAACGCAGCCATAAATGGCGGTGATCCATCAAAAATTCCGTTCCATGTTCTTTAGGAGTGATCGGATAATCTTCAGCTTCCTGGATCACTTCAAAGTCACTTACTTGCAGCTCATACCCAAAGGAGGACCGTGTATCTTCCACAATTACCCCCGTAACATACAAGGAGGATTCTTGTGTTAAACCTTTTGCTTCCTGAAATTTTTCTTCTCCAAGGTCTGCTTTAACTGCAACACCCTGCATAAACCCAGTTCCATCTCTCAACTGCAAAAAGGCGATTTTCCCACTTGATCTTTTATTTTGAAGCCAGGCTCCTATAGTTACTTTTTCCCCAACATATTTTGGTACTTCTGCTATCGTTGTTTTCACTTGTTAGACCTCCATATTCTCCCGGGAATTACGTTTTTCAATAAATCGCTTAATTCGTACCGCTGCTTCTTCAAGCTGGTCTATTGAAGTAGCATAGGATAGACGCACATTGTCTGGTGAACCAAAA
This sequence comes from Halobacillus sp. Marseille-P3879, assembly GCF_900240285.1. Lineage (GTDB taxonomy): Bacteria > Bacillota > Bacilli > Bacillales > Halobacillaceae > Halobacillus_A. Next base: position 784,006 of record NZ_OESS01000002.1, read on the forward strand.
CCAGAGCCCGGTACTAAAGCAACTTTTTCTTCTTCCAGCAGCGTTTTAACCCAATCATCCACCTGGTCAAACCCACAAATGGAAGCTGCTTCCTTTACATTTGGAAATAAGTAAAAGGCACCTTTAGGTTTCTCACAATGTACCCCAGGGATGTCAACAAGCCATGTATGCAGCTTGTTCAGTCTTTCCTTAAACGCAGTTCTCATTTCTTCAACCTCTTTATTTGATCCTCTATAAGCAGCAAGAGCACCATACTGTGCGGATGAGGTAGGATTGGATGTTGAATGAGAAGCCATGCTGGTCATGGCTTTAATGATTTTACTATTTCCTAAAGCGTATCCTATTCTCCAACCTGTCATAGAATGGGATTTAGAAACCCCATTAATCACAATGGTCTGGTTGTAAAGCTCTTCAGAAAGCTGAGCAATGGAAACATGCTCTTCTTCCGTATAAATTAACTTTTCATAGATTTCATCAGAAACAATTAACAGGCCGTGCTTTATACAAACCTCACCAATAGCTTCAAGCTCTTCTTTTGTATACATCATCCCTGTAGGATTACTAGGAGAATTAATAATTACAGCTTTTGTTTGATCAGTGATCGCTCGTTCAAGCAGCTCCGGCGTAAGTTTAAACTGCTGATCCTCTTCAGTCTGAATAATTACCGGCTTCCCTTCAGCTAACTTTACTTGTTCAGGATAGCTGACCCAGTAAGGGGCGGGGACAACTACTTCGTCTCCCTTATTTAACAATACTTGAAATAATGTAAATAAAGCATGTTTGGCGCCAATGGTTACAATTACTTGATCCTGGCTGTATGTTAATCCCTGGTCTTCCTTCATTTTTTTACAAATTGCCTCTTTTAAATCCGGGATTCCGCCTGAAGGTGTGTATTTGGTTAATCCTTCATCCATAGAACGTTTAGCTGCTTCGATGATATGTTCCGGTGTATTGAAGTCTGGTTCTCCTGCCCCGAGGCCAATAACATCGTGGCCTTCTGCCTTTAGAGCTTTTGCTTTAGCTGTAATCGCTAATGTGCTTGATGGTGTTAATGATTGAACTCTTTGCGCTAAATCCAATTTGGTCACTCCTTAATTATTATTACGTTTGGCGAAAAGCGAAACGTTGAACTTCTTCGCCATTTATTGCATCTAAGTATTCAAATACGTAACGATTGCTTTCGTCCTTATAAGTTACTTCCCAGACCGGACGATTTTCTTCATATGCCAGCTGAAGGTCTATAAATTCACAGGAAGTGCACTGGTTTACATTACTTTTGGCAGTTGACTTGCCAATCATGTCTTCCGCTGAGACAGATGCTAGTTCCTGCTGATTCTTTAAATCAATGAATATAAACACCTCTTCATTATCGCTGCTGACTCCTTTAAGAATATGAATCGGAACCTCACCATTGTAGCGGGTGATCTGATTTACTTCTTCCAGCAATTCCTCATTTAAAGCAAATTGTTCTGCTTTACTATATTGACTGGTTTTTGAATTTTCAATATGCAGGTACATCCAAGTCAGGAAGCCAGTTAGGATTATAATAACAATACCGAGTATGAGAAGGAGCCACTTCCCCCATTTAGGTACGGTAAATTGTGAAGACGGCTGTGTCCCGATCATCTTCATCTAAAGCCATTCCAAACATTAAATTTTCTTCCTTTAAAGTACGGTTGAGCGTATCTACTATTTTATAGAGATCATCTGTTTTTTGCACACGTACAGTGGAAAGGGTTTCTACCTTATTTGACATTGGACATCTCCTCACTCTTTGTTCATTTGGCTCTTCTTTATAAATACCTAATCTATTATAACAGGTATGATACATTTTTTTAATCAATCATCAGATTTAAAGCCATTTGTCTATCTGTTTTATTAAATTTGCCGTTGAATTATAAGTGGTAGGGATATTCGGAATTGAATCCATGAAATATTTCCCATATTTAGCTTCCATAATTCGTTGATCACAAACGAAAACAATTCCTCGATCCGTTGTGGATCTTATTAAGCGGCCAAATCCCTGTCTAAATCGTATGATCGCTTCAGGCAGTGAGTAATCCATAAACGGATTGCCCCCTTCCTCTCTTAGCAATTGCTCTCTCATACTTTGTACCGGCTGTCCGGGAGGCTGAAAAGGAAGCCGTACAATAACTAAACACGACAAGTCATCCCCGGGAATATCTACACCTTCCCAGAAGGAGCTTGTACCCAGGAGAATAGATTGATCAAAAGCCTGGAAATTCTTCTTCAGCCGATCCCTGCTTCCACTTGAAACACCCTGCCCGAATATCATGTATTCTTCAGGATTTATCATCTCTTTTAGCAAGTAGTAAGTTTTCTTTAACATATCGTAGGAAGTAAATAAAACAAGCATTCTACCTTTAGTAACTTGCGCAAGAGAATACACAGCTTCACTTACAGAATAAATAAATTCCTCCGGATCGTCTTTCACATTTGGAAAATCATTAGGAATCATCATTTTTGTCTGCTCTGCAAAATTATACGGAGATGGAATAACTTTCTCTTCAAGCTCTGAATCCTTTAAGCCAAGGGTTTTCCGGATAAATTGAAAAGAGTTACGTGTGGTCAATGTCGCACTTGTTAATATGACACTGCTCTTTCGGGAAAAAAGTTTCTGTGACAGCAGCTCATCAAGATTAACGGGTTCACTGTACATATAAAACGAGTGCTGATAGCCATTGCCTTCTACTTCAATCCATTTTGCCTCATTGGTAGATATTTTCTTAAAATAATTTAGCAATTGTTGATAAATCTGGATACAAATAATTTCTTTTTGAATAAGTCGTGATTTTATAACAGCAGTTGATTCGTCCGAAGACAATATACCATATTGATCAATAATTGAACGCAAGTTTCTCTTTATGAAAGAAACTTTGGACAAGAAACGGTCCATCATTTCAGAGGCTGTGCCAATCATGGATTCATCTTTATCAAATTGAAGGCTGTATTGGATACGTCCAATATCACTCTTCGTTTTGCTTCCGGATCTATTTTTTCTTATTCTGTGAAAAATAAATTTAGATAATTGGCTTAGTTCATCTTTTGCCTGTTCAACAACCAATCTGCACTGTTCACTTTTTGTCTTTATTTGTTCAGGACCTTTTCTAAATGATTCTTCTGCAAGCAGATCATTCAAATAAGTCAGCTGACTTTGCAATTCTTTATAGTTCAACTGTACCCCAAAATACTTACCGGCCACCGTAGTAAATTGATGAGCTTCATCAATGAGAACCTTGTCATACTGCGGCAGATGAGGTTGTTCACTAATTAAATCTAAACTTAAAAGAGAATGGTTGGTTATTATGACGTCTGCATTGTATGCTTTCTGCTCAGCAACTGAATAATAGAAGCTTTCGTCTTTCTGCTGCTTATCCGTTTGTTCTGAAGATACCTTGTGCCAGAATTGCTCACCATTTGATGGCAGCTGGATCTCGTCAATGTCCCCAGTCTCAGTCTGCGTCAGCCACACTAAGATCATGGATTTGGCTAACGCTTCATCATAATTATCCAGATGGCTTTTCTCAAGTTCATAGCTAAAATGACTCAAACTGATATAATGAGCCTTTCCTTTAAATAATTCAGCATGAACGGGGGCTGTAAATAAAGAATTCAATTTCGGAATCTCTTCAACTAAAAGTTGTTTTTGCAGGGCTGTCGTATGAGTAGAGATAACAATTCTCTGCTGGTTTTCTATGGAATAATAAAGAGCTGATAATAAATAAGAGATCGATTTACCTGTACCTGCACCAGCTTCTATTAAAGCGTGCTTATTAGAAGATAAAGATTGATAAACTGTTTGTGACATCTCTCTCTGGCCTGACCTTGTTTCAAAATCACTGAGAGATTTCTTTAATCCCTTCTCCCCTTCATATACAGAAGTCAGCCATTCGGCAAAGCTGGTGGTATGATGCTGTATCTTCTTTTCGGGGATAGAAATTTTCTTTATAGAGAGACCATGCATTACAACTAAGGATCCCTTTTCTGCTGAAGTATACCTCACTTCATCAATTGAAGTTTCTATAATCGGCCTCAAATAACTTTTTAGTTTTTCCGTAACTTTTAAAAGCTGGTTTAGTGTTCGTTCAGGCAGCTGAGTTAATTTATCTAACAAATATAACAAAAGCTCTCCTGTTACTTGGGCATCTGATAATGCTCGATGAGGACGTTCATGTCCCAATTGCAACTGTTCGGCCAGGTGCCCTAATTTAAAACTGGTCGACGTCGGAAGCAAAATTCGCGCAAGCTCGACTGTATCTATTATAGGATTCCCTAGAGGCGGAAAACCGCATTCGATGAGCTCTGAATTTAGAAAGCCTAAATCAAACTCTACATTGTGGGCTACTATGTACGTATCGTAAAATAATTGATATACCTCTTCTGCTATTTCTGAAAATAAAGGAGCACCGATTACATCTTCATTATCTATTCCTGTCAAAGAAGAGATAAATGGAGGGATTTCACGCTCAGGATATACGAGGCTGTTAAATTCTTTTATGACCTTCTTCCCGTCTATAATTACGACTCCTATTTCAATAATTCGATCTTGTTTAGAAGATGCATTTCCTGTCGTTTCTAAATCGACTATGGCAAATTGCGCCATAAAAATCCCCTCCTTACACACTTCAACTTACACAAATGAAGGACCTTGCCTAAAGCGGGCGAAGATCCTTCCAGTTTCCGGCCTAAAATTAACAAACCTAAATGTTAAAGAGGGAGAACACTCATCGGCGGCTCCTCTTCAATAATTTCAGTAACTTGATTGCGTTCGTTCATAATTGCAATCTTAGGCTTAAAATCGGCCATTTCCTCTTCATTTACTATGGCATAGGATACAATAATAACGACGTCTTCCGGTTGTACAAGTCGGGCGGCGGCTCCATTTAAACATACAACCCCGCTTCCTCTCTCACCAGCTATTACATATGTTTCCAGTCTCGCGCCGTTATTATTATTTACAATTTGTACCTTTTCATGCGGCAGAATATTAACCTTGTCCATCAAATCCTGATCTATTGTTATACTGCCGACATAATTTAAATTTGCTTCTGTCACTCGAGCGCGATGTATTTTAGATTTCATCATTGTCCGAAACATGATGGTTCCTCCTTGGAAAATCACCCTGTTGTACAAGCACTGTCATTAAATATAATATTATCAATCAAGCGTGCCTGTTTATAATAAACCGCCGCAGCAAGTATAGCCTGGCGATCGATTATATCAATTGCTTCTAATTCGGGATAGGATAATAGCTCAATATAATCTATTTTACCATGAGAACGAGCTTCAAGAAACTCTCTAGTTTGTTCTACAATCGCTTTCGCATTTTTCTCCCCATCAATAAAAAGCTGCTTGCCATATTGAAGTGCTTCATGAATAGATGGGGCTTCCTCACGTTCTTTAGTTGTTAAATTAACATTACGACTGCTTTTAGCTAAACCATCTGACTCTCTAACCGTATCCACAGCATTTAGCTGGACAGGAAAGTTGAAATCCTGTATCAGAGCATCAACCACAGCAACTTGCTGGGCATCTTTTTTGCCAAAATAAGCATAATCCGGTTGGCATATATTAAAAAGTTTCGTCAGAACCGTTACTACACCTTCAAAGTGTCCGGGGCGACTTCTCCCACACAATACATCTGCTCTTCTTACGACGGATATTTCTAACGATAAAGGCTCAGGATACATTGTATCTTCTGTAGGTAAAAACACAATATCCACCCCATGCTCTTCAGCCTTTTTGAGATCCCGCTTCTCATCTCTTGGATAGGCATCCAAATCTTCACTCTCTCCAAACTGCAACGGATTCACAAAGATGGTTAAAATGACGCAGTCATTTTCCTCTTTTGCTTGTTCTACAAGACGCAAGTGCCCTTCATGTAAATACCCCATAGTTGGAACGATGCCTATAGTCGTTCCGCTCTTTTTTAAACTTATCGCTTTTTGCTGGATATCCTTTACTTGTTCAAAAACTTCCATTATGCAGGCTCCTCACCGCTTAGGAAGTAAAGAAGAGTCCATTGTAAATGTATGTTCCTCGCCAGGAAATGCACCCGACTTTACTTCCTTTACGTAAGAATTTATGGCTGATGTTACCTGTTCATTGCTGTTAAAATAGGGTTTAACAAACTTCGGAATACGATCTACGCCATATTTTAGCAGATCATGGTAAACTAAGACCTGTCCGTCTACCCCAGCGCCAGCTCCTATTCCTATAGTAGGAATTTCAAGCTGTGCAGAAATGAGTTCGGCCAGTTCCTTAGGTACACATTCTAATACCAAAGCAACAGCTCCGGCTTCTTGAATTTGTTTAGCATCATTAATCATTTTTTGTGCAGTTTCTTTTTCTTTCCCCTGAACCTTATACCCGCCCAGTACATGGACAGACTGAGGAGTTAGCCCCAGGTGGCCGACTACAGGGATTCCGCTCGAAGTTAACAAATGAATGGTATGGACCACCTCGTCGGCACCTTCAACCTTCAACGCTTGAGCTTCCGTCTCCTGAAAAATTTTTTTAGCATTCATCAACGTGGTTTCTGTAGAAACGTGATAAGACATAAAAGGCATGTCAACGACTACGAACGTGTTTCTCGCACCTCTTCTTACTGCTTTCCCATGATGAATCATATCTTCCACAGTAACTGGAATTGTAGATTCATATCCGAGTACTACCATTCCCAGACTATCTCCTACAAGAATCATATCAGTTCCTGCCTGTTCTGCCATCATTGCTGAAGGATAATCATAGGCTGTGAGCATCGTAATTTTTTCTTGTTCTGCTTTCATTTTCATGATTTTTGTTTTAGTCAGCATTATAACCACCCTCTCCCCACTGAATTTCTGCAGAGTACAGCTTCTCTTCATTGCCGTTAAAGTCTCTTGCTCTTAAAGCACCATCCGGTTCAATGCCCACGAGGACCGCTTCCCACTCTTTCTTCATAGTCTTGATCGTCACTTTTTCCCCAATTCGATATCCGTATTTTTCCCATAACTTCTTAACATGCTGAAAACCATGAGCCATAAACTGATCGTAAGTAACTTCAAATTGATGCAGCAATTTCTTTATGGTGTCTGTAATAGGCCATATCTGCTCTGATTCAATTCTTAATGAGGAAGCCTTTTTTCTCAACTCTTCAGGGATTTCCTCCGATGTCTGATTTACATTAATACCGATTCCTAAGACAACGTATTGGATTTGGTCATGCTCAGCCTGCATTTCAGTAAGGATTCCCGAGACTTTTTTATGGCTGATAAGAATATCATTCGGCCATTTTATCTGCGGGGCTATCTTTTCTTCCTCACCAAACACCTCAGCTAGCACTGTGGCTGCTAAAAGGGTTAACTGCGGTGCCTGAACCGGTACAAGATCAGGGCGTAATAGAATACTCATCCATATTCCTTTACCTTTTGGCGAATGCCACGGACGGGACATCCTCCCTTTACCTTTCACCTGCTCATCCGCGATGACAACCGTTCCATGCGGCTTATTTTGTTTGGCAAGCTGATGGGCTATATCTTGAGTTGATGGGACTTCTTTATAATGGAAAAGCTGATGACCTAGCCAGTTCGTATCTAATCCCCATTGAACTGTATTTTCACTTACTTTGTCAGGGGAAGAAAGAATTCGATATCCCTTTCGCTGGATGGCTTCAATTTCATAACCATCTTTTTCTAACTCTTTCATATGTTTCCACACGGCCGTACGGGATATATTTAGTTTATCTGAAAGCTGTTGTCCGGAAATATATCCATCACTTTTATCTAATAACTGAATTAATCGGTTTCGGGTGGATTCCATTTTTTTATCCATTCCTTTATCGCTTTATTTTCATTTGGAATCACTGCCGAGACCACAGCCCTCTCAATATCACTTAAATACTCTCCGATCCAGGGTCCTTTCTTTCTTTCAGGAAACATGTGAATTAAGTCTTTGGCCTGAATAGACAGTTCTTTTCGTGAATGAATAGGGAGCGTTTGATAAGCTTTATAAATTGCTGAGGCGTCTACCGTCTGTCCTGCTGCCTGTAAAACATTTATAAAACTTTGCAGCAAACACTCTGGAAGACTGTATAATACTACCGGCAGCGGATCTTCTTTATAAGATTGAAGAGCAGTGCTTAAAATTGAAGCATTTCGTCTTACTCGGTTGGAAAGTTTCCAATCTTTAGTCCAATCGGTAATGGCCAGGGAAAAAGGTCCCTTCTCCAAATAAAATGAAATAATTTCCGAAAAACCTGAAAGCTTACCCATAGGCATGATTTCTATTAAAGAAGGATAGTGATTAAAAATAGGTAAATAATGATGAACTTTCAATGTTTGGATCGTCCCTAGATTTTCCTGCGAGTTTCTGCCCATACATAACTTTTCAAATTCAACAGCTAGACGTTCAACTGAAATCTTCTCAAGCAGGCAGGCTTGTTCTCCTGCAGCTTTAAAAGTGGAAGAATCCAGAGTGAATCCAAGCTGACTTGCAAAGCGTAACGCCCGCATGATTCTAAGGGGGTCCTCTCTAAACCTTTCTTCCGCCTTCCCTACAGCACGAATCAATCCTTTTTTTAGATCGACTTGTCCGCCATAAGGATCTATAATGCCCTTCTTTTGATCCATAGCCATTGCATTTATTGTAAAATCGCGCCTGGCCAGATCTTCTTCAATGGTTCGAACGAATTCTACCTGATCAGGATGTCGGAAATCCTCATACCCTTCTTCGGTACGATATGTAGTTACTTCATAAGATTCTGAGGAATAGCGGACTATTACTGTTCCGTGCTCTATCCCGACTGGAATGACTTTTGGGAACAAATCGATGATTTCCTGGGGTGTAAGCGAGGAAGCTATGTCCACATCACCAACAGGAATATTAAGCAGGGAGTCGCGGACAGCTCCGCCTACAATATGAGCTGTTCCACCTGCGTTTTCGATAAATTTCACAACTTCCAATGCTTTATCGATTTTCGTATTCATGCCCCATCACCTGATCATATAATAGTTCGTATTGGGCGACTATCGCTTTAGATGCGAATTTATCAGCTACTAAATTCTCAGCTTCCACTGAGAATTGTTTCAGCTTTTCTTCATCCAGCAACAATTGCACCGCCATTTCGGAAATACCTTCCACATCTCCAAGGTCTCCAATATATCCCGTAATCCCGTGCCGTATTACTTCGGGAATGCCCCCAATATTAGTCCCAATACAAGGCACACCGCATGACATAGCTTCAAGCAGAACTAACCCAAAACTTTCTTTTTCGGATAAAAGGAGTTTTAAATCAGATATAGCTAACAGCTCACTTACGTTTTCCTGCTTACCTAAAAAGAGGACCTGCTCTTCCAGGTTCAATTCTTTTACGAGGTGATAGCAATTTGAATATTCCGGTCCATCTCCAACGAGGACTAATTTAGCCGGCATATTTTTTGCAACTTCAGCAAAAACGAGAATGACGTCCTGAACTCTTTTAACTTTCCTAAAGTTTGAGATGTGAATGATTACTTTTTCTTCTTCTAAAATACCATACTGCTCTTTTAAACGTGGAGTCTGAATTCGGTAGTACTCCCGCTCATCCACGAAATTATAAATTACATCAATTTCCTTGGATGTGTCCAGCTGCTGCCTTGTTTGATCGACAAGGCTGTTTGAAACTGCTGTTACTCGATCTGACTGATCAATTCCAAACCGGATCATTCGCTTCAGGCTGGAATCTATGCCCAGGACTGTAATATCCGTCCCATGTAATGTAGTTACAATTTTCACATCCCTAACACACATTTGTTTTGCAAGTATTGCCAGTACCGCATGAGGCATCGCGTAATGAACATGCAATATATCCAGTTCTTCACGATCAATGACTTCTGCCATTTTATTAGCGAGAGATAAATCATATGGAGGGTGTTGAAATACCGGATAATTACTCACTTCTACTTCATGATAAAAAATATTTGGATAAACTCGATTTAAACGAAAAGGGACTTGAGAGGTTATAAAATGAATTTTATGTCCCTGTTCAGCCAAAAGTTTGCCTAATTCAGTTGCTATCACCCCGGACCCTCCGACCGTAGGGTAACAAGTAATTCCGATTTTTGCCATAAAGTCTACACCTGATCTTTCATTTCGTCTGCATTATTTCTCCAATTAATTTCTCCCCGCTCCAGAGCCCGTATCATGATTTCTGCACCTGCCAGATTTGTTGCAACAGGGATCTGGTGAACATCACAAAGCCTAAGTAGTGCAGTGATATCAGGTTCATGGGGCTGGGCAGTTAAAGGATCGCGAAAAAAGATAACCATATCCATTTCCTCGTTAGCAATTCTTGCACCAATTTGCTGGTCCCCTCCAAGGGGTCCAGATTGAAAACGAATAATCGGCAATTCTGAGGCTTCCTGAATTTTCTGACCTGTCGTACCTGTTGCAAATAATTGATGTTTTTTGAGGATCGCTGAATACGCCGTAGTAAAGTTAATCATTTCAGGCTTTTTCTTATCATGTGCAATTAATGCAATATTCATTTTATCGGCCTCCCTTTAGTCCAGCAGGTGTTCCAATCCATATACTAAAGTATCCAGTTCCATTACTTGTGTGGCTGCCAATTTCACACCAGACATAAATGACTCTCTATGATGGGAATCGTGCTTTATCGTGAGTGTTTCACCAAGGCTGCCAAACACTACTTCCTGGTGAGCGACAAGACCAGGCAGTCTAAGACTGTGAATCCTCATTCCATCATAGTCAGCTCCTCTCGCTCCTTCAATGGTCTCTTCTTCATATTCATGACCTTGTTTGTGTGCTTTTCTTTCTTCTTGTATCAGCTGGGCTGTTTTGACAGCAGTTCCCGACGGGGCATCCAGTTTCTGATCGTGATGCTTTTCAATTATTTCAACATCAGGGAAGTGTTTAGCAGCCCACTTGGAGAATTGCATCATTAATACCGCACCAACCGCAAAATTTGGAGCAATGACTGTACCAAGCTGCTTCTCTTCACTCAACGAGCGCAGCTCCCCAAGCTGTTCTTCTGTAAAACCTGTGGTCCCCACAACAGGCCTAACATTATATTTCAGGGCAAGTTTCGTATGTTTATATCCGAATTCGGGAGTCGTCAAGTCGATTAAAACATCTGCCTCCACCTCTTGAAGACAAAGCTCTGCATCCGTAAATACCGGGGCATTCAGATTAGGAAGCCCATCTAAGTCTTTAACATTTTCTCCATCAAATTTACGGTCGATACAAGCACTTAAAGATAATTGCTCATCTTTTTCAATCATCCTTAACGCTTCACTGCCCATTTTACCTCTTGGGCCTGCCACAATACATTTAATCTCACTCATTCTCTTTCTCTCCTTCTTTACGAGTCCATCTGTCCCGGTCTCTTGTTTCGATTTTACTCATAGATCTCTCGAATGCCTCTGATAAGTCCATATTCAAGGAATTGGCGAAGCAAGTTAAAACAAAAAGCACATCTCCTAGTTCTTCCTCTAGGGCTTTATCTTTTTCTGAAGACTTCTTAGGCTTTTCTCCATACCTGTGGTTTACTTCTCTTGCTAATTCACCTACTTCCTCCGTCAGCCGTGCTTGAAGGCTTAATGGTGAAAAATACCCTTCCTTAAATTGAGATATGTAACGATCTACTCGATCCTGGATTTCTTTTGTCTCAAAACTCACTGCAATTCCTCCTGATTCAACCTGTTTTCATATAGTAATGGTAGCCAAAAGGAGTCGATTTGACAAATTTTTAGAACTATACTGATTGTAGATTTCACCTTCAGTGATTATAATTATAGCCGTTACAACAAATATGGAGGTGGCTGCGTGAAAATATTCGGGTTAAAAATAAAAAACATTGTGTTTATCCTTCTGGGTTCCGCTATTTTTTCATTTGGGCTTGTTCACTTTAACATTCAAAACGAATTAGGTGAAGGCGGATTTACAGGAATTACACTGCTTCTATTGTATTTATTTGACTGGGATCCAGCATTGATGAATATCATTCTTAATATTCCTGTACTTCTTATTGGATGGAAAATACTCGGACGAAATACGTTTTATTATTCTTTAATTGGGATTATGGCAGTCTCTGTATTTATCAGGCTGTCGCAAATCTATCTGATTGAAATTAACCTTGCCTCCGATCTTACTTTGGCCGCTCTCTTTGCAGGAGTTTGCATAGGAGTAGGATTAGGAATAATTTTCAGATATGGAGGTACTACTGGCGGGGTTGATATTATTGCAAGGCTTATCAACAAATATTTAGGGTGGAGCATGGGGCGTGCGATGTTTCTATTTGACGCACTTGTTATTTTTACTTCTATCATTACCTACTTAGATCATATTAAAGGAATGTATACCCTGGTAGCTGTATTTATCGGCGCCCGTGTTATCGACTTTATACAGGAGGGTGCTTATGCAGCCAGAGGCACCACCATAATCTCGGAGAAAAGCCAGGTTATCGCCCATACAATTATGAAAGAAATGGATCGTGGTGTAACAGTACTTGAAGGTAGAGGATCCTATACCGAATCACGCCGGGATGTATTATACTGTGTAATCGGCAAGAATGAAATTATTCGGCTGCGTCAAATTATTGACCAGATCGATCCCCATGCGTTTGTCGCTGTAAGTCATGTCCATGAAGTGACAGGGGAAGGATTTACTTTAGATGAAAACAAAATGCCTCTAAACTAAAAAAGTCCCGCTTGAATTACTTCAAGCGGGACTTATCCGTTTATTCCTGATTCATTCCAACAAACATAAAGATGAAGCGTAGAAGTTCAGCCAACGCTACAAGCGCCCCTGCAACATAGGTTAAAGCTGCTGCGTTTAATACTTTTTTCGTTTTCCGTTCTTCGTCGTTTCGAATAACACCTGTAGAAACAAGCTGTGCCATTGCTCGGTTAGAAGCATCAAATTCAACAGGAAGCGTTACGAACTGGAAAAGTACGGCTGCTGCAAAAAAGACAATTCCAAGTAAAGCAAGATTTGTTAATCCCAAAAGAAACCCACCAATAATTAAAAAGATGGAGATATTAGATCCAAAGCTTGCCACAGGAACGAGTGCACTTCTAAAACGTAAAAAAGCGTACTCTTCTGCATCCTGAATAGCGTGCCCTACTTCATGCGCAGATACAGCAGAAGCAGCCATTGAGCGACCATGGTAATTGTCTGAAGAAAGTCTAATTACTTTTTTTCTGGGATCATAATGATCCGAAAGCATTCCTCTTGTTTCTTCAATCCCTACATCATAAATCCCATTATCATTGAGTATTTTTCTAGCAACCTCAGCTCCGGTCATTGATGAAGAGGTCGGTACTTTTGAATATTTTTTGTACGTGCTTTTTACCTTTGAAGATGCCCATATCGGCACCAACAATATAATCGCAAAATAAATGAGAAACTCCATTTTCATTCCTCCATCTTAGATGTGTACTACATGTATAGGTCAATTTTAGTCAAATTCATGATAAAAATCAACTATTTAGTTTCTGTTTCTTCTGATGATATTCCTTTTCTGCTCTGTACTTACGATAGCTTACATACACCAGGGTAATCAGAATTGAACCCCCTATAATGATGGCTGTCCAAATAAAAGCATCATACTTATTGTTTGTTTCCTCAGGGACGACATGATCTAAATAATTTAAGACAGTCTGCTGGGAATCTAATGTACTGGTTTCCCCATAATTAAGAAAAGCTGTGGTGGCCGATTCAACATCTTGCTTTGGAAAATTTAACTTCAGTAACGGCGACAGGTTTGTCCACTTTTCCATTACCGAAACTCGGTCCGCTTCAGAATTTTCCACGAGCACCTGTATTTCTTTTAATCTTTCAACGACGTCCGCCTTTTCATTCTCCGCTAAAGAAAGTTCAAAAAACTCCATTAAAGCATCAGCATTTTGCGGGTTTTGTTTAAATTCCTCTGCTAACTGATTAAATGTTTGCAAATGAGGTATGGATTTCTCCTCATAATAGGATGCCAAATCATCATATCGATTATCCAGCATTTTTCCGGCAAGTTCATATTTTTCATCTTCAATTAAGTATGAGTACTGCTGTACAAAAGATTGCCATTGCTCTTCCTCCGTACTGGCGCTTGCCCAATGACTACATAAAAATATTATTCCTGCAGCTGTAAGGAAAACAATGAGAATAGCCCGTCCCATGTAGCCTCTCCCCTTCTACTTCTATCTTAATGATAGTGTATGAAGAGGTCCTTTAAATTAGACCGAATATCTGTGAATTCTCGCAAAGTAGTAACCAATGGCGATAGATAGTAGACTCAGCCAGAAAGTAAAATATCCAATTTCCTTTAAGTGTTCCATTATAGCTGGATAGACAGGCATTTGTTCATATACATAGTCAATGACATCATTGTGAAGGGTCCATACAGCCGCAACCGTAACATGACGAAATCTTATTTTATAGTAAGGAGCATAGAGTAGACCCTGCACAGCCATTGCAGCATGGGAAATAACGAGCATGTAGCCTGTCCATGGCAGGGAACCAAATTCCAAAAACGTAAGACCATTCATAACGACTGCCCATATCCCGTACTTAAATAAAGTAATCAGGGCTAAGGCCTCAATAAAAGGAACGTTTTTATTAAAAATGTAAAACCCCAAAAAGATAGTGAAAAATAAGCTAGCCGTAGGACTATCTGGTACAAACAATAAAAAGATAGGATCTGTTATTTTCAATTGGGACTCATACCATATGTATCCATATATTGTCCCAAAGAGGTTAATGAGGAAAAGAGCTATAAGAAAACTCCGCTGGTTAAGTATGTAATCTAGTAATCCCTTCATAATATTCCTCCAATGATAAAATAAGCCGTGCTCTCGAAGGAAGAGCACGACTTATTTTTTAAGCATTTATGTTATTCTTCCTCGGATCCCTCTTCTTCAGATCCTTCTTCTTCTGAACCTTCACCTTCACCGTCTTCTTCTTCTCCAGTTGGGTTGGTTACGAAAGCGGCCAGATCTTCAAGTTCCTCATCAGAACCTTCAAAGATCCCTGACGGCATTTCGCCTATACCATTCTGGGCAATATCCTTAATTTGATCAGCAGGCAATTGTGTATCAAGCAGAGATGGATAACTTCCAGTACCTTCAAGATTACCACCGTGACAGCTGGCACAATTATTTTCATAAATCTCATATCCCGCGGCTTCTGTGTCAATTTCAGTTTCCTCAGCTTCAATGCTGACACCGTATTGTTCATCACGCTCAGCATAATCTACTTCTGACACTGATTCATAGGTTAACCAGAATGTAGCGATAAAACCAAGCATCATAAGACCAACAGCAATCGGACGTTTATGCGGACGGCGCTCAGGTCCTCTATCCAGAAACGGCGCAAGCAGTAAAGCTCCAAATGCAATAGTCGGTGCAATAATTGCTCCAAAGACGATAAAGTCTCCACCAGCATACTGATATTTTAAAAACTGATATAAGAATAAGAAATACCAGTCAGGTAACGGAATGTATCCAGCATTGGTCGGATCCGCCTGCTGCTCAAGTGGAGATGGATGAGCTGCAGTCAAAATTAAAAAACCAATAAGGAAAACCGAACCAACTAACCATTCTTTAAGAAGGAAGTTAGGCCAGAATGCTTCCGTACGACCAGGGTATTCTGAGTAATCTTTTGGTAAATTGGCTTTTTGTTCGGCGGTAATACGTGAGTCACCAACGAACTTCATACCTTTTCCCCTATGCACAGCTTTCCCTCCTTTACATCATTTCCATATTATAGTGGACCGGAAATTCCTTGTTTACGAATTAAAATAAAGTGAGCACCCATTAAACCAAATAGTGCTGCAGGTAAGAAAAACACATGGATTGCAAAGAATCTTGTCAGCGTCTGGGCTCCGACAATCGTCGGATCACCAGCTAAAAGCGACCGTATACTATCTCCGATAATCGGAGTAGCAGCAGCGATTTCAAGACCTACCTGAGTTGCGAAATAAGCTTTGTTATCCCAAGGCAGTAAGTATCCGGTAAATCCTAGGCCAAGCATGACGAAGAATAAAAGCACACCTACTATCCAGTTTAATTCACGAGGTTTTTTATAAGCTCCCTGGAAAAACACCCGTAAAGTATGTAGAAACAACATGACGATAACAAGACTTGCTCCCCAGTGATGCATCCCACGAACGATCTGTCCATAAGCTACTTCTCTTTGTAAGTAGTAAACAGATTCCCAAGCATTCTCAATATCAGGTACATAATACATAGTTAAAAACATCCCTGATAAAATTTGAATTACCGTTACAAAGAATGTCAAGCCACCAAAACAATAAACAAATGCGGAAAAGTGGTGGGCTGGGTTGACATGCTCGGGCACTTCGTGGTCGGCGATATCACGCCATAAAGGTGTGATGTCTACGCGTTCATCGACCCAATCATAAATTCTCTGTAGCATGATTTACGCCCCCTATCTATCTTGTTCTTGTCCAAGGTACAACATTCCTTCTTCAACTTTATGGTCGAATACCGGCAGCGGTGCTGTTGGCGGTGTGCCAGGCACGTTCACCCCGTCTTTAGTATAACGACCCGCGTGGCAAGGACAATAGAACTGATCAGGATATTCTTCATTTGATGCCCAGTCCACTGTACATCCTAAATGTGTACAAATTGGTGACAAGGCCACAATTTCGTCATCCTCAGTCCGGTACACCCATGCCGTTTTTTGTACCTCTGACTCATACCAACCATCAACTTGATCAACAATCCATTCAAATCTTTGCGGTTCATTAGTAATTTCATCTACGGATGCAACAGATTGGAAGTCACCAGCAGCCGATGGCTTCAGCACAGGATCAATGGCAAACCTGACCATTGGTGCAAGCATTCCTGCAGCCATAAAACCACCAACACCAGTCAGTGTGTAGTTTAAAAATTGACGACGGGATACTCTTTGTTTATCGCTCATTCTTTTCCCCCCTCTATGCTGTAATCCATGCGACATGGATCGATTACATACAGTTTACTAGGACATTACTATGATAGCGCAATCTTATAGCCCGGTCAATAAAATATCGGAGTTATAGGAAAGTTTTAGCTAATCCCAGTAAGCCCTGATAAGTTCACTGATCTGATGAATCTGCTCCTTTACGTAGGAACGGGTTTCGGAAGATTGCAAATTTCTTTCGTTTAAGCTTGGAATCCATAATAAATTTCCATTTAAATTTTGTTCCCATCTTTTCCATTTTGTATCAAAAGTAAATAAAAATACATGTTCGAACGGTTGTTTTTTAAATTTTTCAATCCATTCATTAATTCTTTGCGTTTCATGCTCATACTGTCCTGTTATGTAATTGTAATCTGGAGCTAATAAAACACGACCTCTATACTCCTTCTCTAAAAGCTGAGTAGTAAGTTGATTCAATTCCCTTTGAAAAGCTTCTTTAACTAACGTATGATCTGCCTCAGGGTTAAAAGGGATAAGCGGGATAATTAAAGTATCTACATATTTTTTCTCTGCAGCGTATAACTCGATGTCTTCTTTGGTCCATTGCATTGTAAACGTTACCTCCCTTTCTTACTTTAGTCTATTTTACTAAAAATAAACAAAAAGAAAAGCCAGGAGGAAAAATTCCTCCCGGCTATTCTACTTTAGTGAACTTTAATGCTTCGTTCACTTTATTTAATTCCTCTGCCAGTTGTTTGAATTGATCTTGGTCCCCGCTTTGTAAAACTTCATCAATCTTTTGTTCCAGCTGCTGTTTCTTAAAAGCCAGTAAACTGATGGAAAGCAGCTGCTCAGCTTCTTCACGATCATTCTCATTTACGTAATGATCTTTGGGGAGGTACGGGTTTTCCTCAAGAACAAGAGCGTACATAGAGCACTGATGGGCGTTCTCAAAGTTCATTTGGATATAAATAGGTTCATCCTGATTCATTCTCAGGTCATGGAACGACTTCTCTGCATCATTGGTCATCACTTGACCCTTGTAAAATCGGAATGGAGGGTCCTTGACTCCTTGAGCTGTTATTTCCATTCCTCTTGGACACAACTTAACATCCTCAACGAAACAAACTGAAGAAAGCAGTGATTCGTGATTCATTAAATAATTTAGGATCCAGACACTTTCCCGCTTCTTTAATTGATAATGATTTAAGAACCAACGGACAAATTCTTTTTTTTCATTAACAGAAATCGGTGTTTCCATAGGCGCCCCTCCTGCGCTTCAAAAATTACATGTCTTTTAATCGATGAAGAAATTCTTCCACTTCAGTATTGGATGGCTCAATAGCCAAGTACTCTTCCAATACCTTTTGACCTTCATTCATCTTTCCTTCTTCCACTAAGAAGTATCCGTAAGCTTTCAAGAAAACGTCATCTTCCTTAAGGGATGGATAGGCATTCTGATAATGCTCTAAAGCCTGCTTATAATCTTCCTCTTCCTCATAAGCTTTAGCAAGCTCAAAGAAATAATACGGATCTTCCTCACCCAAAGTAAGAAGTTCGTTAATTAATTCTATGATGGATTCATGGTCAGCATCACTTTTATAATTTTCTATTAAGAAAAGAACGGCTTCTTTGTAACCTGGATCCAGAGCCACTGCTTCTCTCATGTAACGATAACCTGCTTCTTTATCACCGAGTTTATGGGATAAAGTGCCTACAAGGTGATACAGTTCTTTGTTGTATTCATCTTTAGCCAGTCCTTTCTCAGCCATGGAGAGTGCCTCTTTAGGCATCCCTTCCGCTTCATATGCCTGAGCAAGCAAAGGATATACTGACTGATAGTAAGGATCATCTTCAATAAGTCGTTCCCAGACGTGGATAGCAATATCATTGCGCAATGCTTGAAAAGCAACAAAGCCGTAACGGAACATTACATCTGCATGATCTTCTTCCACTTTCTCAAAGTATTCCAGTGATTTTTCAAACTCCCCGGTTGCTGCATAGGCTTCAGCAAGACGCGTAGCTACTTCTATATCCGCTATAACAGGTTGATGATGCATCGCATTTTCATAAAAAGGAATAGCTTTATTGTATTCTCCATTTGAGAATGCTAGTTCACCAAGAGCGAAGTCAATTACAGCTTCATTGGGTTCTAACTGCTTAGCGGTTAACAGCTTCTGCTCGGCTACTTCAAAAAGACCTTGTGATTGATAAAGATCAGCCAGTTGCAAAAGTGATTCTAAATATCCTTCATCTTCAGGAGTGAATTCATTTAAAAGTTCAATTGCATCTTCATCTTCATTTAAGTCAATATGAATTTCAGCCATCATTACTTTTAACTCTGCTTCTTTTGGGTAACGCTGCATTAATTCCTGCAGGATCATCTTAGCTTCCTCAAGCATTCCCCACTGAATATATAGTTCTGTAATGGTGAAGCGTTCTTCTTCATCTGCTTCCGGCAGGTACTGCTGCAGTATCTTGATTGCTTCTTCAGTCTTTTCTGCTTCCATTGCCTGAATGGCTTTATGAATTTCCTCCATACGGACTCCCTTTCAAAAATCAAACAAAATGTTTGTAGATTGAGCTTTTAAAAAATATTCCTGTACAATATGGTTCGGCTATCTGCCGAATTTGGGTTAAATACCCCCGCATAACGGTAGCAACAGGAACAGCTTCATCATATAAGAAAAATCCTTCCTCATCAATTAAATCGTTTGATATTTTCTCATATAAATTGTAATCAGCATAGGCCCCGGCTCTTAATGTTCCTTTGTAAGGATAAATGCCACTGTCTTTTAGATTTTGAAAAGTTAACCTTTCCTCACCAATAGGTTGAGATAACCCTATGATACCATAATTACTAATAAGGTTTGTCCAAAACCTTTCGTTATTCATCTCACTATTTCTACGATTTTTGACACTATAAGTTAGGGGAATCCGGCGGTAACTTTGCGCTTGAGCAATCCATCCCCAGGCTACTTCATCCAGCTCCTCTCTGTCTTCTGCGTTTACAATGATAAAAGGAGTCTTTTTTCTCGCAAAGTACCGGATCATATCCGGATGGAGAGCATGGGAAGAAACTCGCGGGACAATCATATAATCTACGGGAAGACCTTTTAATTTTTCTACAAGCTGAACATATTCACTTTTAAATTGATACTTTGAATGAACAAAAAGCTGAACTAAAAGCAGGGTGCAACCTTTTTTTAAGTAGTATTCACTAAGGGTGACTGGTGATGGGGAGCGGCTTAAGGGGAATGAAGTATCTATCATTACGTGACCGGGGGCTATTATAAAGTGGTTCACATTTACATTTAAAATGTGACCATAGGATTCAGAAGGGTCATTGAACTTGTCACGGGATACGAATAACTCCCCACAGAAGCTTCTATTGTCTTCATACATCATGCCATGAAACCAGTGAGCTCTCATACGATAACCCTCCATCAGGCTTTTTATATCGTATGAGAGCTCTACTTAATCTATGAATCCTTATTTACAAACTTCATGCAAATGGTTAAAAAAACCAGGGTAGGAGATATTTATACAATCCTTGTCTTCAATCGTAACTGGACCCTCGGCAATAATAGAAGCAATTGCTCCCATCATACCGATACGGTGATCTCCATAAGAATTAACTGTTCCTCCAGTCAGCCTGCTGCTGCCATTAATGATCATACCATCTTCTAAAGGTTCAACATCAGCACCTAATGCGCGTAAGTTATCAACTACAGCTCTAATTCTATCGGTTTCTTTCACTCTAAGTTCTTTTGCATCCCGAATATAAGTGGTGCCCTCTGCTTGAGTGGCGGCAAGGGCAAGGATTGGTATTTCATCAATTAAGTTAGGGATAAGCTCGCCTTCAAACGTACAACCATGCAGTTCACTAGTTTTCACATGAACCCTCCCCACAGGTTCATGCCCAACTTTCTCTACCTGCTCAACCTCAATATCCGCACCCATCTTCTTAAGGGCAGTAATAATGCCGTCTCTTGTAGGGTTAAGCCCGGTATTTTCAATTGTAATTGAACTTCCAGGAGTAATCACACCTGCTGCTATAAAGAAAGCGGCGGAAGAAATATCCCCCGGTACTTTTAAATCAGAAGCCTGAGGCTGTTGGTTTCCAGGAATGGTTAATTTATTTGATTGTTTGTCCAGGGACACTCCATACTGAGACATCAACATTTCGGTGTGGTTTCTTGTTATGCCTTTTTCGTAAATCACTGTTTCGCCTTCAGCAAGCATACCTGCAAGCAGGACAGCTGATTTAACCTGGGCACTTTTCACCTTCATCTGAACCGTTGTGCCTTTAAGCTTTTTACCATTGTAAGCTAAAGGCAGATATTGCGCATTGTCCCTTCCAGTGATTTCAGCTCCCATTTCGGATAATGGATCAACAACACGATCCATCGGACGCTTGGAAAGTGAAGGATCTCCATACGCTGTACTAAACAGCGGAAGAGCGGACAACACCCCGCTCATTAAGCGGGCAGTCGTACCTGAGTTCCCGAAATAAATTGGATTGACAGGAGCTTGAAGTGATTGAATACCTTGGCCGTGCACAGTTACATCTGTTCCATCTCGTTCAATCCTAACCCCAAACTCTCTGAAAGCCTGGATCGTTCGGAGACAATCTTCTCCGTCTAAAAAATTTGATATACGTGACGTTCCTTCTGCTAAAGCAGAAAAGATGATAGCACGATGAGAAATCGATTTATCACCCGGAACGGAGAGTGTGCCCTTTAATCCCTTAGAGGCAGGGTGTAATTTTACGTGTGTCATTTAAAAGTGCCTCCTACTGTTCAGTCATTACTTCATAGCCTCTGCTGGCTAAAAGATCATAACTCGTCTTTTGTTCCTGGCTGGTCGTAAAGCTGATTCGTAACACACCAGTGATTCCCTCGCGAATCTCCAGGATTTCGATGTTTTTAATACTAATATCAGCTTCAGCCAACTGCTGAATCACTTTATAAATCGCACCAGGCTGATCATGAATGTCTACGTATAAATCATAGAAAGCAGGGATGGCTCCTTTTTCTTTAACAGGCAGCCCGTCACGGTATTGCTTTGCTTGCTGCAAATAGTCGTAAGTAGTTTGTGCCTCCTGCTCATGAAGTAAAGTTTGAAGCTCATGCATTTCTTCGATCCAGTCACCAAGCATTTGAATAAGCAGGGTCCGGTTTTGAAAAAAGATATCCTGCCATAATGCAGGATTACTGGAAGCAATTCTAGTTATGTCTCTAAAACCACCCGCAGCCAGGTGTTCCAAATAAGGATGTGTCTTCTGCCACTCTTTCGCCTGGTGAACGAGAGACGATGCAATTAAGTGCGGAAAATGCGAAATCACAGCTGTCATTTCATCGTGCTCTTTCGTCGTCAGCGTTAAGAATCTGGCATTCGTTTCTGAAAACAATTCCTCGAGCCGCCTTGCCTGTTGCCCATTTGATTTTTTACTTGGCGTTAATACGTAGATCGCATTTTCAAATAAATGGGGTTTGGCTGCGGAATACCCTTGCTTATGGGAGCCTGCCATGGGATGTCCGCCTACAAATGTAACTTTATCATTTGACAGCTTATTCGCAGCCTCTAGTACATTATTTTTAACAGAAGAGACGTCGGTAACAAGAAGCGGCTTTTGTAACGTACATTCATTTAATTGGTTTAAATAATCAATTGTAACAGAGATAGGAGTGGCTAAGATCAAGATATCCGCTTGAAGGCAGCCAGCAGTAAAATCTTCAGCCTCTTCATAGATGACTCCTTGTATTTTTGCCATATCAATTGTTTTTGGATCAGGGTCAAGTGCAATAACTTTATAGTCTTCTTTCTTGGCTACATTCATCGCGAGTGAGCCTCCGATGAGACCCAGACCTACGATAAAAACGGTCTGCTTCATTTAGAAATCCCTATTAGTCTCTCTTTTATTTCTGATTGCACCTCAGCCATATCTTCCTGGCTCCCTATCGTTAAACGTATTGAATTGGGCAGACCTAGTGCTTCACCTGAACGGACGATATAACCTTTGCTGAGCAAGTGTTCAAACATCTCATCTCCACTTACAGGTAAATGAACTAAGACGAAATTTGCTTCAGATGGAAAATAACCCAGCCCTTCTTGATCAAGAAACTCCATGAGTTTTCTTTTATTTACAGCATTTTCTTTCACTGTCTCAGAGATAAATTGCTGATCATCCAGAGCTAGAATTGCTGCAGCCTGAGCGATGGTGGACGTATTAAATGGTTCTCTTGCAGGTTCTAACGTTGAAATAATTTCTGAGCTCCCTACACCGTAACCAATTCGCAATCCAGCTAAGCCATAGGCTTTAGAAAACGTACGTAATACCATTAGATTATCAAACTGACTTAGAGCGGCAACTGAATCTAAAGCATCCTCTGCTTCCATATATTCATAGTAGGCTTCATCCAGTACTACCAGTACAGAAGGAGGGCAATCGTTTAATACCTTCTTAATCTCTTCAGCAGACAGATGAACACCAGTCGGGTTGTTGGGGGTACACAGCCATAGCACCCTGGTATTTTCATCTACCTGGTCAAGCATGGTCTTAAGATCATGCCGGCCGTCAACAAGGGGCACTTCTCTCACTTCGGCGCCTTCAATTAACGCATTATGCTTATACTGTGGAAAGGTGGGCGCTGCCATAATTGTGTTGGCTCCGGGTTCTAAGAAAGTGCGGCAGATAATTTGCACCACTTCATCAGATCCATTGCCAAAAATTAACTGCTCCTCATTCACCTTTAAAAAAGCGGCAACTTTTTTACGAAGGGCGGCAGCGTAACCATCTGGATACTTCTCCAATTGTTCTATTAACTTGGGCAGCTGTTTCTTTACCTGTGGTGAGAAACCAAATGGGTTTTCATTTGAGGCTAATTTTACAATCTTATCCAGCCCGTATTCTTTTTTCACCTCTTCAATTTGTTTACCGGGCTTATAAGGACTCATTCCTTTAAGTATTTCTTTAGCTTTCATGATGATCACTCCTTACTTGCTCTAAGTCAGGCCGAAGCGCTTTAGCACCGTAATGGTAGACATGCTGTATATTTTTTTGGGAGGCAGCAGAATTCACCGTCATCATTACCCGAACACACTTTTCCAGACTGTCAGGGACCGGAATTTCCTGCATACACATTACAGGGACATAAGTCCATCCGCTTAGATGCCTGAGCGATCTAGCAGGAAATGCTGCATTTAAGTCCTCTGTGACACTAAATAAAACGGACGCCACATCTTCAGCTTCTATCTTGTTTTTATTTACCATCTCTAGTACAAGTTCATAAGAACGAGCGACGATTTCGTCTGCATCATTGCTCTGGACAGTTGTAGCTCCTCTAATTCCTCTCATCAATGCCGCTCACCTCTTTTATAAAATCGCTTAAATACTCTTTTATAAGCCCTTCTTCAATCTTTTGTACAACAGGGTTTCCAACAGCTTCTAAAAGAACATAATGAATCTGACTGTCTACGGTCTTTTTATCCCATTTCATCCGCTCTATTATTCGATCGGGATCTATAGTTTCTGCTAGATTTATCGGGTAGTGATTCATCTGCAGCCATTTAATATAGTTACCCACCGGTAAAGAAGCTTCAAGATATTGTTCACTCACCCTCATGGCAAACCAAATCCCGATAGCAACGGCTTCCCCGTGGGTTATGCGGCCATACCCTAGTTCGGCTTCAAGAGCATGAGCAAGAGTATGACCCAGGTTGAGATGTTTCCTAATACCCTGTTCTTTCTCATCTTCCTCTACAATTTGAGCCTTTACTTTAATCCCTTTTGCTAAATATTCATTAAGTTGTTCGGAAGATAGATGTAAGATATTCGTTTTTAAAATTTCCTCACACCATGCAGAATCACTTAAAAGTGCATGCTTTACCACTTCTCCGAAACCTGAACGTATTTCTGCAGATGGAAGGCTCGATAGAGTTTCCGTGTCATAAATAACTTGAATCGGATTATAAAAACATCCGATTAAGTTTTTACCCTGCGTGTGGTTGATCGCAACTTTACCACCCACGCTGCTGTCATGGGCTAAAATCGTCGTAGGCATTTGTAGAAAATCAATACCTCTTAAATATGTTGCCGCCGCAAACCCTGCTAAATCACCTACCATGCCCCCGCCTAATCCAACAATTAACGACTTGCGGTCAAGCTGCCTGGCAATGCACGTATCCATTAAACGGCTGTACTGTTCCATGCTCTTTGAAGCTTCACCTGCAGGCACTATATGTTCAGTTATTTCTACATGAGATGGAAACGACTGCTTAACATCTTCTAAATATAAAGGAGCAACTTCACTGTCAGTAATGACTAAAATATTTTTATAACTGCCCTCAATAATGCTTTCTAGTTGAAACCGAAGGGAAGCTCCGATTTCAACCTTATATGAATGGGTGGATGCAGCAATTTGAATCTGCTCCATTAAAAATCACGCACTTCTGCCCGGTAATCGTCTACGGCTTTCTTTAAACGAGGGAAATAGTCAGAAGGAAATTCTTCAGTAATGGCTTTAGCTAATTCAAAAGCGACAATATGTTCCATTACAACTGAAGCTGCTGGGACCGCACAAGAATCAGAACGTTCTATACTTGCTTGAAACGGCTCCTTCGTCTCAATATCTATGCTTTGCAATGGCTTGTAAAGGGTAGGGATCGGTTTCATTACCCCTTTTACAACAATTGGCATACCTGAAGTCATTCCCCCTTCAAAACCTCCAAGGTTATTAGTTCTTCGGTAATAGCCTTTTTCTGCATTCCATAAAATTTCATCATGAACCTGGCTGCCATTTCTGCGGGCCGCTTCAAAGCCGATACCAAATTCCACCCCTTTAAAGGCATTGATGCTCATTACAGCACCTGCAAGCTTGGCATCTAATTTGCGGTCGTATTGGACATATGATCCAAGTCCGGCAGGCATGCCTTCAACATAAACTTCACACACCCCGCCTATTGAATCGCCTTCTTTCTTAGCAAGGTCTATTGCTTCCATCATTTTTTGAGCAGCCTCTTCATCGAAGGTGCGGACAGGCGACTCTTCTGAAATACGAGCTCTTTCGTGAACATCCAAAGTCTCGTCAACTTTACTGACGATCCCGGCAATTTCCCTAACGTAGCCCGCTACCTCTATTCCAAGTTCTTTTAATAAAACTTTAGCAACGGCACCTGCTCCTACACGTGCAGCTGTTTCTCTCGCAGAAGAACGTTCGAGCACGTTTCTCATATCCCTGTGTCCATACTTCATACCGCCATTTAAATCAGCATGACCTGGACGCGGCCGTGAGATTGTCCGTTTTACTTCTGTATCTTCTGGTAAGGGATCTTCTCCCATAATGTTGACCCAGTGTTTAAAATCATCATTATGCACGACTAAGGAAATAGGTGAACCTAATGTATACCCATGCCGTACACCGCTGGTAATTTCGACCAAGTCTTTCTCTATCTGCATGCGACGTCCTCTGCCATACCCGCCCTGCCTTCTTATTAATGATTCATTTATTTGTTCTGGAACTAAAGGCAAGTGTGATGGAACGCCTTCAATAATTGTGGTTAACTGTTTTCCATGAGACTCACCTGCTGTTAAATAACGCATGAGTAACGGCCCCCTAGTTTTAAAAATTTATGTACTACTATATCATAAGCTTAAAGCTTTGTGTTCTTTAAATATTCAATCTATTAAAAAAACAGAGTTTGTTCGACTTTTTACGCGTTTTTCTCATAAAAGAAAGTGTCAAATAGCTTCAGGTTATATTCACCTGGAGTAAAAACCTGTTCAGTGCTCCCTACAAAAAATATTCCATTCTCCGTTAGAGATTGGCTGAACTTATGATAAATCTGCTGTTTGGCTTGTTCTGTAAAATATATAAGCACGTTTCGACAGACAATTAGGTCATAATTCTGTTCGAAGCGATCGGACAACAGGTTGTGCTTCTTAAAAATAATGTCTTTCTTCAGCTCATCACTGACCTGATAATGAAGGCCTTGTTTCTTAAAATACTTGTGGACCATTTCTTTAGGCGCTTCTCTTAAAGACCGTTCAGGGTAAACACCCATTTCTGCACGTCGCAACGCATTTTCATCGATATCTGTAGCCGTAATCTCAAACTTATTCGATGATATGTGCTTATTAAGGATCATAGCCAGCGTATAAGGCTCTTCCCCTGTTGAACATGCAGCACTCCAGACTTTGATCCTGTTTCTTGTTTTCTTTAAATGGGGGATTACTTTTTCTTCTAATACATCCCAGCGTTTTTTATTCCGATAAAATTCAGACACGTTGATGGTTAAGCGATCTAATAATTCATGAAAAAGCTCTGCATCTTTTTGCACATCGGTAAAATAACTGGAAAAATCATGATAGCCCCTTTTATCGCGTAAAGAGGTTAATCTCCTCTTCATCTGTGCTTCTTTGTAAAAAAAAAGATCAATCCCTGATTTTTTTTTAAAATTACTGACAAATGTTTCGTAATCGTTTTTCATCCTAAAAATCTCCTCACCAAACTCCCTCTTTTACAGAGTAAAGCATTAAATTGTTGATGTAAAGTTCCATTTTATAAAAAATTTAAAGGTAAAGATTCCTGCCTTTCGTTTCCAATCCACTATTACAGCTTAACCTTTTTGGCTGTGTCTGGAGAGAAATGATAGAATCCTTATCGGGAAAATAAAAAGCTATCTCGAGCGTGAACCGATTACAGTTCAACGCTGAGATAGCTGTGCCTTAATACACCCAGGATAAATTATCCTTATTGTAATCAATCATCTCATTTTTTTGGAAAAAAAGACCGATTTCCCTTTCAGCACTCTGCTGAGAATCTGATCCATGGATCACATTTTTACCTACGGTTAAACCATAATCCCCCCGGACAGTACCTGGAGACGCTTCTTGAGGATTAGTTGCCCCCATCATTTGGCGGGCTGTTGAAATGACATTTTCACCTTCCCATACCATGGCAAATACTGGACCGGAAGTTATAAAATTAACTAATTCCTCAAAAAAAGGCTTGCCTTTATGCTCTCCATAATGCTCCTCTGCAAGGGCACGGTCTATGGTCATTAACTTAGCGCCAGCCAGTTTAAAACCTTTATTTTCGAACTTTGTGGTTACTTCTCCTATTAAATTACGCTGAACTCCATCTGGTTTAATCATTAAAAATGTTTTTTCCATGGTTAAGCACCTCAGTTTTTTATGTAGTGTGGAACCGCTTTAACAGCGCCACAAAAAGATTTTACCAGACTTTATACAAGCTGGCAAACCTTTTATGCCCTTCTTTTTCCAATGTATTTCGCAATTCCTTTAAGCGTCTGCTTGGCACGGCTGTTCGGTAGATGTTCCAGGGCTTGATGCGCTTTCTTTAAGTAACGGTCACTTAACTCTAAAGACTTTTCAATGGAACCGTTATCTCTAATTTCACTGATGACTTCAGCGAAATCTTCAGACGAAGGATCTTCCTTTAGAAAAATACTTACAAGATCCGACTTAAGTTCCTCATTCTTTAAAGAGTATAGAACAGGCAAGGTAATATTGCCCTGAATTAAATCACTTCCTGCTGGTTTTCCCAGTTCTTTCTCCGAAGCAGTAAAATCTAAGACATCATCTATTATTTGATAAGACATTCCAACATAATAACCATACCGATGTAAAGCCTTTTCCTCCGCTTTCGTCACATTAGCAGCAATAGCACCCATCCGGCAGCTTGCAGCAATTAAAATAGCTGTCTTCCTTTTTATTCTTCTCAAATACTGTCGGACATTTTGTTCCAGGTTATATTTATCTTTAATTTGTTCGATCTCACCTAAACAAAGCTCGACCATAGTTTCAGCCAATACTTGATGGGCTAATGGATTTTCAATTTTTGTGAGATTTTCCAATGAACGAGCGAATATGTAATCACCAGTATACATGGCAATACGGTTATCCCATTTTGACTTGATCGTGGGCTCTCCTCTTCTTAATTCAGCTTCATCAATTACATCGTCATGAACAAGAGAAGCAGTATGAATGAGTTCAAGAGAAACTGCAACAGCCTTCATCCGGTCCAGTTGGTAGTCTCCAAATTTACCTGCCAGAAGTACAAACACGGGTCGAATTCTTTTGCCGCCTGCGTTCAATAGTTGACTTGAAGCTTCTCGCAGGACGGGATTATCAGATTTAATCGTTTCGTTGACCTCTTCTTCAATTGCTGCTAAATCTTGTTTTAGAAAGGAATAAATCATTGCCAGTTTCATTGTCTTCATCCTCAATTACGATGGTTTCTCGCCCATGTGCATAGCTGCTGCACCGCCTGTGTAAGATTTTACTTGTATGTTAACCAGTCCTGCTTGCTTAAAGAGATCAGTTAGTTCACCTTTTCCGGGAAAGTCTTTAGCCGATTCATGAAGCCAGCTGTACTCGTTATAACTACGAGCAAAAAGTTTACCAAATACAGGCATTACATATTTGAAATAAAAATAATAAAGCCGTTTGAATACCGGGTTTGTAGGCTGAGAGGTCTCTAAGCAGACTACTTTCCCGCCTGGTTTAACAACCCGTTGCATTTCTTCTAATACTTGTAGATAATCAGGTACGTTTCTTAATCCAAATCCAATCGTCACATAATCGAATTCGTTGTCTTCAAAAGGGAGACTCATTGCGTTCCCTTGCTGAAATTCGACATGCTTTAAACCTGAACCCAGCTTCTTTTTTATAGCAACAGACAACATGTTCACGCTAAAATCAATTCCGATCACCCTGCCTGTGGCCCCTGTCTGATTCGCTAATGACATTGTCCAGTCTCCGGTCCCGCAGCATACATCCAGGGTGGAGGAGCCTTTTTTTACCTCCATACGTTTCATAACGTCATTTCTCCACAGCCTGTGCTGCTGGAAAGATATAATTGAATTCATTGTGTCGTAACGATTGTAAATCTTCTCAAATACATGATGTACACGTTCCTCTTTAGACTGTTGCTGCATTTCTTACCCTTCCTCTGCCAGATGTGTTTTGTAAAACCGCTGATAAATGGCTGTATCGATATAATTCTTTAACCAGTTGAAATGGATTGGCAGATGAGAAGCTGTAACTTCTAATTTAGTAATCTGCTTATGGATTAACTGTTCTATACTGTTTAGAAGCTGTCCACTCGCATCGAAAAATTCAGGCTGGCGGATTAAAGACTCTATGACCGGTGAGAAACGCCCTTCTTCGTAACTGGCTTTCTCCTCCAGCAGCCTTTTAGCAAACAACCATTCTCCAGCCATGTCATTAATCGCAGGCTTCTGAACGTGCTGTGCGACACGCTGTATAAGCAGTGACTCAATTTTCTTTAACGAAGTGAAAAACTCGTGAAAAGATTCTACATCCTTATAATACAAATCCATCTTTAGTTCATTGATTTCTTTTATAGCTCCAGCCAGTACTCTCACCATAGGAATGTCATTTAACTGAGCCAACACAAAATAGTACAAACCGCTGTAGTAGTCACCAGCAAGCACTGTCAGCTGTCTTGTCCGCACCGTTTCGTGCTCATCATCTTCATCTGATAAAGTAACGAGATCATGCGTGTCAAGGGCGATTTGCACCAGCATAGTCGTAACTATATACTTTTCTTTTTTGAATGCAGGAAGAGCAGTGTGATCCATTAAAGATATCAATATAGCCAGCTTGTCTTCATCGATAACAGGCTCTGCTATATATTTAGCCAAAAAAGGATGGCGAACCTTAGCAGCTATTGTAGCTTTTATTTGATCAATATGCATATCTGATGGATTCACCTTTCATCACCTAATCCCTTTCCTCCGCACATCTAAAATACAATTATTATAGCATAAAGCCTGGCATTATGCTGCTTATGTAATCGGCAGAGATGCTTACTCTGCTTCATTCTTCATTTCACCATGACTCGTTTGAATCACAGCTTTACCTCTTACTTTAACAGCAGAGGTATGTTCAGTAAACTGGGCAATCATCACTTCATTTCGGTCCAGCTTTTCTGAATGATGAAAACGGGTATCGGTACCGCGTGTAAGCCCGATTACATTTACTCCGTCTTCAAGAGCCTTAATCACAAAAAAATCATTATCTGAAGCAGCCATTTACAGAACTCCTTTCCATTACCTTTACTATCTCTTATACATTTTATTATGTCAAAAATTCTAATTATTTACCATTGAAAAAGGGGTGCTTTTAAAAGCACCCCTTTTTAGCCCTATGTAGCTATTATTTAACAGCATCTTTAAGGGCTTTACCAGGTTTGAAAGCAGGAACTTTGCTCGCAGAGATTTCGATCTCTTCACCTGTTTGTGGGTTACGGCCTTTACGTGCCGCACGTTCACGTACTTCAAAGTTACCGAATCCAATCAATTGTACTTTTTCACCATCTTTTAGTGAATCCATGATAGATTCGAATACAGAATCAACCGCTTGTGTTGCGTCTTTTTTAGAAAGCTCAGCTTTCTCAGAAACTGCATTGATCAGGTCTGTCTTGTTCATGACATTCACCTCCTTCCGAGAAGGTTGGTCTTTTAAGTGATGCTTCATTCACTTAAAGTGCCTCATATAAGCCATCAACATGTGATGACAAGCCTTATATTAAACGACTTTGATACTAAATTCAATAGAGAATACTTATAGAATGCCTATTTCTAGCCATTCTTCCCCGTTTTCGGAAGTTATAACCTCATTTTAGCAGAAAATTTTCATATTAGATTAAAAGCGCCAAAACCTTGATATATCAACGTTTTGGCGCTTTTAATAAATATTTTCTTCATTTTACTTGTTTACATAAATATATGAGAAAAAAATTTCTAGTATTTTTTATAAAAAAAATTAAAACGGCCCGATTAGGAGCCGTTATAAAATGATTGCAATCATTCCGCCTGAACCTTCATTAATGATTCTTTCTAATGTTTCTTTTAATTTATAGCGGGCATTTTCCGGCATAAGTGACAGTTTGGCCTGAATACCTTCTCTTACGATGGAACTAAGTGAACGGCCAAATATGTCTGAGTTCCAAATAGACAGCGGGTCTTCTTCAAAATCCTGCATTAAATAACGCACTAATTCCTCACTTTGTTTTTCGGTCCCTATAATAGGTGAAAATTCCGACTGAACATCCACTTTTACCATGTGGATTGAAGGTGCTACAGCCTTTAACCTTACTCCAAACCTGGAGCCCTGGCGGATAATCTCAGGTTCATCAAGCGCCATATCTTCAAGCGATGGTGCAGCAATCCCATAACCTGTTTGTTTCACCATCTGTAAAGCATCCGCTACCTGGTCATACTCTCTTTTCGCATGTGAAAAATCCTGCATTATTTCCAGAAGATGATCCTTCCCTCTGATTTCTTCCCCTACGATCTCTTTTAATACGTGGTCATATAAATAATCCGGAGCCTGTAAATCAATCTCCGCAATTCCTTCCCCTAAATCCATTCCTGAAATGTGTGCTCCATTGATATGTTCATACTGATCAAAGTTTCCGATTACCTGGTCTACATCACGTAAACGTTTAATATCCTGAACTGTTTCTTCTATGGCTGTTTGTAAGTGTTTTCGCAGCCAGTGCCGTGAATCCAGAACCATAACCCAGCTAGGGAGGTTCACATTAACTTCAAGTACAGGAAACTCAAACAATGCTTCTCTCAAAACATTGTGAACGTCCTGCTCCCTCATACTTTCTACAGATAACGCAAGGACAGGTATATCGTATTTTTCCTGAAGCTGCGATCTTAAATTTTCAGTTCGATCACTATGAGGCTGAGCCGAATTCACTACCATTATAAACGGCTTTCCAACTTCTCTCAGCTCTTCAACAACTTTTTCTTCTGCTTCAACATAATCTTCACGTGATATTTCACCAATGGTTCCATCAGTCGTTACTACAATGCCAATTGTAGAATGTTCCTGTATAACCTTTTGTGTGCCGATTTCAGCAGCTTCATGAAAAGGAATAGCCTCTTCATACCATGGTGTATGAATCATCCTCGGACCGCTTTCATCCTCATATCCTACAGCGCCGTTCACAGCATATCCTACACAATCGACCATCCGCACACGTACATCTAAATGTTCATCAAATTGAATTGTGGCCGCCTGGTTTGGTACAAACTTTGGTTCCGTGGTCATAATGGTTTTGCCAGCCGCACTTTGAGGCAGCTCATCCATAGCTCTTTCTCTTTCGGAATCATCCTCCATATTTGGAATAACAACTAATTCCATGAACTTTTTTATAAATGTAGATTTTCCAGTCCGAACCGCACCCACGACTCCCAGATAAATATCTCCGTTCGTTCTCTTGGAGATATCACTGAAAATATCAACCTTTTCCAAAAGATCCCCTCCCAGATAAAATTCACAAATTACAAGCTTGGACACTCTCATTCTATGTCATCACCCCTTACAAATATGCTTGAATTCATCAAGTTCTAAAAACTTCGCAGGGAGCGGACAAGAAAAATCCCTTTATCCAGTTAAGGATAAAGGGAGATAACATTTAAGATTCTGCTTCCATAAAAACAGGTTCTCCGTCTTCTATTGTGTAAGCAGGAGAGTATGCGGGAGCAAAAGGTGTATAGTCAGTCAGGAGGTAGCGGATATCATCCCCTTCTTCATAGGAGTGTTCCTCCTCCTCCAATAATCTGTAGAGTTCTTTACGATAATCCACAAGCAGCTCTCCCCGTTCGTTAATATACACAGGGAGCTGTTGTTCTGAATAAGGGCTGTCTATGGTAGGAGCACTTTCCAGCCCCATTTCTTCATACTTTAAATCGTACACCCCTTTTGCTACTTTATTATTTAAGGGCGGGTATTCATTTTCATTCTCATAAAAGTCTACTTTCAACTGCAGGGAACGCAAAGCTTCCGTAGTCCTCAAATCGACTACTTTCACTTCTGCTTCCTCATCAGGATTAATAATTATATATTGATAATGGCCCCCATTTTCAAAGGAGTTTCCCGGTGCTTCTCCCATCAGACCACTTTCCCTAAGTTTTGAGAAATCCAGAGGGTACTTCAGGAATGGAGGAGTGTCTTCGTCTTTTGTTTTAATGGGGAGTAAACCCGATTCCTGTTCCTGATATTGGGAGACAGAAGCTTGTACTGATTTTAACTGTTCTTGATTTGTTGGGTTGTTTTTCTTCATTTCTGACTGGGGATAAAGACAGCCGCTTAATATAAACAGGAGTATTGGCACACTTAACAATTTTAATATTCTCATGCTGATCCTCCTTCTAACCTGTTGGCCCGCTAAATACGATATACAATATAATCAGGCCCCCAAAGATCATAAATAAATACGCAAATACCGCAGTGATAATAGATAGCAAACCTGATAGCTTAAAACGGCTCAGGTAGATTAACCCTGTGGCGAGAAATAAAGAAATAATACCTGCAAAGGATATGTACATTTTTAACATCGCTACTGACATAAAAAACTTCCTCTCTCCTATGATCCCATTCAACACGTTGGTATTATACCACAGGTGATTAGTCTTAAGAAGCCAAAAAAAATCCGGAGCCATTATGCTCCGGTCGACTAAATAATTCCCGTTCACAGCTCATACGTATTAATTGCTACGGATTATAGTATGCGCAATTTTGGAGGACTGTCTCCTTAAAACGCCTACATATGCTTAACCTTTAAAGTATTTACTTAACGTATTCATATCCATAGGTAAATTTTGGTTTACGATTGCCTCAACAATTTTATCCTCTTTTTGCTTGGAAACCGGCTTGTTAGCCACACGAGCTAATTGTCTTACTAAACGTCTTACCACTTTTTCATCGCTGAAATCGGCATTTTTCACTGAGTCAGCTACTTTATACACGTCATCGGGATTAATATTTGCTTTATTCTGCAAATGATCAAAAATATTTTTTTGAAAATTACTCACTGCTATTGACCTCCTCGTGCAATTTGTTCTTGGTAGTATATGCACGAGAAGATTAATGTGTTAGTTGTTCATTTGATCATCCAGTATATTTGTTAAGTCTTCCATTTCATGACGCCGGATACGGGTCATTAGCTGAGTGACTACGTCTCTTGGATCTGCATCTTCAAATAAAATACGGTAAATTCCTGAGGTAATCGGCATGTCCACTTGCTGCTTTTTAGACAATTGATAAGCGGCCTTAGTTGTTCTTACTCCTTCTACAACCATTCCCATTTCTTCGAGCACCTGATTTAAATCGGCTCCTTTGCCGAGTTTATTACCGGCTCTCCAATTACGGCTGTGAGGACTGGTACACGTAACAATCAAGTCCCCAATTCCTGTTAAACCTGAAAAAGTCAGCGGGTTTGCTCCCATGGAAGTGCCAAGTCTGGCGATTTCAGCCAAGCCTCTTGTAATCAAAGCGGCTTTTGCATTATCCCCAAAACCCAAACCATCTGATATTCCCGCACCGAGTGCTATAATATTTTTCAGTGCTCCTCCCAGCTCCACTCCTACTAAGTCAGGTGACGTATATACCCGGAATTTCTCGTTAATAAAAAGATCCTGTACAGTAGCAGCGACATTGAGGTCCTTCGAGGACACAGTTACGGTCGTAGGATGCTTTAAACTGACTTCCTCAGCATGGCTAGGACCTGAAAGCACAACAATATCCTTATAGAATTTGTCCGGTATTTCTTCGGCTATAATTTCAGAAACGCGCTTATAAGTTTCTGGTTCAATCCCTTTTGCAGCATGGGTAATCGTGACTTTCTGATTTAAATAACCTACTAATTCCTTACACACTTCACGAACAGCCTTGGTAGGTACTACGAGCACAATGTGATCCGCTTCAGCTGTGACGCTTTTCATATCTGAGCTCGCGTGGATTGAAGAGGGTATTTCTATTCCTTTTAGATATCTTTCATTTGTATGGTTTTCGTTAATTTCAGCTGCATGCTGTTCACGATGAGACCATAAGTAAACATCGTTTCCATTATCAGCCAACACAATCGCCAGGGCAGTTCCCCAGCTCCCAGCACCTAAAACCGCTACTTTTCCCATGTCCAATTCTCCTCTCACTCTAACTTCGTTTTCTTGCAATAATCTTAATTGGAGTCCCTTCAAAGCCAAATGCTTCCCGTATCCGGTTCTCAAGAAAGCGTTCGTAAGTAAAATGCATAAGTTCGGGTTCATTAACAAATACCACAAAAGCCGGTGGTTTAACCGCGACTTGAGTAGCATAAAATATTTTCAGTTTCTGCCCTTTAATGGATGGGGCAGGATTCATAGCAAGCGCATCCATAATTACTTCGTTTAAAATATTAGTTTGTACTCTTCTTGCGTGATTCTCACTTGCTTCAATTACCTTTGGAAGCAGAGTATGTGTCCGCTTTTTAGTTTTTGCAGATAAGAATGCAATGGGAGCGTAGTCTAAGAAGCGGAAATTTGAGCGCACGTCATCTTCAAACTCTTTCATAGCTTTCTCACTTGATGCCACAGTATCCCATTTATTCACAACAATTATCACTGCTTTACCTGCTTCATGAGCGTAACCAGCTATTTTTTTATCTTGTTCCTGTATGCCTGTTTCAGCGTCAATTAAGCTTAATACGACATCAGAGCGCTCAATCGCTTTTAATGCTCTCATAATGCTGTATTTCTCTGTCGCTTCATAAACTTTTCCTCTTTTACGCATCCCTGCAGTATCGATAATAATAAAATCCCGGTCATCCTTGGAAAAAGGAGTATCAATCGCATCTCTTGTCGTACCGGCGATATCGCTTACAATTACTCTCTCCTGTCCCAAAATACTGTTCACAAGTGAAGATTTTCCTACGTTGGGTCTGCCTATTAAGCTGAACCGAATAATATCATCATCCACTTCCTCTACATCACGCTCAGGAAAATGCTTGACTACTTCATCAAGCAAATCCCCAAGTCCTAATCCGTGAGTTCCGGAGATCGGATGAGGTTCACCGAATCCTAATGCATAAAATTCGTAAATATCTTCTCTCATTTCAGGATTATCTACTTTATTTACAGCAAGTACAACCGGCTTATTTGACCTAAATAGAATTTTAGAAACTTCTTCGTCTGCTCCGGTAATCCCATCTCTGCCGTTTACCATAAATACAATAACGTCGGCTTCATCTATAGCCACTTGCGCCTGAGCCCGCATTTGTACTAATAGAGGTTCATCCCCAAGTTCAATACCACCTGTATCAATTAAATTAAACGTTGTATTTAACCATTCTGCTTCTGCATAAATACGATCTCTTGTTACTCCAGGTGTATCTTCAACTATGGAGATACGATCACCTACGAGCCGGTTAAATATAGTGGACTTGCCAACATTGGGCCGCCCTACTATAGCAACTATTGATTTTCGCATGAAAGGATCATCCTTCCCCTGTCTATTTACTCAGTCATCTGTCGATTTATTTTGAATATAAAAAAATACTGCTTTTCCATGGAATGGCTAGTCCAAGCATTCTTCCATAAGAACAGCAGAAATGACCTAACTTTATTATATTAGCAAATTCCTTGACATTATACAATCGGTTTTTGATGAAGTACCGCCCTACGCGAATAATCTCTTTTTCCGTTTTAATTTTAGAGAGGATTTCCTAAGGTGGGCGATACCATTTATAATTAAAATGACTATGATTCCTTTTAACATTACTTTCTGTTCGTATATATAATCAGGC
Organism: Halobacillus sp. Marseille-P3879; assembly: GCF_900240285.1. GTDB lineage: Bacteria > Bacillota > Bacilli > Bacillales > Halobacillaceae > Halobacillus_A. The sequence goes on from NZ_OESS01000002.1 coordinate 821,550, forward strand.
ATATAATCCAAGAACAAGGCCCAGCTTACAAGCTTAGCGGCAAACCCTCCGAGGACATTCATAAGAAGCCAGAGACCCAGTTGACTGTTCAGGGAGAAATTTAAATAATTAACCAATATTAAAACACCAATAATCGCGACCTGAACTCCCGGGAATAAATACCACACAGGGTTACTTAGGAGAAATAACTGAAAAACCGCCCAAAAGCATGTGAACAACACCGGCCAAATGTGCTGTAACATGGGACGGGGTTCTGCCCACAAATAAATACCGAACAAAGCTTGAATTGAGAAAGAAAGCCAAAAAAGACTATCAATCTGTAAATACGTGGTAAGTATCATTTGAATTAATACATATATAAGTAAAGCCAGCTTTTTGTTTTTTTTAGAAGATAGGAAGAATGAAACAAGAATGACAACGATCCATGCATACCAATAGTAAACAGCCATAAATAATCTCTCCTTAATCACATTATGGCTGCTTAGGGATCATTATAAACCTATGATTATCTCTTTCGCTGTTCGATCCATTCTTTAGTTTCTCCGTGCAGTGTGAAAGGACAGTGCCTTAGTTCTGATATTTCCGTGGAATTTGTCAACATCATTACCATCTTCACTTCTTTTTTCACATGCTCTATTTGTTCAATGAGGCCGTCATACCCGTCTTCTATTAAAACCTTCAGCAAGCTGCCGGCCATCCCAAAAGCTTCTGCCCCAAGAACGAGTGATTTGGCCCCGTCCACGCCATTTCGGATGCCTCCTGAACCCAATATATGAAGATCCTCATCAAGGCGCCGCCCTTCGAGTAGTGACATCGGAGTAGGGATCCCCCAATTATTAAATGAAGCAAACGGCTTCTCTCTCCTCATATTTTCAACTTTTGAGAAGTTAGTTCCTCCTCTTCCAGCTACATCAATATAGCGAATCCCTGCGCCTATCAGGACGTTCATTGTTTCTGTAGACATTCCATAGCCAACTTCTTTTACTATAACAGGAACATCCACAATTTCAGCAATTGTTCCTATATTATGTAAGCGGCTGGAAAAATCCCGGTCACCTTCAGGCATAATCAATTCCTGAAGAGTGTTTAAGTGGATTTGCAGGGCATCGGCCTCAATCATATCAATTGCTGTCTTAGCCTGATCTAATGAAGCCTCGCTTCCTACATTTGCAAATATTGTTCCTTCTCTATTTTCTTTACGCACCACCTGGTAACTGGGGCGTTCTGATGAATCTTTAATAGCAGACATTTGAGACCCAACAGCCATCCCGATACCGGTTTCTGCTGCTGCTCTAGCTAAATCCCGGTTAATTCTTAATGTCCGATCTCCTCCGCCGCCGGTCATGGCATTTACAAAAATAGGAGAACTTAATGTAAGTTCTCCTACGTTTGTACCTAAATGAAGTTGATCAAAGTTTAAGTCGGTTAAACTTTGATGGATGATATTTATATCATCAAAGTGACTATAAATATCATGCTCGTGACCTAAAGCGTGGCGGATATGATCGAGTTTACGTTTAGCCCTCGACAAATCCATCACCGCCTGTTACTTCTTATACTTGTCTAACTGGTCCCCAATCATGTCACTAAGAGAGAAACCCGCGTTATCTTCTTCTTTTTCGTATTGTTTCACTTCATCTCTAGCTTGTTCACGTTCAAGCTCTTTCATACTTAGAGAGAGTCTTTTCGCATCTTCATCCACATCCAGCACTTTTACATTAACTGTCTGTCCCTCTTCCAGCACTTCGCCAGGGGTACCGATATGACGATTAGAGATTTGTGAAATATGAACAAGCCCTTCCACTCCAGGAAAAACCTCAACGAATGCCCCAAAGCTCACAAGACGGCGGACTGTTCCTTCGACCACTTCTCCTGACTGCACGCGACCGGCAATATCATGCCAGGGGCCAGGCTGCGTAGCTTTAAGAGACAGTGAAATTCTCTCATTATCACGATCTACTGAAAGTACCTTCACTTGGATTGTTTGACCTTCTTCTACCACATCTGACGCTTTCTCAACGTGTTCGTGAGAAAGCTGAGAGATATGTACAAGACCGTCTATACCTCCAAGGTTTACAAAGGCACCAAAATCCGTCAGTCTTTGTACAGTTCCTTCAATGACTTGTCCTTCTTCAAGTGATTGCAGAACTTCCTGCTTTTTAGAAGATTCTTCAGCCTCTACCACAGCGCGGTGTGAAAGAATGACGCGGTTTTGATCACGGTCCAGCTCCACAACTTTTAAGCTGAGTTCTTTACCTTTGTAATTTTCAAAATCTTCAACATAATAAGTTTCGACTAAGGAAGCTGGAATGAAGCCACGCAGACCAATATCAACCACAAGACCGCCTTTTACAACGTCTTTTACTTCAGCAGTAAAAGTTTCACCGCTTTCAAATTTATCTTCAAGATCCTGCCAGGCTTTATCAGCATCTACTGCCCTTTTAGACAGGACAATTTCGTCATCTTCCACCTTTTTCACTTGAAGTTTTAGTTCGTCACCTTCATTAACGACGTCTGAGGCTTTTTCTACATGCAGACTGGATAATTCACTAATAGGAACAATTCCTTCTACTTTATATCCTACATCTACAAGGACTTGTTTTTCTTCAATTTTCACGACTTTACCAGTCACGATATCCCCTGCAGAAAATTCTTTCATTCCTGATACTTCATGGTTCATTTCATCCATGCCAAGCTACCTCCTTCAATTTCCGACACAACCTAATTACAGAAATGCCCTTTTGTCTAACTTCTAATATTTGAAGCGGTTTGTCAAGTATTTACCCTTTTTTGCTATGAATTTTATGCAATTGTCTGATTTCTTCCATAATAAGGTCTGTGACGACCTTTGCAGACGCTTTTTCATCGCGGTAAGGCTGCAGATCAATTGGTTTACCGTATGCTACTTTTATCGGCTTAAACTTACGGTAAGGTCCAATGATTGCACACGGGACAATAGCCGCTTCTGAACGGAGGGCAAAGAATCCGGCTCCTGCCAGACCTTCACCTATTTCTCCATTCCTTTGTCTACTACCCTCTGGGAACAATCCTAAAGCATGATTTTGCTTAAGAATATCCAATCCTTTTCGCAGAGCATTACGGTCTCTCATTCCTCTTTTGATTGGAAAAGCGTGGACTCTTTTCAAAATTCCCCCAATCAGCTTGTTTTTAAACAATTCTTCTTTTGCCAAGAAGTAAATATTTCGATTATTTGTTATACCAACCACAGGAGGATCCAGGTTTGATATATGATTGCTGCATATAATTACAGGCCCTTGCTTCGGGATATTTTCACGACCCACTACTTTAATTCTGTAAAGCGGATATAAAATAATTGCACACAGAGTCTTCCCGAGTTTATATAAATTCACGCTTTACACCCTCCCGGATTTTACATTGCTGACTACGTCTATAATCCGTTCAACTACTTCTTCAATTGTCAGAGATGTGGTATCAACTTCAATTGCATCGTCTGCTTTAACTAGAGGAGCCGTTTCTCTTTGCGAATCTATTTCATCTCTTTTTCGAATATCCTCTATTAGCTCGTTTAAATCAGACGGAAATCCATTTTCAATATTCTCTTTATGACGCCGCTCCGCTCTTTCCTTTACGGAGGCGATCATGAAGATTTTTACTTCCGCATCAGGAATCACATGAGTCCCGATATCCCGGCCGTCCATCACCACGCCTCTCTGCTCAACTAATTTTTGCTGCCTGGCAACCATTTCTTCTCTAACTTTAGGATGTTTAGCAACATAGGAAACATTGGCTGTTACCTCATTTGTGCGGATCTCTTTGGTGACATCGATTGAGTTTATTATTACATGCTGCCCGTCAGTTTCCTGTACTAATTCAATTGTTGTTTCTTTAAGCAGTTTCTCAAGTGCAGATTCGTTATTAAGATCAATATGTTCTTGCAGAGCCTTTAAAGTTAGTGCACGGTACATAGCTCCGGTATCTATATATATATAGGATAATTGATTTGCTACTTCTTTTGCTACTGTGCTTTTACCTGCTGCGGCCGGACCGTCAATAGCTATGGCAAGTTTACGTGTCATCGTTCTTCCTCCAATTTACAATGCTACATACGAAAACGCACCTGATAAGAAAGCGCGTTTTTAAGTTACACGACTGATGCTTTGTCGTCTTTATGTACACCGTTATATTATATACTCGTAAAGAATAACATAAAAGATTATTTAATATCTATATAAACGTTATAGTCTTTTTCTTTTACGCATTTGCATCTGTTGCTCAAAACAATATTGAATAATAAGCTGCCTTCGTTTTTCGTTAATATTTATAAACTCTACGGAAACTGAATGGTTTCGGCTCCCTTTGACGGGAGCAGACCTCACAACTATTCCTGTCACTTCTACATAATGATACTTACCGGTACTCATAGGCAGAACCAGCATAAGGTTTACCTGCTGCTCCGGAAAAAGATTGATGTCGGGCGGTTCATAAATGGCCAGTCCTCCTCCGCTTAGATCTCTGGTAACCGACGTAAAGTGAATTTCCTTATCCTGAACTGCCACATCAATTGCTGTATCAACTCTGACAAACTGTCTTCTCTGAATACGGATCAGTTCTTCTTCTCCTGGAAACCTAAGCATCAGCACAGGAATTTTGCTCTTCCGCCTGGCCACCACTTCGGTTTCAAACCAATAAACAGACCCATCCTCCCCAAGAAAACTCGCTTGAAACTGCGTTCCTTCTAGAAAGAAGGCTGTTTTCTGAGTGTTCAGCTTTACAGGGTAATCAATATAAATATGATCCTGTGAATGATCAATTATTTTGCATTTAAATTTTTCCGCTTCTTCTCGTTTACTTTTAGATAATTCCAATGTTATAGAAGCACCAACTTTGAACAAGGGCATCCCTACTTTCCAACTCCATTTTTTCCAACAGGATAAGTTTTATTTTATTATCTCAAAAAATAGATAGGAACAAAAGACTGCGCCTATATAACCATACACTATAATCAAATTTTCGGTGTTAAAATAGCTTACAGGTAAAGAAATCTATTAACAAATGCGGGAGAAAGTAATGGGACTGGGACATAAGTAAAGCAGTGATGTCAAAAACGAACATTCGTATAAACGCAGATCATTAGCGTAGTCAAAATATGCAGACTCCTGTGGGAATAGCGCGAGCCGAAGATCCTGCAGGAAAGCGCTTTTTGCTTTCCGGGGAAGCTTAAGGACGTGCCCACTTAAAAGCGAAGTATTTTGACGGAGCGATGGTGTGAATTCTCTTTAACATAAAATAATCCGAACTGATCCCTACAGAATCATTCGGATTATTTTATGATTTATTCAGTTTTGTCCATCCTGATACCCACTTTATTAAGATACATCAACATCATATCTTGCTTCTTTTGTTTTTAAGGTTTCTACCTTTTCTTCATGTCCATTATCCGCATTAATAAATATACGATAGGTCTCATCATCTTTTGTGGTCAGGAATTCATAGCAGAGAATTGTTTCTTGTTCCTCATCTTCAATGACAGCCAAATGATTTTCCTGTACATCGAGGTTTGGATTAATCATTTCTTTAGCTTCATCCTCACTTAAGCCCGGCTCTTCCTCAATCGTTTCGTTTGGACGGCTGTAGTATTGAAGTGCATCTAAACCGAGCATTTCACCATTGTCTAATGCTACTTTTACTTGTACAGCACCTGGATAATACCTTACACCATCTTTTTTATAGACGAATTTAAATACACCTTCATTATCGTATTGATTACTTTCTACCATTTCCATGTCTTTTAATTCCAATTTATCTACATAAGTCTTCGCTTTTTCTGAGGCTTCATTTAAGCTTATTTTTGAATCTTCAACGTCTCTGCTTACCATTATGGTCAAAGGATACCCGCCCTGTTTGGTCATGTCCATATACCCGTTTCTTTCTTCATTATGGAAAGAGGCTGTGACTGTTGGGATATCGGCACCTTTTCCCGAGTTTGTAACGGTAAACTCATCGGGCTCCACTTTTCCAAACCAGTTTTGGGCAGACTTAATGGCTTCTTTCTTGGTAATTTCGTCTCCTTTTAAATGAGAAAGATCGTTTTCATCTGGTCTTGCACTTATACCTGTTTCCGCGTTCGTCTGCTGAAAGCCATCCATCGATTTTTCAACAGTTTCAAAGCCATTTATAATTGTATTATCGCCGGTCTCCTCGTTCGTGGCCAGCGCTAGTTCTACGTCCATCCACCTTAAATTATCCCTTAATACCATATTTTGAACTTTTCTCAATTCATTTTTTACGTCGCCTGACTGTTTATACAGCTCTTCTAACCCTGCGATTTCTTGATCTGACAGAGGTTCTTTATCAAGGTCTCTAATTGCAGTATCGTAAGCAAAATCTCCTATATCATACAAGAATTCTTCCGTTTTATTAAAAGGCATCAAGGTTAATGGCAGCTGTCCTACGTCAGAGCTCGCCTCCGATGTAAGTCTCCAAATCTCAGCCATTTGAGGAGAAAGCTGTTTACGTGAATTCATCGCCAGAGTCGCACCGATCTTATCATGAAGCGTATCTACGTCTGATGTTAATTCATGAAAAGCACGCTGATAACTATTCTCTGCCTGTATTAAAATCGCATTTTTATCCTGATGTTCTTTATATCCAAAAACAGCAAGCCCTACAATCGTAACAGTTAATAGTGTAATCGTAATCCATCGAAACATAATTCCACCTCCTATTTACAAAAGATATGTTTGCCAATTTTTTTAATTTGCGGCCGGGACCATATCCAGCCGGATGTTGCCGTGTTTGGATTAAAGTAATACGTAGCATTTCCAGATGGATCCATTCCGTTCAGGGCATCTCTTACAGCTCTTTCAGCGGTATCGTTTGGCTCAAGCCAGATTTGTCCGTCCGCTACAGCTGTAAACGCTCTTGGTTCAAAAATTACACCGGAAATTGAATTAGGAAAAGTAGCACTTTCTACTCGATTTAGAATCACAGCTGCTACTGCTACCTGCCCTTCATAAGGTTCCCCTCTTGCCTCACCATACACAGCATTTGCCATTAGCTTGATATCATTTTGTGAATACCCTCCAGGTACATTGACCGCAGTAGGTTCCGAAGGTGCTGCTTGTTCTCCTCCACCGCCTTGACCCTGCTGCTGACCTCCACCCTGTCCCTGGCCGGCTTGCTGACCGCCTCCACCTTCATTTGAAGGGAGATATTGTTCATAGCCTTTTGAAGCTTTCACCAGCTTTTCTTTCATCTGCGGTCCTGCTAAACCGTCAATATCCATGCCAAACTCATATTGAAAATTCCTTACCGCCCAATAGGTACTCCAGCCAAATACTCCATCCACTTCTTTGCTGTAAAATCCCAGATGTTTTAGTCTCGCTTGAAGCTCTATTACATCCTGACCTACAGCACCTTGTTGGATAACCTGATTCGTAAAAGCGTGAACTTTCCTGCCATCATTTATTTCAGGCACAGGTATTATAAGAAGCGATAATAGTAAAGCAAACATTACAATATTCTTCCAAGCCATATGTTCTACACCCCTGACGCATCTTTTTGTTTATAGAGGTAGTTTTGTTCAAATAGATAACAATATACATAAAGATATAAAAAAAGCTGCCCTTCATAAAGGCAGCTAGCGTTCAAAATTTGAAGTTAGTAAGTCGTCGTGGTGCTTATTGGCTAATTTAATTTTACGTACACCAATCCACCACAAGATAATCATAAAAGGAATGACAAGATACAGCCATATTGAGGTCACAATAAAGTAATCATATAAACTATGTAAAATGAAAGGAATGATTAGTGCTAATGAGATGGACAGCTGCTTAGATTGAGGAGAGAACTTAGCTTTTCCCATGTAATACCCCATGATCAGCCCAAATAAAGCGTGTGAGGACACAGGAAATACAGCTCTCAGCAGGGCAATTTCAATTCCATTGGCAAATAAATAAAGGATATTTTCAACTGTTGCGAAGCCAAGACTTATGGCAACTCCATAGATAATTCCATCATAATGATGATCGAAATCAGCATGTCGATAGGCTACAAATAATAAGAAAAACCATTTAAAAAATTCTTCCAGTAATCCAGCTAAAATGGTTGACTTCATCAACGGTGACTGGAATATACCTTCACTTTCAAAAGCATATTGAATAAACATGAGAGGGAAGACTAATATAGCTCCTAATATAAACATCCTAATGATTAAAGGAAGAGGCTCAAGCTCTATCCTTTTACTTAAATATATAAAAGTCATTAGAGCAACCGCTGGTGCGACAGCGGCCGTCAAGATTGCCAATATTGATTCCCCCCTCTCTTTCTTTCCGCTAAAATTCATCGTATCATGGAAAGGGAAGAAAAGGAATATTTGAACGTACAGGAGGACAATATGAAAACGATTTTAATTATACATACCGGCGGTACAATTTCAATGAAAGAGAACAAAGAAACAGGGGAAGTTAATACCAGTGGCCAGCATCCGATGAGGGAAATCTCAACTTTCTTAACCCAAAGCACGAAAGTTGAAGAGGAAATTCTCTTTTATCTACCATCGCCACATATCCGTCCTGACCATATGCTTACGTTGGGTCAGTATATTCATGAAAAACTAGCTGTACGTCAATACGACGGCATTGTAGTTACTCACGGTACAGATACCCTTGAAGAGACAGCTTACTTCTTAGATTTATTTTTGCAAACAAGAAAACCAGTGATTGTAACAGGGGCTATGAGATCGAGCAATGAAATTGGTGCAGATGGGCTTTACAATTTAATGAGCAGTATAAAAGTAGCCAGTTGTGATGAAGCCCAGGACAAAGGCGTGCTGGTAGTAATGAATGATGAAATTCATACTGCTCGTAATGTGACGAAAACATCTACTAGTAATGTAGCTACATTCCAAAGCCCTCAGTACGGACCAGTAGGTATTACAACAAAAAGGGACGTGTTTTTTCATCATAAGACGACCAGTTTCGATTCATACCCCATTCAGCAGCTGACAAAAAAAGTAGCTCTGATTAAAGCTTATGCAGGAATGGATGGCACGATTATTGAAGCCGTGTGCGAAAGCGGAACTGATGGAATAGTGATAGAAGCTTTAGGACAAGGTAATCTTCCTCCAGAAACGATTCCCGCTTTAAAAGAAACGATTGATAAGGGGATTCCTGTTGTCCTTGTTTCAAGATGTTATCAAGGAGTGGTCCAGGATACTTATGCCTATGAGGGAGGCGGGAGAAAACTTAAAGAAATGGGGGTAATCTTTGCTAACGGCCTCACCGGCCCTAAAGCAAGAATTAAACTGATGGTTGTTCTTGAAATGACGAATAATCCGATAGAGCTGAGCCCGATGTTCAGTTATTAATTAAAAAGTATAGTACTCTGCTTCTTGAGCTTGTAGAGTAATCCGCGGTTTACTGGAAGTTTTTTAATATAAGTATTGGCAAGGTCCTTGCTCCCCTGTAGTTGCTTAGTTAATAAAAGAGTCTCCTGTACCTGGCTCACTTTGGCCAGATACAGGAGACTCTTCTTCGTTCCAGTAAACGAGCCATCAATAATGATTGAGCAACAGCCACCGAAGATGGTCTTGTATCATAAAAATTTTATTGTTTTTTGTTTTTGTTCACATTGCTGCTACTTATGTCCCTGCTTCTTCTTTTTCCTTGATAGACCGAGCGATCTGTCCTCCGTGGAATCTTCCGTTCTCTATAAATATCTCATTATTGTTATAACCAGCTGCGATAACTCCAGCGATATAAATATGCTCAATATTAGTTTCCATAGTATTGTCATCAAAAGCAGGCCGACCAGTTTTCTGGTCCATTTCCACTCCCATAGAAGTCAAAAATTGATGATTAGGCCGGTACCCCGTCATAGCAAATACAAAATCATTCTTTACGGTTCTCTGCTCACCCTGACAAGTATAAATAACTTCATTCTCCGTAATTTCCTTAATATGAGCGCAAAATTCCATAGAAACTATTTCTTTTCTTACTAACGCTTCAAATTGCGGAAGGATCCAGGGCTTAATACTCTTGGAATAGTCTTCTCCTCTGTACAGTACAGTAACGTTTGCTCCTGCTTTAACCAATTCCAGAGTCGCGTCAGCTGCTGAATTTTTACCGCCGATCACAACTACATTTTTATTAAAATAAGGATGAGCTTCCTTAAAGTAATGCATGACTTTATCTAAATTCTCACCTTTAACATTCAGAGGATTCGGCTGATCGTAATAGCCTGTTGCAGCCACTACGTACTTAGCTGAATACAAACTTTCGATCTTGCCGTTTTTTAAGGTGCGAACGATAAAACGGTCACCTTCTCTCCTGACATCAGTTACTTCCTCAAAAGAATGTATACGCAAGGTTTCTCTCTCTGCCACAGCACGGTAATAAGCTAAAGCTTCATTGCGAACCGGCTTTTGTCGTTCTGTTATAAAAGGTATCCCACCTACTTCTAGTTTCTCACTTGAACTAAAAAAAGTTTGATGGGTAGGGTAATGATAGATCGAATTAACCACGTTCCCCTTTTCTATAATTAATGCATGAATACCTAATTTCTTAAGCTCGATCGCTGCACTCATTCCGCATGGACCTGAGCCGATAATAATAACTTGTTCTTCTTGCACCTTTGTCACTCCTCTTAGTTACGACACTAACTTGTATAGACAATATAAAATCTCCTACCATTTAAATGATAGGAGATCTTATGTGGAGAATCAACCTATATCCATCCTCTAAACCTGGATGCTTCTGCCATTTTCCGTACCCCAACCATGTACGCCGCCAGCCTCATATCTACACGGCGGTTCTGTGCTGTTCTATAAACGTTATCAAAGCCTTTAACGATCACTTTGTGTAATTTTTCTTCAACTTCCTCTTCTGTCCAATAATACCCTTGATTGTTTTGCACCCATTCAAAATAGGAAACTGTAACTCCGCCAGCAGAGGCTAATACATCAGGAACGAGAAGAATTCCCCTGTCAGATAAAATTTTGGTAGCTTCTAAAGTAGTTGGTCCGTTTGCAGCTTCTACGACGATATCAGCCTTTATTTTCCCTGCATTTTCTTCAGTAATCTGGTTTTCGATAGCTGCCGGAACAAGAATGTCACAATCCAGTTCTAGAAGTTCCTGGTTAGTAATGGTGTTTTTAAACAGGTTGGTGACTGTACCAAAGCTGTCTCTGCGATCAAGCAAGTAATCGATATCGAGACCGTCAGGGTCATATAGTCCACCATGAGCATCAGAGATCCCTACTACGTTTGCCCCTTTATCATGCATGAACTTCGCCAGGAAACTCCCTGCATTACCAAATCCCTGGACTACTACCCTGGCACCTTCAATCTGAATCCCCTTCTTCTTCGCTGCTTCATCTATACATATAGTTACACCTTTGGCTGTCGCTGATTCACGACCGTGGGATCCGCCGAGCACTAAAGGTTTTCCTGTAATAAAACCAGGATTATTAAATTCGTCGATACGGCTGTACTCATCCATCATCCAAGCCATAATTTGTGAGTTTGTAAACACATCTGGAGCTGGTATATCCTTTGTTGGACCAACGATCTGGCTGATCGCTCTCACGTAGCCCCTGCTTACCCCTTCCAACTCTCTAAACGACATGTCCCTTGGGTCACAAACGATACCACCCTTGCCGCCGCCATAGGGAAGATCAACAATTCCTGCTTTTAAGCTCATCCAAATAGAAAGGGCTTTTACTTCCTTTTCAGAAACGTTAGGGTGGAAACGAACTCCGCCTTTTGTCGGTCCTACTGCATCGTTGTGCTGAGCTCTGAAACCCGTGAAAATTTTTATGGAATCATCATCCATTCTAACAGGAATTCTTACCGTCATCATTCGGACAGGTTCTTTTAACAGGTCGTATACTTCATTAGGATATCCTAATTTGTCGAGCGCCTTTTTTACCACCTTTTGAGTGGATTTTAAAACATCCAACTTACCATTTTGATCATTTGCATTGACGTCAGCTTTGTCGGCTACCATCGATTTACCTCCTATGTGAAACCATTCGCTTAGGGTGTTCTTTCAGTCAATAGTATACACGTAACGCACAGTTATGCAAAGCGAATTCACACCTTTATTTCCTATTTCATTCAAAAAATGAAAGCGATTACAATCACTTACTTTTATCTGGTAGTGATAAGGACACAAACCGCTCAACTAAATCATCATAACTCAACCCGACAACTTGTGCCGAATCCGGGAAGAGGCTCGTAGGTGTCATCCCAGGGAGTGTATTCACTTCTAATATAATAGGTATATTATTCTCATTAATAATAAAATCTACTCGAGAATAAACAGTGCAGCCTAATAATTGGTGGGCTAGAACTGCATAGCTTTGCAGCTGTTCTGTTAGTTCATCAGAGACTTTAGCAGGAACAATGTGCTCACTGCCTCCTGGCTTGTATTTTGAATCAAAATCATAATACTCACTTTTCGGAATAATCTCTATTACAGGTAAGGCTTCTTCTTCTCCCTCTTTTCCGACAACTGGAACAGTTACTTCTCTTCCCCCGACATACTCTTCTACTAATATAACAGAATCCGATGCAGAGGCGATTTCTATAGCTTTATCAATCTGCTTCTCTTCTTTAACAATCGTAAGACCCAGTGTAGAACCTTCCTGATTCGGCTTAACAACAAAAGGCGTAGAAAATTTTTCTTTCACTTTTCTTGCAATATGTGAATAATCGTTATACCTGCTTACTTCATAGGATTCACTAACAGCCGTAGGTATATTGTTCGCGGCAAAAATTTGTTTAGATTTCGCTTTATCCATAGCCAGTGCTGAAGAAAGCACCCCAGAACCGACGTAAGGAATATCAAGCATGTCTAGTAATCCTTGTATCCTGCCGTCTTCTCCAAAGCGGCCATGTAAGCCTATAAATACAAGATCCACTTTCAATCGGGTTAACTGATCAATCTTGCTAGGGTCAAAATCAATCCCGGTTACCTCATGACCTTTATTTTTAAGTGCTTGAATAATTCCTTTTCCCGTAGATAAGGATACTTCTCTCTCGCCGGAAACTCCTCCGTATAATACAGCAATTTTCAATGCAGACACTCCATTTCTCAGTCCAAAGTTTCACTTTATTTTAACACGTAATCAGGGCACCTTCTAATTTAATCAAATAAAAAGAACGAAAGCTGTTGCTTCGTTCCGGTTTTGTAAGATTATGGTGAAAAGTGCTCTTTTATCGTTTTCATAGCATTTTTCTTCATAATAGGTTGACCATATTCTATTAATCGGTGAGATGTCACCGCTGTTGCTGATGAGAATTCTGAGAGCAGTGCAATTACCTGTTCTGCATCTAAATGAAAAATGGCTTCATCATCCAGGACCATATAGTAATGCTCATTATAGAGGTAGACATCTCCTTCCTCTACATTCAAAGCATATAAGTGAAGGCCTGCCTGTATAATATCTTCAAACTCCTCGAAGGCAAAAATCATCTCTTTGCTTTCATCTAAAGTTACTTTCATTTCAATATACCCATCATCTTCATCAATTTCTTCTTTGGATTTGGTAACGACCACAAGCATTCCCTGTGCCTGTAGCAGATATACCTGGACGAGCAGCATTCCATTAAGTTCCACTCCAAGTTCAACTCCGGCGTCATACATCATATCACTAAACACACGGTGTACTCTCGGCAGATCGCTCCATAACTCTTCTTTTGTCAAGCCTCTGTCTAACAAATCATCAAAGGTTAAAAAGATTTTAAATTTCTCGTTAGACATTCTTTCGACTCGCATGTATACGCCCCCCTTTTGTATTAAGGATATCTGTTATCTATATCTTATGATGACCGCTCTAATTATGGCACTTTTTTTAGAATTATATCCACTATTCTCATTAGGGGCAATCTATTCTTAATTATTTATAAACTTTCCTTCAGCCATTGCTCCCATTCTTTTTTTGAATTTCCAACAAGATAAGGCTGCAGGCATTTTCTCTCTTCCTCTCGAAATGCTCTATAAATATCCCCACCAATTCCAATCTTAAGCTCCGGATGTTTCTCCTTTAATGATTCAACCAGACGAATACTCTTCGGAGTATTTATTTTGCTTGTACAGGATAAGAAAACAAAGGCCGGGTTAATTTCATCAATTACTCGTTCAATATCCCGCCAGGTAGTGGTTTGCCCTACATAAACGATTTCATAGCCTCGACTTTTTAAGGCGAACGCAAAGAAAAGCAGCCCTAATGTATGTTTTTCATCGGGACCGGGTAGGAGCAAAGCTTTAGACTTAAACCCTTCAACAGGCATGCTTAACAGCAACATTCCTATGCGGGATCTTAAAAAATTAACGGCAAAATGCTCATGCATACTTGTAATCTCTTTATTCTCCCGCATCGTCTCCACTTGTATAAGAAGTGGGCCAATTATGTCTATGAGTACCGTTTCTAATGTAAATAACCTTAAAGCTTCGTCAAGTTTACCCTGTGCCGTTCTCTCATCAAATGTCAGCAGGCATTGAAGGAACTTCTCCTTTGTGGTACTCAAGTGATTTCTTTTTTCTTTAGATTGTGGAGAAGAGGATACGTCTTCACTATCTTCCAGCAGGGAAACGGCCTGAGAGATTGTAAACCCTTCATTAACTTTGTCAACTAACCATTTTAGCGTTTGCAGGTGTTCGTCGGTGTACAGCCTGTGGCCCGCTTCATTGCGTGCAGGTCTGATAATTTGATACCTTCGCTCCCAAGCTCTCAGCGTACCGGCTGGAATTCCGAGCAGAGTTGATACAGCTTTAATATTGTACTTAGGTTTCGCATTTTGCATCAGATTTCCTCCACGATAAAGTGCTAGCTTAATTATAGTGTTTGATTAATTGCAGTGTAAAGTTTATATAGTCTTTGTACAAAAGGTACCTTAATTCTATTCCCATTCGAATAAGACAAACTGTTCAAACATATGGTGGAGGTATGACCATATAGAAAGGTGATGAGTATGTACACCCCTATTAAATGGTATCACCCTTATGCAAGTACAGCCGACCCATGTCCGCCTATTGAATGGAAGTATTATCAAACGCCTCCCAACCTTTATTTAGGGTTTCAGCCAACCGGCCTCCCCCAATTCCCTTTAAAAGAGGCCCTCTATAAAGGAACATTATGGCCGGTATTATTTGATCCTTATCCTGCTCCGATTCGAGGTGATGAACATTGAAGCCAAGTCAAGAGCAAATAGACCAGATGGAACAAATTCAGCAGGTGGATTTTGCAATAGTGGAACTTCAGCTTTATTTGGACACTCATCCCCAAGATTATAATGCTATCCAACAGTTTAATCAGCTGGCGGCTCAAAGTAAACAGTTAAAAGCACAATATGAACAACAGTTTGGCCCATTGACTCAATTTGGAGGCAGTTTCTCGTCTTATCCATGGAGCTGGAACGAGGCACCCTGGCCATGGCAAATGTAAATAACTTTATTAAGGAGGTGAAGCCGCATGTGGACGTATGAAAAGAAATTACAATATCCAGTAAAAGTCTCTGAATGTAATCCGAGATTGGCAAAATTTCTAATTGAACAGTACGGCGGCGCAGATGGTGAACTGTCAGCAGCTCTTAGATACCTAAATCAAAGATATTCCATTCCCGATAAAGTTATTGGTTTGTTGACGGATATAGGGACTGAAGAATTTGCTCATTTAGAAATGATTGCGGCAATGGTTTACAAGCTTACGAAAGATGCTACTCCTGAACAGCTAAAAGAAGCAGGATTAGGAGCTCACTATGCTAACCATGATAAAGCTTTGTTTTACCACAACGCTGCAGGCGCCCCATGGACGGCGACTTACATTCAGGCAAAAGGTGACCCTATTGCCGACTTATATGAAGACATCGCTGCAGAAGAAAAAGCAAGGGCGACCTATCAATGGATCATAAATATGTCAGATGACCCTTGCTTAAATGACAGTCTTAAGTTCTTAAGAGAAAGAGAAATTGTACATTCCCAGCGTTTTCGGGAGGCTGTTGAAATACTTAAACAGGAACAAAACAAAAAACAATTTTACTAAACAAATCAAGCTCCCCATAGCCGGGAGCTATTATTATATTACTTAATAGAAATTTCTTCTATGTATGAAGCCGGGTCTTCCGTTATTAAGTCATGATCCAACAGACCGCTCCAATAAGGATGAGTGAAGACCACTAATATGATGAGGATAAATAAACCAAGTAAAAAGTTAAACCAAATGAAACTTAGTTTCTGCCTGTAGGCGGCTTTCTTATTACGGTGGACTGACACTCGAGAAGGCAGGTTTAGGACATCTTTCTCTTCGGGATTCTTTTTTGTTTCCTGAGATCGGCCCTCATTCATATCTTAACCTCCTGTAACGCTTCGAAATCCAAACCCCTAATATAAAATCAATGAGAAAATGAGCAGTAATAGTTACTAATAAATTGCTTGTGATCTCAAACATATAACCGAGAAAATAACTTACAAACAGAACTGAAATGAATAAAACAATCTTTCTTAAATACCTGAAATGAATAATAGCAAATAATGTGCTTGCTGCCAAATAACCAAACGACGTTTGAATGATTCCTCTAAATAGAACTTCTTCACAAATTGCGATAAGCAGCGTTAACAAAAAAATATGAAGAATTGTCTGATGTTGAAAAACCTTTTGATTAATTCCACCGTCATCATAAAAACGCTCAGGGAGGACAGTCATTAACAAAAAATCGATGGAAAGTATAACAACAGCCGGGAAGACACCGAACCAAATGATATCAGGAGATAAACTAACTAATGAAACCCAGGTTGAAATAGTTGGATTAAACAGGAACACACTTGCTGCAACTGCTGTAACGAGTAACAATAGTTGAGTTATAATTAAGTGTTTTGTAATTTCTTTTGTTGACATTTGATTGATGAGTTCTTGCTGAGTCATTTTATCCATTTATGGACTCCTGAAGAAATACAGCGTCCAGCCTGTCTTTCCATGAGCTGAAGTTCTCTGAATCATTACAGCTGTCCTTTTGAATATCTAAGTCATCTATAGAGAAACCACAATAATCACAACATTCAACCACCGGCTTTGCAGTTCCTTTTTGAAATGGCATATATAAACGATCTCTTCTACAGCCTTTATGAAGCACCCAGTCAAGCATTTGCTTATATTTCTGATTTTTATATTTCCACCTTTTATTTAACCTTTTTACTATTTCTGGTCGAAAAGCTTCCAGCTTATCCTCCTGTCTCACTTCCCCATTTATTATTATTTGAACATGCTCCAAATGAAATTTTAAAAAATTCCACTGCGATTCCGATAAATTCATTTTTTCAAGCATTTCTTCGTCAGAAGGTAACTTTGAATTTTGACTAAGCCAGGAAAAAACGCGCCTTACGTCTTCCTCCCTGGGAACTTCTTTTTCCAACAACAATTGAGGAAGAACTTGATCATTGGGAGTATGTAATACAAGACTCGCGCACGGCTGGCAGTCACGACCGGCTCTGCCAATCTCCTGTATGAACGATTCAATTTGCGCAGGGAAGTGATAATGAATCACTCTGCGAATATTGGGTTTATCCACTCCCATACCAAATGCACTTGTACAGCAAATAATATCGAGTTCATCCTTCATAAATTGCTGTTGGACAAGCAGCCGGTCCATATTCTCCATGCCTCCATGATAAAAAGCCACGCGTTGTTCTAAAGCATTGGTCAACTCTTCAGCTAATTGTTCTGCGGCTGAGCGGCTGGAAAAATAAATCATCGTAGGCGTTCTCTTTTGATGCGCAATGGAAATGATTCTTTTTGCTTTATCTTCGGGGTATAAAAACTGCTCAACGGAAAAACTCATATTCGGCTTATCCATTTGATTAATATGAGAAGTCATGTCAGGTTTGTCTAATTGCTGTTTAATATCCTTTTGGACTTCAGGAGTAGCTGTGGCACTTAAAGCAAGCACTGGTGGATTGCCCAATTCAGCTATTTTTTGACTTAATTTTAAGTAGTCTGTTCTAAATTCATGTCCCCACTGCGAAATACAATGAGCCTCGTCGACAACAAACAACTGCACGTGTAATTTTTTTAACTCCAATGTAACCCTGGGATTTTGCAGCAATTCCGGTGAAAGGTAAATTAGTCTGTACTTATCCAGCTGCTTTAATTCTTTACTGCGTTCCTTTAGATCCATAAAGCTGTTTAATGCAATAACGGCTTTAAAACCTTTCGCTTTTAATTGTTTAACTTGATCCACCATCAAAGAAATCAAAGGGGAAATGACAATAGTCACCCCTTTGTTAAGCAGAGCAGGAAGCTGAAAGCAAAGTGACTTCCCTACCCCTGTAGGTAAGATACCAAGGACGTCCCTGCCATTCATTACATCCTGAATGATCTCCTGCTGTCCGCTTCTGAAATAGGCATGTCCAAAATATTTTCTTAATTGATTAAGAAGCTCATCAGTAGCCATGTACTTTTCTCCCTTGTTTCTTACTATTGGCACGCGCTAATACCAGTCGTAGTTCAAAATAGTTAAATTGACCGTGAAGTGCCTCATACAAGCTTTTTAACTTATTAGAATTCATTGCATTTAATGTATGAATAATCTCTGTTTGGTGTTCGAGAGATACAAACGGAATAATATCAAAAGAGGGAAGAACTAAAGCAGCTTCAACCATATGATCCTGAATTGTGCTGAGCTTTAAGCGTCTCTGTTGACATATTTGCTGCAGGCTGTAGCCTTGGATAAACAATTGATAGGTTTGTTTAGCAGATTCCGTTATTAAACTTGAAATTTCTAAACCGTCCATACATAAAGAAAGACCTTTGTATGTTTCTCCTGCAGTTGTCACAGTATGAAACAAATAATAAAACGTATGACGCAAATAAAGATCTACGTTTTCTATGGAGATCTGTTGTGAAAGAGCGAGCTGTTCCCTCGTTCTCCCCGTGAAGCTGCCACCTGTTAAACGGCCTGTAAACAGTTCAGCTTCCACCTCACTTACATTATGAAGCAGCACGAGTAAATCCTGGTGCAATGAGAGCATTAAACCTTCATTGTGATGGGATTTATATATTTTTTTTACCCAGTTCTGGATCTCTGCATCGTCTTCCACAGGAATAAAAGCCAGGTCATTCATATAACTGTGTGTTAAAGTTTGGATTAGTAGTCGCAGTCTTTTTTCAAAAGTAGCAACGTGTTTATGATAAAGGAGCCCGTTAAAGAAGTGACCGTCTCTTTCTAACGATGATGCTCTTAGCATTTCACAACCTTTAGCTGAGATAACCGGCAGCTCATCCTCTTTAATCTTTATAGCATTTTCTTTCGCTAACTGCCTGACAGCATCGTTCAATCTTTCTTTTTCCAGTTCAGGATAAATTCCGAAAAAACAGTCGATCTCATATATTTTAGCGTCCTGGAGTGTTTGGGATGAGCGCTTTCCTTGCAAAAGGTGAAAAATTCCTGACACGGATCGTTCGCCATTTAACGATTGAATACACTTCAGTAAAATAGTTCTAAACATTCACAGGCCTCTTTTCCAAATGTATTGAAATGTGATGATTACCAATTTACAATAACATTAGAGTTTTGATCCTCTCTATCAGGTTAAAAATAAAGGAGGTTCTTAAAAGTTGGCTAAGTACACGATAGTTGATCAAGATACTTGTATAGCATGCGGTGCCTGTGGTGCGGCCGCTCCTGATATATTTGATTATGACGATGAAGGCCTTGCCTATGTCGTGCTTGATGATAATAAGGGGAAGGAACAAGTTCCCGATTATCTGGAGGATGATATGGAAGACGCCTTCGAAGGTTGTCCTACGGATTCTATTAAAGTGGAGGAAACCCCCTTTGACGGAGATCCTTTAAAATTTGAATAAAATTATCCCTCTTTTAAATAAGAGGGCTTTTTTATTCTCTCTTTTAATCAACGGCTGCCCGGTTTACGACCTCAAGTGGATTCCCATCTAGCGCAGAATTTAAGACCTGGCTTTCTGAAAATAGAGCGCATACGGCAACAGCCGCAGTCCACCCTGTAACCAGCCGTCCTTTTTCTATCTGGACTAAGGTTTTCTTCGAAATACCGATCATATGCGACATTTGCTCTTGAGTAAAACCTGCTTCTACACGTACAAGCTTAAGCTTTTGCGATACTAACTTTTTTAACTCGTAGCGATTCATTCCCAACTTCTCCTTCTTAACTCCTTCCCATTCTATCAAATTAATTTGTATTATTCTATGTAATCGATCCACATCCTCTTTCATATTAACTTGGTATTTCCTTAAATTAAAGAGCTGTAGACCCAGGCTGTCGCGAAGTCCTGGTCTGAGACCATCAAGCGTGAATTTGCAGGAAGTTCGGGCGTACACCCCTGATAGCAGTTTGATGAGATGCAAGAAAGAAGCTTGCAGATAACACCAGTTGGTTATCTACAAGCTGAAACTGCTGTAGTTCTTTAATTTAATACATGTCTTTTTTGGTAACGAGTAAACAACGTGCCTAACACAGGTGAGAGTAAAAAGATAAATACGGTATTTGCTATGGCATGGTTAATATCCATTGGGAGCCCCGCTGCATAGTAGCCCCAAAAAGGCTGTCCAGCAGTATACATTGTAATAGAGATCATTAAGCCAAATAATATCCCGCTTAAGAAGCCATAGCAAGCTAAGCCCCATAAAGGGATGGAAGGCCAGTACTTACCTATTAAACCGGCAACCAGACCGATGACTGACCACGATACAATCTGCCAGATGGACCAGATCCCCATACCTAAGATTACATTTGATAAAAACGTAGTTAAAAAAGCCATAAATACTGCTGCCAAAGGGCCCAGCCAAAACCCTGTCATAATTACGATTGCAGTCACAGGCTGTATATTAGGTAAATGCCCCATTGCTATTCTACCCGTTACTGCAAGGGCCGCAAGCATAGCAATAAGGGTAAGTTTATATGTTTTCATTTATATCATTCCCAGGATTGAAAATCGAAGTTAATCTCGTCCCCTTCTTCTACCTCGTATTCATTAGCTCCTACACTTGCATCTTCACCATTAATAGTATACATCCACGCTTTTTCTTCTCCATCTTCAGCACGAATTCCTTCAATACTATTGATAAAGCCTTCCTCTTCTTCTATCTCATAATTGTCTTCCATTACATCCATTAGCACCGAACCTTCTTCTACAGAATGTTCTTCAGTGGAAATCACTTCTTCCCCTTCATTCTCTGAGATTTCAACTTCAATAGTTATTTCCTGCTCTTGATCGGCCTCCTGAGATCCTTCTTCTTCCTGGCCTCCCTCTGATTGGCAGCCTGCCAGCAAAGCGGCCGCAAGCAATGAAATGAATAAGGTGTGAATTTTTTTCTTCATCGTAATCTCCCTTCCTTTTCGTATACTTCTAAAGCCCTGCGGAAATTTCAAGGAATAAATAAAACCTGTCCTTCCTAAGGAAGAACAGGTTAAAGACAAACCAAAAGGACATGTTTATTTAAAAAAGACCACTCGGCTGCCTCAAACACTCAATCCCCGAAGCTTTGAAACGTTTAATATTGGCAGGTCTACTGACTCGTGCATCCTTCTACTAAGAAACCTTCCCATAATTAAGAATTACAGTGGTTATTTCTTTTCGTCTGCACTTACAGTTGCGAGGACAGTTCCGGCCTTACACCGGATTCCCTTTTCAGCCTTAGAATCACCAAAATTATAATCTAAATTTTATGAAGTTCTTCGTTAAGATTACACGATCGACGTAAGAATATCAATCTAAAAAAAACGTTCCTGATCAGGAATAGCAACTGTAAAGGTTGTACCTTCATCTAATTTGCTGTGTACGGAAATTCTACCTTTGTGAGCTTCAACGATATTTTTAGCAATGGCAAGCCCGAGCCCTGTTCCCTTTTGAGAAGATTCTCGTTTTCTTGACTTGTCAGCTTTATAAAACCGTTCAAATATAAACGGCAGGTCCTCTTGAGGTATACCATAACCGGAATCCGAAACCTCAATGAGTAATTCACCAGATGCCTTCACAGAAAGTGATACAACTCCTTCTTCACTCGTATGCCGGATAGCATTATCTATGAGATTAGTTAAGACTTGTTCTATTCTGTCTGCATCAATGGTCATTGCTGATTGATCGATATTAATATTCGAAGTCAGCTGTACATTTTTCTCTTCTGCTAATCCCTTAAATTTACGGAGTATTTTTTCAATCAATGGCTCGATCTCTACCTCCTCTAAATGAAGCGAAATATGACCCGCTTCCATTCGGGCAAGGTCCAGCAATTCATTAACAAGTCTGCCGATTCGTAAAGACTCATCATGTATGATTTTAGCCAATTCATTTTTATCCTCGCGGGTTTCGGCTATGTCATCGACAATAGCTTCACTATATCCCTGCAGCATCGAAATAGGAGTTCTAAGTTCATGGGATACATTCGCGATAAAGTCTTTTCTCAGCTTATCCAGTCTTCTTTCATCGGTCATATCCCGGAGAACAGCTACAGCCCCTCTAACGTACTCCTGATCATAGAGAGGTGTCATGATAATAACCCAGGATCTTCCTTGAACAGTGACCTCAGTCATCTGTTCCTGTTCACTTTCAATGACCTTGTCAAAAATCTCCTTCATAGGGGAAGGAAGCTCTTTTCGAGAGGCTCCGTTATTTTTAAGCTTTTCGTTATTTTCAAAAGTCCAGGCGTCCAGGTATTGATCAGAAGGAGGATTGGAAACTAGAATGTCGCCCTGTCTATTCATTGTCAAAACTCCATCTGCCATAGACCGTAATATTCCTGACAACTGTTCTTTTTCATGGTTTAGGGCATCGATATGGAACTTCAATTGACGTCCCATACGATTAAAAGCCATTGCCAGTTCTCCGATTTCATCGTGAGTTCGAATCGGGATTTTAGTATTAAATTCGCCTTTTGTTAACTCTAGTGCTCCTTTCCGCATTTTGATCAGCGGAGAAGTAATACGAGTAGAAAGGAAAAAAGCAAATATGGTGGTTAGTATAATGGCAATTCCCGCGCCAAGAAAAATAATTTTAGTTGTTTGTTCAGACGTCTCTTCAATAGTATCAAGTGACTGATAAACAAATACAGCCCCTTCCTCATCCTTAAGAGGCGTGCCTACTACAAGTAAACCCAGCTCAGATGTTCCTAGATCTGCGACTTTCATTACTTCTTGACGATCGCTTATTACAGAAGCCAGTTCCGGATCATTCATAAACCAGTTAAAATCTAACCCTGGTAATTCACTCCCGTCCGATTCAGAGATTAATCTATTCTCTGAATCATCCGTTACTACTATTTGACTGGAAGGGTCTTTGATTAAATCGGTCATTGAAAGAATTAAGTCTTCTTCTTCGTATTCAGATACCACATCAGCTACTTTAGCAGCGTCCTGAAGTAATTCTTTTTCTGCCTCCAGGACATGATAATTTTCGAAAAACTCCAGAAGCAATATCGTCAAAATAAATAACACAAAACAAACGAGGAGAAGAATAGTGAACCAGAGCTTGCCTACAACACTTCTCCAGAACATCAGTCTCCGCTAACCTCAAATTTGTAGCCTACACCCCACACTGTAACGATCATCCCTGCTGCTTTTGATGAAACTTTACTTAATTTTTCCCGCAAGCGTTTCACATGTGTATCAACAGTACGAAGATCGCCAAAGAACTCATACTGCCATACTTCCTTGAGAAGCTGTTCCCTGTCAAAAACTTTATCCGGTGACTGGGCCATGTAATTGAGCAGCTCATATTCTTTAGGTGTTAAAGCCACTTCAGTCCCATCAGCTGTCACTCTATGCGCATCGTTATCAATGGTCATATGTGGAAAAACGAGAACGTTTCTAGCTGCTGTATCGGTTTCAAGAAATTTGGTGGAAGATGCTCTGCGCAAAAGCGCTTTCACTCGTAATACCACTTCTCTTGGACTAAAAGGTTTTACAATATAGTCATCTGTCCCTACTTCAAAACCCTGAACTCTGTTAGCTTCTTCACCTTTTGCTGTTAACATAATAACAGGCGTAGCTTTTTTCTCCCGAAGTTCCTTGCAAACCTCAACCCCGTCTTTCCCCGGCATCATAATATCAAGTAAAATCACATCATAATCTTCATTCAGTGCTTTGTTGAGGGCTTCATGACCATCTTCTGCTTCGTCAATTACATAATTCTCTCGTTCTAAATACATCTTAATCAGCCTGCGGATACGATCTTCGTCATCCACGACTAGTATTTTGGCTTCTCTATCCATTTATTAGCCCCCTAGAATAAACTTGTTCTCACTTATTATAATAAACGGCAGGCAGGATAAACAAATCCTACCTGCCTGTATGGTCTTCAAGCATAAGAGTGTAAGCCTGAAATAATTAAATTGACTGCCAGTAAATTAAACATAATAATGGCAAATCCTCCTACAGCTAACCAGGCAGATTTCGTGCCCTGCCATCCTCTTGAAAGACGTAAATGCAGATAAGCAGCATAAAAGAAAAAAGTAATTAAAGCCCATACTTCTTTCGGATCCCATCCCCAAAAACGATCCCATGCCTGCTGAGCCCAGATCATTGCAAAGATCAGCGCTCCTAATGTAAATACAGGAAAACCGATCGCCACTGCACGATAGCCGACTTCGTCAATAATTTCAGGATTTGCTTTTTTAAGTAATGGCTGCAATGCAGAACCAATTCGCTTTCTAAAAAGCAGGCGAAGTAATCCATATAGAATGAGTCCTCCGAGAAGTGACCAAATCATTGTATTAAACTTAATAGCGGCGTCTACACCCCGCATCCATTCCGGTGCTTGAATTAAAGGACTCATTACATCTGCTGTTAACAATTCCCCATTATAAGGACCTGCAATGGCAGGCATTTCATAAGTAACTTCAGCAGTCTGGCCTTCTACAGGAGCTTCGAAATTCGCCTCATAGTTAAAAGCGCTAAATGCAGAAGATATAATGATAAAGGCCAGGGTTGTCGTTACCATATAGAGAACAAACTCCAGCCAAAACGTCTGCTTTGATTTTTTTGTTTGATCAATCTGACGAATCAAAAAGATCAGCCCTGCAACAAAACTTATTGACAGAATAGCCTGTCCCAATGCAGCAGTAGTAACATGAATGTATAACCAGTGAGATTGCAGGGAAGGCACCAATGGTGAAATCTCACGAGGAAACATGCTTGCAAATGCAATAATTAATAATGCTATTGGTAAAGCAATTAAGCCTAGAATATTCAATCTATAAATGAAATACATAACGATAAAAGCAAATACGAGCATCATGCCAAAGAAAGTAGTGAATTCAAACAAGTTACTAACCGGAGCATGTCCAGCTGCTCCCCACCTTGTGAAAAAGTAGCCCAACTGTGTTAAAAAACCAATGATGGTAATCGTAATTGCTATTTTACCTGCTATTCCTGTTTTAGTGCTGCTTTTATCGCGAATCGTTCCAGCGAAAAAAAACGTAGCTAATAAGTAAATGAAGAAAGCGGCATAAAGCAGATTGCTGCTCAATGAACTTAAATCACCCATAGTCCTTTCCTCCTTATGTGCCTTTAAAGGCTAGCCTTTTAATTCCTGTTGATCGGAGGGCGGATTCACTCCTGTATCTTCGATCACTTTATCTATTTCTCGTTTAAGCGCTACCCAGTTTTTGTTGGTATGACCGGCGATCCAAACACCATTACCTTTTGGCTTAATCCAGATTCTGCGGTGATTCCAGTACATCCCCTGGATAACCCCAATCATGAAAATAGCCCCTCCAAGAGCAATAAACGGAAGAGTATAATCTTTTCTCACTGTAAGTCCGGTTACATCACGGACGTCAAAATCAACTAAACCAACTTTATAGTCATTCTCACCGGAACCGTCCACATTGGCACCAATACCAGCAAAGCTTACTTCAGGTTCAGACTCATCTGGCGGATACACGTTAAATACAAATGCGGGGTTTTTCGGATATTTAGATTTGGAGACAGGCTTACCATCGTCCATTTCATATTCAGGAAAATAAGAATCGAGCACCACCCGGTATCCATCTTCTAATTCGTACTCTGATTGAGGATCCGTTAAATCTACCGTAAATTCACCGTATGTTGTATCTTCATCATCCATATCATGTAATTTAAAAGTCATGTCTTTAAATTCATTTTGCTGATAACTAGCCTGGTAAAGGGTGAAATTATCAAATTTAATCGGATGGTTAACTCTGGCTTCAGTCTGCTTAACTTCTTCTAATTCAGGATCCGTTCCAACTACGACATCATCTGTTCTTTCATAAATTGTAGCATTGGTCTGATATGTTTTAGGAACAGGCTGACCATTTCTTTGAATAGCTTCTTGAAAGCGTTCATCATTCTCATCATAAGTTTCCAGTAAAAATTCATCATTTTTAATGTAATATTGACCATCTGTCCCATTTATAACTTTTGTTTCTCCTTCCCGCACCCAGATAAACTCATCTACGTACAATGCAGGAACAAACCTAAGTAAAGTTCCAAGTAAGAAGATAATAAGACCAATATGATTTACGTATGGCCCCCATCTTGAAAAACGGTTTTTCTCAGCTAATATACTCCCGTCTTCCTCTCTTACTTTAAAACGGTGTTTCTTTAAATTCTTCTTAATAAGTTCCAAATCTACTTCTGCATCTTCAGTTGTTCCAAAGATTCTCTGTTTTTTTAAAAACAAGTCGTGACGTTTAGGCTTTTGAGTTTTCAATGACTTATAAAGCGGAATAAATCGGTCTAAGCTTGCAATAACAATTGATATTGCGATCATAGCAAGCAATACCATATACCACCATGAAGTAAATAAATTATGAAAACCGAGCTGATAATAAATTTGTCCTGCCAGCCCATATTGATCACGATAATGAGTTGCAGCATTAGAACCCGGCGGAATGTACATCTCCTGAGGGAAAATTGTACCTACAGCAGAAGCAATTAACGTAATAACAATTAACCAGACTCCTACTTTAACAGAGGAAAAAAAGTTCCATACTTTATCAATAACCGTCCGGTTATAAGTCTGGGAACGCCGCGCACTGCCGTCATACCTCATATTGAGTAATTTTTGCCCATCATTTCCATTAAGGTGCTGGTTATCGGCTACGGGTTTACCGCACGATTCACATAACACCGTCCCCTCAGGGTTTACATGTCCGCATTCACATGTAATGTTATTCATAGTAAAACCTCACAATTTCATACGAACTTAACTCTCCGGTGTAATTTCATTAAGATAACCTTCCAGATTATCTAACGTTAAAGGTCCGACCACCTTTTCCTCAACCTCGCCTTCAGGATTTATGAATAAAGTAGATGGCAATTGTCCTACATCATACTCATCCATTACCTGACCATCTTTGTCATGTAAAATCGGAAAACTTAAACCATAGTTATCAAGAAAGCGCTGTACAACAAGATTGGTAGAATCAAGGTTTACCGCGAGTATTTCCACTCCTTGATCTTTATATTCATCGTAGAGCTCTTCCATATAAGGCATTTCCTCTTTACAAGGCTCACAATAAGTTGCCCAGAAATTAATCATGACCCCTTGTCCTTCATAGTCACTTAAGGAAACGGTTTCCTCTGTGCCGAATTTTTTTAACTTAAAGTCAGGGGGTTCCTCTCCTTTAGCTACAACACTTTTATCCTCGTTATGGTTTGAAATCAAAGCAAAAACAACGAGGCCAACCATTCCAGCCAGCATAATTGTCCTGAAAACGAGTCGTTTCTTTTTCTTTTTTAATGTGCTTTCCTTCATAGCTTTCACTCCCAGACCATTATATCATTGTTGAGCTATGGATTTTTTGAAAATTATTTAACATTTTCTTCAGCTGATTGACGGAGCTGCTTAATTTCATGAGGTTTTAAAGGACGATAATCACCAGCATTCATTCCCTGAAGAGTAATAGAGCCGTATCGTTCTCTCTTCAGCTTATCTACAGGATACCCTAACGCATCGAACATTCTACGTACCTGCCGATTTTTCCCCTCATGAAGAATAATTTGAACTATGGCAGTATTTTTCTTTGCATCCGTTGAAACTATTTTTGAATGCACTGCTTTCATATATTCTCCTTCAACAGTAACTCCTTTCTTTAAGCTTTTTAATTCTTCAATACTCGGGATCCCCTTGGTTTTAGCAATATATACTTTGTCAATTTCGTGGCTGGGGTGCATAAGTAAATTGGCGAATTCACCATCATTTGTGAGCAAAAGCACTCCCGAAGTATCATAATCCAGACGGCCAACAGGAAATATTCTTTCTTCTACCTCAGGCAGAAAATCGGTAACTACTTTCCTTCCTTTATCGTCCTTGACACTGGAAATCACGCCTCTTGGTTTATATAGTAAATAATAGACAGGTACTTCTTTAACCAGTGGTACCCCTTCGACTTCTACTTCGTCATTAGAAGTGACTTTCGTACCGAGTTCTTTTACCACTTTACCGTTTACTTTTACTTTTCCTTGTTTAATCATCTCTTCTGCTTTTCTTCGCGACGCAACTCCTGCATGAGCAATCACTTTTTGCAGACGTTCCATTTTTACCATTGGATCGTCCTCCTATTTCAAAATATCGTAAAACATCAGGAAACCACGCTAGGCAAATCCAGCGTGGCTTAATCTCTTCACTATTATACATACTTTATCACAATTTGAACAAATTATTGTTTTTTCAGCTAAATAAAATAATAACTATAATTATCGATGCTATTATACCAACTAAATCTGCTAGAAGTCCAACCTTTAAAGCGTCTCCCATTTTTCGAATTCCTACGGCTCCAAAATAAACAGTTATAATATACAGGGTAGTATCTGTACTCCCCTGCATAACAGACGCCATTTGACCAATTAATGAATCAG
This sequence comes from Halobacillus sp. Marseille-P3879, assembly GCF_900240285.1. GTDB lineage: Bacteria > Bacillota > Bacilli > Bacillales > Halobacillaceae > Halobacillus_A. The sequence goes on from NZ_OESS01000002.1 coordinate 850,383, forward strand.
GTCCAAATATGCGAATCAATTCTGTTGTCATGCTTAATGCAGCTGTACCTGAAATTGGACGAATCATAGCAAGAGGAAGAATTTGTTCTGGAATTCCAAACGCTGTCATTATAGGTTTGAAAATGGTTAAAACAGCATCCATTGCTCCAGAAGCCTGAAATATAGCGATAGAAACCATCATTCCCAGGAGAAAGGGCAAAAGGCTGACAGCTAGTTGTATGCCTTCTTTACTTCCCTCTACAAAAACTTCATAAGCAGGAACCCGTTTCAATGTAGCAGTTACTAAAACAATTAAAATGATAGCCGGAATTAACCATACACTCATCATACTCGTCCCAGCCTTTGCCGCCGATAGTAAAAGTATCGATCAATTAACAACGCAGCCACTGTTGAGACTGCAGTAGCCAAAATGGTAGCCCCTATAATACTCGTAGGGTCAGCTGATTCATATTTCATCCTGATCGCAATCACTGTAGTGGGTACTATGGTTAACGAAGAAGTATTAATAGCTAACAGAGTGATCATTGAACGGCTTGCTTCATTATTACCACTCAGCCGCTTAAGCTCTTTCATAGCTTTAAGCCCCATAGGTGTGGCAGCATTCCCTAAACCAAATATATTTGCCGTCATATTCGATAAGATATAGCCGATGGCTGGATCATTCTGAGGGATATCCGGAAAAATCTTTCTAACCAATGGTTTAAATAACTTTGCCAGCCCTCTTAACAACCCTGCTTCTTCTGCAATTTTCATTAGCCCTAACCAGAAGACAAGCACTCCGAGCAGGCTGAGGGCTATCATCACACTTTCTTCTACAGCGTCGAAAATCGCTTTGTTAACCTCGTCCATTGTCCCATTGATTCCAGCATACAGAATTCCGCTGACTGCAAGTAACACCCATATTAAGTTGACCATGGGCCCACCCCCGCCATCCGCTTTAAGAAAGATAAACTGCTTGTGAACCAGGGTTGAGAAGGTCTCTTGTCTAAGACGAAAGATTCTGCGACCCGTTCGTTATTTAAATGATAAGTTCGAACTCCTTCATAGGAAGGATCAGTTTTATTTGGTTCAAAACTTGCTGTAATATTCTTTTTTTCACTTTCTCTCAGCGGAAATATAATATCCTTTGGAAAATAATAAAGCTGTCCGTGAGCTTCTCTGTACCCCTCCTCCTGCAGTCTATAAGTCTCAAAATTATCAAATCCCCACTCATACATGCGTTCGTGATCATTCCAATCACTAGGGGCGTTTAACGTTACAGCTACTAATTCCATCCCGTCCTTTTCTGCACTTGAAACTAATGTCCTCCCCGCTCTTTTCGTAAACCCTGTTTTTCCTCCAGTAGTGTGATCATATAACATTGTCAGTAATTTATTTTTATTCTGCCAAGAATATGTACGATTCTCGGATTTGTAAGATGAACTGCCCGTTACTTCTCTAAACGTATCGTTTTTCATCGAGTAAGCCATGAGCAAAGCTAAGTCATACGCGCTTGATACGTGGTTTTCACCATCCAGCCCATGGGGGTTCTCAAAGTTGGAGGACTCCATCCCTAACCATGCAGCTTTTTCATTCATTAAATAAGTAAACCCTTCTAGGCTGCCGCCTACGTGCTCAGCAATAGCTACGGCGGAATCGTTTCCTGAACGGAGCATTAGTCCATATACTAAGTCCTTGAGTGGAATCTTTTCTCCCTCAGTTAAATAGATGGAGGATCCTTCAGTACGAATAGCTCTATCGCTAACTACTACTTTTTCATCCATTTTACCCGATTCAATTGCAATAATGGCGGTTAAAATTTTTGTCGTACTGGCAATTAATGAAGGTGTATAACTATCTTTCTCAAATAATACGCGCCCGGACTCAGCATCCATAAGGACAGCATGTTCTGCGGAGACAGATAAGGATGGTTCAGAATAAACAGGACCAGGTTTTATCCAGCATACGCCAGCTAATACGATAACGATCATATAGATCATCGTCTTCAAGAGCAATCTTCCTCCAATCTTCTTCACTTGCTTAACTTTATGCACAAAAGTACAAGCATATGAAAAGAACAGACTATTAGTCATGACGTCCTGCGGGATTTATGTGAAAAACTGGATACATTGACAATGCAGTTTACTAACCATAGAAAAAAGCTGCGGGCACTTCCGCAGCTTTAAACATCCTAGTAACCGTAAACTACTGAAAATAAACCAACGTAGAATCCAGTTCAACCCATCCTGTTTCATTTATATTCCGATAGAGCTTCTGGATTAAATCCAGATTCAATTCCTCAAAAACGAGTAATATTTCCTCCTTATTTAAAAAAATACTCGTTCTATGTTTATATTCCGGATACTTAATGATGCAGGCAAGAGAAATAATATGGACAATATTGTTTATAGGTAAAGAAAATCGGGATGCGACTTCTTTCTGACAACTTGCAGGGTACCTGATTTCAAGAGAATGTTCACTTCCTTTATCTTCATATATTACTACCGAACTGCAAACAGAAACATCACTTTCATTGCATTCTCCATAAACCTCAGTAATTTTCAATATTCCGATTCCTCCGCTCCATGTAGAGTTCAGCTTTCCTCATCAGAGAATTTTTCAAAAAACAAATCAGCTTCATCTTCTACGTTATCCTGTTCATTAAATTCTTCAATCGGCGGCAGTTCCTTGATCGAAGAAAGACCAAAATAAGTTAGAAAAGCAGTAGACGTTCCAAATAGAACCGGTTTGCCCACCGCTTCTTTTCTGCCTCTTTCTTCAATTAACCCCCGATTAACCAGAGTTTGTACAGCACGGTCACTCTTAACCCCTCGAAGATCATCGATTTCAATTCTAGTAATCGGCTGCCGGTATGCTATAATAGCAAGAACTTCCAGGGCTGCCTGCGAAAGTCGGGTGGAGCCTTTGGTACTTAGCAGGTTCTCATAATATGAAGCGTGCTCAGGCTTTGTCGTTAGATGCAGGGTTCCATTTGATTCCATAATTTTTATTCCCCGATCCTCCCGGGCATAATCATTATAGAGTTCTTCTAGAATCTCCTTTAACTCTCCATTTGTACAATCTATGAGTTGAGTCAATTTGTTTTTTGATAGTCCTTCATCTCCAGATGCGAACAACAAACCTTCTGTAAGGGCTTTTTTTTCAACCTTATTCATCATGTTCCTCCATCCATACAACATAAAACCTATATGCTGTGTAGTTACACGTCATGGTTGTCCAGTAAACGATAGACCATTAACTCTTCGAAATGGTTGGACTGAGTACAGACTATTTCATTACTTTTCATTAACTCTAATATCGCAATAAACGAAACAACTACGTGAGACCTTGTACGTTCTTCAAACAAATCATAAAACCTGGTCCCCCCTGTTGAAACCGTAATTTTGTTTAGAATATCTTCCATTCTTAATTGAATAGAAACTTCATCACGTTTTATTTTGGTTTCATTTGCGGGTTTTTGTTTATTAGATCTAAGTAATTGCTGCACGGCAGCGACCATTTCAAATACAGACGCTTCCCCGGCTTTAACTTCAGGTTCTTCCTGAGTTTCTTCATGGATCATCTGCGGGCGTGTATAAATACGGTTCTCTTCTAATTCTTTATTTTTTAAATCTTCGGCTGCTTTTTTATATTTTTTATATTCAACAAGCCTGCTGATTAACTCTTCCCTGGGGTCTTCTTCTTGTTCTTCAAATTCATCATCAAGAGAGGGAGCAGGGAGCAGCATTTGACTTTTAATTGCTACTAAGGTTGCAGCCATTACAAGATACTCACTTGCAATGTTTAATTCCAACTCCTGCATGGTGTGAATGTAATTCATGTATTGCTCTGTTATAGTAGAAACGGGAATATCATATATATCAATTTCATAGCGGTTAATTAAATGTAGCAGAAGATCCAAAGGACCTTCAAATTGTTCAAGTTTAACTTGATAACGATCTGTCATAGCATTCTTCCCTTTTTTATTTTACTAGTTTGCTTACTGCAATCATCGTACCAGAAATTAATCCACCCGTTAATATTATATTATGAAGGGAGATCTGTTAAATGTATCCTTATCCTTATATTGAGTTTCTAGCTCATTTTCATGGCACACGTGATTATTTTGAATGTCACGAAGTACTCGAAGACCACTGGAAAGAAGTAGCACCGGGTCAGAGAAACTCGGTATGGGTGCTGCTTATTCAATTGGCCGTCACTCTCTATCACCATAGAAGAGGGAACTGGAAAGGGGCAGAAATTCTTATTAATAAGACGATAGAGAAACTGCCGGCTAATCGGGAACATTTGTCCTCCCTAGGGATAAACGTAAACGATTTTCAGGAGTTGTTACTATTAGAAAAGGATACGATAGAGAAAAGGAACACTTATCAAAGCCTGTCTATTCCTATCTATGATCCAGCGTTAAAAGAGGAAGTGGTTTCATTATGTAACAAATGGGAGGTGTCCTATGGTCTTCCCAGTGATTTAAACGATGAACGATTGATTCATCGTCATCAAAGAAAATTTAGAACATAAAAAGAAGACGCCCTCCTTTAGGCGTCTTCTATTATACCTTTGAAGATGAATTTTCCACATCACATTTTTCAAAAAAAGCTTCCGTCGCTTCATCAGGTTTTACTTGATAATTCTTCTCAAATTGCTCCTGTGCAGCGATTACCATTTTCTTTCCTATTCCTAAATTGCGATGAGAAGGGTTTACGGACACGTGCTGAATATATGCCGTTCCTTCTTCCGTCCGCACTCCTACAGTCCCAAGAATGTCTTCCTCTTTCCAAAGAAAAAGGTGCCAATCCGGGTTCTGTTCATACTCTTGTATAATACCCTGAAGCTTGCGGACTTCTTTGCATTCAGGCATAAAAGAAAGAAGCCCCATTGCAATTTTTTCAAATGATTTTTTAAATCGTATTAGCATAATAACCCCTCGTATTGCTCATTAAATTTTTTGAAGCCAGAAATACGCTAGCGATTACATGACGAGTTTGAACCAATAATAGATACCCCATGATAAGCTTAATGTTAATAATAGTGTAAAAAGGATCCAGTTTTTCTTTTTCATTGTTATCTCCCATACTTCAAGTCACTTCTACGCAAAAGGATACTTTAAAACTATTTAATATTCAACCCGCCTGGCGAGTAAATTTTCAAAAATTAAATAGCCGTCTGATTTGCGCCTTCCTATCCGAAATGGGAGGAGGTTGCTGATGGCAAGATACAGGTTAAACAACAAAAACAGGTCCATCCATCCTGCCCTCTCACTATTAGTATAAATAAGCAGGGTGCACACGACAGCATTTGCTGCAGGTCCTCCCATGCTGATTAGAACTTTTTGAAATCGGGTAAAACCCGGATTCTTAATATTTGCGGAATGCCCTCCCCAGAAATATAAGCTACCTATAATTATGTGCAATTTCTGGAATTTAATACGTATTATAGAACTTCCGGCTCCTATGGTCAATACCGAATATTCCGCTCTACAAAGGGCTCCTCCGAGTATATGGCCAAGCTCATGAATCACTAGACCGATTGGGGCAATTACGAATAGCAGTAAAAGTAATAATCCAATCATATTGATTGAGCGTAATTAGTCTTCTACTCTAACACGCTGCATTACGTCTCCCGGGCGTACCCGATCGACTGTATCTACACCTTCAATCACCTTCCCAAAAACCGTATGTCTGCCATCGAGGTGAGGCTGGGGAGAGTGGCAGATAAAGAATTGGCTGCCGCCTGTATCTTTTCCGGCATGGGCCATGGATAAAGTGCCACGTTCATGCTTGTGCGGATTTCCTTCAGTTTCACATTTAATTGTGTATCCAGGTCCGCCAGTACCATTTCCATTCGGGTCTCCGCCCTGAATGACGAAATCCGGAATAACGCGGTGAAATGTTAATCCATCGTAAAATTCACTGTTCGCCAGCTTTTCGAAGTTTTCTACGGTATTCGGTGCTGCATCATTATAAAGCTCAATTTTCAATTCTTCTCCATTTTCAAATTTAATCGTTGCTTGTTTCATAGTTTAATTCCTCCTGGTTAGTATAAGATAAGTCCAGTCTTGTTATTTCTTCGAAGTTTTCTCTCCGTACTACAAGCTGGTGCTTTCCATTTTCTACAAAAACCACTGCTGCTTTACCGAAACGGTTATAATTGTTGGCCATTGAATACCCGTAGGCTCCAGTGCTGAACACAGCCATTAAGTCATGAGGCTCCACAGCAGGCAGTTTCACATCCCATAATAGCATATCTCCCGATTCGCAGCACTTACCAGCAATAGCATATTCCTTTTCAGCCGGTTCGTGCATTTTGTTTGCTAATACTGCGTTATACTTTGCTTGATACAATGCCGGCCGGATATTGTCGGTCATACCTCCATCTACGGAAGCGTAAGTTCTCACGCCGGGAATTTCTTTAATCGACCCCATGGTATATAAAGTTACGCCAGCATCGCCTACAATTGCTCTTCCAGGCTCAATCCATATTTCCGGCATAGGGTAATTTAATTTTTCAGACTGGAGCTTAACTTCATCTATTAGAGCTAATGCATATTGATCAAGATCGAGCGGATCATCATCATCAGTGTACTGTATACCGAACCCTCCCCCTAAATTTAACACCTCTGCATTAAAGGAGAAGCGTTCCCGCCATTCTTTCATCGTTTCAAATAACTTCTGTGTGGCTAATGTAAATCCACTCGTCTCAAAGATTTGTGAACCGATATGACAATGAAGACCCTTTATTTTTACATGGTCGTTGGCTTGTAAAAGTTCAAATGCCTTTTCTGCCTGCCCGCTGGATAAATCAAAACCAAATTTAGAGTCCTCCTGCCCTGTCAGTATATAATCATGAGTGTGGGCTTCAATCCCTGGGGTTACACGTAAGAGAACGTCTACAGACTTTTGTTTGTCCTCCAACACATCAGTTAGCAGAGCAATTTCGTAAAAATTATCTACGACAATGCAGCCTATATTGTTATCAACCGCCATTTCAAGTTCGGTAAAACTTTTATTATTACCGTGCATATGAATTTTCTCAGCTGGAAAACCTGCTTTCAAAGCTGTATGAAGTTCGCCTTCAGACACAACATCTAAACTTAGTCCTTCCTGGTTTGCAACTTCCAGCATAGCAATGGAAGAAAACGCTTTACTCGCATATGCTACCTGAGCCGGAATGTTATGGTTTTTAAATGTCTGTACGAACGCTCTTGCGTTATGTCGAATTCTTTCCACGTCGTACACATAAACAGGAGTTCCGTACGTTTCCGCAATTTCAGCTGCAGGAATCCCCCCGATCAGCAGTTGTCCTTGTCTATTGATATTGTGCCTCATACTGCTCCGCCTTTCTATCTAAATGTTAAGTATTCTCAAGATGCCTCAGTCGTATCCGTAATCCAAAAAGAAAATGCCCCTTTTAACCAAAGGAACATTTAAAATTATATTTAATTTATCATAAGTTGTACTAACGGGCAATCATCTTTGTCTGTGATTGTTCTGCGGGTGAACAATACTTGGTCTTATTTTCGCTAAAGGTACAGACATTCTTACTATAATCTGGGCAAATGCTTTAGCATTAAAAGGCAGGAATGGCCAGAGATAAGGTGTATTAAGTGACTTTGTGCGTGCCAGTAACAGAATATAGAGAGTGATCCCTATAACAAACCCATACAATCCAAATAAAGCGGCCGAAGCCAGTATTATTAAACGGGACATTTTGTTTGCAACAGAAAGTTCATAGCTTGGGGTAGAATAAGAGCCTATGGCACTGACAGCCACATAAAGGATGACTTCCGGTACGAACAAACCAACATCAATGGCAATCTGCCCAATAAGAACAGCCGCAATCAAACCCATCGCAGTCGAAAGAGGCGTTGGTGTATGAATAGAAGCAATCCTCAGCATCTCTATACCCAAATCAGCAATTAAAAGCTGTACGATAACTGGTATGGTGCTTTCTTCGTTGGGACCGATAAAATCCAGGGCTTCTGGTAAGAGATCCGGTTGAATAACGAACAGCATCCATAATGGCAATAGAAATACTGAAGCAAATAACCCGAAGAACCTCACCCATCTGACAAAAGATCCTACAGCCGGGGACTGTCTGTATTCTTCAGCGTGCTGCACGTGATGAAAATAGGTTGTAGGTGTAATAATCATACTTGGAGACGTATCCACCATTACAATGACATGACCTTCTAACAAATGAGCAGATGCGATATCAGGACGCTCGGTATACCTCACCAGCGGGAATGGATTGAATCCCTGTTTAACTAAAAATTCTTCAACAGCTTTATCTGCCATGGACAGGCCATCGATATTAATGCTTTCTAGCTCATCTTTAATCAGTTGAATGAGCCCCGGATCAGCTACATCTTGAATGTAGGAAATACAAATATCTGTTTTCGAGCGCTGGCCCACCTGAATAAGCTCGTTTCGCAGGCGATCATCTCTAATTCTGCGTCTCGTAAGAGCCGTGTTTTCAATAATATTTTCCGTATACCCGTCTCTTGAACCGCGCACGACTTTTTCTGTATCCGGTTCTTCAGGCGTTCTACCAGGATATGCACGAACATCCACAATAATCGCTTCTGCTTCACCTTCAACGAAAATAGCGATCAAACCTGAAAGCACCTGGGTTACACTTTTTTCAATGGTATCTTCCAGCTCTACCTGCTGGTGAGCAAGATCATTATAAATGTGCTTAAATGCCGATTTATCATCCCGGGTGCCTTCATTCAATTGAAACAATTGCCTTAATAAATTAACTATCACCGGCGATTCACATAAACCATTGACATAATAAAGGTCTACTTCATGCCCCAGAATATTCATGGTACGGCATCCAACGTCAAAAGACTTGCCTATGCCTAATTTTTCATACATAATGGAGCGGTTTTGATCTATTTTCATTACAATTGGTGTTTTCTTTTGTTCCGGCATTGAAGGCGCTCCTTTCTATTGTCTATCCTTTTGGTTTAAAAACGACAGCTACGATAAAACCAAATAGAATGGCCGAAGCGATCCCCGCAGAAGTTAATTCAAAAATTCCTATGGCAATCCCTATAAATCCATGTTCATCGGCCTGTTCCATAGCTCCATGTAAAAGAGAATGACCGAAGCTGGTAATCGGTACGGTAGCACCCGCCCCTGCAAATTCAATTAAATTGTCATAAAGATCAAAAGCATCGAGTACAGCCCCCGCAACGACAAATGATGACATGACATGAGCCGGAGTCAACTTTGCAAAATCCAATAAAAACTGACCAATCACACATATAGCCCCGCCAACCAGAAATGCCCATAAAAAACTCATTCGGATTCCTCCCCTTTGGCTAGAACGACTGCATGAGCAATCCCAGGTATGGATTCCTTCTGCTGAATCATAGTAGGACTCATAAGCGCGCCAGTAGCCACTACAAGAATTCGTTTGTATGTTCCGTCTTTAATCCCATTAATAAGTTTTCCATACGTAACTACAGCTGAACAAGCACAGCCGCTTCCACCACTGAAAACAGGCTGCTCACTATGATAAATAAGTAAGCCACAATCTTTATGCACCTCTGCAATGTGATATCCGTCGTCCTTTAACATATCTTTTAAAATAGGAGTGCCTACAGAGGAAAGATCACCTGTAACAATTAAATCGTAATCGGTTGGTACTCTTCCCATATCTTCTAAGTGAGTCTTTATCGTATCCCTCGCGGCAGGTGCCATTGCCGAACCCATGTCAAAGGCGTCAGTGATGCCGTAATCCACAACCTTGCCGATTGTAGCGGCCTCTACTTTAACTGGAGAGGGATTTGAGGATAACAAGGCTGCACCGCTTCCGGTAACTGTATAGGTTGCTGTATTCGGCTTTTGTCCACCATATTCAGTTGGATACCTGAATTGTCTTTCTGCCGTAGCATTATGGGAGCTGACCGCAGCAATCGCCTGCTTCGCATATCCGCTTTCAATTAATGCTGCGCCGGTAGCTAACGTTTCCATAGAGGTGGAACAGGCGCCAAACATTCCTATAAGCGGAATGCCAAGCTGGCGGGCCACATAGTTGCCTGTGACATTCTGATTCAGTAAGTCTCCAGCTAAAAATAAGTCAATATTACTTTTGTCTACACCAGCCTTTTGAAGACACTGATAAACAGCATCCAACATTAACCGCCGTTCAGCCAGTTCCCAGTTATCTTCATTACAATGCAGTTCGTTATATACTTTATCAAACGTATCTTTTAACGGCCCTTGACCTTCGAGTGGTCCGACAGCTGTGCCTGTTGATTGAATATAGACTGATTTATTAAAGCTCCACGTCTGTTTCCCTGTTTTAGTCACAATGTTCCCCCCTTAAAATAACGCCTGCCATGTAAACCGGATGACTCCAAGCACATAAGCAGCTACTACTCCGAATACGATCACAGAACCCGCTAGCTTAAATAAATTTGTCGCTACGCCCAGTACTAGTCCTTCACTCTTATGCTCAAGTGCGGCAGAAGTTATTGAATTTGCAAAACCGGTTACAGGTACGGCTGACCCAGCGCCTGCAAACTGTCCCAGGCGATCATAGACTCCAAACCCTGTAGCTAAGGCTGATAATAGAATTAAAGTAGCTACCGTAGGGTCACCGGCATTTTTTTCTTTAAACCCAAACCAGTGGATATACATTTCGGATATCAGCTCTCCTAATACGCAAATAAGCCCTCCCACTATAAAGGCCTTTAAAGCATTGATAAAATAAGCAGGTTTGGGCTGATACCCCTGACTTGTCTTTTTATATTCTTTAGAATTGAAATCAGACATTCCTCATTCTCCTTTATCTAACGAATAGTACCCATTGAAACAATGAACCGGCGATCTTTCCTAAAGAAAGCGCCATTAATAAGGTAAATAAATAACTTTCAATTCCAATCCTTTTAAATAATAGCGGAAATACGTTCAACACTTCAGTTAAAGCTGCCGCTAACATTCCTACAAAAATACCATGGAGCAGTCCCCAGAGCATTAACCCGATGACAGGAATATTTACGGCATAATCTCCAAACGACAAGTAAATTCCGCAAAATACTCCTAGTATTATGGCGATCTCATAATAGATGATTTTAGATTCCGAGTGGCTTAGCTGCATCAGTCTCGGGACAATTCCAAGAACGGTTATAAAAGCTACGAAACCCGTCCCTACCGCTATCCCTGAAGCCAGTCCTATGATTGCTTCAATGATCCTCATCCTGCTGCTCCACCTTATTTTCATGAATGGCTACGTAATGATCCAAGTCTTCCTGGTATTTAAATACTTCCACTTCCATTGGGTTCGGTTCTTCATTGAACTTCTTAGAAAACCAGTGATTAAAGAACAAGATCATTCCAATTCCCAATCCCAACGAGTACGGAATTTGGATCCATAATGGATGTTCCACTTCTTTTCCAGTGAGCATGTAATGAAGTTTCTGCTGCACAGATTCCATAGCGACGTCATAATGAAAATTCATAATGGCCATCGCCGCACCAATAAATAATAATAACCAAATAAAAGCAACCACATAAAATACAGGCTTCTTTTTTTCATGCTCGATATGCACAACACATTGATTCGGCCCTATGATCTCCACTTCTCTTTCTGGAAAGCGGTGCAAAATATACTCCACAATTGCATAACTGTCGATAACTATAATATTTTTGTCTTCTTTCTTTATTCGGTGGAGAACCATGTTTTCAATCGTATGTTTGTTTATGTTCGTCCCTGTAACTTTTGCTATATCGAACAGCCGGATTTCCTCCTTGACCGGGATGCGGATTGCTTGCTTCATTCTAATGTATATAGGGGCTGACATGACATCGCCTCCCTTTAGAGAACTCACAGTTAGTATGTGATACATTTACAGTTTCATACAAAAGAAAAAACTACGCATTATGGCGTAGTTTTCTTTAGGAGGAGTCACTCATCGACTCTTTCATCTGCTCTAATATTTTCTTTTCAAGCCTTGAGACCTGGACCTGGGAGATTCCAATTCTCTCCGCGACTTCTGATTGGGTTTGATCTTTAAAATATCTCAGGTAAATTATTAATCGTTCTCGTTTATCTAACGTGTTCATAACTTCATGAAGAGTTAAATGTTCAAACCAGCGTGAATCTTCTTCGGCGATTTGATCTACAAGTGTAATGGGATCTCCTTCACTTTCATACACGGTCTCATAAATGGATTGAGGAGACCTGCCGGCATCTTCTGCCTGTATAACTTCTTCAGTCGAAAGCTCCAGCGCATCCGCAAGTTCGTTGATTGTAGGAGAACGGCCGTGTTCTTTTAGAAGCTCTTCTTTTTTTACACGTATTTTGTGATACGTCTCTTTTAAACTGCGGCTCACTTTAACGCTGCCATCATCTCGAATAAAACGCTGAATTTCTCCAATAATCATCGGTACGGCATAGGTTGAAAACTTCACATCAAAGCTTAGATCAAATTTATCCACTGATTTTAACAATCCAATACAGCCGATTTGATATAAATCATCAGGATCGTAACCACGCCTTAAATACCTTTGAACGACTGACCATACGAGGCGGGTGTTTTTCTCTACCAGGAAATGACGTGCATCCTGATCACCTGACTGACTGCGCTTAATTAACTGACGAACTTCCTTGTCGGATAATCGCTCTTCTTTTTTTTCCGCTTTTATATTCATGATGGCAGCCCTAATTATAAATTGCCTTTGTCGAAGTCAACTGCTTAGATAACGTTATCCGGGTTCCTTCATTCTCCTTAGACTTGATCTCCACATGATCCATGAAATTCTCCATAATTGTAAAACCCATCCCGGAGCGTTCCCATTCTGGTTTAGAAGTATAGAGAGGTTCTCTGGCTGCTTCTACATCTTCTATCCCTTTTCCGGTGTCCTCGATCACAATTTCAATCTGTGCCTGGTCAATTGAACACTCAAGAATGACTTTTTCCTCAGCTTTTTCTTCATATCCATGAATAATCGCATTCGTTACTGCTTCAGACACCACCGTTTTAATATCAGTCAACTCATCTACTGTAGGATTGAGCGGACTGATAAATGAGGCTACAGCAATTCTGGCTAAAGATTCATTTTGACTGACACTGGAAAATTCGATCTTCATATAATTTTTCATGACGCTACCCCCAGCATTTGCAAAGCGAAGTCTTCATTGTCAGCAAGCTTCACAATCTTAAACATTCCTGAAAGATCAAACAAGCGCCTTACTTCCGGAGAAACAGAGCAAATAATCATTTCCCATCCAGCTGCTTCTATTTCTTTATAACGTCCAAGCATGACTCCAAGACCTGAACTATCCATGAAAGTAAGCTTCTCTAAATTAACAATAACGTTCCCTACATTGTTCTGAGCGAGCTGGGTCTGCCATTCCTCTCTTAAATTCGTTGCTTCATGATGGTCGAGTTCTCCTTCTAATCGAACAAGTAATACAGATTCTTTTACAGTAAAGTTAACGGAAAGACTCAAGTGTAGTTCCTCCTTATCAAATAGAGTCACTTAGTCTTTTCGTATAAATCAGGTTGATTTCCTGCTCGAAAACAAAACTAGTGGCAAATCGCTAAAACTTCTCAAATCCTGATAAATTTCTAAATGAACGCTCCCATAGATCGATCAGGTTAGCTTTATTCATTGTTTCCGCAGCTTCAAGACGCACTTTAGACACTTCTTCTTTTCCGTTACTAACGGTGAGCCACCCAAGATGATCACCCTTCTTAACCGGAAGTTCAGCTGCCTCGTTCATGGTCACTTCAGTAGTATAATTCACTTTGGGTTCATTTTTACGTTTTAACACCACTACATCCTTTTCTGGCTTTAACGGCAAAGTACTCGGTGTTCCTCTTGGGTTTGTCATTTTCTCAATAATTTCGTCTTGGGAATGGAGTAGTTGACCTTCATACTGACCAAAACCAAAATCCAGAAGGCTTGTTACTGCTTCATTCCTCTCTTTTGGTTTTTCAGCGCCCATAACGACAGCAATCATATGGAGGTCACCCTTTTTAGCGGTGGCTGTAAGACAGTATTTTGCTTTTTTTGTAAATCCTGTTTTTAAACCATCCATTCCAGGGTACGACTTGATCAGCTTATTAGTATTGACGAGCCAAAATTCATTTTTCTCGCCTTTTCTTAAGTAATCTTCGTAAATAGTCGTATAATCAGTAATATCTTCATGCAAGAGCAGTTCCCTAGCCATAACAGCCATGTCGCGGGCTGTACTGTAATGATTATCGGCAGGAAGACCTGTCGGGTTTTCGAAGTGAGTGTTTTTTAACCCTATTTCCTTTGCTTTCTTATTCATCATCTTAACGAATTCTTCTTCACTTCCTGATATTCTCTCTGCTAAAGCAACACTGGCATCGTTGCCTGAAGCCACAGCTACCCCTTTTAATAAATCCTGAACAGACATTTCTTCTCCAGCTTCGAGAAAGATTTGAGATCCTCCCATAGAAGCCGCATGCTCACTGATTCTGACAGTTTCGTCAAGTGAGAGAGTACCTTTCTGCAATTCTTCCATGATCAGCAGCATAGTCATCACTTTTGTCATACTTGCCGGCGGAAGCTTTTTGTCTGCTTCCTTGTCAAACAGGGTCATACCACTATTTTTCTCCATTAAAACAGCCGAGGGTGCAGTATGAGCAATGGAGTTGTTGTTATCTTCAGCTTTCACGTAGGTCGGGGACAACATAGAAGCTATAATACTAAGGGTTAATAGTAGGCTTGTATACCTATACATAAAAATACCTCCTGCATCTTAAGTGCTCCTATTTTCCCCTTAACCTTGCGTTCTATACTCTACATTTTTTTATACAAAAAAAGAAACCCGGCAACAGGGTTCCTTTATAATGACCAACTATTTAATTACTTTGTGGATTAAAGTAGGGCTGCTGACTTTTTCATCTGTAATGTGATAGGCTTCCTCTACCTTATTCACAGATTGCTGCGCATTTTCGGTGTCACTGTGCAAGGTCACCAGGGGTTCTCCTTTACTTACACGATCCCCGATTTTTTTATTTAAGGTTATGCCTACTCCGTGATTAATAACGTCGTCTTTAGTCGCACGGCCAGCCCCTAAGTACATCGCAGCCACTCCGATCGATTCCGCATCAATCTCTGCTACATAACCATCTTTAGAAGCTTGCACCTCTATATCAAATGCTGCTTTAGGTAACAAACTGAGATCGTCAATCATGGCTGTATCTCCATGCTGAGCTTCAATGAAAGTCCGAAAAGCTTCAAAAGCTTTTCCATTTTCCAGGTTTTGCTCAAGCTTTTTATATGCTTCCTCATAGTTCGTAAAGGCGTCTGCTAAAACAGTCATATGAGAAGCAATTTCAAGTGAAAGTTCACGTAAATCTTCAACTTTTTTTCCTTTTAGAATTTCAGCTGCTTCTCTAATTTCATTGGCGTTACCTACTTCATAGCCAAGCGGTTGATTCATATCACTAATAACAGCTACAGTATTCCGTCCTAAATTATTTCCGATATTCACCATCTCACGGGCCAGGGCTTCGGAATCTTTGAGGGTTTTCATGAAAGCCCCACTGCCTGTTTTCACATCTAACACTATACTATCTGCGCCTGATGCTAGTTTCTTACTCATTATCGATCCTGCAATTAATGGCAGAGAATTAACAGTCCCGGTAACATCCCGAAGAGCATATAACTTTTTGTCGGCAGGAGCTAAGTTTCCAGTCTGACCAGCAACTGCTAATTTATGGTTATTTACGTTTTCAATAAAATTATCTTTAGTCATTTCAATTTGCAGTCCTTTAACTGCCTCAAGCTTGTCTAATGTACCCCCTGTATGGCCAAGACCGCGCCCTGACATTTTAGCTACGGGCACCCCTGCAGAAGCTACTAATGGTCCAACGATAAAAGTTACTTTATCTCCCACACCCCCGGTGGAATGCTTGTCTACTATATGTCCGTGTATAGCCGACAAATCAATGGTCTCACCTGAGTCAACCATGGCTTGTGTAAGTGTAGCTGTTTCTTCTTGAGTCATTCCTTTAAAATAGATCGCCATAGTTAATGCTGAAGCTTGGTAATCCGGGATCTCGCCTTTCGTATATCCGTCTACAAAAAACTTTATTTCTTCTTTCGTTAGTTCCCCGCCATCTCTCTTTTTAACGATTATATCTACCATTCTCATATGGTAAGCCCCCTTTGTTTATGCAGGTAAAGTTTTTAACAGCTCTTTGACAAATCCTAGAAAATCCTCCCTGACTCTGGCTGTTGTTTCAATCACCTCGTCATGGGTAAGAGGCTGGTCCAAAATACCTGCAGCCATATTGGAAATACAGGAAATGCCAAGCACGCGCATCCCGGCATGATTAGCAGCAATAACCTCCGGAACTGTTGACATCCCCACAGCATCGCCGCCTAAAATGCGCAGCATCCGAATTTCCGCTCCTGTCTCATATGCCGGTCCAGTGTTCCCCACATAGACCCCTTTTCTTAACTGCAGGTTCAGACGTTCTGCACTTTGTTCTGCATGTTGAATAAGAGTACGATCATAAGCTTCAGACATATCAGGAAAGCGTGGACCCCAATCATCATCATTTGCTCCCATTAAAGGATTATTTCCCATATTATTAATATGGTCTGTGATCACCATAAGATTACCAGGGTCAAAATCTTTGTTGATCCCTCCTGCAGCATTCGTAACAAATAAAGTCTCCACCCCTATTTCCTTCATCACCCGTACCGGGAAAGTTACCTGCTTCATATCATATCCTTCATAGTAATGAAAACGACCCTGCATGGCTAAAACTTGTCTCCCTTGTAACTGCCCAACTACCAGCTGTCCTTTGTGGCCGGAAACCGTAGACTCAGGAAAATGCGGGATTTCGTTATAAGGAATAGTAACAGGGTTTTCAATCTCATCAGCCAATACCCCAAGCCCTGAACCTAATATTAAACCTACTGTTGGCTCTATATTTATTTTCCCTTGAATAAATGAAGCTGCTTCTTTACTTTGTTTTGTCATCACAATCTCCCCTTACTTAATATCTTTTAGAAAACTGATCCCATGTTCAGGCATTTTCGCTGAAAAGTTTTCTGAAATCGTAGCTCCTACATCCGCAAAAGTTTTGCGCTGCTCTAACTCTTTTCCTTTCTCAATACTGTTATGGTAAACAATAAGTGGAACTAACTCTCTTGTATGATCTGTTCCGTGATGAATCGGGTCGTTCCCGTGATCTGCAGTTATGATCAGCAAATCGTCGACTTTTAACTTCTGCAGCACTTCAGGTAACCGCTTATCAAAAGCTTCAAGTGCTTCCCCATAACCTTGCGGATCCCTTCTGTGTCCAAATTTAGCGTCAAAATCCACAAGGTTCAGGAAATTTAAACCTTTAAATGACTTATCCATAGAGGCAACAAGCTGATCCATACCATCCATGTTATCAGATGTCCTGATTGCCTCTGTAACCCCTTCCCCATCATAAATATCAGATATTTTTCCTAGAGCGATCACATCCAAATTCTCGTCTTTTAAATGATTCATAACGGTTTCACCGAACGGCTTTAATGCATAATCATGGCGGTTTGAAGTGCGTTCAAAGGCTCCGGGTTTCCCCGTAAAAGGCCGGGCAATTACTCGTCCTACCATATATTTTTCATCAAGTGTTAACTCCCTTGCATACTCGCAGATTTCATACAGCTCCTCAACCGGAACAACATCCTCATGAGCCGCAATCTGCAGCACAGAGTCAGCAGAAGTATATACGATTAAGTCACCAGTTTGAACATGATGCTCTCCTAACTCTACAAGGATTTCAGTACCTGATGCCGGCTTGTTCCCAACAACTCCCCGTCCTGTTTTCTCTTTTATTTGATCAAGAATTTCATCCGGAAATCCATCGGGAAATGTCCGAAATGGCTGTTGGATATTCAAACCCATTATTTCCCAGTGGCCCGTCATTGTATCTTTTCCATTTGAGGCTTCCATCATCGTCGTATAATGAGCCCCCGGGTCGTCAGATGGTTCGATCCCCTTAATCGGGCGGATATTTCCAAGACCCAGTTTTGCCATATTTGGCATTTGAATCCCTTGCATATGTTCGGCTATGTGTCCAAGGGTATTGGCTCCCTTATCATTAAATTTCTCAGCATCGGGTGCTTCTCCAATTCCAACTGAGTCCATAACGATTAAAAACACTCGATTAAATGTTTGCATAACGATACCTCCTAATGTTTACTTTCCCTAAGCTTGGAAATTATAGTCTAAAATTATTAGATGTAGGATGTCAGACAACTAAAGAGTGAAAAAAAAGAGATCTACGCCCTTGGATGATACGAGCGATAGACATCTTTAAGCCTTGTTTTGGTTACATGGGTATAAATTTGGGTAGTTGAAATATCAGCATGACCCAGCATCTCTTGAACCGCCCTTAAATCGGCTCCGTTCTCTAGTAAATGTGTTGCGAATGAGTGCCTTAACGTATGAGGGGTTATTTCTTTCGTTACTCCTGCCTGCTTGGCAACCGCTTTCAATATCTTCCAAAACCCTTGTCGTGACAACCGTGATCCATGTTGATTTACAAATAGCTCTTCTGTCTGTTTATGTTTAACAAGCTGCCCTCTCGGTCCATTTAAGTAACTTTCCAAAGCTTCTTTCGCCAGGTCACCAAGAGGAATAATCCTTTCTTTTGAGCCTTTTCCCATACAGCGGACGAATCCCATCGTCAAATGGAGATCACTAACCTTAAGGGTTATCAGTTCTGTCACACGAAGACCGGTGGCGTATAAAATTTCCAGCATAGCTTTGTTACGGTAAGTTAATGGATCCACCGCCGGTAAGTTCAGCAGCTTATCTACATCATCAGAGGATAATATTTTTGGTAATCTTCGTTCTTTTTTAGGTGTTTCAATATGTAGACTCGGATCCTGATTCGTAATTTTTTCACGAACTAAAAATTGATGAAAAAGCCGAATTGAAGATAAAAACCGGGCAATCGTAGCCGACGAGCGTCCTTTATCATTTAGCTCATGTAAATACTTCATTATTTGAGTGCGTGACACTTGATCCCAATCCTCAATATTTATATCCTGCAAAAATGTGTGATACTGGTTTAAATCTCGTTTATATGAATGAATGGTATTCTGGGATAAGCCCCTTTCTACTGTTAAATAATGAAAAAAATCTTCTAGGGCAAATTTCATTCTGTCTACTCTCCTAATTGAAAGAAAATCGATAAGCGATTGGACCATTCAGACCCCACCGGATTCATCACCTTAACCGCTGCCCCCTCAGGAGGGTCATAACGATGGCTCCTTTCATGTTGATCATGAATAATGCGCAGAGCTGCGTAAAACAAGCTTGTACATATAGTAAATATAATGAGAACCTTTATAATTTCATGAAATTGCTTATTCTTAGACATAGGCTCCTCCATAAAGTTTATTTATACAGGATATGTCCAAAAAACTAGCGATTATACATACAAATTACATTCTAAAATTAACGTACACGATTTTAATGAATTTGTAAATAGAAACCTGTAAACTAACAAAACCGCTATGAATACTAGATTCATAACGGTTCACCTGTTTTCAATGGTTAATTGGATTCATTTGTTACAGCGGCCTTCTGGCAAACTTTACAAACCCCGTGAAAAGTCAAACGGTGGTCTTTCACTTCAAATCCCCACTGTTTTTCAACTAATTTCTCAACATCGCCTAATAAATCTTCTTCAATTTCTTCTACAGAGCCGCATTCAGTACACACAAGGTGGTGATGAAAGTGTTCGGCACCTTCCTTGCGCAAATCATAACGTGATACTCCATCTCCAAAGTTAATCTTGTCAACGACTTTAAGCTCTGATAATAATTCTAATGTGCGATAAACTGTTGCGAGTCCAATTTCGGGTGCTTTCTCTTTTACGAGGAGGTAAACATCTTCGGCACTCAAGTGGTCTGCCTCATTTTCCAAAAGAACTCTTACCGTAGCTTCACGCTGTGGAGTCAATTTATAACTTTGGGAATGTAACTGTTTTTTTATCCGTTCCAAGCGATGTTCCATCTCGTCGTCCCTCCCTCGTAATTCCAATTTAATTATAATCAGAGAAGGAAAGAGTGTCAAATTAAAATTATTATAAACTATTAATGATAATCATTATTATTAAATTTTCATTATTTATAAACCCATTTTACTGCCAACTCTAATAATGGATGAGCAATAAACACTTCAATTAAAGAAGCCGAGATAAGAATGAGCAGCAGGAATCCGAATAACAGACTATATTTTGCAAAGGCCTGTAATATCGGCTGATGGACTCTTTTAATAAACAGCTGCTTGCATAATGTTAAGGAAAATAACAGGGCCAGGGCCCCGGCAAACAGGTAAACAGGAATGATTACCAGGTTTTGCGGTGCTATAGAAGCTGAAGACAACAGCAGTCCGTACCAGCCCATTTGATTAACTAAAAAGCCAACAGAGAAGCCTACTACCAGGCCTTTTATAAATAATAAGACGGTAATAATCGGCATTCCAACGATTGAAATGCCAAGAAGGAAAAGGAGCAGCATATATTTAAGATGATAAAGTATACTATCTTTCAACAACCCAGTTCGATCAGGACCGCTTCGATCAACCATCTGTTCAAAGAATTGTTTTAAATAAAAAAACAAATCCTCTTTCTGAACAAAATTCATACTGTTCACAATAATTGCACCAAATACCATCCCCATAATAAACAACACAAATATAAAAGCGAAGATGCTTATATGGTTGTTGAAATCGCTTTTTACCATTCTTACGCCACGCTGCATCTACCTTCATCCTTTCTCATACGATCTATAACCAATCTATGAGAGCGAAGTAAAAAGTAGACCAAATAAGAGAGATTATTTTAAACCTCTTAATTTCAGGTAGAGTAAAGCATAAGAAGTCTTGGCATCATGAATACGCTGCTCTTTCTCTAATTGTTCAGCCTCTTCTAAAGTAAGCTCTATTAATTCCACAAACTCATCTTCATCGCCAGCAATGTTTGTTTCCAGCCTTGAAAGCTGATTCGTATAGTACACGTTGACTAGTTCATCAGCGAAACCCGGAGAAGTATAAAACGAGTTAATTAGCTCGAGGTGGCTTGACGTATACCCTGTTTCTTCTTCCAGTTCTCTTCGCGCCGTGACCTTCGGATCTTCTCCTTCTTCTAATTTTCCCGCAGGAATCTCAATGATACTCTTCTCTAATGCTTTCCGGTATTGTTCCACAAATATAATTCTGCCATCATCCTTTTGAGCAATTACAGCAACAGCTCCAGGGTGCTTAATAATCTCCCGTTTAGATGTATTTCCATCGGGTAAAGTAACTGTGTCCACATTCAAGTGAACGATTTTACCTTTATAAATTTCTTGTGAATCTGTTGTCACTTCTTCAAATTTACGCATGAGCAAACATCCTCTCTTTTTATCTAACGATAGTTTATCATAGAGAGTGTTATTAATAGAATAAAGGATACTTATTGTAAAGGAGATTTATTATGAATAAGAGACAATTAGGCAGCAGTGATATTTATTTATCTGAATTAAGTCTTGGCTGCATGTCTTTAGGCAGAGACCCAAAGATCGCGAAGTCCATTATCGATCGAGCCTTAAATGCAGGAGTTAACTATTTGGATACAGCTGATCTCTATGATTTTGGGGAAAACGAACGGATTGTGGGAGAAGCTATCAAAGGACGACGCGAAGACTTAATCATCGGTACAAAAGCTGGAAACAAATTTACACCGGGAGAACAAGGATGGACATGGGACCCTTCGAAGTCACATATCAAAAGTGCTGTAAAAGACAGCCTCCAGCGCCTCGGAATTGACTACATCGATCTTTACCAGCTTCATGGCGGAACGATAGACGATCCTATTGATGAGACTATTGAAGCATTTGAAGAATTGAAACAGGATGGTTTAATAAGAGAGTATGGAATCTCCTCCATCCGGCCAAACGTAATTAAAGAGTTTGTGAAAAAATCAAATATCGTCAGCGTGATGATGCAATATAACGCACTGGACCGCAGACCTGAAGAAGAAATTCTAGAGCTGTTAAATAAAAATTCGATTAGTGTTTTAGCCAGAGGTCCTATGGCCAAAGGAATGCTTTCCTCCCAGGCACAGCAGAAAATAAATCAAAAAGGACAGGAAGGTTTTCTTGATTATAGTTTTGAAGAATTAAAAGCTGTAATTGATAAATGGATGGATTATGAAAGCGGAGAACGGACGCTTGAAGCGTTGGCTCTGCAGTATATTCTTCACCAGGAACCTGTTGCCACTGCAGTATTTGGCGCCAGTTCTGTTAAACAAGTGGAAGAGAATCTCAGCTATCTGGAAGCTTCACCTTTGACTGAACAAATTTTTGGTGAAATTCAAGCGATGACAAAACAGCTGACCTATAAAAAACACCGTTAAAAAACGCCCGTTTAGATGGGCGTTAAGCAGGCTGGGACAAAACTGAATAAATCATAAAATAATCCGAATGATTCTGTAGGGATCAGTTCGGATTATTTATGTTAAAGAGAATTCCCACCATCGCTCCGTCAAAATACTTCGCTTTTAAGTGGGCACGGCCTTAAGCTTCCCCGGAAAGCAAAGAGCGCTTTCCTGCGGGATCTTCGGCTCGCGCTATTCCCACAGGAGTCGCCGTATTTTGACTACGCTAATGAGCTGCGTTTATACGAAGTTCGTTTTTTGACATCACTGCTTTACTTATGTCCCAGTTCCTTTTTAAAGCTTTTTCAGTGTAAAAAAGCAAAAATAAATAACTTATTCACGAGAAATAAAAAAGCTTGCATGGCCAGCAAGGGATTACTCTACAAGCTGACTGACCACTTATATGGCGTTTAATCCTTAAATTTCTTCCAGTCCAGTGCGCTTTCATTTAACAATTCCTCAAAGCTTTTATTGGCTTCACGCTCTTTTTTCTTCTTTAAGCGTGATTGCCGCTCTTTTTCTTCTTTTTCCTGCTCCTGCTGTTTTAACTCTGTTTTCTTTTTCTGAAGCTGCTTTAAAACATCTCCATTTAAATGTTCAGTTAAGTTATTATCTTTATTACGGCTACTCATAACGGCACCTCATTTTTTAAAGTTCCTGTAGGTATAACAGGGTTTAAAATTCCTTCAGGGCTGGATAACCGAAACGTCCCTCTGACTAAATCCAGTTTCATTTCTTTTCTAAAGAAAACGGCTTGCTGTTGATCAATAATAACAGGTAAATCATCATTTTCCACCTGCTTATCAGATCTGCTGTTCATATGATTGACTAAACGTATAGTAGGCTGTCCATTAACGCCGCAGCCGAGCCCTTCCGTGTCATAATACAGCCGAAGCGTGTGGTATTCTTGATCGATCAATGGCTCCAGTTCTTGCCAGGCAGAGTTTGTTATTGTTAACCTCACATAATCACCTCTCTTACAAATATGATATAAAATCATAACCGCCGTATCAAAAACTCAGCCTATTTTTTATGGAACTGGGATTTTAATAATGATTCAAACAATGATGGGAAAACCTGATAACATTTACTTCCTATTTCCATCCAAACAGGCAGATTGATTTCGCGTTTCGGTTTAAATAGAGATTCAATAATTATACGAGCCGCCTGGTTAGGGTGAAGCATAATTCGTTCCACTGACTTTTGATATTGACCTGAAGGGTCTGCTTGTTGGAAAAAGTTTGTGCTTACGGGTCCCAGATTGACAGTCGTCACATAAACTCCTTTCTGCTCAGCCTCCATTCGAAGAGCATTAGAAAATCCTATGACAGCATGTTTTACTGCAGAATATACGGCAGATTTAGGTGTTGCTATCTTTCCAGCCTGAGACCCAATGTTAATAATATGACCGCTTTTCTGCTGAATTAAATATGGGAGAGTGGAAAGCACCGAACGAAATACAGCCTTTACATTTACATTTACCATTTGTTCGATATCCTCCCAGTCCGAATCCTCGAAATTGTTAAACTTCCCAAGGCCAGCATTGTTAATTACGGAATGAAGACAGCCGTGATTTTCGTGTATGGTCTCTAGTGTTGTTTTCCATACACTATCATCAGATAGATCAGCCTGGTAGCAGTAAACCGGTACATTATATTTAGCTTCAAGTAGTTTTTTAATGAGCATAAGTTTGTTAATGGAGCGTGATACAATTATGGGTATGCCTCCCTGCCTTGCTGCATGAATGGCCAAGTACATTCCAATTCCATTAGAGGCACCCGTTATTAATATCTTTTTATTATTTACACGATAGTTCACTTAATCACCTGTTTACATAATAATATTTCTGTTCACCCAAATAAGTATACGTTATCAATTGATTCGCTTCTAAGTAATCCAATTGGCCAACCGTTTCGGACATCGTCAACCCAAACTGAGAGTGAATATGTCTAGGAAACAATTTTTCACACACTTGATAGGCGGTTATGGATTCTTCCTTTTCGATCATAGTGAGAACCCTAGCCGCTCTGGCTTCCTGACTTTTCAACCGTTGAGTAATTAACGGTTTCACATGTTCAAAAATTTCACCGTGTCCCGGGTAGACTTTTTCTATCTCATAGTCTAACAGCTTTTTCATTGAAGCTCGATATTGAAGCAGCGGCTTTGGACGCTCCTTTTGTATGGAAACAGGGGGTTCTAGCAATGGATTTGAAGAGATATGAGCTAATAGATGGTCTCCTCCGATAAATACTTTATCACTGCTTCGATAAAATGAAATATGACTTTGAGCGTGTCCCGGCGTCTCAATTACCTCCCACTCCGGGTGTCCTGCAATAGATTTCCCTTCAGTAAGTTCTTGATCTAGAATCCCTGAAGACGTCCATTTCAGTGGTTTTCTCAAAGTATTAAGTAAATAAAAGAATTCTTCCGGAACTCCTGCCTCCACATACATCGAGCGAAAAAATCTTTCATACCTGTTAAAGAATTCTTCATCCTGTTCGTACCACGGTTTAAGTAGTGGGTGTCCAGCAACTGCCTTAACGTTGGGAAACTCTTCAACAAGCCCCATATGATCAGGATGATGATGAGTTAACACTACTTGATCTATGTCATTCGGTTTAATATTTAACCGTCTGAGCTGCGTTATTAGTTCATCCCTGGCTTCCTCCGTTTTCACACCTGCATCGATTAGAGTGAGCGTGTTTCCTTCCAGAAGATAACAATGTACATCTCCTACTGCATAAGGAGTGGGAAGTGTTATCTGATGTATCGTATCCTTCATTGTTTTCACGTAATTACCCCCAAAAGTGAATGGTCATTCATTTGTTTATATTGTAGCATGTTTTAGATCAACATCCTATTGTTTCCATATTAATATCAAAAAACCGCCCGATCAGGCGGTTTTACGAGCGAAACATCTGATGAATCGTTTGCGTCAAAATGAGAGGCAGTTTTTCAAAACTGTAAATTAATTCAAGACGCTCTGTCCATTGGTGGGGATCCTTTCCTAAAGGTCCAATATTAATAATAGGCATCGTTACAGATTCCATTAAATTTGATGGCAAATTAAACCCTCTGCCTTGAATAGGCATTTGGGCAACTAACTGTTGAATGGAAGACTTTGTGGAAACAGGTCCGATAAAACTTAAGTCCGACAAACCTGTAAAGTATTCCTGCGTCTGTAGTTCCATACTAAACTCCTGTCTGGCATAATCCGCTGCATATTGCGAAATCCCCTTAATAAATGGATCATTATGGGAGGAAACAGACGGATAGAAAGGCGGACTATAAAACAACACGATCAAAGGAGATATATCTTTACATAGAGCAGCCAAGTCCTGAACTAATGCAGTTGAAAAATCTCTATCCCCCTGATCACGTTGTTTCATTAATAGGTTCTGTCTTCTTTTCACTTCTTCTTTACCAAAACGAGCTACAGCTTCCTGGTAGAGCTGTTCATATGTTAATACAGTAACATCAGGTTTAAAAGAAGATTTCTGATCTTCTTTTAAAAAGAATGACGCTTTTTTATAGTAATGGTCTATGATATTTTTCTTCGCTCTTTCAGCAGCCAGTATTAATTTTTCATTAATTTCATCTATTGATTGCTTCATGTACAAAACATTATACATAGTTACCGCGGCCTGAGGACTCTGTACCGAATACTCTTCTTTTAAATCTCTTTGCATTAAACTGATAGGAGGCGGCGTTTTCTCTCCATCTACTTCTTCAATGAAAGCCTCATTTAATTCCAATTCTTTTGCTAAATAACTGATCATTAAGTTAGCATTTAAACCACCAAAGGGTTCTCCTGCATGAGTTTCTTTTCCATAGCAGAGGAATCCGGGAAGTGCTTTTCCAATTGAACCGGTATAAAGATAATATGCGGGATCTCCAGGGTACTTGCTGAACATGGGCTCACCATTAAGTGCAGCTTTGTAAGTAAGTCCAAACTTGTCTTTTAATTTGTCTAATACAGGCAGTGCCGCTAACATACCTTCTGAGTTAACTTCCTCGTCGGGTACCGCAATCAGCAGGAGGTTACCTTTAAACTCTCCTGACATTGCTTTTTCTAAAATTGAAAGCTGTACTGTTAAACCTGCTTTCATGTCCATCGTACCGCGCCCAAAAATCCATTGCCCTGTTTTTAAATCACGAGCTGCATCCTTTGGAAGAGAGCTTATGTTTTTTTTCAGCTCCTGTGTTAACTCTTTTGGATAGAAAGCTAAGTTTTCCCATGATCCGTAATCCTGTACCGACACAACGTCAGCATGGGAAATTAATACCACTGTTTCACTTATCTCATCCTGTTTTACTAAAGCAGATACAAATTGACGGCCGTCTTCTAATGGATGCAGCATTAAATGTTCAGGATTTTTTTGATAATATTTCTGATCGCTTAAAATATAATATAAATACTCAAATATTGCGATCTCCGCATTAGACCCTGTTATACTAGGATATTCCACTAATGAACATAATAAGTCAGTTAATTGCTCCTTTGTCTGCCACTTATCCATCACTCGCCACTTCCTTTCATTGACTTATTTTATGTAATCACCCACAATCAAAACGAAACAGCCCTAAAATTGAGGTGAAAACTGTGAAAAAAACTTTAATTTACGCTCATAGAGGGGCCAGCAAACTGGCGCCTGAAAATACAATGGCAGCTTATCAGCTGGCAAGTGAATCTGGAGCTGACGGTATAGAAATTGATGTTCAGCTCACAAAAGACCGAGTACCCGTTTTGATTCACGATGAAAACGTACGCCGCACCACGAATGGTACAGGTTTTGTACAGGAGTATACCCTAAATCATATAAAAAAACTGGATGCTGGAAGCTGGTTTTCCACAAAATATTCTGACTGTTCAATTGTAACATTGGAGGAATTTCTGTGCTGGTTTCAACCAAAAGATATGGTGTTAAACGTGGAACTTAAAACAAATGTCATTGAATACAGGGATATCGAGCAGCTTGTTTATGACGCATTGGTCCGCCACCACCTCCTTTCTAGAACCGTAATTTCTAGCTTTAATCTAAACAGCGTAAAAAAAATACACGATATTGATGCTGGAGTGCAGACTGCTTTTCTTACATCAACAAAGCGGCAGAATTTAGCTAAATTCGCCAGAGAAAACGGAGCGTCCTCTCTACACATTAAACACCGCTTACTCGATAAAAAGCTTCTTCATCAATGTCATAGAAACAATATGCCAGTACGAGTGTATACGATTAATCGACCCTCCTACATGCAGAAGTGCTATAAGCTCGGCTGTGACGGAATATTTACTGATGTACCACACGAAGCTGTAGAGTACCGAACTCGCTTCCAGGAAGAAAACCAGTAAAAAATAATTTTGAGAGAGTTTTATCCAAACAATCAGCCGGGATATGAATAAGAGAATTATCTAATGTGGAACTTCTTATTTAAAGGTGAATAAAAAGGATTATTATCCATAAATCCTGCTTATTACCCTGATACATACGATCAGAAGCAAAGGGGAAATGAAGTGTATCTACGTGTTTACGGTGGTATGATAATTAGAAAGGGGGATACATAAATGGAACTATTTTTTTTAGGTACAGGATCAGGCGTACCTTCTAAAGAACGCAATGTCTCATCTCTTGTTCTTCGTCTGCTTGAAAAAAGCGGAAGAACATGGGTATTTGACTGCGGAGAAGCGACACAACACCAAATATTAAGTACAAACATACGTCCAAGAAAAATCGAAAAAATATTTATTACACACTTACATGGCGATCACATTTATGGATTACCCGGGTTATTGAGCAGCCGTTCTTTTCAAGGCGGTGAAGCTCCAGTAACGGTTTATGGTCCCACCGGCTTAAAAGATTATATTGAAGTGAGCTTGAAAGTGAGCGGAACCCGCTTAAAATACCCTCTTTACATTGAAGAGGTGGAAGAGGGTTTTCTTTTTGAAGATGAGGCTTATGAAGTTAAAGCTATTAAACTGCAGCACGGCCTTGAAAGTTATGGGTACCTAATTAAAGAGAAAGACAAACTGGGAGAACTCCTGCCTTCCCGGCTTACTGAACTAGGAATTCAACCAGGACCCATCTATCAAAAAATCAAAGAACAGGAAACCACCACTCTTGATAATGGACAAGTAATCAATAGAGAAGACGTAATCGGTCCTCCAAAAAAAGGGAAACAAATTGCTATCCTTGGTGACACTCGTTATCTACCTAACCTGAAAGAAAAGTTAAAGAATGTGGATCTGCTTGTGCATGAAGCTACATTTGCCGGAGAAGAAGAAGCCATGGCCCATGACTACTTTCATTCAACCGTTAAACAGGCAGCCCGGCTGGCTCTGCAGGCTGATGTTAAGGAATTAATACTAACTCATATTTCTTCTCGCTATCACGGAGAGGCAGTAAAGCAATTAGAGCAGGAAGCAAAGACAATCTTTAAAAACACTACGATAGCTTTCGATTTCTATCAGCACACTGTTAAATAAATAAGGAGGTCTCTTCTATGCATCCCCTGGTAAAGTTACAAAAAGACTGGTTTAAGGAAGGTCATACAAGAAGTTATGAATTCAGGAAAGAGCAGCTTAAGAAAATTAAAAAGATGCTAGTAACTTTTGAAAAGCCAATACTGCAAGCTCTTAAATTTGATCTCGGTAAATCGGAGCACGAAGCCTACACTTCAGAGATTGCATTTTTAAAAAAAGAAATTGATGATCATATGAAGCATTTAAAGGAATGGATGGAGCCAGTCCGCGTTAAAACACCTATAACACACACCGGCTCTAAAAATTTTATTATTAAAGAACCATACGGAACTGCCCTTATTATTGCACCATGGAACTATCCCATCCAGCT
This sequence comes from Halobacillus sp. Marseille-P3879, assembly GCF_900240285.1. Taxonomy (GTDB): domain Bacteria; phylum Bacillota; class Bacilli; order Bacillales; family Halobacillaceae; genus Halobacillus_A. The sequence continues at coordinate 879,654 of NZ_OESS01000002.1, forward strand.
TGCGCTCGCCCCTGTCATTGGAGCGGTTGCCAGCGGGAACACAGTTATTATAAAACCTTCTGAGCTCACTCCGACCGTATCGTGGGTGATCAAACGGATGATTGAACAATACTTCCCTCCTCACTATATAGCCGTTCTTGAAGGCGATAAAGAAGTCACCGAGGAGTTGATGGATCAACCCATTGATTATGTATTTTTCACAGGAAGTGTACCTGTGGGTAAAAAGATAATGGAACAGGCCAGTAGAAGACTTATCCCTGTAACATTAGAACTTGGCGGAAAGAGTCCTGCAATTGTCCATAAAGATGCAAATATTGATCTGGCTGCCAAACGTATAGCCTGGGGTAAATTCCTTAATGCAGGCCAAACATGTATTGCTCCTGATTACCTGTATATTCACCACGAAGTAAAAGAGGATTTCATAAGAGCGCTTAAAAAGTACATTATTGAATTCTATGGTGAAGAGTCTCTGCTCAATCAAGACTTCGTAAAAATAGTCAACCGTTCACACTTTGACCGGGTATCATCTTATCTTGATGAAGGTCATATTCTGATCGGCGGCCGGGTGGATTCTAGAAACCTTCGCATAGAACCAACCGTAATGGATCAAGTAACCTGGACAGATCAAGTGATGCAGGAAGAAATCTTCGGTCCAGTACTTCCTCTGCTGACATATGCCGAGTTAGATGAAGTCATTAATCAAATTAATGAAAAACCTAAACCTCTTGCCCTGTATTATTTTGGTGAAAACGAAGAACAGCAGGAAAGAGTCACTCACTCTATTTCATTTGGCGGCGGCTGTATAAATGACACCCTTTTTCATATTTTGAATTCACACCTTCCGTTTGGCGGAGTTGGGGAAAGCGGAATTGGCAGTTACCATGGAAAGGCAAGTTTTGATACATTTTCACATGAGAAAAGCATGCTGAAGCAAACGACTAAATTCGATCAAAATATTCGGTATCCCGGTTCAAAGCTGGGTCTAAAAGCTGTTAAAGCTTTAATGGGATAATACTAATGAAGCTGGGACATAAGTAAATAACTGACGTAAAAAACGAAATATAAGTATTGAATCGTCTAAGATTATTAGTCAAAATGCTTAAGACTCCTGTGGGATCAACACGACTCAAAGATCCCGCAGGAATATACGCTCTTTGCTCTCAAAGGAAGCTTAAGGCCGAGCCCAGTTTGACGAATCGGCTGAATGCTATCCTGGCGTATAAACAATCCGAGCTGATTTCAATAGAATCAATCAGATTATTTTATGCTTTAATCAGGTTTGTCCCACTCCACCCCTTCCTATTACCAATAAAATATATGCTAAATCAGCTTTGCTTTTACCTTATCCCCCCCGGTGTGTGCAGCACCGCTTATCTGGTTGAAACGTCACAAATTTGTACAATTTTCCCCTTCAGCTTTTATAATAGATATGTGAGTGTCCCAGTCGTTAATTTTAGTTTATATAGGAGGTCCCTTACCCTTATGGAAAGAAAAGAAATCGAACAGTACATAATTGAGAAATACCGTCAGGATGAGGATCAGATGATTCTCGTTTTTGCCCAATGGTGTATTAATCACAGTCTTGATCCTGTAATTCTGTATACAGAGGCTTATCCTTATCAAAGTAAAAATGAAAAGCTGTATGAAGCCATAGAAAAAACCGTTTCGAGAAGTGAATCAGAGTATATCCCTGATGAATCTATAATTGAAATTTTATCCATATTTGATAATAACGAGCTTGCTTTTATAGTAAATGAATATATTGCCCAAAGGCATACAAACGGCAATAACTAAAGCGTTTTCAATTATCATGTATTAATCCAATTCATTTGACTATCCAAAAAATTCTGATAACATAATTAAAATATGAGTCACGGTAGGTAAACCGTGGTAATCACAAAGATTATACAGGATGGTGAAAACGTGACATTACAAACAAAAAATAACGATCATACGACACCGCTTCGCCGGGACGTAAACTTACTAGGAAATATGCTAGGTGAAATTCTTGTCCATCACGGTGGAGAAGAACTGCTTAACAAAGTGGAATCAATACGAAAACTCACGAAAGATTTAAGGAAAAATCAAGAGACGGAGACTTATAACAATTTAAAACAAGAAATCTCCAGATTGGAGCCTCCTATTCGCTCTCAAGTAATCCGGGCATTCTCTATTTACTTTCATCTCGTTAATATTGCGGAACAGAACCACCGAATCCGCAGGCGCAGGGAGTACCAATTACGAGAAGATCATGGGGTTCAGCCTTATTCCTTGGAGAGCGCTGTAACCAACCTGAAAGAGAATAATGTCGACAAAGAGGTCATTCAAAATGTTTTAAACGACTTATCATTAGAGTTGATAATAACAGCGCACCCTACAGAAGCAACGAAACGAACAGTACTTGAAATTCAAAAAAGAATTGCCAACATATTAATTAAACTGGATCATCCTCAGCTGACAGAACAAGAAAGAGCCAATATTGAAGAAAGCCTCTTTAACGAAGTCACCGTTCTTTGGCAGACAGATGAGCTTAGACACCGTAAACCAACTGTTATGGATGAAGTGAGAAACGGATTATATTACTTTGATCAAACACTTTTTGATGTGCTGCCAGACATTCATCAAGAACTTGAAAACCGTTTAGAAGAAGTATATCCAGCAGAAAAATGGTCTGTACCTAATTTTCTTCACTTTGGCTCCTGGATTGGAGGAGACCGGGATGGAAATCCAAATGTGACTCCTGAAATTACATGGTCTACATTAGAAAGTCAGCGTAAGCTGGTTTTGAAAAAGTATGATGCTGTCTTAGTTGAATTAATGAAAAGATTCAGCCATTCTACTACCCGGGTAAATATTAGCGAAACTTTCCTGGAATCGGTGCAGTCAGAAGAAACGTCAATTCCAAAAGATAAACGCTGGCGCGTGGAAACTGAATTATACCGCCGTAAGTTTGCAATCATTCTTGAGCGCCTGCGACAAGTAGGCAAGTCTGATGTAGGTTACAAAACGGCTGATGAACTATTAAGTGACTTAGAGGAAGTACAAGAGAGCGTACACTATCATCACCCTACAAAGCGTGAGCTTAAAATGCTGAAGAAGCTCATCAGACAGGTAAAGCTGTTTGGCTTTCATTTAGCTACTTTAGATATTCGAAACCATAGCGGAGAACATGAAACCGCAATAACCGAACTGTTACAAAAAGTGGGCATCACAGAAAATTATTCCGCGTTAAGTGAAAGTGAAAAAGTAGATCTGCTCGAACGAGTACTAAAAGACCCACGCCCCATTTCACTATTAAATGAAGATTACTCTGAAGAGACACAAGAAATGCTTCATGTTTTCCAGTTGATTAGAGAAGCTCATAAAGAATTTGGGGAGCGGTCCATCCAAGTCTATTTAATCAGTATGACTGAATCGGCAAGTGACTTACTTGAGGTTCTTCTATTAGCTAAAGAAGCAGGTATTTATAGACTTCACGCCGACGGTAAAGTAGAAAGCAGCCTGGACGTTGCCCCATTACTCGAAACTGTAGACGATTTAAAAGCAGGTCCTGAAATATTAAAAACCCTATTCTCCATGGATGTCTATAATAAACATTTAAATGCACGAGGCAATGACCAGGAAATCATGCTCGGCTACTCAGATGGAAGTAAAGACGGAGGGACTTTAACGGCGAATTGGAGACTATACAAGGCGCAGCAGGAAATCCATGAAATGGCGAAAGAATATAATATCAGTCTAAAGTTCTTCCATGGACGGGGCGGATCTCTTGGCCGTGGAGGCGGACCATTGAATCGCAGCATAGCTTCTCAACCCGTTGAAACGCTGGGCGACGGAGTTAAAATTACTGAACAGGGAGAAGTGCTATCCTCTCGTTATTTGTTAACTGATATTGCCTACCGCAGTCTCGAGCAGGGAGTCTCTACTCTGCTTGAAGGTGCCGCTCACGTTTCAAGAGAAACTGAGCAGGCTACAAGCTGGGAAGCCCATTGGGAACAAGTAATGGAGGATGTTGCCAACACTTCTTTAGAAAAGTATCAATCTCTTGTTTTTGCAGACAAAGATTTCTTAACATATTTTAATGAAGTTACTCCTCTCCAGGAAATTAGTGAGTTAAATATCGGCTCACGTCCAATGAAGCGGAAAGACAGCACTAAATTTGAGAATCTGCGCGCGATCCCCTGGGTGTTTGCCTGGACTCAAAACCGTCAGCTCCTGCCAGCATGGTATGCAGCTGGAACCGGGCTTGCAGAGTACGCGGACCAAAGTGAAGAAAACCTCTATAATTTACAGCAAATGTATATAAACTGGCCTTTCTTCCGTTCAACGATTGATAATTTACAAATGGCGCTTACAAAAGCAGATATGCACACAGCAAAAGAATATTCCGCACTGGTAAATAGTCAGGAAATGGGTGAACGCATCTTCCAAAATATTATTGATGAATATAATACGACTAAAGAGATTCTTCTTAAGATCACAGGTGACAATGAACTGCTTGATCATCAACCTACGATACAAGAATCTGTTCGTTTGCGTAACCCTTACGTGGATCCCTTAAATTTCTTGCAGGTTGATTTGATTAAAGAACTTCGCGAGCTTGATGAAACTGATGAAGAGTTATTAACGGAAGTTTTGCTTACGATCAGCGGCATTGCAGCAGGCCTCCGAAATACTGGTTAACTTTTCACCCGGGCTTTTTAGCCCGGGTTTTTTATGTGCTTCGTATATTTATCTGCTCCTGAATCACAATAGAGAGAAATCACTTATTACAGGAGGAAATAAAATGGAACAGCAAGTACCAAACACCAATCCACAACCTTCAGAAAGTATGCCTTCCGCTGTAAGTCATGGAGGACATGAACTATTTGATGCCCATGAAGTTATATCATCCGTCATTAGCTTACTGGATCACTATCAGATCTATGAACAACATATGCAGGACTCAGAACTAAAGCAAATTGCTTCCCGCCAGTCACAGTTCTTAACAGAGCTTTATAATATTATGGTGGAATGTTTACAGACTGGAAGTAAACCTGCTCAATCGACTCACATTTATAAAATGGAACAAAACAATGACGTGGTATACGGTATGAAGCCAAGTCAGCCTAAAAAGCCGAATCAATCAATTAGTGAGATCTCCGATGAAGGTTTGTCTGCCTATATGTTAGGTCAAGCCAAAAGTTTGGCTTCTTTAATGTCTATGACAGCCCTCGAAGTAACAAATCCAGTATTACGAAGAGTGATTGCTGACAGTGTTCCTAACCTGATCGAAATGAGTTATGAAATTTTCCTATATCAGAATAAACATGGTTATTATCAGGTTCCACAGCTTGCTCCACAAGATCTTTCCCAAATGACGCACAGCTATGAATCAGCTCCAGATCAAGGAATCCATTAAAAATATGCCCCACCGGTGATTAGAAAGTAGTTAAAAATCGGTGGGGCTGTATGTTTTTTCTCTGCTTTTACGAATTAGATGCATTTGCTGCAGCAGCTGCTCCGATCATTCCTGCCATCATTGCGGCTTGCTGAGCCTGCATTATAGCCTCCATTGTTGTAAATAAACCTGTTTCGACTACACTTGAATTCTTCAATTTCTCACTCACCGTTAAATTAACAGCTGTTTTGGTATTAATATCTTTTTGCCATTTAAAATGTTTCGAACGGTCTAAATCGTTCTTTATCGACTGGATGACTTCTAACTCATTCCCTCCTTGATCTATCAGAGAGAGGAGTCCTATTTCAGGATAGAGGATGCTTTTAGGCTTTATTGAGATCTGCTTTAACTGATCATAGACTTGTACAGCCCGATTAATTAAAACATCCTGATCGTGCTGCGTATCCAGAGATAAGACGTGACTTAAAAATTGCAGGTGATTCCCTTTAGTAAATTGATTTCGACTCAACTTCCTGTAGAAATACTCCACTCTATTCACAATTTCATCTACTTCTCCGTCTAATTCAGCTAATAGGACTGCTAAAGGATAATCCTCATTTGTCGTTAAGATGGGATGCTCTTTTTTCATCTCTTTAAATATATACTTTGCTCGTTTGATTTGATCCTGCGTTGTACCTATGCGATTATCGGTGAGGATAATTAGTGCAGCAATATACGTGAAGTTCCCTTTTTTAAATCCATTTTCCACAAGTTTATCGTAGAGATTTACCAGATCATAAAATTTATCTTCTGGATCATCAAACGTAATATCCATTAATGCAGCTACCGTAAAACGTAAATTCGACTTAAGAGGAGAAAAAATACTCGCTTCTTTTTTAATAAAATCGCTCAACTCTTTAAAGCGAATGATAGAAAACGGGCGCTCGTGCATTACATAGACAGAGGCGGACATCATTAGCACCTTATTATCTGTCCATTTTAACCCTTCATCCATTTCATAAAATATGCTTTTATATTTTTCCAAATCGTTAACAGCAGACTCCATTTTTCCACATCCTTTAATGCAGTTTACTATAGATACGAGCAGTACTACTTGAACGTTTCACCATATTCAAGAAAAAAGCATATAGAGTAATGGAACTCTACATGCTTAATTTTGATTTATTTTGTTTCATTAGAGGATTCTTCCTCCTGCTTCACCGCTTCTTTACTACTGTCCCCTGATTCTTTCTCTTTGGTTGCTGAGACTTCCTCAAAGTGATTTTCATTTACTGAATTGAAGTCATTAACATTGCCTCTTGAAACATAGCTTTCAAGCATTGCTTTTAAATCCATACCGGTCGTCTCTTTTAAAGATTCTTGTATACCCAGCATCGTAGAGGTTACACTGTTTGCTATTTTTGAGGAGCCTCCCTGAGCATTGGAATCTCCCATGTCAATAACCTTCATGTCTTTAATTTGTGACAATGGTGCTGATATCTTCTCTGCATATTCAGGCAGAATACTGATCAACATTTCTACAATAGCAGCTTCTCCGTAATGTTCCATTGCTTTAGCCATTCGTTCTTTAGATTCCGCTTCTGCCATACCGCGCTGTCGGATGACTTCTGCTTCAGATTCCCCTTTAATTCGTTCTGTATCTGCTTCAGCTTCCGCCCGTTTAGTTACTTCATATGCTTCAGCATCAGCAATTGAACGACGACGTTTGTTTTCTTCTTCTTCTAATTCTACTCCTCTTTGCTTTTCTATGTATTTAACCTTGAGTTCCTCTTCTTTGATTTGTTGAGCGAGCTTCTGCCGCTCCAGCTCACCGGCTTGATTCGCATTTTCTTTGGCACGATTTGTCTCTTTTTGAAATTCTGCTTCTTTAATATCTTTTTCCTTCGTAGATTCTGCAACGGCAGTCAGACGGCGGTTTTCTTCATCCTGAGCTTCCTGGTCATTCTTAGCCTGATAGATACGTGTTTCTTTAGTAGCATCTGACTCAGCCATGTTTGCTTTCTTTTGAACCTCAGCAATATGCGGACGGCCCAGGGCGTCAATATATCCATTTTCCTGATCAACGTCTTCTACATCATTTAAAGCAAAAGACGTGATTTCAAAGCCCATTCCCTTTAAATCCGATTCGGCTATTTTTTTCACCTGTGTGTTAACTTCTTTAAAGTCATTATAAATTTTTTCAATAGGTAAAGAAGCTATGATTGAACGTAGATGACCATTTAGTACATCCTTCAATTCAGATTCTCGTTCACCTTGTTTCTTACCTAAAAACTTCTCGGCGAAATTTGCCATAATTTCGAGTTCGCTTCCTATACTAATGACTGCTGTGCTCGCTACGCGCACCGGAATTCCTTCCTTCGTATAGGCCTTTTCAGAATTAACCTGCAGCTGAAAGGAAGTCAAGTCAATCGGTGTTGCTGTCTGGAACATCCGCAAACGATAACCGCCGCCTCTAATAATTTTTACAGAACGTCCATTATCATCTTCGAAAACATTTTTCTCTTGCTCAGGATCCCCAAGCTTTGGCCCGGTAACAATTAACGCTTCATTGGAGCTGGCCGTTTTGTAGCGCAAGCGAAAAATAACGTAAGTAAGAAGCCCCCCTACAACAGCGACACCGCCGAGAACGATTAGAATAATGACAAATAAAGTACTTTCCAGCAAAGTTACATCCCCTTTTCTTTTAATTATCCATTGTCCTTATGAAAAAAATGGATTCATTATTACATAACGATTACAACCTTACAGAAGTTTCAGTAATTTTTCAATTCTCCTAAAAAAAACAGCTTGTAGAGAAACATAGATTTTCTCTACAAGCTGTTCACCTTACTATAAAAAGGAGATTTATAATGCTTCCATGTAACGCTGATAATAAGCTTCTACATTATTCAGCAGCAGAAGTTCAGTATAAATATAACTCTTCATGTTAAAATCATTAAAATCGATGTTGGTCAGCTCCTGAATTTGTTTGATTCGATAGTTCAATGTATTAGGATGGATAAATAATTGGCTTGCAGTCTGTTTGCCTTTTCCGTTATTTGCCAAATAGACCTCTAACGTTCTGAGTAGATTAGTCTGCTTTTCCGTATCATTCTGAATGAGTTTAAGAAGATCTTCACTGTAATAATCCTCTGAACTATTTTTTTCATAAAGGGCTGCCAGGTAGCGATAAATACCTAGTTTCGCAAACTCCCTCGGCATCGTTTCAGGGCGAGGAGTAATAAAGTTTGCAGTTTCAATAACCTCTAGAGCTTCAAGGAAACTCTTTCTTAAGTGATAAAGGGTTGTATACTCCTTCCCTACTCCAATAAGAAAATGATAAAATTCTTCTTCTCCTGTTTCATATTTTACCTGATCGATTAATCTTCTGGCTATTTCCCGGGAAGAAAACTCTTCATGTATAAAACCGTTGATTACAATGATAATTTGAAACTCTGTCTTTAAAAACTGCATTTGACTTCTTTCCGGGGAATGCCGAATTATTTTCTCCAGGTAATCAAGCATGTATTTATGCTTCGGAGTTGTAATTGAGAAAGCAGAAACCGAAAAACGTTCCGGCAATGCCAGCTTAGCTAGAGAGGCATCATGTCTAATTTGACTCTCGCTCCCGTATTCATGATGCAGCAGCTTCCAAATCAGTTCTTCTTTACGGCCTTCTTTCGCGTTCGCTTTCGCATACACATCATAAATTAATTTGCCGATATGAGGTGTTATTTCTTCGAGAAAGGTAAGCTCCTCGTCTTTAAGCAGCTGGTCTGACTCCTGAACCCAAACATACCCCATTGTATGCCCCAGGTGCTGAGCAGCAATTACTATTCGCTGATGAAAGCCTAATTCTTCGATTGGATGAACACGGATAGGATCAGGACGTTTTTCCAGGCGTTGAACGATCCCCTCTTTTTTTAGGCGGTCGATAATAAAAATAGGACATTTCTTAGAGAGGATGGTTTTCTGCTGTGTTTGATCAAATTCATCAAATGACGAACTGTACGAAATCAGTTCAAAGTTCTTATTTTCAATAATAACTGGTTTCTTTAATCTTGAACTGATCAGTTCAGTAGCTTTATGAACATCTTCAACTTGAAATATTAACTCTTTTACTTCCATATCAATCAATACCTTTCCAGGTTGTCAGTGTATGACTATGTAACCATTATTATATCGATTAATGATAGAAAGCAAAAGAAAAAGAGCTCCCTTTTATGGAGAGCTCTTTTGAATGTTCTATTAATACATTTCCGAAATGGTTTTAGCCTGCATGTGAAGAGCCAGATAATCAGGTCCGCCGGCTTTAGAATCAGTACCAGACATTTTGAAACCGCCAAATGGCTGATAACCTACAATTGCACCTGTACAGTTTCTATTAAAATACAGATTACCCACATGGAAATCACGTTTCGCCTTTTCTAAATGATCACGATTATCAGAGATAACCGCCCCTGTTAAACCATATTCTGTATTATTCGCAATCTCGATCGCTTCATCAAAGTTCTCAGCTTTTGTGAAACAAACGACGGGCCCGAAAATTTCTTCCTGCTGCATACGGGATTTCGGTGCCAGATCTGCGAAGACTGTTGGTTCTATAAAGTACCCTTTGGAATCGTCACCTTTACCACCTGTAATAAGGCGCCCTTCATCCTTGCCAATTTCAATATAGCTCATAACTTTATCAAACGCGCCCTGATCGACCACAGGTCCCATGTAAACATTCTCTTCAGAAGCGTTACCAACAGTTAATTTTTCCGTTCGTTCTTTTACCATTTCAAGGAGCTCATCATACACATCTTTGTGTACAACTGCTCTTGATCCTGAAGAGCACTTTTGACCTGAGAAACCAAAAGCAGACACAATTATCGCTTCAGCTGCTGTTTCAAGATTGGCTTTATTATCAACCACTACTGTATCTTTCCCGCCCATTTCAGCAATGACCTGTTTAATGTGTGTTTGACCTTCCTTTATTTCCGCTGCCCGTTTTAGGATACGGGTTCCCACATCACGTGAGCCTGTAAAAGAAATTAACGCTGTCTTTGGATGATCAACTAAATAATCACCAACTTCTCCACCGCTCCCAGGTACAAAGTTAAGAACACCCTTAGGCAGACCTGCTTCTTCTAAGACTTCAACAAACTTAGCAGCAATCACCGGACTGTTGCTGGCAGGCTTCATTACAACGGTACTTCCAGTAACGAGAGGAGCAACCGTGGTTCCTGCCATAATAGCGAAAGCCAAGTTCCAAGGTGGTATAACAACAGCTACACCGGTGGAAGTATAAATATAACGGTTTTGTTCGCCTGGACGACTTTCGATCGGCTTACCGTCCTTAAGTTCAATCATTTGACGGCCATAATATTCTAGAAAGTCAATCGCTTCAGCCGTATCCGCATCAGCTTCTTTCCATGGCTTACCTACTTCATATACGAGATAAGCAGAGAATTCATGCTTACGTCGACGAATCATACTTGCTGCCCGGAAAAGGACTTCTGCACGAGCGCGTTCATCCCATTTTCTCCAATCTTCAAACGCTGTAGAAGCTGCTTGTATTGCTTTTTCCGCAATTTCCTGATTCGCTTTTGAAACCGTACCTACTACCTCTTTCGTATTTGCCGGGTTAGTGGATACAATTTCCTGATCTGTTCGGATTCGTTCCCCATCCACCAGCAGATCATGCTTTTGCCCAAGCTCATTTTTTACTTTTTTTAACGCTTCTTCAAATGCTTTTTTATTTTCCTCGACTGTAAAATCTGTAAACGGTTCATGCTTGTATGGAGTAACCATAGTTAAATTCCCCTTTCAAATAATTATTTACTAAAAATTCCCTTTATAGCAAAGGCAATGTTTGCCGGTCTTTCCGCTAAACGTCTCATAAAATATCCATACCAATCTTCGCCATACGGTAGATAAACGCGAACCGTATACCCTTCTTTAACCAACTGCTTTTGAGTTTCATTACGCATGCCGTATAACATCTGAAATTCAAATTGGTTCCTGGATAATTTTAGTTCGTCCTCGAGTTGTTTCGTATATTCAATCATGGCATCATCATGACTTGCTACTGCCGTATAGTGGCCGTTTTCTAAATTTTTTTTAATTAAGCGCTTTAAATTTGAATCGACCATTTCCTTCTCTACGAATGCCACTTTACCTGATTCCTTATAAGCTCCTTTAACAAGTCGCAAATAAGGGTTGTACGAGTTAAGATCGTCAAGGTCTTCATCCGAACGATAAAGATAGGATTGAATCACAGTTCCTAAGTTTTTGTGTTTTTCCTTCAACGCTTTATAAATCTCTAATGTGGAACCACATCTTGATGAGTCTTCCATATCAATAGTGACTGTGATTCCTTTTGACTCAGCTTCAGTTAATATCCGCTCCATGTTTTCCATAACAAGATCCTGGCTGATATCAAGCCCTAATGATGTTAACTTCAAGGAAACCTCTGAACCTAGTTGGTGCTTATCGATTAAACGAATTGTATCTACACATTCATTTGCACGATCTTTAGCCTCTGCTTCAGATGTCACAAATTCTCCCAGATGATCAACCGTTACTTGTAATCCATCATGGTTAAGCTGCTTTATAATTGGTATTGCCTGGCTAAACGTTTCTCCTCCTACAATCTTGTCAGCTCCAAAGCTTGTTCCAAACCGCTTGGCAAAGCGATCCAATACTTTGTTATTGGAAAGGTATAAGAAAAAGTTCTTACTTATGGCTTCCAAGATCACCACACCCTTTCTTTTATACATTCAAACCATGTGGATCAATTGTAATAGATATAATTATTTGATCTATTACGAAAATTATAACGATTTATGACATACCCTGACAACGTGGCATTCCCACAAACATTATAACTTCTCATTGTGCTTCTAACACAATAGTGAATAATCACACAAAAAACCGTCACTCTACACATGACGGTTTATAACTTTTTCATATTAAATTGGGCGTTAAGCTGTCCTTGAATCATATTATCCCGGACTTCACGTTTCTTAGTCTCGTTTAACAACTCCTGCTTAATTTCATATGTTTGAACCCCTTCTTCACGCTTATCTGCAATTTCCATTAATAGTTCAATGTCAGCGAACGAGTACTTTCTCGTCCCTCTTTCTGTACGTTCCGGAAAAATTAACCCTCTTGATTCATAGTACCGAATCATACGGCAGGATAAGCCTGTGATTTCATTCACAATTCCGATTGTAATGACTTTCTTATCTTTATAAGAAGACATAATTTACTCCTTTAACCACCAAGATTATTTAACCCTACGATTGATCCATGTCAATTGATTATGTTCCGTTAAGGCTTTAAGCTGACTGACTGTTAAAGAGCATGAATGGCGGGCTGAAGGCTCTAACAGCTCAGCCTCTACCAGCTTGTTTATATAATGCTGTTTTATTTCATGCATGGCACTTCGCAGCTGATTAGGTTCTGAAACTTCCATAATCCAATTATACTCCTCATTAGTCTGATACTTTTTTGATTGTTCCATTTATATTCCTCCTTCAAATTGACCTTATGAACAGGACTACGATAAAATGGAAAACAATAGCATTCCTCCAGCCTACTGCCTCTCTTTTTCTGTGTTGTAAGTATAAGGTTAGAGGAAATTTTTAAAAATGTCAGTTGTTATGTAAGAAAATCTAACACAAAATTCTGCAAATTAAAACTTATATGTAAGGAATAGTGACATATACCTAAAAAACAACTCCCATTACAGAGGTCACTGAAAAAATTCTTTCTAATCTAGAAGAGCTTATAAAGTTTGTTGTTGCTTCTTTCGAATCGCTTGTCGGTGGATGCTAGCCGCGGGCACGGCCTCAGCTAACTTGGTCAAGAAGATCACTTGACCATGTGGATCTTCGGCTTGCGCTGTTCCCGCAGGATTGTAGCGAAGAATAGCGAGTTGAACCTAGACACGGATATGAGACTGCCTCACCTTCGGGTCTCCCGAGCATGCGTGTACACGGATCGAGGGCGATACTCACCGTTGATCTAAAGTGAATGATGAAGCTCATGGGGAATAAGAGGGGGAGTACCCTCTTAAGATCAAAAGATATAGGCGGGTTGAACGAAGAAATCGTTCAACCCGCCTACATTTTTACACATCACTTGAAATCGTGCAGTTCTTCAGTGGCCTCCACATTACATGAGTTGTTTTTTTACTGTCTTTATTGATATCCGTTAACCAGCTTGTCTAACCTTCCTGTTTCAGGATCAATAATTAAACCGTGTACAGGAATGCCTTCCGGTAACAGCGGATGGTTATGGACGGTTGCCACACTTTGTTTAACACTGTCTTCTACACTGCTAAATCCCTGTAAAAATTGATCCAACTCGACTCCAGAATAATCCAGAGTATTCAGGGTGTCATTCTGAATGCCTCGATCTCTCATTTTGCTTAAAATGCCTTCAGATTCAAGACTTGCCATCCCACAGTCATAATGTCCGACGATACACACCTCTTCAGCACCTAATTCATAGATGGCCACAAGTATACTTCTCATTATACTGCCAAACGGATGAGAAACTACGGCACCGGCCGTCTTTACAATTTTTACGTCTCCATTCCTTACGTTCATCGCCTTAGGCAGTAACTCTACTAACCGCGTATCCATACACGAAACGATCACCAGCTTTTTGTTAGGAAGCTTGCCCCGCTGATATTTCTCATACTCTTTCTTTTCAACAAACTCTTCGTTGTGAGCCATAATTTCGTCTAACAATTTCACTTCATCCACTCCTATCCATTCTATTCCTGGCTTTGTAAAAACATTAGTATTGATAATCTCTTCCTTAAGTACGGCCTCTGTCAGAGGAGGTAAAACGTAACTGCAGACTTACAGTTTTTCTATGGGCCCTCTAAAACACGCTTATATTTTTTCCTTCTCCACATCCGGGTAGTTAAATACCTTTCTTTGAAATAATCAACACCAGCTTTTACTTTAGCCATTTCTTTAATACTAGCGTTCTCTATGAAAATTGAAAAGTGTTAACTCTTGTTTTAAAGAATAAACCTTTTTTCACATAACAAATTAGGTCTTTTTCTTCGTTTTACAATAAAAAACAAGGGAATATGTATCGTAAGTGTTGCAACTATCTCAGTTACTACATAACGTTTATTCCGGCCATTCATCCTTTTAATGCACTTAATCAGAAGAATTATTATTTAAAGGAGGAATACGATGAGTAAGATCCGATTAATCCCCTATGAGGTTGATGAAATTGTTGAAGTTTCTTCCGAGACGCCCGAAGGAGTAAAGATGGTTCAAGCTCCGGAAATATGGGACCGGGCAGACAGGGGTAGCGGAAATGTAATTGCAATTATCGATACCGGCTGTCAGATCGATCACCCTGATTTAAAAGAGAGAATTATTGATGGAAGGAATTTTACCTCTGATTATGAAGGAGATAGTGGGAATTACAACGATAACAACGGACACGGAACCCATGTAGCCGGAACAGTTGCCGCTTCTTCTGCGAATGAAGATGGAATTCTGGGCGTGTCTCCAAAAGCGGATATTCTAGTCGCTAAAGTTCTGAGTGAAGATGGGAGCGGTGAATACCAGTGGATTATTGACGGCATTCACTATGCCATCGACTGGGAGGGGCCTAACGGAGAAAAAGTAAGAGCCATATCCATGTCCCTCGGCGGTCCGAGTGACGTCCCTGAACTGTATGAAGCAGTTAAGAGAGCAGTTGATGAAGGAATCCCTGTTGTATGCGCCGCAGGTAATGAAGGGGATGATCGTCACGAAACCGATGAATTCGCTTATCCCGGAGCGTACAATGAAGTGATTCAGGTAGGTGCGATTAATTTTAACAAAGAAATTGCTCCGTTTAGTAATACGAACGATGAAATTGATATAGTTGCTCCCGGGGTTAATATATTATCAACTTATCTGGACAGCAAGTATGCTAAACTCTCCGGAACTTCGATGGCTACTCCACATGTTTCCGGGGCACTTGCTTTAATTACTAAAATTGCGGAAGACCAATTTGACCGCAAATTAACCGAAGCAGAGCTTTACGCACAACTCGTAAGGCGTACAATTCCTCTTGGTTATCCTAAATCAGCAGAAGGAAACGGTCTGCTCGCCCTGGCCATCCTTGATCAATTTGAACAGTTATTTAAAGCCTTTAATACTTCTTTCAATATACCAAGACAAAAAGAAAAAGCCGGCTCGGCCAAGAAATCCTGATACAATAAACAGCCGCCTGTGGATGTTTACAGGCGGCTACTTTTTGTAATCATCAAGAAAATCTTTCTGAAAGCTGGTTGTTATTTTTGGTTCCTGAAAATCTTTTAATGAGCGGAATGTATCGTTCCCATATTTTTCTGTCAAACTTTCCATCACTTTATAAAGCTTTTCTTTACTTGCGTATTGTTCAAAACTAAAAAGGTCAAGCTGTTGGGTCGCCTCTGACTTCTCTGCTAATTCTTGTACCGTCACACCCAGCAGTCTAACAGGCTTCTGATTCCAATGCTCATCGAATAACTGCATAGCTATATAAAACAACTCATCTGACGATCCGATATATTCAAGCTGCTGTTTACTTCTTGTAATTGTTTTTCGATCATGGTAACGAATCGTAATCTGGACGTTTTTTGCGACCACACTTTTATTTCTCATTCTTAATTCTACTTTATTAGTCAGCCGCCTGAATACTCTGCGGATTTCATTATCCTCCGTAGTATCTTCCGCAAGTGTAGTAGAAGTCCCAATACTCTTAAACTCATGAACAGCATCAGGATCCACAGGACGTTCATCTATCCCATTCGCTCTATTTAGAAGTCTTTCCCCATTGACCCCGAGAAGCTGCTTTAATTCTACAGGTGAGTGACCAGCCAAATCCCCAATGGTATTGACTCTGATTTTTCTTAATTTCTCAGCAGTCTTTTCACCTACCCCATACATATTTTCAATTGGTAAAACCCATAGTCTCTCCGGCAGATCACGTTTGCGCAGGACTGTGATCCCCATTGGTTTTTTCATATCGGAAGCCATTTTGGCCAAAAATTTATTTGGTGCTATACCTATGCTGCAGGGTAAATCTAATTCGTCAATAATTCTTGACTGAATTCTTTCGGCAATTTCAAGAGGGGATCCCTGGTCTTCACATTCTGTAATATCAAGATACCCTTCATCAATGGAAACCGGCTGAACGAGGTCAGTAACATCAGCGAGTATTTTGAACATTTCTTTAGAAGCAGTACGATAACGATCAAATGTAGGTCGCCTCACAATTAAATTCGGACAGAGCCGCTTTGCTTCTCCAACCGGCATGGTTGTTTTTACACCGAATTTCCTTGCTTCATAGCTGCTGGTTACAACTATTCCTCTTCGCTCTTCAGGGTTCCCAGCAATAGCCAATGGTTTTCCTTTAAGCTCAGGGTGATATGCCATCTCAACCGAAGCATAGAAACTGTTCATATCGACGTGAAAAATAACCCGCCCATTTTTTGGATACCACTTTGACATCGTTACCCTTCCCTTTCTTCGAACGTTCGTTCTCTTATTGTAACATAAGAACAGACACGTTTACTACATGGCGTCCAGGGGTCTCGAGAACTTGATTGTTGGTCGCTGCGTGTTTAAACAGGTACAAAAAAAGCTTGCAGAGTTAACAATGGTTTCTCTGCAAGCTGAACATGACTGTGAATTACTGACTGGCAGCTTCTTCTATAATTGCGGTTACGAACTCAGCAACCTTTACTAATTCAGATACGGGTATTTTTTCATTAGTAGTATGAATTTCTTCATATCCCACTGCAAGGTTTACAGTAGGTATATCGAAACCTGCTATAATATTAGCATCACTGCCGCCGCCACTTGTTAACAGCTCGCTCTCCCGTCCTATTTTGGCTGCAGCTGCTCTTGCTACCTCTACAACCTGATCTCCTGCTTCATGCTTAAAGCCGGGATACATAACCTCGATGTTTAGATCAACTTCTCCTCCCATCTCTTCTGCAGTTTCGTTAAACGCTTTTTTCATTTTATCCACTTGCTTTTCCATTTTCTCTGGTATCAACGAGCGGGCTTCAGCAAGAATTTCCACGTAATCGCATACAATGTTTGTCTGTTTTCCGCCTTCGAACCTTCCGATGTTAGCTGTCGTTTCTTCATCGATTCGTCCAAGCGGCATTTTAGCAATCGCTTTAGAAGCAAGGGTAATCGCAGATACGCCTTTTTCAGGAGCTACCCCGGCGTGGGCAGTCTTTCCTTTCACCTTTGCTAGAATCTTTGCCTGGGTGGGAGCAGCTACAATGATGTTTCCTACCTTGCCGTCACTGTCAATAGCATAACCGTATTTCGCTTTTAAATGTTTAGATTCCAGCGCCTTCGCACCAACAAGTCCGCTTTCTTCGCCTACCGTTATAATAAACTGCAGATCGCCATGCTCGATGTTCTGCTCTTTTAGACTGCGAACAGCTTCAATTATTGCTGCAATACCAGCTTTATCATCTGCGCCTAATATCGTCGTGCCGTCCGTTATTACATATCCATCTTTAACCTCAGGTTTAATGTCGTTTCCCGGAACCACAGTATCCATATGGGAAGTAAAGTAAATAGGCTCTACATCACTTTTCGAACCTTTCAAATTACAAATTAAGTTCCCTGCACCATGGCCCGTTTTTTCCTTCGCTTCATCCTCTATAACTTCAAGACCTAATTCATTAAATTTCTTTTTAAGGACTTCTGCAATTTCAGCTTCAAATTTTGTTTCCGAATTTACTTGAACCAATTCTAGAAATTCATCCAGCAGCCGTTCTTTATTAATTGAGACCATTACCTTAACTCCTTCCTATGTAACAAACTTCACTTTGTACGTTAGCCGAACAAGGCTGGCCTGTCAATTAAAGCGGTATGTTACCATGTTTTTTATACGGACGCTCTTCTTGTTTGTTTTTCAGCATGTCCAACGCCTTTATTAACGTGATTCTCGTTTCTCGAGGATCGATGACATCATCAATCATCCCAAGGCCGGCAGCAACGTAAGGATTAGCAAACTTTTCACGGTATTCATTAATTTTGGATTGTCTTGTCTCTTCGGGTGAGTCGCTGTCGCGTATTTCTTTAGCAAAAATAATATTCGCTGCTCCTTCCGGCCCCATTACCGCAATCTCCGCATTAGGCCACGCGTACACCAGGTCAGCCCCGATTGATTTACTGTTCAATGCCACATATGCTCCACCATAAGCCTTTCTGGTGATTACTGTTAACTTAGGAACAGTTGCTTCTGAGTAGGCATATAAAATCTTAGCACCGTGTCTTATAATCCCACCATGCTCTTGTTTGATTCCAGGGAAGAAGCCTGTCACATCTTCAAAAGTAATCAGAGGAATATTAAAAGAATCACAAAAACGAATGAACCGAGCTGCCTTGTCACTTGAATCTATATCTAAACCGCCAGCCATATACTTTGGCTGGTTACAAACTAGCCCCACAGGCTGACCTTTCAATCTGCCAAAACCAACTACTATATTTCTGGCGAAGTCTTTATGGATTTCAAAAAAACTATTTTCATCCACCACTTCATCAATAATAGTTCTAACATCGTATGGACGTATCGGGTCAAATGGAATTTTGTCAGTTAAATCCGGACGGTAGTCATCCGACTCTTCTACTTCTGTTATGGGAGGCCGTTCCTTACTATTCTGAGGTAGATATTGCACTAGATTTCTTACAGTAGCTAAAGCTTCTGCTTCATTTCCTGCTTTAATATGGGCATTACCGCTTAACGTATTATGAACGTCTGCCCCTCCTAAGTCTTCAGATGATATTTTTTCGCCTGTTACGGTTTCAATTACTTTAGGACCCGTAATAAACATTTGAGAAGATTTTTCAACCATAATGACAAAATCCGTAATAGCAGGCGAATAAACAGCTCCACCTGCACAAGGGCCCATTATAACGCTGATTTGGGGTATAACACCGGAGTAGATGGAATTTCGATAAAAAACCTGGCCATAGCCATCCAGGGAGGAAACCCCTTCCTGGATCCTAGCACCGCCGGAATCATTTAAGCCAATGAATGGAGTGCCATTCTTTACTGCCAAATCCATAACTGCAGCAATTTTCTTCGCATGCATCTCTCCAAGGGCTCCCCCGAAAACTGTAAAATCCTGCGCAAATAAATAGATAGATTTGCCATGGATCTTACCGTAGCCCGTGACAACACCTTCCCCAGGAGCCTCTTTCCCATTCATCCCAAAATCCTCATGACGGTGTTCGATAAAAGGATTTAATTCTACAAAAGAGCCATCATCTACAAGATAATCAATTCTCTCTCTGGCTGTCCACTTGCCTTTTTCGTGCTGTTTCGCAATCCGTTCATCTCCCCCGCCCAATTGAACTTGACGGCGTTTATCATAAAGCTCGTTAATCTTATCGTAGATGTCCATCACTATCAGTCCTCCTGCTTTGGTTGACAAAGTTCATATAAAACTCCATTCGCTGCTTTTGGATGGAGAAAAGCGATTTGAGTTTGATGAGCTCCCTCTTTAGGGGCATCATGGATTAATGAAATGCCTTCCTCTCTATATTGTTTCAATCTTTCATGAATATCATCCACCTCTAATGCGATGTGGTGGACGCCTTCACCCTTTTTTGTAATGTACTGGTGAATCGGTGAATCGTCGCTTGTAGGCTCCAGCAACTCAATCCTCGATTCACCTATAGTAAAGAACGCCACTTTAACTTTTTCGGATTTAACTTCTTCCACAGCTTCTAAAGTCAGCCCTAGCGTGTTTTGATAGAAAGGAAGCGTCATGTCTATACTCTGTACAGCGATTCCAATATGCGCCACCTTCTTAGGCGCTGCCCTTGTTTCATGATTCATCATTTGTTTAATATAAATGGCAATTGCCTCAGTAGGAGATCCGCTTGTGAATATTTTTGCTACACCTTTTTCCTCTAAAAAAGGGATATCCTCAGCAGGAATAACACCTCCGCCAATGACAGGTATGTCTTCCGCCTGTTCAGCGGCCAGTGCTTCTACTACTTTTGGAAATAATGACTTATGGGCGCCGGATAATGAAGAGAGGCCAACTACGTCAACATCTTCCTGAACAGCGGCTCTCGCGATTTGGACAGGAGACTGTCTCAAACCAGTATATATAACTTCCATCCCATGATCTCTTAATGCCTGTGCAATAATTAACGCTCCACGGTCATGCCCGTCCAGGCCTGGCTTGGCGATTAGTACGCGTATTGGTTTCATTGTAACGTCATCCTTTCCTACATGGCCGTATATTCTCCAAATTCATCTCTAAGAATGTTTGCAATTTCCCCGACTGTCGCATAAGCTTTCACTGCTGATACAATATGAGGCATAACGTTTTCATTTGTCCTGGCTGCTATTCTTAAAGCCTTTAAGCAATCGTTTACTTTCTCCTCTTCACGGGATAATCTGACCTCTTTCGTACGTTGAATCTGGTTTTGCTCCAGCTGTTCGTCCACCTTTAATAAATCCGGATTGATTTCCTCTTCCAATTTGTACTCATTTAAGCCAACGATAATATCCTCTTTTGATTCAATACGTTTTTGGGCATCATAAGCTGTTTGATGAATTTCCCTCTGCATGTATCCTTCTTCAACGGCCTGCACAGCTCCGCCCATTTCTGAAATTCTTTGAAGATATTCATTCACCTGCTCTTCGATTTGGTCTGTTAGCGCTTCCACATAATAAGAGCCGCCTAAAGGGTCAATCGTATCCGCTACTCCGCTTTCCTGCGCAATAATCTGTTGAGTTCTTAATGCAATACGCGCTGAATCTTCAGTGGGAAGCGCGAGAGCCTCATCCCTGGAATTAGTGTGCAGGCTTTGAGTCCCACCCATTACCGCCGCCAGTGCCTGGATGGTTACTCGCACAATATTATTATCGGGCTGCTGGGCTGTCAGGGTACTTCCTCCGGTTTGAGTATGAAACCTCATCTTCCAGCTTTTCGGATTCTCAGCCTTATAATGCTCCTTCATTATTCTGGCCCAGATTCTTCTCGCCGCACGAAATTTTGCAGCCTCTTCAAAAAACTGATTGTGAGCATTAAAGAAAAAAGCCAGTCTTGGTGCAAATTGATCAACCTTCAGCCCCGCTTCGATCGCGGCGTCAACGTAAGCCATTCCATTCGCAATTGTAAAGGCTGCCTCCTGTACTGCTGTCGACCCTGCTTCTCTAATGTGGTACCCTGAAATACTAATCGTATTGAACTTCGGCAGATTTTGCTGACAATAGGCAAAAATATCTGTGATTAACCTCATGGAAGGCTTAGGTGGATAAATGTATGTACCCCTTGCAATATATTCCTTTAAAATGTCATTTTGAATCGTCCCTGTCAGTGCCTCCGCTTTCACACCCTGCTTCTCACCGACAGCAATATACATTGCAAGCAGGATCGAAGCAGGAGCATTTATCGTCATAGAGGTACTTACTTCATTTAATGGAATCTGATCAAACAGAACTTCCATATCTTTCAAAGAATCAATCGCTACCCCTACTTTTCCAACTTCGCCCTCAGCCATAGGATCATCAGAGTCATATCCTATTTGAGTGGGAAGATCAAAAGCAACAGAAAGACCAGTCTGTCCTTGATCTAACAAATAACGAAATCTTTTATTTGTCTCACTTGCAGATCCAAATCCAGCGTATTGACGCATGGTCCAGTAGCGGCTGCGATACATGGTAGGCTGGATGCCTCTAGTGTACGGATATTGGCCTGGATAGCCTAATTGCTTATCATATTGCTCTGTATTACTGTCTTCTGGTGTATATAAGGCATTAATATCAATATCGGAGCTTGTATGAAACTGTTTTTTGCGCTCAGGAAATCGCTGTGTAGTTTTTTGCACATCCCTTTCCCATTTCTCCTTCTTATGCTGTGATTTTGATGTATCACCCATCTGTCTGCCCCCTTTAGTAATCCCCTACGTTAAGCATACCAGAATTAAAGCGCTTACGTTTCAAAAAATTAGTAGAATTCATAATACTATTTTAATTCATTTCTCGCCCTTGTCCAATTGTTTAATATCATTTAAAATGTTTGTAGTAGGAGACAAAGGAGGTTATAAAACCTTGGCTAATCAAAATCAACCCACAAAAAAGAAAAAGTCTAAACGAGAAAAACGCATGAAATTTATCATTTATTTGATGATTCTGTCCATGTTTCTTTCTTCTCTTCTCGCCGGAGCTTCTTTCTTTTTATAATAATTGTTCTTTTAAGCCTGTACTGCAGGCTTTTTTATATAGCATCTGAATTAAACTACGGTACTTCTTCTGCTTTTAACTGTTCCTTCTTTTACAAACAAAAAACCGAGCATAATTTTGCCCGGCTTAAATTCCCATCCATTTATTTATGTGCTCTTTTTCCCAGTTTTCGTAAACCTTCTCGAAATCAGTATCTTCCTTCGTAATGACAATATCCGTCCCTTCTTCAACAATGGAATACAGCTTCTCTACTTGTTCATTTTCCATTCGGATGCACCCGGCTGACACTGCTTTCCCTATGGAAGAAGGATCATTTGTACCATGAACGCCGTAAATTCTTCCATCCGTACCTTTCGCGTCAAAACCAATCCAGCGGCTCCCAAGGGGATTCTCGGGGTCACCACCCGGGATATCTTTCTTTCGATAATAAGGATCAATCGCTTTCACCCTGAATGTGAATTCCCCTTCAGGAGTAAGCTCTTCTGTTCTTCCAGTAGCTACTTGCGATTGAAAGACTTTCTCTCCATACTGATAAGCAGCAAGTTCATTATTTGATTTATTAACTATCACTAAAGTTTCATCCGTGACGGCGGGAGGGATAAATAAGACTGCCAATGCAAAAAACATATTAAGGAAAAGCATCGTTTGTTCATCCTTTTTTCAAAGTATGCCTCTCCGATTTAAGGTTATACATCGCTTTTCTTAAAGGAACGTTTAATAATGAGATACTGTTCGATCTCGTTTAACAGATGAAACAGACTTGCCCTTTTCTCAAATTCTTCTCTGGTTGCCGGTAAATCGTCCTCACGGAAGTCCTCACGCATTTCCTTTAATTTCTGCAAATAAATAACGGCTGTATTGCCGGGATGAATTCCCTCCGATAACTCATCAAAAAACTTTGCAATGACTTGAGCATGCTTGTTGTCCCCCCAAAGTCTTGTAACGAGTGGCAGCATACGCTCTAACAATTCAAATTGCTTCGTCCGCATATGGAAATAATGATAATATTTGTTGTGGGTGCGCAACAAATGATTCTCCACATCGCGGAATGATAAAGACTTTGCTTCTTCTAACAGTGCTGCTGTATCCGTAAGCTCCTTACCAGCCCAACCTTCATTTCCGTCACGGAGAAATCCGGCAATTTCTTTAAGGATCGTCGAGAAGTTCTCTTCCACTTCTGTTTGATAATTTTCAAGCTTTCCTTCTAAACTCGGCATATACAAATTGAGCAGCAATGCTGTACCGATCCCAACAATTATTAATAAAAATTCATTGAGAATGATACTCCATCCGATTGGTTCCGATATAAATAAATGAAGGATAATTACCGAGCTTGTTACAATACCAGGAGTAATTTTCAGCCAGACGGTTGTTGGAATAAAGGCAAATAACATGAGTCCAATAGCTAATGGATTATATCCAATTAATTCAAAAAACAGAAAAGAAAAAACAATCGCAACCATACATGCTGAAAAGCGATGCCACGCCGATAATATCGAACGTTTTCTCGTTATTTGTATACACAATATTGTTAATATCCCTGCTGAAGCAAAATTTTCAAGCTCTAATAGCATTGCGATCCAAATCGCAACCGGCGTTCCTACTGCCGTTTTGATTGTGCGATAACCAATCTTCACCAATTCATTCCACCTTAATTTAACCATTCTACAAAAAAGAGGACCTTTGCATAACAAAGATCCCCATTTCTGGTAGTGTTACTTATACTTCTTCACAATATTCCTCAAACTGCCGTTGTAACTTTGCAATGACTTCCATCGGTTCAAATCCTTCAATATCATGTCGCTCTACCATTGTTTGAATCTTACCGTCCTTTAGTAAAGCAAAAGAAGGGGAGGAAGGAGGATATCCTTCGAAATACTCACGAGCTCTTTCTGTGGCTTCGCGATCCTGACCGGCAAACACAGTAACAAGCTGATCCGGGCGTTTATCGTAATGCACTGCATGAGAAGCAGCAGGGCGTGCCACCCCGCCAGCACAGCCACAGACTGAGTTAATCATGACCAGTGTTGTCCCATCTTTATTTAAAGCGGCATCCACTTCTTCTTTTGTAGTAAGTTCAGTGTAACCAGCCTCTGTAATTTCTTCACGGGCTTTCGTTACCACATCGTTCATAAAAATATTGAAATCCATATAGATCATGGCCCCTTTTCTTAGTACTACACACAGTTTACCAATATTTAAGCAGCCTTTCAATTCAAAGAACATAATAAAACCCCTGCATGAAGCAAGGGGTCAAAATTTTAATAGACAGAGGTATGTTCTTTAGTCATATTCTCAAGGATTTCTTTCACTCGGGCTAAGAAATTGCCTGCTACGAGGCCATCCAGAACACGGTGGTCTAAAGATAAACAAAGGTTGACCATGTCACGGGCCCCAAACATCCCATCCTGAAATACAGGTCTTTTTACAATCGATTCTACCTGCAATATCGCTGCCTGGGGAGGATTGATAACACCCATGGATTGTACTGATCCGAACGATCCTGTGTTGTTCACAGTAAAGGTTCCGCCTTCCATATCCTTGGAAGTAAGTTTACCCTGTCTAGCTTTGCCGGCCAGAGTTGTTATATCTTTCGCGATCCCTTTAATGCTTTTTTCATCAGCGTCTTTAATAACCGGCACAAAGAGCTCGTTTTCCTTCGCGACAGCGATGTTCAGATTAATCGCTTTCTTCTGAATAATCTTATCTCCGGCCCAGGTGCTGTTTAACTGTGGATACTCCTTTAAGGCTTGAGCAACAGCTTTAACAAAGAAGGCAAAAAAGGTTAGGCTGTATCCTTCCTTCTCCTTAAACTGGCTTTTTAAGGAATTTCTTAATTCTACGAGGCCGGTGACATCCACTTCCACCATCATCCAGGCGTGGGGGATTTCTGTCGTTGATTTCACCATATTTTGGGCAATTGCTTTACGCACGCCGGTAACTGGAATTTCACTATCCCCTTCATCCGTACTTATACTACCCGCAGCAGTCCCCGCACCGGCTGAATCGCTTTTCTCCGGTTTTGGTTCTTCTGGTGAAGGAGTTGGAATCTCCCCTCTTTCAATTATTTTTTCAAGGTCTTTTCTCGTAATACGTCCCCCGCGTCCAGAACCTTCTACGAGATTTAAGTCGATGTCATGTTCCTGAGCCAGTGTCATTACTGCAGGAGAGTAACGTTTCTTGCTCCCTTGTTCCTTAGTTGAAGTCTTTTGCTTGACGGGCTGTGAAGGTTGTGAGGTTTCCTTATCCTGTGTGTCCTCTTCAACAATTTCTTTTTCTACAGGGGATTCTTCTTCACTTCCAGCACCTTCAATTTCGATATAGCACATCAGCTCACCAACTTCAATTGTATCATCCTCTTGAGCGATTAATTCTTTTATCGTACCGGTATAGGATGATGGCACCTCAGCATTCACTTTATCTGTCATAACCTCTGCTATGGGATCGTACTTATTTACTTTGTCACCAGGCTGTACAAGCCAGGAACTGATCGTCCCTTCTGTAACACTTTCCCCAAGCTGAGGCATATTGATTTTTTCCAACCCCATGGGAACGCCTCCTCTACATTAAAATTCCGCTAAATCTCTCATAGCTTTTTCTACTTTATCAGGATTCATCATAAAGTATTTTTCCATCGTAGGTGCATATGGCATAGAAGGAACGTCCGGCCCTGCTAACCTTTTAACCGGAGCATCCAATTCAAATAAACAATTCTCACTAATAATTGCTGACACTTCTGAGATAATTCCGCCTTCTTTATTATCCTCAGTAACGAGCAGTACCTTGCCAGTCTTTGAAGCAGCTTCTATAATAGCTTCTTTATCAAGGGGGTACACTGTTCGCAAGTCAACTACATGGGCTTCTATCCCGTCCTCGGCCAGTTTCTCTGCTGCCTGTAAAGCGAAATGGACACACAATCCATAAGTAATCACCGTGATATCCGAACCTTCCCGTTTCACATCCGCTTTACCAATTGGGAGGGTATAATCTTCATCCGGTACTTCGCCTTTAATCAAACGATAGGCTCTTTTATGTTCGAAAAATAGAACAGGGTCATTGTCGCGGATAGAAGCTTTCAGCAATCCTTTTACGTCGTATGGTGTAGAAGGCATGACGATCTTTAACCCTGGTTGATTAGCAAATACCGCTTCTACTGACTGAGAGTGATAAAGTGCTCCATGCACTCCTCCACCATATGGTGCTCTAATCGTCATAGGCACCGACCAGTCGTTATTAGATCGATATCTTGTCTTTGCCGCTTCGGAAATAATCTGGTTTACAGCAGGCATAATAAAATCAGCGAACTGCATTTCAGCGACAGGACGCATGCCATACATCGCAGCCCCAATTCCCACACCGGCTATAGCTGATTCAGCCAACGGTGTATCTAATACCCTTGCTTCTCCAAATTCCTCATAAAGTCCATCAGTAGCGCGAAAAACACCGCCGCGTTTTCCCACATCTTCCCCAAGGACAAATACTTTCTCATCACGCTTCATTTCTTCTTTCAAAGCCTGTGTTACCGCTTGAATATAAGATATTACAGCCATAGTTTTTCCCCTCCTTACTCTTCATAGACATAGTGCAACGCAGATTCAGCTTCAGCATAAGCAGCGCTTTCTGCATAATCAGTAGCTTCATTGACAATTTGATCTAACTCTATATTGAGTTCCTCTTCCTTATCCTCGGTTAAAATCCCCTGATCTCTCAAATATTGAGCAAAGGTAAAAATAGAATCCTTCTTCTTTGCTTCATCTACTTCTCCGCGTTCACGGTACGTACGATCATCGTCGTCACTTGAATGAGGAGTCAAACGATAAGAGACTGCTTCAATCAAAGTAGGACCTTCTCCTTTTCTCCCTCGATCGGCTGCTTCCTTTACCACTTCATAAACAGCTAGCGGGTCGTTACCGTCAACGGTATGACCAGGCATGCCATACCCGATTGCACGGTCTGACACTTTTTCACAAGCTAATTGTTTAGAAACAGGAACGGAAATCGCATATTTATTATTCTCAACCATAAAAATGACAGGAAGTTTATGAACACCTGCAAAATTGGCCCCTTCGTGAAAATCACCCTGATTAGAGGAACCTTCTCCAAAGGTAACTAAAGAAACAAATTCTTTGTTCTCCATCTTTCCAGCCAGTGCTATACCGACAGCATGAGGTACCTGGGTAGTAACGGGCGATGAGCCTGTTACGATTCGGTTTTTCTTCTGCCCGAAGTGGCCTGGCATTTGTCTTCCACCTGAGTTAGGATCTTCTGCCTTTGCAAACCCCGATAACATTAAATCTTTGGCCGTCATACCGAAGGCAAGTACAACTCCCATGTCGCGATAGTATGGAAGTGCGTAATCCTTTTCCCGATCCAGAGCAAATGAAGCTCCAACTTGTGCAGCTTCCTGCCCCTGACAAGAGATGACAAACGGTATTTTGCCGGCTCTGTTTAAAAGCCACATTCTTTCATCAATTTTGCGTGCCAATAACATTGTACGGAACATATCCAGTACTTCGTCATCATTTAAACCCAGCGATTTATGACGATTTTCAGCCACAGGAATCCCTCCTTTAATAATTAACCGTGAATTTGATTTCCATCAACAGCCATGGCAGATTCACCAATTGCTTCGCTTAGTGTCGGATGAGGATGAATGGTTTCAGCAATCTCCCAGGGAGTAGCATCAAGAACTTTAGCCAGTCCCGCTTCAGTTATCATATCTGTCACATGAGGACCTACCATATGAACCCCCAGCAGGTCATCACTGTGTTTATCTGCAATAATTTTTACAAACCCTTCAGATTCTCCAAAAACAAGTGCCTTCCCATTTGCCTTAAATGGAAACCTGCCTACTTTCACCTCATACCCTTGATCTTCGGCCTGCTTTTCTGTTAAACCAACACTTGCCGCTTCTGGATTAGAGTAAATACAACTTGGTACCTGGTCATAATTAATAACGTGCGGGTTTTTATCAGCCATATGTTGCACCGCTGTAATCCCTTCATGAGAAGCAACATGTGCCAGCTGCATCCCACCGATAACGTCGCCGATAGCATAGATGTGTGATTCCTTTGTTTGATAATATTTGTTTGTTTGAATCACACCATTATCCAATTCAATATCTGTATTTTCAAGTCCGATGTTTGTTACATTCGCCGAACGGCCGACAGAAACGAGCATACGATCGGCTTCAAAAGTATACGTTTCCCCATTAGATTCACCCTGAATAACAACGTTTCCGTCTATCTTCAGGCTTTCGGATAACACACGAATATCTGTTATTACTGTAATCCCTTTTTGTTTCATATGTTTCATAATTTCCTTTGAAATATCTTCATCTTCTGTCGGCAAAATAGTTGGTAAATATTCGAGTACAGTAACTTCAACTCCAAAATCAGCCAGCATCGATGCCCATTCAATACCAATTATGCCCCCGCCGACAATAATAATCGAATCAGGGAGATCCTGCATGTTGAGTGCTTCATCTGAAGTCATAACATAACTGCCATCTACTTCAAGTCCGGGCAGCGTTCTAGGAGAAGAGCCCGTTGCTATTAATACATTTTTCGGAATAAGCATTTCATTTTCTTCTCCGTTATTCAACTCCACGGAGATTGTTCCTGCTGAAGGAGAAAAAATAGATGGTCCTAATATGCGGCCAAATCCTTCATATATATCAATTTCCCCTTTTTTCATTAAACCCTGTACACCTTTATGTAATGTATCTACTATCGCTTGCTTGCGCTCCTGAACCTTAACAAAATTGAGCACAGGAGAATTAGTTTCTACACCGAACTCTTCGGCTAGCTGGGTCTGGCGGAAGACCTCTGCACTTCTAAGCAATGCTTTAGAAGGAATGCATCCACGATGTAAGCATGTTCCTCCCATTTTCCCTTTCTCTACAACTGCAACTTTTAAACCTAGCTTGGAAGCGCGGATAGCTGCTACATATCCACCTGTACCTCCACCCAGTACAACTAAGTCATATTCTTCTGCCATTCTTCTCGACTCCTTTTTTATTCAGCAAAGTTTGGATAATGTTTAGGAAGTTCCTGTTTATTTAAAACACGCAGCGTCCCTTCATTTAACGCTTCAAGTTCATTTTCTCCAGGGTAAATAAGGACATCCGATATCCAGCTTACTCTCTTAGAAATAGCTTCAGTAAAGGCTTTTCCATAAGCAAGTCCGCCCGTTAATGCTATAGCATCCACGTTTCCTTCAAGAACCGCACTCATACTGCCGATTTCTTTAGCAATTTGATAGGACATTGCCTCATAGATTAATTTAGCTTTTTGATCACCGTGATCGATCATCTTCTCTACTTCCACTCCATCATTAGTATCGAGATAAGCCATCAACCCGCCATGACCAACCAGTTTTTTCATGATTTCTTCCCTATAGTACTGACCTGAGAAACACATGGAAACAAGATCTCCAGCCGGTACCGTTCCTGCTCTCTCCGGGGAAAAAGGACCATCTCCGTGAAGACCATTATTCACATCGATCACTTTACCGTCCGCATGGGCGCCGATTGTAATTCCTCCACCCATATGAGTGACAATGAGCCGTGATTGATTGTATGACTTACCTAAGTCTTCTGCAGTCCTCCTGGCAACAGCTTTCTGGTTTAACGCATGGAAGATACTTTTGCGCGGGATTTCCGGAACGCCTGAAATGCGGGCGATTTCTTTTAGTTCATCAACGACAACCGGGTCAACGATATAAGCTTTTACGTTTAACTCTTTAGCAATCTCATTAGCAATGATACCGCCTAAATTCGAAGCATGTTCACCATTATACCCATTTCTTAAATCCTCAAGCATGGCTTCGTTGACTTCATACGTACCCCCCTCTATCGGACGCAGTAACCCCCCGCGTCCACAGACGGCACTTAAACTGGCTATATCGATACCTGCTTGATCTAATTCACTTACTATAACATTTTTCCTAAAGTCATACTGATCGATGATTTGATTAAATTCATTAATTTCTTCAGAAGAATGACGAATCGTCTTTTCGAAAACTGCCTCAGTGTTATCAAATACACCAATTTTTGTAGACGTGGAACCAGGATTAATCACTAATATACGATGTTTCTGCAAAACCTTTACCCTCCATTGACCTATCTTCTGCTCAATATGTGATGACCGTTTTGTAAGAATTGACTGCGGGACTGGCGCATGGATTCAATTCGCTCTTCAGCCATTCGATCGGCAGCTTTATAAGTAGGGATATGATCACGTCTTGAGATTTCAAATACTCTGGTAACATTATCATAGATCGTTTCTACTCGTTTCATAGCTCTGTCTTTATTATAACCATGCAGTTCATCTGCAACATTAATGACTCCACCTGCGTTTATAACATAGTCAGGTGTGTATACAACACCTTTTTCATGTAAAAGATCGCCATGCCGCGTTTCTTTAAGTTGGTTATTGGCAGCTCCAGCTATAACTTTTGCCTTGATTTGAGGAATGGTGTCATCGTTAATTGTAGCACCTAAGGCACACGGTGCATAAATATCGCAATCGACAGCGTAAATTTCCTCCGTACCTACAGCTTCCGCCCCAAAATCATCAACCGCTTTCTGAACAGCTTCTGCATTGATATCGGTAACTATCAGCTTAGCACCTTCTTCATGAAGGTGTCGACATAAGTGGTAAGCTACATTCCCGACACCTTGTACGGCAACAGTTTTGCCCTCAAGTGAATCATTGCCGAAACCTTCCTTTGCTGCCGCTTTCATACCTCGATAAACTCCGTAGGCCGTTACTGGAGATGGATTTCCGGAAGAACCAAATGCAGGCGAGATCCCTGTAACATAGTTTGTTTCTTCATGAATTAAGTCCATGTCCTGCACAGTAGTTCCAACGTCTTCAGCTGTAATGTAGCGGCCGTTTAGTCCCTGGATGTAGCGGCCGAATGCTCGAAACATCGCTTCATTTTTATCCTCGCGCGGATTTCCGATAATTACAGTCTTTCCTCCGCCTAGATTAAGTCCAGCTGCTGCATTTTTATATGTCATGCCCTTAGCTAAACGCAAAGCGTCTTCAATGGCTTCTTCTTCACTTCCATAAGTCCACATACGGGTACCTCCAAGAGCTGGTCCCAGAGTCGTATCGTGAATAGCTATAATCGCTTTTAAACCGGATGCTTCATCGTGGCACATTACTAATTGCTCGTAATCATACTGACTCATATACTTAAATATTTCCATTTGAAATTCCTCCCGATTATTTACTTGAATGTACCGCTAATGCTAGAGAATATACTTTGCTCTCTGCCGTATCAGATCTGGATGTAAGTACCACAGGTGCACTCGCTCCGCTTATAACAGCTGCTACTTTGCCTTCAGCGAAATACATAAATGATTTATAAAGAGCGTTGGCAACTTCGATTGTCGGGACCATCAAGACATCTGCATTGCCTGCAACGTCTGACTGAATTCCTTTTTGTTTAGCTGCTTCATGATTCACTGCATTGTCAAAGGCTAATGGTCCATCTACTATGCATTCCTTAATCTGCCCTCTACGATTCATTAGAGTAAGAGACGCCGCATCTACAGTTGCCTGCATAGCCGGATTTACGACTTCAACAGCGGCCAAAGGGGCAACCTTAGGCAGTTTCCAGCCTGATTGTACAGCTACATCGACGGCATTTCGTATGATCTGTGCTTTTTCATCTAAATTTGGAGCGATATTCATTGCAGAATCAGTTAAAAAGATGAGCCGATCCTGACTGGGAACTTCAAATAAAGCTACGTGAGATAAAATATTTCCAGTCCTTAACCCATACTGTTTATTTAGTATGGATGTAAGCAGAGTTTTTGTATCAATACTCCCTTTCATTACAATTTGAGCTGCACCTTCATGGACAGATTTCACCGCAGCAGGTGAGGCTTCTTCCGTTGAGCAGTCTATCATTTGAATTTGATTCTGCTCACTTAAGTCCAGCTCAATTTCATCAGCTATATGTTGAATCTTACTTTTGCTGCCTGTAAGGATGAAAGAGGCAAGGTTAAGATCCCGAGCCTTTTTAACTGCTAGCATCACTTCTTTATCAGCTGCCTGTGCTACAGCCACTTTTTTTAATGATTTGTTCTCTAATCTGGTGATCAATTCATTTAGAGATTTCACACTTATTCCCCTTTTTTGCATACTATGAAAATCCTTGCAGATCATCTTTGTCCAGCTGATACTTTTCAAGCTTGTAATACAAGTTACGGATTGAAATTCCAAGCGCTTTTGCCGTTTTTGTTTTATTGAAATTATGAGTCCTGAAGGCATCTGTTAATAAGCTTTTTTCATATTCATCCACTGCCTCCTGAAGACTCGACCTCTGCCAGGCGGCTTCCTCGCCAGTATGTGCCGCTTCCGCTTTTATCAATGTCGGAATATGGCTTTTTCTTATCACTTCTTCTGTATGTTCCATAAATATCATTGCTCGGCTGATAACATTTTCAAGTTCTCGAACATTGCCGGGCCAATCATAATCTTCAAGCTTTTCAAAAGCTTCCCTATCTATCGATATTACGTTTCTGCCGTAGTCTTCGTTCAGCTTCTTAATTAAGTGATTAATTAAAGGCTCTAAATCTTCTTTTCTTTCCCTTAACGGCGGAATGTAGATTGGCAGGCGGTTAAGCCGGTAATACAAGTCATCTCTAAACGTTTTACGCATAATTGCTTTCTCAAGGTTTATATTGGTAGCTGCAATCACCCGCACATCTACGACGACAGGCTTTGTGCCTCCTACCCGGACGATTTCTTTTTCTTGCAGCACCCGGAGAAGCTTGGCCTGCATAGGTAAAGTAAGTTCAGCTATTTCATCTAAAAAAATGCTTCCATGATTAGCTTCTTCAAAATACCCTTTCTTGCCTCCCTGCTTTGCTCCTTCAAAGGCACCATCCTCGTAACCGAACAACTCGCTTTCAAGTTGAGATTCTGCAATGGAAGCGCAATTTACCCGTATGAATTTATTGTGGCTTCGATTACTTTCATTATGAATCGCGTGGGCAAACAGCTCTTTCCCCGTACCAGACTCCCCTCGAAGAAGGACGGTAGCAGGTGTTTTCGCACCAACTCTTGCTTGTTCCAATGCTATAGTAAGCTCCTGGGAATCCCCGGTAATATCCGCAAATGTATATTTAGCTTCTAAACTTCTAATAATCTCTCTTGCTCTTTTTAATTCACTTGTTAACGACTGAATCTCTGTGACATCATGTAAAACTCCGACACTGCCTTTTACTTTTCCATCTACAATTACAGGAGCTACATTTACTAAGACATCCTTTTTGGACGGCCCTACCTTCATACGTACCCCTCGTACCGGACGTCTTGTATTTAAAACTTTCATGTGCATACTTTCGCCTTCAGAAATATCAACCGTCGCCGGCTTACCGATGACTTCATCTTCCTCAAGACCGGTGATTCGTGTGTAAGCAGGATTAATCATTAAACCGCTTCCATTTTCATCTACTACCGAAATTGCTTCATCGGAGGAATAAATAATCGCTTCCAGCATCGTTTTAACTTCTTTTAAATCCGTGATCTCTTCGGCAAGTTCAACAACTTCGGTAATATCTTTAAACACCGCATAAGCTCCAATTGGTTCCTGATCAGTACCGATTAAAGGAATACGGGTCGTAATAACTTTCTTGCCGTTTTCAATTTTCAGTTCTTGATTAATTTCTTTCGTTTTTGTCTCTAATAATTGGGGAAGGCCTGAAGCTGGAATAACATCTCTAACTTCCCTTCCTATAACTGTTTCCCGCGGTTTTCCTAGAATTTGCTCTCCGCTTTTATTTAAAAAGGAGACCTTTTCATCTCTATCAATTACAATCATTCCATCGTGAATACTATTTAAAATCATTTCCTGATTATTCGTCTGCTGTTTCAATTCCTTAAGAAGCGTTTCTTTCTCTTCTAACAGTTCGGAAGTAATATAAGCGACAGCACCTGGAATTACCACCGTATGCGCAGGACGAGCTGAACGGATTTGTTCAAAAACTTTTTCTTTTCCTGTTGCTTCAATAACAATATCAATACCTTTATGTAAAAATGCTCTCCAGTCTTCCCCGGTCGGTATTCCTAACGACTTCGCTTTATCTAAGCCAATGGCGTGCGGGTTTACATCTGTTATGGCGGCAACAGTCAGTTTCCCTGTTTCCCTTAACAATTTTAAGAGCGCTGTACCACCTTTTCCTGCTCCAACTATTAATACTTTTTTCATTGATTTCACACCCTGCAATTTTTTGCGCAATTTAATCGTACATTATTATGCACATTTTAGCAATAGTCAACTCTATTTTCAGTTATTCCCCGTTCTGATATACTAATGAAGGATTGAATCGAAAAAGGAGTATATGACATGCGGTTAATTGCTTTATTGCTACTTGTAACTCCCGGAATCATCGCGGTAATTGGGATTAAATTAATACGGGATTCTTTATTTAATGTCTTCCACCCGATATTTTTTCATGTCGTTATCCAGGGCATATTCGGCCTCTTGTGTGTGGTAGGCGGTATTGCATTTATCGGAGGATTTATTTTACATCGAGACAGAAAGAGAAATTTAACAAAAGGACGCTTTAAGAAAAAGTAGAGTCACTGTACTCTGCTTTTTTTAGAGATTTGCAAAGGAGGAAACAGCTTTGTCATTTTCTTTGGATTTTTACCGATCGCAATATCCATTTGACCTTCTCTCAGACCGGGAATTTAAAGAAATTTTCAACCATGCCGAAGTGAAAGAGTTCGGCGGCAATGAATTCATTATTCATGAAGATCAGGATGATGATACCATTGATATCCACTTTTTATTATCAGGTTTGGCTAAAAATATTATGCACCGTTCAAACGGCCGTCAGCTGTCTGTGAGATTTTACTATCCTGGTGATTTGGTTGGGATAATGATTTTGTTAACGAGTGGGGAGATGAGATTTTCTGTACAAGCATTAGAACCTGTGAAGACCCTTTGTTTTAAAAGGGAACCGTTTCTGAAGATTATGTCCAATAATACTCAGTTTTCAAAAGTGGTTATGGACGGGGTCAGCCACTTAATGAAAAGCTTATACGATGAAGTGAAATTTAAAAGTTCTTCTACCGACGAGGAGGATGACAAAGAATTATATAAAAAGCGAGCAGGGGCCTATATGGAACAGCCTACTTTTATCCATCCGCAGGAAACGGTTGAAAAGGCTGCACGAATGCTTCAACAGCAGAAGGTAGAGGCCTTACTCGTCAGTGAAGACCGTCAGACCTTACTCGGTATGATTGGCTACGGAGATTTGTTAAAAGCTTATTTTGAAAACAACCATAGAGACTCTGTGTATCTCCATATGTCTGAAGAACCCTACTCTATAAGTGACCAAGAATTTATCTATGACGCTTTAAGCTATTTAAAGCATCATCCAACTGAGATTATACCTGTTCACCATAAAGATAAAATTGTAGGAATCCTGCGCCAGTCTTCCTTCTTTACAATCAGTAATTCCGTATATTTTGATTTAACGTATAGAATCTCTAATGCATCGACTCTCAACGAACTAAAAGACCTGTCCCCGATTTATAATAAACGGTTTCAAGACTTCGTTTCCAGTCTAATTGATGAGAGAATGATGGCTTATGATATTGCTGAATTGATTACGAACTACAACGACCGTATTCATAAACAGGTCGTTCAGATTGCAGAGGAAGAAATGATTTCTTCAGGATTGGGAGCGCCGCCGATCAACTATTGCTTCCTCGTAATGGGTAGTGAAGGGCGGAAAGAGCAAGCATTTTCAACCGACCAGGACAACGGGATGATATTAGCTGATTACGAAAATATCCGTAATAAAGATCAAATCGATGACTACTTTAAGCTACTTGCAGAAAAAATCAATACGATGTTAAACGAATGCGGCTTTCCTTATTGCTCAGGAGGTATTATGGCCAAAGAAGATAAATGGCGTCAGCAGAAAAATCAGTGGCAGCAAAGCATTGACGAATGGATACGCAAAATGGATGCGGAAGAAATACGCGATTTTACGATCTTTATGGATTTCCGGCCCATTTTCGGGGATTTTTCTCTGGCTTACGACCTAAAAAAACATGTGACAGCACGTGTCCAACGTTCTCTTGGTCTTCATCAGCTTTTGATGAAGGATACATTAAGATTCCGTGTCCCTGTTCAGCCGTTCGGCCGGATTTCAGGTGTAGGAAAAAGGAAGAACTTAAACTTAAAAAAATCAGCCATTATGCAGATTGTAAATGCCATCCGAATCTACAGCATGAAATATGGAATTGAGAATATTAACACTGTCAGCAGATTGAATGCTTTGTCTGAACAAGAAAGATTTCACCCAAGGGATGCCGAAAATGCAAAGCTTTCTCTCCATCGATTAATGACTTTAAGGATAAAAGAAAATTTAGAACAGCTTAAGAATAATGAGCCTCTATCGAACGAGTTAAAGCTGGCAAAATTAAACAGGGAAGAAAGAAAATCTCTCAAAGAAGCTTTGACAATAGCCAAACGATTACAACAGGTTCTCGAGCTGAGCTATAATCGGAATCGGGTGATGTAATGCTTCCCATTGACTTACAAATTTTAAAATATATTTTCTTTGAAAAACCGATCTATTATTATAAGATACGCCCTTA
The DNA here is from genome assembly GCF_900240285.1 of Halobacillus sp. Marseille-P3879. GTDB lineage: Bacteria > Bacillota > Bacilli > Bacillales > Halobacillaceae > Halobacillus_A. Next base: position 916,893 of record NZ_OESS01000002.1, read on the forward strand.
TTTAAATAGTGATATTCATAAGGAATTGAATTTACTCATCCAGAAATATGAGAAACCAAATATCAAAAACGAAAGCCTGCTTGACATGGATTACACCATTTTCGACCTAGAAACAACAGGTTTTATACCAGAAATCGGACATGAAGTGATTTCCATCGGAGCAATAAGAATGAAGGGAAAAGATACACTGCACAGCACGACTTTCTACAAACTCGTACAACCAATCCGGCCAGTCGGGCGCCAAACATTAAAATTGACTGGTTTGAAAAAAGATCAGTTAAACCAGTCAGAATCGTTTCTAGACGTTTTTAAGGAGTTTCTCCACTTTAGTGAAGGCTCTGTGCTGGTGGCCCACCCAGCTAAATTCGATATGCGTTTTGTGCAAACAATGCTTAAACGCTGGAAACTCCCTGAACTAGATACACCGGTGATTGACTCCCAAAAGCTTGCAAAGTTTCTGTTTCCTGATGAGAAGCCGCAGCTTGACCCGCTGTTGAAAAAATTTAATATTACTAAACGCACCAGACATCATGCCCTTAACGATGCAGTTATGACCTCGGAATTGTTCGGGTACTTCCTACAGGAGCTAACCCTCAAACAAGATCGTACTTTTGAAGAGCTGAAGCACCTACTATATCAACATCAAAAAGCGAGAAACACTTAGGTTTCTCGCCAGCTTGTAGAGAAACCCCGTGTTTTTCAGCAAGCTTTTTTGTGTTCATGGGCAGGCGAATACCCACTCACTTTCCGCGGACGACCGCCCGAGGCTCCTCGTGAAACCCACACTGCGGGGTCTCGGATCGCTCGTTTTTCCGCAGGAGTCTCGCAGTATTCGCCCGCCCGTAACTGAAAAAGACTCTCCTTTACCTAGCTTACCCTGTCTCGGTGAAGGACAATCTTTTTCATGGTCTGACAGGCAGCTGTCAGTAATACCTGTTCCCGGACATTTTCTTTTCAACGCAAACGACAATAACGCAGCCCGTGAAGTTCTTTGGAATCTGCGAAGCTACGCTCAATTTTCTCTTTTTTCATTCGATAAATCCATTTGCCCTCATTAGATAATGCTTTTTATTTTGGGTACATGTCGCAAGATGGGGGCATTCCTTAGAGTGAAACATGACTAACACCGCCTTAGAGAGTTCTTACCTATAGTGTACGAAATTAACGCAGTGAAAAATGGAAGTTCCATAAAAAAATAAAGACTGCCGAGACTTTCTCGACAGTCTGAGCGAGAAACACTTAGGTTTATCGCCTTAGTTTAATTAGAAAAATGCACGATATAATGATTGTACGGCCCGATTTAAATCATCATCTTTAATCCCAAACATCATAGAAACTTCAGAAGACCCCTGGTTAATCATATCGATATTAACGCCAGCATCCTTAAATGCTGTTGAAGCTTTACTGGCTACGCCTATTGCTTCATTCATACCTTCACCAACGATCATTATCATGGCCATATTTCTTTCAATAGAAATGGTATCTACGTTTAATTCTGTTAAGATTCGCTTTTTAACTATTTCTTCCTTCTCTTCAGAAAGCTGATGATCTCTAATAATCACAGACATATCATCAATTCCTGATGGTGCATGCTCAAACGAAATGCCTTCCTCTTCAAGTATTTGAAGTAATTTACGGCCAAATCCAACTTCCCGGTTCATTAAATACTTACTTACGTATAAATTTAAAAACCCTGAGTCACTTGCGATTCCAGCCACATGTCCTTCTCTTTCAGGAAGTTCTGCAACAATCATAGTGCCTTCGCCGTCCGGATTATTCGTATTTTTAATACACACAGGAATCTTTTCTTTAAAAGCCGGTATTAAGGCTTCATCGTGAAAAACAGAGAAACCGGCATAAGATAGTTCTCTCATTTCACGGTATGTTAGAGATTTTAACTCTTTAGGCTGTTCAACAATCATCGGATTAACGCAGAATACAGAGTCAACGTCTGTAAAGTTCTCATAAAGATCTGCTTTCATGCCTGCCGCAACAATTGAGCCGGTAATATCAGAACCTCCGCGTGAAAAGGTAACTAAATCCCCGTCCAGCGTAAATCCAAAGAAACCAGGTATAACGAGTACACCGGCTTTGTCTCTTAATTTAAATAAATGCTCAAAACTTTCATCAAGCACAAGGGCGCCGCCTGGTTCATCACTTACAAATATACCGGCATCTTTCGGATTAACATAAGAAGATTCCAGTTCCCTTGCGTTTAAGTAAGCACTTAATATCAATGCCGTGCCGTCTTCGCCACAAGACTTAAGAGCATCCATACCACGTTTTACATCTGTTTCTAAAATTTCACAAGCATCATCAATACGTTTCTGAATGGTGTTGATAATAGAATGGTCTAATTCCAGTTCTCTAATAATAGATGCAAAGCGTTCAATCACCTGATCATAAATGGCTTTATTTTTTACTTTCACTTGCACAGATTCTCCAAGGGCAATAAGAAGATCGGTTGTTTTCGTATCCTTGGAGTGCCTTTTACCAGGAGCAGAAACGACAATTGCCTTCCTCTGGGGATCTGCTTTAATAATTTCTGAAACTTTTCTTAATTGATTCGCATCGGCAACTGAGCTGCCGCCGAATTTTACTACTTTCATTTGTACAACTCCCTGTTATGATGAACTAAAGTGTCTAATAATTAAGAATTGTACCATAATCTGTCGAGAAGATGAAATACAAATTCATCATATTTTTACTCAATCATAATTAAGACGGTCTCTCTATATAACTTTTTTAATTTAATTTCTTCTAAATTAAAAACAGTGTCCGCTACTAATTAAATAATTGTGTACGTGGAAGGTTTTAATGAAATTTCGTTAAAAAGTATTCTTAAATAACAATTTTGAATTGCACGGAAGTACTTTACAAATAAAGACGGTGGTTGATGATTCACATATTTCATTTAGGAATTAAAATTTTCCACAAAAAAACCTCCTATAAATTGAGTGGGGTTTCCAAATCTTCTCAATGAATAAGAGATTAAAAACTGTTGGAATAACACTGGTGTTTTATCGGTTTAAAATAATTTTTATTATTCACCAGTGACAACATATTAATCAATCATGAGTTCTATGAATTAAGACGCTTTGTGCTCTAATCTTAAGCGGTCAGCTACCATCGCTATAAATTCGCTGTTTGTCGGTTTTGCTTTTGTAGAGGAGATTGTATAGCCAAATAAAGATGAAATTGCTTCAATATTTCCTCGGTTCCACGCCACTTCTATGGCATGACGGATAGCTCGTTCTACCCTCGAAGCCGTAGTATTATAAGTTTAAAACCCGTCTATTCATCGGGTAATTTATTGGTATGATTTTAGATGTTTATTGGTCACTTGCGTAACCTATTTATAGAATAGACTATATTGTAGTAACTTGCAATAACTAATAGACTAATAAAAATACGCTATATAATAAGGAAGAAACACAAAAAACTAGTCAAGAATTGAGTAGTTACTTTGATACTCTCTCATTTACTTTATCTTTTATGATCGTTAGAAGTTTTATCACTTCAGCAAAACCTATAATCAATAAGCCAGATACCAATGTAGGAAGAAACCAAATTAAGAATATATTCCAATCAACTACATAAGTTATATCTGCCATATACAAAGCAACTATAATACCTAACGCAATTTCTAATCCTCCAACCCAGAACAATACCTGTGAAATACTACTGGGGTTTGGTTCTTGTATTCCAAAATGCGGCTCTACTGCCTCTTCGTTTCTTTCTTCCATATGTGTCACTCTCCCCATTCCTTATTTTGTTAATTATTCACTCTATTCTAAGGAAAGAAAGGGTATTCCTTCATTATTCTTATTTTATCAATCAATTTTTAATTTGTTATTACAATCATTCCCCCATAAAGGAATACTCCAATGACCCCTAATTTAGCTAAACCTTTGCTAACCATATTCAGAAATGCATATACTCCTATTGATACACCCACCAAGAGAGGGGATACTGTAATATACTCCGCCAAGAGATCAGTCATTCCCTCTTTTGCCCTTCCAACAATCCACTCCGTTACAATACCCATCTTCATTAAGACACTCCTTTCATGGCATCCACCAAGATATTCAACACCATTGGAGTCATCATGACTAACACATAACCTAATCCAGCACCTTGCATCATTGAGAAGCCTTTCTCTTTATTACCAATCATAATAAATAAAGCTCCGCCTAATACCACAACCATTGCAACTGGATAAGCCATAGCCTGAACTAAGCCTATTAATGGATCGAATGCTTTTACAACTGAGTTATACATTTGATCTGAACTTTGAGCAAATACTGGCTTTGCTGTGAAAAATGGTGCTACAGCTAAAGGAGCTAATGAAATGCCATGAAATTTAGTCTTTGCCTTGTAACTACCGTCCATAAACTCACCAAACTTATAAGTCTTCGTTTTCATGTGAATCCCCCTTAGATAAAGTCAGTATTTAAATACACATCTGCGTCTAAACCTTCGCATAATTCCAGCAACTTATTTCTCCTGTATTCTGTTGTGGTCATCCAAATTATCTTGGGTACGTTGCGAAATGCGTTACGTTCAATTAAACGCCTATACTTATCTATTTTCGTTCGATTCTTTTTCATTGTCTGTGTATTATCGACTTCGACAATGAAATACCTGTTATCTAATTGAAAGATTGCATCAGGCACAACTGTTATCTTTCCTAATTTAATACGCATCTCATTTTCCCATGTCTCAGGGCTACCATAAGCAACATACAAAGCGTTTCTCATCAAGTAATGATTAATATTCCCAGTTTTTTTACGTACCTTGTCACACTCAACTCTAGAACGTCCCTTACTGTTCAGGTAGTAGATGTTCTGACCATCTTTAAAAGTGTTGAGATAAGGGCTCATTCGTTGCAATACTTTCTGAGCGTTACGGTCACTTTTTAGATCATGTAAGACTTGTAATTGTCCCCTAGTCATATAGTCAAGCTTTTTCAAGGATAAGAGTATCTGTTCTTCCCTCTCCATTCTCTTTGCCTTGTTCTGATCCATGGTGTTCCCCCTTTACATGGTGTTCCCCCTTTGACCGAATCATAATATGCGGCTTAATAATCCTCTCAATATCTTTTTCTTTAATGTAGGGAGTTTGTGTAGTATGATTTTTAACTCTTCTGAATATTGCTCTTCCTTCAATCTCTGGAATCTCCTCAGCCCCACCTTCATCTAATACGGCTCTACTTTGCACATTGGTTTCTAATCGAAAACACAATCTTACACCGACATTTGCACGTACCTGCGAAGGCAGAGTCTCATTTGTAGGGTATTGAGTTGCATAGATCAGTCTGTAACCTGCCGACCTACCACGTCTTGCAATATCTACAACTATATCCCTGCTTTCATCATCGAGACTTGCTGCCTCATCAATAACAATAAAATCACGTTCTTTTTGTCCTGCCCTTTTAATATCTTTTATGCCATTCTCAAACAACCAATCTAATTTCTTTTCCATGTCCTTTTGAATATTTTCTAATATTCGCTTTGCTTCCTTAGTGCTTCTCCCAAAATTATTAGTTTGTTTTAACCCTTTGAAAGTGCCTAGTTCGGAGCCTCCCTTTAAATCGATCAAATTAAGCCTTACCTTGTCAGGTTGGTTCTTGACTAAAACAGAAATCAAAAGTTTTAAAAAGTCTGATTTTCCAAAACCTGTTGCACCAGCTACAATCATGTGGGGTCTTTTCTCAAAGTCATGAGTCATTAATTTATCCAATGTATATCCAACTGGTACTTTCCACCCTTTAACACTCTCCATCATTTCATCACTATAGGGATACATAGTTTCAAGTCCCTTATCGTAAACCCTAAATTTCAGCATTCCGTCATATTCCATTTCTATATGTTTATCTAATTTAATACGGTTGTTAGCAATGTTTCTGATTTGCTTTAATACATCCTTTTTCCAATTGATACTTTTCAGGTTAGACAAATTAAAATCTGACTGACTCTTATTATTTAGTCCATCGATGAACAGTTGTTTCTTTTCCTCAAAATCATTGAACGATAAGCCAAGTGGAATTTTATAAACATACTCGGTATAATTTTCCTTCCTCGTTTTTCGATAAATCCGAATCCCCTTTTTCACCTTATTTTCTCGGACAAACAATCCTGAACTGTCTGCGATTTTCTGGATCTTCGCATGATCATTTGAGTTTTTGTTCTGATAAAAATAAGTCCCTCCGACCACAGCTAACATACTTGCAGATGAAGCAATCTCAAAGAGCAAATCGCCACCCCTTTCAAGGTATCTTGATAAAGATAGTTGCTGTTCAAGCGAATTTTGATAAAGGTTATGGATTCAGTCATATCAACAACTTTGAAATTCGCATAGATGTTACATTGCCGTATTTGAAAACGTATATGCCTAAGTATAGTAATTGCATAGGTTGTCCTATGACAAATTAGTTCTAATTTATTAAAGGGAAAAGTTGATTTATGTAGAAGTAGTATGCAGGTGATAATATGGAATGTAATTTAAATGAGTGGATAAACAAACGTGGGTATAAGAAAAAATGGCTTGCCTCTCAAATAGGCGTAAGTGGAAATGTTCTTTCAAGATGGTGTAATGGGAGAAGCGAACCATCATTAAGAAATGCTTTAATGCTTGCAGAATTATTGGAGTGTAATGTTGAGGACTTATTCAAATTGAAATAAAAAAACCCTACACCTAATGAAAGATGTAGGGGAAAATAGGATTAAAAGGGTGATTCACTTTACATCTCACTAAATTGTGTAGATGTGTGGTATGGAGAAATTATTTCCATTGTAGTATATATTTTCTTTTTTGTGTAGAAGTAATAAAGCATAAGGTATATTTTTACACTTTCTTTACTTCCTTTATTTTTCTACCCTGTATGACAGGCAGTTTATAAGCAAGTATATGGGCCGTTTCTGCAAATACGATTTCCAAACTAGCGTACTGGAGAAAACTTATCAATTGATACCGCAGCTCTTTAAATTGTCTAGACTTCTTGGGGTTAATTTTGGGGATTTGTAACGAATACAAAGAAGAGAATGTATGAGAGATATCATACAAACAAAAATAAGCCCCTCACGTTTTACTTGGTGTAGGGCTTATTACTAAGTCTTCTTTTATCCAAAGGAGAAAACTTTCTAAGTGTATTATTCTTTATAAAGAATTTCTTTGTCGAACTGTTGTTTCTATGTATCTAACTTGAGTAACGGGGTTTTGCGCACTATATTTAGTGTACTCATTTACGAGCCGTGAAAGTTCTGAAGAATCAATAGGTGACCTTCTCTTGTAAATTGACTTATGCAAATCCTCAAAATAATCAATGGTATATAATTCATCCATTTTTATAAATGATGGTGCATCAAGAGGAGGATTAAAATTATTTATTCTTTCATTAGAAGGAAATAATAATTTCCTCTCTTTTCCTCTTATAGATGAAACATTTAATAAATCTAGAGATGAATTATTATAATTCTCAATTACAAGAAAAGGTCTTTTATAATTACATGGGGTTCCGTTAGCAAAGGGTAAACTTAGTACAAGAGCGTGGCCTGCTATAATCGGCATTAGGAGATTATAACTCCTTGTTGCTCATCAAATGTTAGAGTGTAAGCCTCATCTGGACAACCTAAATTTTCTAACATCGAAAGAAGCTCTTCGTTTAACGTTATTTCATCAGGATCATAATAAAAAGTTACCCCATTAACTACCTCTGATACTTTTGAAGTATCATAATCATCATATGCTTCCAGCATTTGCTTTACTTTCTTCACGTCACCCATGAAAATTCCGTCCATTGGTCGAATGATGCTTCTTGCAGTTTTATAAATATGTGGTTGTTCTGTTTTTGATTCTCTGTAAGGTATTTGCCAACTACTTAATTCGTGATTAAGGTCTGACAATTCTTTCGCTGACATTTCACCAAAGATACTAGCTGTTAATTCTAGTGTGTGGGTTACCTCTTCATTTTCAAAAACAAGCATATTTTCAGATTGCTCAATTAAACCGTAAAGTGAATCTCTATAGGTCAATCGTACGTCATTAATAACTGTGCCATTTTCGTATGCTCTCATTTCTTCAGCAAACAACAATTTCCCATACTTAGCAACATGGATAAGTTGGGAAAAATACAATAATTTCTGCAATTTCATGTTTCCATCAAAAGTGTTACGTGGAGAATCTAGATTATTCTTAATAAACCATTTTGCCACATCAATAGCTTTAGTACTCATTTTTCTACCCCCTTCTACAATAGTATCATTAAATATTACATTTGTGATTTTAAAAATACTTTAAAGTGAATTTTTCACCCACTAATCTCTACATTCCCGTTCATATCTTATATTACACTTTTCCCCCTTTCCATAGACCCTATTTCGACAATTAGGTTAAGAATTCCTTCAATTATAAAAATATTACGTTAATAATGTCATAAAAATTTAGTTGGATATCATCTTTTTCTTGTTGGTCGATACAGCTTACTTTCTTTGTATCCCCGTTCATACCTACCACCTTCACAGGTACGTAGGTGTAATTGTGTCCATTATGGTACTTGAGTTCAACAGTTAGATTATCATTCATAGCCATTTCTAACGCAAATGCATGATCTTGGATCTGCTGCTCATCCAGTACAGGTTTATCAACTCTGGTTTGTTCCTTATAGACTTCCTGAACCATTTGAACGTGTTCAGGCATCATAAGCGAAGTCCATTTTTTAGTACCTCGATCATTAATTTCACGCATAGTCTACGCCTCCCAACAAGAACGGTTGTTCTCATTATATCCAAACAGACTAACCTTAATCAATAAAATATTCCGTTAGTTATTAATCTATTTTTTAGTAACTTATTCATTTTATGGTAAAATAGTCTTACAACAAAGGGGGAAGATGGTATGGAAATAAATTATAGAAATGGCGTGTTCTCTGTGGCTGCTGAAGGTGAATACATACTATTATTAAATAAATGTGTTTTTTATCCACAAAACTTTACAGATGAAGATCTTAATAATGAAGTGTGGATTCAGTTGGCGAGTAAAAAAGAAGGTTTTTGGAAGGTATGGTTATATAACGGGAAGTTATTATTTGAAAAATTAAGTGAGGTGAAGTTATGAGTGCGGATATATGGATGGTTATTCTAACAGGATTATACGTCTTTCTAACTTATCTTATATTAAAATCAAACAAGCGTATGATCGAAGAGACAAAGAACATGACTGACGAAACTAAAATTGCCAGAAACATGGCTTATAGACCTGAAGTTATTGGATTTTTTAAGGAAGAAAATAAAGCATTGTATTTCGAAATTAAAAATATTGGCTCTCGAGTTGCGTTTGATTGCACTTTAAGTTTAGAACCAGGGTTTAATATTTATACTTATTTACCTGAAAACGACTTCATGGATGTTGAGTCTCCTAACTTAGTAAAACGGATAAAAGTATTAGCTCCTGATCAAAGATTAGAACAATTTGTTGGAGATCATCAGGAGATTTTGAAACACTACAAGAATAGTGTTGAATCAAATCCAGATCCAATCAATAATAATGCACTTGATACAAAACTCGTAATTAGGTATTTTGATTACGAAGGAAACTGTTACTCCGAAGAATACGAAGTGACTTTATTAGATTATAACAATCACAAAGGTGTTATAAGGCGAGACACACATGACTTAGTGAATGAAATAATTAAGCTGAATAATACGATAAGTGAGTTGAAATCATTTAGAAGAAAATAACCCCACTAATAAGTGGGGAATTATTTATACTTTCCTACCAAACTGACCAGATACGTATCCTCGCTTACCATCGTAGATAACTTCCCAATATCCTCTAGGATTATTTTTGCCTTTAACAGAGCCTGAAATATTTACCGTAGCGTTCTTTTTAATTGTTCCGATATTTTTGCTACTATTCCTGTCCGGTTTATCCATTACAATTGCAGCGCTGTTAACACCAATAATTTTAATCTTGCCTTTTACTGGACTAGAAGATTTCTTAGGTGTGGCTGTTTTTGGTGCTGCTGATTTACTTCCTCCACGCATCTTGCTTAGAAGAGATATGTTTTGTGGAGCAGTACCTTTATATCTAGAAATACCATATTTAGCAGCCAATTTTGCACGATAGTTGAAGCTAGAATCTACTCCAATACTTTTTAGGTATGTAACAATACTTGTTGTTTTCATGTCTCCATTAGAAGCTGGCTTAGGAGCAGGTTTACTTGCAGTTTCCTTAATTTTAATCTTCTCACCAATTTTAAGTTTTGATGGATCAACAGATGGGTTTAGTTTCTTAAGATCGTCAACAGATAATCCTTCGTTTTCATTTGCAATACTCCAGAAAGTATCACCTTGTTGAATAGTGTGAGTAGAAGCACCAGAAGCAGGAACGCTTGCAAATTCTTTTTCGCCTGAACATACAGCACGGTAGTCAAACTCAGGGCAAGCCTTCCAAGAGTATCCCGGGAATTCATTATGCCCACGAGTACGTTTATAGTTAGGCATATCTTTCTTCAAACAATCTACAAGTTGTTTTAGTGACCGTTTTTGTGCTTCAGTAGGTTTTTCTGATCTAAAGTCTCCTACAAGGCAAATACCAACAGCGAATTTATTTGAGTTACCTACATGATAGCTAAGTACACCTAAGTCATGGTTCCATTCGATTGTACCGTCTTTAAGGATTACAAAGGCATAGGCGATTTCGTGCCATCCATTTGTATGTACATGATAATTTGCAAAAGAATAGGAGTCTCCTTCTTTTGTCAATGAATGATGAATAGCTATGTCCGTTTTAACGCTGACATCATAAACTGGTTGCCAGCCGTTATGAGCAGTCTTCCCACGTAGATCTTTTAACTGGCTTAATTTTTCAAAATGTGCCATTATTTATTCTCTCCTTGATTTAAATTTAAAAAGACTCCCTTAAAAGGAAGCCTTAATCATTTATTCTGGTTATTATTAATACCTGGTTTTTCGTCCGATTTTTCAGAAGCTTTAGTCACTGGCTTTGGAATAGGAAGCCTTTTTTTGTCTAACTTCTTGACTATGTTATCCTCTTTACCAATTTCATGTATGTATTTTGCAATACCCTTGGGAATTGGAATACCCATTCTATCTAGATTCTCAAGTATGGAGATTCCTTCATTTCCTATGTAAAAGAATACTGCCATTGTTCTAAATACGGGTGCTCCTGATCCTACGAGTACATCAAGCATATTCGCTAAAATGATGACTAGAATAAACACTCCTTTCTTAAGAATGCCTCTAAATCCTACTGCACTTTTTAACTGTTTGTTGTAAGCACCTGCAGCCATTCCAGTAAGAAAATCAATAACCATAAATACTGCTAAAACAGTTAAGGATACATGCCACCCTCCTATAAGGAACGCTGTAATTGTTCCCCCTACTGCCAAAATCATTTTTAACTCCATTCTTTTATTCCCCTTCTTAACCATTTTGCTCCTTTGTCTCCTTGTGGGATTACCATGTAATTTCTTTGACTTCTTCAATTGTCTTTGCATCTTTTACTTGAGGCTCTAAAAAGTCTCGAAACTTTGAAATATTATTTTGCTTATGCATAAGAATAGCTACAGTTAACTCACTCATAATTTCGGATGTAACAGGTATCCGTGTGTACTCTCCATCTTTTCTCACTGTCCACATGACTTCATCAACGATTCCTTCTTTCAACACTTCCTTTAGATCCCCGAAGTTTACTTGTGCTTCAAGATCATAAGAAAAATGGTACTCAACTCCATCAATGACATGAAAAAAGCCTGCTAAAATAGCAGACTCACATGCCTTATCTAATTCAATTATCTTCTTTTCTTTGGCATCTTTCAGTACCCCACCAGTATCCTTGAACAGCTTTCTGTTTTCGTATTTGTACGCAAATGGAGAGGATAAAACACCATGATTTTCTTCGACTTCAATTTCAATGCTGTTATTAGACGATGGAGAAGTTCCCCAACCGTCCACCCTACCATCTTCCAATACTTCTATGTAAATTTTTTTCAATCCGTTGGACTCCTTTCTTAATAAGATAGTACATACCTTAATACGTTCAAATCTTGAGGTGCTTCCCTGTTTCTGTCATGTCCATTTATTTCCGTGTCTGAACAATAAACATATTTCATTGAAGTTTCTGGACTTGAAATAGGAGTAGTTCCATTAATACACCACATACCACCTGCTGTTAAATTTGCGAACTCTTTAGGAACGTGTGTGAATCCCCAATGTGAGTTATCGGCACTTCCTGTATACCCACTCCAAACTAATATCCACCCATTAGGACACTCAGACATTTTCTTTGAGGGGGTTATTGTTTGGGAAGCCTGCACATACAAAGCTCCCTCCCAAAGAACCCCATAACCTTCTGTACCTATTGGATTACCATTTAAAATAACAACACCATCTTGTACTCTTAAAAGGTCGTAATCTTCTGGATTTGTAGAACCCGATTCAACACCATTTTTCAAGAAGTTTAAGCCTTCGCCTCCACCACCAGAATAATCATTAAAGAAAAGACCATTTAAACCTACAATGTCAGAGTTATTTAAGTCCATTGCTCCTGCGACATCTTCTTCACTTACATTAGAAGCCCATTTATTTGCACCAAAACGAAGACGGCTATTAATTAAAAGCTCATTTTGATTAGTTGGAAAGTCGTTTATACCAATAGATTTAAGTATAGGGTCAATAAAAAATAAAGGCTGTCCCGTGTCCAATTTTTGAGTTATTGTAGTACTGCCTAGTTCATCCATAACTCTGAACTCGAAGTTATAAGCCTTAGTGGAATCTAGTGTTAAGTTTATTTTTTCGCTTGAAAATTCCCCTCCACTTAAAGTGTGATCTAAGGAAGTCCAAAACCCAAAACCTGTCTCTTCAGAATCCTTGTATCTATACTCAATTTGATTTATTACATTCTTAGGTTCGTTATCTACACTTAACAAGGAAATGTCACCTTTAAGTTGGACTGTTGTAGTTTCCTCAAATCCATTTAATCTCTTTGTAGCTGAAACAATTGAAGGATTACTATAAGGAATCACATCTACTGGAATACTTGTAGTTGTAGTAAGACCCCTACTATCCACAGCTTTTACAACAAGTGATTGGTCATTATTTGCATCAATTGAACCGAAATCAAATTGCACATCATCACTTGAACTATAGTCAGCATTTTTACTTGTACCTGCTATTGTAGCTGAGTACGAAACCATTGAAGCTCCATTTTGAGCAGTTGCTTTTGCAGAAGCAGGAATAGTGACCACAAGGTTAGAATGATTGGAGATTATGTATTGATCGTTTAGTGTAATATCCTTCGTAGTTTGATTTGTGTCTGCATACGTATAATTTTCTTCAAATATCGGATTACTGTTTCTAACGTTGAAATTAAGTAATTCACTTGTGGTACTCCTAACCTTTATGCCATTGTAGAACGTCTCAACTTCAATTGAACCATCTTTACTCTTATCGTTCGGCATCTGATCATATAGACTCGTCTTTTCTGTTGCATCAGGAGTCCAAGAAAATGAAGAGTCTACATCTGTAAATGTCTTCGTGTATGAACCTAATTTTATTCTTAGATTATGTTCAAAATCAGAATGATCTTTATCCAGTGTTCCAGAGATTGTATCATCTACATAAACATAATGATCGAACTTGCTATTTGGTTTACTTGCAGACGGTGCTGTTAAAGTACCATCATAATATCTGCTACCAATCCAATTGTCTCCATCATATGTTTGAAGAATTACATGGGTTGGTGCGCTTGATCTTCCGTCTAACAGTTCAAAAATATTAGTATTCTGTAACAAACTGAATGAAGTTGACTTAGAAGTTTCAGAAGTGGATAGCAACACTTGATTTACGTGTTGTTCATCTCCTGATCTATCAAACACATACATTTCAACTTCATGCCTAAACCTAGAAGAATACCTTTTAATTGTTATTGTACGGTTACTACCTGCTGTCCAAGATGGACTAGAGGTTAAATGTGACTGTCTTGGAATCGTGTTTAATGTAAAGGATTGTTGATCTAAATCAATCCTACCTACCCAACCACTAATATCAACCTCAGCGTCAAAATAACCATCTAATGAAAAATTTCCTTTACCATCATCGTCATGATTAATTGTAAACTCGTAGGTCTGAATCCATTTCTTCTGATTAGCTTTAAGAGCAGCCATACCACTAGCTGTTCTTGTTACAAACGAACCGTTATTATATTGCATTGCACATGTTTTCGTTGCACTTGAGTAAACTGCACCGTAATCATCTCTAGCGATCCAGTACATCTTTGCAGTTACATCAGATTTATTTCCTGATATGTCTTGAGTTGCAGACCAATCAATTTGTAACCTCCAATGTCCATTTACATTCTTTCCAAAACTACCACTTAACGCCATACTATTTATCTATCCTTTCTTAATCAATACTTGGGATGAATGCCAGCCCCTTTATTTCAGGAGAGTCTACAACTACCATCTTTACAGGCTTAATGTTAATTTCTTTATCAACTTGTACTTTAGACACTTCTGTAACATCGCCATTTAACGTAAATACTTTTTCCATATAAACATTTCCCTCTTCATCTGCTACCTCTGAATACCCAGAAAACTCTTCAGGTGTGATTGCTGTATAACCTTTAGTATTGAATGAATTAACCTTGATACCGTTCATATCAATCCTTACATTAGTATTGTAAATTTCTCCATTAGCCATCGACCATTGACGGGGAGAGTCACCTTCGTTGAGCATAATGTTTGTGAAAGTAGCATCAGCATCATTTGACCCTACTCTAAGAGTAATATCATCCTCTTGAGCAATAAAGGTTGCTGAATAATATTTATATCCATCTGTATCCACATCGGTTTCAGTGTATTGAGAAAAGGCTCTACGGTCATCATTCATGTCACCGTTGTAAACTATCACATAAGCACGATTGTCGGAATTAGTTGCTTTAACATACCAAGACATTGTATATTCTTGACCAGCACTAACCTTAATATCTTGGTAAAGGTTTACCCAATCCGTACTCTTCTTGAAGTGAAAACCAGAACCAGCACCGATTTTTTTAAGTTCATCGTTTTGAATGGTTTCAGGTGTTCCACCACCGGTATACCAGAAATCCATATCTGCATAGCCAACAGAGTTGTTGATTAAGTTTGTTCCATTACTTTTAGAAATTTTAAAGTCAAAGGATTCTGCAGACTGTGTAAGTTCAGTCTTTGTGGCATAAGGAGAATAGTCAATATTAGCAATCTTATCGTCGGTGTTTGAATTGATTTCCTCAGCTTTTTGATCTAATTCGTCTTTAGATACCTTGTCGCCAAGTTCTTCTGCATTCGCCTTTTCATCCATTGAGTTTTGATAAGAAGGATTTGACATTACAGTTTTAACCATAGCATCTTCAGTAATCTTTTCTTCTGCATTTCCCACACGTGTATCTAATTGATCTGACATTTCTTTTGCTTTAGTCCATTCATTTTGCTTCATAGTTACGGATTGCTGTATTCTTTTAGCTGCAACAATAGGATCAACTCTTAATTGAGCATATTCCCCTAATACCACACTTCCCTTTTCAGGCTCAGTCGTACTAGATATTTTTTCTAATACACGAGCATTTAAGTAAAGCTCTGGTTCAAATGTTCTGTCTTTAATCATAATCGTGTCACCAATTGAAACATTTCCAATTAGAGAAATATCAACTTCATACTTATACTGAGGCTTATTATGCTTTTCTAATTGAGCACAAGTGTTGTTATACAATTCAGTTGGAGATGAAGCGGAATTATCTTGATAAATACCAAAGATATGTTTTCCATTGTTGCCGTATAATTCTAGGGCTTCTGGATCTGCTACAAAGTCATCACCAGTTTCAAATTTATCCCATTTAGGATCACCAACAGCCTTATCTTTAATCATCATTCCATCTCTAATACCAATCATGGCTGTGAAAAGTTGGTCAGTATTTTTAAGACGTCTTACACCTTGCAGGTTGTTACCATATTCAAATATTTTGTTAGTCTTACTTCCTCGTTTATCATATAGATTGACTACTTTTCTAACTATCCTCGTACCATTAAATTCAACCTTAAACTCAATTTCTGCATCGAATGCTTCTATTGCTTGATGAATTGCATCTAAAGAGGTAGGATAGTCTTGATATTGAATAGTCACTACATTATCGTAATAACTTTCACCTAACTCCCAACCAGTATTTGCAAGTAGCGTACTTACTACTTGGGTTAAATTTTGAGAAGTAAATTCTACAGGTCTAATTCGTTGTGTAAGCAGGTCTGCAGTAGCACCTGGCTCGCATTCTACAGTCTTTATCATTTGTTCCCCATGAATTTCTCGTATTCTTTTTATTCGATAAAACTCACTTCCATTATCATCTGTAAACACAACAAAACCTTCTGTTTCCAGAAGGCTTGCAGTCTTATGAATTACAGGAACATCAAAGGTTAATGTGTTGTATCCATTTAGAATTTGTTCTTTTCTATTGTCGTTTAAAATAGGGCAGCCATTTGGTATTGTATTATCTAAAATGCCTACTGGCTTATACTTAGCGTCTAAAACAAACCACATAGACTACTTCCACCTTTCTTTGAAGTTGATGACACAATCAGTAATTGCATCAGTATCAGAAACGGCAATACCATTTAAGCCCTTATCTAACATTAAAAAGGTTGATGAAGGGTATAACCTATCATAAAATTCTTCACCATTTAAATAAATTTCGCCCTTATCATTGTCAATTATTAGGTCATCGTCAACTCTAAATACAAAATCAATACTGTTCTCTTCAAAAGTAAGATGTTCCCATACAGTTGTGCGCCAGATAAACATATCATCAGTAGGTGCTCTGTCGTCATATGCTCCAATATGGATTTGAACGGCTGCTAAACCTTTTGAGTATGTATCTGATTGATCAATCCAGCTTCCTTCAAGTTTTTTGGTGTATCTTTCTTTATCTGAATCCCAATATCTGATACTTGCTTCCCACTCGTTTCCTTTACGGGAAATCTCCATTCTTCCGTAGAACTGGCTAAAATAATCTTTAGTTCTTCCAAAGTCATTAACAAAATAATGACCTTCTTGATAAGAGCCTGCTCGTGCTTCAAATTTTGGAAAGTCACCAGAAGTGTAATTATCAACCAATGCAACTTTACCAATTTTATTTCCATCTATGTCCAACAAGTAAAGCTCTACTCTGCCCTTTTGATCTTTATTCGTTGCTCTAAATCCTATATGCACATGGGCAGTGAAATCCTGAATTTCTGCTCCTATAGAGTGAATCATTGAAGCTCCATGCCACTTTGTTCCTTCTCCATAATCTTTACCGGATTGTCTGAATGACCTGTTATTCGTTTCAAATTCACCTACAACGCTACCACCATCAACACTAACTCCACTTGTCCAACCATCGAATGAATCCATTTCTCGGTAAACATGTTTAGGCTTAAGGTCTTTAATTACATTTACCTCTTCATCGAACGGCTCTCCAAAGTAAAGCATGTTATTATCTGTAGTTACAGCAAAATCAGTAACGTCTTTAACAAATCTCATAGACATAATTGGTGCAGTTTCTTTGTTACCCTCATTATTTACCATAGTCGTAGGATCTTCTTGATTGCCTTCATACACGTATTGCTTATCAGCTCCATAACCGTGAGGGTCATAACAGACAAATGTAATCTGTCCCTTACCAGAAGAACTGAACCGTTCGATGTCCGTTGAGCTTTCTACGATTGCCATGTAATAGATATTAGGTTTGTCTCTGAGAATAAACTTTTGAGGTTCATCATAGTCTAGCCAATCTGCTAAGTCATCCATCATTTCAAGAAGTGTCCTGTCTTTAGGAACTTTTATTGCTACATCAGCAACGAAAGTTCTAATTCCCAAAGTCTTATTTAAAAACATTTCACCATTTTTCATAGGTATGTTCATGGAATTTACTCTAGCTGGTGGGAGTGTTTGAGGTGTAACCCTTTCAACAATTAAAAAAGAGGGTGTTTCCACCCCCGCATAACTCTTTATTTCACTTGCCATTTAAATCACTCCATGCGCACGATTTTTGTCATTATCTTGTCGTTCTAATTCGTATCTAATTTCCTTAACCAATTCCTGTATATCATTACCTTTCGTATTACCTGTGTAAGCAACATAAACATTATAGTTATAATTGTTATTGCTTGTATTTGAGGTAGTGTTTCCACCTCTGGAATATCCGGCAGATGGTAAATCAGGCTGTGGCATATGAATCATACCAAGTTTTTCACCAGCTTGAAGCCATAACTCCTTCGCTCGATCACGGTATTGTTCGAGTGGAATTACAACTTCCTTTTTATTACCTTCACCGACCATAGCGTAATGCTCTTTATTGATGAATCCACCTTGTTCGTAACCTACATAACCTCCACCCTGAGACATAGCTGCGATACCCGGTGTGTTAAACACAGAGCCATAACGAGACTTAATGTAACGAATAGCTGCAACTGCATTATGTATAGGGTTATAAATATCATTCATACCCTTCATTTTATGAGCATTAAATGTAGGATCAATGGTCTGAAATAAACCCTTAGATGGTATCCCTCGTTTAGCGTTAATATCCCAAAGGTTGATTGCTCTAGGATTGTAGCCAGATTCTTTCTGTGCCTTAACCATCATAGCAGGAAGCCAAGACATAGGTGTATTGGTAACACTAAGTGCTTGTTTTACCCATCCTTCAACCTGCTTATTACTTGCAACTTTACCTGTGAAGCTACCTGCTCCGAATCCCCAATCGTCAATAAGGTCATCAATTAAATTCTTAGACCAACCGCCAATAATACCCGAAACGTTACCTACAGCATTTTTAAAGGTTTTAGGTAAGAGGCTGTCACCGAATCCCATTTTTTCAGCAGCTAGTTTCCATACAGCTTTAGAACCTTTTGTAATTACGTCAAAGTAATCTCCAATACCGTTAGCGTACATAGGCGGAAAATTATAAGAGCTAAGGAGAGCTTCTGTATGAGGGTTTGGAAGTACAGATGAGCCTGCAGGAAGGTTCTTGATAAACTCCGGTCCTTTAGTACCAAGCATAGTCAAACCTTTACCCGGAATATGGGCTAATTCTCGACCTTCTTCGCCTACAATTGCTTCTCCACCGGGATGCCTGTTGCCATTGTGTGTACCTTCTGCGTATTTTCCAACATCTCTGAATCCAGTTGCTTTTTCGCCTTTATGCTTATAGCGTAACTTTACCGTACCCTTTTTCTTAAGTTTATCCATGCCGAATAGGTCTCTAATCCAGTTTACAGCGTCAATAACTCCACCATACATTTTGTCCCAACCATTGAGGACTTCACCAGTTTCCCAGTTTACATCATCAACGTGTTCGCCAGCTTGATCTCGTGCGGAACGAACAACATCCTCATGCATATTGTTAGCATTTCTTACTACACCGTCTTTTTGTAACTCAGCTTCGTCAATTAATTTCTGAGCTTGTTCTTCCGAAATAACCCCTAGAACATCTCGTTGGTATGTAATATTGTCAACAGTATCCTCGTATTGCTTTTCAGCATTTTCAACTGTTTTATCACGTTGTTCTTTTGAGTTAGCTACAACGTCTGCTGCTTGTCTTGCTGTAATGTTTTCAGCTTGGTCTTTTAGCCTACCTAAGATAATCATTTGCTCTTCTTCCGATTCGCTCATAGTTTTCACGGCAGATTCTTTCATTTTGTCCTGAATACCTTCGATTTCTATACGTTCGGATTCTGTTAAAGCACGTTTTTCATTACTTGCCGTATTAACAATTTCAGCTATTTGATCTTCGTACTCTTGCTGTTTTTCTTTTCTTGTAGCATGTTTCTTGTCCATATCTTCAAGTATTTTTGCTTCTTCTTCGGCTGATAAAGCACTACTGTCTTCAAACAATTTCTTAGTTTTCCCAAGTTCTTCCTCGTGTCTTTCGTCCATCTTTGTAAGTATAGTGTTATTCATTTCATCATATTGACCTATTAAGTCTTCAGCCATATCTTTTGTGATTTCCGATTGCGACCATGCCATTTCGTTTAAAGCTAAAGTAGCATCTTCATCCATTTTCATGTAATCCCCAACAGCTTTTTGTGTTGAGTCAGATACTTTATCATTAAACAAATCCATTGAAGGAATAACTTCTTCATTAGCTTCCTTAAAGCCTTTCACTGCCGCAACTACTCCACCGAAAGGAGTTGCTAAGGCTAGTATATTTGTTGCCAAAGGTCCGATCTTCTCATTAAGTTTATCCCAGTTTTTCCATAAGAGGACTCCACCTGCAACAAGTCCGCCAATAGCTGCAACTGTTATTCCTATCGGTCCGGTAGCTAAACCTGCTATAGCTGCACCTAATCCACCTGCACCAGCAATAGAACCAATAACTCCTGAAACAATCGGTACTAACCCACCTATTACCCCTGCAATTGATCCTACAGCCACAAGTAACGGACCTGCTGCGGCAGTTACTGCACCTAATTTAAGGGCAAAATCCTGTGTTTTAGGAGATAAATCATTCCACCAATCAACCATACTGCTTACACCATCAGTTATTTTAGGAAGGATATCTTCCCCAACAGCTAAGAGTTTTTCGCCTAGTGGTACTAAGTCTTCCTGTGCAGTACGAAAAGCAACCTTTAATTTATGACCGAATGACTTATCTACATTTTCACCTGAGTTAGCCATTGCTCCATCAACATTTTCTAGCTCACCAGTAATGTTACCCATAGCGTACATAGAATCTTGTTCAAGGTCTTCCCATTTAGTACCGTATAGCTCTACTCCTATTTGGTTAGCTTCTACTTGATCTTCCATTCCTGAAAGGTCTTTGATTGCAGAGTTATGTAAGTCTTTAATAGTAGCTTCACCATTTTTGAAGTCCTCAAATACACCTTGAGTAGTCGGGGATAATTGACCAATAGCCTCAGCTACCCCTTCAGTTCCATCTTTAGTACGAATTTGAAACTCTTTCATAACATCGTTTATGTAATCGAGATTATAAACACCTGAATCAGTACCCTTTTTCAGTAGTTCAAAATATTCTTCTGCAGAAAATCCCATATCTTTATACAAAGGTGCATACTCAGCAAGATTGTCAAACATTTCATTAGAGAAATTCAAGCCATTTTGAGCACCCCATGCCATTAAATCAAAGGCTTCTTCTGAAGTTTCTCCGAAACCTTGCATAAGGTTATTTCCTGCTCTTGTAACTTCATTTACGTCAGCATCGAATACTCCTGCTAATGTCATTGCGTCTCTGGTTACTTGCTCTAAATCAGACTCATTTAAGTCTTTCATGTTCTGTTTTACTTGAATAATACCATCTTCGACAGCACCCATATCTTCACCGAAACCGTCTTTCCATATATCACGGGCTGTTTGGGTTAATTTTTCAGCTTCTTCTTTAGTCGATCCAAAGTATTGTTGTAATCTCTGCCTTGAAGAATCGGCATCATCAGCAACTTTTCCAAGAGCCGTACCTAAACCACCAATAAGAGGGGTAAGACTTGAAGACAGTTTACCGCCCACATCTTTTGATTTATCACCAAACTTCTCAAGTCCCTCTTGTGCTTTCTTAGCTCTGCTAGTTTGATCTTTTAAGGCTTTCTCAACGTCTTTGATTTGCCTCTCCGTCTTATTCATTGCGTTTTTAGTTTTATTGTACTGTATAAGAAGGTTTTCAGAGGCTTTATCATCTTTCCCTTTAGCCTTTACAGAATCGTCGTATCTTTTCTTCAATTCTTTTAACTTAGCTTCCTGCAAGCCGAATTGTCTGGTAAGCATCTCATTCTTGGCTTTAAGACCATCGGCTGATTGAGCAAAATCTTTAGTACCATCATGGACAGCATCAAACTCAGACTTTACACCTTTCAGCTTTCGGTTTAAATCTACCAAACTGGTAGTTGCTTGCGCTGAATCCAAACCAAGAGAGATCTTAAAAGCACCTAAGCCTTCTGACATAATCCCACCTCTTTTCTTAATTCACTTTTAAAAGAAATCCAACGCATCTATACTCACTCTTTCATTTTTACCAATTTCTCGTTTTTTCGTTTTTGCATTTACATTGGTATTCTGTTGAGGCTTAGTCATTTTCTTTTTCATGTCCCAAATAAGATTCAATTTTCTCATTGTCATTCTCCAAAATCTTTCTTCGGGAATATTTAATTCTTGAGTAGCTAAATAATAGTACCAATCCCAAGCAATAGGATTGTCTTGAGATTGGTTATTTAGTTTTTTGAGTCTTCGTCTTCCTTACTTTCTTCTTTAGAATTGTCCTCTTGCTTAAGTTGTGGGAAGAATAACGTTATACCATCAATAATTACTTCAAATATTTCTTCATAATATTTCTTATCTGCAGCCATAATTTGCCCCAAATATCGACCAACTTGATTAAGAGTAAGGTCAAACTCTTCATTTTCCTTTTCTACTAAGTGTCCAGCTAGTAAAGAAGCATATAGTAATGCACGTAAACATTTAACATCTCCCGTAGCCATTCCATTAACAGCTACGAATGGATCAATATAATGATCTTGTAACTCGCATAAAGCGTTAAAATCAAACGTCAATGGTCTTTCTTTGTCCAACTCGATATTCACTAATTTTGCTTGCTTAAAATCTTTACCTTTAATCATTTATAAATTCCTCATTTCTATAATTGGTTGAAAATAAAAAAAGGGGCAAGGAGATTAAAACTCCCTACCCCTTAGTATTTATAATGTTTTATGCAGTAGTATCTTCAGGAGTTTCATAAACAGCGTCAAACCAAGTGTCTGTTGTGCCAGCTCCTACTTCTTCATCGTCAGAATCTACTCTTGCTCTCCATTGTCCATCATCACGTTTAACGAATGTACCAGAAATAGACTGAGTTTGGTGGTCAGCAGAGTCAGCTTGTGTTTGGAAAGTCTCTTCTGGTGATTGGAATTTACCTTTGTAAAGCCAAACATAACGATATTCACCATTTGACTTCTTAGAACGGAAGCCCATAGCAAAGAAAGGTGCTAAATCCTTAGCTGAGTCAATCACTACTCCGTTAGAATCCTTTTCTTTACCAAGTAAGAGTGCATAATTTTCTGAACCTAATTCGTTAATTGTAAATGAAACTTCAACAGAAGAGAACTGTGTAATGATCTCAGCAACCGTATCATCTGCGAATAGATTTTGAGTATCAACAGATGGTGTAATGTTAGCGTCAATCGCATCTTTAATATGTACAGGTGTGTCGTAAGTTTCCACACCGTCTACTTCTTCTAATTTTGCAACGTATAATTTATCTAGACCAACTAAAGCCATTCTAATTTCCTTCTTTCATAATAATTTTTTATGAGCAGGGCAGCATATCCACCTTCTACTCGACTTGCTTATTCAACCTAAAGGACAAGTTTTTACGGTACGTTTTTGTACTAATATCATACAACTCCATAGCCCAAGTCCTTCTAAATCCATGTTCCTTTAAAGCATCTTTAACTTGCTGTTCCAATGTTTCAAGATTTCCCTTGCTATAAAGATCAACTTGTATACTATAAATCGTTGATTTCTCATCATCGTCAGCAATCAATCCTGACCTTTCGTTATAAGTGAAGAATGTTATATAAGTTGTTTCCGAACCTGTATAATGGTGAAAAGCAACAGGGGCATAAGGTTTAAGAGCATTTATGATAGTTGAATTTACACTCATAATTTAGTCGCCTTCCTTATTACTTCACCCATTGCTTGCTGAATCTCTCCTACACTGTTCTCTAATGAAGGACGCATAAACGGTTTTGCGGGAATTGAAGGAGTAGTATAAGTCTTACCATCTTTACCTTTGTATGTACCGCTTTTAGCACCGACTTCATGGAAAAATAAATAAAAGAAATCATCAGATACACCAATATCGTACAGGTCTTCATTTACATTCTTAACAACCTTGAAATTATCACGGGCATGTCGCTTATTTTGGCTTGATACAGGCACATTAGGATGCTTCTCGATCTTACTTTTTACGACTTCTGCGCCTGTTTTCATAGCCTTATCTTTCGTTTCACCGTCAAGATTTTTAGCCATCTTAGCTATTTCCCTAGTTAAATCATCGAATTTTTCTAATCCTTGAACGCCAAACTTGGACATTAAGACACTTCCCTTCCCATAATAGTTAGGGTAATATTTGCCTCATTGTCGTTAATGACTGATTCAATTTCATAAACCCTATCTTTGTAGATAACTTTCATACTATCATCTACGTGTAACCCTTTACGATAACGAATAATAAACCTTGTGATATTCTCAGTCTGATCTGCTTTAGCTTTGTGATATTCTTGTGCTGAGACAGGTTTAACCTTTGCTCGGACACTGTAAGTAGTAGGCTCAGGGTTTTCAATTAAATATCCATCATGGTCATACTGTGGCTCATCAGATGATTTACCTTGTATTTTGATACGCTTATTAAGATCCCCTGCTGAAATCATTCCTCTTCTTCCTCTACATGTGTATAAGTCAACTGAGCCAGTAAAGCTCTTACAGTGAAATCCACTTTATTTACAGCAACGTGTGAACTGGAAACAATTGACCTGTGATCATACCAGTGTGAAGTGAGCAATTTAACTATCAATTTTGCAGTGTCAGGCTGTTCATCTTCAAATTTGAATCCCGTAGCCCTCTTTACATAGTCTTCAGCAGCCAGAATAAAACTGTTAATATCCGCATCTTCTTCAATATCATCTGGTTCCAATCTCAAATAGCTTTTCATTTCGTCTAGGGTGACTAAAATTGGTTCTAACATTTAATCGCCTCCCCTAATTTAAGAAGGGGCTTATAAGCCCCATTTCAATTATGCAGTTTCAGTCACGTCAATTTCTGCTAGTACATATGCACTTGAATCAGCCTGACGCACGTCAAACCTCTCAACTACACGAGCAACGTTTTGGTTCTTAGTGAATCCAGCTTCTGTAGAAACAGCTACTTCATAAACGCCACGGTCAAAGAATTTAGCACCTTCGCTAGTAGCACCGATAAACATTGGAGCTTTGTATCCATCAGTTTCATCACCAGTTGTAGGAAGTTCTGCGTTAGAATAAACGTGTACTGGAAGACCAAGTACTAGGTATTGAGTAGCGTTTGCAG
Organism: Halobacillus sp. Marseille-P3879; assembly: GCF_900240285.1. Classification (GTDB taxonomy): domain Bacteria; phylum Bacillota; class Bacilli; order Bacillales; family Halobacillaceae; genus Halobacillus_A. The sequence continues at coordinate 942,011 of NZ_OESS01000002.1, forward strand.
GGTCTTTCTGAAGTAATGGACGACCATTTTCATCTTCCATACCATCAAGAGCATTGAAAGCGTCTTGGTTCATAGCCATTACAGCCAGTGCTTTGATTGCAGGATCAAGGTCAACATTAACGATTTTCTTAAGAGATTTAAGGTCAGTAACAGCTTTAGCAGTCTTACCTTGTTTAAGTGCAGCAAAGATTTTAGCATTTTCAGTACGAATAGCTTTCTTAGCGAAATGTCCATTAAGGAAATTCATGAAATTAGCTGTTTCGTCTTGAAGGAAACTACGAGAAATAGGAGTTACAGAACCATAGTTAGCAACTTTGTACTCAATGTTACGGAATTTAGGCTGTTGTTCAGCAAGACCACTGTTATCTTCGTCAAAGTTTACAAGCTCAGTAATACCAGCAAGGTCTTCTTGTACGAAAGAACCGGCTTCAGTAGATACAGGAACAGTACCAATGATGTCTTTTGCAGACTTATATTGACGCTTAAGTTCGTTAATTTCATTTTTGATTTCTTCTGGTACTAGGTATCCTCCCTCAGCACTAACAGATGCTTGAACAAGAGCTCTTTCTTCTTGTGTAAGAGACTTCCCTTGTACTGCTTTAGTAAATACTGTACGGATCTCTAATTTTTGTTCTTTGTTATCACGTTTTTCCATTTTAATTTCCACCTCACGCTGTTCTTCTTTATCAAGTTCCATTTGGATTTCAATTTGTTTTTCTAGTGAACGTAATTCTTCTAACTTAGTACTTGCTTCCTCAATCTTGTTTTCTGCGTTTAGAGAACGCACTTCTTCTTTAAGTCCAGCCTTCATTTGCTTTAATTCATCTACTTTTTTCATTTAAAATTACCTCTTCCATTAATTTTTGGTATTAAAAAAGAACTTTCCTTTTAGAAAAGTTCCAGTTCAATTTCTATTTGTTTTTGTCGAAGTGCTCTTGCTTCCTTTTGTGCTTGAGCCTTCCTTAAATCTTCTTGAGCTTTCTTATGATCCTCTAGACTACGTTGTGCAATCGTTGATTCACTTGCCTGATAAGCAGGGTATGTAACTACAGATACATCGAAAATTTTGTCGAAACGCTTTATGGTACGTAAGTAAATATCATTTTGTTCATCATATTCCCATTCGTCACCGTCACCTGTAATACTGAATCCAAAGGAGCTTTGATCTATGTCGCCTCGCCCCATAGAGAAGGCTAAATCTCGTGCAAAAGACGTATCTGGTGGATCAATTATGTATTTTAGACCGAACTCGTCAACTTCGAGAGTTAATGTTCCTGATTTTGAGCGAGCTAACACCATATTAGGATCGTGATTAAAAAGTCCTCTCACATCACTCATATCAGCACCATTTAATGCAGATGGATCTATAACTTCCACAAATCCACCTAGATTCTCTGATTTTGAGTTAAATTTAAGAGCATAACCAACAATAACCTGTTTATTCTCATCATTCTCGCTTGCTCTAAGCTCAATCGGCATCGTTAGAGTCCTTGTTTCCTTGTTCATCGTCAATGTTTTCACCTCCTTCAAAGGCATCTTTGCCCTGACTTTCATAAGCCATTCCTACTTTATCAAGAGGTTGCATTGTTCCATTGACAATTAATCGGTCTCCGCCTTCTGCAGATATCAAATCTTCCTTTTTCCTTGCTTCATTTGGCTTCAAGAAACCCTTTTCAATTCCTATCGCATAAGCGTCATAACGAGTCTTAATATCAGCTCTGAGGATAGCATCAACATTAAACTTAAAGAATTTACCTTGGTTAATTTCCTTCTCAGTTAGTAACTTGTATGTAAGTTCTTGCTCATACATAGTGAGGATGGATTGTAATGTATCTCGATAAAATTCTTCATTCTGCTGAGTAACATTATTAAATTTAGCCCCAGACAAATCATTGATCATATGCTGCTTGATACCAAATGCACTTGCTATCTGTCTGATTGACAAGTTAGTTATTTCAAAGAATTGAGCATCAGCCATTGAAGTATTTATGGTTTGAAATTGGTATCCCGGTGGAACAGGCAGGATCTTACCTACGTTATCCATACCATTAGCCATTTTTTCAAACCTTTGTTTGACTCTGTTGATAGCTTCTGGTTCAATATCTCCAGTGTATTGTAAAAGCCCTTTAGCTGTTAGACCGCCTTTAAAATACTTATTTACATAATCAGAACTGTATTGCAGATTCTCTACAACAGTTGATAAGTAATCCTTGATCGGCATACCGTGAATACCATCACGAGTTAAACCTTTGAAATGTAAAACTTCTTCACTTCTGAACTTAAACTCTCTTGTATTCTGTTTGTAAACGTACCAAATAGCACTGTCTTTACCAATAATGGCATTATTATCAACCCAAATTTCAACATTAGCCATATCTAATGGATGCAAACCTTCCACTTTACCGTTAGGTGCAGTATGGATAGCAACAACAGAGTGACCGAAATAATTACGTTGAAACTCGACCATCTTCCAAAAATCAGAGGAAGACATGTTCTTATTAGGTCTTAACTTCATTTTATTATGTAGATAATGCTTACTAGCAACATCTGTTCCATTAGTGGACTCTTCATACAACTTTAATGGGAGTTTCGACACAGTATCACTAAGAATACGTAAACAAGTATAGAATGTAGCTTCACGAGCTTTATTACTCGATATACCGTCTATGTCAATCCCTAATGACCTTGCAAGTTCTTCATCAGTTGTTGTTAAACTTCTCTTACTAATCTTGTTTTTCTTGAATAGCAACTAATTCACCTCCCTCCACGAGCAAGTATATTGGAATCCAAGAAACCTAAGCCCACAAGTACCATAAATACGCCTGCTACATACAAGGCAGGTGCAATTCCAAATGAAATCAATGTTGCAACTACGATTAGCAGCAATCCTAAGAAAATCAATACGTCTTCTACATTGTCAGTTACAAATTCGACTGTATTCTTACTCTTTTTTAGAGTTTTAACTTTAGTTTTAGAACATGTTTTCTTAATCTTAGACCATGTTTCCTTCAATTTTTCTTTCACCTTATCACCATCCCAACTTATCTAACTCTTCGTCACTGTAATTACCTACATCGCCGTATTGATAATGGAATCTTGCATGAGCATGTGCGGTTATAATACTTGCTACTGGATCAATTCTTTGACTTGATTTCGATTTATCCAACATGAAATTTTCGTTATGATCCATTTTTGTGACAGCATTACCCATAGCAAAATTAATTACAGGGTTATTATCATGAATTATTTTTTCTTGATACACCAATTCTCTAAAATCTTTTGAAGCTGGTGCTAATGTCTTCATACCTTGAACGACTTTAACTGTTATGTAACCTAAATCTGCAGCATTATTAGCAAATTGAGTGGCGTTCCAATCGTCATAATAGAGAGCTTTAACTTTCCAATTGTACTTTTCAACCTGTTCGTCTATATACTTTTGCAGAAACCGATAATCCACTACATCTCCGGGGGTAAATGAGAGCCAACCTTGACGTTCGTATAAGTCATACGGCACTTTGTCGGTATTCATCTTAGACATTAACGTATTCTCAGGCATAAACGAGTGTCCTTTGACAACAAATTTATCTTCGCCAATAGGTATTAAAAAAGCCACACTCGTTAAATCGAGAGTAGCACTCAAATCTATTCCTATATAAACTTCTTTACCTGAGATATCAGGAAGGCTTTCACCCTTTCCAATACCACAATTATTCCAACGTTTAAGATCCATATAGCCATTTTCTTTTGCTTGAACCCAAATATTCATGTGTTTAGTTAGAAATTCAGTCATTTTTTCTGGTTGTTCTAAGGCTACTTTCAATCTGCTTCTTAAAGCATCCATACCTTCTTCATAAGTAGCAACGATGGGGTTTGCCTTTATCCAGTTTTTTTCCAATTTTATGTCATCTTCTGGCTCTAATTCGCAGATCATAGCGAAATATTCATCATTATCGACAGTACTTTCAGGGTCTAATATTTTAGATACGTATTCATACTCTTTAAAGCAAGGAACATTTAAATCAAGACCTGCTGTGGTTATGACTACATGGAGGGTGTTCAGCCTACCAATCATACCTGATAATAAAACGTCAAATATTTCAGATGTCTCATGGGCATGGTACTCATCAATAATATTAAGAGAAGGGAATTTACCATCTCCGGTTTTTCTCGCTTCTTTAGATAATGGTTGAATTACAGATCCACTTTTTTTATGTGTAATGACTCCGTAAGAGGTCTTGTATTTACCACTTAAGAATTTTGCATTATCAATTTGATCTAATATCTGTTGATACACAATCTTCGACTGTTCTTTGGTTACGCCAGCTATGTAAATCTGTTGTTTTTCTTCGCTTAAGAAACCTACATATGATGCTATTAATGCTTGCAGTTGCGATTTCGCTTGTTTCCTAGCTAATTGTATGTAAACACGTTTGAACTTTCGTGTATGGTTCTTTTTAGACTTCCAACAAAAGATATTTGCAACTAGAAACAACTGGAAATCAGTTAACTCAATAGGTTGATTAGCAAGTTTTCCTTCAACATGCTTGAACATTTTTGCCCAATCGTAGAAATCAATCAGCTCATCACCATCGAAGTAATACTCAAAATCATCATCTTCAATCTTATTTACATCGTCAAAGAACCTTTGACATGCTTGGACGTGCTTTTTGCAAGCCAGAATATCCCCTTCAACTATGTCAGTTGCATAACTCCATACTCTTTCAATCAGGCTCATACTCGACCACCAAATTTATTGCCTTCATCATCTTCTTTGACTTCATTAATCATGTTTCTAGCTAATGAAGCACGAGCAGCAGGCGTTAATCCAAACTCACCCATTAATTTGCTCATCTGATCAAAGGCTTGTTTCTTCTTAGTCAGGAGTGGATGAGGAATACTGTTTGTTGCCCCTGCTTTGTTCGTTTGCTCAATAGTAAAACCTTCTTCTTCAACGGTTCTTGTACATTCTATGTAATCAAGTAAAGCATCAGCGTATAAGGCTAAAGCATTGACATCAACATTCTTAAGTAATCCAGAACCCTTGAACTCTTTAACCAGTTTATTAAAGTGTTTCTTAGCTTCTTTCCTAAGCCAAGTTGGTGCTCTAACTGCATCGTCTTTAAAATTCATGTCCTCTTCTGCTTGCTTTCTTTTTTCTAATTCATCATTAGAACGATGACTCTTTGAACCCTCTAACAAATGCAAATGAGCAGGTTTTGCTTTTCTTCCCATCGGTATCACTCCTTTCTAAGTGGATTTACTTTTCCCCATCCCCAAATTAAAGGGGAGTTTGTTCACAGAAGACTTGCCGGCGACTACTGAAACATATTTTAAAGTTTTCGACTATCCCCCCATGCCATAAAAAATTTTTCTTCATCAATCTCTCAATTTAAAAAATTCATTTTACTTTTTCATTCATAATTTTATTCAATAAAAAAACATTCGATCAAATATTAATCACGAATGTCTCACCATATTCTAATTCCATAACCATAAACCCTAAACCTTATTCCATAATGCTAATTCCTAATCCTATTGCCTAATACCTATTGCTTAGTCCTATGTATGGATTGGTGACAGGAAACACAAACACTTTGTAAGTTACTTAGTGTTAACCTTAGTGACCAATCTTCCTTGACCTCAACGATGTGGTGAACAATGTCAACAGGTGTTAGCTTATCCTTGGTCATACATATCTCACACAATGGATTCATCTGTCTCTTCACATTCCTTAGATTGATCCATGCTTTACTTGAATAGAACTTCTGTTCTCTCTTATCATTACGATTCTTCTTGTATTCTTTATGTACTTCTTTACTATGCTTATCACAGTACGTATCCTTAGTTAGTACAGGGCAATGCAAATAGGCACATGCTTTAAAAGACTTACCAGGCATAGATAAATACCTACCCTTCTCAAATAAATCCCTTCCGTTACAAACGGGGTAGCCCATCTAAAACACTTACCCCATCAATACACTGTGGGTATCCCTAACCTTACAGTCAGATACCCTTTAACAATAACGGCATAGCTATATCAATACAGTGAGATAGGCTATTACATAATGGCATAAGAAAAGAGGTACAGCATAAGCCATACCCCTATCGTGTAGAACACTATCCCCTATTTAGTTACTCATCATCTAACCCTAACTCCCGTATCTTCTCAGTTACTAACCTCTCAATAACAAATGCAGCAGAGATGTTAAGTTTGCTACCTGTCTGTTTGTATAACTCTTCCTTATAATGAGCTACTAACTTTTCCATATCATCTACAGTATCCTGTTCTAATCTGTAACTCTTTTGCACCTTCAAAATAAACACTCCTAATATACGATCACCAATATCTACTTAATTATAACTGTTGCATTAATTATTGGCATTCCGGTAGATTCATCAGGATCTCCAACAGTCCCATAAACCGTTACGATGTCACCTTCAGCATAAGCTGCTTCAGTAGTGTTGACTAGTTGCACTTCATACATCCCGACCCCATCGCCTTCTTCTGACGATATAGTGAACTGTTCAAATACAGAGTCATCAACTAACGCACTTACTTCGCCTTCAACAAAAACTTTTGTTCCAACTTCAGTTTCACCACTGTTTATTGCTACAAAGTCTGCTTCTACAGCTTCATTCATTAATTCCTCATTTAGTTCTTCTGGAGTTTCTTCATCTTCGTTACTCTCTTCATCTACATTAGTTGTATCGTTTTCTGATGAGTAATCACTTGAATCAGAACTTTCTTCACTCTCGGCAGATCCACAACCAACGACACTAACTAGTAACCCAGCAAGAACAAACAAAGGAAGCAGCTTTTTAGTTTTCATCCCATCGTCCCTTTTAGAGTATTTTGAAACTAATATCATTGTAATTCAATTGTCTTACATAAGTCAACCGTTTGTTTTACATTTAATTCATTTTCGATTATGTATCTATACAACTCATTTGGTTTTAAAACCATATCCTTATCAAACAATAATGTAGTTATAATTTCACTGCAGATGTATGCGTTTGGTGCATTCCAAGGGCGTTGAATTAAATAAGAGATGATCTGTCGATAGTCATACCAACGCCCCGTAAGACTTGCAGCATTACGAACAATCATGTCTTTCCTTATATCGCTCAAAGGTATCCTCACTACTTCATAATCATTAAATTCCATTGGCACTATCCGTACTCGTGTATTCCATTGAGACTCAATACAATGAGTATTAGAAATCATCAAAGCAACATGGGAAAACTCTCCCTGGTCAAACAGTCGCACTAGAAAAGAAACAGGTGATTTACCTCGAACGAAGATTATGTCTCCTATTTCCATATCTAATTTGTTCATTTTTCTTCAAAAGAACCTGACTTTTCAATAGTTTCTTGATGATAAGTACTTATATCAAATGCTCCTTCTTCATTCATCTCAGTCAATTTCTGGTTAGTTTTGTCCATCTGAGCATTAAGTTTTTTAAACATTTCCATCTTACGTTTGTTGCTTTCCTCGAGAGCTTCGATAGCCTTGTTGAATCGCTGTATTTCTATATCATAATAATCAGTCATACTTATTCCATCCTTTCTAATAAAATAAAAAGCCACTCTTAAGGGAGTGACTTAAAGTCCTAATAAATCTTTTTTCTTACTATTAAATTCTTCTGCAGTTATAATTCCGTCATCAAGTAGTTCTTTATACTTCCTTAACTCATCTGCATCACTAGACTGGCCAGATATTTGCCTTTGGGAGGAGTAGTATTCGTTCTGCAGCGATTCAATAAGTTGCTTTAATTCTTTAGCCTGATTTAATTCCTTTTTAGTAAATGTAATGGTGTTTTCATCTTTAACAGCGTCCATTACTCCACCCTTACTTTCTGATGCACCGCTGTAAGCAAATTGAATATATCCAGTAGTAACTTTAGGCTCTTTTAGTTGTATTGCTGAAATTTCCCTAATGGGTATATTCTTTTCACCTTTGGAACCTTGCACGAAAAAGTTTTGCATTCCCTTTCGAGTCCAACGTAAATACCCATTCTCTACAGTCACAAAGAATTTGCCGTTTGATTTAAAAACAAATTCAGGCATAATTTTTTAACCCCCTTTTATCTAATTATTCACTACAATATTTCGACACACAGTTTTTTTCTCCTTCTTTTAAACCAGTATTAAATCAGGTGCTTTTATACGTCTCTTACCATCTTTAAGAAATAAATTAGAATTTATTGTCCTTAAAGTTTTAGTCAACTACCATACCTCTTCGTAGAGTTTAGGCCATATTCATCAGTTTATTACTCATCTAGTTCCCTTCCAGGTCGATTAATTTTTCTATCAACCGAATGTAATTGGTTATTAACAAGATCTAAAACTTGATCATGACGGTCTATTTCTTCATCCAAAGATTCGACTTGATCCCTTAATTCGTCAAGAGTCTTTTTCTGCTTTTCAATTATTTCTTTGTACTTCCTTTTCTCTTCAGTTCGAAGCTCACTAAAATATAGAAGATAAAAAGTAATTCCTAGTGTCATTAAAAATAAATAATTTGCTGTTATTTCTAATTTACCTTCAGGGATATTGTTTAATAAATTTACATTGGGCAATACTATGATGGCAAAAAAAGCGCCTAGATAATTAAATTCTATAAACCATTCAAACCACTTAGCCTTTCTCTCTGATAATGCCCCTAATTCAAATCTTATTTTTGTAAAATCTGCAGTAGCAAGAAAGAAAGAAGAGACGGTTAGTCCTAATAGCAATTGAACATCTAAGTTGACAAAGCCTAGAATATACAGACTCGCATAAAGGATAAATACAAAACCGATAGTATAAGAGAATTTATTCGTCATATTACCACCTCTATCTAATCATCTTCGACAGAAAGTGATATAATCCTTCTCTTGGAATTTTAAAAAGCACCCACACAAAATGTGCAAGTGCCTTAAAACTCTAACCTTAGTAATAAACAATATCGTCAGTTGCATCCACATTCGATGAAGTCTCTTCTAACAACTTCCTAGTGGTAATTAAACTATAGATATTATCTATTTTCCTGTAAAATTCCTCTAAATGATTCTCATTAGTATCTTGTTCGTTATTAAAGTAGAAAACGTTATTTGGAACTTCGACCTTCAAAGTTTGCCTATCAGATTTTTGATAGTCTAATTCAAGCACAATCGATTTGATCTCTTGGTAATTATAATTACTAATCCAAAACATGTTTCTCTTCTCATCAATCGAAACGTGAGTTAATGAGCTATCATTAAACAAAAACATTTCTAAGAGTTCATTAGTAAAAATATTCTTAGGATAAAAAACCTTGGGCTCTCCAATTTTAAGCTTTTTCAACTTTAAAATTGCTTGATGGTAAACTGCTGTTGGTTTACCTTTTAATGAAGAGTAATTTTTCTGAAAGTCTCCAAGTGTTAATGCCATCATTTCACCCCCTTCAGCCTACTACTTCTAGACTAAAAAGAGAAATCCTGCTAGATTCTGTAAATTTCATGTATGCTATTCCTTGCCTTTGCATTCTTCAACTGCTTTACTTATCGCTTGTTGTCTAGTCTCTCCATACGTAAACGTTCTAAATTGATTTGCCGAGTCTGCTCTAAAACAAGAAATTTCATAACCTTCTCCTACTTGCCAAATGTCATACATGAAGACCCCATCCTCGGTTCGATAAACTTCACGCTCTGGTTTTATATACACCTTATATCCCTCCTTCCATCTATCGTATACATTACTCTTTCGAGGGAACTAAGAGAAAAACCTGCAAAAATATGTAAAATTTTAATTTTATTTGACCTAAGTTTATATTATGTATTAAATTAAACCATTTGTTAAACGCTTGTGTGACTTACCTTTCAGTAAATAATAAACAGTATTATAATGCTTCTCATAGGCTTCGCTCATTGCAAGCACAAACGAGGAAAACTTAAATCCTTTAGTATCTCTAAATTCTATAAATTGCTCTAAGATCTCACAAACTTCATCATCTCTAAGTCGCTTAAATTTTCCTAACTTACCACGTACATTAGGATCATACTGATCTTCATATTGTTGTTTGCGTGTGCATAGCGACATTTTATAAAAGCTATCGGGATTCTCCCCAAACTTATCGTCGTGATTTATTTCCAATCCCTGATTGAGCCACCAATTACATTTAACTCCCATACCTGCACTCATAATTAAACTATGTACTGAATAAGGAGAAGATTTACCATTAACTTTGAGTGTAGTATAGCGATATCCAAAACGATTCGCTTTTTGTTTTAGGTAGCGATTACTCTTAACGCTCCAAATTAATCCCTTGTCTAAATCTGCTAAATACTCCTTACTAAAATCCAACTCCGGAATTGGTACTAAAACTGTTTCTTCTTTCATCTAAAACATCCTTCTATAATTTTTTGGTAATGTACAATCGCTTATACATTCCATTCGACTTCATCCACTATTCGGTAATATTAAAATGGACTCCAGATAGCTAACCTGAAGCCCGCACACTACCAAAAAGGACTTAAGGATGAGAAAAGCCCAATGCAACACATAAAAAGATACCCTGCCAATAAGACAGGGCTATATAAGGAGAAAATATTAATATTCCCAACGCTTCTCACCGTTGGATAATTCGCTGTAAAATTTAATTTATCTCTTGCAATTCCATTGACTATCCTTTAATATAGAATTAAGCAATAAATAATCAGGAGAAGTTTGTGATTTTTTAAGTAAAAATAATAAAAAAGAGAAGAGAACGCACCTACTGGTCTTTTAGACTTTCAATGGGCGAAATCAAAGACTAGTCTTCGCACTACATTCTCCCTCTATATTGGAAACTTCACAAACCCCTATAAATCAACCTATATGGCTATTTTTGCGAACTTTTTTCAGTAAATATTGACAAAAACGTCTCTCTATGAGTTGTGTAAAGCATATTCATCATTTTACTAGCAATCTTACTCTTATTATTCAACACATTCTTAATTATGTAATACATGGTGTCCTCATTAATCTTCTTCTTTTCTATGTAAAACTGACAATACTTTACTACATTGTCCATCGCTTCAAACTGTTCAGTTTCATTAGAATACTTTTTAGCCTTAATACTATTTACTTGTCTGACCATTTTACCAACTCGGTCAAGGATATCGTTATGTTGTTTTTTATTTACATTACGTTTTGGGTATGTATTCATTAATTTCATTATGTCAATGTTATCAAGTGGTTCTGATCGTTCAATATTATCCAGTATGTTATGTAAGTAGTCCATTGATGTCTTATAAGCTGTTACCCTATCTTTAATAGTTTTACTTTGCTTAACTGTTTTAAAAAATAAAGGTTTCAACGGCTTCAAATCTGTCGTCTCTTCCATGTATTCGATCTCATCACCAATATTGAGGTCATATAGTTTTTTAGCCATATCTATTGAGATCTCTGAAAGAATGGTGAATATTTCTGTTTTCTTTAACAACTCCTCTAATACTTCATCGTCTTCTCCATTTGTCTTTCCATCCCAATACAAACTAAGGATCTCTTGAGCCAGATTAACAACTGTACCAATGTTATCTGTAGACTCACCTAAAACATGATCGATTTCAGATTTATCTAGCATATTCAATTTATAATTCTTCTTCTGACTTTTTACGTTGTTGATTGACACCGGATATTTGCCATCCATCTCTTTTGCTCGCTGTAGAAGGATTTCAGAATCGAATAAGCAAACGACATCTCCGTCTTGGTCAGCTCCCGATAAAATATCTAAAACAGGAAATCCAATAACGTTAATAGCTACAACGTTACTTCCTAAATTGAAATACTTGTCAATTTTATCACTTTTAACATTATCAGTTATTAACACATTCGATGGGCTAGTATGTGGATTTCTGAAACCAACGTACTCTTTACCAAAAGGAAATAATTCAGTATGTATTTGATTACCTTTTAATGGTTGCTGATCTTCTTTTATGTTATGAATATCAAACTTGCGAATACTATGTAAAAGCATTTCATAGCAATTACCGATTAAAACACAGTAGTCACCGGGTATTCTTAGCTTACCCCTCTTAATGTGGTTTTTAAATCTATTCTTTTCAGCTTTTCGGAAATCACGAAACATTTTAGTTTGTACGAAGTCGGAGTTATGTCGGTACAAATCAATTAACATTTCGTTCATGTTCACTTCATTAATGCCTTTATACAGATGCTCAATATATTCATCATCATTAGATAAATTTCTTATGTATTTCACATCAAACTCTGATAGTTTTTCAACATCTTCCTCTGTAAGTTGCATTGAATTTATCATCTGATAACTGGTTTGTTGAACAAACTGCCCATCATCGTTTGTTCCTCTACTTGTTTTTGATTCAGATTTACAAACACCGAATACATTACCTTCAGTTTCTACAAACTGTCTCCAATAGTCCCACATCTGTCTTTCTTTATTGCCCCCTGAGAATAAGTGGCTGAATTTCAGAAACTTAGCAGACGAAGGAGTAGTGATCATGTCTACATCCTTAGCTTTAATTGGCTGATTAAACATGTTCTTAATTTCCCATTCGTCAAAAGAAGTATCCTCTGGACAATTAGCTTCCATAAAATCAGTTATGTTTGTAGAAAAGCTAGCTGTTTTAAACATGTGGTTTCTAAGTTGCAGCATATGTTCATCTACTTTAAAAAATTTACTATGTAATAAGCTTTGACCGTCAAATAAACTATTGGTTATTTCGGCATTTTCATCTAATATACAGTCCAGGAATCCATTTTTACCTTTTTGGACTACATTAGCCTTCCAGTTAAATGTACTTTCTACATCATCCACAATCAAGATTTTGTTTGGGTCAATGTTAAGTGTCTTTTCAATACTAGATCCAACCAAGCTCTCATATGCCATTAAAGAAGCTAAGTCAACATTAAAATTCTTGTGAAAAGGAAGTTCCATTCTCGACCACTTAATCATCTTGCTATAAAGTGATTTTTTGATAAACAAGCACTCGCCTTTTCTAGATTTTGAAGAGCTTCGTTTGTACATTTTGTATTCAGTTTTTTTACCTTTATCATCCGTTATGGTAAACCCTTTATCGTAGAGTTTCTCTCTTAACTCTTTATTCTTAACTTCCTTCCATTCCGGATACCTTTTTGGGTCACTAAATTCGTTTTCCTTAAACTCTTCAAGGCTTCGCTTGTATTGTTTTTTATTCTGAATGCGTTCTTGAATCTTTTCTTTCTGTTTACTACCTATTTGCTTATCATTAATTTTCGAATTGAGCTCTCTGATTTCCTTTTCAATATCTTTTATCTTCCTCATAACACCTTTTTGAACTTCTCCCCAACCTTCAACTTTCTGATTGAAACGGACATTTATTAAGTCGTTACTCATCAATTTTTCGCTAGTTTTATTGGGAATCGTTTTCAATTTCATTTTATGTAGTTTCATTAGTTCTAAGCTATAAGGTATCATACCCACATGCTCAAGTTTCAGGTTTTGACCTCTTTTCTCATGTCCATACAGAGCAGCGCCTTCTACGCTTGGAATATATACAGATTGTTTTTTGCTCATTACATTACCCCTTTTTATTAGTAGTTTTTAAAATTTGTATGCTAAATCTGAATGATCGTAGTCCATCTTATCTTCATCGTTCCATTCTCCGTTTTCATCTGGACGGTACAACTCTATTTCATCTAATTCCATAATGGATGTAGAGTGAACGCCCCAAACCATACCATCAGGAGACATAGAATCCATAGTTCCATACTGATAATAAATACGGCTTGGGACAGTTTTCTTGTTCCATGCTTTGTGTGAAATCAATTTGTCATTTACAAGCAAAACTACATCATTTGTATTTTCGATGATTTCACCTGCAGCAACCTTGTTTCTCTCTTCATTCTTTGCTTCAACACTTTCTTTGGCTTTTTCCATATATGGTTTATCTACTGACTTCTTGAACCAATCACCCTTAGAACTCTTCATGATCCGTTTACGTTTCTTGTCACACTCTGCTTTAAAATCTTTGTTACTGATATTTTTTATGTAAATTATGTAATCATTTTCATCTAAGTTATTGTTGTTCAGCCAATTACCAGTATCGAAATAATACTCATCGTTAGAGTTAAAATCAGGCTCACTAGAGCGGTTTTCTTCTGCTACTGGCGTTTCCTTGTCGAAAGGCTCAACGCTGTACTGGTTGCTATCCTTTTTCTTCTGACCTGCTCTTACTTCCTTATCTGTGTAATTGCCAGCCTTACAATAAATGACCTCTCTATCAACAGCATCATTAACCTTCCTCTCAGCAGTCTTAGTTGACATGTCTAAGATGTTTCCCCAACGCTCATAAGAACAAGTAAACGATCCTGCTTTCTTCCACCTGGAAACAATAAAAGTTATGTATAAATCGGTTTTACCTGTCTTACCTTCAACTGAATCAAAATAATCGTATGTAATTTGCTCATGACCTAAAACCTTATCTTCCTTTAAACCTTCGACAAATGTTACCTTGAAAAAGTTTGCACTTGAAACTTCTCGATCAATATTGATTACGGCTTTTTCTTGCAGCGACATTAGATATGTAGAAACACGTTGTCTTCCTTCTCTTGCTCTACTGTGGAAAGGACTGTTACAATAATTTCTGACATACTCTTCAATACCGTTAACGTTTACGTATGTTTCACCTTTGTAATTTGATAACCTTCTTAACACTGAATACAAATACAACTCTTCCACTGACAAGTGGTACTGACTTTTTTCCTCACCTAATACGTTATACAATTTAATGAACATTCTTCGATTCTCCATCCTTTTAAAATTAATAACCAACAAACAACAACAAACAATGTCAAAGTTGGTTTTGACCTTGACCTTTTCTCTTATCTTTTGACCTTCAAAGTGAAACTAAACACCTGACCTATATGTATTGTCTATGTGTATATATAGTCTATCTGTATACGTAGTAATTTCATGTACAATCTGTACACGTTTTTTCAAAATACGAGAAATTTTATGTACAATCCGTACAAGATTTTTCAAAAAAGTATGTACAATCTGTACACGTTTTTTTCGGAAACTATTGCTCACCGTAATTATCCAATGCCTTTTGGAGTTTAGAACTCTTTGCGTATAAGCTGAAAGTATGCCCACTCTTAGGATTAACTGCGACTGTTAGAGGGACAATTTTTGAATGGTGATATATCCAATCAGCCAACTTTCGACTATAGCAGTAGAACAGGTCTTCATTAGTAATCGTTTTATTAGTATCCATTTTTAATTATCGTCTCCCTTTCTTCATCTTTTTCTAATGAATCGCTTTCTAATAAAGCATTGAAAAGTATCTTGTAAACGTGGTGAATCTTCCTTTGCATCTCTTCTGGTGGTCCGTCCTCTTTTCTAATTATGGTGTGAAATGTATATTCCTTTCTTTTTCCCATCTTTTCACCTCCCTTCAATATTCCCAATAAAATGTCCATTTTAATCGATTACAAAAATTTCACTCTTAGCCTTGCATTAGATAATGAATCATATTATAATGAAGTCAGTTCTTGAAATGGCGTATAACATTTATTATCACGTCAAAATGAATTACGCTTTAGAGTATTCACCTTTTTATTGACCGAAAATAAGAGTTAATATTAAATTTTCAAGGTCCGAAACAGTAAAATTATGTAAGAAAAGAAAGGCAGTCCTGTAGCTACAGACTACCTCTTTTTAGTATAGCACAAATTATGTGGTTTGTGTGTATTTTCGTGTGTAAAAAATTTATTTTTTGACTATTAATAGGATCTTCACCTAAGAACTTCCAATTAATCGTCTCTTTCTACTTCGAATTCAGTGTTCGTATGAATATAGTCCATTAACATCTCAATCATTTTATCACGAACAGTGTATTCAGAATCTTCTACTATGTTAACTTCACATTCCGACATATCAATTTTTCTTTTCATTGTATCCCCCCTGATATTCTCTCTTTATCAATATAACACACCAATCCAAAAAAAGAGGTCTCTGAGCCATTCTAGAGTTTATGTATGCCTTAGTACTCCAAAGCATATAGAATGGATATAGGAAAGGCTCAGGTAGCCTTGTAAATATTTCTTAGACTAATCCTTCAAATAGTCTGTTCATTGAAAGTGAATCGGAAACTTTAATTTCAGGTCTTTCAAGCTCTCTTAGAAGGCTTTCCGCAGAGTGGTTAGGGTTAAGACTTATTATGTCGTAAAGTCTCACTGCTCCCTTCTCCACTAGGCTCATGCCTACATCTCGTCTGATTTTTTGCTGTAATAAAACCTCGATAGCATTAATGTTAAAATTTTGGATAAATGATTGCTTACTCACCATGTTCTGTGTCTGCTTGAACATTTTAAATTTGTTAATGGATACTGGAATGTTTTCTCCAAGGAAATCTTGAACGAATAATTTAATGTCCTCTACAGATTGAATGGTGTAGTTAAGTACAGATACATGATGTTCAAAAACTAATCCTAGACTCTCAATAAGTATTTCCTTCTCTTGATCCAGACTTAATCCTTCTACTCCACCAAATTCAGGCACTACAGTAAATGTTTGATTTTTCATCTTCATTTCTCCCTTATTCTTTTTTTTGGTTAATACATAGTATTATTATTAAAAACACTATTGGTTACTTTTTTGTAACAGGAAGTTTATTTTTGTAAACTTTTTTCTAGTTAATCTAAATATATACTAGCTTGGAAAATAATACAACCCCTTTTTATGAAAAAAAGTTTATTTTTTTAAACTTTACGTTTTAAGACAAGTTTCGATAGGGTATAATAGGTGACGAGAGGTGAATTTTATATGGCAATTAAAAGAAAACCAACTTCAATCATGCCTTGTTATAAGCCGTTTGAGCACACTCTTATCAATAAGGGAATCAAGAAGCAAACCCTTCGAGACGAATTAGGCATATCCGGGGCTACTTTTAGTAAAATGAAGAGAAATGAAAGCTTAAACATAGACACAATTGGTCTTATTTATGAGTACTTAGAATGTGAAAGCATTGAAGAAATTGTCCGGTTTGTGCCAATTGAGCCTGAAGAAAGCCCCTCCAAATAGGAAGGGCTTTTATTTTGCCTATATATCCAAGAAATTCATAGGTGAATGTTTCTGATATTTTTTACCGATTTCTTCCTCTGTGAAGTCCACATAGGCTTTTTGAGTTACTTCTGCGCTGCTATGACCTAATATCCTACTCAGCGTTGACCAATCCCCACCATTTAACAAATAATACTTAGCAAAGTTATTACGAAGTTGGTGTGGATGAACACTTACTCCTGCTTTATCTCCAACCTTTTTTAATGCACGTTCAAAATTACGAACATCTTGCTTTGTACCTCGTGTTGTTGGAAACACGTAAGGACTGTCTGAATACCGATCACGATATTTCATCCACCTTTTCAGCTCTACATTCATCTTCCTTGAAAAGTAAACATACCTCTCTTTATTGTTCTTGGGATTCCTAATTAGAATAGAATTATATTGAAAATCAATATCCTCTGGAAGCAGTTCGCATGATTCTCCTGCTCTAATACCCGTATCTAGAATTAATCTACATTGGAGCCATGCCCTATAATTGTGAAAAGTTGTAACGTCAAAGTGCTTAAAAAATCTTCTTAGTTCATCAGGAGTCAATAATTTCTTTTGCTTTCTTGATGGTTTAATTGCTGGAATATTATCTACGGGATTCCTCATTATCTCCTTTTCGTTATAAAGGAAATTGAAAAACACTTTAATATTTCTCAAATAATTAGAAATCGTTGTATCAGATATAGTTTTCCCTAAATCACTTCTTCGATCAGGGTAATTCTTGGTCATTGAAGATTCATTTGAAACCACAGAATACTTACCACGTTCCCTCAAATTTTTAATGTACTGCCTAATGTGAGCAGAACTTACTTTTTCTACAGAGCTAATATCATGTTCTTGCTGTAAGTAAATCTGGAACAGTCTGAGTGATTGTTCGTAACTGGCTAGTGTTTTTCGACTCAAATTTTTCGAGTCACAGTAAAGTAAAAAATTGTCTAGTTGAAATTCAAAATTATCCATAAAAATAGCCTCCACTCCACCAATATCACTCGATGAATAGAAGGCAATAAACTAAAATATTGGTTGGCTATAAAGAATAAGTTTATCGGTACACACAGAAGTTTATTGGTAAACTGTGTATGGCTTTATTCCTTATAAAGACCGTCAAATCAACATTAAGACGCTTTGTGCTCTAATCTTAAGCGGTCAGCTACCATCGCTATAAATTCGCTGTTTGTCGGTTTTGCTTTTGTAGAGGAGATTGTATAGCCAAATAAAGATGAAATTGCTTCAATATTTCCTCGGTTCCACGCCACTTCTATGGCATGACGGATAGCTCGTTCTACCCTCGAAGCCGTAGTATTATACTTAGCTGCAATATCTGGGTAAAGGACTTTTGTAATGGATCCAAGCAGGTCAATATCTGTGTAAACCATGGTGATGGCTTCTCTTAAATATAAATAGCCTTTAATGTGAGCAGGAACCCCTACTTCATGAATAATATGAGTTATACTTGTATCCAAATCAGGCTTCTTAGACTTTGTATAACTGCTGCCCATGGCCCGGTTAATTGGATCACCTACATGTTTGATCTGTCTCACCTGCTCACCTAAATGATCTAAATCAAACGGTTTCATCATAAAGTATGCCGCGCCCAATTCAACAGCTTTCTTCGTTACCTCTTCTTGTCCAAAAGCAGTAAGCATGATTACCTCAGGTGATTGGTCTCTACCTTTGAGTTCCTGTAAAACAGCCAGTCCATCAACATGAGGCATAATAATGTCCAGAATAAGTACATCCGGCTTTTTTTCCTTTAACATTTCCAAGCAGTCCCTGCCATTGAACGCCGTACCAATTACTTCAATATCTTTAGCATCTGAGAAATAATCCTCCAGAAGTCTTACTAACTCACGGTTATCATCAGCTAAACACACTTGAATTTTATCCATTTGCCCTTCCTCCTTACAAGATAATCCTGACTCTTATATAACAAATTCGACATCAGGAATAGTAACCCTCTTTATTATAGCAAATTTATTTACAAAAAATAAGGTTATCTTGAAAATGCTCCTATTTGCTCTTATATTCTATGTATTTCGATATATTTCTACATTATAAGTCGAATATTGTCGAATGAATATAAAAAGAGAGCCCTTTCTTAGAGCTCCCTTTATATCAGCTTGCTTTATCATGTTCCTGTTCTTGTTCATAAATATTTACTCCTGCTTCCTTCAGCATCCATTCTATATGAACACCATAACCTGAGGTGGGATCATTAACAAATACGTGGGTCACAGCACCGATTATTTTATCATTTTGAATGATTGGGCTGCCACTCATTCCCTGAACAATTCCTCCTGTTTTATCTAATAACTCCGGATCAGTTATTTTAACAATCATTCCTTTTGTAACAGGAGAATCCTTTGGCATATTTCGTATGATCTCAACATCAAAAGACTGTAATTTATCTCCGTTTAAGACGGTGAGTATCTCAGCTGGACCTTCTTCAATTTCATCATCTAAAGCAATGGGTAAGCCCTCTTTATATTTTTCATTTTTTAAAGGGTTCTCCAATTCTCCAAATACTCCAAAAGAACTGTTCTTTGTTATCGTACCCATACGATCATCCGTCAAGGAAAATTCAGCTTTCTTTTCACCCGGAACTCCTTGATTTCCTTTTTGTATAGAAGTTACGCGTGAATTAACGATGGTTCCTTCATGAATTTCAATTGGCTTTTTTGTATCCATATCTGCAATCACATGGCCAAGAGCTCCATATTTTTTTGAATCTGGGTCATAGAAAGTCATCGTTCCAATTCCAGCGGCTGAATCTCGGACGTACAATCCAATTTGGTACTGATCCTCTGATTTATTTATTTGTGGTTTAATTGACGTTTTAAATGTTTCTTCTCCACGTTTTACGTCAAATTTTACTTCCTCATTTTTTTCTCCGGCTTCTTTCACGATACCAGAAAGATCTTCCATATGATTTAATTCTTTACCATTTCCTTTTAAAAGAATATCTCCTACTTGAATGTCTCCATTCTCTCCCGGTGATGTCTGTCTTTCTTTATCTTCACTAACAAGGTGGTGACCAACTACAAGTACACCTTTTGTTTGTAATTCTACCCCTACCGACTGTCCTCCAGGAACTAAACGAATATCCTTAAGACGCTTCATATCTGTTTTTTTAACAGGAATTCCAGCGTATTCGTGGAATATAGCGTCCGATGTGTTCATTTTATCCATTGATAAGGCAGGGACTGACGAATCTTCATCTGTTTGTGCATTTGCCGTCTGCGATGAAGTCAGATTAATCTCGGTTGGAATTGATATATACTCTTGAAGTGGGCTTAATAAAGGGATAACAAGCATCATCAACAGGAGCATGGAGCCTAGAATATATTTCATCCTTTGTTTCTTATCCAAGGTCTACCACTCCTTTTTACTCCTGAACCAAACAAATGGCTTACTTATAATGTGGGCCTGAAACCACTTTTTTAAACGAGCATAATCACAGAAAATATAGGATGGTTTCCCTTGGCTTGAAACATTCACCAAAAGAAAAAACGCATGAGCTGTTTCATGCGTTCTGCTTATGTTTATTAGCTAAGGATAACAATTCTTTTGCGTGTTCTACAGTTGTTTCAGTCAATTCCGCACCTGTAATCATGCGGGAGATTTCATCAGCTTTATCCCGGTCTGTCAGTTCTTTTACAATGGTTGAAGTCCGTTCATTAACAACCTGCTTTTCTATCCTTATGTGGGTATCAGACATCGCAGCGACTTGTGGCAGATGTGAAATACAAAGCACCTGTGATCCTCGAGAAATTCCATATATCTTTTCGGCGATGGCCTGAGCTACCCTGCCGCTCACCCCTGTATCCACTTCATCAAAAATCACACTCGTCACTCCCTGATGCTGTGAGAAGATCCGCTTTAATGCAAGCATAATTCGTGACAACTCGCCACCTGAAGCGGTCTTATGTATTTCTTTTAAAGGTTCTCCAGGATTTGTAGAAATTAAAAAAGAAATATTATCCATACCTTTAGAATGCAATTTTACAGGTTTCCCGTTTATTTCCGGATCCGTTGCTGACCCTTCTTTCACAGAAAAACCTACATCAAATGCAGCCTTTTCTAAATAAAGGTCTTTTAGCTCCTCAAGAATCGATTCAATTAACTGCTCTGCAGCTTCTTTACGTATATCGTGTAAATGCTTGGCCTCTAATACTGCATCCTCACCACATTCAACAATTTGTGATTCCAATTTGGATAGATGAGAATCCTTGTTCTTAATTTCATCAATTTCTTCTTCAATCCGCGAGATGTATTCCATCATATCTTCAACGGTTTGTCCATATTTTTTCTTTAAACGACTTAATTCGTTCAAACGAGCCTCTATAAAATCTAAACGATCAGGATCGTATTCAAGTTCAGACATTTGAGCACTCAACTGAAAACTAAGCTCTTCAATAATATAGTAGGAGTTAGTCATTTCCTCAGAGAGTTTTCTTACTTGCTCATCGTAACCCGCCGCACTTTCTAGTGAAGACATTGCGTGACTCAGCCAGTCCAAACCTTTTTGCTCCCCGTACAATGCATTGTAAGCATCATGGATTCCCTGATAAAGCTTCTCATAATTCATAAGCTTTTGTCTTTCCTCAGTCAATTGCTCATCTTCGAGAGGTGACAACTCTGCTTCCTGAAGCTCTCTAAATTGAAATTCAAGCAAGTCAAGCCTTTGGGCCATCTCTTGTTCATTTTCACTTAACTCTTTATAACGTTTCTTTAATGTACTTAGATGGTTATACAGCCTGCGGTAGTCCTTTAAAGTACGCTCCAGCTTATTCCTCGCATAAAGATCTAATAGTTCTATATGGCGGTCTGGGTCCATCAATGATTGAGTTTCATGCTGGCTGTGAATATCAATTAATGAGCGTCCAAACTCTTTGAGAATACCTAACGTCACCAGTTTTCCGTTCACTCGGCAAATGCTCTTACCCTGGTTCGTAATCGTACGTTGGAGCACCACCATGCCTTCTTCACCAATGTCCACTCCGAAAAGATCACCCTTCTCATAAACAGGATGATTTTTTTCGATGGTAAACAAACCTTCAATTTCAGCTTTCTCGGTTCCGTGACGGACAAATTCAACCGATCCACGGGAACCTGATAATTGTTGAATCGCATCGATGATAATCGATTTTCCAGCTCCTGTTTCACCTGTTAATACCGTTAACCCCTCTTTAAATTGAATGGATACTTGATCAATAATGGCAAAATCTTTAATTGACAATTCCGTTAACATGAAGGGATCACCTCAATTTATAGCATATTTAACAGCTGGTCACTAATGTCTTCAGTCTGCTCTTGGCTTCTGCAAATAATTAAGCAAGTGTCATCTCCGCAAATGGTACCCATAATTTCTTCCCACTCCAGGTTATCAATTAAAGCACCGACCGCATTAGCATTTCCAGGTAAGGTTTTTAAGATAATAAAATGACCTGCACGATCAATGCTGACGAAGGCATCCATCATCAGGCGTTTTAGCTTTTCCAAAGGATTAAATCGCTGATCTGCCGGCAGACTGTACTTATAACGTCCATCCATCATCGGAACTTTCACCAGGTGCAGTTCTTTAATATCTCTGGACACAGTGGCCTGTGTTACGTTATATCCCATGCCTTTTAACCGATCCACTAATTCATCCTGTGTTTCAATGTCATCATTAGTAATTAATTCACGAATCTTTATGTGACGCTGGCCTTTATTCATAATCACCCTCCCAATTTCTCCTTAATAAAAGAGGCTGCTTATGAGCCTCTTTATTAATTATTATCATCTTTGGTGAACCGCATGTGCTTCATTAATGACAAGTTTAATATCATTAGAAGTCACTGCCTGTTCCTTTGTTTCATCTGTTTGGAAGTGAGCCAGAAACTCAATGTTTCCATCTCCTCCGGTTATCGGAGAAAAGGTTACGGCTTGAGCTTTAAAACCATATTCAGAAGCAAAAGATAAAATTGTCCGAACGACGTTAAAATGCACATCCGGGTCTCTTACAATCCCTCTCTTGCCAACTTGTTCTCTTCCTGCCTCAAATTGAGGTTTAATTAAGGCCACAATATCACTTTTATCTTTCAGTAATGTACGGAGGACAGGAAGGATGATTTTTAAAGAAATAAAGGAAACATCAATAGAAGCAAATTCTGGTTTCCCATATTTTAAATCCTCTGGGGTAACGTAACGAAAATTTGTCCTCTCCATTACGATCACCCGTTCATGATTCCTTAGTTTCCAATCTAATTGATTATAACCAACATCCACCGCATAACTTAACGCCACACCGTTTTGCAAAGCACAATCTGTAAATCCACCCGTAGAAGAACCTACATCAATCATGACTTTATCCTGAAGGTTAAGATCAAAATTCTTTAAAGCTTTTTCTAATTTAAGGCCTCCACGACTGACATACGGCAGGGGTCTGCCTTTTATGGTTATATCCGTATTCTCATCGACTTTAACCCCTGGTTTATCTAACCGGACCTGATCCTGAAAAACCTGTCCTGCCATAATCGTTCGTTTTGCCTTTTCTCTTGTCTCGATAAGACCTCGTTCAACGAGAAGCACATCTAACCTTACTTTTTTACCCATTATTTTAAGCCCTTTGCTGTTTAGTAAAAGTTATTCCTTTAATTTGACTGATTATATTTTCCTCTGTCAGACCGATCTCCTCCCAGAGCTTGCCGACGCTGCCATGTTCAATAAACCGGTCAGGTACACCTAGTCGTTTAATCCATGAATTATAGTTAAACTCTTCTTTGAACTCAAGCACACTTGAGCCAAAGCCTCCTTGTAAAACAGCTTCTTCTATTGTTAACACCGGAATGTTCTCTTTCATAATATCATGAAGCATAGATTCATCTAATGGCTTCATAAAACGAGCGTTTACCACTCGTACGGTTATCCCTTCTTTTCTTAACCGTTTACTGGCGCTAAGAGCAAGGGGGATGGTCGTGCCGAAAGTAAGAATAACTGCATCCTCACCTTCTTCGAGTACTTCCCAGCTTCCAATTGGAATGGTTTTTAACTCTTCGTCCATAGCCACACCAAGTCCATTTCCTCTTGGATAACGAACGGCGATTGGCCCGTCATTATATTGCACAGCCGTATGAACCATATGCTGCCCTTCATTCTCATCTTTAGGCATCATTAGGACGATGTTTGGAACAGAACGAAGGAAGGCAATATCAAAAACACCCTGGTGTGTTTCCCCATCTGCACCGACTAAACCTGCCCTGTCAATTCCAAACATAACATTTAAGTTCTGCCTGGCTACATCATGAATAACTTGATCATACCCCCGCTGCAGGAATGTGGAATAGATCGCCAGAAACGGCTTCATACCTTGTGAAGCCAGCCCCGCTGATAATGTGGTTGCATGCTGTTCTGCTATTCCTACGTCATAAAGCCGGTCAGGAAACTCTGCTTGAAATTTCTCAAGCTTCGAACCAAGAACCATTGCAGGCGTTACAGCTACAATCCTTTTATCATTACGTGCTTCTTTTCTAAGCGTATCACTAATAACTTCACTCCAGGCAGGCGGTCCATCTGCTGCTTTTATTTTTTCCCCTGACTCAATTTTATAAGGCCCAACTCCATGCCATTTGTCCTTCTGGTCAGACTCAGCTGGATGATAACCTTTACCTTTTTGAGTAATTACATGAATGATTACTGGACCTTCTGTCTTTTTTGCATAATTTAAATTTTCAAGTAAATCATGATAATCATGACCGTCTACAGGACCATAATATGTGAAACCAAGCTCTTCAAAGAACATTCCAGGCACCACAAAATACTTCATACTGTCTTTTAGACGTTCTGCAGCTTGTGCAAGTTTACCCCCAACCGCTGGAATTCGTTTTAGAAGCCATTCCAAATCATCTTTCGCACGGTTATATTTACCTGCACTGCGCATACGTCCTAAAGCGCTATGAAGAGCACCTACGTTTCTTGCTATTGACATTTCATTATCATTTAAGATAACGGTTACATTCTTTTTCTCATCACCAATGTGATTCAAGGCTTCAAGAGCCATTCCACCTGTTAAGGCTCCGTCTCCAATTATAGGGAGAATGGAGTGATTTTCACCATTTAAATCCCTGGCAATTGCCATACCCATAGCAGCCGATAATGAGGTTGAGCTATGTCCGGTTTCCCATATGTCATGTTCACTTTCATTTCTTTTTGGAAATCCGCATAACCCTTGATACTGCCGCAGAGTGTCAAATTTTTCAGCACGTCCGGTAAGAATCTTATGAATATAGGACTGATGCCCCACATCAAAAAGAAATCGATCTTTGGGACTTTCAAATACTTTGTGTAAAGCCAGCGTTAATTCAACAACACCGAGATTTGCTCCTAAGTGGCCTCCAGTGGAAGATAAGTTTTCAATTAGAAACTTTCTGACATCCATCGATAATTGATTTAATTGATCAATTGACATTCCCTTCAAGAAAGAAGGATCTTTAATCTTGTACAGATCCATAAATGGACCCCCTTATTAGTCATCGTGATTTTCTGGTGGATTTTGTAGTGGAAAGTATGTTTATTTTCAAATTCGATTCAATCCACGCAATCACTCTCGCAGCTGCAAAAATAATTTTTGTTGAGGAATGGATCGCAAAAAACTTGCCGACAGCCTTGCCGCCAACCGTTAGTGCTGCAACAATACTGGTCAATATTACCGACAGAGTGATTTGAACAGTTGATCCATCAGAGTGACCAAATACATTAGCCAGCTGTATAACTACTACGGCTGATGCCGTTCCACTCACTATACCAGATATATCCCCTATTACGTCGTTACAAAAACTTGCAAAGCGGTCAGCGTTTCTCACTATTACAATTGCTTCTTTCGCTCCAGGAATCTTCTCTGCAGCCATAGCATGGAATGGAGGCTCTGAAGCAGCTGTGGCAGCTATTCCTAGCATATCAAAAATAACACCAGTAAATACAATTAAAAGGACAATGATAAGACCTATTCCCCACACCACTCCGCTTAACACAGAAGAGGATATAATTGAAAAAATAGCCGCTAACACAAAAGTGATAACGGCAATACTAAAACTAAACTTTAGCGATTTTCTAAATTTATTGTCCATTTTCAACCTCAATATTCAAGAATAAGACTTATGTAGAAAGGAATGGTCGCAAATTGAGTAAAAATTACGGCTTAGGTCTAGTAGGTTTTCCCATTCGGATACCGAGTGTCACCACTCTGGCGGTTCCCCTTTAAACCCGAATCAACTCCGTTTCCGAAAGTTGGACTAGATTACCACTCAGTCCGTACTATAATTCCCAATTAACGTCCATAGAACAGCCTAGGGGATTTCCCCGACAGCCTTTAACCGTTCCTTAGCCTCTTTTGCAGTTCTGATTTCATATAGTTACCAGTTCAAATTTTAGTGGCCACCTAAAATCTTGAAAGGTCCATGACTATAATCCCCTCAAAACCACTCAAGGCAGGCTACGCTACCTATACAGAATCACTCCATATAAAAGTAGGTTCATACCCCATTTCATAAGAGTCTCCGGCTTAGAGACTCTCACAAGAATGGGCCTCCGCGGAAGCAGGGTCAACGCCCACATGCCTTTGTGGATCGCCCTGCGACCTTAACTCCCAGCACCGACCCAAGGCTGGGCGCCTCAAGCCGACACAAGGAACTTCATCGATGTGCCCTTTGGCGGATTTTTAGGCCCGCCTTCAGGAACGGAGGGCCGACTAGGATACTGCACCATTCCTTTTGTAAATCAAATATACCACAATCTTTAAACTTCCTCAATTATAAAACTTTGTGATACCCTTACCGGTCTCTTTGGCTTAAATATTTTATTAATTCAGATAAAATGGTGTTATTTACTCCTGCATGATCCAAAGATTTATAAGCAATTTCAGCATAGTAATTTTTTTGGTTAACCGCACCTTCCATTCCTAGAAGCTGGGGGTATGTACTTTTATGATTGCCTTCATCACTTCCAGTGGGTTTCCCAATCGTGTTTACATCCCCAACAACGTCCAGAATGTCATCTTGAATCTGGAACAGCAAACCGAGAGCATCAGCCATCCGGGTTAATTCAATCGTTTCATGATTATTTGCTTGTGCTAAAAATGCTCCCGCCATTATTGAAAATTTAAGTAGGGCACCCGTCTTGTACTTATGAATAGTTTCCAGCTTATCAAGAGGAATTGTTTGGTTCTCACTGTCCATATCCTGCATTTGACCATCGACCATTCCTTTAGGACCACTCGCTGCGGATAATTCCTTTATAAGGTACACTTTTTCTTCACTGGTTAACTCTTTGGATTCCGAAATAATTTGGAAACTTAAGGTTAAAAGTGCATCTCCAGCTAAAATAGCGGTGGCCTCATCAAACTGCTTATGGTTCGTAGGCTGTCCTCTTCTAACAGCATCATTATCCATTGCTGGCAAATCATCGTGAATTAACGAATAAGTATGGATCATTTCTAAAGCACATGCCACACTTATCCCCTTTTTAGTATCCTGTTTAAATGAATCTAATACTGCTAACAAGAGGATCGGCCGTATACGCTTCCCGCCAGCCTGAATGGAATACAGCATAGCGTCACGTAAACGTCCTTCGTTTGTATTATTGATTATATATTTCTCTAATTCAATGGTAATCTGTTGCTTATGTTTCTTAAGAAACACCATTAAACTATCCACTATTCTTCCTCCTGAACATCGAACGGCTCAAATTCCCCATGTTCATTTAGAATTTGCTGCATTTGCTTTTCCACTGTATTTAGTTTTTCATTGCAGATTTTAGAAAGCTTCATTCCATCCTGATAATACTGGATCGCTTTCTCTAAAGGAACTTCCCCTGTTTCAAGTTTTTCAACAAGTTCTTCAAGCTGATTCATTGCTTCTTCAAAACTTAGTTCGTTCTGCTCTGCATTCATTAATTCTCCTCCTCTTTCACACCGGTAATTTCACACCACAGCGTCCCATTCTTTACGTCTACCGTTATTTCATCCCCTCGTGTCACTTGATCTACACTTTTAATAACATGTCCTTTATTCGTATAAGGTATCGCATATCCTCGTTTCATGGTGTCTAAAGGATTTAGCAGAGTCAATTTTTCAAGTGTTGAACGAAATTGGTCTTTTTTCGTCCCCAGGCTGTACTGAAACTGGGTTTGTAATTGCTTCGTTACTTCTTGAAGCTGCTTTTGTTTTGCTTCTACCTCTGCCTGTGGGTGCTGCTGTTTGAGTCGGCTTCTTAAAAAGGTTAAGCGTTCATTCTGCTGTCGTGAAACAGATTTCAAATTAGAAGACATTCGTTCTATAAGTCGATCTAGTTCCTGTTCCTTTTGCTTCATTAATTGTTCAGGGTATTTAAAAGCATAGGATTTGGTTAACTGATGTAACCGCTTTTCAGCAGCAGACCGCTCAACCTCCATTGCTCTTTGCAGTCTTCTTCTTAACTGATCTACTCTTTCCTTTAATTCCAGTAAAGATGGGACTGATAGCTCTGCAGCTCCTGAAGGGGTTGCTGCCCTGATATCGGCAACGAAATCACTTATCGTTGTATCTGTCTCATGCCCTACGGCTGAAATAACAGGTATATTTGAGCGGGCAATTGCTCTTGCCACTTCTTCTTCATTAAATCCCCAGAGATCCTCTAATGAACCTCCTCCTCTACCTACAATTAATACATCACAATCCAGATTGTGATTTGCATAGTCAATGGCCTTTGAAACCGAGCTCGCTGCAGACCTCCCCTGCACAAGTACCGGAAGGATTGACACTTTAACAATGGGATATCTTCTTTTAAGCGTCGTTAATATATCACGGATTGCTGCACCTGTTGGTGAAGTCACCACCCCAATGTGCTTTGGATAGAGAGGGATCTCCTTTTTCCTTTCTGCGTTAAACAAGCCTTCTTTTTGGAGCTTTTCTTTTAACTGTTCAAACGCTAAGTAGAGAGCTCCAATGCCATCAGGCTGCATATCCTGAATATACAGTTGGTAGCTGCCCATCGGTTCATATACATTAATTTCACCACGGACTAAAACGTTCATACCGTTTTCGGGTCTGAACGCCAGTGAGCGATTATTTCCCGCGAACATAACTGCTTGAATTCTTGATTTTTCATCCTTTAAGGAAAGATACATGTGTCCCCTGCTGTGATGCTTGAAGTTTGAGATTTCTCCACGCAGCCAGACCTCCTTAAGATGAGGATCAAATGAAAGCTTCTTTTTTATATATTTAGTAAGAGCCGTAACAGTTAAATAACGATCATTCACTTGAATGTCCCCTTATTGTTTATGAATCCACTTCGCAGCTTTAATTGTATTATTAAGAAGCATAGTAATCGTCATTGGGCCAACCCCTTTAGGAACGGGCGTGATGTAGGAGGCTTTATCTAAGGCGGAATCGAAGTCCACGTCGCCTGTCAGCTTACCATCTACACGGTTCACCCCTACATCAATAACTACTGCACCCTCCTTAATGTCTTCTCCACTAATCATGTGAGGTTTACCTACCGCTACGATAAGAATGTCTGCTTGTTTAGTAAGTTCTTTCATGTTTCTCGTACGGGAGTGACAATAAGTTACAGTAGCGTTTTCGTTTAGCAACAGCTGACCTACAGGCTTGCCTACTAAATTACTGCGCCCCACGACTACTACATGACTTCCTTCAATTTTTATGTTTGCACGTTTTAACATTACAAGGATACCAAAGGGGGTACAAGGGTAGAAAGTATCCTGACCTGTCATTAGCTTACCAATATTAATCGGATGAAACCCATCTACATCTTTCTTAGGATCTATCGCTTCAATTACTTTCTGCTCATTAATCTGCTCTGGTAGAGGAAGTTGTACCAATATACCGTGTACTTCATCATCTAAATTAAGCTCATTAATTATATTTAACAGTTTTTGTTCAGGCGTATCGGCTGGAAGCTCCAATAAATCAGACTTCATACCAATATTGTCAGAGGCACGCTGTTTTCCTTTAACATAGGATTGGGAAGCTGGATCTTCCCCAACGATAATCACGACAAGCTTAGGGTAAATGCCTTCTGTACTTAAAGCAGCTACTTCCTCCTTCATTTCCTGCCTAATCTGGAGTGCTAATTCCTTACCGTAAATAATTTCTGCTGACATAAAATAATCTTCCTTCCTACCTTATCATTTTTGATAAAACACCGTTTATAAACTTACCAGACTGATCTTCCCCAAAAATCTTTGCCAACTCAACAGCTTCGTTAATTGCTACTTGAGAAGGGACGTCTTCGTTAAATTTAATTTCATATGCAGCCATTCGAAGTAGTGTTTTCTCAACACGCGCTAAACGGGCAAACGTCCAGTTTTCAAGATGGCTTTCAATCCAGGTATCAATTTGCTCTTTATTCTCAAGGACACCTAAGACCAATTGGGTCAGAAAATCGTCTGATTCTCCCTCATTAAGTACATGATCGATTGCTTCATGAGCACTAATCTCACTTGAATCCATTTGAAAAAGCGCTTGAAATGCTTTCTCTCTTGCTAATCGTCGTTTCATCTATACTTTTCTCCTTTAAAGTCATATCCGATAGAATCATAACATTTTCAATTGGTAAATGCTATTCACCATTAATAAAAGACCAGCCAGGATGAATCCCCTGCTGGCCTTTTATCATTACTCTTCTTCAGTAGCCGCTTCTTCCCTTGCTTCCATTTGCACACCTACGACATGAACATTAATTTCTTTAATTTCAAGAGCTGTCATATTTTTTAACGCCTGACGGGTGTTATCCTGAATTTGTTGAGCTGTCTCCGGTATTGAAATGCCGTAATCCATAACAACATAAGCATCAATTAGGATTCCTTCTTCATCCAGTTCAACTTTGACCCCTTTTCCATGGCTCTTTTTACCAAGACGTTCGACAACACCGGTAGCAAAATTCCCTCTCATTGCTGCTACACCTGACACTTCAGAAACAGCTATTCCGGCTATTACTTCTATCACTTCTGGAGCAATCTCTACATTACCAAGAGTTGAGCCTTCTGTAACGTTTAACAATTGTCTTTCGTCCACTTGTGACCACTCCTTAATTATTCATCCTCCATAACAGTGTACTTCTCAAGGAATTTAGTGTTAAAATCCCCTTTCACAAATACTTCGTGCTCCATCATTCTTTGATGGAAAGGGATAGTAGTTTTAACACCCTCGATTACAAATTCGTCAAGTGCCCTTTTCATTTTTTGCACGGCTTCTTCACGATCTTTACCGTATGTGATTAATTTAGCTACCATCGAATCATAATAGGGAGGAATCATGTATCCTGGATATGCAGCTGAATCCACCCGAACGCCGAGGCCGCCTGGAGGTAAATACATATCAATCTTACCGGCTGAAGGCATAAAGTTTTTAAATGGATCTTCCGCATTAATTCTGCACTCCATCGCCCATCCTTCAAATTGTATATCCTCCTGTGTAAAGCTTAACTCTTCATTATTGGCTACTTTTAACTGTTCTTTGATAAGATCGACTCCCGTAACCATCTCCGTTACAGGGTGTTCCACTTGAATCCGTGTATTCATCTCCATAAAGTAAAATTTCTGATCCTTTTGGTCATATATAAACTCGACAGTCCCTGCTCCTGAATAATCAACAGCCAGAGCAGCCTTTACCGCTGCATCTCCCATTTTCTGGCGCATATCAGGGTCAATAGCAGGTGAAGGCGTTTCTTCAATTAATTTTTGCAAGCGTCGCTGAATCGAACAATCCCTTTCTCCTAGGTGAACAGCGTTCCCATGGTTGTCGGCAAGCACCTGGATTTCAACGTGACGGAAGTCTTCAATGAATTTCTCAATGTAAACCCCAGGATTCCCAAACGCAGTTTCCGCTTCCTGTTGAGTGACTCTAATACCTTTTTCCAGGTCCTCTTCGTTTCTTGCCACTCGAATTCCTTTTCCGCCGCCGCCGGCAGTCGCTTTAATAATTACAGGGTAGCCGATCTCTTCTGCAATTTGTTTTCCTTCTTCCACATCCTTAATAATACCTGTAGAACCAGGGACAACCGGTACGCCAGCTTCTCGCATAGTTTCTCTTGCTACATCTTTTGTACCCATCTTTTGAATCGCATAGGAAGAGGGACCTACAAAAGTTATTTTACATTCCTCACACATCTCTGCAAATTCTGCATTTTCCGCTAAAAAACCATAACCAGGATGAATAGCATCCGTTTCAGTAAGTGTAGCTAAACTCATAATGTTCGTATAATTCAAGTAACTATCTTTACTTAAAGTAGGGCCTACACAATAAGCTTCATCAGCAATTTGCACGTGTAATGCTTCTTTGTCCGCTTCTGAATATACTGCGACTGTTTCTATTCCCATTTCTTTGCATGCACGTATAATTCGAACTGCTATTTCTCCACGGTTCGCTATCAAAACTTTTTTTATCATGCCATTGAACCCCCCGACTATGCTGTCTTCACTCGAAATAATGGCTGGCCATATTCGACGAGCTCTCCATCTTCTACTAAGATTTCTACAATTTCTCCGGAAACCTCAGCCTCAATCTCATTAAACAGCTTCATTGCTTCTACAATACATACGACTGAGTCTTTTTTCACTTGATCGCCAACTTTAATATAGGCGTCTTGATCAGGTGAAGGGGACTGATAAAAGGTTCCCACCATCGGGGAAGTGATTTCTTTATCATAATCAGTCTGTTTCTCTTCAGATTCTATCTTCTCATCCTTTTTCGGTGCTTCTTCTTTTGGAGCAGGGGCTGTATTAACCGCTGGTTCTGCATCTTTTGAAGCAGGCGCCTGCTGAACAGGAGCCTCTGTTACAACTTGTCCTCCGCTTTTCTTCATACATACCTTTGTTCCATTGGTTTCGTATGAAAATTCATCAATTTCTGATTCATCAATTAATTTAATAAGTTCACGTATTTCTTGAACCTTTAACATAGTTGGGCACCCCTTTATGTATATAGCTTTATGACTGGTATTAATAACTCCTTATAACATTTTACGATAGATGACCACTTCCCTGCAACTTTCCGTATCATTCACTCAAATCAACCATTAAAACCTGGTGGTGTGCAGCACCTTGATAAACTTTAACACAAACAGAAAATCCCCTTCACATCTATTGAGAAGGGGGTTCTAGTGAATTATGAAGTTGGTTGGAATTTCACTTCTACTCTCTTTTGACCAAACTCATCTGAAACCATCTGCATAATTTCTCTCGTTTCTGCCTTTGTCAGTTCTTCTGCTTGAACAGTGACTTGAATAACATCACCTTCTGATCTGACAAGGACATCATCATATGGAATGCTCGCCCGAATTGTATTTTCTAATATAGATTCCTTAGAAGATGTTTCTTGTAAAGTTTCCATTTCTTCCATTGCATCATTTTTTTCTTCTGCAGAGTAATCGCTTGAAGCTACAATCTCCGACAGTTGTTCAGATTTTTGATCTCTTTCATTCTGCATTTCTAACCGAATGGAGGCAAATAATTCATCGGTTGGCATCTCAGAACTCACTACATCTTCCGCCGCTCCTTCTTCTTCTGCGCTTTCGATGTCCTGCCATTCCTCATCCTGTATAAAAGCCATTTCTCCATTATCCGGGGAAGTCATATAATACACACTTAAAACAATAAGTAAGCTCAACATTGTTAACAACCATACCGTTTGTTTTTTTACCAAGTGAAACCCTCCCTATGATTTAGGCAGAACCGAAACTCTGTGACTCGGAACATCGAGCACTCGCGATACAGCTTCTACCACCCATTCTTTTACTTTCATTTGTTCAACACCTTTAGCTGTAACAAACACTCCGCTGACATCCGGTTTATTTGTTTGTGTCAGCAGTGGAACTTCCTGATCACCCTGCCTGACTAATACTAGCTGCTGTTCCTTTGAATAATCCTCAATTTGCCGTTCCCCTCCATTCTTATCTGTTTCTTTAGTTGTCTGCTTTCCAATGATTAGGTTTTTGTCATACACTTTCTCCTCCGTTGCGGCCAGATTAATCATTAGATCAACCTCACTGACTCCTTGAATGTTTTCCAGGAGAGGTTTCAATTGTTGTTCATACTCTTCTTCCAGGTGATCTACAGAAAGCGATGGTTCATCCGCCTTTTCCTTTGCTGTAGAACTTTCATTAGATGGAGGCGGCGGGGCACTAGTGTCAGGAGTTTGAAACCAGTTGCTAAGTAAAATGAACATCACACCAACTAACCCTATAATGATCAAGTATTTTGGCTTGTTCAGTTTCTGCCCCTCTTTCGATGACAAAGGACTTAACAGCTTACTCCACCAATTACTCATGATTTTCCTCCCAGCGTATTTCTATTTGTTCCTTGTTTAGATCCAACTGCTGAGCTGCTAACTCTTTTATCGAATCCTCATCATGATGAGGCTCGTCAGCTCTTTCCTCTTGATCCGATGCTGAGATAATAATTTCCTCGACAGACCCGGCTGCTTCTGTGGAGGACACGAATAACACAAGCTTGTCCAATGACTCAAGGGAATGAGGAGTCTCAAAAAAAGTTAAGTCGACTTCATTAATGGTTACATTCTCCGCCTTTTTAACTGGCTCTTTAAGCTGTGTGATAATTGCTTCCTCTACCTGTTTTAATGTATATGCATCTTGTCCACTCATTATTTCATTTTTCTTTTCTTCTATTGCACTCGTCATCTCTTCCGTTTCCATACTGGACTGCATTTGTCTTTCAACAGAGCTAAGTATCTGGTTGGGATCAAGTTTTAGAAATTGAAGCAGTGGATTTATAATAACGAGCAGTAATAAAATGGACATTACTAACCTTGCATACTTTTTCATAAGGCCTGACGGAAGGAGAGCGTCTGCTACCATTGCCAAAAATAAATATAATACAATTTCAGTAATCCATTGGATAAATGCCTGCATAATTCATCCACCTTATCGAACCATCATTGTAATATTACTAGCTGCCACCATGATGACAATAACTAAGAAAAACATCATCGATACCATAAGCAGTGATGCAAATATATACATCATATGCTTACTGATTACAGACATAGCCGTTACAACAGGGCCGTCTCCTACAGGTTGGAGAAGAGCGGCAGCTATTTTATAAATAAGAGCAATCGCTAAAATCTTTAGTGCAGGAAAAAGAGCAATCCCTAACAGAATAACAACGCCTGCGATTCCCAGAGTGTTTTTCAATATGAGAGAGGCCCCTAATATGGTGTCAGTAGCATCTGTAAATAAACGGCCGACTACGGGAACGAAATTCCCAGTAACAAATCGTGCCGTTTTCATTGTGACCCCATCCTGAACAGCTGTTACGGTCCCTTGTACGGATATTACTCCTAAAAAAAGTGTGAGATAGACACCCATAACAGCCATCCCCGCTTTTCTCAGCAGCTCTGCTAGCTGATCAACTTTAAAGGTTTCATTTAGAGATCCCATAATCATCAGCAGAGCAGAAGAAGCAAACAGAGGAATAAGTATAAACTTTACCAGCAGTCCACTAGACTGAACGAGAGCTACAATAATCGGATGAAAAAAAGAAATCGACATAAGATGACTAAAGGATGCCATGATTCCTAATAATAAAGGGAGTAAACCGATCATAAAGCTGCTCATGTGATTAATAGCGCCTAAAGTATATTCAATGACTTGTCCAAAGCTTTCTAAGGCTAATCCGATTAAAACAAGATAGATAACCATATAAGCTATTCTGCTGACAACTGTGTTTTCAAAAGAGGACTGCATGGCTTGCAATAATGTGCTGAACAGAGTCAGGAACAACAACGATCCTAAAAGCTTGCCATTAGATAGAAGTTCATGGAATAAAAATGATACGATGCCAGTAAGCCATCCTTCATCAGCGCTTTCTTCTTCACCCCATTGACTGAGATCTTTAAAATCCACTTTCGGCATGTATTCCCCATATTGATCTTGAAGCTGATCATAATTCTGCTCGAGTTCTTCGGTAGAGATATGATTCATCAGTGAGTTGACCTCTTCATCATTAGATGTAGTTGATGCCTCAGTGGTGGCTGGATTAATCCATAAGAACAAACTTATGCAGTAAAAAAGTAGTATTATTTTCATTTCAAACCTCAATCCTTACCCTGCGGCTCCGGGTATAAAATCCAGTATGGTCTCAATTAAGGCTGTAATGATTGGAATCGCAAGCATTAAGATAAATAGTTTGCCTGCCAGTTCGACTTTTGAAGCTAAAGAATTTAGTCCGGCATCGCGAATCAGCTGAGCTCCAAATTCAGTAATGTACGCAATGCCGATTATTTTTAAGATTGTTTTAAAGTACACGGATTCTACTTGTGCCTTCTCTGCCATGTATTGAAGAAGGGAAAATATATACTTTACGTGCTCGATCACAGACAGAAATATTAAGATGACTGTGAAGAGCAATAGCAGGAATGCAATAGAAGACTTCTGTTCTTTTAACAATATAATCAGCAGGCTTGCAACAAGACCTAGAGAGACAATCTGCACAATATCCATAGCGCTCTATCCCTGGTATAAAAAAACGGATTTAATTTGCTGAAATAAGTCTGCCAGCCTGTGTAATACAATAAACAAAACAATAATAAACCCTGTCAGCGTCACAACCTGAGCAATTTCCTCTTTCCCCATTTGCTTCAAAATGCTATGGATCATAGCGACGATTATTCCTATGCCCGCAATTTGAAATAGGATGGATGCGTCTTGAAACACAACGGTCCCTCCCCCTCATCATATAAGTAGTAAAACGACTAACAACCCACTTAACACCCCCACACCTCGTGCCAGTTTTTCATGTTTACCTGAACTTTCAATGGCTTCGTTAAGCTGTAAGTCTAGATGATGAGTCGTCAGTTTTATTTGTTTCTGCTGCTGCACCAAGTCGTGCTGGCCTATTGTCGCTCCAAACTGAATTAGTATGTCAAGATCACTCTTAGACATTGCATTCCAAAACCAATGTTTCCTCAATTCAGAACTCCAGAGTTTACTAAAATCTGTGCAATTATCTTTCTCTTTAACGAGTCCTGAGAAAAAATAGCTTACAGGCGGAGGAAGGATATGTGACAATTTTTCACAAACTTCCCAAAGGGATGATTGACTATAAACCATTTCAGCTTCAATCATCTGAAGTGCACTTTTCCATTGTCTGATTTGCCCAGGTCGTTTTCTAAACTTCGCCGCGATATCAAATCCTACCCATGTGGTTGCGACTAACACGATCAGGGCTCCGAACCATTCCATTGTTCCCATCCCCTTTCACGCTCGCCAATCGTTTTCCATTTAAATCTAATACTGTTAAATAATAATTAGATTTCGCTTGCAGCCTTTCCAATACTAAATAGCGCTCAAACAGCTGTTCTTCGACTAAATATCCAACATCCTTCCTTTTACTAACAGAAGATAGATCCTGACCGTGAACACTGCATATTACCTTAACACCTGTGTGAACTGCTTCCTTTACTGCTGCTGCGTCCTCAGCTCCTCCAATTTCATCTGCTATTAACACATCTGGGGACATTGACCGAATCATCATCATCATCCCTACGGCTTTAGGACAGCCGTCCATGACATCGGTCCGGTTTCCCACGTCCATTTGTGGAATCCCTTCGCGGCATGCAGCCAGCTCAGACCTTTCGTCGACAATCCCTATTTTCGCAGCCTCCTGTAGATAATTCGCTGAACCCACCCATCTTGAGATGTTTCGTAACACCGTAGTTTTACCCGAGTGAGGGGGGCCGATAATTAATGTGCTTTTCCAGCTGCGATTCTCAAAAATATATGGCAAAATTTCTTTGGCATTATCTATATGATTGTGGGCAACTCTTATGTTCATAAATGTAATATTTTTTAAAGAATCTATTTCATTGTTTTGAATGTTTGCCTTACCTGCTAATCCTACTCGATGCCCCCCTTCGATAGTGATAAATCCTTCCTTCATTTCTTCCTTAAACTTATAAACAGAGAATTGACTTACTTGATTTAGAACAAATGATAGATCGGCTGAAGAGATGACAGTATTCGCGATAGTTTTTACACCGTTCGCATCAATGACCTCTATCGACTTGTTCACTCGTAACCGAATTTCCTGGACAATTTTCCATCTGACGTGTCGTGATAATGCTGATGTATATACTTGAGGAAACAAGCGCATAATTTCTTTCATCTAAGGTTGTCCCCTTTTCCTGCTTTATCTTATATGTATGTCCTCTCTTAAAATATATGACTGTTGATAGGAAGCTTGATTAAAGTCTAATTGCCCGCCTTTTAAATAAGAAGAACATACTCTCACCAAACCTCTTATCCAAACTGATTGAATGTATTTTTCACAACAAAAAAGAGTGACCCCGTACCGGGATCACTCTATTACCATTATGCTAATTATGCTCGAGATACATATTTACCATCCGAAGTATTGATTACCAATACTTCTCCTTCATTTATAAAGAAGGGTACTTGAACGATTAAACCTGTCTCAAGTGTGGCAGGCTTCGTTCCACCACTTGCCGTATCACCTTTAATTCCTGGCTCTGTCTCAATAACTTTAAGCTCTACGTTGTTAGGAAGCTCGACTCCAATTGTCTCGCCTTCATAAGATTGAATTTGGACTTCCATGTTTTCTCTAAGATAATTCAACTGTTCCGATATCTGGGCAGTAGGAAGTTCAACTTGCTCATAAGTTTCAGTATCCATGAAAGCGTGCATGTCTCCCGAACCATACAAATACTGCATTTTACGGTTCTCAATATGTGCTTTCTCTACTTTTTCCCCAGCACGAAAAGTTTTTTCCTGT
The DNA here is from genome assembly GCF_900240285.1 of Halobacillus sp. Marseille-P3879. GTDB lineage: Bacteria > Bacillota > Bacilli > Bacillales > Halobacillaceae > Halobacillus_A. The sequence goes on from NZ_OESS01000002.1 coordinate 980,862, forward strand.
ATATTACCATTACGTAGATTACGCAGTTTTGAACGAACAAACGCAGCCCCTTTTCCCGGTTTTACGTGTTGAAAGTCTACTACCTGCCATATCCCACCATCCACTTCGATGGTAAGACCTGTTTTAAAATCATTAACTGAAATCATAACTCTTCCTCCTTAAAGCGTAATTAATTCTTTCGGTGAATGACTCAGGGTTTCATTACCTGTCTCAGTCACTACAGTGTCATCTTCAATGCGGCAGCCACCGACCCCGGGAACATAAATACCAGGTTCGACTGTTACAACCATCCCTGATTCAAGTACAACATCCGAACGGTAAGAGAGAGCTGGGCCTTCGTGTACATCTAAACCAATTCCATGACCTGTAGAATGGCCAAAATAATCACCGTACCCTTTTTCTTTAATGTAGTCACGGGTCAGGGCATCAGCTTCTTTTCCTGTTATACCGGCTCTTATACCGTTCATTCCTCTTAATTGAGCTTGTAAAACGGTTTGATAGATTTCCTGCAACTCGTCACTGATTTGTCCGACAGCAACAGTACGAGTGATATCGGAACAATAGCCGTGATAAAGTGCTCCGAAATCCAGGGTTATTAATTCCCCTGTTTCAATCTTTTTATCAGAGGCTACCCCATGCGGTAAAGCCGATCTGTGTCCAGAAGCCACAATGATATCGAAGCTGGATGAAGCCGCACCTTGTTTTCTCATAAAAAATTCAAGCTCATTTGAAACTTCAATTTCTTTAACCCCTGGTTTTATGTAATTAAGAATATGAGAAAATGCGTCATCTGCAATCTTTGCAGCATCCTTTAATATAGTAAGCTCATCTTCGGACTTAATCAAGCGCAAATTCTCGACTAATCCGGACGTGGGGATTAATTCCGCTTTTACATGCTTACGGAATAGATCGTATTGTCCGTATGTAAGTAAATCCTTTTCAAATCCAAGCTTCGTTATATTCAATTGGTTGGCTTGTTTCGCCACTTCTTCCTGCAGGGCAGCTTTATGCTCAATAATTTTAAACCCTTTAGCTTGTTCAGCCGCCTGCTCAGTATATCTGAAATCGGTGATAAACAGAGCTTCATCTTCAGTTATTAGCAAAGCACCTGCAGTCCCAGTGAAATCAGCAATATAACGTCTGTTTTTATCTGACATAATTACTATTCCATCTACGCCCTGCTCCCCGAGGGCTTCGCGCAACTTGCCTAATTTAGTCATTTTAACGGCTCTCCCTTCAATTTATAATTTTTTCAATCAAGCCCAGCGTGGCTAGACGATAACCGTCCGTTCCAAAACCGACAACCTGTCCTGCACAAACAGCCGCAAGCATGGAGCGGTGACGAAATTCCTCACGTTGATGAACATTGGAAATATGGACTTCAATTACGGGAGCAGTTATAGAGGCAACCGCATCTCGTAATGCCACGCTCGTATGTGTATACGCAGCAGGGTTGAAAACTACTCCTGATATTTCTCCTTCTGTCTCGTGAAGTTTGTCAATCAACTCACCTTCATGGTTGGACTGAAAGTGTTCCAGCTGGAAACTGTGTTCTTCTGCTACTTCTTTGACCTTATTAATAATATCTTCTATTGTATCTGTTCCATATGTTTCGGGTTCCCTTTGTCCAAGTCTGTTAAGATTAGGACCGTTTAGAAGTAACAATCGTTGCACCTGCATCATCCACCCAACTTTAACAAAATGAATATCCTCGTCTATTTTATCATACTATGAGCATATCTTCACTTTGCAGGATGCTGATTATATTCCTGATATTCATAGGATATTGAGTAGCCAATAAAAACTCCATATAATATATATAAACAAACACTTGTTACATAAGTATCACCAGTAAGTTCATTCCAGGCCGGGACCGCTGAGAAAATAGGGTTTAATGCAAAAAATATCACAGCAAATAACGCTATTCCAAATACGATTCCAGGCCATATTCCATTTATCCGCTTCAGTGTAACATAGTAAATTAATGACACAAACATGGAGAAAAGACTTACTATAATTACAGCCAGTATCTCTGCTAAAAGAGAGCTCGTCCAATTAGTGTACCAAAAAGACCTAAAGATAAATGAAGCAGCCGATACTTCAGAAAAACTAAAATAATAAGAAATAGCACCAAGTGTACTCCACAAAATTCCTGAAACAAATCCTATTGTTATAGCCTTGGCTAAAACGCTTTGCGGCGGCTCTTGTTTCCTTTGATCTTTCATCTTATCTGCCATTACCATCACCTCACCCTTATATTTTCCAACTTCTCATTTTTCATCCAATTCATTGCAGAAAAATGGTAGTGAAACTTTTAATATTGCTGTAAAATAATAATTGAGAATGTTTTAAGACTGATAATGAAATAATGATAAATTCTCTCTTTCTATGCATAATTAACACGGGCTTGGAAAGAATTTAAAGAGCTGGTTAAATCAACGTCTCAAAATAATATGTTAAATTATGATAATCAGAAGCACTAAAGTGGTATACAAAGAGTAAGAACATCCTTAATTGAATCTAAATAAAGGAGGAACATACTATGACGAGGAACTGGGTGACTCCCGTAATTTATACACTTATTGCCCTGGCTGTATTTTATGTTGGGGTACAACTATTCACTAACACTTCCAGTTTTCTATCCTCTATTGTGATGATGATTGGGATCGCTGTCCTTATTTACGGGGCTATTTATTTCTTCTTCCTTCGCAATCGCATAGGTTCAGGAGCGAACAGGAATGAGATGAGAAAATACAAACAGGCTGTGAAGCAATCAAAGCAAAAATACAAAGCACCGAAGCCGGTCAAAGCTGCCAAAACTAACGCTGCAGCTTCAAAATCTACTTCTTTACAAAAGAAGAAATCAAAACGTAAGCAGCCCTCTCATTTAAGAGTAATTGAAGGGAATAAGAATAATAAAAAAGATCGTGCCTCGTTTTAATAAAGGCTCGATCTTTTATTTTGACCATCTTTTCAGAAAAGTTACCGCCTGTTCTCTTCCGATATTCAGGAGCTTCTCCTTTTGGACAGGACTAATATAGAAATCAGTCGTTTCAACTCCTTCTACTGGTATAAAAATAATGTCACGGCTTTTTGTGGTAGATATATAACGCGCATCATGAGCCTGTTTCATCGTACTGAATAAAGCTTGAAACATCTGGATCGAATTTTTTATTTTCCGCTCAGGCAGTTGATCAGGAGGATCACTCAGCTGCATTCCGATAATGGGACGTTTTCTCCTCCCGTGCTCATTTTCAAATAACCAGATTGGAAAGTTGCTTAACACTCCTCCGTCTACCAATAAAGATTTCCCTTTCTTGCCGTGAAGTTTTACCGGTATAAAAAAATAAGGAAGACTAGCACTGATCCTCACCGCCTTCGCCACTGAAAAAGTTCTTGGATCGATTCCATAAACCTCTTTTAAGTCATCTGGAATAACAACCATCCTGCCTAAAGTAAGATCCGAACAAATTACTTTTAAGCTTCCTTTTGGCAGGTCGCCGAATGTACGAATGTTTTTCTTCCCTAACCATTTTGCTAATAACTGCTCTAATCTTATCCCTTTATACAAACCCATTCTAAAATATAGAAATAACCATTTAGAAAAAGGAAAAATCTGATCACTAAGAGGCTGATCAATGAGCTTCTCAAAGGAGAGTTCATCCAGAATGACATTTAAGTCTTTTGCTTCATAGCCTGCAGCTTTCAAGGAAGCTACAATAGCTCCAGCAGAAGTACCTGCTACTCTTTCAAATTGGTAATTATTTTCTTCAAGCACTTCTAAAGCTCCGATAAAAGCAAGTGCTTTCACTCCACCTCCAGAGAATACACCATCTATATTCATACGCATCCCCCCACACTTATATATAGAAGAAACGCGGATTTTCTAGAACAGTGAACATGAAAAAAAGGCGTCAATAATAAACGCCTTTAAATTTCTTCGTTATTTTGTTCTTCATTTTTCTGTTGAACTTCTCTCAGACTGGAAACACGGCTCTTATCTTCTTCAAAATATTGAACCAGGTCTCCGATCCTGTCTATTGAATCCCAGCTTAAATGGTGCTCAATTCCCTCAACATCTTCATATATTTTGTCATTCTCTACTCCAATGATCTCCAGAAACTGTTCGAGCAGTTCGTGCCGGTACACTAGCCTTTTCCCTACTTTTTTTCCTTTGGGTGTAAGTATCAATCCTCGATATTTCTCGTAATTCAAATATTGGTCCCGATCCAGCTTCTGGACCATCTTTGTCACAGAAGATGGGTGGACTTGCAGATTCTCAGCTATATCCGATACACGTGCATACCCTTTATCTTCAATTAATATGTATATTTGTTCAATATAATCTTCCATACTTGGCGTTGGCATCTTAAACCCCCAATATAGCTAGTGGTCTGTAGTTCTTTTCATGAAAATGATACACTAGTTTCCTTTGGATGACAAGGAAGGTGAGAAGTCACCCAGAGTTAACGCAGACAGACTCCTGCAGCTCAGTGCTTGTTTTTTCTCGATTTTAAAAAGGTACTTGCGAAAACGCAAGTACCTCTTCACTATATTATAACCCGCATTTTAACTGGGCATTACAATTGGTACAAGTATTACATCCTCCAATGTCCTCTACAGTTCCTTTACGGCAGACAGGGCATGTATCCCCTACCTCTGATCCGATAGTTACATTCGTTTTTTCGAGTTCGTGCACAGTATCCATTAATACAACGTGAGGTTTCTTATCTTCTTCAAATTCAAATTCAGTCTGTTCTCCATCAAACGCATTTTCTTCTGCTTTCAATGTCAGCACCTGACTGTCACGGCTTCCGTCAACGTATACTGTGCCGCCTTTTGCGCCGCCATGATACAATCTTTGGTACACTTTCTCTACTTGTTCAACAGAATACCCTCTAGGTGCATTTACGGTCTTGGAAATAGAGCTGTCCACCCAGCGTTGAATGACGCATTGCGTATCTGCGTGGGCTTCTGGAGTCATTGTCATAGCTGTAATAAACCATTCAGGAAGTTGGTCAGCATCCTGCTCCGGATTTCTTTCTAGATATTCTTTAACAATATCAGCTTTTACTTCAATAAATTTACCAAGACGGCCGCTTCGATAATAAGAGAAAGAAAAATATGGTTCGAGTCCTGTGCTTACGCCAACCATTGTTCCCGTGCTTCCGGTTGGAGCTACTGTAAGCAAGTGGGAGTTTCTAATTCCGTATTGGCGGACTCCTTCCCTAATGTCTTCAGGCATATCCTTCATGTACCCTGTGTTAACAAAATTCTCTCGTAATTGTTTCGTCTCTTCATCGGTCTGTCCGATAAGGAAAGGAAAACTTCCTTTCTCTTTCGCTAACTCAATGGAAGAACGGTAAGCTGTTGTAGCGATCACTTCAAAAATCTCATCAACGAGCTGATTCCCTTCTGTGGATCCATATTCCGTTTCACAATAAATCAGCAAGTCATGTAATCCCATTACTCCCAGGCCGACACGCCTTTCACCAAGAGCCTGCTTTTTATTCTCTTCAAGGAAATATGGAGTAGCATCGATGACATTGTCCTGCATACGCACTCCGGTAGCTACTGTTTTTCTCAGCTTATCAAAATCAACCCGCTTAGCTTCTTTGTCCGCTACAGATGCCAAATTTACAGCGGCCAGATTACAGACAGAGAATGGTGCCAGCGGCTGTTCACCACATGGATTCGTTGCTACCACTTTTTGCCCGTAAGCACTGGCATTCGTTTTTTCGTTTGCATTATCGATAAAGAAAATGCCAGGCTCAGCTGAATAAGTGGCACAGATATTAATCAGTTTCCATAATTCTGCTGCTTTTACTGTGCGGTATGTACGCACAGCCAGTCCTCTTTTTTCCCATTCGCGAACATCTCCACTCTCCTGCCACTCAGCGTTGTAAAGCTTCATTTCTTCTTGGGTGTAAGATTCCACATCAGGAAAACGCAGACGATAATCTTCATTATTTTCGACAGCATCCATAAATTCTTTGGTAATACACACAGAAATATTTGCACCGGTTAAAAATTCAGGGTTATTTACTGTGTAAGTTCCTCCAGTGTGAAGTTTCTCTTCCGCTTCACGAATGCTGCTTTCGGTAAAACCACCTTGGCCGGGCATGGCTTTATAGTTAACCACACTCTGGTATAAGTCGCGTTCTGTTTCAGTTAGCGGAGTAAATTTGAGCTTTTCTTTTGCTAGTTCTTTAATCTGTTCATCTTCTGTGTTTTCAATTAAATAACGTAATATTCTCGGGTTTTGCATTTTAGAGATAATAAATTCTACAATGTCCGGATGCCAGTCAGCTAACATAATCATTTGGGCCCCGCGTCTTGACCCACCCTGTTCAACTAAGTGAGTCAGCTTAGCAATATCATCAAGCCAGGATACAGAACCGGAAGATTTCCCGTTAACCCCACGTGCTAACGTATTTCTAGGTCTTAAAGTTGAACCATTTGTTCCAACTCCTCCGCCTCGGGACATGATTTCCATCACTTGTTTACGGTGATCAGAAATCCCTTCACGAGAATCCTGGATGTATGGCATGACATAACAATTAAAGTAGGTAACATCTGTGTTTGACCCTGCGCCATAGAGAACCCTTCCTGCAGGAATAAAGTTTAAATCAGAGAGTTCCTCGTAAAAATCTTCAAAACTCTGCCGACGTGTCTCCTCATTCGATTCTACAGCAGATAACCCTGTGGCATTTCTTAACGCTATTTGTTCATAATATACTTCAAGTGGTTTATCTATCGTGTCTAAGCTGCGTGTAATTAATCCTGACTCTCGTTCTTCTTCACTATCAAGAACGTTGACAAAATCAGGCTCCACTTTTACAACTGCTTTATGAGTCTGCCAGTCAATTGATTGAATGAAACCATATCCTCTAGCCGGAAACTTAGGATCGTCCTTCACCGTTAAGACGACAAAATCACCTTCTGCTAAGGTTAATTTCTCTGTGTCCTTGAATGCATAGCGGTCAAGCATTACTAATCTCGAAACACCGCTGTGTGTAATATGCATATTTGGGGTTATTTCATGAACCTGGTCAAATTGACGAATGTCCTCGTTTAACCGTACTACATTGATTTTTGCATTAGCGTCATTTGTTGTGGACGTCACTTGCATGCAAACCTCTCCCTTCAATCATGCTTCCTGAGGCATGTCCAATAACTTCTAAAATGATTAACTATATGTAACATACCACATACAAGAATTTTTAATCAATATATTGTACTCAAAACAAAAAATATTTCTATATATTGTGGTTTTGAACAAATATGTAGAAGTTTGTCAATTTAAAAATCGTGCAATATTCTAAGTGATCAGAAGATATCTGAAGAAAATACCTTTCTGAACTTAAAAAACCACTTTTTTTATCATTTGCATTGTGAAACTTGTGAAGTTTCGACAAAATCTTTTTGAAAAAGCTTCTCTATCATAAAATATTACCAACTCTATTTCAACGATAAAAAAACTTTGAAATAAGAAGAGTTCCCCCATATAATAGATAGGGGAAGAGGGGGTATATAGAAATGGATCTTTGGATTTTAATTGGCGCAATCGTCTTCTTAATCGCATTCGGTATCTTCCGATTTATGAAGGCTAGAAAAATATTAACAACATTATCTGAAGAAGAATTTCGTCAAGGATACAGAAAAGCTCAGCTTATTGACGTACGTGAACCAAAAGAATTTGACGGCGGGCATATATTAGGAGCACGCAATATTCCACTTTCTCAAATGAGAAACCGCTTAATCGAAATTCGTAAGGATAAACCTGTTTACCTTTACTGCCAAAGTGGAGCACGCTCTACGCGTGCAGCCTTAATGCTTAACAAAAAAGGCTATAAAGACCTTAATCAGCTTCAAGGCGGCTTTAAAAAGTGGAACGGGAAGATTAAAACGAAAAAGTAAAGACGCTGCGATCGCCGCAGCGTCTTTTTTCATTAATTTTCTTTCTGATAACGAAGAATCGGCTTCCTCGCAGCTGTCGTTTCATCCATGCGGCTGACAATTGTAGTATGAGGGGCTTCCTGAACCTTCTCAGGCTCATTTTTTGCTTCTTCAGCAATCTGAAGCATCGCGTCAACAAAAGCATCCAGCGTTTCTTTTGATTCTGTTTCTGTTGGCTCAGCCATAATTGCTTCTTCTACATTTATCGGAAAATAAATGGTAGGAGGATGGTAGCCAAAATCCAACAGACGTTTAGCTATATCCAGCGTACGAACGCCCAGCTTCTTCTGCAGTCTGCCAGATAGTATAAACTCATGTTTACAATGCCGGTCAAACGGCAGTTCGTACTCGCCTTGCAGTCTGCGCATCATATAGTTTGCATTCAGTACTGCATATTCACTAACCTTCTTCAGCCCTTCAGCTCCCATTGTACGAATATAAGTGTACGCGCGGACATTAATTCCGAAGTTGCCATAATAAGGTTTCACACGACCAATTGATTTTGGCCGGTCATAATCAAATTCATAGCTTTCTTTCCGTTTGGTTAGGATCGGTTTAGGCAGGAAGGGTTCGAATTCTGCTGTGACACCAACCGGACCAGATCCTGGACCTCCCCCGCCATGCGGGCCTGTAAATGTTTTATGCAAATTTAAATGGACGACATCAAAGCCCATATCCCCTGGACGTGCATAACCTAGGATTGCATTCAAATTCGCTCCGTCATAATATAACTTTCCTCCAGCCTCGTGAATAATGGAAGCCATTTCTTCAATATGCTCTTCAAATAAACCGAGCGTATTTGGATTGGTGAGCATTAACGCTGCTGTTTGTTCATCGACCACTCGTTTAAGGTCTTCTAAGTCAACAAGTCCCTGGTCATTGGATTTGACTGTTACTGCTTCAAAACCAGCCACTGTAGCTGACGCAGGGTTTGTCCCGTGGGCGGAATCAGGTACGATGACTTTTGTGCGGTTATAATCACCATTTCCTTCATGGAAGGCACGAATCATCATTAAACCTGTCCATTCCCCGTGAGCACCTGCCGCAGGTTGAAGAGTAACACTGTCCATTCCTGTAATCTCTGCCAAAATCTCCTGTAAGTCATACATAAGCTCAAGAGCACCTTGAACCGTTTCAATCGGCTGAAGAGGATGAATATGACTGAACCCAGTAAGCCTTGCGATATCTTCATTGACTTTAGGGTTATATTTCATCGTACAAGACCCCAGCGGATAAAATCCTGAATCTACTCCATGGTTTCTGGTCGATAATGCGGTGTAATGGCGCATAATCTGCAGTTCGCTTACTTCAGGAAGATCGGGTTCATTCTTTCTTACAAATGCATCGCCTAGTTGTTTATCTATATGAGACTCTGGGACATCAAATTCAGGAAGACTAAATCCTGTACGACTCTCTTGACTAAGTTCAAAAATTAATGGAAAGTCTTGTTTAGCCACAAATATCACCTACCTCTTTAACAAACTGATCTATTTCCTCTTTTGTCCGCACTTCCGTGACAGCTATTAGCATATGGTTTTTCAGCTTCCTATTATCTCTGGATAAATCGTAGCCGCCAATTATCCCTCTTTCCAGCAATTTACGATTTACTGTCTCTATATCATCGTTAAGTTTGACTACCAGCTCGTTGAAGAAAGCTCCACTAAAGGGAATTTCAAAACCTGCACGCTCCAGCTGGTCCTTCATATAGGATGCTTTCTGTATGTTCAACCAGGCCATCCTTTTAAGTCCCTGCTTTCCAAGGGAAGACATGGCTGCTGATGAGGCCAGTGCGTTTAAAGCCTGATTCGAACAAATATTGGAAGTTGCTTTGTCTCGTCTAATGTGCTGTTCCCGAGCCTGCAGCGTCAGCACAAAACCCCTTCTTCCTTCTTCGTCTTTTGTCTGACCAACAAGTCTTCCAGGCACCTTTCGCATTAATTTTTTGGTTGTCGCAAAATAACCACAATGTGGTCCCCCAAATTGAGCAGGTATACCAAACACCTGAGCATCCCCTACAACAATATCCGCCCCAAATTCTCCGGGAGGTGTGAGGTATCCAAGAGCTAATGGGTTACTTGACGTAATCATCATCGTTTTTTTCTGCTGATCCACCAATTCTCTCACTCGATCAAGACGTTCAATTTGACCGAAGAAATTAGGATATTGCAAAACCACGCTTGCTGTATTCTCATCCAGTTCCTTTTCTAACTGATCTAAATCAGTAACGCCATTAACATGTTCAATTTCAACAATTTCAACGCCCGGCCCCTTAGCGTAAGAGTAAATAACTGCAAGAGATTCAGGGTGAATAGCTTTTGAAACAAGAACTTTCTGTTTTTTTGTCTGCCCTGCTGACAGGTTTACTGCTTCTGCTAGCGCAGTCCCTCCATCATACATAGAGGAATTGGCTACATCCATACCCGTTAACTCACAAATCATTGTCTGGAACTCAAAAATTGCCTGCAGCTCCCCTTGCGAGATTTCAGGCTGGTATGGGGTGTATGCCGTATAAAATTCAGAGCGTGATATAACGTGATCAACAATGGAAGGGATGTAGTGATCATATACGCCTGCTCCAAGGAAGCTGGTATGGGATTTAGTATCTACATTACGGTTAGCTAATTGAGTAAGCTCCTTCGTTAACGCATATTCATTTTTTGGAGGTTTAATCTTTAATTCTCCGTTGTATCGTACAGATTCCGGTATATCTGCAAATAATTCATCTGTTGACTTTACGCCAATGGTTGACAGCATTTCTTGTTTATCCTGTTCTGTCATCGGTAAGTATCGAAATTCCATAATGATTTCCTCCAATCTTAACGTTTATAAAAAGGGGTAGGTACAACCTTTGCTTTTAACTTTCTCTTGCGGACTTGCACAGTGACTTCTGTTCCGGGTGTTATATATTCGATTTTTACCAGGGCCAACCCAATGTTCTTACCAAGTGTAGGAGATTGAGTTCCTGTAGTTACAAATCCAATGTTCTCATTTCCATCAAACACTTCATAACCAGTACGGGGAATACCTTTATCAATCATTTCTAAGCCAACAAGCTTTCTGGTTAAACCCTGTTCTTCTTGACGAATTAGAGCTTCTTTGCCGATAAAGTCAGCTTCTTTATTAAGTTTAACGGCAAATTTAAGCCCGGCTTCCAGCGGAGTGATGTCCGGACTTAATTCCTGACCATACAGGGCTAAATTCGCTTCAAAACGCAAGGTATCACGTGCGCCAAGCCCAATCGGCTGAACACCGTGTTCCTGTCCATATTGTAGTATTGCCTGCCATAATTCCGGACCTGCTTCACTCGGGAGATAAATTTCAAATCCATCTTCCCCTGTATATCCTGTGCGTGAAACAATTGCTTCCGCATCCACATCCTTAAATCGTACTCTTTGAGCAAAGTTAAAGAATTTAATATCAGCCAGGCTGGTCTCTGTTAACCCCTGTAACGTCTGTTCAGCAGCAGGACCCTGAAGAGCTAGCTGAACATATTCATCCGAAACATCAGAAATAGTTACTTTCTCTCCAGCATGTTTTTTCAGCCAGTCAACGTCTTTACTGCGGTTTGCTGCATTTATAACCAGCAGATATTTATTTTCCTCCAGCATATAAACAATTAAATCATCAACGGTTCCACCATTTTCATAACACATAATCGTGTACTGGGCTTTACCAGGCTTCAGTTTAGATATATCGTTTGTCAGTAATTTTTGCAGGAAAAATAAGCTGTATTCTCCTTCTACCAATACCTCTCCCATATGAGAAACATCAAACAGACCCGCTTTCTTACGAGTAGCATGATGTTCATCTTTTATACTGGAAAATTGAACGGGTAAATCCCAGCCGCCGAAATCAATTGTTTTGGCCCCAAGTTTTTTATATTCAGGATACAAAGGGGTTCGCTTTAAATCTGCCATTTAACCACTCCTTTTTTTCATAGTTGACATAAAAAAGAGACTCCACCGTATAAAGTAGGAGTCTCTGTCCGTGCACCAGAAAGTTTCGCGTTATTCATTACGCTTGCTTCTTGGGTGGTTTACTCTCTTTAGTAAACTCTCTCCAGAGCTGCGTCCTACAGAGGTCTTCTTTGCCTGAGAGATTCACAATCATTTGCTTGCTCCTTCGGCGCTACATTACGTAGGCTCTCCCCCTGCAGTCATTCGCATTAGTATTTAGTTAGATTGAACGGGACATACTAACCTGTAAAGAATACGATAAACTCTCTCATTTTTTCAGCTTCATTATACCATAGCGATTTGAAACGTACAGATCAGATTTTAAAATTTCAAATAAATCTATAAATCGTACCGGAACAAGGAGGAATTTGATGTGATCACAATACACCCGGACAATACGTTTTTACCAAAACTCTCGCAACGCCTTGAAGAATCGGATTCCCTTTGCAGCTATGAAGAATTTAAGCTCGCTTGGCAGGGACTTAAGCTTCAATCCATTCCTCAGTTTGAGGGTGTACTAGCCTTAAATCAGCTGCCGCACATCCAATTTCTTGAACACCAGATTGATGCCTGTAACAAAGTAGTTCATGAAATGAGCGGAAGAGCGATCCTTGCAGACGAAGTAGGTCTTGGAAAAACACTCGAAGCCGGTTTAATCCTAAAAGAATACATGATTAGGGGAATGGCAAAAAAAGTATTGATCCTCACTCCCGCTTCGTTGGTTAATCAGTGGATGCAGGAACTCAGTGAGAAGTTCTATATTCAAGCAGCCTCTCCGAGAAAAAAACATGCTGACTGGAAGCACTGGGATATAACCGTAACTTCTATAGATATGGCCAAAAGAGAGCAGCACAAAGAGGAAATTCTATCTATTTCTTATGACATGATTATTATTGATGAAGCGCACAAACTGAAAAACCATCAAACGAAAAACTTTCAATTTGTGAAACAATTGAAGAAGACATATTGTCTGTTACTTACAGCGACCCCTATCCAAAATAAATTAAGTGACTTATTTAATTTAGTGTCAATACTTAAACCGGGCTATTTAGGTGATTTAACAGAATTTAAAAAGAAATATAAGAATACATCTCTTGAGGAGGAAGATACCCAGAACCATATTCATTCGCTTTTAGGCAAACTAATGATAAGGAACCTTCGAAAAGACACCGGTCTGGATGCTTCGAAACGTAAAGTCAAAAACATTACTTTGAACTTTAATGAAGAAGAACAGCAGTTCTATGATAAATTAGAAGCTTTAAAAGCAGATCACCCGTCGTTTACATGGTTAACACTAGCCAAAGAGCTTTGTTCTTCCAGAGAAGCATGCTTTATGTCTTTAAAATCACTTAATGAGAAAAATCCTTCTGACCTTTTAAAACAGCTTATGGATAGTATTGCCGAGTTACCCCACCATACAAAAGCCGAAAAAATGGCGGATTTGATTGAAAACTCGGGTGAAAAGTTCATTGTGTTTACAGAGTACCGCGCCTCGCAGTTTTATTTACAATGGTTCCTGCAGCAGAGAGGGATATCCTCTGTTCCTTTCAGCGGAAAATTTAATAAAAGTAAACGAGACTGGATGAAACAGCTTTTTAAAAACAAAGCCCAGGTAATGATTGCTACAGAAGCTGGTGCCGAGGGGATTAATCTTCAATTTTGCCATAACATGATTAACTATGATCTCCCCTGGAACCCAATGCGGCTAGAACAAAGAATCGGAAGAATTCACCGTTTCGGACAAGAAAAAGATGTAAATGTATATAATTTTGCCATTAAAAATACTCTTGAGGATCATATTCTCAGCTTACTTTATGAGAAGATACAACTATTTCAAAATGCCGTAGGTGATTTGGATGCCATTTTAGAGCAGATTCCAGGAGGCAGTTTTGAGAAACACGTTCAATCAATTCTTCAGGAATCGGACTCCCAGGGAGAAATTGATATAAAACTGAAAAATCTGGTCAGTTACGTGGAATATTCGGTTGAAGAAAGGAAGGAATTAGGGTGAACAGTGCAAGCCACTATGAATTTACGAAGACGTTTTTCGAATTAAATGGTTGTGAAATCACGGAAAAGAAACGGGGTCATATGAAAGTAAAACTTACTAAAGAAATGGATGAATCTTTGATGAACCGTCCATTCTATTGGCATTACATGAAAAAAATGAATCGTGAAGGAGATCCACTAAGTTTAACGTTCAAAGATATTCAACTAGGAGAAGAGGAGGAGGGTATTTACCTGCACCCCGGGACCCCGAAGCTGCAGCAGATTTATCAAGTGTCTCTGGAAAAAGGCTATACCACAAGGTTATATGAAAACGTGAATGCAACCGTTCAAAATATTGCTCTTCACCCCTGGTTATGTATGAATGTAAGGCTTACTTTCAGGGGAAAGCAGTCCAAAGACCTGTTACTTTCCCTTGGTTTAAACCTTATTAATGGGGCTCTCATTCATGGAATTATGGAAAAACTGGATAACCTCCCTTTAATGTCCAAAGTCGCTGACTATACATTTCCGATGACACCTTTAATTAAAATAGAGAGCGGTTATCAACGAATACTGGATCATATTGAATCTTATCTCTCAAGCCTTGACACTCACTGGGCAGAAGAGTCTCTTTCACAGCTGCACCACGAAAAAGAACTATTAGAAAGCTTCTATCACTCGCAGGATGTTGATGAAGATCAATACGAAAAGGAGCTTGAGCAGCTCCTTATACGCTACCAGCCCAGGATTCAATTGGAAGTGGCTAACGGCGGTTTACTATATTTAACCAATCAAACGTCCAACAATATGCTCACGAAAAAATCCTAACGACGATTTTTTTTAAGCATCTTTAAAGCGAATGGCAGCAGACCAAACCAATATGCTGAATTTTTTTTCGATTGTTTTGTTTGTTTCTGCTCCTTTTTTTCCTGTTTAGTCATATGCATATGTTTCATCATTTCTTCAGTTAAAAACTGTGCATACTCACTCTTTTTCATAAAGTGATCCCACCTTTACAAGAACTACCTTTATTATGTCCGGCGGATCAGCTTTTTAGACTATGAATAATTTCAGCTACAATCGTGTCTGTATCTTTTTTGTCCACGTTAATAATATGATCAGCAAGACCATGATAAACGGGACGGCGCTTATTAAACCGCTGACGGTTTCCTTCTCGATTACCCGTCCACAGAGGTCGGGTGGAATCATTAGAAAGCCTGTCATCAATTGTATCAAAGGAAGCATCCAGGAAAATAACAGTGCCATTTTTTAATGTTGCTTGATTTTCTCTGGATAAAATGACACCACCTCCTGTTGAAATTACTTTCTTTCCTTGAAATGATTTCAACAGGTTTGTTTCAAGCTCACGAAAATACTCTTCCCCATAGCGTTCAAAAATTTCCGTAATGCTCATCTGCTGATCTTTCTCAATTGTTTCATCCATCTCTATGTATTCCATATTTAAAGCGGTGCTAAGCTCCTTTGCAATTGTAGACTTTCCACTTCCCATATATCCGATTAAAAAAAACATCCAAATCACTCCAGTTTTTAAATTATAAGCAGGAATTTTACCATTTATGTCGAATTAGTATTAAAGACAGAGATTTTGAAATGAGGTGATCCATTAAGGTGAGTCAAATTGCCAGTCAAGCTAAAGAAATACTTTTATCTGCTTTTTCCAAGTCAGCCTCTGATATCCATTTCTCTCCTGACGAGAACACTACAAATATTCATTTCCGCATTTACGGTGAAAGACACTTTTACAAGTCTTTACCAACCCCAACTTACCAGAAGCTGCTCGCATATTTCAAGTTTACTTCTGGAATGGATATCGGGGAAATTACTAAACCCCAAAATGCTTCTCTTCAACACCGAGATCAATTCCAGCTATATCATTTAAGGCTATCCACTCTACCCACTATAAATAATGCGGAAAGCTTAGCCATTCGTATTCTCCCTCCTCAAGACTACGTAAACCTTGCCCGGCTTTTTCTTTTCCCTTATCAAATTCGAATAATTAGAAATTGGATGATTCATAAAAGCGGTATGATTCTTTTCACAGGTTCAACTGGCTGCGGGAAAACGACAACGATCTATTCATTACTCGAAACCATTCTTCAGGAACATTCCATCCAGGCAGTTACATTAGAAGATCCGGTAGAGAAAAACCTAAACAATATTATTCAGGTCCAAATAAACGAAAGAGCAGGTATAACTTATGATGTTGGATTAAAAGCTGCACTCCGCCACGATCCTGACTTAATTATGGTCGGGGAAATTCGAGATGAGGAAACTGCCCGCTTTGCAGTACGTGCAGCTTTAAGCGGTCATCTAATCGTAAGTACGATCCATGCAAAGGATGCGTACGGCACCGTTCAACGATTAAAGGAAATGGGTATTAAAACCGTTGATCTGGAGCAAACGCTTATTGCGATTGCCTCTCAAGAGCTTGTTCGTACGAACCTGACTAACGACGTTCCTAAAAGAGCTGCTATTCTTGAGATCCTCCACAACTCCGCCCTTCAAGCAGCTATCCATAGTATTCCCCCGCAGAATGATTCATCCTTCGTCCCCTTTTCTGCCTTAAGGAGGAAAGCCTATGCTCTCGGCTATTGGAAAAATTAAAAATATGCATCAAAGAAGAAAGAACCCTCCGCTGGCTTTTAAGCATCAAATCACCTTCTTGAGCAGAACGTGCAAACTTCTCGATAAAGGCTACCCGCTCGTCAAGTCTCTGCAGATGATAAGCTGGGATGTTCAGTTTAAAAAAGTAACTATGGAGATCATTTACGAATTAAATCGGGGAAACCCTATCGATATAGCATTTAAAAAAGCTAACTTCTCAAGACAAGTTACATCTTTTCTCTACTTTGCACGTATACATCAGGACCTTCCTGCTTTATTTAGACAATGCAGAGAGCTTTTGCAGCTACAACATACCTATAAACAAAAATTTAAAGAGGCTATGCGCTACCCCATTATACTTCTTATCTTTTTGATCGGATCGTTTAATGTGATCAAACACACCATTCTTCCCAGTTTTAGCATCCTGTTTGAGAGCGGGAATTCTTCCCCCTGGAGCCTTTTAATACTCAAAGGTTCCGATATAGCCTTAACAGTTCTCGGCATCGTATTTATGTTCATCGTACTCATAGCAGGAGGGTTTATATTAACCAATTACAAACGCCCCACTTCACAGAAATTAAAAATATATATTAGAACACCCTTTCTTCGTTCCTATAAAATGTTCACTCTGACATTTCTTTTTGCCACCCATTTAAGTTCACTTCTCACAGCAGGTCTTCCTTTAAAAGATTCGTTGAAAGTGATTTCGGATCAAACAAAATACCCCGAACTGGCTTTTTACAGCAGTCACATTCAAAACCAGTTGAAGGACGGGCAAAGTTTATCGGCATCCATCCATCAATGCGCGTTATTTCGTGAAGAGCTGACCTCTATATTCCATCAAACCAATGATTTACCAACACTCGCATCAGAGCTGCAAATGCTCTCTGAACTATTGATGGACCAATTAAAAGAAAAACTTATGAAAGCAGTACAGCTGATTCAACCAATATTTTTCATAATTGTAGCATGCTTAGTGATCTTGATTTACGCCTCCATTATGCTCCCGTTGTATCAATGGATGGATCAAATTTAAAGGAGTGGGTCTGTTGAACCAAAAAGGATTTACACTAATAGAAATGCTTATTGTTTTACTAATAATATCAGTATTACTAATAATAACAATCCCCAATTTAACCGATAATACAGAATCTATTCGAACTAAAGGATGTGAAGCCCTTGTCTTAACAACAGCCGCTCAAGTTGAATCCTATTACATTGAACACAATGCTTTTCCAGAAGATTTGAGTACTCTAGTAGAAGAAAATTATATTACTCAAACTCAATGCCCAAATGGGGAGGAACTTACTTATAACGCTGAGAATGGTCAAGTTGACAGTCCTTAATAAACAAAGCGGCTATACGCTTACAGAAGTACTTCTTGTGTTAACCGTTTTTTCTATTTCTCTTATTCTGGTCATTCCGCTTCAGAATAATGTAGTAAGAAAAATAGAAACACAGCAATATATGGAACAATTTCAAGAGGATATTTTACTTGCCCAGCAACTAACGATGACTGATCACCCTAATTATTGGATTATGATTCGCCCTGCTCATCGTGATTATTATTTGTACGATTATAAAAATAAGCTCACTATTTATCATAGAAAATTTCCAGACCAATGGAAAATAAATCTACAAAGTCTTACTTCCCCTATACGCTTTAACGCGGCAGGTACGCTGCGAAATCCAGGAACGATGACCATTGTCTCTCCCTATGCAACCTATAAAATTACCTTCCCATTTGGAAAAAGCCGGGTGTCCATTATTGAACAGTAAAGGATTAACGCTTATAGAAGTTATATGCTCATTCAGTGTACTGATGGTTGCGTCTTTATTGATTGTCCCATTACTTACTGATATAAGAAGTGATCAAAAAGCTTTATCAGAAAAAAGAAATGCGGTGATCACATTGCAAAACAAGCTGCACGAATATACAGACTCCCCTATAGCTGCACGCATAGAAAATAATATTGATGGTATTAAATTAACCTTTGAGGTTCAGCAAGGTTACATCGAGGGATGTGCTTCCTGGGAGGACCGCAATAATAAAACAGAGAGGTTATGCCTTTATGCGCCACCATAAAGAACTCGGCTTCACTTTTTTAGAAACAATCATATCTTTAACTGTAGTTACTATCCTGTTAACCCTCAGTATCCCAACTATAGAAATGATGAAAAGCAGCGGTTATTATGAAGAACTGGCAGCGTTTCAATTCTTTACTTTTATTGAGGATGAAATGAATGTCTCCACTAAATTACTCATTTCCAAAGAAAAAATCGTCATAACGGATCTTAATAACAGAAACATTGAAATTGAAAAATACAGAGATAATATTCGGAGAAGAGTAGATGCCCAGGGACACGAACTTTTGATTCACGATATTAAAGCCGTCAGTTTTACTGAAGCCGAAGGTAATTTAAAGATTCAACTAACCACAAAAAACAGAGGTGATTACTATAAGACAATTCCTTTACCCGTTCATATGTAATCAAAAAGGGATTGTATTCCCCTGGGTAGTTATTCTGGTGAACCTAATTATTCTTATTACAATTATGACAAGCAGCCTGTATCAAAATCAAATTCGGTCTACGCAGTCTCTTATTTCTTCTGCTCAACTCCAGAATCTATATTACTATGCTGAGGCTGAGATGCTGAAGATAGAGAAGACCGAGTTGCTTCTTTCAGAAAATACATTTACGCTTCCGAGCGGGGAAGCCAGCATTGACTGCGAGTCATTTAGTGAAGACTCCATAAAATGTACATGGAACATAGAAATTACTACTGGCCAAAATAAAAATTTTAAAAAAATTTATCACTATTAAAACCGATGCTTTTACCTGAACACCGGTTTTACGACTAGTGAGTTGGTCACTGCTTAGAGCAGGCTGCTAAATCTTTAAGCCCTTCTTCACTATAACCAATAACCAGCTTCTTCCCATCCGTCAAAATAGGGCGCTTTAATAGTTTTGGCTTGTTGTGAACAAGCTGCAAAAGTTCATTGACCGTTAAATTTTCGACTTCTAGGTGTAATGACTTAAACTCCTTGCTTCTTTTGGCCAGAATTTCATCAATCCCATTTGTGGTCAGTGATAAGATCTCTTTCAACTCTTTTACTGTGGGAGTTTCTCTAAAAAGGTGACGCTCGTCAAACTGAACACCTTCCGTCAATAACCATTTTTTTGTTCGCCGACAGGATGTACAACTTGGATAGCTGTAGAACTTTACTCCTTTTATTGGAATCACTCCTTTTCCTTTAAAAAATTTGTCGAATTATTGATGACCTTTTAATGTATTACCCTGTTTTAATTTAATAAACCTTATTTGTTCCTTTTTCTAACTTTTTGTTAGAGGCGGTTTAAAATTTTAAATTTGGGAAAGAGTATAAGAGATAAGTATTTGGTTTATTTACATTCTGAATTAGGTCGTTTATAATATGGATGATAGCGTTACGATGATAGATGATAAAGGAGGGGGAAGAAGCATGGATCGCATGTTTCGAGTAATGGCTTTTTGGACTGGGATATTTGCTGTCATGTTTTATACTGGCGACATGATGGAGGCAGCATTCTTGTCACTGGCACAAACAGCCTTTTTCCTTGCAATTGGGTACCTCAAACTGTCTGAACGTATGTACATATACATATTCTTTTCGTACTTGACAGTGTTTATGATTGGTTTTACTTACTATTCTTCATTCATTTTGGTTCCATCATTTGGAGGTCACTAAAAACTGCTGCCCGCTTAAAGGGCAGCAGTTTTTTCTTTACTCCATTTATGAAAAAAATGGGTTCTCCTTCTTTTCCTCTTCCACTGTTGTCGGAAGTCCATGACCCGGATAAATTTTCATATCATTTCGTAAACTAAACAGCTGGGTAGTTATACTGTCTTCCAGGATTTCTCGATCTCCTCCTGGCAGATCTGTCCTTCCTATCCCACGCTGAAACAACGTATCACCTGCTACAGTGAATCGCTGGTTCCGAAAAACAAACGATACACTGCCCGGCGAATGACCTGGTGTGTGGCGAACTTCAAAAGTAAACGGCCCGATCTCAAGAGGACCAGGCTTAAGCTCGTAATCAGCTGGTTCTGCTGTTATCTCACCAATTTGAAAAAGGGCGGAACCGTTCAATGTACTATCCGTTAACCAGTCATGTTCAGCCTGATGGAGGTACACCGGTGCTTGATAGGCTTGACGCGCGTCATCTACTGCACCGATATGATCAAAATGAGCGTGCGTTAAAAGGATCGCAATCACCTCTACCCCTTTCTCCTGAATCAATTGGTCAAGCTTTTGAAAATCCCCGCCTGGATCTACCACTAATGCCTTGTTGTTTTCAGTTATAATATAAGAATTCGTACCCATTAACCCTAAAGGTAATCTTGTAATGTTTAACACTTTATCCACCTCAAAATCATGTATTTAAAATACTTTCCAACTACTCGACAAAACCGTGCGAATACTATAAAATAAATGTGGAATCAAAACGGTACATATAGTATAACATCCAAACTGATCGGGTGATAATAAAGAAAAGGATATTGGAGGGTTTCTAGTGGTAACAGCAATTCTTCTTTTACTCGTAACCATTTTATGTGTATTTGCAGTATTTAGAGAAATTAAGACAAAAAATTTCTTTGCTGTATTATTTGCGGCTGTCTCGGCTCTGCTGTTTGGCTGGTTTTCCGTAATGACAATCTATTCAAATTTGTTTGGCTGATGATAAAAAATCCAGTTGCTCCTGCAACTGGATTTTTTATTAAGATTGGTTGCGAATAGCTTCTTCCGTTTCTAGGAGCTGATCCTGTTCATTAAAGAAGTAACGGTACATCGCTAGAGTAATAAACATGGCACTCAATGAAACAGAAGAGAAAATACTCAATGAAATTACGAGCTGATACTTAATAGCCATGGCTGGTTCCACTCCTCCTAGGATCAATCCTGTCATCATACCGGGAAGCTGTACAAGTCCTATGGTTTTAAGTTGATCCACGTTTGGAATAAGGGCAGCGTTTAATGTTTTCTGCACAATTAATTTCGAAGCTGTTTTCGGCTTTGCTCCTAAAGACAACGCGGCCAGTAACCGCCCATTGTTTTCTTTAAATTCATTTTTCATCCTTTCGAGAGCCAGACCCATTGCGACCATACTATTACCAATCACCATTCCGCTCATCGGAATAACTTCAGAAGGGGTAAACTCTACCATATCAAACAGCAGCCACATGCTGAGTACACCTACTTCAATGACTATTAATCCAAATAATATATACCAAAAAACGTGTGGAAGCTCTTTTCCTTTTAATCTTGCGTGAAAGGTAGCTACAGTGATCATAATAGTGATCATTAAAGGAATACCTATGGCAGCCCTTAAATCGAATAAATACGTCAAAAGATAGCCGATTGCAAAAAGCTGAATAGTTCCCCGGATAGTAGACCATAAAATATTCTTACTGAGACCGAGTTGATAAAAGTAAGATAATGAAAGAGGAATAAACACAAACACAATTAAGAATAACAGCGATTGATTCGAAATCTCCGGCTCCATAAACATTCACTCCCTTTATTCTTCGATAAACCTTGCAAGCTCCTTAGTATCAGGCTTGTCTAACATTTCTGGGATATTACCATCTTCAACTAGCTCACCATTAACGAGAAACAATCCTCTTTGCCCTAAACGGCGAGCCTGGTTTAAATTATGTGTAACCATAATCATCGTTAAACCGTGCTCGTTTATTAAGCTCTCTAAACATTCCTCTATTTCTTCCGCTGTCCTGTAGTCTAAAGCACTCGTCGGTTCATCAAGCAGAAGAACCTCCGGGGAGTTAGCTAATGTACGAGCTAAAGATACTCGTTGTTTTTCCCCGCCGGAAAGCTGTTCCACATCTCTATCTAAATATGAAGAAGGCAGCTGGACATAGCGGAGCAGCTGTTCAGCATGTTCATCCTGCCATTCTCCAAATAAGGCAGGTCCGTATTTAATATTGTCTAATACAGTACCAGGAAATAAATTGGGTTCCTGAAGTACTAACCCTACTCGTTTTCTTAAATCAGTAACTTCCTGTTCAACTATATCCCGACCTCCCAAGAGAATCGTTCCGTTATCAGGACTATGTAAACGGTTGAACAAGTACAGCAGTGTACTTTTCCCTGCTCCTGACGGGCCAAACAGCATAACTTTTTCTTTTTTACTAATGGAAAATGATATATTCTTTAAAGGTCCATAAGTCACATCTTCAAAACGAAACATTAGTTTTCCCCCTTTTCACTCTACGGTTCTTTTTGCGGCACCATTCTTATAATACCCGAGACGTCCATATATAAAAGCAAAAAGTCATTATGAGCATAGTCTCATAATGACTTTCCATTTAATTAAAATCATAAAATCTGAATAGATCCCCGTAGATAATATCGTTTGAATACTGTAGTTCCTGATCCACTTTTTCTCTTACCGGAGCACAGGCTTCTTCTTCCTGATCAATTTCTTCCCCTGTCCCGCGATCATAACAAATACCATCCGTATAAATGTAATCTTCACTCACAAAGCTTCCATCTCGCATTGCCACAAATCCTTTACGGTTATCTGAAAACATATCCGAGCCAAAGGTTAGATCATTTTTATCTTCAATTCCTAAAAGATTTAACAATGTTGGTTTTACATCAATCTGGCCAACGACTTCATCCCGTTTCTCCCCGTCTTCATAACCTGGAATGTGAATCATAAAAGGCACACGCTGAAGCTGCATATGTTGGTAACCATCAATTTCTTTACCAATAAACTCGCCCATCGCCTTATCGTGATATTCACTAATGCCATAGTGATCACCCATTAGAACAATGATCGAATCCTCATATAAGCCGGAAGCTTTCAATTCATCAAAGAAGACCTGTAAAGCTTCATCCGTATATCTGGCGGTTTGAAAGGAATTATTCAACGTTTGTGAACCGGAATCATGTTTATCAATATTTGCCTTCTCTTCTGGTAATTCAAATGGAAAATGGTGAGTTAACGTAATAAATTTACTGTAAAATGGTTGTTCCTGTTCCTCTAAATAAGGAATCGATTGTTTGAAAAATTCTTTATCCTCTAACCCCCACCCAAACGAATTTTCTTCTGTTTCTTCAAATGATTGATCACCGTAGAATTCATCATAACCAATGTTGTCATACATTACGTCTCTATTCCAGAAACTCTTGTTATTGGCATGAAAAACGCTGGTTTCATAATCATTCTGATTTAAAATTTCAGGAAGGGCGTTATATTCATTTTGAGCATGTGTGAAATACACAGCGCCACGATCAAGCGGATATAGTGAATTCTCCACAATAAATTCTGAATCAGATGTTTTACCTTGAGCTGTCTGGTGATAAAAATTCTCGAACCAGATAGTGTCTTCCCTTTCCTTAAGATCATTTAAGAAAGGTGTAGTTTCAGTCCCATTTATTTCAGAATCCAATAAATAATTCTGGAAGGATTCGATACTTACAAATATTACATTTTTGTCCTCCGCAACTCCAAACATATCAGAGGATTCTTTAGATCCCGTTTCTTCCTTCATATAACTTTCAATATCACTGATTTGACTGCTGTCGGCAAACACTCGTTGTGCTTTTGTTTTCGTCTGCATGGTTGCATCATAGATATGGTAGTTGTATATCCCAATATTTTTCACGAGGTATTCACGGTCAAATGCCCTCACAAACAGCATTGGACGTTCAATTTCGGCCAGGACTACGTTCCCTGCAAGGAGAAGGAAAGTAACAGCGGTTGCTGCAATCTTAGAATGCTTGTTAAAATGGGTGGCTGCATACGGTGATTTAATGCTTATCAGCCAAATTAAAACCACATCAATGATTAGCAGGATATCTTCAATATGAATAAGGGTAAGAATACTTGAAGTAAGATCAGCAGCATTATTGCCCTGAAACAAAACAGGGATAGTTATAAAGTCAGTGAAATTACGATAAAATACTAAATTTAAATATAGAATTAACGTGCCCACGACGGCTGTCCAGCGTAGATATCTCATTTGGTTTTTCGGTTTCAGCCACACGCTTATAGCAAATACTAAATAGGCGCTGGCAATTGGATTTAAAAATAAAATAACTTCCTGCATCAAATTTTCAATGGTTAAACCAAACATAAAACGATACATAAAATATGCTTTTACACCAAAGAGAAAAGATGCAATCACAAATAAAGGCAGCCGCAATTTGTTAAATTGCATGATATTTCCCCCTCCACCCTGTTTCTCAGGATGTTTATCTTTTATTAATTTCCATGCTTATGCTTTTCTAAACAATTCCCCCTAATATGACGAATATATTATCATAAAAGTTTCATTGAAAGTAGTATTTGCCATTATATTCTATATTTGCGGACGGAGGAAAGGTAATTTCCACCAGCTTGTTAACCACCCTGTTTCCCATAAAAAAAAGCCAACTTAATGACTTTTTTTAAAGACAGACCAGACATCCAACTTCTATGCTGTTTATTTTAATGATACTGGTTAACCAATGAGGCGCCTCCGATTACCCCTGCATCATTCCCCAATTCGGCAAGCTCAAATGTACACGCTTCGGCTGCTCGAGGGAGAGCATATTTCTTATAAGCCGCTCTTAAAGGATCTAACAGCTGGTTACCAGCTTTTGATACCCCTCCGCCTAATACAATCTTATCTGGGTTAATTGTAACCGTTAAATTAGCCAGAGCCAGCCCTAAAGTATCAATAACCTCATCGAGTACTTTAGCTGCTGTCTCATCCCCGTTATTTGCAGCTTCGAATACATCCTTTGCAGTAATACTGCTCAAGTCAGCCAATTGTGAAGATGAATGATGACCAAGCGCTTCCTTTGCTTTCCTAACAATCGCTGTAGCTGATGTTTCTGTTTCTAAACAGCCTGACCTTCCACAATTACACGGAGCCCCTCCTGCTGTTTTCATCGTCATGTGGCCTATTTCTGCAGCAGTACCATTAGCACCATTCAGAATATCTCCATTTGCAATTATTCCCCCGCCTACTCCGGTACCTAACGTGACGGCAATAAGATTCTCTACACCTCTTCCAGCTCCCAGCCAATTTTCTCCCAGTGCTGCAAGATTCGCATCATTGTCGACCCACACCGGCAATCCTGTTAATTCCTTTAATTCAATACCGAAGTCAAAATGTTTCCAGCCGATGTTAATTGCCTCATTGATATATCCTGTTTTCGTATCAACGAAACCAGGGGCCCCTGCACCAATTCCCAGGATAGAAGATTTATGTATGTTCAGCTCTTTTAACGTATCATTAATCGCTATGTTTATATCTCTGGTAATATTCTTCCCATGTTCACTTGTATCCGTGTGAATTTCCCATTTCTTATAAATTTTACCTTCAGTAGAAATCACCGCCAATTTGATCGTTGTACCACCAATGTCTGCTCCAATACAATATTTTTCACTCATTCTGTAATTACTCCCCTTTTTGTTTATCTCTTAATATAGCTATTTCTGAACGCAGCAGCAAAACAGCCATTGAGTACTCTTCTTTCGTTACACATTGCGCTTCATATAAGGTTTGAATTTCGTCCTCCATTAGTTCTAGTTCTGCAAGACGATCTCCTACGTAAATAAACGTCCCGAATTTCTTTAACAGTTGTTGAACATCGTAGATTGTTTTCATTTTATCACCTCTCTCATTATACCAATCCAACAACGGATTGAAAACGATTAAAGCCCTGACCATTCATTAACGGTCAGGGTCTTTAGGATGAAGGAAAGCGGGTCTTCTATTTTTCAATGGAATAGGGGAGCGGATAAAAATATCACGGAAAGCACGTAAAGAAAATGGAAGGAAAGGCCAGAGGTATGGCGTTTTAAAGGTTTGCATATTAGATAGGTACAAAATCCACAGCGTAACTCCGATGATATAGCCCTTCAAACCAAAGAAACCTGTAATTAATAATAGAGCAATTCTTGATATTCGATCGGCTAACCCTACTTCATAACTAGGTGTCGCAAAGGTTCCAATTGCTGCAATCGATAAATAGAGGACGACTTCAGGAGAGAATAGTCCTACATCTACCGCCACTTGCCCTATGAGAATTGCTGCGACAAGCCCAAGAGCTGTAGCCAGGGAAGAAGGTGTGTGTATAGCTGCCATGCGCAGCATATCGATACCAATTTCCGCGATTAAAAACTGGATAAGAAGAGGAGTTGTTCCTTCTTCCTGAGGACCGATGTAAGCCAAAGCATCAGGCAGTAAATCAGGACGGATAGAAAACAAATAATATAAAGGTAATAAGAAGACAGACATAAATAATGCAACGAATCTTACCCAGCGTAAATACGCACCCACTAAAGGCTTCTGCCTATATTCTTCCGCATGCTGCATATGGTGCCAGAAAGTGGCCGGGGTTATCATTACACTGGGGGATCCATCAATTATGATTAGGACGTGCCCTTCATACAAATGAGCAGCTGCAGTATCAGGCCGTTCAGTATAGCGTATCATCGGATAAGGATTCCAATGCTGACCGCTGATATATTCCTCAATAGTTTTTTCCGCCATAGGCAGAGCGTCCGTATCAATTTCCTTTAATACACGCTGAAGATGTTCAATCCGTTCATCATCCGCAATTTCTTTAATATAACAAAGGCAGATATCTGTTTGCGACCTTCTCCCGATTTGTAAATATTCCATACGTAAGGATCGATCCCTTACCCTTCTTCTTGTCAGGGCAGCGTTAAAGACAATCGTTTCTACAAAACCGTCTCTGGAACCTCTTACCACCCTTTCCAAATCCGGTTCTTCCGGTCCCCGTACTGGATAAGTTCTAGCATCAATCATTATGATCTCGTCGACGCCTTCAACGACAAGCGCTGTAGGCCCAGCCAGCACAGAATCCCCTGCCTTTATTAAATCTTTCTCCTGATCCAATTCCACATATGGGATATGAGTCTTTAATAGTTTTTCTAATGGATCGATACTGAGGTCATTAGGGTCGAGATAGGATAGAACCCTCATTAAATAATGGAGAATTTCATCTTTAACAAAACCATCGACCATGAATAAGGACATTTTTCTGTTCGCATAGACGACGTCCAGGTGGATCAAATCAAAGCTCTCATCTACAGCTAAATATTCTTTAAGAAAGTTTACATTCTGCTCATATTTATCGAACATAGGTTGTTTCTTTTTCATTCTCAGCCCCCCATGTTTCTTATGATGATTAGACTTTACCATTCCAGTGAAAACATACATAAACGCTCGATTATAATAACTTTTAAGCATGTCCTCAGCGCTTTCATCATAGTTCTATAACATAGAGTTATAAAGGGGATGCTGAACATTGAAATACATTTGGTTATCCATCTGCGCTTTTTTAATTTTTCTAATGGTATTTTATTTTTACAACGTATCAAAAGAAGAGACAGTCGTTAAATACTTCCCTATTGCTGAGGATGTGACTTTTGACAAGGCAGAGACCTTACTCTCCTATCAGGAAGGAGAGGGGGATGACGAATATGAGGTAGGCTGGAAGACTTCTTCAAAAAGTACTGAGCCGGTTTATCTTAGGCAGGATGTTTCTTTACTTTACGTAAATGGAAGATTAAAAGGCGTCGTTAATAAATGGAAGGAAAATGAAGCGAAGCTCACTAAACATTCCACGCTTCATGGAGAAGAAACTAAAAAATATGAAGCCATTTCTTTTCACCATGGTGAAGTACATAAAGGAGAGGATGTCATCAATAGTATTCAGGCTACTACATACGATAAATTGTACATTGTAGACTCTCCGCATTCAAAAAGGATGGCGTTTAAAAATGCTGAATCAAAAGAAGAAGAAGAATGGCAGAATAAGCTGGATCACTCCATTCATCAGCAGCTTGAAGTACAGTGGGATGGACTTAAATCTTACTACCAAATTCCTCAAGGACAGTATGAACAAGTTCCCTTAACTGATTTGCACTCATTCAATGAAGAAAACCCTTTTCCCTATACTTCATCCGAGCAATACAATAGAATATCCGGTCAGCTCTGGGAGGGATTGTACAAGAATTATGTACTGGGGATTAAGGATGCAAAATCGAAACACCCTATTCAAAGTTATATCCCTCTCCTTCTCTTCGACAAAAACGGCAAGCATTTAATGGTTTTATATGAAGATGATCAAGGTGAAAAACATCAGCTGATCCAGTATTATTAAATTGCAATTCACTATAATTTCTACTAACTGTAAGAAAATCATGTTAGCCAGGTGATTGGAACGATCAAGCCCTTTTCTTCCCTAAGCAGGGCTTGACCGCATATTTTTTTGCTCTTATATAACTGAAACTCATTCACAAAGAGAAGCCATCTCCTTTGAAGATTCCTATACTGAGCATTACTACCATACAAAATCCATAAAGAATAACAGCAACCAGCTTGTTTCTCTTTAAATGCTGCTGTGAAGGGAGCCCCACCATCATCGAAGCAATAAATCCTCCTGCTAATCCTCCTATATGGGCGCCGTTGTCAATCTGGGGTACAATTAGACCGAACGCAATATTTATCCCGATGATCATCAGCAGGTTATATCCCATGGTCTGAAAAAATAACCGCTTGTTTTTTAAACCGAAATATAATAAAGCACCGAACAAGCCAAATATCGCTCCGGAAGCTCCTGCCGCTATATTCGGATTCAGCATAAAGCTAGCTGATCCCCCAAAAATACCAGCAAGAAAATATATCGTGAGAAATCGAGTGGATCCGTATATTTTTTCAACAGCTGCTCCTAAATAAAACAAAGCCAGCATGTTCATAAGTAAGTGAACAATGCCTATATGAAGAAACATTGAGGTGATAATCCTCCACCATTCTCCTTCAATAATGGCTGGATTATATTTGGCCCCGAATTCAATAAGTGTCGAGGTTGATGTACTCGCTCCATACCTCTCCATCAGAGCAAAAACAATTAAGTTTAATATAATAAACACAAAAGTTATCACAGTTTTTCCATAAGAAAATACTTCTTGAAACTCTTTCTTTCTTCTTTTATGGATCGACATGACCTGCTGTTTTAAATATTGAGATTGTCTCTCATATTCAATTTCTTCAGTTGTGGAATGATAGGGCTGCAATGAGATCTGGAAATGTTTCATAAAGAAAGGGAGTTCTTTATACTTTTCCGCATCATCTAAGAAGTGGACACTCACTTCTTTTACATGTTTAGCTGGTGGATATTCTATACTATCCCATTCGTCAACGGGCGGATATTCTGATATGAAAACACAATGAAGACGAGTACGGCCTCCGGGGAAAACATGTTTATTTCTTGATATGTGATACTGCACATCATCAACTTCCCGTTTCAACTCATTCCTCCAATTAATCTCTTTATGAACGAGCCTCACGACAACTTGTATCCCTCGTTGTTCCTTAGCCAGCCATATCTCGCTGTTTTGAGCATCAATGAAAACTATGTCAAACCTTTGATTCACGGCTAGATCGTAAGATAATCTCCATAAATAAAATTCCTGTTGAATAAACAAAGCCTCCCACCCCTTTTTAAAAGCATACCACGTCCTAAAAAAGGAAAGCGAAAAAAGTGCATGTAAAAAAACTACCTTCAAGCCAGGTAGTTTTATACATGGATGATTCATACTTTGCTCTAGCTGCACTCAAGCTGAAAAGGTTACTTAAAAAGATTTCCGATCAGTTTTTTCCTTACAAAAGGAAGCTTCATCATAAAGCGAACACTAAATTTTCTTAGAATGGGTACTGAAGCGACAAATGGGATAAGCTTATTTCTTTGGATAAAGAGAACAGCTCCTAAAGGGAGAAGTAGCAGAGAAAGGATTACACTTTTGTTGTTCATCGTGGAAACCTCCTGATGTATTTGGTTCCCTCTAGTTTTTGTCTATTCGAGTTCAGTTATTCTAATTAGAGAATGTATTTATAATTTCATTTTCTATCATTAACTGCTGAACAGGTTCGTCAAACGTTTCAACAGGAATGGATTTAATCAACTGTTCTTTCGATAACATAGAAGCTGTCCTGCCTTGATAGTCCACCAGGTATCGATCGTAGAAACCACCGCCGTATCCAATTCGGTACCCTTGACGATCAAATAACAGCCCAGGTACTAAAATAAAATCGATGTCGTTTTTTAATACAGGGGTTGTTTTTGAGGGAGAAGGCTCCTTTAAACCATAAAAAACAGTTTCCAACTGATTGAAGTCTGTTAAGTGATAGAACGTCATCTTTTTACTTCTTGGATCGCATTTGGGAACAAATACTTTTTTCTTCTCTTCCCAGGCATGCTTAATGATTGGGTATGTACTCCATTCACCTGGTAAAGAAACCGTAGTCGCAATTGAACCGGACTGCTTAAAAGCAGCAGAGTTAAAAAGCTGTTGATGCAGCTTCTCTTCGATTAATCGCTTCTTGTTATTTGAAAAAGATTTTAGAATCAGTTTACCTTGCTCTCTCAATAATTGTTTTTTCATATAATCATCCCTATAAAAAAACAGCAGAGTATAATACTCCGCTGCTTATTTAGTCTCACGATGAAGCGTATGCTTCCCAACACGCGGGCTGTATTTTTTAAGCTCGATGCGTTCAGGGTTAGTACGCTTGTTTTTTGTAGTAATATAATTGCGGTCACCGGTCTCAGTGCAAGCAAGTGTGATATTTACACGCATGGTTTATCCCTCCAAATCAAGATTCAATTCACTGTCTTTATCCACATAATCAGACTTTATAATCGTACCAAAACTTCTGTCCGCTTTCAAGTGTGGGAATATAAATAGACGAAATAGATCATGGATATCTTCAATTAAATATGGTATAACTGTACGTGGAAAGTGAGGAATGCAACAAAATGATACCTACATTATTTACATTAGCAGCTGTTAGTGTGGTCCTATTCATCGCTTCATTTTTTATGAATGATCGGTTAAAGGATATGGAAGATCAAGTCGAGCAATTGTCCATTCAAGTCATGCAGGATACATATCAAGTTAAGAAGAAGCTTAACGTCTTAGAAGAAGAGCTGTTAACTGGTGATTCCCCTAGACAAATGATAAAACATACGCGTTCTGCTTCATCGCAAGGATCTACACTTGCCCAGACTATTAAGAGCATGTATCAGGGAGGCTATTCACCTGAGCGGATTGCCAAAGAAACAAATATGAATGTTCATGAAATCAAGTCCATTGTACATAATTACTCTTCTAAAGGTGTTACACAATGAAACAGGCCATTCGATTTTTTTCATTAGGAATAATAGTAGCAACCATTACCATTGGTACTGCTTATTGGCTGGGACTGAATGAATCATCTGAAAGTTCAACTACTATGGCTGAGAAAGATATGATCCAAGAGATAGAGAAAAGCAATTATTATGTACTTACCGAAGAAGAACTTCAGGAGCAGATTAATAATGCGCTGGCTGCAAAGAAAGATAGCGAAGACAAAGAGAGTTCAAAAGAAACCGAAAATAAAGAACCTGCTGAAGAAGAAACTGATGAACAATCAAATGAAGATGAACCAGTTCCCTATACTTTGGTTATAGAAGAAGGCGTTAGTTCAACAGAAATCAGCCAGATATTGGAGCAGGAAGGGATCATTGATAATGCTGATTCCTTTGAAACGTATATGGCTGACCGTAACTTAACTCAATATATACAAATCGGTGAATTTGAATTAAACCAAAGTATGAATAGAGATGAAGTTGCTGATGCCATCACTCAGTAATTGAATGAAAAATGACCCCTTCCATAAAAGGGGCCTTTTTTTATTCATTTAAATCGTAAGAGACTCCTTTTACAAGGTAAAGAATGCTCTCCCCTATATTTGTAAGATGATCAGCAAACCGTTCAATGTATCTTGCTGTATAGGCTGTCTGCATAATATATTGAATTTGATCCGGGTTGTTTGCCGTTAGCTCTAACAAATCTTTCGTGACTTGGCCATATAATTCGTCTACTTTATCATCTTTCTCAGCAAGTAATTTAGCAAAGGATATATCCTCGTTATGGTAGCCTTTGGTAGCAATATCAACCATAGACACCGCGTTTTCCATCATTTTCCTAATCGTAGGATGAACCGAAATGGGGTGGTCGTCCCCCAGAAAGAGAGTAGCTTTTGCAATATTTTTTCCATGGTCCGCCATTCTTTCTAAATCACTGGATATTTTAATAGCGGCAATTAATCTTCTTAAATCCGAGGCGACAGGCTGTTGTTTAGCAATCATAATCAAAGCAGAGTCGTTAATATGCTGTTCTTTTTCATTATAAACGTGATCTTCATCGATGATACGTTGTGCTGTTTTAAGATCACTATTGTATAATGCATCAACAGAGGTGCTCAGCACATTTTTAGTATCTTCCGCTAAACCTTCTACTTCAAGCTTTAACTGTTGCAGCTCTTCATTAAAAAAACGACGTGTTGTCATAATTAGGTTCCCCCTCTTGATTATCCAAATCTTCCGCTAATATAATCTTCGGTGCGTCTATCTTTAGGATTAGAAAAGATCTGATCTGTTTTGTCATACTCAATAATTTCCCCATTTAAGAAGAAAGCCGTACGATCAGAAATACGTGAGGCCTGCTGCATGTTGTGAGTCACAACTACTATCGTGTAATGTTCTTTCAGCTGCTGGATTAATTCTTCAACTCTCAGTGTAGAAATAGGATCCAGTGCTGAAGTTGGTTCATCCATCAACACAACATCAGGCTCGTTAGCAATCGCCCGGGCGATACAGATCCTTTGCTGCTGTCCACCCGATAAGCCCATTGCATTAGCATTTAATCGATCTTTCACTTCATCCCAAATTGCAGCTCGCTTTAAGCTTTTCTCCACCATCTCGTCTAAAACAGCTTTTTTACGAATCCCCTTAACTCTTGCACCAAATGCAACATTGTCATATATAGATTTAGGAAAAGGATTTGGGTGTTGAAAAACCATTCCCACTTTCGTCCGGAGTTCTTCTGGGTGATAATTGGCGTTTAAAATATCATCTCCATTATACTTAATTTCCCCTGCTACTTTTACACCAGGCACCATTTCAACCATGCGATTCAAGGCTTTTAAGAATGTAGATTTTCCACACCCTGAAGGACCAATAATAGCTGTGACCTGATTAGAAGGAATATCCATCTTTACTTCATGTAAAGCTTGAGAACTGCCATACCATAAATTTAAATTTTCTACCTGATAAGAGTGTTTCTCCATTTGAACTCATCCTTTTATAAGAAAAGTATCTCTTTAAATGCCTCATATTTATATCTAATAGTTAATAATGATTAACTGAACTTTCCAGAAATATAGTCTTCGGTACGTTGTTCTTTAGGATTTGTAAACAGGTCTGACGTGTTACCGAATTCAATTAAGTCCCCATTGTATAGGAAAGCTGTGTTATCTGAAATCCGAGCCGCCTGCTCCATGTTATGGGTTACAATGGCGATTGTATAGTGCTGTTTAAGTTCCATAACCAGATCTTCCACTTTAGCACTTGAAATAGGATCAAGCGCGGAAGTTGGTTCGTCTAATAATAATACGTTTGGCTGTAATGCCAACGCTCTAGCAATACAAAGTCTCTGCTGCTGTCCACCCGATAGCGAGAGGGCAGAAGTATCTAACCTGTCTTTAATTTCGTCCCATAATGCTGCTTGCTTCAAAGAGGTTTCCACAATTTTATTCATGTTGGACTTTGCCATACCCATAAATTTCAAGGCATGGGTTATATTCTTTCTAATCGGTTTAGGAAATGGATTCGGTTCTTGAAACACCATCCCTATTTCTTTTCTTAACGCTACCACATCAATATCTTTGTTTAAGATGTTGACCCCGTCATAATTAATTTCTCCATCATAATGGGCTGAAGGAATTTGATCATTCATGCGGTTAATAGTACGCAGCAAGGTGGATTTACCACACCCTGAAGGTCCAATAAACGCAGTAACTTTGTTTTTCTCTATCGGCATTGATACGTTTTTTACAGCTTGATGTTCACCGTAATATATACTTAGATTGCGTAAATCAAGAAGTGAATTATATTCGGGTTTATTCGTTTTATCCAAGGTTTTCTCTTTAGTTTGGTTCTCTCCATATGCTTTTTCAGCATTTTTTTCCACTTTTAACATGAGGGATCCCCTTTCTTATTTTGAACCAGTTATCTTGTTGTAAATAATGTTTCCAATCACTCGGGCTGTAACATTAAAAACAAGTACAAAAATAATCAAAACGGCTGCAGATCCGCTCGCAATTTCATCGACATCAGGCATAATTCCCTGCGAATTGACTTTCCAGATATGAACGGATAAAGTTTCAGCCGAACGAAAAGGGTTTAGCGGGGAATCAGAATTAAAAGGGTTCCACGTATCAAATTGTAAGTTGTTTGTGGAAAGCCCGGCCGTAAATAGTAAAGCAGCTGCCTCCCCAAAGATGCGTCCTGCTGACAGTAAAATTCCTGTTAATATACCAGGAAAAGCGGCTGGAACTAATATTGTTTTAACCGTATGCCAATGAGTAATTCCCAGTGCAAGGCTGGCATTTTTTTGTTTTTTAGGAACCGAGCGGATTGAATCTTCTGTTACACGAACAATTATCGGAAGGTTAAACACGGTTAGTGCCAAAGCTCCTGCAATAATTGAATAACCCAGACCGGCATATTGAACGAAAACTAGTAAACCAAACATTCCTACTACAATTGAAGGAAGAGAAGATAGTACTTCTACACTTGTACGAATAACGTTCGTTAATTTACCCGGCTTCGCATATTCTGCCAGATAGATGCCGCCCAATACACCCAGCGGCACTGAAAAAATCAATGTGACAACTAAAATATAGAAGGAATTCCAAAGTTGGTTTTTAATTCCCCCGCCTGCCATAGATGAACTGGAGTCAGAGGTTAAGAAAGACCAGTCTACGTTAGAGAGACCATTTGTCAGGATATAACCTAGTAAATATATTAAGGTTGCCGTCATAATTACCGCACACATAATGAACAAAGATGTGGCAAAATTGTTTACGAGACGTCTACTCATTACACTTTCCTCCTTGAGGACACAAAACGAATAATTATAATAAATACATAGGACATTATTAATAAGAATAGACCTAGAGACCATAGTAAGCTGTTATGCACACTTCCATAAGTGGTGTGCGGCATATCCAGCGTTATAATAGAGGTTAACGTAGCTGCTTGATCGGTAATTGACTCGGGAAGTCCTTTAACGTTCCCTATGACCATTTGAACAGCTAAAGCTTCACCGAATGCGCGTGCCATACCAAGAACGATCGCGGTCATTAAGGATGGCAGCGCTGCTGGAATTATTACTTTATATATCGTCTGCCACCTCGTTGCGCCCAGCCCATAAGAGGCATCTTTAATATCTTGCGGAATAGCTTTAATAGCATCAGCAGAAATACTAGTTATTGTGGGCAGAATCATTACCCCTACAACAATCATTCCGGCAAGCAAACTAAAACCCAGTCCTCCTACGTTCTCTCTTAATAGAGGAACAATAACCGTAACACCAATTAACCCATAAACAACCGAAGGGATACCTACTAAAATTTCAATAACAGGCTGGAGGACTTTCTGCCCCCATTTCTTCGCAATTTCGGTCATAAAGATGGCGCTGCCTATACCTAATGGAGCCGCCACTAAAGCAGCAAGAAAGGTAACGGCAAATGAACCAAATATAAACGAGAAAGCACCGCTGTTTTCTGTACCATCCCATTCAGTGGTCGTTAAAAAGTTCCATACACTCACATCAAATACAAAGAAAGTTCGAATTCCTTTATATCCAAGGAAAACAGTGATTGCAATAGTAGCCAAAATTACAATAAATGCACTGGAATAAACAAGGGCTTTACCCCTGCCTTCATTCTTTTTACTGGAAGAGCTATTCTTCTTTAGTAATCTATGATTGTTATTCTCAGACTTCTGAGCATTCTCCATAAATATCCTCCTAAAGCATGGGAAACGGGTTGAACCCAGCATCTGACAGACTAATGAACTAAGATTCAATCATTAGTTTATGTTCAGATTTCCAGGTCAACCCTTATGATATCCCGATTAAATTGTTAAGTTATAAAGCTTACTCAATATCTGATTCGTTACCTTCAGCGTCGCGTTCTACTTCCATTTCAGTAGCAGGAATATAACCTTGATCCGGAAGAAGAGAAGTTTGAACTTCTTCGCTCATCATATAATCAAGAAATTCTTTTTCCAGACCCTCAGGTTCACCTTGCGTATAGCTGTGCTGATATGCCCAGATCGGGAAATCCCCTGTTTGTACGTTTTCATCTGTAGGTTCGACTCCATCAATGCCTAATGGTACAATATCTTCGTTGCGCTCGAAGTAAGCGAATGATAGATAACCTACAGCCCCAGGAGTATCATTTACAATCTGCATCACACGGTTTGAAGAGTCTTCAGTAATTCCTTCAGCAGGCTCCTCACCGTCTAGTCCGAATTCATTGAACGTTGCTCGGGTTCCTGAACCATCAGGACGGTTGACCAGAGTGATTTCTTCGTCTGCTCCGCCAACTTCAGACCAGTTCGTGATTTCTCCTGTGAAAATGTCTTTTAGTTCATCTTTAGATAAGTTATCAACACCAACTTCTGGGTGAGCAGCTGCCGTCATACCTACAACGGCTACTTTGTGGTCCACAAGTTCATCGGCATCGATGTCATCTTTGGATTCCGCAAAATAGTCTGAATTACCAATGTCGAAGTTCCCGGCAGATACTTCACTTAATCCAGTGCCGCTGCCTCCGCCTTGAACATCGATTTGAGCGTCAGAGTTCTCAGCCATATATTCTTCAGCTGCTGCTGCCACTAGAGGCTGCATGGCACTTGAACCACCAACAGTGATGGAACCTGATTCACCAGACCCTTCTTCAGATCCTCCATCTTCGGAACCTGAACTTCCTTCCTCAGAAGATCCCCCACATGCTGCAAGTACTCCAACTACTAAGAAGAATGCAAATAGTAGTGCTAATCTCTTAAAATTCTTCATTATTTACTCCCCCTACATTCTCTAATGTTTTGGATGTTGGCTGACCAACTCACAATTCATATATTAAAGGGGGAGTATTAATTCCATATGAAAAGAAAGTAAAGGTTTTGTAAATCGTACGGATTTATGTATAAATATTTTCGAAAATGGTGAGTAATGTTGACTCATAGAACAATGGCGCCTGCGCCGGGTATGGGTCTACAAGAAAATATAGCCACAGATTAATATTTTATGGTTTTCTATAATATAAAAAAAGAGCAATGCCAGGAAAGGCATCACTCTTCATTTTCAACTTCTTCTACTTTTTCATCCGCTTCAGTGAGCTCCAGGTTAATCCCATCCTCTGCGCGTTCTTCTTTCAGGTCAAAGTAAGCATCAAGGATCCTTCGGGAGATCTCTCCATTAATGCTTGTATCCGCATCCTGACCTGTAAACGGAACAATTACGGAAAAGGCGACTTCGGGATCATCGTAAGGAGCGTATCCTACCATCGTTAAGTTTAGGGTTTCATACTGCACAGGATCACCATCTGCGTCATAAACAATATTGCCTTCATCATCACGCTCGGTAACAATCTCCTGAGCTGTACCGGTTTTCCCTGCCGGCTGGTAGTCTGCACCCTCGAAATAACCCGAAGCTGTTCCTCCTGGCAGCATTACATCACGAAAGGCTTCCTGTACTCTTGTTATGTCACTGTCATCCATCGTTAAACGATTCATTACAGTAGTATCATTTTTATTATATAGTGGTCCAAGTCCTTCTTCTTCCTGGTTTGGATTGTGCACTTCTTTAACCAGTTTAGGTTGAACTCGATTGCCTCCGTTTGCGATCGTCGAGACATACTGATTAAGCTGCATGGCGGTGTACGTACTGTATTGCCCAATAGAGAAGTCTAATACATTACCAGGGCTATCAAAATCCAGCTCTTCAAAGCCCTTAGCTTCATAAGGGAAGTCAATTCCAGTCTCCACCCCAAGTCCAAACTGGTTAAAGTGATAAACAAACCGCTGCAGCGTATCACTCTGTAAACCTAATGGGCCGTTTTCTACATATTCGTGTCCACCCATCCACATGGCAATAAAAAACATATAAACGTTGGAAGATTGCTGCAAAGCCTGACGATAGTTAACATTCCCTATCCCCGGCCGATACGAGCTTTTATCCTGACTACTTTGAAAGCGCAGGGTACGGTCATTAATTGTAGTTCCAGGGTTGATGACCCCCTCTTCAAGTCCTGTGAGGACCGTAGCTCCTTTAACTGTAGACCCCGGCATATAAGCGTTATAAACAGCTTGATAAGAGGCATCGGAAACTTTATCATCACCTGGTTCACGATCCCGGTTATATTCTTTTCCCGAGACAGCGAGTACTTCTCCATTATTCGGGTCAGACATCACAACTATTGCATTTTCCATATGTCTGTTCGCTTGAGGATTTTTTTCAATCGTTTCGACCAGCTCTTCTTCTACAATCTTGTCAACTTCCTGCTGCAATTCAATATCAAGGGAAAGCATAAGATCCTTACCTCTAGATCCTTCCCTCACCACTTCAGTATCAATTACATTATTACTTTTGTCTGTCGTGTATTGAACTTTTTCTTTCTGTCCACGTAACACACTTTCATACTGCTCTTCCAGGCCGCTCGTACCTACACGGTCGTTACGGCTGTAGTCTAGCGACATGTAGTATTCTTCTTCGTCTCTTGGTATCCCCTGATCACTCGTTGTAATTCCTCCGAGAAAACCTCTGAACGTATTCTCAAATGGGTACTCCCGCTCCCAATCAGAGGTTACATTAATTCCGGGAAGCTCGGAAAGGTGTTCCGCTACTGTTGAATATTCTTCCTGGGAAATTTCTGCATTTTTTACTACATGAGGAGACAAAGTGTATGCTTGATCCAATTCCTTCTTAATAGCAATAATTTCTTTGGTGTCATCGTCAAAGTTGCTGATTTCATCTTCTGTAATGCTATCAATTTGTTCCTGATAAACTTCCCCATTGTCTAAACCTTCTAACTCTTCTTCAGAGAGCCGGGAAGTTACCTCTTCTTCATTTTGTATAAAATAATAATCCTTCAGATCTCTTTCTGTTAATTCATCTTCAAAATCCATGTCTATATATTCGGCCATCTTTTCGGCAACCTCCAGCCTATCCTGCGGCTGAACTCCTTTAGGAGGTGTGTATGTAATCGAATAAAGAGGCTCATTATTTACCATCACACGTCCATACCGGTCATACATCTCGCCTCGA
This sequence comes from Halobacillus sp. Marseille-P3879, assembly GCF_900240285.1. Lineage (GTDB taxonomy): Bacteria > Bacillota > Bacilli > Bacillales > Halobacillaceae > Halobacillus_A. Next base: position 1,020,638 of record NZ_OESS01000002.1, read on the forward strand.
GGGACCGGTATAGTGGTCGTAGTATTTTCCGTACGATCAATCTCTTCCTGGGCAGATTCCCCTGTTAATATTTGTACAACGCCCAATTGAAGAATTAACCCTGCAAATAATAAAAACACGATAAAAAAGATAATATTTAAACGGAAAGGGACGTGTGATTTCTTTTTATTTGTTTTCTTCCCCATGGTTCCTCTCCCTTACTAATAAAGATTCCAACCTATAGTATATCATTGATTTAAGGTTAGAAAACAGTAGGAAAACCAAAGAAAAGGTATCAATTTTGTCCTGATGGTTTTGTTTTAAATTGTATGCCTTTTATTGAAAAGTAAATGATGAAATAACCGCCTCCGATAATCAGCAGAATATAAGGAATTCCAGTCTCAGGGGGGATAAAGGCAATGGCTACTAAAAACACCGCAATGGACAATACTCTTCCGGCATTAAGAAAAATTTCACGTACCACTATATACTCGATCCTCATTTCCCCTGCATTCCACGATTTCCCTATTACATCGAATGTTAAGGATTGATAAGGAACATAAAGCAACGGGAAAAACACTCCTGTTACAGCACCATAGAAGAGGAGCAGCAATAAGCTGTCTCCCATAAGCAGTAAGAGTACAGACACATACAAAACAAGACCTGCATAAAAGATAGCCTGTTTTCTCCGGCTTGGTTTAACGAATCGTGTAACAAGAAAAAAGAAGAGTAATGAAAAGCCTGAATACACAAGATTATAAATTCCTAACGTAAACTCATCTCTTGTTAAGAGATAAACCCAGATGGTAACAGCAAATAAAAATGTACCTTCTCTAAACCCTTGAGATACATGAGCTTGCAGGATTTTATTCCAATTTGCATTGTATTTTCTCTCCAGGACAATCCTTCGAAATGAAAAATTCCCCTTGGCTTTTCTTCTCGATAAACCAAAGCTTATAAAAACCGCTAAAATAAAAAAGCTGAATGAAATGGCAAATATAACCGTATAACCTGTAAGTTGATCCAGAGTAGAAATCACATAACCTGCAAATAAAGGACCTGTCATTCCGCCAAATGACTGGAGTACGCCTAGAAAACCGTTAAAGAAATCTCGTGTGTCCGGTTCAGTGATTTCGAAAGTGAGTACGTTGTAAGCCAGCCAGTAAAATCCGTAGCCAATACCGAGCAGCGATCCGAGGAGGATATTAAATTGCGCAGCCTTTTCTCCGATAATAAGAACGGCAAGAAAAAATGCTGAAAGGACAATGACTCCTGAACGAAGCACAATTACACGGTCAATTTTTTTAGCGCATTTTCCAGCAACAATAAAGGTTAACGGCTGCATAACATATATACTTAAGTTATACAATGCGATGTCTGTATAACTGTTAGACTGCTTCCATAAATAAACATTAACAAACGTACTTGATAAAAAAATACCTAATGAATAAAGTCCTCCAATTAATAGTAAGAAAATAAGATCCTTTGAGACATTTTCCTTGTTTAACCACACCTTTAACATCTTCAGCATAATTGTATATCTCCTTTAACCATCTGTTCTTAGTGTGATCAGAACACTTTGAGATATACAAAAAGAAGGGTACAGAAACGAATCTGTACCCTTCACTTCCTATTATTATTTAGCTGCGTCGTAGCGCTTAGAAACCTCATCCCAATTAACCACGTTCCAGAACGCTTTTGCGTAATCCGGACGACGGTTTTGATAGTTCAGGTAGTATGCGTGCTCCCAAACATCAAGACCAAGAATTGGTGTTTTACCTTCCATGATAGGAGAGTCCTGGTTAAGTGTATCAATCACTTCAAGCTGACCATTATTAACTACTAACCATGCCCATCCTGAACCGAAACGGCCAAGAGCTGTAGCTTCAAATTTCTCCTTGAATTGATCGAATCCACCAAAAGTCTCTTCGATTTTAGAAGCAAGCTCTCCGGAAGGCTCTCCTCCGCCGTTTGGAGAAAGAATGGTCCAGAAAAGACTGTGGTTAGCGTGTCCGCCGCCATTGTTGCGGACTGCTGTTTTAATATCTTCCGGTACAGCTTCAAGGTTATTTGCAAGCAGTTCCTCAAGTGACTTGTCTTGAAGAGCAGCGTGCCCTTCAAGTGCACTGTTAAGCTTTGTCACGTACGTGTTATGGTGCTTCGTATGGTGGATGTTCATCGTTTCCTTATCAATAGTGGGTTCAAGTGCATCGTATGCGTAAGGTAGTTCTGGTAGTTCAAATTTAGCCATGTTTAACTCCTCCTTAAATAGTATGTACATTTTGTGAATGACTTCATTCCACAATTGTACCTTACCAAAATGAAAATTTTCTTGCAAATCATTTGCACCTTGTTTGAGGTGATTTTGATTTCCCGTAATATACATTCCCGTAATGTATTTATTTAAACATAAAAAAACAAGCTTCATCGCTTGTTAGTAAATGGTGGCTCGGGACGGAATCGAACCGCCGACACACGGATTTTCAGTCCGTTGCTCTACCGACTGAGCTACCGAGCCTTATTAATTTATAACCCAGCTCTTAAAGCTGATATTATGGCAAAATATAACAAGCCATTCTGAAGCATGTCGTTCTAAATGGATGTACCGTTACGTAGTACACAAATATCGTCCTACGAATGTATAGATCATTGTCCCGAATACCGCAAAAATCAATATGTAATGGCGGAGGAGGAGGGATTCGAACCCCCGCGGGCCGTGAAGCCCCTGGCGGTTTTCAAGACCGCTCCCTTCAGCCGGACTTGGGTACTCCTCCGCAAAAAAATGGTGGACCCTGCAGGACTCGAACCTGCGACCGATCGGTTATGAGCCGATAGCTCTAACCAGCTGAGCTAAGGGTCCAACATGGGGCGGTTGATGGGGATCGAACCCACGAATGCCGGAACCACAATCCGGTGCGTTAACCACTTCGCCACAACCGCCATGTTTAAAGATAATGTATGTAGTCAAATTCAGTTTTCCATGCGAAAAGCTTCAAAGCCACTCAGCACTTGGTTTATCCAGCTTCACGGGCCAGACACTCGCGAGATAAGTCAGTCCCTTCTATGTTCCAAAGATAGGGAACTTTGCAGCGCCTGTCTTATCCGTTTCGTGTCTAAACAGGCCCCTTCAGCACTTGGTACATCCGGCTTCATGGCTTAGATGCTCGCGTCATAAGTCAATCATCTGAATGGTCAAAGATCAGACCATTACAGCTGCTTGTCTTATGCGAGTCGCATCTATCAAAGCCACTCAGCACTTGGTAGTAGCGGCGGAGGGGATCGAACCCCCGACCTCACGGGTATGAACCGTACGCTCTAGCCAGCTGAGCTACGCCGCCATGTCATAAATTGTGTCGGCTTCAATGAAGCGACGCAAATAAATATACCATGCTTTCAAGAAAGTGTCAACAACAATTTTTAAAGTGAAATCGACAACAAAAATAATATAGCATGTAGCCTCAATCGTTTCAATATATTTCAGAAATATTTTTTAAAAAAATTTGAACCGCTGAGACTCTCAGCGGTTCATTTGCTGGATTTATAAGCTTTCTTTCTCTCCAAGTACTTCTTCTGCAATATTCACTGCATGGTCGCCGATACGCTCTAAGTTACTTAGCATATCTACAAACACGATGCCGGCCTGACCCGTACATAAGCCTTCGTTCATACGGATAATATGCTTTTTACGGAATGTTCTTTCCATTCTGTCTAGTTCATTCTCTTTTTGTACAACGGACAGGGCTTCTTCACGATCCATAAATTCCAGAGATTTCGTTGCCTGTTTTACTGTCATTAACGTTAAGTCGAACATTTCATTTAAATCTTCAATGGCTTGTTCTGTCAGCAATACTTTATTTGAATTCTTATAGTCAATCAGTTCAATTATATTCTCGAAGTGGTCACCAATGCGCTCTATATCCCGGACAGAATCCATTAAAGCCGTATGCTTATGACTGTCTTCATCAGAAAGTTCAGCCTGTGAAAGATCCACTAAATAGTCAGTAATTTTACGATCCAGGTTATTTAATGCTTCCTCAATCTGCATAGCTAACTCAGAATGTTTCTGCTGTTTGTTATTTAAATATAACCCTGTTTCTTCTAGTCCTTTATAGGCATATTCACCCATTCGAATAACTTCTTCTTTCGCTTGATCCAGCGCTAAGGATGGAGATTGTTCAATAAAGATTGGATCAAGGTGTTGTGGCTTAAACTCGATTTCTGAATCATTACCAGGAATGATTTTCATTACAAGCCAAGCTAAAAAGGCGATAAATGGAAATTGAACGATGGTGTTAGCAATGTTAAAAGAGCCATGGGCAAACGCAATGGTCATTTCAGGATTCAAATCTAATGTTATCCTCAGCCAATCCACAAATGCATAAAACGGAACAAGGAGTATTAAGAATACCGTAGCACCGAGTACGTTAAAAATAACGTGAGCCGTAGCAGCTCTTTTAGCACCGACACTGGCTCCTATACTTGCTAAAACAGCCGTAATCGTCGTACCAATATTGTCACCAAACAGAACTGGAAGCGCTGCCTGCAAATCGACAAGCCCTTCACCCATCAATTGTTGTAAAATCCCAATTGTCGCACTGGAACTTTGAACGATCACTGTAAACAAAGTCCCTATAACAACGCCAAGGACAGGATTGTCACTCATGCTCACCGTAAGCTCCTGGAAGGCCTCCAGGCTTCTAAGCGGCTTCATCCCGCCACTCATAACATCTAAACCAAAGAACAGTGCACCTAGGCCAAATAAGGTCTGACCCCAGTTCGCCACCTTTTTACTCTTGAAGAAAAAGAGAAAAAATGAACCTACAGCTAAAATAGGAAGGCCATATGCTCCTACATCAATACCTATAATGAATGCAGTAACCGTAGTACCAATATTGGCTCCCATTATAACCCCGATGGCTTGTCTAAAAGTCATAAAGCCGGCGTTTACGAGGCCGACCGTCAGTACCGTCGTCGTTGTACTGCTCTGCACAAGAACCGTTACAACCAACCCGGCTAATACTCCCATAAATGGATTGCTTGTAAATTTGTCTAATATCTCTCTTAAGCGGTCGCCAGCTGTACGCTGAAGCCCATCCGCCAAATATTTCAAACCAAAAAGGAAAATACCGAGACCACCAATGAACTCAAAAATCATCTGTTGAACATCGATTTCTGCCAAAGTTTCTCCACCCTTTCTTCATCCAAGTTTTGTTTTTTATTTCTTTCTCTTTAAAACACCTTCCTCATTATTGACGATTTAAAAACGCTTTGTAAAGAGAATTCATGAATCTTAACATTAAATTTACATTCGTGTTATTTTGACAGTTTCCCAGCCATTCTTACCTTGCCTTCATGAAGCATTGTCGATTACGATAGAAACGATTAATGTAAAGGAGATATTTACATATGAGTAAAACTAAACAAATGATAAAAAGTTTCTATCATCTAAAGATGATCTCGGCATTTCGTATTCAGCCTATGGGCAGGGCTATTAGTTATTTATTCTACTTGAGTCTTGTGATTTTACTGCCCGTGCTGGGGGGAGCTTTATACACTTACTTTAGTGCTGGTGAGAGTTCTTCCATTACCAGCGGCATATCCAGTGGAATATTTATTGTGATTTTCCTTCCCTTTTTGTATTTCCTTATTTCAGCTGTTTTATTTAGCTTAGTTTCTATTCTTGCTAGTGCCGCTCTTCTCTATGCACGTCTGAAATGGCGGAGAACCGACTATAAACAGCTTTGGAACATTACCGCTTTTTCTATCACAGCACCTACCATCATTTTTGTTGTCATTGAAAGCTTTTTATTTTCTAGCTCCTGGCTGATTATCTTTCACCTTCTTATATCTGTTGTTTACGCAGGACTGGCTGTTCAACATTTACCAAAAAAAAATAGACCAGCTTAACCGCACTGGTCTATTTTTCAATTGGAGCAGATGTTTTTTTAACTAATATCCTCGTTCCATCTACGGAAACTACTCTGATTGAATCTCCTTTGTAAATCCACTGGCCGTTAGATATGGCACTGTATTCTTCTTCATCTATCTGAATGGTTCCAACCGGCCTCATATCCGTTAAGGCTTTACCTGATCGATCAACCAATTGAGAATAAGATTCTTTCATTGAGTTGTAGCCCATTTCAGAGCTAAGTTGATCAACGAGTGCAATTTTTGTCCACATTTCACGTCGTTTAAACACTTTTAGAAACATAAGAGATGAAGCACCGCCAATTAAAACACCGATCACCGCATATAATCCTGAAACCCAATTAGGTGCGCTGAAACCCACGGCAATCACCATGGCAGTAGCTCCTATCGTAGCCAGCGTGCCGTCATTGACTACTTTGCCGTCAATAATAATCAAGGTCAAACCAAGAATATAAACAAACATCATAAGAGCAAACATATCAGGAGTTAAAAAGGAGTAAAAATATACAGTAATAAACCCTAACCCTAACACGCCAAATAACCCCCGCATATTTACGAGCAGCTCGCCGATTAAAAATAATGTACCAAATAATGTAACAAGCAGGACAATCCAATCATGACTTAACAACCCCACTTCAATTCACCCTCCCTCATTCCTCTTTATTATATACGTATGACTAACTTCTTTTGTTTCAAAACAGCTGTAAAGTTTTCTATCTTCCTTCCCTCATGATATAATTTTTAAGGATAGCGCACAATTGCTGACCAATGTAAACGTTCGGTAAGTTTCAAGCGTCTATACTTCTCATTTACCATCATACCCCTTATAATGAGAGGTGGTATTTTTATAATGAGCTTTTTTCAGATACAAAGGAGCGATTATTAATGGCAATAACTCACAGAAAAGATACTCGACCTGTCAAAGTCGGTGATCTGACAATAGGTGGAGCTGATCAAGTTGTGATACAGTCCATGACTACTACTAAAACGCACGATGTTGAAGCTACAGTTGCAGAAATCCATCGTTTAGAAGAAGCAGGTTGTCAGGTTGTCCGTGTAGCTTGTCCAGACGACCGGGCGGCTGATGCAATACCAGAAATTAAAAAAAGAATTAACATTCCTTTAGTGGTCGATATCCACTTCGATTACAAAAAAGCTTTAAAAGCTATTGAAGGCGGAGCTGATAAAATCCGCATTAATCCGGGAAATATCGGGAAACGTGAAAAGGTCGAAGCGGTTGTGGAAGCAGCAAAGGCTAAGAATATTCCAATTCGTATTGGAGTAAATGCCGGGTCTCTTGAACGCCATATTCTTGAAAAATATGGCTACCCTACAGCCGACGGTATGGTGGAAAGTGCCCTGCACCATATTAGAATTCTTGAAGAATTGGATTTCCACGATATTATTGTTTCCCTTAAAGCTTCAGATGTTAAATTAGCCATAGAAGCTTACGAAAAAGCGGCCGAAGTCATTCCTTATCCGCTTCATCTGGGGATTACGGAGTCTGGTACTTTATTTGCTGGTACAGTAAAAAGTGCCGCAGGGTTAGGAGCTATTTTAAGTAAAGGGATCGGAAGCACCCTGCGTGTCAGCCTTAGTGCCGATCCTGTAGAAGAGGTAAAAGTGGCTAAAGAATTACTGAAGTCCTTTGGTTTAGCTTCCAATGCTGCCACCTTAATCTCCTGCCCAACCTGTGGACGCATCGAAATCGATTTAATTTCAATTGCCAACGAAGTTGAAGAATATATTCAATCCATTAAAGCACCGATCAAAGTAGCCGTTCTCGGATGTGCGGTAAATGGTCCTGGGGAAGCAAGAGAAGCGGATATTGGAATTGCTGGAGCGAGAGGAGAAGGGCTTCTCTTCCGTCACGGTGAAATTATTCGTAAAGTTCCCGAAGACATTATGGTTGAGGAATTAAAGAAAGAAGTAGATAAGCTGGCTGAAGAGCACTATGAAAAAGAACGATTAGAGAAAGAACAACAAGAAGCATAAGTAAAAGGTGGACCAAATTGGTCCACCTTTTTTAAGTTAGAACATCTGAGTCACGGGTGCCAGAAATAAAGAGAACAAGATAGAGACGATACTAATAATGATCGCCATATTACCTAACGTATCTGCTCCACGCCTTTTTCCTATGACACCAAATACTATTCCCACAATTCCTAATAAAAACGGAGCAAAGAAAAAGGAAAGAATGGCAGCTGCAAGTCCTACCCAAGCCATTCCTGACTTGACTTCCTCTTCCATATTCGTTTCCGCTTCTTCAGATCTAATGGGTTCATTCACAGGTACTGCCGCTTCCTGAGCATATTCTTCATCATAACTTTCACCATAGACAGGCTGATTGGCTACTCGTTCAACTTCGGTTGAGTGTTCTGCTTCTTCACTATGCTCCTGAAGCTCCTGGTTTTTCTGATCCCCTACAGACTTATTTGTTTCATCCATACTAAACCCTCACTTTCTGTTTGAGAATCATGCTTAGTATGTGAAGAAACCATTTTTTTAGCTGAGGTATATAATGGATTGAAAATCGTGTTAGTTGGCACTTGCGACTGTTTCATGACGGCTGGCTTTAGTTTGAATTTCTTTAGCATACCAGCTTTTCGCATCCCCGTTTTCCTCAATATATTCCTTTAGACCTTCTACTCCCCGATGATAAGCTGTCAGCGCCTTATCCCAGTCATTATATTTATTATATAGGTAGTCGAGATATACGACAGACAGCTGCATGGAATAGTAAGGGTCAAAAAGCAGTTCTTCCTCATAAGGAAGGCCGGCCATATCTGCGATCCATGGTGCTGTATTTTTCATAAACTGCCCCATTCCGTATGCTTTTCCATATTCTGTTTCAGGACCGACAAGATTCGGGTTAAAGGTATCTCCAGTTTCCACTTTCAGCAGCTCGTACACAACAACAGGATCTATGCCGTATTTCTCTGCCTTTTTAACTAAAAATAAGGCCCATGGCTTCTTAAATTCTCCATCACTATCTTTATAAAAAGCATGGGCCTGCTCTTCTAAGTATGCCCAGTCTTCAAAGTCACTGGTTTCTTCGGCTGCACCTTCTGATGATACATATTCATACTCTGACTTCAGTTGTTCATTCTCTTCAGTTAATTGATCATTTTTTTCTGCTAACAGCCGATTATCTCTGTCCTTATAATAATTGACGATTAAAACGGAACCAGTGACAACGACAATCGTTAAGCTGATTTGAATAAATACTGTTACTGCTCTCAAAACTAACACTCCTCACTACTACAATTCCCCACAGGGCGTACCGAATGATTCATCCCCCCGTCTCCTTAAAATAAGATTCAGCAGGAAAACTTAGAACGCTTCCCAACTCCTTAACATAAGGTGTACTGAATAGAAAACGAAGGAGAATGGATAGATGAAAAACATAGCACAACAGTACATTACCCATAAATTAAAGAACTTAACCACAGATGAATTAATTTATTACAGCCAAATGTATAACATCCCCCTGACCAGTCAACAGGCCGATCAAATTGTGAAAGAATTCAAGAAAAACAAAGAAAACCCTTTTGAAAAAAAAGGGAGAAAAAAGATGCTTCATAAACTCGCTCAAATCACCTCGAACGAAACCGCTCATTCTGTAGATATCCTGATTCACCAGCTGGCCAAACAATACGGAGTGGAGGAATGGCTCCATTAAAAAGAGAGTGCGAAATGCACTCTCCTCCCGTATTACTGCGCCATAATTTTTTCCTTTAAATCTTCTTGAAAACGACCTTCTTTAATCATTTCGATTTCAAATCGATAAGGCGGCTGCTTATTCTTTTTATCCTCACCCACATACGGGGTTTCAAGGATCTTTGGAATGTCCTTGAACGTTTCATGATGTATTACATAATGCAGGGCATCAAAGCCGATATGACCAAAACCGATATTTTCATGACGATCTTTACCAGCACCCTGTACGTTTTTACTGTCATTAACATGTACGACCTTTATTCGATCGATCCCTACAATTTTATCAAATTCATTTAGTACACCATCGAAATCATCGGTTACAGGATAACCAGCATCGTGAATGTGACAAGTATCCATGCAAACAGACAATTTATCGTTATGAGTCACACCATCGATAATCTGCGCCAATTCCTCAAAACTTCTTCCGCATTCTGACCCTTTCCCTGCCATTGTCTCTAACGCAATCTGAACGTTCTGGTCTTTATGAAGCACCTCATTTAGCCCTTCTATAATCTTAGCTATCCCCTTATCTGCTCCCTGTCCTACATGAGAACCAGGATGGAGTACAATTTGTTTAGAGCCTAAAGCTTCTGTCCTTGCGATTTCATTTCTTAAAAAATCGACACCCAGCTCAAAAGTTTCAGGTTTCGTTGTATTTCCAATGTTAATGATATACGGGGCATGAACGATAATATCGTCGATTCCGTTTTCAGTCATATGCTTTGTACCATTTTCAATATTTAATTCTTCGATTGGACGCCTTCTTGTGTTTTGGGGTGCGCCTGTATAAATCATAAACGTGGAAGAACCATATGAAGCTGCTTCTTCACTTGCTCCTAAAAGCATTTTCTTTCCCTTCATTGACACATGAGACCCGATTTTAACCATAATGGTACTCCTCTCTAACGCTTCTTACGGTAACTGTCCCGTTTAAGCTTTTTATAATTTTTATCAGCTTCTTGTTTCATCTTCTTTTTATAGCCTGGTTTTACTTTTTTAGGTTTTTTCACCATTTGCTTTGCTTTTTTCTCTAATTCAGAATGAACAGGCGTTCGTTTCTGTCTTTCTTTGTATGATTTAGCCTCTCGCCATTCTCCATTTTTCACTTCATAAAAGTTAAAAGTTAATCCCCTTTTTTCAAGTTTTTCAATTAATGGGAAATCTTCCTCTGTATATAGATTAATTGCCGTACCTTCTAAACCAGCACGGGCGGTTCTTCCTACACGGTGAATATAAAACTCCTCTTCCTTCGGCATTCTGGCGTTTATTACATGACTTACTCCTTGAATATCGATTCCTCTCGATGCCAGATCGGTTGCTACAATATACTGATAGCGAAGGCTTTGCAAATCTTTAAGCATTCTTTTTCGTTCCCGGGGGCTTAAACCACCATGTATAAGACCTGTTTCCAACCCTCTGTCTAATAAGCCTGAGGCCAGCTCATCAGCCTGTTCTTTACCATTTGTAAAAATGATCGCCAGATAAGGCTGAATACTTTTAGAAATATCCATAATTAAATCAGCCGGATCTTTATGCCGTAAAGCGACCAGACGATGTTCCATTGATTCAGGTGAAGGTTTGTTATCATCAATTTTAATGTGTGTCGGGTTTACTAAATATTTTTTTAAAAAGGGCTGAAGCCTTTCAGGAATAGTAGCTGAGAATACGAGTAACTGAAGGTCTTCATTCATGCGAATCAGAATTTGATCAACATCTTCAATAAAACCTAAATCAAGCATTAAATCTGCTTCATCAAGCACGAAAGATTTTACGTTATGCACGTCCAGAGCTTCCTCTGTAACCATATCCAAAATGCGGCCCGGTGTTCCTACAATAATTTGCGGGGGATTACTCGTAAGCTTCTCCACCATTCTTTGCTTATCTGTACCTCCAATCACCAGGCTTGATTTCCATACCTCTTCTTTCCCAGCAAGCTCAACAGCTTTTTTTACTTCATTATATATTTGCATGGCCAGTTCACGAGTAGGAGCCGTAACAACAAATTGTACATGTTGACTATCGTCTTCCAGCTGATTTAACAAAGGTAATAAATACGCGTGAGTTTTTCCGGAACCAGTGTGAGATTGTCCAATCAAACTTTCTCCACGCAATACCGCAGGAATGACCTGCTCTTGAATAGGTGTAGGATTAAAAAAACCTAACCCTTCTATAATCTGTTCAACATTAGAGCTAATTGCATATTCTTTAAATGAATGGTTACCCATAACCGTACTCCTTTAATGTAAAATATCCCTATCCTATTATAATCGACTATTAGCTGAATTGCACGAATCATAGAGATTCTTTGTCTTATTATGCTTTAGCCTTTATAATAGAGGATGAATCAATTCGTAGGAAAAGTTGATTTTTCACAGAACGAAGAGGAGGATTTATGAAATGGAAGTCATAAAAATCGCCCCTCGCGGTTATTGTTACGGAGTGGTGGATGCTATGGTCATTGCGCAGAATGCTGCCAAGGATCCTAACCTGCCGCGCCCTATATATATCTTAGGTATGATTGTTCACAACACACATGTTACAGATGCATTTGAAAGTGAAGGAATTATAACCGTCGATGGTAAAAACCGTTTAGATCTGCTCGAAGGTATTAATGATGGCACTGTCATTTTTACAGCTCACGGGGTTTCCCCTGAAGTAAAAGAACGAGCCAAAAGAAAAGGTTTGACTACGTTAGATGCGACTTGCCCCGATGTAACAAATACTCACAATTTAATTAGAGATCGAGTAGCTGACGGATATGAAATTATTTATGTTGGAAAAAAAGGACATCCTGAGCCTGAAGGTGCCATGGGTGTTGCGCCAGGTAAGGTTCATCTCGTTCAGACAGAAGAAGATGTGGAAGAGCTTGAGGTTGACAATGATAAACTGTTAATTACGAATCAGACAACAATGAGTCAGTGGGATGTTTATGATGTAATGGAGAAAGTGAAAGAAAAATATCCGCAGGTAGAAAAACACCAGGAAATTTGCATGGCTACTCAAGTGAGACAAGAAGCGGTTTCTGAGCAAGCAAAGGATGCAGATTTAACTCTCGTCGTAGGGGATCCTAAGAGTAATAACTCTAACCGTTTAGCACAGGTTTCTATGGAAATTGCCGGTACACAAGCTTACCGTATTGCTGATGTGACCGAAATTGACATCGATTGGCTTGAGGGAGTCTCCACAGTAGCTGTTACAGCAGGGGCGTCAACTCCTACCCCCATCACAAAAGAAGTCATCAAATTTATTGAACAATTTGATCCAGAAGACGAGAATACGTGGATTCGTGAATCAAAAGTAGAGCAGAAGAAAATTCTCCCTCGAGTAAAAACCAAGAAAAAATAAAAAAATAGTCCCCCTTTCTCTTAGGAGAACAGAGGGACTATTTTTTATTCAAATTTAAATGGTTCTGTGTGAGATTGAGAAATAATAACACTTAGATCTTTTCCAAAGTCATCGTCTATCCATTTCGCCAGTTCCGGGAGTATAACTTTTTCCACATGATGGCCTGGATCAATAACCGCCAGGCCGTTTTCTTCAGCTTCCTGGGCAAGGTGAAAAGACATATCACCAGTAATGTAAACATCTGCACCCTGGCTTAATGCTGACGAATAATATTTCTCGCCGCTTCCTCCTAAAACAGCTACTTTTTGAACCTTTTGTTCCGGTTTCCCTACAAAGCGTAATTGAGGTACCTCATATTTATCTTTTATCTGCCTGCATAACTCCTTTAGACTTAAAGGGTTATTTAAAACACCAATTCTCCCGATCCCTTTAGGTGCCCCATCATTTAATAAAGGGTAAAGATCATAAGCTGCTTCTTCATAAGGATGAGCCTTAATCATTGCATCTAAGACCTGAGGAAGAATTGATTTAGAAAGGATCGTTTCTATCCTTTTCTCCTCTACTTTTTCCAATTCTCCAGTATTGCCTATATAAGGGTCACTACCTTCCAAAGGCTTGAAGGTTCCCTCTCCATTTACTTGATAAGTACAGTGGCTGTAGTCTCCTATATGCCCTGCTCCAGCTTCACTTATAGCGTTACGTACTTGTTCAGTATGAGTGTGAGGCACATAAACCGCTAACTTTAAGAGCTCTTCTTTATTCGTCTCTATTAATGGCCTGGTATCCTGCAGGTCTAGCAGTCGGCTCATCACGTCATTCACTCCGCCGCTTGCAATATCCAGGTTCGTGTGTGAAGCATAAACCGATATATTGTGCTTCAGCAATTTTTGCACCACACGTCCTTTAGGCGTTTCCACATCAATTTTGTTTACCTTTACGAACAAAAGCGGATGGTGTGCGATGATAAGGTCAACACCTTCCTCTATTGCTTCATCCACTACGTTTTCCAGGACATCCAGCGTAACCATCACTTTTTCCACGTTCTGCTTCAAAGATCCTACCTGCAGGCCTACATTATCCCAGTCAAACGCATCATAAGCGGGAGCTCTATTTTCGAGCAATGCAACGATCCTACCTACTGTTATTTCTTCCTTGCTCACTGCAATACCTCCTCTAACCACCTGATTTCCTGTTCGAATTGTTCAATCTTACGTTGGTTCGGTTCAGCTGCTTTTTTCATTTGTTTAACAATTTGTTGTTTCTTAGCTTTTTCCTCCGACCACTTCTTATGAAACACCTTATTCTTTTCTCTTATTAAATGAGGGCCCAGCCATAATTCTAAATTCATATGACGTTTACTATATTCCAAATCAGGCTTTCCCTTCTCCCCGACGAGTATTTCGTAAATATGTCCATTTTCTTCAAGGATGACTTCGTTTACAAGATTGTATTGATTGGCTAAGAACCACTTTCTTATCGAACGTGCATCAATATTAGGTTGGGCAATAATTCTATTAATGTTCGATAACTTTTCCTTCCCCTGATTCAGAATCTCAGTTATAAGAGGGCCGCCCATACCAGCGATAACGACTTGATTCACTCGCTCGTCAATAACCTCTAACCCATTCCCTTGAATGACTTTAACCTGATGATCCAACTGTCGCGCTTCCACTTCTTCTAAGGCACTTAAGTAAGGTCCTTTATTTAATTCTCCCGCAATGGCGAAAGCCTCTTCGTCGTGCTGGCACACGTAACAAGGCAAATAGGCATGATCAGATCCTATGTCAGCAAAACGTATGGGTTTTTTTAAAAAACTGGCCACTGTGCCAAGTCGTTTAGACAACTGCTCCGCGTTCATTTTATTCATCTTTCCTCTCATAAAAAGAAAAGCTTCCTGTACATTTACAGAAAGCTTCTCTTCGTTTATTGATGCTCTTCAGCAAGCCATTCTGCCAATGTTGCAGCATCATCACCTGTATAAAGACCAGCCGGCATCGCACCGCCGCCCTTACCATTTTCGATAATGTCTTGAATTTCTGAAGCATCATACCTGGAACCTACTTCCTGCAGGTTCGGTCCATTCTGTCCCTCTAAGTCTCCACCGTGACAGCTTGAACATTGTTGTTCATACATTTCTTCAGGTCCTGCGGCTGTTTCTTCACTTTCTTCGCCATCTTCTGCATTTTCAATTGCTTCTCTTTCGTTAATACCTACTGATGATACAACAATCATCACTAGTATTCCTAACACAGCAATAAGTGCAAAAGGAATCACAGGGTTTCTTCTCATTAGTTGCATCCTCCTTATGTATCCCTTTAAAAGTTTGAGAGATGTCTAATCGACTATATTTATTTTACTTTAAATTCCTTCCTTAGGAAAGGGAAAACATGAAAACTTATAAAACTGTTGAAATAGCTAAACTACACTAAATAAATTTCAAATAGCGCCTGGCTGCACTCCATTTGGTTAAAATTTAATACAAGTTATGAAACTTAATTGAACGATAGTTAATAACATGTTTTTAAAAAACACTATCGATGAAAGAGCATCCTCTAGACATCGCCGGATATTTATGTAAGCGATAACAACAAATATCGACAAAAGCCCTGTTTGCATTATATTACCCATTTCAGTAAAATAAATGACAAGAAATGAAAGCGGAAGCAATAAAAGGCTTTAAAGAATTAATACAAAAATGTATGTAAAGGGAATGCTGATGACCTGCGGTGCCCTGTATATATCTTTTACAGAATATTATGGCACAGGAATCAGCCGTTTCTATTCAATTTCCTTTACTCTGTTCCAGTACGGGGTTGAGAACAACCAATACTTATAAGAAAGGTTCAGGGACCTTAAAGGTCCCTGAAAATAAACGATTAAATTCATTATTCCATAAAGTCCTTTAACCGCTTGCTTCTGCTTGGGTGTCTAAGCTTTCTAAGTGCTTTAGCTTCTATTTGACGGATACGCTCTCTTGTAACTCCGAAAACTTTTCCGACTTCTTCTAACGTTCGTGTCCGGCCGTCGTCGAGGCCAAAACGCAGACGTAATACATTCTCTTCTCGGTCAGTTAACGTATCCAATACGTCTTCAAGTTGTTCTTTTAAGAGCTCATAAGCTGCATGATCAGAAGGAGAAGTAGCTTCCTGGTCCTCAATAAAGTCACCCAAATGAGAATCATCTTCTTCTCCTATTGGAGTTTCCAGAGAAACTGGTTCTTGAGCAATTTTTAAAATTTCTCTTACTTTATCCGGCGTAAGCTCCATGTCTTGTGCGATTTCTTCAGGTGTAGGTTCACGTCCAAGGTCTTGAAGCAGCTGACGTTGAACTCTAATCAATTTATTAATCGTTTCCACCATATGAACCGGAATCCTAATCGTCCTTGCCTGGTCTGCGATAGCACGTGTTATAGCCTGTCTAATCCACCAAGTAGCATAGGTACTAAATTTAAAGCCTTTACGATAGTCAAACTTCTCCACAGCTTTAATCAAACCCATATTGCCCTCTTGAATCAGGTCAAGGAACAACATCCCACGCCCTACATAACGCTTGGCAATACTTACCACGAGACGCAGGTTTGCCTCTGCTAATTCTCTTTTTGCTTCTTCATCACCGTCTTCAATGCGGTGTGCAAGGCTGATTTCATCGTCAGCAGATAGAAGGTTTACACGTCCGATTTCTTTTAAATACATCCGGACAGGGTCATTTATTTTTACTCCAGGCGGCACACTTAAATCATTTAAATTAAATTCTTCTTCTTTGTTAAGCTGCTGCATGCTTGGATCCTGATCTGAGTCACCTATAACTTCAACACCCTGTTCATTCAGGTACTCGTAATATTCATCCATTTGATCGGAATCTAATTCAAAACTCGAGAGTTTTTCGGCTACTTCCTCGTAAGCTAAAATCCCTCGCTTCTTTCCCACTTCAAGCAGCTGTTCTTTCGCTTGCTCCAGGGTTAATTCACTTTCGTTTTCTTTAGAACGTGATGGCTGTTGTTGCTTATCCGCCATGAGTCCCCCTCCTTCCAACTATCCATACCATTAATGAGTATTTTTCAACTCTTGCTTTCGTCTCAATATTTCCATTGCAATTTCTGCAGCTTTTATGGGGTTATTATGCTGCTCTGCTTTTTTTTGTTCTGCCTCTAAGCTTTTTATATCATTGCGATCGGTACTTTCTGAACGAATTCTATGAAGATAATCGGAAATTTCCTGGTCAGATATTTCTTCATCCATTCCTGAGGACATCGTCAGTTCGATCACTAGATTCTTCAAAGATTGATCTTCCAGCCGCTCAATAAATTGACTGACGTTTGGCTCATGGCCATCTTCATAGTATGCATATAAGTGCGTTACAATAACCTGGTGTTCAGAAATATTAAAAGCTCCTCCTAATTCCTCTTGCACTTTATCAGCAATAACAGGGTTTTTCAACATATTTGCTATCAGTTTTCGTTCTGCATTATGAAAGGCTGGCAGCAGCTTATGTTGCGTAGAATTCCTTTTCAGGGGAGCATTTTGCCGATGTTTGGTCCTAGAAGCCTCTGCTTGTTTAACGTTCTGCTTAGATTGAAGATGTTCAACTTCACTTTTTAATGTCTCCATAGACATTTGGAACTCTTCAGCTAAAGCATTTAAATAATGCTCTCTTTCAATCGTACGCTCTAGTTGAGCGATCTCCTGTAATACCTTTTCGATATAGGCAATACGATCTCCTTCTAATTGAAGGTTATAATTTCTACGAAGGTAATTTATAATAAACGACGTATAAGGATCACTTGCTTCTATTACTTCTTTTTCAAAGCGATCTCCGCCAAATTTCTTTATATAGTCATCAGGATCCATGCCTTCTGGCAATCGAGCAACATGAGTCTGGCAGCCTGTCTGTTTTAAAAGCTGGGCTGCTTTTGCAGCTGCAGCTGTGCCGGCATCATCGCCATCGTAGCAGATGACCACTCGATCAGAGTATCTCTTAATTAACTTTGCCTGAGTCTGGGAGATTGAAGTCCCCATAGTTGCTACACCGTTATGAATTCCTGCCTGGTCTGCAGCAAGCACATCTGCATATCCTTCAAAAAGAACCATGGTTTTTGTCTTCCTTATTGAGGAACGTGCGAGATCAAAGTTAAAGAGCAGCCTCCCCTTCTGAAAAAGTTCAGTTTCTGGAGAATTTAGATACTTTGGTTCCTGATCTCCTAGTGACCTTCCTGCAAACGCTACGGTCTTTCCTAAATGATTTCGAAGAGGGAACATAATTCTACCACGAAAGCGATCGAAATATTCTCCATTTTCACTGGAAGTCAGCAGTCCTGCTTTTACCATGGTTTGAGGATGAAACCCCTTCTTTTCCAGGAAAGTCGCTACGAATGATGGAGATGTAGGGGAAAAACCAAGCTGGTATTTCTTTATTGTCTCTTCGGTAAAACCTCGATCCAGTAAATAACGCAAGGCTTCCTTACCCTCTTTAGAGTTTCGAAGCATGTGATTGTAAAGCTTCGTCATCCATTCATGGGCATCCAATATACTTTGAGACTCAGGATCAGTCTGCTGAACCGGACCTTCGCTTAATTCCTCAGGGAGAGAATGACCCGTGACCTCTGCCACTTTAGAAACGGCCTGAAGAAAACTGAAGCCCTCTACTTCCATTAAAAACGTATAAACGTTTCCACCCTTTCCGCATCCAAAGCAATGAAAGATCTGTTTATCACTGGATACAGAAAAAGAAGGGGTGTTTTCTCCATGAAATGGGCATAGTCCGAAGTAGTTCCTGCCCTGTCTTTTTAATTGGACATATTCCGCAACTACATCTGCAATATCAACGGACTTTCTTATCTCGTCTACTTTTTCTTCTGGGATGTGTCCAGCCATTATCATCACCGTACCAGTTGTATAGAATTACTTACTCTCGATTTTCAATGCCCGTTAAGAGTTCAGTTAAAGTTTGCGTAAACACCCTTCGATCCTCATCCGTAAATGCCCGTGGACCTTTCCATTTTTTTTTACGCTTCAATGACTGCTGTCGAAGATGCTTCTGATTCATAATATCAGTGGCTTCCCCCTCTTTTATCAGTTTACCTCTTGGCGTAATAACATAAACCCCTCTAGGCGTCAATAATACAGCTAAAGAGTAATCTTGAGTAACCACTATATCCCCTGACTTTACGCGGTTTAAAATAAAAAGGTCCACAGATTGCGAACCGTGATCAAGATACGTCCAGTTTTCATTATTTGTGCCATGCTTATAGTGATTTACTGTTGCCACAAATTTAGGCTCTAATTGAAAACTTGAGCAAACCAAACGAATCTCTTCTTGAACAGGACAACTATCGGCATCTACCCACACACTACTGTTTAAATTCTGCATACTTGAGTAATTCTACAATAATCGTTAGATTCCTTCCCTTTTCTTAATGTTTTATTATTCAGAAAAGTATATTCATGTAAATAGCAATATGATTATTTTTACACAAATAATTATTATAATACATAAGAATTAAAAAATCTATATATTTTCAAGAAAAAAAGCGCTTAAAAAATAAGCGCAAATTAATGATTTTTAATCGGCTGAAATAGAATTCTGCCGTTTTAAGTTCATAATGACGTTGGCCGTTTCTTCTACTGCTTTATGAGAAACATCGATAACATGGCAGCCTATTCTATCTACAACATCCTCAAAGTGTTCAATTTCCTGCTGAATCCGATCCATATTTGCATAGCTCGCTTCTGACCCCAAACCTAGCGACTTCAAACGTTCGCGACGGATATCATTTAATTTTTTAGGGCTGATCTTCAATCCTATACATCGCTTAGGATCAACTTTAAATAATTCTTCCGGAGGTTCTACTTCAGGCACAATTGGGACATTTGCCACTTTTAGCCGCTTGTGGGCCAGATATTGGGATAAAGGAGTCTTTGAAGTTCGTGAAACGCCAATGAGAACAATGTCTGCCTTAGTAATCCCTCTGGAATCTCTTCCATCGTCGTACTTCACAGCGAATTCGATGGCTTCTACCCGTTTGAAATAATCCTCATCCAATTTATGAACAAGGCCTGGTTCCAATCGCGGTTCCGCTTGGAAGTACCTTTGCATAGCGTCCATCATAGGGCCCATAATATCGATACACTCAAGCTCATACTCTCTGGCTTTCTTTATTAAATGAGACCGGAACTCGGGAATTACCAATGTAAAACCAATCATTGCACCGCGTTCTTTAGCTTGAGCTAAAGCTTCATTAATTGTACCTTTATCCTCAACATAAGGAATTCTCTGTACTTCAAACGGACCGTCGTCAAACTGACTCAATGCTGCTTTGACTACAAGTTCAGCAGTTTCCCCTACGGAATCGGATAGTATATAAATAAAAGGTTTCTTCAATGTTTTTCCTCTCCTTCTTAGAAGGGATTCCTATAAATGTTGATCAGTAGCAAGCTCAACCAGAGCTTTTGTAACACTAGTTTTTGTCAGTCTTCCTATAACTTCCATTCCATTCTCAACCGGCTTAACAACAGGCAGACCATCTATCTGCTTTTCAATCAGCTTCTGAGCTGCATCTAATAAAAGGTCATCTTTCTCGCAGACTGAAATATTAGGCATTCTAGTCATAATGATATGAACAGGAACCGAAGTTAAGTCCTGGTTTCCAATGCTTGCCCGAAGCAGGTCCTTCCTCGATAAAACCCCGACGAGTAAAGAATGATCATTAGTGACAAATAAAGTTCCAACATCCTCTAAGAACATTGTACAAATAGCATCATAAGCAGATACATCTTCTGCCACTACTACGGGCATAGCCTGATACTCATGAACCTTAAACTTCTTGAGTTTTTCTGTTAGAAGCTCCGACCCCGTCTTCCCTGTAAAAAAATAGCCTACTCTCGGACGCGCATCTAAATAACCGGCCATCGTTAATATAGCTAGATCAGGACGTAAAGTCGCTCTTGTAAGACTTAAGCTTTCAGCAATATTTTCCCCGGTAATCGGTCCGTTATCTTTAACAATTTGAATAATTTGCTCTTGTCTGTTGGATAGTTCCATTCTTTCACCACCCTAATCACCAACTGTGACATACTATTTATTCATTATAGCTCATTTATTTATCGGGGTAAAAGAATGAAAGTTAATACTGTTGTTTCCATTCAACTTTATTTAGGTCGGCAAAGAGAAGAACATCATCTGCAATGTTCCTAAGCAGTGCCAAACGATTCGCACGGACGGACATGTCTTCGGTCATTACCATCGTTTGATCGAAGAATGAGTGGATCGGCTCAGCAAGTTCAGATAACTGCTCAAGAGCTGACTGAAAACGACCTTCATTGTATAGGTATATATAAGATTTATGCACGTTTTTATAGTGGTTAAAAAGCGCATATTCACTATCATTTTCAAATAGCTCCGGGTTAATTGATAATTGCTCTGCTTTTGCAGCCAGATTCAATACTCGTCCCAGTGCTTCATGCACCCTTTTGAATTCCGGATCATTTCTCTTGGCAGATAGTAGCTCAGCCTTCCTTAAAGTAGACGTATATTGCTGAATTCCATTCCTAAGTACCGCTTTCACTACATCAGGAGCAATACCTTCATCTCTAAACAAGAAGCTTGCCCGCGTAGAAAAGAATTCACGTATTTCCATCTCTAACTCATTTTTACTGATGGTAGGCAGCTTTTTCTCTTCGTAAAGATGAATAACATCATCAAGCAAATCTTCTACGAACAGCGGCCAGTTACGCTCCTTTAGAATTTGTAATACACCTAGAGATTGTCTTCTTAGTCCGTATGGATCCTGAGAGCCTGAAGGCATTTTGCCGATCGCTATTGAACCTACAATTGTATCTAACTTATCAGCAACACTTACAATTGCGCCAATTTCTGTAGCAGGCAGCTGGCCATTAGCCTGCCTGGGCATGTAGTGTTCTTTTATTGCTGTTGCTACTGCTTCATCCTCACCGAATAGTTTTGCATATTTCTCGCCCATGATTCCTTGTAATTCTGTGAATTCGTCCACCATGTGGGTCACTAGATCAAATTTGCTTATTTCTGCCGCTCGTATAGCCTTACTTTTAATACTTTCCTGACCAAGTTCCTCGCAAATATGCTGAGTAATTGTTTTTATTCGATTAACCTTATCCGCCAAGGTTCCAAGTTCAACCTGGTATACCATTCGATTTAATTTTTGGAGCTTTTGATTAATTGAACCTTTTTGATCTTCATGATAGAAAAATTGAGCATCGGCTAACCTTGCTTTGAGAACTTTTTCATTTCCCTTCGACACTTTTTCAATGTGCGCAGAATTTCCATTTCGAACAGCAATAAAATGAGGTAGTAATTGACCATTGGTCGATTGGACTGGGAAATAACGCTGATGTTCTTTCATTGACGTAATTAATACTTCATCTGGAACTTCCAGAAATTCTTCACTGAACGCCCCACTAAACACAGTTGGATATTCGACAAGGTGTGTAACTTCATTTAGTAATTCCCTATCTGTCAGTATTTCCCACCCTTTTTCGGCTTCAATTTGCTTTAACTGCTTTTGAATTTCCATTTTTCGTTTATTTTTATCAGCTATAACAAATTCATCGGTCATGACTTTTTCGTAGGAATCCGCATGGGGGACAGAGGTTTTCGAACCGAGAAAACGATGACCATAGGTTTCCTTACCGGTTTCAACGTTTTCTATCTGGAAATGAATAACTTCATCTTCAAAAAGCCCAACCATCCATCGAATGGGGCGGACGTACCGCAGATTAAAGTCACCCCAGCGCATATTCTTTGGAAAAGTCAAACCCAATAGAACTTCTTTAAAATCCTGCAGCAGAACTTTTGTATCTTTACCTTCGATATATTTTTTTATATGGACATACTCTACACCTTTAATTTCTTTAAAGTATATGTCTTCAACTGTTTTGCCCTGACCTTTAGAAAACCCCTCAGCAGCTTTGGACCATTCCCCTTTTTCATTTAAAGCAATTTTCTTTGCTGGTCCTTTTGCTTCCTCTTCAATATCAGGCTGCTTGCTTTCAACACCAAAAATCTGTATCGCTAACCTGCGGGGAGTAGAATAAGATTTGACTGATTGGTAAGGTATTCGCTGATTCTTCAGCCAGCTTTCAGTATTTTCAACTAGCTGTTTTTCTGCGTTATCAATAAAGCGGGCAGGAAGTTCTTCAAGCCCTAATTCAAATAACACTGTATTACTCATGAGACGACTCTCCTTTCTGAAGCATTGGGAACCCTAATCTTTCTCTTTCCTCTACATACGTTTTAGCTATCGACCTTGCCAGGTTTCTTACTCTTCCGATATATCCGGTACGTTCGGTAACAGAGATGACTCCTTTTGCATCCAGTAAATTAAACGTATGAGAACATTTCAGTACGTAATCATAGGCAGGAAACACAAGTCCTTTTTCCATAATACGTTTGGCCTCAGATTCATAAGTTGTAAATAAATCGAACAACATATCGTCATCAGAGGCTTCAAAAGTGTACACGGAATGTTCGTATTCTGGTTGAGTAAATATATCTCCAACAGTAACACCGTTCGTCCATTCTAATTCAAATACATTTTCCTTATCCTGAATATAAGAGGCCAAACGCTCAAGACCATAAGTAATTTCAGCGGATACCGGCCGAGCCTCGAGTCCGCCGATTTGCTGAAAATACGTAAATTGGGTAATTTCCATGCCATCAAGCCACACTTCCCACCCAAGACCTGCTGCCCCAAGTGTCGGGTTCTCCCAGTTGTCCTCAACAAAGCGGATATCATGTTGATCAGGGTCGATTCCTAGTGCTTTCAACGAATCTAAGTATAGTTCCTGAATGTTATCAGGTGAAGGCTTCATAATGACTTGAAATTGGTGGTGCTGATACAAGCGGTTAGGGTTCTTGCCATAGCGACCGTCAGCGGGTCTTCTGGATGGCTCTACATAAGCCACATTCCACGGCTCTGGACCTAAACTTCTAAGAAGCGTCATTGGCGACATCGTTCCCGCCCCTTTTTCCACATCATATGCCTGCATAAGCAGACAACCTTGATCAGACCAATACTTCTGCAAAGTTAAGATCATTTTTTGAATATTCATTCATTTTCCCTCCTGTATGATAAGACATAGAGAAACCCCGTCTCTATGCCGGATTGACATAGGGACGGGGTTTTTCTCCGCGGTTCCACCCTATTTGCTTTCAACTTGTGAAAGCCACTTTAAACGCTTATCGCTCCAGAACGCCTTCATCGCCCAATGCCATCCGATTCACACCATCACGGATTCTCTGCTCACATTGGATTCGACTACTACTTTCCTTCAAAGCGATACATATAGTAAGTTAAGTAGAATCATACTGAATCGTTTTTATTTTGTCAATTATTATCCTTAAACATATCGAGCTGCTTTATAAACTTTTTTGACTTTAGGAAGTATCCGCCATAACGGTCATAGTACTCGTCCATTAAAGTTCTCAATTTGGTCTTATTTTCTGCTTTCATCGTAATTTGACCAACTCTTTTAACGTCCATATGTAAAAACAAGCGGAGCAACTTAGAAAGCGGCTCGGTTAAACCGTATGCCTGAGGGTCTAGATGTTTACATCGAAAGCACAAGTATCCCCCTTCTATTACAGAAAAAGAAAATGGCCCATCAGAAACTCCGCAATTCAAACAAGCGTCGACCTTCGGGGCAAATCCAGCCTTGCGATACATTTTCAACTCATACATCATAGAAAGAATTTCCGGATCCTTTCCTTCTGCCATCCAGGTAAGCGTTTGAAGCAGCTGTTCATAAAGAAAAGGGTCAGGTTTTCTTTCATCTAACAACTTGTCCGTTAACTCAGCAAGATAAGATGCATAAGCTGTTTTAACAATATCTTCCCGTATGGAACGCAAAGAAGTGAGCATCTCCCCCTGACTCAAAGATCCAAGTCCTGACCCTATGTGAATTAAAAATTGACCATGAATAAAAGGCTGGGTAACAGACGCCATTCGGCTTTTAGGCTTTTTGGCTCCCCGGGCCATAACACCGATTTTCCCTTTCTCTCTCGTGAATAATGTTACGATTTTGTGGGTTTCCCCGTAATCGCGGGTGCGTATTACAATTCCTTCCACTTTTTCCAACAAAGCATTCACCTGCTTTATCCGATTGGATCCTCACGTTCTATTGCAGATGAAGCCTCTTCATTTCCTTTTTTACTGTCTGCTTCTAATTCCTTCATTAGCAAATAGGTTTCTATGTTTCCTGTCTTACTAAACACATTCCAATACAAATCTAGCACAAGAAACACCCCTTTCCTAAAATCATAAAGAAAATGTTATGACAAACTTAGGTTGCTTCATCTACTTCAAACAATGAATTTTAATTTTTACCAATCTTAGTATTCTTCTTCCTTATATCCAAAATCACTAAGTTGAACTTGGCGGTTTCTCCAATCCTTCTGCACTTTCACCCACAGTTCCAAAAATACTTTACTTCCGAGCAGGGCTTCAATGTCTTTTCTTGCCCTTTGGCCAATTTCTTTCAACATACTTCCTTGCTTGCCTATAATAATTCCCTTTTGTGACTTTCTCTCAACGATAATTGCGGCTTGGATAAAAACAGCATTTGAATCCTCACGAGGCTTAATTGTTTCAATAACGACTGCAATAGAATGCGGGATTTCCTCACGAGTTAGATGAAGTACTTTCTCGCGAATCAATTCACTTACAATAAAGCGTTCTGGATGATCGGTTATATGATCTTCCGGATAGAATTGCGGTCCTTCCGGCAAGTGGGATTTAAGAACCCCGAGCAAGTGCTCAACATTGTTACCTTCTAGAGCAGAAATCGGAATAATCTCCTCAAAATTTAGCTTCTCACGATATTCATCTATTAAGGGCAGCAGTTGATCAGGGTGAACTTTATCAATCTTATTCACAATAAGGAAAACCGGCTGATTCACTTTCTGCAGGCGCTCAATAATAAATTGATCACCCCGTCCGTAACCTTCTTCAGCGTTAATCATGAACATAATAGCATCTACTTCATTTAAGGTATTTTCAGCCACATTTACCATAAAATCCCCAAGTTTATGCTTAGGTTTATGAATACCTGGTGTATCGATAAAAATCATTTGAGCATCCTTTTCAGTCAGCACCCCTTGAATTTTATTCCGTGTTGTCTGTGGTTTGTCACTCATAATCGCAATTTTTTCTCCGATTACACGGTTCATAAACGTTGACTTCCCAACATTCGGCCTACCTATAATAGCAACAAATCCTGACTTAAATTGTTCTTCCATTGTATTGCCTCCATCACATTAGCTTCAACCTAAAACATTACCATGAACTTAGGTAAAAAGATAATAAAACCGATAATAATTGAACTAATAGCTGCAATTAAGACGGCGCCGGCAGCGATATCTTTTATTGCCCCTACTAAATGGTGAACTTCTGGCGCTAAATAATTCATAACCCGTTCGATGCTTGAATTAATCATCTCTAAGGTGATCACAAGAGCTATCGTCAGTACTAGTAATGCCCACTCTAAAGAGGAGACCTTGAAGATCCCCCCAAAAACAACCACTATAATACTGATAATCAGATGTATTCTTAAATTTCTTTCATTACGGAACGCTGCTATAATTCCGTTAATTGCAAAAGACAGTCCTATCCATTTCTTACGACCTTTGTAATCCGAATTCATTTAAAATATCCTCTTGTCGCTGAAACATTTTCTTTTCTTCTTCCTCATTCATATGATCGTACCCTAAAAGGTGAAGAAAGCCGTGAAGCGAAAGAAAAGCGTATTCTCTTTCCAGCGAATGGTTGTAGTCTTCAGCCTGTTCTTTGGCTTTATCTACTGATATGACAATGTCTCCTAACAGGACGGGAAGGTCTTCATTTTGCACTTCCACTTCCCCATCACCGAGTTCCTGCATGGCAAAAGAAATGACATCAGTCGGCTGGTCCTTCTGGCGGTAATTACGGTTCAATTCCTGGATTTCCTTGTTATCAACAAATGTAATGGACAGTTCGGCTTCATGAGCGGCCTTTTCTTTTTCTCCAGCAAATTGTATGACTCTCTCTACTAAATCTACAAAAGCTTCATCTACTGAGTTGGTTTCGTCGTGAAAATCAATGTGTATCACTTTATTATGCCTCCTTTACGGCCTTATCCTGATTAGGGTACTTAACCCGCGAGTGGAATATTCCTTTCAGCGTTTCACAAATCGCATTTTCCACCCTTACCATCTCATTTAATGTAAGACTGCAATCGTTTAACTGACCATCAAGCATTCGATCTTCAATGATCGTATGCACAATGTTGTTTATCTTTTCCTGAGTAGGGTGGTCAAGTGATCGAACAGCAGCCTCTACTGAATCGCATATGCAAACGATCGCTGCTTCTTTTGATTGTGGCTTTGGTCCTGGATAACGAAAATCCTTTTCTTCAGCCGCTGGATCTTTTTCCTGTGCTCGATAGTAAAAATACTTGAGTAGAGTAGTACCATGATGCTGTTCAGCAATATCAATAATTTCCTTTGGGAGTTTATGCTCTTCAAGCAGTCTGGCACCTTCATAGGGGTGATTGATTATTATCGTAGCACTTTCCTCTGGTTTAATAAAATCATGCGGATTTTCTATACCCATCTGGTTTTCAATAAAATAATGCGGGTGGATCGTCTTCCCTAAATCATGGTAATAAGAAGCTACTCTTACCAACAGACCTCTTGCTCCAACTGCTTCACAGGCCGCTTCGCTTAAATTTGCTACCATAACACTGTGGTGATAGGTTCCTGGTGCTTCAGTTAATATTTTTCTTAACAGGTCATGGTTCGGATTGGCTAAAGCCAGCAGCCTGCTGTCAGACAGTATATCGAAAGCTGATTCTATTAAAGGTAATAGCCCCAGGGTTAATACAACTGCCAGCAGTGCGCTAATGATCCCGTAACTGGAAAATACTACCCAATCCGTCCACGTATACCTTTCAAATGCCAGGAATACAGTAAAACTTAACGTCATACAATTGACTAATGCAATTGCCAAACCAGTTTTAGCAATAAACTGCCGGCCATTTGTATTCCATAAGAAAAATATACCCGCTAATTGAGTGAACAATACATAAATTCCAGCATGAGCATTAATTGTACCAGCTACATGACCATTAAATATAACTGCAGCCATTAATGCAAAGACGACACTCATTAATAATGCGAACCGCTCGTTACAAAGAACCTTAATTAAAAGAGCCCCCATCGCAGCCGGCACCAAGTAAAAAAGTGATTCATTCGACATAGGGATAAGGCTAATGCCTTTCATAAGGCTTACCAGGATAATGGAAATCACTACAGTTACGTAAATATGCTGAAGAGTAATCGATTTTTCTTTAACCATGTGGATAAAGTGATAATAAATTGCAGTAGTTAAAAGAATAGAAAAAATAGCCAAACCGATGTATGGCATCACATTCCTTTCTTCATTCAACAGCCCTGTAATTTCTAATTCTTCATATACCTCGTTTGTTATGGTGACACCTTGAGAGACTATTACTTCTCCAGCCTGAATTAAGTCCGGCTGAACCTGAGAGACCGCTTCTTTCCGTGCTTCATCTGTAGCTTCAGCGTCAAAAAATGAATTCTCTACTAAACCAAATTTCGCCACCTCTGTTGTTTCTTCCTTTAAATTATCAGGAAGGGTAGAATAACGGATTTTCAATTGAAGAGTCTGCCCGGCATCCTCTAATTCGGTTGTTCTAATTCCATCATCAAAATAGGATTCAAGAGAGGAAATCAGTAAATCCTCTGCTTTTATTAAGTCATCTTTATCTGCTTGAACAAATGGACGGAAAATTTCAATGGGCAGTTCGTTAGTAATGTTCTCTGATAGCAGCGACTGAAGCTGGGCCATCTTTTGACCTGTAGAGGCTTCTTCTTCATTTACTTCTTCAACTGCTTCAAATATCTCTTCAATATAGGACAGCCTTTCCTCAGTAATCGTATCGGATACCTGATAACGGTCGTCTACATCCTGGGTGGCTTTGCGAATTCTTTGTTCTGTTTTCTTTTCATTCTCAATGGTGATTGGGGAATGAATTGTTTTTTCGGCTGTACTGAATTTTTCAAGATTATAAGTCTCAGTATGTACGTTTGAAAAACTAAGTATAAAGAAGAACAAGCCGATAAATAGTGCAGAGCTCATTAATTTAAAATGGTTACTCCCTGCCTTTTTAAAGCGCTTTCTTTTGAGTTTAAGGGGTTTAATGATGTCACCGCCTTACAATTTATTCCAAAATAAACAAATATTAAAGGCCCTTCTTCGGGCCTTAGTTTTTTTCATAAGCGTCAATTACTCGTTGAACCAATGGATGACGCACAACATCAGTCTGGTCTAAGTGAATAAAAGCTGAGCCTTTCACATGACTTAACTTATCTTCAGCTACCTTCAATCCTGAGGTAACCCCTTTCGGTAAGTCAACCTGGGTTATATCCCCAGTTATAATCATCTTGGAACCGAATCCCAAGCGTGTCAAAAACATCTTCATTTGTTCTGGAGTTGTATTTTGTGCTTCGTCTAAAATCGCAAAGGCATCATCAAGTGTTCGTCCTCTCATGTAAGCAAGAGGGGCAATTTCTATCGTACCCCGGTCAATCAGGCGAGCCGTATGCTCAGCTCCAAAAACATCATGAAGAGAATCATATAACGGACGTAAGTAAGGATCCACTTTTTCCTTAAGATCTCCAGGCAGGAAGCCGAGACTCTCACCTGCTTCGACAGCAGGGCGAGTTAATATAATTCGTTTTACTTCTCCGTTTTTCAATGCATTTACAGCCATTACCACAGCTAAGTACGTTTTACCAGTACCTGCTGGACCGATACCAAACACGAGGTCATTATTCTTTATTGCTGCCACGTAACTGCGCTGTCCTAATGTTTTCACTCTAACTGACTTGCCTTTGGCATTCTTTGTGATCTCATCTTCAAACAGAGCTTCAAACTGATTGATTTTTCCTTTTTTTGCTAACTCTACGGCATAAACAACATCGCGCTCAGAGATAGATAAGCCTTTTCGAATAAGCTCAAGTACAGCCAGCAACACTTCCTCTACCAGTTTGACATGTTCTGCCTCACCTGATACATTCACCTGTTCTCCACGTGAAATGATGGTTACTTTTAACTGCTCTTCTATTCTTTTTAAATGACGATCTTCAGTGCCAAATAAAGATAAGGCTTCAGTAGGATTATTTAATTGGATGTCTATAGTTTTCAAATCTCCTTGCATACTCAATCTCCTTGGGAAACATACTTAGTTTCTGCAATATTCTCTTCAACTTTTACTAAAAGGATTAATTTTACTTTACCATGGTCCTCACTCTCGTGCAAAATTTTTTCTTCCGTGATCTCAGCGTCTTCCTCTAGTTGTAACAAGAGGGATTGTCTTGCTGTATCGACGGACTCCTTTGTTGTTTGCTCATCGGTTAAGGACTGGAACTGTTCTTCATTTTTATAAGTTGTTGTTTCTCTTAATAGGATAGGGAATTTCCAGCCAAATAGTTCTAAGCTATGGTCATAGCTTTCCTTCCTTACTTGATCTTCATACTTTCTCCAGAAACCCCACACTGGTATGCTAAAATTATTGACTACAAATGAGTAGGAGTGATCTGATTCTCCATCCGTTACATTCTGCTGCCTTTCCCTAGTGCCCTCCACTTCAACGCGGTACCAGGTTTCTGCATAAACCTCCCCCTCTGCTTCTATGAATTCCTCACTGTCTTCCTTCAACTCACCTGTAGCTAAAAGTTCCCCCTTTTTAACTACGTTGTTCACTTCGACCATAGGCCGCCCTTTTGAAATAAACATTCTAGTTACCAAACCTTTTTTCGCTGCCACAATATTAGATGGCCTGGGCTCCTCTTCTTCATCAAAGGTGGTTTGTTTCACACCATATAAATGATAACTTGTCCCTTGTTTTTTTACTCCAACCCAAAGCAGGTCAGGGATATCTTCTAGAAGCAGCCGCTGGACTTCCCGAGGCTGCTTCATAGAAAAGGTCGTGGAGCCAGGTTTGATACCGTAAGTTTTTAATTTAGATTCCACTTCGGCTTCCAACTCTGGATCAAGGCCGGTTATTTTTATCGACCATAACGTATTTGCTAATAAGAAAGCTGCCATAAACCCAATCAGCAAAGCTGCCAAAAGCGATTTTCTATTTTTTAGACGTTGTAAAAAAAAGGGGACTCCTTTTTTTGAAACGATATTAATTTTACAGTGATAAGCTTTTCTTAATTCTCTTATCTTTTTCCAGTCCTTCAAAAAAATGGTTGTCTGAACTTTGCGGTCGTTTAAATACGTAATTTCAGAGAAGGTACACCCCTTCTTTACACAAGCCTGTATAAAGGCCTCCAATACTTGTCCCTCTATGGTTATCACGAGTGTACCTTGTAAGGAAGTAAGCTGTTCCTTCTTCATTACACCCCTCCCTCCCTCACTTCTTTAAAGTCAATCGACTTTAATTCACCTTCAAGTAGCAACTCTTCTTTTAACATCATTTTGATCCTTAAATCTTTCCCTTTAATAAGCAATTCACCTCTGCGGTGCTGAATTCTTACTTCTTTATCAGAAAAATGGAGAAGCCCCGTACAATTTTCTATGTACGCGTGCAGTGAGCCTATAGTCGTAACCCTTGGAAGGTCAAGCATGACATCAGCCGGCAGGTCAAAATATTGACTTACCCAATTTCTTAATTGATTTTGCCACTTTGACATGCAGCTCCCCCCTCACTTATACATACGAAAAACGCACGAATTGTATCACTACAATTCGTGCGTTTCTTTATCTTTTTCTCGGGTGAGAGCTATGCGGTTTATAAGCTCGCGGCTGACCTAGAATTTCTGACATCACAATTCCCTCAGCAAGACGATTCCGGTTAAACTTCGTCGAATACTTTAAGGAAGACTTCCTTTCCACGGAGTCGTCTTGAACAAAGACTTCCATTTTGTCCTTATTTAAATCTTTTTGATCAAAAGTTAAAGACTCTTGAGCCCGTCTGTCTTGATAGTCAGCCATCTCTTCAAGCCGCTGCTTCTTCTGTTCATAGTACTCCTCTACTCGCCCTTTTGTCTCTTGAGCAGCCTCTTTTGTCCTGCTTTTAACTTCTTCCGCCTTTTCAGCATAAGGCCGATGCTGCATTGGACCTGAAGGAGTCTTTGTAGGCTTTGGTTGTTTTGGAGCTCGGTCTTGCTTATCTGATTCTTCTTTGCTCATTCCTGAGAACCAGCTGATGATCCCTCCAATAATTGCCGCTACAATTAAAAAGTTGCTAAAGATTAATTCAATTAGATCATTCATAGCAATTCTCCTTTATGTCATTAGGAAAATTATTGATCATCATTCTCCTTATCTTCTGACATGCCGCCTAATGTCTTTCTCATATCAGTATCAGCATTTATATTCTGGTAGTTCATGTAGTCCATAACACCCATTTTCCCTGAACGTAAGGCTTCAGCAAGAGCCTGTGGCACTTCTGCTTCAGCTTCCACAACTTTAGCCTGCATTTCCTGCACACGTGCACGCATCTCTTGTTCCTGGGCAATCGCCATCGCGCGACGTTCTTCAGCCTTAGCCTGGGCAATATTCTTATCTGCTTCTGCCTGGTCAGTCTGAAGGATAGCACCAATGTTTTTACCGATATCAATATCAGCAATATCAATTGATAAAATCTCAAACGCTGTACCTGCATCCAGACCTTTCCCAAGTACATTTTGTGAAATCATATCAGGGTTCTCTAGTACTTTATTATGGTTCGTACTTGAACCAATTGTAGAAACAATTCCTTCCCCTACACGAGCAATAACAGTATCTTCACCTGCACCACCGACTAATCGATCGATATTCGCACGCACTGTTATACGGGCTTTCGCTTTAACCTCGATTCCATCCATTGCCACCCCGGCGATGAATGGAGTTTCAATTACTTTCGGGTTTACACTCATTTGCACAGCTTCAAGCACATCACGTCCTGCTAAATCAATAGCTGCACAGCGCTCAAAGCTTAATTCAATATTAGCTCGCTGAGCAGCAATTAATGCATTAACCACTCTGTCAACGTTACCACCTGCTAAATAGTGGCTCTCTAATTGATTCGTATCCACGTTGACTCCTGCTTTATGTGCTTTAATTAAAGGATTAATAACTCTTGAAGGTATAACCCTTCTCAACCTCATTCCAATAAGTGTAAATATACTGATCTTAACCCCTGCGGCTAAGGCACTGATCCACAGCATAACCGGGATAAATGTAAATAGTACAGCCAGTACAATGATGATAACCCCAACAATAATGATGGGCATTAATTCCTGAATAGACATCTTCTATTCCTCCTCTGATTTGTGTAATGCTCTTACTACAATTCTCGACCCTTCTGTTTTCACAATAACAACCGTCTGGTCAGCTCCAATAAAACTCCCTTCCGTCACAACATCCAATCTTTCATTATCAAACAAAGCAGTTCCTGAAGGTCTGAGCGGAGTTATGGATTTACCTTCTAATCCGATCAGCTCTAACCTTGTGACAGAAGACACATACCCTTTTTCTGCCGATGTAGCATCACTTAAAATCACTCGTTTGAAAAATCCTTTCTCTAATCCGATTGTTTTAAACAATATGATGGAAACAGCAATTGTAACGAGAAGAGCAACTCCAATACTCATCGCCATTTGCCCCATATCTGCGGAAGACAGCATTAATGACGTAACGATTGCTGCAACACCGGCGATCCCTAATATACCACTGGAAATAAAAAACTCTGCAACAATTAATCCTATTCCTAATACAAGCAGAATTATGGCCTCATAGCCGGCGAGACCTGCAACAATATGTCCGTAGAAGAATAATACCAGGGAAAGGATTCCCATCGTTCCGGGGATGCCAAAACCAGGGGAATATAACTCAACGACTAAGCCAATGCTGGCTACCGATAACAATATAGGGATGACGACTGGATCTGTAAGGAACCTTGCAAAATTCTCTGCAGGAGTAGGACTAGTTTCAACTACTTGAGCTTCAGACAAATCAAGTTCATTAAGTAATTCTACGCGATCCTGTACGATGCCTTCAGCATAACCTACCTCTTCCGCTTGGTTAGGACCAAGCGTTAAGAATTCCCCCTCAGGTGCACCGTAATCCGGTAAATCAATACTGCTGTCGGCCATCGCTCTGGCATAGATTGGATCTCTATCATTGGCTTCCGCAGCAGCTACCATTGAAGAAATCCAGGCCGATTGTGCTTTCTTATCTGCTGCAGTACCATCAGAATTAATAACTCCGGACGCCCCCATCGTTGCCTGCGGCTTCATATAGATCTGATCTGCATTCAGTGCAATATAAGAACCGGCGGAATAGGCCTGACTTGTAATGTATGCCGTATTCGGCACATTTAAGTCCTGGAGGAGTTCACCAATCGTGCCAGCAGCATCAACTCTGCCTCCTGGAGTATCAATCTCAAATATGATATGGTCAGCTCCGTTTTCAATCGCCTCACTCGTTGTCCTTTCCAGAAAAGCAGTCATCCCCCGCTCCACGGTGCTCTCCACAGGAATGACATAAACTTGTTCGCCTTCCCCATCAGCACTGACGAATGAAGACAGGTGAACCACTATTAAGAATACAGCTAATAAAGCGCTTGCCCAGAGAGGAAACCGCCCCGCCTTTTTACTCAACCTATCACCCCCTTATTCTATCTTAACCGTTGAATACTATCTATACGTTTTTATTATAAAATAAGTTTCATTAAATTAAAAAAGACTCCCCTTAAAATTAAAGGGAGTCTTCCTCTTACAATTACGATAATTGCTTAAGTACGAGCTGATTCACCTTAGAACCATCTGCTTTGCCTTTAACTTTAGGCATAACAGCACTCATCACTTTACCCATGTCGGCTTTAGACGAGGCCCCTACTTCTTTAATGGTATCCTGAACAACCTGCTCAAGTTCCTGATCAGACAGCTGCTCCGGCATATATACTTGTAAAATCTCAATTTCATGATTAAGTTCTTCTACAAGATCGTCACGTCCAGCTTCTTTAAACTCATGGAGGGAATCGTTACGCTGTTTTACCTCGCGGGATAAAACGGTAAGTTCTTCTTCTTCAGATAGTTCATTTTTACCCAGTTTAATCGCTTCATTCTGAATTGAAGCTTTCACCATGCGAATCACAGATAGAGTCTTTTTGTCTCTAGCTTTCATCGCGGTTTTCATATCTTGGTTTAGACGTTCAGTAATTGACATCTATTTTGCACCCTCTTTAGATCACTTGCGCTTTCTAGCGGCCTCAGACTTTTTCTTACGGCGTACGCTAGGCTTATCGTAGTATTCACGCTTACGATATTCAGCTAATGCACCGCTTTTTGATACATCGCGCTTGAAGCGACGAAGAGCATCTTCAAGTGACTCGTTTTTACGAACGCGAGTTGTTTTTGACATGCTATTTCCCTCCCTCCGAAGCAAAAAAACTGTTTCTCTGCTTGTATAGGCGACACCACCCATACCTTCGACAATTATATTATATTGAAGGGATGTGGTCAACTTTTTTTGATAAACATTATCTATTAATAATCAGAAGAGCCTGTCTCACCATTTATAATGGCAATCCCCGCACTTGCTCCAATCCTGGTTGCGCCTGCTTCAATAACTGCTTTGGCTCCCTCATAGTCTCTTACTCCTCCGGAAGCTTTAACCCCTAAATCAGGGCCTACTGTTTTTCTCATCAGACTGATATCTTCCACAGTAGCTCCCCCACCTGAGAATCCGGTTGAAGTCTTCACAAAATCAGCCCCGCCATCCTTAGTTAGCTCCGAAGCTGTAACTTTCTCTTCTTCAGTAAGCAGAGAGGTTTCAATAATAACTTTGACTAAAGCTTGCCCTTTAGCTTCTTTGACAACTGCCTTAATATCCTCTAATACAAATTCTTTATTACCTGATTTTAATTCACCCACATTAATTACCATATCAACTTCCGCAGCACCATTCTTAATAGCCTGACGGGTTTCGAAGACTTTAGTTTCTGTGGTGGTAGCACCGAGCGGGAATCCTATAACCGTACATACTTTTACATCTGTACCTTCTAATAACTCCTTACAGTAACTGACCCAGTGAGGATTAATACAAACTGACATAAAGTTATTCTCGCGTGCTTCCTTACAAATTTGTTCAATTTTATCTTTTGTTGTATCCGGTTTTAATTGAGTATGATCAATTAACTTCGCTAAATTATGCTCCATAGCAGTCTTCCTTTCTGGTGGTTGTACGTACATCTCTTGTATCATAGCACTATTATACAGAAAAAGCGAGCAATTATGAAAAGGCTCTCATGTTTTATACATCCACTATGTTTTCCATAGCAGATCTTTACCTATTCTTCTAGTTGATATGAAAGAGCAGATAGGAAATATAGAGGTGCTGTTTCCATCCTTAAAATCCTTGGTCCTAAGGAGATAGAGAAGAAACCCTCTTCAAGAAAAGCAGATACCTCGTGAGGTGAAAAACCGCCCTCAGGGCCAAAAACCACTAGCACATTTTCCCCTGGATTTATCCTTGTGAGAGCAGTGTGAAGAGTATTGGACTTCCCCTCCCTTGCTTCCCCTTCATAAGCAAGGAATTTGTGTTCATAGTCTTTTAAACGAGTTACTTCACTAAGTTTCATTAGTTTTCTAATAGAAGGAATACGGGTTCGTTCTGATTGTTCACTGGCCTCTTTTGCGATTTTTTCCAGACGGATAATCTTTTTGTCTGTTTTTTTATTGTCCCACTTAGCAACAGAGCGGTCTGCTTGATAAGGAATAAATGAAAAAGCCCCAAGTTCAGTCCCTTTTTGTACAACTTGTTCCATTTTATCCCCTTTTCCCAGGCTTTGCACGATTGTAACTTTCACAGGCAATTCCAGGTCTTCGGCCATTTTCTCTTCAATCTTGCAATTCACCTGTCCTGTACGAATGGCTGTAATTGAACATACAGCCGGCCCCTCATCAGGGTGGATACATATCAACTTATCTCCCTCGGTCATACGCATGACATTAACGATATGATGAACGTCGTCATTATTAATGTAGACGTGAGTTTGATCCCAATTTGAAGATTCTACAAAGTAACGCTGCAATGGTTTTCACACCCTATTTTTTAGCTATAACTGAAATCCAGTCTTCCATTTTATTAGTTTCTACTATTTCAAAGCCAGCTTGCTTTAAACGGTTTAACACAACTTCTTTTTTTCCTGAGATAATACCCGAAGTTATAAAATAGCCGCCTTTTTTCAGGAGCTTATAAGCATCGTCCACAAACTTAACGATGATTTCCGCTAAAATATTAGAAACAATTAAATCGGGCGTCACGGATACACCACTCAGCAGGTCATTTTTACTGGCAGTGATTTGATTCTGGACCTGATTTAACTCTGCATTAATTCCGGTGCTGCTTACCGCGACTTCGTCAAGGTCAAATGCATGTACATGGTCAGCCCCTAGTAAAATAGATGCTACACTTAAAATTCCTGATCCTGAGCCGACATCAACGACTACATCATCTTGCTTTAAGTATTGTTCCAATGCTTGCATGCTTAGAACTGTGGTTGGGTGTGTGCCCGTACCAAATGCCATACCTGGATCCATTTCAATAATCAGTTCATCACTGGATACAGGTTCATAGTCTTCCCACGTAGGAATAATCGTAATACGCTCTGAGATTTTTACGGGTTTATAATATTTTTTCCAGGCAGTAGCCCAGTCTTCCTCATGAATTTCATTAAGTGATACGTTGTTATAACCAATATCTATGTCATATTCCTTTAAGTTGGTGACAGATTGTTTAATGGATTCTACTGTCTCGCCAAGAAAGCTGTTCATTTGTAAGTAGGCCTTTACGTAAACACCTTCTGCCGGGTAGTCTTCCGGGTTTAATTCGTAAATTTCACCGAGTCCTGTCTCTTCTTTAATCATATCTCGAGGATCTTCAATAACAACTCCGCTTGCTCCAGCTTCATGCAGCACATTAGATACAGGTTCTATGGCTTCATTGGTTGTATGAATACATATTTCAGACCACTTCATTATCAATCAACTCACTTTTCTAATTTAAGTATGGGTAGAATATGAAACAATGAGGATTCCACTAATTTTTAAAATCTAATGGGGCTCATCTGACATAGATAGTAGAAAAAAAGAAGTGCCTAGCACTCAAGGCTCCGGGTTGTCCCGTAAACTGATATCTGCTAGACACTCTCTTCGTTGTGATTAATCACCTTTAAACGCACGCTTCATTCTTTCAAAGAATGTACCATGCTGTTCCTCTGTAACTTCGTTACCACTAATTTCATTAAATTCACGAATTAACTCTTTCTGACGTTCTGTTAAGTTTTTCGGAGTAATCACACGAATCTTAACATGTTGATCTCCCTGTCCCCGGCCATGAACATTAGGTGCTCCCTTATCTTTTAAGCGGAACGTCTTACCAGTCTGTGTACCCGCAGGTATTTTTAATTTTACTTTTCCATGCACAGTCGGCACTTCTATTTCATCACCCAGGGCAGCTTGTGCAAAGGTTAGTGGGATCTCACAAAAGATGTGATCGCCCTCACGTTCAAAGAACTCATGAGGCTGTACACGGATGACCACAAACAAGTCTCCCGCAGGTCCGCCGTTCACACCTGCTTCCCCTTTTCCTGGAACACGAATCTGCTGTCCTTCTTCAATACCAGCAGGAATATCAATATGAATTTTTTTACGATTGGTGACCCGTCCATCGCCGCCGCAAGTATTACATTTATCTTTTACGATTTGACCGCTTCCCTGGCAGTAATGACACACACGACGATTTACCACTCGGCCAAATGGAGTATTCTGCTCCTGATTAATTTGACCGCTTCCTTGACAATGGGAACATGTTTCCGGAGAGGTACCTGGCTTAGCGCCTGATCCATCACATGTTTCACACGTCTCTTCAGTTGGAATCTCAACATCCGTACTTTTACCGAAAATAGCTTCTTCAAATTGGAGTGTCATGGAATACTGGAGATCGGCTCCCTTTCGCGGAGCATTTGGATCTCTACGGCGACCACCGCCGCCAAAGAACATATCAAATATATCTCCAAAACCACCAAAATCTTCTCCACCGCCAAAGCCTCCAAAACCCTGGCCTTGTGGACCGGCATGGCCAAACTGATCATACTGGGCACGTTTCTGCTGGTCACTTAGTGTTTCATATGCTTCTTTAGCTTCCTTAAATTTATCGGAGGCATTTTCCTCTTCACTTACGTCTGGGTGGTATTTACGCGCAAGCTTTCGGTATGCTTTCTTAATTTCTTCCTTAGAAGCATCCTTGGATACCCCCAGAACTTCATAATAATCTCGTTTACTCACTTGTCGATCACTCTCCCGGACACTATTGCATAAAGTCTATATTAACACTCTCTCTTATGTTCAAGCAACTCATAGAGAGAAATACAGGATAATGCAATTGACCTGAAAAAAGTCAAAGCCAAGA
This sequence comes from Halobacillus sp. Marseille-P3879, assembly GCF_900240285.1. Classification (GTDB taxonomy): domain Bacteria; phylum Bacillota; class Bacilli; order Bacillales; family Halobacillaceae; genus Halobacillus_A. The sequence goes on from NZ_OESS01000002.1 coordinate 1,060,104, forward strand.
TGATCCTGACTTTGACTTTTTCATTTCAATCACTTACTTTTTATTTTCATCTTCGTTTACTTCTTCATAATCTGCATCAACCACATCATCTTCAGCATTTCCCTGCTCTCCTTGAGCCGCTTCGGCTTGCTGCTGAGCCTGTTCATAGAGTTTAACTGAAAGATTTTGGACTTGTTCTTGAAGCGCTTCTTTCTTCTCTTTAATAACTTCGAGATCTTCGCCTTCAAGTGCAGTTTTTAATTCTTCTTTGGCTGATTCAGCTTTTTCCTTCTCTTCATCAGTTACTTGATCACCTAGATCCTTGATCGTTTTATCTGTAGTAAAGACTAGCTGGTCAGCTTCGTTGCGAAGTTCAATCGCTTCACGTTTCTTCTTATCTTCTTCTGCGTTTTCTTCCGCCTGACGAACCATTTCTTCTACTTCTTCATCAGAAAGGCCGGAAGAAGACTTAATTGTAATGGACTGCTCTTTGTTCGTACCCATATCCTTCGCGCGTACGTTCACAATACCGTTCGCATCGATATCGAAGCTTACTTCGATTTGCGGTACACCGCGTGGAGCCGGTGGAATATCAGTCAACTGGAAGCGGCCAAGCGTTTTGTTATCCTGCGCCATCTCACGTTCACCCTGAAGTACGTGGATATCAACAGCTGTCTGGTTATCAGCTGCAGTAGAGAACACTTGTGAGTGGCTGGTTGGAATTGTAGTATTACGCTCAATCAATTTTGTCGTTACGCCGCCCATTGTTTCAATTCCAAGAGAAAGCGGCGTAACGTCTAGAAGCACAACGTCTTTAACGTCACCCTGAAGCACTCCGCCTTGAATAGAGGCACCAAGTGCTACCACTTCATCTGGGTTAACGCCTTTAGAAGGTTCTTTTCCAACTTCTTTCTTAATAGCCTCTTGTACTGCAGGAATTCGAGTAGATCCACCTACAAGGATTACCTTGTGAATATCATTTGCACTTAAACCAGCATCTTTAATTGCCTGACGAGTCGGCTTCATGGAACGCTCAACAAGATCTGATGCCAATTCTTCAAATTTAGCACGAGTCAACGTCATTTCTAAGTGAAGCGGGCCTGCTTCTCCAGCAGTAATGAATGGCAGAGAAATCTGAGTTTGGGCTACACCGGATAAATCTTTCTTCGCTTTCTCAGCAGCATCTTTCAGGCGCTGTTTAGCCATTTTGTCTTGTGAAAGATCGATACCATTTTCTTTCTTGAATTCAGCAACCATGTGATCAATGATTACTTCATCAAAGTCGTCACCACCAAGACGGTTATCTCCAGCTGTAGCTACAACTTCAAAGGTACCCTCACCAATATCCAGGATAGACACGTCGAACGTACCACCGCCAAGGTCATAAACAAGAATCGTTTGGTCCTGGTCTTCTTTATCAATACCGTATGCCAGCGCAGCAGCTGTCGGTTCGTTAATGATACGCTCAACTTCAAGGCCGGCGATTTTACCTGCATCTTTTGTTGCCTGACGTTCTGCATCGTTAAAATAAGCCGGTACAGTAATAACCGCTTTATCTACTGTTTCACCAAGATAGTCTTCAGCATAGCCTTTAATATATTGAAGAATAATCGCTGAAACTTCCTGAGGCGTATATTCTTTACCTTCGACTTCCACCTTGTGGTCTGTACCCATATAGCGTTTGATGGAAAGAATTGTGTTAGGGTTTGTAATTGCTTGACGCTTCGCTACTTCCCCTACCTGACGCTCACCATTTTTAAATGCTACGGCAGAAGGAGTTGTACGGTTACCTTCCGGGTTAGGAATAACCTTGGATTCCCCACCTTCCATTACTGCTACACAAGAGTTTGTTGTACCTAAATCAATTCCAATGATCTTACTCATAAATCTTATCCTCCTCTACGAAATTCACTAATTATTGATTTACTTTAACCATAGCCGGTCGAATTACACGATCGTTTAAACGATATCCTTTTTGAAGCTGTTCGACGACTATGTTGGATTCATAATTTTCATCCTCTACCTGCATGACAGCCTGATGCAGATGAGGGTCAAACACCTCACCCTGAGCCGGGATTTCTTCAACCCCTTCTTTATCAAGAGCGGACTGGAATTGGTCGTATACCATCTTCATCCCATTGGCGAAGTTTTGAGCTGACTCTCCATCCACCTCCACTTGCAGGGCGCGTTCAAAGTTATCCAGCACAGGGATAAGTTCTTCTACTAAAGATTGAGATTTATATTTCCGGTCAGCCTCTCTCTCTTTTTGAGTTCGGCGACGGAAATTATCATAATCAGCCTGAAGACGAAGAAGTCGATTTTGGATCTCTTCTTTTTCCTCGCGAAGTCGATCAGCTTCACTGTATTCTTCGCTCGTTTCAGCCTGGTCACTTTCAGTGTTGTTATCATCTTCATTCGGTTGATCTATAATTTCTTGTTCCACTGTTTCTTCCTGTTTCTTACCTTCCATGACGTACACCTCCTTGATTCCCTTTCACCGTTATGACTATAACATGAATTTATATTTATAAAAAAGCAATAGACAAAAAGAAGCGATGGGAGTTTTAGCTTTCCCATCTGATTTCCCTCTTTACGACGTTAACTAATACCACGCACGAAAAGTGTCTGTCATTTGCTTAGATAATACATTCAATAGTGACACTACCCGATTATATTCCATCCTGGTAGGACCTAACAAAGCGATTGTTCCTACTTGTTCGTTGCCGAGTGTATAACTTGCTGTGATTAAGCTGCAATTTTGCATCGCATCAAATGGATTTTCATGACCAATACGGACATGCACACCTTTTTCCCCGGACCTCAGAAGGTCAGCCATTTCACTTTCTTTTTCAATGACTGCATATAAAGAGCGGACTTTATCCAGATCTTTAAATTCCGGCTGCATTAAAATGTTTGTTTTTCCGCCTATATACAGCTTAGTCTGATGGTCATCCAGCAAAGCTGCTTGTAAATAGGAGAAGGCATAATCATGCTGGTCAGTATGTGACCTGATTAGCTCTAGAATTTCGGACTGCAGCTTTTCATAAAGCTGAACTAAAGGAACACCTCTTAAACGGTCATTCAGGATATTAACCATTTTCTCCAATTGTGACTGATCCATTTCAACTGGAACATTGAAGGCTCTGTGTTCCACGTGACCTGTATCTGTAACGAGAATCGCAATAGCCGATTGTTCATTTAAAGGCACAATCTGCAGTTGCTTAAGCTTAGTTTCGAACACTTCAGGTCCGAGTATAATGGATGTATAATTGGTTAACTCAGATAAGATTCCAGCAGATTTCTGAACAATTCGCTCAAACTCCATTCTTCTATCATTGAATGCTTGTTTGATCGTCTTTAACTCCTGGTTAGTTAACCGCAGAGGTGACAGTAAATGATCAACGTAGAACCGGTAACCTTTTTCAGAAGGAACCCGTCCTGAAGAAGAGTGCGTTTTTTCCAGGAAGCCCATTTCTTCTAAATCTGCCATTTCATTTCTTATAGTAGCAGAACTGTAAGTGATCTCTTCCTTCTTAGACAAAGACCTGGACCCAACAGGCTGTGCAGTAAGGATAAATTCATCAATGATGACTTGCAGAATTAATAGTTGTCTCTCCGTTAACATCGATAATCACCCCTATTAGCACTCGGGTTAAGTGAGTGCTAAATCTAATAATAAATTATCAAAAGGCCTTTTCATTGTCAATGGATTTACTTCGTTTTTTATCCTTCCAGCAGAAATTCCTGAAAGACCTCATTCCCTAGCAGCTGGCCACGTTCTGTAAGATGGAGATATCCCGATTCCTCCTTAAGCAATCCTCTCTCCTTCAACTGAGGAAGGGCAGTTGTAAATACTGCATGGATCGGACGGCCGTACTTCTCTTCAAAACGTGCTGAAGATACTCCTTCCACTTTTCTTAAGCCAAGAAACATTTCTTCTTCCATTTGTTCTTTTAACCCTACTGGTTCTTTATGCAGGATTGGACGTCCATTTGCTGTCGCTTGTTTCACATAAGCCGGAAGCGGACGGATATTAATCGTGCGGACCCCTGGGAGGTATCCATGAGCACCTGCACCGATTCCAAAATAATATTCATTATTCCAGTATGTCAGGTTATGCTTACTCTCATAACCAGGCTTTGCAAAATTACTAATTTCATACTGCCTAACCCCATGAACTTTTAGCTTAGACTGAAGAAGCTCATACATTTCCGCCTCATCTTCTTCAGGTGGTTTTACGAGCGTGCCTTTTTTATAACGCTGATAAAATATAGTTTTCGGCTCAATTTGTAATGAGTACGAGGAATAGTGAGGCAGATCAAACTCCAAGGCTTCGTCAATTGTAGTTTCAAAATCTTTTACCGACTGTCCCGGCAAAGCGTACATTAAATCAATGCTGATATTTGTTAATCCTTCACTTAGAAGACGACTCACATTCGTATAGACATCCTGGACTTTATGAATACGGCCGATTTTTTCAAGCATCTCGTCATCAAATACTTGCACTCCAAGAGAAATTCGATTAACACCATATGCTTTTAACATTTTCACTTTTTCTAAATCTAAATCTCCAGGGTTTGCTTCAAATGTATATTCTTCACACTTTTCAACTTGAAAATGGTTTTCGATCATCATAAGCAGTTTTTTTAGCTGAGGTGCTGTTAATGCAGTTGGCGTGCCGCCGCCTACGAAAATTGTCTTTACTGCTGCTTTTTCTTCTGGAATGTACGTGTGAATTTCATTTTGTAATGCTGATAGATATTCGTCAGCAAGCCGCTCATTATAGAAAAATTTTGTAAAATCACAGTAATGACAGATCTGCTGACAAAACGGAATGTGTATATAAGCTGAAGAAATATTCATGCTGCCCAACCTTTCATAAGGAAAACCGCAAGAGGGGTGCTCCTGCGGTCTGCTCCTTGCACGTATTAGTCTTCATCAATTTCTAAAACGGACATAAACGCTTCCTGAGGAACTTCAACTGAACCTACCATCTTCATCCGTTTCTTACCTTCTTTTTGCTTTTCCAAGAGCTTACGCTTACGGGAGATGTCTCCTCCATAGCATTTAGACAGGACGTTTTTACGCATTGCTTTAATGGTCGTCCGGGCTACGATTTTATTGCCGATTGCTGCCTGCACCGGGACTTCAAACTGCTGTCTCGGAATCAGCTTCTTCAATTTTTCAGCAATCATCTTTCCTCTTTCATAAGCAAAATCACGATGGACGATAAAAGATAACGCATCGATGGTATCGCCGTTTAGCAGGATGTCCATTTTCACTAAATTAGAACTCCTGTACCCAACTAATTCATAATCAAATGAAGCATAACCTTTAGTTTGTGACTTTAACGAGTCGAAGAAGTCATAAACGATTTCGGATAATGGAATTTCATATACAATATTTACTCTGTTATCATCCAAGTACTGCATATCCATAAAATTACCACGTTTCCGCTGGCAAATTTCCATTACTGGACCGACAAAGTCGTTTGGCACCATAATGGTAGCTTTAACATACGGTTCCTGAACCTCTTCCACCTGTTGGTTATCAGGCATCATAGAAGGGTTGTCCACCTCTACTTCACTGCCATCTGTTAATTTAACTGAATAGATTACGCTTGGGGCAGTCGTAATAAGGTCAATTTTATATTCTCTTTCTATTCTTTCCTGTATGATTTCCATGTGCAGCATTCCAAGAAAGCCGCACCTGAAGCCAAAGCCCAGCGCCTGGGAGGTTTCAGGTTCATATTGAAGGGAGGAATCGTTCAGTTCCAACCTTTCAAGAGCATCTCTTAGATCATTGTAATTAGCTGCATCTACTGGATATAGACCACAGAAAACCATCGGGTTCATCTTTTTGTAGCCGGGGAGCGGTTCAGCGGCAGGTCGATTCGCTTTTGTGATCGTATCCCCAACACGGGAATCGCCGATGTTTTTTATAGAGGCCGTTAAATAGCCGACATCTCCTACATTTAGTTCTTTAAGAGGTGTCGGGGTCGGTCTGAACACCCCTACCTCATTGACTTCGAACTCTTTTTCTGTTGCCATCATCTTAATCGTATCCCCAACTTTTACTGAACCTTCCCGGACACAAGTATAGGCTACCACTCCACGGTAGGAATCGTATAAAGAATCAAAAATCAGAGCTTTTAACGGGTCGTCGGCATTTCCTTCAGGAGCCGGGATGTCCGTTACGATACGCTCTAGTATTTCATCAATGCCTACCCCTTCTTTTGCCGATGCTAAGATAGCATCAGAAGCGTCAATTCCAATTACATCTTCAATTTCCTGTTTAATTCTTTCAGGGTCTGCGCCTGGGAGGTCAATTTTATTAATGACAGGAATAATTTCCAGGTCATTCTCTAGAGCCAGGTAAACATTGGCCAATGTCTGGGCTTCGATCCCCTGGGCAGCATCTACTACTAAAATTGCACCTTCACAAGCAGCTAAACTACGGGACACTTCGTATGTAAAATCGACATGTCCTGGAGTATCAATTAAATGAAACGTATAGTCTTGTTGATCATTTGCTTTGTAATTAAGCTGCACAGCGTTTAGTTTAATTGTGATGCCACGTTCTCTTTCTAAGTCCATCGCATCTAAGAACTGCTCTTTCATCTCCCTTTGAGTCAGAGCTTTAGTTTTTTCTAAAATCCGGTCGGCAAGCGTCGATTTCCCATGGTCTATATGAGCAATAATCGAGAAATTGCGAACCCTTTCTTGATTTGATCGTGTTGTCATTATCATCACTCCTACTATTTCGACACACCTATCTACGATGATTATAGCAATAGGAATGACTCGGTTCAATCGATAGTTAAGAAAAAAGCCCTAACCCGAACTCACAAACGAATAGAATAAGAGAAGGATAAAATCAAAACCATGCCTGACGCCTTCCCCCAGTCCATCAGCCATTTCCGCTATCAGCGGGGTCGTTTCCTCATATTCAGGGGCTGTATTCTCATGTTCATCAGGCTCGCAAGCTTTTTCCACTGGTTGAACTTCCTGAGCCTTCTCTGATTGTACCTTATCATATTGATCACTGTTCTTGATCATATATAATGAGCCGCTTACAAATAGAAACAAACCAAGCGCGGTAACCAAAAGAATTTTCATTAGTCTCCACCCTCTTCGTCTGAAACTTCTTCTGCCTGCCAGTAATACTCGCTGAATACTTCCCCTACGGCCTCGGCTGAACGGTACAATTCATCTAAATCATTTTCAACGCCGCCAAACTCAATCAAACTGGCATTAGGGTCTAAATCCTGGTTGTATACTCCATCTACGCCTGATCCTTTTTTCGTTATAACTCCTCTGCTTAGACCTGGATATTCTTCTTCAAGTCTGTTATGAAGTTCTGTTGCTAATTTAAGGTTTTGCTCATATTCGCTGTGCTCCGCTCCTATAACAAAGATGGTTCTTGCATAGTTCTGTCCGTCTATTTCAACAGTCGTGACGTCACGAGGGAGACTATCCCGGTGAAGATCAAAGAAGTAATTAAATGTTTTAGTTTCTGCAATAGCATCTTCTACCACAGTACGGGCCGCATCGTAAGACTGATGATATTCCATATTTTTTTCTTGAAGGACGGAAGTCATATCTGTGTAGTCCACAGAGGTACCAATCCCGTTCTTCTCAAGTGTTTCAGCCAGCCGTTCGCCTACCTTAGTTATATTTACCTCTCCATGGAACGCTTCAGCCACAGGTGTGCCTTCAGGTAAATGTGGAAGGAAGGATTCTCTATTATGGGTGTGATAAATAAAAACTTTATCCTCCGTAATTTCCTCCTGAGACTGATCTTCACTTTCCTCATCCCCTTGTTGTTCCTGGTCCGCATCCTTTGCTTCCCTGTCTTTCTGGACTATATCTACAGGGGCTTCTGATTCTATCGGCAATGTAGTGTAATCTGTTCCTTCCCCTGCAATTACGATGTCACTGTTATAGGAAGACAGGCCGGGAATTTCACGGCCTAACAGGCTCCTTAAATCATGTGGTTTAACACTTGTAAGCATTTGAAAAGAAAGGGAAGACAGACCAGGAAGTTTTGAACCATCTGGATGAGCCTCTGCAAATTGCCGATTTTCCATTTCGAATAAATGAATAAAAGCTCGTCCTTCGATTTGGGCAGTGACATTCTGTATGGTTTGTGAATACAGTTTATATGTAGTCTTGGCACCCGTTAAAAGACCGATACCAAGGAATAATAAGAGAAGGACGATCATAGCTCCGGCAGCTATTACCGACCATTTCTTTAGTAGATGCGGGTTGCGTTTCTTAAATTTCTTTATAGATCCCATCATTCTTCCCCCTATCATGGACTCTAGTAAATCCTATGAAAGGGAGAAATATAATAGAACGACTTCTCTTAAATTGCTTAGAATTTCGTATAGGAAGAAGCTTCTCCTTCTTCAATTTCAGCATGTAATGCGCTGTTTATACCTGAGGCAATCACATTTGCCATATCATGAACAAATGCGTCTACTTCTTTAGGCGTCACCATTAAATTGTGGCCCAGGGGAGTAAGAACCTCTTTGATTAACTGTTTTTTCTCTTCCATGCCTAACTCTCCCAGCATACCCAACACAGCCTTTCTCTCCTCATCCCCCGGCATATCCTCTTCGGTTAATTTTTTTCTTTCAAAAGGGTTTAATGATGGAGATAAAGCATTGGCGGGTCTGTCTTTTTCCTGCCATTCCCGGCCGAAGTGTTTTAAAATGTAGTCGATACTGTCATTTGTAATTGTTACTGCATCAACCACAGTCGGCACACCTATTGAGATAACTGGTATCCCGTACGTTTCCTTACTAATTTCTTTTCTTTTATTCCCTACACCGGAACCAGGATGTATGCCGGTATCGGAAATTTGAATCGTTGCATTAATCCTATTGATCGACCTTGAAGCAAGGGCATCTACTGCAATAACAAAGTCCGGGTTAATTTCGTGAATAATTCCGTGGATCATATCACTCGTTTCAATTCCAGTCACTCCCATTACCCCTGGAGTTACAGCAGAAACAGGACGATAACCTTCTGCTACGGTCTCCGGGTGCAGTTCGAACAGATGACTTGTGACGACCACTTCATTTGTGACGAGAGGTCCAATAGCATCCGGAGTCACATTGTGATTCCCGAGCCCCACGATTAAACAACGGTCTGACTCTTTAATCCCAACTGCTTCCATTACCTTCTGGAGCTGTCTCGATAAGCAAGTTGACAGCCTTACTTGCATGTCTGTATCCTGTTTCCGAATGGCAAGAGATTCGAGTGTAATGTAATTACCGGCTTTTTTTCCAATTCGCTCTGCTCCTGCTTCATCCACCTTAACGTAAGTTAACGTGATATCCTCAAAGCTTTCCTCATTTACAGTAACACCATCCTGCGATTGGCTTTTTTCTTCTTCAGGATGAACATTCATCTCCTGAGCCTCTAAGGCCAGGTCCGTACGAACCGAATATTCCTCTTGATTTAACATATTTTTCAGCCCTCCTTAGGAATAAGTTCTCCCTTGAACAAAATACTATGCAAATGTTCGAAGGAAACCTATTGAAAACGGCGCTCTGCTTTGGTAAAATGACTCTTGTTCGATTATGAACGAGTTTGATGTTTTTACCTGGGAGGTGAAACCATGCCTAATATTAAATCAGCGAAAAAACGCGTACGTGTTAACCAAGATGCTCGTGATTTGAACGCTGCTTTCAAATCTGACATGCGTACGGCAGTGAAGCGTGTGGAGAAGTTAGCAGCAAGTAATGAAGCGGACCAAGCTAAAGAAGCACTTGCAACAGCTGTTAAGAAAATTGATAAAGCAGTACAACGCGGTGCTCTTCACAAAAATAACGGGAACCGTACAAAGTCTCGTTTATCTAAAAAAGTTAACGCGCTTTAATGTGTAACGTTTTTTATGACCAACAGACGATCCTTATTAAGGATCGTTTTTTATTGCTCAAAACTATGGTCGCGTAAATTAAGCGGTTGAGACTAAACTGCATACAGCATAAAATAATCCGAACCGATTTTATTGAAATCAGTTCGGATTATTTAATATGCCAGGAAAGGATTTTTACCATTGCCCGTCAAAATATTTCGCTTTCTGTAGGTACGGCCTTATTTTCTTTGTTAAGCAAAGAGGGCTTTGCTGGCTCTTCAACTCGCTCTGTTCCCGCAGAAGTCTTAAGCATTTTGACAAAGCTAATGACTTACATATCCTATTCAATTTTTTACTGTTCTTTCCTATCATTGCTTTACTTTAGTCTCTGTCTCTTATTTTATAAACTTCCTGACAGGGTATTTGTTCTTGTTTGTTTAATGTGTATTAATTGATATAACAGCATCTCAAAAGCGAGCTCTTTTTCCATTTGCCCCTGTTTCATCATGAAATCCGTATTGGCAAGTTCCTGGATAATTCGGTTGAGCTCTTCATTTGTAAAAGCACGTTCCCTTTTTAACGCCATTTTAATTACAAAAGGATGTGCTTTAACATAATCCCGCATTTGATTTTGAGCATACCCTTTTTGCTTAAGAACTTTCACCTGACTGATTATTCTAAACTGAGAAGCCAGAAGAGCGACTAATGATATAGGTTCTTCATTCGCTTTTAATAAATCCTTAAAAAGCATAACCGCTTTACCTAAATCCCTTTCCATAACTGCATCCACCATTTTCAATCCGGAGGTTTCTGAACTGTGGGATAATAAATCCTCTGCCAGGGCCCGAGTAACCGTACCTCCTTCACCTACATTTAATGCCAACTTTTCCATCTCATTGCGAAGAGCCAGCAGGTTCGTCCCAACTTCCTGTGCGAATAACTCATGGATAGATTCAGGGACAGTAATACGAAATTCTGTCGCAATTGATTGAATCCATTTGTCAATATCCCACTCTTTTACAGGTTGACAGGATTCAACTTTTGCAGCTTTTTTCAATTGTTTAAACACTTTTTTTCTTTCATCCAATTTTTCATAAGGAGCAATGATGATAAGGACAGTATATTCCGCCGGGTTATTTATGTATCGTATAAGCGACTCGACATCATGGTCGAAGGTTAAAGACTCAGGTTTAGCTTTAAGAAACACAGGATTGTAAGCAATAACGACTTTATTCTCGCCTAAAAATGGAAATGTTTCAGCATCGGTAACTACATCTTCTACGGGCGTTTCTTCCAGGTCATATTGAGCTACATTAAATTCGCGGTCTTCCGGTGCGAGCGTCGTTTCTATAATTTTCTTTTTATGGTTCTGTATTAAATAATCCTCTGCTCCATATAATAAATAAATCTGCTTAGCCAAAATTTTTCTCCCTTTCCGGTTTGTAAAAAAGTTGCGGTGGTGTCCCTTTTCAGGGAATGGTTTCGTGCTTCTATTTTATGGTTAAACTTAGAGATCTGTCAAAACTGCACCACCGCAAACATCTATATAAACGTCTCTTCCATAGCCCCGGACGCTACAAAAGAAAACGATGTTGTCTCCCTCATGACATTAGTGTGACCGTTTAGGGGAGAATTATCTTTGACAAGTCTTGCTAGATGAGGCAAACAAAAAATCGAATAGAGGATCACTTACAAAGCATGTGGATTTTTGATCATATATCACTTATAATGGAAAATGATATAGGAGGGGTAACCATGAATGAGTTCAAGAAAGATATTCAATCAAAAACAAATGACGTCATTGATTCTGGAATCGGTTTTGTTGCTTCATTTGTTTTCTTCTTCGTCATTTTTGGGATAGGCGTGGTATTCTCAGTTATTGGACAATAATCCATAATCAGGATGAAAGGCTGCTTACTATAAAGCAGTCTTTTTTAATTTCTTTCCGCATTATACGTTAGTTCCGTATAAAACGTTCCATCTTCTCCTTTAAATAAATATTGAACGGCACCATGTATATCAGTTCTATAAATATCCACCCCTTCTTTTTCAAGCGATTCCATGACCACTTGGTGAGGATGTCCGTATCGATTGTTTTCCCCCGCAGAAACTAAGGCTGCTTCAGGCTGAGTCTGCCTGAGCCATTCCTCTCCTGTTGAGGTATCGCTCCCATGGTGACCTACTTTTAATACATCAGCTGATAATTCCGGATAATCCTTTAAGAGCTCTCCTTCTATACTCTTTGATATGTCCCCTGTGAATAACCAGGAACGTCCCCCCAGCTCTGTATAGATAACTAATGAATTATTATTTTCATCTCTGGTATCCCTTCCTGGATGGAGAATAAAAAACTGATAATTATGGATATGTAAAGTATCTCCTTTTTTCACTACTTTCCATTTCTTTTCGGCTTGTTCATAAAAGGGACTGACAAAAATGTGGTTAATATCCATTGAGGAATTTAGAAAATCAACACTACCACTATGGTCCTGGTCTTTGTGTGATACAAACAACGCATCAATTGTTCTTATCCCATTAGATTTAAGAAAAGGTTCGATAATGTGATCTGCTGTACTGGAAGGGTTATTTGAGAAAAAAGATGGGCCTGCGGCATCAACCATAACTACACCTCTTCGATAAGGAAGCTCGATTACAAAGGAATCCCCCTGCCCGACGTCAAGCATGGTAACTTTGCCATAAGGATTAAAATAAGGAATAAAGCAATACACCATTAAAAGAATAACCATTATAACTCCATAAGCAAAGGCTTTTATTAATCGGCCCTCTCCCCACTTCTTCATCATCCCTGCAAATATAAATAAATAGACAACTCCCCATTCGACCGGCAACTCACCAACTGTCCATTGTATATTTATTCCATCACTAAGAGAAATAAGTAACTGAAGAAACCCCTCATGTATTTTTACAAGTAGTTCTGACACTTCCTTAACTGTGGACGGAAGAAGCCAACACATAATGACCAGCATTAATATAATAGGAATGACAAATAAAGAAAAGTAAGGAACAAGGACTATATTTAAAATCAGTGAAAGAGGGTTAAATTCATAAAAATGATTAAGCTGAATAGGAAGGATAGCTAATTGACTTACCATGCTGATAATAGCTGAAATTGTTAGAGGAATCTGGGATAATAACAGGGGTTTTGACAACAGGAGAGCAAATGTAACTAAAAATGAAAATTGGAAACCTAGATGAAACAAATAAGCCGGTTCAAAGCATAGTAAAAAGAAAGCAACTACGGCTAAAACATCCGTGACATTCACCCTGTATCTAACCATAGTAAACCCGATTAAGAGCATCGCCATTATGGAAGCTCTAATTACTGAAGGCTCAGCACCAGCCAGAAAACAATAACCCGGAAGAACAATAAACAAGCATAGCCTCGTCTTTTCGATCGTTACAAAGCCCGTCCTGTAGAGTAAGAAAAAAAGCCCTCCAATAAACAACCCTACGTGAAGTCCCGAAATAGCCAGGAGATGAGACAAGTTAAAATCTCTAAACCAATCCATAACTTCTGTATCTAAATAAGCGCTGTCACCGAAGACCAGAGCAGAGACCCAGGGATAGGCTCGGTCGTCTACCGAAGCTGCTGTGTAATCAATTAAGGTTTGGCGTGCCATATAAACTTTATGAAAGAACGAAGCCCCATTACAGTTTAACTGCGAGGACGATTCTATAATGATCTCAGAATAAATCCCTTTTTGGAACAAATAATTTTTGTAATCAAACTGGCCAGGATTTCTAGCAGAATCGGGAGAACGATTTAAACCTTTGATGTCGCAAACAGCACCATATTTCAATTTAGAAAGCACTTCATCATCAGGTTGTTTATTAAATAAATACTGAAGAACTGATTTTTCCGTAGAGGTTTCATGCTGAAGGGTCACTCTTATAGTAGAAGGTGTTTGTGTAACCGGGGAAACTACTGTACCTCTAATGTTCCTTACCTTTTCTTCATAGAGTGGCGGATCCGGGGAATTATAGTAGAAGGTAAAACCGAAAATGAAGAGGAAAAGAAGTCCGCCTCTCCATTTCCAGGATTGAAATTTAATAAGCCAAATTATTAGTAAAATCAGAATTACTCCACCAATTATAGCGTCAAAAACTGCCGTTAAGGCCCCTAAAAGAAACGCTAATACGAGGAGGTGAAGGTTAGCTCTCATAAGTTTTCTGCAGAGGGTTGTGGAATAGCTGCCTCGCACGTTTCTTCAGGTCAGATACTGAGGATTCATCAGCATTGCTGTGCTCCAGTTGTTTTACAAGTTCATCCACAAGTTGAGCTTTTTCTAGAGATTCTTCTGCTGTTCCTAATGAGTGCTCTACTTTAACCATTTTCACGTTGGCATCCTCTAAAAGCTGAATGGCGTAAGGGTGGTTCCGATAATCTTCACTGTAATAAACAGCCTTAATCCCTGCTTGGATAATAGCTTTTGTACAATGCAGACAAGGAAAGTGCGTCACATATATTTCTGCTCCTTCTGTAGCCACTCCAAATTTGGCGCATTGAAGCAGCGCATTCATCTCTGCATGAATGGTACGAACGCAGTGGCCATCTATTACATAACAGCCTTCGTCTATACAATGAATGCCTCCACTGACACTGCCGTTATAACCGCCTGCAATCATTCTTTTATCCCGGATTATGACTGCACCTACTGCAAGTCTCTGACATGTACTGCGTGTTTTTAACAAATAACTTTGCGCCATAAAATAGTGATCCCACGATATTCGCTCCATCAGACTTCTCCTTTTCATACTATATATTTTTCAAGTTTACTCCCACTATAGATCAGCGTCAATCAGCGAATCAGGGAAGTTGGATATATTCCTCCAAAGTTTCAAGTGTTTTCTCTCCTATTCCGGCAACACTTAGTAGATCCTCATTGGTTTTAAATAAGCCATTTTCCTCCCTATATTGAACAATTGCCTTGGCTTTTGACGGACCTATACCAGGCAGGGATTGAATTTCTTCGCCAGAAGCATAATTAATGCGTATAGTAGAAGGACTGTTATCGGTAGTGCTTAAGGAGGAACCTTTGATACCTCCACTTTCTTCCATAACCAGTATTACCATTTCATCCTGGACTTTTTGAGCAAGATTCACTGACGTTTGATCCGCTTCTTCAGTAAGTCCTCCCGCTAACCGTATGGCATCATTTACCCTCATCCCTTCATCCACTTCATAAATTCCAGGTTTAGCTACTTCTCCTTTTACGTCTACTACAAATAGGTGGTCTCTTCCCTCATTTTTGTTTTCATCTAGTGTATCAGCATCAGCTTCCTCTGTTAATTGGCTTTTTACTTGTAAACCTGCTTCCTGATTTATGTTTATTAGCATCAAGATCATAAACACAATAACTGCAAGCGCTATCCAACCGTACTTTTTCAGCAGCAGCATAAGTAATCAACTTCCCTTCATATTTTAAAATAGGGTGAATAAAGTAGTTAGGTAAACGATAAGGAGGGGTTGCCCATGAAATACGGCATAATCGGTACGGGAAATATGGGAAGTCTGCTCACTAACGCTTTTATTTCCAGCGGGGCAGTACAGGCAGATCAGATTACCATTTATAATCGAACCACAGATAAAGCTCTGAAGTTGAAAGAGGAATTCTCCGATATTACTATCGCACCGTCTATTAAAGAAATAGGTGAACACAATGATATCGTCTTTGTTTGTGTGAAACCGCATAATTACGAGAATGTTTTAGGAGAGTTAACTCTTTCACCAAACCAATGCCTCGTTTCGATTACAAGTCCTGTGTCAGTTGAAGATTTGGAAAACACCGTTAACAGCCAGGTAGCTCGAATCGTACCTTCTATTACAAATCGAGCGCATGGAGGAGTAAGTTTATTTACTTTTAGTGATAAGATAACAAGTACTTTTAAAAACGAGCTTCTTTCCGTTTTTACTCACTTCTCTAAACCTGTAGAAATTGAAGAAGAACATATTCGGGCAGCTTCCGATATCGTTTCCTGCGGTCCTGCATTTTTAGGATTTTTAATCGAAAATATGATTGAATCAGCCCATAAAATCGGAGGAATACCTGAAGATAAGGCCACAGTGCTAATGGAGGAAATGATTATAGGGCTCGCGGGACTTCTGGAAAAGAAAATCTACAGTTTCCCGGAGTTAATCAAGAAAGTTACCGTAAAAGGAGGTGTAACCGGGGAGGGGTTAGTCGCACTTGAGGAAAACGTGGATGACTTATTCGTAATGATGTTTCAAGCCACCCATTACAAGCATTATAGAGATAAACTTTCCATAAAGCTGTAATAACTATATTCGACATCAATCGTGATTTTCCTGCAAAAAAATTAAGGTGGCTGACTACCGCCACCTTTAAATCTTCTGACAAACGAAAAAGATCCTTTCACCTTCGTCTTTCTCAGTGAGAGAAAAATCAGCGAATACACCTAAAATGGTAAATCCAGTTTTTTTAAGTTCATCATTCAAGAAACGTTCGGAATATCTTTTTTGATAATGAATTTCGTCAAATCGCTCAAATAAATCACCGTTTTTTATAAAGAAGGTGAGGTCATGTTCAATCACATCTTCTTCCTTACCTCGATCACAAAACCAAATATATGAAAGGTCTTCGTATACTTCAGCAAACGTCTGACCTAATAAATTACAATTCACATGATCACTCGAATGCACGTCAAACATAAACAATCCATTCTTCTGCAGAGCTTGGTAAGCGCGCTGGAATACAGAGGCTAACCCACGTTCTTCTACAATATAGTTCATTACGTCACAATAGCTTATAACGCATTCAAAATCACTAAGCCCATTAAGATCTGAAATATCCTGCCGAAGCCATTGAACCTGCTGATGCTTATCTTTATTAGATGCAATAGCTAGCATATCTTCTGATAAATCCACACCAGTCATCTTGTAATCTTGAGACAACCTGATAGTTATTTCCCCAGTGCCACAGCCTAAATCAAGAATAGTAGAGGCATCTCCATGGAATTTCATAATCATGTGTTTCGTCCAGTGGACCCAGTCCTCGTAGGGGGCGTCCATCATTAAACGATCGTAAACTTCTGCCATTCGGCGGTAACTCAACGTTGAATACCTTCAACAGAAACGGTTGAAGCGTCTCCCCACAGTCTTTCTAAATTGTAGTATTGACGCTCATCCTTGTGAAAAATATGGCACACAACACCATTTAAATCCACCAGGATCCAACGGGCTTTATCAAACCCTTCCATGCGTTTTACCTCGATCCCGCTTTCTTCTGCCTGATCCTTAACTTCCCTTGCTATTGCTTGTACCTGTCTTTCATTCGAACCTTCACAAATTAGAAAATAGTCCGCTACAAGGGAAACATCCGCCATATCGAGAACAACAATATCCTGTGCTCTTTTCTCATCACAAGCTTTTGCTGCTACCATAACTAATTCTTTACTATCCATGTTATTCCTCCCGTTTTAATAATTACGAAACCAACTATACTAAAGCATTATATGCATGAAATGTATCAGGATAAACCGTTCTTTTAGTATTCGTTAAAAAATGGACGGTATTAATTAAGGATTGTAAACAAGCTGAATTCAAATCATCCTTTGCCAGCTCACGAACTTCTTCAACACCTTCAAAATTCCGTCCTGGTTCAATATAATCGGCGAGAAATACTACCTTGTCCAATAGGCTCATATCCTTTTTACCGGAAGTATGGCAGGCTATAGCAGATAATATTTCTTCATCCTTGATTTGAAGTTCTTCTTCGAGCATCAACGCACCTGCTGGTCCATGCCACAATTCGTGGTGGTAGTCCAACAGTTCATTAGAAACCCGACTGTCCTTAATGATCCATTGTCTTAGTTCTTCTTTTGGTTTATGTTTTGCGAAATCATGTAAGATGGACGCAACTTCCGCCTTTTCTACATCTGCTCCATACCGTTTAGCAAGTTCAACCGCCGTATCTGTAACTCTCACAGTGTGCTCATACCGCGACTGCTTTAGATGGGGGCGGACGAAAGCTAATAATTGCTCACGATTCTGGTGCATATAACGAATTCTCCTTTATAAAATCATATACTTGATCTGCTACCAAGTATCTTGCACTACCGCCTTTTGCCAACTTCTCTCTTATCAGCGAAGAAGAAATATCAACTCTGGGAATATCAACCATTATTACATCCCTTGCTGATTTAACAGCCGTATCGCCCCGGTCCACTCCTATAAACTGTACAATGGATTCAAGTTCGTCTATTCGATGCCAGCGATCCAGATGATCGACCATGTCTCCTCCTATAATAAAAGAAAACTCATGGGCTGGAAACTGCTTGATTAATTGTTTCAAGGTATCAATTGTATAGGATTTCCCTTCTCTCTCCAACTCAATTGAAGAAACACGAAAACGCGGATTGGTGTCAATTGCCTTTTCCACCATTTTCAAACGAATATCAGCTGAAATAACCGACTTCTGTTTATGAGGGGGCACATGAGATGGAACAAACCATACCTCATCCAATCCCATAGCTTCCAATACGTGTTCAGCAATGATCAAATGGCCAAGGTGTGGAGGATCAAATGTACCTCCCAGCAATCCTATCTTCATAGCAGCAGCTCTCCTTAAGGCAGCTCAATTTGCTTATTATTAGCAGACTCTTTATACAAAATAACAATATTCCCAATTACTTGTACAATGTGAGAGTCTGTTTGAGAAGCAATCTCTTCTGCTATGGTTTGATTATCTTCAAAGTTGTTTTGCAATATGCTTACTTTAATAAGTTCTCTTTTCTCAAGAGCCTCACCAATTTGCGTGGTCATATTTTCATTGACTCCCCCTTTTCCCACCTGAAAGATAGGTTGTATATGGTGAGATTCTTTACGCAGGTATTTCTTTTCTTTACTCGTTAACATTCTATTCTCCTTCCAATTTCCGCTCAAAATCAATTAAAATTTTTTTAGTTTCCGGACTAGTATTTGTCCAGATTTTGAAAGCATAAACAGCTTGATGAAACAACATTTCATATCCAAAATGAAGGTCGGCACCAAATTCCTGTGCCTGCTTTAGAAACATTGTCAGCTTAGGCCGGTATACGATGTCACTAAACAATGCCCCGTCTAGTTTTTTGTCTACCTTTACTATTGACTGCTGGTCGTTTGGTGACATACCTACGGAAGAGGTCTGTACAACGATATCGTATTTGTCTAATTTTCGTTCAGCCTCCTCTATCGAGAGTGGAGAGGATTTTTCCCGGCCGTTTAAATCATCAATAATATGTTCTGCTTTAGCAACCGTACGATTAGCTATGTCCACTCTACTGATTCCCCTTTGTAAAAGGGCGTAATATATTCCGCGGGCCGCACCACCGCTCCCTAAGATCAACACCTCGCTTAATTCTTTTAGGTGTTCAGGATAACGGTCGGCTATAGACGTCACGTATCCGACACCATCCGTATTATAACCAATCCATTTCCCGTCTTTTACTTTAACGGTGTTTACAGCTCCAAGGAAACGAGCCGCTTCATCTATCTCATCAAGATACTCTATAATTCGTTCTTTATAAGGGACGGTTACATTAAAGCCGTCCAGCTCTTTTTTCTTTAAGTTAAGAATTTCTTTATTAAAATCTGCGGGTTCAATTTCAAATAATTCATAAGATCCGTTCAACTGCTGATCTTCCAGAAGCCTGTTATGGATCCATGGGGATAAAGAGTGTGCAATTGGAAAACCAATCAAACCAAATCGAAGCATGCGTTTACCTCCTAAATTAACGATTCACGAAGTGACACCTTCACTCCTTCAGGAACATGAGCTGTCACAGAAATTTGACCTTCAGGAATTGTAACCCAGCCCAGCCCGGAAAATACAAGATCAGTTTTTTCGTTAGGAATTTTAAAAGTTTGAGACACAAGCTGAGGGAGCTTTTTTAACGTTTCTTTATCTGGCGGAGTCAGCAGCTCACCCACGTGTTTATTATACAATTCATCAGCCTTTTCTAATTTTGTTCTATGAATTTCCACCTCATTAGAAAGGTAGCAAATAAACGAACTTCTCTCTCCTGTGTTGAAATCTAATCTGGCTAACCCGCCAAAGTAAAGGGTCTGACCCTCATTTAACTGATATACTTTAGGCTTTACTTCTTTCCGAGGTGTAATTTGTTTTAAATCCTGGTCAGAAACATAATGGGCCATCTGGTGTCGGTGAATCACTCCAGGCGTATCATATAAAGAGGTGTTTTTATCCAATGGAATGTCTATAAATCCAAGGGTAGTACCCGGGAAGTAAGAAGTTGTAATGACGTCATCCACCCCGGATGTTTGATGAATAAGCTGATTAATGAAAGTAGATTTACCCACATTTGTAGTGCCCACAACATATACATCCTGTCCCTGACGGTGTCTTTCAATAGATTTTGAAAGTTCTTCCATTCCAGTCCCTTTATGGGCTGAGATTAAATGAACATCCTGAACTTTTAATCCCATTTCCTTAATCGTGGATTTCAGCCACTGTTTTAGCTTATTAGGGTTGACCGACTTAGGCAGTACATCCATTTTATTACCTGCCAGAAGAATAGGATTTTGACCGGTCAGTCTCTGAAGCCCAGGAATAAAGCTTCCGCTGAGATCAAAAATATCTACTAATTGTACAACAAGACCTCGGCTTTCACTAATTTGGTTTAACATATTTAGAAAATCATCATCTTCAAAAGGAACATCTTGAACTTCGTTATAATGCTTTAAGCGAAAGCAGCGCTTGCATATAACATCTTCCCTTTCAAGTGCCGATTTTGGAGCATAACCTGCTGCATTCGGGTCGCTCGTCTGAATTAACGCCCCGCACCCTTGACATTTTATTTCTGTCATTAATTTTCCTCCCAGTTAATCTTTCCTTTTCGTTTCATCCATTTAAGGATTCTTCGCTCAATTTTTCGGTTGAATTTAGTAAAGAAACCATCCGTTTCCACTATTGGAACGACGAGAATCGTGTGAATCCCTGCAAGATTGCCGCCAAGTACGTCTGTCATAATTTGATCACCCACTACCACTAGCTCATCTTTTTTCACATTCATCTCTTTTTGTGCTTTTTTAAATGCTTTTGATAAAGGTTTCCGTGCACTGTGAATAAAAGTGGTATCTAAAGGTTCAGAAAAAAGCTTGACTCTTTTTTCATTATTATTCGACGCTATAATCACCTTAATCCCATGCTTATGCATTCGTTGAAACCATTCAACGATCTCTTCAGTTGCATCTGGAGCATCCCATGGCACTAATGTATTGTCTAAGTCTGTTATTACTCCTTTTATTCCTTTATCTTTTAAAACAAGAGGACTAATATCATGTACACTCTCTACATGTTCATTTGGTAAAAAGTTCTTCAGCATTAAACTTCTTCCACCCTTCGCGACAAAATCTCCCTACCTATCATAAACAAAAATAGTCACCGTTTCAAAACAATCCTTTTCCAGCTTTAATTATTCCAAAAATCGTTCGACAAATCGCGACAGTACTGGTGTGTGGATAACTTTATTCACACATTCCACATCGTGTAAAAGTGATACTAGCAGGAACTTCTAATATGATAATTTCCACTTATCTACAATGATCTGTTGATAAAGGGGTTATTGTAGCCTCAAGCCTCCCGTGATAAGGTGAAATAGTAATAAAACTTCCAATTCCTAAATACTCAGGAGGTGGCTGCCATCCGGCAGAGGAAGATGAAACAATTATCTGATAACCTGTTACTACAATCTTACCACAAAGCCATTCAACTCAATCTATCACGCGACTTTATAAAACAAATAGAACGCGAAATCATCGAGAGAAAGTTATACCATCTTTTAGATCGCTCAAATTTTCGTGTAGGTTAGTTCCATTTTCAGGAAAATCCTACCTCCTGGACAGACGTCAATTATTGAATTGGCGTTTTTTTATTGAGATTTTTTATAAAATAGTTTAGACGCATTTCTACATATTTATATATTCTTGGAATTTAGGCTACAATAATAGTCTTAGTAATAGTATTCAGTTGAATATTCGACTATTTTTTGATTACAATTGAGTGAACCAACTATTTGAACTTAGGCCGAGGGAGGAACAACCAGATGCTACTGGCTGTATTATTGCCTTTTATTATTGCAATTTTCATTCCATTTTTAAGTCGATGGAAGCACCATCTTCACACTGGATTCTTTGTCACAGCAGTACCAGTTGTGATTTTTATTTATTTTATCCGCTTTATAGGACCAGGATTTGAACCCGTTGGAAGGGAGTATTCCTGGATTCCATCACTCGATATGAATATACTTCTTTATCTTGATGGTTTGAGCTTGCTATTTGTTTTATTAATTAGCGGTATTGGCTCCCTAGTTGCTTTCTATTCGATCTATTACTTACATAAATCGGAGCAGCTGGGACATTTTTATGTTTACTTTTTACTGTTTATGGGCTCTATGCTGGGAGTCGTTCTATCAGATAATGTATTTGTATTATATACATTCTGGGAGTTCACATCCCTATCTTCCTTTCTGTTGATTGGTTTTTGGAATTACCGGGAAGGTTCTCGCTATGGAGCACTAAAATCCATGTTAATCACAGTTTTCGGAGGATTAAGTCTTCTTGGTGGTCTTGTATTTATGAGCGTAATTACAGGGACGGCCAGCATCCAGGAAATTATGAGTCAGCAGGAGCTGATCCTGAACCATGAATATTTTCCGCTTATATTAGGACTCGTTCTGTTAGGAGCTTTCACAAAGTCAGCACAGTTTCCATTTCACATTTGGCTGCCTGATGCTATGGAAGCCCCAACACCTGTAAGTGCTTACTTGCACTCTGCCACCATGGTTAAGGCCGGTATTTTCTTAGTCGCCCGCTTCTTTCCTATGCTGTCTGTATCCGAATGGTTTTTTATTACGGTCTCAACAGTAGGAATCTTCACACTATGCTGGGGGTCTTATATGGCCGTCAGACAGACAGATTTAAAGGCTATTCTTGCTTTCTCTACAATTAGTCAGTTAGGTATGATTATGGCTATGCTGGGATTCGGAACTGAGCTTGCTGTTTTTGCTGCTGCCTTTCACATTTTAAACCACGCTACTTTTAAAGGGAGCCTATTTATGGTAGCGGGGATAGTGGATCACGAAACCGGTTCGCGTGATATAAGACGGCTAGGAGGCTTAATGACTTTCCTGCCTATTACAGCCACATTAGCGTTAGTAGCTTCATTCTCTATGGCAGGTCTGCCCCTGCCGTTCTTGAACGGATTTTATAGTAAAGAGTTGTTCTTTCAGTCAGTTTATGAATTAGATCTGTCGGTAGCTGGAATTACTGCTCTTCTACAGTCCATATTCCCTTATCTTGCCGTTTTCGGGAGCATCTTTACTTTTGTTTATTCTATGTACTTTTTCTTCGGGACTTTTAGAGGTAAGGGGGATATAGAGGAACTTCCAAAGAAGCCGCATGAAGCACCTGTGGGAATGCTTATTTCCCCTCTTATTCTGGTAGCTGGTGTTATTGTTATCGGATTAATACCGGACCTTATAAATGAACCTTTTGTCGAGCATGCAGCGTCTGCTATTGGAGGCACAGAAATCGCCAAGGACATTTATTTCTGGCACGGAATTTCTCCCGCTTTCATAATGTCGATTACCGTAGTGGTGTTCGGAACAATTTTGTTCCTTGTCCGACCAAAGTGGGCAGGGGTTTATCGCGTCATTCCTGGATTATTAAGTTTAAACAAGTTCTACGATTGGCTGGTAGACCGTACGGAAAGATATTCTACCTTTATAACAAATAGTTATATGAATGGATCGTTAGGCAGATACGTACGTTTAATTCTTGCAGCTATCCTTCTTGTGACGTTCAGCGCAATGTCATTTACCGGAGGCTTTACTGTTGATACAAGCAACTTATCGACAATCACAGTCCATGAGGTGTTGATTGCAATTGTCATGGTTATAGCTGCGTTTGGAACGATTATCGCAAAAAATAGAATTGCAGCTATTCTCATTTTAGGAGTTGTGGGTTATGGATTGGCTATGCTTTTTGTTGTCTACCGTGCGCCTGACCTTGCCTTGACTCAATTAATAGTTGAAACTGTTACAGTTGGGCTCTTTTTATTAGTGTTCTATCATTTACCAAAGCTTCAAAAAACTGATGAGGCCCCTGTGACTAAAACATTGAACGTTATTATTTCTGTTGCGTTCGGCTTAATGATGACTATGGTAGCTATTTCGGCACACAGTTCAAAGCTTTTTGAATCTATGTCCAGTTACTTTGTTGACAATTCATACAAGCTTGGTGGAGGAGATAACATTGTTAACGTTATACTTGTAGACTTTCGTGGTTTAGATACATTGTTTGAAATTGCTGTACTTGGTATTGCAGCAATGGCTATCTTTGCATTAATCCGACTAAGAGAAAAGAAAAAGGAGGAGTAAGCATGGAAATTGTAATGTCCGTACTAGCTGGAATTTTATTTACGACTGGCGTGTATAACCTCCTCCAAAAACAATTGCTTCGAATTGTCATTGGGACAGCACTTATTTCTCACGGGGCACACCTGTTTATATTAACTATGGGCGAGTTAAAAAGAGGAGCCCCTCCTATCTTAACGGATGGGATTGAGCAATATACCGATCCACTTCCTCAGGCTTTAATTCTAACTTCTATTGTTATCAGCTTTGGGGTTACAAGTCTGCTGCTGGTATTAGCCTACCGGGCGGCTAAGATTAACGGAACAGACAATATGGAGCAACTGAGGGGTAACGACTATGAGTAATTTATTAGCTTTAACAATCATATGGCCGTTAATCGCAGGCATTATAGCGGCCTTTCTCAATAGAAAAAAAAGAATTGTAAGACCATTATCCCAGCTTTTTGCAGTTCTCAACTTAGTATTGGCCGGGATTGTCCTTTATCTGGTTTCTGCTAATGGTACCATTGTTTTAGAAACAGGAAGCTATGAAGCTCCCTTTGGTATTGTGATTGTGGGAGACCTCTTATCTGTATCACTCGTCTTAACGACAAATATTATAGCTTCGGCTTGCGTTTTTTATGCACCCAAATCTCTAACTGAAAAGCAGGAGTCTTTTTTCTTTTACAGCTTTTTCTTCATGCTTATCTCAGGCGTGAGCGGAGCGTTTCTAACAGGTGACTTGTTTAACCTGTTTGTATTTTTTGAAGTCTTATTAATGGCTTCATATGGACTGATTGTGCTAGGTAATGGAAAAGAACAGCTGCGTGAGTCTCTAAAATATGTGCTGATTAACCTCTTTTCTTCAATGCTGTTTGTAACGACGATCGCTTTTCTTTATTCAGTGGTAGGGTCAGTTAACATGGCCCAAGTGTCCCAGAGGGTCCAGGGAGTAGAACAGCAAGGGATATTAACTACTATTGCGATTTTATTCTTCTTTGTGTTTGCGACTAAGGCAGCTGTATTCCCATTGTATTACTGGCTGCCCCGTCCCTACATTGTACCTAATCCAGTCGTATCCGCATTGTTTGGAGCACTGCTTACTAAAGTCGGCATTTATTCCATATTAAGAGTGTTTACGTTGATTTTTGTAGGCGAAGTAGATATTACCCATACTATTTTCGTGTATCTCGCGGCTTTTACTATGATCTTCGGTGTTATTGGCGCGTTATCCACGCATAATATTAAGCTTATTGTAGCGTATAACATTATCCCTGCAGTTGGATTTATGATTATGGGGATTGGTATCTTCTCTGAGATATCTTTAAGCGGCACGATTTATTATTTAATTAATGACATGCTCATTAAAGGAGCACTATTCCTTCTTGTCGGTGTAATTGCTTATGTGGCAGGCACCTCGGACTTAAGAAAGATGAGCGGATTGATCCACCATTACCCTGCTTTAGGCTGGTTCATGTTTGTCTCAACTTTAGTGTTAGCCGGCATTCCTCCATTTAGCGGCTTTGTAGGCAAACTCCTACTCATCCAGGGCGGGCTCGCGAACGAGGAAATTATGGTGGTTATCGCTTCACTCGTATCAAGTCTTCTCATCTTATTCTCTATGATCCGTATCTTTATTAGAGGATTTTGGGGAGAAAAAACAGAAGCACCTCCCCATCCTGAACGCAGCGGGACAGCACGGAGGATGATATGGCCAATCGCTGTACTTCTTTCGCTTACTGTTCTTTTAGGTGTTGGGGCTGAATGGTTTTATCCTCCTGTAGAATGGATGGGAGAATATTTAATGGATCCGCAAATGTATATCGATTCTGTTATAAAGGAGTAGACTATTCATGCCATTTCAAATTTTGCTCAATATCATTATTGCAGTAATGTGGATGTTTTTAAGCGAAGCCTATGATTTTACTACTTTTTTTGTAGGCTATATCCTCGGTATTCTCATGCTGTTTGTACTACAGCGTTTTATTCCTGGAACCTTTTACTTTAAAAGAGTTCTTAGTGTAGTAAAGTTAATTCTTTTATTTGTCAGAGAGCTCCTGTTATCAAACCTGGAAATCGTAAAGCTTGCTTACAAACCCAAGTTAGACATCCAACCGGGCATCTTTGCTTTACCGATCGAGTTAAAGAGTAACTGGGAAATTACACTGCTGGCGAACTTAATTTCTCTTACCCCGGGTACGTTATCCATTGAGGTAAGTGAGGACTATTCCAAAATTTACATTCACGCTATGGATATTCCAGACGTTGAGCAATCGATAAACGACATTAAGGATACGTTTGAGAAAGCCATAATGGAGGTGACGCGTTGATGGAGGAACTGCTGGAAGTAACTAAGACATTGATCAATGTATCTGCTATGATTGCTATTATCGGTGTTTCCTTTTCAGTCATGCTGTTGTTATACAGAGCCATAAAAGGACCTTCAAGTCCTGATCGAGCGGTTGCCTTAGACGTGATAGGAATAAATATAATGGCCCTTGCAGGAATTATTGCTATTTTACTGGTGTCTACACAATTCAATGATGTAATTCTTTTAATTGGAATATTGTTATTTATAGGAACGATTGCGTTAGCAAAATTCTTGGAAAAGGGTGTTATTATTGAACGGGACATGGATTAACATCATCTTTGATTTACTGATATGTACTTCCCTGCTGTTAGGCACCTTCTTTCTTATATCAGGTTCTATTGGTGTATTAAGGTTCCCTGATGTTTATACAAGGCTTCATGCAGCGACCAAAAGTTCTACGCTTGGAGTTGCAGGCATTTTAATCGGAGCATTTTTGTTTATGTATGTAGAACATGATGTTGTGAGTGGAAAGCTTCTCTTAGGGATTCTTTTCGTATTGCTAACGGCCCCTGTATCCGGACACATGATTGGAAGGGCAGCATATCGAAGCGGAGTTAGATTATGGGATCGAAGTATTCAGGACCAGTATAAAGAAGTGTACGATCAATCCAAACATACAAGTAAGTAAGCAGCCATACAGTGGCTGCTTTCAGACTGTCGAGGAAGTCTCGACAGTCTTTATTTTTTTCTGGAACTTTCATTTTTCACCGCGTTAATTTGGTACACTATAGGTAAGAACTCTCTAAGGCGGTGTTAGTCATGTTTCTAGAAAAGAACGCCAAAATGAAATCGAAATCGTGACCATTGAAGAACTGGTACCCGAAGATCACTTGCTTCGTAAGATTGATCAATACATAGAGTTTTCCTTTATCCCTAAAAGAGTACATGCTTATTACTCGGTAGACAATGGCCGTCCTTCTCTTGATCCTCTTGTGTTATTCAAAATGATGTTTTATCGGCTATTTCTATGGGATTCGTTCGAAACGGGAATTGGTAAGACAAATCAAAACCAATGTTGCCTACCGTTGGTTCTCGGGACTGAACCTCACCGATCCTGTCCCTCATCATTCCCCCATTAGCTGGAACCGTCGGAAACGATTCAAGGAGACAGATATCTAACAAGAGGTCTTCGATGAAATGATCCTCCAGGTGATGAATCACCGTATGGTGGGAGGAAAGGTCCTGATGCCGGATATCTGACGAATCCCATCTGGCATGGACTTATTATAGAAAGAGGAATATTTGGAGTCATCGCCCTTCACCTGGACAGGGTTAGCCAGGTGAAGGAGAGTCTTTTTAGGTTACGGGCGGGCGAATACTGCGAGACTCATGCGGAAAAACGGGCGATCCGAGACCCCGCAGTGTGGGTTTCACGAGGAGGCTCGGGCGTTCGTCCGCGGAAAACGAGGGGTATTCGCCCGCCCGTGCACACAAAAAAAGCTTGCAGAAAAACACAGGGTTTCTCTACAAGCTGTAAGCAGCCATACAGTGGCTGCTTTTTTTATTTCCGAATGTACAGGCACAGTCATCTTCACAGTGACATACACTTGTGTTAGGCAGGTGCCCAAATCTCAGGGAGGTGTATGCATTTTGAGCAGCATTGTCGCTTCGATTTTATATTTCTTTAAAGAAGCCTTATTTTTTGTGTCTTATGTAAAGAACCAGGCTTTTCCCAACCCTTTATCAAAAGAAGAAGAAGCAAAACAGCTGCAGTTGATGAAAGAAGGTAATAAAGAAGCCAGAGATAAACTGATTGAACATAATTTACGACTCGTAGCCCACATTGTAAAAAAGTTTGAAAATACTAAGGAAGACTTCGAGGATTTGATATCAATTGGAACAATAGGGTTAATAAAAGGAATAGAGAGCTATTCTACAGGCAAAGGAACTAAACTTGCCACCTATGCAGCCCGGTGTATAGAAAACGAAATTCTGATGCATCTACGTTCCACTAAAAAGATGAACAAGGACATCTCTTTGCAAGATCCCATCGGTCATGATAAGGAAGGAAATGAGTTAAATCTGCTCGATATTTTGCAAGCAGATGTCGTTGACATTGTTGAAGAAATACAACTGCACATGGAGATTGAACAAATCAAGAAATATATTTCCGTACTGGATGAGCGGGAAAAGGAAGTAATTGTTTTTCGATATGGATTGAATGAACAGGATGAGAAGACTCAGAGGGAAATCGCCAAGGAGCTCGGCATCTCAAGGAGTTACGTTTCGCGTATAGAAAAACGAGCGTTAATGAAAATCTTTCATGAGTTTTATAAACAGAGTAAATATGGCAATTCATCTTAAAAACGACAAAAGCCACTACATCCTTCTGCAGTGGCTTTTGTTTATTCTTCTCTTAATTTTTTCTGCCATTTGTTTATCTTTTTAACAAAAATAGAAGCAGTTATCAGCAGTGCAGTGATAACAGCAAATAAATAGTAACACGCATTTGTTTGGTACTCATATAAGCTGATTATTACACCCGCATACATATATCCACTCAGTATAAGAAGAGTTAATGTAAAACGTCGGTAGTCTGCTAATTTATTCTCTAATTGTTTATTAGAATCCATCAAACCACCTCCTGTACGTTCATGATTGTAACATAACAGAGAGGGAAAACTTGATGGTAATTTCTACTATTCTATTGCATTAAGCATAGCCAGAATCATTACAGCAGCATTATTCGCAGCTTTAGGCAGGAATTGTTCAAAGGAAATGGAAGATTCCTTTCCTGCAATGTCTGATAAGGCACGAATGACGACGAACGGAGTTTCATATTTATAGCAGACTTGAGCTATTGCTGCAGCCTCCATCTCGGCAGCAATCATTTCAGGAAATTTATCTCTGACAAAGCTTACACGGCTCTCTTCCTGCATAAATGAATCGCCCGTAGCGATAATTCCTTTTTTAGCTTTTACGTCAGTTGATTGAACAGCCCTCATCGCTAGCTCTATTAATTCCTCGTCAGCTGCAAACATCGCCGGTAAACCGGGCACCTGACCGTATTCGTATTTAAAAGCCGTTACATCTACATCATGATGAGTTACTAAAGATGAAATTACAAGATCTCCCACTTCCAGCTCTTTAGCAAAACCACCTGCTGAACCAGTATTAATTACACGGTCGACCGAAAAGCGCTCATGCATAATTGTCGTTGCAATAGCTGCATTTACTTTACCTATACCAGATTTCAACAGGACAACTGAATGGTTACACAATTCCCCTTCAATAAAAATGCTGTCAGCTGCATGATGAACTTCTCTAACTTTCATTTCATTTTTTAATCGTTCAATTTCTTCGTCCATTGCTCCAATAATTCCAATCGCCATCACATAAGAGCTCCTTCCATTCTATTTCCCTAGTTATAAGGATTGCCGTTTAACTCTTCAACTTGGATCGGGCGGTAGCCTTCACCGTCAACCCATTCGATTAATACACGATAAACCGGGTCCTGAGACTGATTTGAGATAACAGCGTGCACTTGGCCGTCCCCTGCATTTTCTACACGCCATTCAATAATTTCTTCTGAATTGAGTCCTGTAGCAACTCGAGCAGCTTTAATAACCTCTTCCCAGTCTTGTGAACCCTGCTGGTAAGTGGTTGTATGGTCGCCTGACGTATCTTGTTCCGTACCGATTGGCTCCCAGTCTTCAGTTATTACACGATCTACATTTTCATCGGAGCTCTCTTCCACCTGGCGATCTTCTTCAGATGACTCCTCTTCATCATTAGAATTCTCTTCTTCTTCGGAGGAATCCTCCTCATTGGAATCTTCTTCTGAATCTTTTTCTTCTTCATTTTCTTTAACTTCTAATTCTTGAGAGTTGTCGTTATTATTGTCTTCTGACTCTTGATTGCTATCATTTTCTTTGTTTTCTTCCTCATTAGCTGACTCTGTAGCTGTATTTTCCGACTCAGGTCCAGTTCCTCCTGTAAAAGTAAAGAGACCTATATATACCAAGACCAAAATCACTGCTGCTGCACCTAAGGCAGCCATTAGTTTTTTTGTTCTATTTCTTTTTTCGAACCGATTAGTTCTTGTAGATGTTGTATGGTCTTTTTTCATTGGTGTTCCTCCTTTATGAAATACATTATAGTCCATTCGAAGCCATGAGCCAACCTAAGACTGTTAAACATAAAATCAACGAGAAAAGACAGGGGCTTAAACCCCTGTCCTTACTGTGCAGTAACGGTAATAATTTTAACGTTGATTTCTCCACCAGGTGTAGCTACTGTTACCTTATCTCCGACTTCATGACCAATAAGACTTTGAGCCATTGGAGAATCATTTGAAATTTTTCCTTCAAATGGATCAGCTTCTGCACTTCCTACAATAGTATATGTTTCTTCATCACCATCAGGCAGCTCTTGAAACGTTACAGATTTACCCATCGATACGCGATCTGGATTGTCATTATCGCTTTCAATAATAACAGCATTGCGAATCATATTTTCAACCGATTGAATACGTGATTCAACAAACGCCTGCTCATCCTTAGCTGCATCATATTCTGAGTTTTCTGATAGATCTCCAAACCCACGAGCGATTTTAATACGCTCTACAACTTCTTTTCTACGTTCATTTTTTAAATATTCAAGTTCTTCTTCGAGTTTAACTTTACCTTCTTCTGTCATGTAAAAGCTTTTTTCTTGGGCCATGCCAACACGCTCCTTCTATCCGACAATGTAATTAAATTGTATTCAGGGTTAAGCACCTCTGAATTTATGAGACCAATCAACTGCTTGTACACTTATTATCAATAAAAACTTTACACTCGTTATGCGAATGTTAATTAATATAATGTATACGAGAGTCAGGTTATCTAGAACTTCTATCAAAAACTATGCCAGACTTTTTAAAACTTTTCAACTATTTTCTTAGCTTAATTTTTGACCTTTTTCGTAAAGCACAGTTTGAATCTTTGTAGCCATTAAGTCAATTGCTACGTGATTTTGTCCCCCTTCAGGGATTATAATATCCGCATATCTCTTAGTAGGCTCTACGAACTGTAAATGCATCGGACGAACCACATTAATATATTGATCAATTACTGAATCAAGGGTTCTTCCACGTTCGTTGATATCACGCATCATTCGGCGGATTATTCTTACATCAGCATCAGTATCAACAAAAACCTTAATATCCATTAAATCACGTAAACGTTCATCTTCAAGCACTAGAATTCCTTCAACGATTATAACTTCCTTAGGCTCCACATGTATCGTTTCATCCGAACGAGTATGGATTTTGTAATCGTATACCGGCTTTTCAACCGTTTTTTCGTCAATTAGCTGCTCTAAATGTTCAATCAATAAATCATTATCAAAGGCCAGAGGATGGTCGTAATTCGTCTTCAATCTTTCTTCCAAAGGTAGGTGGCTTTGGTCTTTGTAATAATAGTCCTGCTCTACCATTAGAATGGTCTTATCAGTAAATCGTTGAATTATCGAACGAGTGACGCTTGTTTTTCCGGAGCCTGTCCCTCCAGCAACGCCAATTACAACAGGTTTGTCAGTCATAACTTATGGTTCTCCTTTCACCATATTTATATTTAAGCTTTTACTGTTATAGCTACTCCATCACCAATAGGAACGATAGTGGTATGGTAATCACTATTTTCTTTTAGCGATTGATTGAACGCCCTGACTTTTGAAGCCGTTTTTTGTATACGGTCTGACGCTTCATCAGGATTGGCCACAGCCCCCCTAAACAGAACGTTATCCGAAATGATCATCCCTTCTTCATGTAAAAGAGGAGCATATAAGTGAAAGAAATCTTCATATTTACCTTTTGCTGCATCGATAAATATCAGGTTATAGCAACCAAAGTTCATCACCTGGTCTCTGACTTCTAAAGCATCTCCTTGAATGATCTTTATCTGATTTTCCCTGCCAAATGAGCTAATATTTTTTTTTGCCTCTTCTGCACGCTCTGCGTCTCTTTCTATAGTTATTATTTCTGCAGAAGGCTGAGCTTCCAGCATCCTAAGGGCAGAATAACCAATTGCTGTTCCAATTTCTAGAATGCGGTTCGGCTTGTGGACCCGGACCAATTGCATAAGAAAATTCATCCCTAAAGGATCCATGATGGGAATTTTATGTTGTTTAGCATAGTTTT
Organism: Halobacillus sp. Marseille-P3879; assembly: GCF_900240285.1. Taxonomy (GTDB): domain Bacteria; phylum Bacillota; class Bacilli; order Bacillales; family Halobacillaceae; genus Halobacillus_A. Next base: position 1,092,835 of record NZ_OESS01000002.1, read on the forward strand.
CTAATCGTTCTACTTCTTTAGAAACAGGTGGCAGCAAAGAATGCAAATATGCTTTACTTTCCATTAGTACTGTCTCCTTTCAGAGTGGACATCGCATTACAACCCTAATATTTTAACATATAAAAAAGAAGGAATGCGAGTAGTTATTCGCATTCCCAAGAAATTTATTCCGGCTCGTCTTCAGGCAGCGGTTCTTCATCACTATCTGAATTAATGTGTTCTTCTCTAAGCTCATTGTGTTCATCCAGTGTTTCAGAATAAAAAATTTCCCCATCGTCGTTTGCGAGAAAGTAAAGATAATCTGAATCTGTCGGTTCTAATACTGCGTCGAGTGAATTGACATTAAAGCTGGAGATAGGACCTGCTGGAATCCCTTCAACCTGGTACGTATTATAAGGAGAATCCACTTCTAGGTCTTCATATAATACTCGATCTTTATGTTCACCTAAAGCATAAAGCACAGTAGGGTCAGTCTGGAGCATCATGTCTTCTTCAAGCCGATTATAAAACACGCCTGCTATTTCTTTACGACTGTCTTCATTAGGAGCTTCATTTTCTACTAATGAAGCCATGGTTATAATTTCATGAACAGACATATCCCGTTCTTCAATAGCTTCACTACGTTCACTGACAGTAGCTTCAGTTCTTGATACCATTTCGTCAATAATCTGCTCGATTGAAGGATCTTCAACAAAATAATCATACGTTGTGGCATAGAGGTATCCTTCAAGTGGATAACGAATGTCGTCATCAAGTACCTCATCTGTAAGCAAAGTAGAATGTTCTTCTATTAATTCATTTACATACTCTTCATCGTTAGCGGTTTCTAGAAACTCTTCTTCGCTAAATTCAAATTCTTCTGCATAAATCTGAGCAATTTGCTCTAAGTTTCTGCCTTCAGGTATTGTTACTCTGACTACCGGCTCTTTAACAATTTTCCCAGTTTTTAATGACTCGATAATTTCATCTAATGTCATTGAAGCTGTAAAGCTGTAGTCCCCGGCTTGAAACCCAGTTTCGTTTTTAAATTTGGTGTAAAAGCGAAAGATTAATTCATTTTTTATTACATCATTATCTTTTAATATACTCGCTATTTGAGAGGTAGACGATCCGATAGGAACTTCTACATTGATTTGAGATTCATCGTCTGGATCTACAGGCTGCAATGATGATTTAATATAAAAATAACCTGAAATTATACCGATGATAAGTAAAACGGCTAAGACAGCCAATACGATAGCGACTATTCTTCGAACAGTTGTTGCTTCCTCACTTCGATGCTGTAATCGTTCTTTATAGCTTTTCTTAAAGTCTGACACCTAAGCTCCTCCTTCCACCCGATACATTATACTACAAATTATTAGCGCTTTTCTACGAATTTAGACAGATTCCATCTTATTATCATAGTAAACTTCGCTTATAGATGACAATAATTTATACTGTTGATTGGAATTCAGGAGGCAATTCTATAAAAATAGGCGGAAACAACCAATTAAATCCTTATTCTTCCAATTTGGCCTGTCTCTTTCTATTCAATAACCTGCTAACTATATAAGAGGCTGAGCCATAAGTCCAGCAATGCCAGAAAAAAGAACAATAAAAATTGAATCATATATACGCAGAACGTTAGCGTAGTCAAAATGCTAAATGGGAACAGCGCGAGTCGAAGATCCCGCAGGAAAGCGTTCTTTTCTTTACGAGGAAGCTTAAGGCCGTGCCCACGAAAAAGCAAAGTTTTTTGACAAAACAATGGTCAAAGTCTTTTCTTGGCAAATAAATAATCCGAACTGATTTCAACAAAATCGTTCGGATTATTTTATGCTTTATTCAGTTTTGTCCCGATCTCTCTTCAAAAAACTATGTTAAATCTTCTTCAGTCAGCGTATTTAACATTTCTTCAACCATTTCCCACTCTTCATCGGATTCAATCTGATAAAGCGCAAGGTCATCTTCCTCGTTGCCTTTCTCTTCATATCTGAAAGCGAAAACTTCAACCTCATCGCCCTCTTTTTGTTCGGCAGGTACTACCGCAATGTAAGATTGTTCAGTTTGTTCTACATCAAACGTAAACAAAACCTCAAATAAGTGTTCTTCTCCATTTTCATCCGGAATAATAATTCTTTCTTCTTTTTCTAATGCCATGGTAAAGCCTCCTTTTATTGTTGTGCATCTAAATAACTTTGCAGAATAATGACAGCCGCCATCTTATCAATGACTTTTTTCCGTTTTTCCCTGCTTACATCTGCATCGAGCAGGACGCGCTCAGCGGCCATGGTAGTAAGACGCTCGTCCCAGTATTGCACCCTTAGTCTGAATTCCTTCTCAAGCCATTTTCCAAACCTTTGACTTGCTTCAGCCCTTGGACCAATCGTTCCGTTCATGTTCCTGGGAAGCCCTATGACCGCTTCACTAACTTCATTTTCATCAATAATTTGGTGCAGAGGTGTTTTTGCCGTGGTGTAGTTATTCTCATCCCAATGAAGCGTAGTCAATCCCTGGGCGGTCCATCCTAATGCATCAGAGATAGCTATACCAATCGTTTTTTCCCCCACGTCCAGTCCTAGTTTCTTCATTAAATGTCCTCTTTATTATTTTCCAGATAAAATTTTACTAATTCTTCAATTAGTTCGTCTCGTTCCATTTTGCGGATTAAATTTCTTGCATCATTATGACGCGGGATGTAAGCCGGGTCCCCTGAAAGTAAATACCCTACAATTTGATTAATTGGGTTGTACCCTTTCTCCTGTAATGAATTATGCACAGAGAGAAGCAGGGTTCTCACATCTTCGTCAAAAGGCTCTTCTGAAAAATTAAAACGCATTGTTTTGTCCATCGAACTCATCTTATGTCACCTCGCCCAATTAGTCTTTGTTCTATTATATACTTAATTTCAGCTGTTTGTAAAAACCAGTCATTTTTGCTTAACGTATTCTTTAGCATAATTTAGGGCTTCTGTAATCTTAGATGAATCTTTACCGCCGGCCTGTGCCATGTCAGGACGGCCTCCACCACCGCCTCCACAGATGGAAGCAGCTTCTTTAATTAAATTTCCTGCGTGATACCCTTTGTCGATTAAATCTTTGGAAACGCCGGCAATGAGCTGAACCTTTTCTCCATTTTCAGCAGCAAGCAGAAGGATACCTGAATCAATCTGCTGTTTTAAGTCATCCATCATTGTCCTGAGGGCATTCATATCCTTTACATCTACTTTTTTGGCAAGTATTTTCACTCCATCTACTTCTTCAAATTCATTTAGGATAGAGGAAGCTTCCATATTAGAGAGCTTGGCGGAAAGTGATTCATTTTCACGCTGAATCTCTTTCATTTCCTGATATAGAGCCTGAACTCGATCAGGAACTTGTTCTGGCCGGGTTTTTAATAATGCCCCTGCCTGATTAAGCACTGCTTCCTTCTGATTCATGTAATCATATGCACCTTTGCCTGTCACAGCCTCTATTCTTCTCGTACCTGCTCCAATACCCGCTTCACTAACCAGCTTAAATATACCGATTTCGGCAGTATTGGAAACGTGACAGCCTCCACAAAGTTCCAGGCTGTAGTCTCCTACTTGGACCACTCGTACTTGAGAGCCATACTTCTCGCCAAAGAGAGCCATAGCCCCTTTTTCTTTTGCTTCCTCTAAACTATTATATTCAACAGCAACAGGGAGAGAAGCCCAAACTTTTTCATTAACAATTCTTTCAATTTGGTTTAATTCCTCTTCAGTTACCGAACTAAAGTGAGAAAAGTCAAATCTAAGGCGGTCTGGAGCGACATATGATCCTGCTTGATTCACATGGTCACCAAGGACGTCCTTCAAGGCCTGATGCAGCAGATGAGTGGCTGTGTGATTTTTTACGATATAAGAACGGGTTTCTTTGTTAACAGAAGCTTTGACAGTATCACCTTTTCGAATCAAGCCAGATTCTACTGTGGCTTCGTGCATATGCTGACCATTAGGTGCTGTTTGGACATTTCTTACCGTCAAAGCAGCTCCTTCGCTCTCCACAATACCCTTATCTGCTATCTGTCCACCACTCTCAGCATAAAATGGTGTATGGTCAAGGAAGAAGTATACTGTTTCTCCTGCCTCAGCATAATCAGCAAAATCATTGTTTTTAATTATTTCAACAATCTGTGCTTCAGCAGTTAAACGATCATACCCTACGAATTCACTTTGAGCATAAACCTCTCCAAGGACTCCCGACTGTATTTGCATACTATCTGACTTCTGCCGAGCACTTCTGGCACGTTCACGCTGCTTTTCCATTTCTTCCTGAAAGCCTTCTTCATCTATCGTAAACCCGGCTTCCGCCACATATTCATCCGTCAGCTCTTTAGGAAAGCCAAACGTATCATACAGACGAAATACCTCTTTGCCAGGGAAAATATTACTTCCTTTTTCCGTCTCCTGTTTCATAATAGCCGATAAAATAGCGAGACCTTCATTTAAGGTTTCGTGGAAGCGTTCTTCTTCTGTCTTAATCACATTTTGTATAAATTCTTGTTTCTTTCTGATTTCCGGATAGAAATCATTCATTATTTCAGCAACTTCAGGAACTAATTTATACATGAAAGGTTCGTCAATTCCAAGTTGTTTAGCAAACCGGACAGCACGGCGGAGAAGCCGTCTTAACACGTATCCTCTTCCTTCATTAGAAGGGAGGGCACCATCACTTACCGCGAAACTTACCGTACGCATATGGTCAGCAATTACTTTAAAAGCTGAATCCTGCTCAACGGTCTCTTGATACTTTCTGCCTGATATTGTTTCGGTTGCTTTAATAATCGGCAGGAATAAGTCTGTTTCAAAATTGGTTGGCGTATCTTGTATAACACAAACCATACGTTCAAGACCCATACCTGTATCAATATTTTTCTTTGGAAGTGGTGTATAGGTATCGTCCGGGTTGTGGTTAAATTGAGAAAACACGAGATTCCATATTTCTAGATAGCGTTCATTCTCTCCACCAGGGTAAAGCTCTGGATCTTCAGGATCATTTCCATAAGTCTCCCCTCTGTCATAGAAGATTTCAGTGTTTGGCCCACTTGGCCCCTCTCCTATATCCCAGAAGTTTTCTTCCAGGCGTATAATACGCTCTTCCGGCACACCGATTTTATCTTTCCATAGAGAAAAAGCCTCATCATCTTCCGGGTGTACAGTCACAGATAATTTTTCTTCTTCAAAGCCTATCCATTTAGGACTTGTTAGAAACTCCCACCCCCATTCAATTGCTTCTTCCTTAAAATAATCTCCAATGGAAAAGTTCCCAAGCATTTCAAAAAATGTATGATGTCTTGCTGTAAATCCTACATTCTCTATATCATTTGTGCGAATAGATTTTTGAGCATTAACGATTCTAGGGTTGTCAGGAATCACTCTTCCATCAAAGTATTTTTTTAATGTAGCCACTCCACTGTTAATCCACAATAGGGTAGGATCTTCATGAGGAACCAACGAAGCACTTGGTTCAACACTGTGTCCTTTTTCTTTAAAAAAATCTAAAAACATTTGTCTTACATCAGCAGAAGTTAATGATTTCATCGTAATAGCCTCCTTTTTTATACTCGATCTTCCTATGAACACAAAAATCCCGTCCCTGCACTACGGCAGGGACGGGATTATAATCCGCGGTACCACCCTGATTATAGACGAATACGTCTATCACCTTTAACGTTACTAACGGCTCGTGAAACCGGCGGGGATTAACCGCACTCAGGAATAGCTTTCAACAATGCAGGATAACTCTCTTGCAGCCCAGGGAGAAGTCTCTCTTTAATCCGCTTATTGTTTACTCAGTTCCGTCATCGTGTTATTTCAGCGTTCATATAATTATAGATAGCGTCATTATAGATAAATTGCGCTTATCTGTCAACGTTCATACGTGCTTGATAAAATTCTTCGATTACCACCTTAACGCAGGTTAGGACCGGGACCGCAAGTACCATACCGGCAATCCCAGCTAACTCACCTCCGGCAAGTAAGGCAAAAATAATTAATAAGGGGTGGGTATGGATACTTCTCCCCATTATATATGGGGATAGTAAATTACCCTCTATTAACTGGATAAAAACTATAGCAGCGATTGTTATTATTAATGTCTTTACTGATAGGGTGACAGCTACAACCAGTGCCGGAACAGCTCCAATCAGAGGACCAAAATAGGGAATGATGTTCGTGATCCCGGCAATCACTCCTAATACAAGGGGGTAAGGCAGGCCTGCTGCCCAAAAACCTATAGTGGCCAATATACCAACGAACAAGCTGATTAACAGTTGTCCTCTAATATAGCCCCCAAGGGAATGGTTGAGTTTCTTTATAAGGTGGACCGATTCCCTCTTCCATTTTCCTGGAATAATGTATAGCATTGCATTCATAATATAATGATGATCTTTTAAAAAATAAAATGTCATTACTGGAATTACTGCAATTAGAATAATAACATTAAAAAGGCCGCTCATCCCTGCTATCAGGTTCATTAATCGTTCATTCATCCACTCCTCAAAGTTCGCAAAGCTCTCCTCAAGACGGTCGTGGAAACCATCGGGAAATCGTTCTGTTTGTTCATACATTTCTTTCGTCCAGAGCTCATAAGCCTCTATTAAGTGAGGGAGTTGTTCATTTAACAATTTAATCTGCTGAACTAAATGAGGATACCCACGGTAAATACCATACCCTGCAAGCAGAAAGAAGGCCAGGAAGATCACTAAAATTGAAATAGTCCGTTTCATACCAAGTTCCTGTAAATGGCAGACAAGCGGATGAAGCAGCATGGCTATGATGATAGACAAAATAAACGGCAGAAAAATTCTGCCGATCAATAATACGACGTGGTCGTAATGAGGGAACAGCCAGGCCAGAAAAAGCAGCATTAATAAAACAACGAAAAAGAAAGATAAGCGAATCCCCCAGGTAATTAAGCGTTTATTCATTAGGATCCCGATTGGTAAAATATATCGTTTAACGAGCTTAAGCTGCCATCTTCCTCGATCTGGTTAATATTAACTTTGCCATTTTCAACCGAAAGCTCCAAACAACAGTTCCAGCAATAATAATGATCGTTTCCGATGCGTCCCAGGTTTTTACTTTCGCAATTAGGACATTTCATAAGCCAGACTCCTTTTTTTAAATAGTCTGTCCGTATGAAATCCAATTTATACCTTACATAAAGTCATAAGGTGATAGTTCGACTTCCTCTTCCTCCAGGACCTCCGGGATATCCTCTGCTTGCAGCTTCTCCGCTAACGCTGTAAATCGTAAATTCGTATCCGTTGTATTTACTCCTTCAAGAAAAGCTTGTTCATCTCCGCATATAATTAATGAATGTTTAGATCTTGTAATCGCGGTATAAAGAAGGTTTTTACGGAGCATTCTACGAAAACCTCTTACGACAGGAAGAATAACAACCGAAAACTCACTTCCTTGCGATTTATGAATGGAAGTGCAGTAGGCATGCATAATATTATTTAAATCTTTCTTAGGATAAACTACTTCTTTTCCATCATAATCTACTACCACCTGCTCTACCTGATCCACATTTTCCTCTGCCCTGAAGATGGCCGCAATTTCCCCGATATCTCCATTAAACACGTGATCCTCAGGCTGATTAACTAATTGAATAACTTTGTCTCCTTTTCGGAAAATCGTTTCTTTAAAGGTTAAATCTCTTTTTTGTCTGCTCTTGGGATTCACCTTTTTTTGCAGTTCCTCATTCAGCTTATGGATGCCGACCTCCGTGCGGTACATCGGAGCCAACACCTGGACTTCACGCAATTCGATGCCTTTATCTACCGCCTTTTTAACTATATTAGTCACTAATTCTTTGATTTGCAGCTCACCGGCAGGAATGAAATTAAAATCTTTATCTTTCTTTAGAGACTCTGCATTACATTGATTATTCTTTATCTCGTGGGCAAGCTGGATAATGCGGGAACCTTCCTTCTGTCTGTAAACCTCAGTTAACTGCACAGAAGGGACAAACTCAGATTGTAATAAGTCTGCCAGTACCTGGCCGGGACCCACTGAAGGAAGCTGATCCTCATCTCCCACTATTAATACTTGCATATCCTGAGGAATTGCCCGGAAAAGCTGGTTTGCAAGCCAAATATCCACCATAGAAAATTCATCAATAATCAATATCTTTCCTTCCAGCTGGTTATTTTGATTTTTATCAAAGCTTTGATGACCATCCCATCCCAGAAGGCGGTGAATAGTGCTCGCAGGCAAGCCTGTTGACTCTGTCATTCTTTTGGCTGCTCTTCCTGTAGGTGCGGCCAAAACAAATGGAAAAGGTTCATCATTGTCATAGTCCTTAGGATCGACAGAAAGCTCATTAAGCTTGGCATAGGCCTGGATAATCCCTTTAATCACGGTCGTTTTGCCGGTTCCAGGTCCTCCCGTCAAGATCATTACTTTAGAATGTAATGCTTGCTCAATCGCATTGAACTGATCTTCTCCATAACTCATGCTTTCCTCTTCTTCTAGTGCTCCTATAATCTTAAGCAGGTCGGCCTGCGTATATTCAAAATCCATCTTACTGGAATTAATCCGCTCAAGCTGATGACAGAACCCATTTTCGGCGTGGTATAAAGAAGGAAGGTAAACTTTGTCCTCTTCAATATACACAAATCGTTCCTCAGCCAGCTGAATCACTTGTTTTGACAGATCATCAAAAGAAATCCCATTCTTACTTCCACTATTGAGCAAGCCATCGACTTGAAGTAAACAGTCCTTCGTAGGCAGGTAGACATGCCCGGCTGATAAACTCTGCTGTAAAATATAGAGACAGGCTGCTCGAATTCGAGTGGGGTGATCCTCAGGGAGTTCCTGTACCTTTGCCATCTCATCCGCACGATGAAAGCCAAATCCTTCTACATTAAACACCAGTTGATACGGGTCTTCTTCAATAATAGATAACGTTTGATCTTTAAAGGCTTCATAAATTTTTTGAGAAAGCTTCAAACCAAAACCATACTTATTAAGCTGAATCATGACGTGCTCAAATCCCTGGTGTTCTTTAAGTGAATCGATCAACTGCTGCTTTTTTTCTTTAGAAAGCTTAGGAACTCGATCTAAAGCTTCAGGATTTTGGAGGATAAGAGATATTGCCTGTTCTCCTAGTTCATCTACAATTCTTTCAGCTGTTTTTTTACCGATCCCGTGAAATAAATCACTTGATAAGTAGACGACAAGACCATCCTTCGTTTCAGGCATAATCCGTTGATAGAAATCTACTTGATATTGCTTACCAAACTTTTTATGTTCCTGAAAACTCCCTTGAAAATAGTAAGTTTCCCCGTCTTCCAGTGGAGGAAAATGCCCCTTGATGACTAAGCTTTTTTCCGAAAAATCTTCGTTCGTCTCAATCACATGAATAGAGGCAATTGAAAAATGTTCACCTTCGTTGTGGAAAATCATACGGTTCAATTCTCCTTTTATGTAACGAGACTCTTCTTCAGTTGATTCAGAAAAAAGCGTTTGTTCATCCATTTCATGTTACTCCTTTTATTCCCCATTTAATGCTTGTTCAATTTGAGCTTTCCCATGAGCAGCTAACATATGCTCTTCGTTACATTCAAGGGCCTTATTGAAATATTCCAGGGCCATAGCAGCATCTTCCTTATGAAGCGCTGCTACCCCCAGATTATAATACGCATCACTATGATTTTCTTCTAATTGTAGCACAGTCTTCATTGTTTCTTCAGCAGCTTCTATTTGGCCATTCTGAGCTAAACAAAGCCCGTATTGAAATTGAACATCTACATCATCAGGTGCGAGTTCAGCGGCTCTTAACAAATAAGGCAAAGCGAGTTTGATATATTCCTGGTGGACAAATGTCATACCAAGCATAAAGTACACATCTGCTTCATCTAACCCTTTTTCAACAGCCTGTAAAAATTGGTTTTGCGCCTTTGTATAATTCTCCTGTTCGTAATAAACATTTCCTAAGCCATAGTACGCTGTAGCTGACTGCTCATCCAGATCAATAGCTTTATTGTAAAATCGCTCAGCACGTTCAAACTCACTCAAGTGCACAAGTAAATTACCGAAGTTAATATAACCCACAGGTTCTTTCGGATTCTCTTCAATCGCTTCAGTAAAAAGCTTTGTTGCTTCTTCAAATTGCTGATTCTGCATATGTTCAATAGCTTTTTCAAGTTTATTCATTCTTGTCCTCCTACTTAAAACAGCCATGTCCTTCAGAACCGGACATGGCTTTTTTTATATTTTAATTACCCTACATAATCAAGAGGCTTATTTTCTTTCACAATTTGCTCGATCGTAGCACCACCAAGGCAGATATCCCCATCATAGAAAACAACAGCCTGTCCCGGGGTGACTGCACGTTCCCTTTCGTGGAACGTCACAACGTAAGTACCATCCTCCCCAGGGGTTACGGTTACAGGACTATCATCCTGCCGGTAGCGAAACTTAGCTGTGCATTCAAACGTATTCTCTGGAACTCTCCCGCTTGTCCAGTTTGCCTGACTTGCAATTAATCCATCAGAATAAAGGGCCTCATGATGATATCCTTGACCTACATAAAGAACGTTCTCGTTGACGTTTTTTCCTACGACAAACCAAGGTTCTCCTGCTCCGCCAATACCAAGCCCTTGTCTTTGACCGAGAGTGTAATACATCAAGCCGTCATGCTTGCCTTTTACTTCCCCATCAAGCGTTTGCATTTCACCGGGCTGGGCAGGAATATATTCACTTAGAAATTCTTTAAAGTTCCTTTCACCAATAAAGCAAATACCAGTGGAATCTTTTTTCTTCGCTGTAGCCAGTTCATATTCCTCAGCAAGCCGGCGAACTTCTTTTTTCTCTAGATGACCCAGCGGAAACATTACTTTAGCCAGTACATCCTGAGATAACTGATTTAAAAAGTAGGTTTGGTCCTTATTATTGTCTGCTCCTCGCAGCATTTCATACTTGCCGTTAACTTCCCGCACTTGGGCGTAGTGACCTGTAGCGAGGTAATCTGCTCCGAGTGCTAAAGCATGGTCGAGAAATGCTTTAAACTTGATTTCTTTATTGCACATCACATCAGGGTTAGGCGTGCGCCCTGCTTTATATTCATCTAGAAAATACGTGAATACTTTATCCCAGTATTGTTTCTCAAAGTTTACGGCGTAATAAGGAATCTCAAGCTGGTTACATACCCGGATAACGTCTTCATAGTCCTCGGTTGCTGTACAGACCCCATTTTCGTCGGTATCGTCCCAGTTTTTCATAAAAATCCCAACTACATCATAACCTTGTTCCTTAAGCAGGGCAGCAGAAACAGAAGAATCAACCCCCCCGCTCATACCTACTACAACTCGTGTATCTTTCGGCTCTTTCATTTTTCATTCACCTTCCTAACTCAGTCGTTTTATGATTTGACTGATTTTCTCGGCAGCTACTCTTAGCTGGTCTTTATTATTCGCCATTCCAAAACTGAAACGAATAGAGTTGGTTGTTCTTGGATCCTCCGCTCCATACATTTCTGATAATACGTGTGAGGGCTCTACAGACCCAGCTGTACAGGCACTTCCACTCGAAGCAGCAATCCCAGCCAGATCAAAGTTAGTAAGAAGCGTCTCCACATTCATCCCCGGAAAGCTGATATTGACAATAGTTGGAGCACTGTACTTTTTTGCTCCATTTATAGAAAAATCTACTGATTCTTTTTCTAATGTTTCCAAAAATGTATCTCTATAGTGTTGATACTCATCTTTTCTATCCCGGCGTTCCCTATTCATGAGTTCGACTGCTTTTTGAAAGCCAGCAATACTCGGTACATTCTCTGTCCCGGCACGTCGTTTGCGCTCCTGCTCACCTCCGTGCTGCTGAGCATGTACCGCAGTACCCTCTCTTATATAAAGAAACCCGGTTCCTTTAGGACCATTTATCTTATGACTGGAAACCGCCATCAAGTCAACAGAGAGGTTCTGGGTGTCAAGTTCATAAAGTCCAAACGCCTGGACAATGTCTGAGTGAAAATAGGCCTGATGTCCGCTGACTAACTTACTTAATTCCTGGATAGGCTGAATAACACCTGTTTCGTTGTTTACCATCATCACTGACACTAAAATTGTATCTTCTCTAAGCCGTTCTTTGAGGTCTTCAAGCGTAACACGACCATCCTCATAGACTGGTAAATACTCGATTTCAAAACCCTGTCTCTCCAGGTATTCTACAGCGTGTAAAGAAGCATGATGCTCGATCGGTGTTGTAATTATATGCTTTCCTTTATGCTGGTTGGCCATGGCAGTCCCTATAATAGCCAGATTATCCGCCTCGGTACCCCCGCTCGTAAATATAATTTCTTTTTCATTAGCATTTATACTCTTAGCTACTGTTCTTCGTGCCTCATCTAAAAGCTTTCTCGCCTTTCTTCCAAAGAGATGAACACTTGAAGGATTTCCAAATGTTTCTTTAGACACAGTCGTCATGACATCAATCACTTCTGGATGAACAGGAGTGGTAGCCGCATGGTCTAAATAAATAGATTCCATTATCTCTGCCTCCGTAATTAAATATAGAACATATACGCATCTTGAGTCTGGTCATCTACATGATCTTTTAAATCTTCTAAAGTAGTTGTATCTAACACGTCTTTTACTGCATCTCTCACTCTCTTCCACAGTGCCTGCTTGGCCGGTTCCTCATCTTCAATCCCCTCAACCGGGGTGATTGGTCCTTCAAGCACCCGGATGACATCTCCTGCAGTAATTTCGTGAGGTGATTTTGTAAGCATATAGCCTCCATACGCTCCTCGTACACTTTTTACAAGACTTGCGTTGCGTAGAGGGGCAATAAGTTGTTCCAAGTAATGCTCTGATAATTCGTTATCTCTTGCAATTTGCTTAAGTGAAATTGGCCCTTCTCCATGCTTCCTAGCTAATTCGATCATAATGGTCAGGCCGTAGCGACCCTTTGTAGAAATCTTCATAACCTTCACCTTTCCTTATTAAGAAGTTCAATAACTGTTTAGTCAACGGAAGGGAATATCCGACAAACGTACCGAGGAATAAGGCAATAAAAATAGTTCCTAATCCTACAGGGCCCCCAAGAAGCCATCCAGCCAGGGCTACCGTAATTTCAATTCCATTTCGAACCGTTGAAACCTTCCATTGCAGCCAATCCGTTAGCACTAACATTAAACTATCACGAGGACCGGCTCCCATATCCGGAGCGACGTATAACCCGATGCCTAACGCAGTTATAAGAGTTCCTAATACAAAGACAGCGATTTTTGAAAGAAACCACTCCGGTTCAGGAAGTAACCAGTTAAAGAAATCGATAAATACACCAATCAACACCATATTTAAAATTGTCCCGATTTGAGGGATTCTCTTCAAAGTAAGTGAACTGATAAGCACAATCACAATTCCTGCAACTATAGACCACGTGCCTACTGTTAAACCAAACTGTTTATACAAACCATAGTGAAATACATCCCATGGACCTATACCAAAGCCCTTTACCTGCATTGTTAATGATATTCCAAATCCTAATACCGCTAATCCTACAATAAAAAAAGACCAGCGTAAGCCCGTAACCGGGCGGTTCAACCGATCATTCCTCATAGCTGACCTCTCCTTACCTCATTATACCAAACGCTATTATAGCATGAATAGCAAGTCCCTTGCATTTTAATAGCTTTAAGAATACCCTTAACATGATGACCAATGTAAAGGAGCTATTTCCTTATGAGCGTACAACCTTTAGCCTATCGGATGAGGCCCTCGACTATTGACGATATTATCGGTCAAAAGCACTTAGTTTCCGAAGGTAAAACAATAAATCGTATGGTTAAAGCAGATAGATTGGCTTCTATGATTCTTTTCGGTCCTCCCGGTACTGGAAAGACATCAATGGCCACAGCTTTAGCCAAACACCTTCAGCTTCCGTTTAAGATGCTGAATGCTGTAATTGATAAAAAGAAAGATATGGAAATTGTAGTTGAAGAAGCAAAAATGCACGGAGAAATGGTTCTCATTCTCGATGAAGTACATCGACTGGATAAGGCGAAGCAAGACTTCCTGCTTCCTCACTTGGAAAGCAATCGATTAACGATGATTGGCTGCACTACGAGCAACCCTTATCATTCCATTAATCCAGCCATTCGGAGTCGATGTCATCTGTTTGAACTTTACCGTCTGGGAGAAGAAGACATTAAAGAAGCTATTCACAAAGCTTTAGCAGACGAGAAGGAAGGGTTGGGCCATTTACCGATCCAATTGGAAAATGAAGCGATGGAACATCTGGCTCTCAGCGCAAATGGGGATTTAAGAGCAGCACTCAATGGCCTGGAGCTCGCAGCTTTCTCCACACCGGAGAACGAAGAAGGCCGTATCATGATCGACCTAGCTGTAGCAGAAGAGTCCATGCAGAAAAAAAGTTTTTCCCACGATAAAGGAGGAGATGCACACTACGATGTGTTATCCGCTTTTCAGAAATCGATACGAGGCAGTGACGTAAATGCTTCCTTACATTATCTCGCTCGTCTTATTGAAGCAGGCGATCTTGACAGCATTGCACGACGGCTCGTCGTCATTGCTTACGAAGATATTGGTTTAGCTAATCCTCAGGCTGGTCCTAGAGCGCTGGCTGCTGTCGAAGCAGCTGAACGCCTTGGTTTTCCTGAAGCACGAATTCCTTTAGCAAATGCTGTAACTGAGCTCGCATTATCCCCTAAATCCAACAGCGCTTATAAAGCCTTAGATGCAGCATTGGATGATATCCGTAAAGGTAAAAGCGGAGACGTTCCTCCGCACTTAAAAGATTCCCATTATAAAGGGGCAGCCACTTTAGGCAGAGGAATAGAGTATAAGTATCCTCATAACTATCCAAATTCCTGGATTGCTCAGCAATATCTACCAGATAAATTAATTAACGCTAATTACTATGAACCTAAGACTACAGGGAAATTTGAACAGGCGTTAAAGCAGGTGTTTGATAAAATTAACAATCAAAAATCGTAATCAAGTATATTCTTTGTCCGCTTTGGTCACAATAGTAGCAAATCTGACAAACTATTGTTCTAATAGTCCAACAGGAGGGTTATTATGCCAAAGGTAAGACAAGATGCTTGGTCTCATGAAGATGATTTATTATTAGCTGAAACAGTACTTCGACATATTCGGGAAGGAAGCACTCAGTTAAAAGCATTTGATGAAGTGGGAGATGTGCTTAACCGTACGTCTGCTGCCTGTGGTTTTAGGTGGAATGCGGAAATCCGTCAGAAATACGAACAAGCTGTAGAACTTGCTAAGAAACAACGTAAAGAAAAGAAGCGCAGCGAAGCTACCTTCAGTCCACCTGCCGCGAAGAAAAAGCAAGTGCTGCATAAACAGCCAAGTGTTGTACAGCAGCCAGCAAACCAGGAGTCAATGATTGATTTAGCTCAGGTGATCTCTTATCTCCAAACACTTCAAGACAGCAACCACGACCAATCTATTTTAAACCACGAGGTTGAAAAGCTGGAAGAAGAGAACCGGCACCTGGTTCAAACAAATCAAAAGCTTCAAGATCAGCTGGATTCTTTAAAAGAGGACTATCAAGCGTTTATTTCAATAATGGACCGTGCGAGGAAAATGACAATGTTCGAGGATCAAGATGCCTTGAACAAACCATTTTTTAGAATGGAGAAAAACGGTAATCTTGAACATCTTGCTAAATAGAAAGTGCGAGCTGGTAATCAGCTCGCACTTTCTTTTCAATAATAAAAACCAATCCCAATTGTGCCGTTGTATCATGAGTTTTGAACCCGCTCCAGGCAGGTGGGTGCCTTGCTTCACATTTCTTGCGTCCTCTAAATGTAATAGAGAGGCTTGCATTCCATGTGAAGACGTCAGGCTCCCGTCTCAAAAATGTTCGGTCAAAACGTACATTCGAACAACGTACACATCAGGATTGGTTTATTTATTTTGTAATGAAATCATAGCATAAAATATACTGCTAATCAAGCATAGACATAAGGATTCTATATGCTACTTCAGTCCTGTTTTTGCTTCTTCAGCTGTAAATGTAATTCATCTAATTGTGCTTTACTGACAGTTCCAGGCGCATCGGTTAATGGATCCTGCGCAGAAGCTGTTTTAGGAAATGCAATAGTATCACGTAAATTTGTTCTTCCGGCTAGCAGCATTATAAATCTGTCAAAACCAAGAGCAATTCCTCCATGAGGAGGTGTGCCATATTCGAGAGCTTCAAGCAGGAATCCAAATTGTTCGTCTGCTTCTTGTTTTGAAAACCCTAATGCTTCAAACATACGATCCTGCATTTCTTTTTTATATATACGTACGGATCCTCCGCCTAACTCATAACCGTTTAATACAATATCATAAGCTTCAGCCCTGGCCTCTTTTGGATTTTCAATAATTTGGTTTACATCCCCGTCTTCAGGCATAGTAAATGGATGGTGGGCTGCGAAATACCTTCCTTGTTCTTCGTCGTATTCAAACAACGGCCACTCTGTTACCCACAAAAAATTGAACTTAGAATGATCTATTAAATCAAGTTTCCTGCCTAATTTTAATCTTAGGGCGCCGAGGCTGTCATAAACGACGGAAGTTTTATCAGCCACGAATAATAACAAATCTCCATCTTCTGCCTTAAGAGCTTCCATCAACGGAGAAGCTTCCTCCTCAGAGAAAAACTTAGCAATTGGACCATTTAATTCCCCTTCTTTTACTTTCAGCCATGCTAATCCTTTGGCTCCGTATACTTTAACGTCTTCTGTCAGCTTATCAATATCTTTTCTGGAGAAAGAGTCCGCCTCCCCTTTAACATTTATGGCGCTTACTTTTCCTCCTGATGCAACTGCATCACTGAATACTTTAAATCCGGAATCTCTAACGATTTCTGAAAGAGTTACAAGTTCAAGACCGAATCGTGTGTCTGGTTTGTCAGAACCAAAACGCTCCATTGCTTCATCATAAGGCATCCTGTCAAAAGGAGCTTTAATGTCTACCCCTTTTACTTCTTTCATTACTTTAACCATCATTCGTTCCGTCATAGCCATAATATCTTCTTTTGACATAAAGGATGTCTCTATATCTACCTGAGTAAATTCAGGCTGCCGGTCTGCTCTTAAGTCTTCATCACGGAAGCATCTTGCAATCTGATAGTATTTCTCAAAACCAGCCATCATCAGCATTTGTTTAAAAAGCTGTGGAGACTGTGGAAGGGCATAAAACTCCCCTTCGTGGACACGACTTGGTACTAGATAATCTCTTGCACCTTCTGGAGTGCTTTTTGTCAGCATAGGTGTTTCCATTTCCAAATACCCTTCGTCGTTTAGAAAATTTCTCATAACCTGAGTCGTTTGATGACGAAGCTTTAACGTTTCCTGCATTTCCTTTCGTCTTAAATCCAGGTAGCGATACTTCAGGCGAGTATCCTCTGCTACTTCCGAACTCTCCTCTATCATAAAAGGGGGTGTTTTAGCTTTGTTTAACACGCTAACTTCCTTAGCAAGTACTTCAATTTCCCCCGTTTCCATGTTGGGGTTAACTGTGTTTTCATCACGAATTACCACTCTACCAGAAACCTCTACTACATACTCACTTCGAATATCCTCTGCTATGTTCAGCGCCTCTAAGGACTCATCAGGGTTAAATACAATTTGAACAAGTCCGGAACGGTCTCTTAAATCAATGAATATTAAACCTCCAAGATCCCGCCTTTTCTGAACCCATCCTTTAAGTTTTACTTCCTGACCTTTATGCGAAGGTCGTAACGTGCCGCAATGTATTCTTTCCATCACTTTTCCCCTCCTGACAGCTTTTCATTTAAATATGTTACGATTTGGTTGATCGGTAGTTCTATTTGGTCTCCAGATTTCATCTCCTTAACCGAGACAGCATCCTGTTCAATTTCTCGATCTCCTAAGACAACGACATATTTGGTATTTAATCGATCTGCTGCTTTGAATTGGCCTTTCATTTTTCTTTGTAAGTAATCCTTATCAGCTTGAACTCCGGCCTGGCGGAGATTATACATTAAACGTACAGCTTCTTTTTCAGCCTTTTCTCCCAAAGCAACAACGTAAACGTCCAGAGATTCTTCGATTGGCAGTTCTACTCCTTCAGCCTCCAGTGCCATTAATAAACGTTCGATACTTAATGCAAACCCAATTCCTGTTGTTTCCGGTCCGCCTATATCTTTCACAAGTCCGTTGTACCTGCCTCCACCGCTCAATGTGGTAATAGCACCAAAACCTTCTGCCTCACTCATAATCTCAAAAGCGGTATGATTATAGTAATCCAAACCTCGTACTAAATTTGCATCGATTTCGTATTTAATTCCCATTACATCTAAACATTCTTTTACCTGCTCAAAATAATCATGAGAGGGTTTATTTAAATAATCCAATATCGATGGAGCTGTCTCCATTGCGGGATGATCCTTATCCTTTTTACAATCAAGTACACGCAAAGGATTCTGTTCTAAACGAATTTGACAATCAGCGCACAGCTCTTCTTTGTGTGGAGTAAAGTGTTGAATAAGCGCATTCTTATGAGCCTCTCTGCTCTCTTTATCCCCTAAGCTATTTAAAACGAGTTTTAAAGATTTTAAACCCAGTTCTTCATAAGCATTCATCGCAAGGGCCATCACCTCTGCATCAACTGATGGATCATCACTGCCAAGTGCCTCTATACCAAATTGGACGAATTGTCTTAAACGCCCCTGCTGCGGGCGCTCATAGCGAAACATAGGACCGATATAAAATAACTTAGTCGGCTGATTCGGCAGCCCGAATAATTTGTTTTGAACAAAGGACCTTACCGTAGAAGCCGTTCCTTCTGGGCGCAGGGTTACACTGCGCCCTCCACGATCTTCAAACGTATACATTTCCTTTTGTACAATATCTGTACTGTCCCCTACGCCACGCTGAAACAACTCCGTGTGCTCAAAAATGGGTGTTCTTATCTCTTTATAATGATAACGTCTGCAAATATCTATTAATTTTTCTTCTACATACTGCCATTTTTCTGACGTTCCCGGTAATATATCCTGAGTACCTCTAGGAGCTCTCATTTTCATTTCCTCCTTGTTTAGCTATATTGATGTTAGAAAAACTTGGTTTACCACCAAGTCCAATGGCGGAAAACGTAGTTTTTCTGATACTTTAGTCCTGTAAAAAAGTTAAACATTCTTAACGTACAATAAAAAACTCCCGTCCCTTTCTAATCATTGACTAGAAAGGGACGGGAGTCTATCCCGCGTTGCCACCCTAATTGAGGCTTTGCCTCCACTTCATACAGTTAACGCCTGTGTACGGATCTATTTACTACTTAAGTTAGTTTCAATAGAACACCTAAGAAATGTCTTTCACTTGGCCAGTGTAAGCAATGCTTTCAGCCCAGGCATTCCCTCTCTAGAATACACTAGAACCCAAGTTACTCTTTCCCTCAATGGTTTTATCGATTCATAAGAATATGAATACTATCATAAGGTTTCTTCTTCGATAATGTCAAGTTTTAATAAAAATAAATTTCAATTTAAATTTTTTGCAGAAAAAAGAAGGGATATCAACCTTTTTGTCGAATGGTTATTGTGCATTACAAAATATTGGAGGTGGAGACAATTATATGAAAGGATGGCTGGCATTATTTTGTATAGTAGCCGGCTTAATTTGGATAATCCCGACTACAGCCCACGCTGAAACCGTCAACGTGCAGGTTGATAATCTGCATGTTCGATCAGGCCCTGGTCTTTCTGACTCAATTCTAGGCAAAGTCCAGAAAAACGAATCCTATTCCGTTGTTGAAGAAAAGAATGATTGGGTTAAGATTAAGTGGAATAATAAAACAGGCTGGGTAGCAGGCTGGCTTGTCCAAATTAAGCAAAATAAAGAAGTTAAATCAAAAGTAGATTATTTAAGGGTTCGAGAAAAAGGAAGCCTGAGTGGAAATGTTCGTGGTTACTTAATGAAAAATGAAAGAGTAACTAAAACAGGAGAATCGGGGAACTGGATAAAAATTGAGCGCAGCAAAGGTGCTTCAGGTTGGGTACACAAAGACTATTTAAGTACATACAACGAAAATGAACAATCCAGCAGTGATCTTTCTTCCGAAAACGAGATGCAATCCCTTGGAAAAGTCAAGGTCGCAACGGCTGTTTTAAATGTAAGAAGCAAAGCCACGACCACCAGTTCTATCAAGCAGCAGGTCAGAAAAGGGGACAGCTTTGAATACAGTGAAGAAAAACAAGGCTGGTATAAAATTAAACTCAGCTCCGGCAACACAGGCTGGGTAGCTGGCTGGCTCGTTACTAATCAAAACAACGATTCTTCTTCTGATTCCGTTGAGAATCAATCGAAAGTTACACTAAAATATGACGTGACGAATCTTCGTTCAGGTCCTTCCACGAATCATAAAGTGCTTGGCCGTGGGACGAAAGGTGACCAGTTTGAAGTAGTTGATAAACAAGACAACTGGTATAAAATCTCTTACAAAGGAAGTCACGCTTATGTCGCAGGGTGGATTGTAGAGGAAAGCCCCTCTGCCACTCCAGGTCCCGATCCGGTATCATCTTCCGGCTTGAACGGAAGAACAATCATTGTGGATGCGGGGCACGGAGGATTTGATCCTGGCGCTGTTGGACGAACCGGAATTCTGGAAAAAACTCTAACTTTACAGACTGCTCAAAAACTCAAGTCAACTTTAGAGCAAAATGGAGCGGATGTAATTATGACGAGATCGAATGACTCTTACTTATCTCTTTCAGCAAGAACTGCACTGTCCAATGCTTCAAAGGGAGACGCATTCATAAGTGTTCATTATAATAGTGTGCCTCAATCGATTAAGGCTAGCGGGATTAACACTTATTTTTCCGGTTCAAGCACAAGAACATTAGCATCAAATGTCCAGGCTGGTGTGACAAAGGAAACAGGTTTACGTGACCGGGGGATACGGAAAGGTACTTTCCATGTACTTCGATATAATGATAAACCATCCATTTTAGTAGAATTAGGCTTTCTCTCAGATATGAAAGAAGAGAAAACCGTTCAAAGTTCAAGCTATCATTCAAAAGCCGGTCAAGGCATTACGAACGGATTAATTCAATATTTCCAATAAAAAATCAAGGGAGTCAGTTCCCTTGATTTTTTAACGTTCTTTACTATCCATTATTAGTGTAACAGGACCATTATTTGTTAGTTGGACATCCATCATCTCCCCAAAGCTCCCCGTTTCCACGTGGACCCCTTCACTACGGACAAACTCATTAAATTTCTTATACAGCTCATCTGCTTCAGATGGTTTGGCGGCTTTCATAAAATTAGGGCGTCTGCCTTTACGAGTATCACCGTATAAGGTGAATTGTGAGATAGATAACATTTGGCCGTCTACATCTTTTAAGGAACGATTTAATTTGCCTTCTTCATCTTCAAATATGCGAAGGTGAGGAATCTTGGAGGCTAGATAGCGAGCATCTTCTTCAGTATCTTCATGGGTAACCCCAAGTAAAATGACAAGTCCCTCACTTATCTCGCCTACCTTCTCATTGCTTACTGTTACACTTGCTTCTGTTGCGCGTTGAACTACTGCTTTCATTGGTCATTCCCCCGTTTACTGCATCACGCGGCGAACCGTATATACATCATGAATCTGTTTAATACGTTCTACAATTTTTCTTAAGTGATCCGTATTCTGAATGAGAATCGTAATATGAATAGTAGCCATTTTATTACGATCTGACTTGCCTGATACGGCTGTAATATTTGTTTTGGTTTCATTTACTGCTTGAAGTACTTCATTTAATAATCCACGCCGGTCGTAACCCCATATTTCTAAGTCGACGTGATATTGCTTAGTGTCTCTTGGACCTTTCTCCCAATAAACAGGGAGAAGTCTGGCCTCAGCTTCCTCGGTTTGAACATTTGGACAATCAGCCCTATGCACAGAAACGCCTCTGCCTTTTGTAATATAGCCTACAATTTCATCGCCTGGAACCGGGTTGCAGCATTTGGATAATCGAACCAGCAGATTATCGACTCCTTCAACACGAACACCGGAATCTTTCTTCCCTTTTGAGGAGGAGGTCTTAATTTCTGTTGTAGACACGTCTGCCAATGTCTGTTCAAGATCCTGCTCTTTCTGAATCTGCTTTCGAAGCTTCTCGGTTAAACGAGTTGCAATCTGTGAAGCTGTAATCCCTTGATAACCTACAGCAGCAAACATGTCTTCCTCATTTGTGAAGTTAAACTTCTCCGATACTCGATCTAAGTTGTCAGATGTGAAAACTTCTTTCGGCTGCAATCCCATGTTACGAATCTCACGTTCAACCAATTCTTTTCCTTTAACAATGTTCTCTTCTTTTCTTTGACGTTTAAAAAATTGCTTGATTTTGTTTTTTGCCTGCGAGGTTTGAGCGAGTTTAATCCAGTCTTTCGAAGGACCATAGGAATGTTTAGAGGTCATCATTTCAACGATGTCCCCGGTATTTAACTTATAGTCCAGAGGTTCCATCTTGCCATTGACCTTCGCCCCTATGGTCTGATTGCCAACTTCCGTATGAATGCGGTAAGCAAAGTCAATCGGTACTGAGCCTGAAGGCAATTCAACTACCTCACCTTTAGGAGTAAATACGTACACCATGTCAGAGAATAAATCAACTTTTAATGACTCCATGAATTCTTCGGCATCGTGAGTTTCACTCTGCGAATCCAGGATCTCTCTAAACCATGTTAATTTCTCTTCGAAAGAATGCGTGGAGGATGCCTGTTTTCCTTCTTTATACGCCCAGTGTGCAGCAATTCCATATTCCGCAATTTCGTGCATCTCATGTGTACGAATCTGCACTTCTAGAGGGTCTCCCTTAGGGCCAATGACTGTGGTATGCAGCGATTGGTATAAGTTAGGTTTAGGCATGGCAATATAATCCTTAAAACGACCCGGCATAGGCTTCCAGCATGTATGAATAATACCTAAAACGGCATAACAATCCTTAATACTGTTTACGAGTATTCGTACAGCTAATAAATCGTAAATTTCATTAAATTGTTTGTTCTGCAGCACCATTTTGCGATAAATGCTGTATAAATGCTTAGGTCTGCCGTTTAAGTCCGCTTCAATATTGACATCCTGCAACTGCGTCCTGATTTCATTCATTACGTCATCAATATAATATTCTCTTTCATTTCTCTTTTGTTTCATTAAATGAACGATTCTATAATATTGCTGCGGATTTAAATACCTCAAAGCCGTATCTTCGAGCTCCCACTTGATCGTTGAAATTCCAAGTCGATGAGCGAGAGGAGCAAAAATCTCTAATGTTTCATTAGAAATTCTGCGCTGTTTTTCTGAAGGTAAATGCTTAAGGGTCCGCATATTGTGCAGACGGTCAGCTAGTTTAATTAATATAACTCTCATATCTTTAGCCATGGCCACAAACATTTTTCTGTGGTTTTCAGCTTGTTGCGCTTCTTTGGACTTGTATTTGATTTTACCCAGTTTCGTAACTCCATCGACAAGCATGGACACTTCTTCCCCAAACTGCCGCTCGATATCCTCAATAGTGTAATCCGTATCCTCAACTACGTCGTGAAGAAAACCTCCTGCAATTGTTTCAGGATCCATTTCTAAATTAACTAGAATGCCTGCTACTTGAATCGGGTGAATAATATAGGGTTCGCCCGATTTTCGATATTGCTCGCTGTGTGCCTGATTGGCATACTCAAAAGCCCTGCGGATAAACCCCAGATCTTCATCGTTCATATATTGACGAGCCTGCTCAATCACTTCTTCGGCCGTTAAAATTTTATCCTTCGCCATACAATCACCCTGATTTCTCTTAGCTTCCTAAAAAATGATGGTTATTTTTCATTATCAAAAAAAGACAGTCAAAAGTAAAGAAAAAACGTTTAAATGAAGAGTTTAAAACAAAAAGCGCCCTGAACCAGGGCACTCTTTCATCTTAATATTGCATTAACGTCAGGACATCATAACCTTCAAGCTTTTCTCGTCCGTCCAGGTAAGTAAGTTCCACGAGGAAAGCGCATCCTGCAACTACTCCGCCTAGTTGTTCGACAAGATTTATCGTGGCCTCAATTGTACCTCCAGTAGCTAACAGGTCATCAACAATAAGTACTCTTTGTCCAGGCTTAATCGCATCTTTATGAATGGTTAGAATATCTTTGCCGTATTCTAATCCGTAATCTACTTTAATCGTTTCACGCGGCAGCTTGCCTTCTTTACGCACAGGAGCAAATCCGATCTCAAGGGCATAGGAAACAGGACAGCCTACAATAAATCCTCTGGCTTCCGGCCCTACCACAATATCGATTTCCTTGTCTTTTGAATATTCTACAATTTCATCTACTGCCGATTTAAATGCTTTCCCGTTATCCATCAGCGGGGTAATATCTTTGAACCGAATACCTTCTTTCGGCCAATCTTCCACGATAGCAATATGCTGTTTATAATCCATTCAAAACTTCCTCCTTGATCGGCTCACGCTGCTTACTGAACCAATCCTTTAGTTCTTTATAAGTAGAATAATAAAGAGCTTGTTCAACCGTAAGCTGCTCTTTTCTTTCCTGGTAAATTTCTGATTCAGTCAAGTCCTTTTGCTGAGGCTTATTTTCAATCGTCAAAACACCATCTTTTATTTTAACAAAACCAAGCTCAAAAAACACCTGGGAAATAAAATTTACCATATCTGCATTCCAGCCCTTACGATGAGCAAGCTTTTCACGTTCTTGATTTAAATCAAAGGACTTCCGCTTCATCAGCATACCATAAAACCACTTAAAATGATCTCTTGTAGGCCACGAGGTAAAGAAAGCACTGTCTGTTACTTGATAGCAGGCATAAATGTTGTCCGGCGCAAGTCTGCGAACAGCGTTTGACAGTTCAGCGAGAGAAGCAGGGAGATCCATCAGGACAAGACTATGAAGAGGTCCGTTGGCAAGGACGTCTTCCAAATCTTTGTTACTGAAAACAGGCAGGTTGAGTGGCGCAGAATCTGCTTCGTTAAATGTTAGGGCTACTGCATTATGATCCTTTGGGAAGCTCAGTTTTTTCTCAAGGTGTTTAGACCCTCTGTAATCAAACAGTTGCCATGCTTCCACTTTTAGATCTTTAACCATTACCTGGACATTTTTCCTTCCATTCCACTCATTTATCCCGAGTTCTCCAATGACCTCAAGCTCAGAGTGCGGAGATATCCGAGTGAATAAATCCCCCATTCCAAAGGCAATTCCGTCTAATTTCGAACGTTCTTTTTTAAACAAAAGCTTTAGATGGTTCTGACGGCTGCCGATTAAACGAATTTCTTTTGGTTTCTCTTTTATATGAAATAATGGCTTAGGGTTACCCATTCCAAATGGACGAAGCTTATTGACTTCCTGAATTTGTTCCAAAGTTATATCTTCTATATTTACTGTCGTTTCTATATCAAGAACTTGCTGGTAATCTTCATCGGATAGCTTTTCCTGGGCTTTTAAGCATAAAAGATTCCGCACGTTATCTATATTATCAATATCAAGAGTCATACCAGCAGCCTGAGCATGCCCGCCAAAATGAATAAAATGATCTCTGACTTCCATACAATTTTGAAAAAGGTCATAGGCAGCTATACTTCTTGCTGAGCCTTTGGCATATCCCTTTTCCGGATCAATGCCAAGGACGACTGCAGGCCTGTCAAACTGTCTGACTAGTTTTGAAGCAACGATTCCGAGCACTCCTGAATTCCATCCTTCTTTTGCAACGACAATGACTTCTCCTAAAGGCTGCTCACCACTTACTAAAAGTTCTTCCGCTTCTTTTGCTGTTTGTGTAACTATTTGCTGCCGTTCTTGATTAAGTGAATTAATCATATTTGCCAGATGCACAGCTTCTTTCGCCTCTTCAGTTAAAAACAACTCTACAGCCGGCGAAGCATCCTGCAGCCTCCCGACGGCATTAACGCGGGGACCAATACTAAACCCAATCGTCTCTTCATCCACTTCTCCCTCAATACTGCAAACATCCTTCAACGCTTTAAGACCTGCACGATCGGATTGATTTAGCGCCTTAAGACCTAAGTAAACGAGTGTGCGGTTTTCACCTTGAAGTGGAACTAAATCTGCAATCGTTCCAATTGCAGCCATATCCAGGAGGTGATCAGGGAGTTTTTCCAGGAGCGCCTCGGCAACCTTAAACGCCACCCCGACTCCCGCC
Source organism: Halobacillus sp. Marseille-P3879 (assembly GCF_900240285.1). GTDB lineage: Bacteria > Bacillota > Bacilli > Bacillales > Halobacillaceae > Halobacillus_A. The sequence goes on from NZ_OESS01000002.1 coordinate 1,118,995, forward strand.
AATTCCTTAAATGGGTAGCTGGGAGAAGTCTTCGGATGGATGATCGCAAAAGCATCTGGCAGGGTTTCCTGAACTTCGTGGTGATCTGTAATGATTAAATCAATTCCAATCCGTTTTGCCACTTCTGCTTCATGTAAGCCTGCAATTCCGTTATCTACCGTTATGATGACACTGAATCCGTCCTCCGAGGCTTTAAGAAAAGCCGTCTCGTTAGGTCCATATCCCTCTGTAAATCGATTAGGAATATAGTAATCACATATCGCTCCAGCCTCTCTTAAAGCTTCGACCATTACTGTTGTAGAGCTGACTCCATCAGCATCATAATCTCCATATACAAGAATGTGCTCCCCTTGATCAATCGCTGAACGGATTCTTTCTATTGACTCTTTCATTCCATTAAGAAGAAACGGGTCATGCAGGTCTTTATAGGTTGGATGAAGAAATCGCTGCACTTCATCTTGATCGGTAATTCCTCTTTTTTTTAGCAACTGAGAGGTTAATGTTGAAACTCCCGGGAAGCTCTCAGTATCTTCGTCCATCTTACTATATGTAAAATTCCATTTTGCTTTACTTTTTAACATAAATTCACCCCTGACTAGTCTATTATACAAGACGTCATCAGGGGGGGCAAACACGATTAATTCGTTTTTCCGTCTTCATTTCCAACAGCTCTTGCCGTTTCTCTTTTTCTAGAACGACGTGACGGTGTCTCTTTGGTGTCGGAAGTTTTAGTAGAGCTTAATTGACTTCGCAAGCTTTTATTTTCACGTTTCATCTGATAAAACTTCACGGCTCCAAATGAGAAAGTGATTAGGCCCCCCATTAAAACAGAGCCCAATATCACTAGAATTAAAGGAGCTTCTCCCGTGCCAAAAAGATAGTTCACCTGTACAGCACCTACGTTAATTACAGCAAATATGGCTATTAGAATAGCGATAATAAGTGCAAAAATAAAATAAGTCTGTCCCTTCAATGTTCTCCCTCCTTCTATCTCTTTACTATTATTTTATACCCTTTTCCTGTTACATTTAACCAAAATCCAAGGGGGAGTGCCTTCATACCTTCATTAGAAAAACTTTTGATTTTGGGTGCACTGAGCGAGAAGCGGCCACTTCTTACATCGGGCGGGCTCTTTTCTTGACTGAAACAAAATATCCCCGCCTAAACAGATTCTTATCTACAGGATAACAAATGAACGCTGTGAAAAATAAAAAAATCAGGCTGTCGAAACTTTATCGACAGCCTGATTTTTTTATTAAACTTGTGGGCCTCCTGTTTTCTTCTTCTTCACATACTCAATAGGTTTGTTCTTAATATTTCTGCCTCTCCAGACCAGCCACAGCTGAGCAGCAATAAATAATGAAGAATACGTACCGGCAACTAATCCTACCACCAGCGCAAAAGCAAAGTTAGTAATAGAAGAAGCTCCGAAAATAAACAGCATAGCCGCAGCAAACACAACGGTAATAACAGTATTTAAGCTTCTTGCCATCGTTTGGAGCAGACTGTCATTTACGACTTTAGCAAGGTGTCTAAATGATTTGACCTTCTTCTCAAATCTAAGATTTTCTCGAATACGGTCAAACGTCACAATAGTATCATTCACTGAATAACCGACAATCGTCAAGATTGCTGCAATTATTGTAATATCAAATTCCAGTCTCGTTATACTAAACAATGCAATAATAAAGAATGCATCGTGTAATAAGGCAAGGATTGCTGTTAATGCAAAGAAGAATTCAAATCTAAACGTCACATAGATGATGATTCCAATCGATGCATAAAGCACAGCTAATGCCGCATTTTTGGCAAGCTCTTGTCCGACCACTGGAGAAACAGTGCTTACGTTTGGACTGCTGCCATATTCTTCAGAGAAATACTCCTGAATTTCAGCAATCTTATCTTGAGAAAGCTCTGTTTCAAACCGAGTAACCGCGATATCATTATTATCTCCTGAGAGGACGATCTGCTTAGGAGAAACGTTCAACTCATTCTCAAAAGCCTCTTCGACTTCATCAGGAGAGATGCTCTCTTCAGAAGTAATTTCAACCCGGGAGCCGCTCGTAAAGTCTATTCCTAGATTTAACTTAAAGATGCCCAATGCTATGGCACCTGCTGCCAACAATGCTAAAGAAAGAGCAAAGAATTTCTTTCGATGCTTAATAAGATCCAGTTTACGGTTCATGAATTTAGGATCTTCTGTTTCCCCTTCAGCAAGGGAATGAATTTGATCCTTCTTCACACCAAACCATCCTGGTCTTTTCGTTAAGAAACGGCTCTTCACCCAGAGGCCGAGCAGCAGTCTGGTCCCGTACACAGCCGTTATAAAGCTGACTAATATACTTACAATTAACATAGTTGCAAAGCCTTTTACAGAGCTTGTACCAAAAATAAAAAGAACCGTTGCTGCAATCAGAGTTGTAATATTCGCATCTAATATCGTTGCTAAAGATCGCTTATTTCCTGATTTATAAGCAGCCATTATAGATTTGCCTGACTTCAGTTCTTCCTTAATCCGCTCATAGGTGATAATATTGGCATCCACTGCCATACCGACACCGAGGATTAAGGCTGCTATACCTGGTAATGTCAGCACTCCATTCAATAGTTCAAATACTACTAAAATGAGATAAATATAGGCTGACAAGGTGATGACAGAAATTACGCCTGGGAACCGATAGTAAAAAAGCATGAAAAGGAAAATAAGACCCACACCTATAAAGCCAGCATAAATCGTTTTATCCATCGCTTGTTCTCCAAATTGAGCTCCCACCGAAGTGGAATAGGTTTCTTCCAATTCAACAGGAAGAGAACCCGCATTTAAAATATCTGCAAGCTGTTGGGCTGACTCCTGGGAGAAATCCCCTTCAATTTGTACAGTATTACTTCTGATTCCTTCGCTTACCTGGGGAGCGGATACATAAGCAGGGTCCTCAGAACCGTATTCGTCCGCAAAAGAAACCTCTTCATCATAGTCCAGCCAAATCACTAATAAGTTCGGAGGATACACCGCATCCTCAATTGGTTCTTTGTTAGCTATTTCCTGTGTAACATTATAGAATTCAGAAGCACTTTTCACCTCCAGGGAAACGATAGGAGAGTTATTCTGGTCATAAGTCTGTTGAGCACTTCCTTCTCTGATATCAGAACCATCCATGTATTCGTTACCTTCAACATCACGGAAAGAAAGCTGAGCAGTAGTTGACAAAAGCTCTCGCGCTTCCTGCTGATCCTGTACCCCTGCCAGTTGAACACGAATACGATCTCCACTCTCTATGGATATATTTGTTTCGCTGATTCCTAATACGTCCACCCGTTCGTAGAGAGATTCAACAGTGGATTCTAATACTTGCTGATTTACTTCCTGATCTTCATCAACGGTTTCTACATCATAAAGAATTTCAAAACCACCCTGTAGATCTAAACCAAGATTGATATCTTTTGTTACTCCTGTAACCGTTGTGCCAATCGTAGCTGCTATTAAAATAACGGCTATAAAAAAGGCCACGATCCGCCCTCTTTTCACCATATTTCTCTTTGCCTCCTTCAACATTCAAACACGTGCATATGTATATTGGAATATATTTTCCTTATACAATTCTACTACTAATTTTATATTTAACAATCATAAGTTGTTACTTAGATGGTTCTGACCCTTGTTTTAAAGCTTCGATCGATGCCATCAAGTCATCGTTTTGATAGGCTTCCACTGTTATGTAACTTACATATTGATTATTACTTAGATGAAAGACATCCTGAACAACTTCATAAAGTCTTTTCTTAGAATTGTTTTTCCAGATTTTCTTCAGCATACACTGCCAAACGTCTTCTGCTGTTGCATTTTTATACCCTAACAGCCGGAATTCATTTGCTTTACTGTTAAGAACAGGGTTAATGGCATCCTTCCACTCATTGACTGGTTTTATTTTATCCATATAGAGGCACTCCCTTAAAATATTATAAAAAAGGATCTTGAAGTCCTTGTCATCCCTTGTCCACCTCAATGCATATAATTCATTGTATATGAATTTTATTCCTTTGAGAAGGCGGATTCCCTGATGACAAAACAAACCTTTCTGCATGGAGCCTTAATATTAGTAGCAGCTGGTCTCATCACCCGGCTTTTAGGATTTATTAATCGAATCGTAGTCGCCAGAATTATGGGAGAGGAAGGGATGGGACTTTACATGATGGCTCTCCCTACTCTAATTCTTGTAACGACAATTACTCAGTTTGGCCTTCCTGTAGCCATTTCAAAAAGGGTATCGGAAGCTGAGGCAAATGGCGACGAAACACAGGTCAAGCGTATTCTGGTTATTTCTTTATCAATAACAGGAAGCTTAAGCCTCATTTTTACTGCTGGTTTGTTTTTATTTGCCCCAATTGTAGCTGAATATTTTCTTACTGACGCCCGTGCAATGGCTCCATTGCTGGCTGTAACTCCAATAATCCCGATCACTGCTGTTTCTGCCGTACTTAGAGGGTATTTTCAAGGACGGCAGAACATGAAGCCGCAAGCTATATCCCAGGTTATTGAACAAATTGTGAGGATTACGACTGTGGCATTTTTAACAAAGCTTTTTTACCCCTACGGAGTTCAGTACGCAGCGGCAGGGGCTATGATTGCCGTAATCATAGGAGAATTTGTTTCTCTGCTTTATATGACAAGACAATTCGCCCTTCACAAAACTTTCAAATGGAGAAAATCGTGGAAAAAGCATATTCAGGAAGGTAAAGAAACGCTGCAGCAGCTAATGACGATTGCTATCCCTACCTCAGGGAGTCGTCTCATTGGGTCGCTCACTTATTTTTTTGAACCTATTCTAGTCGCTCAAAGTTTAGCGATTGCAGGTTTAACGGCAGTTGAAACAACTAAGCAATATGGAGGTCTTACAGGTTATATATTACCTTTATTGTTTCTCCCTACTTTTCTTACGCATGCTTTAGGCGTATCTCTCGTTCCTTCTATTAGTGAATCTGCTGCAAAAAAACAGTTTGGCACGATTAACTATCGGATTTTGCAGGCTATTCGATTATCACTCGCTTCAGGTGGCTTGATTACTGTAATCTATGTTCTCTTTCCGGTTGCAACACTGTCAATCGTCTATGGTACAGATCAGGGCGGATTTTTGCTGCAATTCATGGCTCCTTTTTTTCTAATGCACTACATACAGACACCGCTTCAAGCAAGCCTGCAGGCATTAGACTTGGCTAAATCAGCCATGTGGAACACTTTAATAGGGGCCGCTGTCAAATTTATAGTCCTGGCAGTATTAAGCTCGCAGCCAGAGTTTGGGATTAACGGGGTAGCCGTTGCTATGGTTGTCGGGAGTGTCATCGTTACTCTCCTTCACCTCTCCGTCTTAGTTCGAGCTACCAGCTTTACTTTTCCTTTCCAAATGCTGTTTAAATTTTTAACGGTTCTAATTATAACAGCCGGGGCTGGGTATATTTTACACGAACAAGGATATTTTTCTTCCAGCCCACTTGTAGAATTACTGACAATCAGTATAGTCCTTGCAGCAGTTTACATTTGTCTTCTGTTCAAACTGAAACTGCTTACTAAAGACGAGTGGCATATGATTCCCTGGAATAAGTTTAGGAAAAAGTAAAAGGGAACACTACGGCTGTTTTATTCAGCAGGAAAATTTACTCATAAGATTCAGCGAATGGTACGTAGTTAAACACCTAAACTGCTATAATAATACGACAAAACTGCGCTGATTACTCAAAACTTAGATGGTGAGGCTAAAACTGAATAAAGCAAAAAATAATCCGAACGATTCTAGTGAAATCAGTTCGGATTATTTATGGGCAGAAAGGATATATAGCTTCGCTCCATTAACACACTACTGTTGAAGAGGGCACGGGTCTCAGCTTCCTTGGAAAGCAAAGAGTGCTTTCCTGCGGGATCTTCTTCTCGTGCTGTTCCCACAGGAGGCTTCATATTTTGACTACGCTGATGACCTATTGCCTTGGTTTACTCACCTCAGGAGATATTTACTTCATTTCATCCTCGTAATCCATGCATATCTCTCCATTTAAATTAATTGTACAAAGCGAAATTTCCTCTACGCTTTCAATACCTCTCTTGTTCATTTCGTTCATTAACCAGTCCTTTGTTTTGTCAATTTGCTTTAAGCCCGCATACTGCACTTGTCCATCTTCGATCAAAACCACTGCGTAATCCGAGGAACCGTCTTCTTTTTTCTTGAAAACGGATAATTTACCCGATGGTTCCAATACTGCAAAGTCAATGTCTTCTAAATGCTGGACTTCCTGTTCTCTTAACTGGAGCAGTAAATCGGAAAAATTATACCGCTGTCTTCGCATTTCCTGTTCATCAATTTTTCCATGCTTAATCAATACTGATGGTTTCCCATCAAACCAGTCACGGAACTTTTTACTTTTTAAAGATAAGACTGCGCTGACCCACTGGATGGATAAAAGGACGCCCATGGGCACAATAGCCCGCCAGATTGATGAGTCAGGCTTTTCGATTAGAAAGATTGCAATTTCAGCCAGCATAATAAATACAACTAAGTCCATTACACTTAGTTCACCGATTTCACGTTTTCCCATCATTCTAAAAATGATTAATATAAACAAATAAGTGATTACCGTTCGGAGGATCAGTTCAAATATCACCAATTGCCATCAGCCCTTCTTAAACTCTACATGCTTAAGATGAGCTAACTTTTTGTTTTTATGAAAGAAACGGAAGTAAATATCTAAATAATACGTAAACCGTACAAATCCCCAGGGACAATAGAAGCATTGGTATTCCGTAAACTGCAAACTTAATAAATGGAATCGGCTCTTTGTAGCTGGCAGCAAGTCCTGCTACCACCACATTGGCTGAAGCTCCAATTAATGTGCCATTTCCGCCGAGGCAGGCCCCTAAAGCGAGAGACCACCAAACAGGGTCTACGTCCATCATGCCATATCCCTGAAGTTCTTGAACAACCGGAATCATTGCCGCTACAAAAGGGATGTTATCAACGATTCCTGAAATCAACCCTGCGCTCCAGAGCATCATCATAGAAGTAAACGGAAGATCTCCACCAGAAATCCAGATCATTCCCCGGGCCAATTCATCTATAAGCCCCACTGTCTGCAGTCCGCCGACCAGCATAAACAGTCCCATGAAGAAAAATAATGTAACCCATTCAACTTCCTTAAACACTTCTTCTACGTCAAGAATGTGATCAGTCGTAAAAAGTAACAACAATGCTCCACTCACGGCAATGGTCGTAATATCCATATGAATAAAAGGGTGAAGCATAAATCCGGCTATTGTCAGGAACAACACAGATAATGAGCGGATTAGCAACTGGCTTTTCTCTAAATACTCGTTCGCATCTTCCCTCATAAATCTCTGTGCCAGTCTTTCATCATAGTGCAGCTTATTCTTAAATAGAAGAACAAGTATAAGCAATGTCACTCCAAAAACCACAACCACTACTGGACCCATATTATTGAGAAAGGATAAAAACGAAAAATGATCTACCGCCTGTCCGATCATAATATTTGGTGGATCACCAATTAAAGTAGCTGCCCCACCTATGTTAGAAGAAAAGATCGCGGTAACAAGATAAGGGAAAGAAGGAAGCTGTAACTGTTTAACTAAAGAGAGTAGTACTGGCACAAACAATAATACTGTGGTCACGTTATCAAGAAAAGCAGATCCAACCGCTGTAAACAAAGCCGTAACGACAAGAAGTGGGATGGGACGTCCATTTACTAACTGTGCCAAACGAACAGCAACATAGGTGAAGACTCCCGTTTTCTTAGTAATGGATACGAGAACCATCATAGAAAACAGTAATGCAATTGTGTCCCAGTCAATAAAACCAAATGCTTCTTCCCATTCGTACACGTTGCATATGAGAAGAAGAACGCCGCCAGTTAGAGCAACAGTAGCTCGATTCCATTTCTCTACCATAAGCAAGCAGTAACTTATTATAAAAATAATTATCGTAAGCAAAGTGGTCATAAATCTTCCCCTTTACACATGCTTTTTCTATATCTATTCAAAAGCTCGTCTGAATATCTACTTCTATTTACAATATCTCTATGCATATAGTAAGGAAGACAGGCTAAATAAGGGGGCGGAAGCAATGAAAAAATTTTTACAAGGAGTTCTTGGTTATGGTGTCGGTTCCATTTTTATTCTAATGATATTATTCTCAGCTGTTTTAGCCAGCTTACTGCGATTTACAACGATGGACACGGATACATTAAACCAACTCTCTTTAATTGCCGGATTAACCATTCTTGCTCTTGGAGGCTTGCTTGCTGCTTATAAAGCCCGGCAAAAGGGGTGGTTTACCGGATTATTAACAGGACTGATTTTTATTGTAATTATGATGTTGTTTCAAATTATCTTTGAAAACCGGTGGGTATCTGTGGCCCAGCTCAGTTATTTTGGAGGGCTTGTATTAGCCGCAACACTTGGAGGGATGATTGGGGTAAATATGCCATCGCGTAAGGCGCAATAGGTGTTAGGTACCAGTTAGCACTTCAAACAGCTGCAAAATAAAAAACCCCATGGATATGGGGTTTTAGTTACTTATGTAGACAAGCTTAGGCCTATCACTATTGTAGACAGACCTATGGGGCTTTATCTTTAATCCTGGTTCAGTTTCTCTCTAACTGAAGAACGGTCAAATTTCAATTGAGAGCCATCCTGTACACTTACGATAAGAGTATTCTCATCAATGGCGTGAATAGTACCATGGAGACCTCCAATTGTAATAACTCTATCTCCTTTTTGCAATTCCGACTGCATATTTTGAACCTGTTTCTGCTTTTTCTGCTGTGGCCGGATGAGCAAGAAATAGAAAATGACAAACATCAAGATGATTGGTAATAACCCTAATAATGTGTCCATTCGTATTCCCCCTTTCTAAAAGTTCTTTGCGTTTGGTCTGTTGAAACCATACTGTTCAAAGAATTCTTCTCTAAAGTCACCGAGTCGATCTTCTCTAATGGCTTCACGAACTCGCCTCATTAATTTTAACAGAAAATATAAGTTATGATAAGTAGTAAGCCTGAAGCCAAACGTTTCATTCGCTTTTACCAAATGTCGTATATAGGCACGGCTGTAATTCCGGCAAGTATGACAATCACAATCTTCATCAATCGGACGAAAGTCACGGGCAAATTTAGCATTACGAACCACAAGTCTTCCCTTAGACGTCATAAGTGTCCCATTTCTAGCAATCCTGGTTGGCAGAACACAGTCAAACATATCAATCCCTCTTAAGGCACCATCGATTAAGGAATCCGGCGACCCGACTCCCATAAGGTAGCGAGGCTTTTTATCTGGCAGAAGTGGTGTAGTGAAATCAAGCACCCGATTCATTACATCTTTTGGTTCGCCAACAGACAATCCTCCGACCGCATAGCCCGGAAAATCCATTGATGTAAGGTCCTGTGCGCTTTGACGGCGTAGTTCTTCATATTCACCGCCCTGTATAATGCCGAACAACCCCTGATCATGAGGTCGCTTATGTCCTTCAAGACACCTCTCAGCCCACCGGCTTGTCCGTTCAACAGATTTTTTCATATAATCATATTCTGCAGGGTATGGAGGACATTCATCAAACGCCATCATGATATCGGCCCCTAAAGAATTTTGGATGTGCATAGCTTTTTCTGGAGATAAAAATAATTTTTCCCCACTAATATGGTTTCTAAAATGCACACCTTCTTCTTCAATCTGCCTTAGGTCACTTAAGCTGAAGACCTGGAAGCCACCTGAATCTGTAAGAATTGAACCGTTCCAATTCATAAAACTGTGCAGGCCGCCCGCCTCTTCAACGATATCCTCGCCAGGGCGAAGCCAAAGGTGGTACGTATTCGATAAAATGATCTGGGCCCCCATCTGCTCCAATTCTTCCGGACTCATCGTCTTTACCGTTGCAAGGGTTCCAACAGGCATAAACATCGGTGTGTCAAATGAACCATGCGGGGTATGCACCCTTCCCAGCCTGGCTCCTGTCTGTTTACATGTTTTAATTAACTCATAAGTTATTGCCATCGTTTCGATCCTTTCTTCCCCATCCATCTCATTAATAAATAAACATTGCATCTCCAAAGCTGAAAAAGCGGTATCGTTCCTCAACTGCCCTCTGATAAGCTTCTAGAATAAATTCTCTGCCGGCAAAAGCGCTGACCAGCATAATCAACGTTGACTTTGGCAGATGGAAGTTCGTAATTAAACCGTCAATTGATCGAAGCTGATATGGTGGGTAGATAAAGATATCAGTCCAGCCGCTTGCCGCTTTGAACGCCCCATGATCACGAACGATTGTTTCGAGTGTACGAGTAGACGTAGTCCCTACTGCAACAACACGTCCGTTGTTTTTCTTTACTTCATTTAGTTTTTGAGCCGACTCTTCATTTAATGTATAAAATTCAGCATGCATTTCGTGCTCCTCAACTGACTCCACACTGACAGGCCGGAACGTTCCTAATCCCACATGTAACGTAAGGTAGACAATTTCCACACCTTTGGCTTTAAGTTCGTTAAGCAATGCTTCTGTAAAATGAAGGCCTGCGGTAGGAGCGGCAGCTGATCCTTCCTCCCTGGCATAGACAGTCTGGTATCTCTCCTGATCAGGTAACTGTTCCTTAATGTAAGGAGGGAGAGGCATCTCACCCAATGATTCTAATACCTCTAGAAAAATTCCATCATATAAAAATTTAACTTTTCTTCCTCCGTGGTCTTGAACTTCTGTACATTCGGCTATAAGCTGGCCATTACCAAACACTATACGTGTTCCTTCTTTTACTTTTTTGGCAGGTTTAATCAGTACTTCCCATTCATCATTATCAGTTTGATGGAGAAGCAAAACTTCTACTTTTCCTCCCGTACCTTCTTTAGAACCATATAATCTTGCAGGGAGAACACGTGTATCATTAAGGACGAGACAGTCTCCTCTATGCAAATGTTCAGTAATATCACTAAAATGCTGATGATCAATAGTATTTGCAGTTCGGTTAAGGACCATAAGTTTGGAAGAAGATCGATCTTTTAAAGGAACCTGGGCAATTAATTCCTCAGGTAATTCAAAATTATATGCATTAATATCCATTTGAGACTCCTATTCTTGCCTAACGCATTTTACTAATTAAATAAAAAATAAGTGTTAATATGACACTCGCAATAATTGAGGTCATAATAGGAAAATAAACGGTGACCGGACCTTTCTTAAAACTGAAATCGCCTGGAAGCTTTCCAAATAAGCTCCATAATAAACCGATCACAATAAATACAACCCCTATTACAATAAAGATTTTCCCCATGCCCGTCAAGAGCCTGGCACCTCCCGGTTAAAATGTTGATATGCTTTAGGAGTGACTACTCTTCCCCGGGGAGTCCGCTGTATAAAACCTGTCTGCAGCAGGAAAGGTTCGTAAACATCCTCTATCGTCTGAGGTTCCTCTCCAATTGTAGCCGAAATGGTATCGAGGCCTACCGGGCCACCCTTAAAGTGATCAATTATTGCAAGAAGGAACTTATGATCAATATGATCCAGACCTTCTTCATCCACTTGAAGCATTTTCAAAGCGGTTTGAGTCGTTTCGTACGCAATCACGGATTCTCCGCTGACCTGCGCTATATCACGAACCCTTTTCAACAGACGGTTAGCAATCCTCGGAGTCCCACGTGACCTCCGTGCTACTTCTACAGCCGCATTGGCCTCAATGCCGATTTGGAAGATATCAGCGGTCCGTTCCACTATTTTACATAATGCCTTTGTATCATAATATTCCAGTCTGCTGTGCACACCGAACCGATCCCTCAACGGTGCTGAAAGTAAACCGGCCCGCGTTGTAGCTCCTACAAGTGTGAATGGGGGCAGGTCAAGACGAACAGAGCGAGCGCTGGGCCCAGTCCCCACTACAATATCAAGGCAGAAATCTTCCATGGCTGGATACAATATTTCTTCAACAGAGCGCGGCAGCCGGTGAATCTCATCGATGAAAAGTACGTCTCCTGCCTCAAGAGAAGAAAGAATAGCAGCCAGGTCACCTGCACGCTCAATCGCTGGTCCGGCTGTTGTTCTAAACTGAACATTCATTTCATTAGCAATAATGGAGGCAAGTGTAGTTTTCCCGAGACCCGGTGGCCCGTATAAGAGAGTATGATCCAAAGGTTCTTCCCGCATTTTAGCCGCCTCAATAAATATGCGTAAATTCTCTTTAGTTTTATCCTGCCCTATGTATTGGCGAAGCCATTCAGGACGCAGGCTTAATTCTATATCTTGTTCAGTCTCTTGCAATTCGCCAGAAATCATACGTTCTTCCATGCATGATTCTCTCCTTTTCTAGACCTTCATCAGCAGCTGCAGGCCTTGTCTAATATAATCATCCACACTGGCTTGGTCTGCCTTGGCAAGTTCAGGCTGCACCATCTTAAGTTCTTTATCTGAATAGCCAAGGGCCTTCAAAGCCTCAAGTGCTTCATCTATTCGTTCACGATTCTGCTTAGCTGACCCTTTCTCCTGATAAAAAATACTTTGTTCATTTTGTTCGTCAGGAAGCCATACAATAAGTTTCCCTTTTAAATCTAAAATCATCTGACGGGCTGTTTTCTTTCCCACACCAGGAAATTTCGTCAAATATTTATCATCTTCCTGCTCAATAGCCGAAACGAATTCCGGCACACTTACACTCCCAAGAATAGCCAGGGCTCCTTTAGGTCCGATCCCCGAAACATTGAGTAACTTAGAAAACAACAGCTTGTCTTCTTTTTTCTTAAATCCAAAGAGAAGTTGTTGATCCTCCCTTACATAATGGTAAGTGTGAACTTTAATTTCTTTATGTAATTCCTCCTGAAAGTTAAAAGGGTTTGGACATAAGACTTCATATCCTACTCCTTGCGTCTCAATAGCAATGGATTCTTCGTCAATAGAAGTAACATTTCCTTTAATATAAGCAATCATGGTGCTTTTCCCCTCAATCCCATTAATAATCTACATTTCATTGTAACACACAAGCACATGTTCCCATAAGCCTGAAAGCATAGAAAAAAACCGCCGTCATTCAGCGGTTTTCAACTTTTTATGCATGATCCACCTGTCTTTGAAAAACAATTTGACCAATTTTTTGATCCTCCACTGTCCAGCCATCATAATTTGACCAGAAGTCCTCCATGGCCCATATTTTCTCATTCGTCACTTCTGTATCTACTAATTCATCATCATCATACGTTTTAAGAATCACCTTTAGCTCTAATGGTTCCTGATAAACAAAGGCAGGTACGTCCTTATTAAAGGTTGAAGTGCTCGCATAACTATGATCCACGGCTCTTTTTTCAGTAACTTCAGGCGCCGGCTGCAAAACCAGACTGATGATCAGGACAATAGATATCCATATGGTTTGCAAGTTATATCCTCCTCATAATAAAAGCTGTTATCTCTAGTATGCTCACAAATAACTGCTTTTATAAGAGGTCAATTATGATAGTTTCTCTAATACTTCATCATCAGCATCTAAATTGTGATAAACTTCTTGCACATCGTCATTATCCTCTAGCATATCAATAAGGGAAAGCATCTTTATGGTCCCTTGCTCTTCCAGATGGGTGTAAGTGGTTGGAATCATGGTAACTTCGGATGTGTGAAACGTATATCCGTTTGCTTCCAATGTAGCTTTAACCTCACTGAAGTCTTCTGGCGCAGTGTAAATCTCAAACTGCCCTTCTCCGGACTCCAATTCTTCTCCTCCAGCTTCTATTACTTCTAAAAGCAATTCTTCTTCGTCCACTTCAGTTTCAGCCCGGTCGATGACCAGGTAGCCTTTCCTATTGAACATAAAAGCTACACAGCCATTCTCCCCAAGATTTCCATCATTCTTATTGAAAGCATGACGTACTTCTGCGGCCGTACGATTCTTGTTATCGGTTAACACCTTAACCATCACTGCTACACCGCCAGGACCATACCCTTCATAAGTGAATTCTTCATAATTCACTCCGTCCAGGTCACCTGTTGCCTTTTTTATAGCCCTGTCTATATTGTCGTTAGGCATGTTATTTGATTTAGCTTTATCAACAGCTAAACGGAGGTTTGCGTTCATTTCCGGATCTCCGCCGCCTTCTCTGGCCGCCATAAAAATTTCTCTGGCGTGCTTCATAAACAGTTTCCCTTTTTTCGCATCTTGTGCACCTTTACGGCGCTTGATGTTATTCCATTTGGAATGTCCAGCCATAGGTATCTCCTCCCCCGGAGCAATTCTTTATCCTATATCAATATATCACAAAAATCATTCCAAATTAAATATGAGCCGCTACTCTTCATTGTCTTTAAAAAAGTCCCGAATCCTTTCTCTTATTTTATCAGGAGCTTCATCTGCCCCTTTTCTCGCATTTTCGTCTTTCTTCTTATCCCAGGAATTAACGTTAGTATAAACAACGACGGGGAGGTCCGTTACTGATTCCGCTTTTTTCAATACTTTCTCCTCTATATCCTCATCCCGCCAATCGTAAGGGTTCAGCATAACAGCTACATATGCTTTTTCTCCGTTCGTAAAAGCTTGAGTCATTGTTACTTCTTTTAATTCATTTACTTCTTCAGTAATAGCCATTGACTCTTCATTGTTAAAAGCATTATCGTGACCTGGTGTTGTCTTTGAATACTTGGAATTACGCATTTCTTGCTGACTGGAACGTTTAAAAAACTGATCCTCCCCCGTAGGAATTTGTTCGCCTTTTGGTATTCCTTCATCCTCCGTATATTCAATTGGCTGATACAGCTCTTCTGACTGGCTCTCTTCTGTCTTATCAGGAACATCATTTGTACAGGCGCCCATAGTTGCAAGCATTACGATTAACAATCCACATCTGCGGTACATAAAAAACAATCTCCTTTTTCCATACTATTTGAAAAAAGAGATTGTTTTAGTCTGTTAATTTAAGGCATTTATTGTGGTGGCCCAGGAGCGATCGTTCGCTTATGCATAGTACGTTTATGCATAGCTTCAATAATTTCTCTGTCTTTTTCTGGAATCTGCTCCCCTTTTAAATGCCGGTCGATCATATCGTAACTCGTACCCATTTCATTTTCATCGGTTTGGCCTTCCCACAGTCCTGCGCTAGGTTGTTTGTTTACAATTTGATCAGGTACACCCAGGAATTTAGCTATTTCCCGAACTTCACCTTTCGTAAGGTTAACAAGAGGCACCAGATCAACGCCTCCGTCCCCAAATTTAGTAAAGTAACCAGTATACCATTCAGCAGCATTATCTGTTCCTACAACCAGATAACGGTGATTTGTAGCTACTGTATATAACGTGCTCATTCTTAATCTAGCCCTCAAGTTAGCGTCTGCAATTTGTTCTTGTTCTTTGTTAAAAGTATCACTTGTTTTCAATTGATCCACGATATTACCAAACATAACTCGGTGGGTCTCAGTCAGATCTACCTTAAGTGATTCAATCCCACATGAGTCAATTACTTTTTTAGCGTGTTCTTGATCATCTGGGTTACTCTTACACGGCATAATAACACCTAAAGAGTGATCAGGGTACGCACGCTTAATTAAATGAGCTACGACAGCTGAGTCAATACCTCCGCTTACACCTACGAGCAAACCATTAACATTAGCCTGTTCCGCTTGCTTTCTTAACCATTGTACTATTTCTTCGACTTTTTGCTCCACTTTGCATGTTCATCCTTTCACACTCAAGATACTAATTATCTTAGCATGAATTCTGTATAACGGACAAACGGTTTACGGCGGTTCCATGCTTCCTCGAACTTATTTATGTGGCCGCTGAGTGTACCCTCTCCTTTTCTACACTTATTATAACCATACAGCCATTCACGGATAAGATCTGCAGGGACTAATACGCCTCTTAACCAAAGCTGTGGATCTTCTACATGATGAAAAAGCTGTAAAAAAGCTGACTTATTTTGTTCTAAAAATGGTAAAAACCGATGCGCAAGCTGAATCTCATCGTAAAGCTTTGGCCCAACATGAAGGAGGTCAAAATCAATCATTTTCACTCCGCCATGTTGATTTATAATAAAATTATGGTGAGCCACATCACCATGAAGCCATTGCTGGTTCTGCCAGGCCTCCTGTTCAATTTCTCCCCAAGGATATAAGGAAAAGTTATATAGAAGCCGCTCAGAAGTCGACCGTACTTCATTATAGAACCTTTCCTTGTTATGAGTGATGAAAACCTCTTTAGTTTCTTCAAATTGTTCTATCCGACGTTTCCATTTAATATATAAAGGGTCTCGAGGGACCGATAATGCTTCCACCCCTTTTGATGAACGATGAAACTGCCTAAGACAGTTATAGACTCTCTTTCGATCTTCAGGATTATCGAAGTTGGCATGACGTCCGTCCATCCAGTGAAACAGCCCCCACTCACATCCTAGTTTGCTTACACTGTGCTCCCCTGTAGGGAATGGCATGGGAAGCGCGGCCATATCTTTCGCTCTTTTCCAATTTTGAAAAAAATCAAGCTGCTGGGTCAAAATAGTTGATCGACGGTAGCCTTTAAGTAAATAACAGTGTTCCTCTACCCATATCTTAAAGATCTTCGGCTTTATTTCTACGACTTTCGTTATACTTAATCTCTTTCGGTCTTCCAACCAATGAAAAAGGCGATCCGTATAAGAATCGCCTTTGTTTAATTTAGTCTTCATCCTCATCATCCTGCCAAGGCTGTTCAGCTTCCCAATTATACAAAGGCTGCGGCGGCTGGCCAGGCTGAGGAAAATAACCTCTCATCTGTTCATTATCATTCATCATTGGGAACCAGTTATTCATATTAGGGTCCATCATTTGGTTAGGGGGCTGGTTCTCGTATCCCATAGGCATCGATTTCTTACCACTACAGCCGCATCCTCCCTGTTTTTGTCCCTCTCCCATCATGAAGGGATGATTCTCTGAGTCATCACCTTCCATACCATGCATAAAAGGCATTGGGTGATGCGGATTAGCCATTGGATGATTCATCGGCTGATTCATCGTTGGCTGGTTCATCGGCTGATTCATCATTGGATGGTTCATCGGTTGATTCATCATTGGATGGTTCATCGGCTGATTCATCATTGGCTGGTTCATCGGTTGATTCATCATTGGATGGTTCATCGGCTGATTCATCATTGGCTGGTTCATCGGCTGATTTATCATTGGCTGGTTCATCGGTTGATTCATCATTGGCTGGTTCATCATTGGTTGATGAGACATTCCCATGTAGGGAGGGCACCAGAAATAATCCCAGGGAGTAGGATACGGCATTGGTGGTCCATAAGGAAGTTCTTGAACTTTCTGTTGGTGTTGAGGTTGATAATATTCTACATTTTCTTGTTTCGGATGATTCATAGGCTCGTTTGGTTTAGCTTCTTTAGGTTTCATTTCTTTAGGTTTCATTTCTTTGGGCTTTATGTCGTGAGATTTCATTGGTTTAGGCTTTGCAGCTTTAGGCTTTGGCTTTTTGGGCATAGGCATTTGAGGCAGATGGAATGTAGTGTAATAATTCTGCATATGCTCCATAGGCATTTGTATCGGCATATTCATTTGAATGGGCATCATTGGCTTTTCCATCATTGGCATATTCATCGGCTTCTTTTCGTCTTCCTGAATCTTAGGCATTGGCTTTGGCTTTGGTTTTGGTGTAGGTTTTGGTTTAGGCATTTCCTTTTTAGGAGCTTCTTTTTTAGGCGCTTCTTTTTTAGGCGCTTCTTTTTTAGGCATTTCCTTTTTAGGGGCTTCTTTCTTCTGGGCCTCTTTTTTAACTTGCTTCTTCCCTTGAGGAACTTTTATTTTCATGCCAGGCATGATCATATCAGGATTAGATAATTGAGAGTTCACTGACTTCAATTCCTCAAAGTCCACCCCATATTTTTTTGAAATTTTCCACAGCGTATCACCTTTTTGCACAACGTGAATTCTCACAATTGCAACTCCTTTCCTATGATCTAAAAAAGTATAAGAGCATAATCGTTTCCTAACACTTTATGCATAGGGAAAGAAAAGAATGATTAAGTTGCCTAATGTTTTTCTATATTTAATAGAATAATTAGTCTATTCCGCCTTTTAAAAAACAGAGTTTAAGCAAGTATGCTTAAACTCTGTTCATAACTCCTACTGGCAGACAGGGGCGGGAATATCTATGTTGTAGCTTGGATAGGTTCCAAGCAGTTTCAGTTGACAGCCTAATGCTTCTAATTCAGCTTTTACTCCTGGGAACAAAACATCATCGTAAGGCTGGTCGACGTCGATCAAGAAAAAATAATTTCCTAACCCAGTCTTCATAGGTCGTGATTCAATTTTCGACAAGTTCATTTTTCTCCAGGCGAAAGCAGCTAACACCTGATGAAGTGCACCTACGAAATCTTTAGGTAATGTTACCATCACTGTTGTTTTCTGGGTCGTAACCGGGTGATCCTTTACTTCAAGCTTTTTTGGTGTTTTTTGAACTACGGCAAATCGCGTATGGTTATTGTCATAATCATGAATACTTGGAGTCAAAATTTTTAAATCGTTCTCTTCAGCCGCTAAATGATTTCCGATTGCAGCAATGTGAGCTCCTTTTTCGATGACTATTTCAGCTGCTCTTCCAGTAGAAGCGGTGTACTCGAGTTCTGCATTCGGATAGTTCTTATATAAATATTGATGACATTGTGCAATCGCGTGGCTATGAGAATAAATATGAGTGATTTCTTCCCCATTATATTCAGGATGCACCAGTAAATGCTGGCGAATCGGAACGGTTAGCTCAGCCATGACAGACTGCTCTACCTGATGGATGAGGTAATCGATGGTTAAATGCACAGAGCCCTCAATCGCATTTTCTAATGGGACGACTCCTGTGTCAATTTCTCCTCGTTCCACTGCATCCAGGCAGGCCGGGATACTATCAAAGCCTACAAAAGATCCTTGATCAAATAAGGCATCCACCGCCATTTTTGTAAATGTCCCTTTTGGTCCTAAATATCCAATTCGTTGCATATTATAAACTCCTTCTTTCTAAGCCCCAGAACTAAGAATCTCAACTCGATCGACAAAGTCCAATTTATGAAGCCTTTGTAGTAATTGTTCAATAGAATATACCATACCTGTTGTATTTAATGATAGAGTAACATTTGCTTTTCCCTGCAGGGGAATCGTCTGATGGATGGTTAAGACATTACAGCCTGATTCGGCAACTGCTATTAAAAGGTTGGATAATGTACCAGTTCTATCCTCAAGGTGGAAGAACAACGTAATCATCTGCTCCTTTACCATCGCTTGAAACGGAAAGACGGCATCTCTATACTTATAAAATGCACTTCTTGAAAGACCTACTTCCTGAACCGCTTCGAAGATAGAAACAGTCTTACCACGCTCAATGAGAGCTTTAGCATCAATGGTCTTCTTCATTGCTTCCGGTAGTATATCGCTACGGACTAAATAGAACTTCTCATTATAATCGGCCATTAATTAGCACCTCATTAATCAACAAATTCAAATTCATAATCAAGCAATCTCACAGTGTCTCCGTCCTTAGCACCACGCTTCCTAAGCTCTTCATCCACACCCATGCTCCGCATCTGACGAGCAAAACGATTGATGGATTGATCACGGGAGAAGTCGGTTTTACGAAACACGGATTCAATTTTTTCACCATAAAGAACAAAGGCTCCATCATCTGCTCTTGTTACTTTAAACGGAGCTTCTTCTTTCTCATATTTGTAGATAACTCGTTCCTCTACTTCTTCAATTTCTTCAGTTTCCTGTTTAGGAAGTTCCTCCAGCTTATCAGCTACAGCATAAAGAAGTTCATCAATACCAGTCCTTGTGGCAGTAGATATAGGGTATACTGCTACTTCTCCGCTAACTTTCTCCTTAAACTCTTCTAAATAAAGTTCAGCTTCCGGTATATCCATTTTGTTCGCTACAATAATTTGCGGGCGGCGAGTCAGTCTTTCATCATAAGATGATAACTCGTTATTAATTGTTAAATAATCCTCATATGGATCGCGGCCTTCCATTCCTGACATATCAATAACATGCAAAAGAAGGCGTGTTCGTTCCACGTGACGTAAAAATTGGTGGCCGAGTCCAACTCCTTCATGAGCTCCTTCGATTAAACCCGGCAGGTCAGCCATGACAAAGCTTCTGTTATCCTGACTTTCGACCACCCCCAAATTAGGGGCCAGTGTCGTAAAATGGTAATCAGCAATTTTTGGTTTTGCTGCAGTAACCGTTGATAGGAAGGTAGATTTTCCTACACTGGGGAAACCGACTAAACCTACATCGGCAAGCAGTTTTAATTCTACCTGCACATCTAACTCCTCACCCTGCTCTCCATTTTCAGCAATCTCAGGGGCTGGATTACGGGCTGTAGCGAATCGCGCGTTGCCTCTTCCCCCTCTGCCTCCTTTGGCAATAACTGCTTGTTGTTTATGTTCAGTTAAATCCGCAATCACTCTACCTGTTTCAACTTCTTTTACTGTCGTTCCTGGCGGCACACTAATGATAAGGGGAGGAGAGTTTTTTCCATGCTGTTTCTGATTCATCCCGTTCTCTCCACGTTTTGCTTTAAAGTGGTGCTGATATCTGAAATCCATTAATGTATTCAATCCTTCATCCACTTCAAAGATAACATCTCCACCGTTTCCACCGTCGCCGCCGGCTGGTCCACCCATTGGAACATATTTCTCACGACGGTAAGCAACAAGGCCATTACCTCCATCACCGCCTTTAACAAAAACCTTGACCTGATCTACAAACATAATTTCCACCTCTTTATTCTATCGTACAATTCAATTTTACTTCCTGGGGATTATCTATATCGGTTACCCCAAAGCTTTCAAGCTTTTCTGCGAGCTCTTGTTTGCGATTAAATTCGCCAACCCAGGACCAGTTCAATGAAATGAGCTCATTTGATTTGTAAATATGAAGGATCCCTTCATATAGTTCATCGTTTATGCTGTGTTCATCCAATGTCGATACAATTTTCTTCGCATAAGCCGCCAATTGTTTATCATGACTTGATAAATCAATGTCTTCGTCTAATAAATAAGTGAGCTGGTATTGGTTGTAACTCCAATTAAAAGTGAACAGCCAAAGGGAAAAATTGTCTGCCTTACAGTTAAGTAGTCTTCTTTCATGCTCAGCTTGATCAACAATTTGGCGCAAATGTTCTTTCACACGTTCCATTTTTCCCATTGATGCATACCCTTGCACGAGTTGAATTTGATTCATCCAGTCATGACGCTTATGTCTTAAGATATGAAGTACTTCGTGACTTTCCACTGCCATCCGCTCCCCTTAGCTTTCCATAATAAGAAAAGTATAGCAAAATTGCGGACAAACTGAAATGAAAGTTAGTCAAACAAGTTTTCTTGTGAAACAGCTGACAGCATGAAAAGTAGTTTATCATCCTATAAAATAAGCCGCGCATATGCTATAGCATAGCGCGGCTTACTTTTTTGTATCAAAGTCATTACGGAAAATATTACGCTTCCTGAACTGCAGGATAAACGCTCACTTTTTTACGGTTACGACCGTAACGTTCAAATTTAACAACACCGTCTACTTTAGCAAACAAAGTGTCGTCTCCTCCGCGGCCAACGTTCTCGCCAGGATACACTTTTGTACCACGTTGACGATAAAGAATAGATCCGCCTGTTACAGTTTGACCATCGGCACGCTTAGCTCCAAGACGCTTGGATTCAGAGTCACGGCCGTTCTTCGTACTACTTACACCTTTTTTGGTGGCAAAAAACTGAAGATCTAGACGTAGCATGTGTTCCACCTCCTTACATATTCTTAATTCTTATATATTCATGATAATCATTTTCGATCGTTTGTAAAGAAACCAGCATCCCCTCAAGAAGCAGTCGAGCTTTAGATAAAGTTTCCTGCTCTAAATGAGGCGGAAGTTTAACATGTAAAAAACCGCCTTCACCGCCTTGAGCAATGTCAAGTTCTATGTCACAAAGGGAGATAATGGCATTCACAGTTCCAAAGGATACTGCTGAAACGGCCGCGCATACAAGGTCATGTCCATAGGGACCGCTTTCTGCATGTCCGGAAATTTCAAAGCCGCTTAAACCACCTTGTGAACGATACACCGATACGTTAATCATCGCTCCGTTTACGCCTTGATGCTCTCAACAACAAGTTTTGTATACGGTTGACGGTGACCTTGTTTACGTTTGTAGTTCTTTTTTGGCTTGTATTTGAAGACAGTCAGCTTCTTCTGACGACCCTGCTTTTCAACTTTAGCCGTTACAGTAGCTCCATCTACGAATGGGGCGCCTACTTTAGTGTCGTCGCCGCCTACAAAAAGAACTTTATCAAAAGTTACGGTTTCGCCAGCTTCTACGTTTACTTTCTCAACGTAGATCTCCTGACCCTCTTGAACTTTGATTTGTTTACCACCAGTTTCAATAATTGCGTACATACCTGCACCTCCTCAATATACTCAGACTCGCCATCCAGGTACCATATTTGGTTTAATAAACCTGTTCTGTGCGGTTGTAGCCTGAAGTGCTACTTGAATAACATAATGATGTTACCACAGATCAAAACAAGTTGTCAACAGCGTGACCACGGAGTTCAGCCGCTTCCTTCACGATGTCTAGTGACCCTTCAAGCTCAATTTGCCAGCCAGTGATATAATCATCTCGCTTAACAAACAGCTCCTGTGGAATTTTACTAGAAATCGGCTCTAAACGCAATTGTTTTTTTCTATCATAGAGCTCGCTGCTCACTCTTAGCAGAACAGCTTCAACATGACTATTATTCCTTAAGTACCTTTCCAGTCTGTAGCTCTGTGTGTCAATATTATAGGTGATACCGGGAGACGATAACAGCTGTTCATTAACACTAGGCAGTCGACGGGTGCGTGTCAATTCCACTATACCTAATTTTGTTATACCATGAACTTTTGTCACAACAGGATCATTGGCTGTCTCTTTCTTTAAAAACGAGAGCAGCTGCTCCTTATGAGATGGATTTCGCATAGAAATGAAGTCAATTAATATCATTCCAGAATAATTACGAAGTCTAATAAGTCTCGCTATCTCTGTCGCAGCATGTTGATTTACTTTAAGCGCCTCGGTGTTCGAAAGGCTTCGACCTGCATAACGATGACTATTAACATCAATCACTATCATTGCCTCAGTGGGATCAATGATTAACTGCACCCCTTTAGCTGTAGTGACAGTTCGCTGTACAAGCTTGTCTTGAAGCTCGTTAATCGTATGGCCAATGTCATGTTCTAAATTATTCCTCCATTGTACTCTTCCCGCCAATGAAGGAAACCTACATTTTATAAGTTGACTAACCTCCACGTCATCTACTAAGATCTCATCACTTGAGCCCCCGTAAGTACGTATAAACTGATTAAGAATGACGTCGTCTTCCCAGATGATACCTGGCTTTTTGGGGATTTTCAGGGAGTTCCAGTTCCTTCTTAATCGTTCTAACTCTTCAACTACTTGAGAAATTTCCACTCCGGCTGCATTCGTTCTTAGAATTGCTCCTTCACAACCTTTAAGAACAGCTTCTATTTCACTTTTTAACTTAAATCCTTTGTTTTTTTCTATTTTCCTTGATATCGCAACATTATTTCCAAAAGGCTGGTAGATGATATACAATC
Source organism: Halobacillus sp. Marseille-P3879 (assembly GCF_900240285.1). Taxonomy (GTDB): domain Bacteria; phylum Bacillota; class Bacilli; order Bacillales; family Halobacillaceae; genus Halobacillus_A. The sequence goes on from NZ_OESS01000002.1 coordinate 1,142,617, forward strand.
CTGGGACTGCAGGATCAGCAGTGACTTGAGCGCCTTTATTTCCTGCAGGTTCTTTCGTTACCTGGACTATCACTTCCCGTCCTTCTGTTATTGACTGTTCGATTGAAGTGGAGCACCAGGGAATCAATTCTTTCTTTAAAAAAGCATGTTTCTGTTCACCAATGTCTACGAAAGCAGCTTGCATCCCTTTATGAATACTCTGTACTTTTCCTTTATAAATAGAACCCGAAAGCAAAGCAGCCTCCGGGCGTGCAGCAGTGTATTCAATTAATCGACTGTGATTCATAACAAGCCCGATCTTCTCAGGTGTTTGTGTATGTAGAGCTATCGTTCTCATCGTTTCATCCTTTTCAACTTGAAAGACTTGAAATGTCTCCCAAACAAAGCTTTGGCTGGTTTTTCTTTAGATAATAGTGAAGACACTCCTGTTCATCTACTATATATAAACCTTCTTTATGTTTCAATACATAATAGTGATGGCGGTTGGCACGAATATTTTTAATCACAGCACTTACTGTGGTTTGAGGGTCCACTTTAAAATATTTCACCTTTAACTTAGAAACATCCCGTTCCAGACAATGAATAATATAACGCATAAACACGTACATTTGCCGCTTCCATTCCAATATATTCTCTAACAATAAAAAACCGGCTAAAAGTGTTCCTGCAAGCGTCATTCTATGATCCACTATCATAAAACCGAGACTGAGGAATAGGCATATAATCGAAATAAAAAGGGCAGCCTTTAAACTTGTCTTAAAGCACATCCTCTGGCTTAACAAATAAAATAAAAGCTTACCTCCGTCAAGCGGCCAAATAGGCAGAAGGTTTAACAGAAGAATGATACTATTATAGGTGAATGCAGCTGATAATAAGGGGTGGGGACCAATGGAAAACGACAGGATTTGCAGACTGATAAAAATCCATACATGCTGAATCGGTCCGGCCAGTGTTACATGAATTTGTTCTTTTACCGGACGGGTTGTATGCTCTTCACTGACAACTTTACCTCCAAGCAGCCAGAACTCAATGTGAGAGACTCTCCATCCATATGCCTGTGCCGCTCGATAATGCCCTAATTCATGCAGCGCCACAATACTAAATAATATAATAAATTCGTAAATCGCTCCTGTCATAAAAGCAGACAGTGCTAGAAGGAAAAACAGCGGATGAACGTGAATCGATTGATGGACCTTAAGAGCCTTCATCGACTTTTATCACTTCAATCGGATCTAGATATTGCTTGTCTTTTTCTACAGCAAAGAAAAATTCATTCGTTTCCTTTTCATCGAGTGTTCCAATTGTTTCATGAGAAGGAATATGTTCATAGAGATGCACGTCAATCGAAGATAATAACCCATAAGTTGTATTCGTACCATCTTCGTGCTGGATGATAATAGTTTTGTCTGTTTCCGGGTCATTCCCTGCAAAAATAACCGTGCCCCCTTTGACTGCTTTTACTTCTTCTCCTTTTTCAATACTCATAATAATGCCTTTGCCGTGGTTTTCAAAGGGCTGGGTAACGACACCATTCACAGGAAGCGCAGCTTCCTCAGCAGCTTTCTCCTTCTTTGGTTCGACCAGCTGCAGTGGTCCGCCAAATCGATCACTGTACCAGGCGGTAGCTTTAGCAAAAGGAAACTCCTCCTGCAGCTGGGAAGAGACCCACTGTCTAGGTGCCTCAGCGATTGCTGTCTGAGATTGCTCGCTTACTAATATGACTAGAAAGAACAGGGCAGAAGCTATTGCTTGTACACGTAAAACAGAAGAAGCTTTGCCAGTTCCGTTTCTAAGTTTGTCCGATACCACTAAAGGAGGGTAACCATGCAATTCTTCATCTTGAGGGGTATAAAACACTGGAGACTTTGTCCGATTTGCAGATGGGATCCCTTTTCTTCGTTTACGATCAGCGATGTTTTTTCTCACATCATGAATGTTTTTTCTCAATTTAAACCCCTTCTCTCTTCAACCTTTTTTACTACTCTATGGCAGTTGAAGAGAGAATATGAATGGTGTTAAAACCTCATATCTGTAAAAATTCCGGCTGCTCTTACCGCCTCGTTTCCTATGAGGAGAATAAAATTTCCCATATAAAAAACTGCGAACTATGTTCGCAGTCGTAATTAAGCACGCATACCAAAAAACTTTTTCACCTTTGCTAAAAACCCGGGTTCTTCCTCCAAGTTTAATAGGGGAACTGATTCACCTAAAATTCTTCTAGCAATATTACGATAGGCTAGAGAAGCTTTCGTATCAGGTGATAAAGCAACAGGTTCTCCGCTGTTTGAACCTTTAATGACAGCATCATCATCCACTACAATGCCTAAGAGATCAATAGATAAGATATTAACGATATCATCGACATCCATCATTTCTCCTGACTTCATCATATGACTTCTAATTCGATTAATCACCAATTTTGGAGGCTCAAGCTCCTCTTGTTCTAAAAGACCGATGATACGGTCTGCATCCCTGACACTGCTTTTTTCCGGAGTAGTAACGACAACGGCTTTGTCGGCTCCCGCAACAGCATTTTTATATCCCTGTTCAATTCCAGCAGGGCAGTCAATGACGACGTAGTCATAATCCTGCTTTAGTTCTTCGATAATCTGCTTTACCGCTTCCGGATTGACGGATGATTTGTCAGAAGTTTGCGCAGCAGGTAATAAATGAAGACAATCAAAACGCTTATCCGTAATGAGTGCTTGTTTCGTTTTACATCTTTCTTCCACCACATCTACAATATCATAGATAATCCGGTTCTCGAGCCCCATAACTACGTCTAGATTACGCAGTCCAATATCTGTATCTACAAGACAAACTTTTTTATTCTGTAGTGCTAAAGCTGTACCTAAATTGGCAGTAGTAGTAGTTTTACCCACCCCGCCCTTTCCGGAGGTAATAACAATGGCTTCACCCATTAAGCATTCTCCTTTCAAAGCTCACTAATCCAGGCTTTTGTTTTAGAACTTCCTGAAGGGGAGCAATACGAATAGCCTCATTTTTTTTGTCTACAAACCCGCATTCAATGTATAGATCATCTGAATCCTGATCAGGGGCACGTGATATTTGATTGGCTATTCTGAGCTGATTGGGCTTCATATAAGAAGCGGCTATGATGGTCTCTTCATTTCCTTCTGATCCTGAGTGGGCGATGCCCCGTAAATGGCCTAATACAAATATGTTCCCAGAAGCTATGATTTTCCCTCCAGGGTTTACATCTCCAAGAAGTAGAAGATCTCCCTTCACTTCTATAACCTGTCCGGATCGAATGGTTCTTGTAATCGCAGTGATTTCAGTATTTTCTTTCCAGGATAAGGCTTCATCCTTTGTCATAACATTTGATTCAATCTGTTCGACAACCAGTTTCTGCTTCTCCCGAACGATTTCTTTTAGTTGTTCTTGTTGTTCATTTGTTAAAAAGCGATTACCTAATTGAATCGTTACTCGAATCATAGGCTGGCTGTCATCTACTCCATTTACAGAAAGTTTCTCTTTAAGTTCCTCCAAAATGGAATCATAGGAACATTGATCATTTAACTGAAGGGTCAAGCCGTCCCTCGTTCCTTTTATTGTAACCAGTTGACTGTTAGCTGACATAAGACTCCACCTCAAACTCTGCACATTTAATCACCATTAAGCGCTTTGCCATCGTTCGGACCATTCTTCTACTCGATTCTTTAGCAGGGGATAGAGTAATATAAAAAACAGGGCATTCGCCAAAACTGTAGGAATCAATCTTAGTGATACATAATCTCCCCAGGCCATCTCTGTGACTTGTACAAAGGAATATATAAAATATAAGATCATATCCGCTAAAGCTACGCCTAAAATAGCCAGAAGCAAAGAAGCAACAAAATTAGCGTGAAACCACTTCTGCAGCCCATGGGTAACATAGGCAGTTATTGCGTAAGTCACCATATACACCCCTAGAACCCCTGTATAAACCACATCAATTAGTAAACCAAATGCCAAGCCATACCATACGGAGTGGTAAGTCTCATCTTTATCAAAGAATATGGCAACAAGCATAATTAAGCATAATACCCAATGAGGCGTGACCAGCAATTCTGAATACACAATCCTTGATGGAAGAAGGCTCATTGCCATGCCCTGGAAAACTAAAAGAATGACCATAATTATAGAAATCCAAAACCTTATCATTGCTCTTCGCCTTCCTCTTGGTCTTCCTCACTGACTGTTTCCATGTCACGATCAACCACCATCACGTGGTCAATATCGAACAAGTCAGCGAATGGCTCGACATAAGCAGTTTTCGTTAGTCCTGAACGGTCATTTTTCACTTCCTCTACTGTACCAATCCTCAGATCACTTGGAAAAACGCCTCCCATCCCGGAGGACATTACTACATCGCCTTCCTCAAGCTCTTCATCAAGACTAATACCTTCTAAGAGCAAGCGGCCGCTTTCACTGTCAAAACCTTCTATTAGGCCGAAGACGTTATCTTCACCTTCTCTAACTACCCATGAGGAGATTTTATTAGATTCATCGAACCCACTGAGAAGCTGGACATTTGAGTGAAAAGCACCGGCTGACTCTACTTTACCTACCATGCCTTCACTGGTGATGACAGCCATATCTTTCTCTACTCCATGTTCTTCGCCTTTATTAATGGTCATTTGTTCAAACCAGCGATCGGAACTTCGCGCGATAACTGTCCCCTGGATTGGAGTATAATCTCTCATAGAGTCAGTCTTATCTAACGTATCTCTTAGTTCACGGTTATCTTTTTCTAATTGCTGGTTTTCCTGAATAAGTCCTTTGTATTCATCCAGTCTCGATTTAAGTACTTCATTCTGTTCATATACATTCAGCATGTTCTGGATATTCTGATAAGCATTATCCACGAGTTGAACAGGAGAATGAAATACGGTCTGAACCCAGCCTACTGAGTCTTGAAGAAACTTCTCTGGTACGGATAATTCACTGCGGTCCCTCATGGAAAAACCGATGAGAACCACTAAAATAATAAAGCCTATTAGTACGGTCATAAGTCTTTTTCTACGAAACAATGAGGGCATACTTAGACTCCTTAATCCGTTTTCGGACGGGTTGCAACATTAGGCTGAGACTTGAAGTGATGAATGTATTCGAGTGATTTTCCCGTCCCAATAGCTACGCAATCCAACGGCTCATCTGCAATAAATACCGGCATGTTCGTTTCTTCACTTATGACACGATCAAGGTTTTTCAGTAAAGCTCCTCCGCCCGTCAGTACGATACCGCGCTCCATAATATCAGCAGAAAGCTCCGGTGGGGTTTTTTCGAGTGTATTCTTTACAGTTTCTACTATAGAGTCTACAGTATCCTTCAAAGCCCGGCCAATTTCTTCGGAATGAATCTCTATTGTCTTAGGAAGACCACTCAGCAAATCTCGGCCACGGATCTCCATAGTTTCATGAACATCTATTTTCCCGGCTCCACCGATTTCGAACTTAATCTCTTCAGCCGTTCGTTCTCCGATCATTAAATTATACTGCTTACGTACATGCTGGATAATCGCATCGTCCATTTCATCTCCTGCGACTCTGATGGATTGGCTCGTCACAATTCCGCCCAGCGAGATAATTGCAACTTCTGTCGTTCCTCCACCGACATCAACGACCATGCTTCCCGTCGGTTCCCAAACAGGAAGTCCTGCACCAATAGCGGCAGCAAAAGGTTCAGCAATAGGAAAAGCATCCTTTGCGCCAGCTTGTTTTGTAGCATCAATAACAGCTCGCTCTTCCACCATCGTAATTCCTGAAGGCACACAGACCATTACATTTGGTTTACTTGCAAAGGAAGAACGGTTGCGTAAAGCCTGTTTAATGTAATACTTCATCATCTGCGCTGTTGTATCATAGTCCGCAATGACCCCATCCTTCATTGGACGAATAACTGATATGTAATTCGGCGTACGTCCTATCATGTTTCTAGCGTCATTTCCTACAGCTTCAATTTCGCCTGTCTGACTATTTTTTGCCACGACCGTCGGTTCTCTTAAAATAACTCCTTTATTTCTCAAAAATACTAGTGTATTCGCGGTTCCTAAGTCAATTCCTAAATCTTGTGAAAAACCGAATAAACCCAATAATATCTTCCTTTCTCCTACACATTCAAAGTGCTGTCAATACCTCAATATATCATGAGAAGAAGCGCCATATTATAAGAAAAACTTATAAATGGCGCTTAATTTTTTTCATCTATTCAATTATACGAAAAATAACAAAAAATAGATAGTGTTATAGATATCCTTTTTCTTTTAAGGAAATGAATTTTCGATCACCGATGACTAAATGGTCAAGCAGTTCAATTCCCAGCATCTTACCGCATTCATTCAGTCTTCGAGTAACTTGAATATCTTCTTGTGAAGGAGAAGGGTCTCCAGAAGGGTGATTGTGCACACATATAATAGAAGCCGCTGAACGCTTCACCGCTTCTTTATACACCTCCCGCGGATGTACGATTGAAGCATTTAAACTACCTATAAATACTGTCTGCCTGTGGAGCACCTGGTTTTTGGTATTGAGAAAAAGACAAATAAAGTGTTCCTGTTTTAAATCTCTCATTTCTTCCATTACATAATCCGCCCCGTCTTCGGGACTACGGATGACATACTTCTCCACGGGCTTCATTTGCTGCAGTCGTCTGCCAAATTCGATGGCAGAAAGCAGCAGGACCGCTTTGGCAGACCCAATTCCTTTTATAGCAGTAAGCTCTTCCACTGCGGCATCCTTTAACAGCATAATCCCTTCAAAATGGATAAGGATCCGCTTGGCCAGATCGGTAACCGATTCCTCCTTCGTACCGCTTCCCAGAAGAATCGCAAGCAGCTCCTGATTTGATAAATGGTGGGCCCCGTGTTTTAATAATCTCTCTCTCGGGCGGTCTTCTTTAGGTACGTTACGAATCATTACACTTGGTGAATCCATTCTGTACTTCACTTCCTTTCACATTTAATCCTCCGACTTAAATTAGTTGGGGTATTAATAGTTTATAAAAAAACAGCCACTTCTGAGAGCGGCTGTTTTTTTATAACACAGGAAGAAAAGTGAGTAATATTTTCTTTTTTAATACAATTGATTTGTTTTTCAGCTCCTTCTACCTGGTAAAAATTAAAAGAATTATTAATTTTTCATTGATTCCAATGATTTAGCTAATGAAAGCCAGCTTACCCCATGATTTGTTTCGTCCACCCAGCCTTTTAAAGCCGCTTCAAACTCCTCATGACTACCACCATCAGCTTCTTTCCATTCATTAAGTATTTTCTCCCTTTCCTCGACAGAAACGGTATGGAGAGTATTTTCTTGCAAATGAGTGATTAAGCTTTCTATAGTACCTGTCTGACTCTTAGGAACTTCTACTTCTCCTGCAGTAACCTCCCATGTTTTCAAATAGGTCGGTATATCCATGTCCGCCAGATCTGCTGCTACTTTATCCACCCCATCCTCCCCGTCTGCACTGCCAGACAACAGAAAATATTGATCTTGCTGCTTCCAAATAACAGAAGGCAGCGACTGCTCTGTTAAATTCCCCTGCCATTCTTCTGCCGTTTCCAAACTTGTAAATACACCGCTTTGTACAACTTCTGACTCAAGAGCAGGCAATTCAACACCTGCCATAACAGCTCCTGCACTTTGAGATTGAGCCTGGTTACCAGACGTTACATTACTTTCAGGAGGAGGTGACTCTTCCGTAACAGTTACGAATAATTTCAACAAAATAAAACCTAATGCAAAACTAACCACGATTGCTGTAATTATAGACAAGCTTACATGTTTGTAAGAGAAAGGAGATAATCGTTTTTGGAAAGATGGGATCTTACGTACTTTTGAATAGGAATCAGGCCGTCTTTCTTGTATTTTTTCCGCTTCCGTAGCAGCCTGCTCTTTTTTAGCTTGTACAATTTCCTTCCGAGTCTCTTTATCTCTATTATAAGAAATGACGATTTTGTTATTTTTTTGAGCCATTTATGTTTCCCCTCCTTTTTCTTTTATACAACTTATCACAGCTGCAAGAAAAAGGACGTAGAATTTTGTCACCAGTACTTCGACAATAATTCCACAAAAATTCATAGTCCAAGAAAGGATTTTTACCATCACTCCGTTAAAATTTGCTTTCGATAGGCACGCTTCATCATTATTAGATGACACTCAGATACCAGTCAATTATAAACACCCCATGAAAGACTGTAATTAGTCCACCTGCCACAATATAAGGTCCAAAAGGAATCGGATCTTCTCTGGAAATGATTTTCAACTGTAACATGCTTACACTCAGTACGGTTCCAATTAAAGAAGCGAAAAAAAAGGTTAATAGAAGCAGTTTAGGCCCTAATGCTAATCCAATAACACCGAACAGCTTCATATCTCCTCCTCCCATGCCTCCACGGCTGACAAAAATAATTACCGCCGTTCCCATCAAACCGACAAACGCACCTGCGACCGAACTCCACCAGGGCTCTGCAGGAAAAATAAAGCGATACATAACAATGAGTCCTGTAAAGATTAATAAAACCTTATCTGGTATGATCATATATCTTAAATCGCTCACGAAAATGATATGAAACATAGATACTAACAACAAAGCCAGGAAAAGCGGGGGCTGAAATTCATACAAATAATAGCTGTAACTAAACCCGGCACCTGTAAAACATTCCATAGCTGGATAGATAGGAGAAATTTTTTGCAGACAATAACGGCAGCGGCCTTTTTGAATACAATAGGAAAAAACAGGAAAAAGCTCAAACCATTTCAATGTTACAAGACATTCAGGACAATAAGATCGGTTCCTCTTAAACAATTCTCCTTTAGGAACTCTCATTCCTACAACAGTGTAAAATGATCCAAGAATTAAGCCTGTGATCAGGAAATAAAAAAGAAGTAATATGTGCATATTTTGCTCCTTATGAGGTATTGTGGGGAAAAGGTAGAGGGGGATTTTTCTACCTTCATAGTTATTGTCTTATAATATAAAACCCATTGCTTCCATAGGGGAGGCTGGTTATCCTGAAGATTGCGGGGGGGGAGTATGTTAGAATTAACCCGGTACGCTGACCGAGCCATGTATGTGGATCTGTTTTAGCTTCTCATAGCTGGCGACACGGTTTCGGCCTCTTTGTTTGGCTGACAGTAATCGGAATACTTCTTCCTTGTATGTAATGCTTGCTTTTACCTTGTTCCCATGTATCACCACTAACACACTCCTCCTCTGTTAAATCAATCTCCGGCAGGCGTAAAAAGCTGACTCCGTTTGTTAGAAAGACAGGATGGTCTCCCATAAGTAATGGATAGAGAGCTACAATAGAAGCGAGGATAACAAATCCGATTATATCTATTTTGTACGCAGCAATTGGAAAGAAATTAAATACAGGGAGAGTGGCCAAACTGTCAGCCAGATTCCATAAATAAAGAGCTTCTTTTGCTTTGAAATCAATAGAGCCTCATTCTTTCTCTTTATGCATATTTTAGAAATTTCAAATAATTATAATAATACCACACCCCTTCTTTCTATTCAAAATATTTCCTAATATCGGAAATGAAATATAGAGATCCCGATATAACCAGGACATCATCCCTAGTCAAGTTATTTAAAATAGTTTTCAGGGCCTCCTGTTGATCATCGATAACAATACTAGGAGTGATCGGTGAAAGTTCGGCTATTTCCCTCGGGTGCAGAGCTTTTGGAAAGGAAAAGGTCGTAAACCATGCTCCGCTGATAATGGGTTCATACTCCCTTAGCATTTCTGTTACAGGTTTATCCTGGACAGCAGCATACAACAGGTATATTTTCTTATCTGGATAATGCGCTTTTAGTGTGTTTGTTAAAGCAACGGTTCCTTCACGATTATGGGCCCCATCCAGGATCACGGTTGGTTCTTCTTGAACGACTTCAAATCGCGCAGGCCAACTAGTAGAACTGATAGCACTTTGATAAAATTCTCTTTGAATTAAATAACCCAATTTCTTCAGCATCTCTATTGAAGCCAATGCAAGACCTGCATTATATATCTGATGTATCCCTTTCATTTGCGTATACAATTTAGCAGAGGAGTAGTCAGCTGATTGAAAATAAAACGATTCTCCTCTGGTCGTGCTCTCATCGTGAATAACCTTAAAATCTTTTCCTTCTGTTAAAAGATCAGCGTCCTGACTGAGGCATTCTTTTCTAATTACATTTAGGGCATCTACCTGCTTAACGCAAGTGAGAACGGGTTTTTCCTTTTTAATAATCCCGGCTTTTTGATAGGCAATCTCTTCATAAGACTCCCCGAGCAAGGATGTATGGTCCTTTCCAATATTTGTAATTATACTAAGGATAGGATCAACGATATTAGTTGAATCATAACGGCCGCCTAGTCCTGTCTCAAAAATAACAAAATCAATTCCACGTTCTTTAAAATATAAGAAAGCCATTGCAGTGATAACTTCAAACTCTGTTGGTTCTCCCCAAACCGTTTTTCCCAGTTCTTCGGCCAGAGGTTTTACAGTTAAAACGAGTTCTATCAATTCATAATCGGAAATTGGTTCTCCATTTATACTAATCCTTTCATTAAACCGAACAATATAGGGTGAAGTAAAGGTCCCAACAGAATACTCTTGTTCCTGTAATAAATTTCTTAAAAAAGACACGGTAGAGCCCTTCCCATTCGTTCCTGCCACATGTATGGCATTTAAATGGTGTTCTGGGTGCTCCATCTTATTCATCATCCATTCCATACGCTTTAAGCCAGGCTTCACTTTAAACTTCTCTCTAGTATGTATCCAGTGTAATGCATCATTATATTCCATGGACTCGACCTCCTTATTTCATAAAAGAGGAGAGTATTCCAAAAGCCGAATACCCTCCAAATTAGTTTTAAGCCTTTAATTCTTTCATTCTTGCTTCTACCTTTGCCCGTTTATCTAAATAATCATTTTCTTTCTTTCGTTCTTCGTCGACTACATGCTGAGGAGCTTTACTCACAAAGCCTTCATTAGCCAGTTTCTTCTGAACTCGAGCAACCTCTTTATCCCATTTTTCCCATTCTTTCTCTAATCGTTTAATTTCATCACTAATATTGATTAACCCTGCAAGTGGTAAATATAATTCGGCACCAGTCACGACAGCAGACATCGCTTTCTCAGGAGCCTGAAGGTCTACAGAGATTGTTAATTCACTAGGGTTACAAAACCGTTCTAAATAGCTTCGGTTATTTTCAAGTTCAGCAGCAACATCTTGATCTTTAGCTTGAATCAACAATTGAATTTCTTTTGACATAGGTGTATCTACTTCTGCACGGATGTTACGGACTGAACGAATAATCGACACCAATCGTTCCATTTCACTTACTGCCTGCTCATTGTGGAACTCTTTTCTTACGGCTGGCCATGAAGCCCGGGTAATCGATTCTCCTTTATGAGGCAGATGCTGCCAGATCTCCTCCGTAATGAACGGCATAAATGGATGAAGCATTCTCATTGTCTGATCTAGTGTATAAGCTAAAATGGAGCGAGTAGTATGAATACGCTGCTCATCTTCTCCATAGAGCGGAAGTTTTGCCATCTCTATATACCAGTCACAGAACTCATCCCAGATAAAGTTATATAAATGACGCCCCGCTTCCCCAAACTCATAGCGGTCGATGTTCTTTGTCACCTGTTCAATCGTCTGGTTTAAACGCGTTAAAATCCAATCATCAGCTACTGATTTTTCACCAGACAAATCGATATCATCATACTTAATATCACCCATGTTCATCAACGCAAAACGAGAAGCGTTCCAAATTTTGTTCGCAAAGTTCCATGTGGATTCTACTTTTTCCCACTGGAAACGCAAATCCTGACCGGGTGAAGACCCTGTGGAAAGAAAATAGCGTAAGGAGTCCGCACCGTATTTCTCGATAACATCCATAGGGTCTACGCCATTTCCTAACGATTTACTCATCTTTCTGCCTTCTGCGTCTCGTACCAATCCATGAATAAGCACATCTTCAAATGGGCGGCGATCAGTAAACTCGATAGATTGAAAAATCATACGGCTTACCCAAAAGAATATAATGTCATAACCTGTCACAAGTACATTGGTAGGGAAATAACGTTTAAAATCATCATTCGACTCATCAGGCCACCCCATTGTAGAGAACGGCCATAAAGCTGACGAGAACCACGTATCTAATACATCCTCATCTTGTTCCCAGTTTTCTGTGTCTGCTGGTGCTTCCTTCCCTACATAAAGTTCTCCTGTTTCTTTATGGTACCAGGCTGGAATACGGTGACCCCACCATAGTTGACGTGATATACACCAGTCACGAATGTTATCCATCCAGTTCAAGTAGGTTTTCTCAAAACGATCGGGAACAAAGCTGACCTTATCATCGGTGGATTGGAGGTCGATTGCCTGTTTAGCCAAAGGCTCCATGTTTACAAACCATTGTGTTGATAAATAAGGTTCTACAACAGCCCCGCTTCGCTCTGAATGTCCTACTGAATGTACGTGCTCTTCAATGTCAAAAAGGACACCACTTTCTTGAAGATCATTTACGATTTGTTTTCGGCACTCAAATCGATCCATGTCTTTATATTTTCCAGCATTCTCATTCATAGTCCCGTCTTCATTCATCACCAGCACACGCTCCAGGTCGTGGCGATTACCGATTTCAAAGTCATTGGGATCATGAGCAGGTGTAATCTTAACCGCTCCGGAGCCAAATTCCATATCAACATAGTCATCAGCAACGATATCAATTTCACGTCCTATAATAGGCAGGATGGCTTTTTTGCCGATTAAGTGCTTATACCTTTCATCTTTCGGATGTACAGCCACTGCCGTATCACCAAGCATTGTTTCCGGACGAGTAGTAGCGACTTCAATCGCACCTTCCTCATCTTTCAGTGGGTAGCGCATATGGTAAAAGGCGCCTTGAACATCTTTATACTCGACTTCAATATCGGAAAGAGCTGTTTTAGTGGAAGGATCCCAGTTAATAATGTATTCCCCACGATAAATAAGATCTCGTTCATATAGCTTCACGAAAACCTCTTTCACCGCTTCTGAAAGTCCTTCATCAAGAGTGAATCTTTCCCGGGAATAATCGAGGCCGAGGCCAAGCTTTTCCCATTGAGTACGGATAAACTGTGCATACTCTTTTTTCCATTCCCATGATTTATCAAGAAAAGCTTCTCTTCCAAGATCGTAACGCGAGGTCCCCTGTTCCTTTAATTTTGCTTCTACTTTAGCTTGAGTGGCGATTCCTGCATGATCCATACCAGGAAGCCAGAGTACATCGTACCCCTGCATTCTTTTAACGCGTGTGAGAATATCCTGAAGGGTTGTATCCCAGGCATGCCCCAAATGCAGTCTTCCTGTTACATTGGGCGGCGGAATTACGACCGTATAGGGTTCTTTGTTCTCATCCTGCTCAGCTTCAAAAAACTTTCCATCAATCCAGTATTTGTAGCGATCCTTCTCTACAGTAGAAGGGTCATATTTGGTCGGCATCGAAACATTTTTATCTTCCATCAATTTTCCTCCTTCATAATTCATAGCTAAAAAAACAAAAAATCCTTTTCGTCCCTAAAAAGGACGAAAAGGATTGCTTTTCCGTGGTACCACCTTTATTTGCAAATCGATATATTTGCACACTTCATAACAGATAACGGCTTCTAACCGGCCCCTTTTACTCTTCTTTCAAAGGAACTGCATCCCGGGCGACCTTCCATTAAACTGAATTCCGGAAAACTCTCACCAACTGTCTTCCTCTCTGAAGGATAGCTTAATGTACTCTTCCCATTCACGGCATTTCACATATAGTCATTAATATTCATATTGTATATAGAATGTATGGTTGAAGTCAACTATTTATAAAAATAAATGGAGAGGAGGAAAATAAATGAGCCGCATGTACCGCTACCGCCTGCCACCGTGGTGCCGTCACTGGCTGTATGTTATTGAGAAAGCTACTGTGCCGATATGCATTTACCAGCTTATCCGCACACTCATCTTCCCCACTACAATCGACGTCTTTCTTCTCGGATTATGCATTGGTTTACATTTAGCATTCCGATTTAAATGGATTTAATTCGGAATATACACAATTTGACCAGGTGCTACTTCATCCTCAACTTGATTGACTTTTTCTAATTGCTTAACAGGTACTTCATATCGCTCAGCAATCATTTCAATCGTTTCATCTTCTTGAACAATATACATTTTCATTTGAGAATACGTTTCATCTCTATTTGGAAAAAGGTGCTGAAATATTTGTTTAAATCCATTCACGGATGGGGGTGAATCCTCTTGCCCTCCCTCCGTTACGTCTATATCTTCATAAAACTCGGCATCTTGCTCCTGATTTTGTTCCACTTCTTCTGCATTATGATTTTCTTCCAGTTGAGGCTGAAAGAATTCAGAAAAGGACTGAGTGTGTTGTTTTCTACTGCTCTCGTCTAGTTCCTCTGTTTCTTCTTCTCTCATTTCTCCAGGAGTTTCGGTTTCTTGCTGCACTTCGTCTTTATAATGAACCGGACCGATTGTTATCACTTCATTGTCTCTTTGTTCAGGTTCTTTATTCTTCTCCTGAAGGATCCCATTCATATTCAATTGAGCATGAAGTGTTAAATTATTGGGTTCTGGAAGCTCGTAATCAAAGCCCTCAATATCAATAACCACTTCATCCATACTTAAAACGCGCTCTTTTGAAACTGTAATTTCCACAGGAAAAGAATGGGTAAATTCAGATACCCCTTCTTCTTCAGCGTCGTCAACATCAAGTACCCGGCCAACGGGCGGAGTTTCTGCATTACGGTAGGGTTCAACTGTATCATCCGCTACATATTCTCCATACAGCTCAACTGTTCCATGCAGTCTTACCTCACTGCCTAAATCAGTGATAGAAATATTAGGCTCCAGGGAGATACCAATTAATTCACTTACCCCCTGTCCTTCCTTAAACCAAAGCGATTCATCTAAATAAAATGAAAATTCCTGATTATTCTGCATTTCAAATGTCCCCTCCCTAATTAATCAACAAAGCCACCTATTACCACTCTATGCAGCAGTTTCTTTGATATACATAGGAAAGAAGATTACATAGAAAAAAGGCATAGCCAAATGACTACGCCTTCTCATTAGTTTATAGTGTTCTAAATACTGCATCAACAGCCTGGATTGTTTTTTCAATGTCCTCATCTGTATGGGCTGTTGAAAGAAACAAACCTTCAAACTGTGAAGGAGGAAGAAAGATCCCTTGGTCAATCATGCCTCGATAGTAAGCAGCAAAACGTTCTAGATCAGACTGTCCAGCCGTTTCAAAGTTCTCTACCGGACCTTCATTAAAGAAAACACCAACCATAGATCCAGCACGGTTAATTGTTAAAGGAACGGAATGTTCTTCAGCAGCCGCCTCAAAACCTTCTATTAAACGATCCACTTTTTTGCTAATACTGCTATACGCCGACTCATCCATCGCCTTAAGAGTTTCATAACCCGCTGTCATAGCTAGTGGATTTCCAGAAAGTGTACCAGCCTGGTAGATATCTCCAACAGGGGCAACACGCTCCATTATTTCGCGTTTACCTCCATAAGCTCCAACCGGAAGTCCACCTCCTATCACTTTTCCTAAACAAGTCATATCAGGAGTGACGCCAAAGTGACCTTGTGCACAGTGATAACCTACTCTAAACCCCGTCATAACTTCGTCAAAGATAAGAACAGTTCCATTTTCTTCAGTGAGCTGACGAAGCTCAGCGAGAAAACTTTCTTTAGGCGGCACAACTCCCATGTTTCCAGACACTGGCTCAATAATGACAGCCGCCAAATCATCTCCAAACTCATCGAATACATATTTTACACTTTCTAAGTCGTTATATGGCACTGTGATGGTATTTTGAGCTATAGACTCAGGTACACCAGGGGAATCTGGAAGGCCGAGCGTTGCCACACCAGAACCTGCTTTAATCAGCAGGGAATCACCATGACCATGATAGTTTCCTTCAAATTTCAGAATTTTATTTCTACCCGTATAACCTCGCGCTACACGAAGTGCACTCATGGTAGCTTCTGTGCCAGAGTTAACCATTCTAAGCATTTCTATCGATGGTACACGATCGATAACCAGGTTAGCCAGATCATTTTCCAGAGTCGTAGGAGCACCAAAACTGGTCCCTAATGCTGCAGCTTCTTTTAACGCCTCTACTACCCTGTCATCTGCATGCCCCAAAATAAGCGGGCCCCAGCTTAAGACATAATCAATGTACTCATTGCCATCAATATCGGTTATTTTAGAGCCTTTCCCTTTTTCCATAAAAATGGGGTCCATATCAACCGATTTGAATGCTCTTACTGGAGAGTTCACGCCACCAGGCATTAAATTCACAGCTTCTTTATAAGCTTCAACTGAACGATCAATTTTTTTCATAAATGAAACACCCTTCCTTACTGATCTAAATAGCGAGCTGCATCTTTGGCAAAATACGTGATAATTAAGTCAGCCCCTGCCCGTTTCATGGAGGTCAGCTTTTCCATTACGATTTCCTCTTCGTTTACCCACCCATTAGCTGCGGCAGCTTTAACCATCGAGTATTCACCACTGACGTTGTAGGCTACAAGGGGGAGGTTAAATCGGTCCTTCACTTCGCGCATAATATCAAGATAAGATAAAGCCGGTTTGACAATCAAAAAATCGGCTCCTTCCATTACATCGGACTCCGCTTCACGGATGGCTTCTATCCGATTAGCAGGATCCATTTGATACGCACGCCGATCTCCAAACTGCGGGGAGCTGTGAGCCGCATCCCGGAACGGTCCGTAATACGCCGATGCATACTTAACGGCATAAGACATCACTGGAATATGACTATACCCAGCTTCATCCAGCCCCTGTCTGATTGCTGCCACAAACCCGTCCATCATGTTTGAAGGAGCAATGATATCAGCTCCTGCTTCCGCCTGACTTACAGCAGTTTTGGCAAGCAACTCTAATGAATCATCATTGGCAATATCACCATCACGAACAATTCCGCAATGTCCGTGATCAGTGTATTGGCATAAGCACGTGTCAGCTACTACTGTTAACGAAGGGTGAGCTTCTTTAATGTGGCGAATAGCTCTTTGAACAATTCCATGCTCATTATAAGCTTCACTCCCTAACTCATCCTTCTCCTCCGGCACGCCAAATACAATCACAGACCTGATTCCCAGCTGTACCAGTTCAGTCATCTCTTCTGATAAGTGGTCTAAGGAAACATGATGTACTCCGGGCATGGACTTAACAGGGTTTCTAATATTTTCTCCTTCAACGACAAAAATAGGATAAATTAAGTCTTCCTTTTGTAACCTTGTTTCACGCACTAAAGACCTCATCGATTCGGTTCGCCGTAAGCGTCGATGCCGCTTAAATTGTAAATCTTTCATGTCATTAACCCTCTTTCAAAAAGTAATCAACCATTTGCTGTACCATTTCTTCAACAATAAATATCGAAGGAAAATAAACTTTTTCAAATCCAAGTTCAGCGGCTTTCTCAGCTGTCGTTGATCCTATACAAAAACACGGTATTTCTAAAACCGATTCTTTGCATTCTTTAGTAATGTTAGTAAATGCCTGCACTGTAGAAGGACTTGTAAAAGTTAAAGCATCAAGAGAAGAGAGGTGTGGAGTAACGGTCTCTGACTCTTTTAATAGTAGGGTATCATAGACGGTTATTGATTGAAAAAGAATCCCCTTTTTAACAAAGATATCAGAAATTGTGTCCCGCGAAAGATTCCCGCGTACATAGAGAACCTTACCTGGAGCAGAATCGGCAGTAACAAATTCTTTTGCCATATGGTCACCATCGTATGTAGAGGGATAAAAGTTAACTTTTAAGCCCTTTTTTTCGGCAGCCTCTTTTGTTTTCGTTCCAACCACAGCTATTTTACAATGTTCTGGAAAATTTATTATTCCACAACGATCCAGCCACTTCAAAAAAAACTTCACGCCATTGGAGCTTGTAAAAAACACCCAGTTATAGTCGTGAAGTTTAGATAAGATACGTACATTTTCTTTAGACTCATGTAATTGAAAATCGATAAGAGGTATGTGAACAGAATGAGCACCAGCCCGTTCCAATTGATTAATGAGAGCCCCGGCTTGAGACAAAGGCCTTGTTACCAGGACCTTTTTGCCTTTTAATGGCCTCATTATTCACCATACTCCTCTTTTGCCTTCTCCACGATTTCCACCGCTCCACGTTCCTTCAGAAGATCAGCAGCTTGTTTACCTACCGCGATCGGGTCCTTTCCTTTCACTGTTTCATGTAGAATAGCTGAACCATCCGGCTTCCCAACTAAAGCTGTCAATGTAATTTCTTCACCTTTAAGGGTAGCATACCCGCCAATCGGCACCTGACAGCCTCCGTTTAAATCATGAAGAAATTTCCGTTCGCAGGCTACCGTAATATCCGTATATTCGTCATTTATTTTTTTCAGATAGTCGATAAGTTCCTTATCATTCTCGCGGCATTGAATAGCAAGAGCCCCTTGTCCAACTGCGGGCACACACACGTCCGGCTCTAAATATTCAGTTACAAGCTCGCTGCTCCAGCCCATCCGCTTCAAACCGGCAGCTGCCAGTATAATTGCATCGAAGTCTTCTTCTTTAAGCTTACGTAATCTCGTATCAATATTACCTCTAATCCATTGAATCTCGAGATCAGGCCTAAATGCTTTTATCTGAGCCCCTCTGCGCAGGCTGCTCGTACCGACTACCGCACCCTCTTTGAGATCCTTTAAGCTAACGTGATCGTTTGAAATAAAGGCATCTCTGTGATCTTCACGCACAGGGACTGAAGCGACCATCAGTCCGTCAGCCACAACAGCAGGCATGTCCTTCATACTGTGGACCGCCATATCTATTTCTTTGTCGTACATAGCTTGTTCAATCTCTTTTATGAATAAACCCTTTCCGCCTACTTTAGAAAGCTGAACATCTAGAATACGGTCCCCTTTAGTGGAAATTCGTTTGATTTCAAAATCATAAGATGGATCAACCTGCTTCAATTGTTCAATCACCCATTCCGTCTGGGTAATCGCTAAATTACTTTTCCGTGAACCTATAACGATCTTACGCAATGAAAGTCCTCCTCAAGTTAAAAGTGAAAATTTGATAATGAGCCAAATAGAAAGAAATTAATGAGTAGAAATAGAAAAGCTGCACTATTGAAAATAGCAATCGCTCTTCCCTGGTAGCCTTTAACAACCCGCAGGAATAAGTAGACTCCATATACAATCAGTACAAGGATGGAACCCAGCGTTTTAGAATCATACCAGTAAAAACTGTCTTCGGACACATACCCCCATGTTACTCCCAGAATTAATCCAATTAATAAGAGAGGCATGGCTAGTACTATCGCTATATATGAGAAGTGATCTAACTTGGTAAGATCCCCTAGCCGAAATAATTTTGCGTTCCATTTCTTTTGTTTCAACAGTCGATACTGCAGCAGATACATAATTGAAAATATAAAAGACAGAGTGAAAAAACCGTAGGAAATAAGAGCAAGTGTAATGTGGACAACGAGCATTTCGTGTACCAAAGCCACACCTTGATCATCCAGTACACTTTGAGCCCGGGTTGATATGTGAATAAGCATAACAAAGAACCCAAGCAAATTGGTAAAGAACACAAGAAAATCCACCTTGAACAATCGGTTAATCACTAAGGAAAACGTTACAAGGATCCAGGCATAAAAATACAGTCCATCATATATATTCATTATGGGAAAGTTCCTGTTTATAAAAACCTGCACGAATAAAAAAAGGGTTTGTAAACCCCAGACCAAACTAAGTAACCAGAAGGCAGCTTGATTGGCCTTCCGGTTATTTTGTATAAAATCAATAAAGTATCCAATTAAACTAAGACCATATAGCAAGAGGACTAATTCATACACCCATTTGAGATCAAACATGGCTGACTCCACCCTTAAGAATTCACTATCTTGCTAAGTGTGGGGAAGGAAATAGATTCTTCTTCATTTGACTTTACGGTACTCTCGTTTTTTTTCTCCTGCTTTTGGGATTCCTTTTCCACTTGTTCCTTAATTCCGAAGATTTGAGTAAATAACCGCAAGGATTCTTCAGCATCCGATTTCGCACTCAATTCCTTCGCTTGAAGAATTGGCTCTTTAAGCATTTGGTTAATAATGCTCTTCGTGTGCTTTCGAAGCACTTTCTTTTCCCGCTCTGTCAAATCAGGCATTTTTCGCTCAATACTTTCCATCGTTTCCGCCTGAATATTTAATGCTTTTTCGCGTAGAGCTGAAATTACTGGTACCACTCCTATGGTTTGGAGCCATTCCTTGAATTCAACGATTTCCGCTTCGATCATTAAACTGATCTCTTCAGCTGCCTGCTTTCTAACCGCAAGGTTTGCATCAACAATTCCTTGTAAATCATCGATATCATATAAGAACACGCTTTCCAGATTTTCCATCGATGGATCAAGATCTCTAGGAACAGCAATATCAACAAAGAACAGCGGCTTTCCTTTACGGCTTTTGTGAATCGGCTCCATTTGCTCTTTCGTGAGGACATAGTCTGCAGCCCCTGTAGAACTGATGACAATATCAGCATCTTTTAAAACACCCTCAAGGTTTTCCATGGTGACCGCTTGTCCATTAAACTGCTGAGCTACCACTTGCGCTTTTGCCAATGTGCGATTCATTACAGTAACCTTTTTCACACCTGACCCGTGCAAATTCCTGGCCGCAAGCTCACCCATCTTTCCTGCCCCGATAATAACGATGTGTTTATGAACTAAATCACCAAAGATCTTACGGGCTAATTCAACAGCTGCATAACTGACTGATACTGCATTTTCTCCGATCCCAGTATCTTTATGAGCTTTTTTAGCCATCGTTACTGCCTGCTTAAACAGCTGGTTAAATATTGTGCCTGTGGCTTTAACTTCCTGGGCCTGTTGAAAAACCTGCTTAATCTGACCAAGTATTTGGGTTTCACCAAGCACCATGGAATCAAGTCCAGACGTTACACGGAATAAATGCTCAATCGCTCCATCCGCTTCATATACAGTGAGAAACGGAGAAAAGTCTTCCTTCTCCATCTCAAACCAATCTGCTAAGAATTGTTTAATGTAGTAACGTCCAGTATGAAGCTGATCTACCACTGCATATATCTCCGTACGGTTGCAGGTAGAAATAATAACATTTTCCAGAACACTCTTCTGGCTGTTCAAATGCTTCATCGCCTCTGAGAGCTGCTCTTCTGAGAAAGTAAGCTTTTCCCGAATTTCC
This sequence comes from Halobacillus sp. Marseille-P3879, assembly GCF_900240285.1. GTDB lineage: Bacteria > Bacillota > Bacilli > Bacillales > Halobacillaceae > Halobacillus_A. The sequence continues at coordinate 1,163,886 of NZ_OESS01000002.1, forward strand.
ACAGGGGCTGTTTTAAAGTTTAGGCCGATTGTTATGATATGCATTCCATCCACCCCTATCTAAAACGTTCCTATCTAATCACATATCACTCATTATAACATGGAAGATCATTATTCTAAGAGAAAAATATGAACAGATTTCGAATTTCTTATGTTAGGATATATTTATCTTATCTTGTTACAAATACTTTAACCATTTTCAGATTAGAACGAGTCTAAATTATAACCCGTTTGTAATATATCAAATCCTGACAAAATGCGCAAGACAAGTACTCGATAGTATGTAAGTCTGGAGGACGATTTTTAATGAAAAAACAAAACGTATTTGCCGGTTATCTCATCATCGGCCTGGGAATATATTTCCTCCTTCGCCAATTAAATATACCCTATTTTGCTTCTTTTTACTCGTGGCCCACCATCTTAATCATTATAGGAGCAGCGTTTCTCCTTCATTCCTTCACATCTAAGGACTATTCAAACGTCATTCCCGGGACTATTATCTTCGGGCTTGGAGTTCACTTTCACGGCAAAGATCATTACCCCTTTTGGATTGACCACTGGGCGATTTACCCTTTAATTGTAGGGCTTGCTTTTCTTTTAAAATACACTAAAACAAAATCCGGACTTCTACCCACAATCCTGCTGCTTGGCTTGGCCGGATTTGGACTGTTTTCCACATCTAATCCGGGATGGTTTAGTTTCCTTTATACTATTATTAACTGGATTGAACAATTCTGGCCGGTTGTACTTATTGTATTAGGAATTTATTTATTTAAAAAACGATAATCAAACCAGCCGTGCACGGCTGGTTTTTATCTCTTCTTATACATGCATCTTTTAATTTGTTTCTCATTAATTTTAATTATTTTCCCATTGAAAAACACCACCCAAGGAGGAGTGGTGTCGGATTAGAATTGCATATAAGATAACATCGTGCTCCATGCTTTGTCTTTACCTTCGCCCGTTTCTGCAGAGAAAGGAATCAATTGATCTTCTTCCTCCATCTGCAGGGTAGATGATATTAGCTGCAGCTGTTTATTTCGCTGACCCTTTTTAATTTTATCAAGCTTGGTCGCAATAACCATAACCGGCAGCTCAAAGTGCTTAAGAAAATCATACATCATACAATCATCTTCGGTTGGCTTATGCCGGATATCTATTACCAGTGCTGTTGCACAGAGTTGTTCACGTCCGGCAAAATACTCTTCCATCATTTGACCCCATTTGGCACGTTCCTTTTTGGAGACCTTCGCATAGCCATAACCCGGTACATCTACAAAATGAAACTTCTCGTTAATTCTGTAAAAGTTTAATGTCTGGGTTTTACCCGGCTTTGACGAAGTCCTTGCCAGGTTTTTCCTTTGAATCATTTTATTAATAAACGATGATTTTCCTACATTGGACCTGCCTGCAAGAGCAATTTCTGGAATCGGATCGCCTGGATACTGCTTCTTACTTGCTGCACTTATTATAATCTCTGCATGATTAACCTTCATAACTTCTCTCCGTCAATGCTTGGTCAAGCACTTCATCCAGGTGTTTAACCGGGATAAAGGTAAGACCTTCACGTACGCTTTCAGGAATGTCCTCAAGATCCTTTTCATTTTCAGATGGGATAATAATCTTCGATAACCCTGCCCGGTGAGCACTCAAAGATTTTTCTTTTAAGCCGCCAATTGGAAGGACACGCCCGCGTAATGTAATCTCTCCAGTCATTCCTACCTCTTTTTTCACAGCTCTTCCAGTCAGAGCTGATACTAATGCAGTAGCCATTGTTATTCCTGCAGACGGACCGTCTTTTGGAGTAGCACCTTCAGGGACGTGAATATGAATATCATTCTTTTCTGCAAAATCATGATCAATCTTTAAGTCATCAGACCTTGAACGAATGTAACTAAATGCAGCTTGTGCTGATTCCTTCATAACATCTCCCAGTTTTCCTGTAAGTGTCAGGTTTCCTTTTCCGGGATAAATAGAAACTTCAATGGAAAGCGTATCGCCACCAGCAGAAGTGTAAGCTAACCCTGTTGCGGCACCGACTTGGTCTTCAAGCTCCGCCTGACCATAACGGAACTTCGGACGACCTAGAAGTTCTTCTAGCTGCTTCTCAGTAACAACTACTCTTTTCTTCTGTCCTGACACGATAATCTTGGCTGCTTTTCTGCACACCCCAGCTAATTCGCGTTCTAAATTACGAACTCCTGCTTCACGCGTATACATACGAATCAGTTTCAGCAATGCTTCATCTTTAAATTGCACTTTGCTTTTCGTTAATCCATTTTCTTTAATTTGCTTAGGAAGCAGATGCTCTTTAGCAATATGAAGTTTTTCTACTTCTGTGTATCCGGCAATGGAAATAACCTCCATACGGTCTAAGAGCGGACCTGGTATGGATGTCATCGTATTTGCTGTAGCAACAAACATCACGTTAGAGAGATCATAGTGTTCTTCGATGAAATGATCACTAAATGTGCTATTCTGCTCTGGATCTAAAACTTCAAGCATGGCAGATGATGGATCTCCGCGAAAATCACTTGCCATTTTATCGATTTCATCTAGAAGAAAAACAGGATTAATGGTCTCGGCGCGTTTCATTCCTTGAATAATACGGCCGGGCATGGCTCCAATATAAGTTCTCCTATGTCCGCGAATCTCTGCTTCATCACGAATCCCGCCCAGTGAAATACGAACAAATTTGCGATTAATTGCCCTGGCAATGGACTTGGCTAATGACGTTTTACCCACTCCCGGGGGACCTACCAGACAAAGGATCGGGCCTTTAATGGACTGAGTCAGCTGTTGTACAGCTAAGTATTCTAATACACGTTCTTTCACCTTTTCGAGGCCGTAATGATCTTCATCAAGGATCGTTTCAGCATGATTGACATCCAAATTGTCTTCAGTCTCCTGTGACCATGGCAGCGACACCAGCCACTCAATATAATTACGGATGACTGAGCTTTCTGCAGAACTTTGCGGAACTTTTTCATATCGGCCGAGCTCTTTTTCAGCGACTTTTTGAACCCGTTCCGGCATTTCTGATTCTTCAATTTTTTCACGAAGTTCACTGACTTCTCCCGATTTTCCGTCTTTATCGCCTAGTTCGTTTTGTATAGCTTTCATTTGCTCTCGCAAGTAGTATTCCTTTTGAGTTTTCTCCATCGACTTTTTCACGCGCTGCCCAATTTTTTGTTCGATTTGGAGAACATCTCTTTCATTGCCGATCAGTTCGATTAAATGCTTCAACCTTTGCTTCACATTAGATGTTTCAAGAACTTTTTGTTTATCTTTTATTTTAATGGGCAGGTGGGAGGTTATCTGATCAGCTAAGTGACCAGGAGAATCTACATCTGCCACTGTATTGTACGTTTCTTTGCTTACTTTTTTTGATACTTTGACATATTGTTCAAATTGACTCAGAAGCGTGCGCATTAGAGCTTCTTCTTCCTTGTGATCATCATGAATGTCCTCTAACTTTTGTACATCAGCTTCGTAGTATTCTTCACCTTCTTGTATGTGATCAACGCTTGCTCTATAAAGTCCTTCCACAAGGACACGGTTTGTTCCATTTGGAAGCTTTACCATCTGCTTCACACGGGCTACCGTACCGATCTCATACATATCACTAACAGTTGGGTCATCGATATTTACTTCTTTTTGGGAAACAAGAAAAATTTGATTATCATCAATCATAGCTTGTTCTAAAGCGTTCACAGATTTATCACGACCTACATCAAGGTGCAGTACCATCGAAGGGTACACTAATAGACCTCTAAGAGGAAGGAGGGGGAGCTTGATACTATGTTTTTCAGACAAATTGTGCACCTCCAAATAATGCTAATTGTAAGTTAATCATATAGAAATCTTATGAGAAAGTAAAACGTAAGGAATAGGCAGAAAGCCCGCGTTCTTCTTTCTAAAGCTTAATTTTATTATAAACACCCAACAGTATAATCATGCTAAAAAGAAATTATGTAGGGCAAAAGCTTTCCAAGCTTTAAAGGTTACTATCCCAAGGTAATGTGTTTAAGTTTCCTAAAATCACAACAGAAACCGCGCTACAAAAAATTCGCAGCGCGGTTTATTAAAATAAAGATTGTATTTACCTAAAACAATGCTTTATTAAGCACTTTCTTTAGGAGTTTCTTTATTCTCATCTTCCACTGTTCCATCCGTTAGGATTAACTTAGGATAACTGCTCTCTTCTTTAACGGTATCCTTCGTAATAATACATTTTTCAATATCATCACGGGACGGCAGTTCATACATAACATCAAGCATGATGCCTTCAATAATTGAACGAAGTCCACGAGCTCCAGTCTTACGCTCAATTGCCAGACGTGCAATCTCACGAAGGGCTTCTTCTTCAAATTCGAGTTCCACATGATCAATCTGAAGAAGTTTCTGGTATTGTTTTACAAGAGCGTTCTTAGGTGCTGTCAAGATCTCTACCAGTGCTTCTTCATCTAATTGTTCAAGGCTTCCGATTACCGGGAGACGACCGATAAATTCAGGAATAAGACCATAACTTAACAAGTCTTCAGGTAAAACTTTTGTTAAAAGCTCACTCTTCTCAGCATCAACATCGGTCTGTCCTGCACCGAAACCAATTACTTTCTTTCCAAGACGGCGTTTAATGATTTGTTCAATCCCATCAAACGCTCCGCCTACGATAAATAAAACATTGGTTGTATCAATCTGTATAAATTCCTGATGAGGATGCTTTCTTCCGCCTTGTGGAGGAACGCTTGCCTGGGTACCTTCTAGAATTTTCAGCAAGGCCTGCTGAACACCTTCCCCTGATACATCCCGGGTAATTGAAGGGTTCTCAGATTTACGTGCAACTTTGTCAATCTCATCGATATAAATAATACCTTTTTCCGCTTTCTCCACGTCATAATCTGCTGCCTGAATAAGTTTAAGAAGAATATTCTCCACGTCTTCTCCAACATAACCAGCTTCAGTTAAGGAGGTAGCGTCTGCTATAGCAAAAGGAACATTTAATATACGTGCAAGAGTCTGAGCGAGAAGCGTCTTACCGCTCCCTGTTGGCCCAAGCATAAGAATATTACTCTTAGCAAGTTCAACGTCATCGCTTTTCACCCCGGCATTAATACGCTTATAGTGGTTATAAACCGCCACTGATAAATTCTTTTTCGCCTGATCCTGCCCAATTACATAATCATTCAAGATGCCGCGGATCTCCTGTGGTTTTGGAACTTCTTTAAATTCCACTTCTTCTTCATTACCCAGCTCTTCTTCCACGATTTCAGTACACAATTCAATACATTCATCACATATATAAACGCCAGGTCCAGCTACTAACTTACGAACTTGTTCTTGACTTTTTCCGCAAAATGAGCATTTAAGCTGTCCCTTTTCTTCATTAAATTTAAACATACCATTCACCCCTTTATAAAATGACGCAATAGCTGCGACTGTGTAATAACCCTGGATGCTGTGCATTCGTGTCTTTTGCCCATCATACCAGATTAATTAAAAACAAAAAAGCAATACCTATATAGAGGTGTGCGATTACTATTACATCAACCTCATTATGTAGACATATCGACTATAAGTCAAACGATAGGTACATCATTAGTATATGTAAAAACAAGACACATTCATTCACCTTACATAAAGAATGAAAAATATAGGAGAAGACAAGGAGCTTTTTCTGGCCCCTTGCCTTCTAAACAAATTATTCAGCTTTACTATTTTCATCCAGTACATCAATCGCTTTACGCACTTTAAGATCTTCTTTAACCATGTCTGTATTACCGCCAAGCATTTGCGTCAGCTGCGCAACATCAGTCTGGTACATAGAAGCCATGTTTTCAAGCTCAGAATTAACGTCTTCCTCAGTTGCTTCTACGTTTTCTGCTTCAGCAATTGCTTCAAGAGTCAGGTTGGTTTTAACGCGCTTACTTGCATCTTCCTGCATTTGTTCGCGTAAAGCATCTTCGTCTTGACCCGTAAACTGGAAGTACATGTCTTTAGTCATGCCCTGCATTTGAAGGCGTTGTTCAAATTCACTAACCATGCGGTCAAGTTCTGTATCAACCATTGCCTGTGGTATTTCAACTTCAGCATTTTCAGAAGCTTTCTGCACAAGTGTATCACGCTTTTGGTTTTCAGCATCAGTTTTCTTCTGTTCTTCTAAACGGTCACGTGTTTTCTTTTTAAGCTCGTCTAAAGATTCAACTTCTTCGTCGACATCTTTCGCAAACTCATCATCTAGCTCCGGAAGTTCTTTTCCTTTAATTTCATGAATTTTAACTTTAAATGTTGCCTCTTTACCAGCAAGATCCTCAGCGTGGTATTCTTCAGGGAACGTAACCTGTACATCGGCTTCTTCTCCGGCAGCCTTACCAACAAGCTGTTCTTCAAACCCTGGAATGAACGACCCGGATCCGATTTCAAGAGAATAGTTATCGGCTTGGCCGCCTTCGAATGCTTCACCATCTACAAAGCCTTCAAAATCCATAACTACTGTATCGCCATCTTCAACCGTTCCTTCTTCTTTAACCACTAACTCAGCCTGGCGTTCCTGCTGTTGTTTCAATTCATTTTCAACATCTTCTTCAGTTACTTCAGTGCTCTGCTCTTCATAAGTAAGACCTTTGTAATCTCCTAGCTTCACTTCAGGTTTAACGGTTACGTCGGCAGTAAACACAAGAGGTTGTCCTTTTTCAATTTGCTGTACATCGACTTCAGGACGATCAACCGGTTCAATACCAGTTTCTTCAACAGCATCAGAGTACGCTTTTGGCAGTACGATATCGATCGCATCCTGATAAAGAGATTCTACACCAAAACGTTGTTCAAACAGCTTACGAGGTACTTTCCCCTTACGGAACCCAGGTACCTGTACCTGTTTAACAACCTTTTTAAAAGCTTCATCTAAAGCTTTGTTGAAATCTTCAGAAGGCACTTCTACTGTAAGTGTCCCCTGATTACCTTCTTTTTTTTCCCACTTTGCTGACATAAAAAATTCCCTCCAACATCTATAATTTCCTGCTCGCCTAAATAGCGATCCATAATTGTTTCTATGATTCTATTTCCAACGAATCTCATATGCAACCACTACATTATAACATAATGAACCGTGCTTTCAACAATTGTCCTACAGCTGCAAATAAAAACTTCATTTGAAAATATTTTACTGACCAACCAAAATCATATAATGCTGCTCACATAACTGAATTTCTTCCTTGTATTTGTTTACCTCTGGATGACTGTCTTGCTCTTCATAAGGCAGTTGTAAATATTCATGACCGAGCTGCTTTAGCGCTTTTACTATATAATTGACTTCTTCTTCGGAAGGGAAAAGCGGATAACGTACATAGCAGTAATGATCCAGTAAATCATGAATGACCTGAAACATAGTCGGATTATTTTGTTCAACTGCACCAAGTCTCATTTTGATCTGTTGTATTATATAATCTGATTGAAAACTATTCAGCTGAGATGGAGTGACTTCCAGTTTGTGACCAAATTTAATAATAGTAACTGATTCAGTACAACCTTCTTCCCTTAACCACAAGATTAAACCTGTTTTGATTATAGGATGTATGTCCTTATCTTCAAGACATTCTTTAAAATATTCCAGGTTTTCAGGAAGAGGCTGCTTTCTTAACTGGTTAACAGCTACCCATTGCTTCTGCAAATCACCTTTTTCAAAAGACTTCTTCAATTCATCTACTAATCGATCACTTTCTTTCTTATGTACGTCCTGCAATAATTTTTTGGCCACTTCATACATCTGCCATAACTGTGTTCTATTTTGGTGAGGTATATCTTCAGTCTCGAAGACTTCATCCAGTAGATCAATTAATTCCTGATAACGGTTGGATTGGAAAAGTATAGTGATATAAATATGTAAATACTGATAATAATACTCTTCTTCTTTTTTCATTTGTTCCTGACATAATTCTTCCGCTTCAGAGTATTTTCCAAGCTCAATCCAACTCATCAGTAACCCTGTAATTACTTCGTGACCAGCTACTCCGTGTTCGAGAAGCAGCTCAAAGCTTTCTGCTGAATCCTTAAATCTTTTTTCTTTTATTGCTTCAAAGCCAGTGTTTTCAAGTGTAGATTTCCATTTGGGGAATAATACTATATCCCCGTTTTGTTTTTCCATAAGACACCCTTCCCATAATAACCATACTCACCTATACATTCTTTCCAATTTCCTTCACTTTAAAACGACAAAATTATTTAGAATAAATTCATAATAAACACCCTTAATGTCCAACAGAGCTTCGAACGCTATTAACGTACCTCCCCCTAAATAAATATAGAGAAGAGGCGTCCGATTCGGCGCCTCTTTTTTGTCTTGTTTAAGCAGGTATGTATTGCAGCAAGTATAGCATACAATCCTTTGTAAATCACTTTCGCTATATTTTATTCCAACATCGTGGGAATGAGCCGCTGAGAGGTTAAGAGCATTGTTGATAAGGCTACACTGATAATGGTTATAACCGACAAGATAAAGGTATCCGCTGAAAATAAGTATCCCCCAGCTGCAATTACCGCTAAATCAATGAAGAGAATAACAAACCCTACATTTATTTTAAATAAATTTGCTATTATTTGAGCCAGCAGATCTGTTCCGCCAGTACTGGTCTGATGACGGAGCATATAGCCGATCCCTCCTCCTACTAACACCCCTCCTATAATAGAACTGACAGCAGGATCTAACGGAAAATGGTAGTTCCTAATAGAACTTAACCAGTCGATTAAGAAAGAAGAGACTAACAAACCATGTAGACTATTATAAAAATATGACCGAAAAGAAAACCATGCCAGAGCAAATATTGGAACACTTATACAAATAATCGTAAATCCCACTTTAATATTCCAAATGTAATTTGCTATTAAACCAAGTCCGATTACCCCTCCATCTAATATTTGATCAGGAATTAAAAACAAATTAATCCCAATGGACAGCAGTAAACTTCCTATTAATATAGCTAATGTCTTTTTAAGCAGGGTTTTCATAAGCATTCCCCTTACAACGTCTCTTCTTACACTATATGCACAGAGACAGAATAAATGAGACATGCTCTTTAGATGATCTTTCCTACCAATTCATAATTGACGCTCCAAAGCACTTTCTCCCTTGAAGAAATTTCTTAACTTTTGTCATTACTCCTTTCACCTATACCTTATAGGGGATAGGCTGGCATCTCGAGGAATGAGCGGTCTTCACTGCATACAATAAAAAAGCGCTGAACTATCACTATAAAAAGTTCAGCGCCTTTAAATGCAGGAGGACTTACCAAATATTTAATTCCAACTTTTAAGAGAAAGCCACATCTTTTTGATTTTCCGCTCAATTGGCTTGTTAGAGTGATGCTCCTGCTTCTGCCACTCATTATAACTGGCGATAGTTATTAGCAGGATCCCTGCAGTCAGCAGATAAACCCACCATGGTACGTTTCCCCAATAAGGACGAGTCTGGTAAATCACATTAAAGATTAAGACTCCCATTCCCACAAAAAAATAAGATTTAACTTTATACTGCATACCGAGAATCATAGAAAGCAGAGATAAACCACCTATCATCCAGGCATCCCAAATAGTGTGGCTTTGAATGGCATCGACTAATAAATAGACCGCAACCATTAAAACGACTGCAAATTGAATATGGTACATTGTAATATAAATTGCCTGCCATAAATACTTCTTTATCCAAAAGAATATTACCAGGAGAGGTAATACTTGAAGCTCAGCTTCTATCAAATCAGGTACCCAGGCTCGATAATCCATCAAAATCATAAGGTAAACTCCATAACTGCATACCGTACCCGCAGTATAAAAAGCTTTTTGGGCAATGGTTGATTTCCACCTGCCGGCATTCCAGAAAAACCAAATACCTAGACCAATTAAAGGCAGGATGCGAACCCAGATTAAGTTATCAAATAAAGTGTAAGTAATTAAATACGCAATATAGCCGAGCGCTGTCCATGAATACGCGTCCACTCTTTCTTTTGGGCCAATTAAATACTTATGAAAAATCCTTCCAGCCTGAAGGAGAATTATTATACAACTAAAAAGCAGAATGATTAGATAAATTCTATCCAGTAAGTGACTTACTCTCTCCCACAAACCAAGAGTAAGAAGCAAAGGGGCAAAGCGAACTACGGACCACTCTCTAATATGAAGAAAGAAAAGAATGATAAGTACGTAGCCCAGAACAGGAATGGTTTCCATAACCATCCACTCCCCATCCTTGCTGAGAATTGACAGGAGTCCAATAATTGAAAATGGTATCACATACCATTCTATCCGTTTCTTCCAAGCTTGAGGAAGACTTATCCATAACACAGCAATAACAAAGCTCGTAATAAGAAAAGCATATTCCTCATCTGCTTGAGACCAAACGTCATAATATCCGGGTCCGGAATAAAATAAAAGGGCCATGACTGTTAATCCTGTATAAATCATCAGTTTAATCTGCCATTCATTTACGGCCCTGATTGCGCTGAATAGATACACGCTTAAAGGAATTAGCAAAATAACAGGATGCACTTTGGCTGCACTTAAATGCTCCAGCATAAACAAGGCAATGATAAGCGGCTGTACGGTATGCCCCAGCCAATAAAAGTACGGATACATATCTCTCCATTTTCTGCACCCGAGTTCTGCTGCCAGCAATAAAAACACAGGTGCAAAAATAAGATAAACAAGAAAACTTTCAAAAGAATCTATCGGAAGAGGATTCAGCAAAGAAATGTAGAAAGCTAAAGATGTCAGTGAGACAATACACCACATAAATGACTGTTTAAGATATTGGACGAACCAGAACGTAACCCCAATTCCTATCAGCAGTATTAGCGGACGTACGATTACACCATCAACACCTGGCGAATGAAGCAGTAAAACCATTGCCAGAATGTAAGCACACTGCCCCGTATAGAATACCGCTTGCGCCAGCTTCAACTTATCTCTACGCCTCCAAAATAAATGAAGACAAAGCAGCATTAAACCTATAATGGATAAATGAAAGGGCTGTGAAAATACCCTCTCATAAGCAGGCTCCCATGTTACCACTGGGTTATACCAAAGCCATCCTGCCATTAATAAAGTAATAGAATGCGTCCAAGCCGCAGCGTCTTGTATATCCTTTTGATTTATTTCTCTCACAAAACCAGCAATAATACCAATAATCAGAAACATACAAGCACTATAACCGTATAATTCTGAATAGAGAGCATACCAGACCGATCCAGCAGCGATTAACAGTGAGACATAAAAAGAGCTCTCCTGTATGATTTTAATCCAAGGATTAACAGTCCAAAGCCCTATATAAACAAGAGACAGACACGCCCCGGCAAACATAAAGAAAAACAAAGGTCCAATGTTAACTAATGTCCATAACTGCCATAAAAAGACAAAGAGAAACACCGGCGCGCCGTATACAAAAGCTGTAAATTTAGTAATATTAGCAAGTACAAGGTAATTAGAAGCAATGACAGCATAAGCTGCAAGCAATTGCCAGGAACTCTCTTCCCCTCTTAAAGCTATACTTTCATAGCTTATATAAACAAATGCCAAAAACGAAACTATTCCGCTTGTATACCTAAAGACTTTATCGATATTACTATGCTTTCTAAACACATATGAAAAAACTAAATAAACCAGGCCAACTAGTCCATAAAGAACCAATCCAGCCGAGTGAAGCATTGTATGCTCTATCAGCATATAAACCGCATAAGAGATCATAACGGAAAAAACAAACTGGTATTCTTTCTGTTGATAAACAAATACCATCGCCATATAAATGGCTGCCGTTATGATCAAATTAAAACTATAAAAAACCTCGCTTTCAAAGAATAACAGCATCAGCAGTGTAGAAATCACGAGATTCAACTGCCCGTATAACGGCAGTTCCTCCATAAATAACTTTAACTTCTTCGCATCCTTATATCGCACGTAGCCAAAGACCAGGGCACCATTAAATAACATAAGGAGCAAGTAAAAGACATCTACAGACACCGGAAGCGCTCCGGCTACACAACCTGCCGACAATGTTAAAAACAAAAAAGAAATCCATACAAATAAACGTGAATTGTGGGCTAAACCATGACGAATATAGAGAGGTAATGGGAGAAGAGCCCCCGTTAAGCCTAAAAGAAACCTTCCCTTTCCAAATAAAGAAAAATAACTTCCCAGCAGTTCAAAGTAGCCAATCGTAAGAATTCCAATCGGTATAAATAAGCTGCCTAAAGTCAAAAAGGCAAATGCGGTTTGTTTAATTTTAAGAATTCTACCTGAAATATAACTTAATCCAAAGAAAAGCAAGGAAACACCAGTAATCGCGAATACTTTCATACCTGGCCCCATTTGAGCCCACTGACTAGTTGCAACAATTAAGCCGGTAATCAGTAAAAGAGACACCCCTAAAATAAGCGACCACGTAATATTCCTCTCCCGAATCTCCTCCGTTGATTTTATTCTTTTCTCTTTTTTAGGGACTTTGGGAACTGGCTTCTCTTTAAGCTCCCATTCTTCGATTTTCACTTCATCAGTTTCTGCCTTCAGAGACTGACTGACCTTACTATCATATATGTACAATTGATTAGCTTCTTTTAAACTTTTATACTCCTGCTGGGATATGTAGCCGTTATTCCAAAGTTGGGTAAGCTTTTCTTCAAAAATTTTATCTTTCTTTTCTTCTGAAATATATCCCATTCTCTCCCCCCTTATGTTGAATTACTACTATATTTCCTCTACACCAATCATTACAAATAATGGATAATAACACAATCTTTTCTTTTAAATTGAACGAATATTTTGAACTTAAACTTGCAATCTCCTCGAAACAATATTAAAATGTTAACGAACATATGTTCCTAATTTTCGAAAGAGGTGGAAAAAATGATTACCGGAATTCATCCGTATCTAGTTTTAGACGGCCGCGGCCAGGAAGCAATTAATTTTTACAAAGAAGCTTTAGACGCAGAAATAACCGAGCTGCATACATTTGACGACATGCCTGAGGACCCGGATTTCTCTCTCCCGGAAGGTGCAGCACAACTCGTGATGAATGCCCAATTAAAAGTAGGCGGTACCGAGCTTTTTATGCTGTCCGATATTTTTCCAGGCATGCCCTATCAGTTAGGTTCCCAAGTAACCGTCGCACTCATAATAGATGAAAAAGCACAAGCAAAAGTAATCTTTGATAATCTAAAAGATGGAGGAGAAATCGGCATGGAGCTGCAGGAGACGTTTTGGAGTCCAGCCTATGGACAGGTCACTGACAAATTTGGAGTAAGCTGGCAGATTTCCACTGAACAGTCTAATCATAATGTGTAAATAAAAGCTGCTTTTTATAAAAGAAAAATACTTACACGGATGAAATGTAAAAGTGGGAGCTGAATTAAAACATGAGCATCCCAGCAAAACAGTTTTCTCAAGAGATCCCTAATCTTTTTGTCACCCTGAGAGGAGCAACCTTTTATTTAATTGAAATTAAAAAAAAGCATCCACTTTGGGATGCTTCCTTTCAGGGCACATATTTTTTTGCATCATTATTGATCCGCGCCATCTTTTTTTCACTAGCTTCTACGGAAATGACATGATCTTTTAAAAATGATATTCCGCCTTCATTAAATTTACCGCTGCCTTCTAAAAACTCTTCAATAACCGATTCGACATTTTCTCTTTCAAGCACCATTTTGATAACATGGCCATTACTTAAAGATACAGTTGCAGCAATTTCTTTCAAAAATAACACCTCCCTTTCTGACAACCTTCGACACGAGGCGATATTTTCCTGCTGTTGGAATGGTTTTTAGAGCATGCTAAACCATCGAGAGATTTAAGTGGTAAATTATAAGAAAATACACGTTAAGCATGCCTGGGTATTTACTACTCTTTGATTTCACCTGTCTCTAAAAAGTCATATACATTCCCACTGTCTTCCTCAAATACTTTATCAAACCGCTCAGCAACTTCTTCTTCAGTAAGTATATTTTTATCTACAAGCAATTGTTTTAATGCCGACACCTGTGCAAAGTTAGTAGTTATTTGGTTAATCATATTAGCGAGTGTGTTATTTTCTTCTTGATTTTGCATCTTGATTCCTCCTTTTAACTTTATCATCCCTCCTATCAATTAAAAATATTCCACCAATATAACTGTAATTCTTCTCTGGTTTAATAGAATTCATTCACAAAGGTTTCACCATTTATACAGTCCGTAATCCGCATAGGCAAATACTAAACTTCAGAGCTGGAACTCAAAATCCGGTTCTTTCTTGAATTAACAAAACGCTGAATCCCTTGATACACAAGAGATTCAGCGTTTTATTGTTTAGCGTCCCAGGCAGGATTCGAACCTGCGACCCACAGCTTAGAAGGCTGTTGCTCTATCCAGCTGAGCTACTGGGACATTAAATTATGTATGTCTATTATGGAGCGGGTGAAGGGAATCGAACCCTCGTCATCAGCTTGGAAGGCTGAGGTTTTACCATTAAACTACACCCGCGTTATTATAATTTCATTAGCCTTGTCTGAACATGCACCTTCCTCTAACAGTCTGTTCTAGGAAGCTGGTTCGTCGGGGCAACTCGTAGCTTTCGGTTGATGCCTCGCTCGTGACTGAGGTACTACCATTAAACTACAAGAAGCATCATTATCTTTAATTAACTTCGTTCCTACTTTAATTATGTAACGCCCTGTTTTTTCGGACAAGAATAAGTATATAAACTATATGACTTTTTGTCAACAGTCTTACAGCAAAGAATTTAATCTTTTGCTGTAAGAGTTGTTTCTAAATGCAGCTCCGGCATTGGCTCCCCATTTACATGGTAGAATTGTAATTTTACTTTCGATAAGTCATCCCATTCCAGGATGGCGTACGTTGGCTCTTGCCGGTCCCTCGGAAGATGTGCGCTTCCAGGGTTGATGAAAAGCTTATTGTCTATTTTCTCTGCACCGGCCATATGTGAATGACCAAAGCATGCAATAGATGCTCCTTTTTCTTCAGCCCGATAAGATAGCGGCATGAGGGTGGATTTAATTTGATGAAGGTGACCATGTACTACTAAGAAGGTAAGATCACCTATAGAAAATACTTGTTCATTTTCCATATCAGGCTCAAAATCACAGTTTCCTTTAGCGTAGTAGAATCCTTTTAATTCTTCGGAATCAGCGGAAAGCTCTGAGTCACCGCAGTGTATCATAGCATCTGCGTCCTTATGTCGGTTTTTAATTTCGATCACTTCATCTGTAAGTCCGTGTGTATCACTTATAATTAATACTTTTGGCATCTTCCTCACCCTCACCTCTTAGGATAGTTGTTGCAGCCATTCTTCAATTTTAACAATTGCATTCCTGCGATGGCTGATCAAGTTTTTCTCTTTTGAGGAATGTTCGGCCATTGTACGGGCAGAACCAGCAGGTATAAAAATCGGATCGTATCCAAATCCTTCGCTGCCGCTTGGCGCTACAGCAATGGATCCTTCACACGTTCCTATTTTAACAAAAGTTTCGTGCCCCGGTCGAGTTACAGCGACAGCACAAACAAACCTTGCTGTTCGTTCACTTGCAGGGATTCCTTCTAATTCACTAAGTACCTTTTCCAAATTTTTTTGATCGTTTTTCTCTTCTCCTGCATAACGGGCAGAATAAATTCCAGGCCGCCCTTCCAATGCATCAATTTCCAAACCTGAATCATCCGCTACTACCGGTATATTATACTCTGTGGAAATGGCTTCGGCTTTGATTTTTGCATTGTCTTCAAAGGTTTTACCATCTTCTACAATATCTTTCACAGGTTCTGGGAAATCTAATAATGACTTTACCTCAATTCCATAAGCAGAAAACATTGCACGGAATTCTTCGACTTTTCCCTGGTTCTTTGTGGCAACTACTAGTTCTTTCATTACTATTCACCTGCCACGCTGGATGATTGTTTTTGATCGATCACTTCAGCCCACTTGCCGATGGCTTCCTTTTGCAAAGTTACTAATTCATTTACCCCTTGTTCAGCGAGGGAAAGCATCTTTTGGAGCTGGGTCATTGAAAATGTCGCTTCTTCTCCTGTGCCCTGAAGCTCCACAAACTCCCCTTTCCCTGTCATCACGACGTTCATATCGACTTCGGCTTTACTATCTTCTTCATAGCAAAGATCCAGAATTTCTTTTTCATTTTCCAATACACCAACAGAAATAGCTGTGAGATAATCTTGGATCGGGAGCTGCTTAATGGTTCCTTTGTCTACTAATTTTCCAAAGGCTAAGACTACCGCTACAAATGCCCCTGTGATCGATGCTGTGCGAGTACCTCCATCTGCCTGAATTACGTCACAATCAACCCACAGAGTTCGTTCACCAATTTTATCCAGATCTACTACTGCTCGAAGCGAACGTCCGATTAGGCGCTGAATTTCCATCGTACGGCCGGATACCTTTCCTTTTGAAGACTCTCTTATGTTCCGCTGTTCTGTGGCTCTAGGTAACATCGCGTATTCCGCAGTGATCCAGCCTTTTCCCTGATTTCTTAGAAAAGGAGGAACGCGGTCCTCGACGCTGGCATTGCAAATTACTTTAGTATCGCCAAAGCTGATTAATACAGACCCCTCAGGGTGCTTCACATAATCGGTTTCTATTGTTATTTTTCTTAGTTCATTACTATCTCTTTGATCATTTCTCATCGACGGTTCCTCCTAGTTAAACAAGGTTCATCCTAGCTAATATTAACACAATAAGCCTTTTGTTTACAGAATCAAAAAAAGAGCCACTACTGTAATAGAGTGGCTCGCGTTGTGAAAATTATAAGCCTTTTACATCTGTCACATCATTTAGTGTAACAGGCTCGCTGATGACTTCACCAGCTTCATTTAAAACTTCTTCTACACCTTCTACTTTTACCTGGACAGATTCTACATCCTCCATATTCGTCAAACTCATCACTAAACTAGTTAATGCTTCTTCAGACAAAGCCTTTGTTTCTTCTCCCGTCAGCATAGCTTCATTGAAGGAAACTTCCAGGACACCATCATTTAATTGAGCTTCCTTCACCTCAGCCCCTTCATTAAACGGCTGCAGCAACGAGGTACCCAGTTCAGGCCCGCTTAGTAACGTTTGAATAACGGATGTATATAGATCGTCTCCACTAGCAACACGAGTAGTAACAGGCACATGGTAGGCCTCTTGTCCATCCTGCTGAGAAGGGTAATAAACGGTTACAGGTTCACTGTTCACAATGTCGTTAACAGCGCTTTCCTGGATATTAATCCCGTCAGAGCGGGAAACCCCTTCTGAAATTGGGGTTCCGCTCACAGGCATAGTTTCCTGCTCATGACCATTTATCCATAATTTGATTCGTTCCACTCCATCAAATTGTGTAAGAGTGTACGTCATCGCTTGAAGAATCTTCTCTTCCTGTTCAGCTTCATATTCTTCAAATTCCGGTGAAACGTCCACAATCATAGTGCCATCATCTTTTAAGTTTACTCCTAGAATCTGAGTTCCCGCGGGAAGGACTGCTTGAAAACCTGAAGGCAGTAACTCAGTGACCGGACCATCTTTCACTAAATATTCTAAAGCTTGAGCCGCTACCGTTTCAGACGCTGGCAGCTCGAGCGTTTGAGGTGCGATCATTCCATTTGAATCCTGTAAATACAATTCTCTTTCAACTGTGGAAGACGCTTCTTCCTCGCTTTCTTCCTCTATTTCTTCTCCCTCTTCCTCAACACCTTCATCATTAATAACCTCTGTATTTTCAGCTTCTTCCTCAGGAGGTCCATCCATCTCCTCTAAGGATTGCTCCCCCTCAAACAGGCAGCCTGTCAGCAAGCCCATACAAATCACAGCTATAATTGATAAGGGCCTAATCCCCCATGTTTTCATGCCTTTCCCTCCCATGATAGTTTGTACTATCATATATACGAGCTATTTGAAGGAATAGACCAAACGAAAAAGAAAAAACTCCACTTTAATTAGCAGAGCTTTGGATTGGATCTAATTCTACAAGTTCTAGTACTTGAATTGGAGCATCAAACCAGCTGTTAGCTACATTTCGGAACTTTTCCATATCTCCTGTGGTGTAAAATTCGTGAACAGGGATAGAATTCCCTTGTTGAAGAAGACCATGATAAGCAAGAATTAAACTTGCCTCTCTAGCTGTTTCTTCTCCGGAGCTGATAACCTGAATGTCCACACCCATCTCAGCTTGGACTAAATGCTTAATTAAAGGGTAATGAGTACACCCCAAAATCAATGTATCCATTTTATTTCCCTTTTTTAGCGGCTTCAGGGTGGTGGAGACAATCTTCTCTGCTTCTTCCCCTGACAATATACCACTTTCAATCATTGGAACAAATGACGGACAAGCTAACCCGTCAACAGAAATAGAATGATCAATGGCTTTTAAGGTTTTGGGATAAGCTTCACTGCTAATCGTTCCTTCTGTGCCTATAACTCCAATCTGCTTATTTTGACTGCTTTTTATCGCGGCCCGTGCGCCTGGCTCAATGACCCCGATCACGGGTATAGCCAAAGTTTGTTGCAGTTCCTGCAAAGTATAGGCCGTTGCTGTGTTGCACGCGACAATCAGCATTTTAATATTTTCTTCTAACAAATAGTGAACCATCTGCCATGTATATCGTTTAACCTGTTCTTTTGGCCGTGGTCCGTATGGGCAGCGCCTTGTATCTCCTAAGTAGATAAACTTTTCCTTTGGA
The DNA here is from genome assembly GCF_900240285.1 of Halobacillus sp. Marseille-P3879. GTDB lineage: Bacteria > Bacillota > Bacilli > Bacillales > Halobacillaceae > Halobacillus_A. The sequence continues at coordinate 1,182,581 of NZ_OESS01000002.1, forward strand.
AGCTGCCTCATTAATTCTCTCGCAACGGTCAGACCCCCGACCCCTGAATCAATCACACCAATTGGTTGTTGCAATTTAATCCCTCTCTTCGTTGTTTTCACTTAGATGTTTCAAGCATATTTTCATGTAATAAACCCAGTAATTTGTTTAAAGTTTCCACATCTTCCGCGGAGATGTCCTCGAGAACACCCTTCAGGTATTCTTGTCGTTTATCTATAACTTCACGAATTATTTGTTTCCCTTTATCCAGAACATGGATGCGGACAACACGTCTGTCTTTTGGATCACGAACCCGCTCAACTAACATGTTCTTCTCCATTCGATCAACTAAATCAGTTGTTGTACTGCACGCTAAATGAATATGGCTGGAAAGCTCCCCAATCGTCAAGTCCCCTTTTTCCAACAGCCACTGCAAGGCAACAAACTGAGGTGCAGTAATAGGATAATGATTCAGGATCTCTCTTCCCTTTTGTTTAATAATCCCTGATATGTACCTTAATTCTTTTTCAACTTCAGCAATCGTTGATGTTGGATGTGACACAAACAGCACTCCTTGCAAATTAATCTATTCCTATATTCTTACCGTTTTCTACGCATATTTCAAGATAAACCTTTTTTAAAATGAAAATCCTCCCAGGCATGGAAGGATTTCCATACCTGAAAGGTCTTCTGCGACGTTTTATCCCCTGCAGCTAAAGCTTTAGTTCACCCATACGTAGTAACTCCACTACTGCTTGAGATCTCCCTTTCACGCCTAATTTCTGCATCGCGTTAGAGATGTGATTCCTCACTGTTTTTTCAGAAATGAACAATTCTTCAGCTATTTCTTTCGTCGTCTTATCTTGCACTAAAAGCTCGAAAACTTCGCGCTCGCGTTTAGTAAGAATTTGTGCTGGCCTATAGCCCTCCTCCTTCACAAGCGTACCCCTCCTTGTTATCTAGAGCTTTATCGGAGGGAATTATTTAGTCATAATATCGTATGAAGAGAAGGATTGCCCTGTGCCGGTCGTTTACGTTTTAGACACAAGCCCTAATTCCTGGGCCTTAAATAGAGCCTCAGTTCTTGATTTGACGGACAACTTATTAAAGATTCCCGTCAGTGTATATTCTACGCTTCGCTGTGACATGTGCAAGGTTTGGGCAATTTCCCGATTGGTCAGCCCCGAAGCCACTTCCTTTAAAATTGATTGTTCTTTTTCATTCAATGATAAATTAACCCCTGCGGATTCAGACTCATGACTAATGCTCGCTTCAGAGCGGCGCAGTTGTTTAAATAAATGCAGCGGCAGAACCACCTCATCACGCAGGGCACAGCGAATCACATTAATAAGCTGCTCACTGGATGCCGTTTTACTGACAAACCCATTAATATTAGCTTCTACAATCATATTAAAGTGGGTGCTTAAATCGAAGCCGGTATAAATTAAAATGACTAAATCCGGGTGATTTTTGCGAAGTTTTTTCGCAAGATCGACCCCGCTCATACCTGGCATATATAAATCAAGCAGTACGATATCATATACATCGTTATCCAATATTGCCTCTGTTTGTTCAGGCTGAGAGATAACGTTGACCATCATATCCTCTTCCTGTTCAAGCATAGATTTCGTCCCTGCTCCTACTGCAGGATGATCGTCGACAATCAGTACTCGTGTCATACTGTGGCCTCCTTACTGACGGTACATGGAAAGGTTATAGTAGATTTAAATCCGCTGCCCGGTGACGTATTGATCGTAAGGCTTCCATTTAACCCGTGCACCCGCTGTTCAATTCCCGATAAACCTATATGAGAAAATAAATCTCTTTGGAAAGAATAATCCATTCCCCGACCATCATCCGAATAGATAAGAGTTACTCCCTGCCTATCATTTCTCAGGCTTAATTTAACAATTTTAGCATCTGAATGCTTCATTGCATTCGAGAGAAGCTCTTGAACGATACGAAAAATAGCCAGGATACGCTCCTGATCAAGGTCGGCTTGAAAACCTTCATGGGAAAAATAAACGGTGAAATTGGAGCGCAATTGATATTGTTCTATTAAGTCCTCAAGAGCATGCACTAACCCCAGTTCTTCAATAAAAGCAGGCCGAAGTTCGTTACACGTTTCTCGAATTAAATGAATGCTGTCTAGTATCGATTCTTTAAACATATTTAATTCTGAGTTTAAAGTTTTGGGTAAATCTTTTCGTTTGCTTATCAAGTCATCCATCCTCCTATACAAATACAACTGCTCCTGCAGTACCGTATCATGCAGGTCAATGGAAAGCTGTTTACGCTGATTCTCAGCGATAGAGAACAGCAGTCTTGAAAGCCAGGCTGGATATTGCTGGGTTTGATCACTTCTAAGTGTTCTTAATTCTTTTAATAAATCTTCTATTAAATTCATATTTTCAATCGCAATATTTGCATTATGAGAAATCGTTTGTAAATAGGTTTTCTCATCGCGGTTTAGAGTTGTAAAATCTTTCTTCCCTCTGCACCAAAGCATTGTAATTTTTTCAAGGGAATACCCAACGATAACTCCGAAGCCTTTCTCCGTTTCAATGATAGACCCAATATCATAGCTGTGATTTGAAAATTGATCCTCGAAATGGTCAAGAAAGTCTTCAGGTATCGGATCGTATACACAATAGAGTGCTTTTTTGTTATGCTTCGAATAGATATAAATATCCCGAACGTTCAAAACGTTACTAATTTCATTTCGCAGCACCTTCATTAAATCTACTGCGTTCGTTTGATTCTTCATATTCTTAGACATTCGGTGCATGCTTTCCTGATAACTGTAGCGGGCAGCAAATAAATACTGCTGCAGCTTAAAATCAAGCAGTTCTTTGATTGATAGAAAGACAATTAAAGTGATTTCTAATACTATAAAAACTTCTATATAACGAATAAATGATAAAGAATTCATTATTAATACAGAAAGAGCAATCGTCAGAACCAGACTCGGAACGATTGACAAAAATGCATAGTATCGTAAGCGGCCCATATAAAAGTTGATGTCAATCAACTGTTCTCTCGTAACAAGGTACATAAAAGTTACAGGCAATGCAATCAGAAAAGATGCTGCAAATTCAAGCGGAATAAGCTTAACGCCTATAGTGAGTGTCGGAATAAGATATAACATGATATAAGGAAGAAATGCGATCGACATCCCTACGCTCACATATTTAAATAGCGTTCCATAAGCATCATCTTTGTGTAAATAAAGTCCTCTGTAAATAATCAAGAATAAAATAATATATAAACCAAGCAACAATATTCGTAACACCTGATAAATTAGTGCAGGGTATAGACCATTAATTAATAAGAGACCTTCAACAATGGTTACTGTACCTACAAGACTATATAATGCAATATACCAATTCTTTGAAAACCAAAAAATATTAAGTTCTGCAAAATATTTATATAAGAAATGTATGAGAATAACGCACGCGGCTAAAAACAAACTTGTGTTTAAAAACACACTATACAAGTCATACCTTACAGCCCCGCTGTTACTAATATAACCTAGTCCGATCGTCAAAAAGAAAAGCATGAGTAAATGAACGGAATAACGAGGATCAACTTTCTTATACACAAGATGAGAGATCCAAAGTACTCCTGTTAAGAATAATAAAGGAATGACTACAAAGAAAACCCAATGAGTGGCGGATGGATTTTCAATATTATCGTAGCTGAGAATTTCCCCCTCATGGTTCAAAGTAAATGAGCCTGCATTCTCTAAATTGTGAAACATAGGGATACTGTAATGCTCTTCCGGAACATCCCCATTAACTGACGCTAACGAAGCACCGATAGGTACATTCTGTTTTTCCGCCCAGCTGTCTCCTTTTATATTCGTAATTACCCAATCATTACCCTCGTTCCCTACTTCTATTCCTAAATAAGGCTGAGTGAGAGAGACAAAGGTAATATAACTCACTGATCCTAAAATAAACAATAAAATGAATAGTTCTTTTTTATTAATTGAAGCCATCTCTACTCCATCCTTTTATATGTCAATCCCTTCTATTATACTACTCACGTTAAGAGCGACAACCCTTTTAATCAATAAAAAATACCCCTGCTTTAAATAGCAGGAGTATTTCATGTCTTCTATTAAACCCGTTGATCGCTGCCAAAGAAACTCTTAAATGATTCAATAGCCGTATCACGGTTTAATGCAGCAATTGATGTTGTTAAAGGGATTCCTTTTGGACAGGATTCCACACAGTTTTGAGCATTTCCGCAGCCCATTAGGCCTTCTTCATCCATAATGGTTTGCAGACGCTCACTCTTGTTCATTGCCCCGGTTGGATGAGAGTTAAACAGCCGCACCTGAGAAAGTGGTGCAGGACCAATGAAATCAGATTTGCTGTTTACGTTAGGACAAGCCTCCAGACAAACTCCACAGGTCATACATTTCGAAAGCTCGTAAGCCCACTGGCGTTTGCTTTCTGGCATTTTAGGACCGGGCCCTAAATCGTGCGTACCGTCAATAGGAACCCAGGCTTTTACTTTCTTCAAGGAATCGAACATGCGGCTGCGGTCTACAGCTAAGTCCCTCATGACCGGAAAGGTAGTCATAGGAGCTAAACGAATTGGCTGTTCTAGTTGATCAACCAGAGCTGTACATGATTGTCTGGGTTTTCCATTAATCACCATCGAACAAGCCCCACAGACTTCTTCTAAACAACCCATATCCCAATACACAGGTGTAGTGGCTTTGCCCTCTGCATTTATCGGGTTACGGCGTACTTCCATTAAAGCTGAAATAACGTTCATATTCTTTCGATAAGGAATCTCAAAAGTTTCCTCATAAGGCTGGGATTCCGGATCGTCCTGTCGAGTGATAATAAACGTTATCGTTTTATCTTCGCTCATGATGATGGACCTCCTTTATTTGCTCTTCGAGTAATCACGTTTACGCGGCTCGATCAAACTTGTATCTACTGGATCATAACGGAAAACCGGCTTATCATTTTCCTTGTCATAGCTGGCAACTGTTGTTTTCAGCCAGTCTTCATCATTTCGCTCAGGGAAATCCGGTTTGTAATGAGCACCACGGCTTTCATTACGGTTATAAGCTCCCTGGGTAATGACACGCGCAAGCTGAAGCATATTCCATAATTGACGGGTAAACATAGCTCCCTGATTACTCCACCTGGATGTATCATTAATGTTAATACGCTTATATCTCTCCATTAACTCAACAATCTTTTCATCCGTCTGAAGAAGCTTCTCATTATCACGAACCACTGTTACATTATCAGTCATCCATTCACCGAGTTCTCTATGAAGCTGATAGGCATTCTCGTCGCCATCCATATTCATAATTCCCTCAAATTTTTCCTGTTCTTCTTTTACTTTTTGGTCGAACAGGGCTGAACTCATATCTTCAGAAATAGTTTCTAAATCTTCCGTGTACTTAACAGCATTAGGGCCAGCTACCATCCCACCATAAATAGAGGATAACAAGGAATTGGCACCTAAACGGTTTGCACCATGCTGGCTGTAATCACATTCCCCTGCAGCAAAAATTCCCGGGATATTAGTCATCTGATCAAAATCAACCCACATACCGCCCATTGAATAATGGACAGCCGGGAAGATCTTCATCGGTACTTTTCGAGGGTCTTCGCCTACAAATTTTTCATAGATTTCGATAATACCGCCCAATTTAACATCCAATTCTTTAGGGTCCTTATGAGATAAGTCCAGATAGACCATATTCTCACCGTTAATCCCAAGCTTCTGGTTTACACACACATCAAAGATTTCACGAGTAGCAATGTCTCGAGGCACGAGATTACCATAAGCAGGATATTTCTCCTCGAGGAAATACCATGGCTCTCCATCTTTATATGTCCATACCCGTCCACCTTCTCCACGTGCAGATTCGCTCATAAGACGGAGTTTATCGTCACCGGGAATTGCGGTAGGGTGAATTTGGATGAATTCACCATTGGCATAATTAACACCTTGTTGATAAAGGGCAGCAGCAGCTGAACCTGTGTTAATTACAGAGTTTGTTGATTTACCAAAGATAATTCCAGGTCCTCCTGTTGCCATTATAACAGCATCGGCAGGGAAAGCTTTAATTTCGTGATCGCTTAAATTTTGGCCGATCACTCCTCGACCGACACCTTTTTCGTCAATAATGGCGGATAGGAATTCCCAATTTTCATATTTCGTTACAAGTCCATTTACTTCATGACGGCGGACTTGTTCATCCAAAGCATATAAGAGCTGCTGACCGGTAGTTGCACCGGCAAAAGCTGTTCTATGGTGTTGTGTACCACCAAAGCGACGGAAATCAAGCAGGCCTTCAGGCGTACGGTTAAACATAACACCCATACGATCTAATAAGTGGATAATACCCGGGGCCGCATCACACATTGCTTTAACCGGCGGCTGGTTTGCTAAGAAGTCTCCTCCATATACCGTATCATCAAAGTGTTCCCAAGGTGAATCTCCTTCACCTTTTGTATTAACAGCACCGTTAATACCACCTTGTGCACAAACAGAGTGAGAGCGTTTAACAGGTACTACTGAGAGCAAGTCAACATGAACGCCTTGCTCTGCTGCTTTAATTGTTGCCATCAGCCCGGCTAGACCTCCGCCAACAATTACTATATTTCGATTACTCATAATTAATGCTCACTCCCTTGACTTTCTCTATCACATTTCAAATCGAAGAAACGTTATGCTCCATAGGCGAACTGAATTAAGGTGCGTACGCCTACATAAGAAATTGCAACAAATACAATGATGCTCACGTATGTCATAACAAGCTGTGAGCGCGGTGAAACAGTAAGACCCCAGCTTACAAAGAAGGACCAAAGGCCATTAGAGAAGTGGAACGTTGTGGAGATGACCCCTACTATGTAAAACCAGAAAAAGAATGGATCAGTAAGGATGCCTTCCATCAGCTGATAGTTCAATTCAGCCCAGCCAAATCCAATCGCAATACGAGTTTCCCACACGTGCCACGCTATGAAGATAAGCGTAATGATCCCTGTGACTCTTTGCAGCATAAACATCCAGTTTCTAAAATAACCAAAGGTTTTAAGATTACTTTTAGCCGTGAATGCAATGTATACTCCATAAATGGAGTGAAACAACAGTGGTAAAAAGATAATAAAAATCTCCAGAACGTATCGGTATGGCAGACTCTCCATAAAATGAGCCGCTGCATTAAACGCTTCTGGTCCACGTGTTGCAAAAAAGTTCACAGTTAAATGCTGGATGAGGAATATTCCAATTGGAACAACCCCCAATAGTGAATGTAATCTTCGGTTTACGTATCCGCGTGTTCCTGCCATGTTTACCCCCCTCAAGATGATTGCTAAATATAGCGATGTACATTTTTTCAGACAGTTAAGCGCTTTTATAAGCGAAAAAAAAAGATAGGAAACCCCCATATTTCCTTTTTCAAAACTGCTGAATGTACAATTTGTGACACGTTTATTGTACTTCTATCATGCAAGACCGTCAAGAAAACCTGTTCATTATTTAAGAAATGAAGCAATTATCACAATTCCCTTAAAATGTATAAAATACGGTTGCGCCTTTTTCTGTTTCAAGGGATAATAATAAGCGGAAAGGAATGAGCGTCATGAAAGAAACAGCCAAGTTATCGACAGAGAATATTTCATCGCTGGTCGCTACCGGGGCGGGATTTGATCTGCTCCGATATTTTACTTTGCCTGATTTTCTCGGTAAGGATGCCCCTTATCTTCTTTACTTTATGGGCAAAAATATTGCCAGGGAAACGACAATTGAAACATATGAAGAATTATTTGAGTTTTTTCAGTACCTGGGGTGGGGCGAACTTCAACTTATTAAAGAGAAAAGAAGAGAGTTAGTCTTTCACTTACAAGGACATATCGTAGAAAAAAGGCTTAATCAAAAAATTTATCCAATAGACTTTCGCTTGGAATGCGGCTTTTTGGCCGAAGCTTTACAGACGATCACAGAGGATACATACGAGTGCATAGAAGAAGTCCATCCGAAAGACCATATCATCGAAATCAAAGCAACCAAAGAATAAGCGAAGAGCCAGCTGTTATTCCTCAGCTGGCTCTTCTTCATTAAGGGAATCAAGGATCGTCTGAGCAACCGGAGCTGGAACTCCAAGCCTAGTAATATCTTCTGGAGAGGCTTCTTTAATCTCTTTAATTGATTTAAAATGCCTCAATAATAATTTCCGCCGTTTCTGCCCTACTCCCGGAATTTGGTCGAGCTCAGACTGAATCGCTCCTTTACCTCTAAGTTGACGATGAAATGAAATGGCAAACCTGTGTACTTCGTCCTGAATACGCTGCACGAGGTAGAATTCCTGTGAATTACGCTCCAAATCAACTACAGAAGGATGATCACCATACAGCAATTCACTTGTTTTGTGCTTCTCATCTTTTGCTAATCCAGCCAACGGAATATCAAGACCCAGTTCATTTTCCAGAACGTCTAAAGCGGCTGTCATTTGACCTTTACCTCCATCCACTATAATAAGGTCAGGAAGCGGGAGGTTTTCTTTTAAAACCCGAGTGTACCGTCTTCTAATCACCTCACGCATTGTCTCGTAATCGTCTGGCCCCTGGACATTTTTCACTTTATATTTGCGGTACTCCTTTTTATTCGGCTTGCCGTCGATAAAAACAACCATGGCTGAAACAGGATCTGCTCCTTGAATATTTGAATTGTCAAAGGCCTCAATTCGATGCGGCACTTCAATGTTCAGCTTTTCTCCCAAGGTCTCAACAGCTTTTATTGTTCTCTCCTCGTCCCTTTCAATTAAAGCAAACTTCTCCTCAAGCGAAATTTCAGCATTCTTCATTGCTAACTGAACGAGTTCTTTCTTACGTCCCCGCATCGGGATCATAACTTTTGTATCTACCACACCTTCCAGAACATCTGTGTTTGTCCCCACTGGTACGAGCAGCTCCTTAGGATACGGGTGGTTCTGATGCAGGTAGAAACGGCCAATATAGCTGAGGAAGGTATCTTGTGGATCATCGAAGAAAGGAAACAGGGCTACATCCCGTTCAATCAGCTTTCCTTGACGAATGAAAAATACCTGGACACACATCCATCCTTTGTTGTAAGAATACCCGAACACATCCCGGTCCACTTGATCATTCATGGTCATCTTCTGCTGTTCCATTACCGACTCAATATGTTCGATTTGATCTCGATATTCCTTTGCTCTCTCAAAGTCCAGTTTTTCAGAGGCTTCCTCCATCTTGCTCTTTAACTCGTTTTTAATCTCTTTATGACCGCCGCTTAAAAAAGAAGTAATGCTCTGTACGATATCATGGTTCGTTTCTTTAGACACATGAAATTCGCATGGACCGAGACATTGGTGCATGTGGTAATATAAACAAACACGATCAGGCATCGTGTTACATTTTCTTAACGGGTATAAACGATCCAATAATTTCTTTGTCTCCCGGGCTGCAATTACATTCGGATAAGGGCCGAAATATTTCCCTTTATCCTTTTTTACTTTGCGAGTGACGATTAGTTTTGGGTGCCGTTCAGATGTCACCTTCAAGTATGGATAAGTTTTATCGTCCTTCAACATTACGTTGTATTTAGGATCATGCTTCTTTATTAAATTCATTTCCAAAATCAATGCTTCAATCTCAGAAGTGGTTACTATATATTCAAAGTCTGTAATTTCCTGAACTAAGCGCTGTGTTTTTCCATCATGAGCACCTGTAAAGTACGATCTTACTCTGCTTTTTAGCAGTTTTGCTTTGCCAACATAAATAATCGTATCGTGCCTATCCTTCATAAGATAGCATCCCGGTTGGCCTGGCAGCACAGCAAGTTTTTCTTTTATATTGTTGTTCATATTTTCCCCACCCCGCTCTCTTAGAGGTTCTTATAGAAAAGGTACCACATTCAGGAAGTATAATACACCAAAAAGCCACGCTGCATAAGCAGCGTGGCCGTGAATGTTTAAATTAAGAATGTTTTGTAATTAATTCGGCAAGAGCTTCTTTAGGCTGGAAACCAATAACCTGGTCTACAACTTTACCATCTTTAAATAGAAGAAGCGTAGGGATACTCATAACCCCAAATTTACTTGCTGTTTCCTGGTTCTCGTCAACATCAAGTTTAACAATCTTAACCTGATCACTCATTTCCTCATCAAGCTCTTCAAGTACTGGAGCAATCATTTTGCAAGGGCCGCACCATGGCGCCCAAAAATCTGCAAGGACTAAACCTTCACTAGTTTCATCTGTAAAATTTTGATCTGTTGCTTTCACAAGTGCCATTGTTAAAAACCTCCTCGTTCATTTAGTCTGATCAAAGTATATCACTTTCTATTTTGACTGACTAACAATTTGTTTATGCGAATATCAATGGTGCCCTGAAAGGCTCAGCGCGCACAATCTTTGGATAAGTACTAATAAGATATTGTGGAAGCTAAGAAAACGTAAAATCTAATAAAAAAAGCTAGGGCAGAGAGTCTCTGCCTTAGCTTCACTAGCATATTTATAATGTTATGCGTTTACTTTCACTTGTTTAATCTCTTCAATCAATTTAGGAACAACATCAAATAAATCACCAACGATACCATAGTCTGCCACATTAAAGATGTTAGCTTCAGGGTCCTTATTTATCGCTACAATTACTTTAGAGTTCGACATCCCTGCTAAGTGCTGAATGGCCCCAGAGATCCCGCAGGCAATATACAGATCAGGTGTAACCACTTTACCTGTCTGGCCAATTTGTAAGGAATAGTCACAATATCCTGCATCACATGCCCCACGGGATGCTCCTACCGTCCCCCCTAGAGCTTGAGCAAGCTCTTCTAAAGGTTTAAACCCTTCAGAACTCTTCACACCACGTCCGCCGGCTACAATTACTTTAGCTTCTGACAAGTCTACCCCATCAGAAGACTTTCGAATAATATCTTTAATAATGGTACGGATATTTGTTATTTCAACTTCTTTCTCCGTAACTTCCCCTATTCGTGTATCATCACGCGGCTCGGCCGGAATGTTGTTCGGACGAATTGTGGCAAAAGTAATGCCATCTGTAATTTCTTTCTTCTCAAACGCTTTCCCAGAGTAAATAGGCCTCGTAAACACGACCTTACCATTTTCTACTACAACTTCTGTCGCATCAGAAATCAAACCTGATTCGAGTCGGCTTGCGATCTTAGGAGTAATGTCTTTCCCAATTGATGTGTGCCCCATTACAATTGCTTCAGGGGTTTCGTCATCAATTACAGCTTGCAGCGCCTGACCATAACCGTCAGATGTATACGTTTTCAAATTTTCATTTGAAACAGTGAGCACCCGGTCAGCTCCGTGATAAACCATTTCTTTACCCATATCCTCTAACTGTCCATCTCCACAAATAACTCCTACAACATCTCCGCCGTCGCTGATTATATTTGCCGCAGCAATCGCTTCAAATGTAACGTTTCTAAGTGAACCTTCCCGAGCTTCCCCGATTACTAAAACTTTTTTACTCATGATTAATCCCCTTTCCGAAAAGCAATCTTATAAGACTTTAGCTTCAGTTTTTAGCAGCGATACCAATTCTTTAACTTGAGCCTCTGTTTCTCCTTCAAGTACTTTACCAGCCTGTTTCTCTGGTGGAAGAAAAACTTCCGTCGTTCGTGTTTTTGCTTCTACATCGGCTTCTTCTAAATCAAGATCATCAATTTCAAGCTCTTCCAATGGCTTCTTCTTCGCTTTCATAATTCCCGGCAAAGAAGGATATCTCGGTTCATTCAAACCTTGTTGACAGGTGACGATTAAAGGTAGAGAAGTTGCCACTTTTTCAACGTCACCTTCAACATCGCGTTCAATTTGAACGTCAGTTCCATTAACTTCAATATTTGTAATAGTCGTCACACAGGGGATATTCAGTCGTTCTGCAAGTCGAGGTCCGACCTGTCCGCTGGCCTCATCAATAGCTACATTACCGCCAAGAATTAGGTCAACTTCTTTATCTTCAAAGAATGCTTCAAGAATTTTTACCGTCGTAAATTGATCGCCTTCTTCAAGGTCTTCTTCAGTATTAATTAAAACAGCTTTATCCGCTCCCATGGCTAATGCAGTCCGCAACTGTTTCTCAGCTTCTTCTTCTCCAATGGTCACCACAGTCACTTCTCCACCATGAGTGTCACGTAAGTTAATCGCTTCTTCAACAGCATACTCATCATATGGATTGATGATAAATTCTGCCCCATCTTCCTCAATTCTTCCATTACTGATCGAGATCTTCTCTTCAGTATCAAAAGTTCTCTTTAAAAGTACAAAAATGTTCATTACAGTTCCCTCCTACACTATTGATCCTTAAACTGTGGCTTTCTTTTTTCAATAAAGGCTTGAACGCCTTCTTTAGCATCTTCGTTTTTAAATACATCTGCAAAAGCTTCAGCCTCTTTCTCGATCCCCTCTTGAAGCTGAGTGGTATATGCATACGGAACTAACTTCATTACCTGTTTAATTGCCGGACCGCTCTTGCCTGCGATCAGCTGAGCTGTTTTTTCCGCTTCCTCAAAAAGGGTTTCATCCTTATAGCTTCGATTGGCAAGGCCGGCAGAAACTGCTTCAGTGCCAGAAATGGGTACACCTGTTAAAATCATTTCATAAGCTTTAGCTGCTCCTACATATCTAGGCAGTCTCTGTGTTCCTGCAAATCCTGGAATAATACCTAAGTTCAATTCTGGAAGGCCCAGCTTGGCGTCCTCTGATACGTAACGAATATGACAAGCCATCGCCAGCTCTAATCCACCGCCTAATGCTGCTCCATGAATGGCCGCAATAACAGGAATGTGAAAGTTTTCTATTCTGTCAAATAATTCTTGCCCTTTACCTGCCAGACTTCCCGAATCTTGTGAACTTTGAAAAGAGGTGAATTCTTTTATGTCAGCCCCTGCCGAGAAAAACTTCCCCTCCCCTTTAAGGAGAATGGCTTTGATATTTTTATTGTTTTCTACTTCATCCAGCTCGTGTGCTAAATCAATTAAGATTGAGCTTGAGAGTGCATTAGCCGGTGGACTTTGAATGGTAATAACGGCTACATTACCTTTCGTTTCTACATATAAAGTGGACAATTCCTATCTCTCCTTCATCAACGGGGTTCGGCCAATCCATAGACAATTAAGCTATGGACGTCTTTTGCTTGCTCTTCTAAGTTATACTTCTGATCCTTCATCACCCAATTAGTCACAGCTTCATCCATCATTCCAAAAATTAGCTGACGGACAAGTCTGCGATTAAGGTTATCTCTGAACAGATTTTCTTGAATCCCTTCATCCACGATGTGATCAATAACGGCTAAATACCTCTTTAGTACGTTGTTTATTTTCTGACGAAGCTCTTTGTTCGATTGTCGTAATTCGAGTTGTGTTACAATAGCTAAATGATGATCAGCAGCCAACTGTTTGAAATGAGTTTCAACCAAGGATAGAAGTTTTTCCTCAGCTGACTGCCGCGAAGTGGTTTCAAGTTCAATTTTCTCTATGAATTGGCCCATCTTGTCTTGAAAAAGTGAAACTAAAATATCTTCTTTATTTTTGAAATACAAGTAAATAGTACCATCCGCCACTCCTGCCTGTCTGGCAATTTTAGATACCTGCGAGGAGTGATATCCATTTTCAGCAATGACGACCACCGCTGCATCAATAATTTGTCTGTATTTAGGTTTGTTTTTATTCATGTAATCCCCTGCCTTAAAGAAAATGAATGAATGGTCATTCACTTATTATATTACATTCCAAAAATTATTCTGTCAACAAAGAAAAACTATGAACTTTGAAGTGGTTCTGAATCTTCGGTTTTCTTTTTTTCCTCTTCGATGAGTGTTCTTCTTAAAATCTTACCAACAGCAGTCTTAGGAAGCTCATTCCTGAATTCATATAAGCGCGGCACTTTAAATGCAGCCATATTAGCTCTGCAGAATTCATTCAGCTCTTCTTCTGTAATGGTCTGTCCGGGCTTTTGCACAATAAATGCTTTTACAGTTTCTCCACGGTATGGATCAGGGATACCGATAATTACTGCTTCCTGGACAGCTTCGTGCTCATAGAGTACTTCTTCCACTTCCCGCGGATAAATGTTATAACCGCCGGCAATAATCATATCTTTCTTACGGTCAACTACATAAAAATACCCATCGTCGCTCACGTAACCCATATCTCCCGTACGGAACCAGCCATCTTCGCTCAGGACCTGATCTGTTTCTTCCTTTCTGTTCCAATAGCCTTTCATAACCTGCGGTCCTTTTACAGCTATTTCACCAATCTCTCCGGATTCAGCTTCTTCATTTCCTTCCATCTTAAAGATTTTGGCATCGGTATCGGGCCAGGGCACTCCAATACTCCCGCTTACTCGGTTCGTCCAGATAAAGTTAGAATGTGTAACTGGAGACGTTTCAGTTAATCCATACCCTTCTACTAATTTTCCTCCTGTGACCTCCTCGAATTTTTCCTGTACTTCTTTTGGAAGTGGTGCTGAACCGCTGATACAAGCTTCGATCGAAGATAGATCATACTTTCTTAAATCGGGATGATTCAAAAGAGCAATATATATCGTAGGCGCTCCTGGAAATAAAGTCGGCCTCTGTTTGTTTATCACCTTTAATACATCTTCAGCTTCGAATTTAGGCATGAGAATCATTCGGTTGCCCATCATGACAGTCAAGTTCATTACAGAAGTCATTCCGTATACATGAAAAAATGGCAATATTGCTAAAACAGTTTCTTTTCCTGGCTGACATTTATAAAGCCATTTCATTGACATTTGTGTATTCGCTACTAAATTAAAGTGAGTCAGCATTACTCCTTTTGGAAATCCTGTCGTGCCCCCGGTGTATTGCAATAAAGCTAAATCCACTTTTACATCTATATCAACAGGGGAGACTTGACCGCTGCTCTCATTTAACATGTGACGCCATAGATGAGTATCTGTGGATTGCTCTGGCATAACCAGCATTTGATACTGTCTTCTTTGGATAAATGGATAGATTTTGTTTTTAGGAAATGGAAGGTAATCTTTGATCCCGGTGACGATAACATGCTCAATTGCTGTATCTCCTTTGACATTCGCCACTTTTGGATACAATACGTCTAAACAAAGAATCATTCTTGCCCCAGAATCCTTAAGCTGGTATTCCAGCTCTCGTTCCATGTAAAGCGGATTCGTTTGTACAACTGTACCTCCAGCCATTAGGACTCCATAATAAGCAATTACTGATTGAGGACAATTTGGAAGCATAATAGCTACACGATCCCCTTTTTCAAGGCCAAGCTTTTGCAAATAACTCGCAAACAACTTTGTATCTTCATATACTTCGTTATATGTGAGTTCTTTCCCCATAAAATAAAGCGCTTTCTTTTCTCCGTAGTTTAAAGCACTTTCTTCTAAAAATTGTTGAAGTGGTTTTTCATCGTACTTCAGGCTAGTTGGGATCTCAGGTGGGTAATGCACATGCCAAGGACGTGTTCCAATTGTCATTTTACTTCCCTCCCACAGTATTGTACTTTCATTATAACGATATATCCGAAAAATTTGAAATATTATTTAAATTATTACAGTCCTTTAATCAAAAAAGCTTTCCTCTTACAGGAAAGCTTTAAATGAGCACCATATATACTACCCCAATTATAATGAATAAGGCAGCTACAACCATCAATATTTTTGCTAAAGTTTCCAACTTCAGCCTCCTCACATAATGTTAGCTCCGATCACATAAGACAGACCTATTGAAATAACTAATGAGATAAAACCTACAGCCTTATTATTAGATGCAATTTCTTTATCAATTTTAAAAGAGGGGGTAAGGAATTCAAATATAAAATAACCAAACAACAATAAAAGAAAACCATAAATCCCCCAGCCCATCGTCTGGAGCAAAGTATCATTGTGTTCAATCGAATATCTAAAGATATTGGCAATTCCAAATATCTTTCCACCCGTTGCCATCGCTACAGCTATATTACCTGCTTTAATCTCCTCCCAGTTGTTATAAGAAGTAACAACTTCAAAAATAGCCATAAATACAATTAAACATAGGACAACGACACTGTAGCTGGCGGCTGTCTCTACGAAAGTGTTCTCCCAAAAACCTGTCATTTTAGTCCCCCTGACTCATCACTTAAGCTCTAAGACCGTAACACCGCTTCCTCCTTCATTCATTCCACCAAATCTAAAGGATGATATAGAACGATGTTTTTTAGCATAATTCTGCACGGCCGTGCGTAAAGCTCCAGTGCCTTTCCCATGAATGATTGAAACTGTTGGATATCCAGCAAGCAATGCATCATCCACGTATTTTTCCAATTGCTTTAAGGCATCTTCATACCGCTCCCCGCGTAAATCGAGTTCTGGTTTAACATGATGACTTTTACCTCTTACCGTAGCCATAGGTTTCTCATTGACTGGCTGTTTTGATTTCACAAACTCAATATCTTTTCTCTTTGCCTTAACCTTCATCATCCCGACCTGTACCTGAAATTCATTATCACCAGTTTGATCCACTATCGTTCCCTGCTGATTCAAGGTAAGAAGCTTAACTTCATCCCCTGACTTTAATTCCTTCTGAGGCTGAGAGGATGTGATAGTTTGTTTGCGTTTCTCCTTACTGGATAATTGCGGCTGTGCGTCATCAAGCATTTTTCGTGCTTCTATCCATTCATGCTCTTTAAGTTCAGCACTATTTTTCATATTCCGAATTTCATTAACTATTTCTTCTGCTTCTTCTCTTGCCTTGCGAATTGCTTTTTCTGCTTTTTCCTCTGCCTTCTTATACAGCTTTTCCTTCTTTTCTTCAAATTGTTTCCATTGATCCTGTAATTCCTTGTGCAGCTGCTCGGATTCTTCTAATTTCAAAGCTGCCTTTTCATAATCTTTCTCAGCTTCTCTAGTTGAAGCTTCCAGTGAAGCGATCATGTTTTCCACACTTTGGGAGTCTACTCCCACATGCTGTTTAGCTGTTTCTATAATTGATTCTTCAAGACCAAGTCGGCTTGAAATCTCAAACGCATTACTTCGACCAGGGACACCGATAAGTAATCGATAAGTCGGCTTTAAGGTTTGTATATCAAATTCAACTGAAGCATTAACAACCCCTTCACGATTGTAGCCATAGGCTTTCAGTTCAGGATAATGAGTTGTCGCAATAACCCGGGCCTCACGACGAACTACTTCATCTAATATAGCCATTGCCAGTGCCGCCCCTTCTTGAGGATCTGTCCCTGCCCCAAGTTCGTCAAATAATACGAGGGTACGGCTATTCACGTGCTTAAGGATTTCAACAATATTTGTCATATGAGAAGAAAACGTAGATAAACTCTGCTCGATGGATTGTTCGTCCCCAATATCAGCAAACACTTGCTCGAATACAGCAAGCTCTCCCCCATCCATGGCCGGCACTTGAAGACCTGACTGAGCCATTAACGTAAAGAGACCTAATAACTTTAAAGTGACTGTTTTGCCCCCAGTATTTGGTCCTGTAATAACAATCGAGTTAAACTCCCCGCCAATCTCAATATCATTTGGTACTACTTCTTGCGGAGGAATAAGAGGGTGACGTGCCTGCTTTATATTCACACGTCCCTCGTTGTTCATAACAGGCATGGACGCTTTCATCGAAGCTCCAAGTTTCGCCCGGGAAAACATAAAATCAATATGCCCCAAAATATCAACGTTCTTGTATAGACTGCTTTGCTCCTCAGCAACAGCCTGAGAGAGTTCAGCCAATATACGTTCTACTTCTTGTTTTTCTTCTACACGTGCCTGCTGCAATTGGTTATTAACATCAACAACAGATTGGGGTTCGATGAACAGTGTGGCACCTGATGCAGATTGGTCATGAACAATTCCCCCGATTGAACCTCGATATTCTTGTTTAACAGGAAGCACATAACGTTCATTACGAATCGTTACTATGGCATCGGAGAGCATTTTTGTTTTTGACTTCGTGTAACCATCAAGTTTATCCCTGACCCTGCTTTCTGAGGTGCGGATTCTTGACCGAATCGTACGTAACCGCTCTGAAGCCCCATCCATTACTGTGCCATGCTCATCAACACAGCTCTTAATCCGACGCTCCAATTCTGTTAGGGGAACCAGTCCATCAATTAATTCTCTAAGAATCGGCATTTCCGGCTCTTCCATATCTTCGATAAATCGTTTTAACTGTCGACCACCGTAAATCGTACTTGCGACATCAAGGCACTCCATGGCACTTAATATACCGCCTATCATAGTTCGTTTAATGCTGGGCTTGATATCAAAAATTCCGCCCAAAGGAACATGGCCTTTTAAACGAAGTACTTGCGCAGCTTCATCTGTTTCATTCTGCAGCTTTACTACTTCCTCCAAATGAATAGACGGTTTTAAAGCAGAAGTCTTTTCCTTTCCCAGTGAGGAAGCCGTATGCTCCATTAATTGAGCGATAATTTTGTTATATTCTAAAACCTCTAGAATTCTTCCATTCATAATGGCAGCTCCTTTTATACTAACTAAGTCCAAATCGCTTTTTTAACTGATTTGTTGTCATGGTGTTAATTACTGTTTCTTTTTGCAGCCAGCCTTTTCGAGCTGTACCTACACCTATTTCCATATGATCAAGCATAGGATAACTATGGGCATCTGTATTAATAGCAATTTCCACACCCTGCTCCTGTGCAGTTCGAATCCATTCAGAGTTTAAATCTAAACGGTTGGGATTGGCATTAAGTTCTAATATTGTTCCAGTTTCTTTAGCACCTTCAATCAACTGTTCTACATTTACGCGATATCCGCTTCTACGTCCAATCAACCTCCCCGTTGGATGGGCAATCATATCCACGTGCGGATTCTCTAAAGCATTTCTGAGTCTCTTCATAATCAAGTTTTCTGCCTGGCTAAAGCTTGAATGAATTGAACCAATCACGAAATCCATTTCCTCTAAAAAATTGTCACTGAAATCGAGTGACCCATCCGGTAGAACATCCATTTCAATACCACAAAAAATGTGAAAATCCTTCATCTCTTCGTTAATTTTTTCAATTTCTTCTCTTTGCATACGAAGACGCTTTTCATCTAAACCGTTAGCCACCCTCAAGTACTTAGAGTGATCTGTAATCGCAATGTAGTCATAGCCTTTTTCTTTACTCTGCTGCGCCATCTCTCTAATCGACTGGGCACCGTCACTCCAGGTTGAGTGCATGTGAAGGTCCCCTTTGATATCCTTGAGTTCTAATAGAGGTACACTCTCACTAAATGCTTCAATCTCCCCTGTAGCTTCACGCACTTCTGGAGGAATGTACTGAAGACCAAAGTGATGGAAAAACTCTTCTTCGGATTTAAAGGTTACAATTTTTCCAGTTTCCATATTTTCAATTCCATATTCGCTTATTTTTTCGTTTTTTTCTTTAGCCAGCTGTCTCATCGCAACGTTATGGTCTTTTGACCCTGTAAAATGATGCAGAGTAGTAATGAACTCCTCCGGTTCAACAATTCTAAAATCTACCCCGATATCGTAACCTTCATGAACAACTACCGACACTTTGGTTTCTCCTGAAGCAATAACCTCCTTTATTTCAGAAAAGCTTAATAATTCATCCCTGGTAGCAGGTGCATCCTCTGAAGCAATGATAAAATCTAAATCTCTGATCGTTTCTTTCATTCTTCTCACACTGCCTGCCTTTGAAAACCTGACAGGTGTCTTTAAATCAGCTAAAAAACTCTCGATTTTCTCGGCAATTGGAAGCATTCTGGCAATCGGAAGCCGTTCGGGCCGTGAACCTGCTTCTTCTAAAGATTTCAACATTTTTTCTGCCGATTTTTTCCCGAATCCTTCCAGCTGTTCGACCTTACCTGAAGATAATGCTTCCTTTAGAGACTCAGCATCCGTAACTCCTAACTGTTGATAAAGCTTGGCCAGTTTTTTCCCACCAAGACCTGGCAACTCTAAAAGCGGGACTAAGCCAGCGGGTACCTCTGCTTCCAATTGACGTAAGGTTTCAGATTCGCCATTCTGTACGTATTCATCAATAACAGCAGCTGTACCTTTTCCAATTCCTTTCATCTTAGTAAAGTCTTCAATTTCACTCAAAGAATGGTCATCTCGCTCTAAAGCCTGAGCGGCTTTACGATAAGCAGATATTTTAAAGGGGTTTTCCCCTTTAAGCTCCAAGTATACTGCTATTTTTTCAAGTAATTGAATAACTTGCTTTTTATTCACTGACATGACCCTGTCTCCTCTCCTCATTCTTCTGAAACATCGGTAACAAACTACGGCTTCTCTTTCCTCTGTATTACGGCAGGTCCTTATATCCCCAGGCTAACTTGCTTAAACTTTAGTCCTTTAACAAAGTTAAACACTCTTAAAGTACAAGAAAGAGCCGCTATTCCTATAGCGGCTCCTTACACCTTTACATTAGAACTTTCCTGCCACTTGTTCTATCCATAAATCCTGTAATCGAGCAGACAGAACCGGGGTATTCTCAATAATCAACTGAGCTAGAAATGATCCATCAATTGCGTTCTGGACCGATGCCGCTGGAATAAGGGCTGCAAGATACAACAGAATAAACACCATCACGTAACGCTGCACAAACCCAAGTATGCCTCCTAGTAATCCGTTGATTGAACTTAAAATCGGCAGATCTGCGACGAAATCAAGCATTGAAGCTACAATTTGTAAAATGATTTTTACCCCAATAAAAATAATGACGAAAGCTATTGCATTGTAGAACCCTGTTTCCAACGGTAAATTTTCTAAAAAGACTGCCCAAGTACTATCCTCGGGTAAATCCGGGTAAGGGATCCAAAGTACCAGCTTAGGTGCAAGGTCATCATAATACAGCACCCCTACAACAAACGCTGCAACAAAACCTATAAGATGAAATAACTGCAATATAAATCCACGCTTAAATCCTGTAAAAATACCAAGTAGTAAAATAATTAAAATAAGTAAATCAATCATGTTAAGTGTCGTCCTCTTCCTCTAGCTTCTCGATGTAATTCATTAAATCAGTACACTCTTCCTTAAGCTTTATGTACTCATTCATAGTATTTACAGCTGTCAACACAGCTAGTTTAGATGTATCCAGTGTTGGATTAGCTTCATGTATTTCACGCATTTTCTGATCGACAAGGTTAGAAACCATGCGGATATGATGTGGTTCTTCTTTGCCTATTACAGTGTATGAGCGGTTATAAATTTCAACGGTTATCCGTTTACGTTCCTGGTCTGAGTGGGACACATCCATACCCCCTTGATTCTAATATCCTACGCTTAATACTAACACGAAGGAGTTCAATTAGGAAACCAATAAGATTGATTCCCTGCCCCATGCTTTTATTTGCTATACTAGATGTACATTTTTTAATGAAAGGGACTCATTATGCCACAAGTTGTACTAACCTTACCGAAATATAAACTAACTGAATTAAAAGAACACTACCGAACATCTTTGAAAAGCAGCATCCCTGCCCATGCTGCTTTTTCAGCTAAGACTTCTAATTGTACGATTACCGCTTATACTTCTGGAAAAGTACTCTTCCAGGGTCGGAATCCTGAAGCAGAAGCTGATAAATGGGGGGACGGAACAAGCAGGGGAAAAAAGGAAAAAAGCCAGTCCCGACGTCAACATAGCTTCCATCCACCAGAAAGCTTATTCACAAGTTCTCATATCGGTTCTGACGAGGCTGGCACAGGTGATTTCTTTGGTCCGATAACAGTTGCTGCTGCCTACGTACAAGATCATCAAATCGGCCAGCTTAAAGCAATCGGGGTTAAGGACTCAAAGCACCTCTCAGACAATCAAATCACTCATATCGCAAAACAAATTGTCCAGATGAACATTCCTTACTCTTTAATGAGACTGAATAATACTAAATATAATGAGTGGCAGGAGAAAGGGTGGACACAGGGAAAAATGAAAACCCTTCTTCATCACCAGGCTATTGATAAGCTGTTGGCCAAAATTGAGCCGCACCGACCTGAAGGAATTCTAATTGATCAATTTTCGCAGCCTGAAGTATACCAAAAACATTTGAGGTCTGAGAAAAAGAGGCTTCAGGATAAGGTCTATTTTATGACGAAAGCTGAAAGCTACTCTTTATCAGTAGCTGTTGCATCGATCTTAGCAAGATCGAGCTTTGTTAAAGCCATGAAACAAATGGAATTGGATACCGGCCTCACTATACCAAAAGGAGCTTCACCCGCAGTCGACAGAGCTGCCGCAAAAGTTATTAAGCTATACGGGGAAGATAAACTGCGTGAAGTTGCTAAATTCCATTTTGCTAATCGAGAAAAAGCAAAAAAATTACTGTAAGTAAATGAAGAAGCGGGCAGAAAGCCCGCTTCTTTTATCCTCTAAGTTCAGCATTATGCTTTTCTTTTACTTCTTTTAATATTTGTTCATGGGCCGCTTCAACCTCTTCATCCTTCAGTGTTCTTTGAGGATCAAGGTAAAGTAATCGGTAAGCAAGCGACTTCATTCCTTCTTCTAAATGTTGCCCTTGATACACGTCAAACACACTCACCTGTTTTACTAAAGGTGCACCCGCTTCATAAATTGTTTTTTCAATTTCACCTGCAGGTATCTCTTCATTAACTACCAGTGCAATATCTCGATTGACGCTTGGGAATCGAGGAATCGTCTCAAAACCTTCTTCTTTTTGATACAAGTTCATTAGTTTTTCAACATTTAAATCAAATACATACGTATCCTTAATTCCCCATTCCTTCTGAAGTTTCGGGTGAACCTGCCCTGTGAAACCGATGATATTTTCCTCGGCAGTAATCACCGCTGTCCGGCCTGGGTGCATACCGTTGATTTTTGATTTCGAAAACTCCACTTTGATGTCCAGTAATTGCGCTAGTCCTTCTACGATCCCTTTAACAACAAAGAAATCTGCTTCCTTCTTCTCCTGCTGCCATGGATGAGAAATCCACTCTCCCGTAACAGCACCAGCAGCTCTCAGCATTTCATGGGGCTGCCTGGTCACTTGCTCCTCATTACTTAGGAATACCGTCCCTAGTTCGTAATAGGCTATATTCTGCTGTTTACGAGCCGCATTATAGGCAACGGATTGAAGCAGCTCTGGTAAGATACTTAACCTTAGATGACTGTGGTCTTCACTCATAGGCATTGCAAGCCTTACAGGATTTTCAGCCTGTTTTTCTACTTCCTTACTTACGAGCATGGAAGCTTGCTTTTTGCTGGTTAGGGAGTACGTAATCGTTTCATCCAGACCAGCTCCCTCAAAGTAAGCTTTCATACGACGTTTCAATGTTTGCTCTAGTGACAGACCGCCGGCTTGAGCTGTTCCACTTGGCAATGTAAAAGGGAGATTATCGTAGCCGTAAATACGGGCCACTTCTTCTAACATATCCTCAAAGCGTTCTATATCTCCTCTTCTCGTTGGCGCAAATACCGTAAAGTCGTCTCCATCTTGTTCAAAATGAAATTGTAATCGATCTAAGATTTTTTCAATTTCTTCATTTGAAATAGTAGTTCCCAGTCGATCATTAATTCTCTCAGTGTTCATCTCTACTTTCCGTTCTGAACGGTCAAGCTGATCGAACTTAGAAACTCCTTCAAGCACAGTAGCTCCAGCATATTGCTGAAGGAGTTCGCAGGCACGTATACCCGCTCTTTCCACCCGGTTAGGGTCGACCCCTTTTTCAAACCGTGTACTGGCTTCACTGCGCAACCCATGATCCTTAGCACTCTGTCTTACAATAGCTTGATTGAAATAGGCGGCTTCCAGCAGAATCGTAGTCGTATCTTCCTGTACTTCAGATTCAGCACCACCCATTACTCCTGCAATCGCGTGAGCTGTTTCACCATTTGTGATCACTAAGTGTTCTGGACTGAGCGTTCGCTCCTGGTCATCTAATGTAACCATCTTTTCTCCTTTACGAGCCCGGCGGGTAACCACTTTAGAAGACCCGAAACGATCGAAATCAAACGCATGCAAAGGCTGTCCATACTCTAATAAAACATAGTTGGTAATATCAACTACATTATTGATAGGACGTATTCCAGCAGCGGTCAAACGGTTCTGCAACCATAATGGCGACGTCCCTACTTTGACATCTTTTAATACAAACGCACCATAATAAGGATTCGCCTGGGGATCTTCTACTTCTACTTTTACTACTTCGTCAGCTTGTTCCTCAGCGGTTTTGACCGTTTCCTCAGCTAGCTGATAATCCCGTCCCAGTGCTGCAGCCACTTCATATGCTACTCCTGCCATACTTAGGCAGTCCGCACGATTGGGCGTTAGTCCAAGCTCAATTATGATATCATTTAAGTTCAACAGTGAGATTGCATCTTCTCCTGTCTGGGCCTCTTCAGGAAAAACATAAATCCCATCCTGATATTCTTTAGGTACCTCTTTCTCATCTACTCCCAGCTCCTGCAAAGAACAAATCATGCCGTTTGAAACTTCCCCACGAAGCTTCGTTTTTTTTATCTTAAAGTTGCCAGGTAAAACAGCCCCAGGAATAGCGACAGGCACTTTCTGTCCTTCCGCAATGTTTGGTGCTCCACACACAATCTGAAGCACCCCTTCCCCTACATCAACCTGGCACAAAGACAACTTGTCCGCATTAGGATGCTGCTCACAAGTTACAACATGTCCGACAATAACACCTGAGGCAGCCTCCGCGACAGGCTCTACGCTTTCTACTTCGATTCCTGTTTTTGTTATTATTTCTGCCAGTTCTTCCGGCTTATAGTCACTTACATCAATATAGTCATTCAGCCAATTTAATGAAACTAACATCGTTATTCCTCCCTATGCCTTATGGTATTGCTTTAAGAATCGTTGGTCATTGATATAGAAATTACGAATGTCATCGACACCATATTTCAGCATCGCAATTCTTTCAGGTCCCATTCCAAAAGCAAATCCAGAGTATTCTGTTGGATCATATCCTGCCATTTCCAACACATTCGGGTGAACCATACCAGCGCCTAGTATCTCTATCCAGCCAGTTCCTTTACAAACAGAACAGCCTGCCCCTCCACACATTTTACAAGAAATGTCCATCTCAACTGACGGCTCTGTAAAAGGGAAGAAACTTGGTCGAAGTCGGATTTCACGCTCGGCTCCAAACATCTGCTTAGCAAATGTATTAAGTACACCTTTTAAGTCACTCATTCGAACGTGCTTATCAACAAGAAGGCCTTCGATTTGGGTAAACTGGTGGGAGTGTGTTGCATCATCGGTATCACGTCGGTATACCTTTCCGGGGCATATCATCTTGACAGGCTCGCTGCCATTCTTCACTCCCATTGTTCTCGCTTGCACCGGAGAGGTGTGTGTTCTTAATAACAGCTCCTCTGTGATATAGAAGGAATCCTGCATATCACGAGCCGGATGACCTTTTGGAAGGTTTAAAGCTTCAAAATTGTAATAATCTGTTTCGACTTCAGGTCCTTCTTTAATTTCAAAGCCCATTCCAATAAATAAGTCTTCTATTTCTTCCACTATACTCGTAAGCAGGTGAGGGCCGCCGACTTGAACAGGACGTCCAGGAAGAGTCACATCTACACTCTCAGCTTCAAGCTGCTTCTCCAAAGCTGTTTCTTCTAACCTTGACTGCTTTTCTTCAATCGCCTGGGCAATTTCTTCCCGCACATCATTAGCCAGCTGGCCGATAACAGGACGTTCTTCTTTTGATAGCTTTCCCATCCCTCTTAAGACTTCTGTAATCGGG
The DNA here is from genome assembly GCF_900240285.1 of Halobacillus sp. Marseille-P3879. GTDB lineage: Bacteria > Bacillota > Bacilli > Bacillales > Halobacillaceae > Halobacillus_A. Next base: position 1,208,261 of record NZ_OESS01000002.1, read on the forward strand.
CCTTTCTTACCTAAGTACTTTACTCGAACATCTTTTAGATCTTGAATTTCCTCAGCCTCGTTCACTTTATTTAACGCTTCAGTCTGTAATTCCTGCAAACGCTCCTTCATAGTTAAGCTCCTCCTTAATAAAACTAAAAAAAGCCCCATCCCAAAAAAGGGACGAGACTTAGTATAAATTGTTTCGCGGTACCACCCTTGTTGACACATTCGTGTCCACTTAGATCGTTAGATAACGGACTTTTTATCCGGAACGTCAAATGACGCCAGCTCCAGAGTGAAATTTCAATTACCGCCACGTTAAAATGCTTTCAGTCATAGGCATTTCTCCCTAAAAACGCTGATGCAGCCATTTACTTTGCTCTTTCCTAGCTTTTTCTACTATATAACTGTTGATTATTATAGAGAAAGTCCCATCAGAATGCAAGTCTAACCTTTAAGATGATACATTAATATTGCTGCTGCTATGGCTACATTAAGTGATTCTGCATTTCCATAAATCGGAATGCTGATTTTATGACTCGCCATATCAAGTACTTCAGAACGGATGCCCTGACCTTCATTACCCACAATTAATGCGGACGTCTCAGCTGGATCATGCTGCTTATAAGGCAGTGAGTTTTCCAGAGCAGCGGCATAAACGGTAATGCCGTTGTCCTTTAAATGAGGTATAACTTTCTCCAGGTCCTCCTGGATGACAGGCAGATGAAAGATCGATCCCTGGGTAGCACGGAGAACCTTTTCATTGAAAATATCTACAGACCCTTTCCCAACAATTACCTGATTGAAGCCAGCCGCATCAGCGGTTCGAATTAATGTTCCTAGATTGCCCGGATCCTGGACCGAATCAATGAGCAGCGTATGAGTTAGAGGCTTATACGTAAATTCTTTAAATTTTACTACAGCCGCTATGCCTTGCGGGGTCTCTGTTTCAGCAATTTCTTTAAAAACCTTGGTACTGACGCTTGTAACCGGGATATCCCTATCAAGTGAAAAATCAACGTCTTCACGTATAATTAGTTCCTCGACGTTCCAATCACTCTTGAATGCTTCTTCTACCAAATGATTTCCTTCTACAATAAATAACCCATTTCTATCACGATACTTTCTTTTTTGCAGCTTTTTCCATTCTTTAACTTTGTTGTTGGTTAACGATGTTATCATAAGAGCCCTCGTTTTCATTTGAATTCAATCTTATCATACATAGACCGAGTTCTTTTGGTCAAACTATACGTAAACACAGATGGAGGTAAAATCGATGGACTTAAATCTAAGACAAGCTATTCTTTCTAACGTTACCGGCCACAATGCTGATCAATTGGAAGCCACTATTGACGATGCTATGCAAAAAGGAGAAGAGAAAATGCTTCCCGGATTAGGCGTATTTTTTGAAATGTTGTGGAAAGAGTCAGGCGAACAGGACCGCCAGGAAATGCTCCAAACGCTGGAGAAAAGTTTAGCTGAATAATAATCAAAAACATCCCTCTAATAAAGTGGATGCAGCTTGTAGAGAAGCCCCTTATTTCTCTACAAGCTTTTTTGTATCATCGTTCGAGCGAAATACCAACCGCTTTCCACCTCCGAACATCCGGACCTTCTCGGAAAACCCCAATTTTTTCGAAAGGAAAAAAGCCGCATTCCGCAAGATAGGACGGAAAGCGGCTTGATTCTTAACTGTGGATTACCTGCCACTATATCTCAAAAAGCAGGTAAAAACTCTAAACGTCTTCTTAATCAAAAGTGATTTCTTTTACTTTTTTATCATCTAATCCTTTTATCACTTCCACAATTAAGCGGACTGCATTTTCAAAGTCATCACGATGTAGCATCGCTGCATGGGAATGAATATAACGTGTAGCTATAGTAATAGAAAGAGCTGGAACCCCATTATGACTTAAGTGGATGGCGCCTGAGTCTGTTCCACCGCCGGCAAGAGAGTCAAATTGATAAGGAATCTCTTTAGCATCTGCTGTATCGGTAACAAAATCCCGAAGGCCCTTATGGGAAACCATAGAAGCATCATATAAAATAATCTGAGGTCCTTCTCCCATTTTACTCGAAGCATCCCGATCCGATACACCCGGTGTATCTCCAGCAATCCCCACATCTACGCCAAATGCAATATCAGGATTAATTAAATTTGCGGAAGTCCGCGCCCCGCGTAATCCTACTTCTTCTTGAACCGTACCTACTCCATAAACAATATTCGGATGTTTTTCTCCTTTGAGGTGTTTAAGAACTTCAATCGCAATAGCACACCCAATACGGTTATCCCAAGCTTTGGCTAACAGCATCTTTTCATTCTTCATCTGGGTAAACTCAAAATAAGGAACAATTGAGTCTCCTGGTTTGACACCGAATTCCTTCGCTTCTTCCCTGCTGGATGCACCAATATCAATAAACATATCTTTAATTTCTACAGGTTTCTTTCGTTGATCAGCTGGTAGAATATGCGGAGGTTTTGAGCCAATAATTCCTGTTAAATCCCCGTTTCGAGTCATGATCGTAACGCGCTGAGCTAACATGACCTGACTCCACCAGCCGCCAACAGGTTGAAAATATATGTACCCATTGTCATCGATTCGGGTAACCATGAACCCAACTTCATCAAGATGGCCAGCTACCATAACGCGTGGACCTTTTTTGTTACCTGTTTTTTTAGCTACAAGACTTCCCAGATTATCTGTGTACACTTCATCTGCAAAAGGGGATATAAAACGTGACATCACTTCTCTTGCTTCACGCTCATTACCTGGTATACCTTTTGCATCTGTAAGTTCTTTCAACATTTGCAGTGTTTCATCATTTTTTGCCATGTGGATCATTGCCTCCTTTTCTCTATACTTTATTATATATCTTAAAGAGAAAATAAACAAAAATTATCCAATTCTTTAATACCCTTGGTTCTGCCTTTGAAAGTTAACTTGATTTTTCTCTTTATAGGCATGCTGTAATTCTAATTCTGTTATACCGAGCGCCTGCCCCAGAGTGAGATAGGCTTCAAACATTTGCTGATAAGAATCCCTGTCCTGTGTATGTTTAAATTGTTCTATGGAAGTAAATACATTCAAAAAAGCATTTGTTTTACTTGAATGATCAGCCAGAGGAACAGACTGATAGCGTAAATCCAAATCAAGGCCTAAGGATAAAATAAAATGAAGACCATCCACATATTCCTCCAACACGATATCTTTATCACTGGATGGTTTGGTACTCCAGAATTTGAAGCAGCGGGTTTCATTAGCAAGCTCTCCTACTTCCACATATAACGCTAACAGCTTATCATCAATGACGTCTGCATGTTCCAGGTTCTGTGTTTTAATAATATGTTCGTCTAACTTTGCCTGATCTTCATAAAAAGAATTCCAATTCATTCGTAACACTCCTATTTTTCTTTCTATTAAATGTATCATTTTTTGAAACTAAAAAGCATCCAAAACGTAGAAGAAGTTATAACCATTAAATAGGGAGACGATCCTAATGATAATGATCATCTTATTCCGCATTCTCCTGCTGACCGCCTTTGTGATAATTTTATATACAGCTTATAAATTTTACACTAATCCCCGTCGGAAATTGGATCTGGCTCATGAAAACAAGGAATTTTATTTTTTGGATGACCAGGAAAACACTAAGCATAACTTTTTAATTACTTATAGAGGAATGATGTTTGAAGGCGAAAAATATTTAGGAGCTACGGAGCATGCTTTTGAGGTCCTGACAATATACGTCTCTACAAAAGAACCAGAAAAATTAAAAGGGTTGGAGAGAAATGACCTCTATTTTCTTGAAGAACAAATTCTGCGCAGCTATCCGTATGCAAAGATTGAGTGGAAATATCCAATAAACCGGTTAAATATTAAACCGGTAACTGAGGAAAAAGAAAAAGACCACTAGTTACCAGCGGTCTAACTCGCGTGGAAAAATTCTTTCCATACAAACACTTCAGACTTGCTTCTTATCATAAAACATAATAATAGCAGGAGACTTACAAAAGCAGCAAATACAGGCAGGGAAAATAAACTGATCCACTGGCCCATAGAGGTGTAAACGACTGCCAAAGGAATGTTGGCAAAAAAAGATGATTTTGCATAGTCTTTAAAGTCTGCGCTGATCTCGATCAAACAATAAGAAAGCAGGTGAAAATGAATAAAGGGAATAAGACGTAATACCGCTACCTGCCTGACGGTAAGCTTTGTTCTTCTTGAGTGCCCAAACATGCTTTGCAGCTTCCTAAACCCTGATGGTACCAGCCTGATCATACGGTAAAACAATAAACTTGAAAGCAGCGTACCAATGACTGAATATGCAGTTCCTGCCACTGGACCAAAAAGCACGCCTCCAGTAATACATACAAGCATCACCGGTAAAAATAAAAAGGGCCGCAGTAAGTGGATGATAATGAAGAGAAGGGGTGCCAAAATACCTTGATGCTCAATCCAGCTAAGCAGTGCAGATGATGCTTCACTCATGAAGTTTGCACCTCCTACCTACAGCCTATGACAGACACTGGCAATTAGAACAACACATACCATATAAGGACTCCCGCCTGAACGATCATAATGGCTGGCATGCCTGTCTTAAAGATTGAATGCTTAGTTTTATGCCTAAAAACCTCCATGCCCGCAAACCCTCCTGCAGCGCCCCCCGCCCAGGCCAGCAGCCAGATAGTTTTTTCACTCACTCTTCGAAGGCGCTTTACAGCCTGCCGCTTATCGACGCCCATAATAATAAATAAAGTTATATTTATGACTAGTAAGTACACTCCAATTAGTAAAAAACCGTTCATTTCCTTAACCCCATTCCATATAAAAAAGTCATTTCCTGACGAGCGGAAATGACTTTTGCTATCCGCCTAAATAACCCCTCTCATCTCAAAAGCCTTCTTTCAAATTGTTTGAAAGATCGCTTTTCAATGAGGTGTTACTAAAGGCGTATTCTTATTTAAGAGCTGATTTAGCTTGTTCTGCAAGACTAGCGAAACCTTTTTCATCATTGACTGCAAGGTCTGCAAGCATTTTGCGGTTGACTTCAATCCCAGCAAGCTTAAGTCCGTGCATAAGACGGCTATAAGAAATGTCGTTTACGCGCGCTGCAGCATTGATACGTGCAATCCAGAGCTTACGGAAGTCACGTTTTCTCTGACGACGGTCACGGTATGCGTACTGACCTGATTTCATTACTTGTTGTTTAGCTGTTTTAAATAGAGCGTGCTTTGAACCATAATATCCTTTTGCTAGTTTAAGGACACGATTACGACGTTTACGTGTCACTGTTCCACCTTTAACTCGTGGCATGGGAATTCCCTCCTATATAATTCTAGATTGTAATTTATTTTTTCGGAAGCATGTGCTTAATACGACGGAAATCTCCGGCAGATACGAAAGTAGCTTTACGCAGTTTACGCTTTTGCTTCGTAGATTTATTTGCAAACAAGTGGCTTGTGAACGCGTGTGAACGTTTCACCTTTCCGTTACCTGTTTTCTTAAAACGTTTTTGAGAACCTTTGTGGGTTTTCATTTTAGGCATTACAATTTCCTCCTTCAGCAGATTTTGCTTACTTCTCGTTAATCGGAGCAAGCATCATAAACATATTACGACCTTCCATTTTAGGTTTGGTCTCCATTGTAGCAACGTCTTTACATTCTTCAGCCAGGCGGTCAAGAACTTTTTGGCCCAGTTCTTTGTGCGTAATGGCACGGCCACGGAAACGGACAGAAGCTTTTACTTTATCGCCTTTAGATAGGAACTTACGAGCATTACGCAGCTTCGTATTGAAGTCATGCTCCTCGATTCCCGGGCTGAGACGAACTTCTTTAATCTTAATCGTTGTTTGATTTTTACGAGCTTCTTTTTCTTTCTTTTGCTGCTCGTAACGATATTTTCCGTAATCCATAATGCGGCAGACCGGAGGCTTCGCATTAGGAGCAACCATAACGAGGTCAAGATTTGCATTGGCTGCAATATCCAGTGCTTCATTTTTTGATTTAACACCTAGCTGTTCGCCGTTTACATCAATGAGGCGTACTTCACGTGCACGAATTTTCTCATTAACATTCATGTTATCTTTGCTAATAACTAGCCACCTCCAACATATTTTAGAAACCTTATATAAGATCCGTCATCGACAAGTTGTTTGATCCCATAAAAAAAGTGCAGGTACACATACTGCACCCACACGTCTCCTATCAAAGTCAAAGGATTAGTAACCTGCCAACTGCTCTAAAGCGTCGATCAGGTGAGAAGCGGGTGCTTCTTCTTGTCTCAGATCCGTTCATTCAGTTACCTAAATTATAATAGCATGCCCTCTGGCTCGTGTCAATCCTTACTACAATGTATGACTCGCTACCCTTATAGATAGTAAAACATCTTTATGAAAAAATCAATACAATATAAAGAAAAGGCCGTTATTCCGGCCTTTTCTTTTACTTATTTAACAGCTTTTGATCAATTTCATTCAGAATTTCTTTTATAAACGTATCAATAGATTTTGATTCAGAGTTCTGCTGACTATAGCGTCTGACGTTAACGCTATTCTCGTCCATTTCGCGGTCTCCTACAACCAGAGCAAAAGGAATCTTCTGCGTTTGCGTTTCTCGTATTTTATACCCGATTTTCTCATCGCGCTCATCAACCTCAACTCTTACCCCCGCCTCACGCAGCTGGTCTTCAAGTTTCTTGGCATAATCAAGATGAACATCTGCCGAAACAGGAATGATACGGGCCTGGACAGGAGCCAGCCATGTAGGAAAAGCGCCTTTATACTCTTCAATTAAGAAAGCAACAAATCTTTCCATAGTAGAAACTACTCCACGGTGAATCACTACAGGGCGGTGATCCTTTCCGTCTTCCCCTACGTATGTGAGGTCAAATTTCTCTGGCAAGTGGAAGTCTAGCTGAACAGTAGACAGTGTCTCGTCTTTACCAAGCGCTGTTTTCACTTGAACATCGAGTTTCGGGCCGTAAAAAGCCGCCTCGCCTTCTGCTTCTACATATTCCAGCTGCATATCTTCCATTGTTTCTTTTAACATGGCCTGGGCTTTATCCCACATTTCATCATTATCTACATATTTTTCTTTATCCTCTGGATCGCGATAAGAAAGACGGAAGTAATAATCTTCAATTCCGAAGTCCCGGTACACTTCCTGAACTAATCGTACGACTCGCATAAATTCATCTTTCAACTGGTCGGGACGGGCAAAGATGTGAGCATCATTAAGGGTCATCGCACGAACACGCTGCAGTCCTGCAAGAGCTCCTGACATTTCATGACGGTGCATTGTGCCCAACTCTGCAATTCGTACCGGCAAGTTCCGATAGCTGTAGAACTCATTTTTGTACACCATCATATGATGCGGACAGTTCATTGGACGAAGCACTAGATCCTCATTATCCATTTCCAGGGTAGGGAACATATCATCCTTATAGTGATCCCAATGGCCGCTTGTCTTATAAAGATCGACACTTCCTAGAACTGGTGTATAGACGTGGTCGTAGCCGAGACGCTCTTCAGTATCAACAATATAACGTTCGATATTCCGACGGATTGTAGCTCCTTTTGGCAGCCATAGCGGCAGTCCCTGACCAACCTGTTGGTTTACTGTAAACAACCCGAGTTCTTTTCCAAGCTTACGATGATCACGTTCTTTTGCTTCTTCCAGCATCTTTAAATATTCATCCAGGTGGGCTTGTTTTTCAAAAGCGGTGCCGTAAATTCGCTGTAGCATTTTGTTATTACTATCACCCCGCCAATAGGCTCCTGATATATTCAGCAGTTTAAAGATTTTAATTTTGCTCGTCTGAGGTACATGCACCCCCCGGCATAAGTCAAAAAATTCACCTTGCTTATAGATGGTCAAAGACTCTCCCTCAGGAATATCTTCAATGAGTTCAAGCTTTAATTCATCACCAAGCTCTTTATATTTTTCGATTGCTTCCTGTCTTGAAAGCTCAATTCTTTCGACTTCCAAATTTTCATCAACGATACGCTGCATTTCCTTCTCAATTTTCGGAAGGTCTTCAGGAGTCAACGAGACATCTAAATCGATGTCGTAGTAAAATCCATTCTCAATAACAGGACCTACCCCAAGATTTACTTCTCCATAAAGGCGTTTAATGGCCTGTGCCATCAAGTGGGCTGTCGAATGACGTAGCACCTCCAGACCTTCAGGATTTTTATAGGTGATTATTTCAATGGCTCCGTCTTGCTCAATTGGTCTTCTTAAATCAAAAGATTCCCCGTTTAATTTGATTGCCAGCGCTTGTTTGCGCAATCCCGGAGAAATAGAATGAGCGATTTCTTCCCCTGTTATTCCCTTATCAAATTCTTTTTCATTTCCATCAGGAAATTGTATGTTTATCATTTCTGACATTCTTTTTCACTCCTCGTCTCTTGTAATAAATTAAATAAAAAACGCCCGTCACTCAGTACGCCTTGTTGACATACTAAGGGACGAGCGTATAGTCTCGTGGTTCCACCCAAACATTTCCGCAATTTAAATTGCGGCTTCATTGATCTTTAACGCAGATTAGACGCTGTTTATTACTAGTCACCGTTCACAAACAGGGCTCCGAGGTGGTAAACAGTTAAAGTCGTCAGGAAGGAGCTTTCAGCCGGTGGCTCCTCTCTCTAACCCAGCGTCGCTTCATTGTTCGTGTCCTCATCTAAGCTATCTTACTATTGAATATGTACGTATTATAGCGGGATTCAATAAAGAAATCAAGCTTTGAGGAAAGGAAAATATGAAAGAGGTTTCCACACGGCTTTTTCTTCGAAAATATTCATTAATAATTCCAGCTTTGCTTCTCCCTGTTCATCTGCATAGATCATTAATTCTTCCGGCGAATAAATTAAAGCGGGGAGGATGCCCAAATCTTCCGGTAAATTCTGAATCATCGGATCAGGGTGAGATTCTAAATAATTAAGAAGCTCTCCTCTACCGACAGGGTTCCCCTCTGGAAAGTAATATTTAATCCCCTGATCGTACCTTACATGAAGAAGAGGCACTCCGCTAGCCTTACTCTTCACACGCCGCCTCCACGAATCTACCATCATTTGATGAGCTTCTTCTAGCTTATATTCATCCAGCAGCTTTCCAGTGAAATCGAGCAAATCAGAATAAATGTGCTGGAGGCATGAAGCAGACAATTGATCAAAATCAGAATAGGAACGTTCGAATACCTTTCTCTTAATAAATCGTTCCATTTCCTCTTCTATCGCTGGAAGACATACCCCTTCAGGAGGATCTTTTTTTAATTTAATCGACATACGAATGACCCTCTCAATCTCCTTAGGATCATCATAGTAGAAACGGTGCCGCAGCACGCCTTCCATCCAGGCATTTAATTTCCTCTTGCTGAGGATTTCATTGACAGCCTGGCTTATCTCAGACAGCAAGCTGCCTCCACTTTCATGGAGCTGAACATACCACTTGTTCTTCTCCTCTTGAATGTCGCCTTTTAAATCATGTCTTGCGTAACAGTCCAGGATGATTTGGTAAAAGATAAACGCGTCTTTGCGATTAGAAAAATACACACAAGCCAACATCACTTCCTCCTCACCACAACGTGTAAAGCTTTATCATCACACCATATTCATGGTCTTAAAGCAGTTTGTACTTTATACATATGTGACTCGTCAGAGAAACATGCTAAATGCTCGTGTTAACCTCTTCGATTTCTTCCATCTACTTTAACAAATTCACTAAGCTGACGAATTCGTTCAGTGATCCTCTGTGCCTTAACTTGTTCAACGTCTCCACGATTGGTGGTGGTAAATATTTGTTCCAGCTCCTTCAGGTTGTAATTCGAGGTAAAAAATACAGGGAGTCTTTCCATCATTCTGTATTGTAATATTGATCCTAACACCTCATCCCTGAACCAGGCAGACTGGGATTCTGCTCCTATATCGTCCAGCATGAGTACAGGCGTGGATTTAAAAGCTTCAATCTTACTATTCATAGAATCATCTTTGATCGATGCTTTCATTTCTCTTACGAATTCCGGCATGTAAATCATCATGGAGGAAATATTTTTTTCGCTCAGTTTGTTAGCAATAACCCCAAGGAAGTAGGTTTTTCCGACGCCAAATGGACCGTGAAAATACAACCCTTTGCTTGGAAGCTCATCCGTAATACTTTCTAAATAGTGAACCGTTTTTTCTACCGCTTCAGTGCGTTTTGGATCATGTAAATCAAGCCTCTCTGAACTTGCCTCCAAAATTTCCCGCGGCATATGAAGACTATTAATAAGCGACTCCTGTTTGCGCTTCTGTTCCCTCATTCGTTCTCGGTAACATTTATTGTAAATAAGCTTCAATTCTGACCCTGTAACGCTGGCTTCAGGTGTGTAGCCTTCTAAAATGTTGATACATTCGTCACGAGAAGGGCATTTTTCACAATTCTTGGATTGTGACTGATATTCATAAAACTTAATGAGCTGCCGGTCGACTGCCTCTTCTGTTAATGATGGATGAGAGGCAATAAGGTTCTTCACTTCTTCATCCCGCAATACATCTTGCTTCATTTGGTTAAATCGCTGCTGAAATTGTTTGTGGTCTTTCATCCACCTCTGAAGAGACCTTTGAATAGGCTCCATTTTTTAATTGCCTCCTCCTACATTCCATTTCCTTTCTTAGAAAGCTTGCGGATTCTTTCCTCTAAGTCAGTCGTATCGTAACTTGCAGAAGCCGTCTCCGTTTTTTCCTGTCTCTCCCTTTCTTCATCCTGCTTCTTGAACCATTCCGGAATAACTTCTTTGGTTTTATTCTGGTATTTTCTTTTAGGCTGACTCCCCCACTGTTGATATTGCTGATGCTCAGCCTTAGCCAGGTTCATAGCCTGTCGGACAGTAGTTACATTTTTCCTCGCCCAGTGACTTGCAATCTTCTCCAGATAAGGCTTGGAAAGCTTCATGTCCGTCTTCAGTAAAACGTAATGTACCAATACATTCATAACACCAGGAGTAAGCCCTTGTTCTGTCATCACGTCTCTGATCATTCTCATATCCTGACTGGATGCCTGATTTCCAGTTGATAAATCTTCAAGCAATTCACGAGGAGAAATCTGCTCCAGTAAATTCACAAACTGATCTTCTTTGCTGCCGTTATCCGGTGAGGAAGAACTCAACTTGTCCCGTTGATTTATCACTTTCTCTCCATCGTTTGTCTGATTCTTCATAAAATCATGACAAGCGGATTTAAATTCTTCTAAGTCCAGCTCGTTTTCCTCATTTATTGACCAAGTTAACGCTCGTTCAATTTCTGTTGAACTCAATGTGTATAAAGCAGCAAGCTGCGTAATCACCCGCCTGTTAATACCAGAAAGAATCTTGGAAGCTGGATACATACGCTGTTTCAGGGCTTCCTCCAGCCACTTGAAATCAATAGAAGACTCCTCAATAACAGGGCCTTTCTGAACAATATTTTCTTTCTTCTTTTGAGGATCTGCTGCAGAATTAACCTTCCCTTGTATATGCGGATTGAACATATGCTCAAAAGAAACAGTTACTTCTTCATATCCATCATAAACACCTTCAAAGTCCATAATTAGACGACTTTGAAGCTTATCAAATTTATCCTTGCCAATTTGATGCTGAAGCAATAATGATAAGAATGTGTCGTTTAGAAATTCTTCTGCAGCTAATGGTGGACGAAGCTCATATAAATACACGGTTTCCTCTTGGGTGTTGACGTATGTTTTGAGTAAACCAATGGATTCAAGTTTTTTTCTGGCTTCATAAATCTTATCTAAAGGACAGGACAAATACGTCATAATCGCATGATGGGTTAGTACTCCTTCTTCTCTCTTTGTTTCCCATTCACTAGTCAGAAACTGATAAAGAGATACCGGCAGCAATCCAATTACCGGCTGGTACAAATGGGTCAGGGACCACCGCTCATTTTGAGGGGTAACCCCTCTTTTAATCACTTTAAACCCGTCTATTGGAAGAAGCTTTCCGATTGATGAGTCCATCTTATCCGCCCCCCTTTCTAAAGAGATCCTTACCAAAAGAAAATGAGCCGATCGGGGCTCATCCTTTATCATCATGTTTAATTAAGTCTTTTAATTCATCAATAAATACATTTATGTCTTTAAACTGACGGTAAACAGATGCAAACCGGACGTATGCCACCTCGTCAATATCTGAAAGTCTTTCCATGATCATCTCACCGATATCTTTACTCTGCACCTCAGAAACGCCTCGGTTTCTCAGCTCTTTCTCAATATCCTGAGTTACACCCTCAAGCTCCTCGACAGCTACCGGACGTTTTTCACAAGCACGAATAAGACCGCGCATCAGCTTTTCACGACTGAACTCTTCACGCGTTCCTTCTTTCTTCACTACGATCAGCGGCACTTCTTCCACTCGTTCAAAGGTGGTATAACGAAAATCGCAGTTCTCACATTCTCTTCTCCGCCGAATCGCATGCCCGTCCTCAATAGGTCTTGAATCAAGAACTCTTGTGCTCTTGTAGTGGCAATTAGGACACTTCAAAAAAATCAACTCCACCTATCGTCATTGGTTACACTTTACTTTTTGGGATCATATATAGGAAATTGACGATCTAATTGTTCGTAGCATTCCACTATTAAATTACGACTGAATCCAAAATCAACGGGACCCCCGGAATCTGTTGTAACAGAGAAATCCACAGCCGTTTGAAATGGACGAACCATAATAATGGTAGCGACTACAAAAGCTTTACGCTTCCCATTATATTTTATAGTAATTTCTCCTCTTTCCTTAGAAACCGCTGCTTTCTCAGAAGGAGAAGGAAACATTTCCTCTACTGCGTTAAAAACTTCATCTCGCTTGGCTTTATAATACCTGGTTTGAAGTGAAGAATCACGGTGATTTTCACTTGTTTCTGAATGATTGCTAAAATACTTAGAAATAAATCCTTTCACGTACATAACCCCTTACAAAAATTCGACATCATCTCTTTATTATTTTAACACGTTTTAATAAAAAGAAAAGCAGCCCTGTAGAGAGCGAATAAAAAAATCACACAGAAACTGTGTGATTTTTATCATAATGCTTTAGATTGCTGTACTTCGACAGGTCCCATCCCTCTTGGCACTTCAACCGTTTCATTTCTTCCCGCCTCTAACGCCTCCACAATATACTGAGCTGCAACATTTGGATCTATACGATCGCCGCAAGTATAAACATCAATACTCGCATAGCCATGCTCAGGAAAGCTGTGAATCGTTAAGTGAGACTCGGAAATAATGACTACTCCGCTTACTCCATGTGGAGCAAATTTATGAAAGGCAACTTCCCGAACTTCTGCTCCAGCCCGCAAAGCAGCGTCTACAAATACTTGTTCAATATAACTCATATCATTTAATTTATCTTCATTACAATTCCATAGTTCGCTTATTACATGTCTTCCCATTGTATCCATTAATCAGGATCCCCCTTTTGTACATTAACTTTCATTACCTTCTAAATATACCTACATGTACTACCACGGGGGAAAGTTAGTCCTGAGAGGTCCTAACCCTTTAAGTAGACCATGAAATTGACAGTATTCAGAAGTTCAAAGAAAGTATATACGGTTTATCCCTTTTTTGCAAGAAACATTTTTACTTGTTTCTCCCGATTATAGGATACAATGAGCAAACTGTCATTAAGAAACTTTCACCGGGGTCTCCTGCTTCATCAAATTGCCGACATAAACCGCCAGGTCTACAACTCTGCAGGAATATCCCCATTCATTATCATACCAGGCTAATACTTTTACTTTTCGCTCTCCCATAACTTGAGTGGATAAACCATCCACAATCGCCGAGGCAGGGGAAGTAGTATAATCAATAGAAACCAGCGGCTCTTCATTGTATTCTAATATACCTTTCATCGAGTTCGTGCTTACATAATTAAATGCTGCGTTTACCTCTTCAGCCGTCACATCTCTCTTAACGTCTACGACGAGGTCAACTAAAGACACATTAGGTGTTGGAACGCGCAGTGCCATTCCATTCAATTTGCCATCCAATGACGGAATCACTTCACCTAGAGCCCTGGCAGCTCCTGTAGAGGTCGGGATAATGGACTGAGTGCAGCCTCTCGCTCTGCGAAGATCTTTGTGAGGATTATCCAGATTTTTCTGGTCGTTTGTAAACGAATGAACGGTTGTCATCAATCCATTCTCAATGCCAAAACGATCTTCCAATACTTTTACGACAGGGGCCAGGCAATTTGTCGTACAGGAAGCGTTAGAAATAACATCGTGCTCTTCATGGTTGTAAACCTCTTCATTAACCCCCATTACAATGGTAGCATCGACAGACTTTCCAGGGGCTGTAATGATTACCTTTTTAGCTCCTGACTGAATATGCAAGGAAGCTTCATCTTTCGTTTTAAATTTTCCTGTAGCTTCAATGACAATATCAATATCCAGTTCATTCCAGGGTAGTTTTAAAGGGTCCCGGTCTGAGCATAATTTAATTTCATTTCCATTTATTAACAAACCATTTTTAACAGGTTTAATTTCTCCATCAAATCGTCCGTGCACACTATCATATTTCAACATGTGTGCAATGGTTTCAGCTGGATAACTTGCATTAACGGCTACCAGTTCAATTGAATCATCTATGACCGCTTTTCTGAAGACCATTCTCCCTATTCTCCCCAGACCGTTAATTGCAATTCTAGTTTTCTTCATAAGGCAAGCCTCCAATATGTGATATACTTTTAAATTCTTTTTTCAAAAATAGTATAACACATTGGAAACGTTTTTGTGGTTTAATTTTTGAACATTTTTTAAAAAGGGCTTCACCCCGCTAACGCGTACAATTGGTATAATCTTCCTTCTTCAAATCAATCGGCGATCCGGGCTTAGTCCGGTGTTAAAAACATTCTCTTTAAGCGCTTGATCACAATAGAAAAAAGCCTGATTGAAATGCTTCAATCAGGCTTAATTACAACCTTCCACTCCGTTAATATCTTTTTCAACTGCTCAAAACTGCTCTCCACCGTTTGCGAATTATCGATTACCTTATCTGCTTTCTCTGCTTTCTCTTCAATAGACAACTGAGAACGAATTCGGTTTAAAGCTTCCTCCCGTGTTGATCCATCTCTTTTCATTAATCTTTTCAGCTGTGTCTCTTTATCTACATAAATCACAAGAGTCTTATCTACGAAATGGGTAAGTCGGCTCTCAAAAAGTAAAGGAATATCAAGGACCACTGCTTCTTCTCCCTTATTCAAAAACCCATCCCGCTGCTTCAGCATCTGTTTCCTTACTTCGGGATGAACAATCTCGTTTAACTTTGCCCGCATTTTTTTATCTTTAAAAACAAGGCTGCCTAATTGTTGTCTATTTAAAGTAAGGTCGTCATTTAAGACCTGTTCACCAAAATAATCTACAATTTGTTTATAAGCAGGTTTGTCTTTTTCTACAACTTCTCTTGAGATCACATCTGCATCGACTACAGGAATATGAAATTCTTTAAACATCCTAGATACTGTACTTTTGCCAGTTGCAATGCTGCCCGTCAGTCCAATAACCAGCCCCATTAAAGTTCCTCCTATATCAGTTTGATCAGTCCAATAATAATTAGTAAAATGCCTGGCAAATTAGACAGGTAATTGACTCTGCTGCTTAACTTCGATCCACTCTTTAGACCTCCATAAAGCATAATTCCTGTGGCAAGGACAATTAGTGCGGAAGTAGAAAAAGGCTGTAATCCAATAAATACTCCGCCAAACCCCGCTCCAATCGTATCAAGAGAAAGGGCGATTCCAAGAAGGATCACTTCCTTGCCCTGTATCCCGCCAGATTCGTCTATATCAGCATCTTCAGGGGATTTCAAGACACGTGCAGGCTGCATCCATATTGAATCTTCCTCCTCTCTCTTATCATCACTTGAGTAATTTGACCAGAGAAAGTAAACTCCTAACCCAATAAATAAAAGTGAGGCCAGCCATTCGAATAAGTGAGGGTCAATATAGGGAAGCAATAAATACCCCATTGAGGCTGAGCATAAATAACATAAGCCTGATAGCAAGGCAATTCCGAATATTCCTTTAAGTGATAACACGATTTTTTTTAATCCGATCATACATCCAATTCCGAAGCTGTCTATGCTTACAGCTACAACAAACAGTATTGTAAGTAACACGGTCCCCAACACTTTTCACCTCGACATAATCAATGTGAAATAGTATATGGGCGGATAACCTTAATGTGTTACTGGCTGACAATGAGGACAGACATGCGTCCCTCTGCCGCTAACCTTTAACTTTACTATGGGTGTACCGCAATCCGTGCAATCAGTATCTTCTTTACCATAGACCTTCAATTCCTGCTGAAACATTCCCATTTCACCCTGCCCGTTTAAATAAGAGCGAATGGTGGTCCCGCCTTGCTTCACTGCCTTATTAATAGTCTCTGCACTCGCTTCCTTAAGACGAGAAGCCTCTTCAAAAGTTATTTCTTTCGCTATTCTTTCGGGGTGCAGGCGGGCCCTGTACAATGCTTCATCAACATAAATATTACCTAAGCCTGCAACTACCGATTGATCAAGCAGTACCGATTTAATATGACGGTTTGTCTTTTGCAATTTCTCATAAAAATATTCGAGGGTGAATAAAGGATCAAAAGGATCAGGACCTAGTAAAACTAACGGTTTATGCTTTAATTCCTGCCCCTTCTCAAACAAATGCATTGTACCAAATTTCCGTACATCATCATATCTCAGCTCTGTCCCGTCAGTAAAATGGAAGATTACATGCGTATGTTTTGGTTTTGGAAGACCAGAGTCATACAAACCAAACTTTCCTTCCATTCTTAAGTGGGATACCAGTGAAATATCATCAAATTGGAAGATTAAAAACTTCCCTTTTCTGTCTATATCACGAAGCCGCTGCCCCTGCAGCCATCCCTTAAACTCAACCGGATCCTGAGGTCTTTTGATGATATTATCCCAAAAAACGGACACATCGCTTATTTGCTTATTTAATACAAGCTGTTTTAGAGTTTGTCTTACTGTTTCCACTTCAGGCAGTTCAGGCATTCTTCGTTCTCCTCACTTATTTCTTACTTCGCATCGTACCAGGATGGTCCAAAAGAATAATCTACTTCCAGTGGCACATCCAACGCTACTGTTTTCTCCATAACTTCGGGTACGATTTGTTTTAACTTGTCGAGTTCCTCTTCTGGAGCTTCCAGGATTAATTCATCATGGACCTGTAACAGCATTCTTGCCTGCAGATGCTCCTGTTTTAAACGATTATCTAAATCGATCATTGCTTTTTTAATAACATCAGCAGCGCTGCCCTGGATAGGTGTGTTCATTGCTGTTCTTTCAGCGAAACTGCGTTGGTTAAAGTTCCGACTGTTTATTTCCGGCAGATACCTTCTGCGGTTCATAAAGGTTGTTACATACCCCAGCCTTTTCGCTTCCTGGACGGACTCACTCATATACTCTTTTACTCCTGGGTAGCTGGATAAATATTTTTCAATAAAAGACTTTGCTTCCTTGCGAGTGATCCCAAGGCTCTGTGATAAACCATAATCACTAATTCCGTAAACAATACCGAAATTGACAGCTTTAGCTTGTCTCCGCATTTGGGAAGTTACTTCCTCCGGCGATTTATCAAACACTTCACTGGCCGTTTGAGTATGAATGTCTTTCCCTTCTTTAAAAGCGGTTATAAGCTTCTCATCCTGAGCGATATGAGCTAGAACACGTAGTTCAATCTGCGAATAATCGCTCGCAAACATGACCCAGTTTTCTTTGGAAGGGACAAAGGCCTGTCTTATCTTCCTGCCTTCTTCGAGGCGGATCGGAATGTTTTGTAGGTTAGGTTCTATCGAGCTTAGTCTTCCCGTTTGGGTTAAAGCTTGGTTAAATCTCGTATGAATTTTACTCGTATCCCTGTTGACTACTTTCAGTAAACCTTCAATATAAGTTGATTTTAACTTTCCTAGCTGGCGGAATAACAAGATTTTTTCAATGATTTCATGCTCATCTTGAAGCTGTTCCAATACGTCTGCTGACGTCGAATAACCTGTTTTCGTTTTTTTTATAACCGGGAGATTTAGTTTCTCAAATAGGATCGGACCTAGCTGCTTGGGTGAATTTAAATTAAATTCTTCACCTGCAAGATCATAAATTTCTTTCTTAATATCTGTTAGCCTGTGATCAAGCTCGTCCCCCATATCCTGCAAACGCTTCACATCAACCTGGACCCCGCCATGTTCCATGTCGCCTAATATGAGAGCAAGAGGCATTTCTAAATCCTTGTATAGGTTATACTGTTCGTTTTCCTTAAGCTGAGCTTCCATTGATTCTTTCAGCTTAAATAACACTTTTGCTTTTCGCGTAATATGCTCCTGCATGACAGCTTGATCATCAGGAACTTTCATTTTTGCCCCTTTTCCATACACTTCTTCATCATAACGAACTGCTCTCTCATTCATTCGATGGCTGATCGCAGGTATGTCATGGTTATTTTCGGCCGGGTTGATTAAATAGGAAGCCAGAAGCAAGTCAAAGGCTGCCCCCCTTAGAACCATACCATGTCTTCTTAATGCCACAAGCGTACGTTTGGCATCAAATACCCACTTTTCTTTTGAAGAGTCCTGAACCCAGTTCACAAACTCCTCACAGTTCTTTGCATCCTCGATTGAAATAAAATAATTTCCTTTAGAATTAACAATTGAAATTCCCACAATAGGGGAAGCATGATAATTCTCATGAAGCATTTCCACCACTACTGCTTCTTCACCTGTAATTATATCTGCCGGCAATTCTGAGAGAACTGTTACTTCAATCTCCTCCCAATCCTTAGGAGACTCTTGGCCGGGATCGCCGTCTTCGTTAACGGCAACTCTGCTTATCAAGGACTGGAAACCTAAATCTCTAAAAACAGAAGCTACTTTCTGAGGCTCATAATCATTATATTTCAAATCCTCTAAACCAACTTCTACCGGGGCTTTTTGCTCAATGGTTACAAGTTCCTTACTCATGAAAGCCTCTTTCTTATGGTTTTCCAGCTTTTCTTTCAATTTCTTCCCACTAACATCATCGAGTTGCTCATAAATTGTCTCTAGTTTATCAAATTGTTTTAAAAGTTTGACGGCTGTTTTTTCCCCGACACCAGGAACACCTGGAATATTGTCTGAACTGTCTCCCATTAAGGCTTTAAGGTCAATAACCTGATCTGGTCTTATCTCCATTTTTTCCATCAGAAAGTCGGGATCATATGTATCTACATTGGTAATCCCTTTCTTTGTTAGGCTCACTTTAACTTTTTCTGACACAAGCTGAAGTAAATCTTTATCTCCCGATATCACCTTTACATCATAGTTACTATCTTTAGCCTGGGTAGCAAGCGTTCCAATAATATCGTCAGCTTCAAATTGATCCAGTTGATAATGTTTGATTTCAAATGCATCTAGAAGCTCCTTTAGCACTGGAAATTGTTCTGACAGCTCGGGAGGCGTCTTTTGCCGCCCCCCTTTGTATTCTTCATAGGTTTTATGACGAAACGTAGTTTTTCCAGCATCGAAAGCAACCAACATGTGGTCTGGATTATCTTCTTCCAAGATTTTTAACAGCATGGTTGTAAATCCATAGACTGCATTCGTGTATACCCCTTTATCATTATTCAGTAAAGGCAGTGCAAAAAAAGCACGATACGCAATACTATTTCCATCTATAAGCACTAATTTTTCTGCCATGGTTTCAGCTCCTCTAAGATTACATCTTTGTCTTTATTCTATCACGTTCATGAACAAGAAGAAAAAACGCAAGCTATAGATCCGACTCAGTTAAATAAATTTATCCCAATATAAACCCTTACGGCCGGCATAAAACTGATTTTCACCGCAATAACTAAACTAAAAAAGAGCAGAAGCGAGGGAAGCTTCTGCTCATCAAAGAGAAAACACCTTGGATGAAAGGGTTTCAACTGTATCGTATCAAAGAAAAGTAAACATACTTTCAATACAATATTAATTATTTGTAAATTCTTTAAAAAGTTTGACATGAAATACAGTGCCCCTGCCAACTTCACTGTGCACTTGAATAGAGCCATGGTGAGCTTCAACGATATGTTTAACAATGGCAAGTCCCAGCCCTGTACCACCAGAGTTCCGGCTTCTTGCTTTATCAACGCGGTAAAAGCGTTCGAAGATTCTAGGTACTTCTTCTTCAGGAATACCTACACCATTATCTTTTACACTTACTATGACATGGTCTTCATACTCCTTAAAGTCAAGCTGCACGTTCCCCTTTTCACCCGTATAATTAATGGCATTCGACATTAAATTAATAAAAACCTGCTTCAACCTGCTCGAATCGCCTTCTACTACGGTATGGCCTTCAATGTTAGTCTCAAGGGTAATGTTTTTGTTTTCCGCATGGTGCTGGACGATAGGGACAAGGTCGCTTAGGAAGTTCTGCATATTAATTTGTTCTATGGTTAAATGGAAGTCCTCTCTTTCCACCTTTGAGAGTTCCAGTAAATCCTGAATGAGAGATTGCAGCCTTCCGCTTTCTTTTAAAATAATTTCAAGGAACTGTACCAGCATCTGTTCGTCCTTCATAGCTCCATCCAGCAACGTTTCCGAAAACCCTCTTATAGATGTAATTGGTGTTTTCAACTCGTGAGAAACATTGGCTACAAAATCTTTGCGCATTTGTTCAAGCTTCTTTAGATTCGTAATATCATGAAAAACAAGCACAATACCTTTCCATTTTTTCCTATCACTGAAAATAGGAGCCCCAGTAACCTCTAAATGCTTGCGATCAATGTCCAGTGGCAGAATAAAGGTCTCGCTGACTGTTTCTTCAAACATATAAATGTTTTGCACAGTTTCATGTATCGCTGTAAAAGGAATCGAATCATGATAAAGGAATCCAACATAATCCCGCCTTGATCCTCCAAAGCTATCAATGAATGCACGATTCACCAACTGAATATAGCCTTTTTCATCGATAAGTATTAAACCGCTGCCCATATTATTAATAACAGCTTCTAATTGATTTTCCTGCATTCCTTTAGAAGTTGTCATCTTCTGTAAATTTCTGGCCAGAATATTTATCGAGCGGCTCAACTGTCCCGCTTCTCCAAAGTGTCCTTCATAAGTTCTGGCTTTATAGTTCCCCTTTGCCAGCTCATCAGCTACCCCTGCAGCAGCACGTATAGGACGAATGTAATTGGCAAACACGTTAAAACCTATAAAAAAGATCGCTATTAAACCTATAAGCAGTGTCATGCCGATAATCAACCATATGTTTTTCGTAATATTCGATAAAGAATCTACTGGTGATATAAGTATAAGGGTCCCGGAAGTATCACCGATTGTTTGAGGGAGCGGATAATAGAAAACATCTTCCACCAGTTTTCCCTCTCTCATCTCCTCCTCGTTTTGATTCACTAGATTGATTATCCGGTCCTTAGTTTCTTCATTAACTTCTTCATTAACTTCTACCGTATCAATAAGTTTTTCTCCATCATCCGAGACAAAGACTAAACTTGTATTAATTTCCTCACTAAAGTTGTTTAGTGAATCTCTCGTAACAGCTTCTCCCTGTAAAAAGCCTTCTACGTAAGTCACAAAGTATTCACTCTCTACAGAGATTCTTTCTTCAAGAATAGTTATAAAATAACTCCGTGTCAGCTGAGCGAGTAATATACCAAGGCTTACCATTACAATAATGACTAGAATCGTATAAGTTAATAAAGGCCTGGCTTTCGACCTCATTTATTTAGGTACCTCCATCTTATACCCTAAGCCTCGTATAGTTTTAATATATACAGGTTTTTTTGTATCTGGTTCAATTTTCTCTCTTAAATGACTTACGTGTACATCTACAATCCGCGTATCCCCCGCGAAGTCATAATTCCACACTGCACTCAGCAGCTGATCTCTGGATAACACACGGCCTATGTTTTGAGCCAGATAATACAGCAGCTCGAATTCTTTTGGGGTAAAAACAAGGGGTTCTTCTTTAATTGTTGCTTCGTACTGTTCAGGATAAACCTTTAAGTCAGCAATTTGAATAGCCTGTCCTGTTTCTTCGGCGGGCTCTCTGGTCATCCGCCGAAGAATTGCTTTAATTCTTGCGACTACTTCTCTGGGACTGAATGGTTTAGTCAGATAATCGTCTGCCCCAAGTTCAAGACCTAACACTTTATCAAATTCATCATCTTTAGCCGTCAGCATTAGGATGGGTGTCTGAACTTGTTTCTGGCGAAGTTGTTTACACACTTCCATGCCGTCCATTTCAGGGAGCATCACATCGAGAACAATCATATCGTATATTGTTGAGGAAGCTTTCTCAAGGGCCTCGTTCCCGGTATAGGCAACATCCGTCTTGTAACCTGCTTGATCGATATTATATTTTAGTAAGGTAACAATAGATTCTTCGTCGTCTACAATTAAAATCTTTTCGCTCATTCCGAATACCCCCAGTAAACATTATGTGTCTTCACTTTAATGATACATATTAGTTTACAGTTTGGCACGTTTCTTTACAATTTTTACACAGAAATAACAGGAAAAACATTCCATAAACAATTAAGTGAAGCTGTAACAAAAAACGATTAAACATAAAAATAATCCGAATGATTCTATTGAAATCAATTCGGATTATTTTTGCGCCAAGCAAAGATATTTCCCCCACAGGAGTTTTAAACACTTTGACTACGATAATGACCTGCGTTTATCCTATTTATTTTTTTACCATCATTGCTTTACTTATGATCCAGTCTCTTCCCTGATTCTCTCTTAATAAAAATTCTCCAATGAGCTGGCATTCATTGATTTAGGCTCATAAGGGGGACGCACAGTAACAAGACCATTCACAATCTCATCCCCTTCATCGTCATATCCAACGATATTTACTTCAATAAAGTGATCTCTTTTATTAATTAAGCTTATCTCAGCTGTTATTTTTATTTCACTGTAATGAAAAAGAGGTTTTGGATAATTGAGATGCTGCTTAATAATATGACTGCCTGGACCTGGCAAATGCATGGATATGATGGACGAAATCTTGCCGAAAATCATTACCGTGGGTACGACTGGTCTTTTATAAGGAGTTTCTGATGCGTAATCATGTTGAATGTAAAGTGGATTGGCGTCATCAGTAAGTCCAAGATACATAAGCAGATCACGGTCTTCAATTGCAGATGAAGCGGTGTAACTTTCTCCATTCTTTAATTCATCGATTTTTCTTCCCAGCTTTCTTTTTTTCCCTATCATACGTTCACCCCTTTTTAGAAAGCGTTTCCAAAAAATGAAATTTGAAACTTCTTCGTTCAAATGATGTAAAAAAGGATTCGAGGATATCCTCGAATCCTTCTATCTTTAGTTTAATACATTTAAAACACTTTTAACAGATTCAGCTGATTGGTCAAGCTGATTTTTCTCTTCTTCCGTTAAGTCCAGTTCGATGATTTCCTCAATACCATTACCGCCCAGGATGGTCGGCACGCCTAAGTAAATACCTTCATACCCGTATTCACCTTCAAGATAAGCGATAGCCGGAAGAATACGGCGCTGGTCTTTAAGGATGGCTTCTGCCATTTGTGTCAGGGACGCAGCAGGTGCATAATAGGCACTTCCATTTCCAAGCAGTCCTACAATTTCTCCTCCGCCTGTCCGGGTGCGCTGAACGATTTCATCCAGGCGTTCTTTAGAAATGAGCTTCTCAAGCGGGATACCGCCTGCAAAGGAATAACGAACCAACGGGACCATATCATCACCGTGACCACCCAGAACGAAGCCAGTTACGTCTTTAACGGAAACATTAAGCTCTTCAGCAACAAACGTACGGAAACGCGCCGTATCAAGGACGCCGGACTGACCGATGACACGATTTTTAGGAAGCCCGGCTTCCTGGAACACAGAATAAGTCATGGCATCAACAGGATTCGTCAGAACCACAATGTAGCAATCAGGAGAGTATTTAACGATCTCTTTAGTAACACTCTTCATAATTTTTGAATTTGTATTTACTAAATCATCACGGCTCATTCCAGGTTTTCTAGCGATCCCAGCTGTAATGATTACAAGATCTGAGCCTTCTGTATCTTCGTACTTAGCTGTGCCTGACAACTTAGCATCAAAACCTTGTACCGGGCTGGCTTCAAGCATATCCAACGCCTTGCCTTTAGTGGGATCCTCCATATCAGGAATATCGACAAGTACTACATCTCCAAGTTCCTTTTGGGCCAACATCAAAGCAGTTGTAGCGCCGGTGAAGCCACTACCAATAACTGAAATTTTATTTCTTCTGATTGCCATAATGATCCCCTTTCTTAGTCCATGTTTTTGATTAGAGCGTCACCAAATTCTGAACATTTCACTTCTGTAGCACCATCCATCATGCGTGCAAAGTCATACGTTACTACTTTGCTGCCAATCGTTTTATCCATTGATTGAGAAATAAGCTGAGCTGCTTCTCTCCAGCCAAGGTGTTCAAGCATTAGGACTCCGGACAAGATTACAGAAGACGGGTTAACCTTATCTAAGCCTGCATATTTAGGTGCAGTACCGTGAGTAGCTTCGAAAATTGCATGTCCTGTTTCAAAGTTAATGTTCGCACCTGGAGCAATTCCAATTCCACCTACCTGTGCGGCTAGTGCGTCGGAGATATAATCTCCATTCAGGTTCATAGTCGCAACGACATCAAACTCTTTCGGACGAGTGAGGATTTGCTGTAGAAAAATATCAGCAATCGCATCCTTCACAATGATCTTGCCTTCCGCTTCTGCTTTATCCTGCGCAGCATTAGCAGCATCTTTTCCTTCTTTTTCTACGATGCGGTCATACTCAGCCCATGTGAATACTTTGTCAGCATATTCTTGTTCTGCCACTTCATATCCCCAGTTCTTAAAGGATCCTTCAGTGAATTTCATAATGTTTCCTTTGTGCACGAGCGTCACGTTTCTGCGGCCTTCATTTAACGCATAATCAATTGCCGCACGTACTAGACGTTTTGTACCCTCTTCAGAAACTGGCTTGATACCGATTCCAGAAGTTTCAGGGAAACGAATGTTATGTACACCCATCTCATTTTGAAGAAAATCAATTACTTTTTTCACTTCAGGTGTACCTTGCTGCCATTCAATACCCGCATAAATATCTTCAGTATTCTCACGGAAGATAGCCATGTCAGTATCTTCAGGACGTTTAACAGGTGAAGGAACACCTTCAAAGTAACGGACGGGACGCAGGCAGGTGAACAAGTCAAGTTCCTGGCGAAGAGCAACGTTTAGTGAACGGATACCTCCCCCAATTGGAGTTGTCAAAGGACCTTTAATCGCTATTTTATAGTCTCTAATTGTGTCCAGTGTCTCGCCTGGAAGCCATTCGCCTGTTTGGTCATATGCTTTCTGACCTGCGAGTACTTCCTTCCACTCGATGGATTTCTCGCCACTATAAGCTTTATCTACTGCCGCTTCGATAACACGGCTGGCTGCAGCCCAAATGTCCGGTCCAATACCGTCTCCCTCAATGTATGGAACGATCGGGCGGTCAGGTACATTTAAATTACCATTTTGTTCTACTGAGATTTTTTGAGATTGTGTCAAAGTAAACCCTCCTAAGAATAGTTGCAAGATTAAACTGGGATATTATCTCCCTCTTCATCATACGTTAAATTAATCACAATAAAAAGCGTAGTATTAAATCAGCGCTCTTCTATTGGCTTGTACGTCTGCCCTTTTGGCCCTACGTACTCTGCCCGCGGACGAATGAGACGATTATCCGCATACTGCTCTAAAATATGTGCTAACCAGCCGGAAACCCTGCTGACCGCAAAGATTGGTGTGAATAAATCGTGATCAATCCCCAAGCTGTGATAAACCGATGCAGAATAAAAGTCCACATTAGCCGGAAGACCTTTGTTTTCTTTAATATAATCCTCAATCTTAATAGACATTTCATAGTATTTAGAATGTCCGGTAAGCTCTGTTAATTCACGGGACATCCTTTTAAGGTGTTTCGCACGAGGGTCTCCGTTCCGATACACGCGGTGTCCCATGCCCATAATTTTTTCCTTGTTTTCCAGTTTCTTTTTAATCGCTGGAATCGCATTTTCTACAGAGTCAATCTCAGTCAGCATCTGCATCACTCGTTCATTCGCTCCCCCGTGTAATGGACCTTTTAAAGCTCCAATCGCAGCAGTTACTCCAGAATAAACATCAGATAGAGTAGCCACACATACGCGGGCCGTAAATGTTGAAGCATTTAACTCGTGATCTGCGTGCAGAACAAGAGCCTTATTCATTGCTTCCACTTCTACATCCTCAGGCTCTTTATTATTTAACATATATAAAAAGTTTGCAGCAAAGCTCAAATCTTTTTTAGGAGATACAGGCTCTTGACCTTTACGTATACGGGAAAAAGCAGTAACAATAGTCGATATTTTTGCCTGAAGACGTACAGCCTTTCTCTTGTTTGCGGCTTCGTCCGTTTCATCGGCCTCAGAATCAAATAATCCAAGCATAGAAATAGCTGTACGCAGAGCAGCCATTGGATGCACTGTAGATAAATCGTATGACTTAAGGTGTGCAATTACTTCATCTGGAATGTCCATATTTGAGACGAGCTCCTGATTAAACTCTTGAAGTTCATTTTGCGTAGGGAGCTTCTGATTCCATAATAAGTAAACCACTTCTTCAAAACTGGAGTGGTTGGCTAAATCATCAATGTCATAACCTACATAGGTTAACTTGTCATCAATGATCGAACTAATTGTCGATTCTGTAGCTGTAATACCTTCTAATCCTTTAGTTGATGCCATAAGATCTCTCCTTTTGAAATAATGCTACATTCCCTCCTGAAGTCCGAGAAAACGCTTTACTAATTCTCTTTAAATTATAATAGGATTTCTTCCCCACCGACAATTATAAAGTATTCTGACTTGATTGTGAATTGAAACCGGTTAATTTCCAACATTTAATAGCAAATTTTCCTATATTTTATCAAAGGAGATCATAAGATGGAGTCTTTAAATATCCAGCAGCTCGGTCGATTATCGATCGTCCTTTTGAGTTTTATATGTATTTATTTTATTGTATTCTTTATGTGGCATTTTTTATTTCCTTTTATAGTTGCTATAACTTTTTCCTGGCTCATTCAGCCGCTGATCCGCATTCTTCATACCACGTTTAAAGTTCCTAAATCAGTCGCCGTAATAACCATTCTTATCATTAGTGTAGGCTCACTGGTTACCTTCTTCGCTGCAGCGGTAACGAAGGTCATTACATTTATTCAGGATTTGTCAAATCAGGACTTCTCTGGTTATGTACATACAATTAATGTATTTCATAATCAATTTATCAGCTGGATTGATTTTGCTTTAACCTATGTGAAAGATTGGATCGGTACATTTAATCCTTCTTTTAACTCTTCTTTATATAGTTATTTAGAAGAGATTAAGCAACGGCTTGTCCAGTTCGGTATTGAGCAGTTACACGCTATTCTGCAAATGGTAAGCGGTTTACTTACTAACCTGCCAAGTATGCTGATTGCAGGAGGATTTATCCTTATTTCAACTTTTTTCATTAGTAAGGACTGGGACCAAATTCAGTCTATTTTTCATGACTATTTTTCCAGCAGACTGCGTTCACCTATTAAAACGATTGCCACTAATTTTAAAGCAACACTAAAACAGTTGCTAAAAGCCCAGCTTATTTTAATGACGATAACGATGGTTATTGTTTTCATTGGAATGCTTATTGTAAAACATCCTCACCCTTTCTTAATTACACTTCTTGCAGGAATCATTGACTTCATCCCATATATTGGGACAGGGGTGATTTTTCTCCCATGGATAACATACGCATTTTTTACGGACCAGTTTGGTATGACTATTCAACTTTCCTGTATCTATATGACGGTTGTAGTGTGCCGTCAATTGTTCGAACCAAAAGTATTAGCCTCTCACTTTGGTATTCATCCTTTATTACTATTGATGGGACTTTTTATAGGGTTTCAAATCTGGGGAGGAGTGGCCATTATTATTACCCCCATTATTATCGCCTTTTTCAAAGCGATGCATTCCTCCGGAGTACCCTCCCAGCTCTGGGAATATATTTTAGGAAAATAGCTGCGGCGGTTTTCACCTTTAAATTCTCACCAATACATAAAAAAAGGAGGACCGGTTATTGTAGAACCAGACTCCTTTTCCTGATCAGCGTCTATAAATTGTGATCGTATTGCGATCCATAAGTTTATTAATCAAGCGCCGCAGCGCTGCCTTCATTGGTGCCCTCGTAGTTGGAATAAGCAATAAGAACCCTGCGGCATCAGTGATAAATCCAGGAGTTAACAGAACTGCACCCCCAACTAACACGCAGGCACCATCTAGTAAAGCATCACCTGGCAATTCATGGTGAGCCATTGAATTCTGCACTTTGCGCAATGTCTCCAAACCTTGCTGCTTAGCTAACCAGGCCCCTAATACTCCAGTAAATATAATAAGCAGTATGACCCACCATGGACCCACTAAATTTCCGGCCCAGATTAATAACCCGATCTCTAAAGCTGGTACAATTAGAATAAACAACAATAACCAGCGAAACATATGATCTCCCTTTCTTAACCATTTCATCTATTATATCGAATATAACATGAACAAGCGAAAAAAAGACAGAGAGAACCTCTCTGCCTTTACTTCACGACTTATAGGACGCTTGCGTGCCCTTCGTATATATCACCACGTGTACTGTCCATAGTGAGATCAGATCCGTCTTTTATCTTGTCCAGTGCATCTTCTACTCCGACGATCACCGGGATCCCAAGACTTAAACCAACCACAGCTGCGTGGGAAGTTAAACCGCCTTCCTGAGTAATAATTCCTCCAGCTTTTTCAACGGCAGTCATCATATCACGGTCTGTACTATAGGTTACTAAAATATTTCCTTCTTCTACACGATCAATTGCATCCTGGGCATTTTTGGCTACGACCACACGCCCGTAAGCACTTTTACGTCCTACTCCCTGACCTTTTAGTAAGACATCGCCGATCACATGAACTTTCATAAGGTTCGTTGTACCGCTCTCACCAACCGGTACTCCTCCTGTAATTATAACTCGGTCTCCTCGAGTCACTATACCTGAAGCCAGTCCACGGTCAACGGCTACATCGAGCATATCATCAGTAGACTCGGATTGAGGTCCCATAACGGCATATACCCCCCATACAAGCGACAGCTTGCGATTTACCCGCTCACTGGAAGTAATCGCTACTATTGGAGCCTGAGGGCGATATTTCGAAATCATTCGAGCCGTATGTCCGCTTTCAGTAGGTGTAACCACTGCATTAACTTTTAAGTTAATCGCTGTATGGGTTACAGACTGGCTGATCGCATCCGTAATCGTCATATCACTATGTTTTGAACGTTCATCTAAGATAGCTTTATAGTTTAAGCCTGTTTCTGTTTTTGTAGCAATATTTGACATCGTTTGTACCGCTTCGCGAGGATAATCGCCAGCAGCAGTTTCTCCAGAAAGCATAATAGCATCAGTACCGTCAAAAATCGCATTTGCCACATCAGACGCTTCCGCACGTGTTGGACGAGGGTTACGCTGCATAGAGTCAAGCA
Source organism: Halobacillus sp. Marseille-P3879 (assembly GCF_900240285.1). Lineage (GTDB taxonomy): Bacteria > Bacillota > Bacilli > Bacillales > Halobacillaceae > Halobacillus_A. Next base: position 1,237,837 of record NZ_OESS01000002.1, read on the forward strand.
TTTGAGTAGCTGTAATTACAGGCTTTCCTACTCTGTTACATTTTTTAATTAATTTCTTCTGTACAAGCGGAACATCTTCCGGCGGAATTTCAACTCCAAGGTCCCCACGTGCCACCATCAGTCCATCACTTACTTCAAGAATGTCATCTATATTGTCGACACCCTCCTGATTTTCAATTTTAGGGATGATTTGAATATGGCTGGCGTTGTGTTGTTCAAGCAATTCTTTAATTTCCAGCACATCTGAAGCACGACGGACGAAAGAAGCTGCAATAAAGTCTACATCCTGTTCTATTCCAAATTCAATATCCCTAGCATCTTTTTCAGTAATGCCCGGCAGATTCACACTGACGTTTGGCACGTTGACACCTTTTTTGTTTTTTAAGAGTCCATTATTTAATATGGTGGTTTTTATCTCATTTTGATCTTTTAATACTTCTTCTACTTTCAATTCAACTAAACCATCGTCCAGAAGAATTTTCGAACCTGTATGCACATCGTTAATAAGACCCGGGTAAGTCACAGAGAAACGTTCAGCAGTTCCTTCAATCTCTTCCATCGTTACATAAGCAGTATTTCCTTTTTCTAAATATGCTTCACCATCTTTTAGGGAACCTGTACGGATTTCAGGCCCTTTGGTATCTAGTAAAATCGCTACGGTCTGCCCGGTTACCGAGGCAGCTTCACGAATATTTCTTATCCGGGCTCCGTGTTCGTCAAAATCTCCGTGGGAGAAATTAAGACGTGCGACATTCATACCTGAGTTAATGAGATCTGTTAAAATTTCAACAGACTCGGATGCAGGACCAATCGTACTTACAATTTTTGTTTTTCTAATCATAGATATTTCCTCCTCAAAAGCCTTGTTAACAAAAAAATTAAATAGAAAGTTCTTTAGAAAGCCGGTACATATCTAAATCAATAGAATGATCACGGTTCAGCACTTCAAGAATATCATGGTCGACCAGCACATTATTCTCAATACCCACCATACAGCCGGCCTTGCCGTGCATAAGTAGATCAACAGCATAAGCGCCTAACCGGCTTGCTAAAACACGATCACTGGCGGATGGAGAACCGCCGCGCTGAGTGTGGCCCAGAACCGTTACGCGTGTCTCAAGGTCTGTAGCTTCTTCCACTCTTTTACTAAAGTCGACACCGCTTGTGACGCCTTCAGCTACAATAATGATACTGTGTTTTTTACCACGTTCATGTCCTCTTTTTAAACGTTCTATAACTTCGTCAAACTCATCATCCATCTCAGGGATAATAATACTTTCAGCACCGTCAGCTAGTCCAGCCCATAATGCCAGGTCCCCGGCGTCTCTACCCATTACCTCAATAACATAGGTGCGTTCATGAGAAGTAGCCGTATCACGAATCTTATCGATTGCATCAATTACTGTATTTAAGGCTGTATCAAACCCTATTGTAAAGTCAGTACCCGGAATGTCATTATCAATTGTACCTGGAACTCCTATACAAGGATATCCCTTCTCAGTGAGCTTCTTCGCCCCTTTAAAACTTCCATCTCCACCAATAACGATAAGTCCTTCAATTCCATGCTTTTTCAGCTGTTGAATGCCTTTTTCCTGTCCTTCTTCAGTCTTAAATTCCTCGCAGCGGGCAGAATAAAGCATCGTACCTCCCCGCTGAATGATGTCACCGACAGAACCCAGTTCCATTTTTTTAATTGAGCCATCAATCAAACCTTGATAGCCGTGTTCAATCCCATATACTTCGACATTATGATATATCGCTTTTCGGACAACCGCACGGATAGCTGCGTTCATGCCCGGTGAATCCCCGCCGCTAGTTAATACACCAATTTTCTTCATGTTCCATCACCTCAAAAAATTAAAATGTTCCTTTTTAATCTGTGTGCCCAAATACTAACGAAATCAAACCAATACGATTTTTATGAAAGCGCGCCCATTCCCATAAGATGACAAAAGCCGCACATTCTGATAGTGCGACTTTCTTGCAAAAGGACGACCTATTCATTTTCCGAGTCTAATTATATATTAAGTTCGGTGTAATCGCCAATTTTTTTATATTTGTCGAACCGTTCTTCTAAAAGTATCTCTTTATCTTTATTTATCAATTCAGCTAACGCCTTTTGTATAACTTCTTCTATTCGTCGGGCCTGGCTTTCAATATTACGATGTGCCCCGCCTCTGATTTCAGGAACCACATCATCAATTACATTTAATTCTTTTAAATCCTGAGCGGTGATCTTCATCGTCTCTGCTGCTTTTTGAGCTAGATTAGAGTCTTTCCATAAGAGAGCAGCTGCCCCTTCAGGAGAAATAACCGAATAGGTGGAGTTCTCCAGCATAAAAATCCGGTCTCCTATCCCTAACCCTAAGGCTCCGCCGCTTCCCCCTTCACCAATAACGATACAGATAACAGGCACCGTCAGACCAGACATTTCTACCAGGTTTCTGGCTATCGCTTCACTTTGACCCCGTTCTTCGGCCGCACGTCCAGGATAAGCACCTTTCGTATCAATGAACGTAATAACAGGTCGATTAAATTTCTCAGCCTGTTTCATTAACCGTAATGCTTTCCGGTAACCTTCCGGGTGAGGCATTCCAAAATTTCGTTTAATATTTTCTTTTGTATCCTTACCTCGTTGATGACCGATAACCGTCACCGGCTGATCATTAAATTTAGCGATTCCCGACACGATTGCTTCATCATTTCCAAACAAGCGGTCTCCGTGGAGCTCAAGAAAATCACTAAACAAATGTTCAATATAATCTAAAGTAGTCGGACGTTCAGGGTGTCTTGCCATTTGGACCCGATCCCAGGGAGCCATTCGGTCGTAAACATCTTTTTCCAGGTTTTCCAACCTTTTTTCTAAGGTGGCAATCTCTTCACTCAAATCCATTTCGCTTTCCTCGGTCAGCCTCTTTAATTCCGTGATTTTATCCCGAAGCTCAATTACCGGTTTCTCAAAATCCAATACGTGCTTCATTGCTGCTCCTCCTTACGATGAATATCCAGAACAGTGGAAAGGGTCTCCTTCATCTCATGACGATGAACTACACGGTCTAATTGTCCATGTTCTAAAAGAAACTCTGCAGTTTGGAAATCCTCGGGAAGTTTTTCACGAATCGTCTGTTCAATAATCCGGCGTCCAGCAAAACCAATTAATGCTCCTGGTTCTGCAAAATTGTAGTCTCCGACGGAAGCAAAGCTTGCTGACACACCCCCAGTGGTCGGGTGGGTCATAACAGAGATAAATAAACCGCCATCTTCATGAAGACGCCGCAAAGCTACAGATGTCTTGCCCATCTGCATCAAGCTTAAGACACCTTCCTGCATCCTTGCTCCTCCTGAAGCCGTAAATATAATGAATGGAAGACCGGCTTTTCTGGCATTCTCTATGGCGTTCGTAATTTTTTCACCTACTACTGAACCCATACTCCCCATGCGGAAACGGGAATCCATAACAGCTATAGCTGTTTCATTTCCATTTAAATAAGCCTTTCCAGTAATTACAGCTTCATTTAAAGCTGATTTCACACGATCCTTTTCCAACTTTTCCTCATAGTCAGGAAATTCCAGTGGATTAGTTGAGGTCATATTCTTGTCCCATTCTTCGAAAGAGTGGTCATCAAATAAATGCTCAATCCGCTCAAAAGCATTTAAGCTGTGATGATGGTCACAATGAGGACAAACGTTCATGTTTCGAATAAGTTCTTTTCTATAGAAAATCTTTTGGCAGCTAGGGCATTTCTGCATAAGCCCTTCAGGCACATCCTGTTTTGCCTCTTGACTAGGTATGGATGCATATCGTTTTTTCTTGCTGAAAAAATCTCTTAGCAAGGCAATTCCTCCTTTAGGACAAGGGTCGTTTCTATGTTATAATACATAAATTCTCCTGCGGTTGATAACGAAAGCTGTCGATTTTTATGTTCTAACAGCTTGTTTCATCTATAGTGAACAAAGAGTAAACCTTCTCTTTGGATTGATCGGCCAGAGCTTCATATAACCATGTATACCATTTCGTTGAATACGTAATATCATGTACCGTATGAGTAAATCCGCAAATAAACTGCCACATCGATAATAGCAGGGGATGGCAGGATTGTTCAAATAAGTATGTGAATAAGTGCTGATGAGCTTCAGGATTACATTCGGTTGGAAGTAAGATTTTTATTTTGTCCATCTGTTCTTCCGATAAATGTCCGATGGATAATAGTACTATTTCTTTTTCTAACATTTTTTTAGCTGTCAGTAACTCTTCTCTTGTTCTTGTATTAGTTAAAAGAAACTTAGACAGCAGGCCCACCATATGATATGGGCGGTACGCTCTCATAAATGTTCCTTCACCACGTCGAGTTTCAATCAGACCTAATAGTTCCAGGGCGCGTAAAGCTTCACGAATTGAAGATCTTCCTACTTGCAGCAATTCACTGAACATTCGTTCAGAAGGCAGCTTATCTCCAGGCTCAAGTTTTTTATCTTCAATGTAAGCCTTTATCTGTTCCAACACTCCTTCATACACCTTTTCATCTAACGTATGGGTCATTGAACAGGCCCCTTTCATAATGACAAAATTCAAGGAGAAAAGCCAGCGGCCTTTCTCCAAGGGTTAACTACTCTTCATCTATTAACGTCAAATACCTTGTCTTCTCTGCTACTTCTTCAGGGTCGACATGGTGACGTGCGACTCCAGACTCCATTGCTGCTTTTGCCACACTTGCTGCAACCGCAGGCGCCACACGTGCATCAAACGGAGCAGGAATAACGTAATCCTCATTTAATTCCTCATCACTGACAAGCTCAGCAATTGCTTCTGCAGCAGCAATTTTCATCTTTTCATTAATTCTGGTCGCTCGTACATCCAGGGCTCCTCGAAAAATGCCGGGAAACGCCAACACATTGTTCACTTGATTAGGAAAGTCAGAACGCCCTGTTCCAATAACGCGAGCACCTGCCTCTTTTGCATCCTCCGGCATAATTTCCGGTTCCGGGTTAGCCATAGCAAAAATAATCGCATCATCGTTCATACGAGAAACCATTTCTTTTGAAAGCAGCCCTCCTACAGATACGCCGATGAACACATCAGCTCCGGCCATGACTTCTTCAAGGCTGCCCTCCTGTTTGTTCTTGTTGGTGATTTTAGCAATCTCATCTTTGACATCGTTCATACCTGAAGTTCGCCCTTCATAAATTGCTCCCTTTGAATCACACATAATGATATCTCTCACACCAAAGTGATAAAGAAGTTTGATAATAGCTATCCCGGCTGCACCGGCACCATTAGCGACAACTTTAATGTCAGAAAAGCTTTTCCCTGTGATTTTAAGAGCATTCATTAAACCAGCCACAGTAACAATAGCAGTGCCGTGCTGATCATCATGAAAAATTGGAATATTAGTTTCTTTCTTCAACCGATCTTCAATGATAAAGCAATTCGGAGCGGCGATGTCTTCTAGGTTAACACCACCGAATGTAGGCTCCATTAATTTGACAGTTTGTACAATTTGATCAATATCTCTTGTATTTAAGCAGATCGGAAAAGCATCTACTCCCGCAAAGCTTTTAAATAAAGCAGCCTTTCCTTCCATAACCGGAAGTGAAGCCTCAGGACCTATGTTGCCAAGCCCCAGTACAGCAGATCCGTCACTTACCACTGCTACCATGTTGCCCTTCATCGTGTAATCATAAACCGTTTCTTTATGATCATAGATTTCTTTACACGGCTCCGCTACTCCCGGAGAGTATGCTAAACTTAAATCTTTCGCATTTCTGACGGGTACTTTTGAATTAGTCTCCAATTTACCTTTGTTAGCACGGTGTATATGTAGTGCTTCGTCTCTTAAATTCGTCACAGGTACACGCTCCTTTTAGAACTGTAGAATAATACCGAATCAAGTGGTCAGACCACATTTAACCTCTTAATTATAACAGATCAATAGCTTGTGTAAAGAACTTCAAAATAGTGGACTTAGATTTTAAGTTTTCCCGATAATTCTTCTATTCTCTCTTTAAGACAACTGATTCCTCTCCAAAAAAATCATAAAGCTTTTTTAAACAAGATTCTGTTGGATTTACAAAATAAGAAGAGTCGAGCTGGTATGTTTTCCGATCATCTTCAACAAAAACGAGTACAGTCGTATTGCCCGGGAAATATGATGCAACTTTCCTTAACCTATCCAGTAATTGCTGCTCGTCCTTTTTAGTAGTTTTAATAAACAACCTTGTTTTTTCCTCAGAAGAAAAATCTAGTTTATTAAATTCGCTTATTTCGTTAATAATCCACTGTTTTTTCTCATTTCTTTTCTCGATTTTACCTTCAATTATAACGAGTTGGTTTTCTTTCAGCTGTTGTTTCACTTCGCGATAAACATCAGGAAATAATACAGCTTCCATCTCATCCGTTTCATCACTTATCGTTAAAAACGCCATTGGATCGCCACGTTTGGTACGGATTTGTTTGATTTCATCAATGACAGAAGCTGTCCGGGCCGCACGTTTATGACTAAGGTTCGAACTGGACCGAAGTGTAATATATCCATTTGAAGCTAAATGACGACGGTGGCTCTCCAATGGATGCTTAGACAAGTAAATTCCTAACACTTCTTTCTCTAATGAAAGTTCTTTTAGTACTGGAAACGGTTCAACTGAATCTAACTGACCTTCTATGTCTCCGTCAAAGGAAAATAAATCAGGCATGTCCTGAAATTCTCTAAAGAGTTCCCCCTGCTCTAATGCTTGATCAATATTTGCTAATAAACTCGCTCTATTTTGCTGCAGTTCATCAAATGATCCAGCCATTATGAGCGACTCCAGTATTTTTCTGTTTATCTCCTTGACTTGTAATCGCAAACAAAAATCGTGCAGGCTTTTATACTTCCCTTTTTTTCGTTCTTCCACAATAGCCTGAGCCGCAGGATAGCCGATTCCCTTAATAGAGAGGAACCCCAGCCGGATTGCCCCATGTTCATCTTTTGCATAAGAAAAACTTTTATTGATTGATGGAGGTTTCACTTTAAGAGAAAAATCTCTTGCCTCCCTGACGTATGACGCTAGTTTATCTTTGTCTCCTAAAGTAGAATTGATCAATTCCGCCATGAAAACAGATGGGTAATGGGCTTTAATATAGGCTAATTGATAGGATATAAAGCTGTATGCTACAGCGTGGCTTCTGTTGAATCCATAATTAGAGAACTTAACAATCCATTCAAAAAGCTGATTGGCAACGGCATGGTCAAAACCGTTCTTTACAGATTGCTGCACAAATTGCTGCTGTTGCTCTTCAAGAACCATCCGCTGCTTTTTGCTTACTGCCCTGCGAAGCAAATCAGCTTCTCCAAGGGAGTAACCTGCTATTTTTTGAGCTACCTGCATAATTTGTTCTTGATATACAAGTACCCCAAATGTTTTCTTTAGTATTGGCTGAAGTGCAGGGTGTGGATACTCTACACTGTCCCTGTTGTGCTTGCGCTTAATATATACTGGTATATATTCCATCGGACCAGGTCGGTACAACGCGTTAACAGCTACTACATCTTCAAAATTCGAAGGCTTTAGTCGTCTCAGCACACTCTTCATGCCTTGAGATTCAAGTTGAAATACGCCATTGGTACGTCCTTGCTGCAGCAGTTCAAGTGTCTTTTGATCGTTTAGTTCTATCTGGTTGTAACGAAAATCAGGCTGTTTGTAGCTTCTAATCTTACTTTCCATTTTTCTTAACAATGATAAATTCCGCAAACCAAGAAAATCCATTTTTAATAACCCGATGTTCTCTAAATCTCCCATAGCCAACTGAGTAAGCAGGACCTCTCCCTGGCCCTGCATTAAAGCCGTGTAATTCATAAGTGGTTTCTCACTTATAACTACCCCGGCCGCATGAGTGGAGACGTGCCTCGGCAACCCTTCAAGCTTTGACGCAACACGGAACAGTTTAATTAACTGGGGTGAGGAGCGAATATACTGTTTTAAGGGATCAGACTGCTGAACTGCTGCTTTCAGTGAATGGCTTGTTCCTCCAGGCAGCTGTTTTAATATAAATGATGCATCGTTCTCATCAATTTCCAGCACTTTAAAGAGTTCTCGCAAGACACTTCTTGTTGCGAACGTTCCAAACGTACAAATTTGAGCTACATGTTCTCGTCCGTATTTGTGGGCAACGTATTCAATAACTTCGTCTCTGCGATCATCCGGAAAATCTATATCGATATCGGGCATGGATATTCTCTCCGGGTTTAAGAACCTTTCAAATAATAAGTCGTATGCTAACGGATCAATTTTGGTTATACCAAGCAGGTAACTCACGATTGAACCTGCAGCTGAACCTCTGCCCGGTCCAGCTTCAATCCCATTCTTTCTAGCATAATCTATAAAATCCCATACTATTAAGAAGTAGTCACTGAATTTCATAGAAATTATAATCTCTAACTCTCGGTCTAAACGTTCTTGTGCTTCTTTATTTTCCTCTGAATAAATATTTTTCAATTTGTTATTACAAATTTTTCTTAAATAGTCATCTGCCGATTCACCTCCTGGAACAGGGTAGGAAGGGAGCAGAGTCTGATTTAGGTCAAGCGTTAGATTACACAAGTCAACAATTTCTTTATTGTTATCTAACACTTCCGGCCACCAATCCTTAAAGTAAGTCCGCATCTCTTCTGGGCTTTTTAAATATTGATGCCCCTCTGTCGCTTCATGTTCCTTTTGAACCGGAGTATTAAGCGCTATTGCTCGTAAACATTCATAAGCTTCAGCGTCTTCTTTATCTAAGTACTTTACTTGATTCATATTAGTAACAGGAATTTGAGTGTCATCAGTCCATTCTTTTAATATGGTATGAAGCTGTCTTTCCACGTGAAGTCCATAGTCTTTTACCCCTAAATAAAAGTTATGGAACACTCCCTGCCACTCTTCTACTTCTTCCTTCACTCGAGTAAATGACTGATTCATTAAGGCATCAGCCCAGGAAGTATCAGAAACAGTCACGACAGCTGCCAAGTCATTGGCAGAAGGCGTTAGATCAGTCAGTTGAAGTAATTCATCACTCAGCTGATTCTTTGTGCTAAGTTGAAGGAGGGCATGATAGCCGGTACTATTTTTAGCGAGTAAGGTAACTGGAACTTGTTCATTTTTAAAGGATATCACCAACCTCAAACCGATAATTGGTTTTATCCCTGCTTCTATACAGTGCTGATAGAAGGAAATAGAACCACTTAATACATTCTCATCTGTTAATGCCAATGACGTAAACCCAAGACTTTTGGCTTTCTCTACTAAAAGAGGGATTTGAATGGTACTATTCATCAAACTGTAACCGCTATGTACTTGTAAGTGAGTATAAGACATTCCGTTCACCTCTTCCCCTATATTATATGGAATTCAATTCAATGATAAAAGCGTCTTGCATATATTCGCTTCATAAAGAATAGCTTGGTTATTAATAGACCATTACTTCTTTAAGGAAGCTGATAAAATGGAGGAAAGATTAGTTATATCAATGATCCAATGCTTTTTCATCGCATTTGGAGTAATTATGGGCGGCACACTGATTGGAAGTATTGGTACCTTTCTAACAGGTGAGGCTCCGCTGACTTCTATGTTTAGAATTGCAAAAGGCCTTCGAATCTGGGCTATTGTTGCTGCCATTGGAGGAACATTCGATGCTATAAGCAATTTTGAAAGAGGAATATTTGAAGGGTCTACATTTGATCTATTCAAGCAAGTTATGATCATTATAGCAGCTATGGGAGGCGTACAAGCGGCTTTGTTTGTTTTTGAGCTGTTGTTAGGCGAGGAGGTTACTTAATGTACATTCCTCCACAGATTAGAAGCAGAGAATGGAGAAGGTTTTACGCAGGATGTATCTTTGGAGCGATAACAGGATACATTCTATTTGTCTTCATTAACGACCAGCTTCACGAGCACCTGGAAGAAGAAAATATTCAATTGTCCACAGAATTAAATGAAATTGAAGCAAAGTACGAAAGTCTTGTAAACGAAGAAAAAGAAGCTGATGAAGAGAAAAATCAAGCCCTGACTATCCAGGAAATAGTTCCGAGCTACAGTAACGCCAAGGAACTTCAAGTTGACAAATTAACTCAGCATCAGCTTTCTTCGATGGTCAAAGATCAACTGCAAAGTCTTACTGGGGAGAATATTGAAGACATTAGTGACCAAAGTGAACTCATCATCGCCACTATAGAAAACAAACAATTTATTGTAGAAGATTTCACTTATACTCTTACTATTGAAAGGTTGATTATAGCGAATCAGCTGCAGCTGCATTTATCGATTACTCTTGAAAATTAACGGAGCTGAACTTTTTATTCAATCATATTTTTAAAAGCTTCACATACTTCCTTTAATTCTTTCGCAATTGCTTCAGTCTCTTCCCATGAATAAGCAGTTGCTCCTGCGGCCATTGGATGACCGCCCCCGTTGTGCTTCTCTGCAATTTTGTTGACTACAGGTCCCTTCGAGCGAAGGCGTACCCTGATTTCGTCCTCTTCTTCCACAAAATACGCCCAAGCCAAAATACCTTCTATATCACCAAGCAGTCCAACAATTGCACTAGTTTCTGTCGGAGAAACTCCATATTTATCCAATACTTCTGCAGGGAGACGAACGGTACTGTATCCCTCGGGATGGAGCGTAAAGTTATCTAACACATAACCTTTAAGTTTAGCTACCTTAACCGGTGTACGATACATTTGATCATACATTTCGGGTCTATTGAAATTAAAGCTTACAAGTTCAGATGCAGCTTGAAAGGTTTTCTCGGTCGTACTAGGAAACAAAAACCTCCCGGTGTCCCCGACAATTCCACTGTAAAGAAGCGATGCCGCTTTTTCATTTAACGCATAACCGTCTTTCTCTATTTCCTTATATAAGTAAAAGATCATCTCGGAAGTTGAGCTTGCTTCTGTATCAACCCAGCTGATGTCTCCATATGAATCCACAACCGGGTGGTGATCAATCTTAATCAGTTTATCTCCATTTTTAAAGCGCTGATCATCAATCCTTGGCTGGTTTGCCGTGTCACAAACAATAACGAGGGCACCTTCATATTCTTCATCTTTCACCTCGTCCATCGTTGCAAGAAACTGCAATGATGGTTCATTCTCCCCTACAATTCTCACCTTCTTCTCTGGAAAATTAAGCCGAATGAATTCAGCTGCACCAGCTTGAGATCCAAAGGCATCAGGATCAGGTCTCACGTGTCGATGAATGATAATTGTGTTATATTTTTTTATCGCTTCTATAATTTGCGCAATTGCCATTTGTACCAAACCTCTTTCTCATTAAATCTTCTTCTTATTATCCCATAAGTTATGATATTGAGGTAGCATAACGTAGAAAAACAAGCTACAATGAACATCGTACATTATTTCTAAATCAGGAGTCGATTTATTTTGATACTTTTCCCAACGATTATACTTATCTCTTTCGTTCTTTATATTTATTACAAAGTAATGGTATTAAAAACGAAAGATCCTTTGGCTCAGGAATACTTAAATAGTAAAGCAAGAATGGCCTTAGGTGTTTTCATATTTTTCTTTGCTGTTAACCAGTACCTGTTTTATGAAACAAGACTTTCTTTATTTGTCGGCATCGTATTTCTAATATTGGGTGTTTTACAATTCAGGCTCGGCTTTAAAGCAAGCAGACATTATCAGAACGAATACCAAAAGTTACGTGAAAAAAGCCGCTGATATATGATATACAGCGGTTTAGCTTGTGGAGAAACCCCTGTTTCTCCACAAGCTTTTTTCTTGCCGCCAGGAGCGAAAGCCCTTGCTTTTTTAGCGGACGAGCGCTCGGCGATCTCGGCTCACTCGTTCTTCCGCAGGAGTGGAAGGGGTCCCGCTCCTTAAAATTTCTTTTCATACAGAAAAAGACTCTCCTTCACCTGGCTCATCTTGAATAATTTATGGACAATCTTCTTCATGTTCGGGCAGGCAGTTGTCATCAACACTTGTTTCGAAAACATTTTCCTATCGGGGCGAGCGACATAAATCAGCCTATCCCGTTCTTTAGTGTACTGAAAGATAAATTTTAAGTAAAAATGTCAAAAATTAAGGCTGTCGAGAACTTTCTTGACAGCCTGAGCCTATACAGCGCCTTTTTTGTATTTGTGGTTGAAAGGCCGATTACTCAGCGGTCGATAAGCTGAGCCATAAGCAGCGCTTTTCCTACGACTGAATGTTCGTGGTAAACCTCTATATCCACTTTGGCTACTTTACGTCCCATCTCTAATAGCTGGGGCTTGATCTCAATATCACTTTCTAGTTGGACAGGCTTAATGAACAGGAGAGAAATATTCTCTACGACTAAGTTGCCTTTCTTATGTTTGCTTAAAAGCCTGCTTGAAGCTTCTGTAATTAGCGTCGTAAACACACCGTAGGACAAAGTACCAAGTTGATTTGTCATTTGCGGGGTGACGACCGTTCTTAACTTAAATTCATCTTCCTCTTCTTCACTTACCTCTAATTGGTTACTTACTAGATCATCAATTGTTTCCCCGATTTGCGGTTGACGCTGAAGGTTTTGAAGAGCTTTTATTACATCCTGTCTTGAAATAATACCTTGCAATTTGTGAGCCTGATCTACCACCGGCATAAGCTCTATACCTTCCCAAACCATCATGTGGGCAGCATTTGTAAGTGAGGTTCTCGTCTGAACCGTCATCGGGTTCTTAGTCATAACCTTTTCGATCCTCATCGAAGGGTCTTTATTTATAACATCCTTGGAAGTAACCATCCCTACTACTCTATTTTTTCCATCAACGACGGGGTAGCGGCTGTGATGGGTACGATCATTCAATTCATGCCATCTCTGTACGGAATCCTTCGTCGTTATAAAACTGGCTTCCTCAAAAGAAGTATAAATATCATCGACCAGAACAATTTCCTTTTTTATGAGTTGGTCGTAAATCGCCCTGTTGATCATCGTGGCTACTGTAAATGTATCATAGCTGGTAGAGATTACAGGGAGTTTCTTTTCATCGGCAAGCTTCTTTACTTTTTCGGATGTATCGAATCCTCCGGTAATCAAGACAGATGCTCCTTCTTTTACTGCAAGCTCGTGAGCATTTGTTCGGTTACCGACTATTAACAAAGAACCTGCTTCTGTGTAGCGCATCATAGCTTCAAGTTTCATGGCACCTACAACAAACTTATTTAACGTTTTGTGTAAACCTTCCCGCCCTCCTAGTACTTGTCCATCTACTACTTTAGTGATCTCTGCAAATGTAAGTCGTTCAATATTTTCTTTTTTCTTTTTTTCTATTCTAATTGTCCCTACACGTTCTATCGTACTAACCATGTCCTGGTTTTCCGCTTCTTTAATGGCACGGTAAGCGGTCCCTTCGCTTACGTTTAGTGCTTTTGCTATTCCTCTGACCGATATTTTGCTTCCTACCGACAGAGAATCAATATGATCTAAGATCTGTTCGTGCTTAGTAGCCAATAAGATCACCAATCTTTCTAACTGTACTATTATTTTTTGCTGTTATTGTTATTATACAAGTGATACAGTTAGACCGCAATCGCCCTTCAGTATGAAGCTGTTATCTTTTTCACATACTTTGAAATCTTTTCTTATGCTGGAGGGCTGTGAGACGCTTTCGTATTTGATTTACTAAGCAAGCCTACTCATCACCGAGATCCTTTCATGGGGGCAAATGTCAGGGAGTCGAAGTCATTGGGAAAGGAATAATATATTACTCAAAAATAAGCATAAAAAAGTCCACGATTCCGTTCGTGAACTCAAGGATATTTTGTATTAATTTATTGTACGCGCTGCATTACATATTAAAGGGAAGGGGTGATTCTGCTTCCCCGGCTGTCTTGCAAAAACACCAGCACGAGTAAAAATGCTTGTGGAGAAAACTAGAGCTTTTCTCCACAAGCTAACGATAAAAAACCTCTTATAGTTCTATGGCTTCTCCGGGTTCTAATGCTTTCCCTTTCCCAGGAGTGACCTTATCCGCAAAACCAGGACCGTCCTGTTCGATCAACTCAAAGGTGTTATAGTGAATCGGAACCACCTGTTTCGCTTTGACCCATTTTGCTGCCAGCAAAGCATCATCAGGACCCATCGTGAAATTATCTCCAATTGGAACAAAAGCAAGATCAATTGAATTCTGTTCTCCAATCATTTTTAAGTCACTAAATAACCCGGTGTCACCCATGTGATAGATGGTTTTACCGTCAATTGTTAATAATATTCCTGTAGGCATGCCGGTATATATAATGGTACCGTCTTCCTCTGTAAAAGAAGATCCGTGAAAGGCCTGGGTAAATTTAACTGTGCCAAAATCAAAACTATGGCTGCCTCCAATATACATTGGATGTGCATTTAAGCCTTTGTTTCCAAGATACGAAGCAAGTTCGAATGGAGCTACAATTTGGGAATTACAGCGTTGTGCAATATCTACCGTATCTCCTACGTGATCGTTATGCCCATGAGTAAGAAGGATGACATCAGCGTGAACTTTCTCCGCATCTAAATCTGTATTTCCATTTTCTGAAATGTAAGGATCGATCAAGATTGTTTTCCCATTAGCTTCAACTTTTACTACAGAATGTCCATGAAAAGAGACTTTCACTCTACCACTCCTTAACGAATAAATTAATAGTCCTGCCAAGCCTGTTCATATTTTTGAATTAAATTTGGATGTATTAAAGTGTTCGGTTCTAATGAGACAGACTCGCCACCACGATTTACAATTTCCCTATCTTCATCTTTTCCAAACACCGTCATTGATTGAAGAAGCTCATTAGTTAAGAATTCTGTGTCCTGAGTAATATTAAGGTCCTCTACTGATATATCCCTTCTGCTCGCCATAATAAATCCCCAATTCCCAAAACTCGGAATGTCGACGTGAAAATTTTCGACGTTCAACCCAGTATCTCTAATGGTTTCATCAATCGTCCAATAGACTTCTCTTGCAAATAAAGGGCTGGTAGCCTGAATCATAGAAGCGCCTTCCGGGGCAAGGTGGTTCCTGACCAGAGAGTAGAACTCCCGGGTATAAAGCTTATTTAGGCTCTCGTTGTTCGGATCAGGGAGGTCTACAATAATCACATCAAATATGCTGTCAGCTTCTTCTAAAAACTTAAATGCATCTTCATTTCTCACTCGTACCCGCTCATCTTCGAGGGCATTTTCATTTAATTGTACCAAATGAGGGTTAGATGCGGCCAGTTCGGTAACTGCAGGATCCAGGTCCACGAGAGTCACCTGGTCTACCTCCGAATATTTTAATACTTCTTTGGCTGCAACTCCGTCTCCCCCTCCTAGTATTAAAACATTCTCTTTTGTTTCAGCAGCTTCCATGGGCGGGTGTACTAAAGTCTCGTGATACCTGTGTTCATCCCTGGAACTAAACTGTAGAGATCCGTCTAAAAACAGCCGGGTATCTTCATCTTCTCGAGTAAGAATGATTTTCTGATAAGCACTCTCTTCACTATGAATAATAGGATCTTTATACAACTTCTGCTCAAAAGAAAAAGCTACTTCTTCTCCAAAGAACAGTCCTGCTATAAGCAGAACTCCTATAAAGGCTGCTGCCGAGGTATGAAGCGAAACCCGTTTAATCTCTCTTCGAAATAAGTAGAGCACTGCCACTGCAACTGCTAAATTAATGCAGGCAACGAAAAAAGCACTTTTAACCATTCCCATTTGAGGACGCAGATAGAAAGCAAATAACAAACCGCCAATTAACCCGCCGGCATAATCTGAAAATAACACCCTGGCTGTACTCCGGCTTAGTTCTACTCCGATCTCATTCGCTTTACGAATCAGAATAGGAAGTTCCAATCCTGTAAGCGCTCCGATAATGAAAGTGACGAGGTATAAAAAAAGAGCATCCGTTCCGCCGGGAGCAAAAGCAGTCATCCCGAACATCGTAAAGCTTGAGAACCCTCCAATTAGTGCCACCATAAATTCAATCCAAATAAAGGTCACAATAAGACTCTTCATCACTTTTTCACTAACGCTTGCTCCAATCCCCATTCCTGTCAGGAAAAGACTGATGGTGATTGTATACTGCTTTACTCCGTCACCCAGGATATAAGATCCCAGCGCTCCAAATAACACTTCAAATATTATTCCACAAATGGAAACAATTCCTGAAGCCCAATAAATCAAGCGGCTTTTTTTTATTCCTTCTGTATCCATGCAGGCTCACTCCGATGCTGTAAATCCATTAAAAAGCCACTATGGACGTAATCATAGCGGCATAGTTCTAACGGTTTGTTATGTAATAGAAGCTCCAATAACAAAAGCCAGCCCAATCGACACTCCCATCGATATAATCCCGACAGCCGTATTGTTAGCTTTTAACTGTGATTCTACAGAGAACTTTCTTGTAAATAACTCAAACAATAAATACGCAGCCATTTGAAGAACTACTCCACAAGCCCCCCAAAGAAGAGTATCCCAAATGGTAAAGCTGTGGTAAATGGCAAACGATAAAATGATACAGATACCGATAATCTTTCCGGCAATAGACATCGCAATCGCCTGATTGCCTGCTTTCACTTCTTCCCAGTCATTGTACTGTCTCGTTAACTGTTCAAAAATCAACAGACCGATCACAACAACTATAACACCAATTGCAAAGTAACCTATTGTAGCTAATAAGGGTTCCACATTAATTCCTCCTTTTATTTTCCTGTTCCAGGACCGCCGCCTCGATTTGATGAACCTCTAAACGAGCCGGATGAATCCGAATTTGAGCCCCCATACATAGAGTAGCCGCCATAACAGTCCCCCCCGGACTGACACCTGGATTGTCTTCGCTCAGCCCAGTCATTTGAACCCAACATTCTGTTTAACAGTGAATAAGCGAGCAGCCCCTGAAAGAAGTTAGGCGAGTAATTGTTACGGACAAATTCATCACTTGATAATTCGATAAGTATTAATCCTGGCTCTTCTTCACTTTCTTGGAGAATCACAAATTCATCAGGATAAATAAGGACTTGCTTACCTTCTTCGCGATCACTCACTTCTTCAGGTTCGATTTTTCGTTCGAGTTCCTCCGCAACTTCCGGAAGGGTCAATTCTTGTGTCATAAATATTTCGGAATTGCCTTCATCTGTTTCTACTGTATCCAGCAGCGGGAAGCTGTCACTGAGCAGCTGGCGAACCGATCCAGCTTCTGATTGTTCAATTGAATCCAATATTTCACTTCGCGGCGGTTCACTAGGTAATTCTTCATATGTATCTTCTGCATTAGAACCTGACATTCCTCTTGTTCCATCTCCAAAAGAACCAAATGAATTATAGGCTATAACGATTGCTATGATAACAACAATAAATAGGCCTGCGTAATCCTTCAACCTCTTGTCCTCCCTTCTTTAAAAAATGAGATGTGCCTGAACGAATGTCAGGCACAATGTTTAAGCAGTTTATTTATTTAACTTTTTCTTAAGTGATGCTAATTCATCGTCCACGCTGTCGTTCTTATCTAATTCATCGAATTCATCGTCAAGTGAACGGTTAGATTTAGACAGATCCTCGCTTGTTTCTGCTTCAGCTTCGTACTGCATAACACGTTCTTCCATACGGTCAAAGCCTTGACGGGATTCATCGCTGCCGATATTTGACATCGTTCTGTTCATTTTCGTACGCGTTTGAGCCGATTCAGCTCTTGCTTTAAGAGAATCTTTCTTCAGCTTCATTTCCTGATATTCTTTTTTCATTTCATCCAATTTCTTACGAAGGTTTGCAGAATCTTGTTCTGCACGTTCGTAAGAAGCTTTTAACTGATCAGCCTGCTCCTGCTGGTTATTCTTATCTTCAAGAGCTCTGCGCGCTAAATCGTCATTCCCTGCTTCAATTGCCTTTTCTGCCTGCTTCATTCTTTTATCAGATAAGGCCTGAGCATCATCATATTTACGCTTAAGCATTTTTTCGTTAGCAATTTGTTTAGCTACTGCAGTTTCTGCCTCACGAATATCATTTTCCATGTCACGCATAAACTGCTCCAGCATTTTCACTGGATCTTCAGCCTTATCCAACATAGAATTCAACTCACTGCTCACGACAGTTTTCACACGATTAAAAAATTTAAACATTTATATTCCTCCTTAATTAGTTTGAACCTGCAATGATTTTTAGTTCATACTCTTCAATATCAAACCCGTAACTAACTTCCACTTCACTTCCCCACGACTCTAACGACAAGTAAGTTTCTTCATCACCTGAGATATACTCTGCATAGCGAATCGTTTGGCCGTTAACATTCTGGCTCCGGCCTTCTCCGACTACATTCGCTTCGCCCTCCTCGTCTTTGTGATAAGTCGTATGTTCGTACTCAATTTTATCAGGAAATGAATTCATCGGCAGCTTTATCGTCTCATAGATTCCCAGTTCCAACTCGTCATCCATTTCTGCTGCCAGCCACTTAACGTTTCTTCCTTCTAACAATTGATATGAAAACCACTCATAGCCTCCATCACGATAGGTGATTTTACCTACTACTTCATAATCCACAAGATCATACGTAATGATATCTCCAATTTGTAAATTTAATGCATTTCGTTCTTTTACTTCCTGCTGATCTTTTTGCTGTTTAGAGAACAGTCTGGAAAAAAAGCCCATGCCATCACCTCTCCCTCACCAGTAACCCTGTGTAATTGTATTTACGAACAAGAATTAAATTTGTTTCACTTTTTCTCTATTTTATCAAAAAAAACAGCAGAACGTTAGTCCTGCCGTTTGTGCTGGTTATTTCTCTAGTAATTCCTTTGCATCTGCATACTCAATTCCATGGGCTTCTGCAACAGCCTGATAAGTAACAAATCCATTTAATGTATTAATCCCTTTATATAATGCTTCGTTCTCAAGGCATGCTTTTTTGAATCCCTTATTTGCTAACTGTAATGCATACGGCACCGTCACGTTGGTAAGTCCAATGGTCGATGTTCTTGGAACTGCACCAGGCATATTAGCTACTGAATAATGAAGAACTCCATGCTTTTCGTAAGTTGGATTATCATGAGTCGTAATCCGGTCTGTGGTTTCAAATATACCTCCCTGATCGATCGCTACATCGACTATAACAGATCCTTCAGGCATATCCTTCACCATTTCTTCCGTAACGATCTTAGGAGCTTTAGCCCCTGGAATAAGCACCGCTCCAATTACAAGGTCTGTGCCTCTTAAGGCTTCATGTATGTTTAAGGGATTGGACATTAAGGTATTGATTTCTTTCCCGAATATATCATCCAACTGACGCAGTCTCTCTGGATTTAAATCAATAATGGTTACGTCCGCTCCAAGGCCGACAGCTATTTTAGCAGCATTAGTGCCTACTACTCCGCCTCCGAGAACCGTTACTTTCCCACGACTGACACCTGGGATCCCTGCTAGTAACACTCCACGGCCGCCGTGTGTTTTTTCCAGTACCTGAGCCCCAATTTGTGAAGCCATCCTGCCTGCCACTTCACTCATAGGTGTCAGCAGTGGAAGCGATCCATTAGCTGCTTGGACGGTTTCATAAGCCACTGCTACCACTTTCCGATCCACAAGAGCCTTTGTCAATTCAGGTTCAGGAGCTAAATGTAAATAAGTAAATAAAATGAGCCCTTCATAAAAGTAATCATATTCTTCAGGTAATGGTTCTTTTACTTTCATAACCATTTCCTGCCTCCAGGCTTCCTGAGCTGTTTCTACAATTTTTGCACCAGCTTCAATATACTGCTCATCTGTAAAGCCTGAGCCCAGTCCTGCACCTTTTTGAAGAAATACTTCATGTCCTGCTCCAACTAAGCTGACCACGCCTGCCGGAGTCATTGCTACTCTGTTTTCATTGTTCTTAACTTCCGTAGGTACACCAATCTTCACAGCAATACAACCTCCCAGTTCCTATGCAGTTTTGTCCAAAACTTTCCTGTCCGATTCCACTATAACACCTAATAAAAGACGTGAATAGTCGAATTCTTTGTAAGCCTTTTCATTGTATCAAACCTATAGATGAATCCCCACACATAAACTAATAATAAGAATATTCAATTATTAACGATATCTGTTTATAACATCCAAGCCCCCGGTTACTTCATAAATTGTGCCCGTTATCATATCCGAATCCTCCTGACAAAGAAACATAATCGTACGTGCAATGTCCTCACCTGTGCCTGGCCGACCAACCGGAGTGGTTTGATCATTTTTTTCGCGGCTTTCTCTTATGGATGCTTCTTTCATCTCACCTGTAATATTTCCAGGGCAGATCATATTTGAAGTAATGCCATATTCAGCTTCTTCAAAGGCTATACTCTTTGTTAAAGAGACGAGTCCTACCTTCGCTGCAGCAAATGCAGAGCGATAAATCCATCCTGACGCAGAACCCGCTCCTTGAAATCCATAATTAATTATACGGCCGAATCTCTGCTGCCTCATATAAGGTACAGCTAATTTAAGAAGATGGAAACATGCGTCTAGATTGCCACGAACCATCGCATCCCATTCATCAGTCGTATAATCCATCAGTTTTTTCCTCTCAAATATATAAGGTCCTGCATTATTTATTAAATAATCAATCCGACCAAATTTTTCTATCGTGTTATGAACAAGATTTTCCAGATGATTTGGATTTCTTACATCTACCTGTATTACTTGTATACGGTCTTTGCTATCCGCATACTGCTGAAGAAGATCGTCTACTTTCGATCGATCCGTTAAGTACGTCACAGTTACTGAATGTCCTGCATCAAGAAACTGTTCGGTTACTTTTCTGCCCAGCCCCTTCGTTCCGGCAGTAATGATTGCGTGTCTCACATTCCAGTCCTCCTTCTGCAAACCACTAGATACATTAACTTTACTATAAGTGATTATGTATTTTCACAAAAAACGCTTAACCCTCCTGCTTTCCATTCTTCATGAAAAAGTAAAATTCACCCACTGTGAAATGGTGCAGTCATGATATAATAAAGGTAACTAAAGGAAGGGAGCGTTCACAATGACATTTGAATACAAAAACATAGTTGTGGCTGTCGACGGATCTGAAACAGCGGAGGTCGCTTTTAAGAAAGCAATTGATATCGCAAACAGAAATGACGCTCAGCTGGTTTTGTCACATGTTGTTGATACAAGAGCTTTTTCAACTGTAGAAGCTTATGATCGTTCACTTGCTGTTCGAGCCGAGAAGTATGCCAAGGAACTTCTTGAAGACTATCAACGGAAAGCCGAAGCTGCAGGTGTAAAAAATGTAACCGTAGATATCGAATATGGTTCCCCTAAAGTTAAAATAGCGAAAGACGTGGCCCCCAAATTCAAAGCGGATTTAATTATATGCGGCGCTACCGGGCTGAATCTGATGGAACGCTTTTTTATCGGCAGTGTTTCCGAACACATCACAAGATATGCTAATTGCGATGTACTTGTAGTTAGAGAATCCATGTCTAATTAGGTTTAAATGAAAGTAGACATTTTTATCTCTTAAATCATGACCCCTTTTCACTTAACACCACTGTTCCATTTTAAAATTCCTATAAAAGCAAAACAACTCCCGCCCGGTAGTGGAGGGAGTTGTCTTGCTTACAAATCTTTTTTTATTTCTCGGACGACGTGGGGGATTTCAGGAATAATTAATTTACTCATAGCTAGCTTTACCGCTCCGCTTGATCCCGGTATTGAGAAAACCGCGGTGTTCTCAGCCACACCAGCAGCCGCCCTTGATAAAATGGCTGCAGAACCTATATCTTCTGTATAGCTTAACATTCTGAATAATTCTCCAAAACCCGGGATCTCTTTATCAAATAACGGTGTGACCGTTTCAATCGTGACGTCTCGTTTAGCAATTCCTGTTCCTCCATTCGTTAGGATCACATCGACGTCTTCTCTTTCCATCCCGTGACGAACAGCCGCTTTTATTTTTAGTGTATCATCCTTAACGATGAAATGATCTATTATGACATGATTCTCCTTCATCAGCATATCGGCTATATAATTTCCGCTTTTGTCTGTTTCTTTCGTACGCGTATCGCTTACAGTAATAATCACACACCTAATGGTGGATGGTGCTTCTTTTTTATGCTGTTTGACTGACATACTACATCCCCTCCTGCTCAATAAGATGCCGATACTGATAGAATTTCGTTGCAAATTGAGATATCTTTTTTGTTAAGTTGTAATTAGATTGTGCTCCTATCGCTACGCTCACTAACGGTATACCTTGAATAAGCTTTTTTCTAAACATCAGGATAAATAATGTCTTATACGCCTGTTTGAGCGGCTGTTCCATCCATTGTACTCCGGTTAGTTCATCGCCCCCTTCATAAATATAAGAGGATGTATGATTTCTCACATCATTTATAAGTTTCTCCCACGCAGCTCCCTGCAAGCGAGCCGGCAAGGTTGCAGCGTGAAAAACTTTTAACGATATCATCATTTCAGAAGGATGGTTCATCTCATGACCATAAGTAAGCCCGACTAATTGAATTGCACGCAAATTCATCCCTACCATTAAAGGAAAGTCCAGCCCTAAAAGAAACAGCCCTCCGGTACCTGTGAGTCCACCCTGAGCGAATGAATATAACCGGCTTCTCGCAGTTTGTTGATCAGCTATGTACGTTAATTGATCAACATTGAGCTTTTTCATATCTTTTATTTCTTCAATATCTTCATTAAATATTCGACCTGTACTCAAGATACGCTCTCTAGCTTCCATTTGAAAGTTAGTACCCTGCAGGAATGCATGTGTATGAAACAGCCAGTCATCAAGCCTGGAAAAAAAGCCTGCTTTAAAACCCGGGCTTACCTGCTGGAAAGCATCCTGAAGCCAATTTGCGTAAATCATTTCAAAATCATTCGCTTCATAGCTTAATTGTTTTTCTTCCCACTTTTTTATCTGCTCAAAAACTTGGTGTGAAGACAAGCATACCACCCCTTCGTCTGTGACTATTAAGTCTATTGTATCCATAATATGAAAGTTTGAAAAATAAGTGAGTAAGCCACCTATTAGATAAAAAAATGCTTGTAGAAGAAACAAGAGTTTCTCTACAAGCTGAGCAGATCAATTATTAATGATTAAAGTCCTTTTTCCACTGTATCACGTGCAATC
Organism: Halobacillus sp. Marseille-P3879; assembly: GCF_900240285.1. GTDB lineage: Bacteria > Bacillota > Bacilli > Bacillales > Halobacillaceae > Halobacillus_A. The sequence continues at coordinate 1,260,893 of NZ_OESS01000002.1, forward strand.
ATAACTTCTTCATTTGTAGGAATAATCATGACTTTAACAGGGGAGTGAGGATAGTTAACGAAAGCTTCTTTTCCACGTACCTGATTCAATGCTGGATCCCAGTAAACACCCATGAACTCAAGACCCTTAAGGACTCTTTCACGGATGGAGGTACTATTTTCACCTACACCAGCCGTGAATATGATTCCGTCAATCCCGTGCATGCGGGAAGCATAGGAACCGATATATTTGTGGATACGCGCTGCAAATACTTCAAGAGCGAGTTCAGCCCGTTCATCTCCTTCGTTAGCTTTTTCTTCAATATCACGCAAGTCGCTAGAAAAGCCGGATAATGCGAGCATTCCACTTTCTTTGTTTAATACATTCATAACTTCTTGAGCAGATTTACCTGTTTTTTCCATAATAAATGGAATTAAAGCAGGGTCAATATTACCGGAACGCGTCCCCATTGTCACTCCAGCAAGAGGCGTAAAGCCCATAGACGTATCGATTGATTTTCCACCTTCAATTGCAGCAATACTTGCCCCATTCCCTAAATGACAGGAAAGCAACCGCAATTGCTCTAGCGGGCGTCCAAGCATTTCTGATGCACGCTCAGATACATATTTATGAGACGTTCCATGGAAACCATATTTACGAATACCATACTCTTCGTAGTATTCATACGGAAGACTGTACAAATAAGATTGTTCAGGCATGGTCTGATGAAAAGCAGTATCAAAAATGGCCACGTGAGGAACATTTGGCAAAACTTCACGGAATGCACGAATACCTGTTAAGTTAGCTGGATTATGAAGCGGAGCTAAGTCAGACACATCTTCAATTTCCTCAATGACGTCATCTGTAATTAATACTGACTCACTAAACTTCTCTCCTCCATGAACGACACGGTGACCAACACCATCAATCTCTTCGAGAGATTCTATAACACCGTGAGCTGTTAGTTTTTCCAACAGCATTTTGACAGCTACCGCATGATCTTCTATATCAGTAACTGTTTTATCTTTTTCTTCATTGAATTCAATAGTAAAAACAGAATCCTGTATACCAATTCGTTCAATTAGTCCTTTAGTTACAACCGTTTCTTCAGGCATTTCAATCAATTGAAATTTAAGTGAAGAACTTCCGGCATTAATTGCAAGAATATTATTCAACGTTGTCATCCCCTTAAATATAGGTTCGCTTCTTTCTACCACTACCATTTAATCACCGGCAACTCTCGATTTCAAGGCGGAAAATAATTGATAACGTTTACTTGTTATATTTTTTATTTTCTCACAATTTACCCGTTTTATAGTCTTCAAACCATTGGTTCATTTGTGACAATATATTAGCCATAGCATCCGGACTCTTAAACGAAGGTAACTTTGCAAGTAATGCTTGTTTCGGAGGCTTCGAGCCCTTGCCTTTTTTCTGAAGAATTAAAATGCTCTTTCCATGCTTTTCATCTTTAAAGAGCGAGTCTGAAAGCTGAAGCATACCAACGATATGGGCATGCTCTCTTAGAAATTCATTTAGAGATTGAGACTGATCACTGTCAAATAAAAAGTTCGGTACTATAAACATTAGAAACCCTTCCTCATTTGTGTAATTTAAGCTTTGCTCAATTAACAAATGGTGAGCGTAGGAATGCCCCTCGTTCGACTTTAGCCGGTAAGCAGACGCCTGGGTATCATCAGGATAATAACCAACCGGCAGATCACCGATAACAAAATCGACAGGTTCCATAAGAAACGGCCGTAAACTATCCTGGTGAAAGAATTCTATTTCATTCTTCTGAAGGTTTGCATTGGCTACCGCAAGCTGGATCAATGTTTGATCAACTTCACTCCCATAGGCTTTCACATTAGTCTCCAGTTGATTCATTACAGAGGTAATTAAATTCCCTGTCCCTGCAACGGGATCGAATAGCTTAACTTCCTCTTTTCCTTCTACCAATTTTGAGGCAATATAACCCATGAACATGGCGACAGAATCAGGAGTAATTAAATGCTGTTGTTGTGTAGCTCCTTTCATCCCTTTTAAAATAGCCAGCTGCACAGCTTTCCTTTTTTCTTCTTTTTTGAAGCTCTCTTTATTAATTTTTACCAGCTGATTCGTAAGCTTCTTTTGCAGATCGTCTTCTAAATCATCAAACGGCTGACCGTGAAACAGAGTATCCAACGTTTCCGCTAAAGCTTCTAAATAAGTAACATTTAAATCCTTTTCTACTATCGTTGATGTATTATCAATCCATTCAAAGAGTGTTTCAACGTTTTCCTGGTTCATTGTGTTCCTCCATTCCATATAAAAAGACGCTATTGTTCATAACAACAAGCGTCTCTACTCAAACGTCCATTCTATCTTTAACAATACCGAATATATATAATTACTTCAACATTCAACTATATGAGACACAGTTTGATTTGTCCAACCAAACGGCCTACGGCTATCTATTCCATGAATGAAATGATAAAATACAACCATGATATCGATATACAGGAGGTTTTGAAATGTCAAATGATCGCAGAAACTTATTTTTTTACTATCAGCCTAATGATCAATTAAATGAAAAGTTAAAACCTTTATTCGAATTAGCGAAAGACAATAATTTTGAAATAGTTGAAGAAGCCAAAGATGCAAATATTATCATTTCTGTGGGCGGCGACGGTACATTTCTGCAAGCTGTCCGCAAGACGGGATTCCGCCAGGATTGTTTATATGTAGGAATTCGAAACGAAGATGAAGCGGGACTGTACTGTGATTTTAACTTAAACAACTTCAATGAAATGGTTGACTCCATGATGAATGCAGAATTAGAAGTAAGACGGTTCCCTGTGATTGAGGCAACTGTTAATGATGAATACAGCTTCTTATGTCTAAATGAGTGCAGCGTACGCTCTACCTTAATCAAATCAATTGTTATAGACGTAGTAATTGATGATATTCCTTTTGAGACGTTTCGAGGAGATGGGTTAATCGTTGCTACCCCTACGGGAAGTACAGGCTATAACAAATCAACCAAAGGTGCGGTAGTGGACCCTAAGATTCCTTGTTTTCAAGTAAGTGAACTGGCTTCTTTAAACAATAATCGTTATCGTACACTCGGCTCCTCATTTATTTTAGGTTCTGAACGAACTTTAAAACTCAAAGTGATACAAGACGGAAATGACTTTCCTATCATTGGTATGGACAATGAAGCTCACTCCATTAGAAATATTCGGGATGTTACCGTGCGACTGAGCGATAAGCAGGTAAAAACTGTCAAGCTTAAAAACAATTCATATTGGGAGCGTGTCCAACGTACTTTCTTATAATGAACTCCAGGATATTACACTTTCGTTTGTGAGAGAAGAAAAAATGAAAACAGCCAGCCGTAGACAGGCTGGCTGTTTATAGCTTGTGGAGAAATCCCTGTTTTTCCGCAAGCTTTTTTCTTGCCGCCAGGAACGAAGGCCCCTTTCCTTTTTAGCGGACGAGCGCCCGAGCTTTCGCAGGAGTGGAAGGGGCCTCGCTCCTTGGAATTTCATCAAGATAGAAAAAGACTCTTCTTCACCTAGCCCACCCTTGCTAGTTTTGTCCCAGTCGTTTAATTAAAACCTCTGATACATTATCTCCCCGTCCACTACGGTCATTGAGACCGTAGCTTCTGCAAGCTCGTGCGGCTTTAGCTGAAATAAATCGCGGTCGAGTATGGTAAAGTCTGCTTTATAACCTCTGGAAATCAACCCTTGTGAGCCTTCTTTTCCAATAGCATAAGCACTCCCTTTTGTATATAAAGAAATCGCTTCAAAAATAGAAAGCCTTTCTTCTGTCTGGTAGGATTCATTATTATAGCTTGCCCGGCGGTCAACAGCAGCACGTATGCCCAACAAAGGATTAATCTCTTCAATTGGTGCATCAGACCCTCCCGCACACACGATCCCCGCTTCTAACAGTGTTTTCCATGAATATGACGTTTTTAACCGTACATGTCCTAAACGCTCGATTACCCATGGAAAATCAGAAGCAACAAAAGTTGGCTGAATATCCAAAATAATATTTAGTTCTTGCAGCCTATCAATTAAAGAAGGGTTTAAGATCTGAGCATGGATAAGTCTGTCTCTTTCACCAGATTTCAAAGGATGAGCTTCAATGACATTAATTACTGCTTCTGCCGCTGCATCCCCTATCGCATGGACAGCAACAGGCATTTTATTTTTTCTGGCTTTCACAACGAGCTTCTCCAGCTCCTTTTCTGAATGAATAGCTACCCCTCTGTTTCCCCGGTCATCTGCATAATCATTCATAAGCCATGCCGTCCTCCCGCCAAGAGCACCATCGGCGAATATTTTCATGGCTCCAAGTTCTACAAATTCATTTCCCTTTTTAAACCCTAGTCCCTCGTTCACCATATCTTCAATCACTCCGTGGTGAACAAGTAAATGGGCTCTGAATTTAATGTGGTTTCCATCAATTACTTCATTAAAAGCATCTAACGTTTTTTTAAATCCTCCATAATAGTTTAAGTCCTCGCTGTGACCGCCTACCAACCCAAATGCGTGCATGTCCCTAACCGCTAATTCCGCTGCCTTATTCAAGTACTCTGGCGTAACTTCCGGCATTGCCTGTTTAATCAAATCCTGAGCTTGATCCAGAAAATAACCAGAGGGCGTTTGATCTTCATCCTTTACAACCACACCGCCTTGAGGATCATTTGTTTCGGCCGTCACTCCTGCAAGATCCATGGCTTTTGTATTAGCAAGCAGGGCATGCCGGCAAACCCTTGTAAGCATCATCGGATGGTCCTCGGATATGCGGTCTAATTCTTCTCTATGTATCACACGTTTGTCTTCCCATTGGTTCTCATTCCATCCGTCTCCAATAATCCATTCCCCGGGGTTGAGCTGTTCAGCATGTTGACGGAGCGCCTGAAGAACTTGTTCTGCTGACTTCATAAACGAGAGATCCAGTCTCATTAAACGTTCACCATGCCCGATAATATGAAGATGACTATCTGTAAAACCTGGATACATTACGGCTCCTTTAAGGTCGTGTTCCTCGTTAATCTCTTCTTTATACCGGGCATATAAATCCTGTGTATTTCCAACAGCCTCAATATTCCCCCGTGCTGTAATCACAGCTTCCACCCAGTCTCCTTCTTTCTCCATTGTATAAATTTTACCGCCATACCAGAGTTCCATTAGTCCTGCTCCTTTCTTTTATGCAAACTCCCGGCATTCATTCTGCCAGGAGTCCTACAGCTAAAATAAATCCTCAAATTCGTTTTCTACTTTTTCATCAGCTTTTATTTCAACAATCTGCGTACCATTTACTGCATGATTGATTTCTTCTGTAAAATCTACATTTGATTCATAATAATTAGCATTTGTTCTAGTGGGCTTAGTCTTTGGTGCCTTAGGTACAAAAATTGTACAGCAGTCTTCATACGGCAGTGTCGAGATGGTATACGTGTTAATTTTTTTTGAGATATCTATAATGTCTAGCTTGTCCATTGCAGCAAGTGGACGAAGGATTGGAAAGTTTGTAACCTCGTTAATCGTATTCATGCTTTCCATAGTCTGGCTGGCCACCTGGCCCAAGCTTTCTCCTGTGGTCATTGAAAGTATTCCTCTCGCTTCCGCAATCTTTTCACTTATCCGCATCATCATGCGACGCATCACCGTCATACTGTACCCTTCAGGGATTTGCTGATGAATTTTTTGCTGAAGCTCAGTAAAAGGCACAACATGCACATTAATGCGATGACCATACTTCGCAAGTTCCCGTGTTAAGTCGAATACCTTCTGTTTTGCGCGCTCACTTGTAAATGGAGGAGAATGGAAGTGAATAGCTTCGAGCTGTACACCTCTTTTCATCATCAAGTAACCTGCCACTGGACTATCAATCCCTCCGGATAATAACAATAATGACTGTCCTGAAGTTCCAACCGGAAAACCGCCAGCACCAGGATAATCCTGAGCAGTGATGTATGCAGCATCATTTCGAACTTCTATCTTAATTTCTACGTCAGGCTGGTGAACATCTACAGTCACTCCTTCGGTATGAGCAAGAATATGGCCTCCTACTCTATAGTTTAAGTCTTGAGAACCAATCGGGAAACTTTTATCCGCTCTTCTAGAAGAAACCTTAAATGTACCAGCCTCCGGGTCATCCTGAAAAGCGTATAAAGCAGCATCCTTGATTGCCTGTTCCTCCTTTTCTACCTTTACTGCAAAAGAGAGGGTGTGTATGCCAAAGACTTTCTGACATTCCTGCATAACTTTATGTGGATCTTCTCCATTCAATAACACATACATTCGATCTCTTTGCTTTCTCACTCGGGTGTGTTTAAATTGCTGACTTAGTTTTTTAATGAGATTATCTTGTAGCTTACGTTCAAAGTATTTCCGGTTTTTACCTTTGATTGCCATTTCCCCATAGCGAATTAGAATAGAATCGAAATTCATGATTTATCTCCTTTACCTTTTAAATAGGCCACTGTTCGTTTAAAACTTTTTATAAATGCATCTGCTTCTGAACGATTATTTTGATAAGACAGACTTATTCTAAGTGCTGAGACCATAACTTCCTCAGAAACCCCGCAGGCCTGCAGGACGGCGCTTCGGTCCGGGTGCTTAGAAGAACATGCAGATTTTGTTGAGATGTAGATCTCATCCTCCGCCAGTGCATGAACCATAACTTCCGGCTTTATCCCCGGCACTGACAAATTTAATATATGAGGTGCCCCATCTTCAGGAGAATTAATAACTACTCCATCTAACTGTTGGAGCTTTGTAAATAAGTAATTTCGAAGATTTCTCAATTCATTTACTTCCTCATTTTGTTTGATGTTGATTAATTGTAATGCCTTACTAAATGCGATCATCCCTGGAAGATTTTCAGTACCTGACCTGAGGTTCATTTCATGTCCACCACCATGAAAAAGCGGAAATAATTTGATACCTTCTCTTACGAATAACACTCCTGTTCCTTTAAATCCATGAATTTTATGGCCCGAAACAGTGAACAAATCTACTTTTGCTTTTTTTAATGACAAAGGTGTCTTCCCCTGCCCCTGCACATGGTCTACATGGAAATATGCTTTCGGAAAACGGGAAGTGATGTCGGCAATTTCTTTAATCGGCTGTATCGTTCCTAATTCATTGTTAACTGACATTATACTAATAAGGATGGTGTCTTTTCTAATTTCTTTCTCGATTTCTACAGGATCTACGTATCCATGACGGTCTACTTCGACATAGGTTACTTCAAAACCTAACTGCTCTAGACCCTTAAACGCTTCAATGACTGAGGGATGCTCTACACTTGAAGTAATTATATGCCTTCCCCTCGTTTGATGTTGAAGAGCTATTCCTTTAATAGCCAGGTTGTTCCCCTCCGTCCCCCCGGAGGTAAAAATAATTTCACGTTCTTTTACTTCCATCTGCTCCGCAATCTTTTTTCTGGTTTGAATCATTAACCTTTCTGCCTCTGCACCTAACGCGTGCGGAGAGGAAGGGTTAGCAAAATATCGACCAGATGCCTTTTGAAAAACTTCAAGAACTTCCGGGTATGGCTTTGTAGTTGCACTGTTATCAAAATAAATCATTTCCGTAACTCCTTTAATCATTACATAGCAATCCAATATCTTATCACAATGTGATTAAATACGTCTAACTTGTACAATAAAAGCTAGTATTCCCTTAAGAATACTAGCCTCATTTAATAGTATTATTCAGATTGTGTTATATCTAAGGCTTCTAAAAGAGTGTCTATACTCATCTTGCCGTCCTCGCTCATGTCAGCTGCCCAATCCGCTTTTATAACCTGACTGCCAATAACAGTATCGGCCTTTTCCTTTTTATTCTTTTCCTGTGCAGCTTCCATAGAATCAAAATTACTGGAGACACCAACCGATCTGCGTTCAGAAAATGCAGGGGAATGAGCTGAACTATGACCGCTGCTGTTCATTCCTTTATCAACAGTAAAGAAAAGAATGAGCGTGGTTGTCCATATAAGAACAGCACTTCCACCTAAAAGGTATAATATTATTTTCTTCATAGGGCGGGCACCTTATACAAGAACCTCTTCTTTATCTTCAATCCTGTTAACTGCACCAGGATCCACTTCTTCTATAGCTGCGGAAGCTCGTTCTAACGCTTCCTCATATTTGTAAGATCTGAAATCATTTTCAGCTTCCATTAATTTGGCAGCCACCAGTGGGTATTTACTGCGATAACGGTTTCCATACTGAATAACTCGTTCAGCCATATAGGCCTGATGCAGAAGTTTCTTCGCTTGCTCGTTCACTTCTTCTGTCTGAGCTACGGCCGCCTCCAATTTGTCATTTACCACATTCATATCTAGAGGTTGTTTCTCTAGACTTTCAAAAACGTCCTCAATGTTCTGACTGGCCTGCTGCATTCCTTCAAAAAACAAAGTTGGAATGCCAGGAAGATTACTTCGTTTTAACCTTCGATCGGTGTCATTTATGAGTTGTTCCATTTCAGAAAGTTTGGATTTTGCTTCCAGTTCATCACTACGCAAATTCTGAATCCTTTCGCTAAAGAGCTGATGACTTCCTTTAAGGTCTTCAAGTTCTGACATCATTCCATCCAGGTCATCTCGCAGTACAGTATAGGATGTTTGATTATCACTTAATTTCCTTTCAAAACTTAGATACTTTTTCTTCAACTGAGTCATTTTCTGAACAATATTCCTGTGGACTTCTGCGTCTTCACCCTCCATTTGATAAGTCATCTGCAGATCCTCTAATTCATTGTTCGTAGCTTCCATCACTGATTCTAATTCTTCTAACAAACTTTTTAAAGATGGATGCTGCTGATCAACATAACTGTGGGCTAAAGCTTCTTTTTCGAGCGTTTGGTACATTTCCTGGATGCGCGGTTCGATTTCTTCAATCAGGTCCTGAACCCCTTCTTGGTTCCCCTTCTCCAATTGCTCTGCATTCGCGCTTAATTGTTCTTTGTAGTTTTCAATCTCAGTCTGAAACCCTAAATACTGAACACGATATCCTTCTTCATCCATCTCTTTAATACCGCTGAGAAGTTCATCAAGCTGCTCCGGGATCTCTTTATTCGTTTTCTTAAAGCGGTCCGGAAAAAGATTAACTTCTTCATTTAGCATTTCAAGTTTTTCTCTAATTATTTTTACAAGCTCACTCGCTTCGAGGTAATCACCTTGTGTAACCAGTTCTTCATATTCTTCTAAGTCTGCTTCGAGCCCTTTCATACGCTGTTCGAAAACTTCTGCTGCTTTTCCATATTGATGCCGGCTATGTAAAAGTGTTCTTTTCAGCTCTTTTAATTCAGGCACAATAGCTTCAATCTCCATGCGGCTGCTCTTCTCAGAATCGAGAAGCATTTCCAACTCCTCAAGCATTTTGGAAATATCTTCTTCGGTACTTTGTAGTTTTTGTTCTGTATGGTTTAGTACCTTTCTAACTTTAGTCAGGCGGTACCGATCGGCAGCTTCTTCTGCATCGAATAAATCTTCTTCTAAGTCAGGAAGTTCTTTCGTAAGAATTTCATCCCATCGATTACGCCAGGATTCGAACCTTTCCTGGGTCTCTCCAGAGAGGTTGAGTGCTTTCACTCGAGACAACTCATCCGACACATTGCGATGCATAATATCCATCTTCCAGCCTTCGAGTCTATCAACTTCATCGTACACTTTTTTACGCCAAATTAATCCAACGATAATCAGAGCAATTAATACCAAAATGCCCCCAATAACGTACCTCATAGACAGCCTCCTTACAATATCAACAATGGGAAGAACTATATCGTCCAAAATTAAAATTAGTTGTCTATTATGATACCATGAGAGAGACCTATTTGGCTAAAATATTTCAAATAAATTATTAGAATGACAATAAATTCAAGTACGAAAGGAGAACATCGTCATGAACGACGGTCATATCCATACACCCTATTGCCCACACGGTTCCAGCGAGCCCTTGAAATCTTACGTCGAAAGGGCTATCTCACACGGTTATACCTCAATCACATTTACAGAACACGCACCTTTGCCGGAAAAATTCATTGACCCTGTACCTGACCAGGACAGTGCAATGAAGACGGAGGACGTGGAAGATTACATCAGGGAAATTACTCAGCTAAAGAAGACCTTCTCAAATGAGATTGACATTCGTTTAGGGTTTGAAGTGGACTATATTAACGGGTATGAAAGGGATACTGAAGACTTCCTTAATCATTACGGACCGTATATGGATGACAGCATTCTCTCTGTTCATTTTTTAAAGCCTCAAAAGCAATGGTATTGTATTGACTTCAGCGCGGACATGTTCAAAATGGCAATGGAAGATGCAGGTTCAATCCATAATCTATATCAACTTTACTTTGATACACTAGAGAAATCTGCCCTAGCAGACTTAGGAAATCATAAGCCATTAAGAATCGGTCATATGACTTTAATTAAAAAGTTTCAGTTATTATACGATCCCCCGGCAGATTGGCACAATAGAGCTGCTTCATTTTTAGACATAGTTAAGAAGCAAGGAATGACCCTTGACTATAATGGGGCGGGGACACAAAAAGAGTACTGTTTAGAATCTTATCCGCCTCAGACAATCGCACGCCTTGCTTCTTCTAAGGGTATTCAATTAATTTATGGTTCTGATGCTCACCACCCTGCCGGATTAAATCAGGGGCTGGATAAAATAGAGCAGAGCCTTATCACGAGGTAACCGCTTTCATCGAAAATGCATCTTGTTTTTTCATCAATTCTGCATACGTTTGAATAAAATGATGGACTGATTCCTCAGATAAATAAAGACCCTCGAATTCCTGAGGCATCATGTGAGGCACATTTAACATGCCTTTAAACTGTAAAAGACACAACTTCTCTCGATAGGAAAGTTCTAATTTAGTATGCTTATTAAACAAGATCTGAGCCAACAAATGATTTTCCTTGGCAAGATAAGTTACGAGCATCTCTTTAGCAAAGATCGTATTTAAAGAAAGCTCGCGGTAAACCAAACAAGATAGTTGATAATGAACCTGTTTATAATGTAAAATTCCCTTAATCAATTGTTGGAGATCTGTGTCTGATTGAGCTTTCGCTTCATGCTCAATCATTTCCAGGTAAGGCTCAAAATATTGAATGGCTAAAGATTCAAATAAGCCTTGCTTACTTTTAAAGTAATAGTGAATTAAAGAAACATTGACTTTCGCTTTCTTTGCAATATCGCGGACAGAAGTACCGTTAAACCCATTACTATAAAACAAACTACAAGAAACATCCAACACTCGCTGCCTTGTATTCATTTCACGGTTCATATTTTGGATTCCTCCCTAATAGGAGAATTCGCTTTTTTTAACACAATTCCTTTAAAAATCGTCCACCAATTCCCGACAACAGCCTGCGTGTTTTGTCGAATGTATAACGAGGAGGTTCTATTTATGTTTCAATCTACACAATATAAAGGTACGAAAGAAGAACAATATCAATTATTAATTAAACAACTAGATGCTCTGCTTGATGGGGAATCTGATGAAATTGCCAACTTATCAAATGCCTCTGCTTTATTAAACCAATTCTTAGAGGATGTTAATTGGGTAGGCTTTTATGTGTGGAAGCAGGACGAGCTAGTGCTTGGTCCATTTCAGGGGCTCCCCGCCTGTGTGAGAATTCCTTCCGGAAAGGGCGTGTGCGGCACGGCTGTCGCTGAAGCCAAAACTCAACGGATTGAAGATGTTCATGCTTTCCCAGGACACATTGCCTGTGATGCTGCAAGTCAGTCAGAGATCGTCGTACCCTTATTTAAAAATGGTGAAATTTACGGCGTGTTAGACATTGACAGTCCTTCCATTGGACGATTTGATGAAATCGATGAAGAGTTTTTAACCCAATTTGCAAAAACTCTTGAGAAACATATTTAATAAAAAAAACGAGCAGACAGCTGCTCGTTTTTTATTAACCCTTGACTTTTCTTCCTAAATTCTTATATAATAGCCTTTGTGTAAAATAAATGGCAGCCTATGTGGAACCGGCGACTGTCTTCATTTTATTCCTCAATTATGAGGTGCATCGTGTAACTCTCTGCTGCTGGAGCGATGGTGCATGAAAATAAAATGTGCAGCGTTCTCAGGAACACACTGTTTTTATTTTATGCAAAATAAAATAAAAGGAGGAAATACCTATGGCACGTTACACAGGATCAACCTGGAAAAAATCACGTCGTTATGGCATTTCTTTAAGCGGAACTGGTAAGGAACTGGACAAGCGCCCTTACGCTCCTGGACAACACGGTCCAAATCAACGTAAAAAACTATCTGAATTCGGACTTCAGCTTCAAGAGAAGCAGAAGCTTCGTTTTATGTACGGTTTGACTGAACGTCAATTCCGTCGTCTATTTGAAGAAGCAGGTAACATGAAAGGGATCCACGGTGAGAACTTCATGATTCTTCTTGAATCTCGTCTGGATAACCTTGTTTACCGTTTAGGTTTGGCTCGTACGCGCGCACAGGCTCGTCAGCTGGTTAACCACGGTCACGTTACTGTAGATGGTGGTCGTGTAGACATTCCATCTTACCGTGTAAAGCCTGGTCAAACAATCGGTCTTCGCGAAAAATCTCAAAATCTGGATATCGTACAAGAAGCTGTTGAAGTAAACAACTTCGTACCAGAATATCTTACTTTTGATGAAGAAAAACGTGAAGGTTCTTACTCTCGTTACCCTGAGCGTTCTGAACTTCCTGCCGAAATCAACGAAGCTCTTATCGTTGAATTCTACTCTCGTTAATAGAGTTAGAATGTATATTGTAGCAGTAAAAGCCTTAGAAATGTTGTTAATTCAACTTTTCTGGGCTTTTTTTATATTTAAGTATCTTTGAAAAAGAGAGTATATAATTAATTCAATCTGGGGAAATCTGGGGTTGATTATTAATCCGTGGACAGCTCGGCCTTTACACTAATTTATTATTCATGTTTCGTTAGCGTAGCATATAATTTATATGTGGATATGTTAACGATAATTGAAACAAACCAAACAATTATAATGCAGTAATGAATGGCTAATAGTTAACCTATTTATCTCCTTTACTTATGAATACCCCGGCGGCCATCACAATAGCACCCAAAGCTAGTGATGCTATACAAATATTTGTGATAACAGGCTCTAAATCATTTATTTTAGATACCCAATATACCAATGCTGACAAGATCATTAAAATCAAACCTACCCATTTCATTAAATCACCCCTTAACAAACCTTAGCTTGAATTTAATGTGTGAAATTATTTATTCCAATAAAAAAGAAGCTGCCACAATAACTCCTGAATTTAAACTCTTGCACACGATTGTTTAACAGTTAGATTCGGGAAAATCATAGTAAGTAAATTCATCTAAAATAAAACGGTTTTGCATTTTCTTACTGTTATTATTGCAGATTTTATCCGTGTTCTTGATTGTTGTTTTCCGCCCCGGTGTTTGTCTTTCTCTTATTGAGCACATATATGGCATTACCAGCCACCACTAATGCAAACACGGACACATACCCTATCGCAAATATGAGGTTTAGTTCACCTCGGACGATAAAAATTGCAATAAAAGTTCCAAGAAGTGCCGCTAGTGCCATAACACTTAATCTCCACTCAGAATGTACGAGTTTCTTTTCTCTCTTAATTTTTTTATCACCCTTTCACTCTTCCTTTATTCATGGGCTATAGCACCATTGACTGAGTATGTTAGTTTTCGTTGCTTATAGAGGGGTTAGTAATTCCTAATTTAGAACTTCAACGAATTCCCTCATTCTCACTTACACATATTACATGTTAAAACTCATTTTCAAGATAATATTCATTTGAACTTAGTTGCGTCAGGAATACGCTGTTTATAAGGTTAAGTAAATTCATAAATAAAAGTCCCAGTTTCTCTATATTAAAATTGAGAAATTGGGACTTTAGTTGCTCTGTTAAAACGCCCGATTGTTTAACCTGCTTCTTTAAATACAAAACAATATGTCAGACCATAATATCCCCGGCAACCATAAACCGATCGCATTGTCTCTATCTACATTATACACCTAATTATAATTTATTTATAGACTACTCTTTCCATAATTCCTTTCCTATACTGTTATATACAAATCAAAAAATTAGAGGTGTACCCGTATGAATAACAAAAATGATGTTTTAGATGATGGTCCTTTCTTTCATGGTACTAAAGCAAAACTAAAAATCGGAGATCTATTAGTACCCCAACACTTATCAAATTACCAAGACAAAAATTCTAACTATATATATTTCACTGCAACTTTAGATGCTGCTAAATGGGGTGCAGAATTAGCAGCATCTAAGTCAAAAGAAAGAATTTATATTGTAGAACCAGTAGGTGATTTCGAAAATGACCCGAACTTAACTGACAAAAAATTCCCCGGAAACCCTACACGTTCTTATAGGTCAAAATCACCTTTGAAAATAATAGCTGAATTAGGCTCATGGGAAAGACATTCCGATGAAGAAATAAACCATATGCTTATATCTTTAAAAAAATTACGTGAACAAGGAAAAGCTGTAATAGACGATTAGCCTTTTACAGCTTTAAGTCATCACTTTAAAAACAAAAAATCAATTTACTTTTTACAATTGGTTTTCATTTTGGCACTGGAATGAACTTGATAGACCTTAAGCGTCGCCCCGAATAGTAAAACTCTGTAAAAGAAGCTTATTCAATCTTTGATTTTTTGGACATAAAGGTGTTCAAGTTCTCTAAGGCTTCAGCACCACTTTAATACAGTTATCTTCCTTTTTGTTGAAGATTTCATATCCATGAGCAGCATTCTCCAGGGGCATCTGATGAGTAATAATTTTTTTGGGGTTGATTTCGCCATTAATAATTTGTTTATAAAGAGGTTCCATAAAAGAACGCGCATGGGCCTGGCCCATTTTCAATTGAATGTTACGTGAAAAAAAAGCACCTAAAGGAAAGAGGTTATAATTTCCTCCGTATACTCCTGTGATTTGAACGGTTCCGCACTTCTTTACAGCTTTTGTTGCTATTTGAATGGGGCCAAGCGTTCCACCCTGCAGTTTCATTTTTTGTTCGACGAATTCCAAAGGGGATTTCTTGCCGTCCATACCTACACAGTCAATGACGATGTCGGCGCCACCCTTCGTGATTTCCTTCAACGTTTCACCCATATCTGGATATTGCGTGAAGTCAAAGACTTCTGTTTGATTCACTCTTTTCGAATGAAGCAAGCGATTTTCGATATAATCAACAGCAATAACCCGCTCAGCTCCCTTTTGCCAGGCAAACTGCTGTGCCATCAAACCGATCGGACCACAGCCAAGAACGATCACTGTATCTCCTGATTTTACGCCGGCATTTTCTACACTCCAGTAGGCTGTCGGCAGGACGTCTGAGAGAAACAGAAGAGACTCATCCTCTAATTCACAGGACTCCGGAATTATAAACGGTGTATAATTTCCAAAAGGTACGCGTAAATACTCAGCCTGACCTCCCGGATGATCTCCGAATTTCTCACTATATCCAAAATACCCTCCAGAATCATAATGGGGGTTCGCATGATCACACTGACTTTCACGATGAGAATTGCAATATAGACACTGCCCGCAAGCTACTGTAAAGGGAATGACCACCCTATCCCCTTTCTTTAGCTTGCTTACTTTAGGGCCGATTTCCTCCACAATCCCCATTGGTTCATGACCAATGACATAACCGATTGGAAGAGGAAAGTTCCCCTGATACAAATGCAAATCCGATCCGCATATCGCAGTGGAAGTAATCCGTATAATCACATCTTCTTCATGTTCTATTTTGGGAAAGGGAACCTGTTTGACTGCTATCGATTTTTTTCCTTGATACGTAACTGCTTTCATTATTAACTCACCTCTATTTATACTTAACCCTAATAGTGTGAACTTTTTTGAAGTGTTCATTCAGTTAAATTATCCAGGCTATTCTAAAAACGTACAGCATTCCAGCTAAAGTTATCGGGACAGATCGCATTATCAGCCCAAGTTCCATGAAGAGCCGAAAACGAAATACCTTTTAGTGTGCTTTTATTTACCATCGATTACTTTAATTGAATGGCTTCACATTGCCCATCACTGATACCCGTAAGTATCCCCTTCATCCCCGCTTAATTATAGGAAGGTTTCTGTTTTGGCAAATGTGCTGGAAGTCCGCCTAATCATTCATCCTACACTCTTGGGCCCAGAAAAATAACTATATTTTTCCTTTCTCTACTTGTTAAGTAAGTATTCCTTCGAGTTAAGGAATTCAATCACTGAGACAGGGCGCCGTATGCTCGAGTTAGGGAGGAGGTCTTCTAATTAGAGCAGGAACAGAGTCCAGATTTATTGTTAAGCAATAAAAAACAAGCTGGGCAGTAGTAACCCAGCTTGTTCGTTTTAAATACTATGATCATACAACTTCTTTCGTTTTATCATCCCCATCATACGATTCACCTTCTCTGTTATAATGAGCATGTTTTTCCTGAACAAACAAAATCGCTACACCCCCGAGAACGGCGGCCATGGCGATCACTGTAAAATTCACCTGGGAAGACATGTTCATTGTCAGTAGAATACCGACAAACGTTGGGGCAAAGATGCCGCCTACCCTCCCAAATGCCATTGCGGCTCCGACCCCGGTGGAACGCATGGAAGGCGGATAGTATTGTGAAACAAAGGCATTGCTGATATTCTGGACACCAACCGATGCAGCCCCGATCATCCCTATTAACAGATAAGCCAATATAATATTCTGTGTCAAACCGATACTCGCCAGTGCCACAGCCCCGATAATATAAAGCGGAACCATAACTTTTTTAAAGCCCCACTTGTCCGCCAGCCTTCCAAAAATAATCGTACCGACGATGGCACCGACATTCATCATAGCGACGAACACTAAACTAGAGCTCAAACTATATCCCGCTTCGATCATCAATTTCGGCAGCCAGGTATTCATCGCATAAATAAGCACAAAACAGGAAAAGCAGGAGATCCAGAACATAATCGTGCTGATGGCACGTTTCTTTTCAAAAAGTTTCACCAATGGAAGTCCTTTTCTTGCAGGCTCAGGTTTCTCAAAGGTAGTTCTGTCATCTAGTGTAGTTTCCGGATCGATTCTTTGCAGGAGCTCCCTTAATTTCTCTTCCTTCCCTTTGGCTAACAAGAAGCTTGCTGATTCTGGAAGACTTTTTGCGATAAAAGGGATCAGCAATAAGGGAAGACCTGCGATCCAGAAAATCGGCTGCCAGCCAAGCGCAGGCAAAATGGATTTACTGAACAATGCAGCCGCAATGGCTCCGATCGAGTACCCACAAAAAATAAAAGAAACCATCGCAGCCCTAATTTTTTTCGGAGCATATTCAGTGGAGAGTGCGATTACGTTCGGCATAACTCCCCCAAGTCCCAGTCCCGCAATCACTCGGAATACCGTAAACATCGTCGGTCCTGCAGCAAATGCCGACAGGGCGGTGAACAAACTGAAAAGGACGGTACATAGCAGGATGACATTCTTTCGGCCCAGTTTATCTGCCAATAATCCGAAAAGTACAGCACCGACAGCCGTGCCGGCAGCAGTGTAGCTTCCAATGGCTCCTGCTGTTACGGAAGATATGTTCCACTCTTCTATTAAGGAAGGGACAACCGAGCCATAAATGACAACATCATACCCATCCATAAGAATGATGAAGAAGCACCAGAAAATAATAGAAAAATGGAAGGAACGAAAGCGACTGTTATCAATAATTTGTTCTGGATGAACAGCTTTCATAAAAATCCCCCTGCGAAATTTTAAATTAACGCGTTCAAGCACTAAAGCTTAAGATTAAAAATAAGATTAGATTTCAAAATCCACAATAATACTGTCTTCGAGACCGATATTTTTCAAATAAGAAACAATTTCCTGATGGGCGGGATGCGGTCCATAATTTTCCAGGGAATCCCTGTCCTTGAAGCGCACCGTCAGTCCGACATCATAGCCCTGGCTGCGACTGGAAAAATTAATGCCCTGCTGAATATCCACGATTCCCGGGATTATGTTCTTCAGCCGCAGTGTCCTGCGAATCAGCTCCTGCTTCTGTTCAGTTGTTGTTTCATGAGAAAACTTAACTAATACAATGTGTTCTATCATAGCTGCACTCCTATTTACTATTCAATGTCTCCCGATCGAAGCCGGCAAGCTTTTTATATTTATTAGCAACTTCCGCTAGCTCATCATACGAAATCACATCTTCCAATTTATCAAAACCTTCAGGCGCCCGATCTTCGACCATCTGCATAACAACTTCAGGCCCGTTCTGCCGATTAGTCCGAACGATATTGGCTGTTGGTTCCAGTCTTGCTTGTTCATATGCTCGCAAAGCAGCTTCTGTATTCGGCTCTTCTGCAAGGGTTTGGGCTAAAGCATCAGCATCAAGAATCGCCTGCGATGCACCATTCGACCCAATCGGATACATCGGGTGAGCAGCATCTCCAAGCAGCGTTACACGTCCGAATGTCCAACGAGGTACCGGATCACGGTCAACCATCGGGAATTCATAAACAGCATCTGTTTCTTCAATCAACCGAGGAACATTCAGCCAGCCAAAATCCCAGCCAGCAAAATGAGGAGCAAATTTTTCTTTATCTATTTCCATGTTCCAATCTGCCCGTGAAATCAATCCCTCATCCACTTTCAGTTCAGCAATCCAGTTGACAAGAGACCGCCCTTTTTCATTTACCTTCGGACATACAGGATAGGCAACAAATTTTTGATCCTGGTAACCAGCCATAATCATCGACTTACCCGTCATAAAGGGAGTGGATTCTGTCATACCACGCCATAAAATCCTGCCACTGAATTTCGGCTCTCCTTCATTTGGATAATAAAATTTACGGACAGCCGAATGGATGCCATCTGCTGCGATCATTGTATCGGCGCTATAAGTACCTGCATGTTCCCCTGTTTTTTTATTTTTAAAATGAGCGGTTACCTTGTCACCGAACATTTGAAATGAAGTCAAGTGGTGTCCGGTATAAACGGCATTCTCACCTATCCGTTCTTTAACAGCGTTCAGCAAAATCATTTGCAGTCGGCCGCGATGGATCGAATATTGAGGCCAATGATAGCCGGCATTCAGCCCTCGGCCCTCCTGCCAAATCTTCTTGCCAAACTTATTGACGTACATAAGTTCGGCAGTCGGAAGACCTTCCTTTTTAAGCTCATCATCCAGGTCCAGTTCTGTCAGAACCTTCACCGCATGAGGTAAAAGGTTAATTCCAACCCCTAACGCTTTAATCGTTTCTACACTTTCAAAGACACGCACTGACACGCCAACGCGGTGAAGCTTAAGAGCCGCAACAAGCCCGCCTATCCCCCCGCCGACGATTATCGCCGTCCTAGTATCAGACATCTCGAATCCTCCCTGATAAAAATTAATAATATTATATTTTTTCTAACAATTTAATCTGTTTTACTATTATTACATAAAAAATCGAGATTTCAATATTAAATTTACATGCAGTGAAAACTCGGCAAAGTCAGCTCCTAGCGTTAAGTCAGAATATGCTTCCCGTAAGCGTAAAGGTGAAATCTATTATTTCATTGAGTCAACAGTATAGAAAAAAGGTAACTACATTTTTTCCTCGTCTTTTTTGTAAAGTATGTTGAAAGGTAAGTGTCCTTTTAGAAGTTAGGAAAAGCGACTATCTATAATTAGATAATCGCTTCTTAAATGGAAACGTTCGTTTGGCCCGTTACATAGATCATGGAGTTAATTAGTTTTCAAGGTTTCCCTGACAAGATTAAGCCCCTTCAACCAAATCCCGTCGATTATAACCAAGGAAACCAGTTACTATCAAAGCAATGCTTATTACGCTTATTGTCAGGAAAGTTACCGTATCAAAATCTTCTAACGGTAATCGAGGTATCCAGCTTTGGATGGCTGTTTTTGAAAACCACTCTGGCAAGTCTAATATACCTCCAAAGTAGTTTATCAAGAAGGAGTAGGCAAGATAAACATACACCACTTTACCTAACTTTGGGGCCCAGCCAAGAGCTAATGCCGCCATGCCAGTAAAGAACAATACGGACGGTAAGAAATTGAAGCCAGCAGCAAGAAAGTCAATCATATCCATCGTTGACTTATCTCCCATGGTTGTGATCGCTGTGCCCCCAAGAGTGCCCGCAGCTAATAAAATTCCTATCAGACCGGAAACCATGGCTAAACCAATACTGGTCCAATAGAACCGGCTGCGGGTAACTCTTGTGGCATAAAGCTGACTTAAGCGTGATCGGTTTTCTTCAGCAAAAAGTTTATTTACAAGAACAATTGGTAAAATGGAAACTAACCCGATCATGACCATCATAATCGTGCCAGTGAATGATTCTTCAATTGAGGCTCCAGAATGCGAAAACATCTGCTGCACGATTTCATTACTCTCAAGAAAGGTTTGCATATCTCCATAGATGGAGCCATAGGCTGCACCCATCACAACAAAGGTAATCAACCAGCTAATCATTACACCTTTGTTAATCTTTATTAATAAACCGCGGACAGACAATAAGGATTTCCTGGCACTTTCCCGTCCTTGTCTTTCAGGGAGATAGCCAGCTCCCATATCGCGAGCCCCTTCAAGTGCAAAAGCAACGGCCATCATGATTAAACTAAAACTCAATGCAAAAATAAGTGGGATCCAGTTATTTTCTGTAAAAGGATAAGTCAAATAGGTCCAGCCCATAGGATTAATCATGGACAGATCCACATTGGAGACATCTGTTCCGGCACGACTAATATAAAGAAGTCCTATTATCCCAAGTGCTGAACCTGTTGCACCTGAGGAAGCAGGCATGATCTGTGCCATAACCAGAGCAATTCCGGCACCGATAACCCCGGCCATTCCGATGGAAGCTCCGAACAAAAAGGAGCCTTCAACAGTAATCGTTTCAGCCCCAAAATTTAACATTACACCGCTAATAAAAAGGGCCAATAAAACATTAATAAATACAACTTCTACCATTGTGGCAAGGGAATTTGCTTGACGTCCTATTCGAAAGGAGCGCACGATTTCAGTCAACCCGCGATCCTCCTCTTTACGAGTATGGCTTACTACGTGTAAAACAGCGATGACCATTGCAAATAAACCACAAAACAGTAGCATTTCATGTGAATACATAGCTCCTAAAGTATACTCACCAGCTGTTTCAACTGGCGTAGGCCCTACCATGGCGATCATAGCAGGATTTTGCAAAGTTTCGTACATCCCAATCAAGCCCTGACCTTTTGCGATTTCTTGAAAAGCTGGAACATAGGCAGCTGAAAATAAGCCGAGTCCTATAACCCAAACCATCATTTTCTTCCAATCACGTTTTAGGTAAAGCAGAAACAGGGTATTCCAGCCCGCAAATTTTTCCTTCATCGTCGTTCAACCTCCTTTCAAACAGCTATCCTTCATAATGACGCATAAACAAATCTTCAAGAGTCGGCGGAACAGATTCAAATTTCATGACTCCCAGTTTGCTTGCTTCTCTTAAAATATCATCAAGGTATTTATGATCAGCAGAAAATGTTGCATGGTTATCTTTTTGTTCGAAATCAAATACTCCATTTACATTGGCCATTTCTGACACATCGCCTTCTGTTGCTAAAGTTATGGTAGAACGAGTCAAGTGGCGTAATTCTTCCAGACTGCCTGATTCCACAATCTCACCCTGGCGAATGATGACTACCCTGTCGGCCAAGCGCTCTACTTCACTCAAAATATGAGAGGATAACAGGATGGATTTACCTGCTCCTTTGATTTTTTCTACTTCTTCTTGAAAAATGGCCTCCATTAAAGGATCCAGTCCAGATGTCGGTTCATCGAAAATATATAAATCCGAATCAGCAGCTAATGCTGCAATTAATCCAACCTTTTGACGATTCCCTTTCGAATACCCCTTAGCTTTTTTCTTCGGGTCCAACTCAAAACGTTTGATTAAATCGTCGCGTTTTTGTTTATCTCCGCCGCCGTGCAATTTAAGGAACAAATCGATAATCTCGCCACCGGTCAGGTTTTCCCACAGTGTGACATCACCTGGAACGTATGAAATACGCTTATGAATTTCAAGGCTGTCTTTCCAAGCATCCTTACCGAATATTTCTGCAATACCGGCATCTCGTTTAATAATCCCCAGCAGGATACGAATCGTCGAAGATTTTCCAGCCCCATTGGGACCAATAAAACCGACCACTTCTCCAGCGTTCACCTTAAATGTCACGTCACTTAATGCCTGAAACTTACCGAATGTTTTTTGTAAACCCTGGATATTCACAATTTCCGACATAACACGAACACTCCTTTTATTAAAGTGAAGTTAAAACTTCCCTATGAAAGCATGATATCTTTATTTATAAAAGCTCAACTTCAGTATTTCAGCATAGCTTTGCCAGTCTTTAAGATATTGCTCTCCAAATTCAATCATGTTTTCAAAGGTATCGATCTGCTGGATGGCTTTATCACCAAATCCAAACATGGTCCAATTGAGGATTTCAATGGCCTTTTCAACATCGATCTCTTCACGGAACTTGGAGTAATCAATATTTTGATAGATCAGCTTCGTGCCTCGCTCATAGATGGCATCAACTTTATTCTTAACAACTTCTTTTACTTCAGGCGATTCCTCCTGGATCGAATTAGTCAGAAAATCAAATACGTGAGGATATTTTTTGTGAATATACAATTTCTGCATTCCAATATTTTCAAGTCTTTTAAAGAGATCGGTTTCAGTTAAATCAATCTGTTCATAAAGCTGCTCGATAATTTGTACACTGTAATCGATTAAATATACGTAAAGATCTTTCTTGCTATTAAAATAATTAAATAACGATCCTTTAGAAATTTTTGCTTCCTTTACGATGTCGTTTGTGGATGCTTTATCGAAACCATTTTGAACAAATTCCTTTATGGCCGCGTTAATAATCAGTTCTTTTTTCTCACCATTTAATTTATGAAAATTTGAATTAATGACTGTAATCTCCTTCCAGTGATTATTTGACCAATTTGGTCATTTTAATAATAGCATTAATGACCACGTTGGTCAACGAAATATATAGGCGGTCAGCTGCTTTTTAATGAGCTCAATTCTTACAACCAATATTAAAAGAATCCATTTTCAAACAAAAAATGGATTCTTTCTGAAGTACTATATAATTTTCTTTAACAAACTTGCTGATCTCATAAGCTGACCATCTGAAGAGCAACTATTAAATCATTTAATTCCCTTACCCCTATCTAAAGTTTAAATAGCAAAGAGATTATCGCCTGCTGGAAAGCCGCTCCCCTACTTATACGCAAAATCAAGTTTTTCAGCCAATCCCCCTAGAAGAAATTAGAGTGATGTTAAATGTAACCTTTCATCCTCATAACCTTTCCTTCCACTTCTAACCCCACTTCTCTCATTCCGATTTTGTGATAAAAATTTATGGCAGAAGTATTTGTTATAGAAACTCTTAGATGGTAGTCACTTACATGATGCTCTTTAAAGAATTTGATTGCATATTCATTTAATTCTTTCCCCTTACCTTTTCCACGCATTTCAGGGATTAAATAATACAAATGAACATAGCCAATCATTTTTCCTTCATATTCCCGTATTGATAATTCCAATTGTCCAATGTATCTTTTATCTTCTTCAACTAAAACAAAACCCCCGGGGAAATCGTTTGTTTTTTGTTCCAGCCAATTAATATAATCCAGTTTTTCAAAGTTTGACATCTTCCCAAAACTGACTTTAAATGAATCTTTTCTGAATTCCACCACTTGATCGCGGTGCTTATCAATATCAATTGTTTCAAAGTGCAACTCATCACCTCCGCCTTACTTATTTAGACATGAAAGGATAGGGTGC
This sequence comes from Halobacillus sp. Marseille-P3879, assembly GCF_900240285.1. Taxonomy (GTDB): domain Bacteria; phylum Bacillota; class Bacilli; order Bacillales; family Halobacillaceae; genus Halobacillus_A. Next base: position 1,284,740 of record NZ_OESS01000002.1, read on the forward strand.
TACCACTGGTTGAATTTAAGAACCACTGTTAATTGATTGAAGTATCGATATTAAACTAAATGACAACTTCAGCATCTTGTTTATTTAGATCCCCATTTTGAATATATATAATAGTTTAAGGTTCCTTTAATTAGGAACAGGGGCTTTAGTGGAGACAACTTTTAGATGTCTTTATTTACGATTACATTGCCGTTTTCATCTAACAACAGAGTAAGGCCGCTGCCCCAAATATAAAAATCAATAAACTCAGGGCAAATGAAATATATACTATTTGTATGATTACGTACATTCAAAAGTTGAAAGTTTATGTTGTGTTTTAGTTTTTTCTAGATGCCGTAAATAGAAAGTGGAGCTAATAAGTATCACGCTAGAAATGGAATTCTGCAAAATGATTAATCTTATCTACTCCTTCCTTAGCTATTTAAGTAAACTGCCACTTTAGTAAAAAAGCGATCGTCTCCCTTTAGTTCGTTATGACTTTAAAGAATACAGACTGATCAGCAACCAATAGTTAAATGTATAGTTTCCTGAAACCACTGTTTCCCGACAAGATTACAAGTGTGTATGAGTTCTAATTTCAAGAAAAATAATTGATTGTTATTACTTCATTATGTTATCATTAAAATTTTGTTAAAAACATTATGTGTGTTAAGCTTAATAAGGTAGACACATACGGAGGTGGATTTTTTGTTTCAAGTTGGCGATAACATTGTTTATCCAGTGCACGGAGTAGGTATCATTAAAGCCATAGAAGAAAAGGAAATCTCAGGAAAAAAACAAGAGTATTATGTCATAAAAATGGTAATCAGTAATATGCAAGTGATGATTCCTACGGGGAAAATATTGAGTTCAAGTATACGTCCAATTACTGACATAAAGGCATTAAAACACATTATCCATATTTTTCAGGATGTAGAAACAGATAGAGTACTGTCGTGGAAACAAAGATTTAAAGTGAACACAGACAAAATAAAAACAGGTAACATACTAGAAAGTGCTGAAGTTGTACGTGATTTAAAACGTATGAAGAAAAACAAAGCACTGAACACAAGCGAAAAAAAAATGTTTGATACCGCACATGAATTTTTGATTAGTGAACTGAAATTAATTAGAGGGATCACTGAAAAGCAAATAAAAATCTTCAGTTAAAGGGAATTATAGTCTTGAAATATCCAGAGTCTTTCGGGGATATGATAACTAGTAAAGGAAATCCAGGATCGTGTTATACGTTATTAAGCTGCAACGGTTGTAAAATCGCCGCAGCTTTTTGATGTGAATTCATTATCTTCTTCTCACCTTTTCACACTACATGACTATAACAAAAGCGATTACTTTAAAAACGTATGCAAGAAACCCTTCCTTCTCCTTCCGACATTGCCCTCCTCATAAACATTTCCTCCCCCTTATTAGAAGAAAAGAAAACACCTGTCCATGCAGGCATGCTGCCTAAAGAGCTTTATAACACCCCCGCCAAAATCGCCTTATTTTCTGGAAAAGGTTATGAAGTTCATAAGATATAACCTTATAATAGGAATTATCTCAGTCCCATATCGTTCCAAAAAAATATTCATATAACGATATGACTTCATATACAAAAACAGGAATACCAATGATTAGATTTTTTCATTAACGCCCCCTCGTATATTATTATTAACCAGATTTTTCTGGTTTTAAATCCATCATACCTTTAGCTGAAGGTATAATGGGGTTAAATCAGATTGAGGTTGTCGCTCTGCCCCCTTGAAGCATTGTCTTCGTGCTATAGACTGACACCTCTTTCTTTATAGAACTATTCGTATAAGCTGGATGGTACATAGTTGCCGCATATCGAACGAGGTTGAGTATCTATAAAGGTAAGAGGTTTCCTTTCATCTGATTAATATTATGTGGGTGGTATCGTTTATGATTTATCTTGGTATTGATATTGGAAAACGTCATCATGAAGCTGGATTAATCAATGAAAGTGGGAACCCTATTGGAAAAACCATTCGTTTTGCTAATTCCAAAAAGGGTAGTGAAAAGCTTCTGACATTCTTAAACCAACACCAGGTAACACCTGAAAATTGTGCTTGTGGGATGGAAGCTACGGGTCACTATTGGTTATCTCTCTTTTCTTTCCTTCATCAACTTGGATACAAAGTGACATCTTTCAACCCTATGCAATCGGACGCACTCCGTATTATATTCGAAAAACCAAAACAGATATTAAAGACGCGTACTTAATTGCTCAAGTGATTCGCATTGACTCTCCAGAAGCGACTCCATTCGTTCAAGAAGACCTCCTTCAACTTAGACACCTCGAGAGGCTGCGTTATGCATTGGTAGACCAAAGTTCAGACGTTAAGCGTAAAATCATTGCTTTACTAGATCAGGTTTTCCCTGAATATGAACAAGTGTTTTCTGATGTATTTGGACTATCTTCGACAGAAATTCTTTTAAACTTTACACTACCCGAAGACCTCTTGGACATCGATACAGACAAACTAGCCGATGTCCTTTATCGTGTCAGTAAAGGACGGTACGGGATTACAAGAGCTCGTTGGAAAGCTGAACAATTGAAAGAAAGTGCCCAAAATACCTTCGGTATTTCCATAGGTACAGAGGCATTTAAAATGCAAATCCATCTTCTCCTAGAACAAATAGCTCTATTTGAAAAACAATTGGCTCAAATAGAAAAAGAATTAAAGGAGCTCTCGGACCGACAACATCATTATTTAACAACCATAACAGGTGTAAATGATGTCACGGCGGCAGTCATTTTAGGTGAAGTTGGTTCCATTGACCGTTTCGAACATCCAAAACAATTAGTTGCCTTTGCAGGCCTGGATGCTTCCGTGCACCAATCCGGTGAGTTTAATGGATCTAAAACGAAGCTTTCCAAAAGAGGTTCCCCTTACCTTAGACGTGCTATATGGCAAGCAGCTTTCGTGGCTAGCTTTAAGGATCCTGCCCTATCCCTTTATTATCAAAAGCTACGAGAACGTGGGAAAGCTCACGGTACTGCGGTAGGGGCCGTAGCTCGTAAATTGACACACATTATATTTGCCATTTTAAGAGATCAAAAGCCCTATGTAACTCGCCCTCAAACCAATGATGATAAACCACTTTTTGCAGTTTTAATAATTACACGAGTGAGGTTTATTTGGTATGCAAAATTTTATTTAAGTGAGCGTTAAAAAGCTTCTACCTGGTTACTTGACATTTTATAGCTGGTCTTTTCTTTAAGACTCGGTTTCAAGATAATATTTGATTATTAAAGTTTTAATTCGATTTCTAAATCCTTTTCTATAACTTCAATAGTTTGCTGGCTTACTTACCTGTTTAGCATAAGACGTACCTTTTTCAACCTCTTTTTCTTTTATCGTAAATATAGTAGAAAGTGATACACCAATTAAAACAATAATACCTCCAACTATGGATAAAAGTGTAGGAATCTCTCCAATCCAAATCCACGAAATTACTATAGCTAATGCAGGTGTGAGGTATAAAGCACTTGTTGCTTCAGAAGCCCCTTGCTTTGCTGTTGCATAGGCAATTGCGAAATAAGGAATAACTGTCGGTAACAGACCTAGATAAATAACGGTCATTAAGCTTTCCATTGAAGCATCCTGAATGGCTCCGGTAATTCCGGGGGAAAAGAACAACATACATAACGTTCCGGCCCAAATGGTATAAGTAGTAAATGGCAAGAAACCATATTTTTTTAAATAATTCGATTGCAGCACAAAATAAAAACTCTCACCCAGAGCTGCAGTCAAAATGATCAGTACTCCCCATTCAAATTTGAATTCTCCAGTTGACCCAAACGTTATAAGTGAAACTCCAAAAAATGCTATAACTGAGCCGATCCATCCATATTTACCAAAGTACTCTTTTAGAAAAAATCTTGCAAGTAAGGCAGAAAACAGTGGGGTCGTTGAAACAACCAAACTCGCCGTACCAGCATCCACGGTTTCTTCCCCTATACTTAAAAAAGTATGATAAACAGAGAACCCTAAAAATCCAAGGACCAGGATGGGCAGGATGTCCTTCGTGTCTGGTAGCCTCATTCTTGTGGCTAATGCAAAAATCAACAATCCTATTGATCCAATTAGCAGCCGCAACATAGACAGATGTAATGGTTGAAAAGAATCTAATCCGACTCTAATGGTTGGAAAAGCAGAAGCCCATAAAATGATTGCGATCGCGTACGCCAGTAAAACTCTAATATACATAAATCCACACTTCCTTTACAAAAAATAAAGAGAGGATTGGCCAAATTTGTTTTGCCTTCCTTTCCTTATAGGTCTTAGTGGTTCTTATGTTAGAGTAATTACTAAGAATTGGAATCAACCATTTCCTTTTAAAAGAGACCAACCAATTTCAGCAAGAGGATGAATGAAAATGAAAGATAAAAAGATTGAGAACAAATTAATGAATTCTTATAGAGATATTGTGGCCTTGATTGAGAGGAAAGTAGAGGCAGGTGAATGGTCAGCTGGAAGAAAACTCCCTACTCAACGGGAGCTGGCAGACGTATTTGATGTAAATAGAAGTACTGTTATTCACGCTTTAGATACTCTTAAAGGCAAAGGGATCATTGAATCAACCACTGGGAGTGGAACTTATATTTCCAGTAATTTTTCGTCCAACTTATCGAAAAACTTAATGAATTGGAACGATTTCTCCAAGTACAGCGTTCATCCAACGAATTACGATATCGTTAGGAGAATAAACAACCTAGAATTAGACAATTCACTCATACAATTAGGAAAAGGAGAGCTTCATCAAGAGCTTTTTCCCAAGGCAGCGTTTAATAAATCTCTTCGCTCCCTGGAAAATACTTATGATCAATATGGATATAACAATGGAACAGGAGACTATAGATTTCGACAGGCTATATCTACTTACTTAAATGAGCGAGGGATCTCTTCTTCTCCGAATACGATCTTACCCGTTTCCGGGGCTCTTCAGGCTCTACAGTTAATTACGCTAGGATTGTTACAACAGGGATCAACAGTTTACGCTCCATACATTTCTTATATACATTCGTTACATATCTTTAGAACGTCAGGGATGAGATTGAAGAGTATTCCATTTAGAAAGCAAACTCTTAATACAAATCATTTACGTGAAGATTTATATAGGAGCCAAAATTCATCTGTTTTATATATAAACCCCTCGTTTCAAAATCCTACGACTATAACTATGGATCTTAATAATCGGGAAGAGTTAGTTGAGCTCTCTAATGAATTCAAAATGCCCATCATAGAGGATGATATCTTTCGAGATCTATGGATTGATCAAAAGCCACTCCCTCCCATCGCATCTCTTGATAACAGTGGTCATACACTCTTAATTGGCAGTTTTTCCAAAACGATGGCTCCGACTTTAAGAATTGGCTGGATTTCGGGACCTGCCGATGTAATTGAAAAATTAAGTGATTTAAGGATGCAGCTAGATTATGGAACTAGCTTCCTGCCGCAACTTGCTGTCTACGATTTCCTTGAAACTGGAGGGTATGATCAGCATTTAGTATCTTTAAGAGAGAAATTACGCTACAGAAGAGATATGATGGTAGACCTACTTGAAAAGAATATTGGAGATTATGCTTCTTGGGAGATTCCAAAAGGAGGTATGTTTATTTGGGTGTTGTTTTCAGAAGACGTAAATGTTCGAAAGTTATTCTCTTCTCTAGTAGAAAGGGGCGTTCTTATAAACCCTGGTTTTGTTTATAGTTCTTACCCTAATCAATACGCTAGGTTTTCCTTTACTAGTTCTTCTTTGGAAGAAATGGAACGTGGAATAAAAATTATCGGTGAAGCTTTAAAACACCAAATCACTTAATTTTAGTGGATTGGTGTTTATAAACAAGAAATTATTATCATTAGCGGCCAAATATATCCCCCCCCTTTGTTTTTTTACTATTGCAGAAAAGCCCCCGTTAGCTTAATAAGAATTGCAGCTAATTTCTATTCTGCGTCTGCTCTCTCACCATCTTGTTTATATCGCTCTTATACGGTTCTACTTTGTATAACCAATCTAAAATATTATCTATGTCTGTAACATTTGTGGCAGTAATTGATTGATAAGAATTATTGTAAGCTCCTTCATATTTATTTAAAATTTCTGCCACTAACTCAATAAGAAATCTTAAATCCCTTATTGTTATTGGAAATTCTTCCCCTAAAATATTGCGATCATCGAAGTATTTTTTATCTGCATGAGCAAAACTTCCATCTCTCCAAGCAAATACTCTATTCAATAAAGGTTCTTGGTCTGATAATTGTACCAATTGATATTCAAATAGTTGTTCTGTTATTCCGTCTGATGTTTTAATCTTTTCTTTAGCTGGTTTATTGAAAATAACTTTGTAATTTGCCCTAATGAAATTTAGGAAATTAAAGATAGTTCTTCCTTTTCGGTTTCTTTTCTCATAGATTTTAGCTATGCCTATAATAACACTGGATAATAATGATTCTTGGACAAGCTGGAAAAAAGCAGGTGACTTATTCAATATTTCTAAACGATCATTTCTTCTTTTTCTTATATGTACGTATAGTTTAAGAAAAGAATTAAGTGTAATTATTTCTTGAAATAATGATTCTTTATATGCTTCAAAGTGATTTATAATAGTATTTTCAGAATGCAGATTATCACCTCCCATCATTGTAGTACCTTAATTAATCTACGAAACAGTAATGATATAGTTTCAAAAAACAATCATTATCTCGAAACTGAGTCTTCCACTAACCTGCCCTATACTGGAAGACTCAGTTTCGAGATAAAGCAGATAAATTATGGTGTTGAACACTACAATCCATATGTGAAATTAGTGTCCAAAACTGTACTTTATACGGAAGACTCGCATTGGAGATATCGCCATGAAAGTATTAAAAAACGTACCAAAACGAAATACAATTTATATACTTCATAACTTTCATCACGAAAAAGTTTAGAACTAAAAGTTTGTTATTTGTATAAGCTTGGATTAATACAAAGTAATTCGATTTCAACCGATAATACAGACGGAAGTACAGTAATATAAAATTTTTTCTCCAAACACCTCCCCATCTTCAATCAACGATGTTAATTTAACTTTTCTAGCTAGAATATAAAGGGAGGTCTTTTTATAGAAAAGACCTCCCTGAGGAATATCCCAAGTTATTTAACTGCCTCTTTTTTTATAAGAGAAGGATCTTCTTGTGTGCCATATCGCTCTGCTTGAATTTCTTCCAAAGATTTTCCACGTGTTTCTGGGGCTAGAACCAGTCCTACGATCATATGAATAATGAGGAGACCAATCATAACAGCTCCTGCTGCTTGGAAACCAAGCGTTGTGATCATAATTGGAATGATAAGCGAGATCAATCCGACAAGCACACGTGCTGTGCAGAAAAGAAATCCCTGGGCAGCGGCTCGATACTTGGTATGGAATAGTTCTGCTGACCAAAGGCCATAAAAGGCTTGAGCACCAAACCCTGCTGCAAGTCCCCATAAAATAACAAAAGCAAGCAGTTCAAAGGTTCCCATACCGCCAAAGGATAAAATAATCCACGCGACAATCCCCATTCCAGCGCCTACGCTGAAGATCATCTTACGATTAACTTTATCGCCAAATTTAATGAAAACAAAATACGTAGATAGAACCGTCAATATCCATAAAAACGCTTGCAAAAGATTGGCTTGAGCAGAAGTCAAACCACCAACTGTTTCATAAATGTAAGGCATAAAGTAACCCATAACGCCGGCTACCATATTCCAAAATGCATAAACCCCTACAAGAAGTGTAATCGCACGCAGATTTGCTCGGTTTGTAAACAATTCTTTTAGGTTTTCTTTGTTGAAAATGCCATCTTGATTTGTGGCTTTTTCTTTTTTCTTTTGTTCTTCCCAAATCGAAGACTCATCAATTTTTCTTTGAAATAACCATGTAAAGAACGCGACTAAAAAGAGCTGGAAGAAAATAATTCGGCTTCCTAACAGCCCTAAAGGTGCCAAGGCTACAGAAAGTAATAATACGACAGCCGGTCCCATTGACCAGGCGAACTGCCCCCAGCCTACACGAGCGGCCCGTTCATTTTTAGGAGCTTCTTCTGCGATATAGGTCCAAGAAGGTGGAATGCCGGCTCCGACTGATATCCCAGTAATAATGTAACCTATTAAAAGCATTGGAAAATTAACAGAACAAGTAATTAATAATATCCCGAACATGTACACTAATAAATTGTATTTGTAGATAAATTTTCTTCCATAACGGTCAACTAGAAATCCACTTATTAATGCCCCTACGGCAGCGCCAAAACCATTAGCACTCAGTGCACCGAGCAGTCCAACTGTAGTATCAGTTAAACCAAGGTACTGCACCCATAAGGTTAACCCCGCAGCCCCAGCTACGATAGACCCGGCTTCTAAATAGTTGGACATAGAAACGGACAGCGTAGCTGCTAAACTTCCTTTCTCTACTTTCTTCAAATTTTTCACCCTTTCATAAAATTCTGTCGATTCAAACAAAAACGAAATAGCACCTTATTGTCTGGATAAGTGCTATTGTTTTGTTTTTGTTTGTTATAACTTTTGTTTGTTTTTGCATTTTACATTGTAAGGGCTTTCTTACATAACGTCAACTATAACTTTATTAGATTAATTCGTTATTTTTGTTTTTGCACGATTTTTATAAGCTAGTTTAGGAATTGAAATCAAAAAAATCAAACCATAACTAAATTAATATGGTCTAACTAATATATACGAAACTATGAATCCGCTAACATTTTTTAAAATAAAAGTATTCAAAAACAAAACAACATCTGTTATGATTATTTTTAGGAAAAACAAAAATTTAAAATCGGAGGTAAGAAATGATACAAGCATATGATACTGTTAAGAACAAATGGAATGATAAGGATGCACAACAGTTGCAAACAGGATTGGATGAACTGGTTTACCGTTCTAACTTGTTAGGGTCTGATCGTTCTGTATGTAACTTTGGCGGCGGAAACACTTCTATGAAAACTACAGAAAAAGATTTTCGTGGTCGTGACATAGAGGTTATGTGGGTTAAAGGCAGCGGTTCAGACCTTGCTACAATGGAAGCAAAGCATTTTACAGGATTGAAAATGGAAGACATTCGTCCCCTGCTCGAGCGTGAGGAAATGAGTGACGAAGAAATGGTTGAGTATCTATCCCACTGCATGATTGACAGCAAGCACCCTCGTTCCTCTATTGAAACACTTTTGCATGCGTTTCTACCTTTTAAACATGTCGACCACACGCATCCGGATGCCATTATCAGCCTTTGCTGTGCTGATAACGGATATGAAACAGCAAAAGAAATTTTTGGAGATCGTTTTGTATGGGTACCGTATGTCCGCCCTGGTTTTTCCCTTTCCAAAATGATTGCAGAAGGTTTACAGAATAACCCTCAAGCTGAACTTGTTCTTATGGAAAAACATGGGCTTGTTACCTGGGGAGAGACATCAAAAGAAAGCTACGACCGTACAATTGAGGTCATTCAAGAAGCAGAGAATTATGTTGCTCAAATGATCGAAAACCCATCTATTTTTGGCGGATCTAAATACGAAGAACTGCCAGCTCAGAAGCGCAAACAGACATTGGCAAAGGTGATGCCGATTTTACGCGGGGCTGTCAGTGATGAGAAAAAAATGATTTTAACCTACTCTGACGACGAGGAAGTACTCGAGTTTGTAAACAGCAAAAATGCTGAAGAACTTTCTCAGGTAGGTGCAGCCTGCCCTGATCACCTTGTCCATACAAAACGAGTACCGCTCTACATTGATTGGGATCCACAAAACGACGATACCGATCAATTAGCTCAAAAAATAAGAGACGGCGTATCCGCTTTTAAAGAAGAATATAAGCAGTATTTCGAACGTAATAAAAATGAAGGCGACGAAATGTTCGAAGCGGCTCCAAGAGTAATCTTGATCCCTGGTATTGGAATGATTAATTCCGGTAAAAACCTGAAAATGGCAAATGTAAGCGGCGACTTGTATCACCGTGCGATCGCTGTAATGAAAGGAAGCACTGCTCTTGGCGAGTTTGTCTCTTTGAACGAAAACGAGAGCTACAACATTGAATACTGGCCGCTTGAGCTTTATAAATTATCCTTAGCACCGGCCGAAGCGGAACTCTCCCGTCAGGTTGCATTCATTACTGGTGGAGCCGGAGGGATCGGGAATGCGGCAGCAGAAGAATTAATCGCACAGGGAGCGCACGTGGTTCTTGCTGATTTAAATGAAGAAGGAGCACAAAAAACTGCTGAAGAACTTAATAATAAACATGGTACCGGCCGTGCATTCGCGGTAAAGATGGACGTAACTGCAGAAGAGCAAGTACAATCCTCCTATCAGCAAGCAGCTCTTCAATACGGCGGCGTTGATATTATCGTTAATAACGCAGGACTAGCTACTTCCAGCCCTCTTGAAGAAACAACATTAAAAGAGTGGAATTTAAATATGAACGTTCTTGGCACTGGTTATTTCCTTGTCGCTCGTGAAGCTTTCAAACAAATGAAAGAACAAGGTACTGGAGGAAGCATGGTATTTGTTGGGTCTAAAAATTCCGTTTACGCAGGTAAAAACGCATCAGCCTATAGTTCTGTTAAAGCGCTTGAGGCCCACTTAGCACGGTGCATTGCAGCTGAAGGCGGAGAGCATGGCATTCGAGTAAACTCTGTGCTTCCAGATGCCGTCCTGCAAGGATCCAAAATTTGGTCTTCTTCCTGGAAAGAAGAAAGAGCTGCTGCGTATGGTATCCACCCAGATGAATTAGATGAACATTACCGCCAGCGGACGACACTAAAAGTTAATATTTATCCAAAAGATATTGCAGAAGTGATCGCTTTCTTTGCTTCTTCTAAATCAAACAAAACAACAGGCAGCATGGTAACCGTTGACGGCGGTGTTCCAGCCGCATTCGTCCGCTAACCATTTAGAGGGGAGAGAAAAATATGCAAGCAGATAATAACAGAAAAACCCATTGGATCATTCCCGATGGGTTTATCCCCCCTCAAAGCACAGGGGAACAGACGAGCCACGAATCGATTTGTGTATTAAACGCTAATGACAGTGATGCTCATCTTCACGTTAACATTTATTTTGAAGACAGAGACCCAATTGAAGAAATAGAAACAGCAGTAAGAAGCAAGCGCACCAGTCATATTCGTACGAGCAGCTTAGAGAAAGACGGGAAAACAATCCCGGCTGGTGTCCCTTATGCAATTGAAGTACAAAGTGATGTTCCAATTATCGTACAATACAGCAGGTTGGATTCTACTCAGCCTGCGCTGGCTTTAATGAGTACCATGGCATTCCCTTTGTAAAAAATATATATGAAAGGCTGTGAACCAATGAGCGATAAACATTACACCCTCTTTGAAGAGCAACAAAACCAGCGAGGAATCAATTTAAACAACGTAAAAGACAAATTAAAACAACTAAAAGTGGAAACGCCTTCATGGGGATTTGGCGATTCAGGCACCCGCTTTAAAGTGTTTCAGCAGGAAGGTATACCTCGTGATCCATTCGAAAAATTTGAAGATGCAGCACAAGTTCACCGCTACACAGGGATGAGCCCGTCAGTTGCGATTCATATACCATGGGATAAAGTAGATGATTATTCTAAATTAAAAAACCACGCAAGCAGTCTGGGCTTGTCGGTAGGAGCAGTAAACCCTAACTTATTCCAGGATGATGACTACAAATTTGGCAGTGTTACCAATACGAATCCCTCCATCCGCCGAAAAGCAACAGATCATTTATTAGAGTGCGTGGATATTGCGAAAGAAGTAGATTCCGATATTGTAAGCCTCTGGTTCGCTGATGGGACCAACTATCCGGGACAAGCGGATTTTAGACAAAGAAAACACTGGATGGAAGAATGCCTGCAGGAAATGTACGGGTCTTTAGATGATCATATGCGCATGCTGATTGAGTATAAGTTCTTTGAACCTGCCTTTTACCACACAGACCTTCCGGATTGGGGTATGGCTTACAATATGGCTATGAAGCTGGGACCACAAGCAGAAGTACTTGTAGATACCGGACACCACCCACAGGCCACTAACATCGAGCACATTGTTGCTTATTTATTAGACGAGAACAGACTGGGTGGCTTCCACTTTAACAGTCGCAAATATGCCGACGACGACTTGATTGTTGCAGCGCATAACCCTTATGAGATTTTCCTAATCCTTCATCAGATCATCTCTGCAGAAGATGGAACAGATGTGAAGGCCTCCAAGAATGCTGCCAACATCGCCTATATGCTCGATCAGTGCCACAACATCGAACCAAAAATCCCAGCCATGATCCGTTCCATTTTAAATGTGCAGTCTCTTTATGCGAAAGCCTGCCTCATAAACTTGGAAGAATTGCGGGAAGCCCAGAAGAACCAAGATGTTTTGGCAGCCGAGCAGACCGTAAGAGAAGCATATGAATGTGATGTGACACCTTTATTGCAGGCAGTAAGAGAAGAAATGGGCGTACCAGTTGATCCAATGAAGGCTTACAGAGAAAGTGGTTATGGGGAGAAAATCTTAGCCCGCGGTAAAGGCGGTGCAAGCTGGTGAGTGTCTTAGCGTTTGACTTCGGTGCAGGAAGCGGCCGGGCGCTTCTGGCGGATTTAAACGAGAAAACTCTTAATATACAGGAAGTGCATCGTTTCAACAACGAACCTGTCCAAGTTGGAAACCGGTTACACTGGGATATTTTACGGCTCTACCATGAAATCAAACAAGGTATTATAAAAGCAAAACAGACAGGTCGTCCACTTGAGGCACTAGCAATTGATACCTGGGCGGTTGATTTTGGACTTTTGGGAGCAGACGGCGAGCTGCTTAGAGCTCCTTACCACTATCGCGACCATCACACGGACGGCCTAATGGAAGAGATTCATGAACATACCCTTAGCCGGGAGAAAATTTTTCAGAAGACAGGGATTCAGTTTCTCCCATTTAACACCATTTACCAGCTCGCTGCTATGAAAAGAGACCGTTCCTCTGTTCTAGAGCAGGCTGAAGACCTGCTGATGATTCCTGATTTGCTCCGCTATTTTCTCACCGGTGAGAAAAAAAGTGAATTTACAAACGCTACTACGACCCAGCTATTTAACCCTAAGACACAAGAATGGGATCATGAACTGCTTGACGTTTTGGAACTCCCTGCTCACCTATTCCAGGAAGTAGTGAAGCCAGGTACAGTAATCGGACATTTAAGTCGGGAAGTGTGCAAAGAACTGGACGTCCCTCCTATTCCGGTAGTAGCTGTCGGTGAGCATGATACAGCTTCAGCTGTCGCAGGTGTCCCCGCTTTGGATGAAAGCTTTGCCTACTTAAGCTGCGGAACCTGGTCGCTTATGGGAACAGAAGTGAGTACCCCGGTCATGGATGAGCAAGCACTTCGCTGGAATTTTACTAATGAAGGCGGTGTGCAGGACACCTTCAGGCTTTTAAAAAACATTATGGGTCTCTGGATTCTTGAAGAATGCCGCCGTATGTGGAAAACTGAGGGAGATGCTGACTATGAAAGCTTGTTACAAGAAGCTCAGAAATCCCCTTCGTTTCAATCTTTTATCGACCCGGATGACATCCAGTTTTTAAATCCTGCCAACATGCCGAAACAAATTCAAGATTACTGCGCTCAAACTGAACAGAAAGTGCCCGGTACTAAAGGAGAGATCGTACGTTGTATTTTGGAGAGTCTTGCTCTGAAGTACCGCTATGTGTTTGAGCGTGCTGAAATTTTGTCCGGCAACTCCTTCTATGGATTGCATATGGTAGGCGGCGGGATCAAAAATGAAATGCTTTGTCAGTTTACTTCTAATGCCCTTGGAAAACCTGTGTGGGCCGGCCCTGCGGAAGCAAGCGCCATCGGCAACATCGTGATGCAATTCATTGCCCTCGGAAAGCTCAATGGACTTGGTGATGCAAGATTGTTAAATTTAAAATCAACAAGCATGCAATACTATTTTCCAGAAGAGCAAGACTTCTGGGACAAAGCATACATGGATTTTTGTGTTAAAATTGGAGTAAGTAATGGAACAAACCTTATCAAGTAATAGGAAAGTTGGTAAAAAAGTGCTTGTTGCAGAAAGATATGAACAGATCTTGCGTATGGTAGATGAAAAAGGAAGCATTCGTGTCTCTGAATTGAGCCGGCAATTCGGGGTCACTGAGGAAACCATCCGAAGAGACCTCGATCAATTGGAAAAAGCAAATAAACTCAGACGCAGTCATGGCGGAGCTGTATCTTTAAAACAAGAAAAAACAGAATCACCCTATTTTGAAAGAGAAATTAAAAACATCCATTCAAAAAGAAAATTAGCAAAAGAAGCAGTAAACTATGTGGAAGAAAATGATAACATTATTCTAGACGCTAGTTCTACAGCCTGGTACATGGCTAAGGAATTACCAGATATCCCTTTAACCATTCTTACAAATTCCATTAAAGTAGCAGCTGAGCTTAGTGATAAAGGAAATATCCAGGTGGTGTCTACCGGCGGGTTGCTGTCTTCTAGATCTTTATCATTTGTCGGACCCTTAGCTGAACGCTCGCTGGATGAATACCATGTAGATAAGGCTTTTCTTTCCTGCCAGGGAATTCACTTGAAAAGAGGCCTGAGCGATTCCAATGAATTACAAGCGCATTTGAAACAAAAAATTATTGAAGTTGCAGATAGCGTGTATTTACTTGTTGACCATAGTAAATTCGGGGTTCAGTCCTTTGCAAGAATTGCAGGATGGAAAGAAATCGATAAGGTTTTAACTGACGCCCAAGCAAAAGCTGAAGACATTCAACAGTTAAAAGAAATGCAAGTTAACGTTCAAAAACTTATGGAGTAAAAGGGCCAGGAATAAGTATGAAGGTAAGTGCTTCTCGCGTAATAATCCCGAGATGATCTTCATTACTTTTGAAGAATACGGTTTGAATGGAGTCGCGGTAAAAGAGAAGCTTATTCTTTAACAAACGCTCTATGTACAAAGGGTGTTCATTGTTTTTGACCTCTTCCCTGGTTAATAAAAGTATTGAAGAAGACCCCCCTCAAAGGAGTGCCCCTTTTGAAGGGGGTCTTCATTTATACATAGCTCTGCTTATTGTGAGTTTTGCTGCATGCCGCCTGCCATTTTAGCAGCATTCTGAATAACACTTGTCAGCTGATTGGACTGACCTGTCATCATGCTGTAAGTTGCAGCACCAATACCTACAGATGCGACAAGCGGAAGCCAATGAATATTGTTATTTTTCATTATTAATATCCTCCTCACATGTTTTAAGTGGAGCCTTTATATTCTGACTCAGTTCAGCTTAAATATAAGTGTTAATCCTTGCCTGTAAAAAAGCCCCGTGTACATGTACACGGGCCTCCCTCCACTATGAACTATAGCGAATTAGAAAATATTTTTTCTTCCCACGGCGAATTATGGTAAAACGATCTTCAATCCGATCTTCTGCTGAGATGGAATGATTTAGATCCTGGTTTCTTTCTCCATTAATATAAATAGCCCCATTCTTAATGTCTTCTCTAGCCTGTCGTTTGGATGAAGAAATATTAGCCTCTACAAGTAGTTCAATAAGCGAAGAATCTTTCTTATCGGTATCAAATGCGGGCACATCTTTAAATCCCTGTTCAATTTCTGAGCCTGTCAATTCCTTGATGTCTCCACTGAATAAGGCCTTAGAAATTCTTTCTGCCTGTCTCAGTGCTTCCTCATCATGAACCAGCTTTGTCATTTCTTCAGCAAGTCGCTTTTGAGCCACTCGTTTTTCAGGCTGGTTTTCCACTTCTTTTTCCAGCTCTGCAATTTCCTCGTGAGATAAAAACGTGAAGTATTTGAGGAATTTAACAACATCGCGGTCATCAGCATTGATCCAGAATTGGTAAAACTCATAGGGAGACGTCTTATCTCTATCCAGCCAAATAGCTCCTCCTGCTGTTTTGCCAAATTTCGATCCATCCGCTTTTGTAATGAGAGGCATAGTCAACCCATAAGCTTCCACATCTTTTTCACCGGCTGCTGAACGGCGAATTAATTCTAATCCGGCTGTAATGTTCCCCCACTGATCGCTTCCGCCAATCTGCAGTGTGCAGTTTTCTTTTTCATTTAACTTTTGAAAATCCAAGGACTGAAGAATCATATAACTAAATTCAGTAAAACTGATTCCGCTCTCAATGCGGGATTCAACGGAGTCTTTAGCCAGCATATAGTTTACCCCAAAATGCTTGCCTGTATCACGCAAGAAGTCGATTATTGTCATTTTTGATAACCACTCATGGTTATTACGGGCAACCGCTGCATTTTCTCCTTCATCAAAATTTAAGATTTTTGCTAATTGGTCCTTAAGTTTCTCACTGTAATGATGGACTACCTCCGCAGAGTTTAACTGACGCTCCGTTGAACGTCCGCTCGGATCACCGATCATTCCGGTTCCTCCGCCGACCAGCGCAATCGGTCTGTGTCCAGCCTGTTGAAACCTTTTAAGAAGTAGTACAGGCAGCAGATGACCAATGTGCAGACTATCCCCCGTAGGGTCAAATCCACAATAAAGAGTTACTTGCTTTTCCGTTAAATGTTTTCTAAGACCCTCTTCATCGGTAATTTGATTAACCAGTCCTCTTTTTTCTAAATCCTGCAAAATATCCATGGTTTGGCTCTCCTTTGCTATAATTTCCCAAACAAAAAAGACCTCTCCCCAAATATATAGGGACGAGGTCTGTTCGCGGTACCACCCTGATTGCATAGAAATACTATGCCGCTCAAATTGATAACGGTGCCTACACCGTCTTCCGATTCATACCAGAAGAATGCTCCTGACCGTATTTCAAACACTAATTTGTACTGACTTGCACCACCCGTCAGCTCTCTAACACAGGGAATAGTCTTTTACTGCAATCATTCATCGCTCATTTTAAACTGTATTATATTATTAGCATATTACTGATTAAAAAGCAACAAATTTTATTATCGAATCATGTCCGTTAAGCACGGCGTGTGTTATAATATAGGGTGGATATTAGGAGGTTTTGCAATGTCGAACAACCCAAAGAAAGAACGGAATAAAGTGGATTGGAAATCGCTCTGGCAAAGCGGCAAAATCCAGAAAAACAGCAGGATCGGTTATGAAGTTGCCTGGAATGTGATCTTATTTTTTATCATTATAGGTATTATTGGTTTATTTTTTGCCGGTGGTGTTGGAGCAGGATACTTTGCTTCACTTGTCAAAGATGAGCCGACACGAAGTCAGGCTGACATGGAAGAAGATATCTACAACTACGAAGAAACTTCTGAAGTATATTTTGCTGAAGAAGAGTTCCTCGGGGATGTGCAAACGGATCTTTACCGTGAAGAAATTGCGCTCGAAGATGTTAGCAGTAACTTAAAAGATGCCGTTATTGCAACCGAGGATGAATATTTTAACACCCATGACGGAGTCGTACCTAAAGCGGTAATGCGTGCAATGGTACAGGAAGCCACTAACTCCTCAGTTAAGACAGGAGGAAGTACGCTTACTCAACAAATAGTGAAAAACCAAATCTTAACGAATGAAGTATCATTTGAACGGAAAGCAAAAGAAATACTTATAGCCATGAGAGTGGAACGTTTTTTCGAGAAAGATGACATTCTCGAAGCATACTTAAACATTGTTCCCTTCGGGCGGAATGCGAATGGCGATAACATAGCCGGGGCTAAAACAGCCGCTGAAGGTATTTTTGGCGTTTCTCCCGAAGATCTTGAAATTCCTCAAGCTGCGTTTATTGCCGGGCTTCCGCAGAACCCTTTCAGTTACACCCCGTTCCTGAACAACGGAGAAGTAAAATCTGAAGAAGCTTTACAGCCTGGTATAAACCGAATGAAAGACGTGCTGAGCCGTATGCATGAAGCCGATTATATTTCTGACGAAGAATACGAAGAAGCGCTTGAATTTGATTTAGTCGGCAGTTTAACTGAACCTACAAGTAAATCAAAAGACGAATATCCTTACCTTACCGATGAAATACAAAGGCGGGCAAAAGACATTATGGTAGAGCAGCTTGCCAAAGAAAACGGTGACTCAATGGAAGACTTAGAAGAAGATGAGGAACTGATGGAAGAATATGACGAACTTGCCGAGAGACAATTGAGCTCAGGAGGCTACAAAATTCATACGACCATCGACAAAGAAATTTATGATGTCATGCAAGAAGTTAAAGATGAGTACAACAATTACGGAGCAAACCGTACCGTGTCGCTCCAAAATGAAGAAGGTGAACTGGTTGAAACAGAAATTCCAGTTCAAGTCGGAAGTACTCTGATTGAGAATTCTACCGGCAAGATTTTTGGTTTTATTGGCGGACGTGATTTCGAAGAACAGCAATTAAACCATGCTACACAAGCGAATCGTTCTCCCGGCAGTACAATGAAGCCGCTGGTCGCGTATGGCCCTGGTATTGACATGGGTAAACTTCATCCGGGGTCAGTATTAGCTAACGTCCCTTATAAATATCCTGGAGGCACTGACGTCAGTAACTATGGCGGTGGTTATGGAGGACTTACATCAGCTAGACAAGCCCTTACGGAATCGTCAAACGTACCTGCCGTTAAAGCTTATATGGAGATTATCGATGAGAACCCAGCAAAAAACTATCTAGATAAGATGGGTATTACGACGTTAAATGAGGAACAATATACCAACCCATCATTAGTCCTCGGCTCTGCAGACGTAACAATCGAAGAAAACACCAATGCTTATGCTACTTTCGGTAATAACGGAAAGTTTGTTGATGCTTATATGATTGAAAAAATAGAGACAAAAGAGGGCGAAACCTTTTATGAGCATGAAAGTGACGAGGAAGAAGTCTTCAGCCCGCAGTCTTCCTATTTAACCATTGATATGATGCGTGATGTCCTTGATTCAGGTACAGCCTCTTCTGTACCGGGTCAACTTACCAATCCAGGTGTAGATTGGGCAGGGAAAACAGGGACTTCACAGGAATATAAGGATGCATGGTTTGTAGCTACAAACCCTAACGTTACGATAAGTTCATGGATTGGCTATGATTTTCAGGAACAGCTTAATAGCAGCGGGTACAGCCAGCGAAACACAGGGTTATGGGCAAGAATTGTTAATGCAGTGTCTGAAGTACGCCCTGACTTAATGGTCCCAGAAGGCAACTTCGAAAAACCCGAGGGAATTGTTAATCGTTCCTACTGCGCCACTTCTGGTCTGTTAGCATCAGATCTCTGTGAGTCCGCAGGGCTTTCTAAAAATGACATGTATATATCTGAATTTGCTCCATCAGAAGAAGATGACAGTTTAATGGATGGAGAATTCGTTGATATTAAAGGGGATATTTATCCTGCAGGTGACAATACTCCCAGTGAATTTATTATAGATGAAGGCAGCGGGGTAATTATTAAACCTGAGTTTCTTGAGGAAAATGATTATGATTCCTCAGATATTTTAGATCATTTAATCCCTGGTTCAAGTACATGGGATAATGTGGCACTGCCTTCAGGAGAAGGTTCAGCTACTTCTTCAGGCGAAGTAGATAACGATGGCGGTTCCCCGTCAGCACCCGGTTCTGTATCCGCCGACTCTTCTACTATCAGCTGGTCTGAATCCTCCAGTGATGATGTAGTAGGCTATCGAATTTATCGATCATCTTCACCTGACGGCTCCTTTTCAAGGATTGGGAGTACGAGAGGTACGAGTTATGATTATTCGGGAGACGATGGCATATACGCTGTTCGTGCAGTTGATTATTTTGGAGGAACATCGAGCCTCTCCTCTA
Source organism: Halobacillus sp. Marseille-P3879 (assembly GCF_900240285.1). Lineage (GTDB taxonomy): Bacteria > Bacillota > Bacilli > Bacillales > Halobacillaceae > Halobacillus_A. The sequence goes on from NZ_OESS01000002.1 coordinate 1,304,507, forward strand.
CAACAGAAGTAGGTAATCCTGGTGAACCCCAAGAAGATGACCAATCTGAGAGTGATTCTAACGATAACCGTTCCGGTAACGACTCTAATAACAATAACTCAGGAGACAACGGCTCAGGTAATAATGATTCCCAAGATAATGATTCTGATGACGATAACTCGGAAAATAATGACGAAGAATCAGGCGACGAGTCAAGCGAAGAAAACTCAGAAAACAATGAATCAGATAGTGAGAACTCAGAGGAAGAAAGCTCAAGTAACAACGAGTCGGATTCCGAGAATAATGAATCTGAGGAAAACAACTCAAATAATGAAGATGAGGAATCTGAAAACGAAGGATCAGATAACGACGATGAAGAAACCGATGATGACAACTAAATAACCATGAATGTTGACCTTTAAACTCCAGTCCAAACGGGCTGGAGTTTTCTTTAGTTATCCCCTTAAAAACAACCTATGTTCATGTATAATGAAAACTATGGAAGTTCTCATTTCTTTAGACAGGTGGTGACGCTGTGAAACATAAAAAAACTTTTAATGAGCAGACATTTCAAACAGATTACGGACCAATGACCATCCAGGGACCTTTATCAGCAGAACAGCTTAGCGAATATTCTTTTCACGAAGATTTGAATGCGTTCCGACCGCCAGGTAAGCAGTTTGAAGCTTTGAAAAGCATTGCAGGCTTTGATGAAGGAAGAATTATTGCAGCTACACATGAACAGACCATTATCGGCTATGTGACTTATCTTCATCCTGACCCAATGGAAAGATGGTCTGAAGGGAATATGGAAGACCTGATCGAGTTAGGAGCCATTGAAGTCGTGCCTCAGTTTAGAGGCTTTAGGGTAGGATCCAGGATACTGGAGCTTTCCATGCAGGATCCCTTTATGGAAAACTATATCATTATCTCTACTGAATACTACTGGCACTGGGATTTAAAAGGTACAAAGCTGAGTATTTGGGATTACCGACGGGTTATGGAAAAGATGATGGGCGCCGGTGGACTGACCCCTTCTCCAACAGACGATCCCGAAATCATTTCTCATCCCGCAAACTGCTTAATGGTTCGAATCGGCAAGAATGTACCAGAGAAATCCATTGAGCAATTTGACGAATTAAGGTTTTTAACGAGAAATCAATATCGTAAAGTAAAGGGGGACTAATTATGCTTGTAGAAGAAGTTATGAAAACGGAGGTATTAACTTTAACACCTTCTGATCCTATTGAAGCTGCAATCAAGCTATTAAACGATAACCACATTCGTCATATTCCTATCATAAACGACCGAGACTATGTGATTGGTATCGTTTCTGACCGGGATGTACGCGATGCCAGTCCATCAGTCCTGGATGATACATCAGAAAACAGGCAGTTGAAAAAACCGATCGAGACTATTATGACGAGTCCTGTTATTACCGTACATCCCCTTGATTTCGTAGAAGAAGTTACTTCAATTTTTTACGAACATGAAATTGCATGTGTTCCCGTTATGAAGAATGATAAGCTTGTTGGAATAATAACAGAAAAAGATATGCTTCATACATTGATTCAACTAACAGGGACCCACGTTCAAAGCTCTCAAATTGAAGTAAAAGTCATTAATAAACCAGGCATGCTCCCTCAAGTTATGCAAGTGTTTGGAAAGCGTAAAGTCAATATAAGCTCAGTCCTTATCTATCCCTACAAGCCGGACTCTGACTATAAAATTATCGTTATCCGTATTCAAACTATGAATCCGTTACCCACAATTGAACACTTAAAAGGGGCTGGATATGAAGTACTATGGCCTAAAATGCCGGGGATGTCCTCATGAAATGTGATTCTAAATTTATCTTTACAGATGAATTCACGAACTATAAATTTCGTGATGACCATCCATTTAACCAGCTTAGAGTCTCGATGACGAAAGATCTTTTAGAGAAAGTAAACGTATTGAACAAAGATCATCTCATAAAACCGAGACCAGCCACTGAGGAAGAATTGAAGCTTTTTCACAGCGCAAAATATATTGAAGCTGTGAAAAGAGCCAGTTGTGAAGGGTTGACAGAAGACGAAGGACTGGAATATGGGATTGGCACCGAAGATACCCCTATGTTTACGGGTATGCACGAAGCTTCTTCTCTGCTCGTAGGGAGCACGCTGAGCGCAATTGATGAAGTCATTGAGGGAAAGGCCGATCACGCTCTCAACTTAGGAGGAGGACTTCACCATGGATTTGAGCGTAAAGCATCGGGCTTCTGTATTTATAATGATGGAGCCGTAGGAATTAAATATATCCGCAAGCATACGGATTACAAAGTTCTTTACGTAGATACTGATGCTCATCACGGGGATGGCGTCCAGTGGGCTTTTTATGACGACCCTAATGTATGCACATTCTCCATCCATGAAACCGGCCGCTATTTATTTCCCGGAACAGGGAACGTGAACGAGCGCGGATTGAAACAAGGTTATGGTTATTCTTTTAATTTACCAATCGATGCTTTTACAGAAGATGAATCATTTCTAGAGTTATATGAATACGCTTTCAGAAGAATAGTGGACTACTTCAAGCCCGACATTATTATTACACAAAATGGGGCAGACGCTCACTACCTGGACCCGTTAACTCATCTATGTTCCACTATGAAAATTTATGAAGAAATACCTAAAGTGGCTCACGAATTAGCCCATGAGTTCTGCAACGGCAGATGGGTGGCGTTAGGAGGAGGCGGATATGATATTTGGAGAGTTGTTCCCAGGGCTTGGGCTCAAATTTGGAAAATAATGCTTACAGGAGAAGCATTTACAGGCAAACTGCCTTCAACCTGGCAAATGGAATGGCAGCCTCTTTCCCCAGTAAAACTGCCAATGGAGTGGAGTGATCCTGACGATCCCTATCAAGCCATACCAAGAAAACAGGAAATCACAGAGAAAAACAAAAAAGTACTACAAAACTGTATGCAATTTATCCACAACCAGAATAGGTATAATTCTTCTATGTAAAAAGAATATCCTATCAAAGCATAGAAAAAGTGACTCCCACATTACATATGGGAGTCACTTTTATTTAAGAGGAGTAGTCCTCATCTAAAATCACAATTTCGACACGGCGGTTCTCCTGCAAATTCTCTTCACTATCATTAGGCGCAACTGGACGAGTATCCGCATATGCCGCTGCGGAAAGCCTCTCACTTTGAAGGTCGTCATTATCGTTCGTTAAAAAGCGGATCACACTGCCCGCCCGAGCTCCTGAAAGCTCCCAATTTGAAGGGTACTCTACCGTGGAAATTGGACGGTTATCCGTATGACCTTCAATCTTTACATCATTGGGGATAGACTCAAGCAAGCTTCCTACTTTTGATAAAAACGGTTCTCCAGACGATAATATGTCTGCTTCTCCTGTCTCAAAAAGGAGTTTTTCCTGCAGGACTAATACTACCCCTTGCTCTGTTCTGGTAGCAGAAATAATATCCTGTAATTCATTATTGGCAAGAAAATCTTCTACTTCTTTTAAAAGTTCGTCTAAATCTTCTTCCTCTGATTTCTCTTTTTCCCCTTCAGCATCCGCTTGAACATCAGAACCTTCTATACGTTCATCATTCTCATTCGTATCTTCACCATTTTCTTCCAGTTTTGACTGGTTGGTCGGATTATCATTTTCTACAGGGGAAGGATAAAAGTCAAAAATCATCTGATTTCGAAAAGACTCAGCAACAGCTTCAAATTTCACTTGATTTATTTGAGACATTGAAAATAGCAGAATAAAAAAAACTAGAATTAACGTAATCATGTCAGCATACGTGGTCATCCACTTAGGTGAGCCCTTGGTCCTCTGTCTATGTCTTCTTCTAAGCTTCATTAGCAGCTTCCTTTACCTGTTCTGCTTCTTGCTTTTCGGAAGCCTCCACCCTTAATTTATCTTCTTCAGAAAGAAAAGCGCTCAGCTTCTCTTCTAAAATTTTTGGGTTTTGTCCTGATTGGACTCCTATAACTCCTTCAATGATAATCTGCTTTGCAAAAATCTCCTGATCTGTTTTGTTGGCCAATTTTCCGGCCATCGGCAGAAAAACGAGGTTCGCAAGCAGGGTCCCATATAAAGTGGTAAGGAGTGCAACAGCCATTTTGGGACCTAATGTTTCTGGATCAGTTAACGACTGGAGCATTAAGACAAGACCAATCAATGTACCAATCATACCCCACGCGGGAGCATATTCCCCTGCTTTTTCAATAATTGTACGTCCCCTGTAATGACGTTCCTCAAGCGCTGTAATCTCTGCACTTAAAATATCATTGATAACATCGGGCTCAATACCATCCACTGCCAGGAGGACCCCTTTTTTTATATATGGGTCTTCCACATCTTCAAGTTCTGCTTCTAACGCTAATAACCCTTCCCTTCGTGCCCTCTCCGATAAACGTACGAATAACTGGATGAGTTCACGAACATTCATATCATTCTTCTTAAATGCTTCTTTACTGACACGGAAAGTAAGTTTAATCTCGTTGAAATTAAAGTTTACTAATAATGCAGCTGCTAACCCGCCCAGAACAATCACAACTGAGGAAACTTGCATAAACGAAGTGACACCATCTAAGCCTGCATTTGTCAGGATACCAAACATCACCATAATAAACCCAAGAGTTATACCTATTGGAGTTAGGAAATCTCTTTTACTCATTTAACTCTCTCCCCGATTGATAAATACCATTACAGTATTTATATCGGCACTATTGGTTACGAGTTGAGTTTCTTTCAACAATTCGATGAGGTAAAGTTACGTTTTGCTCTTCTACTTCCTCTTTGTTCATAAACTTAGTCAGGAGTCTCATTGCCACAGCTCCGATATCATACATAGGCTGTACGACGGTAGACAAGGTAGGACGTACCATTGTTGCTAGGCGGGTGTTATCAAAACCAAAAACTTCCAGGTCTTCTGGAACTTTTAAGCCGATATCCTGAGCTCCATGAATAACTCCAAGTGCCATTTCGTCCGATGCAACAAAAATAGCTTTGGGTTTATCTTCCAAATCCCATAACTGCTCAAAAGCTTCCAGTCCTGAATCATATGAATAATCTCCAGTTACTATTAGTTCTTCACTAACTTCTATTCCTTTGTCGCGTAAAGCTCTCTTATACCCTTCAAGCTTTTGTGTATTAATTTCCGTATTCTCAGGTCCTGATACAAATCCGACTTTTTCATGACCATGAGACAGTAATAATTCTGTTGTCTCATAAGCAGCGTGTTCATAGTTAATATTCACGGAAGGTGTTTCCCCAGATTCGTCAATTGTAGCTGCTAGTGCTACTGGAACTGAGGCATTTTTGAATTCACGAGTGTGATCCTCAGTGATTTTGCCTCCCATAAACACCAGTCCGTCTACCTGTTTGCCCAGCATAGCATTGATAAGGTGCAGTTCTTTATCCTTATTCTGGTCTGAGTTACTTAAGATAATATTATAGTTATACATGGTGGCGATATCCTCAATACCTCGCGCTAATTCCGCAAAGAAAATACTTGAAATATCAGGAATAATCACCCCTACTGTTGTCGTTTTTTTACTCGCCAGGCCTCTTGCTACTGCATTAGGACGATATCCTAAACGCTCAATTGCCTCATGTACTTTCTTTCTTGTGGCCGGCTTTACGTTAGGATTTCCATTTACTACACGTGAGACCGTGGCCATTGATACATTTGCTTCTCTAGCTACATCATATATTGTTACATTCATACTGCTTCCTCCTTCGTCATTCAATTGACGACATGTTAATAAAATAATCATACGATAGTTGTACTCGTTCCGCAATATTCGAGTAAATTTTCCCTTATGAATACCTTCTCTATTATAACGGATTTTCATACTTCAAAAAAATAAGTCAGGCTATATTGTCAGCCTGACTTTAATTTTTTATTATTTTTTCAGCTCTGCCATAAAGTTTTCAAATGTCGGGATATCCATCTGCTGAGCTGAATCTGACAAGGCGACTGCCGGGTCCGGGTGAACCTCAGCCATTACCCCGTCTGCCCCTACAGCCAATGCAGCTTTAGCAGTTGGAAGAAGTAAATCTCTTCGTCCAGTAGAGTGTGTTACATCTACGAGCACAGGCAGGTGGGTTTCCTGTTTAAGAATTGGCACAGCAGAAATATCTAATGTGTTACGCGTCGCTTTTTCGTAGGTGCGAATACCACGCTCACACAAGATAATGTTTTCATTACCGCGTGAAATAATATATTCAGCTGCATTAATGAATTCAGAAATCGTTGCTGACAGTCCACGTTTAAGGAGTACAGGTTTGTTCACGGAACCAGCTGCTTTAAGCAGTTCAAAGTTTTGCATGTTACGTGCGCCGATCTGGATAACATCGAGGTAGTCCACGGCTTTTTCAATATCAGCAGGGTTTACAATCTCACTCACTACAGCTAAGTCATGTTCATCTGCTGCCTCTTTTAGAATTTTAAGGCCTTCTAACCCAAGCCCCTGGAAGTCATATGGAGATGTACGAGGCTTAAAGGCTCCACCGCGCAGCAGCTTAATACCTTGATTTTTCACAGCCTCAGCCACTTGTGAAACTTGTTCGTAACTTTCAACCGCACACGGCCCCATAACAAAGTGAGGATTACCATCCCCAATACGGTCCCCTTTTATATCAACGATAGTATCTTCCGGTTTTTTCTTACGGGATACGAGTAATGCTTTTCGATGATCATCTTCCTGTAATTCAAGACCGGCTTTAAAAATTTCTTTGAATAAATGAGTGATTGTGGAGTTTTCAAATGGTCCATCATTATTTTCTGTAATTTGATCAAACATCACGCGTTCGCGGACTGGGTCAAAACGATTCATGCCTTGTTTTTCTTTAATTTGACCAATATCCTTTACCAGATCACCGCGTTTATTGATTAAATTCAAAAGCTGCAAATTAACCTCTTCAAGCTGACCGCGCAGCTCATCTAATTGTTGGTTGCTCATATTGAATCCTCCTAAAATTTTGTTGGATTAATTATTATAATAATTTCATAGATAATTAGGGACAATTATAGCTAATATTAGAGCAGTTGTCACCCTTTTAGCAGATATTCATTAATTATTTTCTCTAAAAATTTTTAATAATGCATTAAAACTGTTCTAAAGCGTGTTGTAACGTGCTTACGTTAATGTTGGAATGACTCGCATCCCAAATAATACTGCCTTCATTAAAGTAAAGCGCTTGCGGGGACTCGTGGCGGATGTTGAACTCTTCTTGAATGTAATTACTTAATGGGCGGGATTCCTGGACATACAAAACGTAGCAGGGCTCATCCGTGGTGTCACTAAATGATTTGTACTCTTTTAAAGCGTTCGCACTAATTGGACACGTTAAACTATGTTTTAATAAATAAAAGGAAGATTGTTTATCTTTTATTACTTCAAATTCATTTTGATCATACAGTACTTGTACCATGGCTTATCCCTCCAAAATTGAATTAGAAAAACAGAGGCAGTACACGCCTCTGTTTGTTTATTAAATATTAGATGAAGTCGTAGAACTCTGCTGTTTTTCAAGCTCTTGAGCTGCTTCTTCAATGGCTTCAGCCACTTCTTGTGCAGCTTTTTCTGCTTCCTCATCTTCGCTTAATTTAGAACCCTTTACTTTGTCCTGTAAGGTTTTAGTAGAATCTTTTACTTTGGCTCCAAGTTCCTGCGACTTTTCTGAAACATTTTTAGAGAATTGAGAAGAAGATTCCACCGCACGGTCTTTCCACTCCCCTGCACGTGCTTTCCATTCACTGGAGCTTTCATTAATGTTGCCTCGAAGCTCACGACCAGATTTAGGAGCCATTAATAGAGCAACTACGGCTCCTACCACACCGCCGATCAAAGATCCAAATACGAAATCTCTTCCGGCTTTACTGTTTGTTTGTTTCTCCTCATTTACCTGATTCTTTTCTGTACTCATTAAACTCAACCTCCTGTTTGATTTAAATCATCTTTCTTTGATTTCTTCCATAAATTAATGGCAACTTGACCCCACTTCATTGCTTGTGCAGCGGAATCGTTGTGGTCCTGTGCGGAATGACTTAAACCTCTAGATATGGAACGTATGGACTGGCTGAATTCTAATAAAGAATCTCCAATCCCTTTTACTCCGTCTACGAGGGTATTTAACTTTTGAGATTTATCCCCTACGTCTTCAGCTAGCTTGTTTGTTTTACTTAGTAATTCTGTTGTCTCCAGGGTCATCCCTTCTAATTGTTTCTCAACCCCCTCAAGAGTATCTGCTACATTGTTCATAGTACGACGAACGGCTGTTAGTGTTCTGGCCAGAAAAATAACCAACACACCAAAAGCTACTGCGGCAATCAATGCCGAGATGTACAAGATGATAACCATATCCAAGGTACACTCCTCCACATATGTATTTACCACATTAGTATTTACCCAAAACAGTAAATTATAAACTATTCTGTTTTAATTTTATATTCGCCGTTCGTTATTAAAATCCTTTTTTTTAATTAATAAAATTGAAAAGCGTGTAAATTAATTTACACGCTCTTCATCTTTACTTATTTCCTCATAGGCATGTTGAAACTTCTGAATATCCCCGGCACCCATAAATAATAAAACACTGTCATTGTGCTCTGCTAAATGAGCGGTCTCTGAAACATCCAGTATGTGCGCATCAGGAACAAGCTCCTGCAGGTTTTCTATCGTCAGCTTGCCGCTGTTTTCCCGTGCAGACCCAAAGATATCGCACAAATACACGGCATCAGCCAATTCAAGACTTTCAGCAAATTCTTTTAGGAACGTTTTTGTCCGTGTAAAAGTATGAGGCTGGAATATAGCTACTACTTCTTTTTCCGGATATTTCTTCCGGGCAGAATCAATTGTAGCTTTAATTTCAATTGGATGATGAGCATAGTCATCCACTAATATTTGATTGTTCCATACTTTTTCAGTAAACCGCCGTTTCACTCCACCGAATGTAGATAGTCTGCTAATTTCGTCTACTGACATTTCTTCGTAATGGCAAATAGCGATGACACTAAGGGCATTCAGGACAGTGTGCGTACCATACTGCGGAATAGTAAACGTAGCATAAAAAGTATTTCTTACAAACACATCAAAAGTGGTACCATTTTGATCTTCGTGAATATTTTGAGCTTGAAAATCATTAGTATCAGCCAATCCATAATACAACACAGGGACGTTTGCTTGAATATGCTGAAGATGTTCATCATCTCCACAGGCAATAATCCCCTTCTTTACTTGCTTTGCCATTTGTTGAAAGGCCTGAAACACATCCTCAATGCTGGTGAAATAGTCTGGATGATCAAAATCAATGTTTGTCATAATGGCGTAATCCGGATAATATTCTAAGAAGTGCCTGCGATACTCGCAAGCTTCAAAAACAAAGTACTGACTGTTCTCGCTTCCTCTTCCTGTCCCGTCACCTATTAAGTAAGAAGTTGGATAATTCTCGTTCAGAACATGAGAGAGCAGTCCGGTAGTAGATGTTTTCCCGTGGGCCCCCGTTACGGCGATACTCGTGTATTTCTTCAGCCATTCACCAAGAAACTCGTGATAGCGATAATAAGGCAGTCCTAATGCCTTCGCTCTTACGATTTCTTCGTGATCATCTTTAAATGCATTTCCTGCAATCACTGTCAGGCCTTCTTCGATGTTTTCTGCTGTAAACGGTAAGACTGGAATGTTCTTTTCGTTTAACACTTCTTCCGTAAAGAAAAACTTATCTATATCAGAACCTTGAACTGTCTCTCCTGAGTCATGAAGAATTTGTGCCAGAGCACTCATCCCTGTTCCTTTAATACCAACAAAATGGTAAGTCGTCATAAACCTGAACCTCCAAAATAAAGTGGAACACTTTAAGTATTATATGTAACTTTTCTTAGCATGCGAATGCTGCCTCGTACATATTCAGTATTGTTATACAATCAATATCCTATTTTAACACGATCGCCTTGCTGGAAAAAGCGTAATACGACCTGAAGCCTACTCCCGTGAAAGTTTCCAAAAAAGAGTAAGCTTCTAAGAAATTCGTCTTTAGTTTTCATCGAGAAAGGGAACCTTTTCCAGACGAGGGTTAGGCTTATAACGTCTTCCTTCTTTAGCTTCGTGATCCCCATTCATGATCACATTATCCCCTGTAAAACCAATCCCGATCTTAAGCAAGCTGCCCCCTACGCCATACATATCCACGGGGACTTTGAGTTCTTCAAATGCTCGTATGCGGTCTTCAGTAAAACCACCGCTTACTACGATTTTCACATGTTGATAGCCTTCCTCATCAAGTGCTCTACGTAACGCAAAAACAAGTTCCGGGTTTACTCCTCTTGGATCGAAAGTCCCCATCAGATGCTGATTTCTCAAAAAATATTTATCGACTAAATTACGAGAAGTGTCAATCCGCACTCCTTTTAACTCATTCCCAAACTCACGGGCAACCTTAAGAGAATCCGTAATCACGTCGTTGTTATAATCAACGAGTGCCATCAGTTCATCTTCAGGGAATTGCTGTTTATAGGCTTTCGTTGCAGCAACGACGTCTCCTTTAAACATTTGAATTAAGGCATGAGGCATGGTGCCCATCCCCTTTTTTCCCCACCATTCATTCATTGCGTGTGTGGCCTGGGCAGTAGAACCACCGATAAATGCAGAATATCCATCTCCCGCCTGCTGGGTAAAGTGATCATCACGGTCTCCCATAAAAATAATCGGCTTCTGTTTCCCGGATGTTCTGGCTGCTTTCACAACGTCATATACATTTGTCGCCACAGAAGTTCTTCTTGCAAGGATGCCGTCAATAATCCCTTCCAAGTAGCCGAAGTATTGATAAGGTCCAGTGATGGTTAATACTGTTTCATAAGGTTCAACCTTGTCGCCATCTTTTAAAGAATGGATCTCAAGTCGTTCAGGGTGATCGGAAAACGTATGAATAAGTGCGATCGCTTCATCCGTACCACAGAGAACCGCGTGTCCTTTTTGAAAGAACTGCATCGTTACAATATTTTCATTTAAATGATGTTCCACAATTTCCTTGGTCTTTAAAAAATAGACAGCTGAAAACCAGCCTTCAGCTACCCTTTCATCAAATTTAAAAGTTTGATTCGTTAAACGCGATATTTCACCATTGAGTTTTCTAGCAATTTCTTTTTCCATGACGTAACTCCTTAAACATAGGTTCTCTCATACATAGTGGTTTCTTATTTTATCATATAAAATTGGGGACTTTTTAACAAGTCCCCATCTCTTTTGCTTCTTATTGTACCATCATATCTTCCACCTGTTGGGATGTAAGCAGTATATCTCTTGGCTTACTTCCTTTTGATTCAGATATAATGCCATAATCAGCCATTTGGTCAATAAGCCGAGCTGCACGGTTGTATCCAACTTTAAAACGTCGTTGAAGAAGGGATGCACTTGCTCCATTCTGCTCAATAACGAACTGAACGGCTTCTTCAAAAAGCTCGTCTGTTGATTCTTCACTGGAAACCTGCTGAATTAATTCTTCCTGCTCAAACAAATAATTGGGCGGTGCTGTTTTCTTTACATAGTTTGTTACACGTTCAATTTCATCATCTGAAACAAAAGCTCCCTGGATACGAACGGACTGACCAGCTCCATTTTCAATGAACAGCATATCGCCTTTTCCTAACAGCTTCTCCGCTCCTGCTGTATCTATAATCGTCCGTGAATCTACTTGAGAAGATACGCTGAAAGCTATTCTGGTAGGAATATTGGCTTTAATTAATCCGGTTATAACATCAACGGACGGCCGTTGAGTAGCCAGCAGCAGATGGATGCCGCAAGCTCTGGCCTTTTGAGCGATACGACAAATTGAATCTTCTACTTCTTGAGGAGAAACCATCATCAAGTCGGCTAATTCATCAATTACAATGACTAAATAAGGCATTTTCTCTGAACGACGGTCCTGTTGGATCATTTTTTCATTGTAACGCTCTACATCTCTCGCTCCTTCAGTTACAAATTTTTCGTAGCGTTCTTCCATTTCTTTAACGGCCCATTTAAGAGCAGAAGTTGCAGCTTTAACATCGGTAATCACAGGAGATACCAGATGCGGAAGATTATTATAAGGCGCCAATTCCACCATTTTAGGGTCTATAAGCATAAATTTAACGTCCTCGTGGTGGGCTTTATAGAGCATACTAATTAGAATCGTGTTAATACATACGCTCTTCCCTGACCCTGTAGCACCCGCTATTAACCCGTGAGGCATTTTCTTTAAATTAGTCACGACCGTGTCTCCGCCAATATCAAGCCCGAGACCTACCGACAAGGGAGATGGGTCGTTTTTAAATGCATTTGATTCAAAGATCTCCTGCAGCCCTACCATTTCTGGTTGACGGTTGGGTACCTCTATCCCTACAGCTTGTTTACCTGGTATGGGAGCTTCAATTCTAATGTCTCTTGCAGCCATACTAAGCTTAATATCATCGGATAGATTTGTGATTTTACTAACTTTCACACCAGGCTCAGGCTGCACTTCAAATCGGGTTACAGCTGGACCCTTCATTGCATGCACTACCTTTGCCTTTACATGGAACTGTCTCAGCGTATTCTCCAGCAGATCCATTTGAGACTGAATCCAGCCATCATCGTCTTCGGATCTCATTTTTTTATCATTTAAAAGGTGCAAAGGTGTCGCTTGTTGAAGTGGTTGCTCCGCCTGTTCGGTGGTAGTACTCTTATTTAGAGTTTTTTTTTGCTGATCACGTGAGCGCTTATCTCTCGGCGTCATCACTACATTAAATGGAACGCTTTTCCTTTCCATTCGTTTTTCTCGATTTGACTGTTTATTAGATTTCTTATTTTCTACGGGTTGGGGTTTAGTTTTAACCTCAACATCCATTTGCTCTTCAGCTGTTTTTTCTACATGCCCTTCATGTTCTTGTTCACTCGCAGATGAAGCACCTATTTCCTGATAAGCTTCCTCATCATCAGCTCGGTGCCCGGATTCAACTTCAGCTTCATTGGTGTCCTCCTCAGGTGCCGGCTTTACTACTTCATTTTCTTCAACCGCAGGGAAGAAACCAGCTTCTTCATCAGCTTGATGTTTCGGTTCAAACCCGCTTTCCATCCAATCCTCAGCTGGAACCTCTGCCTGTGCCTCATCTTGTTGTTCTTCAGTAACAGGGAAAGAACCAATTTCCTCCTCGAGAATCTCATTTTCAGTTTCGGCTTCATCTGCTGGAACACGGTTTAAAGAAGAAGGGGCATCGTCAAATTCCGAATTGTCTTCTTCAAATGCTTCGGTTTTAAAATCCGAAGCGGCTGCGGATTCTGTTTCTGCTGATTCTTGTTCCTCTTTAGCTTGCTTACTTGATTGTAACTTCCCTAAAACTCTCTGGCGTACAATCTGCCAGTGTTCTTCGTCATAACGTGCCTGTTCCATTTTTGCTGTTTTCCCATTACTTTCATCTTTATCAGGTAATTCTTCAAAGTTTGTGGCCGGAGTAGACCGGGGGTGAAATCCATATACAGGAGAAGGTACATCTGTTGGTGTAAATGGTTCAGCCGGAGTTTCCGGAAGTTCGACCTTATTCGAACGCTGTTCTTCAGAAGGAGTACGATTCCTTCTCTTAGAACTCTTTGGAGCAGGTGCATCGCCCTCTTGACTAGAATACCTTGCCCTCTTTCGGGAAGGTCGTTCAGTTGTTTCCTGTTCTTCTATGGGCTTTGAATGATCAGGTATAACAGGAAAGCGAAAATTACCTTGTTTTGGATATCTATAGGTCATCTTTGTGTTTGCATTTAATTCATTGCGGTCCCGTTCATTAGTGGAGTAAGGTGCTTTTTTGTACTCTCGGCTGTCATCATCGTCAAAGAAACCTTTAAATTTATTTTTAAATTGATTCCACATGATATTCTCACACTTTCCTTTTCTCTCTTTATATTAGTAGTACCTCTTATTTTAACAGGTTTTTTAATAGATTTGGTTTACATTCTATTTAAAAATTTAGAAGAAAATAAAAAGAAGCAAAGGGCTTAGTACTTAAGGTCCCTTTGCTTCTCGAATTCAAGCTTTTTAAATTTCTGTGTGATCTCTATCTCAGAACATGCCTGGAGATTTCGGAATACTCTCTGGCTCGTATAACTAATCTAATTAAAGATTGAATGGCTCTCCCGGCTTCTCTTCCCCGCTTAAAACCAGAATTCCTTTTTCTTTTGGTGCATCTTTTAAACCAAGCTCCTTCGCTGAGCATATCATCCCTGTAGAAGGAACACCGCGCAGCTCGGCTGATTTAATTTTCATACCACCAGGCATAGTGGCACCAACCTTTGCCACAACAACGTGTTGACCTTCCTCTACGTTGGGAGCCCCGCAGACAATCTGCAAAGTTTCGTCTCCTACATCAACCTGACAGACACTTAACTTATCAGCATTTTCGTGAGGCTCTTTGGCGTTAACATACCCCACTACAAATTTAGGTGAAAGATCAAAATCTAAAGCATCATCGAGGTTACTTTCATGAAATAATCCTTTCAACTGGTCCAGTAAGGTTTCTGTCATTTCAATCTTACCGTGTTCGGCAAGTGTAAAATAACGGGAAGCATTAAAGATATTGTAACCTAACAAAGAGTGATCATCCTGATTAGTAATTTTTACAATATCCCCGTATGTTTTATACGTTGAAGTCAATCTTTCCCCATCTTTCACTGGAATTATTAAAACATCCCCTATACCTTTAGGGTTGTAAAATACATCCATTATTAATCTTCCTTTCGTTTATCCTTTGGTTTTTTTTGAGCTAAAATAAAGATAGGTTCCAATGTTTTATCTTCGTACAAGAAGGAAAGAGAAGTAACCGGTACAGTACCTTCAGCAAAAAACTTCATGGCCATTTGAGCTAGAATGTCATACCCTTCAGGATTCTTGATATCGGCAAAAATAATCACATCCTGATGAGGTATGCTTATGGCAAGTTCTCCTTCAAACTCCGCCTTCATCTTCTCAAGCAGAACTTCGTTTAAGATCCTACTGGCATCATAACCATCCCTCGTAGATTGAAAATAAAAATCATTTCCATAAACCGTGTCTCTTTTTAAATCAACAGATAATGAACGGGCATTAAAGCTGGCTATTTCCTTCAATCGTTCAATAGACCAGTTTTCACGTTCTATCATTTCTTCATCAATTAATTGATAGGACTTTCCTAAATCCAATGCATAAAATATACGGGTCTCCGCAGTATGTTCAGCAGAAATTAATTTCTTTCCACCTTCTGTTTCTGTCGGAAAAGATCCCGCTCGGATAACAGGAAATATGTTCTTCTCTTTTCCGTTTAAAGAATGTGTTTCATTCATAATCCGCAAGGCTTCTTCAACGTGGTCCTCTAATTCGTCCACTGCAGGCTCCCCGCGGCTTTCGTATTTAGCAATTACTTTTGGCAAAGTGATAGTGATTCCTTTGCCTGAGTCCTTCCACTCAATTCGAAACGTATCTTTATCACGATTAAACGTAGTTTTCCACTCGTCTTTTTGAAATCGTTCTTCTAATATTTTTTTCATTTTTATACTCGTAACTTTCATGTAAGCTGTTCCTCCTTATTTATGAAGAGGTTGAATCCGTTGTCTATTTTAGCATAATTAAAGCTGATACACGAAAATGACCCTCCAAAAAGAAAACCAGGCTGGGACAAAACTGAATAAATCATAAAATAATCCGAATGATTCTGTAGAAATCAGTTCGGATTATTTATGTTAAAGAGAATTTACACCATCGCTCTGTCAAAATATTCCACTTTCCTGCGGGATCCGCTGCTCGCGCTTTTCCCACAGGAGTCTGCGTACTTTGACTACGCTAATGATCTGCGTTTATACGAATGTTGTTTTTTACTCACTGCTTTACTTATGTCCCAGTGCGATTAAACTTCTACGTTTTTAATGAATTGCTCGATTTCTTCTCTGGATTTCGCATCTTTACTAACAAACCGGCCAACTTCTTCCCCGTTGTTATAAGCTAGAAAACTTGGAATTCCAAAGATATCGTTTTCTGCACATATATGAATAAATTGGTCGCGATCCACATATACAAATGTCCATTCTGAGAACTCTTCTTCAAGCTCCGGAAGAAAGGGTTCAATTACACGACAGTCCGGGCACCATTCCGCTGAGAATAAGAGTATGGCTTTGTCGTTGTTTATAATATCTTTTAACTGTTCGTCCGTTTTTAACGTGATCATGTCAGCACCTCCGCCTGTTATTTTAGCATAAGTTTATTCATAATCAATCACCATGTCTCCTGGCTTTATCCACCCTTTTTTTCTAAACCATGCAGCTATAAGTAAACTAATCAGCGCAGGTCCAATGAAATGCAGCATAAATATTCCCCATGCTACTTCCCAGGAGAATCCCAGGGACTCAAAAGTCATAATTTGCCCTACGAGACCACTCGTTCCCATACCAGCACCTGCAGCGTTATTTTCAAATTGCAGCCAGGTGGTTGCAATGGGGGCTAACAATGCTCCTGCGACAGTAGGAGGTACTATAATAATAGGTTTCTTAACAATGTTAGCAACTTGAAGCATGGAAGTCCCAATTCCTTGTGCTATAACACCCCCAACTCCATTATCCCGATAACTTATTGCTGCAAACCCAACCATTTGAGCCGCACAGCCTACCGTGGCAGCCCCAGCTGCAATTCCATCAATCGAGAGCATTAAGGCAATAGCTAGACTTGAGATAGGTGCAGTTAAAGCTATTCCCATCAATATAGCTACGAGCACTCCCATTACGATCGGCTGCTGCAGCGTAGCCCAATTAATAAGCTGCCCAAATCCAGTCATAAATTGATCAATCGGGGGTCCGATTAAAGAACCAACCGCAAATCCAATAACTATAGTAACGAAGGGGGTGAGAATAATATCAATTCTAGTTTGTTTACTTATCAGCTTCCCAAATTCTGTGGCTGTCAGGGCAGAGACGTAACTCCCTGCCGGACCTCCTAGTTCAGCCCCGTAAGCCCCGCTGAATAAAGCAGCAAAAATAACAAGAGGAGGAGCCTTTAATCCATAGGCAATAGCTGCACCAATCGCCCCTCCCCATATTTTTGAGTCCATAGCAAAGCTTCCCATTTCAACAAATGAGTCAATATTTAACTGCTCGCCAATCGTTTGAATAATCAAGCCAATAATTAATGAAGAAAACAAACCGAGCGCCATGTAGCTTAATGCAGTTATAAAATAAGCATGAAACGAAATATGTATATTTTTCTTCGCTAGAAATTCTTTCATAGTTTCTACTCCTTTCTTCAACGTAATACATCTTACAACACTATTTTACAAGTGTAAATACACTGCTAGTCTGCAACTTTAATTACAATACGCAATCCTTCTTTTATTTACGCTAGTTAGCTTATAGAGCTTATTACGATTTAACGAAAGAGTATGAGTGCTAAATATTGAGAGAAACTTTCGGAATAAATGCAGGAACATTCAAGAGAATTGGCTTATAAAGGTAATTTAAACAAAAAAGAAATATAATAATCCCATTTTTTATAAAAACGGGATTATTTTTCGTGAGTATAAGATAGTGAATAATTGACTGAACTTGCGAAAAGTATAAATTCGCAGGAATAAGTATTTTACATTTATAGTTTGTACCACTGGACAAGAATAATAGTTTGTGAACATACTAATCATAGAGTATCTTGAGGAGGGGTTTTAAGATGGAATTCACTGTATATTTAGCTGGCCAGATTCATGATGATTGGAGGGAAAAGGTAAGAAAAACAGCGAAAGAAAGAGATCTGCCTATTCATTTCGTCGGCCCTCAAGAAAACCACGAACGTTCCGATAGAATAGGAGAAGAAATTTTAGGGCCACAGCCGAACAAGCGGCTTACCGACGATGCTGCTTCTGACATAAATAATTTTAGAACACAGCTTCTTCTTGAGAAAGCCGACGCCGTTATAGCTTTGTTTGGAGAGAGTTACAAACAATGGAATACAGCTCTGGATGCAGGGCTAGCTGTACAGGCTGACAAACCATTAATTTTAGTGAGACCGGAATCGTTAATTCATCCATTAAAAGAACTATCCAACCAAGCAAACGTCACCGTTGAAACTATTGATCAGGCGCTGGCCGTTCTGTCTTACGTTTATGAATAATCAAAAAGAACATCCCTTCAAGATGAGGGATGTTCTTTTTGATCGTGCTCCCATTGCCCTTTCAACAGTTTGACAACATGAGAGAACATTTCCTCACGTTTAATCACACTGTTCGTAAAAATACCAATCGCACCTTCATGCTTACTTACATTTGCCTTTTCAGCATAAGCATCCATCAGCTCCCCTAGCTCTCTTCCTGTCTGCAAACCTTCACTAATCTCATCTGGAAGAGGGATCCTTGCTCCACTGGCTCGATAAACATTTTCCTTCTGATCGACTAAAGCTCCCCAATTGCAGAGAAATAGGTCGCCTTCAATCTCCATAACTCCGCCTTCTAGACCGATCCCAAGTTCACTTTTTTTCATAACAGCACATTCACGGGCTCGGTTAACGGCTCCTTCCAATGTCTCTTCATCAGAAAAAGGTTGAGCAGCTACTTTGGATTCTACTTCAACACTTAATACATCATCATTAGCAAATACTTTTTTTACTGCTTCAACTTTTGTTGGGTTTGTCGAACCAATATAAATCTTCACTCACCGTACACCTGCCTATAACTAATCTGTTTTTATATCTTAACACAAAGCCGTCAAAGCTATCAGCCCTGTCCGACTCGTTCTGTCCTTTAACTCTTCGATTTAATATAATCAACGGTATTTTGGTCTGTTGATTTCACAAGCTGCACAATCAATTCTTTAGCAGCAGCATAATCATCAACATGAATAATGGAGGAGGACGTATGAATATACCTTGAGCAGATCCCTACTACGGCTGAAGGAACACCCTCATTGGTGACATGTACACGGCCAGCATCCGTTCCCCCCTGCGAAACAAAATACTGATAAGGTATATCATGCGTTTCTGCTGTATCTAAAATAAAATCTCTCATTCCTCGATGAGTTACCATCGATTTATCTAAAATCCTTAATAAAGCTCCTTTTCCAAGCTGTCCAAATTCCTTATCATCCCCGCTCATATCATTAGCTGGAGAAGCATCCAGCGCATAAAACACGTCCGGATCAATCATATGGGAAGCCGCCTGAGCTCCTCTTAACCCTACCTCTTCCTGTACGGTAGCGCCGGAGTATAGCTGGTTAGGAAGACTCTCTTCCTTCAGCTCTTTTAACAGTTCAATAGCAAGCCCACAGCCATAACGGTTATCCCATGCCTTTGCAAGTATCTTCTTATCATTAGCCATTGGTGTAAACGGGCATACCGGCACAATCTGCTGACCGGGCTTAATCCCTATTCTCTCCGCATCTTCTCTGTCGTCTGCTCCAATATCAATGAGCATATTCTTTATTTCCATCGGCTTTTTTCTTTGTTCAGGTGTTAAATTGTGAGGTGGGATAGACCCAATGACACCTGTTACAGGCCCCTGCTTTGTAATAATTTGAACACGCTGAGCCAGCATGACCTGATTCCACCACCCGCCTAGTGTTTGGAAACGAAGCATACCATTCTTTGTTATTTGCGTAACCATAAAACCCACTTCATCCATATGACCGGCTACCATTACTCGAGGTCCTTTGGCTTTTTTGATACCGAATATTCCACCCAATCCGTCTTGAATTGTCTCATCAGAGTATTTACTTAATTCTTCTTTCATAAAGCTGCGTACCAGATGTTCATTCCCAGGGGTTCCTGGTAATTCAGTAAGCGTTTTAAATAAATCTTGAGTTACTTGGTTCATTATGTACCTCTCCTTTATCTCCATCTGCTTATAGTTTACCTAAAAACGGAAAATGATTCTACATTATCGAACTGAGGTTTTAATTTCCTTTTAATGAGAAATCTAGTATACTGAATGATAGTATATTGATTAGAGGTGAGTGAACTATGAATTGGAAAAAAGTTGCCATAGCTGCTGGTGTGGGAGCACTTGCAGGTTATGTCGTGAAAGAACAAGTAGCTAACAAACAAGGCGTCACTCCTGAAAAAGCTCTAAAAATTGCCAAGGAAGCATTTAAAAAACAAGGCCCGATCAGCGGTTCATGGATTTATATGAAACCTGAGGAATTAAACAAAAACGGCATTAATTATGAAGTATACCGCGGCGGGATTTCCAAAAACCAGGATGGAGAAACGTCTCAATACGAATTCTTCATTGATTCTGAAACAGGTACCATTATTGATGTAAGCGAACAAACAGCCTAATTATTTCACCCCCGGCTTCTCCAAAAGCCGGGGGTGATTTTATTTATACTGGGATGGCGGACGCTCTACGGAAGCAATTACCTCACCATTTTCATCATATTTCAGCGCTCGGAATTCAGCGTCATGATAAAACGTATACCAGGCATTTTTCTTGTAACCATAACTCATCCATTTTTCCTTCTCATGAACAGAAGTGACCGGGTAGTCATCATAAGCTAAAGCCCACAAAACGTTTTGATGAGCATGGGTTGGCATTATATCAGCCATATGAATAAAAGAGTCATCATTATCTTCATATAACAAGATAGAATGTCCGTCACTGTGTCCCCCCGTATGGATCATCTTTAACCCTTCTACAATCTCTATTTCCTCTGTAAAGGTATGTACCTGGTCCTCTACGGGCTTCCAGTTGTCTTCCCAATAAGTATTTCTCGAACGAATATTAGGATTTCTCATTTCATTCCACTCTGTGAGACTTGTGTAAATTTCAGCATTAGGGAAAACAGGAACCAGCTTGTCTCCTTCCCACTTTGTAAGGCCGCAGGCATGATCAAAATGCAGGTGGGTCATACAAACAATATCAATATCTCCGGGTGTAAGGGAGACCTTTGAAAGTTCTCCCGTCAAATGAGCTTCCTCTTTGACCCCAAAGATCTTCTTTTGCTTCTCTGTGAGTTTATCATTACCTATCCCTGACTCGATTAATATGTTTTTACCTTTTAACTGAAGCAGTATAGGATCTGTTCTCAATTCAATTTGGTTTAGATCGTTAACCGGGTACTTTTTACTCCATAAGGCACGGGGGACAACGCCGAACATAGCCCCACCGTCCAAGTGAGTCACTCCACCATTCAGCCATGATAATTTCGCTTTCCCAATTTCTAATGATTCCAAAGCTTTCACCTCCAAAAACTTAGCCTTATTCTACCATAAAACAAGAGGTGATTGTAAGCGCTGTCATCACCAAAATTTTGCTTTGCATCTATAAATAGGCTGTCCTTTCTCAGAGAACTTTTCCTCATATTCAGTGGGAACGTTAAGCGGATCATTCATTTCATGCAAGTCTAAAGATATCTCCTCAATAATCATCCCGTATTGAGAAAAACTGGCCACCGAATATTCAAAAAAACCTTTGTTATCTGTTTTCAGAGTAAGTTTCCCCTCATTTTTCAGAATATCTTTATACTGATCGAGAAAAGCAGGGAATGTTAGCCTTCTTTTTTCATGACGTGTTTTGGGCCAAGGATCAGAGAAGTTCAAATAAATGTGTTCTACTTCATTAGTGTGAAACAGATCGCGTAAGTCTTCAGCATCTTCATTTAATAATCGAACATTTGAAGTTTCCGCATCCAGTACTTTCTTTAAAGCACCTACTATTACACTTTTTACTCGTTCTACTCCGATAAAATTAATTTCAGGGTGCTGGTTGCCCATTCCGGCAATAAACTGCCCTTTTCCGGATCCTATTTCTAAATGCAGAGGCTGGTCTTTATCAAAAGCAGCCTGCCAGTTTCCTTTGTATTGAAAAGGGTTCTCAATCACTACGTGGTTATTTTCGCGCATGTAGTCATCGGCCCAGGGTTTATTTCGTAATCTCATTTTATGTGACCTCCTTCTATCTTTACAAATCTTATCACGAAAGACACGGCTGTAAAAGTTTTTGGAAGAATTGCAGTTAACAGAAGGAATTGGAGGGATACTTCCATAACAGAAATAAAGAATCAGTTATTTTCATAAGAAGGATTTATTTAATAGGTTACAGTGAATTACACGCGGAATCAGGTATTGGGTTGAAAACGCTTACTGATATATGATGTTTATTGTGTAATTATATATATCATTTGAGGAGTGAATTTTTCATTTATGCAATTATTACGTCAATCAATTGAACTCTCTGTAGTAGCCGTTTTTTCTATACTTTTTGCAGGTTATGCCGTTTTTATATACCCATTTGAAAAATTAAACGAAAAGCTGAGCACTGAAGTTCGGGAGAAAAAAGTTAAATACGCTACCTTTTCATAAAAAAGCTTTATAGAATGTTTTGTGGCCTTATGGTTGTTTCTTCCCACTTTAATACCACTTGCTTTTGTTACTGCAAGGTTTTACGTCATTCATCAGCTAAATGTAATAAGCTTCAAATTAAAAAAGAGCGTTCCCTGCTGACAGGATCGCTCTTTTATTATGGCCAGATGTTGTTTGCATTCATCATTCGACTGAGCTTTTGAATTCTAATCTCAGCTTCATTATATTCTCCACGCATCATATGCCACTGAATAAATGACAAAGACTGGGAGACAGCATACCACTTCATTCGTTCCATTAAATGATCGCTGTCAATTCCTCCATATTGCTGCATCCAGCTGTTCCAATTTTCTTTTGGGATATATGTGAAAAGGAGCATTCCTAAATCTAAGGCAGGATCGGCCACCATTGCATTATCCCAATCAATTAAATAAAGCTGATTATCTGAGGAGAGCAGCCAATTGTTATGATTTGTGTCACAGTGACAAACCACGTGCTGATCGTGATGAGCTCGCTTTTCGTTCTTCTCTAAATATTTAATCGCCTGGTGAATTTCAATGCGTGAGTCCACCTGATCAAGAATCTTCTGATTTTCTTTAATGTCCTGAAGAATTTCTACGGGAGTCAACGGATGCTTCCCTAACCGCATCAACATGTCCAAAAGTTCACTGGAATGATGAATTTTGCTGAGAAGTGCCGCTACTCTTGGATGCTTCATTTCTTCCGTATTTAATTCTCGTCCTTCCAGCCACTCTTGGGCCGTAATGACATCCCCGTTTTCCAGTCTTTTTGTCCAAACGAGCTTGGGAACGATGCCCTCAGCAGAAAGAACGGCAAGAAAGGGGGAGGAATTACGTTTTAAAAATAAACGTTTCCCATCGTTTTGAGCGTAATATGCTTCTCCAGTGGAACCTCCAGCGGGAGTGATTGTCCAGTTTTGACCTAATATATGCTCCAACCAATTCACCTTCAATTCCTCAAATCTTCCTGTGATAGCTCACGTATTAGTAGTACAAGTATATCGTATAATTTAATATATCTGTAGTCCATCTTACACCGTACAAAATAAACACCTTTTTACAGATTAACTCAAAAGCAGTTCAACTTTCAAGGAAAATTTTCTAGTCGGTTAAAAATAGTCGGCTTTCCTTTGTCTTTTTGATTCTGCACTCGTCACAACGGTAGATTTGACCATCTAGTTGTAACAGCAAAGACTCCGTCCCCTTTAACTTTATTGAAGATCCCCTCACTTCATGAACCTTTTTCAAACTGATATGCTTCCCCGCAAAAACAGTCGCGAACAAAAAAATCAGTTTCCACCTCGTGATAGGCTCTATTAATATAATAGAAAACTTAGGTGAGGTCAGATGGGATTTTGGAGCTATCTTCATCCCTTTACCAAAAAAAGGGTGATTAGCAATAACGGCTAACGTAAAGGTTTTACTTTTAACTCTTCTACCTTCTATATCGACTTCAGCCTGAACATACTTAAACCTCTTCATTCCTTTAAGGAAAGCAAACAAATACTGCAGTCTACCTAACCGGCTCTTCTGCAACTTCCTTCTGAAAACACTCTCATTGGCTGTAGCTGCAACTTGACTGTCTAGTCCCGTTCCTGCACTATTAATAAAATACAAAGTTGCAGACCGCTGCCCGGCTAAAATATCAACCTGGCCGATTTTAAATTTAACAATATTTGGCTGACTCATGATCTTTCTAAAGAGAGTAATTCCTTGAGACTTTAATTCTAAACCTCTGGCAAAATCATTCCCTGTTCCAGCAGGTATAATTCCTACGGGCAGCTCAGGCCACGGGGCCAGACCATTTATTACTTCATGGATCGTACCGTCTCCTCCAATAATAATAACAGCTTTAATAGCGGAGTAATATGTCTTAACAATTGATTTGACAAGAGTATTAGCGTGGCCGTTATATTCCGTCTGATAGGAGCGGCAGTTATTTGAACGAAACAAAGGCTCTTTTTGAATGAGTTCAAGCAATCTAAATGCTGATCCATCACCAGCCTTTGGGTTAGTTATAACTATATACATAAGTCCAATCTCCTGTCCGACGTCAAATTATTATACTATAATTTAAAAATAAAATAAGCAGCTTCCGTCAGAATACGACTAACTTTACAGCAAGTAAGATGTCAAAACCTGAATTACTCTTCGATAGAGCTTTCCTCCCACTCAGGTCTTTTAACTGCAGCAGTTCTCGTGTGCTTTAGCAGCTTTTCCGCCATCATAAGCTGGCTGTGCTTAAGAGGGGTGCTCAGCATTCTTTTCTCCATAAGCCATCGTTCAAAAGAACGTTCATCAACGTAAGAGGTTAAGTAAGGTTCCTTAGAAGCGTAGATAGTAGTTCCAGGTGCCAACACAGTAAGCCTGTACTCTAAGCCAAAATCATACGTGCTCATAATACTTCTTAAATAGGTTTCCGTTCGCTTTAAACTGAGAAGAGGGCTGGACATGGTACGCTTTCCTTCATTTGTTTCTTTATGCCATTGTTTCTGGGAGTAAGGAGATATATAATCAGCCTCCACATCAATATAGTTAATCACTTCCACCTCATAAGGGCCGATGATTATAATTCCAGCTTCCATCGGAGCTTTATTTACTTCTACAATAGGCTTATACAGGATTAAATAATGATCAGGCAGCCGCTGAAGGAGCATTTGTAAGTGCAGGTCTTCTTTGAAACCAGGGTCTATAAAGGATCTCTCTAGTAGAGTGGTGCTTGCCCATTTTAGCTGAAAAGGGAGCAATTCATCCAGGAAATATTTTTTTAACTCATTTATATTCTTTGGATTCTCAGTATTTTCCAATACGCTCTCGTTTTCATAATTGGGTTCGATGGTATTTTTTCGAGTAAAGAACTGCTTCCACCCTGTGGTCTTTCTCTCAGGTATTTGACTTGGCCCGGAGCTCTTATTGAATTCCCCATTTTCCCATTGTCGTTTAAGTTGATTCCATTTCTGTTGCTTAAGTCTTATGTACTTAGCAGGATAATGATAAATATTACTTTCATACCTTGAAATATAATCCTGCAATTTTATAAGTTGAGCCACATCAATCCCCCTGTAACTTAAATTCGGTGGTTTTCTCATATTTTGGGTTTTCCCCTGGGTGAATTTTATAAAGATAAAATTGCTCAACCTCCATGTCAAGGTGATTCAAGAAGATAGTTTCCCCTTCCCCAAGGGGAGACTGCCCTTCTTTCCATTTCTTTGCTAAAGTAACATGAGGGGAGTAAGATCTTTTTTCCCTTGGAAAACCTAATTTCTCACCTGTTCTGTCGATGGTTTCTTTCAGGTGTATCAAGGAAGAGTGAGCTTCAGTATCTACGAAGAACACACGCGGATGCTTCCTATCACCAAAACCATTTGCAGGGCCGATGTCTAAAGAAAAACGTTCTGGTAAAGAGAGACCTGATAATTCTTCCTGCCATTTACGTACCTGATCAGGACTGCATCCTCCCAAAAATTTAAGAGTAATGTGAAGGTCATCTGGATGAGTCCACACTTTGTAATCCATTCTGTCTGCTAACTCTCTCTGCATCTCCATACACATTTTTTTCACCTTTTCCGTTACCGGGATCCCTATAAAATAATGCTTACTCATGCCAATAACTCCTTCGATTCCTAATTTTGAAAGGCTTTAACAAAGAACGTAAGTCAGATGTCTTACATTAAACGAAAAAAAATACCTGAGTCAAAACTTTATTCATAGAATTTTTTTCAACGGCTTAAATGCTGAATAGCTTCAGCATAAATCGCTATGGCTTTAATCATATCTTTTAATTGTATATGTTCATTTGCTTGATGTGCTGTGTCAGGACTGTCTTTAAAAAGAGCTCCATAAGCCACTCCCGTTTCTAAAGCGCGGGCATACGTTGCACCACCTATTGAGTGAGGGATAGCAGTATCTTCTGCATGGCGATTATAAATTTCCAATAAAGCCTGAATATGAGGATGCTCTTTTTTTATATGGAGCGCCTTAAGGTGATCATAAATCTCCATCGTCCCATGGGCTTTCTTAGAAAACCGCTTTAAAGATTGAACAATTAATTCTGAATCAATCGTTACTGGATACCTCACGTTCACTCCTACACGGCATTTCTCTCCACTTTTCCAATCAACTATTCCCATGTTACATGTCAAATTACCTGAGACTTCATCTTGAAAATTACAATTCAACCCACTGCCTGCAGGGTCAGATAAACATTCAATAATGTGATTGACTATCTCTGCATGATCCGGGTGCAGCTGGATTTCTTTTAAAAATTTGAGCAGGTGAAGTGCAGCATTAACTCCATTCTCCGGCTTACTTCCATGTGCTGTCTTTCCGTATAAGGTTAAAAGAAAGGTGTTCTCCTGCTTTTGAATATTCCCCTTTAATTGGTGGAGATTTAAAAAGGCTTGAAAAAGTTCTTCAATATCGTTGATCTTAAGTCTTGCTTCTGCAGCGTCAGGAACCATATTTAACCGCTCACCACTTGAAAAGGACAATAGAGCATTAGAGGAAGTAACATCCGGGACGTCAAAATTTATATAACTGTCGATCAACCCTTTTTCCGCATGGATAACAGGAAAAACCGCATCTGGTGTGAACCCAAAAACGGGCATCTCTTCTTTTTTAAAATAATGCTCAATGCCTTTCCAATCACGCTCTTCATCTGTTCCTAAAATCAGTCTTACTCTTTTCTTCGGTACAAATCCCTGGTCCTTTAATAGTTTCATTGCAAGATAAGCAGCCACAACAGGTCCTTTATCATCCTGGGCACCTCTTGCGTAAAGACAATCTCCTTCTATGACCGGCTGAAAAGGCTCGGTAGACCAGCCATCCCCAGGAGGTACCACATCCAAATGACCAAGTAATCCTATGACCTCTTCACCTGCACCAAACTCAATATGTCCAGCGTGGCCCTCTATATTGCTGCATAAGAATCCATCTTCTTTCCCCAATGAAAGCATGTAGTGTAATGCTTCATCAATAGATTTCCCATAAGGAAAGTGATCACTAGCCTCAAAGACACTAGGTATTCGAAGCAAAGGAAACAACTTTTCTATATATTCCTCTTTGTATGCAGGAGCCAGTTTAGAATATTCCAAGTATCATTCAGCCTCCTTTTTTAACAACTGTTGATACGTTTTCTGGTCACAAACCACGTATAATTCTGCATCCTCTGGAATATTTTCATGTAAACGCCGATTAATGGTTAAATCGTTACGATCTGCAATTAAAGTTGCCCCATGATTTAATAGTTCTTGAAAGGCATCACCATAAGTTTTCCAATTGTTTAGATTCGGGACGTGATATAAATCATCGCCAACGGAGCGGCTGAGCAGTTGACTGTAAATTCCAGAAACACCTTTTCTAAAGGCTGATCGAACAGCTAACGAAGAGATGGTCTCATTAGAGATGATAAATTCATCCACCCTTGCATGCTTAAAGTTTTTGATATGCCGCTCTTCCATTACTTCAACGACTGTATGAACATCTGGCGCTACGGTTTCAATCGTAGATGCAATCAGCAGTGTCTTTCCATCAATCATTTGATCACTGTCTAACGAACTATCAGCAAATATTAAGACAGCCTTCGCTTCCCTTAGGTTCGCTTTAAGCAAGGTAGACTCATCTGAAGCGTTCCCTTTTATGTAATGAATGTTCTCTGCTAAAAGTGGGGCTTCTTTAAGCTCATCAATAATGACGACTTCAATCTCTTTGTTCGTATCAAGGATTTCATCAATGGCGAACTTCGCTTTTTGAGACCATCCAATGATTATTAAATGCTGTTTGTCTTTGTACACAATATCACCTTCCACCCTTTTTTTTCTGAAGACAGTAAGTCCGTCAACTATTTTTCCGATCGCAATACCAATAAGGCCAATCCCGAATATATATAAGAAAATACCAATTATCCGACCTGCAGGTGAAACAGGGAAGTAATCGCCATAACCTACAGTGGTAACTGTAGTCATCACCCACCAGAAACCGTCAAACAAAGTTGGGAAAGTATCATTTTCCACGATCACGATTAGAATGGAAGAGAAAAGAACGAGCAGGGCACTTGAAATAAACAAGACATAATTATTAATTTTTACCATTTTTATGAATAGCCTTCTTAATATAAACACTCCACATTTCCCCTTAAAAATGTAAATTTCGTGAATTATCTGTTAAATCAACTATAGAAAGTAGCCCTTTATCCGATGTTAGTGTACAATAAAAATATCTTCTAAGATTCACTGGCACCACAAATTCCTCTAATGACAATAAGGAGTGGTTTTTTGAATCATCCATCATCCCGTATGTTAAACCGAATTAAAGCTGTTTACATGTTTATTCATAAGAATGGGCCTGTAACAACTTCAGAGCTTGCTGATGAATTTGGACTTACGGACAGGACGATGCAAAGAGACATAAGCATTTTGGAATACAATGGACTTGTATGTAGTCCAAATCGTGGGAAGTGGACAACGACTGAAAAAAAAGTAAAAATATCATAAGTATGTAAAGCAACACCCAGAATGATTACTGGGTGTTTTTTTAATGGTCAAGATTTGTAAGCTGAAATAAGTAACTTATTTCAGCTTCACTTAATTCCCTGTATTCCCCAAGTTCAAGATCAGGGTCTAAATGTAGATCTCCAATACTAAGACGTTTTAAGTA
The DNA here is from genome assembly GCF_900240285.1 of Halobacillus sp. Marseille-P3879. GTDB lineage: Bacteria > Bacillota > Bacilli > Bacillales > Halobacillaceae > Halobacillus_A. The sequence continues at coordinate 1,333,471 of NZ_OESS01000002.1, forward strand.
GGTCACTCTTTTTCCTACTGCTTCAAACATTCGTTTCACTTGATGATACTTTCCTTCGGTGATAGTGAGTTTTATTTCCGACTGTGGGCCTGTCTTTTCAATTTCAAGAAAGGAAGGTTTAGTAACATAGCCATCATCAAGGCATACGCCAGCTTGAAAAACTTCAACATCTCTTTCGGTAACTTCTCCTTCAATATGAGCAAAATAAGTCTTTCCTATATCTTTCTTAGGTGTAGTTAAACGGTGAGAAAGCTGTCCATCATTTGTAATAAGCAGCAGCCCTTCTGTATCCTTGTCCAACCGCCCAACAGGAAAAGGATCAAACAAAGCATCCTCAGGCTGTAGGATATCTATAACTGTCAAATCATTGCTGTCCTCTGTGGCGGAAACCACATCGTCCGGCTTATGGAGCATTAAATAAATAAATTCTTTGTATTCGACAACCTCTCCGTTCACGCTTACTTCTTCCTCATTGGGGTTCACGTGGGTTTTTGGACTTTTCTCTACCTGATTATTCACTCGTACATGACCTGATTTCAAGAGCTGCTTTACTTCTTTACGGGTTCCATAACCCATGTTAGCCAATAGTTTATCAATTCTCATTTTTCCACCTGCCTATCTTCGCTTTAAAAATTTATCTACTATACGCACACGTCCTCCGAGTATTCGTTCCAACAATGTCGTCTGATAGGACATCCACATATACAACAGCCCGCCAATCCCTGCACTGATGAGGAGAATAAATAATGCAGCTAACCGGTCTTCTAACGGGTTCCAAACTAATCCAAACCCGGATTTAACTAGCCAGACCACTCCTGCCATTATACTTGTAAGGATCAAAATCAGCAGTGACCGTTTAAATACAGGTTTATAGGAAAAATGAATACCTCTATGGATTCTCCATAGATTTAAGGACAATGCGATTAAGACAGCAAGTCCGGTTGAAATAATAGAACCTTTAGCTCCGAACAATACAATAAACCAAAAATTCGTAGCTGTCTTAATAAACAGTCCTGCTCCCAAGCTGACCAGCGCAAAGTTCTGACGGTTCACGCCTTGTAAAATAGCAGCAGAGACTGTATAGGAAGCAAATAGTAAGCCTACTGGAGCATACCACCTCAACAGACTGCCATAATAGTCTACATTTTCTACACCATAGAAAGAACCATAAGCTTCATAAGAAAGAACTGACAATCCGACAACAGCGGGAATTATCAGCAATGCTACAATCTGCAATGCTTGGTTAATTTGATGATTAAGCTGAACCATGTTTTGTTTTGTAAAAGACTTTGTGATGGCCGGAAGTAATGCTAGTGATAAACCAATGCCTAAAGTTACGGGTATAATGACAAGCTTGTGACTGAGGACATGTATAGCTGATAAGGATGCCCCTGAAATATCTCCAAGTCCTGCGGCAGACATAGCTTTATTAAATGTAAATTGGTCGATCAGCTGATATAACGGCGTTGCTATACCTACTAATACAAAAGGTCCAGCATAACTGATCAACTCTTTAAACATATCCTTCCTTGATAAATCATACGTATACTCCTGGCTGTCCAATTGACGGTCCAGGTATGGTTTGCGTTTTTTCCAATACACGATTAGAACTATTAATGACGCAATTCCTCCTATAAAAGCTGCAAACGTAGAAAAACCAATAGCTGTAGGGATTGTCCCCTCAAATACATTCAACACAACATAAACAGAAACTAATAAAAATAAAATACGTACAACCTGCTCAATGACCTGCGATACTCCAGTAGGTGCCATTGATTCATTTCCTTGAAAGAAACCGCGGATAATACTCATACTAGGAATGATCAAAAGTGCGAATGCAACCATGCGAATAACCATTGCTGTATCCTCTGAGGAAGCTGTTGTATCTTCATTCGAAAGACTAAGCTGCGCAATAGGGTCGGCGCATAAGAACAAAATCAAAAAGGTAATAATACCTGTAATCCCCATCAACTGCATGCCTGATTTAAACATGTCTCTGCCCGTTTGATAGTCTTCGAGAGAATTATACTTGGAGACAAATTTCGAAACAGCCATTGGCACCCCAAGTGTAGATAAACTTAATAAAATGTTGTATGGTGTATAAGCATAGAAATAGAGTTCCATGCCTTCAGGTCCAACCATTTGTTCAAAGGGAACAGTATAAATCATCCCTAAGAACTTTGATAAAAAGGTAGCACCTGTTAAAATCATCGTACCTTTTAATATTTTCGACATAATTTTATCTTCACCTTCAATTATTTTAGAGTCAACTTTGTCTATTTTATCATAAAAGTTCGAAAAACAATGAATAAGAAAAGGAAAAGAAGGAAAGAAAGGAAGTCACCATATGTCTTATCAAGTTATCGTCATAGGGGGAGGGCCCTCTGGTTTAATGGCTGCAATTGCAGCAGCTGAACAAGGGGTTAAAACCTTATTAATTGATAAAGGTAAAAAACTAGGGACAAAACTGGCCATTTCAGGCGGGGGACGTTGTAACGTTACCAATCGACTGCCGGAGGAGGAAGTAATTAAACATATCCCAGGAAACGGCCGCTTTTTATACAGTCCTTTTTCTATTTTTAATAACTATGACATTATTGATTTTTTTGAAAATCTAGGAGTAGCACTTAAAGAAGAGGACCACGGAAGAATGTTTCCCATTAGTAATAAAGCAAAAGACGTTGTTAACGCCCTTCTTAACAGGTTAGATGAATTAGATGTGGACGTTCGTAAAAGCACACCAGTAGAAGCAGTACATTATGGAAAAGACAGCCACACGGTTATCCTAAAAACCGGTGAAAAGGTATTAAGTAAATCAATTGTACTTGCAGTCGGTGGAAAAGCTGTTCCCCATACAGGATCAACAGGAGATGGATACGCCTGGGCCAAAAAAGCCGGCCATACGATCACTGATTTATTTCCAACAGAAGTTCCTCTTCTATCCAATGACTCTTTTATTAAAGACAAATCCCTCCAGGGGCTTTCGCTTCGCGATGTAGGGGTGTCTGTCTTAAATCAGAAAAAGAAAAAGATCGTCACTCATACTATGGATATGCTGTTTACTCACTTTGGAGTATCCGGGCCAGCAGTGCTAAGGTGTTCCCAATTTGTAGTCAAGGAACTTATGAAAGGACACAAACCTGTTATACTTGAGATTGACTGTTTGCCTGATATAAAAGAAGAGACTCTTATCGCTGAATTGAAAGAGTTAGCAGCTAATGAGCCTAAAAAAACATTCCGTAACTTAATTAAAGGAAAGTTACCAGAACGACTTTTGGATTACCTCCTTGAGTTTGTGGGGATTTCTCCAAATGAGAAATCCGCAAATATTTCTAACGAGCAGATAAGACAGCTAAGCCATGCTATGAAACACTTCACAATAAACATTGACGGTTCCCAACCTATTGAGAAAGCTTTTGTAACAGGAGGCGGAGTTTCAATTAAAGAGATTGTACCAAGTACAATGCAATCAAAATTAATGAATCGATTATATTTTTGTGGAGAAATACTAGACATTCACGGATATACCGGAGGTTACAATATCACATCAGCTATGGTGACCGGTCGAGTAGCTGGAATGCATGCAGCCTATGAGGCAATGGGATGAATTATATTTAAGAAAGTCGAGAAATCTTAAGCATTTCTCGACTTTCTTGTTAGATAGGCTCCTCTGCTCCCGAGTACATCATTTATTAAGTATTGCATCTCCTCTCTATCTTCAGCAGTTACAACTGGATCCTCTGAATCCCACTCCAGGGTATAAAGAATATAATACCGTCGTACTTTTTTAAAATGAAAAACGGAATAAGGAAATTTATTAAAATAACCCCTCACCATTTTCCTCCGAGAGTGACTCCATCTTAAAAGTTTAATAAAACCTCACCCCGAACATATATTCTCTCTATTGTGGTATATTGGGTAAATTAGGAGAATTCAATTGATAAGGTGCAGTTACTAAACAATAAAACCGGCTTTTCCCTTCTTCATGAAATCCATTCTACATAAAAAAACCTTAGAAGAAACTAATCTTCTAAGGTTTAATATTAACGTGGCAGCGTCCTACTCTCACGGGGGTAAACCCGACTACCATCGGCGCTGAAGAGCTTAACTGCTGTGTTCGGCATGGGAACAGGTGTGACCTCTTCGCTGTCGCCACCACATCATATAGAGGTGAACCCTCAAAACTGGATAAGCTTTATGAATCATCTTTGGTACGAAACGCCTTTCACAAAGGCTTGTAGTTAAGTCATCGATTGATTAGTATCCGTCAGCTGCACGTGTCACCACGCTTCCACCTCGGACCTATTGACCTCATCGTCTCTGAGGAATC